>NZ_BNAU01000003.1 GCF_014653945.1 Amycolatopsis deserti | reverse complement strand
CACACCGGCATCGGCGGCAACACCCCAGCCAGCCGCGGCACCAACCTCACCGAACAACACAGCTAGGGCACCGCGGTCGGGCTTTCCACCCCCACCGGGTCCAGCCGGCGCTTGCGGCGGCGGTCGGCGAGCGCGTCTTCGAAATCGAGGACGAACGCACCGAAGGCCATCACCAGCAGCACCGTGATACCGAGCACGGCACCGATCCACGTGATGATGATCGCGAACATCGGCGTGCCTCCTCCCTGGTCAGGGCGCATTTCCTGCCCTCCAGGGTGAGCTTTGCGAGGTGCCCGCGGTATCGGCCAACCGGTTACCGCTCGGTGGTCGCGGTCAGCCATTCGGCCGAGGCCGCGCCTACAGTTTGCGCAGGCGCACCCGGTTGATGCTGTGGTCCGGGTCCTTCCGGAGCACCAGCGTCGCGCGCGGGCGGGTCGGCAGGATGTTCTCCACCAGGTTCGGCTCGTTGATCGTGCGCCACAGGTGCCGCGCCTCGGCGCGGGCCTCGACGTCGTCCAGCGTGGCGAAGTGGTGGAAGTGCGAGGCCGGGTCCGCGAACGCCGTGCTGCGCAGCTTGAGGAACCGCTCGACGTACCAGCGCTCGATGTCCTCGATGTGCGCGTCGACGTAGATGGAGAAGTCGAACAGGTCTGACACCGCCAGGCTGGGGCCGGGCTGCAGCACGTTGAGGCCCTCGATGATGAGGATGTCCGGCCGGTTCACGACCTGCTCCTCGCCGGGCAGGATGTCGTAGGCCAGGTGCGAGTACACCGGCGCGCTGACCGATTCGGCGCCGGACTTGACGTCGGAGACGAACCGCAGCAGCGCGCGCCGGTCGTAGCTCTCCGGGAAGCCCTTGCGGTGCATGATGCCGCGGCGCACCAGCTCGGCCTTCGGGTACAGGAAGCCGTCGGTGGTCACCAGGTCCACACGCGGGTGGTCGGGCCAGCGGGCGAGCAGGGTGCGCAGGATGCGCGCGGTGGTCGACTTGCCGACCGCGACGCTGCCGGCGATGCCGATCACGAACGGCACCTTGGTGCCGCGGCAGTCCTCGCCGAGGAACGTCGTGGTGGCCTCGTACAGGCGTTGACGCGCCGCGACCTGCAGGTTGATCAGGCGGGACAGCGGCAGGTAGACCTCGGCGACCTCGGTGAGATCGATTTGTTCGCCGAGCCCCCGCAGGCCGTGCAGCTCCTCGGCAGTCAGCGGCAACGGGGTGCTGCGACGCAGCTCCCGCCACTGCTCCCGGTGGAGCTCGACGTACGGGCTGAGCTCACGTACCCGTGGCATTCCCACACTCCTTGCCCGTCGGTGGGCTGGGCTGGCGTCGACATCTCCGTAACGCAGCTTCAACGGTAGGTCTTACGGCGCGTAAATGCGCTGTGACCTTCTACACGCGCGCCAGGAACCGCCGGTGACCAGGGCCGGAGCGCTAGTTCCGCCGGAAGACCTCGTCCCAGGCCGCCGCCACCTGGCGCGCGCACGTCTCCGGGCTGACGCCGCCGACACCGGTGCCCAGACCGGGCATCGCGATGGTCTCCACGACCGCGCGCACCGCGACGCCCTGTTCGAGCACGCCGTCGCGCCACTGCAGGAACACCGCCCGCGCGGCGAGATACGGGTGGACCGTGTCGGCGGGCAGCCGCTCGCCGGGTTCCCGCATCGTCGGCGCGCTGATCAGCCACGCCGGCGCAGGTTCGCCGGTGGGCACTACGACCGCACTGCCCACCGGCAGTTCACCGCCGTGGTAAGCCAGGATCGTGCTGCGCACGTTCTGCTCGACGTTCGGGAACGCGCGTGCGTAGACGGCGTCGATCCCGCCTCGCATCCAGCCGAACGAGTTCGCCGGGCTCACCACCGCGTCGGCGACCACGTCCAGCACCGAACCCCGGTGCACGCGCACCGAGCCGGTCATGGTGTCCACAACGGATCGCCACGCGCTCGCGAGTGGTTCGTCGACGGCACACAGCACCAGGGCGGGAGTTGCGGGTGCGACCTGGTCCTCCGTTCGCTTGCCGGTGGGTTGGGTGCCCGATTCGGCAGTCACCCCTACACCATGCCAAAAAACCCGATCCCACGTAACCACGCGGCCCACTCGAATGCCTGAACAGACCAGCAACCCACGCGGTGCGTAGCCTGTCGGCGTGTCACGGATCGCATATTTCGGGCCGATCGGGACGTTCACCGAGCAGGCGGCCCGCACCTTCATGACGGCGGACGACGAACTCGTCGCCGCCGACACGATCCCGCAGGCGCTGGACGCCGTTCGCCGGGGCGAGGCGGACGCGGCGTGCGTACCGGTGGAAAACTCCGTCGAGGGCGCGGTTCCCGCGACGCTGGACAGCCTCGCCGTCGGCGAGCCGTTGATCGGTGTTGCGGAAGCCTTGCTGCCAGTGCATTTCAGCATCCTCACGCGGGACGACGTCGGCGAAATCCGTACTGTGGCGAGCCATCCGCACGCGCTCGCGCAGGTTCGCCAGTGGCTGGCGGACAACCTGCCTGGCGCCCGCGCGGTGGCGGCCGGATCGACCGCGGCGGCCGCGGTCGCCGTCCAGGCCGGGGAGTTCGACGCCGCCGTGACCGCGCCGGTCGCCGTCGAGCACTACCCGCTCAAGGTGCTGGCGACCGAGGTCGCCGACGTCCGGGACGCCCGCACGCGGTTCCTGCTGATGCGCCGGCCGCCGGTGGTGCTGCCGGAACCGACGGGCGCGGACCGCACGTCGCTGGTCGCCGCGGCCGCCAACCGCACCGGCGCGCTCGCCGAACTGCTCACCGAACTCGCGACCCGTGGCATCAACCTGACCCGCCTGGACGCCCGGCCGAACAAGCAGAACTTCGGCGAATACCGGTTCTTCATCGACTTCGAGGGCCACGTGGCCGAGCCGCGCATCGCCGACGCGCTCGCCGCGTTGCGCCGGCGCTGCCGCGACGTCCGGTTCCTCGGCTCGTTCGCCCGCGCCGACGGGGTGCGGGCCACCATCGAACCGGCCGCCCGCAACGAGGATTTCACCGACGCCGCCGGCTGGGTCGCCGCGGTGCAGAGAGGGGAGCAGGCGTGAAGCTGTACCTGGTGCGGCACGGGCAGACCGCGGCCAACGTCGCCAAGAAGCTGGACACGGCGTTGCCCGGGCCGCCGCTCACCGAGCTGGGCCACGAGCAGGCGCGGCAGCTGGCCGAGAAGCTCGCGACCGAGCCGGTGGAGGCCGTCTACGCCTCGCACGCCACCCGCGCCCAGCAGACGGCGGCCCCGCTCGCGCAGGCCCTGGGCCTGGCGGTGGAGCGCGTCGAGGGCGTGCACGAGATCGTGGTCGGCGACCTGGAGGGCCGCAGCGACCGGGCGGCGATCGAGCAGTACCTGACCGTGGTGAGCCACTGGACCCGCGGCGAGCTGCACATCCCGATGCCCGGCGGGGAGACCGGGGAGCAGGCCCGGGAGCGGTTCACCGGCGCGATCGCCGGTCTCGCGCAGCGTCACGACCTCACCCGATCGGACGGTGTCGTGGTGCTGGTCTCGCACGGCGGGCTGATCCGGCTCGGCGCCGAGTGGCTGGCCCCGAATGTGCGGCCCGAGCTGGCCGATCAGGGCCTGATCCCGAACACCGGCATCGTCGAGCTGGAGGCCGTCGCCGACGGTGGCTGGCAGTGCCTGAACTGGGTCGGTTTGCCCATGTAGGGGACGTTTCGACCGGTGGTCGAGGGCGCCTTGTTGTAGTTTCACCGCATGTTGCGGCGGATGGTCGGAAAATCGCGTGACGCGGCGCAACCAGGCGTGTGGACCACACGTCTCCCGGGTAGTGCTCCGATCGGCACAGGGAGGGGAAAGATCGTGGTTCGAATGAGTTCACCGCGGATCGGACTGGGTGTGGCGACGGCGGCGCTGGCGGTCGTGCTGGCCGGTTGCGGGACCGCGGGAACGGAGAACGCGCAGCCCCAGTCGGGCGCTCCGACGACACCCGGATCCACCTCGAGCAGCCCGTCCACGTCCGCGACCACGACCGAACCGGACGGGGCGACCAGCACCAAGACCAACGAGACGCTGTGCAAGTCCGGCGACCTCAAGCTGACCCTCGGCCACGGCGACGCCGGCGCCGGCACCGTCTACCGGCCGCTGATCTTCACCAACGTGAGTGACCACCCGTGCGTGATCCAGGGCTTCCCGGGGGTGTCCTACGTCGCCGGGGAGGACGGGCACCAGGTGGGCCCCGCGGCGGTGCGGCAGGGCGAGAAGGGCGGCGCGTTCACGCTGAACAACGGCGACACCGCCTACGCCGAGATCGGGTTCGTCAACGTGCAGAACTACGACACGGTGACCTGCCAGCCGCAGCCGGTGCGCGGCCTGCGGATCTACCCGCCGCAGGAGACGGCGTCGATGTTCGTCGAGCTGCCCACCACGGGCTGCGCGAGTGACAAGATCCCCGGCGACCAGCTGACGGTCCGGACGATCCAGAAGGGCAACGGCGGCCAGTAGCTAGATCGTGTCGCAGATTTCGCGGGCCTGCGCCAGGTGCCGCCGGCCGTTGGGGTCCGCGAAGTTCAGGCCCAGCGCCATCCGCCGCACGCCGTCGATGTGGTCGGCCAGGTCGTCGTAGGTCGAGCTGACCTCGGCGGCCGCCGAAGCGAGCGCGTCGGCCGCCATGATGTGCTGCAGCACGCCCGGTTCGAGCGTGCCCCGGCCCACGCGGCCCTCCGGCAGCGGCTCGGCCCTGGCCAGCGCGGCGCACGCGGCCTTCGCGTCCGCGGTCGGGCCGCTCACCGCCGTGGTGGACACCCACAGCACGCCGATCATGCCGGCCCCGACCACGAACCCGGCGACACCCGCCAGCACCAGGCGGCGCCGGGCCGCCAGCGGCTCTTCGGCCTCGCTGATCCGCATAGGACATTCCAGCACCGAACGGGCAAGCGCACCAGACGCTGTTCGGCCCCCATCCGGGGGTGGCATGCCGGGGCCGCGGCGACGACCATCGGGACCATGACACCGACGTCCCCCTACGACCGCCCGGGCGCCTGCGTGGCGCGGCTGCTGTGTGACGACCACCCGGCCGGCGACGTGGCTTTCACGGTCATCGAACCCGACCTGACCAGCCGCGACCTCACGTTCGGCGAGCTGCGGGACGCCTCCGCGCGCTTCGCCACGGCACTGGCCGAGCTGGGCGTCGGCCGCGGCGACCGGGTGGCGACGCTGATGGCGAAGTCGGCCGAGTTCGTCGTCGCCGTGCTCGGCATCTGGCGCCTCGGCGCGGTGCAGGTGCCGCTGTTCACCGCGTTCGCGCCGCCCGCGATCGAAACCCGCGTCGGCGGCGTGCAGGTGGTCATCGCGGACCCGTCGCAGCGCGCCAAGCTCGACCAGGTGCCCGGCGAGCGGCGGGTGATCGTCGCCGGCGAGGCGAGTGGCGACGACCTGGCGTTCGCCGACCTGCTGCGCGCCGAGCCGCAGACCGAGCCGGTGGCCGTGGGCGGCGACGGGACGATGATCGAGCTGTACACGTCCGGCACGAGCGGCGCGCCGAAGGGCGTGCCGATCCCGGCGCGGGCGATCGCCGCGTTCCGCATGTACCAGGAGTACGGGCTGGACCACCGGCCCGACGACGTGTTCTGGAACGCCGCCGACCCGGGCTGGGCCTACGGGCTCTACTACGCCGTGATCGCCCCGCTCGCGCTCGGGCAGCGCAGCCTGCTCCTGCACGCCGGGTTCTCCCCGGAGCTGACGTATTCGGTGCTGCATCGGTTCGGGGTCACCAACTTCACCGCGGGCCCGACGGTCTACCGGGCGCTGCGCAACGCGGACGCGCCGGTGCCGGACGGGCTGCGGCTGCGGCACTGCTCGTCGGCGGGCGAGCCGCTGAACCCGGACGTGATCGAGTGGGCGGAGAAGGTGTTCGGGGTGCCGATCCTGGACCACTACGGCCAGACCGAGCTGGGCATGGTGATCGCGAACGGCTGGCACCCGGACATCCGCGGCGAGCTGCGGCCCGGGTCGATGGGCCGCGCGCTGCCCGGCTGGCAGGCCGAGGTGCTGCGCCCCGACGCCGACGAAGTCGCGCCGCCGGGCGAGCAGGGACGGGTGGCCGTCGACCTGGCGAACAGCCCGCTGATGTGGTTCACCGGCTACCGCGACGCGCCGGACCGCACGGCCGAACGGTTCACCGCCGACGGCCGCTGGTACCTGACCGGGGACGTCGCCACGAAGTCGCCGGACGGCTACTTCACCTTCGCCTCGCGGGACGACGACGTCATCCTCATGGCCGGGTACCGGATCGGGCCGTTCGAGGTGGAGAGCGTGCTGCTGCAGCACGACGCGGTCGCCGAAGCGGCGGTGGTCGGCCTGCCGGACGAGCTGCGCGGCGAGGTGCTGGCCGCGTTCGTCGTCCTCCGGCCGGGCGCCGAGCCGGGTGAGGCGCTGGTGGCGGAGCTGCAGCAGCTGGTGAAGACGAAGTTCGCCGCGCACGCGTACCCGCGTCAGGTGCACTTCGTGGACGAGCTGCCGAAGACCCCGAGCGGCAAGGTGCAGCGGTTCCTGCTCAGGAAGAGCTGACCGGCTCGTGGTCCATCGAAAACCGCCACAGCATCAGCGCGGCGAGGGCGGCCAGCACGATCTGGGCCCCGCCGGACACCGCGAAGGTGGCGCTCGCGCTGCCCAGCACGTGCGTCAGGGCGCCGCCGGCCAGCGCGCCTAGCGGGATCGCGCCCCACACGACCGTCCGCCACACCCCGAGGACCCGGCCCAGCAGTTCGCCGGGCACCAGGGTGTGGCGGGCGGTCGCGAGCACCACGTTCACCGCGACGACGGCCGCCGCGAACAGGCCGAACAGGGCGGCGGAGGCGACCGGCTGGTGGACCAGGCCCATCGCGCCGAACCCGACGCCACCGGTGAAGATGCCGGCGACGAGCACCGGCCGCCGCCCGGCGCGCCGCACCAGCCGCGGCGCGACGGCGGCGCCGATCAGCCCGCCGATCCCGCCGACGAACGTGAACAGCCCGAACGCGGCCTCGCTCAGCCCGAGGTCCTCCAGCGCGTACAGGACGAGCTGGGCCTGGGCCAGCTCGCTGGCGAAGCTGATCAGGCCGGCGATGATCACCAGCCGGCACAGCAGCGCGTGGTGGCCCAGCCACTTGAACCCGTCGACCAGGTCGGTGCGCAGCCGGGTCGGTTCCGCGGGCGCCTTCGGCCGGTAACTGCCGGCCAGCCCGACGAGCAGCGCCGCGGCGATCGCGAACCCGGCGGAGTTCAGCAGGAACGGGAACGCGGCGAACACCGCGAAGGTGAGGCTGCCGACCGGCCCGCCCAGGAAGGTCTGGCCGAGGATCTCGGCGGCCTGGAACTTGCTGTTCGCGCTCTCCAGCTGGTCCGGCCGGGCCAGCGCCGGGATCATCGCGTTGCCCGCGCTCTCCGCCACGGTCTCGGCCGCGCCCAGCAGCAACGCGGCGACGTAGACGAGCCAGATCGACAGCGACCCGGTGTGCACGAGCAGAGCGGTCAGCCCGACGACCACGGCGCGCGTGACGTTGGCGAGCAGCACGGCGCGCTTGCGGTCCACGCGGTCGGCGAGGGTGCCCGCGAACACGCCGAAGAGCAGCCAGGGCAGGAACTGGGTCGCGGACAACGCGCCGATCTGCACGGGGTCGCGGGTGAGGGTCGCGGCCAGCAGCGGAAAGGCGACCTTGCCGATCCCGTCGGCGAGGTTGCCCACCGCGTTGGCCGCCAGGAGCCAGCTCAGCCGCCGGTCCGGCATCTGTCCTTCATGATCACCCTCGGTGGCGCCGCGATTGCCCAGTGCTTCCGATGCTGCCACGCAGGGTGGCGATCAGTCGAGCTCATCCGGGGGTTTTGCCGAGGTCTGGCTGAATGCGCCGCGTGACCGCGGCGAAAGGGACTTCCTTGCCCGGGCCTTCCGAAGAGCTGCTAGCCCCAGCCGAGTTCGTGCAGGCGGCTGTCGTCGATGCCGAAGTGGTGTGCGATCTCGTGCACGACCGTGATCAGCACCTCTTCCACCACCTGCTCCTCCGAGTCGCACATGGCCAGGATCGGCGTCCGGTAGATCGATATCCGGTCGGGCAGCACGCCGCCGTAGTCGCTCGTCCGCTCGGTCAGCGCCACGCCGTGGTAGAGCCCGAGGATGTCCGGCGCCTCCTCGTTGTGGTCCTCCACCAGCACGACCACGTTGTCCATCGCGCCGGCGAGTTCCTCCGGCACCTCGTCCAGCGCGTCGGCGACCAGTTCCTCGAACCGGGCCTTCGACATCTCCACCGGCACGCCGCTACCCGCCCGGGCTCGACGGGGGCGCTGCAGGCGGGGCCGCCTTGCGGATGCTGCCCGTCACCGGCGCGAGGCCGCTGTTGTCCGGCAGCTTGGCGCCGACCTTGCAGTTCACCAGCGTCGACCCGGCGTCCCAGCTCTCCTGCTCCCGGGTGTCCCAGGTGAGGATCAGCTTCTGCGCGGCCAGATCGACCTCGCCGGCGTAGTCCTGGACCGCCTTGTTGCACTCGGTGTCCAGCCAGGTCTTCTGGTCGATCTGCGACGGGTAGCCGTCCGGGAACTTCGTCTTCAGGTCCAGCGTGGCGACGATCTCGTAGGAGTGCGGCTGCGCGCAGTCGATCGGGTTGCCGACCGTCTTGTCGACCAGCGCCAGGCACGTGCCCGGCTCCCACACCGCCGACTGCGACTGGCCGGCCGCGTTGCCGACGATCGGCTCCAGCTTGCCGCCGGGCGCGGCCCACTGCAGCACGCACCGCATCTCGCGGTCGCCGTCGGCCCATTCGTCGTTGCCCGGCCGCAGCGCGCTGACCGTGAACCGGCCGAACGGGTCGAGCTGCTCGTTCAGGTAGGTCTCCACGCCCGCCGAGCAGCGCTCCAGGGCGATGTCCCGCCACTGGTCGACCGTCGGCGCCGGCGCGTTCGGCGGGTACTTGTCGCCGATGTTCACCACGCCGGTCACCTCGTACAGGTGCGGCTGGGCGCACGGCACGACGTGGATGTCCGACACGTCCGGCATCGTCCAGGTGACGCAGCTGCCGGGTGGCGCGGTGAACGCGGCCTTCGCCTCGGGGGACTCCTCGACCTCGCCGCCGCCGCTGACGGCGCCTCCCCACGAGAACGCGACGCTCAGCGACAACGCCAGGATGGCGCCCAGGAACACACCCGCCATCACCAAGCGGGTGCGCAGCGTGGTCTTTTCCACTCCATCTCCGAGCATCGGGTCCCATAATGCCTGCGTCTGCAGGACGGGACACCCCTCGGGTGGTTAGGGTGAGCGCGATGACAGAAGACGGTGCGGGCGGCCGGCGGCCCCCGGAAGAAGAGCCACCGCGCGGCTCGATGCGGTTCCAGGACCCGTCGACGGCCAAACGGCGCGAGCCGACGCTGGCCGAGCAGCGCGCGCGGCGACAGGCGCTGGAGGAACAGGCCCGCCAGGAGGCCGCCGCCGAGCAGGCGCGCGCCCAGGCGGAGCAGAAGGCCGCCACGCGGCGGAAGGTGCTGATCGGCGGCGGGGTCACCGTCGGCCTGGTCGCCGTCGTCGCGACCTGGTACATCGCGGGCACCGGCGACACGGTCAACGCGGTGTGCACCGACGGCAACGGCACGGTCCAGCCCGACGAGTACTGCGACGACAACTACGCCACCACCCACGGCGGGTACTACAACTCGTCCACCGGGTTCTGGTTCATCCCGATCGGCGGCGGCCAGTACCGCCAGTACCGCTACAACTACGGCGGCTCCGGCACGGTCGGCCAGCCGGTGTCCGGCGGCACCTACACCAAGCCGTCCGGCAACACCACGGTCAAGACGCAGTCGGGCAAGACCGTGCAGCGCGGCGGCTTCGGCATCAGCGGCAAGAGCAGCGGCGGCGACGGGAAGAGCGGGGGATCCTAGGGTGCGAAGGGGGACCGCCCAGCCGCGGCGGGACTGGCAGCGCATCGTCGAAGAGCAGGGCCTGGTGTTCGGCACGCCCGCCCGCTACGGCTCCGGTCAGGACCGGCCGTACTGGGACGAGTCGGTGCACTACGTCCTGGAGATGGACGAGGTGCTCAGCCTGGAAGCCGACGTCGAGCTGCTGCATTCGATGTGCCTGGAGGCCGTCGACAACGTCGTGCTGACCGAGCGCTACCGCGAGTTCGGCATCCCGGAGTGGGTGTGGCCGCACATCGCGGAGTCGTGGAAGCGCCGCGACCCGCACGTCTACGGCCGCTTCGACCTGCGCTACGACGGCCGCGGCCCGGCGAAGCTGCTGGAGTACAACGCCGACACGCCGACGTCCCTGCTGGAGGCGTCGGTGCTGCAGTGGCACTGGAAGACCGACGTCTTCCCGGACGACGACCAGTGGAACTCGGTGCACGAGCGGCTCGTCGAGCGCTGGCAGGAGATCCGCGGCCAGCTGCCCAGCAACGAGCTGTACTTCACCTGGTCCAGCGCCGACCCCACGGGCGAGGACCACATCACCACCTCCTACCTGCAGGAGACCGCGGCCGAGGCGGGCCTGGACACCGTCGGGCTGGCGATCGAGGAGATCGGCTGGGACCCGGTGCTCAAGCGGTTCGTCGACCTCGAAGAGGCGCCGATGAACACCGTGGTCAAGCTGTACCCGTGGGAGTGGGTGGTCGACGAGGAGTTCGGCCGCTTCGCCGCCGAGTCGCTGCCGCGGACGCTGTGGATCGAGCCGCTGTGGAAGATGCTGCTGTCCAACAAGACGCTGCTGGCGATCCTGTGGGAGAACTACCCCGGCCACCCGAACCTGCTGCCCGCGTTCGTCGACCAGCCCGGCATCCTCACTGAGTACGTGCGCAAGCCGAAGCTGGGCCGCGAGGGTGCGAACGTGCAGATCGTGGCGCCCGGCTACGAGACCGAGACCGGCGGCGTCTACGGCGCCGAGGGCTACGTCTACCAGGCCTTCGACCCGCTGCCCGAGTTCGACGGCTTCCGCCCGGCGCTGGGCGCGTGGATCGTCGGCGACAGCTCGGCCGGCCTGGGCATCCGCGAGACGGCGGGCCTGGTCACCGACGACGGTGCCGCGTTCGTCCCACACCGCATCCCGCAATCGTGATAAACCACCCGCGATCATCCACACCATCTGACTGGGAGACCCCGTGACCCACACCCTCGCGCTGGCCGAGACGTTCGGCTCCGACCTCGTGCGCGGGATCGGTGCGATCCTGCTGTACGGCGTCATCGGGCTGCTGCTGATGCTGGTCGGGTTCTACGCGATCGACTGGACGACCCCCGGCAAGCTGTCCGACCTGGTGCGCCGCGGCCTGCCGAACGCGGTGATCGTCACGGCGTCCGGGATGCTGTCGATGGCGTTCATCGTGGTGGTCGCGATCTTCAACTCGGCCAGCGACCTCACCGAGGGCCTGATCACCTCGCTGGTCTACGGCCTGCTCGGGATCATCGTCCAGGTCCTGGCGGTGCGGCTGCTGGAGTGGTCGACCCGGATCGACGTGAAGGGCACCATCCAGAGCGAGGTGTTCGCGCCGGCCAGCATCGTGGTCGCGGCCGCGCACCTGGCGCTGGGTCTCGTCGTCGCGGTCTCGATCAGCTGACGCGAAGCCCCTAGGGTGGGTGGTGTGCGCCTGCTGAGGACTCCCGAAGACCGGTTCACCGACCTCCCCGACTTCGACTACCCACCGCTGTACTGCGACCTGGAGAACGAGCAGGACGGCATCGTCCGGATCTCCTACGTGGAGGCCGGCCCGTTCGACGGTCCGGTCGTGCTGCTCCTGCACGGCGAGCCGAGCTGGTCGTTCCTCTACCGCAAGGTGCTGCCGATCCTGGCCGAGGCCGGGATCAGGGCGATCGCGCCCGACCTGATCGGCTTCGGCCGCTCGGACAAACCGGTCGACGTCGCCGACCACACCTACGCGCGGCACGTCGAGTGGATCCGCTCGTTCGCGTTCGACGCGCTCGACCTGCGGGACGTCACGCTGGTCGGCCAGGACTGGGGTGGCCTGATCGGGCTGCGGGTCGTCGCGGAGAACCCGGACCGGTTCGCGCGCGTGGTCGCGGCCAACACGGTCCTGCCGACCGGTGACCAGTCGATGCCGGACGAGTGGCTCGCGTTCCGCGCCGCCGTGCAGAAAGCGCCGGTGCTCGACATCGGCCGGTTCGTGCAGTCCGGCTGCCGCACCAAGCTGAGTGACGCGGAACGCGCCGCCTACGACGCGCCCTTCCCCAACGAGATGTACAAGGCCGGCCCGCGCGCGATGCCCGGACTGGTCCCGACCACCCCGGACGACCCGGCGAGCGAGGCGAACCGCCGCGCCTGGTCCGTGCTGTCCGAACTGGACATCCCGTTCCTCTGCGCCTTCGGCGACAGCGACCCGATCACCGGCCCGGCGGCGCCCGTCCTGCAGCGTGCGATGAAGGGCGCGGCTGGTCAGGACCACCGGACGCTGGAGAACGCGGGTCACTTCCTGCAGGAGGACAAGGGCGCGGAGCTGGGCCGGATCATCGCGCGGTTCGTCACGGGCTGAGCGGGCCGGTCACCGCACCTGGTCGTGCCGGGACACCGGCCCGAACTCGTCCTCGAACCGGGCGAGCAGCGTGGCCAGCAACGGGTTCAGCGCCGCGAGGTCGACTCCGCCGAACAACTCCCGTTCGTAGGCGGTGCGCGCGGCGGTCGCGGCGCGCCAGCGGGCGTGGCCCTTGCGGGTGAGCCGCACCGGGCGGCTGCGGCCGTCCGGTGCCGGCACCTGCTCGACCAGGCCGGCCCGCAGCAGCCGGTCCAGCCGCACGCTCACCGTGCCCGAGGTCAGGTTCAGCGCCTCGGCCAGCTGTTTCGGCGTGCACACCGGGCTGGTCCGGCGCAGCACCGAGAGCGCCTCCCAGTCGCCGACGGTCATGCCGTGCTCGGCCGCCGCCCGGTCGAGCACCTGCCGGAACTGGCGGGACAGGCGGCCGATCCGCTGCCGCGCCGCCTCCACCTCCGGGTCCACGCCCGCGGGCATCTGCTCGATCCACCCGGCCAGCTCGCGCGTCACCGAATCCACTCGACACCCCTTGACCTTCAAGCTAGTTTGTCTTGAGTGTCAAACTACAGGGTCTGGATGATCACGGGTGCGAGCAGTGGGTTCGGCCGCGTGCTGGCGGAAGCGGCCGTGGCCGCGGGCGATCGGGTGGTGGCGACGGCGCGGGACGCCGGGTCCATCGCCGGGCTGGGCTTCCCGCTGCCGCTCGACGTAACCGACCGGAACTCCGTCGATGCCGCGGTGGCGGCGGCGATCGCCGAGTTCGGCCGGATCGACGTCCTGGTGAACAACGCCGGGCACGGGCTCGTCGGGGCACTGGAGGAACTGTCCGAGGAGCAGTTCCGGTCCGTGCTGGAGACGAACCTGTTCGGGGCGGCCGCGGTGACCAGGGCGGTGCTGCCGCACATGCGGGAGCGGCGCTCCGGGCACATCGTGCAGATCTCCTCGGTCGGCGGGGTCGTCGGCAACCCGGGGCACGCCGCGTACGCCACCTCGAAGTTCGCGCTCGAAGGCATGTCGGAGGCGCTCGCGGGCGAGGTCGCGCCGCTGGGCATCCGGGTGACCATCGTGGAGCCGGGGCCGTTCCGGACGGACTTCGCCGGCCGCTCGATGGTGTACTCGCAACCGATCGAGGACTACGCCGGCACACCGGCCGGCGCCCTGCGTGCCCGCTTCGCCGCGCAGGACGGCAAGCAGCCCAACGACCCGGCGCGCGCGGCCGCGGCCATCATCCGGGCCGTGCGCGACGGGGACGCCCCGCTGCGGTTGCCGCTGGGGCCGGAGGCGGTGGCCCGCATCCGGGACAAGCTCACCGCGCAGCTGGCCGACCTCGAACGGTGGGAGGCGATTTCGGTCGACACCCGCTTCGCCTGAGGGCCTGCCCGGTGTGGCGTCCGGCGACGCCACACCGGGACCCCGGGTCAGCGGTTCTTGCGCCGCTTGGTGTCGTCCTCCATCTCGACGCGCTCCTTGCGCACCTGGCCGGACACGGTTTCCTCGCCACGCACGGTTTCCTTGGCCAGCCGCACCTTCTCCACCGGCACGGTTTCCTTCTCGACCTTCGCGCGCTCCTCGTGCAGGGTGATTTCCTGCTCCTCGTCGGAGATGCGCGCGCCGGTGCGGTCGCCGTCGGTGATCGGCTCGCGTTCCAGCCGCACCTCTTCGTGCGTCACCGGCACCTTGACCTGCTGCTCCTCGGTGACGGTGTACTTGCGCAGCCGGACCCGGCCGGTCTCGACGCGCTCCGTGCCGACGTTGAGCCGCTCCTCCGAGCGGGTCATGGACTCACCCGCTGTGCCGCGCTTGCCCGGCTGCGGCGTGGTGCGGCCGCCGCCGCGGTTCTCCTGGCTGCCGCGTGGCGCCGGCATGTCGTAGAAGCGGTACAGCTCGGCGGATTCCTGTTCGGACAGGTGCCGGTCGCCGTCGGTCTGCGGCGCCTCGGACACCTTTTCCTTGGTGACGCGCACGTGCAGGCCGTCCCGGTCCATCGTGGCGCCCTGGAGCGGCACGAAGCTCTCCTTGTGCCCGAACATCCCGGTGCGGACCGTGACCCACTCCGGTTGCTGCGTGTCGTCGGCGACGTAGACCGTGCCGACCTTCCCGATCTTGCGGCCGTGGGTGTCCACCACGGCGTTCTCCATCAGCTCTTCCGGTCGCATGGTGCCAGTCATGGCTGCTCCTTCCCCGTTGTTGAGCCGTCCTGGGTGTAGACGGCTTGGTGGGGGTGCGAAACTGACACCATCGGGGATCACTCACGTGAGCGTCCCCCACCCGTCGGTGACCGCCACTTCGACGACCCGGAGTAGAGCGTCCAGTGTGGACAACTCATCCGGATCGAGGCGAGCGGTGGTCCTGGACGGAATTTCCGTGGCCGACGGCGGTTCCGGCCGCGAGGGCCCGCGCTGGTTGGCCGTCGCCACCTCCCCGCGCCGCACCACACCGTCCCCGCTCCGGCGTCGAGGAGTTGGCCACGCGGCTGGCAGGCACCGGAATCGCCGCCGCCTGCCGCGATCGCGGCTTCAACACCACCGGGCTCGCCACTTACCTGCGCCCGGCCGGCGGCGAGGACGTGCAGCGTTGCCGGACGAGACCGCGAAGCTCCGCTAGGCCGTGCTGCCGTCCGGGTTGATGACCGCGAACCCGGTGTAGGGCACCAGCGCCTCGGGGATCCGGATCGAGCCGTCGGCCTGCTGGTTGTTCTCCAGCACCGCCACCAGCGTCCGCCCGATCGGCAGCCCGGAGGCGTTCAGCGTCGCGATCTGGGCGCGCTTGCCGTCCTTGCCCTTACCGCGGATGTTCGCCCGCCGGGCCTGGAACGTGCCGGTGTCCGACGCGCTCGAGATCTCCCGGTAGGTGCCCTGGCTGGGCAGCCACACCTCGACGTCGAAGGTGATCTGCGCGGAGAACCCGGTGTCCCCGGCCGCGAGCTTGATCACCCGGTACGGCAGGCCGAGTTTCCGCAGCGGCGCCTCGGCGTGCGAGAGGATCTCCTCCAGCGCCTCGCGCGAGCGCTCCTCCTCGACGAACTGCACCAGCTCGACCTTGGAGAACTCGTGCTGCCGGATCAGGCCGCGGGTGTCCTTGCCGTACGAGCCGGCCTCCGAGCGGAAGCACGGGGTGTGCGCGGTGTAGCGCAGCGGCAGGTCCTCCAGCGGCAGGATCTCGCCCGCGTGCAGGTTGACCAGCGGCACCTCGGCGGTCGGGATGAGGAACAGCTCCCGGTCGGCCACGCCGGTGCGGAACAGGTCCTCCTCGAACTTCGGCAGCTGACCGGTGCCGGTCATGGTCTGCCGGGTGACCAGCGCGGGCAGGCTGAACTCGGTGTAGCCGTGCTCGCCGGTGTGCACGTCGAGGAAGAACTGCGCCAGTGCGCGCTGCAGGCGCGATCCGGCGCCCTTGAACACCGCGAACCGCGGGCCGGACAGCTTGGTCGCGCGGCCCAGGTCCAGGATTCCGGCGCGCTCGCCCAGGTCGACGTGGTCGGCCGGCTCGAAGTCGAACTCCGGCGGCGTCCCGACGCGGCGCACCTCCTCGGCGAACTCCTCGGTCGCGCCGTCCGGGATCTCGTCGAGCGGGATGTTCGGGACGCCGAGCAGGAACTCGTGCAGCTCCGCCTCGACCTCCCGCTGCTCCTCCTCGAGCCGGGTGATCCGGTTCTTCAGCTCGCGGGCGCGCTCGCGCAGCTCGGTGACGTCCTCACCGCGCTTCGCGGCGGCGCCGACCTCGGCCGCGGCCTTCTTCGACTCCGCCCGCGCCTGGTCGCCCTCGCTGATGACGGAGGACCGCCTGCTCACCAGCTTGCCCAGGTGGTCGGTGTCGAGCACATACCCGCGGCGGCGCAGCTTGGCGGCCGCGTCCACCTCGGGGTCGAGCAGCTGGCGGGGGTCGTGCATCAGTACTCCAGGTACGAGCCGGTACGGATGCGCTCCAGCGTAACGAGCCCGACCAGCGGGTTTCGCGCTACCCGGTCGGCAGGCGGATCGCCGGCCGCGCGGGCGCGCCGAGGTCCCAGTCGACGGGCACGCCCGCGGCGCGCAGGGCCGACCACATGGTCACCTGGTTGGCGGTCAGCACGGGGATGCCCAGGCGCTGCCGCAGCGGCTCGATCACGTCGTAGGTGGGCACGTTCGTGCAGCTCACGAACAACGCGTCGGCCCCGGTGGTGTCCAGTTCGGCGACCGCGGCGAGCACATGCGCGTAGGTCATCTTCCAGATCTCGCCGAGCATGCCGAGCCCGACGCTCGCGGTGGTGGTGATCCCGTACTCGGCGAGGAACGACACCAGCCGGTCGGTCACGGCGTCCACGTAGGGGGTGACGACGGCGACCCGGCGCACGCCCAGCGTCTCCAGCGCGCTGACCATCGCGCCGGAGGTGGTGATCGCGCGCGGCGCGCCGGCGTCGAGCATCGCCGCGACCAGCGCGGCCTCGCCCGCGGCGCCGCCGATGAAGCTGCCGGAGGTGCACGAGTAGGCGACCACCTCGGGTTCCGGGACGAGCAGGTCGGTGGTGGCGCGCCGGACGCCGTGCGGGTTGGCCAGTGCCTCGGCGAGCTGCACGGTCACCGGCTCGGGCAGGTAGGGCAGTCGCGTGGTGTGCAGGCACGCGTGGTCCGGCACCCAGCGCCACAGTTCGCGGTCGAGGGCGAAGTCGAACGGCGCGACCACCCCGATCCCGGTCTGGACCGGCAGGGTGATCTCGAACGGATCGGCTGTCATCGCGGCGTTCCCCTCTCCCGGCAACGGCCGCCAGGCTAGGTTCGGCGTGGGAAAACCGATGACGCCGCTCGTTACCGCGCGGTTAAACCTGCCCCGGGAGGCTTTCAGTGAGGTGGCGGATCGCCGCGGTGGTGGCCGCGGCCGGCCTGGCCAGCGCGTGCACGACCACGGTCAGCGGCACACCGCAGCCGGCTCCGGGGCGGATCACCGTGGCACCGGCCGCCTCGACCGACCCGTGCACGCTGCTCACCACCGACGAGGCCGCCGAACTGGGGCTCGGCCCGGGCACCCCGATCCCGGCGCAGCCCAAGCAGCGAGTGCCACCCGGCTGCGACTGGCGACCGCTGGACCCCGACGCGAGCCTCGACGACTCGCTGCAGGCCTACTACGGCACCGACCAGACGATGGAGGAGTACTTCGCCGCGCAGCCGGTCGGGGAGAAGCAGCTGGGCGGCATCACGTGGCAGCACTACTCCTCCATCATGGGCGACTGGCTGTGCAACCTGGCCGTGAAGCTCGGCGAGAAGGAGTTCGTGGTGATCACGGGCCAGAACCTGGGCGACGAGAGCAAGTCCTGCGTGATGGCCGAACGCGCGGCGCCGGTGGTGGCCAAGCACCTGCCGGAGCGCTAGGGCGGGCAGGAGCCGGTGGTCCGGACCTCGGCGTCCGGGAACCGCTGCCGGATCTCCGGGGCCACCTGCTCGGCGGTGGTGTCCGCGCGCGTCATCAGGATCACGGACGCGGGCAGGGCCTCCGGCCGGGACTTGCTCAGCAGGTCCGGCTGGTCGGCGAAGATCCGCTGGAACTCCGCCCACCCCTCCTGCCGGGTCTGGCCGCGGACGCTCGCGAACCGCGCGTCGCCGCGTAGTTGGTCCGCGGCCGCCGACATCGCCGGGTCCGGGTTCCGGCTGTTGAAGTAGACGGTGACCTGGTGGACGCAGCGGTCGTGCGCCTCCCGGGCCGCCCGGTCCGCGCTCGACTCACCGGCCCACAGCAGCGCGCCGATCCCGATGCCGGCGCCGGCGACGAGCACGATCGAGAGGACGAACACCCACCACGGGACGCGTCTGGCGCGCCGCGCGGCGCCGGGTCTGTCGGTCATCCGATCATCTTGGCAGGACCCGCTCAGCCGACCTGGTCCGCCACGTACTTCGCGATCTCCAGTGCGCTCGTCGCCGCGGGGGAGGGGGCGTTCAGCACGTGCACCTGGTTCGGCGCGGTCTCGATGAGGAAGTCGTCCACCAGGGAGCCGTCCGGGCGCAGCGCCTGGGCCCGCACGCCGGAGCCGTGGCGCACGATGTCGTCCGGGCCGACCGCCGGGACCAGCCGCGCCAGGCTGGCCGCGAACCGGCGCTTCGACAGCGATCGCCGCACCTCCTCCAGCCCGGTCGGATACGCCCACTTCCGCGCGAGCCGCCAGGAGCCGGGGAAGCGGGCCACGTCGGCGAGGTCCGACGGCGACACGTCACGCCACCGGTAGCCCTCCCGCCGCAGCGCCAGCACCGCGTTCGGCCCGGCGTGCACGCTGCCGTCGAGCATCCGCGTCAGGTGCACCCCCAGGAACGGCAGCGCCGGGTCGGGCACCGGGTAGATCAGCCCGCGCACCAGGTGCCGCCGCTCCGGCTTCAGCTCGTAGTACTCGCCGCGGAACGGCACGATCCGCGCGCTCGGCCGCAGCCCGGCCAGCTCGGCGACCCGGTCGGACTGCAGGCCAGCGCAGTTGACCAGCGCGTCCGCCCGCAGCACCTCGTCGCCGGTGGCGATCTCCACGTTCGCCGTCGACCCCGGCCGGATGCCTCGGGCCGCCGTGCTCAACCGCAGGTCGGCGCCGTGGTCGGTGAGCAGCCGGACCAGCGCGGTGCACACCCGCGGGAAGTCGATGATCGCCGTCGACTCCACCCGCAGCGCCCGCACGCAGGAGACCTCGGGCTCGTACTCGCGGGCCTCCGTCGCGCTGATCAGCTTCGCCGGCACGCCGTTGGCCTCGGCCCGCTCGGCGAGCACGCCCAGCGCGGGCAGTTCGGCGTCGCTGGTCGCCACCACGAGTTTGCCGCACACCTCGACCGGCACCCCGTGCGCGCGCGCGAATTCCACAATGGACCGGTTGCCCGCCACGGACATCCGCGCCTTCGCCGAACCCGGCCGGTAGTACAGCCCGGCGTGCACGACGTTGGAGTTGTGCCCGGTCTGGTGGGCGGCCCACCGGTCTTCCTTCTCCAGCACGGTCACCGCGGACCCGCGGCGGGTCAGCTCCCACGCGGTCGCGAGGCCGATGATTCCGCCGCCGATGACGACAACCCGGTTCACCACGCGCCCAGCGTATACGCCGCCAACCAGGGCGTTCGCCCGATCGAGTGACGGGCCTCGTGCCTAGACTGCCCGCTCGAGGAGAAGGAGCCCGATGCCCGAACCCGTTCCGCTCGGCCGTCCCACGGTCGGCGAGGAGGAGCTCGCCGCGGTGGCCGAGGTGTTCGCGTCGGGCTGGCTCGCCGGCGCCGGCTCCGCCTGCCGCCGCTTCGAAGAGCGCCTGGCCGCCGCCACCGGCACCGCGCACGCCCTGGCGACCAGCAGCTGGGGCGCCGCCCTGTTCCGAGGCTTGCGCGTGCTCGGCGTCCGGCCCGGTGACGAGGTGATCGTCGGCGACCACACCTTCCCGGCCACCAGCCACGCCGTCCGGCAGGCGGGCGCGAGCACCCGTGGCAGGCGTACCTGCTGCTGCTCGACCGTGGCCGCGACTAGGCCATCGCTAAGCTGCGGGCCCGCGGCATCCAGTGCATCGGACCTGTTCCGCCGCCACCTGGCGCTCCCCAAGCACGCCGGCCTGGCCGATGAGCAGGTCGCGCGGGTCATCGAATCCGTCCGAGACGTCGTAGGAGAGCTGTAGTGCGAGTCCTGCTCACCGGGGGTGCCGGCTTCATCGAGTTCAACCCGCGGGACGTGCTGGTGTCGCGCCGGGCCGCGGACGTCGCCCGTGCACGCGAGGTGCTCGGCTGGACGCCGGAGATCTCCGTCGAGCGGGGCATGCGCGACCTCGTCGAGAGCTGCCGGTGAGCGCGCCCACCGCGGGGCCGGGCGCGAACCGGCCGATGCGGATCGCCGTCGTCAACAACTTCTTCCCGCCCCGCGTCGGCGGCAGCGCGCACATGGCGGCGTCGCTGGCCCAGCGGTACGCGGCCGAGGGGCACGAGGTGCTGGCGATCACCGCGGCCTACGCCGACGCGCCGGAGACCGAGGAACGCGACGGCTACCGCGTCGTGCGGCTGCCCGCGGTGCGGATGCCGCGGCTCGGGTGGTCGATCGACTTCGACCTCAGCTTCGTCACACCGCACCCGCGGACCCGGTGGCGGTTGCGGCGCCTGCTGGACGAGTTCCGGCCGGACGCGCTGCACCTGCACGGCCAGTTCTTCGACCTCACCTGGCTGGCCGGTCGGTACGCGCGGCGGCGGGGCCTGCCGTCGCTGCTGACCGTCCACACGCTCCTCATCAGCGAACGGCGGCGGTACGACCGGCTGTTCCGGCTGCTGGACGCGGCGCTGGTGCGGCCGATCCTGACCCGGATCGCGCCGCGGTTCGTGATTCTGGACAAGCTGGGCCTGGACTACTGCGCGAAGCGGTACGGGGTGACCGATCCGGAGTTCTTCCCGATCCCGGTCGACACCGAGCACCTGGATTCCGCGCCACGTACGGACATCCGCGCCGAACACGGCATCGACGGGCCGCTGATCGTCTCGCTCGGGCACGTCATCCCGCTGCGGAACCGGCTGCCGCTGGTCGAGGCGATGCCGGCGATCCTGGCGCGGCACCCGGACGTCAAGGTGCTCGTGGTGGGCCGGGTCTACCACGACGCGTTCCTCAAGCGCGCGAAGGAACTCGGCGTCGCGGACGCGTTCGTGGTCACCGGCGCGGTGCCGAAGGACGACGTGCCGTCCTACCTGGCCGCGGCGGACATCGTGGCGCACGACCTCAACGGCGGCTGCGGCACGGCGTCGCTGGAGGCGATGGCGGCCGGCACCGCGACGATCGCGTCGGTCGGCGAGGACAACTACCCGGGCGTGGAACTGCGCAACGGGTGGAACGTCCTGCTCGTCGAACCGGACGACGCCGAGGCGGTGGCGGCGAACGTGATCGAGCTGCTGGACAAGCCCGGCAAGCGCCGCGCGCTGGCCGCGCGGCAGCAGGCGATGGTGCGCAACAACTTCGCGCTCGACGTGGTCGCGGCCGAGCACCTGCGCGTGCTGGCGAAGATGGCGGGCCGGTGATGTTCCTCGACGATGAGCGCACCAACCGGTTGCGGCCCGCAGATCCTGACCGAGGTCGTCGGGCAGTACCTGAACGACTCCGAGCGTGCCCGCCTGTTCGGCCTGCCGGACACCACGCGCATCCGGGAACGCGCGAAGATCATCAACCCGGAGCGGCTGGAGATCGGCGAACACTGCTGGATCGGCGAGGGCGCGGCGCTGGACGCCAGCGGCGGCCTGACCATCGGCGAGCACACCGGCACCGGGGTGGGCACGCTGGTGTTCACGCACTCCAGCTGGCTGGCGAACGATGCTGGACAACCGGCCGGGCAGCGACCTGATCGAGCGCGAACCGGTGCGGATCGGCAAGGGCTGCTTCATCGGCAGCCTGGTGGTGGTGATGTCGGGCGTCACGATCGGCGATTTCGTGACGGTGCAACCGATGTCGCTGGTCACGAAGGACGTCCCGGACCGCTGACTGGTGGCCGGCAACCCGGCGCGGGTCTTCCAGCGCTACGACGAGGAGTTCATCGAGGCGGAAGCCGCCCGGGCACCGACGCGCCCCGCTATGGTGAGCGCATGGGGTCGGTCAAACAGTTCCAGGTCACCTTCGACTGCGCGGAACCCGAGCGCGTCGCGCGCTTCTGGTGTGAGGTGCTGGGCTACGTGATTCCGCCGCCGCCGGAGGGGTTCGCCTCCTGGGCGGAGTTCGATCGCTCTCTGCCTGCCGACCACCGGGGCGCGGCGTTCGCCTGCGTCGATCCCACCGGGGTGGGTCCGCGGCTGTTCTTCCAGCGCGTCCCCGAAGGCAAGGTCGTCAAGAACCGCGTGCACCTCGACGTGCGCGTCGGCACCGGGCTGGTGGGCGAAGAGCGCCTCGCCGCGCTGCAGGCCGAGCGCGAGCGGCTGGAAGCGCTCGGCGCGACCTGCGTGCAGGTGCTGCTCGCCGACGAGTTCAACGAGTCGTGCATCCCGATGCTGGACGTCGAGGGCAACGAGTTCTGCATCGACTGAGCCGTCAACCGCGGTGCACGCCCCGGGTCCGACGGCGTCGGTAGCTGGGCCGGTTCCCGCGGTGCGGCCCGCAGCTGGTCCAGCAGCACCGCCCGCAACCGCCGTCCCTCCGCGGAACTGTCGCCTTCCTCGGTGGTGCGACCGCTCGGCGCCCTCGCCGACCGGTGGTGCATGCCGTGGCTGCCCCCGGCCGGCGCCCTCACCAGCGGGCTCGCGGTTCGCCGCCGTCCACCCGGAAGCCGCCCGTGGCGCGGATCGCTCGGCCTGCTACTGCTGTCCACTGTGGAGGAGCCGGCTGTCCGGTGCCGGAGGTGATCACGCGCCGAGCGCCTCTCGCACCTCGCGCACGGTGGTGTCCACATCGGCCTCGGACAGGGCGGGGTGCACGGGCAGCGACAGGACCTCTTCGGTGACCTTCAGCGCGACCGGGAAGTCCTGCCGGGACACCGCCGGGATCTGCGGGTGCTCGCGGAAGCAGTCGTGGTCGAACACCAGCTTCGGGTAGTACACGCCGGTCCCGACGCCGCGCTCGGCCAGCTCGGCGACCAGCTCGTCGCGGGCGAGCATCGCGTGCGGGCCGATCAGCACGCTGTACTGGTGCCACACGTGCTCGCGGCCGGGCAGCTCGGCCGGCAACGCCAGCCCGGGCGTCCCGGCGAGGCCGACGGACAACTGCCGCGCGTTGCGCCGCCGCGCCGCGATCAGCTCGTCCAGTTTGGCCAGTTGCGGGATGCCGACGGCGGCGTGCAGCTCGGACATCCGGTAGTTGTGCCCGGGCACCTCGTAGGCGTAGCGCGTCCGCATGCCCTGGTTGCGCAGCACGCGCAGGCGGTCGGCCAGCCCGTCGTCGTCGGTGGTGATGACGCCGCCCTCGCCGGTGGTCACGTTCTTGTTGGCGGACAACGAGAAACAGCCCACGCCGAACGATCCGGCCGGTCGGCCGGCGAACGTGGCGCCGACCGCCTGCGCCGCGTCCTCCACCAGGTGCAGCCCGTGCTCCTCGGCGAGCGGGGCGAGCTTGCCCAGGTCGGCGATCTGGCCGTAGAGGTGCACCGGGACGATCGCCCGGGTGTCCGGGGTGATCTCGGCCGCGACCGCGTCCGGGTCGACCGCGAAGTCCTCGCGGGTGATGTCGGCGAAGCGGACGGTCGCGCCGGTCTCCAGGATCGCGTTGAGCGTCGCGACGGCGGTGAACGGCGAGGTGATCACCTCGTCGCCGGGGCCCAGCCCGAGCGCCCGCAGCGCGGCGGTGAGCGCGGCGGAGCCGCTGTTCACGGCGACCGCGTGCGCGGTGCCGGCGGCGCGGGCGAAGGCGTCCTCGAAGCGCGCGACCATCGGGCCCTGCGCGAGCGTCCCCGACCGCAGCACCTCCACCACGAGTGATTCGGCGTCGCGGACGTCGACCGCGGTGATGGGGATCATGGGCGCGGCGTTCCTCTACTGTGATCGGCTCAGGCGTCCGTAAGACTGTACGAACAAATCTCGCGGGGTAAACCGCAACCACCCGACTGCGGTACCCGGGCCCAGCGGCGCGTTCACCGTCGCGGTCGGCAACCCGATTCCACCCGATGGGCTGCTGGACCGGCTCCCCGCCGACGTCTCTACTTTGGTGCGGGCCTGGAACGACCGGAAGGACCGGGCGTGGACGGAGGGATGGTCCTGTGACCCTGCTGGCTCCCGGCGCGCGGCTGGTCGACGCGGAAACCGGCGCGGTACTGGACGGCGCGGCGCTGATCACCGAGGTCGAGCGGCGGGCCGACGAACTCGCGGCGCTGCCGGACGGTGTGTTGTTCGCCCGCACGGGCGTCGACCTGGAGAGCGTGCTCACCTACGTCGCGGCGGTGCAGGCCGGGCGGGCGGTGGCGCTGATCGACCCGGCGCTCGACGTCCCGGTGCTGGCCGGCCTGATCGACCGGTTCTGCCCCGCGGCCGTGCTCGGCGCGCCCGCGGCGGAACCGCCGGCCGGGTACCGGGCCGCGGACGGGCACTGGCTGCGCCTCGACCCGGAGGGCATCCGCCCGCATCCCGACCTCGCCGTGCTGCTGCCCACCAGCGGTTCCACCGGCAACCCGAAGCTGGTCCGGTTGTCCCGCAAGGCGATCCTGACCAACGCGCACGCGATCGCCGACGTGCTCGGCATCGACGAGCGCGAGGTCGCGCCCACCACGTTGCCGCTGCACTACAGCTACGGCCTGTCCGTGCTCAACTCGCACCTGATCTGCGGCGCGACCGTCGTCGTCGAGCGGGAGGGCATCCTCGGCCGCGGGTTCTGGGACGCCGTGGCCGCGCACGAGTGCACGTCGGTCGCCGCGGTGCCCTACCACTACGAGATGCTGCGGCGGCTCAAGTTCGACCCGTCCGCCAATCCCGGCGTGCACACGCTCACGCAGGCCGGCGGGCGGATGCGGCCGGAGCTGATCGCCGAGTTCGACACGCTCATGCGCTCGGCGGGCGGGCGGATGTTCGTGATGTACGGCCAGACCGAGGCCGCGCCGCGCATGGCGATCATGCCGTCGGACC
The DNA here is from genome assembly GCF_014653945.1 of Amycolatopsis deserti. Taxonomy (GTDB): domain Bacteria; phylum Actinomycetota; class Actinomycetes; order Mycobacteriales; family Pseudonocardiaceae; genus Amycolatopsis_E; species Amycolatopsis_E deserti. Next base: position 631,317 of record NZ_BNAU01000003.1, on the reverse strand, counting down.
GGCTCGCCGAGAAGATCGGCTCGGTGGGGCCCGCGCTGCCCGGCGGCCAGTTCGCCATCCGCCGCCCGGACGGCGGCGAAACCACCCACCCCAAGATCACCGGCGAGATCGTCTACCGCGGGCCGAACGTGATGATGGGCTACGCCTCGACCGCCGAGCAGCTCGCGCTCGGCGACGAGTGCGGCGGCGTGCTGCCCACCGGCGACCTCGGGTACCTCGACGAGGAGGGGTTCCTGTTCGTCACCGGACGGCTCAAGCGGATCGGCAAGGTGTTCGGCAACCGGATCAGTCTCGACGACCTCGAGGCGGCCACTCGCGCGACCGGGCTGGGCATCGACATCGTGGCCGCGGTCCCGGCCGACGACAAGGTCGTGTTGTTCGCCGAGGGCGTTCCGGTGGAAGCGTGCGAGGCCGCGTCCCGTGCGCTGTCCGACCGGCTGCACCTGCACGCGTCCGGGTTCGACGTCCGCTCGATCGACACGATCCCGCTGCTGGCCAGCGGGAAGATCGACTACCAGGCGCTGACGGACGAGATATGAGCGAGTAGGTCAGCACCGGCGCCAGCCGTCCGCCGAAAGTCTCGGAGAAGAAACAATTCGTGCGCGAGAACGATACTCACGGCAAGGGTGGAGCGGCGTCACGGAGGGTGAGAAGTGCCTGGTGCCCTGGTCGTCGCGTGGCTGGCGCTGGCGGGGGTGGTCGTCGCGGTGTGGCCGCGGGTGGGGACCCAGCGCGCCCGCCGGGGCTGGATCCTGCTGCTCGCGCTGGTGTTCGCCCTGGTCCTGCAGCTCGTCGTGGCGACGGTGCCGGACGACGCGTTCGTGACCTTCCGCTACGCCCGCAACATGGCCGACGGCTACGGCGCGGTCTACACGATCGGCGAGCGGACCCAGGGCGTGCCGAACTTCGTGTGGCTGGTGCTGGTCACGCTGCCGCGGGCGCTGTTCGGCGCGGACGTCGTGAGCGGCGCGGTCGGGCTCGGCATCGCGTGCGCGCTGGGCTGCGTGGTGCTGGCGTACCTGCTGGCGAAGCGGTTCGCCGGCGGGGCCGGGGTGGTCGCCGCGCTGCTGACCGCGGGCGCGAGCATCCTGGCGGCGCGTGGTCTGGCCGGCACCGAGACGGCGTTGTTCGTCCTGCTCGTGCTGGCCGTGTGCCTGGCCCTGGTCACCGGCCACCCGCTGGTCGCCGGGGTGCTCGCGGCGCTGGCCGTGATGACCCGCTCCGACGGTGTGGTGCTCGCGTTGCTCGGCGAGGTTTGGCTGGTGACAGCCGCGGTGCGGCGCCGGTCGAGCTGGTGGGGCCCGGCCGGGTACCTGCTGGGCGCGCTGGTGTTCCTGGTGCCGTGGTGGGCGTGGGAGGCCACCTACTACGGGCACGCCAGGGCCGGGTGGCCCGCGTCGGCCCACCTGCCGTACGGCTTCCTGCTGTGCGCGCTGGCCGCGGTCGGGGCCGCCGTGGTGTGCGGCAGGCTGGGCGTGCGGCGCGATCGCCCGTCACCCCGGCCGCGCCGCAGCCTGGCCGAGCGGCGCGTGGTGCCGGTGGTCGCGCTCGTGCTGTGCGCGGTGAGCGTGCCGGTGGCGTTCGCGGCCCGGCAGGTCGTGCACCTCGACCGCGAGCGGCTCGCGCAGACCACGGAGATCGGTCACTGGCTGCGCGACCGCCTGCCGGCCGGCTCGACCATCGACACGTTCGGCAGCGCCGCGCTCGCCTACCGCGCCGGCTCCCGGATGATGATCACCGGCATCACCGGGCCGTCGCCGGAGGGCGACTACGCGCCGGTCGCGCTCTTCGGCCTGCCCGTGCTCGCCGCTCCACTGGCCTGGTACTCACCGGTGCAGGACTGCGGGATAGCGGAGAAGTACGCCCAGCGCTACGAAGTGGCCACCTTCCAGCGCACCGGCCTGGGCTGGCTGACGCTGTACCTCCGCACCGACAGCGAGTCGCGACTGCTGACCCAGCTGATGTCCGACCAGCGGCTGACCTACGTGCCCTGCCCTTAAAACCAGCGCTCCAGCACCTGCGCGACGCCGTCCTCGCTGTTCGGGCTCGTCACCTCGTCCGCCACCGCCAGGACCTCCGGGTGCGCGTTCGCCATCGCCACGCCGTGGCCGGCCCACTTCAGCATCTCCACGTCGTTGGGCATGTCCCCGAACGCGATGATCCGCTCCACCGGCACGTCGAACCGCTCGGCCACCTCGGCCAGCCCGGTCGCCTTCGTGATGCCGTGAGCGGCGACCTCGATCAGCCCGCCGCTGGCGGAGAACGTGATGTCCACCGACTCGTCGAGCACCGCCCTGGCCGCGCGCGCCATCTCGTCCGACGTCATGTCCGGGTGGCTGACCAGCAGTTTCACCGCCGGCCGCCCGACGATCTCGGCCCGCGACACCGGCACGCCCTCGCCGTCGCCCCACGGGTTGCGGTAGCCGTGCTCGATCACCAGGTGCTGCACGTCCGGGTCTTCCGCGCGCCGCCCGACCCGTTCGGCGGCGAACCCGGCGCCGGGCAGCGCCTTGGTCAGCTCGTCGACGGCGTCGTTCAGCATCATCGGCTCCAGCGCGCCGTGCACGCTGACCACTTCGTCCTTGCCGATGTCGTACAGCACGGCGCCGTTCGCGCACACCGCGTAACCAGTCAGGCCGCCGGCCTGCGCCACCGCCGGGATCCAGCGCGGCGGGCGGCCGGTGGCGAGCACGATCGGAACCCCCGCCTCCGCGACGCGGTGCAGCGCGGCGGCGGTGCGGGGGGACATCCGTTCCATCGGGTCGAGCAGGGTGCCGTCCACATCCGACGCGATCAGCAGGGGTTTCTCCACACCCCCCATTGTCCCTTGGGGTGCGGGGCGAGGGATTGTCGGTGCTGACCGATAGCGTGGGCCGGTGCGCGTTGGCATCGTGATTCTTCCCGAGGACCGGTGGTGGGCGGCCGAGCCGAAGTGGCGGGCCGCCGAGGAGTACGGCTTCGACCACGCCTGGACCTACGACCACCTCGGCTGGAGAACGCTGGTGGACGGGCCGTGGTTCGCCGCGGTGCCCACGCTGACCGCCGCGGCCATGGTGACCTCCACCATCCGCCTCGGCACGTTCGTCGCCTCGCCCAACTTCCGCCACCCGGTGCCGTTCACCCGCGAGCTGATCACCCTCGACGACGTGGCCGACGGCCGTCTGGTCCTGGGCATCGGCGCGGGCGGTCTGGGCTACGACACCGGGGTGCTGGGCGAGGCGGAACTCACCCCGCGCCAGCGCTCCGACCGGTTCGCCGAGTTCGTCGAGGCCCTGGACGGCCTGCTGATCACCGACAAGTTCGACTACACCGGCACCTATTACACCGCCCGCGGCGCGCGGAACCTGCCCGGTTGCGTCCAGCGGCCGCGAATTCCGTTCCTGATCGCGGCCAACGGACCGCGCGCGATGAAAGTTGCCGCAACTTATGGTGGCGGCTGGGTGACGACCGGGCCCAAGGCCGAAACGCTCGACGAGTGGTGGCGGGGTGTGGCCGAGCTGTCCCGGCGGTTCGACCAGGTGCTGGACGGCTCCGGCCGGGCCGGCGAGGAGGTGCACCGCTACCTCAGCCTGGACTCCGCACCGGTGTTCTCCCTGGTCAGCAAGCAGGCGTTCACCGACGCGGCCGGCCGCGCCGCCGAGCTGGGCTTCACCGACGTCGTCGTGCACTGGCCGCGCTCGTCCGGCCCGTACGCCGGGCGCGAGTCGGTCCTCGAAGACGTGGTCACCGACGTGCTCCCGGGCCTGCGCGCGGCGCAATAGTGAATGTGGGTGCGATCGCCCTCAGTAGCGTCGGTACCCTCGCTTCCCGTGAGCGAGCACACGAGCAACACTGACGTCACCGACGCCGATTTCGCCGGGTACGACCTGGTCGTCGTCGGCTCCGGCTTCTTCGGGCTGACGGTCGCCGAGCGGGCGGCGAGCCAGCTGGGCAAGCGCGTGCTCGTGCTGGAACGGCGCTCCCACCTGGGTGGCAACGCCTACTCCGAGGCCGAGCCGGAGACCGGCATCGAGGTGCACCGCTACGGCGCGCACCTGTTCCACACCTCGAACAAGCGGGTCTGGGACTACGTCAACCAGTTCACCGAGTTCACGAACTACCAGCACCGGGTGTTCGGCAAGTACCGGGGCCAGGTCTACCCGCTGCCGATGAACCTCGCGCTGATCAACCAGTTCTTCGGCAAGTCGCACACGCCGGACGAGGCCCGCGAGCTGATCGCCAAGCAGGCCAGCGAGATCGACACCGCGAACGCGCAGAACTTCGAAGAGAAGGCCATCTCGCTCATCGGCCGCCCCCTGTACGAGGCGTTCTTCCGCGGTTACACGGCGAAGCAGTGGCAGACCGACCCGAAGGAGCTGCCCGCGGCCAACATCACCCGGCTGCCGGTGCGCTACACCTTCGACAACCGGTACTTCAACGACACCTACGAGGGCCTGCCGGTCGACGGCTACACCGCGTGGCTGGAGCGGATGGCCGACCACGAGCTGATCGAGGTCCGCCTGAACACCGACTACTTCGACGTGCGCGAGCACATCCCGGCCGGCACGCCGACCGTCTACACCGGCCCGCTGGACCACTACTTCGGCTACTCCGAGGGCCGCCTGGGCTGGCGCACGCTGGACTTCGAGCAGGAGGTCGTCCCCACCGGCGACTACCAGGGCACCTCGGTCATGAACTACAACGACGAGGACGTCCCGTTCACCCGGATCCACGAGTTCCGCCACTTCCACCCGGAGCGGGACTACCCGAAGGACAAGACGGTCATCGTCCGCGAGTACTCGCGCTTCGCCAACGAGGACGACGAGCCGTACTACCCGATCAACACCCCGGACGACCGCGCCAAGCTCGAGCGCTACCGCGAGCTGGCGAAGGCCGAGGCGCGTGAGCGCAACGTGCTCTTCGGCGGCCGCCTGGGCACCTACAAGTACCTGGACATGCACATGGCCATCGGTTCGGCGCTGTCGGTGTTCGACAACAAGATCGCCCCGCACCTGACCGACGGCGCCCCCCTGGAGGGGAGCATCGATGCTTGAGAAGAAGCCGGAGCGCGCCGCCGAGATCCAGGTGCTCTCCAAGGTCCAGGGCGCGCTCAAGCGCCCGGCGACCGTGAAGGCCGCGCGTGGCCTGTCCCACTTCGGTGAGCACGCGATCGGGTGGTTCGCCGCCGGTCTGGTGGGTGCGGCGGTGGACCGCAAGCGCCGGAAGGACTGGCTGGTCGCGGCCGCCGGTGTGGTCGGCGCGCACGGCGCGTCGATCGCGGTCAAGCGCGTGGTCCGGCGGCCCCGCCCGCAGGACCCGAGCGTCGAGGTCCTGGTGGGCACGCCTAGCCGGCTGAGCTTCCCGTCCTCGCACGCCACGTCCACTACGGCGGCGGCGGTGCTCTACTCGGGATTGACCGGGCGTAACCTGGTTCCCGCGCTCGTCCCGCCGATGTTGGCGTCCCGGCTCGTGTTGGGGGTCCATTACCCGACCGATGTGCTCGCCGGTGCCGCGCTCGGCGGTGTGGTCGGAGGTCTGCTGCGCAGGAAAATCCGCAAAAAGGGGTAGGGAACCACCCGTGACCAAATCAGTGAACAACGCCGCGGAAGCCGAGATCGTGGACGAAACCAGCGAAACGGCCGAAGCGAAGACGGTGGAACCGGCGGAGCCGGCTCCGGCGGTCAAGCGCGGCCCGGTGCACATGGTCCTCGGCGTCGCCAAGACCGCGCGGCCGAAGCAGTGGGCGAAGAACGTCCTGGTCTTCGTCGCGCCGTTCACCGCGGCCCAGATCACCAACGGCTCGGTGCTGCTCGACGCGGTCATCGCGTTCGTGGCGTTCAGCCTGGTCGCGTCGTCGGTGTACCTGATCAACGACGCGGTCGACGTGGAGGCCGACAAGGCGCACCCGACCAAGCGGAACCGGCCGATCGCGGCCGGGATCGTGCCGGTGCCGGTCGCGTACCTGGCCGCGGTGCTGTTCTTCGGCGCCGGCCTGGCGCTGTCGTTCCTGGCCAGCCCCGAACTGGCCATCGTGCTGGGGGTCTACGAGGCGGTCCAGCTGGGCTACTGCTTCGGCCTCAAGCACCAGCCGGTGATCGACCTGGCGATCGTCGGATCGGGCTTCCTGATGCGCTCGATCGCCGGTGGTGTCGCCGCCGGCATCGCGCTGTCGCAGTGGTTCCTGCTGGTCACGGCGTTCGGTTCGCTGTTCATGGTGGCGGGCAAGCGCTACGCCGAGATCATGCTCTTCGAGCGCACCGGGGCGAAGATCCGCTCGTCGCTGAAGAAGTACTCGGCCAGCTACCTGCGGTTCGTGTGGGCGACCGCGGCGGCGATCCTGATCATGTCGTACTCGCTGTGGGCGTTCGAGCTGCGTGAGGGCGCCGACCAGTCGGTGTGGCCGGTCATCTCGATGGTGCCGTTCGTGATCGCCGTGCTGCGGTACGCGGTCGACGTCGACGGCGGCACCGCGGGCGCGCCCGACGAGATCGTGCTCAAGGACCGCATCCTGCAGGTCCTGGGTGTGCTGTGGGTCGCCACCCTCGGGATGACCTTCTACCTGTGACGACCACGTTGGCCCGGCCCGGCGGCGGCACGTCGACCGAACCCGCACCGCGCCGCCCGCTGACCCGGCTCGGACCCGGCCGCACCCTGGCCGAGCTCGTGCTCGGCACGCTCGCGGCGGTCGTGTTCAGCCTGGTGCTGCAGTTCGGCTCGAACAAGCTGGGCGTCGACCCGGGCACGTACGTGCCGGACGCGCTGGTCAACCTGGCCGTCACGGTGATCGTCGTCGTGCTGTTCGGGTCGCTGGCCTACAGCGGCGCGGCCCGCTGGCCGCTGTGGGTGCGCCTGGGCGGCAGCTGGGCGGCGCTGACCGCGCTGTCCACCCTGCTGCTGGCGATCCCGCTGCAGGGCACCCGGTTCTTCCTCGGCGGTTCCAGCGTGGACAACACGTTCCGCCTGCAGTACATGGAGCGCCTGACCGAGACGGCCGGGCTGGCCGACGTGAACTACCACGGCCTGGCCGCCTACTACCCGGGCGGCTGGTTCTGGCTGGGCGGTCGCTTCGCGAACCTGCTCGGCCTGGAGGGCTGGGCCGCCTACAAGCCGTACTCGATCACCTGGGCCGCGGTGTCCGGGGTGGTCGCGTTCGTGCTGTGGAGCCTGGTCGTGCGCCGCCGGATGGCGCTGCTGGCCTCGGTCGCCACGGTGCTGGCCGGGTTCGTCGCGCTCGGCCCAGAGGAGCCCTACGCCTGGCCGACCACCGCGTGGCTGCCGCCGATCATGCTGCTGGCCTGGCACGCGCTGCGCTCCCGCGAGCGGGTGCCGGCCTGGACGCTCCTGCTGATCGGCGTCTACCTGGGCTTTTCGGCGGTCACCTACACGCTGCACGTCGCGTTCGGCGTGGTCGCCGTGGTGGTGCTGGCGCTGGCCGTGCTCGCGCTGGACGTCCGCGCCGGCGAACCCGTCGGGCCGGTGCTCAAGCGGCTGTTGCTGCGCCTGGTCGCGATCGGCGTGGTCACCGCGGTGCTGGCCCTGATCACCTGGGGTCCGTTCATCCTGGCCGGCGGGCTGGGCCAGCCGAACGTCGCCGCGCACTTCCTGCCCGAGATCAGCGCCTACTTCCCGACGCCGTTCACCTCGGCGAGCGCGTTCGGGCTGCTGTGCCTGGCCGGGCTGGTCTGGCTGGTGCTGCGCGCCCGCCGCGACCCGGTCGCGTTCGTGCTGCTCGTGCTGACCGTGCTGGTCTACGTCTGGTTCGCGTTGTCGAACCTCGCGCTGCTGGTCCGCACCACGCTGCTGTCGTTCCGGTTCATCGTGACCATCGACGTGGTCCTCGCGGTGGCCGGGGTGTTCGCGCTGGTCGAGCTGGTGCGGGTGCTGCCGAAACTGATCGGCCGGATCCGCCCGGTGCGGACGGTCGCGTTCGTGCTGGCCGTGCTCGGCGCCGTTTCGGTGTCCCAGACCGTCGTCGGCTCGTCGATGAAGGACGCGGTGGACACCGCCGAGTCCGACTACTACCCGGACGGCTGGACCGCGAGCTTCGGGCACGACCCGAAGCAGGACGGGTACTGGACGCCCGAGCTGATCACCACGATCGCCGAGCTGACCGGACGCCCGGCGAGCGGCAACATCGTCTTCTCCGCGCACGACCGGCTGCTGTCGTTCCAGCCCTACTGGGGCTTCCAGCAGACCACGCCGCACTACGCGAACCCGCTGGCCGGATACGCGCAGCGCAACGAGGAGATCCGGTCCTGGGCGACGGCCCGGGACTCGGCCGACCTGCTCGCGCGGCTGCGCGCGAACCCGCACCAGGCGCCCAACGTCTTCGTGCTGCGCCGCGCCGACGACGGGAAACTGCTCGCGCCGGTCGTGTCCGACACGTTCCCGCGCGCGGTGCCGATCCGCGTGGACGAGATCGAATTCGCGCCGGAACTGTTCACCGCGCCCGGGTTCGAGCGGCGCGACGTCGGACCGTTCACCGTGATCGTGGACTCTTCGGCACCACCGATTAGCTGAATGTGTGAGTTTCTCGTAAACTGCTCCGCACACACCTGTTGGTCGGAAAACGCAGAGGGGGCACCGGCGTGACCTACCCCCTGTACCGCACCGGCACGATCGCCGTCGTGGACGGCGTGTCCTACCCGGTTTCGTATGCGGCGGGCGAAAATTACGTGCACTTCCCGCAGGTGCGCGACGCGAGACCGGCGCCGTTCCCGCGTCAGGAACTCGCCGGCGCGGTTCCGGTGGAGATGTGTGAACGCGTTTTCTCGGTGCAGGTCTACGCCAGCTACCGGGACCACCGCGTGATGGTCGACGCGGCATTCGACAACGGCACCGCCCGCGTGCTGGACGCCGAATGGGATAACGAATGGGCCACGATCAACGGTTTCGTGCAGGAGAACTCCTACGAGTACTACAAGACCGTCGACATGCGTGATCTCCGCGACTACGCGGAACGGCAGAACGACCTGCTGTTCACGCGGTGGCGCGCGGCGCGGTTCGCGCGGCCGGTCGAGGGGATCCCGCTGCACGGCGGCTGGCCCAACGGCCAGGCGGCGGTCGTCGCGGGCCGACCGCGCTCCGGGGTGCTGGAGACCGAAGGCGGCCGGGTCGCCGAGGTGAGCACGCGCGCGGAGTACCTCGGCTACTCGTGCGAGGTCGCCGGGATCACATTGGACGGTTCGGTCGGCGTGCACTACCTGGGCAGCGACTTCGAGCGCGCCGAGGCGGACGGGTTCCGGCCCGGCGACGACGGCCGCTGGTCCAAGACCGTGCACATCTTCGACCTGGCGCGCTACCACGAGTTGCACCGGGACCTGCTGTTCGACCAGTGGCGAGAGTCGCGGGATAGCCTGGCCCGATGAGGCAACCACGGAACCGGGCCAGGGCGTGTGCGTGAAGTGACACAAGTTCTGGACCGTTCGGACGAGGTCGACCGCACCACCCGCCGGCCGCGCCGCGTACTGCCCGGCGACCGGGCCTTCTGGCTCACCGCAACGCTGGCCGCGCTGGTCGGCGTCGTGTTCGTCGCGAGCGGCCTGGCCTGGAACCAGGGCAAGCTGATCGCGCCGCTCGACGACGTCTACATCCACCTGCAGTACGGGCGTCAGCTGGGCCTGGGGCACTTCTTCCAGTTCAACGCCGGCGACGAGATCAGCGCTGGGGCGAGCAGCCTGCTGTACGCGCTGGTGCTCGGCGCCGCGTACGCGGTGGGTTTCCAGGGCACGTTCTTCCTGGCCTTCGCGACCGGCTTCGGCATCCTGTGCTTCGCGCTGGCGACCGGGCTGGTCACGGTGCTGGGCACGAAGTTGGTGTCGCGTTCGGTCGGGGTGTGGTCGGGTGTCCTGGTCGCGCTGAGCGGCCCGCTGGCGTGGGGCTCGGCCAGCGGCATGGAGGTCGGCCTGGTCATGCTGCTGGTGGTCGCGACGCTGCTGGCGTTCGTGACCGAGCAGCCGTGGGCGCGGTTCCGGTGGACGCCGGTGCTGGGCGGTCTGCTGGCGCTGGTACGCACCGAGGGCCTGATCCTGGCGGTGACGCTCGCGTTCGCGGCACTGTGGACGGTGTGGGCGCACCGGCACATGACGCGTCCGCGCCGGGCGGTGCCGCGGGCACTGTGGACACTGCTGCCGATCGCGGTCGGCGCGGCCCAGCTGCTGTTCTACAAGATCGCGACTGGAACGGCGTCGGCGAACGGCATCCAGTCGAAGTCGTTCCTGCACGACCGGCCGCTGTTCTGGTTCAGCGAGTTCACCGACCGCACGATGGCCAACGCGCGCGGGTTCCTGAACATCTTCCTGGGGTTCGACGGGCAGGACTACGCGTTCCCGGGCGCGCTGCTGGTGTTCGCGGCGGGGATGGTCTACGTGTTCCTCACGCGGCCGACCTGGCGGCCGATGCTGTACGCGCTGGCGGCCGGCTTGCTGCTGATCCTGGTATCGGTGTCCACTTTGAACACCGCGCTGGTGCACGAGCTGCGGTACGTGCAGCCGTTCATGCCGGTGTTCGTCCTGTTCGTGGTGATCGGCGTGTACGGGCTGAGCCGGATCGCCGCCCGCGAGCGCGCCCGGCGCATTTCGCTGCACGGCGCTCTGGTGGTGGTGCTGGTGCTGTCGCTCGCGACGCTGCCCAGCTGGTCGGTCCGCTTCGGCCGGGCGACGGCGGCGATCCGCGACACGGACGTGTCGGTGGCGCAGTGGGTGCGCGGAAACCTGCCGCCGGAGGCGATCGTCGCGGTGAAGGACGTGGGCGCGGTCGCCTACTTCGGCGAGCACCGGGTGCTGGATCTGATCGGCCTGGGCACCAACGGGTTCGCGGCGCCGGCGAACAACGGCACCGGTTCGCTGTACGAGGCGCTGAAGCACCTTCCCGCGGCGCAGCGGCCGGCCTACTTCGCGGTGTACGACCCGGCGCCCGGCCCGTCGATGGAGCCGCTGAAGGACGTCGGGGTGCTGCGGACGCCGGCGGAGATGAACTTCGAGGTGCAGGCGCAGCCGGACCTCGGCGGGCGCTTGATCGTGCCGTTCCGGTGGCTGAGCGTCTACGAGGCGGACTGGTCGCTGGCCGGCAGCGGCGACGAGCAGGCGGTGCCCGGTGAGCTGCGGGACTACGTGAACGTGGGCGACCTGCGCAGCGAGGCTGAGCACGGGTACGCGCCGGTGGCGGCCCAGGTGGGCGCGCAGCCGTGGACGTCGCTGGGCCGCGTGGGCGACGTGATCGACAGTTTCCGCCCCATCGTGGGTGGCGAGGCGTTCACGGCGCACAACCTGGTGCCCGGCCGCCCCCTGACGATCACCTCCCGCACCGCGATGCACGGCACGGTGTTCGACATGCGGGTGCTGGTCAACGGCGTGGACGCGGGCGTGTGGACCCGCGACGAGCGGGACGGCGTGTGGTCGACCTACAGCTTCACGATCCCCGCGGAGCTGATCACCGACCCCTCGGCGCACATCGAGATCCAGCAGCCGCGCCCGCTGCTGAACCCGTACCCGGACTACACCTCCTACGGTTACTGGCTGAGCCAATAACCTCGGTTCCATCGGGAGACTGGACGATGCGTGCATTCGCGCTGGCCGGGGTGGCCGCCGCGCTGGCCGTCACCGTGGCCGGGTGCGAGCAGTCCCGGGAGTACGCCGTGCCCGAGCGCGTGTGCGGCGTCCCGGTGGACCCCGCCGTGCTCGCGCCGCTGCTGCCGGGCGGGGAGCAGATCGCCGACCGGAGCACCGACCTGGGCGCCGGGAGCGGGTCCTGCCGGGTCGAGGTGGACAACAGCACCGTGCTCTACCTCGGCCACGGCGTGGCGCCACGGGACTGGGACGTGCTGGCCGAGGAGGGCTGGAAGCTGGCGAACCGCGGAAATCCCACCCCGGTCGCGGGGGTGGGGAAGGCGGCCGCGGTCGCGAACGACGGGGCGCAGGCGTCGGCCGAGTGCACGTACGAGGGCGAGCCGCGGCTGTTCGTGGGCTTCGTCGGGCTGGAGCGCGCCGAACCGGTGCCCGAGGAGATCCCGGCGCGGCGGGACGCCCTCGTCGCCTTCCTGAAAGCCTGGCTCCCGGTGGCGGCCACGGCAGCGGGTTGCGTGGCCTGAACACGAAAAACGCCCCGGGCCCATCGCGGTGCCCGGGGCGTTTTTTCGTGGAACGATCAGATGGGCAGCTTGCGGAAGATCGGCCGCGGCACGTGCCGCAGGATCGACATCACCGCGCGGAACTGCGCCGGCGCCCACACCAGGTCCTTGCCCTTGCGCGCGGCGTCCACGGCGATCTCGGCGACCTGTTCGGCCGTCTGCTCCAGCGGCGCCTTGCCCAGGCCCTCGGTCATCTTCGTCTTGACCTGGCCCGGCCGCACGACCGTCACCTTGACGCCGAACGGCGCCAGCGCCTCGCCAAGGCCCAGGTAGAACCCGTCGAACCCGGCCTTCGTCGAGCCGTACACGAAGTTCGACCGCCGCACGCGCTCACCGGCCACAGAGGACAGCGCGATCACCGAGCCGTGGCCCTGCTTCTTGAGTTTGTCCGCCAGCGCCACGCCGACCGACACCGCCGCCGTGTAGTTCACCGTCGCCAGCTCGACCGCGGTGGCGTGGTTCTGCCACGCCTCCTCGTTGTCGCCGAGCAGGCCGAACGCCACCACGGCCACGTCGATGTCCCCGGCCGAGAACGCCTGGTCCAGCACCGCGGGGTGGGAGGCGGTGTCCGTCGCGTCGAAGTCCACTTCGGACACCGTGGCGCCGGCCGCGCGCAGCTTCTCCGCGGCCAGCTTGCGGCGCTCGGACGCCCGCGCGGCCAGCACGACACGCAGCTCCGGCGCGTCGCTCAGGTACTTCCGCGCGATCGCCAGCGCGATGTCGGACGTGCCGCCGAGCAGCAGCAGGGACTGGGGGTTGCCAACAGCGTCGATCACAGTTCAAGCCTCCGGCTCATGTCGGACGCGAACACGCCCTCGGGGTCGACCGACTGGCGGATCTTGCGCCACTCCTCCAGCCGGGGGTACATCTTCGCGAAGGTCTCCGGCGTGGTGCGCGAGTCCTTCGCGGTGTACAGCCGGCCACCGGCCGCCAGGACGTCTTCGTCGAGTTCGGTGCAGAAGCGGCCCAGGCCGTCCTTGATCGGGAAGTCCACCGACAGCATCCAGCCCGGCGACGGCCAGGACAGCGGCGCGCGGTTGCCCTCGCCCATCCGCTTGAACACGTTCAGGAACGAGTAGTGACCCGACGTCGCGATCTTGCGGCACAGGTCCTTGAGCGCGTCCTCCCGGCCGAACGGCACGGAGAACTGGTACTGCAGGAAACCCTTGGAACCGTAGGCGCGGTTCCACTCGCTGAGCATGTCCAGCGGGTGGTAGAACTGCGTCAGGTTCTGGATCTTGCCGCGCGCGCCCTTCTTCGGCACCGTGCGCTGCCAGATGTTGTTCAGCATCCCGAACGTGAGCTTGTTGCCCAGGCCGTTGGGGAAGACGTCGGGCAGCGTCATCAGCTGCGGCGCGTCGAACTTCAGCGGATCGGCCCGCAGCTTCGGCGGCAGCTGGTCCAGCTTCGCCAGCGAGCCGCGGGAGAACGTGGCACGACCGAGACGGCTGTCGGAGTTGATGAGGTCCGGCACCGACATCGAGTAGTCGTAGTTCAGGTCGGACCCGTTGCTGAACAGCTCCAGGGTCTCGTCCAGGCTCGACGTGCGGTCGGCGTCCACGATGAAGTAGGCGCTTTCGGTCTTCTTCATGCGGATCTTCGCGCGCACGATGATGCCGGTCAGGCCGATGCCGGCGACCGTCGCCCAGAACAGCTCGGACTCCGGGCCCTCCGGGGTGAGGGTGCGGATCTGGCCGTCCGCGGTGACCAGGTCCATCGACAGCACGTGGTTGCCGAAGCTGCCCGCGCTGTGGTGGTTCTTGCCGTGGATGTCGTTGGCGATCGCGCCACCGATGGTCACCTGGCGCGTTCCGGGCAGCACCGGGACCCACAGGCCGTACGGCAGCGCGGCCTTCATCAGCTGGTCGAGGCTCACCCCGGCGTCCAGGTCGACCTCACCGGTGTCCGGGTCGATCGAGTGGATCGTGTTCAGGGCGGTCATGTCGATGACGAGTCCACCGGCGTTCTGCGCCGGGTCCCCGTAGGAGCGGCCGAGCCCGCGGGCGATCACGCCGCGCTCGCCGGCCTGCGCCACCGCGCGGGCGATCGTCTCCACGTCCGGCGTGGTCAGCACGTCTGCGACGGTCGGGGCGGTGCGACCCCACCCGGTGAGTGTCCGCCGCTCGGTATGCGGTGTCGTGTTCACCCGGACCAGGGTAACCATCCCCGAAGGGCGGCTTTGACCGAGGCGCTTCTACACTTTTCCGGTCCTGGAAATCGCACGCTGGTGAGGTAGTGCAGTGGTGTCTACGGAACCGCAGGAGCAGGCAGTGACCGCGAAGGCGAGCCCGGGCCTGCTCGGCCAGTTGGTGCGATTCGCGCTGATCGGCGGATTTTGCGCGTTGCTCGATCTCGGTACCTACACCGGGTTGCGAGCGCTGGGTCTCGATTACGCTCCGTGGGACACGGTCGCCCGCGCGATCAGTTTCATCATCGGTACGACGACCGCATTTTTCCTTAACCGGAAGTTCACGTTCTCCGGTGGCCGCAAGGGCGGCAAGGGGCAGATCGGCGGCTTCGTCCTGCTGTACGGCGTCACATTCTTCGTCGCCGTCGGTGTGAACGCGCTGATGCTGCACGTGCTCGGCGAGTTCGCGTTCAAGCCGACAGTCGCGTGGGTGATCTCGCAGGGCACCGCGACCGCGATCAACTTCGTGATGCTCAAGTGGGTTGTCTTCCGGGAACCGGATGTGACCGATGTTTCGCCGGAGTCCGGCTCGTGATTCGTTCACAGGTGACCCGTGTAACTTGGCGGTCGCGAGTCGGATTCCCCTGGAGGACTGAGAACTGATGGCCGGCAAGACTGCCGCGGGACAGCCTGCCCCCGCTGAGGCGAAGACCAACGGAGCCCAGTTGGCGCAGGACCAGACCACGTTCGCCGAACACGTTCCGCAGGGCCGCCTGACCGCGCAGCGCGGGCTCTACGCCGGGCCGTCGCCCATCGTGTCCAAGGACCTCTACTCCGAGGTGCTCGAGGGCGTGGTGAACCGCGGCCGCGACGGCGTGACGCTGGAGCCGTCGGCGCGCGTGTCCGGCAACACCTACTTCGGCCGGTTCCCGGCCAGCTACTGGCAGCGCTGGACGAAGGTGCGCCAGGTGCGCGTCGAGGCCGTGGTGAGCGGCGCCGGCCAGCTCGCGGTGCGCGCGTCCGACGTCGAGGGCGAGCCGCGCACGATCGAGGCGCGCGAGGTCGAGGGGGCCGACCAGGCGTCCGTCGAGTTCGACGTGAAGATCGACAAGTTCTACGACGGCGGCGCGCTGTGGCTGGACCTGGAGACCCAGGCCGGGCAGCGGCTGACCGTCGAGCGGGTGCGGTGGACGGTCGAGCCGCCGGAGAAGATCCGGCCGACCGCGGTGACCATCTGCACGATGAACCGCGCCGACGACTGCCTGAAGAACCTGCGGGCGCTGGCCGGTGACCTCCAGTCGCTGGACACCCTGGACGCGATCTACGTCGCCGACCAGGGCACCGACCGGGTGGACTCGCGGGACGGGTTCGCGCAGGTCGCGGCCGATCTGGGCGACAAGCTGCACTACATCACCCAGCCGAACCTCGGCGGCGCGGGCGGCTTCACCCGCGGCCTGTACGAGGTGGCCGGGCACACCGAGACCGAGCACGCGAACGTCCTGTTCATGGACGACGACGTGCTGCTCGAGCCGGATCTGGTCGTGCGGATGACGGCGTTTTCGAACCTGGCCGCGAACCCGGTCATCGTCGGCGGGCAGATGCTGAACCTGCTGCACCCGCACCAGCTGCACGTGGGTGCCGAGTACGCGCGGCTGGAGAAGCTGGAGCCGGGTGTGCCGGTCGAGCACAGCCTGCACACGGCGGACCTGCTGGGTGTCGACGAGGAGACCGGCGAGCCGAACCGCCAGGAGAAGCGGCTCGACGCGGGTTACAACGGCTGGTGGTCGTGCCTGATCCCGTACGAGGTGGTCAAGGCCATCGGGTACCCGATGCCGTTCTTCTTCCAGTGGGACGACGCCGAGTACAGCTACCGGGCGCGGGCGCACGGCTTCCCGACGGTCACGCTGCCCGGCGCGGGCGTCTGGCACGCCGACTTCCACTGGAAGGACTGGGACGAGTGGCACCGGTACTTCAACCTGCGCAACTCGATCATCACCGCGGCGCTGCACAGTGACTTCAACCTGAACGTGGTGTGCCGGACGCTGATGGCGCAGGTCGTGCGTTACCTGCTGGGCATGCAGTACGGATTGACGCACACGCTGATCAAGGCGGTCGAGGACTTCCTGGAGGGCCCGTCGATCCTGGAGGACGGCGGTGTCGCCGCGATGCAGGAGATCCGCGCGATCCGGGCCCAGTACCCGGAGACGAAGCGCCACGACGCGACCGAGGTGCCCGGCATCGCGTCGAACGACATCGGGATCATCAACGCCGCGCCGCGGCCCGCGCTGCAGCGGCTGATCCTGGTGAAGCGGATCGTCGACCGGCTGCGTGGCCGCTCCCGCTTCGCGCTGGGAGCCGTGCCGAACGACGAGGCGCACTGGTGGCACGTGGCGCTGTTCGACACGGCGGTCGTGACCGACGCGTCCCAGGAGGGCGTGCGGGTGCGCAAGTACGACCGGGAGCGGATGTTCGAGCTGGGCAAGCGCGCGGTGAAGACCCTGAACCGGCTGCGCAAGGAGGGACACGCGGTGCAGGCGCAGTACAAGCGCGCCCTCCCGCAGCTCACCAGCCGCGAAAACTGGAAGCGGCTGTACCGGCTCTGAGGTCTTGTGGTTTCCCAGCCGGCCCTGCTGCTTCCAGCGGCGGGGCCGGTTCTTTTTCGCCGCTGTCAGGCGTGCGGTCGCGCCGGGGGAGCAGCACCGGGGTGATCAGCATGAGCAGCCCGGCGACGGCGATCGCGGTGCGGGGGCCGACGATGCCGGCCAGCAGGCCCCACAGCCCGGTCATGGCCGCGACAGTCGCCTTGCTGGTGACCGACCACGCCGACAGGGTGCGGGCGATCCGGTTCGCCGGGACTCGCTCGAGCCGGTAGGTGGCGAACACCGGGTTGAACACGCCCATGCAGGTGATCAGTCCGAACTCGACCGCGATGACGAGCACCAGCCCGGCCACGCCGGGCTGGATGAAGGCCAGTCCGAGCGACCAGCACGCACGCAGGACCCCGGCGGCGAGCATGACCTTGTGCTGTCCGAACCGGGAGACGAGCCGGGGGGCCAGCCGCGCGCCGATGATGCCGCCGACGCAGGGCAGGCCGAACGCGAGGCCGTATTGCCAGGGGGCGAACCCGAGGTCGCCGAGCATGAGGACGGCGAGCAGGGGCATGGTTGCCATGACCAGGCTGCTGACCAGGACCGTGTTGACGAACAAGGGGCGCAGGGTCGGGTGGGTCAGGATGTACCGCCACCCTTCGAACAGGTCGCGGGGCCGCAGCCGCGTCCCGTGCGCGGCGGTGTGCACGGGACGCGGCTCACCGCCGCCGATCGCACGGATCCCCGAGGCTGAGAGCAGATAGCTGACCGCGTTGGCCACGACGGTCGTCGCCGGGCCGAACAGCCCGATCGCGGCAGTGCCGGCCGGCGGTCCGAGCACGGTGGCGGTCCAGGTCGTGGACTCGAATCGCCCGTTCGCGACGAGCAGGTCCGCCGGCCGCACGAGTGCCTTCAGGTACGCGCCACTGGCCGCGTTGAAGGCGATGTCGGCCGCACCGACGACGACGGACACGACCAGGAGCTGGACGAGACTGAGCAGACCGAGTGCGTGCGCGGCGGGGACGGTCATCAGTGCCACGAACCGGGTCAGGTCCATCGCGACCATCACCGGCCGCTTGCGGCGGAACTCCACCCACGGCCCGAGTGGCACCGCGACCACCGCTCCCACCGCCAGCCCCGCGGCTGCCAGCACCGACACCTCGGTCGGCCCGGCGTGCAGCACGAGGATCGCGATCAGGGAGAACGCGTCGAACGCGAGCCACGTGCCGAACGTACTGACCGCGTACGCCGCCCACAGCCACCCGAACCGTCGGCCCAACCGTCTCCTGCCCACCATGCGTAGCGCACCCCTTGTGTCCCACCCGAACAAACCGACGTTGATCAGTGAGAGCAGACCCGATGACGCCGCCGCAGGTCAAACAACTGATCTGCGATAAAGTCACAACCAGGCGTTGTGCGCTAGGGTGGATCGGCGTGGATCTCGACGCCGTGCGCACCTTCGTCGCCGCAGCCGACGCGGGTCAGTTCCAGGAAGCCGCCGCCGACCTGTCGATCACGCAGCAGGCCGTCTCCAAGCGCATCGCCGTGCTGGAGAAGGAGCTTGGTGTGCGGCTGTTCACCCGGACCGCGCGCGGCGCCGAGCTCACCATCGACGGGCAGGCGTTCCTGCCCCACGCGCGCGAGCTGCTGCGCGTCGCCGAGCGCGCGGTCACGTCCGTACGTGCCGGCAGCCGTCCGCTGCGCGTCGACGTGCTCGCCTCGCGCAGCGCGGCGTCGGGCCTGATGCGCGGTTTCCACCGCGCGCACCCCGAGATCGAGCTCGACGTGGTGTGGCTGTTCGACATCGAGACGGCCGTCGCCGCCATCCGGTCCGGTGCGATCGACGCGTCCTTCCGCGCCGTCGCCGTGCCCGGCCGGCCTCTTCCCGAGGACATCGAGTCCGCCCGGGTGCTCGACGAGCCGCTCCAGCTCCTCACCGGCCCCGCTCACGCGCTGGCGGGCGCCCAGTCGGTGACCGTCGCTCAGCTCGCCGGGCACCGGATCTGGATGCCCGGCATCGTCCCCGGTACCGAGTGGGCCGCCTACTACGACGACCTCGTCGCCGAGTTCGGCCTCACCATCGAGGCGACCGGCCCCAACTTCGGCTCCGACGCGCTCCTCGACACCATCGCCGACACCCCGGCCCTGGCCACCTTCATGGGCGAGCAGACCCGTCTCGTCTGGCCCGCCGGCCACGGCCTGCGCCGCATCCCGGTGACCGACCCGACGCCGGTCTACCCGCACTCGCTCCTCTGGCGCCACGACAATCCCCACCCGGCGCTGGCCACCCTCCGCGCCCACCTCGCCGCCACCGCAGCCGGCCACGACGCTGCCGGGACGTGGGTGCCGCGCTGGGCGATCCCGCGCTGACCGCCGCCAGGTCTTCGATCACCGTGCGCCGGGTCGTCAATGCAAGCCGAACACCTTGTTCTTCCGCTGCAGGTCGTCGATGTAGGCCACGGCCACGTGCGCGAAGTTCACCGTGACCCGGGAGCCTTCCTTCGTGCGCACGGTCTGCACCGAACCGTGCTCGAGGTGCAGGTGCAGGTCCTTTTCCAGCTCGTCGACGTCCTCCGGCGGCAGGGCGAACAGCAGAGGCTCGCCGCCGGTGGCGAGGTGCAGGACGAGCGCGGGTTTTTCATCAGCCATGCACCCAGCACACCAGCAGCCGATCTTGTCCGGCAACAAAGTTCGCGGACAGCGCAAGCGCCGCCCCGGAAAGCGCCCTCAGTAGCGGAAGAACCGCTCCCGCTGACCCTGGCGCACCAGCTTCAGCCACTGCACGAACGCCGCCGGATCGCGCTTCACACCCACGAAGTACAACCCGAACCGCAGGATCTCCAGCGCCCCGATCTTCCGCATCCCGGGCTGGGACAGCAGGTACCCGCGGTTGCGGTAGGTGTAGTAGCGCTTGACCTCGTTCTCCGGGTCCTGCGCGTGGAACCGCCCGCCGAGCATCGGCTTGAACTCGTCCGAGCCGTCCGGGTGCAGGTAGGACACCCGCAGCGACGTGCCGAACGGCAACCCGGACCGGACCAGCCGCCGGTGCACCTCGACCTCGTCGCCACGCACGAACAGCCTCAGGTCCGGCACGCCGACCACGTCCAAAGTGGACGCCCGGAACAGCGCGCCGTTGAACAGTGACGCGATCCCCGGCAGAAAATCGACCCCCAGCTCGGCCGAGGACCGCTTCCAGGTCAGGCCGCGGCGCAGCGGGAACGCCAGCTTCTCCGGCGCGTTGATGTTGGTGACCATCGGCGAGATCTCGGCCAGACCGCGCTTTTCGGCCTCCTCCAGGAGCACCGCCAGCACCGTCTCGTCCGCCGGTCGGCCGTCGTCGTCGGCCAGCCACACCCAGTCGGCGCCCAGCGCGAGCGCGTGCAGGATCCCCAGCGCGAACCCTCCCGCACCACCGAGGTTGTGGTGCGACGGAAGGTACGTGTACTGCCCCGGGAACGACTCCACGACGTCGCGCGCCGGCTGGTCCGGACCGTTGTCCACGACCACCAGGTGGTCCACCGGCCGGGTCTGCGCGGCGATGATCTTCAGCGAGTCCGCGAGCAGCTCACGGCGGTGCCGCGTGACGACCACCGCCGCCACACCGCCCGGTCGCATCGGAGCCTGCTCCGGACCGCTCATGTCACTCCCCGCCCTGTACCGCCGGCGCGGCCTCGATCCGCTGCGCGGCTTCCGCGCTGATGTTCTCGAACGGGTCCCGGCCCTTGTACGCGGTGAGCACTTCGCGCAGGCCGCCCCGCATCTTCATCCGGCCCTCGTCCATCCAGATGGCCGTGGTGCACAGCTCCAAGAGTAGGTCGTCGGCGTGCGAGGCGAAGACCAACATGCCGGAGCGGTTCACCAGATCCACCAGACGGTCCCGCGCCTTGTTGAGGAACGCCGCGTCGACCGCGCCGATGCCCTCGTCCAGGATCAGGATCTCCGGGTCGATCGTGGTCACCACACCCAGCGCGAGCCGCACCCGCATACCGGTCGAGTAGGTGCGCAGCGGCATCTGCAGGTAGTCGCCCAGCTCGGTGAACTCGGCGATGTCGTCGACCCGCTTCTCCATCTGCTTGCGCGTCATGCCGAGGAACAGGCCGCGGATCATGATGTTCTCGTAGCCGGAGATCTCCGGGTCCATGCCGACGCCCAGGTCGAACACCGGCGCGACCTTGCCCTCGACCCGCGCGAGACCGCGGGTGGGCTCGTAGATGCCCGACAGCAGCCGCAGCAGGGTCGACTTGCCCGCGCCGTTGTGGCCGACCAGCCCGACCCGGTCACCCTCGCGCAGCGACAGGGTGATGTCCTGCAGCGCCTCGATGATCGGCACCTTCGACTCGGTGCCGATCTTGCCGCCGACCTTGCCGAGGACCTTCTTCTTCAGCGAGCGCGTCTTGGCGTCGAAGATGGGGAAGTCGACGTACGCGTTCTGCACATCAATGCTGACCATTGGTTCGTTCTCACACCCAGTAGGAGACGCGGGCCCGGTAGTTGCGCATGGCGACGAGCGCGAGCAGCCAGCCCACGATCGTGATGCCACCCACGGCGACCCAGCTCCACGGGCTGACGGCCTGCCCGATCAGCGGCGCGCGCAGGATCTGGACGAAGTGGTAGATGGGGTTCAACTTGATGATCGGCTCCGCCCAGCTGACGCTGTGCCGCGCTCCGCCCGCGGTGAGCTGGTCGATCGGCCACACGATCGGGGTCAGGTAGAACAGCAGCTGGATCAGCGAGTTGATCACCTGCGGGATGTCCCGGTACCGCGTCGAGATGATGCCCAGCAGCAGCGTGACCCACACGCCGTTGAACGCCAGCAGGAAGAACGCCGGGATCGCGGTCAGGCTGTACCAGCCCAGACCCGGGTGGCAGATCCCGTCACCGGTGCAGACGCCCTCGGACAGCCCGTACCCGTGGTTCAGGCTGCCGAAGAAGACCGCCACCACGATCACGATGACGATCAGGTTGTGCGCGAACATCAGCGTCTGACGCCACACCGTGCGCAGCGCGTAGACGGTGAGCGGGGCCTGGATCTGCTTGATCAGACCCTCGTTCGCGATGAACGTCTCCATGCCTTCGGTCAGGCAGCCGCTGATGAAGGCCCAGACGATGAAACCCGCGCTGATGTAGGGCAGGAACGTCTGGATGTGCATGTTGAACAGCTGCGAGTACAGCAGCCCCAGGCCGAGCGCGATGACGCCCTGGCTGATGGTGATCCAGAACGGGCCGATCACCGACCGGCGGTAGCGCTGCTTGATGTCCTGCCAGCCGAGGTGGCTCCACAGTTCGCGCTGGCGGAGGCCTTCCTTGATGTCGCCGAACGCGCGCCCGAACGTCCGGCTGTCCGACAAGGGCGGAAGCTCAGCCGGGCGGGCGAGATCGTCGCTGGTCTGCTGGACCGTGCTGGTGGCTTGCACGGACCTAGCGTAGCGAGCGGGACACACGCACTCCGGGCAGGGCGGAGACGTCCGGTTCGGCTGATCATCGTGGGAAATCACGCTGTGCGACCGTCCGGGACGCAGGCGTGCACAGGATCGTCACGTACCCTCGCCCCCGTGCCTGAGACCCCGAAGACCCGCGTGCTGGCGGTCGTCCCGGCCAGGGGCGGCTCCAAGGGCGTACCGGGCAAGAACCTCGCGCAGGTCGGCGACGCCCCGCTGATCGCCAGGGCGATCCGGTCGCTGGCCGCCGCGGCCCGCGTCGACGAGGTCGTGGTGAGCACGGACAGCGGTGACATCAGCGCCGTCGCCAAGGCCGGCGGCGCCACGGTCCTGCCCCGGCCGCCCGAGCTGTCCGGCGACTCGGTCAGCTCCGAGGCCGTTCTCCGCCACGTGCTGGACGAGATGCGCGACACCGCCGACGGCGAACCGGACGTGGTGCTGCTGGTGCAGTGCACCTCGCCGTTCATCGCGCCGGAGACCGTGGACAACGTGATCTCGCTGATCGTCGACGGCGGCTGGGACTGCGCGTTCACCGCGGTGCGCGTGCACGAGTTCCTGTGGCGCCGGGACCCCGCGGGCGGCGCGGTGGCGGTCAACCACGACGCCTCGTTCCGGCCGCGCCGGCAGGACCGCGAGCCGGAGTACCGCGAGACCGGCGCCGTCTACGGCATGCGCGTGCCCGGCTTCCGCGCCGCCGGCCACCGCTTCTTCGGCCGGATCGGCCTGGTGGAGACCCCTGCCGAGCACGCCGTGGAGATCGACACCCCGGAGGACCTGGCGATCGCCCGCGCGCTGGCCGCCGTCATCGACCCGCCGCCGCACACCGGCATCGACGTGGACGCCGTGGTCACCGACTTCGACGGGGTGCACACCGACGACACCGCGATCGTTCTGCAGGACGGCACCGAGGGTGTCGTGGTCAGCCGCTCCGACGGGGCGGGCGCGGCCCGGCTCAAGGCGGCCGGGATCCCGCTGATGATCCTGTCCGTCGAGCAGAACCCGGTGGTCGCCGCGCGGGCGCGCAAGCTCGGCGCGGCGGTGCTGCACGGGGTGGGGGACAAGGCCGCCGTGCTCAAGACCTGGCTCGCCGAGCAGCGGCTCGACCCGGCGCGCGTCGCCTACGTCGGCAACGACCTGCGCGACCTGGAGTGCATGGCCCTCGTTGGCTGGCCGGTCGCGGTCGCCGACGCGCTGCCGGAGGTCCGCCGCGCCGCCCGGCTCGTGCTGACCCGGCCGGGTGGCGCGGGTGCGGTCCGTGAGCTGACCGATCTCGTCCTGGACGCCGTCGAACGGAGGACCAACCGGTGAGTGCCGTGCGGATCGGGGACCGCGAGGTGGGTCCCGGCCGGCCCGTCTACACCGTCGCGGAGATCGGGATCAACCACAACGGCGACGTGGAGATCGCCAAGCGGCTGATCGAGATCGCGGCGCGGGTCGGCGCGGACGCGGTGAAGTTCCAGAAGCGGACCCCGGAGATCGCGACCCCGCCGGACATGCGCGACACGCGGCGCGAGACGCCGTGGGGCGAGATGACCTACCTCGACTACCGGCACCGGGTCGAGTTCGGGCTCGACGAGTACCAGGAGATCGACCGGTACTGCGCCGAGCTGGGCATCGCCTGGTTCGCCTCGCCGTGGGACGTGCCGAGCGTGGACTTCCTGGAGAAGTTCGACGTGGTGTGCCACAAGGTCGCGTCCGCCTCGGTGACCGACCGCGAGCTGCTCACCGCGCTGCGCGACACCGGCCGCCCGGTGATCCTGTCCACCGGCATGTCCACGATGGCCGAGATCGACGCAGCGGTCGAGCTGCTGGGCACCGACCGGCTGGTGCTGCTGCACGCGACCTCGACCTACCCGTGCCCGCCGGAGGAGGCGAACCTGCGCACGATCCACACGCTCGCCGAGCGCTTCGGCGTGCCGGTCGGCTACTCCGGCCACGAGCGCGGGCTGCAGGTCTCCATCGCCGCCGTCGCGCTGGGCGCGTGCGTGGTGGAGCGGCACGTGACGCTGGACCGCACGATGTGGGGGTCGGACCAGGCCGCCTCGCTCGAACCGGACGGGCTGCGCCGGCTGGTGCGCGACATCCGGGCCGTGGAAGCCGCCCTCGGCGACGGGGTCAAGCGGGTCTTCCCAGGTGAAGAGGCTCCGCGTCGCCGACTCCGCCGAACGTAGCTAGAGTCGTCGCCTCGACGACGAAGGGTGATTGCCGTGTACCTCGCCGAGACCGTCTCCGAGACGGCCGCGGTCGGGACGGAGCAGGACACGCTCCGCGACCTGCTGACCGCCTACGGCCGGGGCGGGCGCGTGGAAACCCTCACCGTGGTCGGCAATGCGCCGATGCCGCCGTCGGGGGAGCGGGCCGCGTTGATCGACGACAGCGACCTGGTCGTGCGGATGACCACGTTCGCGCTCGACGAGCCCGGTGGCGAGCCGGGCTACGGGCGCCGGACCGACGTCGTGGTGCTGCACCGGGGCGTGATCGCCAGCCCGCACACCTTCGCCGACTACACCTCGCGCCTGTACCTGCTGGCCGAGCCGGGCCGGATGCACTGGGAGCCGGCGAACATCCCGGACTGGTGGCCCGCCGACCTGGGCTTCGTGCCGATCCCGAACCGGCCCTACGTCGTGCCGCTGAGCCGGGCCCTCGGGCTGGACACCGCGTCGGCGACCTGGGCGACCACCGGCACGCTGACCGCGTACCTGGCCGTGACCCTGTTCCCCGAGGCGAAGATCCGGCTGGCCGGGTTCTCGATCGTCGACGAGCCGGAGCAGACTTCGTTCGCCCACGCGTGGGGCGAGGACGTGAAGGTGACCGGGGACCACCGGTTGCACGCCGAATCCGCGTTGCTGCGTTCCTGGCGCGACGCGGGCCGAATCGAGGTGGTGCCGTGAACGCCGCGAAGAAACTGGTCAAGGCCGCCGGCTTCCCGGTGTGGAAGCGGCTGCGGTGGCGGATCGAGCAGGTCACCGACGAGCGGTCCGGGCCGCGGTTCGGGCACCTGCACGCGGAGCTGGACGGGCTGCGCGGTGAGCTGCGTGAGCTGCGGGACGGGTTGACCGGCCGATGCGACGAGCTGGCCGGGCACTACCGCTGGCACGACGACGAGCTGCGCCGCCTGGCCGCGCACGTGGCGGGGCTGGACAGCAGGCTGGCCGGCCTGGAGCGCCCGGGCACCGACGGCAGCGCGCCGGTCTCGGCGGTCGAGGAGGTCCGCGCGGAGCACGCGCGCGTGCGGGCGAGGCTGTCCGCGGTGGCCCGGTACGAGGAGCGGCTGGCGCGGCTCGAGGAGGCGCTGTCGGTGCGGGCCGAGAGAGCGGGCGAGTAGATGACGGCCACCCATCCGGTCCGTGAGCAGGGACGTCGCAAGCCGATCCGGGGATGGGTGTGGGCGGCGGTCGCGGCGCTGCCGGTGGCGCTGACCGCCTCGTGGATCGGGCTCGGCCACGACATCCGCTACGTGCTCGGCGGGCTGGACGTCAGCCCGTTCGGCGCGACCGGGACGTTCGTGCACCGGCCGCTGGCGTACCGCTGGCTGGCCGAAGCGCTGAGCGTGTTCGACGTGGGGCCGGTCGGGGTCGGCGAGGGTCTGATCCGGCTGGTCGCGCTGGTCCTCGTCGCCGCGGCCGCCTGGTGGCTGCGGGCCGGGCTGCGGCAGCGGCTGCCGTCGGGTGAGGCGTCCGCGGTGGCCGCGGCGGTCGGGCTGGCCCTGGCGCTGGCGCCGAACTGGGACTTCCTGCAGCCGGAGTGGGTCGCGGCCCTGCTCGGGGTGGCCGCGATCGGGTCCGCGTTCCGGACGTCGAGCGTGCTCGGCGGGGTGCTGCTGGCGCTGGCGGTGCTGGTCAAGTACACGACCCTGCCGACCGCGCTGATCGCACTCGGGGTGATCGTCGTGCTCGACCGGCGGCGCGCGCTGGTCGCCGGGGTCAGCGCCGTGGTGTCCGGGTTCGGCCTGTTCGGGCTGAGCCTGCTCGCGCCGCGCGAGTGGCGGTGGCTGCGTGAGGCGTGGCTGCTCGACGAGGGTGCGGCCCGGGACTTCGGCGCGGTGGTGAAGTTCGCGGCCAACGAGGCCATGCTCGTGCCGCTGGTCGCGCTGCTGCCGGCGAGCCTGGTGGTGCTGGTGCGGCTGTCGCGGCGGCGGTGGGCCTGGCCGGTCCTGACGGTGCTCGCGCTGGCGCTCGTGCTGGGCGCGGCGGTGATCCAGGGGCAGTGGTTCCAGTACCACCTGGCCGCGTGGGTCCCGCTGGCCGCGGGAGTGTGGGCGCTGGCCGTGGCGCGCTGGACACTGGTGCACGGGCGGCCGCCGTGGACGCTGGTCGGGGCGACGGTCGTGGTCCTGTTCGCCGCGCGGGTGTGCCTCGGCGCGTCGTTCGACTGGCGCTCCGGTCACGGCACGCTCGCGTACGGCCTGCTCGGCGGCCTGGTGGTGGTGGCGATGCTGGCCTGCGCGGTGGAGCCCGGCCGTGGCGGACGGCAGGTGCTGTCGGTGCCGGTGCTGGTCGGGGTGCTCGCGCTGACGGTGCCCATCCTGCCGACGACGCCGTACTCGTTCGACGGGGTCCACGCGGACTACACCAACGCCGGCCGGGTGGAGATCGAGCACAAGTTCACCGAGGAGATGCTGGCCGTCCGGGACCGCATCGGCGCGGACACGCCGGTGGTCTACCTGGCCTTCGGCGACATCGCGTACTTCATGGGCAACCCGACGCCGTGCCGCTATCCGTCGCCGGCCTACCTGCGGCGGGGCACGTACCTGCCGTCGCTGCGGGACACGGCGAGCTACGCGGAGAACGTCGCCTGCCTGTCCGATCCGTCGGCCGCCTACGTCGTGATCCAGCCCCTGTGGATCGACGTCGCCGCCCTGCCGCCGGACCTGGTCGAGACCCGGTTCGACTGCTCGCGGGCGATCACGAACGACGACGTGGTGGTCTGCCCGCGCGCCGACGCCTGATCCGCGCGCGGGCACCCGTCACAGGTACTGACCCGTGCCGCTGATCCCCGGCGCCTGGCCCTCCTGGCCGCCGCGCCCGGCGGGCAGCCCGCGGCGCATCTGCTCCAGCTGCACCCGCGCGGCCATCTGCTGCGCGAACAACGCCGTCTGGATGCCGTGGAACAGGCCCTCCAGCCAGCCGACCAGCTGAGCCTGCGCGATGCGCAGCTCGGCGTCCGACGGGGTGGTGCCGTCGGTGAACGGCTTGACCAGCCGCTCCAGCTCGCTCTGCAGCTCCGGCGCGAGCGCCTGCTCCAGCTCCTTCACGGAGGTCTGGTGGATCTCCCGCAGCCGGTCGCGGCTCGCGTCGTCCAGCGGCGCGGCCCGCACCTCCTCCAGCAGCTGCTTGATCATGGTGCCGATCCGCATGACCTTCGCCGGCTCTTCGACCAGGTCACCGACCGACTCCTGCTGCTCGTCGTCGTTGTTCGGGATTCGCGCGGTCCCCACCGGCGAGCCGTCAGGCCCCACCACGACCACGCGGTGCGGCTGCTCGTCGGGTGACTCGGAAAACCTCGGTTCCGTCATTGCTCCATCCTGGCTGGTTCGGCAACGCCGCTGTGTTCGAGCCTAGCGTCCGGGGACGCCCGCGGTCGGCGACAGCCCAACCCCGGACGCACTGCGAAACTACCCGTCCGTACGGTGTTGTCCATGGCGTTCGACGTCGCTCGAATTCGTGGGTTGTTCCCCGCGCTGGGTGACGGCTGGATCCACTTCGACGGCCCTGCCGGAATGCTGGTACCCGAACAGGTGGCCTCGGCCGTGTCGACGGCGATGCGTGCCCCGGTCTCCGGCCCGGGTGGCGCGTTCCCGGCGTCCCAGCGCGCGGAGAGCATCGTGACCGCTGCCCGGCGGGCGGTGGCCGACCTCGTCGGAGCGGACCCGGCCGGGGTCGTGCTCGGTTCGAGCGCGGCGGTGCTGCTGCGTCGACTTGTCGACGTGCTCTCGGAGCGCTGGACCCTGGGCGACGAGGTGGTGGTCTCGCGCCTGGACGAGCAGGCCAACATCGCGCCCTGGACGCACGGCGCGAAACGCGTGGGCGCGGTGGTGCGCTGGGCCGAGATCGACATCGAGAACTGCGAGCTGCCGGCCTGGCAGTACGAGAACCTGGTCAACGCCCGCACGAAGGCCGTCGCCGTCACCGCCGCCTCCGGCGCGGTCGGCACCCGGCCCGACGTGCCGACGATCGCCGAGTTCGCCAAGCGCGTCGGCGCGCTCGTCGTCGTCGACGCCACCGCCGCGGCGCCGTTCCTCCCGCTCGACATGAACGCCCTCGGCGCGGACGTGCTCGTGGTGTCCGCGCAGGCCTGGGGCGGCCCGGCCGTCGGCGCGCTCGTCTTCCGCGACCCCGACCTGCTGGAACGGCTGCCGTCCGCGTCGCTCGACCCGGGCGCCCGCGGCCCGGCCCGGCTGGAGCTGGGCCCGCACGCGTACCCGCTGCTGGCCGGGCTGATCGCCTCGATCGACTACCTCGCCGGCCTGGACGACGCGGCCACCGGCTCCCGCCGCGAACGGCTGGTGACCTCGCTCGGCTCGGCGAAGTCGTACCACGCCGGGCTGCTCGCCCAGCTCAGCACGGAACTGCGCGCGCTGCGGCACGTCATGGTCATCGGCGACGCGATGCGCCGCATCCCGGCGCTGGCGTTCACGGTCATGGGCAAGAAGGCGCCGGAGGTCGCCGAGTACCTGGCCGCGCAGGGCCTGTGCGCGTTCGCCGACCTCGGCACCAGCGGCGTGTTCGCCGCGCTCGGCGTCGGAGAGGTGGGCGGCGCGGTGCGGATCGCGCTCGCCCACTACTCCAACGTCTTCGAGGTCAACCAGCTGGTGCGGGTGCTGGACGAGCTGCGCTAGCCGCGGACCGAGAGCAGCACCTTGCCGAACACGCCGCCCTCCTCGAGGGCCTGGTGCGCCTTGGCGGCCTCGGACATCGGCACGACCTGACCGATCACCGGCCGGATCGTGCCCTCGGCGACCAGCGGCCACAGCCGTTCCCGCACGTCGGCGACGATCCGGGTCTTGTCGTCCACCGGCCGCGCCCGCAGGGTGGTTCCCGCGACGCTGGCGCGCTTGGCCATCAGCTTGCCGATGTTCAGCTCGCCCTTGACGCCGCCCTGCATCCCGATGATCATCAGGCGGCCGCCGGTCTTCAGCGCGCTGACGTTGCGGTCCAGGTACTTCGCGCCCATGTTGTCGAGGATGACGTCGGCGCCGCCGGTCTCGTGCTGGAGGACCTCGACGAAGTCCTGCTCCTTGTAGTTGATCGCGAGGTCGGCGCCGAGCTGCCGGCAGCGGTCCAGCCGGTCGGCCGAACCCGCGGTGACGGCGACCGTCGCGCCGAGCGCCTTGCCGACCTGGATCGCGTGGGTGCCGATGCCGCCGGCGCCGCCGTGCACGAGCAGCACCTCGCCCTCGGCCAGGTTCGCGTGCATGACCACGTTCGACCACACGGTGCAGGCGACCTCGGGCAGGCCGGCGCTGGTGATGAGGTCGACCTCGCCGGGGACGGGCAGCAGCTGCCCGGCGGGCACGACGACGCGTTCGGCGTAACCGCCGCCTGCGAGCAGCGCGCACACCTCGTCGCCGACCTGCCAGCCCTCGACGCCCTCGCCCAGCTCGGCGATCGTGCCCGAGCACTCGAGCCCGAGGATGTCGCTCGCCCCGGGCGGCGGCGGGTAGTTGCCTTGGCGCTGCAGCAGATCGGCCCGGTTCACCGCGCTCGCGGCGACGTCGAGGAGGACCTCACCGGGGCCCGGTCGCGGATCGGGGACCTCGACCCACTCGAGGTTGTCCGGGCCGCCGGGTTCACGGAGCTTGATCGCATGCATGTGCCCGACCCTATTGCCGGGGTACACCGAATGCACGATTGACCTCCGCGCGGATCGGGACAAAAGTGACTGCCCATGTCACTCCGGCCAAAGAGACCCTTTGCCGCCCTGGTGCTGACCGCCGCATTGGCGACGGCCGCCACCCCGGCCGCGAGCGCAGCCCCGTCCCCGCTACCCGACCAGCTCGTCGAGAAGACCGACGCGCGTGCCATCAACCGGCACCTGATCGCGTTGCAACGCATCGCCGACCGCAACGACGGAAACCGCGCGGCCGGAACCGACGGGCACGCCGAGTCCGCCGAATACATCGCCGGCAAGCTGGAAGCCGCCGGGTATTCGGTGACGCGGCAGGAGTTCCCGTTCACCTACACGGAAACGATCGAGGAAAAGCTGACGGTGAACGGTGCCGACGTGCCGATCATCGTGATGACGTATTCGGCGTCGACCCCGGCGGGCGGGATCACCGCGCCGCTGGCGGTGGTCCCGGTGGACGCGACGCCCGGTTGTGAGGTGTCGGATTACGCCGGTGTGGCGGGCAAGATCGTGCTGGTGTCGCGTGGTGCCTGCCCGTTCGCGCAGAAGCAGGCGGCCGCGGCGGACGCGGGCGCGATCGGCGCGATCATCTACAACAACGAGGCCGGGCCGCTCAACGGCACCTTGGGCGACCCGGCGGCCGCCCGCATCCCGACGGGCGGCATCTCCCAGGCCGACGGGCAGGCGCTGGCCGGGCAGAACGGCGCCACGGTGACGTTGGACCTGCGTGAGTTCCAGGAGGAGCGCACGTCCTACAACGTGATCGCCGAGACGAAGACCGGCCGCAAGGACAACGTCGTGATGGCCGGCGCGCACCTGGACAGCGTGCCGGAGGGCCCGGGCATCAACGACAACGGCACGGGTTCGGCGGCGTTGTTGGAGATCGCGTTGCAGCTCGGCGGAAAGCCGAAGGTGGAGAACGCGGTGCGGTTCGCGTGGTGGAGCGCCGAGGAGTTCGGCCTGGTCGGCTCGACGCACTACGTCGATTCGCTGAGTTTCGAGCAGCAGCTGGACATCGCGCTGTACCTGAACTTCGACATGATCGGCTCCCCGAACGCGGCGTACTTCGCTTACGACGGCGACGATTCGGACGCCGAGGGCGCTGGGCCGGGCCCGTACGGTTCGGCGCAGATCGAGGCTGCGCTGACGAGGTATTTGAACGGACGAGGCGTCCTGACAGAGGGCACGGACTTCGACGGCCGTTCGGACTACGGCGAGTTCATCGCGGTCGGGATCCCCGCGGGTGGCCTGTTCACGGGCGCGGAGGATGCGAAGACGCCCGAGCAGGCCGCGAAGTGGGGCGGCCAGGCGGGCGTGCCGTACGACCCGTGCTACCACCAGGCGTGCGACAACCTGGGGAACGTGGACCGGGTGGCGCTGGACCGCAACGCGGACGCGATCGCCTGGACGCTGGGCACGTTCGCGCTGAGCACGGAGTCCGTGAACGGTGTGGGGCCAGGCAAGGCAGCGGTGAAGCCACACCGCTCGCCGGCAGCGCAGGAGGCGAGGCTAGCCGCGGCGTGAGTTGGTGGGTGGGTGCCGCTCCTCGGGCGGCACCCACCTGCAGTGCCGCGCTTGCAGTGTCGCGCCTTGCTTCAAGGGCGCGCCTGACGAGAGCCCGTTTCACCGGCGAACGAGCGGCCCCCTCGCCGACTCACGAAAGTCCCATCCGCCGGCGCGAGTGGTCCACTCGCTGCAGTCCGCCGCTTCCACCCACGAGAGTCCCACTAACCAGCCCACGAGAGTCCCATTCATGGGTACACGAGAGTCCCGCTCACCGGCCCACGAGTGGCCCCTTCGCGGCGCCGAGCCTTCGCCCTCGCGCGAAAGTTCCGCTCGCCGGCGCGCGAGTGGTCCACTCGCTGAAGTCCGCCGCTTCCACCCACGAGAGTCCCACTCGCCAGCCCACGAGAGTCCCATTCATCGGCCCACGAGAATCCCACTCGCTCCCGCGCGAACGGTCCACTCGCGCAGCCGCGTCACCCGAGGTTCTTCGTCCCGAACGTGTCGCACCGCGCCGGATCGCCGGTCTGGAAACCGGTCGTGAACCACCGCTCCCGCTGGGCCGACGTGCCGTGCGAGAACTGCGACTCGTCCACCTGCCCGCCGCCGAGGTGGGACTGGATGTAGTCGTCCCCGATGCGGGACGCGGTGTCCAGCGCGCGGTCGATGTCGTCCTGCGTCACCTCGCTGATCAGCGGCCGCCCGGTCGACGACGGCGTGGTCGTCGCGTGGTTGGCCCACACCCCGGCGTAGCAGTCGGCCTGCAGTTCGAGCCGCACCGAACCCGACGTCGGCCCCGTCTCGTTGCCGACCCGGCGCGACGTGCCGAGCAGGTTCTGCACGTGGTGCCCGTACTCGTGCGCGAGCACGTACGCCTCGGCGAACGTGCCGCCCTCCGCGCCGAACCGGGTGCGCAGTTCGTCGTAGAAGGACAGGTCGATGTAGACCTCCGAGTCGGCCGGGCAGTAGAACGGTCCGACGTCGGAGGTGGCGCTGCCGCAGCCGGTGCGCACGCCGCCGCTGAAGAAGTTCGTCTGCGCGCTGCGGTAGGTGCGGCCGGAGCGGGCGAACTGGTCGCTCCAGTAGTCCTGGATGGAGTTCACGATGGCGACGATCGCGCAGTCGTGATTGGAATTGGCGTCCGCGCCGGTGCGGCATTCCTGGGCCAGCGTGCCGTTGCTGACCTGCTCGCCGGACCCGAGTTCGCCCAGGCCGCCCACACCGCTCGGGCTCACGCCGCCGATCTGGGAGAGCACGAAGTAGATGATCACGCCGACGATGCCGAGCCCACCGCCGCCGAGCGCGACCCGGCTCCCGATGCCCCCACCGCCGCCCCGGAGGTCGTCGACCTCGGACGTGTCCAGCCCGGCGCCTTCGTCAAACCTCACCGCGTCTCCCTCACACAAGCCTGGGTGCGGACTCGAGCGAGTCCGCACCCAGGATTACCGAGGTTGTCAATTGTAATCGGCGGCTGACCACGTCGCGGGCCGGCGAGTGGCTCTGCTGTGCGGACACGGAGACCGCACGGAAGCAGGCTCGAAATCGCCGTAGTGCGCAAGCGATGGTCGAGGCGCATCGAGATGGAAACCCGTTGCTGCTCACAGTCACAGCCGGACTGGGTTCACCGCATCCCGGCTGTGGGTCCACAGCTGTATCCGGTAGTCAACCGCGAGGAACTTCTCGTCATTGAACCACCTGACCCTCTCCCGGCGGACGGCTCGATGGACCGCACCCGGGTAGTGCGTCCCTGGACCGGTGACCGATCCGCCGTTGCCCCCAAGCATGCGCCTGTGGGCTCGAATCCTCAACCGCAGCGCCGTCCCTCGTTGGTTGGTAATCGCGGTTCCGGGCTACTGTGCGGTACATGGCTGAGGTGCGCTGGCTGAGCGAGCCGGAGATGTCGGCGTGGCGCGCGTACATCGTCGCCACGCTGCGGCTCCGGCAGCGGCTGCACCGCGAACTGGCCGCCGCGCACGACGTGTCACTGACCGACTACGAGGTCCTCGTGTGCCTGGAGATGGCGCCGGAGCGGCGGATGCGCATGTCCGAGCTGGCGACGATGATGGGTTCCACGAAGAGCCGCCTGTCGCACCAGATCGCGCGCATGGAAGCCGCCGGCCTGGCCCGGCGCGCGCCCGACCCGGACGACAAGCGCGGCGTGGTGGCCGAACTGACCCCCGGCGGGGAGGCCCTGCTGAAAGAAGCCGCGCCGACGCACGTGGAGGGCGTCCGGGCGCACCTGATCGATCTGATGACCCCGGAGGAGCAGGCGGTGCTCGCCCGGGTCTTCTCCCGGGTCGACGAGCACCTCGAAGGCCTGGGCGGCTGAGCCGCTACCCTGAGGCCCAGGGAAGCGTGGCAGAGCGGCCGAATGCACTCGCCTTGAAAGCGAGCGTCGGGAAACCGACCGGGGGTTCAAATCCCTCCGCTTCCGCGTCCGTGACCAGGGCGGATTACCGATAGCGATCCGCCTTGGTCACCACTGCTGCACCGGCGCTCCCGCCGGCGGCTGAATCGCGGTGGGGTCCGCGCGGATGTCGTAGATCCGCTCGTGGCGATCGGTGAACTGCGATTCTTCAGGTGGCGGATCAACTCGCGTCGCGGCCAGAACAGTTCATCGATTCTCCGGGTCGCTGTTGTAAGTGCTTGCCCGGTCGATCACACCCTGCAGAAGGCGATCCGCCGTTTTCCGGGTGATGGGTTTGGCCAGAGTCGCGAGGGCGTTTCCCTGGATTTGGTATCCAGCCCGCTTGGTCCCCGACTAGGCTGATCGGCTCGAGGAAGCCCGCCTTGCAGAAGGTGTCGAGGTGCTCGAGCGCCGCTGACTCGTTCGTTCCAAGTGGGTCACTTCGCCGGCCGCCACAACAGCGCCACCCCGTGGCCCGGCAGCAGCCAGGACCGCACGTCCAGGTCGGTCAGCTCCTCCGGCTTCAACCACCGCGCCGACGCCGTGTTCGACCGGAACGTGAACGGCACCACCCGGAACTCGAACGCGTCCCCGCCCTCGAGGTCCAGCTCCTTGGCCGACATGGAGATCCGCTCGACGTAGCACGGGTACGGCGCCTGCCAGTAGCAATACCCGTCGTCGATGCGTTGCAGCGCCGTCGCCCGCATGGACAGGCGTTCGATCGCGGCCACCGTGTGGTCGTCGCCGGCGATGTCGGACAGGTCGCACTCGAAGATGCGCAGGTCGGCGAGGTGGTCGAGCGTGTTCTGCCGGGGGAGCGGGCCCATGTTGGTGCGGAAGAACGTCAGGTAGTCGGCCCACTGCTGGTACTTCACCTCGCGCAGTTCGAGCCTGCTCGACGACGCCACGTGGTGCCTGCCCGCGCCGTCGAGGTACTCGATCCGCAGGCGCACGGACGGCAGCATGTCGTCCACCGAGCTTTCGAACAGCGAACTGTCCGGCACGAACCACAGCTCGAACAGCGGCAGCTGGCACCCGGCGCTGATCGAGTCCCGCAGCAGCGCGTCGCACGTCGCGAAGATGATGAACCGGTCGACGTGCACGTTCTTCTTGAAGCTGTACGTCACCGCGGTGGTCAGGTGGTAGATCTCGTGGTCCACCGCGCTCAGCTCGAACGTCACCCCGGTGTGGGTGCTGATCGTCAGGTCCCCGCCGAGCGGGCGCAGCCCCTCCCCGCCCAGCACGCCGGTCACCACGTCGCGGTTGGCCTCGTTGTCGCCGTAGATCGAGTGCAGGAAGGTCTCCATGACCTGCTGGGGGAGCAGCGCCTCGACGATCCGCGGCCCGGAGATCCGCGCCATCTCGCTCACCAGCCACGGGTGGACGAACAGCTCGTACCCGCCGATCGCCGCCCCCGCCACGATGACCAGCGGAAACACCGCCTCCAGCACGTCGTGCAGTGCGGTGGGCCAGCCGGCTCCGGCGTGCCAGGACACGACCGTCAGCAGCGCGGCGACCCCGGCGAGCACCAAACCGGACGCGACGCGCAGGACACCCGGGCGGGGTTTCGGGCGCGCCTCGACACCAGGCCGCTGTTTCTCCCCAGCTGTCACAGCCTCTCCGCCCGGTTCGACAGGAACCATGATCGGCGGAGAGGCTGTGCCGGCGAAAGCGGCCGATAGGCTTAATTCACTCCCGCTGCCAGCGTGGCTCGTCCTCCAGCGCGTACGTCGTCAGCGTGGCCCGCTCGCCCGGTGGGGTGCCGGTCTGGGCGACCAGGTCGCTGTACAGACCGAGCAGGTGCGTGGCCATCGCCGCGCGGGCGCCGCCCTCGTCGCGGCGCTTGAGGAACCAGGTGACCTGGTTGTGGTCGTTCGCGGAGCGGACGTGCACCTCGGAGCTGCTGTAGCTGTTGCGCCGGTAGCCGCGCAGCTGCGGCACGAGCGACCGGTACAGCTGGTCGAGCAGCTCGTTGTGGCTCGCCCGCACGACCGCCGCGTGGAAGTCCTCGTCGGTCTGCAGCAGCTCGTCCTTGTCGTCGATGGACGCGGACTGGTGCAGCTTCGCCAGCTTCGCGATGTCGTCCAGCTCGCCCGCCGTCGCCCTGGTCGCGGCCAGACTCGCCGCGGTGGCCTCCAGCGCGATCCGGACCTCCATCAGGTCCGCGTCGCTCACGCGCCGGTCGAACACCAGCGGCTCGTCGTGGTCGGACACGTCGGTCGACCGGACGTACCAGCCGCGGCCCCGCATCACCTCGACCACACCCTGGAGCTGGAGCCGCTGCAGCGCGGTGCGCAGCGAACTGCGCGCCACGGCCATCCGCTGGGCCAGCTCCGGTTCGGTGGGCAGCCGGTCACCCGCCTTGAACTTGCCGCTCTTGATCAGCGACCTGATCTTGTCCTCGATCAGTTCGGGCAGCGGCTTGCGCGTGTTCGGTGAGAGAGCCCAGCTCTCGTCATCCATCGTCAACCTCTCGCGCTCTTGGGTCCCCGAGCTTCGGAGAACCATAACTCCAAACTGATGCCAGACGCAAGTTGTCTGTCAGGTGTCGTCACTTGACAGACAACCGACAGCGACGAGATCATACAACTGCCGACAGCAGGTGAGCGGCCGGCCACCAGCCGGGCCGTCACCTCGGCCAGTGAGGAGGTGTTCGCAATGAACTCGGAATCTCTGTTCGCTGTGATTTTCTTGGTGGCTCTCGGGGTGACCATCATCGGGTGGCGGACCGTCATCGTGATGACCCTGACGGCGGGCTTCGTACTGGCGGTCCTGGGGTTCGTGCAGATCGTTTCGTTCCTCGGCTCCGGCGCGTAGGAGCGAAACCTGGGGGGCGGCTCCGTCTGTTGTCTGACAGCCGCCCCCGGTGTGGGGGCCGGTCGCCCGAGTTGTACTCTCGCGCGGTCCATGGCTGTTCCCTCCTAGTGGAAGCCGCACGCTCGGATGCACTCCAGATCTGCCTGGCCGGATGCCACGGCCGTGCACGCGGCACTGGCGCCCGCGCACGCGGTGATCGAGGAGCGCCGCGCGCTCTACCGGATGGGTCTCGAGCTGCTGTCGCCGGGCCACGAGCCGGTTCCGGTGGCGCAGCTGGACAACCCCCTGTTCCGGTTCCGGATCGGTGAGGCGCTGGCCGGACGGCTGCCCTTCACCGACGCCGACGACGACCTCGGCCCCATCACGACGGAACTGTCCGCGGGACCGGTCTCGATCCGCGTGGCCACCGGGGCCGGAGCGAACGACGTGATGGCCGACGCCATGCGGGTCATCCAGACGCAGAGCCTGCCCGGCCGGCGCCCGCCGCGGCTGCTGACCGGTGACGACGAAGCCCTGGCCACGGTCGAGGCCGGCCTGCGCAAGGTCCGCGAGGTGAGCCCGGCGCTGGCCGACGACCTGCTGGCGCACGTCGGACTGCTGGTGATCCTCGATCCGGCGACCTCCGGCGGGCTGATCTCCGCGTCGTCGCGGCTGTTCCCGGGGCTCATCCTGATCGACCGGCCGTCGTCGGCGTACGACGTGGCCGAGGCGATCATCCACGAGGGCGCGCACGTCAAGCTCTTCGACTTCGCGATCACGCGCAGCTTCCTCGGCGCCGATGTCGCGGAGGGACGGGTCTTCCGGCCGTCCTGGTCGTCGGCCGTGTGGCCGGTGGAGCAGGTCGTGGCCGCGTTCCACGCCTACACCTGCCTCGCGCAGTTCGCCGAGGACGTCGAGCGGCGTGGCGAAACACCGGAACTGGGCCCGAATTCGCTGCTGTCGCGCGCCCGGGAGCGAGCCACCGAAATCGGCCGCTGGCTGCTCGGCGAAGAGGACGCGCTGGAATTCGACGCCAAGTGGCTCCTGCGCACCTTGATGTGTGATGGGACCGGACCCGAACCACTGTCTTCGGTCACCCGTCCGGTGCCCCCCGGCCACTATGCGCTGGATCCGCTGCTGCGGCTCGCCCGGATGGAGTCCACCGGCCGGGTGCTCGCCGGACGTCCCGGCAACCCACCGGAATTGCACTGGCTCGACGGGGAAGCGGCAGATCTGGCCGTCGAGATTGGTCAGGCCCCGGCGGGGAAGTCCCTGCCGGAAATCGGTGCCGAACGTGCGGCCGTACTCGCCGCGCTGGTGGAGGCGACCTTGGTTCGTGCCACCCCGCGCGGGAGAGTACTGTCCTCTTCGGACGGAACACACGCGTCGGAAGGAAACTGATGTCAGTCCAGTGGGACCCTCGCCGGAGACACGAAAACCGGCCCGGCGAAACGATGGTGCCCCGACCGGAGAACGGGATTGTTTCCCCGAATCCCGGCCTCGGCCGTCAGCCTTGCGGTCAGCCGGTCACCCGGGTGGATTTCTTCCGCCGCATGCCGACCGGTGGCACCGCCTACCTCAAGCCCGCCGACTCCACCGACGACTGAACCGGCCGGGCTCGTCGAACCGGGCGAGCCCGCAGCCTCGTGACGAACGGCCTCAGATCGTCCCGTTCGCCATCGCTTCGCAGCTGCGCAACACGACTGCCGCGGCGCGACGCTCCCCGGCGCTCAGCTCCGGGTTCTCCACCTGGTCCCGCCACCGCCGCACGGCGAGCAGCACCGGCTCCGCCCCCAGTCGCTCGGTCCGGGACGTTCCCGCGGCTCCGATCAGCCGCAGGGCTTCCGCCTTCAGGTCCGCCGAAAAAGACGTCCGTCCGGTTTGCAGCGCGGCCACCAGCCGCAGCTCCCGGAAATCGTGGGCGCCGGCCAGCAACCGTTCCAGCCCGGCCGCCAACCCGGCCGCGGCCGGGCGCGGTTCCATGCGCAGCACCACTTCCAGCCCGATCAACGCCGACCGCGCCTTGAGCGCGTCCCGCCGCGCCACGAAGTACCCGTCGATCGCCTCGCGCAGGTCGGCCAGTCCGCTGCGCGGCACGAGCTGACCGGCCAGCGCCGGCAACGTGTCCGCGCCACGGCGGATCAACGTCAACGCCAGCCGCACGCCGAAGATCCCGAACCGCGCGAGCAGTGCGGCGCGGTCGGACGCGGCCACCGGCGCCGGGAACTCCGCCGCCGCGAACCGGTCCGCCGACAGCAACCGCGGCTCCAGCTCCTCCCGCGGCACGGCCGCGAGCGCGCGCAGCACCGCGAACTCCGGCTCGGTCAGCGTGCGCGCCGCCGCGGCGAGCAGCCCGGCCACCGGCACGACGTCCTGGCACAGCCCGGCCACCTCCGGCGCCACCCGGTAGCGGCGCGCGACCTGCCGGGCCGAGATCACGGCGTCCACCCGGCCGCCACCCAGCTCGTCGGCGCGGGACAACACGACCAGCGCGTTCACCGCGGCCGCCCGCGCCACCGGGTGGTCCTGCAGCGTGTGCAGGAACGACAGATCGGCCTCCGACGGCCGCCGCACGAGGTGGAGGACCGCGTCGGCGTCCATGCAGATTCCCTCGATCGTGCTCGGCGCCGCGCCGCCGTCGATCGCCGGCGTGTCCATCAGCATCAGCTCGTCCGGCGACCGGCCCGGCGAGGTCCGGAACCACGTCATCTCGCCCCGCGGCGGCTCCCCGGCCAGCGCGGCGACCAGTGTCGACCGGCCCGAGCCGCGCGGCCCCACCACCGCCAGCCGCAGCGGGTCCTCGAACCGGGTCAGCTGGCGCTGCAGCCAGCTCGTCGCGCGCGGGCTGTCCTGGTAGACCTCCAGCGCCTCCTGCAGGACCGCACGCGTCCTCGCGGCCAGGCTCACGCGGTGATCCCCCGCTGGGTGGGCAGCTGCGCGGGCGTGGCCAGGGCCTGGGCGCGGCGGCGCAGCACGTTCAGTTCGTCCATCATCCGCCGGATCTCGTTCGCCCGGACCGTTCGACGGGTGGTGTCGTCGTCGATGGCCTGCTTGAACGTCTTCGCGGTCTCGGTGATCTCGCCACGCAGTTCGTCGGCGACCCCGTTGAGCCGGTCGCGCAGCGCGCGGTGGATCTGCCGCGCGGTGTCCTTGCTGTGCTTGCTGTAGCGCAGGAAGAAGTCGTCGACGTACCGGTGCGCGGCGGTCTTCGCGGCGTGCTGGCGCCGCTTGAGCCGGTTGCCGCGCTCCTCGAACACGCTCTTCGCGCCGAAGGCCGCGCCCGCGCCGAGCGAGATCGGGTTGATCAGCGGCAGTCCGGCGATGGTGGTGGCGAGCCCGAACATCAGCAGGCCGCTGTAGGACCCGCGCATGCCGACGAACAGCTTCTGCCCGACGCCGAACCGCTCGACCCGCGGCATCCGCAGGTCGCCGACCGCGTCACCGGGCACCTCGCGCGGCAGCGAGTCGGGCAGCGCGTCCTCGCGGTGCGGGGCGACCTGCCGCGCGATCTTGCGCGCGATCCATTCGAACCGGTCCAGCAGCCATTCCGAGTTCGTCTCCGCGACCGTGGTCAGGTTCTCCCGCAGCCACTCCTCGAACTCGGGCCACGTCTTCGCCGGGTCCGCGGTCTCGAAGTACTCGTCGACCTCGACCAGGATCTTGCGGGTCCGGTCGCGCAGGTCGAACTCGACGTCCGAGATCAGGTCGGACACCTCGTCGGACAGCAGCGTCTGCCAGCGGCTGGCGTCCCGCTGCAGCTTCTCCAGCCGTCGCCCGGCGGCGTGCCAGCGGGCGACCGCGTCGCCGTTGTCCGGCTGCTGCGTCGCGGCGTATTCCTCGGTCAGGGAGTTCTGCAGGGCCTCGACGGTGGTGGTGCTCAGCGCGGCGACCGAGCGGCGGGCCAGCAGGTCGGCCTGGCCGGGCAGGTCCTGGTGCAGGCACTTGACCAGCTCGCCGAACCCGGACTCGGCGTTGAGCGCCTGGTCGCCGGTGCGGGCCGCGGCCAGCCGCAGCGCGGCGGACACCGGGATCAGCGACGCCATCAGCCCGCGCTGGTCGAGGCGGTTGCGGTTGCGCTGCGCCACCGCTCGCCAGCCGGGGACCAGGTCGATCTTGGTGAGCACCACGAGCACGGTCGGGCACAGCCGCACGACCTGCTCGAGCAGCTGGATCTCCGACGCCGACAGCTCGCTCGTGGCGTCGGTGGCCATCAGCACGGCGTCCGCCGAGTCGACGGTCTCCATGGCCGCCCGCGCCGGCGTGTCGACCAGCGCCAGGCCGCCGGACAGCAGCGCGCGGGGCAGGCCGACCTCGGCCCGCACGACCGGTGGACCGCTCACGGCGACCGCTTCCCGATTGGCCTGCCCGGTGACCGACTCGACCGGGACCGGCTGCCGGGCCGGGCCTTCGATGGCCCGCGGACCGGCCGTGACGACGGCCGCGGTCGGGGTCTCGGCGTGCGTGACGACGGCCGGGACGGTGGTCGTCGCGTCCTCGCCGACCGCGCACACCGGCGCGTTGACCAGGGCGTTCACCAGCTGGCTCTTGCCCTGGCCGGTCTCGCCGATCACGACCACCCGCAGCTTCTCGTCGAGCAGCTGCGCTCTGCGTCTGCGGATGCGGTCGAGGAGATCCGGACGCCGTTGGGTGGCGCAGACGTGGGCGGTGTCGTCCAGTACGTCGAGCCAGGGCGGTGCAAGCACGCGGAGGAGTGTGCCGTGTCGTGACCAAAACGTGAAGCGGCGGGGTCCGTTCTGAGACGAACCCCGCCGCTTCGTCGGTGAGCGGTAGCCGCGCCGTTGCGGCTACCGGTCAGTGACCCAGGGGCAGGTCGCCGTGCAGGTTGTCGAGGTCAGCGGCCTCGGGCAGCGGCGCGTGGTTCAGCGGGCCGATCGCGTCGGACAGCGGGCTGTTCGTGACCGACACGACCTCCTTGACCGGGTCGGTGGTCAGCGCGTGCTCGACGTGGTTGGTCACCTCGGGCAGCGGGTTCGCGACCGGCAGGTGCGGCAGGCCCTGCGGCAGCTCGGCGCCGAAGTGGACCGGCACGTCGCCGGGCGCCTCGGCCGGGATCTCGGCCGGGACGGCGGCGGGCAGCACGGACGGCACGCCGGGGGCGGCGGGCAGGTCGCTCGCGAGGTCCGCGGCCTGGTGGCCACCGTCGGAGATCGCGGTGCCGGCCTGGGCGCCGGCGTTGGTGACCAGGTCACCGGCCTGCGCGCCGCCGAGGGTCAGGTACTCGCCGAGGGTGGCCGAGTTCTGGGCG
The DNA here is from genome assembly GCF_014653945.1 of Amycolatopsis deserti. Classification (GTDB taxonomy): domain Bacteria; phylum Actinomycetota; class Actinomycetes; order Mycobacteriales; family Pseudonocardiaceae; genus Amycolatopsis_E; species Amycolatopsis_E deserti. Next base: position 589,240 of record NZ_BNAU01000003.1, on the reverse strand, counting down.
ACACCGCCGCCGACCAGGTCACCACCGATCGAGATGTAGTCGGCGATCGTGCCGGCGGCCGGCTCGGCGCGGCCGAGGACGTCCGAGTCGAGCGAACCGGCCAGGTCACCGGCCTGGTCGAAGCTCGGCACGTCGGCGGGCAGGCCGTCGAGGCTCGGGACGTCGGTGGGCAGGTCGGCGGGCAGGCCGTCGAAGCCGAGGGTGTAGGTGCCCAGGGCGGAGTCGGTGCGAGCGCCCGCGAGGACGGCGTCCTCACCGGCGGTCAGGCCGCCCTGCAGCTCACCCTCGTTGTTCTCGACGGCGAAGCCGCCGGTGAAGCCCTCGGTGCTGCCCGCGGCGCTGCCGATGAAGGCACCGGCCGGGGTGCCCGCGGTGCCGGCGACACCGGCGCCCTCCGGGGCGGCGGCGGCCGCGGCGGCACCCTCGGCCAGGTCACCCTCGTAGGAGACGGTGGTGGCGTAGCCGTCGGCGGAACCGGCGCTCGCGGTGTCGAAGCGGCCGACACCCGGAACGTCCAGGTCGGGCGCGGTGAACGGCTTGTCGCCCAGCGACGGGGCGTCCACCGGCAGCGAGCCCAGCGTGTCGAAGTCGACGGGCAGGCCGCCGGTCTCCGGCAGCTCGGTCAGGCCGACGGTCTCGGCGAGGCCGGTGACGTCCTCGGTGCCGACGGGCAGCGCGCTCGCGTCGAGGGGCAGGGCGCTCGCGTCGACCGGCAGGCCGGTCAGCTCGCTCGGGACGTCGGCACGCTCGGCGCCGACGGTCGGCAGCGACGGCAGCTCGCCCAGCGCGGGCAGCTGGACCGGGAGCCCGGGCAGCGCGCCCTGGAGGCCCTCGACCTCGGGGAGCGACACCGGCAGCTCGCCCAGCTCGGGGGCGTCGACCGGCAGCGCGTCGGTGGACAGCGCGTCAAGCGGCAGCGCGTCCGTCGGCAGGGCGTCGGTGGGCAGCGCGTCGACCGGCAGCGCGTCGGTGGGCAGGTCGTTGCGGGCGTCCAGCGGGAGGTCGCCGACGGCGGGCGGCTGCAGGGGCAGGTCGCCCAGCGCGGGCAGCTCGACCGGCACGTCACCCAACTCGGGCAGGTCGAGCGGCAGCGCGTCGGTCGGCAGGCCGTCGGTGGGCAGCGCGTCCAGCGGCAGCTGGTCGACCGGCAGCGCGTTGACCGGCAGGTCCTCGCGGGCCGGGACGTCCAGCGGGAGGCCGTCGAGGGCCGGGACGTCGAGCGGCAGGTCGCCCAGCTCGGGCAGCTCGAGCGGCAGGTCGCCCAGCAGCTCGCCGCCGACCGGAAGGGCCGAGGCGTCGAGCGGGAGGGCCGAGGCGTCGAGCGGGAGGGCCGAGGCGTCGAGCGGGAGGGCCGAGGCGTCGAGCGGGAGGGCCGAGGCGTCCAGCGGCAGGGCCGAGGTGTCGACCGGCAGGTCGGCGCGGGCCGGGACGTCCAGGGGCAGCTCGGGGGTCGCGACGGGCAGCGCGTCGGCGGCGTCCGCGACGGCCTGCAGCTGGGCGATCGCGCCCTGCAGGTCGGTTACGTCGGCGTCCAGCGGCAGCGCGGACAGCGCCTCGGCCAGCGGAGCGGGGGCGTAGTCGGCGACCAGCGGGGCGACTTCCTGGATGTCCTGCGGCGTGACGTCGCTCAAGCCGGCGGCGGCGAGCGCGCTGGTCGGGTCGGCGGCGAACGCGGCCCGGGCAGCCTCGTCGTTCAGCAGGGTCAGCACGAACTCGTGCAGGTTCTGGGCGGGGAGAGACAAGGAATATCTCCGCGGATCTCGGGGGGTTGAAAACGGACAAGGCGTCCAGGGTGCACCGCAGGACGCCTGGGCCGAACCTAGTGACCGTTCCGTTACCGAGGCATCGGGGATCGGTCCGCAACCTTCGCCGAGGCCATCGGGGCCACCCGTTAGGGGATTAGGGGATGTGACCCCAACGGGCGACTTTGGTACGAAGGGGCGACCCCGTGAGTGAGGATTCAACCCCTATGCGTCACGTTCTCGGCATCGACATCGGCAGCACCGGCATCGCCGCTGCCGTGTGCCGTGACGTGGGCGAACGCTGGTCGGAGCCGGTGGCCGGACCCCTGGTCGAGTCCGTCGTGCACGTCGCTTTCGACGCGACCGTGTCGGTCGGCGCGGAGGCCTTGCGGCGTTCGGTCGGGGAACCCGACCGGGTGGCGCGGGGGTTCCTGCGCCGAATCGGTGATGACGTTCCGTTCCTGCTCGGTGACGAGCTGTACACGGCGGAGGCGTTGACCGCGGCCGTCGCGGGCTGGGTCGTCGACCAGATCGCCGCCGACGAGGGCGAGCCGGCCGAGCGCATCGCGGTCACGCACCCGCCGTCCTGGGGCACCTACCGGCGCAAGCTGCTGCTCGACGCGCTGGCCGCGGCCGGGTTGCCGCCCGCGATGCTGCTGCCGACGCCGGTCGCGGCCGCGGAGGGGCATCTCGCGCGTGAGCGCATCGACCCGCAGACCCTGGTCGGGGTGGTCCGGATCGGGGGCGAGCACGCCGACCTCGCCGTGCTGCGGCGCGGGCCCGCGACGTTCGACCTGGTCGCGCACGCCGAGCCGGCCGAGCCGACGGCCGGCAAGACGCTCGACGACCTGCTGTTCGACCACGTCCGCGAGCGGTGCGGCGATGTGGCGCCCTCGGCGTTGCGACTGGTGTGCGCGGAGGCCAAGGAGCGGCTGTCGGCGGTGCCCGAGACCGAGATCGGGCCGGTGCGGGTGACGCGCGCCGAGTTCGACCGCCTGGCGCGGCCCGGTCTGCTCGCGACGCTGGACCCGCTGCGCCGGTACGAGCGGCTGAGCGCGGTGCTGCTGGTCGGCGGCACGGCGGCGGTGCCGCTACTGGCCGAGCTGGCCGGCGAGCTGACCGGGTGCCGGGTCGTCGCCGAGCCGGAGCCGGCGTTCGCGGTCGCGCGCGGGGCGGCCCTGGTCGCGCGGCTCGGGGAAGGCGCCCCGGTCGAGTCGACCGCGCTCGTGCCGAAGGTGACCGGCTTCCCCGACCTGGAACCCGAAGACGCGTACGACGACGAACCCGTTCCGCCGCGGCCGCCCGTCGTACTGACCCCGCTCGAACCGCCCCGCCGCCGGTTCGCGCCCTCCCGCCGCGGCGGCTCCCGAAGCGAGGACGACGAGTGATCCTGCTGGACGAACCCACCGAGCGGGTCTGCGCGGCGATCAAATCCGGTCAGCTCGCGCCGGTCCGCCTCGCGATCGTGGCCCCCGGCGGCTACGGCAAGACCGCCGTGCTCGACCACCTCGCCGGCGCGCCCGGCGTGCGGCTGGTCGACGACGCCCACCTGCTGGGCGACGCCGAACTGTCCGAAGTGGCCCGTCAGCTCGACGACGAGTCGGCCGGGCTGGTCATCGCGGCCCGCCCGCACCCGCGGCCGGCCGCGCTGAACCAGGTGCTCGGCCGGTTGACCGGGCAGCTGGTGCTGCGGCCGTTCGACCGGGTGCGCACGGAGACGTTCCTGGCCAGGGCCGGGCGGCCGCTGGCGGTCGACACCGTGCTGGCGCAGACCGGCGGTGTGCCGGGGTTCGTGCGCCTGCTGGCCGGCGGCGACGGTGAACTGGTCGCGGCGTTCCGGCACGAGCTGGATCAGGCCGGCGAGGATTCGCTGTGCTACCTGCTCGCGGTCGAAGCCGGGGCCGATCCGGACCTGCTCGCCGCGCTGAAGCTGCCCGCGTCGACGGTCGAAGCCGTGCGCGCGACTGGTTACCTGGGGCCGGATGGGCGGCTGCTGCCGGTCGCCGCGCGGGCCCTGCGGGAGCTGGTGCCCGCCGACCGGCGGATCGCCCTGCGGCTGCGGCTCATCCAGCGGCAGCTGGACCGCAGCGGGCCGGTGCTGAGCCTGGTCCGGCCGCTGATCGGGACCGGCGTGACCGGCGCCGACGTGGCGAGGGCGTTCGAGGTGGCCGCGGGCGAGGCGACCGGCGAACCGGCGCTGGCCGCGCGGTTGTACGAGGCGGCGGTGCGAGCCGGGCGGCCGATCGCGGCCGTGGGGACCCGCTGGGCCGAGGCGGTCGCGCGAGCCGGGGACTTCGACACCGCGCTGCAGCTGGCCGACCAGGTGATCGCCTCCGACGACGCGGCGGACCGGGCCGAGGGCGCGCAGGTGGCGGGCGCCGCGCTGGCGCACCGGGGCCAGCTGGCGCGCAGCGCGGAGCTGTTCCAGTGGTCGGACACGGCGGCCGCGCGCTGTTTCGCGGTGATCGGCCTGACCGGATCCGGGCGCCTCGCGGAGGCGGAGAAGCTGCTGGCGAAGTCCTCAGTGGACGGTCCGCCGACGCTGCTCGCGGGCGCGGTGTCGTCGGCGGCGGAAGGCGTGCTGGAGTCGGTGACGGGTCAGCCGACGGTGGCACTGTCCACTTTGATCCGGTCGGCGGAGATGCTGGAGCCGGTGTCGGACCGCGTGCTGCTGCCGGACAGCCCGGCGGCGCTGGGCGCGCTGGTGGCGCTGCACTCGGGTGAGGCGGCGATCGCCGAGCCGTTGCTGGAGCGGGCGGTGTCCTCGGGTGTGCTGGTGCCGCGGCACCGGTTGCTGCTGGCGTGGATCGCGATGCTGCGCGGCGACGAGGAGGGCGCGAACGCGCAGCTGAGGTCGGCGGGCGAGCAGTTGTCGCCGCGGGACTGGTTGTTCGCGGTCGGGTTGCGGGTCGGGCTGGCGCGCCGGGCGAGTGACCTGGCGGGGCTGCGGCGGATCTGGATCCAGGCGCGCGAGGCGGTGGTCCGGCACCCGGTCGACCTGTTCACGTTCCTGCCGTTCGGCGAGTTCGAGGTGGCGGCGGCGCGGCTCGGGGAGCGGGACCGGCTGGCGCCGCACCTGCGGCAGGCGCGGGAGCTGCTGGCCGGGCTCGGCGACCCGCCGTTGTGGGCGAGCGCGTTGCACTGGAGCGGCCTGCACGCGGCGGTGATCGCGGAGCAGCCGGAGGAGGCGGCTTCGCACGCCGCGGCGCTGGCGGAGGCCGCGTCGGCGGGCCCGTACTTCGCGACGATCGCCCGGGCGGCGGGGTGCTGGCTGGAGGTGCTGGGCGGCGAGGTCGACGCGGCGGCGGTCGAGTCGGCGGCGCGGGACCTGCACGGGGTGGGCCTGTGCTGGGACGGCGCGCGGCTGGCCGGCCAGGCGGCGATCCGGACGTCCGACCGCAAGGCGATGGTGACCCTGCTGGATTGTGCCCGTGTGCTCCAGGGCCGGCCGGGCCGGGAAGCGGTGGAGCACACGGGCGGGGTGCGGCTGAGCGAGCGGGAGCGGCAGGTCGCGGAGCTCGTGGTCGCCGGGTTGACGTACAAGCAGATCGGCGACCGGTTGTTCATCTCGGCGAAGACGGTCGAGCACCACATGGCGCGGATGCGGCAGCGCCTGGGTGCGTCGAGCCGGGGTGAGCTGCTGGCCGAGCTGCGGGAGATCGTGCAGGTGGCGTCCTAGCGGACGACCTGCACGGTGTCCCCGGTCGCCAGCGTGCTGAAGAATTTTTGCGAGGCGCCGGTCGACAGGTGGATGCAGCCGTGCGAGTACTTGGACAGGCTGCCCTGGTGGAAGGCGATGCCGGGCTGGAAGAAGACCGAGTTCGGCATGGGGGCGTCGAACTCGCGGCTGTGGTAGTCCTTGACCTTCCCGGAGACCCGGAAGGTGCCGATGGGCGTCGGGTTGGCGGCCGAGCCGGGCATGATCTGGACGGGGCCGTAGACGACCTTTCCGTCCTGGAGGAGCCACGCCTTCTTCGCGGAGAGGTCGACGCAGGCGTCGACGGTGGCCGCGCACGGGACGCCGGCGGGCGCCGGGGCCTTGGTCGTCGTGGTCTTCTTGGTGGAGGTCTTCGAACTGGTCGACGGCTTGGTGGTGGTGCTGGTCGTCGAGGGCGCGGCCGAGGTGGTGCTGACCGGCGGCGTGGTAGAGCTGGGGGCGGTGGTGGTGGGCGCTGCGGTGGTCACCGCGACCTGCTGCACGTCCGCGGCCTGCTGGGAGCCACCCCCACAGGCGGTGAGCACCAGCGCGGTGGCTCCGGCCATGACGGCCAGCACCAGCTTCTTGACGGTCACTTGTACGTTCCCCCAGTGATTTCGATGATCCCTACAGCGCATAGACGCTGCGGGGGTGGTCGTGGTTGAGCGGCCGAGGTCACGATCTTGTTGCACCGGGTTTGAGGCGGGTTTTCACTCCGTCGGGTGAGCATGTGGTGGTGCCCGCGCTGGTACCCGCGCGTCGACACCCAGAGCACCAGGTTGTCGGCCTCGCCGTCCGCTCCGCCAGCCGCAGCCGTATCCGGCCTCGGCCGCCGCGCCCGCACAATCCCTCCGGCAAACACGGGCCCGGTGCCCAGCACAGTCCCGCCAGCAGACACGGGCCCCGTGCCCAGCACAGTCCCCGCCAGCTGACACGGGCCCCTCCGCCCGGCCCCGTCCCTCCGACGAACACCAGCCCCTCGGTCCAGCACTCTCCTCCCGGCGACTGACCTCCCTTTCCGCCAGCCCCATCCCGTCCCCCAGTACCGTCACCCCACCCAGCACAGGCACCTCCCAAACGCTCGTCCGGCACCATGGGCCCATGCGCTACGTCATCATCGGAGCGGGCGCGGTCGGCTCGACCGTCGCCGCTCAGCTCCACCTCGCCGGCATTCCGGCCGTGCTCATCGCGCGCGGCGAGCACGGCGCCAACATCCGCGAGCGCGGGCTGCGGTACTTCCGCCCCACGGGCGAGCAGCTCGTCCGCGTGCCGGTCGCCGGCAACGCCGAGGAGGTCGAACTCGCTCCGGATGACGTCCTGGTCGTGGCCACCAAGACCCAGAACACCGAGGAAGCCCTCCAGGAGTGGTCGTGGCGCCCGGCCGGCACCGGCCTGGCCGCCGATCTGCCGGTGCTGATGCTGCAGAACGGCCTGGAGAACGAACGAGCGGCGTTGCGCCGCTTCGCCACGGTGTTCGGGGCGTCGCTGTGGATGCCGGCGACCTACCTGGAACCGGGCGAGGTCAGCGCCCAGGGCGCCGAACTGCCGGGCATCCTGTGGCTCGGCCAGTTCCCGTCCGGTGCCGACCCGCGCCTGGACACCATCGCCGCCGACCTGCGCACCGCCGGCTTCGGCGTCCAGCTCGTGCCGGACCTGCTGCGCTGGAAGGCAGGCAAACTCCTAGCCAACCTCGGCAACGCCGTCGACGCACTCTTCGGTCACGACGAACGCACGGCATCGCTCGGCCGGGAGCTCCGCGCCGAGGGGCGCCGAGTGCTGGCCGCGGCAGGCATCGATCCGGTCAATCTGCGCGAAGCGTCCGAACTAGACACTTCGGCCGCAGACCCCGCCGAGATCCCAGGACGTCCGCGCGCCGGCAGCTCAACCAGGCAGAGCCTGGCGCGCGGCGCTGGATCGGTGGAGGGCGATTTCCTCAACGGCGAAATCGTCCTGCTCGGACGGTTGCACGGCGTTCCGGCCCCGCTCAACGCCGCGGTGCAGCGTCGTCTCGCGCTCGCCGCCGCACGTGGTGAGGCGCCGGGCTCGGCGGACCCGTCCGAAATCGACGTGCCCCGGCCGCCGGTTCTCATCAGCGCCGACGAACTGCACCGGCAGCTCGAATCGTCCACCCCACCTGTCCTGCTGGATGTCCGGTGGGCACTGGGCGATCCGAACGGACACCGCCACTACCTCGACGGCCACCTGCCGGGGGCGGTTTACGTGGACCTCGACACCGAGCTGGCCACACCGCCGTCTCCCGCCGAGGGACGCCACCCGCTACCGGACGTCGAAGCCCTCCAGGCGGCGGCACGCCGATGGGGCATCCGCGACGGCTCCTCCGTCGTCGCCTACGACAACAGCGGCAACCTTGCCGCCGCGCGCGCCTGGTGGCTGCTCCGCTGGGCGGGCGTCACGGACGTCCGGCTCCTCGACGGCGGACTCGCCGCGTGGGGCGACCGGCCGCTGGAGACCGGTTTCGGCCGCGCACCGGAGCCGGGTGACATCGTGCTCAAGCCCGGTCACCTGCCCGTTCTTTCCATCGACGAGGCCGCGGCGCTGCCGAGCGAGGGCACGCTGCTCGACGCCAGGGCCGGCGAGCGCTACCGCGGCGAGCAGGAACCCGTCGACCCGCGCGCTGGGCACATTCCCGGCGCCGTCAGCGCACCGACCGGCGACAACCTCACCGCCGACGGCCGGTTCCAACCGGCGGCCGAACTCGCGTCCCGCTTCCGCGAGCTCGGCGTCACCGCAGGCCCGGTCGGGGTGTACTGCGGTTCCGGTGTGACCGCGGCGCACGAGATCGCAGCGCTGGCCATCGTCGGGATCGACGCGGCCCTCTACCCCGGTTCGTGGTCGCAGTGGTCGAACCAGCCCGACCGTCCCGCGGCAACGGGGCCGAACCCGTAGGCAGAGCATCGTCATGCTGCTCGGGCCGGCTGCTTCGCGCAACGGAGCCGGCCTGAGCAGCGCGTACCGCCACCCGTGATCACCGGTCGTCGATGTCACGCCAGGCTGCACCCACGCACGACGATCGCGACCACCGTGAGCAGCCTGCCTGGTTGCCCGCCGCCAACGGACGTCACCGTCTCACAGCACCATCGATCACCATCCTTCCTGGTAGTTGTAGACGTATGCGCCTGCGGCCGAGCACCTCGCACTGGGGAGCCTTCTCAGCCGGACTCGACGAGAACGGACACCTCCAGGTCTCCGCACACCCCGAGGACCCGGCGCCGTCGCCTCTGCTCGGCAATCTGCCCAGCGCCTTGACCGACCCCACCCGGATCGCGGCGCCGGCGATCCGACGAGGGTGGCTCGAACGCGGGCCTGGCCCGGATCCGAAGCGCGGTCACGAGGAGTTCGTCGAAGTCGGCTGGGACGAAGCGCTTGATCTGCTCTCGGCGGAACTCCTCCGGGTGCGATCCGAGCACGGCAACGAGGCGATCTACGGCGGCTCCTACGGCTGGGCGAGCGCCGGCCGGTTCCATCACGCCCAGAGCCAGTTGCACCGGTTTCTCAATGCTTTCGGCGGTTTCACCTCCTCTCGCAACACGTACAGCAACGGCACCAGCACGGTGGTGCTCCCGCACATCGTCGGCACTGCCACCGACGTCCTGCGCAATGGTTCGAGCTGGCCGACGATCGTGGCGAACACCGAACTCCTCGTGGCTTTCGGCGGTGTGCCCGAGAAGAACGTCTTCGTCACGCCCGGCGGAGTCACCCGGCACCACACCCCGGGCTTCCTCGCCCAGCTCGCTGACCGGGACGTCGAGGTCGCCCTGATCAGTCCGCTGCGCGCCGACCTGCCGGCGCGACTCGATGCGCGGTGGTATCCCATCCGCCCCGCGACCGACACCGCATTCATGCTCGCGCTCGCGCACACCCTTGTGGTCGAGGGCCTGCACGACCGACGATTCCTGGACCGCTACTGCGCCGGTTACGACGAGTTCGAGCGCTACCTCCTCGGTCTCGACGACGGAATCGCCAAGGATGCCGCCTGGGCCAGTGCTCTGACCGACATCCCGGCCGCGGACATCGTCGCTCTCGCTCGACGCATGGCCGCACGCCGAACCTTCATCACCGTCACCTGGAGCCTCCAGCGCATCGAGCACGGCGAGCAGCCCGTCTGGGCGGCCATCGCGCTGGCCGCCATGCTCGGCCAGATCGGACTACCCGGTGGTGGATTCGGCCACGGGTACGGATCCATGGGTGACAGCGGTGACATCGGCCCGGACTTCCGGGTGCCCTACCTGTCGCAGGGAATCAACCCTGTGAGGCAGTACATTCCGGTAGCCCGGATCGCGGACATGCTCCTCCGGCCCGGTAGCCGCTACCAGTACGACGGTGCGGAACGCACCTACCCGGACATCCGCCTCGTGTACTGGGCCGGTGGCAACCCGTTTCACCATCACCAGGACCTCAACCGGCTACGGAGGGCCTTCGCGCGGCCGGACACCGTCGTCGTGCACGAGCCCTTCTGGACCGCCACTGCACGGCACGCGGACATCGTCCTGCCCACCACCACGGCGTTGGAGCGTGAGGACTTCGGTTCCGGCCGCCGCGACACCCACCTCATCGCGATGCATCGGATCGCTGAGCCTCGTGCGCAGTCCCGGGACGACTACGCGATCTTCGCCGGGCTGGCTGCCCGGCTGGGCATCGAGGACAGGTTCACCGAGGGGCGCACCGCATGGGAGTGGCTCGAGCATCTTTATGACTCGTGGCGACAGCACCTGGCCGGGAAAGGCATCTCCGTACCATCCTTTCCGGAATTCTGGGAGACCGGGCAGTACCGCTTGCCGAACACGGAAATCCACCGGACGCTCTGGGCTGACTTCCGCGCCGACCCCGTCGCGCATCGCCTCCCGACCCCGAGCGGCAGGATCGAGATCGTCTCCAAGCGAGTGGCCTCGTTCGGCTACGACGACTGTCCGGGACACCCCGCTTGGCTGGAGCCCGTCGAGTGGCTCGGCGGCGAGCGAGCGAGCCGATTCCCGTTGCTGCTCATCGCCAATCAGCCCCACGCACGCCTGCACGGCCAGCTCGACGGTGGTGCTGTCAGCCAGGCGGCGAAGGTCGCGGGCCGGGAGGCTGTCCGCCTGCACCCCGAGGACGCCGGGCCTCGGGGCATCAACGAGGGCGACGTCGTCCGGATCTTCAACGACCGCGGCGCTTGCCTGGCCGGAGCGGTTCTCACCACCGATCTTCGTCCTGGCGTGGTACAGCTGCCGACTGGCGCCTGGTTCGATCCGCACGGAACCATGTGCGTCCACGGCAACCCCAACGTGCTGACCGCGGACCTGCCCTCGTCGCAACTGTCCCAGGGGTGCACGGGACAGCACGTGCTCGTCGAGATCGAGCGTTTCGCGGGCGAACCACCTGGCATTGTCGTGAATCGACCACCGGTCATCTCGCGCAAGCGCGACGTGTAGATCCGCGGCGCGGGCACGGTGTGCTCCATGAGCGCTCCTTGTCATCGATTTTCCTTGTACTGCAGCAGATCCGGCTGTGGGCGCCGTCCGCGGTGTCTTCGACAGTACACGAATATCGAATCTGTGTTCTAACCCGATCGATTGATTCTGTCGGCGCGTCTCGCAAATATCTGTCTTTCGGTAGATGGTGCGCCTGGACCGATTCGTGCATTCTCGAATCACCACCACATCGCCGAGCGAGGAGATCGGACATGAACACCACGCCCGGAACCAGTCGACGGATGAAGCTCGAACTGGGTTGGCCTGTCCCGGTTCTCGGTGCTGTATGTGTGGCGCTCGCGGCGATGCCCGTGGGCACGGTCCTCGCGACCACCTCGACCCTGGTGGTTCTCCTTGCTGCGCTGGGGATCGCGCTGCGTCGTGCTGGGCAGCCCAGGGGCACGGTCGCTGTCGCGGTTGTCGCGGCCGGCAGTTCACTCCTGGCGACGTTCGGAAGCGGCGAGCCGGCCAACCAGAGTCTCAGCTCGTGGTTGCTGATGGAGTGCGCACTCCTGCTGTGCGTCCTCGTCCAGGCGGTCCGCCGGACGAGGGGGCCGGGGACGCTGCTGTCAGCCGGAACGGTGACGAGTGCGATCGTTCTGGCGCCGTTGAGGCTCGCGAGCGGCCCTCGAGCGTCTCCCGGGGTGGCGTCAGCAGGCGAGTGGTGCGTCGCGTGCGGATTGCTGGCGGCTTGCGCCATCGCGGTCGGTCTCTACTTGCGGTCCCTCGACGAAGTGCGGGAGGAGTCGATTCACGCAGCACGCCGCGAGCAACGCCTGCGGCTCGCGAGTGACCTGCATGACTGGCTCGGCCACGAGGTGACCGGGCTGGTACTGGAGGCTCAGGCCGCGCGGATCAATGACCGGGAACCAGGTGAAGTGCGCCGTGCGTTGGAGCGCATCGAAGAAGCCGGCGTCCGTGTCCTCGACTCGGTCGACAGGGCTTTGTGCTGGTTGCGCGCCGACGATCGGACGGCCGGGATGCTCGAGTGGGAGCGGTCGGCGACGGTGAGCGACATCCCTGCTCTGGTGAACCGGTTCGAGGCGTTCGGGTCGGTGCGCGTGGAGCTGGACCTGGACGACCAGGTAAGGGATGTGCGCCCAGAGATCACGAGAACCGTGCACCGGATCGTGTTGGAAGCGCTTACGAATGTCCGAAGGCATGCGCCGGCGGCGCGTCAGGTGTCCGTGGCGGTGCGGCGCAACGGTGCGCACGTGATCGTTCGGGTGGTCAACGACGGCGTGCGACGGCAGGGGTTGCTCAAGCGGGCCCGCGGCGGAGGATCCGGACTGCAGGGATTGGCCGAACGGGCCATCGCATTGGGCGGAACCTCCTGGGCAGGACCTATGGGGCAGGCTGGCTGGGCGGTGCATGCGGTGCTGCCGGTGGTCTCGTGACCGCGATCAGAGTGCTCGTTGCAGATGATCAGGAGGTGGTTCGCCGCAACCTGCGCCACATCCTGGAGGCCGAAGACGATCTCGAGGTGATCGGTGAGGCAGCCGATGGGGAGTCGGCGGTGAAGCGGGCACGAGAGTTGAGGCCCGACGTCCTCTTGGTTGACGTTCGGATGCCGGGGCGAGACGGGTTGTCGGTGACGCGGGAACTTGCCGGCCCGGACGTGGCGAATCCGTTGCGAGTCATAGTGATCACGACGTTCGAACTCGACGAGTACGCGTGCGCCGCGATCCGGAACGGTGCCTGCGGGTTCCTGCTCAAGAGATCAGGGCCCGGACTGCTGGTGGAAGGTGTTCGCGCCGCGGTTTCGGGCGACATGCTGATCAGCCCCGAGATGACCCTCCGGCTCTTCCGGCAGATGGGCCGACCGGATGCCGGTAGCCGGCGGCCAGGGGTGCTGTCCGGACGGGAATGGGAGATCGTGCATCTCGTCTCCGAGGCGAAGACGAACGTGGAGATCGCGCAGTCCCTGGGAATCACGGTCGGAACGGTGAAAACGCACCTGAGGAGCATCCAGCGGAAGCTGGACCTGCGTAACCGGGTCGCGATCGCGGCATGGGGGTGGGAAACCAGCGCGGCGAGGGCGTGAAAGGTCAGAAGGTAACAAGACGTGGAGCGGCGGGAGGGGACCATTGACTACGGTCCGCAGGATTGTGTACTTGATCATCACCCGATGGAGTTATCTTTTTCCGTGATCGGGGAAAGTGAGAGTCTCTCGGCATCGACCCACTCATCGCGCTGGTAGTTTTTGCCGAGCCGTAGCTGGCTCTGTGGGGTGGTCGAGTGACGCCTGGCGAGCGGCAAGGCATTGGGGAAGGTCCACGCCGTGCCGATGGAGGGTGTTGATGGCGCGCACGATCCTGCGTGACAGGTCGGATGACCTCGTGCGGAGCGTGCAACTGGCGGACCGCACGGGAATCGTCGCGGCCAGCGCGCCCAAACCCGTCGAGCCGTACGAAGACCACGAGCCGATCCTCGGCGAGTTCGCGTCGGTGTCCGGGCAGCTCAACGTCGCGCTCGCTCCGGTGGCTTGCCGGCCTGGGGCGGGTGACGAGCGGCGCTTGCTCCGCCGGGTCCGGCGCAATGTGCTGGTCGCTGCTGCGGCGGTCGTCCTCGTGGGTATCGGTTGGTTCGCGGGTGGCGCCTTCGGTTCCGGCCATGACTCCGACACCGCCCCGGCAGTGGCGGTTGGGGTCGTGCCGAGCGCGGGTCCTGTGGAGCCGGTGCAACCGCCGCCGAGCACGAGTCCCGTTCCTCAGGTGCCGCCGGCGACGATGCAGCCGAGTGCACCCCCGCAGCTGTCGAAGACATCTCCGCCGGCGCAGAAGAAGGTGTCTCCTACTCGCAACTCGCCTTCGGGGAACGGCGAGGCGCGCAATGAGCCCGTCGAGGAGACAGGCAAGGAGAACAAGCCGCTCGGCCGGGCGATCGATGAGCAGATCCAGCAGCTGTTCGAGGTCTGGACCTGGAACCAGCCCGATCTGCGCGGTGACTTCGACGAGGAACAGGACCGGTCGCCGAGGTCCTTCGGGCCGCTGGGGCGCTGACGAGTCGGCTGGCAGCGCTGCACGGGCCCGGGAGGAATCGGCGAGAAGCTGCCGACGTGATGCTGTCGGGTCTCGACGAGACGTTGCCGAACGGCACGAGGCCGAGCGCTCGAGCCGCCCCGCGTCGACACCCTGCGCTCGAAAGTGGCGCTCGTGGCGCTCGAGATGCCGCGTTCAGGGCCGACAAGGTCCAGCCCCGCCGTGGTGGGGCGGAAGCCGCGCGTGCTGGTGTGGGGTGTTTTGGCGTGGAGCTGGAACGCCCCGCGGGATCAGCCGAGTCCGGATCACGCCGGTGCGGGTAGTCGCCGGAGGTGGGTCGGCATGAGGTCGTCGGTGCGGGTGGTCGCCGAAGGTGAGTTGGCATGACGCCCTCGGCGCGGGTGGTCGCGGGAGGTGAGTTGGCATGGCGCCGTCGCTGCGGGTGGTCGCCGGAGGTGGGTCGGCATGGCGTCGTCGGTGCGGGTGTCGCCAGGAGCTCAGTCGGCGTGTGGGGATGGCCGCGAGGTGTGGAGTCGGCCTGACACCAGCGGTGGGCCGTGGCCGGCATGGGCGGAGTTGACGTGGCACCCTCCGTGAGGTGGCCGCCGCGGGATGGCTACCAAGGGCCGAGCTGGCGCGACGCCGTCCCTGGGGGCGGCTGCCGGGGGTCGAGCCGGGCGTGACGTCGTCGGTGGGGGCGGCGGCCGGGGGTCGAGCCGGGCATGACGTCGTCGGTGGGTGCGGCTGCCAGGGGGCGAGCTGGCCTGACGCCGTCCGTCGGGGCGGGCGCCAGGGGGCGAGCTGGCGCGACGCCGTCCGTGGGTGCGGCTGCCAGGGGCGGAGCCGGCGTGACGTCGTCAGTGCGGGTGGCGCCGAGCGATCTGGCGGGGCTGCCGCAGCCGGGATCAAGCGGGCTGAAAGCCGGCACCGCAGCGAGGGGGTGCGGTGCCGGGCGTCAGACGTTCGTGATCTCGTCGATGAAGGCGTCCACGTCGAAGCGGTCGCTCTCCGTGCCCAGGGGCACGAGATCCGTAGCGGCGTCGAGGAAACGCTCGACGTCCTCGCGCTCGATTTCCACCAGCGCGTAGCCGTCGGGGGACTCGATCTCCAGGATCAGGATTCCCTCGTCGGTCGACAGGTCGGGGCGGACACGCACGTCGCCGATGCCGGAGGGCTCGCGCAGGCCCGTCACGAGCAGCTCGCGGGCGAAGGTCCACTCCACCCAACGGCCACGCTCCGTGCGGAACGCGATGTTCACGGCGAACGGTTCGCTCGCGACGTACGACAGTCGAGACAGGACTGGAGCACTGGAGCCGTTGAGTGACACGAACTGGCTCTGGGTGACGGTATCGGTGTTCACGTGCCACCTCTCGCGGTCTTGGTTCGCGCTCCCGGCGCGAACGGGTCGGACAGCGATGAGATGTAAGCGGGCGCCGAAAATGATGCCTCGCCGACGACTTTCACGCGATCGGCTGCAAAACCTTCCAACCTGTAACACGCGGGCCCACGCCGATCAGCCCCCGTTCAGGGGAACGGTCAGGCCCACCTTGACGCGGTCCATCGCGACACTCGTCGTGAAGTGCCGCACCTCGCCGTTGTCGAAGAACATCCGGCGCGTGAACGCCTCGAACTCCCCCATGTCCCGGCACTGCACGACAAGGATGAAGTCCGCCGACCCCGTAACGTAGTAGCACTGTTGCACAGCGGAATCAGCCAGCACCTGCTTCCGGAACGCCTCCAGCACCTCCAGCCGCTCGCGCTCCATCTCCACCATCACGATGAACGTCATGTGGACCCCGACCGACGCCGGATCGATCACCGCGACCTCGCGGGAGATCACGCCGGCATGCCGCAACCGCTTGATACGACGCTGCACCGCGGCGGCCGACAGACCGACCTCAGCGCCGATCGTCTCGGCGATCGTGCGTGAGTCGTCCTGCAGGCGCCTCAGAATCTCGTAGTCGAGTTTGTCCAGGTCAGCGGCGGGCACCACCGCATCGTAACCACAACCGGGCTTGCGACGCGGCTCACGCAAGGGGTGCGACGCGGATGTCGCCGGCTTCTTCGCCGACAGCGAAACGCAGCAGTCGCGCCCCCTCGTCCTCCAGCGCTTGCCGGTCCTTTGTGGAGACTCGTTCGTACGGCTCGATCTCCAGCGTCGCGGCCTTCCCCGAGCGCGTGATCCGCCAGCTGCCCCGCACCAGCCCGTCGACCAGGATCGTCCCCGGGAACACCCCGTTCGGCACCCCGAACACCCGCTTGCGTGCGTCCTCGGGCAGCACGCGGGTCCGGTCGGCGTGGGACAGCAGCAGGTTGTCGAACTCGGCGATGAACCGCGGCGGGGCGGGCGTCGCCGGATCCGGGCGCGGCGCTTCGGGCAGGTCGAACACCTCCCGGCCCTGCTCGGTCCGGAACACGCGCAGGCGCGGGCGCAACCGGTCCACCACTTCACCGAGCCGGGTCAGCCCGCTCCACACCTGTACGTCCGCCACGCTCGCCGGCCCGAACGCCGCCAGGTACCGCGACACGAGATCGTCCAGCGAGCCGTGCCGATCCAGTGGCCGGCCGAGCCAGTCCTCCGCCTCGGCCAGCGTGGTCCGCCCGCTGCGGCCCCACACCGCCCGCGGCGGGACCTGCACCAGCGGGAGCAGGCCGCGGGCCGCGTGGGCGAGCGCCGCCGGCGGCGTGTCCGGCCACTCCTCCGCGAGCCGCTTGCCCAAGGCCGACGGGGTGTGCGGCTCCTCCGCCAGCACCGCACGCGCCCGCTCCGCGACCGCGTCCAGATCAAGCGGGGCAAGCGGTTTCTTGTACGCCGTATTCGTGCGCAGGTCACGCTCGAACAGCGGTTGCACGAGCGGGCGCAGCCACAGGCAGTCCTCCGCCGCGACCAGGTGCACCGTGCCGCGCATCAACGCGATCCGGACCACCTGCCGGTCGAGCAGGAGCTGCCCGAGCTGCTCGGGCCGGAAGCCGCGCAGGCGCGACCACAGTCCGTAATACGGCGGGAACGGCGCCTGCGCCTGGAGCCCGCAGAGGTGCCGGACGGCTTCGAGTGGTGTGACCTCTGCCGGCTGCAGCAGCAGTTGGCGGGCGAGCAGCGCGCGGTTGAGCGCCCGGGGCCCCAGCGTGTCCGACATGGCCGAACCCTAGAACCTATCGGTGACAGTTCCGGGCCGCGTAGTCCTTTAGGGGGCCGATTTTGTGACCTGGAACACAACTCACCGGTCTACCCAGGGGTAGCCCCTACAAGTGTTGCATGCATGAAGGACACCACGCGGTCCTTGCCGGCCTGGGAGCCTGGCTGCCGCCGCGGGTGGTGGACAACGACGACCTCGCCCGGAATCTGGACACGTCTGACGAATGGATCCGCGCCCGCACCGGTATCCGTGAGCGCCGCATCGCCGACGCCGATACGTCCACTGTGGACATGGCTGTCGCCGCGGGGCGCAACGCTCTGCGCAGCGCCGGCACGGACACGGTCGACGCGGTGGTGCTCGCGACCGCGACGCCCGACCAGCTCTGCCCGGCCAGCGCCCCCCAGGTCGCCTCGGCGCTGGGGCTCAGCGGTGTCGCCGCCTTCGACGTCAACGCCGTCTGCAGCGGCTTCATCTACGCCCTGGCCACCGGTGCGGGCCTGATCGCCGGCGGGATGGCCGGCCAGGTGCTCGTCGTGGGCGCCGACGCCTTCAGCCGCTACTGCGACCCCGCGGACCGCACCACGGTGCCGATCTTCGGCGACGGCGCCGGCGCGGTCGTGCTGCGGGCCGGAACCGCCGACGAACCAGGCGCTCTGGGGCCGTTCGACCTGCACAGCGAGGGTGAGAACGCCGACCTGCTGATCGTCCCGGCCGGCGGTGCGAAACAACGCCAGTCGGACAACCCGCACGACCACTTCCTCACGATGCAGGGCACTGCGGTGTTCCGGCACGCCTGCGCGCGCATGGCCGAGTCGGCGCGCGCCGTGCTGGGCCGGTCCGGGCTCGGGGTGGCCGACGTGGACCGGTTCGTGGGTCACCAGGCCAACATCCGCATCCTGCAGGCCACCGCCAGGCAGCTGGGCATGGCGAACGACCGGGTCGTGGCGAACATCGAGCGCGTCGGCAACACGAGTGCCGCTTCGATCCCGCTCGCGCTGGCCGACGCCTGCGACGACGGTGATCTCCAGCCGGGTCACCGGGTGCTGCTGACCGCGTTCGGCGCCGGCCTGACGTGGGGTTCGACGCTGCTGACCTGGCCCGACGTCAAACCGGGCGGCGAGGCCTAGTTCGTCCAGGTCTTCGTGGGGGTGTCCCGCCCGCGGAGCTGGATCGTCTCGTGACGCGACCACTGCGCCTGCTCACTGGCTGTGGCCTGCGACCACACGCTGTCGCTGGCGAGGACGCGGCCGGGCACGTGTTTCGCGTGCTCGGTCAGCCGCGCCGCTTCGTTCACCGCGTCGCCGATGACCGTGTACTCGAGCCGGCTGCTGCTGCCGAGCTGTCCGGCGAACACGCGGCCCCACGCGACGCCGATGCCCAGGTCCAGCTCGCCCTCTTCGCGGACCGCGTCCCGGATGGCGCGCGCCGCGGACAGGGCGGCGGTCGCCGCGTCCGACAACCGGGTCGGCGCGCCGAAGACGCACAACGCCGCGTCGCCCTGGAACTTGTTCACCAGCCCACCGCGTGCGTCGACGGCCGACACCACGTGGTCGAACAGCCGGTTCAACTTGCGCACGATTTCTTCGGGCGGCAGCCGGTAGGCCAGGGCGGTCGAGTCCACGACGTCGACGAACAGCGCCGCCACCTCACGCACGTCGCCGCTCAGGGACGCGCCGTGCTCGAGGGCGTGCCGGGCGACGTCGATGCCCACGTGCCGGCCGAACAGGTCGCGTAGCCGGTCCTGTTCCCGCAGCCCGGTGACCATGCTGTTGACCGACACCTGGAGCGAGCCGATCTCACTGGCGTCGTCGACGCGCACCGAAACGTCCTTGCGGCCGCGGGTGATGAGGCCGACCGCCATCCGCAACCGGTGCAGCGGCGCGGCGACCGCTCGTGCGAGCAGCGCGGTGCCGAGCGCGCCGGAGATGAGCCCGACGATCGACAGCATGATCAGGCTCGCGGTCTCGTCGGCCTTGCCGATGTTCGGCGGCGCGGCGACGATCAGCACCCCGAGCAGCGGAACGCCGCTCGCCACGGCCCAGGTGATCGCGAGGCGCGACAGGACGCTGACCGACACCGCGTTGCGCGGCGGGCTCACCTCGAGGGCGAGGATCAGGATCGGGCGCGCGACCCACTCCGCCACCAGGTACATCAGACCGACGGTGAGCAGCCCGCCGAGACCGACGGCGAGGGTGACGCCCAGGGCGTCGAGCGCCGAGCCGAGGATGCTGGTCAGGGTGCCGAGGATGATCGTGCCGCCGAGCCACAGGGTGCCGCTGACCAGCGCGAGGTCGCGGGGCAGGCGGAGCGCGCGGCGGGCTTCCGGCGGTGTCGGGCGGCGGCCCTGGGCGAACCAGACGGCGGTGCGGCGGTGCAGGATGGCCGTCCACGCGGAGCCGACGAGCACCGACAGCAGGACGTAGGCGCCGGCGCAGGTGAGCAGGACCCAGTTGCGGCCGCCCATGTCGGCGGGGATGCCCTGGAGGAACAGCAACAGCCCGACGGCCGCCGCGCCGCACACACTCGACCCGACGCCGAGCGCCACGAAGCCCAGCCCCGTGCGCAGCACCACGCGGAACTTCGCGAGCTGGGCGAACTTCGGCACGCAGGTGATCGTATTGCCCCGGCGGAGGTGGGGCGCGGTGGTTTCGGTGGGTGGTTCGGCGGGAGTGGGGTGGGGCGGTGGAGGGCGGGGTTGCCTGTGCGCGCCGGGGACGGGCGGGCGGGGCGGGGGTGGTGAGTGCCGGGGGATGGGTGGCGGAGGGCTGGCGGTGGTGCGGTGGCGCGCCGGATGGGTGGTGGGAGTGGACGGACGGCTTGGGATAGGCGGGTGTGGGGGTGCCGGTGGTGGGCGGGCGGTGAGTGCGGTGGAGCGGGTGGCGCTGGGGCGGTGGTGGATACGGATGAAGGGTGGGAGTGGAGGGGCTGTCTGGGGTAGGCGGCTGGCGGACGGGGGTGGGGCGCCGCATTCGGCGGGCGGTGAGCCCCGGGGGATGGGTGGCGGAGGCCGGAGGGCTGGTGGTGCGCGGCGGCCGAGCCGGATGAGTGGGTGGGAGTGGACGGGCGGCCTGGGTTAGGCAGCAGGCAGCTGGCGGACGGCTGTGGGGTGCCGGTGGCAGGGCCCCGAGGGATGGGTGACGGAGGGCTGCAGGTCACGCGGCTGGGCGGTGACGCGGGGATGGGGTGACGCGGTGGCGCGGAGACGGGGGGCGACAACCCAGCACCCCGACGTCGGCCCGGTGCTGGTGATCCTTCGGCCGTCAGGAGGCCCGCTTGCGCGACCCGCCCGAGCGGGCTTCTCGCACTGCTTTTTCCAGCTCCGCGCGCTTGAGTTTCGACCTGCCCTTGATGTCCAGCTCTCGCGCCAACTGGTCCAGCTCCGCCTTGCTCAGCTCCGACAGGTCCGGCTCCGCCGCCTTGCGGGAGGCCTTCTTCCCGGACGAACCAGAACCCGAGCCGCCCTTCGCCGGGGCACCGCCCTTTCGCCGCTCGACGCTGCGGGACAGCGCTTCGAACAGGTCGACCACCTTGGTCGGCTCCGAGGGCTCCTCCTCGACGCTCACCGTGCGCCCGGCCTTCTTGTCGTCGATCAGCTTCAGGACCCGCTCGGTGTACTGGTCGTGGTACGCCTCCGGCCGCCACTCGTCCGCCATGGAGTCCACCAGCGCGATCGCCATCTCCAGTTCGCGCCCTCGCGGCGCCGCCTTCTCCGGCAGCTTCTTCAGCTCCTTCGCCGGGTCCCGCACGTCCTCGGCGAACAGCAGCGTGTCCAGCACCAGCACACCGTCCCCGGCGCGCACCGCCGCCATGTACTCCTTGCCCCGCATCACGAAGCGCGCGATGCCGGCCTTGTTCGTCTCCGCCATGGCCTGCATCAGCAGCCCGTACGCGCGCCCGAACTCCTCCTTCGTCGGCGCCAGCCAATAGCTCTTCTGGAAGTACAGCGGGTCGATGTCACCGAGGTCCACGAACGACTCGATGTCGATCGACCGCGACCGGCCGGGCGCGATCTGGTCCAGCTCGTCCTGCTCGACCAGCACGTAGTCGCCGTCGCCGAGGTCGTAGCCCTTCACGATGTTCTCGTAGGCCACCTCTTCGCCGGTCCGCTCGTTCACGCGCTTGTACCGGATCCGGTCCGACGTCCCGCGCTCGAACTGCCGGAAGTGCACGGTGTGGTCCTCGGTCGCGGAGTACAGCTCGACCGGCACCGTGACCAGGCCGAAGTTGATCGCACCGCTCCAGATCGCTCGCGCCATCACGCCTCCCGGACGACTTCGGCGGCCGGCTTGTCGTCACGCACCCCGGTGAACCGAGGATGCCGCAGCTTCCCGTCCCCGGTCCACTCCGAAAACCGCACCTGCACCACCACCGACGGCTCGACCCAGCGCGGCCCACGCTCCGGCACCGGCTCGTCGAACGGCGACCGGCGGCGCTCCAACCCGGTCAGCGTCCCGGTCAGCTCACGCAGCGTGGCCTCCGTGTAGCCCGCGCCGACCTTGCCCGCGTACCGCAACCGGCCGCGGTCGTAGTAGCCGACCAGCAGCGCCCCGAACCCGGTCCGCGCCCCGCCCGGCGCGCTGAACCCGCCGACGACGAACTCCTGCTCCTTGACGCACTTGAACTTCAGCCAGTCGTTCGTGCGCCCGGACCGGTACGGCGCGTCCGCGCGCTTGGCGATCACGCCCTCCCAGCCGTGCGCGCACGCGTAGGCGAAGTACTCCTCGCCCGTGCCGTTGCGATGCGTGGCGTACCGCAGCGGCCCGCCCCAGTCGAACGCCTTGCGCAGCAACTGCTTGCGGTGCCGCAGCGGCAACCCGGTCATGTCGTGGCCGTCGAAGGCCAGCAGGTCGAACAGGTA
This sequence comes from Amycolatopsis deserti, assembly GCF_014653945.1. Taxonomy (GTDB): domain Bacteria; phylum Actinomycetota; class Actinomycetes; order Mycobacteriales; family Pseudonocardiaceae; genus Amycolatopsis_E; species Amycolatopsis_E deserti. The sequence continues at coordinate 567,357 of NZ_BNAU01000003.1, read as the reverse complement.
CAGGTAGACCGCGACCCCGGTGGCCTCGATGCGCCGCCGCTCGGTCAGGTGGATGCGCTGTTGCAGCCGCGCGAAGCTGGTCTGGGTGCCGTCGAACGCGACGATCTCACCGTCGGCGACGAACGAGGAGGCACCCGCCTCCGCGAGCGCCTCCCCGAGCTCGGGGTAACCCGCGCTGATGTCGTTGTGGTTGCGCGACCACAGCACCGGCGCGCCGCCGTCGCGCGAGCAGATGGCCCGGACCCCGTCGAGCTTGCGCTCGAACAGCCAGTTCTCCCGCGAGAACGGCCGCTGGGTCAGCGTCGCGAGCATCGGCGCGCGCCACCCGGGATCTGCCATGATCGCCGGTTACCCTGCGAAGCGGTGGGCAAAACCGCAGGTCAGGACTCTCCGTCCGGCTCGGTGAGGCCCTCGCGCAGCCGCTGCAGGGTGCGGGCGAGCAGGCGGGACACGTGCATCTGCGACACGCCGATCCGCTCCGCGATCTGGGTCTGCGTCATGTTGTGCACGAACCGCAGGCCGAGGATCTTGCGCTCCCGTTCGGGCAGCTCCTGGATCAGCGGCAGCAGCGCCTCGTGGTTCTCCACGCCCTCCAGCCCGGCGTCCTCCTCGCCCAGCGTGTCGCCGAGCGCGAGGTTCTCGGTGTCCCCGGACAGCACCTCGTCCAGTGACATCGAGTGGTAGGCGTTGCCGGCCTCCAGGCCCTCGTACACCTCGTCCTGGCTGACGCCCAGGTGGCTCGCGATCTCGCTCGGCGTGGGCGCGCGGCCCAGCCGCTGCGCGAGCTCGGTGCTCGCCGCCGAGATCGACAGGTGCAGCTCCTTGAGCCGGCGCGGCACCCGCACCAGCCAGCCGGTGTCCCGGAAGTGGCGGCGCACCTCACCCATCACCGTGGGCACGGCGAAGGACAGGAAGTCCGAGCCGCGGCTGGCGTCGAACCGGTCCACCGCGTTGATCAACCCGACCGTGGCGACCTGGACCAGGTCCTCCTTCGCCACCCCGCGCCCGGAGAACCGCTGCGCGATGTGCTCGGCCAGCGGCAGGTGCCCGGTGACGAGCTCGTCGCGCAGCTCGGCGCGGCGGGGGTCATCGGCCGACAGTTCCGCCAGCTCGTCGAACAGCGGTGCCAGGTGACCGTATTCGTTCGACGCGGTGGGTTTGGTCGGCTCCGTCCGGGAACCGGTCACGCGCCTGCCCCTGGGACGTCGACGGCGATGCGTCGCTTGGCGAGTTCGATGTCCACCTGGTGGCCCTGGCCGTTCGACTTCACGTGCGCGTCCACCGAGTCCGTGAGCGTGCTCAGGACCCGCCAGCCGAACGACTTGGTGCTCGGCGCGCTGTCGCTGTCGGACAGCACCGTGCCCTGGAACCGCAGTTCGTCGTCCTCCACGACGAAGCGGCAGCGCATGGTGGAGCCCGGCAGTGCCCGGGTGATCAGCGTCGAGCACGCTTCGTCCACGGCCAGCCGCAGGTCCGCGATCGAGTCCAGGTCGAAGTCGGCACGGGTGGCGAGCGTCGCCACCACCGACCGGACGATCGGCAGGTGTGCCAGGTCGGCACCGAGCCAGAGTTCGATCTCGTTCTGCGCGCGCAAGGACGGTGGCTCCCAGTCCGTCACGTTCACCTCACCGTCGTTCGAGTGTTGCTTCGGAACCATCATGCCTCGAACGAGGGAAGTTCGCTCGGTACGGTTACCGTCCGGAAGCATTCTGTAGCTGCGGTTATCACTGTCTCCTCACCGATGGCGCAAGATCGCGCCGAATCCGTCGACGAGCTCCTCGTCGACGTGCACCAGGTCCGCGTCCACGGCGATCGCTGCGGCGGGGACCGCCTCGTCGGCCCGGCAACGGTGGATCTCCGTCGCGCCGTAGGCCTTGAGTTCTTCCTCACCCAGCGCGATCTGCGCCGGGGTCGCCCCTGTGCACACCACGTCCTCGCCCGGATCGCCGACGAGCAGGGTCTCCACATCGGCCTCCCGCAGAGCGGCGGTCACGGCCTCGAGCCCTTGCACCGCAAGGCCGTCCGGCCGGCTCAGCGCGCCGCGGAACCGCTCGACCACATCGTTCAACCGGCTCTGCCGGACCGCTTCGGCCAGCTCGTCGGCGACGTCGGAGTGCGTGGCCTCCCGCGCGATGGCCTTCGCGGCCTCGGGCAGTTCCTCGATCACGGCCGTGCGGCCCTGCACCTCGCCGGCCACCACGATCAGCTCCGCGTGGGTGCGTTCGGCGAGACGGGCGACCGCGTCGGCGATGTCGGCGACGTTGTGGTGCCGGACCTCCTCGGTGCGGTGCTGCATGCGGTGGTGCGCCTCACCACCGCCGCGCGTCTTGTGCACCGGGTGCTCCTGGCCGCTGACCTCCTCCACGGCCATCTCGTCCCCGTGCTCGTCGTAGGCCCGGATGGTGGCGCTGACCTGGTCGACCTCGGCGACCACGTGCGGCAGTGCCAGCTCCCCGTACCGCGCCAGCGGCAGCAGGTAGGGCAGGTCGGACACGCGGGCGATGGTGCTCGCCGGCGGGCTCGGCAGGTGCTCGTCGACCAGGACCCGCTCGCCGGCGGCCAGCAGCGCGCGGCCGCTGCGGCCGGACGCGCGCGGACCGTCCAGGATCGCGCTCTCCAGCGCGCCCACCGCACCGTCCGGGGCGTGCTGCGCGGTCAGCGCGTCCTTCAGCTCGCGCCACTTCAGCTCGAGTTGCTTCTCCGCGTCCGCGGTGTCGTGCGAGTCCTCGAAGTAGACGGACGTGAACGGACCGGTCGCGGTCACCAGCGGGCGCAGCGTCGTCGTGTCCATGCCCGCTTCTTACCCGTCGGCCGGTGCCGCGAAACGCCACGGTTTGATGGGGACATGGAGTGGTGGGAGGCGCTGGTCGTATTCCTCGCGGGCGTGTGGGCCGGCACGATCAACACGGTCGTCGGGTCCGGCACGCTCGTCACGTTCCCGGTGCTGGTGGCGCTCGGCTACTCGCCGGTGACCGCGACGACGTCGAACGCGATCGGGCTCGCGCCGGGCACGATCAGCGGCGCGATCGGGTACCGGCACGAGCTGACCGGGCAGCGCAGGAGGCTGGTGCGGTACGCGATGCCGTCGGCGCTCGGCGCGGTGTGCGGCACGGTGCTGCTGCTTTCCTTGCCGCCCAACGCGTTCGAGACGGTCGTGCCGGTGCTGGTCGGGCTCGCGGTGGTGCTGGTGATCATCCAGCCGCGGGTGTCGGCGTGGGTGGCGCGCCGCCGCGAGGCCGGGGACGGCGGCAGCTCGCACGGCGGGCTCGTGCTGTTCCTGATCTTCCTGGTCGGCATCTACGGCGGCTACTTCACCGCGGCGCAGGGTGTGATGCTGATGGCGTTCATGGGCATGCTGCTCACCGACCCGCTGCAGCGGCTCAACGGCATCAAGAACGTCCTGGCCGCCGTGGTCAACGTGGTCGCCGGGATCGTCTACGCGTTCATCGCCCCGGTCAGCTGGCCGGTGGTCGCGCTGCTCGCCGTCGGGTCCACCATCGGCGGGCAGCTCGGCGCCAAGATCGGGCGCCGGCTGCCCGCGCCGGTGCTGCGCGGCGTGATCGTCGTGGTCGGGATCGCCGCGATCGTCCAGCTGGTGGTCAACGGCTGAAGCCGCGCGCCGCCTGCAGGAACGCGTCGTTCTCCTCGCGGGTGCTCACCGTGATCCGCACGCCGTCGCCGGCGAAGGCGCGCACGACCACCTTGTTCGCCAGCGCGTGCTCGGCGAACTCCAGCGCGCGGTCGCCCAGCGGCATCCACACGAAGTTGGCGTGCGTCTCGGGCACCTCGTAGCCCAGTGCGAGCAGCTCGTCGGCGACGCGCTGCCGCTCGGTGACGATCGCGGCGCAGCGCTGCCGCATCTCGTCCTCGGCGTCCAGCGAGGCCATCGCGGCGATCTGCGCCAGCGAGTTCACGCTGAACGGGATGTAGACCTTGCGCACCACCTCGGCCAGCTCGGCCGGGCCGACCAGGTAGCCGACGCGCAGCCCGGCCAGTCCGTAGGCCTTGGAGAAGGTCCGCAGCACCACCACGTTGTCGCGGGTGCGGGCGAACTCCATGCCGTCCGGCACGTCCGGGTCGGTGACGAACTCGCGGTAGGCCTCGTCCAGCGCCACGACCACGTGCGGCGGCACCTGGTCGAGGAAGCGCACCAGCTCCTCGCGGCGGTTCGCGGTGCCCGTCGGGTTGTTCGGGTTGCAGACGAAGACCAGTTTCGTCTTCGGCGTGATCGCGGCGAGCATCGCGTCCAGGTCGTGCGTGTGCGTCGAGTCCAGCGGCACCTTCACCGACGTCGCGCCGGCGATCTGGGTGACGATCGGGTACGCCTCGAACGAGCGCCACGCGAACAGGACCTCGTCGCCGGGCTCGCACAGGGCTTGTGTGAGCTGCTGGCACAGCGCGACCGAGCCGCAACCGACCGCGACCTGCTCCACCGGGAAGTCGTACTTGCGCGCCAGCCGGTTCGCCAGCGCGGTCACACCCATGTCCGGGTAGCGGTTCACGTCCGCGGCGGCGTCGGCGATCGCGTCCCGCACGCTCGGCAGCGGACCGCCGGGGACCTCGTTGCTCGCGAGCTTGATCGCACCCGGCACCGTCCGCCCGGCGACGTAGGCGGGCAGCGAGCCGAGATCGGGACGGGTACGCACGGACATGGCGGGCACTCCTTCGGGTCGAACGCGCTGGTGCCACGTTATCCCGAACACTTGATCGCGATTGGTGTTGACTCCCGTTCACCCGGGGATGGTTGAGTAGTGCGATGACGCAGACGCACACCTCGCACTACGAGCGGAACGACGGCCGGGCCATCGAGCTGACCTACGCCGAACCCGAGAACGTCGTCCGTGGCGGGCTCGTGGTGCTGCACGAGGTCGGCGGCATCACCGACGGGGTACGGCTGCTGATCTCGAGCCTGGCCGCGGAGGGCTGGCTGGTCGCCGCTCCGCACATCGAGGACACGCCGACGCCGGACAGCGTCCTGGCCGCCACCGACATCGCGCTGGCGTGGCTGGTCGAGCGCGGTGTGCAGGCCGATCTGCTCGGCGTGGTCGGCTTCGACCTCGGCGGCACGGCCGCGCTGCTGGTGGCGGCGAACCGCAAGCTCGGGGCCGCGGTCAGCGTGGGCGGGCACAGCGTGGCCGAGAAGCCGGGGCTGGTCGAAATCGCCCGCGAGCTGGTCAGCCCGTGGCTCGGCCTGTACGGCGACGCCGGTGACGAGCTGAGTGCCGCCGAGGTGGAAAAGCTGCGCGAGGCGGCGGCCGAGTCGCGGGTGGCGACCAACGTGGTCCGCTACCCGGGGGCCAACCACCGGTTCGACGCGGACCCGCAGGCCGCGATCGAGGCCTGGCAGCGCACGCTGAGCTGGTTCGACGCCCACCTGCGCTAATACGCTCCCGGGGTGACCAACGTTGCTGACACCCCGGAAGTGTTGTGGCGCCCGGACCCGGAGCGGGTCGCCACGAGCAGGATCCAGGCGTTCCGCGACTGGCTGCGCGCGGAGCGCGACCTGTCCCTCGACGACTACGACGAGTTGTGGCGGTTCTCCGTCGACCGGCCCGAGGAGTTCTGGGGCGCGGCGGCGGAGTTCCTCGGCCTCCGCTGGCACGACCGGCCGGCCGCGGTCCTCGGCGACGCGCGCATGCCCGGCGCGCGGTGGTTCCCCGGCGGCACCCTCAACTACACCGAACACGCGCTGACCGGCGCCGACGACGCCCTCGCGGTGATCTTCCGGCGCGAGGACGGCCGGAGCGCCCGCCTCACCTACCGCGAGCTGCGCGAGCAGGTCGCCGCGGCGCGGTCGGCGCTCGTCGCGCTCGGCGTCGGCCGGGGGGACCGCGTGGTCGCGCTCGCCCCGAACTGCCCGCAGACCCTGGTCGCGTTCCTGGCCACCGCGAGCCTGGGCGCGATCTGGTCGTCCTGTTCGCCGGACTTCGGGGTGCGCGCGATCAGCGACCGGTTCACCCAGATCGAGCCGAAGGTCCTGGTCGCGATCAACGGCTACGTCTACAACGGACGGTCCTTCGACGTGCGGCCGACGATCGGCGAGCTGCGCGCGCAGATGCCGTCGCTGACCGCGACCGTGCTGGTCGACTACGCCGGCGGCGGCACGGTCGACGACTCCCTCGACTGGGACACGCTGCTCGCCGAGCACGCCGGCGCGGAGATGGCCTACGAGCCGGTGCCGTTCGACCACCCGCTGTGGGTGCTGTACTCGTCCGGCACCACCGGCCTGCCGAAGGGCATCGTGCAGGGGCACGGCGGGATCGTGCTGGAGCACCTCAAGGCGACGGTGCTGCAGATGGACCTCGGGCCCGGCGACCGCTTCTTCTGGTTCACCACCACCGGCTGGATGATGTGGAACTTCCTGATCGGCGGGCTGCTGGCGCGCTCGACGATCGTGATGTTCGACGGCAGCCCGGGGCACCCGGACCTGAACACGCTGTGGCGGCTGGCGGCCGAGGAGCGGATCACCTACTTCGGCACGTCCGCGCCGTTCATCCAGAGCTGCCTCAAGGCCCGGATTCGCCCGGCCGCGTCGGTCGACCTGTCCTCGTTGCGGGCGCTTGGGTCGACCGGCGCGCCGCTGTCCGACGACGGGTTCCGCTGGATCGCCGACGAGGTCGGCCGGTCGGTGCAGATCTGCTCGGTGTCCGGCGGCACCGACCTGTGCGCCGCGTTCGTCGCCGCCGCGCCGGACGTCCCGGTGTGGCTGGGCGAGCTGTCCTGCCGGGCGCTCGGCGCGGCGGTGACCGCGTTCGACGAGGAGGGCCGCGAGGTCGTCGACGAGGTCGGCGAGCTGGTGGTGACCAAGCCGATGCCGTCGATGCCGGTGTTCTTCTGGAACGACGAGGACGGGTCGCGGCTGCGCGAGGCCTACTTCGACATGTACCCGGGTGTGTGGCGGCACGGCGACTGGATCCGGATCACGCCCCGCGGCTCGGCGGTGATCTACGGCCGCAGCGACTCGACCCTCAACCGCGGTGGCGTGCGGATGGGCACCGCCGAGTTCTACCGGATCGTCGAGGGCTTCGACGAGATCGCCGACTCGCTCGTCATCGACACCACGCGAGCCGGGAATACCGACGGTGAGCTGCTGTGTTTCGTCGTGATGGCGCCCGGGGCGGATCTTGCCGCGGTCGAGCCGGAGCTGCGCGTCCAGCTGCGGCGCGCCCTCTCGCCGCGACACGTACCCGATCGGTTCGTCGAGGTGGCGGAGGTGCCGCGGACGCTGAACGGTAAGAAGTGCGAGGTGCCGGTCAAGAAGATCCTGACCGGGATGGCGCCGGAGCGGGCGGTCAGCCGGGACGCGCTCGCCAACCCGGCGGCACTGGAACCGTTCGTCGACATGGCGAGGGGGAGTTAGGGGGAAGGGTGTCGGGGAGGACGTTGGCGGGGGAACGGCCCGCGGTGTGGCGGGTGACGGGCGCCGCGTCGGTGTTCGCGATCACCTGGGTGACCAGGCTGGTCGGGCTGCTGGCGGTGATCTCGGTCGTCCTGCCCGCCGGGCGGCGCGGCATGCGTGGTCACGTCGCCGTGTGGCTCGGGCTGCCCCAGGAGGCGACGACGGCCGCGGCCGCCGTCGTGCTGGCCGTCGGCGTCCTGTTGATCATGCTCGCCTCCGGGTTGAAGCGGCGCAAGCGCCGGGCCTGGCAGCTCGCGCTCGCCGCCAGCGTCGTGCTGGCCGTGTCGCACCTCGGGATGCAGCACGTGTTCGGCGCCGGGGTGGTGGCGGTCGCGCTGGCCGTGACGCTGGTGCTGAACCGGCGGCACTTCGTCGCGCTGCCGGACCCGGTGACCGGCAAGTGGGTCGCGCTGCGGGTGTTCGTGCAGCTGCTGGTGGCCGGGTTCGTGATCAACGTCGCGCTGCTGTCGGTGGCCCCCGCGCGGTTCATGACACCCCTGTCCTTCCCGGACCGGATGGCCGAGGCGGCGCTGGCGCTGTTCGGGGTCAGCGGGCCGGCCGAGTTCCACGTGGAGTGGATGGACGACCTGACCGCGACGGTCGGGTTGCTGTTCGGGCTCGGAGCGGTGCTGCTCGCGGCGTACTTCCTGCTGCGCTCGGCCGAGCCGGCGCCGAGCCTGAGCGAGGACGAGAAGGCCCGGCTGAAGGCGCTGCTGGACAAGCACGGCGCCCGCGACTCGCTGGGCTACTTCGCGCTGCGCGACGACAAGTTCGCGGTCTTCTCCAGGACCGGCAAGGCGGCCGTGACGTACCGGGTGATCGCCGGGGCGGCGATCGCGTCGGCCGATCCGCTGGGCGACAACGAGGCCTGGCCGGGCGCGATCGAGGAGTTCCTGGCGGTGTGCCGGCGGCACGGCTGGGTCCCGGCGGCCATGGGGTGCTCCGAGCTGGGCGCGACGGCGTGGGCCCGGTTCGACCTGGACGTGCTGGAGATCGGCGACGAGGCGGTCGTCGACGCCGACACGTTCACCCTGGACGGCCGCGTGATGCGCGGGGTGCGCCAGGCGGTGGCGAAGACGAAGCGGGCCGGGTACAGCGTCCGGGTGCGGCGGCCGGAGGAGCTGGCCGAGGGCGAGCTGGCCGAGCTGGAGGCGCTGGCCGCGAAGTGGCGGGGGAGCGACACGGAGCGGGGGTTCTCGATGGCGCTGGGCCGGATGGGTGACCCCGGTTCGGTGCTGGTGACGGCCGAGCAGGACGGCGTCGTGCGGGGGCTGCTGCAGTTCGTGCCGTGGGGCGAGGACGGGCTGTCGCTGGACGTGATGCGCCGCGACCGGACCGCCGACAACGGCATCAACGAGCTGATGATCTCGGAGCTGCTGCTCGCCGCCCGCGATCACGGTGTGAGGTACGTCTCGCTCAACTTCGCCGCGTTCCGGAAGCTGATGGAGCAGGGCAGGCGGATCGGAGCCGGCCCGGTCGCGCGCGCGTCGGCGAAGTTCCTGGGGTGGATGTCACACTGGGTGCAGATCGAGACGCTGTACCGGTTCAACGCGAAGTTCCAGCCGCGGTGGGTGCCGCGGTACCTGGTGTACCCGGGGGTCCGCGAGCTGCCGCGCGTCGGGGTGGCCGTCTTCGAGGCCGAGGGGCTCGCCGGACGTTCCCCCAGGTTGCGCCGCTTGTTGCGGCGATGAGGGGGTCCTTTGCGGCTGCGTTTCGGGGCTGTGTACGCTATCTCAGCAGTGGTCGTGATCCGGGAGGCTTCGCCTAGTCTGGTCTATGGCGCCGCACTGCTAATGCGGTTGGGGGTAACCCCCCCTCCCGGGTTCAAATCCCGGAGCCTCCGCAAGGCACTCGGACCCCGAGTGCTAGAGTGAAAACTGAACAAGCGCCCGTAGCTCAACGGATAGAGCATCTGACTACGGATCAGAAGGTTAGGGGTTCGAATCCCTTCGGGCGCGCGTCTGGTTGAGACAGCAAGACCAGAAAACCCGCCGGAGACGGCGGGTTTTCTGCTTTGTGGGGGTCGGTGCCCGCTGAGGCTGCCTCCTCGCGTCACCGCGGCGGCGAGCGGGAGCAGTGACGGGCGCCCGAGGCGCCGCGGCTTCCCGCCAACCGGTCACCAGGCGGGCGCTCATTCCGTTATGACCCCTTCGGGGGATTCCTCCTCGACGGGCCCCGTACGGGCGTGACCAACCAGCACCGTTGTCGCGCCGCTCGAGGAGCCGTACGGTCCGGTTCGGATCGTCGGGAGTGGATCGCCGTTGCGCTTCACCACCGTCGGCGAGCCCGTCCTCGCGGGAGGTACCCGTGATCCGGCGCCCCGTGCCGGCCGTGCTGGCGGCCGGGCTTCCTCGCACCCGCGGGCACCTCGACTCGCTGACCGTCTCAATGGGACTGTCCATCGGCTGGGGTGACCGGTACCCGTGCACCGTGCCCGACCACGCCACCGCACGCCCAGGGCCTGTTCGTGGAGTGCGACCGCGCGAACAACTCGACGTGGGTGGACATCGCCCTGACCAGCCGCAAGCACGGGCCGCGGCTCAGCGGGACTGCAACGCGTCCAGCGCCACGGCCTGCGCGAGCACCAGCCGGCGGTCCAGCGACGGGTCGCCGATGCGCACCACGTAGTGGTCCCGGAAGCGGGTCTTCTTCTCGAAGCTGCCCACCACCTGGCCGTCGCGGACGAAGTCGAAGTGGTACTTCCACGGGAACGGGATGTCGCCGACCCACGGGAGGAAGTCCCAGATCCGCCGGAACAGCGCCAGGCCCATGCTGCGCTCGCTGATGTCGACCGGCGGCAGGCCGGGCTGCTCCAGCCGCCAGGTGGACCGCAGCAGCGACTTGCCGAACTGCTTGCCGAACACGCCGATCGACTGCCCCTCGGCGGTGGTCACGTCGTAGGCGCTGGCCAGGTCGATCACCTTGCGCGCGCGGAACGCGGCGAGCACGTACTGCTTGCTCTCGTCCGCGTAGAGGGTGACCTGTTCGCGGAAGGTCATCCGCTTCTGCTCGACGAACGCGACCAGCTGGCCGGGCCCGCCGTTCCCGTCGTCGGCGAAGACCTCGTAGCGGTTCACCATCATGGTGACGCGCTGGTGGACGTGGAACTGGTCGTGCTGTTGCAGGTTCACGAAGCCCCCAGATCGGCTGTTTTGGCGACACTCTAGGCGCCGGGAACGGCACGGTGAAAATCAGCGGGCTTACCAGCCGGCGCGCGGACCGGTTGGCTCGGGAATCACCAGCCGAAACCGCGGAACCGCCGGAGAGTCGCGCCGTATGTCGAAGAACCTGGTCGTCCTGGGAGCCGGAGGACTGGCACGTCAGATCGTGGGAGTCATCGACGACATCGACGACCTCACGCTGCTCGGCCTCACGGGCGAACCGGACGAACACAGCCTGCGGAACGACACGCCACTTCTCGGCGGGGACGAGGTGCTCAAGACCCTCGACACGGCCTACGTGATCGGCGTCGCAAACCTCCTCGTGCGGCGCAAGCTCGAGGAGTACGCGGCCGCCGCAGGTCGGGAACCGGCGACGGTCGTCCATCCGACGGCGCGGGTCGAGAAGCGCGTGTCGATCGGTCCGGGCGGTGTCGTGATGCCCGCCGCGCAGGTCCAGGAAGCCGTGGAACTCGCCCGGCACGTCCTGGTCGACGCGAACGTGCTGGTCTGCCATGAAGCCGTCGTCGGCGCGCACGTCACCATCAGTCCGCGGGCGGTCGTCGGCGCGCGGACCACCATCGGCGAGGGAACCACCATCGGCATGGGAGCCGTCGTCCTGCCGGACGTGACCGTCGGCGAGGAAGCGGTGATCGGTGCCGGCGCTGTCGTCACCAAGGACGTTCCGGCGCAGACCACCGTGGTGGGCGTCCCGGCACGCGTCCTGCGCTAGTCCCCGAACTCCGCCTGGAGCTGGGGTAGCACCTCGGTGCCCAGCAGTTCGATCGCCGTCATCACGTGCTTCTGCGGCACCCCCGACCAGTCCATCTGCATGGCGTATCGGTCGGCTCCCACGAGTTTTCCGACCGTGATCAGGCGCTCCGCGACCTCGTTCGGGCTGCCGGTGAACAGCGCGGAAGCCCCGGCGGTGTAGGCGTCGTACTCCGCGCGGGTCGGGACCGGCCATCCGCGGGCCCGCGCGCCGTACTTCATGGTTTCCAGCCAGTACGGGTAGAACGTCTCCTTGGCGTCCTGCGACCGGCGCGCCACCAGCCCGATCGCGCTCATCGTGACGTGCTGCGTCGCCGGGTCGTTGCCGGACACCTCGCTCGCCCGGCGGTACAGCTCCACCAGCGGCGCGAACCGCTCCGGGCGGCCGCCGATGACGGCGTACACGACCGGCAGCCCGAGAGCGCCGGCGCGGATCGAGGAGTCCTGGTTGCCTCCCGTGCCCACCGAGATGCGCAGGTGCTCGCCGAACGGCCGTGGCAGCACCCGCGCACCCCGCAGCGGCGCGCGGAACTTGCCCGACCACGTCACCGGATCCTCGCGGTCCAGCGTCAGCAACAGGTCGAGCTTCTCCTCGAACAGCGCGTCGTAGTCCTCCAGGTCCGCGCCGTACAGCGGGAACGACTCGATGAACGACCCGCGCCCCACCAGTAGCTCGGCCCGGCCGCCGCTGAGCTGGTCGAGCGTCGTGAACTGCTGGTACAGCCGCACCGGGTCCTCGGTGCTCAGCACGGACACCGCGGTGGACAGCGTGATCTTCGAGGTCACGCTCGCCGCCGCGGCGAGCACCGTGGCCGGGTTGGAGATCGCGTACGAGTCCAGGTGGTGCTCGCCCAGGCCGTAGAACCCCAGCCCCAGCTCGTCGGCCAGCTTCATCCGCTCCAGCGTGTCGGCCAGCGCCTGCGAGACGGACCGCTGCTCGCCGGTGACCGGATCGGCCGGGCGGTCACCGAAGCTGTAGATGCCGAGTTCCATGCCTCCCAAGGTAACCAGCGGAAGATGACGCGTCAACCAAATCGGACGACCAGGCTGGACAGCCGCCAGGTGCCCGGATCCGGCATGCGCTCGACCTTGACCGGTTCGAACTCCCGTCGCAGCAACGCGCTCAGCGCGACCTCGGTCTGCACCCGCGCCAGCGCCGCGCCGAGGCAGAAGTGCGGGCCGTGCCCGAAGCCGAGGTGACCGCCGCCGGGACGGGTCACGTCGAAGCGGTCGGGATCGGCGAACGCGCGCGGATCCCGGTTGGCCGCCGCGACCGCCGCGACGATCGCCTCGCCCTCGCGGATCACGGCGCCCTCGAGTTCGACGTCCTCGCGGGCGTAGCGCGGGATCGTCATCAGGGTCGGCCCGCACCAGCGGATCAGCTCGTCGACCGCGCGCGGCATCAGCCCGGGGTCGGCGCGCAGCGCGGCGAGCTGGTCCGGGTGGTCCAGCAGGGCGGCCACCGCGTTCGCGATCAGGTTCGCCGGGGTCTGACCGGCCAGGACCAGGTGCCACACCAGCGTGACCATCTCGGTGTCGCTGAGCCGGTCCTCGGCCCGGATCAGGTCGGCGAGCACGTCGTCGCCCGGCTCCACCCGGCGGCGGGCGATGGCGGCCTGCGCGCCGGCCATGACTCCCGGGATCGCCGCGGCGAACGCCGGGCCGTGGCCGCTCGCGACGGCCATGCCGTACTCGCGCCACCGCGCGCGGTCCTCGTCCGGGATGCCGACCAGCTCGCAGATCACCTCCATCGGCAGCGGCCGGGCGAAGTCCCGCAGCAGGTCGGCCTCGGCGGGCAGGTCGTCGAGCAGCCGTCCGACGAGTGGTTCGATGCGCGGCCGGAAGTCCAGCGCGCGGCGGGCGGAGAAGGCGGGGGAGACCAGTCGCCGCAGCCGGGCGTGCTCGGCACCCTCCACTTCGGACATCGTGCGCATGTACGCGCGGCAGTGCTCGGGCACGTCCGGCCGCTGGTAGCTGTTCGACGTCAGCTCGAAGCGCGGGTCCGACAGGACGGCTCGGGCGGTTTCGTGACGGGTCGCGGCCCACACCGGGCCGAAGCCAGGCGCGCCGACGCGGGCGAGCGGCGCCTGTTCCCGAACCCGGCCGTAGGCGGTGAACGGGTCGGTCAGCACTTCGGGGTCGGTCAGGGAGATCTCGGGGATCATCAGCACTCCAGATGTTGATACCAGATGTTCACATCATCTGAATGGGCACGATATCTTGGTCTCCGTCCGGATGGCAACGAGGAGGCGTGGTGGCGCGGCTGACCAGGGCGGAGACGCAGGAGCGCAACCGCGCGAAAGTGCTGGTGGCGGCCCGTCAGGAGTTCGCCGAGCGGGGGTTCCGGGACGCGAAGGTGGACGTGATCGCCGAGCGCGCGGAGCTGACGCGCGGCGCGGTCTACTCCAACTTCCCCGGCAAGCGGGCGCTCTACTTCGCGGTCCTGGCCGACCTCGCCGCCCGCGCCGAGCCGTCCCCGCACAGCCGGCCCGGCACCGACGCGCGGTCCGCGATCGGTTCGTTCGCCCGGGACTGGATGGTGCGCGACGCCGGTCTGGGCCGCGACCTGCCGTCCGAGGTGATGGCCGACGAGCGGGTGCGGCTGCCCTACGCGCAACTCCTGGAGCTGGGCGCGCTGCTGCTCGCGCTGGCGATGGAACGGCTCGACCCGCCCGAGTCCCCGCCGGGTGCGCCGCCCGCGCGGTACGTGCGCCGGGCGCGGTCGGTGCTGACGACCCTGCACGGCGCGCGGCAGCTCACCGTCGCCGCGCCCGGGTTCGTGGAGCCGTTCGACGTGGTGAGCACCTGCGAACAGCTCGCCGGCCTGCCGCTCAACGACTGGTGGGCGCCGCCGCAGGTGTCCCCGCAGCCGCGCCCCGCCGGTGAGCCGTGGTCGCCCGGCGAGGCCTTCGACCTGGTGCGCGGGGAGACGGTCCGGCTGCCGTCCGACGGCGTCGTCGCGGTCCTCGGCCTGCACCGGCTCGCCGCGGCCGAGGAGGCGGTCCGGGCGGGGGCGGGCGTGACGGTCGTGGTGGTCACCGGGGAGCCGGCCGAGCTGGGGCCGCTCGCGCGTCTGGTGATCACCGAGGTGGCCGCGTCCCTGCGCCAGGCGTTCCCGGCGACGGCGTGGCCGGGTCTGCCGGTCGTGTTCGACGAGCGCGCCGAGCTGGCGGCGGCGGCCGGCGTGCCGGCGGTCAGCGACGCGACCGAGGTGGCGGTGCGCGTCGCGGGTGGCCGGGTCGTGGCGCGCGCGGACGGTTTCGGCGCCTGTCACGCGGTGGCGGCGAACAGGCTTGCGCCCGCCGCGTCCAGCCACCACGATCGGTCCTCGTGACGATGGCGGAACCCGCGCTCCGGTACGGCCAGGCCTCCGGGCGCTGGGTCCTTCTCGCGACCGTGCTCGGGTCCGGCGTGACCTTCCTCGACGCGACGGTCGTGAACATCGCGCTGCCGAGAATCGGCAGCGATCTCGAGGCGAGCACGGCCGGTCTGCAGTGGACGGTCAACGGCTACACGCTCAGCCTCGCCGCCCTGATCCTGCTCGGCGGCTCCCTCGGCGACCGCTTCGGGCGGCGCCGGATCTTCGTGCTCGGCGTGGCGTGGTTCGCGATCGCGTCCCTGCTGTGCGGGCTCGCGCCGGACGTGTGGACCCTGGTGGCCGCGCGGGTGCTGCAGGGCGTCGGTGGCGCGCTGCTCACGCCCGGGTCGCTGGCGATCCTGGAGGCGTCGTTCCACCCCGACGACCGCGCGAAGGCGATCGGCGCGTGGTCCGGGCTGGGCGGGATCGCCGGGGCGCTCGGCCCGTTCCTCGGCGGGTGGCTGGTCGAGGTGGCGAGCTGGCGGCTGGTGTTCCTGATCAACGTGCCGCTCGCGGCGATCGTCGTCGTGGTCGCGCTCCGGCACGTGCCGGAGACCCGCAACCGGGAGGCCGCGCGGCAGCTGGACTTCACCGGCGCGGCGATGGGCGCCCTCGGGCTGGCCGGGCTGAGCTACGGCTTCACCGCCTGGCCGGCGCTCGGCGCGGGCTCGCCGACGGTGCTGGTGGCGCTGGCGGTCGGGGTGGCCGGGATCGCCGCGTTCGTGCTGACCGAGCGGCGGTCGGCGCACCCGATGCTGCCGATGGGCGTGTTCGCGTCGCGGCCGTTCACGGCGGCGAACCTGGTGACCTTCGCGGTGTACGCGGCGCTGGGCGGCGTGTTCTTCCTGGTGGTGCTGAACCTGCAGGTCGTCGGCGGGTTCTCGCCGGTCGCGGCGGGGTCGGCGATGCTGCCGGTGACCGCGTTGATGCTCGTGCTGTCCGCGCGGGCGGGAGCACTGGGGCAGCGGATCGGGCCGCGGCTGCCGATGACCGCGGGGCCGATCATCTGCGCGGTCGGGCTCGTCCTGCTGTCCCGGATCTCGGCGAGCCCGTCGTACCTGACCGAAGTGCTGCCCGCGGTCGTCGTGCTCGGGCTCGGGTTGTCGCTGACGGTCGCACCGCTGACGGCGACCGCGCTGGGCGCGCTGGACGACCGGTACGCGGGGGTGGCCAGCGGCGCGAACAACGCGATCGCCCGCACCGCCGGGCTGCTCGCCGTGGCGGTGCTGCCGCTGGTCGCCGGCATCGGCACGGGCAGCCTGACCGATCCCGCGGCGCTCGCGCCCGCCTACCGCACGGCGATGCTGGTCTGCGCCGGGTTGCTGGTCGCGGGCGCGTTGATCGCGTTCGCGTTCGTGCCCGGCCGCCCGAAGCCCGCGCCGGTCAGCCCGGTGAAGGTCCACTGCGCGGTGGCCGGGACCCCGCTGCACCCGGCGGAATGCCGGGAACCGGCCGGTCGTTGACGGGGCCGCGCGGCCGGGCCGAATAGCGGAACAGGGTCCACGGACCCTGTTCTTTTTCGCGATCAGGCGTTTATCCTGGCGCCCGATGAACGACAGGGGAATTGCCGTCGTGGTCGGAGCGACCGGCGGAATCGGCGCCGAGGTGGCCGCGGCCTTGGCTGACCGGTACACGCTCTGGCTGGCCGGACGTGACGAGACCGAGCTGAAGGAATTCGCCGGAAAACTACCGGACGCTCATTGCTGGCAACTCGACCTCGCCGCCGATCCGGACATTTCAGATAATTTCCCTGAATTGTTTTCCGTCGACGTTCTGGTGCATTGTGCCGGTGTTTTCCAACTGGGCGATGTGGCGGAAACCGATCCCGCGGTGTGGCGTGAGCTGTTCGCGGTCAACCTGTTCGGGGTCGCGTCGGTGACCCGGCTGCTGCTGCCCGCCCTGCGGGCCGCCCGGGGACGGGTGGTCCTGGTGAACTCGACGGCCGCGCTCGGTCCGCCTGCCCACCGCGCCGCGTACGCCGCCAGCAAGACGGCGCTGCGGGTGTTCGCCGAGGCGCTGCACCGCGAGGAGCTCCCGAACGGGGTCCGCGTCACCAGCATCTACCCGGGGCGCGTCGCGACGCCGATGCAGCAGACGGTGCGCCGCATGGAGGGCGGGCGCTACGAACCCGAGCGCTACCTCGATCCGGCGTCGGTCGCCGGCGCGGTGCGGTCCGTGCTGGCCGCGCCGCCGGACACGCACCTGACCGAGCTCGTGATCGAGCCCGAATGGCGCCCGTGACCTTGCGGTCGCGGCGCGTATCCGGTGGTATGACGGCATGAACCAGACGGACCCAGTTGTCGTGGTCGCGACCATGGAGGCCGCGGAGGGCAAGGAAACCCAGGTCGAGGAGGCGCTGCGGACCGCGGTGCGGGCGGTGCACGCCGAGCCCGGCTGCGAACGCTACGCGCTGCACCGCGACGCCAAGTCGCCGACGACGTTCGTCATGGTGGAGAAGTGGGCGTCCGGCCCGGCGCTCGGCGCGCACGGCAAGGGCGCGGCGCTCGCCGAGCTGGGCAAGGCGCTGGACGGGCTGCTCGCCAAGCCGATGGACGTGCAGCTGCTGACCCCGCTGCCGGACGGGGACGGCCGGCTGGGCGCGCTGTGAACCTGCCGCTCGCCGGGATCACCGTCGTCAGCCTGGAGCAGGCCGTCGCGGCGCCGTTCGCGACGCGTCAGCTCGCCGATCTCGGCGCCCGGGTGATCAAGGTGGAGCGGCCCGGCGGCGGCGACTTCGCGCGACGCTACGACACGACCGTGCACGGCCAGTCCAGCTACTTCGTCTGGCTCAACCGGTCGAAGGAGTCGCTGACGCTCAACCTCAAGGATCCGCGCGGCCGTGAGGTGCTAGCCCGGCTGCTCGAGGGCGCGGACGTGTTCGTGCAGAACCTCGCGCCGGGTGCCGCGGCGCGGATGGGCCTGGATCCGCGGGCGCTGGGTGAGCGGTACCCGTCGCTGATCCCGTGCACGATCAGCGGGTACGGCACCGACGGGCCGTGGGCCGAGCGCAAGGCCTACGACCTGCTCGTCCAGTGCCAGACCGGGCTGGTGTCGCTGACCGGCACGCCCGAGGGCGCGGCGCGGGCGGGGGTGTCGGTGGCGGACATCGCGGGCGGTATGTACGCCTACTCGGGCATCCTGACGGCGTTGTTCACCCGGGCGACGACCGGCCGGGTGCGGCCGGTGGAGGTGTCGCTGTTCGACGCGCTGTCCGAGTGGATGGGACAGCCGGCCTACTACACGCGCTACGGCGGCACCCAGCCGCCGCGGGTGGGCACTCAGCACGCGACGATCGCGCCGTACGGGGCCTACACGGCGGCCGACGGCAAGGACGTGCTGTTCTCGATCCAGAACGAGCCGGAGTGGGTCGCGCTGTGCACGCACTTCCTGCAGCGGCCGGAGCTGGTCGACGACCCGCGGTTCGCGACGGGATCGGCGCGGGTGGTCCACCGGGACGAGCTGAACGAGATCGTCGCCGCGCGGTTCCGAGAGCTGGACAGCGACAAGATCATGGCCCTGCTGGACGGCATCGGCGTGGCGAACGCCGGGGTGAACTCGGTGCACGAGTTCCTAGCGCACCCGGTGCTCGCGGAGCGCGACCGGTGGCGGGAGGTGCCGATCCCCGGCGGGACGATGCAGGCGCTCCTGCCGCCGGTGATCATGGGCGGTTTCGAGCCGCGGATGGGGCCGGTGCCCGAGGTGGGCGCCCAGACGGACGCGATCCTCCAGGAGCTGGGCCACGACGCGGCGGAGGTGGAACAGCTGCGCGCGGAGGGCGTCGTCTGAGGCGCGTGGCTTGCCGGCTTGCCGCGTGCGGCTTGGTGGCTTGGCGCGTGGGGCTTGTCGTGCGGGGGCGGCGCGGGGCCTGCCCTTCCGGGCCGCCCGCCAGGGGCCTGGCCCCCCGCCACGCGGGCTTGGCAGCTTGCCGTGCCGGGGTTGGCCGCCGCACAGGCTCGGGAGCTCGCCGCGCCGGGCCGGGATAGCTCGCCGCGCCGGGCCGGGCAGCTTGCTGCGCCTGGCCTGGCGGTCTGTCCTGCGGGGCTCGCTGGCTTGGCGCCTTGAGGCGCGGTGCTTGGCCGCCTGACGCGCCGGGCTTGGTGGCTTGGCGCGCGGAGCCTGGCGCCTTGCAGCGGGGTTTGGCGGCTTGCGGCGCGGGGCATGGCCGCCCGCCTGCGGGGCTTGGCCGCCTGCCGCGCCGGGCCTGCGGTGCCGTGTGGGTCCGGCTGCCCGCCGGGCGGGGTTTGGCAGCTTGTCGCGTGAGGCTTGGCTGCTTGCCGCGCCGGGGGGCGGTGGGCCTGCCGCGCGGCTGCGGAGTGTCTGAGAGCCGCTCTCGTCGCCATTCGGGGCGTGCTGCGTCGGGGGCCTGGAGCGCGTCGGCGGGCTGTTCTGGCCTGGATTGGGGCGCCGGTTCGTGGGGTACTCACCGGTATGGGTCGCACGTTGCTGGGCATTTACCTCAACGACCACGTGGCCGTGGTGACGGCCGGGGCCGAGCTCGCCAGGCGCTTCGCCCGCGCTGAGGCCGAGTGGGCCGGCAACGGGAAGCTCGACCGGCTCGCCGAGGAGATGGCCGATGACCGCGACGCCCTCGTCGACATGATGCGCGCCCTCGGCGAACCCAGCCGCCCCACCGGGCAGTGGGCCGGCTGGCTCCTGGAGAAGGCGGGCAGGCTCAAGTTCAACGGCCGGCTGCTGAACCGGTCACCGCTCAGCCGCGTCGTCGAACTCGAAGGACTCCGGCTCGGCGTCGAGGGCAAGGTAGCGGCGTGGCGCACCCTGCGCGCCCGCGCCGCCGTGGACTCGCGCCTGGACGCCGATCGCCTCGACGAGCTGATCGCGAACAGCCGCAGCCAAGCCACGCGCCTCGAACGGCTTCGGGCACGCGCGGTCGCGGAACTGTTCGGCGAGGAAGCCGCGCAGGACGCCTGACGACACCCCGCGGCCACCAGCCTCCGCGGGCTCTTCCCCGTGGTTGACCCGTTCTGCCGGCAGCCGCCTCCCATCTGTCCCTAGTGGACGGTCGAGTTGTCCACAGATTTACCCACCTGTGGATCGCTTTGTGGACAACCTCTCAGGCGGGTGTGGCGTAGCGTGCCTCGGCCTTGATCCGTGTTCTCGCGGCGATCCGGCGCGCGCCGCTCATGTTCATGCGCCACGTGGCCATCGCGACGCTGACCCGGAAGTGGTTGGCCACCGACTGATCCGACCATCCCTTGAACGCCGCTATCCGCGCGGCGTCGGTGGGGATGAGGAGTTCGCCGGAGAGCTCAGTGGCCTCCTCCTCGATCCCGGCGACCGCCGAGCGGCAGCCGTTCTCGTCGGTCAGCGTCGGGCCGAACGGGTGCTCCAGCAGCACGTGCGCCATCTCGTGGGCCATCGTGGACCGCCTGCGGCGCAGCGGATGCACGTGGTTCTCGATGATCACCGCCCCGCTCGGCTCGAGCGGGACCAGCGCCGCGGAGAACACGTGCGGCCGCTCCTCCGTCAGGTACCGCACCGACGTCTCCGGCAGGAACGGGCTACTGAGGTCGAACACCTCGATGCCGTAGAGCTCGGCGAGCGCCCACGGGTCCAGCGGCGCGAA
Source organism: Amycolatopsis deserti (assembly GCF_014653945.1). Classification (GTDB taxonomy): domain Bacteria; phylum Actinomycetota; class Actinomycetes; order Mycobacteriales; family Pseudonocardiaceae; genus Amycolatopsis_E; species Amycolatopsis_E deserti. Next base: position 547,087 of record NZ_BNAU01000003.1, on the reverse strand, counting down.
GACCTCGGTGCCCAGCTCGGCCCTGACCTCGAGCGCGAGTTCCCTGGCCTCCTTCTTGAAACCCCGGCGGAGGGTCATTTCAGCTCCTTGTTCTTGGCGCGGATGTGTCGCATCGTCAGGCCGACCACGTCCAGCACGTGCTGCTGATCGGCCTCGCTCAGTTCTTCCTCGGCCCGGAGCAGCGGCGCGAGCCGCGCTTCGAGCGAGGGCCGTCGGCGCCCGTCGGGCAGGCCCTCCGGCCACACCATGAACGTCTCGGCGGGCATCCCCAGCCACTGGACGAGCGCGATGAACCCGTCCAGGTCCGGCCGGTGACCGTTGCCCATGCGGCTGACCAGGGACGCGCTCACCCCGGCCTCGGCCGCGAGCTGCCGCCAGGACAGGCCGCGTGATTCGCGCTCCGCGTCCAGAGCCGCATAGAGCCTCCCCGTGTCCAGCCGTCCGCCCATGTGGCACACCTCCGCCTCTCGTCCCGTCGCAGTTTTGCCGAACCGTTGCGGAGGTGCAACGGTGGTGTAGTATAGGAACGGTGTTGCTGTGGTGCAACACCGGAGGAGGGAGGCGGATCATGTCGCGAACGGTGTACTGGGTCTCGCCCATGCTGGGCAGCTGGGACGTCAAGCGAGGTGCGGCCGTGCTGTCGCACCACGAGCGCAAGCGGGACGCGGTGCGCGCGGCCGCGAAGCTGGCGCGCGCCGATCGCCCGAGCGTGCTCAGGATTCAGCGGCGGGACGGGTCGATCGAGAGCCGACGGCTCTACGGCGACGATCCGCTTCCCGCTCCGGGCTGACTTCTGCCCCGGCCTTCCGGGGTTGGGGTGGGTGGGCATGAGGGGAGACTAGGGGTGGGGTCTGACAATTCGGGGCGCTTCGTCCTCCGGGGTCACGAGGCCCTTCGCTCTCCGTCCCCTGTGGACAGTGCGCGGGCCACTTCCGCGCACAGGATGTGGACCGCCACGAGGTGCGCCTCCTGCACGGTGGCCGCCGTGCCGGGCAGGCACAGCGCGTCCTCGACGACGTTCGCCAGCGGGTTCGGGCTCGGCCCGGTCAGCGCCCACACGTTCGCCCCCGCCCGGACGCCCTCTTCGGCCGCTCGCGCCAGGTTGCGGCTGCGCCCGCTCGCCGACAGCAGCACGAGGACGTCGCGCGGGCGGGCGTGCGCCCGCACCTGCCGCGCGAAGACCTCGGCGTGGTCGTACTCGTACTCGTCGCCCACCGCCGTGAGGCTGGAGGTGTCGGCGTGCAGGGCGATCGCCGAGAACGGCGGGCGGTCGTCGTGGTAGCGGCCGAGCAGGTCCGCGGTCAGCTGCCGCGCTTCGGCCGCGGACCCGCCGTTGCCGGCCGCGAGCAGGCGGTTGCCCTCGCTCAGCCGCTCGGCGAGCACGCGGCCCCAGCGCGTGAGGCGCCCCGTCTGCTGACGGAGCGCGCTCAGCGTCTCGTCCAGGATGTCCAGGTGTCCGCGCGCCACGTCCGGAACTGTGGTGGTCGCGCTCATGTGCGGGAGGTTTGCCTGCTGTTCAACGTTTAAACTTCTCCGCCGCCCAGGCGGCGGCCAGGCCGACGAGGAGGAACACGGCAGCCAGCCACGGCAGGAACGGGCCGGGTACCAGCTCGAGCGCGGCGGCGCCCAGCACCCCGGCCAGGGACACCGCGAGGTAGATCGCCGACGCGTTCAGCGACACGACCAGTGACGGCGTCGCCGGCGCGGCGGCGATCAACTGGTGCTGCTGCGGCACCATCACCGACCACGAAGCCAGGCCGTAGGCGATGACGGCGATCAGCGCACCCGCGAACGTGGCGGTCGTCCACGGCATCAACGCGAAGTCCAGCGCGCCGAGGACCATCGCGGAGGTGATGACCCGCATCGGGCCGAAGCGGTCGGTCCAGCCGCCGGTGACCACGTTGCTGATCGTGCCGGCGACGCCGGAGGCGAACAGGAGGACGGTGAGTCGGACGCCGTCGCCCGCGGTCGCGTGCTCGACGATCACGCTGAGGTAGATCGTGACCAGGTAGATCCCGATGAACATGGCCACGGTCGCGGTGAGGATCAGCGCGATGGTCCGGTCCCGCAGCGGGGCCAGGCGCTCCCGCAGGGTGGTGGCCGGCGGGTTCGGCACCGGCGGTAGCCACAGCGCGACGCCGGCCGCGGCGACCACGCCGAGCGCGGCGACCAGCCACATCGTCTCGCGCCAGCTCGCTACGGAGCCGAGCAGCGTCCCGATCGGCACGCCCAGCGCCGTCGACGACACCAGGCCCAGCGTCACCAGCGACATCGCGCGGCCGCGCCGCTCGGGTGGCGCCAGGGCGGCCGCGGCGGTGGAGGCGGTCGGCGTGATCGCGGCGGCGCCGGCCGCGGCGATCACCCGCGACGCCAGCGCGAGGCCGTAGTCCGGGGCGAGCGCGGTGAGGGCGTTGCCCACCACGAAGACGGCGAGCGCGGCCAGCAGGACCCTGCGCCGCGGCCAGTTCCCGGTCGCGGCGGCGGGCACCGGGGACAGGACGGCGTAGGCGATCGCGAAGACGGACACGAGCTGGCCGGCCTGGCCGACGCTGACGTCCAGCGAGCGGGAGAGTTCGGGCAGGACGCCGTTGACGACGAAGGCGTCCGTGCCGACGGCGAACGTCGCGATCGTCAGGACGCCTATCCGGGCGGACAGGCGTTCGCTGGTGGTGGTGACCATGGGCTCCCCAAAACGGTACTGATCGGTTCCGTTTGAACGGTACTGATCGGTTCCGTTTTTCGTCAAGTTCGGATACTGTGGGGGTATGCCGACACGTGCTCGTGAGCGTCTGGTGCAGACCGCGGAGGACCTCTTCTACGCGGAGGGCATCCGCGCGGTCGGGGTCGAGCGGTTGCTGGAGGAGTCCGGCGTCGGGCGCGCGTCGTTCTACCGGCACTTCGCGAGCAAGGACGACCTGGTCGAGACGGTCCTGAGTGAGCGCGACCGGCAGTGGCGGCAGCTGCTGGCGGAGGGGGTCGCGGCGCGCGGCGATCATCCGCTCGCGGTGTTCGACTTCCTCGCCGAGCGGTTCGCGCGCGCCGACTACCGGGGCTGCGCGTTCATCAACGCGATGGCCGAGATCGGCGACGCGGACGCGGCGGTGTACCGGCTGGCGCGGGCGCACAAGGCGGCGGTGACGGACTACCTGGCGGGGCTGCTGGAGAAGGCGGGGTACGCCTCGAGCGCGACGCTCGCGGCGCAGCTGATGTTGCTGATCGACGGGGCGCTGGTCACGGCGCTACGCGAGCGCAGCGCGGAGCCGGCCCACCGCGCGAAGGCGGTCGCGGAGGCGCTGCTGGGGTGAGTTCTGGGGTCGGTGGGGTGCTGCGTGGAATGGGCTTGCCGGCGAAGGTGGTCGTGGAGGCGCTGCTGGGGTGAGTCCGCGGCCGGGCGGGGCGCTGCGTGAAGTCGGCTCGCGCGGCGAAGGTGGCCGCGGAGTTGCTGCTGGGGTGATTCTGGGGGCCAGGTGCGGCGGGGACGCTGTGGCGGGCCGGCCCATCGCGACAACGCGCGCCGAGGCGCTGCTGGGTGAGTTCTGGGGCCCGTGGGGCGCTGTGTGGAGTGGGCTCGCGTGGTGAAGGTGGTCGCGGAGGCGCTGCTGGGGTGAGTACGGGGTCCCGGTGCGGCGGGGACGCTGTGGCGGGCCGGCCCACCGCGACAAGGCGGTCGTGGAGGTGCTGCTGGAGTGAGCTCTGGGTGCCGGCTGTGCGAGCCGGCTCGTCGGGGACTGTGGTCGCGGCCGCGCCGCGATGGCTGTCGTCCGGCGGGTGGGTGCGGCTGTCCGACCTCGCGGGTCAGGACTTCACGAGGCGCGCGATGGCGTCGCTGGCCTCGCGGACCTTGACCTCCGCCTCGCGGCCGCCGGTGCGCGCCGCGTCGACCACGCAGGTCGACAGGTGCTCGTCCAGCAGCTCGAGCGAGAACGACTGCAGCGCCTTCGTCGCGGCGGAGACCTGCGTCAGGATGTCGATGCAGTACTTGTCCTCTTCGACCATGCGCTGCAGGCCGCGGATCTGCCCCTCGATCCGGCGCAGCCGCTTGAGGTAGGCGTCCTTGTCGCCGCTGTAGCTCGCCATGTCCGCCTCCGCTGTAGGAAAACTCCCGCCATCATACCCGTTCCCCGTATGCCCGACCTTGCGTCGAACGGAGCCGTCTGTTCACCTGATTACCTGAACAGGTGATGGAGGTTATCCGCGGGTGATCGGACCCCTCTCGGCGGGCGGGAACGGATGTCGGGTGGCCGCGGTGGCCGGCCTCCACGCTGCACGACGTCACCAGCGTGACCGGCGCGGTTCGACGACGCCGAGCTCGCCAGCCGCGGCCCGCTCGCCTCGATCGGCGGAGCTGAACCTCGGCCACGCCGGGTTCGTGATCGTGGGTTTGTTCGTCCTGACCTGGGTAATCGCCTGGCTGGTGTGGCACTTCGGCCGCATCGAGGAGCGCTGGGTGACCCCCGGTACGGGTAGGGGGTATAGTTCGGGCCATGACTGAGACCGTCTACACCGTCACCGGGATGACCTGCCAGCACTGCGTCGCCTCCGTCACCGAGGAGGTCGCCAAGATCGACGGCGTCGAAGACGTCAAGGTCGATCTGCCGACCGGCTCGGTCACCGTGGTGAGCGCCGCCGAGCTGAGCGACGACGCGATCCGGGCCGCCATCGACGAGGCCGGGTACGAGCTCGCCTCCCGGTGACCCGATGACCGCCGCCCCCGAGCGCACCGAGGTCGAACTGGCCATCGGCGGCATGACCTGCGCCGCGTGCGCGAACCGCATCGAGCGCAAGCTGAACAAGCTCGACGGGGTCACCGCCACGGTCAACTACGCCACCGAGAAGGCCAAGGTCAGCTTCCCCGCAGGCATCGAGCCGCAGGAGCTGGTCGACACGGTCGTCGCCGCCGGGTACTCGGCCACGCTGCCGCGGCCCGACGAGGAGAGCGACGACCACGTCACCGGCCTGCGGGACAGGGTGCTCGCGGCGGCGGTCCTGTCGCTGCCGGTGGTCGTCCTGGCGATGGTCCCGGCCTGGCAGGTCGACTACTGGCAGTGGATCTCCCTGGCGCTGGCGACACCGGTCGTGTTCGGCGCCGGCCTGCCGTTCCACGTGGCGGCGTGGACGAACCTCAAGCACCGCGCCGCGACGATGGACACCCTCATCTCCGTCGGCACCCTCGCGGCCTACCTGTGGTCGGTGTACGCGCTGGTGTTCACCGACGCCGGTGAGATCGGTCTGCGGCACCCGTTCGAGCTGACCATCGAGCGCGGCAGCGAAAGCCGCATCTACCTCGAGGTCGCCACGGCGGTGACCACGTTCATCCTGGCCGGGCGCTACTTCGAGGCCCGCGCCAAACGCCGGGCCGGCGCCGCCCTGCGCGCACTGCTGGAGCTGGGGGCCAAGGACGTCGCCGTGCTGCGGGACGGCGCCGAAGTCCGGATCCCGGCGTCGCAGCTGGCCGTGGGGGACCGGTTCGTGGTGCGGCCGGGCGAGAAGATCGCGACCGACGGTGAGGTCGAGGACGGCTCGTCGGCGGTCGATCAGAGCATGCTGACCGGCGAGTCCGTGCCGGTCGAGGTCGGGCGGGGTGACGCGGTCGTCGGCGCCACCGTCAACGCGGGCGGTCGTCTCGTCGTGCGTGCCACCCGCGTCGGATCGGACACGCAGCTCGCGCAGATGGCGAAGCTCGTCGAGGCGGCGCAGACCGGGAAGGCGCAGGTCCAGCGCCTGGCCGACCGGGTGTCCGGCGTGTTCGTGCCGATCGTGCTGGTGCTCGCGCTGGGCACGCTGATCACCTGGCTCGCCCTCGGGGAGCCGACCACCTCGGCCTTCACCGCCGCGGTCGCGGTGCTGATCATTGCCTGCCCGTGTGCGCTCGGGCTGGCGACGCCGACCGCGCTGCTCGTCGGCACCGGCCGGGGCGCGCAACTCGGGATCCTCATCAAGGGCCCGGAGGCGCTGGAATCCACCCGCCGGATCGACACCGTCGTGCTGGACAAGACCGGCACGGTCACCACCGGCCGCATGTCGCTGGTCGACGTCCGGCTCGCCGACGGCGCGGACCGGGACGAGGTGCTGCGGCTGGCCGGGTCGCTGGAGCACGCCTCCGAGCACCCGATCGCCAAGGCCATCGCCGCCGCCGTCGACGAGCACGCGCCGGTGTCGGAGTTCCGCAACGTCGAGGGTCTGGGCGTGCGGGGCGTGGTCGACGGCCGCACGGTCGTGGCCGGGCGCGCCGCGCTGCTCGCCGAGTCGGGCCTGCACCTCCCGGACACGCTCGCGCGGGCCAAGGCCGAGGCGGAGGAACTGGGCCGGACCGTGATCGCGGTCGGCTGGGACGGCCAGGTACGTGCGGTCCTGATGGTGGCCGACACGGTCAAGCCCACGTCCGCCGAGGCGGTGCGCCGGCTCGCGGCGCTCGGGCTGCGGCCGGTGCTGCTGACCGGCGACAACGAGACCGCCGCGAAGGCGGTGGCCCGTGAGGTCGGCATCACCGAGGTGATCGCCGAGGTGCTGCCCGCGGACAAGGTCGACGCGGTGAAACGTCTGCAGGACCAGGGAAACCGGGTCGCGATGGTCGGCGACGGCGTCAACGACGCGGCCGCGCTCGCGCAGGCCGACCTGGGCCTGGCGATGGGCACCGGCACCGACGTCGCCATCGAGGCGAGCGACCTGACGCTGGTGCGTGGCGACCTGCGGGCCGCGGCCGACGCGATCCGGCTCGCGCGCCGCACGCTCGGCACCATCAAGGGCAACCTGTTCTGGGCATTCGCCTACAACGTGGCGGCTCTGCCGCTGGCCGCCCTCGGCCTGCTCAACCCGATGATCGCCGGTGCGGCCATGGCGCTGAGCTCGGTGTTCGTGGTGAGCAACTCGCTGCGGCTGCGCGCGTTTTCGTAGGAACGCCCTCCCGGCTACCGTAGCGGTTCGGACCTGGGGAGGCGTGATGCCGGACGCGATCGTGATCGGCGGCGGCCAGTCCGGACTCGCCGCGGCCTACGCGCTGCGGGAGGCCGGGCTGAAGCCGGTGGTGCTGGAGGCGGGAGCGGAGCCGCTCGGATCCTGGCCGCGCTACTACGACAGCCTCACGCTGTTCTCGCCCGCGGGCTACAGCTCGTTGCCCGGCAAGCGATTTCCCGGCGATCCGCGGCACTACCCGGTGCGCGACGAGGTGGTCGACTACCTGCGCGACTACGCGGCCGGGCTGGATGTCGACATCCGCACCGGGCAGCGCGTGGAATCCGTGCGGCGCAACGGGAGTTTCGTCGTGCGCGCCGGGGAGGAGTTCGAGGCGCCGATCGTCATCGCGGCCAGCGGGTGGTTCGGCAAGCCCTACACGCCCGCGTTGCCGGGGCTGGATTCCTTCGCCGGCAAGGTGATCCACGCGGCCGGCTACCGCGAGCCGAGCGCGTTCGCCGGGCAGCGGATCGTCGTGGTCGGCGCGGGCAACTCCGGGGTGCAGATCGCCGCCGAGCTGGCCGAGGTGTCGTCGGTGACGCTCGCGACGCGCAAGCCGATCCGGTACGCGCCGCAGCGGTCGCTGGGCAAGGACCTGCAGTTCTGGCTCACCGTCACCGGCGTGGCGGTGCTGCCGCGCCGGATCAAGGGCGAGCCGCCGACCGTGCCGGTCATCGACACCGGCCACTACCGCGGGCTGATCCGCGCCGGCCGCCCGGACCGCCGCCCGATGTTCACCCGCCTCGATGGCAACCACGTCGTCTGGTCCGACGGCCGCCGTGAGCCCGTCGACACGCTCCTGCTCGCCACCGGGTACCGGCCGGACCTGCCCTACCTCGCCGGGCTCGGCGCGCTGGACGAGCGCGGCCTGCCGAAGCACCGGCGCGGCGTGTCCACGTCCGTGCCCGGCCTCGGGTACGTCGGGCTGGAGTGGCAGAGCACGCTGGTGTCCGCCAGCCTGCGCGGCGTCGGCCGCGACGCCCGCCATGTGGTCCGCCGCCTGCGCCGATGAGGTAGAAGGGACGGTGTGACCGATCGAACCGGGGCGCTGTCCGGCGTCGTCATCGCCGACTTCAGCCGGGTGCTCGCCGCGCCGTACGCGACCATGCTGCTCGCCGACCTCGGGGCCGAGGTGATCAAGGTCGAGCGGCCCGGAGCCGGGGACGACACCCGCGCTTGGGGCCCGCCGCACGCCGACGGGGAGGCCGTCTACTTCCGGTCGGTCAACCGCAACAAGCGCTCGATCACCCTCGACCTCGCCGATCCGGACGACCTGGCCGCCGCGAAGGCGCTGGCGAACCGGGCCGACGTCGTGGTCGAGAACTTCCGCCCGGGCACGATGGCCCGCTACGGCCTGGGCTACGACGACCTCGCCCCGGGCAACCCGGGCCTGGTCTACTGCTCGATCTCCGGCTTCGGCAGCGGCGCGGGCGCGGCCCTGCCCGGCTACGACCTGCTGCTACAGGCCGTGGGTGGGCTGATGAGCGTCACCGGGCCCGCGCCGGGCGAGCCGACGAAGGTGGGCGTCGCGCTCGTCGACGTCCTGACCGGCCTGCACGCCGCCGTCGGCATCCTGTCCGCGCTGCGCCACCGCGACGCCACCGGCGAGGGGCAGCTGATCGAGGTCAACCTGCTCGGCGCGTTGCTGTCCAGCATGGTCAACCAGAGCGCGAACCACGTGATGGCCGACGTGGTGCCCGGCATCCTCGGCAACCGGCACCCGTCGGTAGCGCCGTACGAGGTGTTCCAGGCCGCCGACCGGCCGATCGTCATCGCGGTCGGCAACGACCGGCAGTTCGCGGCGCTCACCGAGGCGTTGGGCGCGCGGGAACTGGCGACCGACGAGCGGTTCACCACCAACGCCCAGCGCGTCGCGCACGTCGCCGAGCTGGCCGAGCTCCTCGGCGCCCGGCTGCGCACGCGACCGGCGGACGAGTGGTTCGAGCTGCTCACGCCCCTGGGCGTGCCGTGCGGACCGGTCAACGACCTGGCCGAGGCGTTCCAGCTCGCCGACCGGCTCGGGCTCGCGCCGCGCGTGCCGCTGGGCGGGCTGGACGTGGTGCGCAACCCGATCGGGCTGACGAAGACGCCGCCCACCTACCGCCAGCCACCGCCGAAACTCGGCGAGCACACCGACGAGATCCGCAGCTGGCTCAAGGACGGCGACTAGCGGTTCGGCAGGAGCTCCTGGGCCTTGGTCTTCAGCCCCTGCACCAGGATGTGCCACGCGTCGCGGTCGCCCTTGAGCATCGCTTCCGTCGTGGACTTGATCTGTTCGAACGTCGCGTGCGGTGGGATCGGCGGCATCTCCGGGTCGCAGCGCACATCGAGCAGCGCCGGGCGGCCCGCGGACAGCGCCCGGTCCCACGCCGCGCCCAGCTGGTCCGGTGCGTCCACCGCGATGGCCTCGAAGCCGAGCGACCGCGCGAACTCGGCGTAGGAGAACTCCGGCAGCGACTGCGACTCCTCGAACTTCGGCGCGCCGCCCATCGCCCGCAGCTCCCACGTCACCTGGTTCAGGTCGTTGTTGTGGAACACGCACACGACCAGCCGCGGGTCCGACCACAGGTGCTGGTAGCGCTGGATGGTGAGCAGCTCGGCCATGCCGTTCATCTGCATCGCGCCGTCGCCCTCGAGCGCGATCACCGGCCGGTCCGGGCAGGCGAACTTGGCGCCGATCGCGTACGGCACGCCTGGCCCCATCGTCGCGAGCGTCCCGGACAGCGTGCCGCGCATCCGCCCGCGGATGCGCAGGTTCCGCGCGTACCAGTTGGTCGACGAACCCGAATCCGCGGTGACGATCGCGTCCTCCGGGATCCGCTGCGACAGCTCGTGCACGACCCGCATCGGGTTCACCGGGTTCGCGTCGACCATCGCCTGCTGCTCGACGGTCTCCCACCAGGACGCGACGTTCCGCTCGATCTTCTCCCGCCAGGCGCGGTCTTCCTTGCGCCGCACCATCGGCAGCAGCGCGCGCAGCGTGCCCTTCGCCTCGCCGACCAGGTTCACCTCGGTCGGGTACCGCATGCCGATCATGCTGCCGTCGATGTCGATCTGGATCGCGCGCGCCTTGCCGTACTCGGGCAGGAACTGGCTGTACGGGAAGTTCGAGCCGACGATCAGCAGCGTGTCGCAGCCCTCCATCATCTCGTAGCTCGGCCGCGTGCCCAGCAGCCCGATCGACCCGGTCACGTACGGCAGGTCGTCGGGCAGGACGTCCTTGCCCAACAACGCCTTCGCGACCCCGGCGCCGGTCAGCTCGGCGATCTCGCGGACCTCGGCGGCGGCGTTGCGCGCGCCCTGCCCGATCAGGATCGCGACCTTCTCGCCCGCGTTGAGGATGTCCGCGGCGCGCCCCAGCTCGTCATCGGGCGGGACGACCACCGGGTGCGGGAACCCGGGCGGGCTGGACGGCACGTGCTTGAACGCGTGCTTCGGCGCCGTGTACGGCTCTTCCTGCAGGTCGTTCGGGATGATCACGGCCGTCGGCGCGCGCTTGGCGAGCGCCGTGCGGATGGCGCGGTCGAGCGCGTTGGGCAGCTGCTCGGCGACGTTGACCTCGACCAGGTACTCGCTGGCGACGTCCTTGAACAACGGCTGCAGGTCCACTTCCTGCTGGTAGGACCCGCCCATCGCGCTGCGCGCGGTCTGCCCGACGATCGCCACCACCGGGACGTGGTCGAGCTTGGCGTCGTACAACCCGTTGAGGAGGTGGATGGCGCCCGGCCCCGAGGTCGCCATGCACACCCCGACGTGCCCGCTGAACTTGGCGTACCCCACCGCCTCGAACGCGGCCATCTCCTCGTGACGGGCCTGGACGAAGCGAGGCTTGTTGTCCGCCTTGCCGAACGCGGCGACGATCCCGTTGATGCCGTCGCCGGGGTAGGCGAACACCTGCTCGACGTCCCACTCCCGCAGGCGCTGCAGCAGGTAGTCGCCGACCGTCTCCGACATGGAAAACTCCTCACGCTCCTCGGCTCAGTCCCACGAGGGACTTACCCGGGGCGCCGCGGCCCGACACCTCCGGCACCGCGGTGCTGATCGCCTGCAGCGGCAGACCGTCGTAGACCTGCAGGGTTTGCAGGTGGTGCAACATGATCCCCTCGCGCAGGGCCCACGGGCACACGTCGACCTTGCGGATGTCGAGCGTGTCCATGGTCGCCTTGGCGACGATCGCGCCGGCCAGGATCTGCCGGGCGCGCGGCGCGGACACCCCGCGCAGGCGGGCCCGTTCGGACGTCTTCATCTCGGCCAGGCGGGGGATCCACGCGTTGAGCGCGTCCACGGTGAGGGTGCGCCGCACGAACGGGCCGCGCCGCTGCGGCGGCGCCCCGGCCAGGCGGGCCAGCTGCTTGAACGTCTTCGACGTGGCGACGGCGCGGGCGGGCACGCCCTCCCATCTCAGCCGGTCGGCGACCTCGCGCAGCATGTCCCGCACGTGCCGCCGCATCGCCTTGACCTGCTTCACCGACGGCGGGTCGTCGGGCAGGAACATCCGGGTCAGCCGTCCCGCGCCGAGCGGCAGGGACAGCGTGAGCTGCGGTTCGGCGTCGCGGCCGAGTGCGATCTCCAGCGAGCCGCCGCCGATGTCGAGCAGCAGCAGGCGGCCGGCGGACCAGCCGTACCAGCGGTGCGCGGCGGCGTAGGTCAGCCGGGCCTCGTCCTCGCCGGTGAGGAACTGGGGGCGTACTCCGGTGCGCTCCTCGATCCGGTTGATGATCTCGTCCCGGTTGGCCGCGTCCCGGATCGCCGAGGTCGCGAACAGGAACAACTGCTCGACGCGGTGCAGCCGGGCCGCGGCGAGCGCGGCCTCCACGGCGTCCACCGCCCGGCACACGCCCTCTTCGGCGATCGCCCCGTACTCGTCGATCTGCTCGGCCAGGCGTGTGGGCTCTTTCACAGCCAGCGCCGGTAGTGGCGGAGCGCCCGGGTGGGCATCCACGATTTGGAGCTGAGCGGAGTTCGAACCGATGTCGAGCACGCCGAGTCGCATAAGGTCCGGCGTACCCCGTTTAGCCCCGCGTCACACGGCTACTTCCGATCGCATGGAGACGTTCCACTACACCGCGACCGCCGATCTGCCCGCCGACGAGGCGTTCGCGTTCATCTCCGACACACCCAACCTCCCCCGGTTCCTGCCACAAAACCTGGCCGAGGGTTGGCTGCGCACGGACGCGGCGAGCAGACAGCTGGCATGGGGAACCGAAAGCGAGGGTGACGATTGCGGTGAGCTGCGGGTGATCGACCGCGGTCCCGCGCAGTGCGAGATCGCCATCACGCTGCACACCGACCGCACCGACGGGAACCAGGTGCGCGCGGAATTGGCGCAGGCGGTCGCCGCGCTGACCCACCAGGCCAGCGCCGACGCCGACGAGCAGCGCGAGGACCAGCAGGCGGGCTGGGTTTGAGGCGCGCGCGGTGCTCTAATCGGGCCCATGCGCGAACACGTGATCGTGTCGTCCACCACCGACAGCGAGACCACGGCCCGGGAGCTGGCGGCGCAGGCCGTCGAGGCGCGGTTGGGCGCGTGCGCCCAGATAGTGGGACCGATCCTGAGCGTCTACCGGTGGGACGGCGAGGTGCACGCCGATCCCGAGTGGCGGGTGGAGATCAAGACCGCGGCCGACCGGGTTCCTGCCCTGGTCGAGCTGATCAAGCAGCAGCACAACTACGAGGTGCCGGAGATCATCGCGACGCCCATCGAGGGCGGCAGCGCGGAGTACCTCGAGTGGCTGGTCCAGGAGACCCGGACCGGTTGATCGTTGACGGGCCGTCGCCGGAAACGTAAATTTCTTTCACATGTCGCGTCTGGCCCGGATAGCGCTCGTCGTCCTGTTCTGCGCCGCGCTGGTCCCGGTGACCCCGGCGTCCGCCGAGAGCCACTTCTACTGGGGCGTGGCCACCGCGGGTTTCCAGTCCGAAGGCAGCGCCCCGGACAGCAACTGGTCCCGCTACGTGGCGAAGGGCGGCGTCGACCCGTACGCCAACGCCACCGACTTCCGGCACCGCTACGCCGAAGACATCCAGCTGGCGAAGGACCTCGGCGTCAACACCTTCCGGTTCAGCGTCGAATGGGCGCGCGTGCAGCCCGCGCCGGGCGTGTGGGAGGAGGCCGAACTGGCCTACTACGACGACGTCGTCCGGCACATCCGCGACGCCGGCATGACCCCCATGATCACGCTGAGCCACTGGGTCTACCCGGGCTGGGTGGCCGACCAGGGCGGGTTCACCGCCGCCAAGACCGTCGACGACTTCCTCGCCTTCACCACCCGGATCGCCGAGCGCTACGACGACGTGCTGTGGGTGACGTTCAACGAGCCGGTCGCGTTCCTCACGCAGGAGCTGAAGATCGGCGCGATCAACCCGTTCCAGATCCCCGCCTGGCAGGCCAACGTGGTCGCCGCCCACCGCCGCGCCTACGACGAGATCCACCGGCTCGACCCGTCCGCGCGGGTGACCAGCAACCAGGCCTTCTACGCCGGCTTCAACCCGGTCACCGATCTGGTGGTGATGGACCGGATCACCGACAAGGTCGACTTCGTCGGGCTCGACTACTACTACGGCGTCAGCCTGACCAACCTGACGGCGGTCCACGCGGCGTTCGAGCAGTTCTGGAAGGTCAAGCCGCAGCCGGAGGGCATCTACTACGCGCTGCGCTTCTACCACGACCGCTACCCGGACCTGCCGCTGTACATCGTGGAGAACGGGCTGCCCACCGACAACGGCCAACCACGCGAAGACGGCTACACCCGCGCGGCGTCGATCCGGGACACGTTGTTCTGGGTGCAGCGCGCGAAGGCCGACGGCATGAACGTGATCGGCTACAACCACTGGAGCATCACCGACAACTACGAGTGGGGCAGCTACCGGCCACGCTTCGGACTGTACGAAGTGGACGCTCTCGGTGATCCGGCGCTGACCCGCCGGCCGACCGACGGGGTCGCAGCGTACCGGGACGTGATCGCGCGCGGCGGGGTCGGGCCGTCGTACCGCCTGGTCCAGGGGCCGGCGCTGTGCTCGCTGGTCGATCCGCTCGGCAGCTGCCTGTGGCCCGCCGATCCGTCCGGGCCGCTGGCGCCGCTGGGAACATCCGCGGTCGGTTCGTAGTTGTCCGGACATGGCGAAGACGTTGCGGTGGGCCCTGCCCGCGCTGCTCGGCACGGCGGTGGCGGCCCTGTGGGAGATCCCGGTGGCGTTCGGCGGGCGCCCCGACCCCGAACGCATGCGGCGCTCCCCGCAGTTCCACGACGGCCGGTTCCGCAACCTCGCCCCGCCGCTCGTGCAGCCGGCCCGGGCGCGCGACCTGGTCGGCGAGATGGTGTTCGGCAAGCAGCAGCGCAAGCCGACCGGGCCGGTGCCGCTGGTGCCGCCGCAGGCGCCGGCCGATGAGGGCCTGCACATCACCTGGTACGGCCACGCGTCGTCGCTGATCGAGATCGACGGCCGGAAGGTGCTGGTGGACCCGGTGTGGGGCAGGCGGGTCTCGCCGTCGCGGTTCGTCGGGCCGAAGCGCATGCACGAGCCGCCGCACCAGCTGTCGGAGTTGCCGGAGCTGGACGTCATCATCGTCTCGCACGACCACTACGACCACCTGGACCGGCCGACGGTGGTGCGGCTGGCGAAGACGCAGCGGGCGCCGTTCGTGGTCCCGCTCGGGGTGGGCGCGCACCTGCGCCGGTGGCGGATCCCGGCCGAGCGGATCATCGAGCTGGACTGGGACGAGTCGGTGTCGGTGGGCGGTGTCGAGGTGACCGCGTCGGCCGCGCAGCACTTCTCCGGGCGGGCGTTCACGCGGAACAACACGCTGTGGGCGTCGTGGATCGTGGCGCGGTCCGGGCGGAAGGTGTTCTACACGGCGGACTCGGGCTACTTCGAGGGCTACCGCACGATCGGGGAGAAGTACGGCCCGTTCGACGCGGCGCTCGTGCAGATCGGCGCGTACCACCCGGCGTGGCCGGACATCCACATGACGCCGGAGGAGGGAGTCGCCGCGCACCGGGACGTGCGTGGTGGCTTGCTGATCCCGGTGCACTGGGGCACGTTCCGCCTGGCGATGCACGGCTGGAGCGAGCCGGCCGAGCGAGCTTGGAGCGAAGCGAAGGCGCACGACGTGGCCCTGGCGATCCCACGCCCGGGCGAACGGATCGACGTGGACGCCCCGAAGCCCATCGACCCCTGGTGGCAGCCGATCGGGTAGCGCGTCAGGGACGGACCCGCGTCAACCCGACCCGGTCGGCCGCGCGGCGGATCTTGAAGAACGTGTTCCGGAACCACGCCATCAGCGTGGCCCGGGCGTCCGGGTCGAGCTGCTCCTCACCGGCGGCCTTCACGGCCTTGTAGTGGTCGATCAGCGTGTGCAGCCACGCGTCCACGTCCCGGACGCTCTCCAGCTGCACCACGCCCCCGGTCGCCGGCAGCCGCCGCAGGAACTCCTCGTGCGTGTTGCGCACCCAGTGCGACAGCTTGAGGTCGATCTCCGGGATCACCACCGGCGGGTCCAGCTCGAACGCCAGCCGCGAGCGCCACCCGAGCAGCTCCCGCTCCACCGGGTGGTCCCAACGGCCCGGACGGCCCAGCTGGTGACCGGCGATGCGCCGCTCGGCGAACCACAGGAAGTCCTCGGACCCCCGGCGCAGGGTGCTGATCATCGACGGCGCGAGCGCGCCGATCACGGTCCGATCGACGACGTCCCACGTCGTGCCGCCCGCGAACGGGCTGTCGATCTTGAGGGTCTTCGCGGTCCGCACCCTGAATTACTGCCTTATCTTCCCGTTTGTCCGCAACCCGCCAACCGTGTGCTTTACCTCATGCCGAGCCGGCGATCCAGGCTGATCTCGATCACGACCCGCTCCGGGTTCGGCTTCGGCTGCCGGTGGTACCGCACGGCGTACCGGTTTTCCGCGTCCGCCACAGACTCCGGATCCTCCCGGACCACAGCCGATCCCTCCAAACTCGACCAACGGCGACCGTCCACCTGGCTCACCACGACACGCGCGGGTTCGCCGGCCCGGACATTGCGTGCCTTGACGCTGCCGCGGCGGCAGATCACCCGCGCCGTGGTGAAGTCCTCGTCCACGGTGACCCCGACCGGCACGACGTGCGGTTTCCCGTCCGGACGCAGGGTCGTGAGCATGCACAGGTGCCGCTCGGCCCAGAACGCCCGCAGCTCGTCGCTGGGCGCCTCGGTGGTCATGCTCATGCGCGTCCCTTCGCGTCGGTCGGGGTCCATCTTGCCAAGATCTTCTTCATGATGGGCTCCACCCACGCGCTCACCGGCTGGTGCGCCGGTCTCGCGCTCGCCCCGGCCATCGGCGCCGGCTCCGTGCACCAGGCGCTGGCGTTCGCCGCGACGACCGCCGGTTTCGCGCTGCTGCCCGACCTCGACCACCCGCACGCCCGCGCCTCGAAGCTGCTCGGGCCGATCACCGGCGTGGTGTGCTGGCTGCTCCGGCACACCTCGGCGGCGCTCTACAAGGTCACCAAGGGCCCACGCGACGAGCGGGGACGGGGCAGCCACCGGCACCTGTCGCACACGCTGCTGTTCGCGATCGGCCTGGGCGCGGCGACGACGTACGGCACCCGGGCCGGCGGCTGGTACGTCGTGGCCGGGGTGGTGCTGTTCGCGCTGCTGCTCGCCGCGGACGCGCTCGGGGACTGGTTGCTGCTGGTCGCCGGTGGCGGGGTGGTGTGGTGGGCGCTGACGGCCAGCGCCGCGGCCGAGTTGTCGCAGCTCACCGGCTGGCTGGGGATCGCGGTCGCGGTGGGGTGTTTCGTGCACTGCCTCGGCGACGCTCTCACCGAGTCGGGTTGCCCGTTCCTGTTCCCGGTGCCGATCGCCGGTGAGACCTGGTACGAGCTGCGGCCGCCGGCGTTCCTGCGCTTCCGCACCGGCAAGGGCGTGGAGAAGTTCCTGGTCGTGCCGGTCTTCACGGTGCTGGCGGTGCTGTTGGTGCCCGGCGCGTGGGCCGGGTTGGTCGGGTTGTTCGCCGAACCCACCGTGACCGCGGGCGGCTAGAATCGGACACGATGACGACCCCCGTGAGCCGCACCGGACTGCGCGCCGACGCGCGCCGCAACCGCGCCCGTGTCCTGGCCGCGGCGCAGGAGGCGTTCGCGGACGAGGGCCCGTCGGTGCCGCTGGACGAGATCGCGCGCCGGGCGGGGGTCGGCGCCGGCACGGTCTACCGGCATTTCCCCAGCAAGGAGCTGCTGTTCGAGGCGGTCGTGCTGGACCGGATCGAGTGGCTGGCGGCGCAGGCGAAGGAGCGGCTCGAAGCGGCCGACCCGGGCGCGGTGTTCTTCGAGTTCTTCGACGTGGTGGCCGAGCAGGCGCTGCTGAACAAGGCCCTGTGCGACGCGCTGGAGGCGAGCACCGCTCTGCCGTTCAAGGCCGCTTCGGACGAACGCGCCGAGTTCCGCGCCGCGTTCGCCGGCCTGCTGCGCCGGGCGCAGGCCGCGGGCGCCGTCCGGGCCGACGTCGAGCCGGGTGACCTGACCGCCCTGCTCGCGGGCTACCTGGCGATCCAGCGCCAGGCCCCGCCGGGACGCCAGTTGGCGAAGATCATCGCCGACGGCCTGCGCGCCTAGCGCGACACGCTGCGCCGCGGTGTGACGAGGTGAACCGCCGCAGACTGCGCGACTGCCCGGCGCTTCACTCCGAGCCCGGAGCGCCTAGCGCTGCACAGCCATCTCGCCCAGTTCGGACCAGTCGTCCTGGGGCACGTCGAAGTTGACGATCCGCGGGGTCTCCGCCAGGTGGGGCGGCAGGGTCCGCTGCGCGGTCTTGAAGTGGTCGGACTGGACGTGCGCCGCGCCCGCGGCGCCGTCGCGGAAGGCTTCCACCAGCACGTACTCGGTCGGGTCCTCGACGCTGCGGGACCAGTCGAACCACAGGCAGCCCGGCTCGGCGCGGGTGGCGAGCGTGAAGTCCCGCGCGATGGCGGGCCAGTCGTCGGCGTACTGGGGCAGGATGCGGAACTTCGCGGTGATGAAAATCATGGCTCCACCGTAGAGCCGCGGGGCCGCGCCCACACCGGACGCGGCCCCGCGCCGGGTCACGGCGTGACGCCGAACTGGTTCGCCAGGTCCGTCAGCATCACCTGCGCGCCCTGCAGGCTCACCGCGCTGAACCAGGTCGAGTCGCTGACCTCGACGATCTTGCCCTTCAGCGTCGCCCACAGCGGGTTGGCCTGGAACTTCGCCTTCGGATCCTCTGCCGTCTTGGTCTCATCGGCGTACGAGGACACGAAGATGACGTCCGCGTCCAGCTTCGCGATGTCCTCCTGGCTGAGGTTCACCGAGATCTTGTCGGTGGCGTCCGGCTGGCCGGCGGGCCGGGACAGCTTCGCGTCGGCCATCACGATGCCGGGGTAGGACGCGCTGCTGTAGAGCCGCACGGTCGGCTCGCCCTCGACGAACCGCACGATCGACACCGTGGGCGCCCGGCCGAGCTTGGCCGCGATCTCCTGGCCGATCCGCTGCGCCCGCTGCTCGTAGGCGCCGATCTTCTGCTCGGCCAGCGGCTCCTTGCCGAGGACCTGCGCGAGCAGCCGGATGTTGTCCTTCCAGATCGCGCCGGTCGTGGTGGAGAAGACCGTCGGCGCGACCCCGGTGAACTGGTCGTAGTACTTCTCGTGCCGCACCTTCGCCGACACGATCACGTCCGGCTTGATGTCGTAGAGCTGCTCGACGTCCGGGCTCTCCAGCGGGCCGATCACCTTGGCGCCCGCGCCGAACCGGCGGTCGTCGCCGAGGTAGTCGGGCAGCTGGTCGTAGTTGCGGTACTTCGTGTACGCCACGACCTGGGCTTCGAGCGCGAGCGCGGCGTCCACGTAGCTGGTGTCGAGCGCGGCCACGGTCTTCGGCTGCGTCTCCAGCACGGTCGAACCCATCGCGTGCTGGATGGTGCGCGGATAGCCGGCCTGGCCCGTCTCGCCCTGCTGCGCGGCTTCTTCGGTACCGCCACCACACGCCGTGAGGGTCAGGCACGCGGTCACGGCCAGCGTCAGTGCTGCTCGCCACGGTCTCGTCATCGGGATCTCTCTTTCGGTTAGCCTTGCCTAACGCGGAGCATAGGATGCGGTTTGTCCCCTTTGGAAGCGCGAGTGATAGGCGACATCAGTGACGGTGGTGGCGACAGCCCGGCCACGGACGCGCAGGCAGCGTCGTCTCGCCGGTATCGGCGGGCTCGCCGTACTGCTGGTCCTGATCTGCGCGGCGAGTGTCGCGCTCGGGACGAAGACGATCCCGCTCGGTGAGGTGTGGACGGCGCTCACCCAGCCGACCGGGTCCGAATCGGACATCATCGTCCGGTCGCTGCGGGTGCCGCGCACGGTGCTGGGCCTGCTCGTCGGGCTCGCGATCGGCGTCGCCGGCGCGCTCATGCAGGGCCACACGCGCAACCCGCTGGCCGACCCCGGCCTGCTCGGCGTCACGCACGGCGCGGCGCTGGCGGTCGTGTTCGCGGTCGTCGTGCTCGGCGTCGACGGGCTCTACGGCTTCATCTGGTTCGGGTTCGCCGGCGCGATGCTGGCCAGCGTCGCGGTGTTCCTGCTCGGCGCGGTCGGCGGCAAGGGTGCGACCCCGGTGACGCTCGCGCTGGCCGGGGCGGCGGTGAGCGCCCTGCTGCACGGGCTGGTGTCGGCGATCATCCTCGGCGACGAGCGCGGCATGGAGACCTACCGGTTCTGGCGGATCGGGTCGATCGCCGGGCGCGACTTCGCGATCACCGGTCAGATCGCGCCGTTCCTGGTGCTCGGCCTGCTGCTCGCGCTGGTCAACACGCCCGGCCTGAACACGCTGGCGCTGGGCGAGGACGTCGCGACCGCACTCGGACAGCGGGTGCTGCGCACGCGGGTCCTCGGCGTCGCCGCGATCACGCTGCTGACCGGGTCGGCGGTGGCCGCGTGCGGGCCGATCGCGTTCCTCGGGCTCGTCGTGCCGCACCTCGCCCGCGCCATCACCGGCCCGGACTACCGCTGGCTGGTGCCGGTGGCCGGGCTGCTCGGCGCGGTGCTGCTGCTGACGGCCGACGTGCTCGGGCGCGTGCTGACCGGCGACAACTTCGAGGTCGGCATCCTGCTCGCGATCATCGGGGCGCCGGTGTTCATCGTGCTGGTGCGGCGGCGGGGGCTGAGCAAGGTATGAGTCGCAAGGTGCTGGCCGCCGGGCCGGTGGCGTGGATGGTCAAGCCGCGGGTGATCGCGGTCGTCGTCATCGCGGCGGTGCTGCTGGTGCTCGTCGCCGCGATCAACATAGGGATGGGCAGCTCCCGCATCGGGATCTGGAACGTGCTGGAGACCCTGCTCGGCGGCGGAACCCGGCGGGAACGCGGGATCATCTTCGACCTGCGCCTGCCGCGCACGCTCGCCGGTGTGCTGGTGGGCGCCGCGCTCGGGCTGTCCGGCGCCCTGTTCCAGTCGGTCGCGCGCAATCCGCTGGCCAGCCCGGACATCCTGGGCATCACGTGGGGCGCGGGTGTCGGCGCGGTCACCGCGATCGTCGCCGGCGGGTACCGCGGCCAGGTCAGCGGGATGGTGAGCGCGCTCGGTGTGCCGGTCGCCGGGCTGATCGGCGGGTTGCTGGCGGGCGTGCTGCTGTACGCGTTGTCGTGGCGGCGCGGCATCGACGGCTACCGCATGGTGCTGATCGGCATCGGGCTGTGGGCGATCAGCTACAACATCGTGAACTGGCTGCTGGCCGCCGGGGACGTGAACGACGCGGCGCGTGCGACGACGTGGCTGGTGGGCAACCTGGCCGACGTCGGGTGGGACTCGGTGGGCCCGGTCGCGATCGCGCTGGCCGTGCTGGTGCCGATCACCCTGGTCTGCGGGCGGACGGTCGGCGGGCTGCAGTTCGGCGACGACACCGCGCGCGGCCTCGGCATCCGGGTGGACGGTGCGCGCGGGGCGCTGCTGTTGCTGGCGGCCGCGCTGGCCGCGATCGCCACCGCCGCGGCCGGGCCGATCACGTTCGTCGCGCTGGCGACGCCGCAGATCGCGGTGCGGCTGGCGAAGACCGCGCAGCCGCCGCTGGTCGGGTCGATGGTGCTGGGGGCGTTGCTGACCGTGGGTGCGGACCTGCTGACCCGGCTGTTGTTGCCGGATCTGCCGGTCGGGGTGCTGACCGCGATCCTCGGCGCGCCGTATCTGATCTTCCTGTTCGTCCGGAGCCGCCGGGAGGCACGAGCATGACGTCACGACTGCGCGCCGAAGGGCTGAGGCTGGGGTACGGCGAGCGGGTGGTGGTCGACGGCCTGGACCTGGATGTCCTGGACGGCACGATCACCGCGATCATCGGCCCGAACGGTTGCGGCAAGTCGACGCTGCTGCGGGCGCTGGCGCGGTTGCTGGCGCCGCGGGAGGGCGCGGTGCTGCTGGACGGCAAGCGGATCGACACGCTGCCGACGCGCGAGGTCGCGAAGGTGGTCGGGCTGCTGCCGCAGTCGCCGGTCGCGCCCGAGGGCCTGACGGTCGGCGATCTGGTGGCGCGCGGGCGGCACCCGCACCAGCGCTGGTACCGGCAGTGGTCGTCATCGGACGAGGACGCGATCTCCAACGCCTTGCGGCTCACAGGCATGGACGTGCTCGCCGATCGCGTGGTCGACGAACTGTCCGGCGGGCAGCGGCAGCGCGCGTGGATCTCGATGACGCTCGCGCAGGAGACCGGACTGCTGCTCCTGGACGAGCCGATCACGTACCTGGACCTGGCCCACCAGATCGACGTGCTGGACCTGGTGCACCGCCTGCACCGCGACCGCGGCACAACGGTCGTGATGGTCCTGCACGATTTGAACCTGGCCGCCCGCTACGCCGACACATTGGTAGCGATGCGCGACGGACGGATCATCGCGCAGGGCCCGCCGTCGACGGTGCTGACGGAGCCCCTGCTGGACGAGATCTTCGGCCTGACGGCGAAGGTGTTGCCCGACCCGGTCTCCGGAACGCCGCTCGTGGTGCCGATCAGTGCGCACCTCCAGGAGGGCGCTGGGGAGGTGGGCTGACGGGCTGCGCGGGCGTGGGGTTGGCAGGTGGTGTTGGTGGCTTTGGGTGTGCTGGTTGTCGCGTTGGCCGGGCTTGGGGGCGCGGGCGCCGGTGGCTGGACCGTCTCACCGCGACAGTCCTCATCGGACTAAGATTGCGGATCGCTACGGAGTACCGCTGAGCGACAGCGCCATGTACTTCACGTCGAGGTACTCCTCGATGCCCTCGGCGCCGCCCTCCCGGCCGAACCCGGACGCCTTCACGCCGCCGAAGGGCGCCGACGCGTTCGACACCAGCCCGGTGTTGAGCCCGACCATCCCGGTCGCCATCCGCTCGCCGACGCGGATGGCGCGGTCCAGATCGCGCGTGAACACGTAGGCCACCAGGCCGAACTCGGTGTCGTTGGCGAGCCGGACGGCCTCGTCCTCGTCGTCGAACGTGGTCACCGGCGCGACCGGGCCGAACACCTCCTCGCGCAGGATGCGGGCGTCCGGCGGGACGTCGGTGAGCACGGTCGGCGCGTAGAAGAAGCCGTCGCCGTCCAGCGGTTTGCCGCCGGTGGTCGCGTGCGCGCCGCGGGACAGCGCGTCGTCGACCAGCTCGATCACCTTGTCCCGCTGCTCGGCGCTGATCAGCGGCCCGACCTTGACCCCGTCCTCGGTGCCGTGCCCGACCTTCAGCGACGACATCGCCTCGGTCAGCTGCCGCACGAACTCCCCGGCCACCGACGAGTGCACGTGGAACCGGTTCGCCGCCACGCACGATTCGCCGTTGTTGCGCATCTTCGCGGTGACAGCGCCCTTGACCGCCGCGTCCAGGTCCGCGTCCTCGAACATCAGGAACGGCGCGTTGCCGCCCAGCTCCATGGACATCCGCTGCAGGTTCGGCGCGCACTGCTCGACCAGCTTGCGCCCGACCTCGGTGGACCCGGTGAAGGACAGCTTCCGGATCCGCGGGTCGGCCAGGGCCGGGTTAACGACCCGGCTCGCCGACGTGCTCGGCAGCACGCTCAGCACCCCGTCCGGCAGCCCGGCTTCGTTGAGCAGGCCAGCGAGGTTCAGCATCGACAGCGGCGTCAGCTGCGCCGGCTTGACGATCATGGTGCAGCCCGCGGCGATGGCCGGCCCGATCTTGCGGGTGCCCATCGCGAGCGGGAAGTTCCACGGCGTCACCAGGATGCACGGCCCCACCGGGTGCTTCGACACGAGCACGCGCCCGCCACCGGCCGGACTGCGCGCGTACCGCCCGTCGATGCGCACGGCCTCCTCGGCGAACCACCGGAAGAACTCGGCGGCGTAAGTGACTTCGGCCTTCGACTCCTCCAGGCTCTTGCCCATCTCCAGCGTCATCAACCGGGCCAGCTCGTCGGCGCGGTCGGTCATCAACTGCCACGCGCGGCGCAGGATCTCGCCCCGCTCGCGCGGCGGGGTCGCGGCCCACTCCTCCTGCTTCGCGACGGCCGCCTCGATGGCCTCCCCGACATCGGCGTCCTGCGCGTCGGAGACCTCGCAGAGCTGCTGCTCGGTCCCCGGATCGTGCACACCGAAGCGGCTGCCGTCCGCGGCGTCACGCCACTGACCGGCGAGGAAGAGCTGGCGCGGTACTCCATCGAGGGTCATGTGGCGTGACTACCCGTGCGCTCCTCCTCGTATGCCTCGGGCAACCGCCGCATCCGCCGCAACGGCGAGCAGACCAGCCACAGCGCCGACGCCGCCACCCCGGCTCCGGCCAGCCACAACGTCCCGCGCAGCCCGGCCACGCTCGCCAGCACCCCGGCGAGCGCACTTCCGACCGGCCCCGGCGCGAAGTACAGGAACGCGGAGGTGGCCGCCACCCGGCCCTGCAGCCGCTCGGGCGTCACCGCCTGGCGGTAGCTGAGCTGGTGCACGTTGAGCACCACGATGCTCATCCCGGTCAGGAAGTTGCCGACGGGGTACCAGGCCAGACCCCAGCCCGGCGTGGTCAACGGGATCATCAGGTATCCCACGCCCCACGCCAGCGCGCTGATCCACATCAGCCGCGCCTCGCCGAGCCGCCTGCCGAGCCGGCGGGCCACCGCCGCGCCGAGCACCGCCCCGGTCAGCCCGCCCGCCTGCAGCAATCCGATCAGGCCCGGCGACAGGTGCACCTCGCGCTGTAGGAACAGTGCCGCCACCGTGATCTGGAACTGCTGGCAGACGCTGACGCACACGTCGTGCGCTCCGATCGCGCGCAGCACCGGGTGCCGGAAGACGAACCGGAGCCCGTCGCCGATTTCGCGTCGCAGCGGGGCTCTCGCCCGCGCCTCCGGCAGGCGGTCCGGCGCGCGGATCCGCCGCAACCACGCCGCCGACCACAGGAAGCTCACCGCGTTCACCCCGACCGCCGTGGCGCCGCCGAACAGCTGCACCAGCCATCCCGACAGGCCGGGCGCCGCCACTGCCGCGACCGACACGTTGGCCTGCAGCCGCGCGTTGCCTTCGACCAGCTGTGCGCGCGGGACCAGGCTCGGCAGGTACGTCCGGTGCGCCACCTCGAAGAACACCGACAGCACCCCGGCCACCGCCACCACCACATACAGCTGCGGCATCGTGAGCACACCGAACGCCGCCGCGACCGGCACCGAACCGAACGCCACCGCGCGCCCGGCATCGGCCGCCACCAGCACGCGCCGCTTGCGCATCCGGTCCGTCCACGCGCCCACCTGCAACGCCAGCAGCAAGTACGCCAGCGTCTCCAGCGTCCGCAGCACGGACACCTGCCACGCCGTCGCCCGCAGCGTGATCGCCGCCAGCAACGGCACCGCGAGCAGGTTGATCCGGTCGCCGAACTGGCTCAGCGCGTCGGCCAGCCACAGACGCCGGAAATCCCCGTGCCCCAACAACCCCCATCGCATGGTCCCCCCTCGGTCCCGCCTGATGAACAACGTTAGCGAGGGGTACCGACAAAAAAATGAACGGCAGAGCCCGGACCCCCCGACGAGTCCAGGCGCTGCCGCTCGGATGAACCGGGACTACCCGATGTCGCGCCGCTGAAACCGTGCCAGGCCCGTGGCAAGCGCGACCGCGGCGATCCCGAGCAGCCACGCGAACGGCGTGACCACGAACTCCGCGCTCGGCAACTTCGGCACGTGCGTGAACGGCGAGATGTCCAGCACCACCTGCGGCGCCTGCACGACCGGCCCGAACAGCGACAACAGGAGGAACAACGCGGCCACCCCCCACGCCGCCGTCGCCAGCTTCGGCGCGAACCCGAACACCACCACGGCGATCCCGACGACCACCCACACCGCGGGCACCTGCGCGATCGTCGCGCCGAGCACCGCCGGCACCTGGCCGCTCACGTCCCCGACCCGCAACCCGTGCAGCAGCCCGGCGAACAGGCCCGACACGACCAGCAGCAGAGCCGTCCCCAGCAGCGCGAACACCAGATGGCTGCCCGCCCACCGCAACCGCCGCACGCGGGTCGCCAGCAGCGGTTCCAGCCGCAGCGCGGTCTCCTCGGCACGCATCCGCAGCGTGGCCTGCACCGCGTACATCGCCGCGACCATCCCGAAGATGCCGGCGATCGCCGCGAGGTACGTGTCGACCAGGCTCTGCGCGCCACCCAGCCGCTCGAGCATCTGCTGTGCCTGCGCGCTTTCGCCGACGATGTCGCCGATACCCGCGGCCAGCGAGCCGAACATTGCCCCCAGCACCGCGAACCCGACGGTCCAGCCGATCAGCACACCCCGGTGCAGCCGCCAGGCCAGCGCGAACGGCGACCGCAGCCCGGGCGCCGCCACCGGCGGTCCCGGACGCGCCGGGAAGACGCCCATCCCGACGTCCCGCCGCGGCAGCAGCCGGTAGGCCACCGTCCCCAGCACGAGGGCCATGGCGACGAGCAGCAGCGCGACGGCCCACCGGTCGCCGGCGAACGGCCGCATCTGCGTCGACCACCCGAGCGGCGACAGCCACGACAGCCACGAAACGTCCGTCGCCGAGTCACCGACCGCGCGCAGCAGGAAGGCGAACCCGAGCACGGCGGAGGCGATGCCGTTCGCGGTGCGCGAGTACTCGGCCAGCTGGGCGGCGATCGCGGCGACCGCGGCGAACACCAGCCCGGTCAACGTGATCGCGAGCCCGAACGCCACCGAACCGCCGGACGGCAGGCCCGCGCCGATCAGGCCCAGTGCGACCAGCAGCCCGGTTCCGACCGCGCCGATGCCCGCGGTGATCAACGCGGCGGTCAGGGCGGCGTAGCGCCCGGTCACGGCCGAGGACAGCAGCTCCTGCCGCCCGGTGTCCTCTTCCTGCCTGGTGTGCCGCGTGACGGTGAAGATGCAGGCCAGCGCGGCGAACAGGGGCAGGAACACGCCGAAGCGCCAGGCCGTGAACCCGCCCGCGGTGGACAGGTCGAACGGCGGCCCGTACAGCAGGGTGATGGACGGGTTCGCGCTCATCCCCGCCGTCAGCGACGCCCGGCTGGCCGCGTCCGGGTACAGCTGGTCGTAGGCGCCCGCGGAGCTCGCGGGCAAGACGCCGAGCACCAGCACCCAGAGCGGCAGCACGACCCGATCCCGCCGCAGCGCGAGGCGGACCAGCTGCCGGGTGCCCACCAGCGCGGTCACCGGGCGCTCGCTTCGGTCGTGTAGTGGCGCAGGAACAGTTCCTCCAGCGTCGGCGGCTGGCTGGTCAGGCTGCGCACGCCGACCTCGGTGAGCTTGCGCAGCACCTGGTCCAGCGACTGGGTCTCGACGTCGAACCGGACGCGGTTGCCGTCGACCTTGAGGTCGTGCACCTCGGACAGCGAGCTGAGCCCGTTCGGGTGACCGGCCAGCTCCGCCACGATGGAGGTGCGGGTGAGGTGCCGCAGTTCGCTCAGCGTGCCGGTCTCGACGGCGTGCCCGTTGCGGATGATGCTGACCCGGTCGCACAGGGCCTCGACCTCGGCGAGGATGTGGCTGGACAGCAGCACCGTGCGGCCCTTGTCGCGCTCCTCCTGGATCGCGTACTGGAAGGTGGCCTCCATCAGCGGGTCGAGGCCGGACGTCGGTTCGTCGAGGATCAGCAGCTCGACGTCGGAGGACAGGGCCGCGACGATCGCGACCTTCTGCCGGTTGCCCTTGGAGTAGGTGCGGCCCTTCTTCTTCGGATCGAGGTCGAAGCGCTCGATCAGCTCGTCGCGCCGGCGCTTGTCGAGCCCGCCGCGCAGCCGGCCGAGCAGGTCGATGACCTCGCCGCCGGACAGGTTGGGCCAGAGGTTGACGTCGCCGGGGACGTAGGCGAGCCGTCGGTGCAGGCTCGCCGCGTCGCGCCACGGGTCGCCGCCGAGCAGGCGGACGATGCCGCGGTCCGCGCGCAGCAGACCGAGCAGGACGCGGATGGTGGTGGACTTCCCGGCCCCGTTCGGGCCCAGGAAGCCGTGCACTTCTCCGGTCTTGACCTGCAGGTTCAGGTCGTCGAGGGCCTTGGTCGCACCGAACGACTTGTGCAGGCCCTCGATGGAGATGGCGTTGTCCATGGACGCGAAGCTACAGTGATTTCACAAAGTTGTGAAGTTAGGAAAACGTATAGATTGGCTGAAGCGCTGGACGGGTGAGGAAGGATGATCGGTCATGCGTGACGAAGAGGCGGTCCGCCGGTACGTCGAGCGGCTGGCCCTCGTACTCACCCAGCTCGGCATCCAGCGCATGGCCGCGCGCGTGTTCGCCGCGCTCGTGGTGACCGACGACAGCCGCCTCACCGCGGGCGAGCTGGCGGAGAAGCTGCAGGTCAGCCCGGCGGCGGTGTCCGGGGCGGTGCGTTACCTGGAGCAGGTGGGGCTGGTCGAGCGGGAGCGGGAGCCCGGCGAGCGCCGCGACCACTTCCGCGTGCTCGACGACATGTGGTTCGCCAGCATGCGCAAGCGGGACCGGTTCGTGGAGATGTGGCGGGACGCGGCCGAGGAGGGCATCGAGGCGGTGGGGGAGGACACGCCGGCGGGCCGTCGGCTGGCCGACATGCGGGACTTCCTGTCGTTCATCCTCAAGGAGCTGCCGCTGCTGTTCGAACGCTGGGAGAGGGAGCGGGTGCGGCGGTAGGTGAACGACATGAACGCCTACTACGAGCGGCCCGCGATGCTGGCCCTCGCCGGGGACGTGGCCGGCCGTCGGATCCTGGACGCCGGCTGCGGTGCGGATTCGTTGACTCCGAGCTGCGCGACCGCGGCGCGGTGGTGACGGGGGTCGACGTCGGCTGATCGCGTCGGTGGACCACCCGTTCGTCGCCTACACGATCCAGGAGCCCCGGCCCGCAGCCCGATCCGGCCTGTTCTTCGTTCTCGAGGCTCTCGCTCGATGACGGGTCACGAGCTGGGCAGCACCGCCTTCACGAGTTTGCGCGCCAGCACCGTCGGGTCCTCGGTTTCGGTGTCCCAGTGTCGGAGGAATCCCTGCTGGAACGCCGCGCCCAGCAGCAAAGCCGCGATCGCGTCCGGGTCCGATGTGGACGGCAGGCGGCCCAGTCGCTGCTCGGCGCGCAGGTAGTTCGCCAGGCGGGTGACCGGCGTGCGCGGCCCGGCGCCGTGCTCGCGGATCGCCGCCCGGTGGGCCGTCAGCAGCTCCTGTGAGGAGAACAGGGACGCCCCGATCGGGAAGCTCTCGGTGTAGAAGTCGATCGCCGTGGCGGTGATCCGCACCAGGTTGGCGCGCACGCTGTGCCGCCCCGGGGTGAGGTCGCCCAGCATCGCCTCCAGACCGGGCAGCTGGGAGGAGATCACGCCGATGAAGATCTCCGTCTTGTCCGCGAAGTGCTTGTACAGCGCCGCTTCCGAAAAGCCGGCGGCGCGCGCGATCTCCTTCGTCGTGGCGCGGGCGTAGCCCTGCTCGCGCATGATCTGCGTGGCCGCGGCCAGGATCTTCTCCCGAGTTCCCATGCGTTCTCAGCAGTCTCTCAGTGCTCGCTTGACGGTTAGTGAGTACTCACTCACTATAGCAGGTGAGTGAACACTAACCAGGGAGGGAAACCGTGAAGCTGACGGTGTTCGGCGCGACCGGCGGGACGGGCGTCGAGGTGGTGCGGCAGGCGCTGGCGGCGGGCCACCAGGTCACCGCCGTGGTGCGCGATCCGGCGCGGCTGGACGTGCCCGCGCACCCGCGGCTGGAAGTCGTGACGGCGGACGTCTTCGACCCGGACTCGCTCGTGCCGGCCATCACCGGGCGCGAGGCCGTGCTGTCCGCGCTGGGGCCGCGCGACCGCGGCCCGAGCGTGATCTGCCGCGACGGGACGAGCAGCATCATGACCGCGATGGCGACGGCCGGCGTGCGGCGGCTGGTCGTGGTCAGCAACAGCGGCATGCACCGCGAGGGTGACGGCTGGTTCACGCGGCTGGTGGTCAAGCCGATGCTGATCCGCATGCTGCGCGAGGAGTACGCGGACATGGGCGAGATGGAACGCCGGGTGATCGCCTCCGGCCTCGACTGGACCATCGTGCGCCCGCCGAAGCTGGGCGACGGCCCCCACACCGGCCGCATCGCCAGCGAGACCAGGGGAAACGTGCGCGGCAGCTTCACCATCTCGCGGGCCGACCTGGCCGACTACGTGCTGCGGGCGGCAGCGGATCCGGCGCTGTCGAAGGTGGCTGTGTCGATCGCCAAGGGCTAATGTGAACGGGTGTCAACTTCTCGTTCCTTCCTGACCGTCGCGGCCACCGTCGGACTCGCGCCGGTGCTGGTCGCACAGGGCCTTCGCGTTCGCCGGACGACGCCGAGGCTGCCCGGCGCTTCCGGGCCGGTGACGGGTTCGGTTCCCGGCCCGGACCCGCTGCGGTTGCTGGTGATCGGCGAGTCCACAGTGGATGGCGTCGGCGCGGAGACGCACGAGGAGGCGCTGACCGGACAGCTGGCGTCGGCGCTCGCCGGGCGGCTCGGGCGTGGGATCGCGTGGCGTGTGGCGGGCCGGACCGGCGCCAACGCGCGCACCGTCCGGTCGGAACTGCTCGACGAGGCGTGCCGGGAGCCCGCGGACCTGCTCGTGGTGGCGCTCGGCGTCAACGACACCATCGAGATGCGCTCGCCGGGCCGCTACCGGCGCGACCTGCTGGCCCTGGTGGTGACGGCGCGCCGGGCGCTCGGGCCGGTGCCGGTCCTGCTGGCCGGGGTCCCGCCGCTCGGCGCGTTCCCGTCGCTGCCGCAGCCGTTGCGCCTGGTCCTGGGCCTGCGGGGCGGCGCGCTGGACGCGGCGGCGGCGACGCTCGCGGCCCTGCCGGAGGTCACCTACTGCCCGGTGCCGCGCGAGGTGGTGAACCCGGAGCTGTTCGCGACGGACGGCTTCCACCCCGGGCCGGCCGGCTACCGGTTGTGGGGCGAGAAGCTCGCGGAAGCCGTCGCATTGGTCTGAACGGGTGAAACCGGCCGCCGCCGACCAGGTGCTTTGGAAAAACTTCTGTCGCTGTGTATCTGGCGAGGGCCCCTCCGCGTCATAGGGGCGTTGGCTGGTTGCACACCGACTGGAGGAACGCATGAGCTCTCCCCGGCCCTTCGCCGAGGAAATCCGCGCAGTGCGGGATTCCCTTGCCACGATGGGGGATCCGTGGCAGGCGGGGGAGACGGTGCTCAGCCGGCTGGCGGGCGAGTCGCGCAGGGTGCGGCTGGGGGTGCCGGCCCCGAGCGCGGCCGAGGTGGAAGCCCGGGCGGATCTGCCCGGACGGATGCTCGAGGTCGCGCTCGGGGCCGCCGGCCAGCCCTGCACCGCCGTGCACGCGCCGGGCAGCACGCTGCCGACGAAGTTCGACCTCCGCGACGTGTGCGGTCGCAGCTACGTCACACCGGTGAAGGACCAGGGGGAATCGGGGTCCTGCAGCGCGTTCGGCACCGTGGCGGCGCTCGAGGGGACCGCCGCCTACACGCGCCGCAACACCGGCATGCGCCTCGACCTGTCCGAGGCGCACCTGTTCTTCGGGTTCGCGCCCGGACACCGCAAGCCGGGTGACACCGGCTCCTGGCCGGACGACCTGATGGGTGACTGCGCCTCCCACGGTGTCACCTTCGAGGATTACTGGCCCTACTCGGACGAGGGAACCGGCGCGTTGCACCCGAACTGGGTCAACCGCGTCGCCCGCGCGGAAGGGGTCGTCGACCTCACCCAGGACCCGGCCGCGATCAAGCACCACATCTACGGCTACGGCCCGGTCACCGCGTGCATGGTGATCTACGACGACTTCTTCCACTACACCGGCGGCATCTACCGCGCCACCACGACGGAGAGCAACGGCGGGCACTGCGTCGCGCTCATCGGGTGGGACGACGAGCAGAACTGCTGGATCGCCAAGAACTCCTGGGGCACCGACTGGGGCGAGGGCGGGTTCTTCCGCATCGCCTACGGCGAGGCCTTCATCGAGGACTACCCGGAACCGCGGCCGACGACCCTCGGCTGCACCGGGGTCACCCTGCGCGCCTGGCTACCGCCGCAGCGCGCGCTGCGCCTGTTCTCCGCCGGTGATGGCGAATGGGCGTATCTGGAGCAGCTGGGCTGGGTCCGGCTCTCGGGGGACGCCGCGAGCGTGAGCCGCCAGCTCGCGTTGCTCGCCGAAGCGCGGGCGGGCGGTCATCCCGTCAGCCCGTTCCTCGACCGCGGCGTGCTGACCAAGGTTGCGACCACCTACTGATGGGGAGCGAAGCATGACCACGAGCAAGAGCGAGACGCCGGACACCGGCCCGCGGGACGACCCGAACGCCGAGCTGGCCGCCCTGACCGCGGAGACCGCGAGTGCCCCGACGGGCGCCTACGACCCGAACACCCCGCCCACCGGCGCCTATGACCCCAACACTCCGCCCACGGGCGCGTATGACCCGAACACTCCGCCCACGGGCGCCTACGACCCGAACACGCCGCCGACCGGCGCGTATGACCCGAACACTCCGCCCACGGGCGCCTACGACCCGAACACGCCGCCCACCGGCGCCTACGACCCGAACACCCCGCCGGTCAACGGGAACGGCCACCCGCCCGCCCCGCAGCCGGTGCACCAGCAAGCCGGCCTGTGGATCCGCAACCGCTCCATCACCAGCCTGTGGTCGACGAGCGCCAACCCGGGGGTCTGGGTGTTCGTCGCGGGCCTGGGCTGGAAGCGGCTCGCCTCCGCCGGGGACGGCCGCAGCTCGCTGACGACGCTGGCGCTGCTGGCCCGCAACCACGGGCTGCCGGTGTCCTTCCACGAGAACGCCGCCGGGCAGATCGACCAGATCCTGGTCTGACGCCGGTGCACAGACCGGCGGTGGCCGGCAGCCGAGGGGGCCGCCGGCCACCGCCACCCTGGGGAGCTTCCAGTGGCACAGATCCGGCTCGTGCAGGCGGACGCGGGGGAGACGGCGCGGCTTCGCGTGGGGGACACGGTCGAGCTGCGCCTGCCGGAGGTCCGCGGGTCGGGGTACCGGTGGCGCTGGCGGCTGCCGGACGCGGTCCGCGTGGTGGCCGACGAGCACGTCCGGTCCAGGGGGGTGGCCCACGGGGAGGGGCCACCGGGCGAGGGGGGCGTGCGCCGGCTGGCACTCGACGTCGTCGAGGCCGGCCGGCACCTGCTCCGGGCGGAGCTGGCGCGGCCGTGGGAGGTCGAGCCGCGCCGCTCCGTCACGTTCGTGCTGTCCGTGACTACTCCGAACGAGTGATGTTGTGTATCTGGCTCCGGCCTTCGTGCTCTGCACGGTGACAGGGCCGGAGATACTGCCAAGCGCTGACCCGAGGAGTACCACTCGAAGTGGGGGCGAACGCGGTGACCGAAGCGAGGACCGCCGAGGCGGATCCGTCCTGGGAGGGACTCCGCGGACCGGAGCTGTTCGAGGCGTGCCTGGAGGCGGCCCGCGCGGGCAACAGAAAAGCGCTGAACCGCCTGGTCGCCGAGCTGACCCCGCTGGTGTGGAACGTGGCGCGCGGACAGGGGCTGGACACCCATTCGGCCGAGGACGTGGTCCAGACCGTGTGGCTGGCGCTGGTCAGCCACCTCGACCGGTTGCGGGAGCCGAAGGCGCTGGCCGGCTGGCTGGTCGTCACCGCGCGGCACGAGTCGCAGCGCGTGCGCGGCCGGAAACCGCCGCCGGTGCCGCTGACCGACGAGCTGGCCGAGACCGTGCCGAGCACGGACCCCGCGCCCGAGGCCGAGGTGCTGCGCAGCGAGCGTGACCAGCGGCTGTGGCACGCCTTCCGCCAACTCCCGCAGCGGTGCCAGGAGCTGCTGCGGCTCACCGTGCTGGCCGGTCGCGCCGAGTACCGGCTCGTCGCCGAAGCGCTGCAGATGCCGCGCGGCAGCATCGGGCCCAACCGTGGCCGCTGCCTGAAGACGATGCGCGAACTGCTGGACATCGAAGGGGGCAGCGCATGAACGACATCGGAGTGCCGGGGGGTGGGGCACACCCCGACGACGAAGCGCTCCTGGCCGACCTGGGGCGGGTGCTGGCCGCCGCCGACCCGCCGCCGCAGGGCCTGGTCGAGCGCGTGCAGTTCGCCCTCGAGCTGGAGAACCTCGACTTCGAGATCGCCCAGTGGGAGCGGGCCGATCCGGCGCTGGCCGGCGTCCGCAGCATCACCGACGAGGGCACGATCACGTTCACGGTCAGCGACCTCACGGTGATGATCAACCTGACCAGGGTGGGGCACTGCCACCGCATCGACGGCTGGCTCGTGCCCGCCGCCGCGCACGGGGTCGAGGTGCGGGTGGCCGAGCACGGTTCGTCGTCGACCGTCGCCGACGAAGGTGGGCGGTTCGTGCTCGACGACGTGCCGCGCGGGACGACCCAGATCGTGATCTCGGTGGGCGGGGCCAGCAGCCGCCGCACCGTCGTCACGCCCGCGGTCGTGCTCTGAGTTCCACCGGCCGCCCCAACTGATCTCCGGATGTGTTCAGATAGGAGCCGTGGCAGGTTCAGGTGCAGGCAGTCGCGTCCTTTCCGCAGCCGCTGATCTGCACCGCCGCGCCGCCGACGCCTCCGGCGACTTCCAGAACGTCGAGGCCGTGCGCCTGCTCAACCGCGCACTGAAGAGGCTGGACACCGGGGACGCGACCGACCCGGAATGGGTCGTGCTGCGCACCCGGATCCTGATCAGCCTGGCACTGGCCGAGGCGGAGGTCGGCTCGGCGAAGGCCGGGCTCGCGCACCTCGACGAGGCCGCCGGCCTGCCGTCCGCGTTGCCGGACGGCCCGCAGCGGCGGTCGCTGACGACCGTCGTGGAGGCCCAGCGCGCGCTGGTCTTCGGCCGCACCGGCCGGTTCGCCGAAGCAGTGAAGCTCTTCGACAGCATCATCCCCGTGCTGGAGCGCGACGTTGCCGACAACGCGCTGCCCCTGACGCGCAACCTGATGAACCGCGCGCTGATGCACGTCGCGATGAACAACTCCGCGGCCGCGCTCGCCGACCTGCGCCGCTGCCTGCAGCTCGCGATCGACCACGGCCTCACCCGCATCGAGGGCAAGGTCCGGCACAACCTGGGCGAGCACGCCCAGCTGATCGGTGACATCCCGGGCGCGCTGCGACACTACGAGGAGGCGGCGCGCATCTACCGGGAGGCCGCGCCGGGCTGGCTGCCGCGCCTGCGGGTCGAGCAGGCCCGCGCCCTGCTCGCGGCGGGGCTCGCCGACGACGCCGCCCGCCACCTGGACGAGGTGCTCCCGGAGCTGCGGGACAGCCGGGCGTCACAGGACATCGCCGAGGCCGAGATCGCCCGGGCGGCGGCGGCGATCCTCAACCGGGACTTCCGCCTGGCGCGCCGGCTCGCGGCGGACGCGGACCGCAGGTTCCGGCGCCGCGGCAACATCCCGTGGGCCGCGGTCGCCGCGCTGACCCGGCTGCGGGCCGACGCCACCGAGGTCCTCGGCGACTCGCGCCGCCCGCCGGCCCGGCTCGTCGCCGGTCTCACCACACACGCCGGCACGCTGGTCGAGCTGGGGCTGCGGGACGAGGCGGCGCTCGCGCGGCTGCTCGCGGTGCGGCTGCTGCTGCGCCGGGGCGAGGTCACGGTGGCCGAAGAGCTGCTGGCGCGGGTTCCGCGGCCGCGTCGCACCACCCCGGTCGACCACGTCATGCTGCTGCGGTTGTGCCGGGCCGAACTCGCGGTGGCGACCGGCCGTCCGCGCGCCGCGCTGGCGCAGGCGCGCGCCGGGTTGCGCGAGCTGAGCCGGGTGCGGGACCGGATGGGCGGGCTGGACCTGGTGTGCGGGACCGCGGTGCACGGCCAGGAACTGGGCCGGCTGGCGGTCGGTCTGGTGCTCGGCACGACCCGCGGCCACGCCGGGGCGCGCCGGCTGTTCGCCTGGCAGGAGCGCACGCGCGCGCAGGTCTACCGCTACGAGCCGCTGCCCGCGATCGACGATCCGGTGCTCGCGCGGCTCATCACCGAGATGCGGCAGGTGCGGCGGCTCGCGCAGCAGAACCGCCTGGAGGGCAGGCCGGTGACGGCGCTGGAGCAGCGCTACGCCCAGCTGCAGCGGGAAGCGGGCCGCCTCGGCTGGTACACCAGCCCGTGGGGCCGGCCACGCCCGGTCAGCTCACCCGAGGAGGTCGCCGCCGAGCTGGGCGAACGCGTGCTGGTGAGCCTGATCGGGCAGGACGGCGAGCTGTCCGCGGTGGTCGTGCGGGACGGCCGGTTCCGGCTGGTCCGGCTCGGTGGTCTGGACGAGGTCGTGGAGATCACCAAGCAGCTGCACGCCGACCTGAACGCGCTGGCGCCGGACCACCTGCCGCTGCCGCTGGTCGCGGCCGTCACGGCGTCCGCGGAGAAGCGGGCCCGCCTCCTCGACGAGCGGGTCGTCCGGCCGCTCGCGGACGCGATCGGCGACCGCGAACTGGTGATCGTGCCGACCGGCCAGCTGTACGCGCTGCCGTGGTCGGCCCTGCCGTCGCTGCGCGGGCGCCCGCTGTCGATCGCGCCGTCGGCCACGGCGTGGGTCACGGCGATGCGCCGCGAGCTGATCGACCCGGTCGTGCTGGTCGGCGGGCCGGACGTCCCCGGCGCGATCGGCGAGGTGAAGCAGCTGCGCTCGGTCTACCCGTCGGCGACGCTGGTCGACGGTTCATCGGCGACCAGCTCCGCGGTGCTGGCGGCGCTCGACGGGGCCGGCCTGGCGCACCTGGTCGCGCACGGCGCGCACGAGCCGGCGAACGCGTTGTTCTCGCGGCTGGAACTGGTCGACGGGCCGCTGTTCGCGCACGAGACCGCGCGGCTGCGGCGCCCGCCGGACCGGGTGGTACTGGCCGCGTGCGAGCTGGCCATGAGCCACATCCGGCCCGGCGAGGAGGCGCTGGGGTTCGCCGGCGCGCTGCTGGCCAGCGGGTCCCGCACGATCGTCGGCGCGATCGCGCGGGTCGGCGACCGGGCGGCCGCGGAGGCGATGACCGACCTGCACCAGCGGCTCGCGTCCGGGGTCTCCCCCGCGCTGGCCCTGGCGCACGCGACGGCCGCGGATCCGCTCCGCCGCCCCTTCCTCTGCCTCGGTGCCGGTTAGCGCTCGGCGGCCTTGACCAGCCTCGCGGACAGGAACCGGATCACCCCCGCCACCACGGCGCGCACGATCGGCCCGCTGCCCGGCACCTTCTCCCGGAACGAGCCGCGCCAGGTCAGCCGGGTGCCGGTGCCGTGCGGCTCGAACAGCACTTCGGCCCGGTAGTCGCGCACCGGCGCGGGCTCGGCGAACGTGTAGACGTGGCGCCGGTCCTGCTCGTACTCGACCGTTTCCTCGTGGGTCAGCAACGGCCAGGTCCCCACCGTCCGGATCGCGCCCACCCCGCCGACCGGGTCGGCCCACCGGGCCCACCTGGACACGACGACGAGCGGTTTGGCCCACTCGGACCAGCGGGCGCCGTCCGTCTCCAGCCGGAACAGGGTCGCGGGAGGGGCGCTGCTGGTTCGGGTGACCTCGAAGGTGAACGTCCTGGCTGGCATCGGTGGCCTTTCCGCTCGCGTAGGGGTTACCGACCAGTAAACCAGGGCCTTACCGGATGCGGGGGCGCTGACCTTGGGGTTTCATGGATTCATGGGCATCAACTTCAACGAGATCAAGAAGAAGGCGCAGCAGGCGCTCGACCAGAACGCCGACAAGATCGAGCACGGCCTCGACAAGGCGAGCGGGTTCGCCAAGTCGAAGTTCGGCCAGCACTCCGGCAAGATCGACAACGTCACGTCGAAGGCGAAGGACTTCCTGCACAAGCAGTCCGGCGGCGGCCACGGCGAAGCCGGCCCCGGCCCGGCGGGTCCGCAGGGCGGTCCTGGGCCGGCCGGTCCCCAAACTGGACCGACACAGACCGGACCCACCGGACCCACCCAGAGCGGACCGACCCAGCCGTAACCGTTACGGCACCTCGCCGATGGCGGTGTCGTCGGCGAGAGCGGTGATGCGGCCGCCGCGTTCGCCGAGCGCGCGCAGGCCGTCCCGGGCATCCGGCGCGCCCAGCGCGACGCGGACGCCCGACAGTGTGGCCTGCCTGGCGGCCGCAAGCGCTTGCGCGCCTTCGTGACCCGAGTTGATGCTGACCGCGAGGCCGCCGGTGGAGGCCAGTGACCCGCGCATGGCGCCGAGCCGGCCGAGAGCCTCGTCGAGCACGGGCAACAGCGCCTCGCGGTTGCCCTCGGTCATCGCCCGGACCAGTTCCGGGCGGCTGGCGGCCACGCGGGTGCCGTCGGTGTAGGAGCCGGCGGCCAGGGCCATCGCGACCGGCCCGCCGTCCGCGCCGACGGCCGCGAGCACGGCGGCCAGCAGGTGCGGCAGGTGGGAGATCCGGGCCACCGCCTCGTCGTGGGTCGCCGCGGTCAGCGGGACCACGTGCGAGCCGAGGTCGATCGCCAGCCGGGCGACCTCGGCCCACGCGGCCAGGTCGGTGTCGTCCTCCACGCACACCACCCACGCGGCGCCGCCGAACAGCGCCGCGTTGCCCGCGCGCCAGCCGGATTCCGCGGTGCCAGCCATCGGGTG
Organism: Amycolatopsis deserti; assembly: GCF_014653945.1. GTDB lineage: Bacteria > Actinomycetota > Actinomycetes > Mycobacteriales > Pseudonocardiaceae > Amycolatopsis_E > Amycolatopsis_E deserti. The sequence continues at coordinate 509,261 of NZ_BNAU01000003.1, read as the reverse complement.
GCCGCCGACGAACCGGGCCTCCGGCGCGAACGCCCGGGCGGCCGTCAGCACGCCGGTCTTCACGCTGGTCACGTCGGTGATCAGGCACGTCGGCGCGCACATGTTGACCGTCCGCAGCACCTCCTCGACGGCGGTCAGCGGGACCGCCAGCACCACCAGCGCGTCCCGGTCGGCGGCTCGCCGCAGTGCGGCCTCCACGTCGGTCGTGGCGTCGAACCCGTCAGCGGCCGCGGCCTCGGCGTCGGCCGCCGAAGTCGTGGCGCCCCACACCCCGCGCCCCACCGTCGCGGCCGCGCGCAGCACCGAGCCGCCGATCAACCCGAGCCCGATCACGCATACGTCTCGCACGGGGCGTCATCCTGCCAGGGCGTCGAGTGCGAAGGCCGCATACATCGCGACACCCTTCGGGAAAGCGCCTTCATCGTGGCGCACCCGGTTGGAGTGGTTGGTCGGCGCCTGTGCCGGGTCGAGGTCCGGCGGGCACGCGCCGAGGAACGCGAACGCGCCCGGAACCCGTTGCAGCACATAGGAGAAGTCCTCGGCGCCCATGATCGGGTCGGGCATCAGCTCGGCCCGGCCGAGCACGCGCTGGGCGAGGTCCAGCACGCGCAACGCCTGGTCCGGGTCGTTCACCGTCACCGGGTAGCCGGGCTCGATGTCGGCCAGCACGCGGCAGCCGTGCGCCTCGCCGACCGCTTCGCACACCTTCGGCAGCTCCGCCTTGACCAGCGCGCGCGTGGACTCGGACAGGGTGCGGATCGTGCCGGCGACCTCCGCGGTCTCCGGGATGATGTTGGTGGTGGTGCCCGCCTGGATGCGGGTCACCGACACCACCGCCGGATCGAACACGCTGACCCGCCGCGTCACCATCGTCTGCAGCGCGCCGACCATCGCCGCGGCCGCGGGCACCGGGTCGATCGCGTTGTGCGGGCTCGAGCCGTGCCCGCCCTTGCCGGTGACCAGGATCGTGAACGTGTCGTTGGAGGCCATCAGCGGCCCGGGACGCGTGGTGATCAGCCCGGATTCGACGTGGGAGAGCAGGTGGATGCCGAAGGCCCGCTCGGCCCGGGTCCCGGCCGCGTCGAGCACGCCCTCGTGGATCATGTGCCGCGCGCCGTGGTAGCCCTCCTCGCCCGGCTGGAACATGAACACCACCGATCCGGCCAGCTCGTGGCGGTGGGCCGCGAGCAGCCGCGCGGCGGAGGCGAGCATCGCGGTGTGACCGTCGTGACCGCACGCGTGCATAGTGCCGTCCACTTCGGAGGCGAACTCCAGCCCGGTGTCCTCCTGCAGCGGCAGCGCGTCCATGTCGCCGCGCAGCAGAACCGCCGGCCCGTCCTTCTCGCCACGCAGCACGGCGGTCAGCGCGGAGGTCGACTTCCCGTCGGTGATCTCCAGCGGGAGACCGTCCAGTGCGCGGCGCACGGCGGCCTGGGTGTGCGGCAGGTGGAGGCCCTGCTCGGGGTGGGCGTGGATCTCGCGGCGCAGCGCGACGGTGGCCGGTTGCAGAGCCTCGGCTTCGGAGAGCAACGCGGCGAGCCGGGTGTCCGGCAAAGGGGGCAACTCGGTGGGTCCCGTCATCATCCGATCCTCGCAGAGCGACTGCACCGATGATCCGTCCAGGTATACGGTGTGCGCTATGTCGGTGAAGGAGCCGGTTGCGGGATTCGCGGTGGCCGTGGTCCGGGAGGACGGCAAGTGGCGCTGCAGCGCGCTCGACGCCGGTGCGCTCACGGGGCTGGACGCCGCTATCACCGAGCTGGCCAAGTTGCGGTCCACGGGGGCCGTATTCGGCCTGCTCGCGGTGGACGACGAGTTCTTCGTGATCGTGCGGCCGAGCCCGCGCGGACCGTCCCTGCTGCTCTCGGACGCGGCGGCGGCGCTGGACTACGACATCGCCGCCGACGTGCTCGACGTGCTGCGGGTCGATCCGCCGGACGAGGAGGACGACTCGATCTGGCCCGAGGGCGACCTCGACATCCTCGCCGACCTCGGCCTGCCCGGGCCGGAGCTCGAGGTGATCGCCGGCGAGGTCGACCTCTACCCGGACGAGCAGTTGCAGATGATCGCGCAGCGCTGCGGGTTCGGCGGCGAGTTCACCGCGTTGCTCGACGAGATCTGACGTGTCCGACGCCGACCTGGTGTCCGCGGCGCTGGCCGCGGCGCGGGAGGCCGGCCCGGACGTGCCGATCGGCGCGGCGGTGTTCGCGCCCGACGGCCGCCTGCTCGCCCGCGCCCACAACGCCCGCGAGGAGCTGGGCGACCCGACGGCGCACGCCGAGGTCCTGGCGCTGCGGGCGGCGGCCCGGGAGTTCGGCGACGGCTGGCGGCTGGACGGCTGCACGCTCGCGGTGACGGTCGAGCCCTGCACGATGTGCGCCGGCGCGCTGGTGCTCGCGCGCGTGGCCCGGGTGGTGTTCGGGGCTTGGGAACCGCGCACCGGCGCGGTCGGGTCGCTGTGGGACGTGGTGCGCGACCGGCGGCTCAACCACCGGCCGGAGGTGCGCGGCGGGGTCCTGGAGGCCGAGTGCGCCGCGTTGCTGGCCGACTTCTTCGCCGGTCACCGGGACGTGTGACGCCGCGCCAGTCGGGGTAGCCCGTTGTCGACCGCGTCGAAGGAGGGTCGATGAACGTCGTGAAGAACCGGATGACGAGCCGGTCCCGCCAGGCCAAGGGCGGGGCGCGGGAGCTGTTCGGCCGCCTCACCGGCAACCGCCGTCACCAGACGGCCGGTCGCGCCGAGCGGATCCGCGGTGTCGTGCGCGAGACGACCACCGAGGTCGCGGACTGGGCGGCCACCGCCGCGCGGGACGCGCAGCGCCGCTTCCGCACCAGGTGAGGAGTGCCTGCGAGTCGCTCTTGGGCGTCTAGTAACCTAGTCGGCGGTAGCGTGTCCGAGCGGCCGAAGGAGCACGACTCGAAATCGTGTGACGGTTGACCCCGTCCGTGGGTTCAAATCCCACCGCTACCGCCGGGATCGAACGCCGGGTTTCCCGCTAGGGAGGCCCGGCGTTCGTCGTTCCCACTACCCGACGTCGACCGTGGTCTCCGCCGCGGTGGCGTTGTCGACCGAGAGGGTCAGCGTCGCGGTGGTGAAGGTCACATCGAGCACCTTGGCCGTCCAGAGCGGGTTCGGGCAGGCCGGCACGGCGGGGACGGCCGCGGGTTTGCTGGTGAGCGCGAAGGTGTACTGCCCGTTGTGCGGGGTTTGCTGCCGTGCGCTCGTCGCGGTGACTTCGACCTCGGTGTCCTGACCTTTCACGCGGATGCCGGCCGGGTTCACGCACTCGACCTTCGCCGTGCCGGTGGCGGTGGCGGTGATCTCGAAGGTCGTGCCACCGAGGCCGGCCACCTTGCCGGCGCACTCGAACCGGGTGCCGGTGTCGGTGCACGCCGCCGCGTTGCCGCCCCCGGTGACGAAGTGGCCGTTGTCCGCATACGCCGGAGCGGCGGCGAGGGCCGCGACAGCGAGCGCTCCCGCGAGGGTGCCGAGCATCCGCCTCATGTGCCTGCCTTTCGTCGGGGAACCCAGTTTCGGCTCGGCGGGTGGCCGGTGGTGGCCCGCTCACGCGGACGGGTGGCACGGTTCCCTCGTCCGGGGGTTCCCGGCCCGCAGGCGACCCGTACCGGCCGTTCCTGGCCTGCGGGAACACCCCACCGCGGTGCGCGGGATCCGTCAGCGCCCGGTCGTAGGTTCAGCCTCTTGTCGATCAGGACTTCTGGGGGTATCCGATGAGACTGCTCAACATCCGCACCTTGTCCGCGGCGGTGGCCGTGGCCGCGGCCGGGGCGCTGGTCCCGGTCGGCACGGCAGTCGCCATGCCCGACCCGCCGGGGGACGGCTGGGACCACACCTTCACCGCCCCGGGCGTCACCGTCTACGTCGAGGAGTACGGCGACCGCATCTCCGTCTGCGACAGCGAGGCCAACGGCTCCAGCGCTATGGTCAACGTCTGGGCCAACGGCGGGTGGCGGTACGAGGCCGTCGCCAATGGCGGCTTCGGTACCTGCGTGATGCATTCGGCGAACGACGGTGGCGCCTACAACCTGCCGGAGGGCGCGTACATCGAGCTCTACTACAAGGGCGTCAGCACGGGTTACGCCACGAAGAGCTCGTACGTCAACGACCACTGACGCACCCGCCCTCCGTCGTAGGCCAGGTGGACGAACCGTTACCGGTTGTTGCCGCTGCGTCTTCCTTCGTCTCACCTCATCGAGCGATGATGCCTCGACTGATGATCAGACGAGGGGACTCAGGGTGACGACCAGTCGAAGAATCGGCGTGCTCGCCGCGGCCGCGCTCGCCGGTGTGACCGTCGCGGTGGCACCGGCGTCGGCGGCCAGCGCGGATCTCGTGATCGCCGAGGTCTACGGCGGTGGTGGCAACAGCGGGGCCACGCTGACCAGCGACTTCATCGAGATCGCCACGGCGGGCGGCAGCGCGGCGCTGGACGGCTGGAGCGTGCAGTACCTGCCCGGCTCGCCGAGCGCGTCGAGCAAGTGGCAGGTCACCGCGCTGACCGGATCCGTCGCACCGGGCGGCCGGTACCTGGTCGCCGAGGCCACCGGATCGGGTGGCGCGGTCTCGCTGCCCACCGCGGATGCCGCCGGGTCGATCGCGATGTCCGCGACGTCGGGCACCGTCGCCCTCGTCCAGGGCACCACCGCCCTGACCTGCCTCACGGCCGCCGACTGCGCCGCCGATCCGCGCGTCCGCGACCTCGTCGGCTACGGCTCGGCGACCGTCCGCGAAGCCAGCCCGGCGCCCGCGCCGGGCAACACCACCTCGGTCGCGCGCGCCACGCTGACCGACACCGACAACAACGCCGCCGACTTCGCCACCGGCGCCCCGACCCCGGTCAACACCAAGGGCGAGACCTCCGGCGGCGACGCGGGCGGCACCCCGGCCAGGATCCACGACATCCAGGGCACCACCCGGCTCTCGCCGCTGGCGGGCAAGAAGGTCACCGGCGTGACCGGCATCGTCACCGCGTTGCGCACCTTCGGCTCCGCGCGGGGCTTCTGGGTGACCGACCCGCAGCCCGATGCCGACCCGCGCACCAGCGAGGGCGTCCTGGTGTTCACCGGCTCGACCACGCCCGCGGTGGCCGTCGGCGACGCCGTCACGGTCTCCGGCACCGTCACCGAGTACTACCCGGACAGCCCCACCAACTCGATCTACCAGTCCACCACGGAGATCACCGGTCCGAAGTGGACGGTTCAATCGAGCGGCAACCCGCTGCCCGCGGCCACCGCGATCACACCGGCCACCGTGCCCGGCACGCTCGCGCCCCAGCCCGGCGGCAACATCGAGGGCCTGCCGCTGGAGCCCGCGAAGTACTCGCTGGACTTCTGGGAGTCGCACGAGGGCGAGGTGGTCAGCGTGCAGGACGTCCGCGTGGTCGGACCGTCCACTGAGTACAACGAGGTCTACGTGACCACCAAGCCGGGGGAGAACCGGACCGGCCGCGGCGGCACCGTCTACACTGGTTACGACACGCCGAACACCGGGATCCTCAAGATCGAGTCGCTGATCCCGTTCGCGCAGCGGCCGTTCCCGCGGGCGGACACGGGTGACACGCTCGTCGGCCCGACCTCGGGCCCGGTGGAGTACGACAGCTACGGCGGGTACACGCTGCAGGCCACCGTGCTGGGCGAGGTCAAGGACGGCGGCATCCAGCGCGAGGTGACGCGCGAGCAGTCGCCGAGCGAGCTGGCCGTGGCGACCTACAACGTCGAGAACCTGTCCGCTGTGGACGATCAGGAGAAGTTCGACCAGCTGGCGCACGGCGTCGTGGACAACCTCGCCTCGCCGGACATCGTGACGCTGGAGGAGATCCAGGACAACAACGGCGCCGAGGGCGAGGGCGACGGCGTGGTGGCCGCGGACCAGACCCTGCAGCGGTTCACCGACGCGATCGTCGCCGCGGGCGGCCCGCGGTACGAGTGGCGGCAGATCGACCCGCAGGACCTGGCGGACGGTGGCGAGCCGGGCGGCAACATCCGGGTCGGGTTCCTGTTCAACCCGCGCCGGGTGTCGTTCGTGGACCGCCCGGGCGGCGACGCGACGACTGCGGTGTCCGTGGTGACGGAGCGCGGCAAGCCGCACCTGTCGGTGTCGCCCGGCCGGGTGGATCCGGGCAACGCCGCGTGGGCGAAGAGCCGCAAGCCGCTGGCCGGCGAGTTCGTCTTCCACGGCCACACCGTGTTCGTGATCGCCAACCACTTCAACTCCAAGGGCGGCGACCAGCCGACCCATGGCCGTTACCAGCCGCCGGTGCGGAGTTCGGAGGTGCAGCGCGGGCAGCAGGCGCGGGTGCTGCGCGGGTTCGTCGACCAGCTGCTGGCCGCCGACCCGTGGGCGGACGTCATCGTGGCCGGCGATTTGAACGACTACCAGTTCTCGCCCGCGCTGGAGACCCTGACCGCGGGCGGCGCGTTGAGCGACCAGATCGACCGGCTGCCCGCGGACGAGCGGTACAGCTACGTCTACGAGGGCAACTCGCAGGTGCTGGACCACATCCTGACGTCGCGGGCGCTGTGGTGGGTCGACTACGACGTGGTGCACATCAACGCGGAGTTCGCCGAGCAGGCGAGCGACCACGATCCGCAGATCATCCGGTACCGCCCGAGGCTCTGACGCGCAGGCCGCCGCCCCCGGGCGGCGGCCAGCGCACCATCGCGGCGGCGTGTTGGCCGCTCCCGGCGTCGTGTCGGTCAGCGGTGCAGCTGCCTGGCCCGACGTTGGGCGGCGCGGGCGGCCTGCAGCATGGCCTCCGCCAGGTCCATCGGCTTGACGTGGTCGAAGAGGGCGGAGTTGATGGCGACCTCGAGGATCTCCCCGTCCGCGGCGACTCCCACCTCGACCAGGCCCCAGTCGTCCTGGGCGGTGGTGACCTGCTGAGCGGCCTGACGCCGCCGCGCGACCGGCCGCTCGTCGACGGCCTCGGACTTCGTGGTCAGCTCGCGGTTCACCGGGTTCCTCTTCCTCTCGGCTGCTACGACGTCACCGACTCCCCAGCGGTTCCGTGGGGAACCAACCACAGGCGCGCAACGTCTGGAAGGCATGAACTGGGTACGCGCGACGATCGACCACCTGTCCCGGCGCGGGGTCTCGCCCGCGGTGCCGGCGACCCTGCGGAGCGACCTGCGCTGGGCGCGGGCGTACGTCCCCCGCCCGATGCCGAAGCCGGACACGCTGGAGCCGGAGAGCTGGCTCCGCCCGGCGAACTAGCCCCGCACGGGCCGAGCTCCCCCGCGCCGCGCGGCGCCCCGCCGCGCGGCGACCGGTGGCCCGCCCAGGGGCTGGCGCCCGCCTGGCTGGCGCCCCACTCGCGCGGCTGGTGCCGCGCCTGCACGGCTGGTGCCAGTCTCGCCGGCGCCCGCCTGGCTGGCCGCTCCCACTCGCGCGGCTGCTGCCGCGCCGCTCGAGTTGCGCCGCACCTGCTCGGCTGGCGCCAGCCTCGCCGGCGCCCGCCTGGCTGGCGCCGCGTCCGCGGGTGGCACATCAGCCCCCGCTTGGCACCGGCGACCTGCCGTCCGGCAGGGCATCCGTTCGGCTGGTGCCGCGCAAGCCATCGGCCCCGCGACCCAGCCAGCGCCGCCCGCCGGTCAGCGTCGCGCGCGCCAGCCCAGGGACAGCACCGCGTCCACCAGCTCCTGGTAGCTCTCCTTGACCTCGCGCAAGTACAGATCCAGCCGCGCGGCGTAGGCATGCGGCGCCGGCGCCGGGTCGGCGCCGACCTCCAGCCACGACAGCCGGCTGACGTTGTCCTGCGCCATCCGCCACCAGTGCTGCGCCCCCTGCGCCGTCCGGGCCTCGCGCTCCTTCGCCTCCGCCAGGGCAGCTTCCGCGGCCGCGATCTCGGCGTCCAGCTCCTCGGCCCGCCGCCGCTCCCACGCCCGCAGCTCCTCGGCCGCCTTCCCGGCGAGCCCGACGATCTGCTTGTACTCCATCGCCGCGTTCATCCCTGGTGCTCCGGCCGGTCGAAGGGGATCATCACCTCGGGCGCGACGTGCGTGCTGCGGTCGAAGAACAGCGCCCGCCCCGGCCGCGGCGACCAGTGCACGACCTGCCCGGCCGCGAACTGGCTCAGCTCCGCGCCCTGCACGTCGAGCGCGGCCCACGCCCCGATGTCGTCCGTGCCGGCGAACCCGAGCGTGTCCTTCAGCCGCGCCGTGCTGCGCCACCACCCGATCGTGTGGGTGCCCTTCCCGGGACCCTGCTTGAGCACCACCCGGAAGTGGTCCAGCCCGCTCTTGAGCTGACCGGGCTGCTTCTGCTCCAAGATGGGCAGCGCCGCGTCGACGCCGTACAGCAGCAGGATCCGCGCGTGCTCCGGCGGCTCCTCCGCGAGCTTCGCCATGTGCTCGCCCAGCTCGACGTCGCTCAGCCGCACCACGCGGTGGCCGTCCGCCTCCAGACCGTCGGCCAGCTCGCCGACCGCCGGCGCGCACCGGTCGACCAGGCACGCCACCAGGAACTCGACCTCGTGCGGCGGGTACTGCTTCGCCAGCGACCGGGCCGCGGCGTCCATGATGGACAGTGCCTCGGCGATCGCGTTGCCCATGATCGCCAGGTTCCGGCCCGGCGCCCCGGTCAGCTCGACCGCGCACGCCGTGTCCGCCACGTCGATCGACTGCCCCAGCAGCGCCCGCGGCGGCCCGCCCGGGCTGAGGGCGGCGAACGCGGCCGAATGCTCCAACACCGGCGAGTGCGCGCCGTCGAACAGCCGCGGCCGCTGGTGCTCCTGGGCGTAGCGCTCCCACAGCTCCCGCTGCAGCGACGAGAAGATGTCCTTGCTGCTCGCGTCGGGCACGTGCGCGAGCTGGTTGCCGTGCGCGACACCGGAGTCGTGGTTGATCACCGCGTGCCACTTCGGCGCGGCGACCGCCGCGTTGTTGGTCTCGGCCAGCACGCGCCGCGCCTTGGGCATCGCGATCCGCAGCGTGCACTGCTCGAACACGGCCGGCTTGCCCCAGAACGCGTCGATGCCCGCGATGTCCTGGCTGGCCAGGATCAGGTGGATGCCCTGCGCACGACCACGGCGGGCGATGTCCTCCAGCAGCGCAGTCGCCTGGTTGGTGACCCCGTCGCGGCCCGCGAACAGGTACTGGAACTCGTCGATCACCGCGACGATCCGCGGCCAGTGCCCGTCCGGGTCCTGGGCGCGCAGCCCGGCCAGGTCGGTGACCTCGTGCTCCTTGGCCGCGGCCGACCGGCGGCGCAGCTCGTCGGCGAGGAACCGCAGCAGCGCCAGGCCGAACTCGCGGTCGGTGTTGACGTTGACCCCGATCAGGCGCGCGTGCGGCAGCCAGCTCGCGTCGCGGCGGCCCGGCGCGAGCCCGGCGAAGGACACGCCCTCCTTGAAGTCCAGCAGGTACAGGGCGAGCTCGTCCGGTGGGTAGCGCGCGGCGAGGCTGCCGAGCAGGGCGTACAGGAAGTTGGTCTTGCCCGAGCCGCTCGGCCCGCCGATCAGCGCGTGCGGGCTCGCGTCGCCGATGACGACCTCGACCGGATCGCCCTCGAAGAACCCGACCGGCGCCCGCAGCTCGCGCGCGGAGTTCTCCTGGCCCAGCTCGGCCGGCAGCAGGTCGCGGAACGACCGCGGCCCGCCCTGCTTCTCCACGATCGCGTCGGCCAGCCTGCTCGCCGCGGCGCTGACCTCGGTCGACGGGATCGGCGGGTCCAGGTCGACGACCAGGTTGGGCCCGGTCATGCTGGTGGCCGCGTGGTGTTCGTCGAGCATGCGGATGTTCTCGAACGCGCCGCCCAGGATCGTCGGGATGTCGACGGTGATCAGCGAGATCCCGGCGGCCAGCGCGGCGCCGGCGATGCGCTTGAGCTCCCGCAGCGGTTCCGGCGCCCAGGTCTCGCCGTTGCCGAACAACACGACGACCCGCCACGGCTCGACCCGCTGGCCGAGCTGGTCGCGCAGCCCGCGCAGCGACGTGTGGCCGGCCTGCATGGTGTGCGCGTGGATGCGCCGGATGTGCCCGGTCAGCTCGTCGAGCAGGACGCCGAGCTGGTCCGGGTCGTAGAGCGTGACCGCGGACGTGCGGGACAGCGGGTAGAGGTTGGGCAGCACGGCGGTCAGCTGCGCGACGTCCCACAGGTGGATCCGCACCGAGCCCAGCTCCATCGTGCTGAGCACGCGCAGCAGCAGGCTCTCGATGAGCGATTCGACGGCTGAGCGGCCGCGGACGGCGGTGGTGATCGCCAGGTGCGAGTCGTCCAGCAGCGGCACCATCACCGGGAACGGACCGGAGTCGTCCATTGTGGACGACCCGATGCGCCACAGCGGCGGTGGTGACAGCGGTTCCCGGCCCGCACGGCCGAGCCACGCGCTCGGCGGCATGCTGGCCGGCCCCGGCGCCACGCGGGCGACCAGGTCGCGCAGGCGCGCGGGCACGGTCGCCGCGTCCGTGTAGAAGGCGGCGTGCTGGGCGTTGAGCTTGTCCCGCACGCCGGCCATCACCGGGCTGCGGAGTGCGGCGGTGAGGTTCTCGTCCCCGGCCGCGGCGTCGATGCCGACGCGCACGATCTGCTGTTCGAGCTGGAGGCGGGCCAGCTCGGTCTCGGCGATCTGGCGGCCGGCCTGTGCCGCGCCGAGCACCATGCCGAGCTTCTCGCGCATGGTGCCCAGGGCCGCCACGACCCGGCGTTTCTGCTCGTTGGCCTTCGGCATCGCGCGCCTACAGCCGGGCCAGGTAGGTGTTCACCAGATCGTCGGCGGCGCGCAGCCGGTCGGCGTCCTTGCCGAGCCGGTCGACCGCCGCCGCCAGCTCGGGCGGCACCCACGCGTCGGCCTGCTCATGGGCGTTCACGATCACTTCGCGTGCTTCGTCCAACAGCTCCACCGCACGGTTGGTGTGTTCGCTTGCCTCGGCCAGTTTCGCACGGAACGCGGCCAGCTGCGCCTGCAGCTCGGGGAGCGAGAACATCTAGAGGCGAGCGGCGTACGACTCGGCCGAGGACACCGCGGCCTGGATCGTGTTCTGCTGACCGCTGATGCCCTGCAGCGCCTCGGCGAGCATGCTGTTCGCCTGGGTCACCTCCGGCTGCGTGCTTCCCGAGGTGACCTGGCCCAGGATCTGCTGGGCCTCCTCGAGTGCCTGAGCGGCCTGCTGGAGGGCTGCGACGCTGGCGTTGCACTTCTCGTTCGCCATCGCGATCCCAGCGCGGATCTCTTCCACTCCGGCCATAGTGACGCGGGTTCTCCTCGAGCTAGCGGTTCGTACGGCCGCGTGTGCGGCCTGTCAACAAACTATCGGTAGAGCGGAGGCGAGCATGAGCCTGGTCACTGGTGCATCCGGGTGAAGTGCGGAGGTGGTTCACACGGCCGGGTCAGCCGCGACGCCGGAGTGGATGGCCCCACCAAGCAGCGACAGCGCTGACGAGCCCGAAGACGACGGCGGTGACGAACGATCCTCCGGTCCACGGCCGTGGGTTGCCCTCCAGGTACTCGAACCCCACGCGGCCGAGGTACGCGACAACCATCACCAGCGCGACGCTCAACGCCAGGCGCCAGTAGCTCTCGTACGTCCACCGCCAGAGCGCGGGGAGGTACTTGAGTTCGTCTTCGGGCGCGTCCTCGTCCTCACCCATGCCAGTCGAGTTCCCCGTTCCGGCTGGCCCACGCTCCACTGAACGGCTCAACAACGCAGAACGCCGGGCCCCTGGAGGTGCCCGGCGTCTGTCGGAAGAGCGGAGGATACGGGATTCGAACCCGTGAGGGCTGTTACACCCAACACGATTTCCAATCGTGCGCCTTAGGCCGCTCGGCCAATCCTCCGCTGAGAAGGGTACAGCAGGCTCCCGCGCGGTCTGCCTAGACCCGCTTCTGGCACGCGTCCACGATCTCGAACACCGGAAGGTGCTGTGCGCGGTCCGCACGTGTTCGGCCAGGTCGTCGCGGGTGTAGCGTCGACCGTCACCACCCGCTCGAACCGCCGCGCGGCAGCCAGGGCGAGCGTGCACGGGCGAGTTCGTCGAGCACCCACGATTCGGCCGTGCATCGACTTGTCGGCTGTGACCAGCGGTTTTCAGGCCGCCGTCAGGCCGACTGGGTGAGTGTCTCCCCGTCGTCGGGAGCGGCGACGGGCCCGAACAGCGCGCAGATCTCCTCCACGACCTGGCGGTGCGCGGCGAGCGCCAGGTGACCGACCCCGGGCAGCACCACGTTGCGCACCTCGAGGTCGGGATGCTCGATCCGGCCGTGCCTGCTGGGCAGCACCAGCTCGTCGCCGTCGCTGGAGAACGTGACGAACTTCGTCGTGCAGCCCGGCGCGGGCCGGTTCAGCTCGGTCAGCAGGTCGCTGCCCGGGCGCAGCTGCCGGGCCAGCGGGATCGGTGAGAACAGCCAGGCCGCGACCGTGCCGCCGTGCGGCGTGCCGACGGTGACCACGGTGTCGACCCGCTCGTGCCCGCCGAGCCGCTGCACGTAGTACCGGGCGATGAGGCCGCCCAGGCTGTGGCCCACCAGGTCGACCTTCGCCGCGCCGGTGACCTCGCACAGCTGCTCGATCTGCTCGGCCAGCCGCGCCGCCGCGGACCGGACATCGCGCAGCAGCAGGCTGTAGCTGAACGAGACCACCGGCCCGGCGCCGCAGCGGTCCAGTGCGACCTTCAGGTCGGTGAAGATCGCGGTGTTGTCCGCCAGACCGGGCAGCACCACCAGCGGGCGGCCCGGCACCGGCGCCGGCACATCCCCGCGGACGGGGTGGATCGCCCAGCGCCGCCCGATGCCCGCCGGGTACCGCACCGCGTGCGTCACCACGCTCGCGATCTCGCCCGCGACCGTCCGCAGAACCGCCATCACGCACCTCCACAGCGAGGTGGTCGTCCACTTGCTGCGAGGTTAGCCGCAGGCACCGACATTTTCGTTTCGCCGCCCCGGTCTCGGTTGCGTTTCGAACCCGATCAGTGGAACAGCGCGAGCTTGCCCGCGACCTCCCGCGCCGCGGCGAGCAGCGTGCGCACGGTGCCGAGGTAGGTCTTGGCCTCCGACGGCAGGATGTGGCTGTCCCGGCTGGTCGGCATGTCCAGTTCCTTCGCGCGCTGGCGGAGCAGCTCGATCTGCGAGAACTGGTGCCCGAACTGGGCCGCCACGACCGTCCCGACCACCTGCTCCGGCGCGGACAGCGCGGGCCGCAGCCCCTGCCGGGCGAGCAGGCCGGCGCCGATCAGCTGCGCGGACTTGGCCAGCAGCAGGAACGCCGAGTCCGGCGAGACCTCCGCGAGCCGCTCGGCCGAGGAGATGTGCTTGGCCGCGAGGTCCAGGAACGGTTGGCCGTTGGCGGCCGGACCGCCGACCAGGTCGAGGTGACCGGCGCGCACCAGCTGCAGGACGACGTCGTGCCCGTTGAGCCCGACGCCCGAGGTCAGCGGTGCCTGCCGGGGCGGGATCGGGGCGATCTCGACGACCGGGTGCCCGGGCCGCTGCCGCGGGATCTGCAGGCCGTCCAGACCACGCTCGGGCGCGGCGAGCGAGAAGCTCACCGGACGCTTGAGCCGCTGCTCGGCGCGCCGCGCGGCGATGTGCAGGGCCTGCTCGTCGGCCGCGACGCCGGGCTGGAGGGAGACCAGCAGTTCGATGCTCTCCGGCGCGGGGCCGGGGATGCCGGCGAACCGGTCGGCCCACACGCCGCCGACCAGGATGCGCACCACGCCGCGCACGCAGCCGAACTCCTCGCCGATGATCTGGGGGACGCCGTAGGTGAGGCGGAGCAGTTCGGCCAGCGGGCGCGCGAGCGGCCCGTCCCCGGACGCGCGCATCAGCCGGATCGTGCCCTCGCGGCGGCTGGTCAGGATGCCGGCCTTCTCCAGGAGCTTGTTCTCCTTGTCCACCGAGGCCAGCGAGCTGCCGGAGTGCTCGGCCAGTTCGGTGAGGCTGAACGAGCGGTCGGGGTTGAGCAGCGTCGCGGCGAGGATGCCGGCCTGCACGCGCGACCGGAAGACCGGGAGGAGGGCCGGGGTGCCCTGCGCGCGGCGGGCCGGACCGGGGGTGGCGGGCGCGTTGTCGGTGACGACGGCGTGCCCGAGCCGGTTGCGTCTCCGAGCCGCCGCGGCGGCCTGGTCGAGCCGCTCCTGGGGCACCTGCAGGACGACGGACAGCCATCGTCGCGTGCCCAGTCTCGGGATCTGGTGCCCACGTTCCCACCGGGCGACCAGATCGCGCGTGACGGTCGGCCGCCCCGACACGGTCGCCAGTTCGCGCGCCAGGGTGTACTGGCTGAGCTTCCGCTCCCGCCGAGCGGCCCGGATGAGCTGCGAGATGGGCTGGTTCAGGTCCACTTCCATGATCCTCAGGCTCCTGCTTCCGCCGATTGGGCCACGACCGTAGCTCCGCCCCTGGCCCCCGCACCGTACGTTTCGCGCACGCTTTCATCTGTTTTGCGCCCCCGGCGTCGGCCGGCTGCCTCCTGGGTGAACTCGTCCCCTGGCTGCGAGCTTTTGACCTGGGAAACCCTGGATCGCGTCCCCCTCGGTCGAGTCAACGATGAACGGACGAACGATGTGCTTGTCGGACCTGTTGCTTTGTTCGAACGCCTCAATTCGCGACGCGTTCACCGTAGTCGACATGAACGATCTGAGCGACGTTTTCGTGGTGGATGACGACTACCGGTTGGTCGGTGCGGTTTCCGAACAGGACCTGCGCCGCGGACTCCTGAACGGCGTGTCGCTGGACGATCCGATCGCACCCCTGGTCCGCCCCTGGCGTGCGACGGCGAGCCAGGCCGCCGACCGGGCCGCGGTCCTGGATCTCATGCGTGCGCTGGGAGTTCGCAACATCCCGGTGGTCGACTCCGGGAACCGGGTGGTCGGCCTGCACGTCGAACGGCGGATCATCGGGGTGCCGAAACTGCCGAACTGGGCCGTGATCATGGCGGGCGGCAAGGGAACCCGTTTGGCGCCCCTGACCAATACGATTCCCAAACCGATGCTGACCGTCGCCGGACGTCCCATTCTGGAACGGCTGGTGCTGCATCTCGTCGGGTCCGGGGTGGAGAAGATATTCCTCTCGGTGAACTACCTGGCGAACGTCATCGAGAAACATTTCGGCGACGGCGGGCACCTCGGGTGCAGCATCGAGTACCTGCGCGAGGACCCCGACCTGCCGCTGGGTACCGGCGGCGCGCTGCGGCTGCTCGGCGACCTCGGCTACCGGGCCCAGCACCCGCTGCTGGTCATGAACGGCGACCTGGTCACCAACTTCTCGGTCGGCAAGCTGCTCGAGGCGCACCGGCGGGAGCAGGCCGTCGCGACGATCGCGACGAGCAGGTACCACCACGAGGTGCCGTTCGGTGTGCTGAAGTCCGACCGGAACCGGCTCACGCAGATCGTCGAGAAACCGACGCAGGAATGGCCGGTGAACGCCGGCATCTACACGCTGGACCCGGTCCTGCTCGACCGCATCCCGGCGGACCAGGAGTTCCCCATCACGCACCTGTTCGAAGACTGCCTGCGCCGCGGCGAAAAGGTGGCGCTGTGGCCCCTCAGCGACGACTGGCAGGACATCGGCAGGCCCAACGAACTGGCACAGGCAAGGGGGCAGTGATGTCCGACGCGCTCAAGATCCAGGTCCGGCTCACCGGCGGACCCGCCGGGATACCGCCCGTGGTGGAGATCGACCCGTCGCTGCTGCCGGACGGGTGTCTCAAGATCCGGTTCGCCGCCGGGTACGAGCACTTCCGGCTGGTCGAGCAGGGAGACGGCGCGCCCGTCTTCGCATGGGCGGACCGGACCCGGATCGCGGAGTGACGATGACCTGGTGCCCGTCGCGGCTTCCATCCCACGCCATGCTTCCCTAAGATGAAATCGCTGTTTCATCAAGCGGTATCATTCGCGGGGAGGCAGGGTTGGGCATGGGGTCTGTGCGGGTCACCCGGACCGTGTTGCCGGGTGATGCGGTCATGACGACACTGGAGGGGGCTGAACCCGGTCCGACCGTCGCGCTGCTCGGCGGGGTGCACGGTGACGAGGATGAAGGTGTTCTCGCGGTGCGGCGGTTGCTCAACCTGCTGAACCGCGAAGAACTGGCCGGGCGTGTCAAGGCCGTGGCTCCCGCGAATCCGGTCGCGTGGGACGCGGGAACTCGAGTCAGTCCGCTCGACGACGGCAACCTCGCCAGGTCCTTTCCAGGGGACGGGAGCGGGCCGACGGCGGCCCTGGCGTCGGCGCTGACGAGCGACTTGATCGACGGCGCGGACCTGCTGATCGACCTCCACTCGGCCGGGGTGGCCTATCGGATGCCGCTGTTCTGCGGGTTCGTCGGCAACGTGCCGGGCGCCGAGCGGTCGCGTCGCGCCGCGGAAGCGTTCGGGGCACCCCTCGTCTGGGTCCATCCGACCGTGGGGCCGGGACGGAGTCTCACCGTGGCGGCAGAACGCGGCATCCCCGCGCTCTACGCCGAGTGTTCGGGAGGAGGGGGGATCCGGTCTGACGAGCTCGACTTCTACGTGCTCGGAGTCCTCTCCGTTCTCGCGGAGTTCGGAGCCTTGCCCGCCCGGCATCGCCGCTTTCCTTCGCCCATGCGGTGGGTTCACGGCGGCGGGGATCTCGACTTCGGGGGCCAGGCGGCGCAGCACGGTCTGTTCGTGTCCGTGTGCGAGGTGGGCGAGGAAATCGCGGAGGGCGCCGAGATCGGGCGGATGTTCGGTTACGACGGCGATTTGCTGGAGGTCGTGCGGGCGCCTCGACGGGGCGTCGTCATGTTCCTCCGTCGCCGGGCCCGCACTCGTGCCGGTGAGGTCCTCTTCGCCATGTCGGAAGCGACGGAGACACCGCTGTGACGAAAGGACTCGAGCGCTACCTCGACAACGTGGAACTGCAGGCGACGCGACATCCAGTGGCACTCGTCGTCCGTTACGAGGGGCACGTGGATCTGGCGGGTCTCGAGGACGCCTACCGCTTGCTGTGCGTCCGACACCCGGTTCTGCGAGCGCGGATCCACCCCGAGGGAGACCGCCATCTGCTCGAAGTTCCACAGTGGTCGAGCGTGGACGTCGTGGTGCGCAGCGGAGGGTCGGACGAAGAGCACCTCCGACGGATCGGACTGGAGTGGCGGATCGAACGTGAGCTGGCCCGACTGCTGGTCGTCGAACGTGACGGCGGAGGTTCGATCGCATTCTTCGCCGATCACGCGATCGCCGACGGCATGGCGAAGAGCGCCTATCTCGCCGAACTCTGGGCGTTGTACGTCCAGTGGGCGAGCGGCAGACGACCCGAAGTGAGAACGGACGGACGGTTGCCCGCGGCGCCGGTCGACGTGCTGCGTGACCGGCTTGGCGACCACTCGTTGCCCGAGATCGTCAAACTCGTCGATCCTGACGACTACGAGGGCACCGAGGCGGTTCGGCGGTACATCACGTTGTCGCCGCGGGCGACCGCGGACCTCGTCGCCACTGCCAAGGCCATCGGCACCACGGTGAACGCGATCCTGTGCGCCGCGGTTCTCCTGGCGCAGCGGAGGCAGTTCGACGGACGCGATCCCGTGGACATGCTCTGCTGGGCTCCCGTCGATCTCCGTCGTCGAATGGAACCGGCTGTCGGGGCGACCGAAACGACCAATTTCATCGGGATGAGTCCGGTGACCGTATTGGTGGGGCCCGATTCCGACCTCGTCCGCCTCGCCCGGACCGTCAGGTCCCGGTTGGAGGCCGTGATCCTGAACCAGCAGCCCCTCCGTGATCTGTTCGCTCGGACCTCCGGCGGAACGTCGCCGCCGGTGGGCTGGAACCTCACCAACGCCGCGGTGAGCAACCTCGGTGTGGTTCGCGGATTTCCGCCGGGACCAGGTGCTCGGATCGCTGGATTCGAGGTCTATTCGCATGCGGTCAAGGGGGCCACCCCGAGCTACGTGGCGTACACGTACGACGGCTGCTTGGGCATCGAAGCCTTCTACCGATCGGGTACTTACTCAGTCGATCAGGTCGAGAGCTTGGTCGACGAACTCAAGCGACAACTCGCGCAGGCGACGGCCCTGCGAGGGGGCAACGACGATCACCCACGAGCCGGAACGGCACGAGCTGAAAGGTCCGCGTCCTGATGCCTCTCGAACGACAACTCGACAACATCGAACTGCAGGTTATGCACTACCCGAGCGCGGTCGTCGTCGAATACCAGGGCGAGCTGGTCCCGGAGGCCATGCAGGAGGCCTACTGGCAGTTGTGCCGCCGACATCCGGTTCTCCGCACGCGGGTGGAGCGGCGAGGGGCCGATCACTTCCTAGTGATGCCGGACGAGACCTTCCCCGAGGTCGCCGTGCACGACGGCGGCGGGGAGGAACACCTGCGACGCGTCGGCCTCGAATGGCGGCTGGACCGGGCCGTGTCGCAGCTGACGGTGGTGACGGGCAGCGGTCGTGGGCTGGTGGCGATGTTCACGGATCACCTCATCGCCGACGGCAAGGCCAAGAGTGCGCTCTTCGACGAACTGTGTGCGCTCTACGGAGCGATCCTGAACGGGACACCTCTCTCCGTGGAGGTCGGCACCGCATTGCCGGCGGCGCCGACGGACGTGTTGCGGTCGCGAGTCGGGGACGAGGCCATGCCACCCGTGGTCCATGTGTCCGATCCGCGCGATTTCGTCGGTGTGGAAGCGCTGCGCCGGTACATCCGTCTGACCGAGAGGCAAACCAGCAGACTGGTGGCGGTGGCGAAGGCGAACGGCACCTCCGTTCACGCGGTGTTGTGCGGCGTGATCCTGCTGGCGCAACGGCGCCACTGGACCGACACCGCGGAATCCAAGATGGTCTGTCTGGCTCCGGTGAATCTCAGAGAGCGGGTCAGTCCTCGGGTCGGAGCGCTCGACACGACCAACTTCATCGGCGTGAGTCCGGCGGAAGTGAAGGTCGAGCCGGACACCGACCCGATCGCGCTGGGACGCGAGGTGAAGCAGCTCCTGGAGACCGCGATCGCGAACCGCCAGCCGGAACAGGAGATCCTGGCCCGAACCAGTGGCAGCCAGTCGCCACCCGTGGGACAGGACCTCGGAACCGCGGCGATCAGCAACCTGGGCGTGGTTCCCGAATACCCCCAGGTGCCGCTCCTTCGGATCGTCGATTTCCAGGTCTTCACGCACTGCGTCAAGGGAGCCACCCCGTCCTACGCCGCATACACCTATCAGGGGCGTCTCGGCATCGAGGCGTTCTACCGATCGGACCTCTACCCCGCGGCGCAGGCGGACGGCCTCGTCGCCGAGATCGGCCGGGAGATCGGCGGCCTGCTGGGCGACGAGTACGGCGATCCCGTGATGACCTCGGTACTGGTGAGCGACGTCCCATGAGCCGGAGCCCACTGGTCGTCGAGGCCGCCGATCTCGACCTGACGAAGTGGATCCGCAGTGGCGACCGTGTCATGTGGCCGCAGGGCTGTGCGGAGCCGGTCACACTGATCGAGAACCTTGTCCGTCAACGGGCTGCCATCGGCAGCGTCCGGCTCTTTCTCCTGCTGTCGTTCACCGAACTGCTCCGGCCCGAGCACGCGGACCATTTCGACTTTGAGGGGTTGGGCGGGCTGGGAACCACCTCCCGACTGTCCAGAGCGGGCGTGCTCGATCCGAACCCGATGCACTTGAGCGACTTGTGCTTACGTCTGTCCACCGGCTCGTTTCCCGTCGATGTCGCGTTCGTGCAACTGGCCGGCCCAGACGCGAACGGGGAGTACAGCCCGGGGGTGGACCACTCCTACACCCACGACCTGATCGCCAAGGCCCGCGTGGTGATCGCGGAGGTGAACTCGCGTGCTCCGGTGACCACCGGAGTTCGCCCGATCCGGGCGGACGAACTCGATGTCGTGGTGCCGAGCGCACGCCCGCTACCGCGGATGCCTGTGATGGAACCGGATGACGACGACCGGCGGCTGGCCGCACACGTGGCCGGCTTCATCACTGACCGCGCGACGATCGAGATCGGTGTCGGAACCCTGCCGTCCGCCCTGCTACCGACGTTGTCCGATCGATGCGATCTGGGGGTGCACACGGGGCTGATCAGCGACTCGGTGCTGAACCTCATCGCCTCCGGTGCGGTGACCAACAAGTACAAGCCCGTCGACACCGGGCTCAGCACCGGGAGCGCGATCTTCGGGACGTCCCCGCAGGCGGTCGACCCCCGCGGCCTCGACATCATCATGCGGCCCTCGCGACAGGTCCTGGATCTCCCGACGCTGGCCGGAATCCCCAGGTTCACGGCGATCAACACGGCTGTCGAGGTGGACCTCACCGGCCAGGTGAACGCCGAGTACGCGTCCGGCCGGTACGTCGGGGCGGTGGGCGGGCTGGTCGACTTCATGCGGGGCGCGAAGGCTTCCCCGGGTGGGAGGTCGATCATCGCACTGCGCTCCAGAACACCTCGGGGAACTCCCAGACTGGTCACCCGGCTGGCCGGCGGGATCGTCACGGTTGCCCGCAGCGACGTGGACGTCGTGGTCACCGAGTGGGGAGCAGCCGAACTCGCGGGGAAATCGGTCGAAGACCGCGTCAGCAGTCTGATCGCCATCGCGCATCCGGACGACCGGGACTCCCTCATGACGGAATGGGCGACCCGCCCTGGAGTCTGAGTTGGGTTAATGCGCCTCCGCGTCGAAACCGTGCGCGAATCGGACTGCCGGCACGCCCGGCGATCAGTAGCGTGGCCGGCACAACCACCGGGACGGCGGTGAGAGTCACGGTCCGACGTACGTCGTCGGCCGCAGCAACCTTCTAGTTCCGCTCTGTTCCTCGACGAGCCGCGTCCCGATGTGGTCTCCGGCGATCGTGAGGATCACAGGGTGCTTTCGGAACACGCGGACCGGACTTCTTCGCCTCGGTCGGCATTGATGGCGGCCTGTCTCGCACAGGCGTTCATCGTGATGAACAACTTCAGCGTTGTCGTCATCCTCCCGCAACTGCAGAGCGAGCTGGGGTTGGAACTGGCGGACGCCACCTGGGCCATCAACGCCTACACCCTGATGTTCGGCGGATTCGTCCTCCTCGGCGGGCGCGCGGCGGATCTGTGGGACCGGAAGTGGGTCTTCGTCTGCGGAGTTTCACTGTTCGCGGCCGCCTCGTTGCTGTGCGCCGCCGCGCCGGCTCCCGTCGTGTTGCTGATCGCCCGTGCCGTACAGGGGCTGGGGGCTGCGCTCGCGACCCCCGCCGGTATGGCGCTGCTGACCTCCGAGTTCCCCGCCGGGCCGGCGCGTCGGGCCGCCCTGGCGACCTGGATCGCGGTAGGCGCGGGAGCCGGGAGCGTCGGTGTCCTCATGGGCGGCCTGCTGGCCGAGGTGTGGCCCTGGCAGGTCGTGTTCCTGATCAACGCACCGTTCGGTGCGGCTGTGGCGTTGCTCGCGGCGTGCCGCCTCGGAGCGAATCCCGGGCCGGCTCGACGACGAGTCGACGTGCGCGGCGCGGTTGTGGTGACGGCGGGTCTGCTGTGCCTGGTCTACGCCGTCCTGGAGGGCAGACAGGTGGGCTGGGCGCTGCCCGGAACGTACGTGCCCGGCTGCGTCGCCGTCGCACTGCTGGTCTGTTTTCCCCTGCTCGAACGGAGACATCCGGCCCCGCTCGTTCCGCTCGGGCTGTTCCGTCTCAAGACGCTCGCCGCCGCGAACGCTGCCATGCTCGCGCTGGCCGGGGTGCCGGTGGTCATCATCTACCTGGTCACCTTCTACGTGCAGGCGGTTCTGCGATTCGACTCGCTGCAGACCGGCCTCGCGTTCGTCCCGGGCACTCTCGCCGCGGCACTCGGCTCGCTGGCATCACGACGCTTGATGGCCGTGCTCGGGATAAGAACGGTACTGCTCTCTTCACTGACCCTGGTCGCCGTCGCGGTGGCTCTGCTCAACCGGACCGGCTCCGGCGACTACCTCACCGTGATCTTGCCGAGCGTCACGTTGATGTTCTTCGGCACCACCTGCGCTGCCGTCTCGCTCCAGCTCCTCTCGGTGACGGAGATCTCCAGGGCGGAATTCGGTCTCGGGTCAGGGCTGATCGCGGCGACCCAGCAGGTCGGAGCCGCGTTGTCGTTGGCGTTGCTCGCCTCGTTGGTCGTGGACGCGAAGGTGACGGAGGTGGGAACCGATCCCGCTGCCGAGCTCACCCGGCTGCACCCGGCGTTCTGGGGTGTGGTGGTGCTCGCGATCGTGGCCTTCACGTTGGTGGCCGGGATCCTGCGCACGCGGTCGTCCGACGAGGCCTGAACTCAACTCCTGTCGATGCGCCCGAGCGGTTGGAAGACTTCCGGGGGAACGACCTGGGGCCGGCGTTTTCTCACAAGGTCGCCCATCGACGATCACTCGACGAGGATAGGGATTTCGTGACCTCACTGACTGGCAAACGCGCCCTGGTGACCGGAGCCGACGGTTTCATCGGGAGTCATCTGGTCGAACGCCTGCTGCGAGAAGGCGTCGATGTCACCGCGTTCTGCGTCTACAACTCGAACGGCACATACGGTTGGCTGGACGAGGCGGTGGAGGCCGGCGAGGATCGGCTGGACGCCGTGCTTGGCGACATCCGCGACTACCGCACGGTGCGATCCGCTGTCGACGGCGTCGACGTGGTCTTCCACCTCGCGGCGCTGATCGCGATCCCTTACAGCTACGAGGCGCCGTCGTCCTACGTCGCGACGAATGTGGCTGGAACGCTGAATGTTCTGGACGCGGTGCGCGACGCGGGTTCGATGCGCATGATCAACACCTCGACGAGCGAGGTCTACGGCACGCCTGAGGCTCTGCCGATCACTGAAGCTCATCCACTGCGAGGTCAGTCCCCGTATGCCGCCACGAAGATCGCGGCGGACAAACTCTGCGAGGCGTACGCGTGCTCGTTCGGAACCCACGTCACGACCTTGCGGCCGTTCAACACCTACGGTCCGCGCCAATCACAACGCGCGATCGTGCCGACCGTTCTCGCACAGTTGCTGGCAGGGGTGGACAAGGTCCGGCTGGGGAACCTGAGTCCGCGGCGCGATCTGACGTTCGTCGCGGACACCGTCGACGGGTTCGTGAGAATGGCCGCGGCGGATCTGGCACCTGGCACGGTGGTCCAGCTCGGCACCGGCCAAGCGGTCTCCATCGGCGAGTTGTTCGAGCTGTGTTGCGAGGTGACCGGTGCCGAGGCCGAAGTCCTCACCGACGCGCAGCGGGTGCGACCGGCCGGCGGCGAGGTGGAAGTCCTCCTCTCCGATGCCGGGAACGCCGCGCGAACACTCGGCTGGCGTCCGGAACGCTCGCTGCGCGAAGGGCTGGCGGAGACCGCTCGATGGCTGGAACCGCGTGTCGACGCGGTCCGGGCGATGAGGTACCAGCGGTGATTCCCCTGAGTGAACCCGTCCTGCAAGGCAACGAGCTCCGTTACGTCCAGGAGTGCGTACACAGCCGTTACGTCTCGTCGGTCGGCCCGTTCGTCGGTCGTTTCGAACGCGAATTCGCGGCCGCGGTCGGGGTGCGGCACGCGGTCGCATGCGCGAGTGGGACAGCCGCGCTGCACGTGGCGCTGCGGCTGGCGGGCGCTCGGCCGGGGCGTCTCGTGGCGGTTTCCGACTTCACCTTCATCGCGTCGGCCAACGCGGTCAGCTACACCGGTGCGGACCTTCTGCTGGTGGACAGCGAGCCGGACACGTGGAACATGAACACGGCGATGCTGCGCGACGAGGTGTTCCGCCGTGCGAAGCTCGGACGGCGGATGCCGTCCGTCGTCGAGGTCGTGCACGTGTTGGGACATCCCGCCGACATCGAACCTCTGCTCGAGTTGCGGTCTAGGTTCGGGATTCGCATCGTCGAGGATGCCGCGGAGTCCCTCGGAGCATCGTGGGTTGCCGGCTCCTCCGCGTCGCGCCAGGTGGGGTCACTGGGTGACTTCGGCTGTTTCTCCTTCAACGGCAACAAGATCATGACCACTGGAGGCGGCGGCATGATCGTGACGGACGACGCCGACGCGGCACGACTGGCGAAGCACCTGACAATGCAGGCGAAACTGCCCGACCGGGGCTACCACCACGACATGGTGGGTTACAACTACCGCCTGACCAACATCGCCGCCGCGCTCGGAGTGGCTCAGCTGGAGAGACTCGGTGACGCGGTGCGCGCGAAACACCGGATCGCTGAGCGGTACGAGGCGGGCTTGGCGGACGCACCATTGGTCCTGGCGCCACATGCGCAATGGGCTGAGCCGACGCACTGGCTCTATTCGGTGCTGCTGCGCGGGGTCGCGACAGGCACGGACGAGGTGGTGGAGCGGTTGGAAGCGCAGGGCGTCGGCGCACGGCGGGTGTGGCCGCCGCTGCACCGACAACAGCCCTACCAGCACGTGGAGCGTCTGGGCGGCGGAACGGCGGAGGACATTTATCGCCGGGGTGTCTCTCTGCCCAGCTCCATCGACATGAAGGAAGCCGACCAGGACATCGCCATTGCGGCCCTGGCCGAAGTGATCAAGTGATAGCGAATACCATTCGGGAGACGGCATGGAATACCGGCGCGTCGGGCGTTGGGGACTGCACGTATCGGCCGTGAGCCTGGGAAGCTGGCTCACCTACGGCGGCGGCACCGAGGTGGACACGGCGATCAAGTGTGTGCACCGGGCCTTCGACCTCGGCGTCAACACCTTCGACACCGCCAACGAGTATCAGAACGGGCAGGCCGAGGTCGTCCTGGGCTCGGCGCTTCGCGACCTGCCGAGAGACGATTACCTCGTCGCGACCAAGGTCTGCCTGCCGACGGGAACAGGTCCGCTGAACCGCGGGCTGTCCCGCAAGCACATCCACGCCCAGGTGGATCACTCGTTGACACGCCTGGGCCTGGACCACATCGACCTCTACCAGTGCCATCGGTTCGACCCGGATGCTCCGGTCGAGGAGACCGCCCGGGCGATGAACGATCTCGTGACGAGCGGGAAGATCCTGTACTGGGGAGTTTCGGAATGGTCCGCGGACCAGCTCGAGCACGTGGTCTCAACGTGCCGGGACCGGCATTGGGCGGAGCCGATCAGCAACCAGCCGCAGTACTCGGCCCTGTGGCGCTCGGCGGAAGAACGGGTTCTTCCTGTTTGCCGCCAATTGGGACTCGGGGTTCTCGCGTGGTCGCCGTTGGCAATGGGGGTGCTCACCGGCAAGTACCGACCGGGTGCGGATGCACCGTCGGGAAGCCGTGGGGCAGGTGGCGACGCGTGGTTCCTCGACCGATATCTGAAGCCGGGAGTGCTGGAAGCCGTGCAGGAATTTCGAGCCCTCGCCGAAGACGCGGGCCTGACCGCCGCGCAGCTCGCGTTGGCCTGGTGCTTGGACCGTCCTGGGGTGAGCAGTGTGATCGTCGGTGCGACAGCGCTGGAGCAGCTCGAAGAAAACCTGTCCGTGGTCGATCTCCAGCCCGACCGCGAGTTGTTGGACAAGGCCGACGACGCACTTGCCGAGGCCGCGAGCACGCTGAGCGTGCAGACGTGAAGGACGTGACGGGCCGGCCCGGTCGTGACGGTGCGCCGGCGAGGATCGGCGTCATCGGCACGGACAACTCGCACGCTTATGCCTACTCGGCTTTTCTCAACGGCTGGGCGGACTCCGAACCCGTGCCCACACGCCTGCCCGACGGCACCTCCGTCCCGGACATGTATCTGTGGGCGGCCCTGCACGGGCGGCTGCGCAATGCGGCGCGGTCGCCGGTTCCCGCCGGCGACGCCCGCGTCACGGCCATCTGGAGCGATGATCGCCGCGACGCCGAACGGGTCGCCCGAGCTTGCGGGATCGACAGGGTGTGCGCTTCACCCCGCGAAGCCTGTGAGGACGTCGACGCCGTCATGGTTCTGAGCAAGGAACCGAGCACGCACCTCGAGTACGCGCGCCTTTCATTGCAACAGGGCCTTCCGACGTACGTGGACAAGCCGCTGGCGGAGTCGTTCGAGGCGGGACGGTCGATCTTCGAGCTGGCCGCCGATCACGGTGCACCTTGCTACACCGGGTCTTCGCTCCGGTGGTCACCGGAGTTGCTGACGGTCCGCGACGCCGTCCGGAGACGACCTGGACCGCCGCGGACGGTCTCGATCCAGTGCCCGCTGTCGATCGAGCTGTACGGCATCCATGGTGTCGAGATGGCGAACATGTTTCTCGGCAGCGCCGTTGACTCCGTGCAGTCCTTGACCGCCTCGGGGCGCCAGATCACAGTTCTGGAGTATCCGGACGGCTCCTCGGCCCTGATCGAAAATCTGGAGTACCTCGCGTGGCCGACCTACAGCGTCTTGGTCGGTGGCGAGACGTGGCACGAGGGAACGACCTTCCACGACCCGTCCGGGACGAGCTACGAGTTCGTCCGGCGATTCGTCCAGTTCGTCCACGACCGTGTTCCGCCGGTGTCCGCGAGGGAATCACTGAGTCTCATCCGAATCGTGGACGCGATACTCGCATCGCACGAGACCGGCCGACGCGTCAGTGTGACCTCTGCGGACGAGGGATTCGACCGACGTTCAGGGGTGATGAGTTCTCATGGCTGACAGGATATCCAGTGGCTCCGACTCGAGGACCGTGATCATCACGGGTGCCGGTAGCGGGCTCGGCAGGGCGATCGCACATCGCCTGCTGAGCGACGGTTACCGGTGCGTGCTCGCCGGAAGGCGCGAGGCGGCGCTCAAGGAAACGGTCGCTTCGGCGCCTGCCGGAAGTGAGCGAGCTGTGGTCGTTCCGACCGACATCCGGAACGCGGAGGAACGAGCGCGTCTCGTGCGATGTGCCGTGCGGCAACCCGGCCCGCTCTTCGGACTGGTGAACAACGCCGGCCTGGCCGAAGCGATGCCGTTCTTCGAGGAGGACGTAGAAACGTGGCGGGAAATCGTCGGCGTCAATCTCGAGGCGGCCTTCTTCCTCACGCAAGCGGCCGTCGAGCAGATGCGCGAGGAGGGCACCGGGCGCATCGTGAACATCGCGTCGGTGTATGCGTTCGCGGGCTTCGACAACAAGGGTTACGGCGCCCGGGCACCGGAGGTGTCGAAGGGCGACCGAGGCCCCTACCGGCAGTCGGCCTACGCCGCGAGCAAGGGAGGTCTACTGCAGCTGACGCGCGACCTGGCCGCAGGCGTCGGCCGCTGGGGGATCACGGTCAACGCCGTCAGCCCGGGAACGATCCCGACCGTGGACTCTCCCCAGCACGAGGAGGCCGACCGGTGGGATGCGAAGCCGGATCCGGATCAACGGCCGAAGCTGGGCGATCCGATCGACCCGCGGGTGCTCGCGGATCTCGCGGCACAGGTGCCACTGGCACGGGTGGGCAGGCCCGCCGAGGTGGCAGGTCCTGTCAGCTTCCTGCTGTCCTCGGACGCGTCGTACGTGACCGGGTTGAACCTGGTGGTGGACGGCGGATGGACGATCTGGTGAGCCCGGCTGGGCGACGCGGTGGGGACATGCCTCCCGCGCGGGGACTGGCGGTGGTGACCGGCGGCGGAGCGGGGATCGGACGAGCGATAACGCTCCGATTCGCGCGCGCGGGGTACCGGTGCTTGATCGCCGGCCTTGTCGACGACGAACTCAAGGCCACCGCCGACCTGGCCGCGCAAGACGGCGCGGCGATCCGGACGGTTGAGTGCGACCTCGCGGAGGAGGCAGGGCGCGAGGCGCTCCGACGAGCGGCCGAGAACACCGGCCCCGATCTGCGAGTTCTGGTGAACTGCGCGGCGCAATGCACGGGTCTGTCGCTTTTCGACCAATCTCGGGAGGACTGGCGGAAAGAGCTGGATGTCAACGTTCTCGCGGTCGCGCTGCTGTCCGGCTGGGCGATCGACCGGATGCGCGAGTCGGGTGGGGGAAGTGTGGTCAACATCGGCTCCGTCTACGGCCGGCTCGCTCTCAACCCGCGGTTCTACGAGGGCGTGTATCCACAAGAGACCGGCAAGGGGCCGGTGCGGGCGCTGGCCTATCACGCTTCCAAAGGCGCTCTCGCGGCGCTCACGCGCGACCTGGCGGCAGCGGCCGGACGCTGGAA
The DNA here is from genome assembly GCF_014653945.1 of Amycolatopsis deserti. Classification (GTDB taxonomy): domain Bacteria; phylum Actinomycetota; class Actinomycetes; order Mycobacteriales; family Pseudonocardiaceae; genus Amycolatopsis_E; species Amycolatopsis_E deserti. Next base: position 481,328 of record NZ_BNAU01000003.1, on the reverse strand, counting down.
CGTTCGGGTCAACAGCGTATCGCCGGGAATGATCAACACGCCGGAGCGCCACTTCGACGGTGAACGGTACACGGGATTTGCCGAGAACACGCCGCTCCGTCGCATGGGAACGCCGGAAGAGGTGGCCGGGGTGGTGGAGTTCCTAGCGTCCGAGCGGGCGTCGTTCGTCACCGGCGCGGATTGGGTGGTCGACGGCGGATGGTCGATCTGGTGACTGACCGGCGTCTCCGAGCGACGCTCCGCGTCTGCGTTTTCACGGGATCCCGTGCGGACTACGGCCCACTGCTCTCAGTCATCCGAAGGCTCGATGACGACCCCGAGATCGACCTTCGCCTGCTGGTGACGGGAAGCCACCTTCTCAGCGAAAAGGGCATGACGGTGGAGGACATCCGCGCTGACGGTTTCCGGATCGACGAGCGGGTGCACAACGTGCTCGCGAGTGATTCTCCGGTCGGGGTGGCGGCTTCGTTCGGCCTGGGCGTGATCGGGTACGCACAGGCCCTCGACCGGATCCGGCCGGATGTCTTCCTCGTGTTGGGTGACCGGTACGAAGCGCTCGCCGGGGCGGTCGCGGCCGCGACCCACCGGATCCCGATCGGCCACATCTGCGGGGGTGAGGTGACGGCCGGGTCGACGGACGAGTGGGCCAGGCACGCCATTTCGAAGGTCGCGCAACTGCATTTCGTCGCCACGGATTCCTTCCGTCGTCGCGTCATCCAGCTGGGTGAGCAACCTGACCGAGTCTTCAACGTCGGCTCGCCCGGCCTGGACACCATTCGGACCATGAACTGGCGGGGGCGAGCCGAACTGGCCGCGGAGATCGGGGTCGAGCTGCGGGAGCCGGTGATCCTGGTGACCTATCATTCGGCGACGGCCGACCCGGCCGGCACTGCCGCCGGTGCTGTGGGCCTGGCTGAGGCACTGGCGAGGTATCCGGACGCCACCGTGATCCTCACGGGCACCAATGTCGATCTGGGGTCGACGACCGCCGTCTCTCCGCTCCTCGAGCACGTTCGACGACGCGGGCGCCGGGCCGCCTTCAACGATTCCCTGGGACAGCAGCGGTACCTCAGTCTCTTGAGACTCGCGGACCTCGTGGTCGGCAACTCGTCGAGCGCGTTGATCGAGGCGCCCGCGGTGGGGACACCCACCGTCAACGTCGGATCCAGGCAGGACGGTCGTCCGAGAGCGGAATCGGTGATCGACTGCGGCGAGACAGCCGAAGAGATCTACGAAGCAATGCGTGTGGCGCTCGGCGTCGAACACCGCCGGCTGACCGAAGCTGCCTCCTCACCGTATGGAGACGGGCACGCGGCCGAACGCATCGTCACGATTCTCAAGCGTGCACGACTAGACTCGGTCGCGAAGTCGTTCTACGACCTACCAGTACCGGCCTCCGGGATGCCCGACGAACCGGCCGCCGGCCGGGAAGTGGACCTCCATGGCCGGGATCCTGCTCGAGCAACGCGCTGCCGAGACAGCTCCCCGCGCTGAGCAGGACCTCGATCACGGCAGAGGCTCACGGAGCACGGCCCGTCAAGGGCCGGTCAGGTGCCTCCCAGTCCAGGATCACCGCTCCTGTCGGACGTTCGTTCGCGATCATCGCGAAGGCCTGTTCGATCCGGTGCGCCCCCGCCCGAGCCGAGATGAGCCTCTCCAGCGGGAGCCGGCCGCTCTGCTCGAGACGAGCGATCTCGATGACGTTGCCGAGCGAAGTCGGTGCGCCGGCCTTCGGGGGCGCGTAGTCGTCGTTCCCGCAGAAGACGACATCGAGCATCTTGCGGTAGAAATTGCGGGCGAACAGCGCTCCGAGATCTTCCGAGTGCAGGCCGAGCACGACAAGACGGGCTCGTACGCCTGCGAGCTCGGCGGCGAGCGCGAGCGACGCCCTGGTGCCCGCCGCCTCGATCACGATGTCGGCGCCGAGTCCGCCGTCGATGAAGCACCTGGGCCGTTCGCATCGCGGATCGTGCACGCGGTCCCGCCCGAAAAGTTTCGATGCGAAATCGCGGCGTTGTTCGGAGGTGTCGAAGCACACCGGGTCCGCGCCGAGGCTCTGCGCGACGAGAGCGGCGCACAGCCCGACCAGACCGAGCCCGATTACGGCGACCCGAGCGCCGGACTGGTAGCCGACGCGGCGCAACGCGCTGAGCCCCAGCGTCGGCAGGTAATAGAGGGCGGCGACCGTGGGATCGATCCGCTCGGGCAGCGGAACGGCCTCCCAGTCCGCGACTTCGACCGCTGCCTGGTGACGGGCGACAGCGAAGGCGAGTGTGCCGATGCGGTCCGGGTTGACGCCCTCGCCGACCGCGGAGATCCGGCCCACCAGGTTGTATCCGAGGGCGACCGGAAACAGAGCGGCCTGCTCAGGCGTCTCGTCGTCGAGCGGGTCCATGACGAGCGACGTGGCCGCGGGGGAGAAGCCGGCGTTCAGGCCGTCGACCATCTCCCTGCCCTCGTAGAGAGCGAGTTCGGTGCCGGGGCTGATCAAGGACCTGACCGAGGTCAGACGCACCATTCCGGGGGCCGGGCGTCCGGACAGCTCGAAGGGCTGCCAGGTGATCGTCCTGGGGGCGGTCACTACTGGGCGCACGTGCTCAACTCCTTGTCTCGACTTCCTCGATCGTCTGTGGCGTTCCGGACCGCAGGGCGGCCTCCGCGGCCGCTCCGATGTCGATGAAGCGCAATGCCGCCGCTTCCGACGGCAGGCCTTCGCCCGTGGCGAGGATTCGCAGTACCGCTCGGACGAAGTCTGCGGGTATGGAACCGATGCCGTGGATCTGAGTGGTCACGTCTCGATGCAAGCCGTTGACGATCAGGTTCTGGCAGGGACGCTGGAGGTAACCGAGCGTCTCGTAGGTGGCCGAGCGCCCGTCCGCGAATTCGAGGCAGACCGTCTGCCGGTTCCTGGCGCGCAGGCCGGACACCCGTCGCACGTCCGAGCCCATGAACATGTCGATCATCTCGATGGCGTGCAGCCCGTACAGCAGGTTGTCGATCGGCACCTGGACGTACATGCCTCTGAACTCGCCGACGCGCGCATGCGCGTAATGCCGGAATCCGCGCAGCTCCTCCGTGTAGCGCAGCGAGGACCCCGTGAAGCACGGAGCTCCGTACTCGCGGGCCATCGCGAACATCTTTTCAGCGGTGCGGCGATCCGGCGCCATCGGTTTGTCCACGTACGTGGGTAGGCCCGCTCGCAAGGCCGGCGCGGCGTGAGCGAGGTGTTCCGCGGGGTTCTCGCTGAGCACCAATACCGCATCCACGTCTTCCGCGACCTCGTCCGGGGACTCACAGATCACGTCTATGTCGCAGGCTCTGCGAATGAGGTCGGCGTCCTGGGCATCAGCGCTCCACAGACGTGTCACACGTGCCCCGGACGTGCTCCGGAGCGCGTCGAGAGAGCCGTCGTTCGTCGACTCCCGCAGCACCTGTGCCCATTCGTACATCGCCGGAACCGGATCGCCCGTCGGGAGCCGGACCGGAATGGGCACGTCTTCGCGCCATCCGTTGACGAACGCGGCGTACTGGTAGGCGTGCGTGTTGTCGGTTCCGACGATTCCGAGCCGTAGCATCCGATCTCCCGTCGCACTCATGCGGCCGACACCTTGACCCGCGGATCGATGGCCGCGTAGAGCAGATCGACGAGCAGATTGACGATAACGAAGAACGCGACGGCCAGGAGCATCATGGCCTGGATCATCGGGTAATCCCGTTGTTCCACGGCCTGCAGAGACAGCAGCCCCAGGCCTGGATAATTGAAGACGGCCTCGATCACGACGACTCCACCGAGCACGGACGCTAGCTGCAAACCGAAGATCGTGACCACGGGCAGAGCGGCGTTCCGGAGGATGTGACGGAGCATCAGGCGAGCTCCACGCACACCCTTCGCCCTGGCAGTTCGTACGTATTCGGTATTGGCCACCGCGCTGACTGAATCGGTGATGAAGCGCGTCAGGATCCCGGACAGCAGCAGGGCCAGCACGGTCACCGGACCCGCCAGGTTGTTCAGCGCGACGAACGGCGAGGTGAGCACGTTTTCGTACTGGGAGATCGCCGGGAACCAGCCGAGACCGGTGCCGCGGGAGAACGCGAGCACGAAGAGGATCGCGGCCCAGAAGCTGGGCACGGCGAGGGTGAGGCTGCAATAGCCGTGGATGAGAGAGGTGAATCGCGAGTTCGGCCGGGTGCCTGCGAATACGCCGATCGGGATCGAGATCAGCATCGCCAGGAGCATGCTGATCAACGTCAGCTGCAACGTCGCGGGCAGCCGCTCGCCGATGATGGAGGAAACGGAGAAGTTGTTCTGCGCCGAGGTTCCGAAATCACCCTGGAGGGCGTGCGACAGCCAGGTCGCGTATTGCGAGACGATCGGTTCGTCCAGCCCGAGCCGTTCCCGCGCGGCGTCGAGCTGCGCCTGGGTCGCCGTTGGTCCCGCGATGGCTTGTGCCGCGTCGCCGGGCAGCATGTAGACCATTGCCCAGACCGCTATCGACGCGAGGAAGAGGACGATTATCAGCTGGCCGATCCTTCGGCCGAGTACCCGCTCCATGCGGAGCTCCTTCGACTCGATTGCCGGACGGTGTCCGGGCAGGAAGCCCGGTCACACCGTCTGCGCGATTTTGCGGTACCTCCGGTTCGCTCTGGCCACCGTGTCGATCGCGAGGATCGTGGCGGTCAGTGCGAGGCCGGTGAACAGGCCGTACGTCGGTACTTGCGTGAGATACGTCTTGCTGTCGAGGAGGAGACCTCCCCACGTCGGACTCGGCGGCGGAAGGCCGAGTCCGAGGAAGCTCAGCGACGCTTCGATCAGAATCGCGACAGAGGTGAAGACGTTCAGTTGCACCAGCAGAGAACCGAGGATGTTCGGCAGGATCACACGTCCCATCAGGTAGCGGTCTCCGGCGCCGGCGACGCGTGCGGCCTTCACGTAGTCCAACGACCGCACCTGCATGGTTCCCGCTCGCGCCAGACGCGCGTACACCGGAACACCGACGATCGCGATGGCCGAGATGAGGGCGACCGCGCTCCGGCCCGCGATCGCGATGATGGTCATCGCGAGGAGGATCGCGGGGATGCCCAGTAGCAGGTCCATCAGACGCATGATCGCGGAATCGAGCCAGCCCGCGTAGAAGCCGGCCAGCAGACCGATCGTGACGCCGAACACCGCGGCGAGCGCGGAGGCGGCCAGTCCGATCTGGAGTGTCGGCTGGCTGCCGTAGACGATACGCGAGAAGATGTCCCGCCCGAGCTGGTCGGTGCCGAACCAGTGCGCCGAGGACGGCCCGGACAGTGCGGCACGAACATCCTGATAGCCCGGATCGTAGGGTGCCACCCAGGGGGCGAAGACGGCAGTAACGACAAGCAGGACCAAGAATGCCACGGCGATCCAGCCGGACGGCCCGAGCGAGCGCCGGATCCTACGGAGGTGTTCTCGTCGCGGGCTGTGCGGCCGGCGAAACGAAGTAGTCGTGATCGTTGCGCTGCCCGGCGTGGCGACGCTCGCGTCGACCGGCGGAGGCGCAGTTCGTTCGTCCAGCCTATCCATGGAGTCCCTCCAACCTGGCAGTCTTCGGTGAGACTTCGTCGTCGGCCACGGTCGCTTCCGGGAAGTGGCAGGCCACGAACCCGCCCCCCGCCACGGCGGTATGCGCGGGCTCGACCTCCGCGCACAGGTCCTGCGCCTTCCAGCACCTCGTGCGGAACCGGCATCCCGAGGGCGGATTGGCCGGTGACGGCTGGTCGCCGCTGAGAATGATGCGCTCGCGTTTTCGCTCGATGTACGGATCGGGTATCGGCACCGACGACAGAAGAGCGACGGTGTAGGGGTGAGCGGGCGACGAGTAAAGGCGCTCCACGGCTCCTTCTTCAACGATCTTCCCGTGGTACATCACGGCGACGCGGTCGCTGATGTGCCGTACCACGGCGAGATCGTGCGCGACGAAGAGATAGCTGACGCCGAGGCCTTCCTGTAGGTCGGCCAGGAGGTTCATGATCCCCGCGCGAACGGAGACGTCGAGAGCGGACACCGGCTCGTCGAGAACCAGCACCTGGGGTTCGAGCATCAGCGCCCGCGCGATTCCGATGCGTTGACGCTGCCCGCCGGAGAAGGCGCTGGCATGCCGGGCGGACGCGTGTTCGTCGAGCCCGACGAGGCGTAGCATCCTGGCGATCTTCTGCGGACTGCTCTTCCGATCCCAGCGGTTGTTCAGCTTCAGGGGTTCGGCCAGGATCTGTTCCACCGTCATGGTGGGGTTGAGGGAGGAGAACGGATCCTGGAACACGAACTGGATCCGGGTGGCCAGCCCCCGCAGTTCCTTCCGGCTGAAGGTCGACAGCCGCTTTCCGGCGATGGAGATCTCACCGGACGTCGGTTCCGTGAGGTTGACGAGCATGTGAGCAACGGTCGTCTTCCCGGAACCGGATTCGCCGACGAGACCGAGGGTTTCGCCACGTGCCACTTCGATCGACACGTTGTCCACGGCCCGGATCACCTTCCGATCACCGCGGCCCAGGGACCGCTTGTGGAGCGGGAAGTGCTTGGACACGTTCACGGCCTCGATGAGGAGGTCGTCGCGCTCGACGTGAGCGACGGCGATGTCGCCGGGATGCTCGGGCGCGGAGACGTCCGCTCGCTGCGGAACCTCTGCCGCGAAGTGGCAGGAGCTGAGGTGCGGCTCTCCCGTCATGCCGCTCTCGGCGACCGTATCGATCAACGGAGGTGGCACGGTCGAGCACGGGCTCGGCAGCCGCGCCATCGGACATCGAGGGTGGAACACGCAACCGGACACGCTCGTGATGTCGCGTGGCGGGGTGCCGTCGATCTGGTGCAGCCGGCTGCCGCGCCCGCCGGAGTCCACCCGAGGAAGGCACGCGAGGAGTCCTGCCGTGTAGGGATGGCTCGCGTTGTAGAAGACGTCCTCCGTCGTGCCGAGCTCGGCCAGTTTGCCGCCGTACAACACCGCGACTCGGTCCGCGATGCCGGCCACCACCCCGAGGTCGTGCGTGATGAACACGATCGACGAGTCGGTCCGTTCGTGTATCCTTCGCAGTACGTCGATGACCTGGGCCTGGATGGTGACATCCAGCGCGGTGGTCGGCTCGTCGGCGACGATCAGGCGGGGCTCGTTGGCGATGGCGATGGCGATCATCACCCGTTGCCGCATCCCGCCGGAGAGCTCATGCGGATACTGGGCGGCCCGTTCCCTCGGCGCCGGTATCCCGACGAGCTCCAGCAGCTCGACCGCCTTCTCCCTGGTTCGCGCTCGGGACAGGTCCCGGTGGTGCACCGCTACGGCTTCGGCGACCTGCGCGCCGACGGCCATCACCGGGTTCAGAGACGCCAGGGCGTCCTGGAAGATCACGCTGACTTCCCGGCCGCGGAGCCGGCTCAGCTCGGCTTCCGAGGCCGACAGGAGGTCCTGGCCATTCAGCAACGCCTGCCCGGTGACATGTGCTCCGCGCTGAAGGCCGAGTGCGGACAGGAAGGTGGTCGTCTTGCCGGACCCCGATTCACCGACGACGGCCAGGACCTCTCCCGCGTCCACGTCCAGGCTCAGGTCGTCGACCGCGGTGACAGGAGCGTCTTGCCCGGCGAAACTTACCGTGAGATTTCTCAGTCGAAGTGTCGGTGCGGCTTCCACACTGGCTCCATTTCCTGGCCGGCCGCTTTGTCTCCGGCCACGCGACGTTCGAGTCGGCCCCGGCCCTTCCGCCGCTGCTTCACGCACTGAAGAAGGCGTTTCCGAAGTAGGGCATCGCGTCGATGTTCCGGTCGAGACCGTGGACGTTCGGCGCGTAGTAGGAGAGCGCCGAATGCGACGACACCGTGATGAAGCTGGAGGTCTGCAGGATCGCGGCGTTCAGGTTCTTGAACGCGGCCTTCTGCTCGGCGTCACTGACTGCCGTATTGGCGGCTTCCACCGCGGAGACGTACTCCGCCGGCGGCGTGCCGTTCGGGAAGTACGGATTGGCGGTCGTCGCGAAGAAGGGCACCTTGGCCAGCGCCGTCGGGTACTTGTTCTCGTTCCCGGTGGTCGAGACGTAGATGCCGTTCGTGCCCTTCGTCAGCTGTTGCAGGAAATCGGCGATCGTGACCGATTGCACGTTCACCTGGACACCGATGCCGGCCAGGGTCGCCTGGACGATCTCGGCGGTGGACTTCAGCTGCGGGAGGTTGCTGGGCACGAGGATCGGATCGGGCAGGGAGGTGACACCCGCGGCGGCGAACTCGGCGCGCGCACGATCCGGATCGAAACCCCAGTCCTTGGCGGCTTCCGGATCGTAAGCCGGAGAGGTCTCGGGCCAGGGCAGGATCTTCGTCTTGGCCTCGCCGAACAATGCGTTGCGCACGACCGTGTCGCGGTCGATCGCCCGGTGGAAGGCCTGACGGACCGCTTGTCGGTCGAACGGAGGTCGCTTGGCGTTGAGGTATATGACCATCGTGCCCGCCGCACTCGGATTTTCGATCATCCGGTAGGTGCCGCGGAGTTGCGGGATCCCGGAGTACGGCGTGGACGAGATCACGTCGATCTGTCGCGACTGGAGGGCGGTGATCGCGGCGGTGGGCTCGGCGACGATCCGGAAGTTGAGGCCGGCGACCTTCACCGGCGCGCCCCAGTAGCCGTCGTTGCGCACGAGTGTCCAGTTCTGCCCCGGAATGCGGGGGCCTTGCTTGAACGGGCCGGTTCCGATACCGGTGGTCGCGATGTTCCCCCGGTTGCCGGGATAGCCGAGCGGCACCGCCTGCAGGATGTCGGTGATGAGTTTGGTCGCCCGCGGTCCCTTGAGTGTGAACAACACGGTGGAGTCGTCGATCGCCTCGACCTTCGCGGCATCGCTCACGGTTTGGGTGATCAGGCCGCCCGCCTTCGGATCGGCCACGATGGTGTAGTTGTCGACGACCGCCTGCGCCGTCAGTGGCTGTCCGTTGTGGAACGTGACGCCCTGTCGCAGCAGAACCCGCACCGATGCCTGGTCCGGGGCGATGGTGAATTCCTGGGCAAGAACCGGGACCGGTTGTCCGCCGTGGTCGTACTCGATCAGCGATTCGTACATGTTGCGGATGAGGGGATAGCTGTTGCCCCCGAGAGCGTACGGATCGTAAGACGGCAGATCGCTCGACACGGCCACCTGCAGTGTCCGCGTGGCCGAGTCGCCGGCGGGAACAGCATTCGCGTCCGCCGTGAGTTCGTCGTTCGGGCCGGTGTTGCACGCGGAGAGTAAGGGGCCGCCTGCGCCGAGCACCACGCCGGCCGCGCCCACGGTCCGCAGGAACCGGCGCCGATCCAATTGGTGGTTGTGTGACATTTTCACTCCTCGCGAGGCGGGTCGGGGAGAGTCTGAGGCGGTGCGAGTGCGGCTGTCGCCGGAGCGCGCCTGCCAGTCGTGCTGGTCTTCGTCGGCCTCGCTGGTCGTAGTAGCGCTGATGTCTCGGTTGGAACCTCGATGCGATACGGCAGTTTCAGCTAATGAGACACCGGGTTCACGGGTGGTGTCAACTACCGGAGCGGCCGGGGCGGTGGGCTATATCGTTTTGACATCTTGGTGAACTTTCGGCCAGGTTCCGCTGAACCGAGTCGGCGGTCGACTGCTGGTGGCGAATCGGCCCCGGGTGTGCTCGGGTGGTTGGTGTTCGCCACCTGAACATCTAGAGTGAAACGACGAGTTCATTTTACGATCCGCTGGTCGTTCGCCGGCCGTCGGCGGAAGCGGAGGTAGCGTGACTTTCACCCAGCACGGTCTCGCCCGGTACGCCGCCGATCTGCCGGCGGTCCAGGAGTTCGTTCACCTCGGGGAGGGGAATACCCCCCTGCTGCCGCTGAACGCCCTCGCAGCGAGGCTCGGGTTGGCCGAGCTGCATGGCAAGCTCGAGACGGTCAACCCGACCGGGTCCTACAAAGACCGGGTCGCGGCCCTGTCGGTGTCGCTGGCGCGTTCGCGGGGACTCCGAGGGTGGATAGCGACCTCGTCGGGGAACGCCGGAGTCGCGATGGCGGCCTACGGTGCACGGGCCGGTCTGCCGGGATTCCTCTGCCTGGTTGCCTCGGCGCCTGTCGAAAAGAAGCTTCCCCTGGTGCCGTATCCGGCACGAGTTCTGGCCGTCGGAGGCATCGGTGACCAGGGCACCGGCGCGACGGGACAGCGGCTCTTCGAGGTGGTCCAGCGGGCAGGTGAGCGCCACCGGCTGTACCTCGGGATCACCGCCCACGCGTTCAACCCGGAGGGCATGCGCGGGTGCGACACGATCGCTTACGAGCTTGCCGAGCAGCTTCCGGGCCTGAGTCACGTGTATGTACCGGTCGGTGGTGGCGGGCTGCTCACCGCGATCGCGCGCGGGTTCGGGCATCGGAATCTGCGGGTCCGGACCGTCGCGTGTCAGCCTGCCGGTTGTGCTCCGATCGTTCGGTTCCTCGAGCGGGAGATTCCGGAGCCGCGTGTCGTGACCTGCGCGAGTCAGATTTCGGGCCTGCAGTTACCGCATCCGCCGGACGGGCTGCTCGCAGCCGAGTCGGTGGTGCGCACGGGCGGCTGGGGCACGTGCGCTGAAGACGCCGCGGTGCTCGTGGCCCAGCGCTTGCTCGTGGAGACCGAGGGCGTGTTCGTCGAACCGGCCGCGGCCTTGCCGCTCGCCGCGTTGATCCTCGACCTCGAGAACGGGCGAATCGACCGGGACGCGCGAGTGGTCCTCGTGTTCACCGGCGCGGGTTGGAAGGACCTGAAGCGCTTCGACGAGGAGGCGAGCCGGGTTCGGGTCGCGGACCTCGATGACGTGCCCGCGTGCATCGACGAATGGGCAGGTCTGGCGCTCGTCGACGGAGCAGGGGCCGCGACCGCGGCCGCGCAGGAAGGGAGCTGGTCGGAATGACGAAGGTACTGGTCACAGGCGCCGCCGGGCGGGTCGGCGCCAACGTGGTCAAGCGCCTGGTCGGCGCCGGCGTCGGGGTCAGAGCGATGGTGCTGCCGGGAGACCCGCAGGCCGCCAAGCTCGCGACGCTGCCGGAAGTGGAGGTGGCAGAAGCCGATCTGCTCGACCAGGCCGCGATCGACAGTGCGTGCCGGGGCGTCACACATGTGGTGCACCTCGCCGCACAGCTCGTCCGGGGGGACACTCCTGTCGACCGCTTCTACGACATCAACGCTTTCGGCACCCTGCGACTTCTCGAAGGAGTGCTGCGCGGCGGCGGGGTCGAACGGTTCGTTCTGGCCAGCACCGACGGCACCTATCGTCCGGGTGATCCGCCCGCCGTGCCGCTCTCGGAGGACGCGCCGCAGGAGCCGGCCGACTACTACGGGACCAGCAAGCTGCTGGGAGAGATCATCCTGCGCAACCACGCCGCACAGTTCGACATCCCGTTCGCGATGGTCAGATTCGCGACTGTCGTCAGTCCGGAGGAAGCGGTCGAGCAGTTCCGGCTGAGGTGGGTCCGCGAGCTGCTCGGCCGTGCCGAGCTCGGGCGCGACTCGAACATATGGCAGCTCTTCCGCGGGCGGCCGGACCTCTGGAAGATCATCGACGAGCAGGTCGGCGGCGATGCGGACGACCGGATGGCGGTCGGTCTCGTCGGGCCGGACGACGTCCCCTGGACCCTCCACCTTTTGGATGTGCGGGACGCTGTCGAAGGGGTCTTCCGCGCTCTGACCGAGCCCGGCGCGCTCGGTGGGGTGTTCAACATCGCGGCCGCCCGGCCGACCTCGTTCGTGGCGGGCTCCGAGATCATCGCCGACCGGTTCGGCGTACCGTGCGCGGTGGTGCGGATGCCGATGACCTGGCGCTTGGAGATGACCATCGACGCGGCTCGACGGTCATTGGGATTCGCGCCGAAGTACGACTTCGCGTCCATGGTCGCGACGGCGGCTTCGGCCGTCGGCAACGACGTCATCCCGGCCCGTGTCTGGGCGGGCGGTGTCTGAGATGGAGCAGACGGATCGGAAGCTCGCCCTCGTCACCGGTGCCGGCTCGGGTATCGGTCGCGCGATCGCTTTGCGCCTGGTGCGTGCCGGCTTTGTCTGTGTGCTCGTGGGGCGGCGCAAGGAACCGTTGCAGGAAACCGCATCCCTGGCGGAGGCCGAGGGCGGTGAGGCGGTCGTCGTACCGGCGGACGTGACCGAAGAGGATTGCCGGAAGGAGGTCCTCGACGCTGTGGACGGTCTGGGGCACCCGCTGCGCGGTCTGGTGAACAACGCCGGGGGATCGCACGCGTCTGGCCTGTTCGACCAGGACGTCCGGCGATGGCGCGACGAATTCGCGTTGAACGTCGAGGCCGCCGCCTTCCTGTCGTTCGAAGCGATCCGCCGGATGGCAGGCACCGGAGGCGGAAGCATCGTGAACGTCGGTTCGGTCTACGGCATCGTGGCGCTCAACAACTCGTACTACGAGGATGTCTACCCGTCGAAAACGCCCAACGGGCCGATCCGGGCGCCGGCCTACAGCGCTTCGAAAGGCGCGTTGCGACTCCTTTCGCGTGAGCTCGCCGTGTCCGCGGCGCCGATGGGCGTCCGAGTCAACACGGTCTCACCGGGCATGATCAGGTTGGCCGAAGACCCCGCCTTCGCCGAACGGGACCGATTGCTGGCCGAAGCGACCCCCATGGGACGGATGGGACGGCCGGACGAGATCGCCGGTGCGGTCAACTTCCTGCTGTCCGACGAAGCGAGCTTCATGACCGGGGCGGAAATGGTGATCGACGGCGGCTGGACGACATGGTGACCGGCGGACACGGGTCGGCCAAACCGCTCTCGTGACCGCCGGGGGCGGGCTGTCAGCCGGCCGCCTCCTGGGGTTGTGGGTTCGTCGCGATGCCGGCGGCTACCTCGATGAGCGTCTTGGCCACCCGCTTCACGTCCTGCATCGTGAAGCGGGATGCGGGGCCGCTGACGCTGATCGCCGCGGGGAGGTGCGTCGCCAGCAGCGGGGCGGCCACGCAGCGGCCGTCCTCTTCGTTCTCGCCGTTGTCCACCGCGTAGCCGAGCCTCCGCACCTTCGCGAGCTCGTCCAGGTAGTCGTCGATCGAGGTGATCGTGTTCGCCGTGCGTGAGGGCAGCCCGGTGGACTCGAGGAGGTTCCGGACGCGGTCCGCGGGGAGGTGAGCCGCGATCGCCTTGCCCAGCGCCGTCGAGTGCAGCGGGTCGCGGTCGCCGCGGGACGCCGCGAGCCGGACGCCGCGCCGGCTCTCCACGATCTCGATGTAGATGATGTGGTCGCCGTCCAGCAGGCCGAGGTTCGCGGTCTCGCCGAACTCGTCGCGCAGCGACTCGAGCGACGGCCTGGCCCGCTCGCGCAGGATCTCCAGGTGCCGGGACTGCATACCGACGAACCCGAGGCCCAGTCGGAACAGGCCGCGCTCGTCGTCACGCTCGACGTACCGGTGGTTCTCCAGCGTCCAGAGGTAGCGGAACGCCGATGACTTGGGCAATCCGGTGGTCTGGGCGACCTCGTTGAGGGTGATGCCGTCGACCGATTCCTGCAGCAGGTTGAGGATCAGGCAGACCCGTTCGACCGCGCGCACCGAATAGTCGCGCTCCTCCTCCGCCGAGCCGTTGTCCGACGGGTTGACGTCTTCCGGGTCCTGCTTACGGCGCCGTGTCACGGCTCCTCCTCGTTTCGGACGGCAAGTTCGATGTTTCAGATCGTAGTCCGGCGCGGAGATGGGTGTCAGGGGGCCAGAGCGCACGTCGGTGGCCGAACAGGGCCCCTTGACGGTGTGGACGTCGCGGTCGTACCGTGAATCGCGTCTTAGACTTCTAGTTTCACTAGATGAAACTAGGCGGAAACCCCCGGAACGTCGGCCTCGGCCGCCGCCGGGCTGTGGGAGGGATCTGCATGCCCAACGATTCGACCCGGCTCGGCCCGCGGTCGGCGGAGCTCAGGCGACGGGCGGTCGCCCGGACCCCGGGCGGGGTCCACTCGAACGTTCGCCTCACCGGCGCGCAGGAGTTCATCGACCGAGCCAAGGGAGCCTGGCTGTACAGCGTCGACGGGCGGGACTACGTCGACTACCTGCTGGGGCAGGGGCCGAACTTCCTCGGACACGCGCCCGACCACGTCGTCGACGCGGTCTCCGACGCGTGCCGGCGCGGCGTCATCTTCGGCGGGCAGCACGAGCTCGAGGTCCAGGCGTCGGAACTGGTGTGCCGCGCGGTCGGCTGGGCGGACATGATCCGTTTCGGCGTGTCCGGAACCGAGGTCGTGCAGGGCGCGCTGCGGTTGGCCCGCGCCGTGACCGGCCGCACCAAGGTCATCCGGTTCGAAGGGCACTACCACGGCTGGCTCGACAACGTGCTGACCGCGGCACGGGACGGACACTGGGGCGTGGCGACGAAGGGGCAGGTCGCCGGGCATCTGGACGATTTCATCGTGCTGCCCTGGAACGACGCCGAGCAGGTCGCCGACGCGCTCGACCGGCACGGTGAGCAGATCGCCGCGGTGATCATGGAACCGGTGATGATCAACGCCGGGGTCATCGAACCACTGCCCGGCTACCTCGAGGCTGTCCGGCGGTTGTGCGATCAGCACGGGGTCGTGCTGATCTTCGACGAAGTGATCTCGGGCTTCCGGCTCGGCCTCGGAGGTGGCGCGGAACGCTACGGGGTCCCCCCGGATCTCGCGACGTACGGCAAGGCGATCGCCGGCGGGTTCCCGGTGGCCGCGCTCGTCGGCCGCGCCGACCTGATGTCCCGGTTCGGCACCGGGGAGGTCAACCACTCCGGAACCTTCAACGGCTCGGTGATGGCCACCGCCGCGGTGGCCGCGACGGTGACGAGCCTGCTGGAGGATCCGCCCTACGAGCGGGTCGCCAAGCACGGCAGGACGCTCATGGTGGGGCTGCGGGATCTCGGCATCGAGCACGGCCTGCCCTTGCGGGTCGAAGGCCTCCCGGCGGCGTTCCACGTCTCGTTCGGCGACGCCGAGGTCCGGGACTACCGGACATTGCAACGACTGGACCTGGCCCGGTACGAACGGCTGTCCCGGGTGCTCGTCGAGCACGGCCTGTGGGTGACCGGCCGTGGTGTCTGGTACGTCTCCGCCTGCCACGGCGAGGAGGAGCTCGACGCCGCGCTCACGCGGTTCGAGAAGGCGCTGCGTGACGGGGCTGGACTATGACCGGCACCGTGAGCCGGGATGGCAACACGTCGAAGTTCTCGTCGTTCATGCGGGCCGGCGATCTGGTCTTCGTCTCCGGCCAGGCGTCGGTGGACGAGAACGGCTCCATCGTCCCGGGAACCTTCGCCGAGGAGATGCACCGGTCCTTCGCCAACGTCATCCGGGTGCTGGCCGACGCCGGACTCGAACTGTCCGATGTGGTCAAAGTCGGGGCCTACCTGCGGGACGCGGGCGATCTCCCCGAGTTCAACCGGCTGTACACCGAGTACTTCGCGGAGCCGCTGCCCGCGCGGACCACGATCACCGGCTGCCTGCCGGAGAGCATCCGGTTCGAGGTCGACGTCGTCGCCCACGCGGGAGACAGATGATGCGATTCGCGACGCTCGGGCTCTACCACGAGGCGAACACGTTCTCGCCGCTGAAGGCCGACCGGCGGATGTTCGGCAACGGCGGCGTGGTGCGCGACGAGGAGATCGTTTGCGACTACGCGGACTCGGCGACGACCCTCGGCGGCTACTTCACCGCCGCGCGGAGGATGGGCATCGAGATCGAGCCGATCCTCTTCGCGTTCGTGACGCCGATCGGTGCGATCACCGAGGACGCGTTCGAGTGGCTGGTGGGTGAGATGCTCGCCGAACTCCAGGCCAGGGGGCCCTGGGACGGCGTGCTCCTGAACCTGCACGGGGCGGCTGTGGCCGAGCACCTTCCCGACGCCGATGGCGAGATCGCCACGCGCGTCCGTCGGGTGGTCGGTCCGGACGTGCCCGTCGGGGCGGTGCTGGACCTGCACGCGAACGTGTCCCGGCGGCTGGTCGAGGCGCTCACGGTGACGCTCGTGTACCAGACCAACCCGCACGTGGACGCGAAGGAACGCGGTATCGACTGCACACGGCTGGTCGCGGCCGCGGCGCGCGGTGAGATCCGTCCCGTGCAGGCGCTCGTCCCGTTGCCGCTGGTGGTGAACATCGCGCGGCAGGACACCGCCGAGGAGCCGATGGCGGAGTTGATGGCCAAGGCGCGAGAGGTGGCCGGCTGGCCCGGCATGCTCTCGGCGAGCGTCGTCGAAGGGTTTCCGTACGCCGACGTCCCGCAGATGGGCATGTCGTGCATCGCCATCCACGACGGCGACGAGTTCGAGGCGACCGTGGCGGCGCAGGAACTGGCCAACCAGGTCTGGAAACGGCGTTCCGGTCTGCAGGCGCTGGGGATCACGGTGACCGAAGCGCTCGACCTCGCGGTGCGTGAACCCGTGGGGCCCGTCGTCCTGCTGGATGTCGGGGACAACATCGGCGGTGGGGCGCCCGGGGATTCGACCGTGATCCTGCAGGCGGCGCTCGACCGGGGGGCGCCGCCGCTCGTGCAGACGCTTTGCGACCCCGACTCGGCGCGGCAGTGCGTCGCGGCGGGGGAGGGCTCCGAGGTGCACCTTCGCGTGGGGGCGAAGCACGTGCACTCCGCCGGGCGGCCGGTGCCGGTGCACGGCACGGTCCGGGCGGTGTCCGACGGCCGGTTCGAAGAGCCGACCGCCACGCACGGCGGGTTCCACTTCTTCGACCAGGGGCCGACGGCCGTCCTGGACACCGCTGAGGGGCACACGCTCGTCATCGGCTCCAAGGCCGTCATGAACTCCAGCCTGCAGCAGCTGCTCAGCGTCGGCGTCGATCCGGCTCGCTACCACATCGTGGTGGCCAAGGGCGTCAACTCGCCCCGCGCGGCGTACGGCGCCATCGCGCGGCGGATGGTCGTCGTCGACACCGACGGCATCACCGCGATGAACCTCGACCGCTTCACATACCGGCACCGGCGCAAGCCGTTGTACCCCTTCGAAGCCGCGGAATTCCCGGAGTAGACGGATGAAACTGATGCAGGTGGGCGCTCCCGGCCGGGAGCGCCCCGTGGTGCTGGAGGACGGCCGTCACTACGACCTGTCCCCGTTGACGTCCGCCGTCGACGGCGCCTTCCTGGAGCGGGGCGGGCTGCGCCGGGTGCGGGAGGCGCTCGACGACGGCGCGCTGGCCGAGATCGACGTCGTCGGGCTGCGGATCGGGGCGCCGATCGCGCGGCCGGGTGCCGTGCTGTGCATCGGGCAGAACTACGCGGCCCACGCGGCCGAGACCGGCGATCCGCCGCCCGCCGAGCCGATCCTGTTCCACAAATCGCCGAACACCGTGGTCGGGCCGTACGACGAGGTGCTGATCCCGCGCGGCTCGGAGCGCACCGATTGGGAAGTGGAACTCGGCGTCGTGATCGGCAAACGCGCGCGGTACCTGGAAACACTCCGTGACGCACGGTCCTGCATCGCCGGGTACGTCACCTCCGACGACGTTTCGGAACGCGCCTTCCAGCTCGGCCGGCCCGGCGGGCAGTGGTCCAAGGGCAAGTCGTGCGAGACGTTCAACCCGCTCGGGCCCTGGCTCGTCCCCGCCGACGAGGTGCCGGACCCCCAGGTGCTCGAAATCCGCTCCTGGGTCAACGGCGAACCGCGCCAGGACTCGAAGACCTCGGACATGATCTTCACCGTCGACGAGATCATCTGGCACCTCTCCCAGTTCGTGGTGCTCGAGCCCGGCGACCTGGTGAACACCGGCACACCCGAGGGGGTCGCGCTCTCCGGGCGGTTCGGCTACCTGCGGCCGGGCGACGTCGTCGAGACCGAGGTGGCCGGGCTCGGCCGGCAACGCAACGTGTGCGGGCAGGCCTGATGACCCTTGACCGCGATTTCGCCGCCGCCCTGGCCGACGTGGTCGGGGCCGATCACGTCCGCCAGGCGCCCGGCGAGCTCGCGGTCTACGCGCGGGACGCCACGCCGCTGTTCCACCACCCTCCGGACGTGGTGGTCTTCCCGGCCACCACGGAGCAGGTCGCCCGCGTCCTGAGGCTGGCCACCGAGCACCGCGTGCCGGTGGTGCCGCGCGGCTCCGGCTCGAACCTCTGCGCGGCGACCGTCCCGCTGCACGGCGGGATCATCCTCGCGCTGACGCGGATGACGCAGATCCTGGAGATCAGCTCCGAGGAGCTGCTCGCGCGCGTGCAGCCGGGCGTGACCACGGCCCGGCTCGCGGACGCCGCCGCGGCGCGGAACCTGTTGTACGCGCCCGATCCGGGCAGCCGGACGACCGCCACGATCGGCGGCAACATCGCCACCTGCGCCGGCGGCCTGCGCGGCCTGAAGTACGGCGTGACCCGCAACTACGTGCTCGGTCTGGAGGCGGTGCTGCCGACCGGCGAGATCGTCCGCACCGGCGGCCGGCTGTGGAAGGACGTCGCCGGCTACGACCTGACCCGGCTGCTCACCGGGTCCGAGGGCACGCTCGCGGTCATCACCGAGGCCACCGTGGCCCTGTTGCCCGCTCCGGCCGAGAGCAACACGGGCGTGGCCTACTTCGCCTCGCTCGCAGACGCGTCACGGGCGGTCGGCGCGATCATCACCGCCGGGATCGTACCGGCCACTTTGGAGTTCCTGGACCGCAAATGCGTTGCCGTCGTGGAGGAGTACGCCGGGCTCGGGCTGCGGCTGGACGCCGGCGCGCTGCTGCTGTTCGGCGAGGATGGTCCGATCGAGGTCGTCGCCGGGAACATGGTGCGGATGCGCAAGATCTGCGCCGAGGCCGGGGCGCTCGAGGTGACGGTGGCCGACGACGTCGCGCGCGCCGAGGCGCTGCTGACCGCCCGCCGGTGCTCGCTCCCGGCGCTGTCGCGGCTCGGCTCGCTGACGATCCTGGAGGACGTCACGGTCCCGCGGCCGCGGATGCCGGAAATGGTCGACCGGATCGACGAGATCGCCGAGCGGTTCGACCTGCAGATCGCGACCTTCGGGCACGCCGGTGACGGCAACCTGCACCCGACGTGCGTGCTGGACCCCGACGACGAGGACGCGGTGGGACGGGCGCACAAGGCGTTCGCCGAGATCTTCCGCACCGCGATCCGGCTGGACGGCACGATCACCGGTGAGCACGGTGTGGGCGCGGCGAAACTGCCGTTCCTCGCCGACCGGCTCGGCGCCGTCCAGCTGGGGCTGCTGCGCCGGATCAAGACCGCGTTCGACCCGGCGGGCGTGCTCAACCCCGGGAAGCTCGGTTCATGATCTTCTCCAAACCGCTGCTGGACCGGTGCATCTCCTGCGGGTACTGCCTGCCGGCGTGCCCGACCTACGCGATGACGGGGGAGGAGGCGTCCTCGCCGCGCGGGCGGATCTCGCTGATGCGCGCGCTGGAAACGGGGCAGCTGCCTGAGGACGACGAGACGCTGGCCGAGCAGGCGTCGTTCTGCCTCGGCTGCCGCGCGTGCGAACCGGTGTGCCCGGCGGGGGTGGAATACGGGAACCTGCTGGAGCAGTGGCGGGACCACCAGTGGCGGGGCAGGCGGCGGCCGCTGCGAGCGCGGTTGCTGATGGCCGCCGTCGAGCGCCCGTGGCTGCTGCGGGTGCCGGGCCTGGTGCGCCGGCACGCGCGGACGGCGGCGAGCGCGAGTGGGCCGTCGCTGATGCTCGGGTGCGCGGAACGTGCGCTGTTCCCACGGGTTTCGCGCGCGGCGCGGAAGCTGGTGCCCGGGCTGGCGGCGCCGTCGCGGCAGGGGTGCTGCGGAGCGTTGCACGCGCACAACGGGGATTCCGCGGCGGGCCGACGAATGGCGAAGGAACTCGGCGAGGTCCTCCCGGGCACGATCGTGACGACCTCCGGTGGCTGCGCGGCGCACCTGGCCGCCCACCTCGGCCGGCCACGCGTCCGCGAGCTGAGCGAATTCCTCGTCGAAACCGACGTTCTGCCGTCCGGGCCGTTGCTCGTCGACGGCCGGCCGGCACGGGTCGCGCTGCAGGACTCCTGCCACCTGCGCAACGGGCTCGGCGTGTGGCGCCAGCCGCGGGAGCTGATCCGGGCGGTGGCGGAGTACGTCGAGCTGCCCTCGGCGGCCACCTGCTGCGGCGCGGCAGGCACCTATTCGATCTTGCGGCCGCTGGAGAGCGCGAAAATACTGGCGGTGAAAATCGACGAGATCGAGGCAGCCGGGGTCGACTACGTGGTCGCGGTGAACCCGGGATGCCTCCGGCAACTGCGGTCCGGCCTGCGGAAACGCGGTTCCGCGGTGCGGGCCGTGCACCTCGCGGAACTGCTCGAGCTCGCTGCGAAACAAGCCAGGAGATCGTGCTGAACAGACTTGTCTGAACGGCGTTCTGGAGTAACATGAAGCGCGCTGAAACGACAGTTTCAGGCTTACTCGACAACGAATCCTGACATCATGTTTTCCCGCCCTCTGGAGCCGTACCGGATCTTCCAATCCACCGACCTGGACGAAACTCGTGAGCTGACCTCGCAGGTGCTGTGCGACCACTACCTGGACGTCCTGGACCAGACTTGTGGCCTGAACGCCCGGCTGAATTCTACGCGAATACGCGATGTCGGACTCATTTATGTGGAATACGACGCTCCCGTACTCGTCGATCCCGGCGAGACCGAGTCGTTTCTGGTGGTGCAGGGCCACCTGAACGGCCGCGGGGTCGTGCGATCGGGCGGCGAGCAGATCGCCGCCACCAAGTCTCGAATCGTCGTGAGCTCACCGGACGAGCCGCTGCGGATGGTCTTGTCCGCCGACACCGAACTGATCCTCGCGAAGATCGGAATGACCGCAGTTCGGCGCGTTCTGACCGATCTGCTCGGTGACGACGGTGGGCGCACCATCCGGTTCGAGCTCGGCATGAGCGTGTCCGATGGCATGCCGAGACGCTGGTACTCGTCCTTGCTGCACCAGATTTCCCGAGTGACGCGCGGGGACGCGTTGCTCAGCAGTCCGTGGTGGGCCGAACTGTTCGAGGAGGCGCTGATCTCCCAACTCCTGCACCTCCAGCCGAGCAACTACTCGGAGCGGCTGAACCGAGGGGCGCACCCCGTCGGTGCGCGCATCGTCGGTGCCGCCACGGAGGTGGTCCGTGGTCGTCCGGAAGCGCGTCACACGCCGCACACGCTTGCCCGCGTCCTGGGCGTGCGGCTCGGTGACCTGGACGCCGGATTCCGGAACCACCGGGGTGTCCCGCTGGCCGACTTCCTGACGACGGAGCGGCTCCGCGGGGCGTACGACCAGTTGTGCACTGTGGAACCGGGGCAGGTGCGGCTCTCCGACGTCGCACGGCACTGGGGGTTCGCGGACCCGATCCAGTTCGCGAGCAGATACGCCGAGGCCTTCGGCGAAACGCCGGAGCAGACCCTTCACCGATGATCCGCCGCTTTTCCGGAACGGAGAACCCCGAGCAATGAGCGGCTACGAGTATTCCTACGTCAGAGCAACCGAGTTCCCCCTCGCCGTGGAGGCCGCCGAGCCCGTGCTCGGCCGCCACGAGCTGATCCCGCAGGGGGGCGGCCGCGAAATCGACCTGCGGCTGCGCACGCACACCGGAACCCAGCTCAGATCCGCGATTCTCAACTACGGATGCGATGTCGTGGTACGGCTTGCCGTGCCGCGGTCGGCCTACATCACCACCATCGTCCTCGGTGGAAGGTGCGTTTGCCGGGTGGACGACGTGTACCTCGAAGCCGGAGCCGGCAGTGTCGTGACCGTGTCGCCCAAGCAGCGCTTCGGCTTCCAGGTGACCGGCGCCTGCTCGCTGAAGGTCGTCCGCATCGAGCCCAGAGCCATGCACATGCGGCTCGCGCGCATCACCGGGGACTGGCCGCCGTCGCCGATCCACTTCCGGCCGGTCATCACCGGGCTCGCCGGACGGGGGCAACCGTTGCTCACGAGCGCGGAACGCTTCTTCGGCCGCCCCAAGTCTCGGTTCGCCCGTCATTCGGACGAGGTGTTCGTCGACTGGCTGCTCCGCCACCAGCCGCACGAGTACAGCGACGCCATCTGGCGGCGTTGTGACCCTGTGGTCACCTCAGGCGCCAGCGACTTCGCGAAGGTGTTGTTGCGGGCGGACCCGCGTGGCGAGGTGAGCATGGCGGACCTGGCACGGCTGGCCGGGGTTTCGCTGGACGAGCTGACGTTGTCCTTCCGAGCGCACGAGGGATGTCTACCGCACGAATACCTGCGCAGGGTGCGCCTCGACTGCGTGCGGTTGCTGCTGGTCGCGGCGACCGAAGAACTGATGACGGTGGATGAGGCGGCGCGGCGCTACGGTTTCCGGGACAACCAGCAGTTCCGGATCTGGTACCTCGACCGGTTCGGGGAATGGCCGGTCGAAACGCTGCGGCGGCCTCTGGGGTAGCGGTCGGTCCGCACCGGTCAGTCCACTTCCTGGCCGGGCCACCACTGGTCCAGCAGCTCCATCCGCGCGTCGACCAGGGTGGGGTTTCTCAGGTCCACCAGGTGGACTCCCCGCCAGCGCTCGAAACCGATGCTCTCCAGCATCGCGCCGGCGCGCAGGCTCGACAGTTCCGCGGTGATGCGGTCCGCGCCCGGGACGCTGAAGTCCAGCGGGGAGACCCGGCACGCGGCCAGCCGCGCGTTCGGGGCCAGGATCCGCAGCGCGCTCGCGATCAGGGCGGCGCCCAGGCCGTGCCCGCGCCACGGCTCGGTCAGTTCGATGCGCCGCAGGATCACCATGCGCGGCGGGCCCTGGCTGATGCGCGCGTCCAGTTCGGGGTGCAGCTTGCCCTGGTCCGGGTCGATCACCGTCTCCGCGATGAACTCCAGCGCCCATTCCCCGAGCACGACCGAATCCAGCAGATTCCGTTCCTTCGTCAGATCGGCGATGACGAGGGCGATGTCGCCGACGTGCCGGAGGCCGGCCGGGCACACGTCCAGCTCCGACACGTCCGCGGAGGCGTCCCATTGTTCCGGTTGCTCGTCCTCGTCGTCGATCTGCCACCAGAATCGCCGGTGGGTCAGCTCGAGTTCGATCGACAGAGGGTTCGCCGGCAGATCAGGAACCACGAGCCCTCCTCAGCGTCGCGCGAATGCTGATGCACGTGCATCCGCACTCTAGATGACGACAGCGGCAAATGCCGCCCGGGTGGGAGGAGCTGTCGCGGTCCTTTTCCGGCGCGGTTCGGAATTCCGGCCGGAAGAACGGGTGAAAAGAGTTCACGAATCCCCCGAAGCGGCTCTTCTGCGGGCCTCGTCGGCGATGAAGGTGCCCTTTGAGCGGATGGTGAACACCAGGCCGCGCTCGCGGAGGATGTGCGTTGCGTGGCGCGCCGTGCCGAGTGACACGCCGTACTCCGCGGCCAGCCGTCGTTCCGCGGGGAGTGGCGTGTTGGGGCGCAGTTCACCGGCCTCGATGCGCGCGGCGAGGTGGTCGGCCATCATCTCGTAGATGTAGCCCGGAGCGTCTGGATCGAAGTCTGGGACGGTCACGGGAGGAAGGTAGAACGGCGTTAAAAGGCGGGGATTTCACGGTTGCTCCAAGATGCGCCTGTGCGCGCTATGACGGGGATGACCACGGAAGGCCGCGCACTGCCACCCTACCGGGTGGCGAAATGCGAAACCGATGCCTGATTCGTCAGTTGTTCACTGCCGTCACCCGGCCGGGTTAGCCACAATGGGCGCACATTTCTCACCGCACTTGATTCGGCGCCCGCAACGGGTCGTGGCCCTGCCCGCGCAGAATCTCGAACCGGTCGGTGCCCGGCCAGCTGTTCACCCAGCTCGACCCCGGCACGTCCTTCGCGCGCTTCTTCAACGGCGCCAGCAGCCGCGAAACCTCGTGGTAGGACTTCGCCGCCGTGCCCGCGCACACGACCGTCGCCAGTGACACCGTGACCGTCAGGTGCTGGGCCGTCCACGGGGTGCCCAGCAGGGTGTCCGCGACGGCCGGGATCTCGTCGATGTCGCACGCGATCAGGAAGTCGTCGCCACCGACGTGGCTCACCGTGACGCTGCGCAGCTTCGCCGCGAGGTCGGTCAGGGCCCGCCCCAGCGCGCGGATCAGGTCGTCGCCCGCCGCGAAGCCCACCGTGTCGTTGATGCGCTTGAACGAGTCCACGTCCAGCCACGCCACGACCAGCGGGCGGCCCGCGGCGATCCGCCGGTCGACCTCGCGGGCTACCGTGTCGCTGCCCGGCAGCCGGGTCAGCGGGTTCAGCGCGGCCGCCTCCTCGATCTTCGCCTCGGCCATCGCGCGCACGATCTCGGTCACGAACACCACGCCGAGGCACTCGCCGTCGGCGCCGACCACGACGATGTCGTCCCCGCTGCGGGTCAGGCCCGCGTCGGCCACCAGGTCGAGCAGCTCCAGCGCACCCGCGCCGCTGCGGATCGTGCGCGGCGGGTCGGCCAGCCGCGCGGCCGCCTTGTTCGCGTGCAGCGCGTGCCCGAACGGGCCGGTCAGTTCCAGCAGGAACCGGGTGCGGTCGATCGACCAGCGCGGCCGCCCGGCCGCGTCCAGGCCGACGATCCCGCTCGGCGCGTCGTGGTCGAGCAGCACCCGCCGGACGTCGTCGCACGTCGCGTCCTCGGGCAGGGTGGTCGCGGGGTGCCGGAAGTCGTCCACGCGCGGCGTGGTCGTCGGGGTCAGCGGCACCGGCAGCGCCGGCTCCGGCGGTGCGGTGACCAGTCCGGCGGGCATCGCGTTGGCGCGCGCCGGGGCGAACAGGTTGCCCTGCACGATCCGCACGCCCAGCCGGCGCACGGTGGCGAGCTGCTCCTCGGCCTCGATGCCGGTCGCCGCCAGCCGGATGCCGGTCCGCGAGGTGAAGTGCACGAGCGACTCGACCAGCGCGACCGTGGCGTCTTCGTCCGGCAGCCGGCGCAACGCGGTGCGGTCGAGCTTGACCAGGTCGACGCGGGCCTCGGCGAGCAGGTTCAGCGGCAGGTCGCCCGCGCCGAGCCCGTCGAAGGCCAGCCGGAACCCCAGCTCGCCGAACCGCTGCATCCCCGCCAGCAGCGCCTTCGGCGACACCCCGTGGAACGGCGCGCCGATCTCCAGGACGATCTCGCGCGGACGGCGCCCAGTGTGCCCGAGCGACTCCAGCAGCGGGTCCAGCACCAGCTGCGGCGCCGCGGCCGACAGCGCGGTCAGGTTCAGGTGCAGGGGCAGCAGCGTCTCGTGGGCCGCCTCGGCACGCACCGCCTGCGCGGCCAGGCCGGCGTCCACGTGGACCAGCCGCCCGCGGCGCTGGGCGGCGCGCAGCAGGTCGTGGACGCGTCCGGCGGCGGGCCGGGCGAGGGCTTCCACACCGACGACGCCGCCGGTGTTCAGGCTGTAGAGGGGTTGGAAGGCGAAGCCCACGTCGTCGGCCGCTGCTGGCACACCGTGAATCCTCCGCCGCCGCGGGGCCGGGACGGCCGGATCGCGCGCCGATTGTGGCCCAGCTCACCGCGGGCGGCGAACTGGCCCCTACCGTCGCGGCCCGCGGTCGCACCAGGCTGGTCTGGGTGTCCGAGTTGACCAGCGAGGAGCTGCCCGTGCCGCCCTTCATGGAGCCGTTCCGCATCAAGGCCGTCGAACCGATCCCGTTCCCCACCGCGGCGGAACGCCGGGACGCGCTCGTGTCGGCCGGCTGGAACCTGTTCCGCGTCCCGGCCCGTGCGATCACGATCGACCTGCTGACCGATTCCGGCACGGCGGCGATGTCAGCCGCGCAGTGGTCCGCGCTCATGGTCGGCGATGAGTCCTACGCCGGCGCCCGTTCGTTCGAGCGGTTCGAGACCGTCGTGCGCGACCTGACCGGGTACGCGGAGATCCTGCCGGTGCACCAGGGGCGGGCGGCCGAGCGGATCCTGCTCGGCCTGCTGCTGGGGCCCGGCGACATCTCGGTGAGCAACACGCACTTCGACAGCACCCGCGCGGCCGTGGAAGCCGCCGGCGCCCAGGCCGTCGACCTGCCGGTGCCGGTGGGGCCGGGGGAGCTGAACCCGTTCGGCGGCGACCTGGACACCGGCCGGTTGCGGGACCTGCTGCGCCACTCGGCCGACCGGGTGAAGTGCGTGGTGCTCACCATCACGAACAACGCCGGTGGCGGGCAGCCGGTGTCGGTGCGCAACGTGAAGGCCGTGCGCCAGCTCTGTGACGCCCACGGCGTCCCGCTGTTCCTGGACGCGTCGCGGTTCGCGGAGAACGCGTACCTGATCACCGAGCGCGAGGACGGCTACCGGCACCTGACCCCCCGTGAGGTCGCCCGCGTGGTCTTCGAACTCGCGGACGGCTGCTGGGCCAGTCTCAAGAAGGACGGCATGGCCAACATCGGCGGGCTCGTCGCGCTGCGCGACGCCGGGCTGGCCGCCCGGGCCCGCGAGCAGCTCATCGCGTTCGAGGGCTTCCCGACCTACGGCGGGCTCGCCGGGCGCGACCTGGAAGCGCTCGCCCAGGGGCTGCTGGAGGTCACCGAGCCGGACTACCTGCGCTACCGCGCCGAGTGCGCGCGCTGGTTCGGCGAGCAGCTCGGCCTGGCCGGTCTGCCGGTGCTGCAGCCGACCGGCTGCCACGCGGTCTACGTCGACGCGGGCGCCATGCTGCCGCACATCGCGCCGCAGCAGCTGCCGGCCACCGCCGTCGCCAACGCGCTCTACCTCGCCGGCGGGGTGCGCGTCACCGAGCTGGGCACGCTGGTCTTCGGCCGCCGCGATCCCGACGGCGGGCCGGACGTGCCCGCGCCGCGCGAGCTGGTGCGGTTCACGCTGCCGCGCCGGGTCTACACGCTCAGCCACCTGGAATACGTCGTCGACGTCGCCGAGACCGTCTCGTCGAAGGCGGACCAGCTGACCGGATACCACATCGTGGAGCAGGGAGGTGCGCTGCGACAGTTCACGGCGGTCCTGCGACCGGCCGCCGAGTGGTGAAACCCCTGATCAACGGGGTGCGACGCGACGGATGCAAATTGCAGTCAGCAAATTCGCCCGTTCGTCGGTAGCAATTGAACGGCCAACAACGGACAGTGGTGCATTGGAGGTGTATGGGAGTCGGCGCCACCGTGCGTTGATCTTTTTCGACTGCCCGGGACATGACAGTACTGCCGTTGGACAAGTACCGGCTCTTCCACTCGCACGATGTCGACGACACCCGCGAGCGGGTGGGCCGCATATTCTGCCCACACTCGATGAACACGGTCGGCCGCAACCCGCGGCTGAACACCAAGGTCAACTGCCGGCGTCTGGAGAACGTGGCGATCGCGGTGGTCGCCTACGGCACCGACGTCCGCGTCGAGCCCGGCGAACTCGGCTCCTTCTTCGTCGTCCTGGCTCCGGTGATCGGCCGGGGCATGGTCCAGTGCGGGCGCGAGCAGACCAGCACCGCACCGGACACGGCCGGGGTGGTCGGCGCCGACGATCCGCTGCGGATGCGGTTGTCCGGCGACTGCGCCCAGTTCGTCATCCGGATCGAACGGCCGGCGCTGGAGGCGCGCCTGGCGGAGCTGATCGGCGGCCCGGTGGCGGAACCGGTGCGGTTCCGGCTGGGCATGGACATCACCCGCGGCTACGGCCGCAGCTGGTACCGGGAGCTGGCCTACGGCGTGTCGGAGCTGGACCAGCCGGACACGATGCTCTCCCACCCGGCCGCGGTGGCGCAGTTCGAGCGCAACCTGATCACCGGGTTGCTGCTCGCGCAGCCGCACAACTACACCGCGATGATCGAGGGCCGGGACCGCCCGCTGCCCTCGCGCTCGTTGCGGGAGGCGCTCGATCTGATCCACAGCCACCCGGAGGCCCCGCACACCCCGGCGAGCCTGGCGCACCAGGCCGGCGTGAGCGTGCGGGCGCTGCAGAAGGCCTTCCGGGAACAGCTGGGCAGTTCGCCCAGCGAGTACCTGCGCGGGGTGCGGCTGCAGCGGGTGCACGACGAGTTGTCGGCCGCTCAGGTCGAGGTCACCACAGTCGGGGAAATCGCGAGCAAGTACGGGCTGATGCACCACGGCCGCTTCGCGGCGGCCTACCGGGACCGGTTCGGTGAGTCACCCAACGCGACGTTGCACAGACGGTCTGGACGTCCAACTCGAGTGTGAAGGGGCGAATCGTGCGTGATGACAAGACCGCGCGCCGGACGGACCGAGCCGGCGGCAGAGCGTCCGTGTCATGAGCGGCGAGGTTGCTGTGGCTGCCCGTGACTCGATGCCGATCGGCCGGCTGATCCGGTTCGCCCGGCACGAGCGCGGGCTCACCCAGTACCAGCTCGCGGCTGAGCTCGTCACGGTCTCGGGCAACGAAAGCCTGGGCCGTGGCGAGGTCTCGCGCTGGGAACGGGGCAAGCGCGTACCCGGCCCGTACTGGCAGCGCCACCTCAGCCGGGTGCTCGACGTGCCCCCGGACGAGTTGCGGGCGGCCGCGCGAACGGCGAAACAGTGGCGACGGCGCCAGTGAAACACAACCCCTGATTTCCCGATCCCGCTTTTGTCACTTTTGCAGCGACCGTTTCGCTGTGTTGCGCAGGAGTGGGAGTCACCATGGGAAAGTCGTTGGTCACGCTGGTCAACCCGAATCTCGTCCATCCCCCGATCACGCCCTACGCGCTGGACATCCTGACCACCTCACTGGAGGCCGACGGGTTCGACGTGGACGTCGTGGACCTGACGTTCCGGCGGGACGACTGGCAGACCGTGCTGCGCGAGTACTTCGGGCGGCACCAGCCGATGCTCGTCGGCGTGACGGTGCGCAACACCGACACGATCTACGCGCAGCAGCAACGCGGTTTCCTGGCCGACCACCGGGCGATCATCGACGAGATCAAAACGCACAGCGCGGCCCCGATCATCGCGGGCGGTGTCGGGTTTTCCTCGATGCCGTTCGCGCTGGTCGACTATTTCGGCATCCCGTTCGGGGTGAAGGGGCCGGGGGAACGAATTCTCGTCGAACTGGCGAATGCGTTGCTGGCCGGGAATTCGCCGGACACCGTGCCCGGGCTGCTGGTCAACCGCGGCGGCGGCCGCGTGGAGAAGATCACGCCGAAGCTCGGCCGCCGCGGGCGTCCGCTGTCCTCACCGCTCAACGCGACCACCAGCTACACCCGCCGCTCCGGCGTGCCGTGGAAGGTCGACAACCTCCGTTACTACCGCCGCGGCGGGCTCGGCAACATCCTCACCAAGAACGGCTGCGCCTACTCGTGCGCCCATTGCGTCGAACCGGACGCGAAGGGCACGCACTTCACCCGCCGCGCGGTGGAATCCGTGGTCGACGAGATGGAAGCGCTGACCGCACAAGGGGTGTACGACCTGCACACCACCGACAGCGAGTTCAACCTGGTGATCGCGCACAGCAAGAACGTGCTGCGGGAGATCGTCCGGCGCAAGGACACCGACCACTCCACGCCGCTGCACAACCTGAAGCTGTGGATCTACGCGCAGCCCACGCCGTTCGACGACGAGCTGCTCGACCTTCTGGTGCGGGCCGGGTGCGCGGGCATCAACCTCGCCCCCGACCACGTGCGCGACGACGTCCTCGACGGCTGGAAGGTCTCCGGCGGCGGCCGCCGGTTCTACACCTTCGACGACGTGCGCACGTTGTGCGCCAAGATCGCGGAGGTCGAGCTGCCGGTGATGGTCGAGGTCCTGCTCGGGATGCCGGGGGAGACGGCCGAGACGATGACCGAGGCCGTCCGCCGCACCCTCGACCTGGAGGTCGCGGTCGCCGGGTACAGCCTGGGCATCCGCGCGTTCCCGTACTCGCCGCTGGGGATCCGGATGGCCGAGCGGTGCGCGGGACGGCGCACGCTGCCCGGTCTGCAGTCGGACTCCGCGGTCGAGCCGATCGTGCTCAAGCCGCGGGCGATGTGCGAGTCGGTCGTCGAGTACGAGCGGCAGTTCGCCTTCGACGACACCGGGCGCTTCCGGCCGGTCTACTTCCTCTCCCCGGACCTGCCGGAGGACCCGGCGACGATCGCCTCGCCGAACGGCCGGTGGGTCAACAGCGTGCAGTTGCTGTGGGACCTGGTGCCGCCGTCGGAGTACCACCGCGTCATGCTGCCGACGCTGCCCGGCCTCACCGAGGACGACAACAACTACGCCGACAACCCGTTCCTGCTCAAGCTCATCGAGCTCGGCTACACCGGGGCGTTCTGGTCGCACTGGCCGCACCGGCACGAGATCATGGCGGGCGCGGGGGCCTGACCAGGAACTATTTCGATCCGAACACGAGACCTTGAGCCGCCGCGAAGGTTACGTAGACTTTGCCGCGGCGATACGCCCCCGGATCCCGCTGCGTCGGCCGGTACCTCAGCGTCGAGGAGCCGGCCGGCGCAGCCGCCCCTCTTCTCAGCAGGCGTGCTTGGCGCGCAGGACCGTGGTGAGCGCGTCGGTGACCCGGTCCGCGGACAGGGTCCCGTCGGCCGCCGCCCGCTCCATCGCGTCCAGCACCGTCGACACCCGGCCGCCCGAGGACCACAGCGCCTGGTCCGCGCCGGACTGCACGGCCTTCACCACCGCCTGCGGCAGCGGGTAGCGCTGGGTGACGGCCTTCATCGCGCCGAGGTCGTCGGTCAGGACCGGGCCGTCGAAGCCGAACTCGCCACGCAGCAGCTGGTAGGCCGCCGGGGACAGCGACGCGGGTTCGCCGCCGGTCAGGCCCGGCACGTCGAGGTGGCCGACCATCACGGCGGCGTCGCCGAAGTCCGCGAGGTGCCGGTAGGGCCGCAGGTCGTTGTCCCGCAGTTCGTCCAGCGGCGGGGTGGTCACCGAGCCCTTGTGCGAGTCGCCGGTGGCGTGCCCGTGGCCGGGGAAGTGCTTGAGCACCGGCTGGATCCCGGCGTCGGCCAGGCCGGCGGCGAACGCCTGGGCGTAGCGCCGGGCGGTGTCCGGGTCGGCGCTGAAGGAGCGGTCGCCGATGACCTCGCCGGCCGGGGCGTCGGTGAGGTCGAGGACCGGGGCGTAGTCGACGGTCACCCCGCGCGCGGCCATCGCCTGGCCGCGCTCCCGGGCGAGTTCGCGGACCTCGGCGGTGGTCATGGTGTCGGCCATCTTCCGGGCGCTGGGGATCGAGCCGTCCAGGTCGTCGAGCCGCTGCACCCGGCCGCCCTCGTCGTCGACCGCGACGGACACCGGCAGCTGCGCGGCCTGCTGGACCTGGTCCAGGGCCTTGTTCTGGAGCAGCGCGGTGGCGTTGCCGCCGAGGAAGATCCCGCCGATCTGCTCGGCGCGCACCAGATCGGCCGCGCCCCGCGGATCCGACGCGTCGACCCCGACGACCACCAGCTGCGCGAGGCGCTGGCGCGGGGTGAGCTTGCCGATCACCGTCGCGCACGCGTCCGGCCCCGCGGCCGCGGCGATGCGCGGTTGCGGCGTGGGCGGGGCGGTCGGCGCGGCGGCCGGGGGCTGCTGCTCGGCTTCGTCGCCGCCGGCGTAGACGACCACGGCGGCGAGCAGGGCTCCGGCGGCCAGGACGAGCAGCAGTCGCCGGGTCAGGGGCTGGGCCGGCCTCATCGGCTTTCGGTGTTCCTTCCTGGCGGAATGGGGTTCGCGGCCACGGTAACCCAGGAGGCGGCCGGTCAAACGGGCCGTCGCCGGACCGGGTGAGGGCGGGCACGTGTGTGCTCACCCACGCACGGGTAGCCCAGGGCATGCGAATCCCGCGTGAACGGCCTCGCACCCGCGAGGAATACCAGCGGGGCCTGCCCGACTACCACGATCCGACCGCCGGGTTCGGCGGCGCCGCGCCGGCCTACAGCGCGCTGACGCTGCGGATCTGGCTCGCCGCGATCGGCATCGTCCTCGCCGCCGGGGCCGCCGTCCTGTTCGCCACCGTCGAGATGTGGTGGGTGACGGTGCTGATGGGCCTGATGGTGGTGGGGCTGGTGATCGACCTGGCCTGGGTCGTGCACCGCAAGCGCCGCGGCGAACCTGGTTGACGATCGCCCGCCCGGGTAGACCTGTGACATGAGGCGGCGATACGAGTTCGGCGACCGCCGGGAGGCGGGCGTGCGGCTGGGCGAGCTGCTCGGCGAGCGTGAATGGCGTGATCCGCTGGTGCTGGGGCTGGCGCGTGGCGGGGTGGTCGTCGGGCAGGCGGTGGCCGAGGTGCTGGGCGCGCCGCTGGACGTCGCGGTCGCCCGCAAGATCGGCGCGCCCGGCCAGCCGGAGTTCGGCGTCGGCGCGGTCACCCCGGACGGTCCGGCGTACTTCGACGAGCGGTCCCTGTCGATGCTCGGGCTGCGGCCGGCGCAGCTGCACGACATCTGCCAGGCCGAACGCGCCGAAGCCCGCCGGCGCGCGGTCGTCTACCAGCGTGGGCGCCCGCCGCAGCCGCGGGCCGGCCGGGACGTGCTGGTGGTCGACGACGGGCTGGCGACCGGCGTGACCGCGCGGGCCGCGTTGCGGGCGTTGCGGGCGGACCGGCCACACAGCCTGGTGTTCGCCGCGCCGGTGTGCGCGCCGGACGCCGCGGCGGCGCTGAAGAGCGACGCCGACGAGGTGCTGTGCCTGCTGGCGCCGCACGGTTTCCGGTCCGTCGGCCAGTGGTACGCCGACTTCCGTCAGATCGAGGACGACGAGGTCGTCGAGTTGCTGGAGACGTCATGACCGTTCCGCTCACCGTCGATCCCGGGCTCGAGGGCGATCTGACGGTCCCGTCCGACGCGATCGGGGTCGTCGTGTTCGCGCACGGTTCGGGCAGTTCGCGGCACAGCGCCCGCAACATCGCGGTGGCGCGCGAACTGCAGGACAACCGGTTCGCCACGCTGCTGTTCGACCTGCTCAGCCCGGACGAGGACCACGGCGACCGGCGGTTCGACATCGGGTTGCTGACCGACCGCCTGCGCGCGGCGATGGCCGAGTTGTCCCGGCGGGCGGACACGGCGCGGTTGCCGCTGGGCCTGTTCGGGGCGAGCACCGGCGCGGCCGCCGCGCTGCGGGCCGCGGCGGCGGAACCGGAACGCGTGAAGGCGGTCGTCTCGCGCGGCGGCCGCCCCGACCTCGCCGGCGACGCGCTGGCGCGGGTGCGGTGCCCGACGCTGCTGATCGTCGGCGCCCGGGACGCGGAGGTGCTGCGGCTGAACCAGCAGGCGGCCACCGAGCTGGGCGGCCGGTACGACATCGAGATCATCCCGAAGGCGACGCACCTCTTCGAGGAGGAGGGCGCGCTGGAGCGGGTGGCCCAGCTGGCGGCCGCCTGGTTCAGCGACCACCTGCGTTAGGTGTGCCGTCCCGACGCGGTCAGGGCTTGCGCGCCACCGCGGCGAGGATGCGTGACTTCGACGGCGCGTCGGCGAACAGGGCGTTTTCGTCGGGGTGCCATTCGGGTGCGTAGACCAGCCCCGGCTCCACCAGTTCGAAGTCGCCGTAGAACTTCAGGAACTCCTCCCGCGAGCGGTACTGCCCGGGGTTCGTGGTGGTCTCGTAGTAGGCCTTGAGGTCGTCCAGCGCCCGGCGCTCCTCGTCGTCGGCCGGGTTCTCGTCGGTCAGCTGGCACATGATCAGGTACGAGCCGGGCGCGAGCTGGTCGCGGTAGAAGTCCAGCGCCGGGTGCGGCCGCTGCTCGTCCTTGATGAAGTGCAACACCGCGTTGATCACCAGCGCGACCGGCTCCTCGAAGTCGATCACGCCGGTCTCCGCGACCCGCTCCCACAGGTCGATCGGCTCCAGCAGGTCGCCGGCGATCGCCCGGTGGCGGTCCGGGTCCGCGGTGTCGGCGAGCAGCAGCTGCGAGTGCGCCAGCGCGATCGGCTCGTTGTCGATGTAGACCACCGTGGTGTCCTGCTCGGGACGGGCCTCGTCGGCGACCTCGTGCACGTTGCCCGCCGTCGGCAGGCCCGACCCGATGTCGACGTACTGCCTGATCCCCGCCTTCGACGCGTACCGCACGGCGCGGCCGAGGAACTGTCGGCAGGCCACCGCGGAGTCCGGGATCAGCGGGAGCCGGGCGCGCACCTTGTCGCCGAACGCGCGGTCGATCGCGTAGTTGTGGTTCCCACCGATGAAGTAGTCGTACACCCGCGCCGCGGACGGCCGGTCGAGGCTTCCCTCGACGGCCCGCAGCACCTCGTCATCTGCCGCCATGTGACGAGTCTGCCACAACGCGTAAAGCGTTCACGGAAGGCCGACCAAATCGGCAAATTGCCCTGCGCTGTAGGCGAAGTAGGCGTCCGCGGGATCGGCCGTGCGGGCGTACTGGCCGAACAGCTCGAAGCTGATCGCGCCGAAGAGGTGGGTCCAGGCGGTCACCAACCGGAGGAGATCCGCCTCGCTGAGCGACGTGTCGAGCGCGGCTTGGATCCGGCGGGCCTGCTCGGCCAGTTCGCCGGACAGCGGCGGACCGGGCGACGCGGGGGCGAGGTCGGCGGCCTCCATGACGCGGAGGAGCGCCCGCGGGACCCGGCCGGCGGGGGTGATCGTGTCCTGCGGCGCCCGGTAGCCGGGCACGGGGGAGCCGTAGATGAGCGCGTACTCGTGCGGGTTCCGCTTGGCCCAGTCCCGGGTGCCCGTCCAGATGCGCAGCCAGCGGTCGCGTGGCGGGGCCGAGGGGGCGTCGGCCCGCTCGGCCGCTTCGCCGACCTCGTTGTAGGCGTCGATGATCAGCTCGGTCAGCAGGTGGTCGCGGCTGGGGAAGTAGCGGTACAGCGCGGACGACACCATGCCCAGCTCGCGCGCGACGGCGCGCAGGGACAGCCCGTGCGCGCCGACCTCGGCGAGCTGACGTCGCGCCTCGTCCTTGATCTCGCGGGTGAGTTCGGCGCGAGCCCGTTCACGTGCGGTCTTGCTGGCTGGCATGCCGTCGAGTGTGCCACGGGTGAGAGCGGCGAACAAATTAGAGAGCGGTGCTCTTGACAGTCGGCGCGGAGACGTGTTCACTGATCTCAACAGAGAGCGCCGCTCTCGCAACTGAGGGAGATCCAGGTGAACCGTTACATCAAGCCGGGCAAGGGCGACGGTGTCTTCAACGTGGCCGTGCAGTTTCTGACCAAGCTGGGCGTGAGCCTGGCCGGCAGCCGGGTGCTGCTGGTGCGCGGCCGCAAGTCCGGGGAGCTCCGGTCGACGCCGGTGAACCTGCTGAAGGTCGGCGGGCAGCGGTACCTCGTCGCGCCGCGCGGGCAGACGCAGTGGGTGCGCAACCTGCGCGCGGCGGGCGAGGGGCAGCTGCGGGTCGGGCGCCGGGTCGAGACGTTCCGCTTCGCCGAACTGGCCGACGAGGAGAAGCCGGTCATCCTGCGCGCCTACCTCAAGAAGTGGGCGTGGGAGGTCGGCCGGTTCTTCGAGGGGGTCGACCACAGCTCGTCGGACGAGGTGCTGCGGGGCGTCGCGCCCGGCTTCCCGGTCTTCCGGATCACAGAAAGCGCTTGAGGTGCTCCAGGACCGCGTCCGGTTGTTCTTCGGCGAGGAAATGGCCGCATTCGGGCAGACCCTCGCCGGTGACGTCCTCGGCGTAGTCCCGCCAGATGTCCAAAGTGGGCAGTGCGCCGAGCAGGCCGGCCTGTCCCCACAACGCGAGGACCGGCATCGTGAGCTTGCGTCCGAAGTCGGCGTCGTCGTGCTCGGCGTCGTCCGGGAAGGACGCGCGGTAGTCGTCGAACCCGGCGCGCAGGGCGCCCGGCGCGGAGAACGCGCGGACGTACTCGGCGACCGCGTCCGGGTCCAGCCCCTGCCGCTGGTAGGTCCAGCGCTCGAAGAAGTACCCCAGGTAGGCCGGGATGTCCTTGCCCGCCAGCAGTTCCGGCAGGTCCGGCTGCAGGTGGAACAGCCAGTGCCAGTAGCCGCGCGCGACGCCGGCGTCGAGCCGCCGCCACATCTCCCGCGTCGGGATGATGTCGAGCACGGCCAGCCGCTCGACCTCGTCCGGGCGGTCCAGCGCCCACCGGTGCGCGACCCGGCCGCCCCGGTCGTGCCCGACGACGCTCGCCGAGGAGAAGCCGAGTTCGTGCAGCAGCGCGGAGACGTCGGTGGCCATCGTGCGCTTGTCGAAGC
The DNA here is from genome assembly GCF_014653945.1 of Amycolatopsis deserti. Lineage (GTDB taxonomy): Bacteria > Actinomycetota > Actinomycetes > Mycobacteriales > Pseudonocardiaceae > Amycolatopsis_E > Amycolatopsis_E deserti. Next base: position 445,475 of record NZ_BNAU01000003.1, on the reverse strand, counting down.
CGGTGCGCGGCTTGTCGGTGAGCCCGTAGCCGCGCAGGTCCGGCGCGATGACGGTGTGGTCCCGCGCGAGCCGGTCGAAGATCCGGTGCCAGCAGTAGGACGTCTGGGGCCAGCCGTGCAGCAGGACGACCGGCGGCCCCTCGCCGGCTCGCCGGTAGTGCACGCGGATGCCGTTGACGGTCGCCATGTACGAGTCCATGTCTCACCCTTCTAACCGGTTATGAAGGTTAGAGTACTCTGGTCGTCGTGAAGGCGCAGTGGGTTTTCGACGGTGGCCGTCCGTGCCTGGACCTGGTGAACACGCTCCGGGACCGGCACCGCGGCGGTCGTGAGCTGCTGACCTCGCCGTCGGCGCTGGTCGAATGGCTGGTGCTGGCGGGCCTGCTGCCGCGCCCGGTGCCCGCCTCTCCCGAGCTGCTGGACGCCGCGATCAAACTGCGCGAGGCCGTCGACCGGGTCTCGCGCGGCGAGGGTCGGCCGGCCGATGTGCGCCTGTTGAACCGGCACGCGCGCAAGGCGCCGGTGCCCCAGCTGCGCATCGACGCGGACGGCGTCGCACACCGGCGGCTGGACGCCCCGGATCCGGTCGAGGGTGCTCTCGGCGCTCTGGCTGTCGACGCGATCGACCTGGCGACGAGCGAGGCCGACGTCCGGATCTGCGCCTACGACGACTGCGGCTTGCGGTTCGCGGACACCTCGCCGAAGCGCAACCGCCAGTGGTGCTCCATGTCGCGGTGCGGAAACCGGGCGAAGGCGCGCGCGCACTACGCCCGCACCCGCGGCCGTTGACGGTCCGCCACTCTGCCTTGTAGTTTGAAACGCACGTTTCAGAGAGGCGGTGGCGGATGGGTGCACAACGGACCGCCCTGGTGACCGGCGGCGCCACCGGCATCGGCGCCGAGATCACCTCCCGGCTGGCCACCGGCGAGATGACCGTCTTCGTGGTCCAGCGGACCGAAGAGGACGCCAGCGTCGGCCGGAAACTCTTCGCGGAGCACCCGTTCGCCGAGCTGATCCAGGTCGGTGCGCACGACCTCGCCACCGGGGACGGTTGCCGCGACGCGGTGGCTGAGTGCGTGCGGCACTTCGGGCGGCTGGACGTCCTCGTGAACAACGCCGGAATCAGCGGCTCCGCGGCCTTCGGTCCGGTGGAAAGCGCCGGCGACGAGCTGATCGACCGGGTCATCGACACCAACCTCAAGGCGCCGCTGCGCCTGGCGCGCGAAGCGTTCACCCAGCTCGTCCTGAACCAGGGCGTGATCGTCAACATCAGCTCGATCGCAGAGTTCCAGGCCCAGCGCGACGTGCCGGCCTACGTGGCGAGCAAGGCCGGGCTCGGCGGCCTGACCCGAGCGCTGGCCTGCGACCTCGCCCCGCACGGGGTCCGGGTGGTCGGCATCGCGCCCGGGGACATCGCCACCGGGACCAGCCGCAGCCCGGACTACACCGCCGTCGCCGGGCCGGTGAAGGACACGCCGCTGGGCTTCGCCGGGGATCCGGCGGACGTCGCCGATCTGGTCACCTGGGTGATCTCGCCGCAGGCCCGCTACGTCACCGGCACGACGATCGTCGTCGACGGCGGCCGCACCGCGTACTGACGCGCCGGCCGGCGGCGCCCCGCACCCAGGGACGCCGCCGGCCCGGTCACCTCAGTGACCGCCCCCATGAGAAGCCCCGGGGTGCACGTGGAACCGCGCCACCTCGGGCGGGTGCACGACGAACGGCCGCATCATGCCCTCGTCCTCGTGGTCGAGGATGTGGCAGTGGTACATGAACTCACCGGTCGCGCCGGTGTGGTGCCCGGCCACGCTGACCCACTCGCCGGCCTGGATCTGGAACGTGTCCTTCCAGCCCTCTTCGTACTTCTCCAGCGGCCTGCCCGTGCCCGGCACCGGCAGCGCCGCGGGCGTCCCGCCGACGGCGGTGTCGAACCCGATCACGTTCCCCGCCGCGTCGAGCGGGTAGGCGCGGCGGGTCAGCAGCTGGAATTCGGCCAGGTGGATGTGCATCGGGTGGGTCGGCCCGCCCAGGTGAACGAAGTTCCAGACCGCCCACCGGTCGTGGTCGATGAAGAACGTGGTGGTGTCGTCGAACAGGCTCGCCACCATGCGGAAGGTCCGCACCGCGCCGTTGGCCGGGTCGGTCAGCTGCACGAAGCCGCGAGCCGGGAACCGCGCGGGCATCTCCGCCGGATCGCTGACCTCCCGCAGCTCCCACATCTGCGGGTGCCCCTCGCCCGCGGTGCCGGGCGGGACGAGCGCGACGAAGACGTGGTCGTGGTCCTCCGGCACCGTCGTCCCGTGGTGCAGCCGCACGTACGACCGCGAGACCACCTCCGGCAGCGCGAACGAGTCGTGCCGCTCCCGGTTCTCGACCCGGAACTGCATCACGTCCGGCTCGGTGCCGTTGGCCAGGGTGTCCCGCAGCGTCAGGTGCTGCCCCTGGTAGCGGCTGAAGTCGATCAGCACGTCCGCGCGCTCCGCGGGCGCCAGCACCAGACCCGCCGCCGGGAACGCGGCCGGCGCGGGCAGCAGACCGCCGTCGGTGCCGATGATCCGCACCCCGTCGTTGTCGACCGCACCGGTTTCGTCGACGAGGTTGAGCCGGTAGAACCGCGAGTTCGACGCGTTCAGCACGCGGAACCGGTACCAGCGGGCGTCGACCTCGAGGTGCGGCCAGATGACCCCGTTGACCAGCGTGAACGGCCCGGTGAACGGGATCGGCACCTTGGGTCCGTCCGGTCCGGCCGGCGTGATGAACGGGATCTTGAACAGCAGCTGCCCGGTCAGCGCGCCGGTGGCGGGGTCGGTGTCGAGGTTGCGGTCGGTGATGATCAGCGGGATCTCCCGGTCTCCGGCGGGCAGGCCGAGCGCGTCCTCCTCGGCGTCGCGGATCAGGTACATCCCGGTGAGCCCGGCGAAGACGTTGAACCGGGTCACCGCCATCGCGTGGTCGTGGTACCAGAGCGTCGCCGACTGCTGCCCGTTCGGGTACTCGGCGAGCTGGGCGGCCCGGCGCAGCACGGCGTTGTGCGCCCAGCCGTCGTTGCCGCCGCCGGTGCGGGCGCCGTGCAGGTGCACCACGGTCCACGCGGGCAGCGCGGACACGCCGTCGATGACCTCGGCGCCGGGCAGCGGCGTGCCGTCCGGGTTGCGCCAGCCGGGGGTGCGCACCGGCGCGGTGATGTCGGTGAGTTCGGCGTGCTGCTGGACGGCGACCACCGGGATGGTGCCGTCGATGTGGTTGCTCCAGCTGACGCGCAGCCGCTTGCCGCTGCGCACTTCGATGGTCGGGCCGGGGAACTGGCCCTCGTAGGCCCACACCTCGGTTTCCGGCAGCTGGCTGTGCAGCCGGACGCGCGAGCGGACCATGTCGATGGTGATTTCGTCCTGGTGCCACCACGAATGCGGCCGGATCAGCGGCGGCACCCGCAGCGGGTCGGCGAACTTGGTGAGGCCGAAGCCCGGCCCGGTGAGGATCGGTGCTGGCTGCGTGACGACGTCGGTCATGAAGTCTTTCCCCCAGAAAGCCCCGCGTGTCGGCCGGAGAGACCCGGCCCTTGCTGACACAGAGGGATTCGGGGGTCAGCTGGATACACGCTCCCGCGGTTTCGCGGGAACCGGCGCCGCAACCGCGACCGCGCGGGCGATCGTGATCAGCAGGCCGATGTCCGCGGCGAGCGCGAGCCGCTGGCTCAGCCCGACGGGCAGCACGCCGGGCATCAGGTAGCTCACACCGAACAGGAGCACGCCGCCGAGCGTCAGTAGCGTCAACCGCATGATCGCGGGGTGGGTCCGCAGCCGGGCGGGCAGGGTCCAGCCGAGCGCGGCCAGGCTCAGGAACGCGATGGCGCAGGAGTATTCGTGGATCTGCCCGCTGACCGGGTCGAACCGCTCCGGGTAGCTGGCGGGGAACAACGCGGCCGCGACGAGCCCGGTCGACCAGGCCCAGAACAGCACCTGGGTGGTCCGGCTGAGCCGGTGCCCGGCGGCCTTGAGGGCGGCCAGCAACGCGACCGACCCGACGGCGATCGCGATGATGCTCGCGCCGAGCAGGCCGACGCCGCCCTCGGCGAGGGCGTAGCTGGACAGCGTGTCCCACACCGGGTTTCGGCCGCTGACCACGTGCAGGACGAAGGCGGTGAACAGTCCCCAGCCGATCGCCACGTTCGCGACGAGCAGCCAGGGCCGGGCTCTCTCACCCGGTGTAGCTCCGGAAATCCCCATGGGAGAAGCTTTCCGCTGAGCGGGCCGCGGAAGATCCGGAGAAGTCCCCGATCTTTCCCCTAGGGTCGCCCGAACTCGACCAGCACCAGCGCCTGGTCGTCGTGGCGCTTGGCGCGCGGCCACCGCGTCGCGTCCGGGTCGCTGTCCTCCGCCGCGCGGACGCTGTCGAGCACCGCGTCCACGCCGCGGGCGCGGGCCAGCCGCAGCGCTTCGGGCCAGGTGAACAGGCCGTAGTCGTCGACGCCGCAGGACACGCCGTCGGTGGCGAGCAGGACCGCGTCCAGCTCGGCGCGCGGCCAGCTGCGGGTCAGCGCCCGGTCGGCGGCCGACGGATCGGCTTCGGCGACCCAGAACCCGCCGGGCTGGTTGCGCAACGCCCGCACGGCGTCCTGCGTCCGCAACCGTCCCGCGCGGCGCAGCGTGGCCAGCCGATCGTCGGCGAGCACGTCCACGGACTGTCCGAACGCGACGATCGGACTGTCGGCCAGCACCAGGGCGTCCACCCGGTCGTCGTCCCAGCGCAGCATCGCGACGGTGCTGGACGGGGACGCGCCGGGACGCAGGCCGAATTCCCGTGCGACAGCGGCGATCGCCCGTGCCAGGACCGCGCGCGGATCGCCGGCCGGTTCCCGGGCGAGCTGGGCCGCCAGGTGTTCGGCGTACCAACCGCCCGAGGGCTGGTCCGGATCGGCCGAGGTGGCGCCGTCGAGCACCACGACGGCGTGGTCGAGCACGACCACGCGGTCTTCGGTGGGGCGGGGCCGGCCGTCGAGGCCGACGCCGGGACGCTCGGCGACGTGGATCACCCGACCGACCCTAGCTGTCAACTCTGGTTGACATCGCCCGGCTGTCAACGTAGGTTGACGTCATGACGAAGGCAACCGATCTGGCCGCCCGCGCCGGCGACCGCGATCCGCAGGTCGGCCTGCGTGCCGTGGCCGCGTTGCGGCGGCTGCTCGAACAGCTCGAGGCTGTCCAGGTGCGTAGCGCGCGGGCGCAGGGCTGGTCGTGGCAGGACATCGCGGCCGAACTGGGTGTGAGCAGGCAGGCAGTGCACAAGAAGTACGGGAGGCAGTGATGTTCGAGAAGTTCACCGCGGACGCCCGCGAGGTGGTCGTCGAGGCGCAGCAGGACGCGATCCGCCTGGATTCGCCGCGGATCGATCCGCTGCACCTGCTGGTCGCGCTGCTGCGCTTCCCGGACAGCAAGGCCGGTCGCCTGCTGGCCGGGTTCGGCGTGGCGCTCGACGACGTCGCCGCGGAAACCGCGCGGGTGCGGCGCCGGGGCGGCATCACCGAGGCCGATGCCGAGGCGCTCGGCGAGTTCGGCATCGACGTGGAGGCGATCCTCGACCGCGTCGAGCAGGCGCACGGCCCGAACGCGCTGGCCGGCCACGCCGGTGGCCGGAAGCGGCGGCACATCCCGTTCGCCGACGAGTCGAAGAAGGTGCTGCAGGTGTGCCTGAAGGAGGTGATCTCCTTGGGCGGCAAGGAACTCGGGACCGAGCACATCCTGCTCGCGCTCACCGCGCTGCGCGGACCCGCCGCCGACGTGCTCGCCCGGTTCGACGTGGACGCGCGGCGGGTCCGGCAGGCGCTAACGTGATTCGCGCCAGGTGACGTGGGGGAGCAGCGCTTGCGTGAGGGGGCCGATCGCGAGCGCGTAGATCACGGTTCCGGCGCCGACCGTGCCGTCGAGGAACCACCCGGCCGCCAGCACGGTGAGTTCGATGCAGGTGCGCACCGCACGGACGGACCAGGTGTTGCGGGCGGCGATCCCGGTCATCAGGCCGTCGCGCGGGCCGGGGCCGAGCCGGGCGCCGACGTACACCGCGGTCGCCACGGCGTTGAGCACGATCCCGCTGAGCAGCAGCGCGATCTGCCCGCCGAGCGCGTGCTGGTCGGGCAGGACGGCGCGCACCAGGTCCACGGTCACCGAGATGACCAGCACGTTCGCCACCGTGCCCAGCCCGGGGCGCTGCCGGAGCGGGATCCACAGTGCGAGCACGCCGACCGACGCGATCGCGACGACGGTGCCGAAGCTGAGGCCGGTGTGCTTGGCGAGGCCCTCGTGCAGGACGTCCCACGGGGACAGGCCGAGCCCGGCGCGCGTCATCATCGCCATGCTCGTGCCGTAGAGCGCCAGGCCGGCCATCAGCTGGGTGAGCCGGCGCGCGGGGCTGACCGAGACGCGCACCGGCCGAAGATCGATTGCAGTCACGGCGTCCACTTTGCGTGGCGTTGGACTGGATAACCATAGCCAATCTGCGATAATTGGACCTCATGGACCCTATTGGCCGCATCTCGGCTCGCAGATTGGCTCTCGTCCTCGGGGCCTGGCGGCGCAACGGCTCACGTCAGGGCGCCGCCGACCTGGCGGCGGCGATCGAGCTGGGGGTCCTCGACGGCCAGTTGCCCGTCGGCACCCGGCTGCCGTCGGAACGGGAGCTCGCCGAGGCGCTGGACGTCAGCCGCACGCTCGTCGCGGCCGCGCTGGACCGCCTGCGCGACGCGGGACTGGTTGCCAGCAGGCGGGGCGCGGGTTCGTGGATCACCGCGCCGCGCGGGTGGCTGCTCGACCCCGCGCCGCCGGACAGCCCGCAGGCGATCGACCTGGTCCGCGCGGCGACACCGGCCGTACCCGGCGTGATGGCGGCGGTCGACAGGGCGCGGCTGCTGCTGGTCGACGAGCTCGGCCGGCACGGCTACACCGGCCGCGGCGTCCTGCTGCTGCGCGAGCGCATCGCCGCCCGGTACACCGCGCGCGGCCTGCCCACGTCACCCGAGCAGATCATGATCACCAACGGCGCGCACCACGCGTTCGTCCTCGTGCTGCGGATGCTGACCCACCCCGGCGACCGGGTCCTGGTGGAACAGCCGACGTACCCGAACGCCCTGGACGCGATCCGCGCCGCGCACACCACGCCGGTCCCGGTGGCGCTGGGCGAGCACGGGTGGGACCTGGCCGGGCTGGAGGCCGCGGTGCGCCAGACCGCGCCCCGGCTGGCGTACGTCATCGTCGACTTCCACAACCCGACGGGCGCCCGGCTCGACGCCGCCGGCCGGGAGGGGCTGGCGGCGCTGCTGGCGCGCACGCAAACGCATGCGGTGGTCGACGAGACCTTCGCCGAGCTGGACCTGGAGGGCGATCCGCTCGACGGGCCGCCGCCGCTGGGCGCGTTCGCCGGCGACTGGGCGATCACCGTGGGAACGATGTCCAAGTCGCACTGGGGCGGGCTGCGGATCGGCTGGATCCGGGCGTCGGAGGACCTGGTGACGCGGCTGTCCTCGTCCCGGTTCGGGTCGGACCTGGGCTCACCGGTGTTCGAGCAGCTGGTGGTGGCGGAGCTGCTGGACGCGGGCGACTCCGCGCTGGTGACGCGCCGGGCCGACGTGCGTGCCCAGCGGGACGCGCTGGCCGAGGCCGTGCGCCGGGACCTGCCGGACTGGCGGTTCCGCGTGCCGGCGGGCGGGCTGTCGCTGTGGTGCCGGCTGCCGGAGCCGATGAGCACGCGCCTGGCGGTCGCCGCGGCCAACCACGGAGTCCAGGTGGCGCCCGCCTCCCGGTTCAGCGCCCAGGGCGGGCTCGAACACTGGCTGCGGCTGCCGTACGCCCAGCCGGCGGAGCGCCTGACCGAGGCCGTCACGCGGCTGGCGCTGGCGGCCGCTTCGGTGCGCGGCGCCCCGGCCGACGATCTGCCGGTGGCCTGAGCCTGGTCGGAAAACAGCCGGTGCGCTGGTCGTCTGCGTGCCGTCCCAGGGAAAGTACGGCGGAAGACGTCCAGCGCACCGGCTGGCACCCGGCCCGGATCGCTCCGGGCCGGGCTCCACGGTGACCCGCCGGCACCGCCCCTCGACGTGCCGGCGGGTCATCGCGGCTAGGCGCGCATCCGGCTTCCGCTCGGCGCGGTGAGCGGAAGCGGCGGACACGTGCCCGGTTGGGGCCCCGGCGTCGCGGGGGCATCGCGACGCCGGGACCAGCACCCGATCCGGCCAGGCGCGGTTGGCCGGTCGGGAAGTCTGGAGTGACCGTCGAGTGGCGCCTCGGAAGACGGGCGCGCTAGTTGATCTTGTTGTGGACGCGGGTCGCCTGTGTGAACGTGTCTCGCGTCAGTCGGGCGAGGTGGGCGGCAGGCCCGCTTCTGTGCCCATACCCACGAAACCGCTGGTCAGCGCTCCCACGATCGGCTGAACCGGCTCGGCGGAGGCGCGCGGGCCCAGAACGGCCATCAGATCGCGTCCGCCGTTGCCGGAGTCGTGGGAAACGGTGATGACGACGCCCGGATCACCCGGGTCGGTGGGTGCCGGGGGCGGCGGGGCGCTGTCCGCCCGCGCCGGGTCCGGAACGTCCTGGTCCTGAGGGGGCGCCGGCGCTTCGGCGTGCTCGACGGCCGGGGCGTGGTGGACGACTGCGTGCGCCGGCTCTACCGGAGCCGGCGCCGCGGGAGGCGCGGGCGCGGATTTCGGAGCCGGCGCCGACTGGGTGAGCGGCGGTTCGGCCTCGGTTTTCGCCACTGGTTCCGGCTCGGCCGGTTCGGACGGTGCCTTCGGGGCGACGGTCTGAACGGTCTGGTCGACGATTTCCACGATCGGCGCCGTGGCCTGATCCGCCGTTTCGGTGACGGTCGTAATGGTTGATTCAGCCGTTTCGGTGACGGTCGACAATGTCGTGCCGACCGTGTCGGTGACGGTGCCGACGAGTCCGGTGACGGTGCCGAGCAGGTTCGGTTGCTGTTGGGCCGCGACGGTGTCCGGTTCGGACGGCGCCTCGTCGGCGGCGGCCGACGGTGCCCCCAGGACCGCGGTGAGCAGCCACCCGGCGAGCACGAATCCGCCCGCGAGCAGCAGTTTGAGTTCGACCGGAAGTGGTCGCGCGCAGTGGCGCACGCGGGTCGCGTCGCGCATCGCCACCACCACCGTCCACGAACGACTACGGGAAGTTTGTTTCGGCCTGGTCATCAGGTGTGCTGATCCCGGCCGGATTTCTCCTACCGGTGGCGAGTGTTTCACCTCGAAAGCGATCGATCCAGCCCCGTACGGCGGAACCCTGGTTCCGCCTTCCGTGTGTCTGTTCGTTAGTTGATCACGGTACGTGTGCGTAGTTTTACTCATCTTCCCGCCTACCAGCGGTTTTCGGGAGCTTTCCCCGCGGCGGTGCCATCTGAGTCGCGACCGCTGATCGCGAGGGGTTCCATGACGGAAATCGAACTGATCGACTTGCTGGCTCGCGCGTGGCGTGGCGACCAGGGCGCGTGGTCGGCGTTGGTGCGCGGGTTGTCGGTGGTGGTCCTGCGGGCGGCGCGGGCGCACCGCCTGGGTGAGGCCGACGTGTCCGACGTCTGCCAGAACACGTGGGCGTCGCTGGCGCAGCTGCGGGAGCTGCGCGACCCGGCCCGCCTGCCCGGCTGGCTGGCGACGACCGCCCGGCGGCAGGCGTTGCGGGTGCTGGAGTCGCGGCGCCGGGAGGTGCCCGCGGAGTGCGACCGGGCGGACGAGGGGCTCGCCCCGGAGCGCCAGGTGCTGACCGCCGAGCGGGACGCGGTGTTGCGCCAGGGGGTGGCCGCGCTGCCCGCCCCGCAGCGGCGCCTGGTGGAACTCCTGCTGCGAGACCCCCCGGCGACGCACGCGGAAATCGCGGCGGAGCTGGGCGTCGCGGTGGGCAGCGTGGGCCCGCTGAGGCGGCGAGCGCTGGACCGCCTCCGGAGATACCTGGAAGCGCGCGGCTACGACCACCCCTGAGCGGGCGAGCGGTGGGGCGCGGCAGGCAGGGCTACGCGGGCGCTGAATGGGGTCAGGCGCCGTCGCGGGCCCGCCGCCATGGCACCTCATCCAGGGGTCGCCTGGTCGTCCTCCAGTGGGCGCCCACGCGGGTCCCGCGGCGTGGTCAAGCCAGCTTGTGCAGCCGCTCGATCGCCTCGTCCAACACCTCGTCCCGCTTGCAGAACGCGAACCGCAGCACGTGGCGCCACTCCGCGGGGTGGTCGGTGAACACGCTGACCGGCACGGCCGCCACCCCGACCCGCTCCGGCAGCTGCCAGGCCAGCTCGGCGGCGTCGGTGAACCCCAGCGGCCGCACGTCGGCGCACACGAAGTACGTCCCGAGGCTCGGCCGCACCGCGAAGCCCGCCGCCGCCAGGCCCGCCGACAGCCGGTCGCGCTTGGCCGCCAGCGACGTCCGCAACGACTCCACCCAAGCCAGCTCGTGGTCGAGCGCGTGCGCGACCGCCGGCTGCAACGGCCCGCCGGACACGAACGTCATGAACTGCTTCGCCGCCCGCACCGCCGCCACGAGCTCCGGGCTGCTGCACACCCAGCCGATCTTCCAGCCGGTGCAGTTGAACGTCTTGCCCGCGCTGGAGATCGACACGGTCCGGTCGCGCATCCCCGGGAAGGCGGCCAGCGGCACGTGTTCGGCGTCGTCGAACACCAGGTGCTCGTACACCTCGTCGGTCACCGCGATGAGGTCCCGCTCGCAGCACAACTCCGCGATCGCCGACAGTTCCTCGCGCGTGAAAACGGTGCCGGTGGGGTTGTGCGGGGAGTTGACCAGGATCGCCCTGGTCGCCGGGGTGACCGCGGCCCGCAGCGCGTCCAGGTCGAGCGCGAACCGCCCGTCGGCGCCCTCGACCAGCGACACCACCCGCCGGGTCGCCCCCGCCATCGCGACCGCGGCCGCGTAGGAGTCGTAGTACGGCTCGATCACCACGACCTCGTCGCCGGGCTCGGTCAGCGCGAGCAGCGCGGCGGAAATGGCCTCGGTGGCCCCCGCGGTGACGAGGATCTCGCTGTCCGGGTCGTAGGACAGCCCGTAGCGCGCCCGGTGCCGCGCGATCGCTGCCCGCAGCTCCGGCCGTCCGGGGCCGGGCGGGTACTGGTTCGCGCCGCCGAACAGCGCGTTCTTCGCGGCGTCGAGCATTCCGGCCGGTCCGTCGGTGTCCGGGAAGCCCTGGCCGAGGTTGACCGCCTCGGTGCGGACGGCGAGCGCGGTCATCTCCGCGAAGATGGTCGACGTGAACGGCCGCAGGCGGGGGACGAGAGCTGGTTCGCGCATAATGGCCGATCCTCACGGACAATGGGGTCGTGGAGCAACCGACCCCCGCTGACGTCAGCCTTCCCCCGGTCCCGGACCAGGAGGGCAAGCGGCGGGCGCTGCGCCGGATGAAGCTGGTGGCGCTCGCCTTCCTGCTCGGCGCGACCGTGATCTTCCTGCTGACCACGTGGGCCCAGTCGGCCGGCTGGCCGGGCTGGGTCGGCTACGTGCGCGCCGCCGCCGAGGCCGGGATGGTCGGCGCGCTGGCGGACTGGTTCGCCGTGACCGCGCTGTTCCGGCGACCGCTGGGCCTGCCGATCCCGCACACCGCGATCATCCCCAGCAAGAAGAACATGATCGGCAGCAGCCTCGGCGAATTCGTCGGCACGAACTTCCTGTCCGAGCACGTGGTCCGCGACAAGCTGCAGCGCGTCCAGGTCTCCCGGCGGTTCGGGGAGTGGCTGGCCAAGCCGGAGAACGCCGAGCGGGTCACGTCCGAGCTCGCCACCGTCGTGCGTGGCGTGGTGACGGTGCTCAAGGACGAGGACGTGCAGGCCGTCATGGAGCAGGCGGTCGTGCGGCGGGTCGTCGAGCAGCCGTGGGGGCCGCCGCTGGGGAAGCTGCTGCAGCAGGTCTTCGCCGACGGCGCGCACTACAAGCTCGTGGACCTGATGTGCGACCGGGCGTACGAGTGGGTGCGCGACAACCACGCGACCGTGCTCCGCGTGGTCTCCGACCGCGCGCCGACCTGGTCGCCCAAGTTCGTCGACGCCATGCTGGCCGACAAGGTCTACGGCGAGGTCCTGTCGTTCGCGTGGGCGGTGAAGACCGACGTGAACCACCCGATGCGGCTGGCCCTGGACAAGTTCCTCGGCGAGTTCGCCCAGGACCTGCAGAACGACCCGGAGACCATGGCCCGCGCCGAGCAGGTCAAGCAGCAGATCCTCGACCACCCCGACGTGCAGAAGCTGATCGGCTCGGCGTGGAGCACCGCGAAGGGCATGCTGCTCAACGCGGCGGAGGACCCGTCCAGCGAGCTGCGCCGGCGGGTCCGCGAGGGCCTGCGGAACCTGGGTGAGCGCCTGGTGTCCGACGAGGGCCTTGGCGGCAAGGTGGACGGATGGGTCCAGGGCGCCGCGGCTTACGTCGTGCGCAACTACTCGACCGAGATCACCACGATCATCACCGACACCGTCGAGCGCTGGGACGCCGAGGAGACCTCCCGCAAGGTCGAGCTACAGGTCGGCCGCGACCTCCAGTTCATCCGGATCAACGGCACGGTCGTCGGAGCGCTCGCCGGCCTGGCGATCTACACGGTGGCGCAGCTGCTGTTCTGAGGGGGCCCGCTGTTCCGCCGGCGCTGATCCGGTTGTCCACAGGCCGTTGAGTTGTCCACAGGTGCACTGTGGGCAACTCGACCCGGACGTCAGGCCTGTCGCTGCCGCCAGCTGCGAGCCTTCTCCCGGTTGCCGCACACCCGCATCGAGCACCAGGTGCGCGACCGGTTTCGAGACTCGTCGTAGAACGCCCATCGACAGCCGTCCGCCGGGCAGATCTTCACGCGTGCCCACTCACCGAGCACGGCGAGCCGGGCGGCCGCGGCCATCACCGCGCCGACCGCGTCCCGCGCGGCCAGAGCCGGCCCGCCGGGCGCCAGTTCGATCGTGACCGGAACCGCCAGCGGCGCCGCGTCCAGGGCGTCGCCCACCGCGGCGCGCAGAGCCGCGCGGGCGGACCGCGCCGCGGACAGCGAACCTGCTTCCAGTCCGCGTTCCTGGCTCCATCCGCGCCAGCCGGCCGCGTTCGTGAGCACATCGGTGTCGTCCTCCACGTCGAGGGTGTTGAGGAAATCCACCACGAGGGACACGTCCGCCGAGCTCACGTCACCAGTGTAAGCGGGACGGTGGTTGCGGACGTATCGCGTAACTTGCATACTCCTTTCACTGGTTATTCGACATTTCTGGGAGGATCCGTCATGAGCGCGTTGACGAGGCTGGGTGCGATCGTTCTCGACTGTCCGGATCCGGTGGCGCTGGCCGGGTTCTACGCGCGCCTGCTCGACCTGCCCGAGCCGAAGGCCGACGACGACGGCAGCTGGGTGGACCTGAAGGATCCGAGCGGGGTCCGGATCTCCTTCCAGCGGGTGGAGTCGTACCGGGCGCCGGAGTGGCCGGGGCAGGACGTCCCGCAGCAACTCCATCTCGATCTGGACGTCACAGATCTCGAAGCGGCGCACGAGCACGCGGTGTCGCTCGGCGCTGAACTGCTCGACGACGCGCAACGCTTCCGCGTCTACGCCGATCCGGCCGGTCATCCGTTCTGTCTCTGCGCCTGTTGACCTCCTGAGCAAGGACGACGGCCCGATCATGCGTAGGGTGGCATACGTGATTTGTCCGAAGTGTCAAAACGTGATGCGGACCGTCAACAAGAACGGCATCCACATCGAGCAGTGTGACGGCTGCCGGGGCATCTTCCTGGACCGCGGCGAGCTGGAGCAGATCGTGGGCGCGGAGAGCGCTTACTACGGCGGGCCCGCGGCAGCTGCTGCTCCGCCGCCGTACCAGGGGGCCGGGCACACCGCGCCGTACCGGGACTCGCCGCGGCCGTACGGCGGTCACGGCGACTCGCCGCGTCCCTACCGGGGTGGGCACGGCTACTCCGACTCGCCCCGGCCGTACCAGGGTGGCGGCTACTACTCCGACTCGCCGCGGCCGTACGGCCACCGGGGGCACCGCAAGCGGAGCTTCCTCGAGCAGCTCTTCGACTGACGCGGTGCCGGAAGCGATGCTGGATCCCCGCATCTGCCCTCGATGCGGGGACCTGGCCGAGGTCCCGGCCGTGGAGGGTGCCACGCGGTTGTGCCACCGCTGCGGTCACCGCTGGCCGTTCCGCCGGTTGCCGCTGTTCGCGTTGACCGGGCCGAGCGGGGCGGGCAAGTCGACCGTCGGTCCGGCCCTGGTCGAGCGGCTCGGCGGGCGGGTCACCGTGCTGGAGCAGGACGTGCTGTGGGTGGCCGGTCTGCGCGACGACGTGAACGGGCACCCGACCTTCCGCGGAACCTGGCTGCGGATGGCCGCGATGGTCAACCAGAACGGCCGCCCGGTCGTGCTGTGCGGCACCGTGGTGCCCCCGGAGTTCGAGGCCCTGCCCGAGCGCGCCCTGTTCAGCGAGATCCACTACCTCGCGCTCGTCGCCGACCCCGACGTGCTCGCCAGGCGCCTCCGGGCCCGCCCGGCCTGGCGCGGCTGGGACGAGCCCCGCATCGCCGAGATGCTCGAGTTCAACGAGTGGCTGCAGGCGAACGCCGACGCCCTCGACCCGCCGGTCACCCTCTTCGACACGACGACCGCGACGCTCGACGAGAGCGTCGACCACGCGGCGAAGTGGGTCGAAAGCCACCTGCCCTGACCCGGCGCCACCAGGGAAGGGCCGTGCTTCAGGCGAGTGGCCAGCGGTGGTCCCCATCCGGGTCGTCGAGCCAGATTTCCTGCTGCCCGGGCGTCACGGTCAGCCCGAACCGCTCGCGGCCGGGCTTGCCGAGCGACGTCCACAGCCGGTGGGCCGCCTCCGCCAGGTTCCACAGCCGCCGCGGGCCGCCTTGGGCCACCAGCGTCCGGCCGGCGTGCGTCGCGACCCGAGCCCATGATCCGTCGCCGTGCAGGAGGAACGCGTCGTCGCCGCGGAGGACCGGCACCACCTTCGGCAGCGCCAGCCCGGCGAAGAACTCGAACCGGCTCGACGGGTGCAGGACCATGTCGGTGGTGAGCTCCGTGGGGCGCACGGGGCCGGAGATCTCCGGCAGGGACACCGGATCGGCGAGGCGGTGCGCCCGCAACGGCATGAACCGTCCGTCGCGGCGGAGGATCCGGCCCCGCGCGACCGATCCCGGCAGCACGATCAGCCGCACCAGTCCGGCACCGATCGGCCGGTTCAGGGTCGTCACCACGATGCCGCCGGGGGTCGTCTGCTCCAGCCACGCGACCGGCACCTCCGACACCGCACACGTGCACAGCACGCGGTCGAAGGGCGCCCTCGCCGGAAATCCCTCCGCACCGTCCCGGAACGCGACCGCCGGGTGGTACCCGCACAGCGACAACCGCTCCGCGGCGAGCCGCACCAGCTCCTCGTCCACGTCCACTGTGGACACCAACGACGAGCCGAGCCGTTCGGACAGCAGGGCGGCGTTGTAACCGGTGCCGGTGCCGATCTCCAGGACCCGGTGCCCGGCGTGCACCGACAGCTCCTCGAGCATCACGGCCATGATCCCCGGCATGCTCGAGGAACAGGTCGGGTTGCCGCGCACCACGCCCTCCCGCCGGGCGCGTTCCCACGCGTGCGGATCGCCGTCGAGCTGGGTGACCAGCACCTGGTCGGCGTAGACGTGGTCGAGCCAGTCCTCGTCGGTGCGGTCGACGGCGCGCCAGCCGCCTCGACGGGACAGGAAGTACCGGGGCACGAAGGCGTGCCGCGGCACCCGCCGGAACGCGTCGAGCCAGGCCGGATCGGTGATCATCCCGTCCCGGCGCAGCGACTCGGCCAGGTGGTGCCGGCGGCGTGCCGTGCTGTGCACATCCCCACCGTAACGGGTGACTCAAGTAACACCCGATGGTTGCAAGCAGGGTGCTTGCAATAGCTAGCACCCAGGCGTACCGTTGAAATCGTCGCGAGGAGATGGACTGACATGTCGGAGGACAACGGCTACGAGAACTCGGCGGGCGGACCGGTGGACAAGGTCGCCGACATCGCCTCCGGGATCGGTGAGTACATCCGCCAGCAACGCAACAACGCGAAGATCTCCTTGCGGCAGCTGGCAAAGCTCGCCGGAGTGTCCAATCCGTACCTGAGCCAGATCGAGCGCGGGGTGCGCAAGCCCAGCGCGGAGATCCTGCAGCAGATCGCCAAGGGACTGCGGATCTCCGCGGAAGCGCTCTACGTGCAGGCCGGAATCCTCGACCTGCCCACCGGTGGCCCGGTGCCCGACGCGATCCGCGCGGACACCGAGCTGACCGAGCGGCAGAAGCAGGTCCTGCTCGACGTGTACGAGTCGTTCCGCCGGGAGAACGCGGCGGCGGGCGGCGATCGAGGACAAACCACCGTCATCGCCAAGGAGTGAGCACAATGCCCAGCACCAAGACCGCCATCGAACAGCTCCGCACCCCGCTGCTGGCCGCCCTGGGCGCCGGCAACCTGGCCGGCCAGGCCGTCGTCGACGCCGTGGGCAAGGCCCGCGAGCGGGTCGTCGAGGGCAGCGAGGTGGCGCGCAAGAACATCGAGGAGCTGCCGACCGAGGTGACCACCCTCCGCGAGAAGCTCGACCCGAACGAGCTGCGCAAGGTCATCGACGAGTACACCGAGGCCGCGCTGAAGCTGTACAACAAGCTGGCCGAGACCGGCGAGCAGGCGTGGGACAAGTTCCTCGCCGAGCCGCGCGTGAAGACCGTGCTCGAGCAGGTCGAGGAGGCGCTGTCGACCGCGCAGGAGCGTGTCGGCGAGGTGAGCACCGAGGCGCGCGAGAAGGTCGAGGACGTGCTCGGCCTGGTCGCGAAGCGGACCCGCGCCGGCGGCGAGAAGGTCGCCGAGGCCGCGGACGAGGTCGCGGACAAGATCGAGGACGAGGTCAAGGAGGAGCAGGCCAAGCCGGCCCCCAAGACCGCCACGACGAAGGCCCCGGCCACCCGCCGGACCACGACGCCGGCCAAGCGCCCGGCGAACGCGACCACGCCGAAGACGACCAAGTAGAACCCGCGCCCGGCCGCGGTGCCGGGCTGGGTGAGCAAGGCGCTTCGCGTGCCCGGCCGCGCCAGTGGTTACTGAGTGGCGTGGCTGGGTCGCGGGGCCGAGTGAGCAAGCCGCCCCGAACCCGGGCCTGCCAGTGGTTGCTGGATGGCCGCCCCGGGCGCGCGGAGCGAGCAGCGTGCCCGGCCGCTGTGTCGGGTTGGGTGAGCGAGGCGCCTCGCGTGCCCGGCCGCGCCTGGATTGCTGAGTGGACAGTCAGCCGGTGGGCCCCGCCCGTCCCGGAACCGCCGAGTGAGCGGCCCGGTCCCCAGGGACCGGGCCGCTCTTCGCGTTCGGCTGCTCCCTCGAGGGGCGGCGGGCGCCGGTGACGGGGTCGGGTACTCGTGGCATTCTGGACATGAGGGATTCCGACGGCGGGGGCGAAGGGACGTAGGCTGGGAACGTGCCGCTAATCGCGTACTGGATCATGCAGGTCATCAGCTGGGCAGGCACGCTGGTGGGCCTCGGCGCGTTCGTGCACGCCCTTCTCCAGCGCTCGGACGCCTACCAGGCCGCGGACCGCAAGACGAAGCCGATCTGGCTCGCCATCACGGGCGCCGCCACGGCCGCCATGGGGCTCTTCGACTTCGGCAGCGCGGGCACGATCTTCTGGCTGGCCGGCATCGTGGCCGTTCTGGTCTACCTGGTCGACGTGCGGCCGCGGCTGATCGAGGTCCAGCGCGGCGGCAAGAACTGGTGACCGGGTCCGACTGCTTATCCTGACGGCGTGAGGACCTGGACCATCGCCGGGACGCTGACCGTCCACCCGGCCACCGAACGCACCGACCTGCTGGCCGAGCCCGTCGCGAAAGCGCTGGCCTCCCTCGACCCCGACAGCTTGGGCGCCGTCGAGATCGACCCCGAACTCGCCGACACCGCCGCGTTCTGCGAGGCCTACGGCTCGCCGCTCGGCGCCTCCGCCAACTGCGTCGTCGTCGCCGGGAAGCGGGCCGGCGAGGTGCGGTTCGCCGCCGCGCTGGTGCTCGCCACCACCCGCGCCGACGTCAACGGCGTCATCAAGCGCCGGCTCGACGTGCGCAAGGCCTCCTTCGCCCCGATGGACGAGGCCGTCGCGCTCACCGGCATGGCCTACGGCGGCATCACGCCGGTCGGGCTGCCCGCGGACTGGCCCATCCTCATCGACAAGGCCGTCGCCGACTCGCCGGAACTCGTCATCGGCAGCGGCATCCGCGGCGGGAAGCTGCTGGTCACCGGCGACCTGCTCGCGTCCCTGCCCGGCGCCGAGGTGATCGACGGCCTGGCTAAACCGGTCGCGTAGACATCGTCGCCCTGCGCGACAACGTCAGGCCCCGCGGCACCGCGAACCGCTCCAGCAGGGCGAACACGCCCTCGCACACCAGGGCCAGCACGATGACCGCCAGCCCGCCGGCCAGGATCTCGCCGTAGCCGCCCGCGCCCTGCGCGAACCCGTCCACGATGAACCGGCCCAGCCCGCCGCCGTCGTTGACGATCGCGCCGATCGCGACCGTCGCCACCAGCTGCAGGAACGCCACCCGCGCCCCGGCCAGCACCACCGGCAACGCCAGCGGCAGCTCGATCCGCAGCATGATCTGGCCCTCGGTGTGCCCGATGCCGCGGGCGGCGTCGACCGCCTCCGGCTCGAGCGACACCACGCCCGCGTAGGTGTTGGTGAACAGCGGCGGCAGGGCGAGCGCCACCAGCGCGAGCAGCAGCGGCCAGAACGACGTGTCGACCTCCCACCGGCTCGCCAGGTACCAGAACAGGATGATCAACCCGAAGCTCGGGATGGCCCGGCCGATGTTCACCGCGCTGCTCGCCAGGAACGCGCCACGGCGGTAGTGCGCCAGCACCAGCGCGGGCGGCACCGCCAGTGTGGCCGCGATGACCAGCGACAACGCCGAGAAACCGAGGTGCTCCAGCGTCCGGTACGGGACACCGGCCGGATCGGTCCAGCTCCACCGGTTCGGCTGGCCGAGCCAGTCCAGGGCCTGCTCGAACGCGTTCACGCCCGCCCCGCCTTCCGCGCCCACGGGGCCAGCGCCCGCTCGCTCAGCCACAGCAGCGCGTCCACCAGCACCGCCAGCACGATCGACAACCCGATCCCGACGATGATCGCCGTCGGGTTCGGCGTGGTGGTCTGGATGCCCTGACGGATGAAGAAGCCCAGCCCGCCCATGCCGAGCATCGCGGTGACCGTGACCAGCCCGATCGTCGTCACCGCCGCGACGCGCAGCCCGGCGATGACCACCGGCAGCGCCAGCGGGAACTCAACCCGCAGCAGCAGCCGCAGCCGAGTGAACCCCATGCCGATCGCGGCCTCCCGCACCTCCGCGGGCACCTGCTGGATGCCGGTGACGATGTTGCGCAGCAGGATCAGCAGCGTGTACGTGGCCAGCGGGATCACGGCCGTGGTGAACGACAGCCCGAAGAACGGCACGAGCAGCGCGAACGCGCCCAGGCTCGGGATCACGTACAGCGCACCGGCCGTACCGAGCGCGACCGCGTAGAACCAGCGCCACCGCAGCGACAGCACGGCCAGCGCGACCGACACGGCCAGGCCGATCGCGAGCGCGGCCGCGGTGAGCGCCAGGTGTTCGCCGAGGCGCTGCACGATCTCGTCCGCGTTGCGCTCGACCCAGCGCCACTCGAACAGCGGCCGGTCCGATGCGGCCAGCACGTACTCGCTCACCGGGCGAGCATAGAGGCGGTGCCCGACACTTTCCGGGCGGCGATCTCACGATGTGAATTTTGTCGGTGGGTGCGGATAGGGTCGCTGGCGACGAACAGCACTGGGAGGGTGAACAGGTATGCGGTGGACACGGAGCCTGCGGGCGGCGGGGGTGCTCGCGGTGGCGGTCCTCGGGCTGACGGCGTGCGGTGGCGGGGACGACGGCGGTTCGGCGGCGCCGGGCAAGGGTGGCGCGCCGATCGTGGTGGCGTCGTTCAACTTCACCGACAGCCAGATCCTGGCGGAGGTGTACTCGCAGGCGCTGGAGGCGAAGGGCTACCCGGTCCAGCGGAAGTTCAACATCGGCTCGCGGGAGCTGGTGTACCCGTCGCTGAAGTCCGGTGAGCTGCAGTTCATCCCCGAGTACCAGGGCGCGGCCATCAGCTCCGGGTTCAACGAGCAGGCGCCGAACGACGCCGCGTCCGAGCACGCGAAGCTGGCCGAGCTGTTCGCGCCGTCCGGGGTCGCGCTGCTGGACTACGCGCCGGCGGAGAACAAGAACACGTACGTGGTGAAGTCGGACTTCGCGCAGCAGCACGGCCTGAAGACGATCAGCGACCTGAAGAAGCTGGACAAGGTCGTCCTGGGCGGGCCGCCGGAGTGCGGCACGCGGGCCAACTGCTTCGTCGGCTTCCGTGACGTCTACAAGCTGAACGTCACGTTCTCCAGCATCCAGGAGTCCGGCCCGCGGGTCGAGCAGCTGCGCTCCGGCGCGGTCACGGTGATCCCGCTCGACTCGGTGAACCCGCTGGTGGGCAACCCGGACTTCACCGCGCTCGAGGACGACCAGAAGATCGTGGCCACCGAGAACATCGTGCCCGCGGTGAACAAGAAGGTGCTCGACGAGCGCGGCGGCGACTTCGCGGCGGCGGTCAACGCGGTGAGCGCCAAGCTGACCACCGACCAGCTGCGTGAGCTGAACAAGCAGGTCGACGAGGACGGCGACCAGGTGGCGGACGTGGCGAAGGACTGGCTGTCCCAGCAGGGCCTGATCTGATCGCTAGAGTTCGCGGGGACAGGGTTCGAGCAGATCAGGAGGGGTTATGGCGAAGGTCACCGCCAGCGCGGAACGGACGATCGACGCACCGGCCGAGAAGGTGCGGGCGCTGGTCGCGGACTACGCCGAGACCCGGCCGAAGATCCTGACCGAGCACTACCGCGACTACGAGGTGGTCGAGGGCGGGACCGGCGCCGGCACGAAGGCGAAGTGGAAGCTTCAGGCCACGTCCAAGCGGGTGCGGGACGTCGCGGCGAGCGTGTCCGAGCCGGCGGCGGGCACCCTCGTCGAGACGGACGCCAACTCCAGCATGGTCACGACCTGGACGGTGCGGCCCGCGGGTGAGCGCAGCGTCGTCCGGATCGAGACCAGCTGGGAGGGCGCCGGCGGCATCGGCGGCTTCTTCGAGAAGACCTTCGCGCCGGGCGGGCTGCGCCGGATCTACGACGGGGTGCTGGGCAAGCTCGCCGAGCTGGTCTAGCCGCGCTGCCCGGAGGGTTCCGCCGGGTGCGGGGCCGGGCGCTGGTGGCGGTCCGCCGGCTCGGTGGTGGCTGGCGGGTCGGGGCCGGGAGGGCCTGCCTCAGGTGGTCGCCGGCGGGCGGGCTGGCTCTCGCAGTGGGGCCTGCTGTGGCTGGCGGCCGGGCCTGGGGCTCGTGCGGGGCACCCCGCCTCGGAGGCGGCCGCGAGTGAATCCGTCGGCGAGACGAGGATGCCTGCCGGGCCGGCTGTAGCCTCAGCCACAAAGCGGAATCCCCGCCCCGGTTAAGTCGTTGGTGCCGGTGAAAGCACCCTCGAATACTGGAGCGCAACATGACCACCACCGCGACCGAGATCCGGCTCGCTTCCCGGCCGCATGGCGCGCCGACCCTGGAGAACTTCGACATCGTCGACGTCGAGGTTCCCCGGCCGGGCGTGGGCGAAGCGCTGGTCCGCAACCTGGAGATCAGCGTCGACCCGTACATGCGTGGCCGGATGAGCTCGGCCAAGTCCTACGCGCCGCCCTACGAGGTCGGCAAGGTGATGCTGGGCGGCGCCGTCGGCGAGGTCGTCGAGTCCAACACCGACGCCCTGCGGCCCGGGGACCTGGTGCTGCACGGCTTCGGCTGGCGGTCGCACGCCGTCGTCACCCCTGAGCAGGCCCACAAGATCAATGCGGGGGCGGCGCCGCGCGAGGCTTACCTCGGCGTGCTCGGCATGACCGGCCTCACCGCCTACGCCGGGCTCACCGAGATCGCCCGGTTCCAGCCGGGCGACACCGTCTTCGTCTCGGGGGCGGCCGGCGCGGTCGGTTCCGTCGTCGGGCAGCTGGCGAAGCTGAAGGGCGCCAAGCGGGTCATCGGCAGCGCCGGCTCCGCCGAGAAGGTCCGGCACCTCATCGACGACCTCGGCTTCGACGCCGCGTTCAACTACAAGGACGCGCCCGTCGCGGAGCAGCTCGCGCAGGCCGCGCCCGAGGGCATCGACGTCTACTTCGACAACGTCGGCGGCGAGCACCTCGAAGCGGCCATCGCCTCGGCGAACGTGCACGCCCGCATCGCCGTCTGCGGCATGATCTCGATCTACAACCTCACCGAGCCGCCCGCCGCGCCGCGCAACCTCAGCCAGATCATCGGCAAGCGGCTCGACATCCGCGGGTTCCTCGTGGGCGACCACTACGACCTGCAGGCGAAGTTCCTGGAAGAGGTCGCGCCGCTGGTGCGCGACGGCCGGCTCAAGTACGAGGAGACGATCGTCGAGGGGCTGCGCAACGCGCCGCAGGCCTTCCTGGACCTCCTCGCGGGCGCGAACACCGGCAAGATGCTCGTCCGCGTCTGATACGCCCGGCGACGTACGGCGAAGAGACGTCGCCAGGCCGACGCCCGGAGCGGCGCCGGAGCCGACCATCGTCGGTATGACCCCGACCCAGCGGCAGACCCGGACCGTCGAACGTGTCGCCTACGTGGTGGCCGCCGTCCTGGCCGCCAGCGGCCTCCTGCACCTGGTGGTCCTCGTGGCGAGCGGCACCACGTGGGAGGGGCCGCTGTCCTACCGCAAGGCCATGACGTTCGGCCTGTCCTTCGGTCTCACGCTGGCCAGCGTGGCCTGGGCGACGAGCTTCCTCCGCGTCCGCCACCGCACCCTGCTGCTCGGGGCGTTCACCGCGGTCAGCGTCGTCGAGGTCGCACTGGTGACCCTGCAGGTCTGGCGCCGGGTGCCGTCGCACTTCAACTTCGAGACCGGCTTCGACACCGCCGTCTCGTACAGCCTCGCCGCGGGCGGTGGCGTGATCATCGTGACCGTGCTCGCCTTCGCCGTGGCGGCCTGGCGGACCACGGACCTCAGCCCGAGCATGACGCTGGCCCTGCGGTTCGGCCTCGTCGTGCTCTTCGCGGCGATGGTCGTGGGCGCCGTCATGGTCGCCGACGGCGTCACCCTCGCTCGGGGCGGGCAGGCCCAGCTCGCCTACACGACCGCGGGGTCGCTCAAGCTCGTGCACGCGGTGACGATGCACGCGGTCCTCGTCGTCCCGGGGCTGGCCTGGCTGCTCCGCCACACGCCGGAACGCCGCCGCACGAAGGCGATCCAGGCGGCCGTCGGCGTCTACGCGGTGCTGATCGCGGGAGCGGTCCTCGCGAGTTAGAACACCACCGTGCGGTTGCCGTGCACCAGCACCCGGCTCTCCAGGTGCCACCGCAGCCCGCGGGCCAGCGTGATCTTCTCGATGTCGCGGCCCTTGCGCACCAGGTCGGGGACCGTGTCGCCGTGGTCGACGCGGATCACGTCCTGCTCGATGATCGGCCCGGCGTCCAGGTCGGCGGTCACGTAGTGGCACGTCGCGCCGATCAGCTTCACGCCCCGGCGGTGCGCCTGGTGGTAGGGCCGCGCGCCGACGAACGACGGCAGGAAGCTGTGGTGGATGTTGATCGCCCGTCCCGACCACGCCTCGCACAGCTCCGGCGGCAGGATCTGCATGAACCGCGCCAGCACGACGGCGTGCGGATCGTGCTCGTCGACCAGCTTGCGGACCTCGGCGAACGCCTCCGCTTTGTCACCGGCGGGAAACGGCACGTGGTGGAACGGGATCCCGTGCGCCCGGGTGATGTCGGCGAGGTTGTCGTGGTTGCCGATCACCGCGCGCACGTCGACGTCCAGTTCACCGGCCGCGACCCGGCCCAGCAGGTCGTACAGGCAGTGCCCTTCCTTCGACACCAGGATCACCACCCGGCGCCGTTCCTCGGTGTCCTCGACGCGCCAGTTCGACTCGGCCGACAGCGACGACGCCACCTCGGCGAAGCGGGACCGCAGCTCGTCCACACCGAACGGCAGCGAGTCCGCCCGCACCTCCTGGCGGGTGAAGAACCAGCCGGTGTCCGGGTCGGTGTGGTAGGCCGCCTCGACGATCCACCCGCCGTTGTCGGCGAGGAAGGACGACACGCGCGCGACGATGCCGGTGCGGTCGGGACAGCCGAAGGTGATCACAAAACGTCGTTCGGGCACCGGTCCATCTTCCCCGGCGCTCCCGCTCACGGTGCGCCCAGGGGCTCCAGGAGACGCACGTCACCGGTCACCGAGGCGTGGCTGGGCCGCCCCCACACCCGCCGGTACACCGCGTCGGCGGTGCCCGCGACCGTGACGTCGGCGTCGAACGCGGCCGTCACCGGATCGATCGTGCCGGGCTGACCGGGGTGCAGCACGACCCGCCACATGCGACCGGCGTCGGCGGCGTGCACCAGCACCGAACCGGACACGGCGAACTGGTCCCACTTCGCGCGTGTCGGCAGGATCCAGGCGATCAGCTCGTCGATGCCGTCCGCCGCGAACTCCGGGCCGAAGACCAGCGACGGGACCGCGGACGGGTCGTCGCTACGAGCCAGCGCGTGCTCGGCGTCCAGCCGGTGGATCGCCGCCTCGTGCGCCTGCCTGCGGGCCCACGACCCCGTGGTCCGCGGGTAGCGCGCCCACGGCAGCCACGCGGGCGCCGTCGGATCGGCCAGCTCGGCGAGCAGCCCGTGCAGTTGCTCGTCCCACCAGGACAGCAGCTCAGTCCAGTCTTCGGGCGGCTGCCCGGCTCGCACGTTCTCCCCGGTGGGGTCGGCGATCGCGGACCGGACCCACGACTGGACCTTCGCCAGGTGGCCGACGAGGCGCTGGACAGTCCACTTCGGACAGGTCAGCACCGGCGTCTCCGGCCCGGCCTTCACCGCGGCCGCCCGCAGAGCCTGGGACTGCGACTCGATCATCGTCAGGTACTCGGCGTGCTGCATGCCGTGAGCCTAGCCGCCGCACCACCTCGATGACCCCCACCATCAGCAGGCCGATGCCGAACGACAACAGCAGTCCCTTGGTCGGCTGACCGTTGAAGCTCGCGCCGCCGATGGCGCCGATGAGCACGCTGTAGACGGCCCAGATCCCGGTCCCCAGCGCGTCGAGTGCGATGAACCGCGCCCACGGCACGCCCATGCTGCCCGTCGCCAGGCCGCTGGCCACCCGGCCGCCCGGGAGGTACCGGCCGGCCACGATCAGCAGCCCGGCGTGCCGGTCCACCTGTCCGCGGGCCCATTCGTACCGGTCCTGCTTGCCGCCGCGGAGCCACCGCGTCAGCGCGGGCGCGGCGCCCCGGCCGACCGCGTGCGACAGGCAGTCCCCGGCGAGCGCGCCGGAGGCCGCGAGCAGCGCGAGCAACGCCAGCCTCGGCACGTCCGGACCGAGCAGCACGGCGACCGTGATCACCGTCGTCTCGCTCGGCATGAACGGCAGCAGTGCGTCCAGCCCGGCCACCGCGAACACGATCAGCCACAGCCAGGGCGAGGAGAGGGTGCCCTGGAGCAGCTCACCGAAGTGGTCGAGGAACTCAAGCATGGGCCGGGATCCGGGTGTGCCGCACGGCGTCCTGGGCCCGCGCGGCCAGCTCGCGCCGGTCGCCGACGGGGTCGAGCGGCGGGTGCGCGGTCAGCCCGATCCGCAGGTCACGGGCCCGCGCGACCCGGCTCAGCGAGGGCAGCAGCGCGTCGTCGCCGACGAAGGCCGCGACCGTGCTCGGCTGCCCGCCCTGGGAGTAGGCGAAGGTGACCGGGCGCACCGGCGCCCCGGCGTCGAGCGCGGCCTGGAACGCCGCGCGCCGGAACGTCCCGCCCGGCCCGCCGCACCACGTGGTGCCCTCGGGGAACACGACGACCGACTCGCCGTGGCGGAGCGCGTCGGCCAGCCCGTCGACCACCGCCGGCAGTTCCCGCAGCTCGCGGCGGGCGATGAACCGGGTGCCGCAGGCCTGCGCGAGCGACCCGATGACCGGCCACGAGCGCACCTCGCGCTTGGCCAGGAACCCCACCGGGTCGACGGCCAGGATCGCGACGATGTCCAGCCACGACACGTGGTTCGCCACGATCAGGGTGCCGGTGCCGCCCGGCACCCGCAGCAGATCGGTGTTCGCCTCCAGCGTGATGCCGAGCGCGTCGAGTACCCCGCGGGCGTGCGGTCGCAGGTTCCCCCGCCGCACCCCGGCGAGGACCGAGCCCAGCGCCAGCCACCGTCGCACGGTCAGCAGTGTGCTGACCTCAGGCAGCCGGTGGGTGACGCAGCGAGGGGTACAAGGTGAAGTCACGTCCCACGGGTTCATGAACTTTCCCCGAGGAAGAACCTGCGGTAGCGCTCGCCGATCTGGTCGATCGCCAGCACGGTGAAGAAGTCGGCGACCGCGAAGTCCGGGTCGTGCGCGGGCGGCCCGCACACCCACGCGCCCAGGCGCAGGTAGCCGCGCAGAAGCGGGGGCACCTGGGCGTAGCTGGGCGGGCGCTCGGTGCGGGGCAGCGGGATCCACGGGCGGTGCGGCTCGACCCGCAGCTCACCCGGCGGGCGGTGCTTGGCCTGCGCGAGCGCCCAGGTCGCGGCCGCCGAGGTGCCGCCGTCCGCGAGCGACACCGACGCGCACCCGGCGAGGTAGCGGTAGCCGTGGCCGACGACGTAACGCGCCATCGCCGACCACATCAGGTTGATCACCCCGCCGGAGCGGTGGTCCGGGCGCACGCACGAGCGGCCGGTCTCGACCAGGTGCGGCCGCAGCGGGGCCAGACCGTCCAGGTCGAACTCCGACTGCGAGTACAGCCGCTGCGACCGTCCCGGGGGCAGCAGCCGGTACGTGCCGACGACCTCGCCCTCGTGGAGGACGGCGAGGTGCTCGCACACGTCGTCGAACTCGTCGGTGTCCAGGCCGCTGGGGTGCGGTGCGGCGCCGAACTCGGTGGTGAACACGCGGTGCCGCAGTCTCTGGCACGCCTGGACGATCTCGGAGTCCGTCGTGATGACGGCCTCGTACTGTCTGCTGAGGGTCGCGGTCATGAAGCGATCGTGTCGCCGCGCGCACCGCCTGAGCCAGGGACTTACGGCAAGATCAGGGACAACCCGGGGAATGCCCGTACGTGCCACCCCCGCTACTCCGGTGGGGTTGTCCCTACCTGCTTTCGGGTGTCACCGTCGACCACGGCACGGTCAGCTCGCCGAGCCGGATCCGCCGCGGCCGGGTGAGCACCGGCCAGCCGCGCGCCGCGAGCAGCCGCACCGCCTCCAGCCACCGCGCGCGGGCGCCGAACGCCTGGTGCGGCGCCGCGGTCGCCCAGCAGATGTCCAGTGTGGACAGCAGGTCGTGGATCCGCTCGCCCGGCACGTTGCGGTGGATCAGCGCCTTCGGCAGCCGTTCGGCCAAAGTGGACGGTTGATCGAGCGAATCCACGTGGCAGGACAGGGTGAGTGTACGCGGACCGTCGGCGTCCAGCGTGACCCAGGTGGACAGCCGGCCGATCTCGTCGCAGGTGCCCTCGACGAGCAGCCCGCCCGGGGCGAGCCCGTCCAGGATCAGCTTCCACGCGCCGGCGACCTCGTCCTCGGGGTACTGCCGCAGCACGTTGAACGCCCGCACCAGGTTCGGCCGGGTGCCGGCCAGTTCGAACCCGCCCTGCCGGAAGTCCAGCTCCGGTGGTCGCGCGGCCGGCTTCGCCACCGCGACCCGTTCCGGGTCGATCTCCAGCCCGAGCACGCGGACCCGCGGGTGCACCCGCCGCAGCCGGGCCGCCAGCTCGACCGTGGTCACCGGGGACGCGCCGTACCCGAGGTCCACGACGAGCGGGTCCGGCGCGCGGCGCAGCGCGGCCGACACCTCGAGGGTGCCGGCCAGCCAGCGGTCGACGCGGCGCAGGCGGTTGGGGTTCGTGGTTCCTCGGGTCGGCGCGCCTACCGGGCGCGACGCAGCCATTCGGCGCTGAACTGCGCTTCACGCGCGAGCAGCTTGGTCAGCTCACCGGCGACGAAGCTCTCCAGCTTGCCGCCGACCAGCGGGATCTTGACCTTGACCTCACCGCGGGTCTCCGCCACGGTGCCGTCGCCCCGGGGACGCAGCTCGGTGCGTGCGGTGATCTCGCCGGGCATCCCGCTCACCGTCGCCCGCGCGGTGCCCGTGTAGCCGTCCCCGCTGCGGGTGAAGGTGTGCTCGCGGTCGACGTAGAGGTCGCCGGGCTGCAGCTTGCGGACGATCTGCGGGAGCTTCTCCGCCTCGATGCCCTGGCGCAGCGTGAACCGCGCTCCGTTGTCGTCCGCGGAATGGTTGAGCAGGGCGCTGTTCTTGCCGCCGATCTCGGCGAGGCGGGCGGTCAGCGCCTCCTCGCTCGTCTCGGCCCGGAACACCTCGGAGACGCCGTGGGAGTACTCCGCGCGGTGCTCGATACGGGATGCCATGGGGCCAGACAGTACCGTTTGTCCTCGTGAGCCGTCTCGAAACACCGACCCAGACGACCCTGGCCGAACACACCACGCTGCGCCTGGGCGGGCCAGCCCGCGCGTTCCTGGTGACCGAGACCACCGAGGACCTGCTGAACGCGGTGCGCTCGGTCGAGGGCCCGGTGCTGCTGCTCGGCGGCGGGTCGAACCTCGTCGTCGGCGACGACGGCTTCCCCGGCACCGTGGTCAAGATCGCGACCAGCGGCTGGCGCGTCGACGGGGACGAGGTCGAGGTCGCGGCCGGGCAGAACTGGGACGAGTTCGTCGCGGCGACCGTCGAGGCCGGGTTCGGCGGGCTGGAGTGCCTGTCCGGCATCCCCGGTTCGGTCGGGGCCACGCCGATCCAGAACGTCGGCGCCTACGGCTGCGAGGTGGCCGATCTGCTCACCTCGATCCAGTGCTACGACCGCCGCACCGGCGAGGTGCGCACGATGACCGCGGCCGAGCTGGGCTTCGGCTACCGCACGAGCGTGCTCAAGGGCGAGAGCTGGGGAATCGTCCTCAGTGTCCGGTTCGCCCTGCGGGCCGACGGGCTGTCCGCCCCGATCCGCTACGCCGAACTGGCCCGCACGCTGGGCGTCGAGCAGGGTGCGCGGGTGCCGGCGGCGCAGGCGCGCGAGGCGGTGCTGAAACTGCGCCGGGGCAAGGGCATGGTGCTCGACGCGTCCGATCACGACACGTGGAGCGCCGGCTCGTTCTTCACCAACCCGATCGTCGCCGAGATCCCGCCGGCGCTGGCGGGCGTGGAGATGCCGCGCTACCCGGCCGACGGGGGCGTGAAGCTGTCCGCGGCCTGGCTGATCGAGCGGGCCGGGTTCGGCAAGGGCCACCCGGGGCCGGGCGGGCGGGTGTCCTTGTCCACCAAGCACACGCTGGCCCTGACCAACCGGGGCGGCGCGAGCACGGCGGACCTCCTGGCGCTGGCGCGCGAGGTCCGGGACGGCGTGCACGCCCGCTTCGGCGTCACGCTGCGTCCCGAACCCCTGCTGATCAACTGCGCGCTGTAGTCGACTCGGTCAGTCGCGGTGGATGCGGCTGCCGTTCAGCTGCGCGCGCGGCTTCATGACGATGGTGTCGAGGTTCACGTGCGCGGGCCGGGTAACCGCGAAGGCGATCACATCGGCCACGTCCTCCGCGGTCAGCGGCGTGAGGCCCTGGTAGACCTTCGCGGCGCGCTCGGTGTCGCCGTCGAAGCGGTTGGCGGAGAAGTCGGTCTCGACCATGCCCGGCACGATCTCGGTGATCCGCACCGGGTCGCCCAGGTGCTCCGAGCGCAGCGTGCGGTGCAGCGCCGACTGGGCGTGCTTCGCCGACGTGTAGCCGGAACCGCCGTCGTAGACCTCGTGCCCGGCGATCGAGGTGACCGTCACCACGTGGCCGTCACCGGAGTCGATCAGCTTCGGCAGCAGCGCCTTCGTCATGCGCAGCGTGCCCAGGACGTTGACCTCCCACATCCAGCGCCAGTGGTCCTCGTCGGCGTCCTCGACGCGCTCCAGGCCGCGTGCGCCGCCCGCGTTGTTGACGAGAACGTGGCACTCTGGAACCCGCTGGACGAACGCGGCAACCGAACCGGGGTCGGTGACGTCCAGTACGTGTGCGGTTCCGGACAACTCGGCGGCCAGCTTCTCCAGGCGGTCGAGGCGCCGAGCCCCGAGCACGACGTGGAATCCGGCCTCGGCGAGGGCGCGGGCGGTCGCCTCGCCGATACCCGCGCTGGCGCCGGTGATCACTGCGGTTCGCTTGGTCGTCATGCCGCACATACTCCCAGCGGGGGACAGGCCGGTAACGCGGCAGGGCCGGGCGTCGCTTTGACGTCCGGGAGAAGTGCTTAGTGCGGAGGTAACAGGTGATCGAGAGGCGCACGGTGTTCAAGGCCGCGCTCGCCGCCGGCGCGGCGACGATGGCCGCGGCGTGCACCAGCGGCGGCGAGGACGGCGGCGCGCAGACCGGGGGCGGTGCGACGACGGAGGCGCCACCGGCCGCGGTCATCACCGCCGAGCCCGCCCCGGACGCGAAGAACGTGCCCGTGCTGCAGCCCGTCACCGTGAAGGTCGCGCAGGGCACGCTCACCGAGGTCAAGCTGACCAACCCCGAGGGCAAGGCCGTCGAGGGGCAGCTGTCCGCCGACAAGACCACCTGGACCAGCAGCGAGTCCCTCGGCTACGACAAGACCTACACCTACACCGCCTCGGCCACCGGCACCGACGGCAAGCCGGTCACGCTGACCGGCAGCTTCTCGACGCTCAAGCCGGCCTCGACGGTGCGCGTCACCCTGAACCCCGCCGACGACGTCACCGTGGGCGTCGCGATGCCGGTGAGCGTGAAGTTCACCAGCGCCGTGAAGAACAAGGCCGCGGTGGAGCAGGCGCTGAAGATCGAGACGTCCACCGAGGTCGAGGGCTCCTGGGGCTGGCTGTCCGACCAGCAGGTGGACTGGCGGCCGAAGGAGTACTGGCCGGCCAACACCACCGTCAAGGTCGAGGCGAAGCTCTACGGGATGGACCTCGGCGGCGGGGCCTACCCGCGGGCCGACGTCACCACCGAGTTCAAGATCGGCCGCAACCAGGTCGTGAAGATCCACACCCCGGACCACAAGATGAACGTGTACCGGGGCGGGTCCCTGCACAAGAGCTACCCCTGTAGCAACGGCAAGGACTCGGACGTGAACCTCAACACACCGAACGGCACCTACATCATCATGACGAAGGAGCCGAGCGCGATCTTCGACAACGCGCGCTACGGCTACACCAACGTCAACAAGAAGTGGGCGTGCCGGTTCTCCAACCACGGTGAGTTCATCCACGAAAACCAGGACAACGCGGCCAACATCGGGCGGGCCAACACCTCCCACGGCTGCGTCAACCTGCTGGAAGCCGACGCGAAGGACTACTTCGACTCGGCCCTGATCGGCGACCCCGTGGAGATCAGCGGGTCGAAGCTGGGGCCGGTCGTCACCTCGGACGTCATGGACTGGCTGGTGAGCTGGAGCGCCTGGCAGGCTAAGTCCGCCCTGTGACGGTTTTCGACCGCTGGGAAGATGTCGGGGGCCCGTGCGCGTTGTCGTGCACGGGCTCCGCCCTGATGCGGAAAGAGACTGACACGGGAGTTGAACCAGGTGACGATCTCGCTGCGCGGATCCCGACGGACGCGAACGAGCTGGCCGCGCAGGGTCGCGGTGCTGTCGGTGCACACGTCACCCCTGGAGCAGCCCGGCACCGGTGACGCCGGTGGGATGAACGTCTACATCACGCACACCGCGGTCGAGATGGCGCGGCGCGGGATCGCCGTCGAGGTGTTCACACGCGCGACCTCGTCCGAGCAGCCGCCGGTGGCCGAGCTGGCGCCCGGGGTGCTGGTGCGGCACATCCCGGCCGGCCCCTTCGAACCCCTCTCCCGCGACGAGCTGCCCGCGCAGCTGTGCGCGTTCACCTCGGGCGTGCTGCGCACCGAGGCATTCCACGAGCCCGGCTACTACGACCTGATCCACTCGCACTACTGGCTGTCCGGCCAGGTCGGGTGGCTCGCGCGGGACCGGTGGGGCGTGCCGCTGGTCCACACCGCGCACACGCTGGCGAAGGTCAAGAACGCCGCGCTCGCCGAGGGCGACAAGCCCGAGCCGCGCACCCGGGTGATCGGCGAGGAGCAGGTCGTCGCCGAGTCCGACCGGCTGGTGGCGAACACCCCGGTCGAGGCGCGTCAGCTGGTGGACCTCTACGGCGCGGACCCGGAGCGGGTGCACACGGTGGCGCCGGGGGTGGACCTGAACCGGTTCGTGCCCGGTTCGCAGTCCGGCGCCCGGCGGCGGCTCGGCTTGCCGCGGGACGCCGTGGTGCTGGCCTTCGCGGGGCGGATCCAGCCGTTGAAGGCGCCGGACGTGCTGCTGCACGCGGCGGCGCACCTGCTGCGGCGGCAGCCGGAGTTGCGGGAGCGGCTGGTCGTGCTGGTCGTGGGCGGTCCGTCCGGGACCGGGCTGGAGCAGCCGCAGGCCCTGCGTGAGCTGGCGGTGTCGCTGGGTATCCAGGACGTGGTGCGGTTCCTGCCGCCGCAGCCGGGTGAACGGCTGGCGGAGGTGTACCGCGCCGCGGACGTGGTGGCGGTGCCGAGCTACAACGAGTCGTTCGGCCTGGTCGCGCTGGAGGCGCAGGCGTGCGGGACGCCCGTGGTGGCGGCCGAGGTGGGCGGGCTGCCGGTGGCGGTCGCGCACGGCGTGTCCGGGCTGCTGGTGCCTTCGCACGGGGCGCGGGACTGGGCCGGCGCGCTGGCCAGCGTGGCGTTGCGGCCGGACCGGCGGGCGGAGCTGGCGGAGAACGCGCTGGTGCACGCGCGGCGGTTTTCCTGGGCGCGCACCACGGACGCCCTGCTGGAGACGTACGCGGCGGCTTCGCGCACGCTGGCCGCGCTGCACGAGGAGGTCGCGGTATGACGCTCGACAAGGTCGTCCAGGCATCACTGGACCAGGCAGACCTGAAGTACGACCGCAAGGCCGAGGGCAAGTACTTCGTCACGCTGCCCGGCACCAAGAAACTCCAGACCAACGCCTGGCTCATCGAACGCGACCACGCCTTCGCCGTGGAGGCCTTCGTCTGCCGCCGCCCCGACGAAAACCACGAGCAGGTCTACCGCTTCCTGCTGCGCCGCAACGCGAAGCTCTACGGCGTCCACTACACGGTCGACGCTCTGGGCGACATCTACCTGGTGGGCCGGTTCGGCAAGGACGCGGTGACCGAGCAGGAGCTGGACAAGATCCTGGGCCAGGTCCTGGAAGCCGCGGACGGCGATTTCAACACGATCCTCGAACTGGGCTTCGCGACGAGCATCAAGCGGGAGTGGGACTGGCGCGTGAGCCGCGGCGAAAGCCTGGCGAACCTGCAAGCCTTCAAACACCTGGTAGAGCCCGACAACCCCCACGAACCAGGCAGCCTGACCGGCGACTGACAGCCAGCCACCACCGCGGGTGCTGGTTCACACCCATCGCGCCCAGCGCCCGCCAAGGCGAGGAGCTCGCACCGTGGGGGTTTGGGGGGTCGCCCCCCAAATGCAATGGGCGAACGCCCGCCGGCGGCGAGCGCAGCGAGCACGCGGAAGAGCGGGCGGAGCGGCTTGAGGGAGGGGGAGTCGCGAACTCAAGCCGCCCCGCGAACGCTCCCGCCGCTTCTGGACCCGGTGGCGAGGGGGAGTGCCAACGGGGCCGGCGGGGCCGCAGCCCGGCAGGGGGGAGACAGGCTGCGGTCGTACCCCGCGTCCGGCTGGGGAGTGCGTGGAATTCCAGCCGAGCGGGACGTAAGCCAACTTGTCAGATGTCCACCAGTAATCACAAGACTACTGGTTACTCCGTTCGAGTGATTCTCACTGTCTGTGTTAACGGTATGCAGCAAGTGTCACTTTCATGAGCGGTGTTCAACCGGTCAAGGAGTGGTCGTGCCAACCTCTACTGGGTGGTAACACACTGTCTGTAGAAAGCTGCGGGCGTCATCCGGTCGCTCGGCGTGTTCTGGCAGGCTAGCGGGTATGGCCGAACTTGGGACGCTGGTGCTGCTCCGCCACGGGCAGAGCACCTGGAACGCCGAGAACCTGTTCACCGGCTGGGTCGACGTGCCCCTGTCCGAGCTCGGGCAGCAGGAGGCCCGCAAGGGCGGCGAGCTGCTCGCCGAGAGCGGGCTGCTGCCCGACGTCGTCCACACGTCGCTGCTGCGCCGGGCGATCTCGACCGCCAACATCGCGCTCGACGTCGCCGACCGGCACTGGATCCCGGTGCGCCGCGACTGGCGCCTCAACGAGCGGCACTACGGCGCGCTCCAGGGCAAGAACAAGAAGCAGGTGCGGGACGAGTTCGGCGAGGAGCAGTTCATGCTCTGGCGCCGGTCCTACGACGTGCCGCCGCCGCCGATCGAGCGCGGCAGTGAGTTCAGCCAGGACACCGACGTCCGCTACGGTCCGGACGCGCCGCTGACCGAGTGCCTCAAGGACGTCGTCGCGCGGCTGCTGCCGTACTGGGACTCGGCGATCGTGCCGGACCTGCGCGCCGGCAAGACCGTGCTGGTCGCCGCGCACGGCAACTCGCTGCGCGCCCTGGTCAAGCACCTGGACGGCATCTCCGACGACGCCATCGCCGGCCTGAACATCCCGACCGGCATCCCGCTGCGCTACGACCTGGGCGCGGACCTCAAGCCGGTGAACCCGGGCGGCACCTACCTCGACCCGGAGGCCGCGGCCGAAGCCGCCGCCGCGGTCGCCAACCAGGGCCGCTGACTCCAGTCCGCCGAAACGCCGGCTCCCCCCTCGGGAGCCGGCGTTTTCGCGTTCAGCGCCGGATTCGCCGCTGGGCGAACTCGGCCGCCGTGCGCGCCACCCGGCGCGCTTGATCGCCCCGGCCGCGCCGGTGCAGCACGAGCACGACCGCGAGGACGACGAGCGCGATCGCCACGACGACCGCCGCGATCAGCGCGAACCGGACCAGCAGCACGGTGAGCACCGTTTCCATCTCTACCCCTCCTTTATATCCCACCTGTGACAAATAGAAGTTAGCACACGTGTGATACAACGGCCAGGTGCCGAAGATCGTGGATCCGGAGAGCAGGCGGGCGGAGGTGGCCGACGCGCTGTTCCGGCTGGCCGTGCGTGAGGGGCTGCCCGGCGTGTCGCTGCGGACGGTGGCGGCCGAAGCCGGCCTGAACGTCGGCTCGGTGCGGCACTACTTCGATGGCCAGGCCGAGCTGATGCGCTTCGCGATGCGGACGGTCATCGACCGGGTGTCCGCGCGGCTGACCGCGAAGGTCGACGCCCTCGGTGATGTCACGGGACTGTCCCCGTCCGAGCGCCGCGCGAAGCGGACCGAACTGCTGGCCGAACTGCTGCCGCTCGACGACCTCCGGCGGGCCGAAGTCACCGTGTTCCTCGAGTTCGTGGTGGCCTCACGCACGGACGAGCGGCTGGCGGACCTGGCGCGTGAGGCGGCGTCCGGCACGCGGGCGCTGGTCGCCCGCATCCTCGCCGCACTGGACCTCGACGACCCGGACACAGAGGTGCGGCGGCTCACCGCGCTGATCGACGGCCTGAGCCTGAACGGGATCCTGCACCCGGACCTGTGGTCGCCCGCGGAGACCCTGGCGGCGCTGCGGGCTCACCTCGAAGCGCTAGACCAGTCCTAGCTCGCGGGCTCGCGCGCCCGCTTGGAAGCGGGACGTCGCGCCGAGTGCGGCCATCAGCTCGGCCACCCGGCGCCGGTAGGTGCGCACGCTCAGCCCGAGCGTGCGTGCCGCCGCCTCGTCCTTGCTGCCGGACGCCAGCTCGTCGAGAATCCGCGGCGCCAGGGCCCGCACCTCGCGGAACTCGGTGTCGTAGATCGCCAGCTCGGTGCCCGCCCGCCAGGCCGCGTTGAACAGGCTCGTCACGCTGCCGATCACCTCGGGGCTGGTGACCACGGTGTAGCCGCGCTCCCCGCCGGACATCTCGCCCGCCAGGATCGCCACCTTCCGGTCCAGCACGATCGTCTCGTTGATCTCGTCCAGCGTGATCCGGATCCGCGCGCCCAGCCGCTCCCGCTCACGCAGGTGCGCCACCCCGCCCGGCTGGAGCAGCGACGCCGGCCGGTACAGCTTCCGCACGCTCTTGCCGGTCATGTCCTGCCCGGCGTGCGGCGCCCGGTGCGCGGCCGCCCAGGTGTGCAGGTCGTTCGCGGCGCAGAAGACCTCCCGGGCCGAGGAGAAGAGGTGGGCCGTCCGCGCGAACAACTCGGCCTCACCCCGCACCAGCACGTCCATGTCCACCAGTGTGGCAGCAAGTTGCCAACCTGCGGCGCCGTCACGATCACCGGACCAGGCTGGAGCCATGACCGAAACGATCAACGCCGGCGCGGCCGGCACCTGGCAGCTGGGCGATCTCACCGTGAACCGCATGGGCTACGGCGCCATGCGGCTCGCCATCTCCGGCGGCGGGAAGCTCGACCGCGACCAGGCCATCGCCGTCCTGCGCCGGGCCGTCGAGCTGGGCGTCAACCACATCGACACGGCCGCCTTCTACTTCTCCCCGCTGCGATCGGCCAACGAGCTGATCAGCACCGCCCTCAACCCCTACCCGGACGACCTGGTGATCACCACCAAGGTCGGTCCCGGCCGCGGCCTGGACGGCGAGTTCCTCCCCGAGGCGCGCCCCGAGCAGCTGCGCCTGCAGGTCGAGGAGAACATCCGCCAGCTCGGCCGCGACCACCTCGACGTCGTCAACCTGCGCATCGGCAGCGGCCTGGACCGCGGCAGCGGTTCGCTGGCCGACCGGTTCGGCGCGCTCGCCGAACTGCAGCAACAGGGCCTGATCCGGCACCTGGGCATCTCCAACGTCGGCCCGGAGCACCTGGCCGAGGCGCAGGCCATCGCGCCGGTGGTGTGCGTGCAGAACCAGTACGGGCTCACCGCCCGGCGCGAGGACGACGACTTCGTCCGCCTGTGCGCCGAACAGAAGATCGCGTTCGTCCCGTTCTTCGCCATCGCCAGCGGCACCGAGGACCCGGCCGTCCAGGCCGTCGCGGACGACCACGGCGTGAGCCCGGCCCAGGTGCGGCTCGCCTGGACCTTGCACCAGGGACCGAACGTGCTCGCCATCCCGGGCACCGGGAGCGTCGGGCACCTCGAGGAGAACATCGCGGCGGCGTCGCTGCGGCTGTCCGAAGAAGACCTGGCGCGCCTCGACCGGGTGAATGGTCACGGGACGGGACTGGGTGCGTGAACACCGGTTGACGCGCGGGGAAACAAGCACGGTGAAGGTGTCACAGCCATCACGAGAAGGCGGCCAGGACTAGGCCGAACAGCCACTTCCATGCTTACGATTCACCCGTGAGTGCGCCGGGTTCAGTTGCGCTGGCCGTCGGCTGTCTGCTGGTCGGCCTGATCGCCGGTCTCCTCGTTCCGCGGTTGCAGCGCAGGCGGGCCCAGCGGCGGCCGAGCGGTCCCACCGTCGCCGAACTGCTGCTCAGGCTGGTGCGCTCGTCGAACAACGGGATCCTGGTGCTGAACCGCTTCGGCGACCTGGTGCTGTTCAACCGCCGCGCCGAGGCCCTCGGACTGGTCCAGGCCAATCGCGCCGACCCCCGCGCGCGGGTCGCGGCCGAGCAGGTCGAGGAGACCGGGGATCCGATGGAGATCGACCTGTCCCCGCTGGAGGCCCGCGGCCGCCAGCCGGAGGCCGTGGTCGCCGAGATCCGCCCGCTCGGCGAGGGCTTCACCGTCGTCGAGGCGGTCGACCACTCCGAGGCCGCCCGGCTGGAGGCGGTCCGGCGCGACTTCGTGGCCAACGTCAGCCACGAGCTGAAGACCCCGGTCGGCGCGATCGCGCTGCTCGCCGAGGCGGTGCTGGACGCGGCGGACGACGTCGAGGAGGTGCGCCGCTTCGGCGGCAAGATCCTGCACGAGTCCACCCGGCTGGGCACGCTCGTCAGCGAGCTCATCGCGCTGTCCCGCCTGCAGGGCGCCGAGCGGCTGCCCGACCTGAACGTGGTCGAGGTGGACGCCGTCGTGCGGGAGGCGCTGGGCCGCACCCGCCTGTCTGCGGAGTCCCGCGAAATCGAGATCACCACCGACGAGCCGAGCGGCCTGCTCGTCGAGGGCGACCGGACGCTGCTGGTCACGGCGTTGTCGAACCTGCTCGACAACGCCGTGAACTACTCCCCGCAGGGCAGCCCGGTGTCGATCAGCCGCCGCCTGTCCGGCGGCATGGTCGAGATCGCGGTGACCGACCGCGGCATCGGCATCGCCGAGGAGGACCAGCAGCGGGTCTTCGAACGCTTCTACCGCGCGGACAAGGCGCGCTCGCGCGCCACCGGCGGCACCGGGCTCGGCCTGGCCATCGTCAAGCACGTCGCCGCCAACCACGGCGGCGAGGTCAAGCTGTGGAGCATGCCGGGCACGGGATCCACGTTCACCCTGCGGATCCCGATGCACCAGTCCGGGCGCAACGGGGACGGAACCCCCGCCGCCTCGGACGACCAGACCCCCGCGCAGCTGTCGCGGCTCGTCGTGACCGCCGCCAAAGACGGCCGGAACCAGGGAGGAAAGTAGTGACGAGAGTGCTCATCGTCGAGGACGAGGAGTCCTTCGCCGACCCGTTGGCCTTCCTGCTGCGCAAGGAGGGGTTCACGGCCGCGGTCGCCACCAACGGCCAGCAGGCCCTGGACGAGTTCGACCGCAACGGCGCCGACATCGTCCTGCTCGACCTCATGCTGCCCGGCATGAGCGGCACCGACGTGTGCAAGCAGCTGCGGCAGCGCTCGGCCGTGCCGGTGATCATGGTGACCGCGCGGGACAGCGAGATCGACAAGGTCGTCGGCCTGGAGCTGGGTGCCGACGACTACGTGACCAAGCCGTACTCGGCGCGCGAGCTGATCGCGCGCATCCGCGCGGTGCTGCGCCGCGGCGGCGAGACCGGCGGCGAGGGCGAGCTGGCGCCGCTGGTGCTCGCGGCCGGTCCGGTGCGGATGGACGTCGAGCGGCACGTGGTCACCGTCGACGGCGGCGAGGTGTCGCTGCCGCTCAAGGAGTTCGACCTGCTCGAGTACCTGCTGCGCAACGTCGGCCGGGTGCTCACCCGCGGTCAGCTGATCGACCGGGTGTGGGGCGCGGACTACGTCGGCGACACCAAGACGCTGGACGTCCACGTCAAGCGCCTGCGCTCGAAGATCGAGCCGGACCCGGGCTCGCCGCGCCACCTGGTCACCGTCCGCGGCCTGGGGTACAAGTTCGAGTCCTGACAAGCAGAGGTGGCCTATCCGGCACTTTGCGGCCGCACACGGGTGCGACCGGTACCGTAGGGCTTTGTGCGCCTAGGGGTACTCGACGTCGGGTCCAACACCGTCCACCTGCTCGTGGTGGACGCGCACCGTGGTGCGCACCCGACGCCGATGCACTCCGAGAAGACCGTGCTGCGGCTTGCCGAGCAGATCACCAAGAACAACCACCTCTCCAAGCAGGGCGCGCAGGCGCTGGTGGCCGCCATCGAGGAGGCGAAGGTCTCCGCGGCGAAGCTGGGCTGCGAGGAGCTGATGGCGTTCGCCACCTCGGCGGTCCGGGAGGCCGACAACAGCTCCGAGGTGCTGCGCAAGGTCGCCGACGAGACCGGTGTCGAGCTGACCGTGCTGTCCGGTGTTGACGAGGCGCGGTTGACTTTCCTCGCGGTGCGGCGGTGGTTCGGCTGGTCGGCCGGTCAGTTGCTGGTGCTCGACATCGGGGGCGGTTCGCTGGAAGTCGCGATGGGGATCGACGAGGAGCCGGCGCTGGCGGAGTCGCTGCCGCTCGGCGCGGGCCGGATCACCCGCACCCGGTTCGCCCACGATCCGCCCACCCGCTCCGAGCTGGTCTCCACCTCGGCCTGGCTGGAGGACCAGCTCGCGCCGCTGGCCAAGCGGGTCGCCAAGGTCGGCGTCCCGGACCGCGTGGTGGCCACCTCGAAGACCTTCCGATCCCTGGCCAGGCTGACCGGGGCGGCTCCCTCCGCAGCCGGTCCGCGGGTACGCCGTACCCTGTCCCAGACCGCACTGCGGCAGCTCATCGCGTTCATCTCCCGGATGGAGGCGGCCGACCTCGCCGAGCTGGAAGGGGTCAGCGCGAGCCGCGCGCACCAGCTGGCCGGTGGCGCGCTGGTGGCGCAGGCCGCGATGCGGGCGCTGTCGCTGGAAGAACTGGAGATCTGTCCCTGGGCGCTGCGAGAGGGCGTCATCCTGCGGCGTCTTGATCACTCCAACGGTGACGAGACGACTGTTCGCCGCGGCAGAACCACCGGTGACAGCAACCGGCTGGACCTCGGTGAGCTCGATCAGGCACGGTGAAAGGCGGAAGGATGCGTAAGGCGGTGGTGGGCGTGTGCGGTACACGAGCCCGCGTCTTGTGGCCCTACGCGCTGTTTGGGATGACACGATGAGCCGAGAGAGCCGAGAAGACCGCTCGCAGAAGACCGTCGCCGAGCTGCTCGCCCTGCACGGCGGGAACATCGAGGGCAGGCGGCGCCGCCGGCGCGCGGCC
The DNA here is from genome assembly GCF_014653945.1 of Amycolatopsis deserti. Taxonomy (GTDB): domain Bacteria; phylum Actinomycetota; class Actinomycetes; order Mycobacteriales; family Pseudonocardiaceae; genus Amycolatopsis_E; species Amycolatopsis_E deserti. Next base: position 404,990 of record NZ_BNAU01000003.1, on the reverse strand, counting down.
GACGACGACGCGCCGGAGGAGAACGACGGCCCGCGTCGCGCCCAGGACCCGACGGAGACCGGTCCGCAGGCGATCATCGACCGGGTCCGCGCCAACGGCGCGCCCCCGGCACCCAACGGGGCGCCGCCGGCACCGAACGGGGCGCCGCCGGGACGCAACGGCGGCCGTCGCGCGATGCCCGACTCGCCGGGCCGGCAGGACTCCGGCGGTTTCCGCCGTCCCGAGCCGGGCCCGCCGGTTCCCCCTGGTCAGCCCGTTCCCCCTGGTCAGCAGAGCTCGGCCGCCATGCCGCGACCGGTCGTCCCGCCGGAGAACCCCGGTCAGCAGAGCTCCGCGGCCCTGCCGCGGCCGGTGACCCCCGAGCCGCCCGTTCCGCCGGTTTCCCCTGGTCAGCAGAGCTCGGCGGCGTTGCCGCGGCCGGTCACGCCCGAGCCGCCCGGCCCGGCGGGCGCTCCGCCGCGCCGCGGTCAGCAGGATTCAGGCGGCTTCGCGCGCCCGAACACCGGCGCGTTGCCGCCTCCGCCGCAGGACTCGATGCCGCTGCGGCGCCCGCATCCGCAGGACTCCGGTTTCGTGCGCCGCCCGCCCCAGGAGTCGGGCGCGCTGCCGCTGCCGCCGCCGGAGTCCGGCGCGCTGCCGGTGCCGCCCGCGGAGGCCGTGCCGCCGCCGCTGCGCCGCCGTCCGCCCGGCGAGGAGACCGGCACCGGGCTGGCCGCGCGCCTGGACGGTCTCGACGCGCCGGTCGACCCGGACGCCCCGCCCACCGGAGGACGCGCCACCGGCACGTTCCCGCCGCCGCGGCGTCCCCGTCGCGCACCGGCGCGCGTCACGCCCCCGCCGGACCCGAGCACCGAGCAGTTCGAGCCGGTCGGCGAGGTCAAGCCGGTCGAGGACCCGGCCCCCGACGCGCCACCCGCCGGGCTGTCCGCGCCGCCCGCCGGCCTGCAGCGCTGGCGCCGCGGCCGGGCGGAGGCCCCGGCCGAGGAGGACACCGAGGTCGGCCTCATGCCGCCGGTGCGGGACGAGCCGGACCCCGACGAGCCGACCGGTTTCCACGCGCCGCCGCATCTGCCCGGCCGCCCACCGCAGGACGACCCCGGCGAGGCCCTGGAGGCCACCGGGTTCCACGACCCGTTCGCCGACGATGACGACGACGTGGACGAGTTCGGCGACTTCGGCCCGGCCGAGGAGGGTCCTGAACAGGCCTATGACTACGACGACGAGCCCGAGGAGGCCGCCGCCGAACCGGCCCGCGCCAAGAAGCGCGAGCCGGAGCCGTCACCGGCCAAGCAGTGGCTGTCGATGGCCGGTCAGCTGGCCGGTGGCGTCGTCGGTGGTGCGGCCGTGTGGCTGGGCTTCAACTGGCTGTGGGGCCAGATCCCGGCCGCCGCGCTGATCGCCGCGCTGGTCGTGATCGTCGGGCTGGTGTGGATCGTGCGGCGCATCCGCCGCGCGGACGACATCCAGACCACGGTGCTCGCGGTGCTCGTCGGTCTCGTGGTGACCGTCTCGCCCGCGGCGTTGTTGCTCTTGTCGAGGTAGTGCGAGCGTGCCGGTACCGATCGGGATGTCCACCGCGTCGGTCTGGCCGTTGCGGGCCGGCGCCGGTTTCGAGCTGGCCCAGCGGCTGGGTTACGACGGGGTCGAGGTGATGGTCTGGGTCGACCCGCTCAGCCAGGACGTGGGTGCGCTGCGGCGGCTGTCCCGGCAGACCGGGGTGCCGGTGCTGTCGGTGCACTCGCCGTCGCTGCTCATCACGCAGCGCGTGTGGTCGCCGGACCCGGTCGTGCGGCTGCGGCGCAGCGTCGAGGCGGCCATCGAGCTGGACGCGCGCACCGTCGTGGTGCACCCGCCGTTCCGGTGGCAGCGCCGCTACGGCGACATGTTCGCCGACCTGGTGGCCGAGCTGGAGGACGAGACCGGCGTCGAGATCGCGGTCGAGAACATGTTCAAGGTCCGGCCGCCGGGTGGCCGCCGCGACGCGCGGGTGTCGGCGTTCCGGCCGTCGATCGACCCTACGGAAGTCGGGTATCGCCACTACACGCTCGACCTGTCGCACAGCGCCGCGGCCGGCATGGACGCGATGGAGCTGGCCGAGCGGATGGGCCGCGGCCTGACCCACGTGCACCTGGCGGACGGGACGGGTGTCCCGAAGGACGAGCACCTCGTCCCGGGCCGCGGGAACCAGCCGTGCGCTGAGCTGCTGGAGAAGCTGGTCGCGAGCTCGTTCACCGGACAGGTGGTTCTGGAGGTCAACACGCGGCGCGCGGTGAGCGCCGCGGACCGGGCCCGTGATCTGGCCGAGGCGCTGCTGTTCGCGCGTTTCCACCTCGGCCAGTGAGGCGCGTTACAAGATCAACTTCTTGGCGTGGGCGGCGGCCCGGATCATGGGCTTCCGATAGATGAACACGTAAAGTTTCCGCTGTGAACCCGCTGCGCTCGCTGATCCTCGCCGCCGCCGGAAGCGAGGTGGTCCGCCACCTCGTGGCGACAACCCCGGGAACCTCCGGAGTGGTCGAGCGGTTCGTCGCCGGGAACACGGTGGCCGACGCGGTGACGCGGGTGGGCCGCCTGGTCGACGACGGGTTGTGGGTGACGCTGGACTACCTCGGCGAGGACGTCACCGAGCCCGCGCAGGCCGAGCAGACGGTCCAGACCTACCTGGCGCTGCTGGACCGGCTCTACGCCGAGGGCCTGACCGCGCGGGTCGAGGTCAGCGTCAAGCTGTCCGCGCTGGGCCTGCGGCTGGACGAGCGGCTCGCGCTGGACAACGCGTACCGGGTGTGCGCGGCGGCCGAGCAGTGCGGCACCACGGTGACGCTCGACATGGAGGACCACACCACGACCGACGCGACGCTGCGCGTGCTCGGCGAACTGCGCCGCACCTGGCCGTGGGTGGGCGGGGTGCTGCAGGCGTACCTGCGCCGGACCGAGGACGACGTGCGGGCGCTGGCGGTGGCGGATTCGCGGGTCCGGCTGTGCAAGGGGGCCTACGCCGAGCCCGACGAGGTGGCGTTCTCGCGGGCGCACGAGGTCGACCTCGGTTATGTCCGGTGTGCGAACCTGCTGCTGGCGGGCGACGGTTACCCCATGTTCGCCACCCATGACCCGCGGTTGATCGCGATCCTGGCCGAGCGCGCCCGCTGGTACGGCCGCAAGCAGGGCAGCTACGAGTACCAGATGCTCTACGGGGTCCGCCCGGACGAGCAGCGGCGGCTGGCCGGTGAGGGGGAGACGGTGCGCGTGTACGTGCCGTTCGGGGAGCACTGGTACCCCTACCTGATGCGGCGGCTCGCCGAGCGGCCCGCCAACCTGGTGTTCTTCCTGCGCGCGTTGGTCAGCCGTTCGTGAGCGCGGCAGAGGTTCCGGACCCGGCGTCCTTCGAGGCCGCGTGCGCCGTCCGGTCGCTGGGTGACGGCACGCTGACCGCCGATCTGCGACACGAGTGGTCCATCGGCGGCCACCCGCACGGGGGATTCCTGATCGCGTTGATGGCCCGCGCGGCGCTGGCGGTGCTGTCCGAGCGGGGCGAGCCGTCGACGGATCCGCTCGCGGTGAGCGCGGAGTTCCTGCGGCCGCCGGCGATCGGCCCGGCTCTGCTGCGGACGGACATCCGCAAGGTCGGCCGCCGCGCGACGGTCGTGGCGGTGCGGCTGGAGCAGCGCGGCCGCAGTTGCGTCGAGGCGACGGTCACCACCGGGCGGCTGCCGGTGCGGCGGGCGGACTGGACGGATCTGCCGCAGATGCCGGTCGAGCCGCCGCCGCGGGCGATCCACCTCGCCGGGGAGACGTCGGAGGGCGTGTTCAACCTGGCGAAGGGCTGCGACGTGCGCATCGACCCGGCGACGGCCGGGTACCTGGCCGGCCGCAACGGCGACCCGCCCCGGCTGCGGCTGTGGGTGAAGCCGCGGTACTCGGTGCCGGACGCGTACTTCGCGCTGCTCGCGGGCGACATCAACCCGCCGGTGGTGTTCAACCTGGGGCGGATGGGCTGGGCGCCGACGGCCCAGCTGACGGCGCTGGTGCGCGCCCGCCCGGCCCCCGGATGGCTCCGCGTGCAGGTCGAGTGCCGCACGGTGCAGGAGGCGTGGTTCGACTCCGACGCGACGGTGATCGACTCCGCCGGACGGCTGGTCTGCCAGGCGCGGCAACTGGCCCTGGCCCCGGCCCCCTGAGCGGCCTTTGGCACGCTGGTGCCATGACGGTTATCGCGGTTCTCGGGGCTGGGAAGATCGGTGAGGCGCTGCTGGCGGGCCTGCTGCAGGGCGGCCGGAGCGCGGAGGAGCTGCTGTTCACCGAACGCCACCCGGAGCGCTCCGCCGAGCTGACCGCTCGCTACGGCGTCGCCGGGGTCGAGGTCACCGAGGCGGCCAAGCGCGCCGACGTGCTCGTCGTCGCCGTCAAGCCGCAGGACATCGAGCCCGTCCTGGCCGAGCTGGCGCCGCTCGTCGGGCCGAACTCGCTGGTCGTGTCGCTCTGCGCGGGCCTGCCCACCAGCCTCTACGAGCGCCGCCTGCCCGACGGCGTGCCGGTCGTGCGGGTCATGCCGAACACCCCGATGGTCGTCGGCGAGGCGATGAGCGCCGTGTCGCCCGGCAAGCACGCCACCGCCGACCACGTGGCGCTGGTGACCGAGATGCTCGCCACCGTCGGCCAGGTCGTCGAGGTGCCCGAGGCGCAGCAGGACGCCGTCACCGCGCTGTCCGGCTCCGGCCCGGCCTACTTCTTCTACCTGGTCGAGGCCATGATCGACGCGGGCATCCTGCTCGGACTGCCCCGCGCGGTGGCCGAAAAGCTGATCATCCAGTCCGCCGTGGGCGCCGCGAAGATGCTCGCCGAGACCAACGAGCACCCGGTGATCCTGCGGGAGGCCGTCACGTCCCCGGCCGGCACCACCATCAACGCGATCCGCGAGCTGGAGAAACACGGTGTCCGCGCCGCGCTGCTGGCCGCCATCGAAGCGGCGCGGGACCGGTCCGTGGAACTCGGCAAAGCCCACGAATGAGCCCCGCGCACCGGCTCTGACTAGGCCGAACGGGCGCCGCCGAGCGGGCTCTTTCGCGGGAAAGTACCCGCCGGGCGTCGCATTGGCCCCAGGTGTCCCGCTACCCTCAAGGGTGAAGCACGTGCGTGTCGGTACCGCCCGGTGGGGAAGCCGAGCGGCACGACACGTGTCGAAGGGCACGGTGACGTATGCCGTCGAACAACAAGGACGTGCCCGCTGTCGGGCAGGTCCAGTTCCTGACGGTCGCCGAGGTGGCCACGCTGATGCGGGTCTCCAAGATGACCGTCTACCGGCTCGTGCACTCGGGCGAGCTACCGGCCGTACGCGTCGGCAAGTCGTTCCGGGTGCCCGAGAAGGCTGTCCACCAGTATCTGGAGAACGCCTACTTCGATGTGGGCTGACAACAGGGAGTGCGGCTTGCGCAGCGGTGCGGGTAGCGGAACCTGAGGCGGCCCCTCGCTGTGGGATCGCCGACTCATGAATGTCCAATTCACCACGTCGGCGCTGTCCTCGCGAGGAACCACCTCAGAACCCGCAGCGGTGCGAGCTGCTTGGGTGGTGGTGCGGCTCCGCCGCTCCAGTAACACCTACTAGGCCGGGGGCCCGCGCCGCGGCGCGGGCCCGCCCGGTAACCTTAAGGGCCGCTCGTGCCTGTAGCGCTTCAACTCTTTGGACGTTGCGCTGGGCAGCGTGTGAAGCAGACGAAACGTGAAGGAGCACCCGTGGGCTCGGTGATCAAAAAGCGCCGCAAGCGCATGTCCAAGAAGAAGCACCGCAAGCTGCTGCGCCGGACGCGGATGCAGCGTCGCAAGCAGGGCAAGTAAACCCTGCGCGAACGCCTCTTCACGCGGCCCGTCCAGATCCTGGACGGGCCGCGCGCTTTTCCCTGGCGATCAGTGACCAAAGTCCCTGACCTGGGTTAACAGCGTGTTAGGCCTCCTGACTCCGGCCGCGGTCCGGGGTAGCATCGGCGACTGCCGCGAACACCACATCCCACACCCTTGTCAGGGGGTTTCATGGCGTCCAACGTCGTGCTGGTCACCGGGGTCGGCGGCGAACTCGGAGGCAGGCTGCTGGTACGGCTGGGCAACAACCCGGACCTCGAGCGGGTCATCGGCGTCGACACCGCGCCACCGCCCAGGTCGGTCCTGCAGCGCCTGGGCCACGCCGAGTTCGTCCGGGCCGACATCCGCAACCCGCTGATCGCCAAGATCATCGACTCCGCCGGCGTCGACACGGTCGTGCACTGCGCGACCACCGTGCACCCGGCCGGTCCCGCCCGCCGCACGGCGATCAAGGAAGTCAACGTCATCGGCACCATGCGCCTGCTCGCCGCCTGCCAGCGCGCGCCGAAGGTGCGCAAGCTCGTCGTGAAGTCCACCGCCGCCGTGTACGGCGCCGGGCCGCGGTCGCAAGCGGTGTTCACCGAGGACTCCGAGCTGATCCCGACCTCGTCCACCGGCTACGCCAAGGACGCCGTCGAGATGGAGGGCTACGTGCGCGGCCTGGCCCGCCGACGCCCCGACCTCACCATCACCACCACCCGCTTCACCAACGTCATCGGGCCGGACGTGGACACCGTGCTGGCCCGCTACTTCGCGCTGCCGGTCGTGCCGACGGTGCTCGGCTTCGACGCGCGGCTGCAGCTGCTCCATTCGTCGGACGCGCTGGCGATCCTGGAGAAGGCGACCCTGGAGGACAAGCCGGGCGTGTTCAACGCCGGCGGGGACGGGGTACTCACACTGTCCCAAGCGATCCGGCGAGCGGGCCGGGTCGAGCTGCCGGTGCCGCGGACCATGGTCGGCACGGTGGGCAGGATGCTGCGTGGCGCGAGGGTCGACTTCTCGCCGGACCAGGTGCGCCTGCTGAACTACGGGCGGGTCGTCGACACCACCCGGCTGACCGAGGTGTTCGGTTACCGGCCGCGGTGGTCCAGCGAGGCGGCCTTCGACGACTACGTCACCGGGCGCGGGTTGCGTCCCGTGCTGGACGGTGAGCAGCTGGCCGGAGCGGCCGGCAAGGTGCTGGCGGCAGTCCGATGACCAGAGAGAGGAAAGCGGGGCAAGACAAGTGACGACCAGCGCGGAAGCCCAGGTCATCCCCCTGCACGCACCCGGGCGCGAGAAGCCGGCGGACGTCCCGCCGCGCGCCGGGGAAACCCCCGCCGACGCGCCCGTCGTGGCGTTCCCGACGCAGAGCCCGCCGGCCGCGGAGGCGCCGGCCCCGGAACCGGACCCGCTGAGCCGGCTCCTCGAGTTCGTCCGGCACCGGCTGACCGGCGACTACGACGTCGACGAGTTCGGGTTCGACCCGGAGCTGACCGACACCGTGGTGCTGCCGCCGTTCCGGCTGCTGTACGAGAAGTACTTCCGGGTGACCACGCACGGCGTGGAGAACCTGCCCGCCGAGGGCGGCGGGCTCATCGTGTGCAACCACTCCGGGACGCTGCCGCTGGACGCGGTGATGACGGCGGTCGCCGTGCACGACGAGACCCCTGGCCACCGGCACCTGCGCATGCTCGGCGCGGACCTGGTGTTCAAGACGCCGCTGCTCGGGGCGCTGGCGCGCAAGACCGGCCAGACGCTGGCGTGCGCGGCCGACGCCGAGCGGTTGCTGTGCTCCGGCGAGCTGGTCGGGGTGTGGCCGGAGGGCTACAAGGGCATCGGCAAGCCGTTCTCCGCGCGGTACCGGCTGCAGCGGTTCGGGCGCGGCGGGTTCGTGTCGGCGGCGCTGCGGACGCGGGTGCCGATCATCCCCTGCTCGATCGTGGGTGCCGAGGAGATCTACCCGAAGATCGGTGACCTGAAGCCGCTGGCGCGGTTGCTGGGGTTGCCGTACTTCCCGGTGACGCCGTTCTTCCCGCTGCTGGGGCCGCTGGGTGCGATCCCGCTGCCGACGAAGTGGCATATCGAGTTCGGCGAGCCGATCCAGACGGATTCTTATGCCGAGGAGGACCTCGACGACCCGATGCTGGTGTTCTCGCTGACCGACCAGGTGCGCGAGTCCATCCAGACGACCCTGTACCGGCGGTTGGCGCACCGGCGCAGCCCGTTCAAGGACTGAGCGGGTTCGTGCCATCCTGGGTGGCATGGGGTTGATCACGCGGATCGCGTACTCGGTGGGGCGTGTCGTGGGCGGGGTGCTGAAGCTGGCGAACCTGGTGACGGGCATCCCGGCCGGCGAATCGACGCAGAACCGGCGGAGTGACGACCGGCGCGGTGAGCGGGGGCAGCAGCGCCGGTAGGCCGGCACGCGCGAGGGGTTGAACCGCTGCCGCGGGCCGGGAGTGGCCAACACGCCGCCGGGGCGGCGGGAACCCGCCGCGGGCGGCGGGGGTGGTCAGCGGCGCCGGTAGGCCATTCCGGCCGCCACGGCGCCCGCCAGCGCGCCCGCGCCCAGCACCGACGGCACCCCGATCTTCGCGGCCTTGCGGCCGGTCCGGAAGTCGCGGATCTCCCAGCCTCGGGCGCGCGCCACCTCGCGCAGGCCGGCGTCCGGATTGACCGCCACCGCCGTGCCGCACACCGACAGCATCGGGATGTCGTTCGACGAGTCCGAGTACGCCGTGCACCGCCGGAGGTTCAGGCCCTCCCGGGCGGCCAGCGCGCGCACCGCGTGCGCCTTCGCCCTCCCGTGCAGCAGATCGCCGACCAACCGGCCGGTGTAGACGCCGTCCACGTGCTCGGCGACCGTGCCCAGCGCGCCGGTCAGCCCGAGCCGCCGGGAGATGATCGCCGCCAGTTCGACCGGCGTCGCCGTCACCAGCCACACCCGCTGGCCCGCGTTGAGGTGCATCTCGGCCAGCGCGCGGGTGCCCGACCAGATCTTGTCGGCCATCAGCTCGTCGTAGATCTCCTCGCCGACCTGGTTCATCTCGGCGACCGTCTTGCCCGCGACGAACGACAGCGCCTGCTCCCGGCTCGACTGCACGCCGCTGTGCGACTCGCGCCCGCCGACCCGGAACTTGATCTGCTGCCACGCGAACCCGGCCAGGTCCGAGGTCGTGAAGTACTTGCGCGCGGCCAGCCCGCGGGCGAAGTGGAAGATCGACGCGCCCATCATCATCGTGTTGTCCACGTCGAAGAACGCGGCGGCGGTCAGGTCCGGCGGGGCCGGGGGCACGTCGGCCTGGGCCTCCATGGCCACGGCGGCGTCGGCCGACGCCTCGCCGGCCATCTCGGCGAGCCGTTCGCGCTCCGGGCCGTCACCCCTGCTACGCCACACGCACACCGCCTCCTGCGCTTGTCCCTGGGATCAGCGTAGCGAGCAGGTCACGCATCCGGATCAGGCGATCCCTCCAGACCGGGCGCCGGTGTGCTTCGATCGGGGCACTCATCGCACCCCGGGGGAAATCACCATGTCGCCAACGCTGCTGGGGCTGCTCAGCCTGCCCGTCTACCTCCTCATGCTGTGGCCGCTCGTGGTCGCCTCGCGCCGGGTGCTCGGCGTGCGGATCGGGACGTTCCGGGCGCTGCTCGGCGCCGCCGCCGGGTGGGCCGTCGCGGGTGGACTGGCGGGCCGGATCGGGGTGCTGACACGCGATTCCACCGGCGCCTACCTCGGGTTCATCCTGCCGCTCGCCGGATGCGCGTTCCTGGCGACGCTGATCTTCCTGTTCCTCGCCGAGATGGCCGTCCCCAGCGGCGGCGGGCTCGGGCTGCTCGGCCGGGTCCGGTCGCTGCGCGCGCGGTTCGCCCGGACCCGCCGGTACTCGCAGATCACGCGCATCGCGGTGAAGCACGGCATCGGGCCGTACCTCACCGGCCGCCGCGTCACCGACTCCGGCCGGCACGCCACCCTGGCCCGCTCGCTGCGGCGCGCGCTGGAGGACGGTGGCGCCACCTTCGTGAAGCTCGGCCAGATCCTGTCCACCCGGCCGGACGTGCTGCCGCCGGTGTTCATCGACGAGCTGAGCCTGCTGCAGGACCGCGTCGCGCCGGTGCCATTCGCCGACGTCGAGCGCGAGCTGGAGGCCGAGCTGGGCCGCCCGCGCGCCGAGGTGTTCGCCGAGTTCGACCCCGAACCGCTCGGCGCCGCGTCGATCGCCCAGGTCTACCGGGCCCGGCTGCACAGCGGTGAGGACGTCGTCGTCAAGGTGCGCCGCCCGGGCATCGACCGGATCGTCGAGCGCGACCTGGACATCGTCTTCCGCGTCGCGCGCTCGCTCGAGCTGCGCGCGGCCTGGGCGCGGTCGCTCGGTGTGCTCGACCTCGCCGAAGGCTTCCGCGCCGCGCTCACCGAGGAGCTGGACTTCCGGGTCGAGGCCCGCAACCTCACCGCGGTCGCCGCCGCCGAGAACGGCTCGCCCGTCGCGCTGCCCGCCGTGCACGCCGACCTGTCCGGCGAACGCGTGCTGGTCATGCGGCGCCTGCACGGCGTGCCGGTGCGCGAGGGCATCGGCGAGGTGCCAGCCGAACGGCGCGCGGTCCTGGCCCGCGGCCTGCTCGACTCGCTGCTCCGGCAGGTCCTGCTGCACGGCGTCTTCCACGCCGACCCGCACCCGGGCAACGTCCTCCTGCTCACCGACGGCACCCTCGGGCTGCTGGACTTCGGGTCGGTCGGCCGCCTCGACTCGTCCCTGCGCGGTGGCCTGGCGAACCTGTTCGCCGCTGTCGACCGCGGTGATCCGGAGGGGCTGCGGGACGGCCTCCTGGAGATCGTGGACCGGCCGGACGAGATCGACGAGCAGCGCCTGGAACGGGCGCTGGGCGCGCTGATCGCCAAGCACCTGTCGCACGGCCGGTCGCCGGACGCGGACCTGTTCACCGATCTGTTCCGGATCATCGCCGAGTTCCGGTTGTCGATCCCGCCGGCGATCGCGGCGGTGTTCCGGGCGCTGGCGACGATGGAGGGCACGCTCGGTCTCTTGTCGCCGGGCTTCGACATCCTCGGCGAGTCCCGGTCGTTCGCCGGTTCGCTGGTCGGGGAGCGGCTGCGGCCCGGCTCGCTGCGCGGCGCGGCGACCGAGGAGCTGGTCGCGATGCTGCCGGTGCTGCGCCGCCTGCCCCGCCGCGTGGACCGGCTGACGTCGGCGCTGGAGCAGGGCCGGCTGACGGTCAACGTGCGCACCTTCGCCGACGAGCGCGACCGGGCGGTGGTCTTCGGCATGCTGCACGAGCTGTTGCTGGCCCTGACCGGCGCGGCGACCGGCCTGATGGCGGTCCTGTTGCTGGCGAGCACCGGCGGGCCCCGGGTGCTGCCCGAGCTGACGCTGAACCACGTGTTCGGCTACAACCTGCTGGTGATCAGCGCGCTGCTGGGGCTGCGCCTGCTGTTCGTGGTGTTCCGGGCGCAGCGCCGCGGGGCCGGCTGAGAGACTGCCTGCCGTGGCGTGGATCGTGCTCATCGTGTCCGGGATCCTCGAAACCGTCTGGGCCGCGGCGTTGAACGCGGCCCGCGGCTTCACCCGGCTCGGGCCGAGCCTCGTGTTCGTGGTCGCGCTGGCCGCCAGCATGGCCGGGCTCGCCTACGCGATGCGGTCCATCCCGATCGGCACCGGTTACGCCGTGTGGGTGGGCATCGGCGCGCTCGGGACCGCCCTGTACGGCATGGTCGCGCTCGGGGAACCGGCCACCGCGGCCCGGCTGGTGTGCCTGGGGCTGATCGTCGCCGGGGTGGTCGGCCTGAAGGTCCTGCACTGAGCGGTCAGCCGATGCCGAGGCCCGGCAGGCCGGGGATCAGCGGCGGGATCGAGATCAACGGCGGTGGTGTGGTGGTCGACGGCGCCGGGAGCCGGGTGCTGGTCGGCGCGCTGATCGGCGGCGGCAGCACCGGCGGCGCCTGTCCGCTGCTCGATGGCGGCAGCGGGCCCGTCGCGGGAGGCACGACCGGCGTGGTCGAAGCGGGCGCGGTCGGCGTCGTCGCGATGTCGACCGGCGGCGGGGACACCGTGCTCACCGGCGGCAGTGGCGCTTCGGTCGGAACGCCGAGCAGCGCGTCCGGCGGGATGGTGCATTCGCCGGCCGCCGGGATCGCGCCCAGGTCGTCGGCCTCGCCGGTGGTGATGCGGTAGCAGGGCAGCCGCGAGGCCAGCGCCACCGCCCGCGCGTCGATGCGGTTGAGCAGCGCCCCGGCCTGGGTGAACCCGTTGCGCGCGCCGTCCGGCACGCCGAGGCCGCCGAGCTTGCCGGCCTGCTCACGCGCCCACGTCCGCAGCTGGTCCAGCCGCGCCGTGTCGCCTTGCACGCCGAGCACGGTGAGCTGCGCGGTCCCGGCCGTCGCCTCCGTCGCGAATGCCGACAACGTTGTCAGAAAAGCGGAGGCGTCGGGGGAGGGCATCGCGGCGAGCTCGTCGAGCCGGTTCGACGCGAACTGCAGGTGCTTCGAGCCGCGCGCGGCCTCGTCGAAGGTGAGCTGCAGCTCGGCGTCCTCGCTCGCCAGCTTCATGCCGTAGAGGGGGTCACCGGGCAGCGATTCGCGGGAGAGCAGCAGGCCGACCCCTCCGACGAAGACGATCAGCGCGGCCGCGGCGGCGAGGAACGTCGCCAGCACGCGCCGGCGCCGGCTGGGTTCCGCCTCCAGCTTCCGCGAGATGTCGGCGCGGATCCGCGCCCTGGTGTGCTCGTCCGGTTCGACGGCGCGACCCAGTCCGCGAAGACCGGAGATGACCTCCAGCTCACGCGCCGACCACCGGTGTTCCTCCACACCACCTGCAACGACGCAAACCGTCCGGTTGTTACGCGTTCAGCGCCACCCGTCCGGAAGGAGCTGCGCGAGCTTGCGCACCGCGCGGTGCTGCAACGCCTTGATGGCGCCCTCGTTGCGCTTCATGATCTGCGCGGTCTCGGCCAGCGACAGGCCCTGGATGAACCGCAGGACGATGCATTCCCGCTGGTCGTCGCCCAGGCCGGCGATCGCGGACAGCAGCGCGTCGCGGGTCGCGCTGGTCACCGCCTGCTGCTCCGGGCCCGCGTCCGGCCCCGGGGGCGCGGCGAACGGCGCCGTGCCCGAGTCGGCCACCTCGTCGGTGACCACCTCGAGCTTGTACCGGCTGGACTTGAGGTGGTCGAGCACGATGTTGCGGGCGATGGTGACGAACCACGCGCCGACGTCGCGGCCCTGGTAGCTGACCGAGGAGATCCGGCGCAGCGCCCGCAGGAAGGTCTCGCTCGTGATGTCCTCGGCCAGCTCGCGGTCGCTGAGGCGGAAGTACACGTAGCGGTAGACGACGTCGACGTACTGGTCGTAGAGCACGCCGAAGGCGGCGGTGTCACCCTGCTGGGCGGCGCGGACCAGGGCCCACGGCCCCGCCTGCTCGTCCGGCACCTCGTCCACGTGGGTGACCGTGCCGACGTGCAGACCCGCTGGGCGGGCGGCAAGCCAGTTCGTCACGGCGACTCCTTCGTCCGGCCCGAGTGATCATCACCACTACGACGCGAGAAGCAGCATACGTGTAGTTACCCGGAAGTAGGTAGTGGCGGGGGTCTCGGAAGAGCGACGATCGCCGAGCTTCCCCATGACGGGTGAGACGGCGCCTGGATGGTGCCACACTGACCTCCATGACAACGGGCAACATCGCCGGCCTGCTCACCAGCGCCGCCGGGCAGTGGCCGGACGCCGTCGCGGTGATCGACACCGCGGCCGGTGTCAGCCTGACCTGGTCGGAGCTGGACGCGGCCGCGGGCGGGCTCGCGCAGCGGCTCACCGACCAGGGCGTGCGGGCCGGTGACCGGGTCGCGTTGCGGCTGCCCACCTCGGCGGACTTCGCCGTGACCCTGTTCGGCGTCACCCGGTCCGGTGCGATCGCCGTGCCGATCTCGCCGCTGGCCCCGCGCCCGGAACTGGACACCGTGCTCGCGCACAGCGGCGCGCGCCTGGTGATCAGCCGGAACCCCGACGACGGCGCGGACGAGACGCCGGTGCTGCGGCCGGAAATCGGTCCCGGTGCGAATTTTCCCGCCCGCGGCGGCGGTGAGGACATCGCCGTGCTGTCCTACACCTCGGGCACCACCGGACCGCCGCGCGGCGTGATGCTGTCCCACCGCGCGCTGCTGGCCAACCTCGAGCAGCTGGGCCGGATCGACCCGGCGCCGGTCGGGCACCCGGACCGGGTGCTGATCGCGATCCCGCTGTTCCACGTCTACGGCCTCGGCCCGGGGCTGCTGCTGAGCACCGCGGTGGGCGCGACGGCGGTGCTGGCCGAGCGGTTCGACGCGCGGCAGGCGCTGCAGGCGTGCGCGGACCACCGCGTCACCGTGATCGGCGGCGTCCCGGCGATGTACGCCGAGCTGGCCGCGCTGGAGCCGGAGGAGCTGGCCGCGGGCCTGGGCACGGTCCGCCTGCTCACCTCGGGCGCCGCGCCGCTGCACCCGAAGGTCCTGGCCGCGATCCGGGAGAAGACCGGGCTGGGCGTCTTCGAGGGCTACGGGCTCACCGAGACCGCGCCGGTGGTGACGTCGACCCTGGTCACCGGCTACCCCAAACCGGGATCGACCGGCCGCCCGCTGCCCGGGGTGGAGGTCCGGCTGGTCGGGCCGGACGGCTCGGGCGAACCGGTGCCGCTGGACCCGGACGACCCGGACGACGTGTTCGACGAGGACGGCGACGGCACCGGTCTGGTCGCGATCCGTGGCGCGAACCTGTTCTCCGGCTACTGGCCGGACGGGACGCACGGGCCGGACGCCGACGGCTGGTTCCGCACCGGCGACGTCGGCTTCCTGGACAGCGACGGCGACCTGCACCTGGTGGACCGCGCCAACGACCTGATCATCGTCAACGGCTTCAACGTGTACCCGCACGAGGTCGAGGAGGTCATCGGGCAGCTGCCGGAGGTCGCCGAATCGGCCGTGGTCGGGGTGCTCGACGAGCGCAGCGGCGAGGCGGTCAAGGCGGTCGTGGTGCCCTCACCCGGCGCGTCGCTGTCCGAGCAGCAGGTCGTCGAGCACTGCGCGGCCCAGCTGGCCGGGTACAAGGTGCCGCACACGGTCGAGTTCGCCGAGCGGCTGCCGCATTCGCCGACCGGCAAGCTGCGCCGCGTGCAGCTGCGGGGATGATTTCGGCATGGCCCACGAAGTGACCGTGATGACCCGCCAGGGCTGCTCGTCGTGCGTCCAGGCGGAACGCGACGTCGAGCGGATCTGCGCCGAGCTGGGCGTGCCGTGGCGCGCCGAGGACGTCGACAGCGACCCGGAGTGGCAGGCCGAGTACGGCGACCGGGTGCCGGTGATCCTCGTCGACGGCGCGGAGCACGGCTACTGGAAGGTCGAGGAGGACCGTTTCCGCGCCGCGCTGGCCTGACCGGGGTCACACTGGTGGGGTGAGCACCGACTCGCCGCGGCTGTCCGCGCCCGTGGCCGGGCTGATCGGCGTGATCGCCCTGGTCGCCGCGCTCGGGGCGGGCCACCTGGTGGCCGGGTTCGTCGGCGCGAGCGCCTCGCCGTTCTTCGCGGTCGGCAACGCGGCGATCGACCTGACCCCGGGCTGGCTCAAGGACTTCGCGGTGCGGACGTTCGGCACCGCGGACAAGGCCGTGCTGCTGACCGGCATGGCCGTGGTGGCGCTGGCGCTCGCGGTGGCCGCGGGGCTGGCTTCCCGCCGCCGTGCCGCGCCCGGCCTGGTGTTCGTGTCCGTGGTCGGCGTGCTCGGCGGCGTCGCCGTGTTCACCCGTCCGGACCTGGGGCAGATCGCGTTGCTCGCGCCGGTGGTCAGCCTCGTCGCCGGGCTCGCGGTGTTCGCCTGGCTGCACCGGACCGCGCTGGACGGGCAGTACTCGTCGGCGGCGCGGCGGAGTTTCCTGATCGCGGTGGCGGGCGCCGGGGCGGCCGGAGTTGCCGGGGAGCTGATCGGCACGAGCAAGGACGCCGAGGGTTCCCGAGCGGCGGTCGGTCCGCTGATCCCGGCCCGGACCGCGCCACCGGTGCCCGCCGGCGCGGACTTCGCGAAGTTCGGCACCCCGTCGTTCCTCACGCCCAACGCGGACTTCTACCGGATCGACACCGCGCTCGTGGTGCCGCAGGTGCGCACCGAGGACTGGTCGCTGCGGATCCACGGCATGGTCGACCGCGAGATCACCTGGTCCTGGTCCGACATCCGGAACCGGCCGCTGGTCGAGCGGATCGTGACCCTGTGCTGCGTGTCCAACCCGGTCGGCGGGCCCTACATCTCCACCGCGCGGTTCATCGGCGTCGACCTCGCCGAGCTGCTGGCCGAGGCCGGTGTCGCACCCGGGGCCGAGCAGGTGTTCTCCACCAGCGCCGACGGCTGGACCGCGGGCACGCCGGTGTCCGCGATGGCCGATCCCTCCGTCGGGGCGATGCTCGCGATCGGGATGAACGGCGAGCCGCTGCCCATCGAGCACGGCTTCCCGGCGCGGCTGGTCGTGCCCGGGCTCTACGGCTACGTCTCGGCGACGAAGTGGGTCACCGACCTCGAGGTGACCACCTGGGACGCGCGCACGCCGTACTGGCTGCAGCGCGGCTGGGCGGAGCAGGCGCCGGTCAAGACCCAGTCGCGGATCGACGCGCCGCGCGGTCCGGTCGCCGCCGGGCAGGTGCGGGTCGCCGGGATCGCGTGGGCGCAGCACACCGGGATCGACCGGGTCGAGGTGAGCGTGGACGACGGGCCGTGGGTGACGGCGGAGCTGTCCACCGAGGTCACGGTCGACGCGTGGCGGATGTGGTGGGCCGACGTGCCGGCCGCGCGAGGCAGCCACGCGGTGCGGGTGCGAGCGACGGACCGCGGCGGCTACATCCAGACCGACCGGCTCGCCGACGTGGTCCCGGACGGCGCCACCGGCTGGCACACGATCACGTTCACCGCGCGCTAGGTGTGCTTTCGGTCATGCCGTTGACCAGCCACTTTGTGCCTGCGTTCACAAGTGGCTACCGTATTGCCGGTACCCCTCACGGCGGCCGTGCATCAAACCCGACTTCGCGGCCCGGGTCAAGGGGGAATTCGAAGCTCATCGAGGGCGTGGAACGAGGAGGCCGGCGTGGTGTCACAGCGTGGCCGGCGAAACGGTGCGGCCGTCGCCCGGAAGCTGTCCACCCCGGACGCCGACAACGCCCCCACCGCGGAGATGCCCGCGGTCACCGAGAACGGCGCCGAGGAGGCCCGGGTCCGCGCGATCCCGGAGGCCGCCGTCGCCCGTCTCGCCGTCTACCTGCGCGTCCTGTCGGCGATGGCCGAGCAGGGCGCGACGACCGTGGCCAGCGAGGAGCTCGCCACCGCCGCCGGCGTGAACTCCGCCAAGCTGCGCAAGGACCTGTCCTACCTCGGCTCCTACGGCACCCGCGGCGTCGGCTACGAGGTCGCCGTCCTGGTCGCCCAGCTCGAGCGCATATTGGGACTCACGCGACAGCACAAGGTCGCCGTCGTCGGAATCGGTAACCTCGGTCATGCGTTGGCCAACTACGGAGGCTTCCCCGGCCGGGGGTTCCCGGTCGAGGCGCTGTTCGACATCGACCCCGACCTGATCGGCGTGCCGGTCGGCGGGATCCCGGTCTCGCACCTCAACGACATCCCCGAGGTGTGCTCGGAGCGGGGGATCTCGATCGGCGTCATCGCGACGCCGCCGCCCGCCGCCCAGACGGTCGCCGACCGGCTGGTGCAGGGCGGGGTGCAGTGCATCCTGAACTTCGCGCCCGTGGTCCTGCAGGTGCCCGACCACGTCGAGGTGCGCAAGGTCGACCTGGCCGTGGAGCTGCAGATCCTGTCGTTCCACGTGGCCCGGCGAGCGGAGAACGTGGGTAACGGAATGGTGGTGCGCTAAGTGAGTGTCCTGGCCGTCGGGCTGTCGTACCGCACTGCCGATCTCCGCACGCTGGAGAAGGTCGCGATCCCGGCGACGGAGCTGGACAAGGTCCTGCACGAGCTCCAGCAGTCGCCGCACGTGAACGAGGTCATGGTCGTCTCGACCTGCAACCGCATCGAGGTCTACTCGGTGGTCGAGGCGTTCCACGGCGGCCTCGCCGACATCTCCGAGGTGCTCGCCCGGCAGGCCGGCTGCGACGCCGCCGACCTCTACGACAACCTCTACGTGCACTACGCGGGCGCCGCGGTCGAGCACATCTTCTCCGTGGCCTCCGGCCTGGACTCGATGGTCGTCGGCGAGACCCAGATCCTCGGCCAGGTGCGCAACTACTACGCCGCCGCGCGCGACGCCGGCACCGTCGGCCGCACCCTGCACGAGCTGATCCAGACCACGCTGCGCGTCGGCAAGCGCGTGCACTCCGAGACCGGGCTGGACCACCTCGGCGCGTCCGTGGTGTCCGAGGCCCTCGGCGAGGCGCCCGACCTGGCCGGCAAGCACGCGGTGATCGTCGGGGCCGGCTCGATGGGCGCGCTGTCGGCGAGCCAGCTGCGCAAGGGCGGCATCGGCCGGATCACGGTCGTCAACCGCACCCTGGCCAACGCCGAGCGGCTCGCGGCCAACGTCACCGAGCAGGGTGTGCCCGCCGTGGCCGCCGGCATGGACGAGCTGACCGCCCGCCTGGCCGACGCCGACGTCGTGGTCGCCTGCACCGGCGCCCAGGACGTCGTGATCACCCCCGCGCACCTGGCCGCGCGCGGTGAGCGCCCGGTGGTCGTGTGCGACCTCGGCCTGCCGCGCGACGTCCACCCCGACGTGGACAGCCTGCCCGGCGTGCGCCTGGTCGACCTGGAGACCGTCCGCAGGCGGATGGACTCGCACGGCTCGGCCGGCAGCGCCAAGCAGATCGCCAAGGCCAACGGCATCGTGCTGGACGAGGTGCGCGAGTACCTCGCCGCCCAGCGCAGCGCCGCGGTCACCCCGACCGTCACCGCGCTGCGCAAGCGGGCCGCCGAGGTCGTCGACGCCGAGATGCTGCGGCTGGACAACCGGCTGCCCGGCCTCGACGCCGAGGTCCGCGACGAGTTCAACCGGACCGTGCGCCGGGTCGTGGACAAGCTGCTGCACGCGCCGACGGTGCGTGTGAAGCAGCTCGCCGCGGAAACCCAGGGCACGGACTACGCCAACGCGCTCCGCGAGTTGTTCGAGCTCGACCCGGCCTCGCCGGCCGTCGTGTCGAGCCCGACCACCGAGCGCCTGCCCAGGACAGACGGTGAAGGCAAGTGACGAGGACCATTCGGATCGGGACGCGGGGCAGCGCACTCGCCCTGACGCAGACCGGCACGGTCGCCGACGCGCTGCGCAAGGCGGGGCAGGAGGTCGAGATCGTCACGGTCTCCACCCCCGGCGACCGCTCCACCGCGCCGATCGCGGAGATCGGTGTCGGCGTGTTCACCTCCGCGCTGCGCGAGGCCCTGCTGAACAAGCAGGTCGACGTCGCGGTGCACTCGTACAAGGACCTGCCGACGGCGCCCGAGCGCGGCATCGTGCTGGCCGCCGTGCCGCCGCGGGAGGACCCGCGTGACGCGTTGATCGCGCGCGACGGGCTGACCCTGGGCGAGCTGCCCTCCGGTTCCCGGATCGGCACCGGCTCGCCGCGCCGCACGGCGCAGCTGCGCGCGCTCGGCCTCGGCTTCGAGGTCGTGCCCATCCGGGGCAACATCGACACCCGGCTGAACAAGGTCTTCGACGGCGAGCTGGACGCCGTCGTGCTCGCGCGCGCCGGTCTGGTCCGCCTCGGCCGGGCCGACGTGATCACCGAGACCCTGGACCCGATCCAGATGCTGCCCGCGCCCGCTCAGGGCGCGCTGGCGGTGGAGTGCCGCGTCGACGACGTGGACATCGAACACCTTCTTCGGTCCATTGTGGACGACGAAGCGACACGGGCCGCGGTGACGGCGGAGCGGGCCATGCTGGCCGCGCTCGAAGCCGGCTGCAGCGCGCCCGTCGGCGCACTCGCCGAGGTGGTGGAGGATCTCGACGCGGACGGCTCGGTGATCGAGAACGTCTCGCTGCGCGGGGTCGCCGCCGCAGGCCTCGACGACGAGTCCGTGCAGCTGCTGCGGGCCTCGGCGGTCGCCGGCAAGAGCGAAGCGGAGCAACTCGGCCGCGACCTGGCCGCGGAGCTGCTCGACCTCGGAGCCGGCGCGCTGTCCGGCCCGGGCCGCGAATCACGGTAAACCAGTTCCTCGAACGGTACGGCGTGCTCGCGCCGATCAATAGGAGAAAGACACGATGACCCCCGCGCGGACAACCGCTGGGCGCGTCGCCTTCGTGGGCTCCGGCCCCGGCGACGCCGGACTGCTGACCGTACGTGCCCAGGAGCTCCTGGCGAAGGCCGAGGTCGTGGTGACCGACCCGGACGTGCCCGCCGGCGTGCTCGCGGGCGCCAGCGCGGACGCCGAGGTCCGGCCCGCCGTCGGCGAGCCGGCCGAGGTGGCGAAGGACCTCGCCAACGAGGCCAAGGGCGGACGGCTGGTGCTGCGCCTGTCCAGCGGTGACCCGCTGACCAGCGCCGCCGCCGTCGCCGAGGTGCAGGCCGTCGCGAAGACCAGCGCGGTCTTCGAGGTGGTCCCCGGCATCACGCCCGGCTCGGCCGTGCCCGCCTACGCCGGCATCGCGCTCGGCGGCAGCTACACCGACGTGGACGTCCGCGGCGACGTCGACTGGGCGAAGGTGGCCGCGGCGCCGGGCCCGATCGTGCTGCACGCGACGTCGGCCCAGCTGGCCGAGGCCGCGGGCGCGCTGACCGAGCACGGCCTGGCCGGCACCACCCCGGTCGCCGTGACCGCCAACGGCACGATCAACACCCAGCGCACGGTCGACACCACGCTGGCGAGCCTGTCGCAGGACGCCGGTGAGCTGGTCGGCCCGCTCGTGGTGACCGTCGGCGAGCAGGCCGGGCAGCGGTCGAAGCTGTCCTGGTGGGAGTCGCGCGCCCTGTACGGCTGGAAGGTCCTGGTGCCGCGCACCAAGGAGCAGGCCGGCGAGATGGCCGAGCGGCTGCGCATCCACGGCGCCACCTCGCACGAGGTGCCGACCATCTCGGTCGAGCCGCCGCGCAGCCCCGCCCAGATGGAGCGCGCGGTCAAGGGCCTGGTCGACGGCCGTTACCAGTGGATCGTGTTCACCTCGGCCAATGCGGTGAAGGCGGTGTGGGAGAAGTTCGAGGAGTTCGGTCTCGACGCCCGAGCCTTCTCCGGCGTGAAGATCGCCTGCGTCGGCGAGGCCACCGCGGCGCGCGTGCGGGCGTTCGGCATCAACCCGGAGATGATCCCGCAGGGCGAGCAGTCCAGCGAGGGTCTGCTGGCCGAGTTCCCGCCGTACGACGACGTGCTGGACCCGGTGAACCGCGTGCTGCTGCCGCGGGCCGACATCGCCACCGAGACGCTGTCGGCGGGCCTGGTCGACCGCGGCTGGGAGGTGGACGACGTGACGGCCTACCGGACCGTCCGGGCCGCGCCGCCGCCGGCCGAGACGCGCGAGATGATCAAGACCGGCGGGTTCGACGCGGTCTGCTTCACCTCGTCGTCGACCGTGCGGAACCTGGTCGGCATCGCCGGCAAGCCGCACACGCGCACGCTGGTGGCGTGCATCGGGCCGAAGACCGCGGAGACCGCGGTGGAGTTCGGCCTGCGGGTGGACGTGCAGCCGGAGGTCGCCGACGTGCCCCACCTGGTCGACGCGCTGGCCGCACACGCGGCGAAGCTGCGCGCGGAGGGCGCCCTGCCGCCGCCCCGCAAGGCGAAGCGCACCCGGCGTTCTTCCTGAATTCCGCCGGCTCGGGGCCGTCTGTGAGATCTCACGGGCGGCCCCGAGCCGTGTCCGGGGCCGGAGTACCGTCGGTGGCGTGTTTCCCGAGCATCGTCCCCGCCGGTTGCGGACCACGGCGGCGCTGCGGCGCCTCGTCAGCGAGACCACCCTCCGCCCGCGTCAACTGATCCTGCCCATGTTCGTCGCCGAAGGGGCCGACGCCCCGCGGCCGATCGCGAGCATGCCGGGCGTCGTCCAGCACACGCGGGACTCGCTGCGCAAGGCGGCCGTCGAGGCCGTGCGGGCCGGCGTCGGCGGGCTCATGCTGTTCGGCATCCCGGCGCACCGGGACGCCACCGGCTCCGGCGGGATCGACGAGAACGGCATCCTCAACGTCGCCCTGCGCGACCTGCGCGCGGAACTCGGCGACGCGACCGTCCTGATGGCCGACACCTGCCTCGACGAGTTCACCGACCACGGCCACTGCGGCGTCCTCGACGAGAACGGCGCCGTGGACAACGACGCCACCCTGGAGCTTTACGCGGACATGGCCGTCGCCCAGGCCGAAGCCGGCGCGCACATGCTCGGGCCGAGCGGCATGATGGACGGCCAGGTCGGCGTCATCCGCCGGGCGCTCGACGAGGCCGGCCACACCGAGACCGCCATCCTCGCCTACTCCGCGAAGTACGCCAGCGCGTTCTACGGCCCGTTCCGCGAGGCAGTGGACTCCCAGCTCAAGGGCGACCGCAAGACCTACCAGCAGGACCCGGGCAACGCGCGCGAGGCGCTGCGCGAGATCGAGCTGGACGTCGAAGAGGGCGCCGACGCGATCATGATCAAGCCGGCTCTGCCCTACCTGGACATCCTCCGCCAGGCGGCCGACGTCTCCCCGGTGCCGGTGGCGGCGTACAACATCTCCGGCGAGTACGCGATGGTCGAGGCGGCCGCGGCGAACGGCTGGCTGGACCGCGAGCGCACGATCCTCGAGGTGCTGACTTCGATCCGCCGCGCGGGCGCCGACATGATCCTCACGTACTGGGCGACGGAAGCGGCGGCCTGGCTCGACTGAGATCATGACTCGGACCAAGGCGGCCACCGCCCTCAACGCGGCCGTCGCGCGGCAGTAGTCTTCGGGTGTGACCGCAGGGAACGAATCGGACGACGAGCGCCGCGCCCAGGGCCTGCCCCCGGCGCCGAGCCTGCCGGGCGACGAGGTCGAACGGCCCGATCCGCCGAAGCCGGTCCAGGTGTCGGTCTGGCTCTGGGTCGCCTGCGGTGTGCTCTTCGTCCTCGGCTACCTGCTGTTGTTCCTCGGCCGGCAGGTCACCATCGATCGCCTGGTCAGGGAGAACCCCAACCCGCAGATCACGCCCGACCGCATCAGTGACGGTCTCACCGTGCTGTTCGCGGTGCTGCTGGTCGGCTCGGTGTCGTTCGCGGCTCTGTACGTGCTGTTCGCCTGGAAGGCCCGGCAGGGCACCCGGTCGGCCCGCACCATCCTGACGGTCCTGATCGCGATCACCCTGATCTTCCAGATACTCCTGGGCTTCTACACGACCGTCACGTTGATCGCGACGCTGCTCGGCCTCGTCGCGCTCGCGTTGATGTACATCCCCTCCGTGCAGCCGTACTTCCCGAAGGTCGGCCGCCGGTAGCCGTGGCCCGGTACCTGGAGCGCGGAGCGAGCTGGACGGCCCTCGCCTACGGGCCCGGCTTCGCGCTGCTCGGGTTCCTGGCCGAGCTGTTCACCGGCACCACCCACGCCGTCGCGTGGGTGATCGTCGGTCTCGGCCTCGCCGCGATCACCGCGCCCTGGGTCTACGCGCGGCGCCGGTTCCTCACCGTCCAGGTCACCGACGACGCCCTGTGGCAGGGCCGCGAGCGGGTACCGCTGCAGGACATCGCCGAGGTCACCGACGTCGGCGCGCCCACCGGGGCCAGGGTCCTCGGCGGCGGCTGGACCACCCCGAACAAGTACGAAGCCCTGCCGATCCGGCTCACCGACGACACGGTCGTCCTCGCCTGGGCCAAGGACGTCGAGGCGCTGCGGACCGCGCTGCGGGACGCGCGGACGGCATGAGAGGCTGCTCACGTGACTGAACAGGCCCGCCTGAACCAGCCCGCGCGCGCGGTCGTCGCGCTGGCCGAGGTGCTGCTGGCGGCGGTCGCCGTGTGGGGCGCGTTCCAGTTGTGGCCGCACGGCGTGCACACCGTGGTGGTGACGCTCACCGACGGCACCGTCCTGACCAGCACCCGCTGGATCGGCAGCTGGATGTCCGGCGCGATCGGCCTCGGCGTGGTCGCCGGGATCCTGCTGGCCGACGCGGTGCGCCAGATCCTGCTCGCGCTGCGGGTCAAGCGCCGCCGCAAGAGCCGCGAAGGCAGCGGCGACGAGGATGACTTCGGCTACTTCGCCGGACACCTGAACCAGGCCTGACGGGTCTTTTGCAAGACTGGGGTCCGTGACGCGAGAAGTCGACAAGTCCAGGGCATGGTTCGACCGGGCCGCCGCCGTGACACCCGGCGGCGTGAACTCGCCGGTGCGGGCGTTCAACTCCGTAGGCGGCACGCCGCGGTTCATGGTGCGCGGCGAGGGCCCGTACCTGTGGGACGCGGACGGCAACCGGTACGTGGACCTGGTGTCCTCCTGGGGTCCGATGATCCTCGGGCACGCGCACCCGGCGGTCGTCGAAGCCGCGCGGGAGGCCGCCAGCTCGGGCCTGTCGTTCGGCACGCCGACGATCGGTGAGGTCGAGCTGGCCGAGGAGATCATCGACCGCGTCGACCCGGTGCACCAGGTGCGGCTGGTCAACTCCGGCACCGAGGCGACGATGAGCGCGATCCGGCTGGCCCGCGGGTTCACCGGCCGCAGCAAGATCATCAAGTTCGCCGGCTGCTACCACGGCCACGTCGACGCGCTGCTCGCCCAGGCCGGCTCCGGCGTCGCCACGTTCGGCCTGCCGACCTCGCCCGGGGTGACCGGCGCGCAGGCCGCGGACACGATCGTGCTGCCCTACAACGACATCGAGGCCGTGCGGCAGTCCTTCGCGGACAACCCGGACTCGATCGCGGCGATCATCACCGAGGCCGCCGCGGGCAACATGGGCGCCGTCGCGCCCGGCCCCGACTTCAACGCCCAGCTGCGCGACCTCGCGCACGAGCACGGCGCGCTGCTGATCATGGACGAGGTCATGACCGGCTTCCGGGTGTCCCGGTCCGGCTGGTTCGGCATCGAGGGCGTGCCCGGCGACCTCTACACGTTCGGCAAGGTCATGTCCGGCGGCCTGCCCGCTGCGGCGTTCGGCGGCCGCTCCGACGTGATGGCGCGGCTCGCGCCGACCGGCCCGGTCTACCAGGCGGGCACGCTGTCCGGGAACCCGGTCGCGGTGGCCGCCGGCCTGGCCGCCCTGCGCGCGGCCGACGACGAGGTGTACCGCCGCCTGGACGCCAACTCGCAGCGCCTGGGCGCCCTGTTCACCGAGGCCCTGACCAAGGCGGGCGTGCCGCACCACGTGGCCTACGCCGGGAACCTGCTCAGCGTGTTCTTCCGCGAGGAGCCGGTGCGCAACTACCACGACGCCACCAGCACGGACACCTGGCGCTTCCCGCCGTTCTTCCACGCGCTGCTCGAGCGCGGCGTCTACGGTCCGCCGAGCGCGTACGAGGCCTGGTTCGTCAACTCCGTGATGGACGACGCCGCGTTCGAGGTCATCGAGGCCGCGCTACCTGCGGCTGCGCAGGCGGCCCAGAGCGCGGAGGCGCGCCAGTGACGACGATCGTGCACCTGCTGCGGCACGGTGAAGTCCACAACCCGGACGGGATCCTCTACGGCCGGCTGCCCGGCTTCCACCTGTCCGAGCGCGGCCGCCGCCAGGCACTCACCGTGGCCGAGGCGGTCGCCGCCCACGACATCGTCCACGTCGTCTCCTCGCCGCTGCAGCGCGCGCAGGAGACCGCGGCGCCGATCGCCGCGGCCCACCGGCTGGACGTGCAGACCGACGAGCGGCTGATCGAGGCGGGCAACGCGTTCGAGGGCCAGAAGGTCGCCGTCGGCGACGGCGCGCTGCGCCAGCCGCGGCACTGGCCGAAGCTGCGCAACCCGTTCCTGCCGTCCTGGGGCGAGCCGTACGTGGAGATCGCGCACCGGATGCTCGGCGCGGTGCTGCGGGCCCGCTCGAAGGCCGAGGGCCACGAGGCGTTGTGCGTGTCGCACCAGCTGCCGATCTGGACGCTGCGCCGGTTCCTCGAGGCCAAGCCGCTGTGGCACGACCCGCGCCGCCGCCAGTGCTCGCTCGCGTCGCTGACCAGCCTGGTCTTCCAGGGCGAGGAGCTGGTGAAGATCGTCTACAGCGAACCGGCCGGCGCCACCGACCCGAAGGTGACCGGGGCGTGAAGCGGATCCTCGCGGCCGTCCTGGCGAGCGCGTTCGTGCTCGCCGGGTGCAGCACCGGCAAGGACGCGGTGTCCCAGGGCAGCAGCTTCGAGTTCGTCGCGCCGGGCGGCAAGACCGACATCCTCTACGAGGGCGCCGACCGGCAGCCGATCCCGAACCTGTCCGGCGAGGACCTGATGACCGAGGGCAAGACGATCTCGGTCGCGGACTACGCCGGCAAGGTCGTGGTGATCAACATCTGGGGCCAGTGGTGCGCGCCTTGCCGCACCGAGGCGCCGGAGCTGGAGAAGCTGTACCTGGCGCACCAGGCCAAGGGCGTGCAGGTCCTCGGCCTCGACGTGCGCGACGACGACCGTTCGGCGCCGCGGGACTTCGTGCGCAACCGGCAGCTGACCTACCCGTCGATCTACGACCCGCCGGGCCGCAGCCTGCTGCAGCTGTCCGGCTATCCGCGCAACGTCGTGCCGTCCACGATCATCCTGGACAAGCAGCAGCGGGTGGCCGCGGTTTACCTGCGGTCGATCCTGGCGAGCGACATCGAGCCGGTGGTCCAGCGGCTCGCGGCCGAGTAACCCGACCGCAGGAACACCCCGAGCGCCAGCGCGCCGCCGAACAGCAGGAACGCGGTCCCGGCGACCGTCGGCGGGTGCGGCGTGGCGAGCTGCGGCGAGACCCGCGCCCACTGCTGGATCGCCACGGCGGCGGCCGCGGCGGACAGCGTGAGGCCGGTCGCGCCCAGCGCCGCGCCCCACGGCCCGGCGTCGCGCAACACGATCACCAGAACCGCGATCAGGCCGGCCACCTGGACCAGCGGCAGGTTCACCACCTCGGGCCGGGCGGGCAACCAGTCCGCCAGCAGCACGAGCCCGGCCGAGCCGAGCACCCCGGCCGCGGCCGGCAGCGCCCCGGCCCACCAGCGGAAGCGCAGCGCGAGCCACGGCGCGGCGGCGACGAGCGCGCAGCCGAGCAGGAACGCGTAGGACGCGGGACGGCTCAGGTCGACGCGGGTGATTTCCCACACCAGCGGCGCTCCGACCAGCACGGACAGCAACGCGTGGGCACGCAGCGGAATCGTCATGGCCGAAAAGGTATGGTGCGGACCACGGCGCCGGCTTCGGTCGAAGGGCTAGCCGTCCTCGGCCGATCGGCCGAGACCATCCCGGTGAACTCACACCGAACTCACTGCTTACCCTCGAACCGTGAACTCCGTGACCGAGCTGGCGACCTCCGGGCCGCTGCTGCTCGCCGCCGGGGTCGCCCTGCTCGCCGGCGCCATCTCGTTCGCCTCGCCGTGCGTCGTCCCGCTCGTGCCGGGT
Source organism: Amycolatopsis deserti (assembly GCF_014653945.1). Lineage (GTDB taxonomy): Bacteria > Actinomycetota > Actinomycetes > Mycobacteriales > Pseudonocardiaceae > Amycolatopsis_E > Amycolatopsis_E deserti. Next base: position 377,715 of record NZ_BNAU01000003.1, on the reverse strand, counting down.
TACCTCGCCTACCTCGCCGCGCTGGTCGGCGCCGACGCCCCGGCCGTCACCGCGGACGAGGACCGCAAGAAGGGCCGGTACGCGGTCGTCGGCGCGGCCGGCCTGTTCGTGCTCGGCTTCACCGTCGTCTTCGCCGCCGGGGTCGGCAGCCTGGTGTGGCTCGCCGACGCCCTGCTGGTCAACCAGGACCTGCTGCAGCGCGTCGGCGGTGTGGTGACCATCGCGATGGCCCTGGTCTTCCTCGGTCTCATCCCGGCCCTGCAGCGCGACGTCCGGTCGCACCGCGTACCGCGCGGCGGCCTGCTCGGCGCGCCGCTGCTGGGCGCGGTGTTCGGGCTCGGCTGGACGCCGTGCATCGGCCCGACGCTGTCCGGGGTGCTCGCGCTGGCAGCGGGCACCGGCTCCAGCGGCGCCCGCGGGTTCCTGCTGGTCCTGGTCTACTGCCTGGGCCTCGGCCTGCCGTTCCTGCTCATCGCGTTCGGCGCGCGCTGGGCCGTGCGGGCCACCGACTGGCTGCGCCGCAACGGCCGCCGCGTCCAGATCTTCGGCGGCGGGCTGCTCCTCGTCGTCGGGGTCCTGCTGGTCACCGGCCTGTGGGGCGAGCTGGTCAGCTGGCTGCGCGACGCCTTCGTCACGGACACGGTGCTGCCGCTGTGACCGCCACCGAAGCGCCCCCGGAGCCCAAGCCCTACCGCGACTCGCCCGGCAAGCGGGTCCTGGCGTTCCTGCGCAACACCTGGCGCGGCCTCACCGCGATGCGTACCGCGCTGATCCTGCTGTTCCTGCTCGCGCTCGCCGCGCTGCCCGGCGCCCTGCTGCCGCAGCGCACGCTCAACGCCCCGAAGACCGAGCAGTACATCGCCGACCACGGCTGGTGGGGCACGCTGCTGGACCGCCTGCAGTTCTTCGACGTCTACTCCAGCGTCTGGTTCTCGGCGATCTACCTGCTGCTGATGATCTCGTTGGTCGGCTGCCTGCTGCCGCGCAGCGTCGAGTACTTGAAGTCGATGCGCGCCAAGCCGGTGCTGACCCCGCGCAACCTGTCCCGGCTGCCGCACTTCGCCAAGGCCACCACCCCGCGCGACCCGGACGAGGTCCTGGCCGCCGCCCGCACCCGGCTCAAGGGCTGGCGCGCGGTCGAGCGGGAAGAGGACGGCGGCGCCCGCACGATCAGCGCCGAGCGCGGCTACCTCCGCGAGACCGGCAACCTGGTCTTCCACTTCGGGATGCTCGGGCTGATCATCGCCTTCGCGCTGGGCAAGATGTACACCTACGAGGGCCAGGTGATCGTCCAGGCCAACGGGTCCCAGTTCTGCAACTCCGGGATCTACGCCTACGACTCGTTCAGCCCCGGCCTGCGCGTCGACGGCACCGACCTCAACCCGTTCTGCGTCAAGGTCGACGACTTCAGCGCCGAGTTCACCGAGGCCGGCCAGCCCGTCCAGTACAAGTCGCACGTCCAGTACCAAGCGGGCGCGGACCTGGAGACCGGCACCTGGCGCGACTACCTGCTCGAGGTCAACTCGCCGCTGCGGCTGGCCGGCGACCGCGTCTACCTGCTCGGCAACGGCTACTCGCCGATCTTCACGATCACCTGGGCGGACGGCACCACCCGCACGCAGGCCACGCAGTGGCGCCCGACCGACCCCACCGGGACGCTGAACGAGGGCGCGACCAAGTTCGACCCGCCGAACATCACCGACCCGTTCGAGCGGCGCACCAAGCAGCTCGCGGTCACCGGCCTGTTCGCGCCGGACGGTCTGCTGCACGGCGGCGTGCTGACCGGCGGCGGGCCGGAGATGACCAACCCGATGGTCGCGGTCGACGTGATGCGCGGCGACCTGGGCCTCGACTCCGGGCAGAGCCAGTCGATCTTCTCCATCGACCAGTCCATGGTGGACGACGGCCGCCTCACCCGGGTGGCCCGCTCGAACCTGAACGTCGGCCAGTCGGTCACCCTCGACGACGGCACGGTGGTGCGGTTCGACGGGGTGCAGCGCTTCGTGTCGCTGCAGATTTCACACGACCCGACGCAGACGTACGTGCTCGGGTTCGCCGTCGCGATGTTCCTCGGCCTCGGGTTGTCGTTGCTGATCAAACGCCGCAGGCTGTGGGTGCGGGTCGTCCCGGGCGCCGAGGCCGGGACGGGTACCGTGGTCGAGGTGGGCGGGCTCGCCCGCACCGACCAGGCGGGCTACGGCGAGGAGTTCACCCGGATCGCGGAAGAGCTGCTCACGGGCAAACGGAGGTAAGCGGAAATGCCGGGCGCTGCTGTTAACGCAACGTTGTCCCAGTACAGCGACTGGTCCTACACGACAGCGACCGCCATTTACGTACTGGCGCTGGTCTTCTTCCTCATCGAACAGTCCTTCGGCGCCAAGGGGCGCCGCGCGGCCGAGCGCACCCGGGAGCGGGCCCGCGAACTGGTCGGCGCCGGCGGCCCGGACACCACCGAGTCCGTCACCCCTCCGGCTGAAACTCCCGCGACCCGCGCCGCCCGTGGCCGCGCCGAGCGGATCGGCCGCATGGGCGCTTCGCTCGCGGTCCTCGGCGCGCTGCTGCACCTGGCCGCGCTGGTGCTGCGCGGTGTGGCGACGCACCGCGTGCCGTGGGGCAACATGTACGAATACATCATGGCGGTGACGTTCATCGCCGTGGTGACCTGGCTCGTGGTGATCCGCAAGTTCCCGGCCCGCCACCTGTCCGGCTTCCTGCTGCTGCCGGTCGTGATCCTGATGTTCGTCGGCGGCACGATGCTCTACACCGTGGCCGCGCCGGTCCAGCCCGCGCTGCAGTCGTACTGGCTGGTCATCCACGTGTCCGCGGCGGCCGCGTCGTCCGGCATCTTCCTGGTGCCCGGCGTCGCCAGCATCCTGTACCTGATCCGCACCGCGCACGAGCGCGACCCGAAGCGCTTCGCCCGGTTCGGCTCGCGGCTGCCGGCCGCGGACGTGCTCGACCGCATCGCCTACCGCACCACCGTGTTCGCGTTCCCGCTGTTCACCTTCGGCGTGCTGTGCGGCGCGGTGTGGGCCGAGGCCGCGTGGGGCCGGTTCTGGGGCTGGGACCCGAAGGAGACCACCGCGTTCATCGCGTGGGTCGTCTACGCCGCCTACCTGCACTCGCGGGCCACGGCGGGCTGGCGCGGCACCCGCGCCGCGGTCATCAACACCCTCGGGTTCGCGGTGACGGTGTTCAACCTGTTCTTCGTCAACCTCGTCACCACGGGCCTGCATTCCTACGCCGGGGTCGGCTGATGACCGAGCCGCGCGAACCCGAGTCCTACTTCTCCGACGAACGAACCGACTCCACCTCGCACCCGGCTCCTCCGCCGCCGCGGCCCCAGCAGCCCGGCTACGACCCGAACCTGCCCCCGCTGCAGCAGCAGTACGGGCAGCCGCAGTACCCGTACCCGCCGCTGCCGCAGCCCTCGCGGCCGCGGCACGCGGCCCCCGAGCGTGCCGTGCGACCGCCGAAGCGCGTGCCCCAGTCCGGCTGGCGCAAGGCGGTCTACCTGGCCTCCGGCAAGCTGATCAACCCGGGGGAGAGCCCGCAGGAGCAGCGGCAGCGTGAGCTGGTCGCGCGGGTGAACCAGCCGCTTCGCGGGTGCTTCCGGATCGCGATGCTGAGCCTGAAGGGCGGGGTCGGCAAGACCACGATCACCACCACGCTCGGCTCGACGTTCGCCGCGCTGCGCGGGGACCGGGTGATCGCGGTCGACGCGAACCCGGACCGCGGCACGCTGTCGCAGAAGATCCCGATCGAGACCACGGCGACGGTGCGGCACCTGCTGCGGGACGCGGACAAGATCACCCGCTACAGCGACGTCCGCGCCTACACCTCACAGGGGTCGAGCCGGCTGGAGATCCTCGCCAGCGAGCAGGACCCGGCCGTGTCGGAGGCGTTCTCGGAGAGCGACTACCTGCGCACGGTCAACCTGCTGGAGCACTTCTACAACATCGTGCTCACCGACTGCGGCACCGGTTTGATGCACTCGGCCATGAAGGGCGTGCTGGATGCGGCCGACGCGCTGGTCGTGGTGTCGTCGGGTTCGGTGGACGGTTCGCGCAGCGCGTCGGCCACTCTGGACTGGCTGGACGCCCACGGCTACGGCGACCTGGTGAAACGGTCGGTGACCGTGATCAACTCGGTGCGCCCGAAGGCCGGTTCGGTGGACCTGGACAAGCTGGCCGCGCACTTCGCGGCGCGGACCAGGGCGGTGTGCCGGATCCCGTTCGACCCGCACCTGGAAGAGGGCGCGGAGATCGAGCTGGAGCGCCTGACGCCGGAGACGCGGATGGCGCTGCTGGAACTCGCCGCCACGATGGCGGACGCGTTCCCGGGGAAGCGGTAGATCAGTCCTCGTCGGACTTGGGCGGCTTCTGCTCGCCCAGCTTGCGCAGGAACTCGGGGTCGTCGTCCGGTGGGACGGTCGCTCGCGAGGACACTCCGACGTGCTCGGGGCCGAAGGCCCGCCACAACAGGACAGCGATGGTGAGCGCTCCGATCGCTGCGAGCAGGTAGATCATCCCCGCTCCCTTCCGAGTGCGTTGGCGCGGAACTGCTGTACCGAGGGTAACCCCTCGGGCGTGAGTTCTCCTTGACGCGCTCGGGCCCCGCGGGTCCGGCTGGGCCGGTCCGCGGGGTTCGCACCGCCTCGTCAGACGCGGGACGGCTCGCTCGCGTCCGTGGTGAGCTCGGCCAGCAGGGCGTTGACCTCGGACTCCCGGAACCGCCGGTGCCCGCCGGGGGTGCGGATCGAGCCGATGCGGCCCGCGGTCGCCCACCGGGTCACGGTCTTCGGGTCGACCCGGAACAACGCGGCGACTTCGCCGGGCGTCAGCAGGCGCCCTCCCGTGCTAGCGGTCATTTTCCGCCTCCTTAACGACCAAGGTGCTAAACCGGAGGTCGAAGCCCCGGTTCGATCAACACGGCAATCGTGGCATCTCACCCGCCAGGTACTCGAACGGTTGTCAATAGGTAAAGGGGTAGTAATGGACAAAACGCCCAGCTTGCGCACGCTAAGCAACTGGCGCGGCGGTGGTGGGCGCCTGTGGGTAAAGGCACCTTAGGCTGGCGTCCGTGGATGCGCTGGACCGCAAGATCATCGCCGCGTTGCGCCTGAACGGCCGTGCCACCTACGCGGAGCTGGGCAGAACCGTGGGGCTGTCCGCGTCGTCCGTGCACGAGCGCGTCGGCAAGCTCGAAGCGGCCGGCGTGATCACCGGTTACCACGCGACGGTCAACCCGAGCACCGTCGGATTGGGGGTGACCGCGCTGGTCGGCATCCAGCCCACCGACACCGCCGACGACAACGACGTGGCCAAGGAACTGGGCGCGCTGCCCGAGGTGGAGAGCTGCTACGCGGTCGCCGGCGACGAGGCGTTCGTGGTGAAGGTCCGGGTGCCGACGGTCGACGAGCTGGAGCACACCCTGGGGCGGTTGCGGCGGATCGGCGGGGTGGCGCGCACGCGGACCACGGTGGTGCTGTCCACGCGGTTCGAGGGGCGGCCGAACAACACGGTGCTCGAAGACCCGCCCGCCACCGGCGCGTAGGCTCCTCAGACGTGAGCGAGACCCGTACTCATCTGGGCCGCGACCTGACGCTTTACCTGCTCGCGCGGTTCGGGCTGATCGTCGTCGTGGCGGCTGTGCTCGTCCTGGTGAAGGTGCCGCTGCTGGTCGCCATCGCCGTCGGGGTGGTGGTCGGCCTGCCGGTGGGGCTGCTGGCGTTCCGCGGGCTGAACGCGCGGGTCACCGCCGGGCTGGCGGCGCGCAACGAGCACCGCGCGCGCGAGCGGGCGAAGCTGCGGGCCCAGCTGAGGGGCGAGGATGCCGCCGACGAATAGGGCGTGGGTGCGCGAAGCGATCCGCCTCATCGAGGCCGACGCGAACCGCAGCGCCGACACGCACCTGCACTGCTTCCCGCTGCCGCCCGAGTGGGGCGTGGACCTGTACCTGAAGGACGAGTCGGTGCACCCGACCGGCTCGCTCAAGCACCGGCTGGCCCGGTCGCTGCTGCTGTACGCGCTGGTCAACGGCCAGATCGGGCCGGACACCACGTTGATCGAGGCCTCCAGCGGCTCGACCGCGGTGTCCGAGGCGTACTTCGCCCGGATGCTCGGCCTGGACTTCGTGACGGTGGTGCCGCGCAAGACCAGCCAGGAGAAGATCGAGCTGATCGAGTTCTACGGCGGCCGGTGCCACTTCGTGGACGTCCCGTCCGCGATGTACAGCGAGGCCGAGCGGCTCGCCGCGGAGTGCGGCGGGCACTACCTGGACCAGTTCACCTACGCCGAGCGGGCGACGGACTGGCGCGGCAACAACAACATCGCGGAGTCGGTGTTCGCCCAGATGCGCGCCGAACGGCACCCGGTCCCGTCGTGGATCGTGGTCGGCGCGGGCACGGGCGGCACGAGCGCGACCTTCGGCCGGTACGTGCGCTACCGGCGGCACACCACGAAGATCGCGGTGGCCGACCCGGAGAACTCGTCGTTCTACGGCGCGTGGCAGACCGGCGCCATGGACTACACCACGGGGATGCCGTCGCGCATCGAGGGCATCGGACGGCCGCGGGTGGAGCCGTCCTTCGTGCCGACGGTGATCGACCACATGATCCAGGTCCCGGACGCCGCGTCGATGGCGGCGATCAGGTTGTTGCGGGAGCGCACCGGCCACTGGGCGGGCGGCTCGACGGGCACGGCGCTGTACGCGGCGTTCGAGATCATCGCGAGCATGCTCGAGGCGGGCCAGGTGGGCAGCGTGGTAACCCTCATCTGCGACGGCGGCGAGCGATACGCGCACACGTACTACAACGACGAGTGGATCACCCAGCAGGGCTTCGACCTGGCCCCGCACACCGCGCGCATGGAACGTTTCCTCGCAACGGGCAAGTGGGTCAGCTGATCGCGAGCCCCACGGCGGTGAGCACCGACCAGGCCAGCATCGCCAACCCGGTGTCCTTCAGCACCGGGATCAGCCCGGGCCCCGTCCCGCCGCCGGTGATCGCCCGCACCGGCGTCCGCAGCAGCAGCGCGGTCACCAGCGCGATCAGCGGCCAGGGGTGCCACACCGCCAGCAGCACCGTCACCACGTACGGCACCGCGATCAGCGTCAGGTAGAACCGCCGCGTCCCGGCGTCGCCCAGGCGGACGGCGAGCGTCACCTTCCCGGCCACCTCGTCGGTCGGGATGTCCCGCAGGTTGTTCGCCACCAGCACGGCCATCGAGAAGCACCCGACGGCCACCGCGGCCCCCAGCGCCTCCCAGCTGATCCGCCCGGCCTGCACGTACACCGTCCCCAGCACGGCGGCCAGGCCGAAGAAGATGAACACCGCGACCTCGCCGAGCCCGGCGTAACCGTAGGGCTTGCGGCCGCCGGTGTAGAACCAGGCGCCGAGGATGCACGCCGCGCCCATCGCGATCAGCCACCACCGCCCGGTGACCGCCACCAGCACCAGCCCGACCACCCCGGCCACGCCGAAGCAGGTCAAGGCCGCGGTCAGCACGAGCTTCGGCGCCGCCGCACCGGAGCCGACCAGGCGCAACGGCCCGACCCGGTCGGCATCCGTGCCGCGGATGCCGTCGGAGTAGTCGTTGGCGAAGTTGACGCCGATGATCAGCGCGAGCGCCACGAGGAGCGCGAGCAGCGATTGCCACCAGGTGAACGCCCCCAGCTGGATCGTCGCCCCCACACCAGCCACCACCGGGGCCACGGCGTTGGGCAGCGTCCGCGGCCGGGCCCCCTCGATCCACTCCGTCACAGTCGCCATGACTGCATTCTGGTCGAGCGCGCCTACTCCCCGACGACCGGGACGGACCAGGTGAGCGTGCCGGAGTCCGGCAGCGGCGGATCGGCCGCCGCCGTGCCGGCTACGGCGAGGACGGCGAACGCGGCTCCGACGGCCGCGACCAGGAGACGTTTCAGCGAGATCATGGGCTAACTGAAAGACGGTCCGCGCCCGATGTCAACCAACCGGGGGAAAAATCTGCTCCGCGACCGCTGTCCGGTCGATTTTGCCCGGCCCGCGCAGCGGGAGTGTGGTAACGAACTCGACCCGCTTCGGCACGGCCGCGGCACCCGCGGACGCCCGCACCGCCGCCCGCAGCTCGTCCACGCTCGGCGCCTCGCCCTCGGCCACGACCGCGGCGGCGACGACCTGGCCCCACTCGGCGTCCGGCAACCCGACCACACAGGTCTCCCGCACCCCCGGCAGGGCTGTGATCAGGCGTTCCACCGCCGCCGCGGACACCTTGACCCCGCCGGTGTTGATCACGTCGTCGAGGCGGCCGAGGACTTCGAGGCGCCCGTCGCGCAGCTGCCCGCGGTCCCCGGTGCGGAACCAGCGCCCGTCGAAGGCCTCGGCGGTGAGGTCGGGACGCAGCCGGTAGCCGTGGGTCAGGACCGGCCCGGCGATGAGGATCCGGCCGTCGTCGGCGATCCGCACGTCGACCCCGTCGAGCGGGACGCCGTCGTAGACGCAGCCGCTCGCGGTCTCGCTCATCCCGTAGGACGGGACGATCCGCACGCCCGCCTCGGCGGCGCGGGCACGCAGGGCCGGGGTGGTGGCGGCGGCGCCGAGGATGATCGCGTCGAACGCCTTGGCCGCGTCCAGGCCGGGGCCGCCGGCGTCGAGCAGGCGGGTCAGCTGGGTCGGGACCATCGCGGTGTAGCGCGGCCCGTCCCCGGCGAGCACCGGCCGCGCGGCCTCGGCGAAGCGTTCCGCCCGGAACGGTCCAGGCGGCAGCACGGCGAACGGCTGCCCGGCGAGCATCGACCGGACCAGCACCTGCAGGCCGCCGATGTAGTTCGCCGGGGTCGCCAGCAGCCAGCGGCCCGGCCCGCCGAGCCGGGCGTGCGTGGCGGCCGCCGACGCCTGCAGCGCCTCGGCGGACAGCAGCACGCCCTTGGGTTCGCCGGTGGACCCCGAGGTCGCGATGATCACCGCGGTGCCCGGCTCCACCGGCTCGTCCGGCCGCATCCCGGCCAGCAATCCGGCGGCCTTGGGATCACCGGCGTCGAGGGGTAGCACCGCCTCGCCCCCGTCGAGCGCCGCGGCGACCGCCCCGGCCAGCTCGTCGATCGATTCCGGGCCCCGCAGCCAGACCTCGCGCACGCTCACCTCAGTAGTAGTAGGGGAACGCCGACCAGTCGGGGTCCCGCTTCTCCAGGAACGCGTCCCGGCCCTCGACCGCCTCGTCCTGCATGTAGGCCAGACGGGTGGTTTCGCCGGCGAACACCTGCTGCCCGACCAGCCCGTCGTCGATCAGGTTGAACGAGTACTTCAGCATCCGCTGGGCGGTCGGCGACTTGCCGAGGATCTCCCAGCCCCACCGCAGCGCCTCGGCCTCCAGCTCGGCGTGCGGCACGACCGCGTTGACCGCGCCCATCCGGTGCATCTGCTCGGCGTCGTACTCCCGGCCGAGGAAGAAGATCTCCCGCGCGAACTTCTGCCCCACCTCGCGGGCCAGGTAGGCCGAGCCGAACCCGCCGTCGAACGAGCCCACGTCGGCGTCGGTCTGCTTGAACCGCGCGTGCTCGGCGGAGGCGAGCGTGAGATCGCACACCACGTGCAGCGAGTGCCCGCCACCGGCGGCCCAGCCCGGGACCACCGCGATCACGACCTTCGGCATGAACCTGATCAGCCGCTGGACCTCGAGGATGTGCAGTCGGCCGGCCCGCGCGGGGTCGACCGTGTCGGAGGTCTCGCCGCTTGCGTACTGATAGCCGGACCGACCGCGAATACGCTGGTCACCACCGGAACAGAACGCCCACCCACCGTCCTTCGGCGAGGGACCGTTCCCCGTCAGGAGGACGCAGCCGACATCTGAGCTCATCCGCGCGTGGTCGAGAGCGCGGTAGAGCTCGTCGACGGTGTGCGGGCGGAAGGCGTTGCGAACCTCGGGGCGGTCGAACGCGACGCGCACGACGCGTTTGCCGGAGCGGGCCTCGACGGAACGGTGATAGGTGATGTCGGTGAAACCGAAACCCTCGATTTCGGTCCAGGCGGACGGGTCGAACAGCTCGGAAACCTGGGCGTCATGCACGTTTGGGAGAATAGGCCGTGTGACTGTGGTGACGGGTGACACGCCGGGCGGTGCCCGGTGAATCCGTCGACCGCGCAGGCCAAGGTCATCGTGGACGAACTCGTCCGCAACACCGTCTCCCACGTGGTGCTCTGCCCGGGCTCGCGCAACGCGCCGCTGTCGCTGGCGCTGCACGCCGCGGCCGCCGCGGGACGCCTCCAGCTGCACGTCCGCATCGACGAGCGGGGCGCCGGTTTCCTGGCCCTCGGCATCGCGGCGCGCACCGGGCGCCCGGTCGCCGTGGTGTGCACCAGCGGCACCGCGGCGGCGAACTTCCACCCCGCGGTCCTGGAGGCCGACCGGGCCGGGGTGCCGCTGATCGTGCTGACCGCCGACCGCCCGCCGGAGCTGCGCGCCGCGGGCGCGAACCAGGTCATCGAGCAGCAGCGGCTCTACGGCGGGGCGGTCCGCTACTTCGACGAGCTGGCCGTCGCCGAGCGGCGCGGCGGGCAGAACGCGTACTGGCGCAGCCAGATCTGCCGGGCCTGGAACGCGGCCTACGGCGAGTGGCGCTGCGGCCCGGTGCACCTGAACGTCCCGTTCCGCGAGCCGCTGGTGCCCGACGGCGACGACGAGTGGTACGAGTCGCTGGAGGGCCGCCCCGGCGGGGAGCGGTGGACCGAGCTGCCGGACTTCGGCGCGCTGCCGTCGTTCGTGGTGCCCTCGGCCCGGTGCGGCCTGGTCATCGCGTGCGACAGCGGGGTGCGGGCCGCCGGCGAATGGGGGGAGCAGCACGGCTGGCCGGTGATCTCGGAGACCGGCGGCCTCGGGCTGCTCGGGTCGTCGGCGATCTCCTCCGGCGTGTGGCTGCTCGGCGCGGAGGAGTTCATCCGGCGGCACAAGCCGGAGCAGGTGCTGTGCCTGGGCCGGCCGACGGTGTTCCGGCAGATCCAGCAGTTGCTGTCGGACGCCGACGTCGAGGTGCTGCTGGTGCGGCCGGACTCGGACTGGCCCGCGCCCGCGCACAACGTGCGGCAGGTCGGGCAGTGGTTCGACTCGCCGACCAAGCCCGCCGATCCGGACTGGCTGGCCGCGTGGCAGCGAGCGGACGCGCTGGCGAACGAAGCCGTCGGCCGGGCGTTGCGGCGCGAGCAGTGGCCGAGCGGGCTGCGGCTGGCGTCGGAGCTGGTCGACGCCCTGCCGCCGGACGCGCTGCTGGTGGTCGGCTCGTCCAACCCGGCGCGGGACGTGGCGCTGGCCGGGCGGATGCGGCCGGACATCCTGGTGCACCGCAACCGCGGCGTGGCGGGCATCGACGGCACGGTGTCGACGGCGATCGGCGCGGCGTCGGTGCACCGCGGGCAGTCCTACGCGCTGCTCGGTGACCTGACGTTCCTGCACGATGTGAACGGTCTGCTGGCCGGCCCGGCGGACACCCGGCCGGACCTGACGATCGTGGTGCTCAACGACGACGGCGGCGGGATCTTCTCGCTGCTGGAGCAGGGGGCGCCCGAGCACCGGGACGCGTTCGAGCACGTGTTCGGCACCCCGCACGGCGCGGACCTGTCGGCGCTGTGCGCGGGGTTCGGCATCCCGCACGTGCGCGCCGGCACGATCGAGGAGTTCCGCGAGGCGCTGCGCCCGACGCCCGGCCTGCGGGTGGTCGAGGTGCAGGTGGACCGCACCCGCCACCGCGACCTGCACGCGCGCATCCGCACGGCGGTGTCGAGCGCTCTCTCCTGACCTCCGCCACGCCCGCCCCGGAGTGGTCAACTCGCCTCAGTCAGTGGGAACCTTCTTTCGGCCGTTTCCGGTGGGAAGTTTTCCCGCTAGCGTCCGCCCCATGCGTCTGCGAACTCGCGCCGGCCTGGGGGCCGTGACCACCGGAATCGCGATCGTGCTCCTCGCCTCGACCGCCACCGCCGCGCCCGCTCCCGGGGCCTCCGGCGCCGGCGATCCCTACTACCCCTACGCCGGCAACGGCGGCTACGACGTCGCGCACTACGACATCCGCCTCACCTACCAGCCGGCCACCGACCAGCTCTCCGGCACCACGACGATCCTCGCCACCACCACGCAGGACCTGTCCAGCTTCGACCTCGACTTCGGCCTCCGGGTCCGCGACATCCGGGTGAACAACAAGCCGGCCACCTTCCGGACCGTCCGCGACGGCGAGCTGGAAGTCACCCCGGCCAAGCCGCTCGCGAAGAACCAGCCGGTCACCGTCGTCGTCACCTACGCCGACACGCCCTCCAAGGTCGTCATCGACGGCTACACCGCCTGGAAGAAGACCCCGGACGGCGCGCTCGCCGTCGACGAGCCGCAGAACTCCCAGTGGTGGTACCCGGCCAGCGACCACCCCACCGACAAGGCGACCTACGACGTCTCCGTCGAGGTGCCCGACGACGTCGCCGCCCTGTCCAACGGCACGCTCGTCCGCACGACCAAGCAGCGCGCCGGCTGGACGCGCTGGAACTGGCGCAGCACCCAGCCCCAGAACACCTACGCGACCACCCTCGAGGTCGGGAAGTTCGAGATCAACCGGGCCACCACCCCGGGCGGTCAGCCGTTCCTCACCGCCTACGACGCGGCCACCGGAGACTCCCTGGGCGCCGCCAAGGCCAGCGTCGAGCGCACCCCGGAGATCGTCGAGTTCCTGGCGAGCCAGTTCGGCGAGTACCCGTTCGAGGCGCAGGGCGGCGTGGTCAGCACCGGGCTGACCTTCGCGCTGGAGGCCCAGACCCGCCCGGTCTACAGCAACAAGTTCTTCGTCGCCGGCGCGAACACCTCGGTCGTCGCGCACGAGAACGCCCACCAGTGGTTCGGCGACTCCGTCTCGCTGGGCCGCTGGAGCGACATCTGGCTCAACGAGGGCTTCGCCAGCTACGCCGAGTACCTGTGGTCGGAGCACCAGGGCGAGGGCACCGCGGCCGAGCTCGCCCAGTACGTCTACGACTCCCACCCGGCCGACGACCCGTTCTGGCAGGTCCTGCCCGGCGACCCGGGCGCGGCCAACCAGTTCGACGACGCCGTCTACGACCGCGGCGCGCTGGCCGTCCAGGCGCTGCGCACGGCGGTCGGTGACGACGCGTTCTTCACGATCCTGCGCACCTAGGTCGCCCAGCACCGCGGCGACGACGCCCGCATCAGCGACTTCGTCGCGCTGGCCGAGCAGGTCTCCGGCAAGCCGCTGCGGCAGCTGTTCCAGACCTGGCTGTTCACCGCGGGCAAGCCGGCCACCGGCCCGAACGGCGCGGCCACCCTGCGCGCCGCCGCGCAGCCGAAGTCCTACCCCGCCATCCAGCAGACCCACCGGCTGCTGGCGGCCGGGCACAGCCGTTAACCCGCACCTTCTATGCTCGGACGAGTGACGGCGAGAACTCTGTGGTGGCTGAAGGTCGGCCGTCGCTGCGTGCTCGCCGTCGCCGTCGTGATCACCGTGCTGTGCGCGGGGCTGCTGCTCGCCGCGATCCGCAACGACCAGGCCATCACCGGCCACCTGGGCACGGCGACGGCCGAGGTCGACGCGGTGGCCTGGGACCGCACGATCATCCGGTTCGAAACCCCGGACGGCATCGTGCACATCCCGTCCAACGGCGTGCTCTACCCGAGCGGGCTGGTCGCGGGCGACCTGGTGCGCATCGAATACGACGCGACCGATCCGGACCTGGCCCGCGTCGCCGGCCGCACCGCGACCTTGACGCTGCTGCCGCTGGGCACCACGATCCTGGTCACCTGGCTGGTCGCCGTGGCGGTGGCGTGGCTGATCCGCCAGCGCCTGCGCCGCGCCGTGCCGGTCGAACCGGAGGTCGCCGTCGTGGACAGCGAAACCCCGGTCAGATCCGGCTGAAGCTCAGGAGGACCCGATGCGCAGTGTGACCTATTCGCTGTCTGCCTCTGCCGACGGTTACATCATCGGGCCGGATGGTGGCTTCGACTGGTCGGAGCCCGACGAGGAGGTCTTCCGCTTCGCCACCGACGAGGTCCGCGACCTCGGCGTCCACCTGATGGGGCGACGGCTGTACGAGACGATGCTGTACTGGGAGACCGCCGAGCAGGAGCACTCGCTCGACGACGGGGAGCGCGAGTTCGCCGCGATCTGGAACGCGCTGCCCAAGGTCGTCTTCTCCAACACGCTGTCGGAGGTGCGGGGCAACGCCCGCCTGGCCTCCGGCGGCCTGGCGGAGGAGATCGAGCGGCTGCGCGCCGAACCGGGGGACGGCAACATCGGGATCGGCGGTGCGAACCTGGCCGCCCAGGCGGCCGAGCTGGGGCTGATCGACGAGTACCGGATCAGGGTCTACCCGGTGCTGGTCGGCGGCGGCACCCCGTACTTCGACCACCGCGAGCGCCGGGTGGATCTCGAACTCCTGGAAACCCGCACCTTTCCCTCGAAGGTCGTCTTCCTCCACTACCGCGTGGTGCGTTAGAAACCCTGGCGCGGCGGCTGGATCTGCTGCTGCGGGTACTGGGGCGCGTGCTGCTGTGGGAACGCGGCCTGCGGCGCCTGCTGCTGCATGGCCTGGACCTGTCGCGCCTCGTCCTTGGTCAGCTTGTTCGTCATGCCGCAGAAGGTGCACACCGTGAAGTACTTCGAGCTGATCGGGAACAGCGGGATGAAGAACAGCGTGAACTTCGTGACGGCGCGGCGCAGCGCGTGGGCGCTCGGGTTCTGGCAGTTCCCGCACAGGTAGGTCGCGGTGGCCAGCTCCTGGACGCTCTTGCGCCAGCCGTAGATCAGCATGTCGTGTTCTCCCGGGTCCGTGATCTTCTCCGGGGCTAGGACGCGCGGATCTCCCGTTCGGTTTCCTGCCACCACGACAGGACTTCCTCGGCGACGCTGGGTGCGGCGACGAGCAGGCCGTCGGTGGGCAGCGGGCTGTCCGAGCCGCGCCGGTCGAGCACCACGGCGCCGGCCTCGATGGCCAGCGCGACCGAGCCGGCCACGTCCCATTCGTGGTAGCTGTGCAGCACCGCGGCGATGGCGTGCCCGAGCGCGACCTGCGCGATCGACAACGCGGCCGAGCCGAGCACCCGCACCCCGGCGTGCGCCTCGGCGGCGCGTTCGATGAACGAGCCCATGCCCGGCCACGGACCCTTGCGGGCCAGTTCGGTGCACACGATCGACCCGGCGATCCGGTCCCGGTCGACCAGCCGGACCGGTTTGCCGTTGGCGCGCGTGCCGCGGCCGCGCGCGGCGGCGTAGATCTGGGCGCGGTAGGGGTCGGCGACCACTCCGACGACCGGCCCGGACGCGTCGACCAGCGCGAGGCTGTAGGCGCACCACGGCACGCCGGCGACGTAGTTGGCGGTGCCGTCGACCGGGTCGACCACCCACCGGTAGGCCGCCGAATCGGCGCCGGTGTCGGCTCCGAACTCGCCGCCCACGACGGGGATGCCGGGGAACTCCGCGGTCAGCACGCGGCGGGTGTGCCGCTCCAGGATGCGGTCGGTGTCGGTGACCCAGTCGAACGGCGAGTCCGCGATGTCGGGGTGGGCGCCCCGGCCGGCGGTCGCGGTGATCACGTCGGTGGCGTCGTTGGCCAGCCGCCCGGCGACCTCGAGCGCTCGCGACAGCAAGCCCGGTTCGACCGGGTGGGGTGGGCGGGCGGAGAGGAGGGTCACGCCAGCCGAGTGTGGCGGCACCAAGTGTCCGGGACGCGACACCCAGGTGAAGCGGAGAAAGCTTCGTGAAGTTCGGGCACCGTTGGTCCCCTCGTCACGCGGGCTTTTCCGCCCGAACCGGACCGGCTGCCACGGTGGCATCGTGCGCGTCGCCATCGTCACCGAAAGCTTCCTTCCGCAGGTGAACGGCGTGACCAACTCCGTGCTGCGGGTCATCGAGCACCTCACCGGCACCGGCCACGACGTGATGGTGGTCGCGCCCGGTCTCACCGGGCCCACGCACTACCGCGGTGCGCCCGTGGTGCGGATCCCGGCGCTGGACCTGCCGGTGGTCAACTCGCTGCCGATCGGCCTGCCCACCCGCACGGTGCTGACGGCGCTCACCGCGTTCGGGCCGGATGTGGTGCACCTGGCCTCGCCGTTCGTGGTCGGCGCGCGTGGGCTGGCCGCGGCCCGGCGCCTGCGGGTGCCCTCGATCGCGGTGTTCCAGACCGACATCGCCGGGTTCGCCACCGCGTACGGGCTCGGCCTCGGCGCGCGGGCGGCGTGGCGGTGGGTGCGCCGGCTGCACGCCAAGGCCGACCGGACGCTCGCGCCGTCCACCCAGTCCGTGCAGGACCTGCGCGCGCACGGCGTGCCCCGCGTGCACCGCTGGGGCCGGGGCGTGGACGTCGAGCGCTTCTCGCCCGCGCACGCCGACCCCGAGCTGCGTGCCCGGCTCGCGCCCAACGGGGAGCTGCTGGTCGGGTTCGTCGGGCGGCTGGCGCCGGAGAAGGAGGTCGGCCGGCTCGCCGCGCTGGCCGGTGTGGACGGCGTGCGGCTGGTGGTCGTCGGCGACGGGCCGGACCGCGAGGAGCTGCGGGACCGGCTGCCCGGCGCGGCGTTCCTCGGCGCCCGCTACGGCGACGAGCTGTCCGCGGCCTACGCGAGCCTCGACGTGTTCGTCCACACCGGACCGCACGAGACGTTTTGCCAGGCGGTGCAGGAGGCGATGGCCTCCGGGCTGCCGGTGCTGGCGCCGGACGCGGGCGGCCCGCGGGACCTGGTCCTGCCCGGTCGCACCGGGTACCTGCTGCCGCCCGATCCGGCCGGGTTCGCCGAGGAGCTGGTGCGGCGCGTGCGCGACCTGCGCGACCCGGCGCTGCGGGAGCGGCTGGGAGGCAAGGCGCGCAAGGTCGTGCTGGGCCGGACCTGGCCTGCGGTGTGCGCGGAGCTGGTGCAGCACTACGAGGTGGTCACCGGCCGCGTCGCGCGAGCCGCCTGATGCCATGCACATCGTCCAGCTGGCGAACTTCTACGGGCCCCGCTCCGGTGGGCTGCGCACCGCGCTGCACCACCTGGGCGCCGGGTACGTGGCGAGCGGCCACCGCGTGACGCTGGTCGTGCCAGGGCCCCGGCACGCCGAGGAGCGGCTGCCCACCGGGGTGCGCCGGATCAGCCTGCCCGCGCCGAAGATCCCCGGCACCGGCGGCTACCGCGCGGTTGACCCGTACCGGGTGCGGGCGTTGCTGTCGGCGCTGCGCCCGGACCGGCTGGAGGTGTCCGACCGGCTGACCCTGCGCGGGATGGGGGTGTGGGCGCACCGGCGCGACGTGCCCAGCGTGGTGATCTCGCACGAGCGGCTGGACCGGCTGCTGCAGCAGTTCCTCGTGCCCGGTCCGCTGGCCCGCCGCGTGGCCGACGTCGCCAACCGGCGGATGGCGGGCAACTACGACACCGTCGTGTGCACCACGTCGTTCGCCCGCGAGGAGTTCGACCGGATCGGGGTCGCCAACGTCCGCCAGGTCCCGCTGGGCGTCGATCTGGCCGCGTTCCAGCCGCGGCACCACGATCCCGGGTTGCGTTCCGAGCTGGCCTCCGGCGCCGACGCGTTGCTCGTCCACTGTGGACGGCTGTCGCCGGAGAAGCACGTCGAGCGCAGTGTGGACACCGTCGCCGAGCTGACCGAGTCGGGCGACCGGGTGCGGCTGGTGATCGCCGGGGACGGGCCGCGACGGCGGGCGCTGGAGCGGCGGGCCCGCGGGCTGCCGGTCACGTTCCTCGGGTTCGTGTCCGACCGGAGTACGGTCGCGCGGCTGCTGGCGAGCGCGGACGTCTCACTCGCGCCCGGCCCGCACGAGACGTTCGGGCTCGCCGCATTGGAGGCGCTGGCGTCCGGGACGCCGGTGGTGGTGTCGCAGTCCTCGGCGCTGCGGGAGATCGTCCGGCCCGGGTGCGGGGCGGCGGTTCCGGACGTGCCGCGGGCGTTCGCGACCGCCGTGACCGGCCTGCTGGAGAGCCCGGAGGACCTGCGACGTGCGGCTTCCCGGGCGCGGGCGGAGGAATTCGCGTGGCCCGCGAGCGTGCGAGGGATGTTATCTGCTTTAGGCTCCTGACATGTCACGTGCGAGCCTCGACAAAGATCCGCACGAGGTCGCCGCCATGTTCGACGGCGTCTCGGAGGGCTACGACCGGGCGAACTCGGTCATGACGTTCGGGTTCGACCGCCGATGGCGCACGACGACGTCCCGCGTCCTGGACGCCCGCCGCGGCGAGAAGGTGCTCGACCTCGCCGCCGGCACCGGGGTGTCCACAGCCGAGTACGCGCGCGGCGGCGCGTGGTGCCTGGCCGCGGACTTCTCGCTCGGCATGCTCCGCAGCGGCAAGCACCGCCGCGTCCCGATGGTCGCCGCCGACGCGCTGCACCTGCCCTTCGCCGACGACAGCTTCGACGCCGCGACGATCAGCTTCGGCATCCGCAACTTCGTCGACACCAAGGCCGCGCTCGAGGAGATCGCACGCGTGGTCAAGCCCGGTGGACGGCTGGTGATCTGCGAGGTGTCGACGCCCACATTCCCGCCCATCCGGTTCCTGTACAAGCGGCTCATCCTGTGGGTGATGACGCTGCTCGGCCGGTTCGCCTCGTCCAACCCGGAGGCCTACTCCTACCTGGCCGAATCCATGGCCGCCTGGCACGACCAGCGCAGCCTGGCGCAGATCATCGCGAGCGCGGGCTGGTCGAAGGTGGAGTGGCTGAACCTGACGTTCGGCGTCGTCGCCATCCACCGCGCCGTGAAGCCTTCCGTAAACTCCGAGGCATGACCCAGGACGCTCAGGTAATCGTCGTCGGCGCGGGCCCGGCCGGATCCACCGTCGCGACGTACCTGGCGCGCGCCGGGATCGACGTCCTGGTGCTGGAGAAGACCGAGTTCCCGCGCGAGAAGGTGTGCGGCGACGGCCTCACCCCGCGTGGCGTCAAGCAGCTCATCGACCTGGGCATCGACACCAGCCGGGAGGCCGGCTGGGTGCACAGCCGCGGCCTGCGGATCCTCACCGCCGAGCTGACGCTGGAGCTGGACTGGCCGGAGCTGACCAGCTACCCGCCCTACGGCGTCTCGCGCACCCGTCAGGACTTCGACGACCTGCTGGCCAAGACCGCGGTCAAGGCGGGCGCCCGGCTGCTGGAGCGGACCACCGTCACCGGCGCGATCACCGACGCGCGCACCGGCCGCGTGATCGGTGTCGAAGGGAAGCAGGGGCCAGAGAAAACCCCGGTGCGCTACCACGCACCGCTGGTCCTGGCCTGTGACGGCGTGTCGGCGCGGCTGGCCCGCTCGATCGGCATCGAGACCCACGAGAAGCGCCCGATGGGTGTCGCCGTGCGGCGGTACTACAAGAGCCCGCGGCACGACGACCCGTTCATCGAGGGCCACCTGGAGCTGTGGGACCGCAAGGACCCGCGCAACCCGCAGCTGCTGCCCGGCTACGGGTGGGCGTTCCCGCTCGGCGACGGCACGGTGAACGTCGGGCTGGGGATGCTGTCCACGTCGAAGTCGTTCCGGAACATGGACTACCGCGCGTTGATGCGGCAGTGGCTGGACTCGACGCCGGAGGAGTGGGGCTACCGCGAGGAGAACGCGATCGGCCGCATCGGCGGCGCCGGCCTGCCGATGGGCTTCAACCGCACCCCGCACTACCGCGACGGCCTGCTGCTGCTCGGCGACGCGGGCGGCATGGTGAGCCCGTTCAACGGCGAGGGCATCTCGGCGGCGATGGAGTCGGCGCAGCTCGCGGCGGAGTTCGTGGTGCAGGCGCTGGCGCGGCCCGAGGGCTCGTCGCGGGAGCGCGCGCTGCGTGGCTACCCGCTCGCGTTGAAGGAGCTGATGGGCGGCTACTACCGGCTGGGCAACGTCTTCGCGAAGGCGATCGGCAACCCGAAGGTCATGCGCGCGGCGACCAAGTACGGCCTGCGGATCAACCCGCTGATCCCGTTGATCTACAAGGGCCTGTCCGGCTGCTACGACGCCAAGGGCGGCGACGCGGTGGACCGGATGATCTCGCTGGCCGCGCGGTTGACGCCCAGCGCCTGAGGTGGGGGCAGCCCCACCGCGCCTCCGGGTGCGCGCAGGCTGCCGGATCTTCCCGCGGCGCAACAGACTCGGTGGGTGCCCACCACACAAGCCGACACCGGCAGTGACTTCGCCCTGCTGTCCCAGCGCATCAAGCAGGCCGGCCTGCTGAACCGGCGCCCCGGCTACTACGCCCTGCGCGCCGCCGTCGTGATCGCGCTGTTCGGCTACTCCTGGACGTTGTTCGCCTGGCTCGGCGACTCCTGGGCGACGCTGGTCGTCGCCGTGTTGCTGGCCGTCCTGTTCGGCCAGATCGCCCTGCTGTCGCACGACCTCGCGCACCGGCAGGTCTTCCGCACCCGCCGCCCGAGCGAGATCGCCGGGCTGCTGGCCGGCAACCTCGGCATCGGCCTGAGCTACGGCTGGTGGATGGACAAGCACACCCGCCACCACGCCAACCCCAACCACGAGGAGCTCGACCCGGACGTGGCGCCGGACATCCTCGTCTGGTCGCAGGGCCAGGCCAGGGCCAGCCGCGGCCTGCCCCGGTTCATCGGCCGCCACCAGGCGGTCCTGTTCTTCCCGCTGCTCACGCTGGAGGGCCTGAACCTGCACTGGTCGGGCATCCGCGCGGTGCTCAAGCCCGGACTGAAGCACCGGTGGCTGGAGGCGGGTCTGCTGTTCACGCACTTCGCGGTGTACCTGGGCGCGGTGTTCCTGGTGCTGTCGCCGGTGAAGGCGCTGGTGTTCATCGCCGTCCACCAGGGGCTGTGGGGCGTCTACCTGGGATCGATCTTCGCGCCGAACCACAAGGGCATGCCGACCCTGACCGGCGACGACCGGCCGGACTTCCTGCGACGGCAGGTGCTCACGTCCCGCAACGTGCGCGGCGGCCGGTTCGTCGACATCGCGATGGGCGGGCTGAACTACCAGATCGAGCACCACCTGTTCCCCAGCATGCCGACGCCGCACCTGCGTCACGCGCAGCCGATCGTGCGGCAGTACTGCGCCGAGATCGGGGTGCCGTACTCGGAGACCGGCCTGGTCGGCTCCTGGGCGCAGGCGCTGCGGCACCTCCACGAGGCCGGCGCCCCGCTCCGCCGCTAGTGCGCCAGGCGCCGTCCACCGGAGGTCATCACGCGCGTCGGGATGACCTCCGTCACATGTCCGGGGGCGTGATCTGGCTCGCAAGCGGCGCCGGTTGCGCCCACTCACCGTGGGTTGCGTCACACCACTTCTCCGTTGCGTGATCGGGAAGATCCTTTTCGTGCTGGTCTCGGGCTTATGGCCGTCCACCAGGGCATCTCCCGGTTAGGGTCGCCTTACCCGAAACACCCCGCGACAACAATGTGAGCCACGTCCTACACTGCCCCTATGCTTTGTGAACCGCTTCACAACCCCGCAACGGAGATTGTGAACAGTTTCACAAGCGGCACGTTCGCAACGGCGCGGAAAGGACGGCAATCACCGTGCTGATGTCGCAGTTCCCCCTCGCGCAGGCGGCCTCGTCCCCGGGGCTGGAGATGTACCTGCCGCTGGTCCTGTTGTTCGTCCTTGCCGCGGGTTTCGCGGTGTTCTCCGTGCTGCTCGGCCCGCTGGTGGGCCCGCGCCGGTACAACCGGGCGAAGCAGATGGCCTACGAGTGCGGGATCGAACCGTCCCCGCAGCCGCTGGTGGGTGGCGGCCGCATGCCGGTCGCCTACTACATCACCGCGATGCTGTTCATCCTGTTCGACATCGAAATGGTCTTCCTCTACCCGTTCGCCGTCTCGGCGGACGCGCTCGGCCTGTTCGGCCTGGTGGAGATCGTCTTGTTCATCGCGACCGTCGGCTTCGCCTACGCCTACGTCTGGCGTCGCGGCGGGCTCGACTGGAACTAGGGGAGGGACGTCATGGGACTCGAAGAGCAGCTCCCCAACGGCATCCTGCTGGCCAGCCTGGAGAAGCTGGTCAACTGGGCGCGCAAGAACTCGCTGTGGCCGGCCACCTTCGGGCTCGCCTGCTGCGCGATCGAGATGATGACCGTCGGCGGCTCGCGCTACGACATCGCCCGCTTCGGCATGGAGCGCTTTTCCGCCACCCCGCGCCAGGCCGACCTGATGATCGTCGCCGGCCGGGTCACGCAGAAGATGGCCCCGGTCCTGCGGCAGATCTACGACCAGATGGCCGAGCCGAAGTGGGTGCTGGCGATGGGCGTCTGCGCCTCCTCCGGCGGCATGTTCAACAACTACGCGGTCGTGCAGGGCGTGGACCACATCGTGCCGGTCGACATGTACCTGCCGGGCTGCCCGCCGCGCCCGGAGATGCTGCTGGACGCGATCCTCAAGCTGCACGCCAAGATCCAGGACGAGCCGCTCGGGCCGCGCCGCGCCGCGGCACTGGCCGGGCACCAGACCGAGCTGATCCCGTCGTCGATCAAGTACGCGAAGAAGTGATGCGGCATGGCTGAAGAGAACCCCGAGACCGGCGGCGAACAGTCCAGCGCCCAGCGCCCGGACACCGGCCTGGAGCCGAGTGGACCGCGCCCGGCGCAACCGATCGTCGCCGGCCGCGAGCGCCGCGGCATGTTCGGCGTCTCGGACAGCGGTGACACCTCCGGCTACGGCGGGCTTCGGCTGCCGGCCTACCTGCCGCCACCGGCGGAACGGCCCTACGGCGGCTGGTTCGACGAGTTCGCCGACCAGTTCTTCGCCGCGCTGGCCGAGAACGACGTGCCCGCCGAGGCGGTGCACCAGGTGACCGTCGACCGCGGCGAGATCACCCTCTACGTGGACCGCGCGCACCTGGTCGCGATGTGCCGGATCCTGCGCGACGACGCCGGCCTGCGGTTCGAGCTGTGCAGCTCGGTGTCCGGTGTGGACTACGGGCCGGACGTGCCGCAGCGGCTGCACTCGGTGTACCACCTGACGTCGATGACCTACCGGCGGCGCATCCGGCTGGAGGTCGCGGTCGACATCGAGGACGCGCACGTCCCGTCCATTGTGGAGGTCTACCCGACGGCCGACTGGCAGGAACGCGAGGCGTGGGACCTGTTCGGCATCGTCTACGACGGCCACCCGGCCCTGACCCGGATCCTGATGCCGGACGACTGGGACGGTCACCCGCAGCGCAAGGACTACCCGCTCGGCGGGATCCCGGTGGAGTACAAGGGCGCGGAGATCCCGCCCCCCGATCAGCGGAGGTCGTACTCGTGACTACCGATCGAATCGCGGACGTCAGCACCGGTACGGACACCACCGACGCCGGCCGCGACAGCGCGGACAGCACCGCCGAGTACGCCGAATCCCGCGACACCACCGAAGGCCGCATCTACCACGTCAGCGGCGGTGACTGGGACGACGTGCTGGAGGACGCCCAGCACGACGAGCGGATCGTCATCAACATGGGCCCGCAGCACCCGTCGACGCACGGCGTGCTCCGGCTCGTGCTGGAGCTGGAGGGCGAGACCGTCACCCAGCTGCGGTCGGTCATCGGCTACCTGCACACCGGCATCGAGAAGAACTGCGAGTACCGGACCTGGACCCAGGGCGTCACCTTCGTGACGCGCATGGACTACCTGTCCCCGCTGTTCAACGAGCTGGGCTACTGCCTGGGCGTGGAGAAGCTGCTCGGCATCCAGGCCCCGCGCCGCGCCGAGCTGATCCGCGTCATGCTCTGCGAGATCAACCGCATCGGCTCGCACCTGGTCTACATCGCCACCGGCGGCATGGAGCTGGGCGCCACCACCGCGATGACCTTCGGGTTCCGCGAGCGGGAAGAGGTCCTGCACCTGCTGGAGTACCTGACCGGGCTGCGCATGAACCACGCGTTCATCCGCCCCGGCGGCGTCGCGCAGGACCTGCCGACCGACTGGAAGGAGAAGGTGAGCGAGTTCGTCAAGGTGATGGACGAGCGCCTTCCCCTGTACGACAAGCTGTTCACCGGCCAGCCGATCTGGCGCAACCGGCTCAAGGGCGTCGGGTACCTGCCGGTCGACGCGTGCCTCGCGCTCGGCGTCACCGGCCCGGTGCTGCGGTCCGCGGGCCTGCCGTGGGACCTGCGCAAGATCCAGCCGTACTCGCGCTACGACGAGTTCGAGTTCGACGTGCCGACCTCCACCGAGGCCGACTGCTGGGGCCGGTACCTGTGCCGGGTCGAGGAGATGCACCAGTCGCTGCGGATCATCCGGCAGTGCCTGAAGATGATCGAGCCGGGCCCGGTCATGGTGGAGGACCGCAAGGTCGCGTGGCCGGCGCAGTTGTCGATCTCCAGCGACGGCATGGGCAACTCGCTCGAGCACGTCCGCAAGATCATGGGCCAGTCGATGGAGTCGCTGATCCACCACTTCAAGCTGGTCACGGAGGGCTTCAAGGTGCCGTCGGGGCAGGTCTACTCGACGGTCGAGTCGCCGCGCGGCGAGCTGGGCTTCCACCTCGTTTCCGACGGCGGCACCCGGCCGATGCGCGTGCACGTCCGGGAACCGAGTTTCGTCAACCTGCAGTCCCTGCCGGCGATGTCAGAGGGCGGCCTGGTGGCGGACGTGATCGCGGCGGTCGCGTCCGTGGACCCGGTCATGGGCGGAGTGGATCGATGACCCAAGCGAAGGAACTGTTCGACGCGGACACCGTGGCCAAGGCGCGGGAGCTGATGGCCCGCTACCCGCAGTCCCGGTCGGCGCTGCTGCCGATGCTGCACCTGGTGCAGTCGGTGCAGGGGTTCGTCAGCCAGGAGGGCGTGACGTTCTGCGCCCAGCAGCTCGGGCTGTCCGAGGCCGAGGTCAGTGCGGTCGTCACGTTCTACACCATGTACAAGCGCAAGCCGTGCGGCGAGCACCTGGTGAGCGTGTGCACGAACACGCTGTGCGCGGCGCTCGGCGGCGACGCGATCTACCGCACGCTGCAGGAGCACCTGGGCGAGGACGGGAAACCGCTGGGGCACGAGGAAACCGCGGGCACTCCGGGCGAGCCGGGGTCGATCACGCTGGAGCACGCCGAGTGCCTGGCCGCCTGCGACCTCGCGCCGGTGCTGCAGGTCAACTACGAGTACTACGACAAGCAGACGCCGGACAGCGCGGTGGAGCTGGTCGACGCGTTGCGCCGCGGGGAGAAGCCGCAGCCTTCGCGCGGGGCGCCGCTGGGCGACTTCAAGAGCGCCGAGCTGCAGCTGGCCGGGTTCTTCCCGGAGGACGAGCAGACCTACCGGGCGCAGGTGGACGGACCGTCCCAGGCGCCGGAAACCCTGATGGGTGCGCGGATCGCGCAGGAGCGGGGCTGGACCGCCCCGGTCATGGCGGACGACGTGCCGTTGCCGGAGGTGGAGAAGAAATGAGCGACCCGCTGACGCCGGTACTCACCAAGCGCTGGCTGTCTCCCAACTCCTGGCGACTGTCCACCTACGAGCAACTCGAGGGCTACACCGCGCTGCGCAAGGCGTTGCGCGGCACGCCCGAGCAACTGGTGCAGCTGGTCAAGGACTCCGGTCTGCGCGGCCGCGGCGGCGCGGGCTTCCCCGCGGGCGTGAAGTGGTCGTTCATGCCGCCGAACGAGGACAAGCCGCACTACCTGGTCATCAACGCCGACGAGGGCGAGCCGGGGACCTGCAAGGACATCCCGCTGATGATGGCCGACCCGCACTCGCTGATCGAGGGCTGCATCATCGCCGCCTACGCGATGCGGTCGCACCACTGCTTCATCTACGTCCGCGGCGAGGCGCTGCACCCGTACCGGCGGCTCAACGCGGCGGTGCGCGAGGCCTACCGGGCCGGGTACCTGGGCCGCGACATCCTCGGCTCCGGCTTCGACCTGGACATCACCGTGCACGCCGGGGCGGGCGCGTACATCTGCGGCGAGGAGACCGCGCTGCTCGACTCGCTCGAAGGCCGCCGCGGTCAGCCGCGGCTCAAGCCGCCGTTCCCCGCGGCCGCCGGTCTGTACGCGGCGCCGACCACGGTGAACAACGTCGAGACCATCGCCAGCGTCCCGTTCATCGTCAACGGCGGCGCGGACTGGTTCCGCAAGATGGGCCGGGAGAAGTCGCCGGGCCCGAAGATCTACTCGATCTCCGGGCACGTGGAAAAGCCCGGTCAGTACGAGGCGCCGCTCGGCACCACCCTGCGTGAGCTGCTCGAACTGTGCGGCGGCATGAAGGACGGCATCCCGCTCAAGTTCTGGACGCCGGGCGGGTCGTCCACGCCGATGTTCACCGCCGAGCACCTGGACATCCCGCTCGACTTCGAGGGAGCGGCGGAGGCCGGGTCGATGCTCGGCACCACCGCGGTGCAGGTGTTCAACGAGACCGTGTCGGTGCCGTGGGCTGTGATGAAGTGGACGAAGTTCTACGAGCACGAGTCGTGCGGCAAGTGCACGCCGTGCCGCGAGGGCACGTACTGGCTGGCGCAGATCCTGGAGCGGATGGTCGACGGGCGGGGCACCGCCGAGGACATCGACACGCTGCTCGACGTCTGCGACAACATCCTCGGCCGGTCGTTCTGTGCCCTCGGTGACGGCGCGGTCAGCCCGATCACCAGCGGGATCAAGTACTTCCGCGACGAATTCCTCGCCCTGTGCGAGAGCAACAAGCGCGAGTTGGTGGGAGCACAGGCATGACGATCGCGCCAGAGAACCCCAAGACCGAGACGCCGGTCCCGGAAGGTCACGTCAAGCTGACCATCGACGGCGAAGAGGTCATCGCGCCCAAGGGCGAGCTGCTGATCCGCACCGCGGAGCGGCTCGGCACGGTGATCCCGCGGTTCTGCGACCACCCGCTGCTCGACCCGGCCGGGGCCTGCCGCCAGTGCCTCGTCGAGGTCGAGATGGGCGGGCGGCCGATGCCGAAACCGCAGGCGTCGTGCACGATGACGGTCGCCGACGGGATGGTCGTCAAGACCCAGCTCACCTCGCCGGTCGCGGACAAGGCCCAGCAGGGCGTGATGGAGCTGCTGCTCATCAACCACCCGCTGGACTGCCCGGTGTGCGACAAGGGCGGTGAGTGCCCGCTGCAGAACCAGGCGATGGCGCACGGCCGCGCCGACTCGCGGTTCCGCGACACCAAGCGCACGTTCCCCAAGCCGCTGCCGATCTCCACGCAGGTGCTGCTCGACCGCGAGCGGTGCGTGCTGTGCCAGCGGTGCACGCGGTTCTCCGCGCAGATCGCCGGCGACCCGTTCATCGACCTGCTGGAGCGCGGCGCGCACCAGCAGATCGGCACGGCCGAAACGGCGGACGTGTTCGACCTCGCGTCGCGCACGTCGTCGGGCGCGCCGTTCCAGTCGTACTTCTCCGGCAACACCATCCAGATCTGCCCGGTCGGGGCGCTGACCAGCGCGCAGTACCGCTTCCGGTCGCGGCCCTTCGACCTGGTGTCCGCGCCCAGCGTGTGCGAGCACTGCTCGTCCGGCTGCGCGGAGCGCACCGACTACCGGCGCGGCAAGGTGATGCGCAAGCTCGCCGCGAACGACCCGGAGGTCAACGAGGAGTGGATCTGCGACAAGGGCCGCTTCGCGTTCCGGTACGCCACGGCGGCGGACCGGATCCGGCGGCCGCTGGTGCGCGACGCCTCCGGTGAGCTGCGGGAAGCGCCGTGGACCGAGGCGCTGCGGGTCGCCGCCGAGGGGCTGGCGAAGGCCCGGGACAGCCGCGGCGCCGCGGTCCTCGCGGGCGGCCGGCTGACCCTGGAGGACGCCTACTCCTACGCGAAGTTCGCCCGGGTCGCGTTGCGCACCAACGACATCGACTTCCGGGCGCGGGCGCACTCGCCGGAGGAGCTGGACTTCCTCGCCGCCGAAGTGGCGGGCACGACGCCGGAACACGGCGTCACGTTCGGCGCGATCGAGAACGCGCCGACGGTGCTGTGCGTGGCGTTCGAGCCCGAGGAGGAGGCGCCGATCGTCTTCCTCCGGCTGCGCAAGGCCGCCCGCAAGAACCGCGCCCGCGTAGTCCACTTGGGACAGTGGACGACGCCGTCCGTGCGCAAGACCTCCGGCGAGCTGCTCGCGTGCGTGCCCGGCTCGGAGGCCGCGGCGCTGGACGGCATTCCGGAGCACGCGCCGGACGTCGAGTCGGCGCTGGGCGCGGACGGCGCGGTCGTGCTGGTCGGCGAGCGGGCGGCCGAGGTGCCGGGCCTGTTCGCCGCGGTGCGGCGGCTGGCCGCGCGGACCGGCGCGAAGGTCGCGTGGATCCCGCGCCGGGCGGGGGAGCGTGGCGCGCTGGACGCCGGTGTCGCCCCGACGCTGCTGCCCGGCGGCCGCCCGGTGACCGACGACGCGGCGCGCGCCGAGGTCGAGGCGGCGTGGGGGGTGTCGGTGCCGGCCGAGCCGGGGCGTGACACTAACGACATCGTCGGCGCGCTGGCCGGCGGGTACCTGTCCGGCGTGGTCGTCGGCGGCGTGGACCTGGACGACCTGCCGGACCCGGAGCTGGCGCGGCGGGCGCTGTCGCGGGCGGAGTTCGTGGTGAGCCTGGAGATGCGGGCGAGCACGGTCACCGAGCACGCGGACGTGGTCCTGCCGATCGCACCGGTGGTCGAGAAGTCCGGCAGCTTCGTCAACTGGGAGGGCCGGCGCCGCGTGTTCGACGCGACGCTCGAGGGCACCGGCGCCCTGCCGGACTGCCGGGTGCTGGACACGCTCGCCGTCGAGATGGACGCGGACCTGTTCACCCAGACCCCGGCGGCCGCGTACGCCGACTTCGCCCGGCTCGGCTCGTCGGGCGCCTCGCACGGCAAGTTCTGGGAGTCCGGTGCCGCGCGCGCGGCCGCCGAGGTCGGGCCGGGGCAGGCGCGGCTGGCGAGCTGGCGGCAGCTGCTGGACGAGGGCTCGCTGCAGGCGGACGAGCCGCACCTGGCCGGGACCGCGCGGAGGGTGGTGGCCCGGGTGTCGGCGAAGACCGCGGCGGAGCTCGGTGACGAGGTGACGGTGTCGACCGAGCGGGGCGCGATCACGCTGCCGGTCGAGATCGCCGACCTGCCGGACGACGTGGTGTGGCTGCCGGGCAACTCCGACGGCTCGCGGCTGCGCCCGACGCTCGGCGCCGGCCACGGGGCGGTCGTCAACATCGAGGGAGTGCGGCGATGACACCGTTGGTTGCTCAGGTTCCTGAGCAGATGACCAGGGCGGAGCTGCTCGCGGACGACCCGTGGTGGCTGATCCTGCTCAAGACGGTCGTGGTCCTGCTGATCGGGCCGCTCCTGACGATCTTCCTCATCGTGTGGGAGCGCAAGGCGATCGGCCGGATGCAGAACCGGCCCGGCCCGAACCGCGTCGGCCCCGGCGGGTACTTCCAGTCGCTGGCGGACGCGATCAAGCTGCCGTTCAAGGAGCAGATCATCCCGGACGGCGCCGACCGGAAGGTGTACTTCCTGGCGCCGGTGCTGTCCGCGGTGCCCGCGCTGATCGCGCTGGCCGCGATCCCGTTCGGGCCGCGGGTGTCGATCTTCGGTGAGCAGACCGTGTTGCAGCTGGTCGACCTGCCGGTCGGCGTGCTGGTGATCCTGGCCTGCTCGTCGGTCGGGGTGTACGGGATCGTGCTCGCCGGGTGGTCGTCCGGGTCGCCGTACCCGCTGCTCGGCGGGCTGCGGTCGGCGGCGCAGGTGATCTCCTACGAGATCGCGATGGGCCTGTCGATCGTCGGGGTGGTGCTGTACTCGCAGTCGCTGGCGACCGGCGCGATCGTCGAGGCGCAGGCCCGCGGCTGGTACTTCTACCTGTTGCTGCCGAGTTTCGTGATCTACCTGATCTCGATGGTCGGCGAGACGAACCGGGCGCCGTTCGACCTGCCGGAGGCGGAGTCGGAGCTGGTCGGCGGGTTCCACACCGAGTACTCGTCGATGAAGTTCGCGATGTTCTTCCTCGCCGAGTACGTGAACATGGTGATCGTCTCGGCGTTCGCGACGACGCTGTTCCTCGGTGGCTGGATGTTCCCGTTCGTCGGGTTGGATTCGCCGCTGAACCAGGGGTGGCTGCCGCTGATCTGGTTCGCGGTGAAGCTGTTCGCGTTGCTGTTCGGGTTCATCTGGCTGCGCGGGACGCTGCCGCGGTTCCGCTACGACCAGTTCATGAAGCTGGGCTGGAAGGTCCTGGTGCCGGCCAACCTGGTGTGGATCGTGATCATCTCGTCGATCCGCGCGATCCGGAACAACGGCGGGCTCTCGACGGGCCAGATCCTGATCGGCGGGGCGATCGTGGTGGTGGTCGCGGTGGCGATCGCGCTGCTGGTGCCGGAGAAGAAGCAGGCGGAGGGCGATTCGGTGCCGGTCACCGGTGGCGGGTTCCCGTTGCCGCCGTTGGATTTGCGCGTGCCCGAGGTGCCCGAGCGGGGCGCCGGGAAGCGCCGGCGCCGGGTGGCGGGTCGGACTTCGGAGCCTGCCCAGGTGGGCGCCGGGAAGGAGGGTTCCGATGGGACTGTTTGACCCCATCAAGGGTTTCGGCGTCACGTTCGGGACGATGTTCAAGAAGGTGGCGACGGAGGAGTACCCGGAGATCGGCGCCCCGGCCGCGCCGCGCTACCACGGGCGGCACCAGCTCAACCGGCACCCGGACGGGCTGGAGAAGTGCGTCGGCTGCGAGTTGTGCGCGTGGGCGTGCCCGGCGGACGCGATCTTCGTCGAGGGTGGCGACAACACCGAGGACGCCCGGTATTCGCCCGGTGAGCGGTACGGCAAGGACTACCAGATCAACTACCTGAGGTGCATCGGCTGCGGCCTGTGCGTCGAGGCCTGCCCGACCCGCTCCCTGACGATGATCAACTTCTACGAACTGGCGGACGATGATCGCCAGAAGCTGATCTGGACCAAGGAGGACCTGCTCGCACCGCTCCTGCCGGGCATGGAGCAACCCCCGCACCCAATGCGCCTGGGCGACGACGAGCAGGACTACTACGTGCACGGCCCGGAGCTGGCCCGCGGCAGAGGCATCCCAACGGGCGAAACGGTGGAAACCTCCCGCGAGGAGGCGATCCAATGACGGCCCGGGTCTTTCTGCGCGTCCCGTCGATCCGCAGCCGGACGAATCCGCCCGAGGGGCGCTCCGCGTTCCGCGGCAACGCCCCGGACTCGGGTTGCTCCGGTGAGGAGACTGTCCGATGAGCCGCTTCCAGTTTTCTTCCTGGGCCCACCGGCCGGCGCGCGGCACGTCCGTGGGGGCCATGCCTGAGGAGGTGCGGTGATGGTGCTGGCACAGGTCGCGGAGGCGGTCTCCACCGGAGAGGCCATCGCGTTCTGGATTCTTGGTCCGGTGGCCCTTCTGGGCGCCCTCGGGCTGATCTTCGCGCGCAATGCGGTTCACTCGGCGCTCTTCCTGGCCCTCACGATGTTCTCGCTGGGCATCCTCTACATGGTCCAGCGCGCGCCGTTCCTCGGGTTCACCCAGATCATCGTTTACACCGGCGCGATCATGATGCTGTTCCTGTTCGTGCTGATGCTCGTGGGCCGGGAAAGCTCCGACTCCGTCGTCGAGGTGCTGCGCGGGCAGCGCCTGTGGGGCGGCATCCTCGGCATCGGCATCGCCGGGCTCATGGCCACCGCGCTCACCCGGGCGCTCGCCAACGTCACCCCGGCGCCCGCGCCGGACGGGACCGCGGGCGGGCTCGGCCGCCTCATCTTCACCGACTACCTGTTCCCGTTCGAGCTCACCTCGGCGCTGCTGATCACCGCCGCGCTCGGGGCCATGGTGCTCGCCTTCACCGAGAAGCGCGGCCGCCGGACGCAGAAGGAACTCGTCGAGGCCCGGTTCCGCGGCGAGTACGAACGCATCTCGCCCAAGCCGGGACCCGGCGTGTTCGCCACCTCCCACTCGGTCACGACTCCCGCGATCCTGCCCGACGGCTCGGTCGCGCCCGAGTCGCTGTCCACGATCATCGAGTCCACGCCCACGGCCCGCCTCGAAGCCGAGCGCAAGCAGGTCGAGGGCACCGAACCGCAGCCCGACGCCCACGCACTGGTCGGGAAGGGTGACGAGGAATGACCCCCACCTACTACCTGCTGCTCTCGGCCCTGCTGTTCGCCATCGGCGCGGTCGGCGTGCTGGTGCGGCGCAACGCCATCGTCGTGTTCATGTGCATCGAGCTGATGCTCAACGCCGTGAACCTCTCCCTGGTCACGTTCTCCCGCATGAACGGCGGGCTCGACGGCCAGGTGATGGCGTTCTTCGTGATGGTCGTCGCCGCCGCCGAGGTCGTCGTCGGGCTGGCGATCATCATGGCCATCTTCCGCACCCGCCGCTCGGCCTCGGTCGACGACACCAACCTGCTCAAGTACTGAGAAGGGCAAGGGCTACTCAGTGATCGCATCATCGTGGCTGCTGGTCGCGTTTCCGGCCCTCGGCGCGCTCGTCCTGCTGGCCGGGGGACGGCGCACCGACCGCTGGGGTCACCTCCTCGGGTGTGCGACGGTCATCGCGTCGTTCGTGTACGGCCTGGTGCTGTTCTTCGGCAGCGACGGGCACGTGACCGACACCAGGATGTTCACCTGGATCGGCGTCGGTGACCTCCAGATCGACTTCGGACTCCGCATCGACGCGCTCTCACTCGTCTTCATCCTGCTGATCACCGGTGTGGGCGCGTTGATCCACATCTACTCGATCGGCTACATGGCGGAGGACCGCAACCGGCGTCGTTTCTTCGGGTACCTGAACCTCTTCGTGGCCTCCATGCTGGTTCTGGTGCTGGGCAACAACTTCGTGACGCTCTACCTCGGCTGGGAGGGCGTCGGCCTGGCGTCGTACCTGCTCATCGGCTGGTACTCGGACCGCCCGTCCGCGGCGACCGCCGCGAAGAAGGCGTTCCTGATGAACCGCGTCGGTGACGTCGGCCTCGCGCTCGCGATCTTCCTGATGTTCAAGTACCTCGGCACGGTCACCTACGCGGGTGTGTTCGACCGCATCGGCGACGCCCCGCCCGCCGTGATCACCGCGATCGCGATCCTGCTGCTGCTCGGCGCGTGCGGTAAGTCCGGCCAGTTCCCGCTCCAGGCGTGGCTCCCGGACGCCATGGAGGGCCCGACCCCGGTGTCGGCCCTGATCCACGCGGCCACCATGGTCACCGCCGGCGTGTACCTGGTGGCGCGCGCCAACCCGATCTACAACGAGACCGAGACGGGCCGGCTGATCGTCACCCTCGTCGGCGCGATAACCCTGCTGATCGGGTGCATCATCGGCTGCGCCTACGACGACATCAAGAAGGTGCTCGCGTACTCGACCGTCAGCCAGATCGGCTACATGATGCTCGCCGTCGGGCTCGGGCCGTTCGGCTACGCGCTCGGCATCATGCACCTGCTCACGCACGGCTTCTTCAAGGCCGGTCTGTTCCTCGGCGCCGGTTCGGTCATGCACGGCATGAACGACGAGGTCGACATGCGCAAGTTCGGCGGCCTGTACCGGCACATGCCGATCACGTTCGTCACCTTCGGGCTCGGCTACCTGGCGCTCATCGGGTTCCCCTTCCTGTCGGGCTACTTCTCCAAGGACGCGATCATCGAGGCCGCCTTCGGCCAGGAAGGCTGGCGCGGCTGGGTGTTCGGCCTCGCCGCGATGCTCGGCGCCGCGCTGACCGCGTTCTACATGACCCGGCTGATGCTGCTCACCTTCTTCGGCAAGGAACGCTGGCGCGACCTGCGCACCGCCGAGGGCAAGGAGTTCCACCCGCACGAGTCGCCGCCGGTGATGACCGCGCCGATGATCGTGCTGGCCATCGGCTCGCTCGGCGCCGGCGCGTTCTTCGCCCTCGGCGACCGCCTCTCCGAGTGGCTCGCCCCGGCACTGGGTGAACTCGGCGAGGCCGAGCACACCGCGATCCCGCACTCGCTCATCCCGTGGATCACGGTCGCCCTGTCCGCGCTCGGCGTGCTGCTCGCCTGGCTCGTCGTCGGGCGCCGGGACACCCCGGTCGAGCGGCCGGAGAACGTCTCCGCCGTCGTCAAGGCGGCCCGCAAGGACCTGTACGGCAACGCGGTCAACGAGGCACTGGTCGCGACCCCGGGCATGTGGCTCACCCGGTTCTCGGTCTACCTCGACAGCCGGGGCGTCGACGGCGCCGTCAACGGCCTGGCCGCCGCACTCGGTGGCGGGTCCGGGCGGCTGCGCAGACTGCAGACCGGCTTCGTCCGCTCGTACGCCCTGTCGATGCTGGCCGGCTCGTTCGTCCTCGTCGCCGCACTGCTGATGGTGAGGTTCTCATGACCTGGGTACTGGCCCTCATCCTCTGGCCGCTGGTCGGCGCGTGCGTCGTCACCGGGCTGCGCCGCAACGACCGGCTCGCCACCGTCGCCGCGGTGGTGTTCGCCCTCGTCGAGCTGGCGATGATCATCCCGACGTGGGCGACCTACCAGCCGGACGGCGCCCGCCTGCAGCACACCAGCTCGATGGACTGGATCCCGAGCTTCGGCGTGCACATCTCCTTCGGCATCGACGGCATCGCGCTGGTGATGATCGCCGTGATCGCTTTCCTGGTGCCGATCGTCATCGGCGCCCTGGGCACGGCGGACAAGCTGCCGCAGGACCGCAGCGCGGGTGGTTTCCTCGCGCTGATCCTGGTGCAGGAGGCCATCACCATCGCGGTGTTCGCCGCCACCGACGTGTTCCTGTTCTACGTGCTGTTCGAGATCATGCTGATCCCGATGTACTTCCTCATCGGCGGCTACGGCGGCGCGAACCGGCAGTACGCGGCGGTCAAGTTCTTCCTGTACTCCTTCCTCGGCGGTCTGATCATGCTGGCCTCGGCGATCGGGGCCTACTCGCTCGCCGCCGACGAGCTGGGCAACGGCACCTTCGACTGGGCCACGCTGGTCACGGTGGTCCGGGACGCGCCGGCGAGCACCCAGATCTGGCTGTTCCTCGGGTTCTTCCTGGCGTTCGCGATCAAGGCGCCGCTCGTGCCGTTCCACACCTGGCTGCCCGACGCGGCCGGCGAGGCGCCCATCGGCGTCGCCGTGCTGCTGGTCGGTGTGCTGGACAAGGTCGGCACGTTCGGTTTCCTGCGCTACTGCCTGCCGATGTTCCCGGAGGCCAGCAAACAGCTGGCACCGCTGGTGCTGGTGCTCGCCGTGATCGGCGTGCTCTACGGCTCGATCCTCGCCGCCGGGCAGCAGGACATGAAACGCTTCGTCGCCTACGTCTCGATCGCCCACTTCGGGTTCATCGCACTGGGCATCTTCGCCTTCACCCAGCAGGCGACCGTCGGCGCGGTGACCTACATGCTCAACCACAGCCTCGCGACCGGCATGCTGATCGTGGTGCTGGGCCTGGTGATCGCGCGCGGCGGGTCCACCCGGATCTCCGACTACGGCGGCATGTACAAGCTCACGCCACTGCTCGGCGGCATGCTCCTCATCGCGGGTCTGTCCACGTTGTCCCTCCCGGGTACCAACTCGTTCGTCAGTGAGTTCCTGGTGCTGCTGGGCGCGTTCGAGACCCAGCCGGTGTACGCGATCCTCGCGACCGTCGGCATGGTGCTCGCCGCGGCCTACGTGCTCTGGCTGTACCAGCGCCTGATGACCGGCCCGGTGCGGGGGACCGCGCTGGTCGGCGCCGGGGGAGGCCCGGGCACCGCGATCGCTCCCGAGCTGGGCGCCCGGAAGACGATCCGGGACCTCGGCGGCCGGGAGCTGGCGATCCTGGTGCCGATGGTCGTGCTGATCATCGGGCTCGGCTTCTACCCCCAACCCGTGCTGGACACGGTGACCCCGTCGGTCGACGCGACGCTTTCCGCACTCAACGGAGGCCAGTGAAATGCTCGGGATTCTGGCCCAGCAAGGGCAAATCACCGCACCGCAGATCGAGTACGACGCGATCCTGCCGGTGCTGATCGTGCTCGGCGCGGCGTGCGTCAGCGTGCTGTTCGAGGCCTTCCTGCCCCGGCACATGCGGTGGCCGTCGCAGGTGCTGCTCAGCCTGACCGGGCTGGCCGCCGCCGGCGTCGCGCTGGCCGTGTACGTCAGCGGTTCGCCGGTCAAGGGCCTGACCACCCTCAGCGGCGCGGTGTCGGTCGACAAGCCCGCCCTGTTCCTGTGGGGCACCCTGCTCGCCCTCGCGCTGCCCGCGATCCTGCTGATCGCGGACCGCTCGGTGGAGCCGGGCGGCGCTTTCGTGGCGCAGGCCGCCATCCGGCCGGGCACGGTGCAGGACCGGGCCCAGGTCGGCTCGACCGGGATGCAGACCGAGGTCTTCCCGCTGGCGCTGTTCGCGCTGGGCGGGATGATGACGTTCTGCGCGGCCAACGACCTGCTCACCATGTTCATCGCGCTCGAGGTGCTGAGCCTGCCGCTGTACCTGATGTGCGGCCTGGCCCGGCGCCGGCGCCTGCTGTCGCAAGAGGCGGCGGTCAAGTACTTCCTCCTCGGGGCGTTCTCGTCGGCGTTCTTCCTCTACGGGCTCGCGCTGCTGTACGGCTACGCCGGTTCGGTCAAGCTGGCCGACATCGCGGGCGCCGCGGCCGGCTCGGACCGTTCGGACATGCTGTTGTTCGCGGGCATGGGCCTCCTCGTGGTCGGGTTGCTGTTCAAGGGTTCAGTCGGCCCGTTCCACACCTGGACGCCGGACGTCTACCAGGGCGCGCCGACCCCGGTCACCGGGTTCATGGCGGCCTGCACCAAGGTCGCCGCGTTCGGTGGCATCCTGCGCGTGCTGACCGTCGGGTTCGAGTCGACCAGCTGGGAGTGGCGCGGCGTGCTGTGGGCGGTCGCGATCATCTCCATGGCGATCGGCGCCGTGCTCGGCCTCACCCAGACCGACGTCAAGCGCATGATCGCCTACTCGTCCATCGCGCACGCCGGCTTCCTGCTCGTCGGCACGCTCGCGATGACCGACCAGGGCCTGTCCGGCACGCTGTTCTACCTGCTGGCCTACGGCTTCACCACGCTCGCCGCGTTCGGGGTGGTCTCGCTCGTGCGCGACGCCAAGGGCGAGGCCACGCACCTGTCGGCGTGGGCCGGCCTGGCCAAGCGGTCGCCCGTGCTGGCCGGGGTGTTCACCTTCCTCCTTCTTGCTCTGGCCGGGATCCCGCTCACCAGCGGGTTCGTCGGCAAGTTCGTGGTGTTCTCGGCGGCGCTGCGGGACGGCATGGCGCCCCTGGTGGTGGTCGCGCTGGTGTTCAGCGCCGTCGCGGCGTTCTTCTACCTGCGGGTGGTCGTGCTCATGTACTTCAGCAAGCCGGCCCCCGACGGCCCCACCGTGACGGTGCCGGGCGCGTTCACCACGGCGGCGATCACGCTCGGCGTGATCATCACCCTGCTGCTCGGTGTCGCCCCCGCCTTCGCGCTCGACTGGGCGGGAGCGGGCGCCTTCGCCTTCTGACGCCGTGACTTCCGGAAGTGCCCTTCGCCCACCCGGGCGGAGGGCACTTCCGCGTTCGGCGGTCAGGTGGAATCGAGCGCGCGCACCACGTCGGGATAGGAACACACGTGCCGGTGCACTTCGCCGCAACGGCAGGGCTGGTCGTGGGCCAGCCGCATCAGCTTGCGCAGATGCCGCCGGGCCAGTCCACGCTGGCGCGCCTCGGCCAGGGCCAGGCGGGTGGCCTGGTTGCGGTTGCGGCGGCCGGGAAGGGTCTGTTCGGTCATTTCTCGAGGCTCCTTTCGGGAGGGATGTCTCGAGCATGCCCGGTGTGGCGGCGGAGTGGGAAACAGAACGAGATTCTGTGGATGGCTGAAGGCGATGTGGACAAGTCGCGCCGTTTTCCCGTCGGGGCGGCGTTTTTGTCGGATGCGTGTGCTAGGCGACCGGCGCCGCGTGCCGTCCGGACGACGTCAGCGACCGGCTGTTGCTGATCAGCTGGGTCGCGATCTCGTCCACGCAGGCCGTGAAGTCGCGGCCCGCGGCGGCATCCGAGCCCGTCACGTTGTCCAACACCCACAGCCGCCACGCGCCGACCAGCCGCGCGAACGTGTCGCTGCCGTGCCCGGTGAACGTGAAGTGCCCGTCGGCCTCGGCGAGCTGCCCGGCGGCCACGAGCTGGCGCGCGGTCGGCTCGAAGATCCCCGCGGGGACGCCGGTCTGCGTGGCGATCTCCTGCAGCGTGGCGTCGCCGTCGTCGACGCTGTTGCGGTAGATCTGCGCGATCAGCCACGCCTGCGCGTAGCTCAGCGGGACACCGGACCGGGCCAGGATCTCCGGCCCCGGATCGGTCTGCTGCTTCGCCCACACCATCGCCACGACCTTCTCCAGCTCCTGCCGCGAATCCCCGGATCCGGGCATCGCGAAGCCCTCCCCGACGCCGCTGTTGCCCGACGTCAGCGCCTTCGAGCTGTCCCGCAGCGGAACCTCCGCGAGGAACAACGCGACCAGCAGCGCGAGCAGGCCGATCGGCGAGGCGATCAGGAACATCGTGTGAATCGCGTCCACATAGGACTCGGTGGACGGTCGCGGCGGCAGGTTGTTCGCGTAGATCGTGCCGAACACCGCCACGCCGAAGGAACTGCCCAGCGTCCGCAGGAAACTCACGCCCGACGTCGCCACCCCGAGGTCGGTGTAGTCGGCGGTGTTCTGCACGACGATCGTGGGCACCTGCATGGTGCACCCGAGCCCCAGTCCCAGCACGATCATGTACGCCGAGGTGACCCAGAAGCTCGTGCCGGCGTCCAGGTGCGACAGCAGGTACAGGCCCAGCGCCAGCACCAGCGAGCCGGCGATCGGGAACGCCCGGTAGCGGCCGCTCCGGCTGATCACGGTGCCGCTGACCAGCGCGGTGATCATCATCCCGACCACCAGTGGCAGCATCCGCAGCCCCGATTCGGTCGCGCTCGCGCCCTGCACCCGCTGCAGGTACGTCGGCAGGTAGGTGATGCCGCCGAGCATCGCGAACCCGACCACGAAGCTCAGGATGCCGGCCACCGAGAACACCCGGCCGCGGAACAGGCGCATCGGCAGCATCGGCTCCTCGGCCCGCAACTCCACCAGCACGAACGCGACCAGCAGCAGGACCGAGCCCGCCGCCATCCCGATGATCACCGGCGACGCCCACGGGTACTCGGTGCCGCCCCAGCTCGTCACCAGCGTCAGACCGGTCGAGGCGAGCGCGATGAGGACGATCCCCAGGTAGTCGATGCGCGGCTTGACCGCCGCCTTGACCGTGGGCAGCGCGACCGCGGCCACGAGGATCACCAGCACCCCGAGCGGCACGTTGACGTAGAACGCCCACCGCCAGC
Organism: Amycolatopsis deserti; assembly: GCF_014653945.1. Lineage (GTDB taxonomy): Bacteria > Actinomycetota > Actinomycetes > Mycobacteriales > Pseudonocardiaceae > Amycolatopsis_E > Amycolatopsis_E deserti. Next base: position 338,630 of record NZ_BNAU01000003.1, on the reverse strand, counting down.
TCAGGTGGTCCACGAACAGCCCGCCGAGCAGCGGCCCGGCCACCGTCGAGACGCCGAACACCGCCCCGATCGCGCCCTGGTACTTGCCGCGTTCGCGCAGCGGGACGACGTCGGCGATGACCGCGGCCGAAGTCACCATCAGCCCGCCCGCGCCGAGGCCCTGCAACGCGCGGAACGCGACGAGCGTGGCCATCGAGTCGGCCCACCCGCACAGGAACGACCCGGCGAGGAACAGCACCACGCTGGCCAGGAACGCCCGCTTGCGCCCGAACAGGTCGCCGAACTTGCCGATCAGCACCGTCATGATCGTTTCGGCGAGCAGGTAGGACGTGACCACCCACGACAGGTGGTTCGCGCCGCCCAGATCGGCCACGATGGTCGGCAGGGCGGTGGAGACGATCGTCTGGTCGAGCGCGGCCAGCAGCATCCCGAGCATGATCGCCGCGACGATGGTGTTCCGGGCTCGCCTGCTGGTCACGCCGCGAACGTTAGTGCTGGTCAGGAGTGCTCGCGGGCTGCCTCACCCGATGGTGTGGGGCGCGCTGTCACGCGCATCACCGGAGTGGTTCGCAGAGGGCGCACGAACGCCCCGGGTGCAGCCATTACGCTGGTGAGGACCGGTCAGTGAAGTGCGGAGAGGGCGGACAACGTGTCAGTGCGGCACCGGGGTAGCACGATCGAGGAGCTGCGCGGGAGCGTGGGCCTGCGGATCGCCGACGAGCAGCTGCTGCGCACGCTGGCCGCTGGACTGGACGACGTCGAGAAGCTGTTGCGCGACACCGCGCGCAGCGAGGTGCGGGCCGTCCACGACGCCGCGTCGCACCTGGTCGAGGCGGGTGGCAAACGTTTTCGTCCGATGCTGACCCTGCTGGCGGGCGAGTTCGGCGAGGGCAACCACTCCGACGTCGTGATCGCCGCGGCGGCCGTCGAGCTGGTGCACCTGGCCACGCTGTACCACGACGACGTGATGGACGAGGCGACGATGCGGCGCGGCGCGCCCAGCGTCAACGCCCGCTGGACCAACAGCATCGCCATCCTGACCGGCGACTTCCTGTTCGCGCACGCCTCACGGCTGGTGTCCGACCTGGGCACCGACGCCGCCCGGATCCTCGCCGAGACGTTCAGCGAGCTGGTCACCGGCCAGATGCGGGAGACGGTCGGGCCGGGCGAGGGCGAGGACCCGGTGGACCACTACCTCACCGTGATCGCGCAGAAGACCGGTTCGCTGATCGCCACCTCCGGGCGGTTCGGCGCGATGGTGTCCGGCGCCAAGCCCGACGCGATCCTCGCGATGCAGCGGTTCGGCGAGATCATCGGCACCGCGTTCCAGATCTCCGACGACATCATCGACATCGCGTCGCCGTCGCACGAGTCCGGCAAGACGCCGGGCACCGACCTGCGCGAAGGCGTGCGCACGCTGCCGATGCTGTACGCGCTGGCCGACCCGGACACCGACCCGCGGCTGGTCGAGCTGCTGGCCGGCCCGATCACCGACGACGAGCTGGTCGAGGAGGCCCTGACGCTGCTCCGGGCGTCCACCGGCCTGGACCGCGCCATGGTCACCCTGTCGGACTACGCTCAGCGGGCGAGGACCGAGCTGGCCCCCCTGCCGGCCGGGCCCGCGAGGGACGCGTGCGAGTCCGTCGCGGACTACCTCGTCGCGCGGACGCGGTAATGGGGTTGCGTTCGAGCGTCATGCGCGCGCCGCTGCGGCGTCACTGAGAGTGGTAACCGCGCGGTAGGAAAGGAAGGGCAGCACGGATGTCCATTTTCGGACAGGTCTGGCTGTGGAGCGCGGCGGCATTCGTGGTCGGGGTGCTGCTGACCTGGTTGTTCCTGGCACGACCCGCCCAGGCGAGAAGCCGCCACCTGGAGCGCAGGCTCCTCGCCGCGCAGAGCGCGCCCGCCGCGCAGCCGACGCGCACGATGGAGCGGGACCCGGTGTCCGCGCCGGTCGCGCGGAAGGAACCGATCGCCGCGGAGACCCCTGGCGCCGAGGAGCACCACGCGCCACCGTCCTGGCTGGAGCGCGACAGTCTCGCCGGACGGTCGCCCGGGTACCAGCCGGGGTCCGAGATCGACGACGACTCGCTGTTCGAGCCGGAGGAGCCGCAGTCCGACGCGACGACGGTCTTCAACGCGTTCGGCCGCGAGCGGGACGACGCCGCCGAGCGCGGGGCGCTGCGCGTGGGCGATCACGAGCAGGGCGATGAGGCTGCGCCTGGCTTCGCGGAGGCCGAGCAGGGGCGCGGAGCGCTGTTCGAACAAGACGAGGCCGCGTACCGGCGGGGCCCGGCGGCTGGAGCCGAGCAGGGGCGCGGGTCGCTGTTCGAGCAGGACCAGGGGGCTGGGCGCGGGTCGTTGTTCGGGCAGGAGCAGGCCGGGCCGTCGGAGGAGCAGCCGGCGGGGCTGTTCGGCCGGGACGAGACGGCCACCGGGCGTGGCTCGTTGTTCGAGCGGGATGAGCCGGCTGCTGGGCGCGGCGCCTTGTTCGAGCCGGGCCAGGCCGGCAGTGCACATGAGCGTGGGGCGTCGGCTGCGGAGCGCGCCTCGTTGTTCGAGCAGGAGCGGGCCGGGCGTGAGGGGTCGCCGGAGGCTGACGAGCGCTCCTCGCTGTTCGAGCAGGGCCAGGCGGGCCGGGGAGCGCACGCGCGTGACGAGTCGGCGGCCGGGGCCGGGACGCTGTTCGGGCGGGAGGAGGCTCCGGAGCCGGAGCGGGGGTCGCTGTTCGATCCCGATCACGCTCCCGAACCGCAGCGGGTGCCGGAGTCCGGGTCGGCCTTCACGCCGTTCGCCCCGGCCGAGCCGGAGCCGCCGGCCTACGCGTTCGGTTCCGGCGAGCCGGAGCAGGCCACCGACGAGGAGACGGCCACGGAGACCACGCAGGTCCTGCCCAAGCGGCAGCCGCGGCGGTCCTCGCACGCCTTCGACCCGCCGCGGCCCTCGATGCGGACCGTCGAGCGGCGGGAGCCGATCCGGACCGAGGAAGGTGGCCGCAGCGGCTCGCTGTTCGAGCCGACCCCGCGGGACAGCTCCGTGCCGCCGGGACCGTTCGGCCCGGGATCGGCGATGCCGCGGCCGGGCGGCGGGAAGCCGTCCGAGGAGTTCACCGTCAAGGCGAGCGTGACCGCGCTGCGGTACTGCACCGAGGACTCGCCGCAGTACAACCGCATGGTGGCGGAGGTGTGGTTCCGCACCGCGGACGACGCGGAGCGGGTCGGGTTCCGGCCGCTCTAGGGACAGGCGAAAAAGCCCCGCACGGATGGCTGTGCGGGGCTTTTTCGTGTGGTCGGACCGCACCGGGGCAGGGCGCGGGGCCTCGAGCGTCCGAACTCAGTCGACCCTCCAGGTGTCCTTGCCGGTCAGCAGTGCCTGCAGGTCGGCCGGCTTGGCGGAACGGGCCTGTTCGACCTGGGCGCGGGCCTGGTCGTCGTAGGTGGGGCGGGCGACCTGGCGGAAGATGCCGGTCGGGGTGTGGTTGAGGTGCTGGTCGCCGATGCGGGACAGGCCGAAGGCGTACGCGGTGTCGGTGATGGTCGGGTCGTGGACGATCAGCTCGTCCTCGCCGACCTCCGCCACCTTGGCGATCTCGAAACCGCCCCAGCGGTTGGGCACCACGCCGTACTCGCCGTCGGGGCCGAACCGGATCGGCTCGCCCGCGCGCAGCGGGATGATCCGGTGCGCGGCCTCGTCCTTGTCCTTGAGCACGTCGAACGCGCCGTCGTTGAAGATGGGGCAGTTCTGGTAGATCTCCACCAGCGCCGAGCCGCGGTGCTGGGCCGCCGCGGTGAGCACCTCGGTCAGCCCCTTCTTGTCGCTGTCCAACGCGCGGCCGACGAAGGTGGCCTCCGCGCCCAGCGCCAGCGAGATCGGGTTGAACGGCGTGTCCACCGACCCCATCGGGGTGGACTTGGTGATCGTGCCCGGGTCCGAGGTCGGCGAGTACTGGCCCTTGGTCAGGCCGTAGATCCGGTTGTTGAACAGCAGGATCTTGATGTTGACGTTGCGGCGCAGCGCGTGGATCAGGTGGTTGCCGCCGATCGACAGCGCGTCGCCGTCACCGGTGACCACCCACACCGACAGGTCCGGCCGCGTGGTCGCCAGCCCGGTCGCGATCGCCGGCGCGCGGCCGTGGATGGAGTGCATCCCGTAGGTGTTGAGGTAGTACGGGAACCGCGACGAACAGCCGATACCGGAGACGAACACGATGTTCTCGCGCTTGAGCCCGAGCGTGGGCAGGAACGACTGCACCGTGTTGAGCACGACGTAGTCACCGCAGCCCGGGCACCAGCGCACTTCCTGGTCGGACTTGAAGTCCTTCGCCTTCTGGGTCTCGTCGGTGGTCGGCACTAGGTCCAGGCCACCGAGCTGGGGGAGACCGAGATCCGTGGCGGTCATCGGGTCAGCGCTCCTTCGATGATGTCGGTGAAGACGTGCTGCAGTTCCTCGGCCTTGAACGGCAGGCCGGCGACCTTGGTGTAGGAGTGCACGTCCACGAGGTACTTCGCGCGCAGCAGCAGCGCGAGCTGCCCGAGGTTCATCTCCGGCACCACCACGCGGTCGTAGCGGGCCAGGACCTCGCCCAGGTTGCGCGGGAACGGGTTGAGGTGCCGCAGGTGCGCCTGCGCGATCGGCATGCCCTGCTTGCGCACCCGGCGGGCCGCGGCGCCGATCGGGCCGAACGTCGACCCCCACCCCAGCGCCAGCACCCGGGCTTCGCCGGAGGGGTCGTCGACCTCCAGATCGGGCACGTCGATGCCGTCGATCTTGGCCTGGCGCAGCCGGACCATGTGGTCGTGGTTGTCCGGATCGTAGGAGATGTTGCCCTTGCCGTCCTGCTTCTCCAGACCACCGATGCGGTGCTCCAGACCCGGCGTGCCCGGCACCGCCCACTCGCGCGCCAGCGTCTCCGGATCGCGCACGTACGGCCAGAACTCGCCCGAGCCGTCCGCCGCGTTGGGCTTGGTGGCGAACTCCACCGACAGGTCAGGCAGGTCCTCGACGTTCGGGATCAGCCACGGCTCCGAACCGTTGGCGTTCGCGCCGTCGGACAGGATCATCACCGGCGTCCGGTACTTCAACGCGATCCGCACCGCCTCGATCGCCGCCGCGAAACAGTCCCCGGGGGACTGCGGCGCGATCACCGGCAGCGGCGACTCGCTGTTGCGGCCGAACATCGCCTGCAGCAGGTCGGCCTGCTCGGTCTTGGTCGGCAGACCCGTGGACGGGCCGCCGCGCTGCACGTCGATCACCACCAGCGGCAGCTCCAGCATCACGCCCAGCCCGATGGTCTCCGACTTCAGCGCCACGCCCGGCCCGGACGTCGAGGTCACCCCGAGCGCGCCGCCGTAGGAAGCGCCCAGGGCGGCGCCGATGCCGGCGATCTCGTCCTCGGCCTGGAAGGTGATCACACCGAAGTTCTTGTGCCGGGACAGCTCGTGCAGGATGTCCGAAGCCGGGGTGATCGGATACGTGCCCAGCAGGACCGGCAACCCGGCCCGCTGCCCGGCCGCCACGATCCCGTAGGCCAGCGCGGTGTTGCCGGTGATCTGCCGGTAGGTGCCCTTGTCCAGCTTCGCCGGCGCCACCTCATACGTGGTGACGAACGACTCGGTGGTCTCCCCGTAGTTCCAGCCCGCCCGGAAGGCCAGGATGTTCGCCTCGGCGATGTCCGGCTTCTTCGCGAACTTCTCCCGCAGGAACGCCTCGGTGCCCTCGGTCGGCCGGTGGTACATCCACGACAGCAACCCGAGCGCGAACATGTTCTTGCACCGCTCGGCGTCCTTCTTGCCCAGCCCGGTGCCCTCCAGCGCCCCCTGGGTCAGGGTCGACATGGCGACCTTGTGCACCTGGAACGCCGACAGCGTGTCGTCGGCCAGCGGGTCGGAGTCGTAGCCGACCTTCGTGAGATTGCGCTTGGTGAACTCGTCGGTGTTGACGATGATCGTGCCGCCGTTGGGCACGTCCCGCAGGTTCGCCTTGAGCGCGGCGGGGTTCATCACCACCAGCACGTCCGGCCGGTCGCCGGGGGTCAGGATGTCGTAGTCGGCGAAGTGCACCTGGAACGACGAGACGCCCGGGATGGTGCCCTGTGGCGCGCGGATCTCGGCGGGGAAGTTCGGCAGCGTGGCCAGGTCGTTGCCGAAGGCCGCCGCCTCCGAGGTGAACCGGTCACCGGTCAGCTGCATACCGTCACCGGAGTCGCCGGCGAACCGGATGACCACGCGGTCCAGCTTGGCGACTTCGGTGGGTCGGCTCGCCGACAGCACACCGTTGCCGTTCGTGCTCGTGCTCATGGGTCAGAGAATCCCTCTCTCCCGACAGGCCGCGTCGTCGTGGCCGGTGGGCACACTTCCGCCGATACCTCCACCTTACTTGTTGTTCTGTGACGAGAATCGGCGGTGTGATCCCGGTTACCCGTAACTTACGGTTACGTCTAGTTCCGTGTGGTGATCTTCGCCTGCATCGAGGCCAGACGTTCCGCGAAGTCGGGGGAATTCAGGGACTTCACCTGCGGTTCGATCTCGGTGTCCACTGCTCGGGAATGCTCGGCCATGGTCGAGGTTTGCCGCATCGAGAGCTTGGTCGCCAGTACCACCTCGCGGGGTGCGTCCGCCGCCGGTTTCGCCAGTTCCAGTGCCGCCTCCAGCAGGTCGTCGTGGTCACCGTCCACGGTGCGCAACGTCAGCCCGGCCGCCTCCGCCGCCGCGGCGTCCAGCGACTGGCCGAACAACGTCATCGCCCGCGCCCGCTGGATACCCACCGCGCGCTGCAGCATCCACGTGAATCCGCCGCCGGGGTGCAGGCCGAGTTCGAGGAACCGCGGGATGAACTTCGCGCGCGGCCCGGCGAGGCGGACGTCCGCGGCGAGCGCGAGGTTCAGCCCGGCGCCGACGGCCGCGCCACCGACCGCCGCGATCGTGGGCAATGTGGACCGCGCCACCGCGAGAAAACCCTCGTAGACCGCCCGCAGGCCCTCCTCCTGCGCGCTGCCCAGCGTGGTCAGGTCGGCTCCGGCGCAGAACGCCGGCGGGGTGCCGGTGACGACCAGCGCGTGCACGTTGCGGTCCTGCTCGGCCTCGGCGACGGCCTGGGCCAGTTCGGTGGAAAGCGCCAGGGTCAGCGAATTCCGCCGCTGCGGCGCGTCGACGGTGATCACCGCGACCCTGCCGCGCCGCTCGGTCACGATGCGTTCGGTCATGGTCGCCATCATGTCGTGGGGTTGGGCGGGCGCTCAAGGAGCCTGGACAGCACGACGGTGGACACCGTCCGGTCGATGATCTCCAGCCCGCGCAGCCGCTCCAGCGCCATCTCCAGCTGGTGGATGTCGGCGGCCCGCAGGTGCACGATCGCGTCCGCCGCGCCGGTCACCGTGTAGGCGGCGACCACCTCGGGCAGCGGCTCCAGCCGGGCCCGGATGCGGGCCGGGGAGATGTTGCCGCGGCAGTGCACCTCGACGAACGCCTCGGTGCCCCAGCCCAGCGCCTCCGGGTCGACCACCGCCGTGAAGCCGCGCAGCACCCCGGTCTCCAGCAGCCGGTCGACCCGGCGTTTGACCGCCGGGGCGGACAGGCCGACGACCTTCCCGATCTCGGCGTAGCTGGCGCGCGCGTTCGTGACGAGGCACGAAACGATCTGCTGGTCGAGCGTGTTCACACGCAATGTTTAGCAGGTGGATGAGCAAGAAACAGCGATTGATTGTCCCTGAATCGAGCCATACCGTGAACTCATGACGACTCGGGTACCGACGACCCGCCGATACCTCATGTGCCCGCCCCGGTTCTTCGCCGTCGAGTACGCGATCAACCCCTGGATGGACCCCACGCAGCCGGTCAGCGCCGGGCGCGCGATGGCGCAGTGGCGCGAGCTGCGGGACACCTACCGCCGCCTCGGGCACACGGTCGAGGAGATCGAGCCGCAGCCAGGGCTGCCGGACATGGTCTTCGCCGCCAACTCCGGCACCGTCGTCGACGGCCGGGTGCTCGGCGCCCGCTTCCGCGCCCCGCAGCGCGCCGCCGAGGCCGAGCACTTCCGCCGCTGGTTCGTCGAGCACGGCTACCGCGACGTCGTCATGCCGTCCTACGTGAACGAGGCCGAGGGCGACTTCGCGTGGACCGGCCGGATGCTGCTCGCCGGCACCGGGTTCCGCACCGACCCCGCCGCGCACGCCGAGGCGCAGGAGGTGCTCGGGGTGCCGGTGCTGTCACTGCGGCTGACCGACCCGCGCTACTACCACCTGGACACCGCGCTGTTCGTGCTCAGCGAGGCGACCGACACCACGCCGGCACAGATCGCCTACTACCCGGAGGCGTTCTCGGCCGGCTCGCGCCGCGTCCTGGCGCGCCTGTTCCCCGACGCCGTGCTCGCGACGGCGGCCGACGCGGAGTGCTTCGGCCTCAACGGCGTGTCCGACGGGCGCAACGTGGTGCTGCCGGTGGAGGCCACGGACTTGGCCGAGCGGCTCGCGGCCCGCGGCTACGAACCGGTGCCCGTGGACATTTCCGAGCTGCGCAAGGCCGGTGGCGGGCCGAAGTGCTGCACGCTGGAGATCCGCAAATAGGGTCTCATTTCGAAGACGGTGGGACGAACCGGCCGCGTGTTTGTAACAGGTCCTTCGCGTCTCCCGAATCAGGAGCATGACCTCCTGCCGACTCTGTGGCTCGACACAGCTGGCCAGCGTCGTCGACCTCGGGGCGACCCCGCCGTGCGAGGCGTTCCTGACCGAAGCACAACTGGACGAGTCGGAAAATACCTTTCCGTTGCACCTGCGGGTGTGCACGGACTGCTGGCTCGCGCAGATCCCGCCGTTGATCACTCCTGAGGAAACGTTCACCGAATACGCGTATTTCTCGTCGTATTCGGAATCCTGGGTGGATCACGCGGGCCGGTTCGTCGCCGGTGCGGTGGACCGGCTGGGCCTGGACGGCGACTCGTTCGTCGTCGAGGTCGCCAGCAACGACGGGTACCTGCTCAAACACGTTGTGGCACAGGGCATCCGCTGCCTCGGCGTGGAGCCGTCGGTGAACGTCGGCCAAGCCGCCCGGGACGCGGGCGTGCCCACGCTGACCGCGTTCCTCGGCCCGGAGACCGGCGCGGCGGTGCGGGCCGAGCACGGTCCCGCGGATCTGGTCGTGGCGAACAACGTCTACGCGCACATCCCGGACGTCATCGGCTTCACGAAGGGCCTGCGCGCGCTGGTCGCCGACGACGGCTGGGTGTCGATCGAGGTGCAGCACCTGCTCACGCTCATCGAGAAGACCCAGTACGACACGATCTACCACGAGCACTTCCAGTACTACACGGTGGCTTCGGCGCAGCGGGCGCTCGCCTCCGGCGGACTGTCCCTAGTGGACGTCGAGCTGCTGCCGACCCACGGCGGCTCCATCCGGCTGTGGGCCCAGCCCGCCGAAACCGCCGGTGAACCGAGCCACCGCATGGTCGACGTCCTGGCCCGGGAGAAGGCCGCCGGGCTGCACGAACTCTCCGGCTACACCGAGTTCGCCGCCCGGGTCGCCCGCGTGCGCCGCGACCTGCTGCGGTTCCTCGTGGACGCGGCCGACGACGGCCTCACCGTGGTCGGCTACGGCGCGCCGGGCAAGGGCAACACCCTGCTCAACCACTGCGGCATCCGGCCGGACCTGCTCGCCTACACGGTCGACCGCAACCCGTACAAGCACGGCCGGTTCACGCCGGGCACGCGCGTCCCGATCCTGCCGCCGGACCGCATCGCCGCGGACCGGCCCGACTACGTCCTGGTCCTGCCCTGGAACCTGCGGGACGAACTGACCCAGCAGCTGTCCTACGTCGGGGAGTGGGGCGGCAAGCTGGTCTTCCCCATACCCCGCCTGGAAATCGTCGAGGTGAATCCAACGTGAAGGTCGTCCTGTTCTGCGGCGGGTACGGGATGCGGATGCGCAACGGCACCGCTTCCGACGTGCCCAAGCCCATGGCGATGGTCGGTCCCCGGCCGCTGATCTGGCACGTGATGCGCTACTACGCGCACTTCGGGCACACCGAGTTCATCCTGTGCCTCGGTTACGGCGCCCACCACATCAAGGACTTCTTCCTCAACTACGAGGAGACCACCTCCAACGACTTCGTGCTGCGCGGCGGCAAGGCGGAGCTGCTGTCCACCGACATCGCGGACTGGACGATCTCGTTCGTGCAGACCGGGATCGAGTCGCCGATCGGGGAACGGCTGCGCCGCGTGCGCAAGCACCTCGACGGTGACGAGATGTTCCTCGCCAACTACGCCGACGTGCTCACCGACGCGCCGCTGCCGTCGATGATCGAACGGTTCTCCCGGTCGGACGCGGGCGCGTCGATGATGGTCGTGCCGCCGCAGTCGTCGTTCCACTGCGTGGAGATGGACGAGGGCGGCCTGGTCGGCTCCATCACCGCGGTGAGCGAGATGCCGTTGTGGGAGAACGGCGGGTACTTCGTGCTGCGCCAGGAGGTGTTCGACCACATCCCGGAGAACGGCGACCTGGTCGCCGACGGGTGCGCCGAACTCGCCAAGCGCGGCCGCCTGCTCGCCTACCCCTACCGCGGCTTCTGGAAGCCGACGGACACGGTCAAGGAGCGCTACGCCCTGGACGAGGCCTACACGCGCGGGGTGCGCCCGTGGGCGCTGTGGGAGAAGGACCGAGTGCCGGCGTGATCGGACTGATTCCGGAGCGGCTCGAGCGGATCGTGGTGCTCGGCGCCCACTGCGACGACATCGCGATCGGCGCGGGCGGCACCCTGCTCACGCTGAGCCGTCCCGGACTGCGGGTGGACGCCCTGGTGCTCTCCGGCGGCGGCAGTGAGCGCGAGGACGAGGAACGCGCGGCGCTCGCGGCGTTCTGCCCGGGCGCCGACCTGGACGTGACCGTGCTGAAGATGCCGGACGGCCGGCTGCCCGCGCACTGGGACGAGGTCAAGAACGCGCTGGAGGAACTGCGGGCGCGCACCGACCCGGACCTGATCGTCGCACCGCGCACCGACGACGCGCACCAGGACCACCGCGGCCTCGCCAAGCTGGTGCCGACCGCGTTCCGCGGGCACCTCACGCTCGGCTACGAGATCGTCAAGTGGGACGGCGACCTGGGCACACCGTCGGTGTACGTGCCGCTGCGTGACGAACTCGCCGAGAAAAAAGTCGAATTGCTGCAACGGCACTACCCCTCGCAGCGACATCGTCCTTGGTACGACCGGGAGGCTTTCCTCGGGCTGGCCCGCATTCGGGGGATCGAATGCCAGGCGCGGTACGCGGAGGCCTTCGCGGTCCGGAAGTTGTGTCTCCAGCTGGAGGGTTGAGCCATGCGTGTGCTGCTGACCGGGCACAAGGGGTATCTGGGCACGGTGATGGCGCCGGTGCTCACCGCCGCCGGGCACGAGGTGACCGGGCTCGACTCCGGTCTGTTCGACGAGTGCGTGCTCGGCCCGAAGCCGCAGGACCCGCCCGGGCACCGGGTGGACCTGCGGGACGTCACACCCGAGCACGTGTCCGGTGTGGACGCCGTGATCCACCTGGCGGCGCTGTCCAACGACCCGCTGGGCGCGCTGGCGCCCGAGCTGACCTACGAGATCAACCACAGGGCCGCGGTCCGGCTGGCGCGGCTGGCCAAGGACGCCGGGGTGTCCCGGTTCCTCTACGCGTCCACCTGCTCGGTGTACGGCGCTTCGGGCGGCGCGGACCTGGTCAACGAGGACGCTCCGCTGCGGCCGGTGACGCCGTACGCGGAGTCGAAGGTGCTCGTCGAGGACGACCTGCACGAGCTGGCCGATGACGACTTCACCCCGGTCTACCTGCGCAACGCCACCGCGTTCGGGTTCTCGCCGCGGCTGCGGGCGGACATCGTGCTGAACAACCTGGTCGGGCACGCGTGCCTGTCCGGTGAGGTGCTGGTGCTCTCCGACGGCACGCCGTGGCGGCCGCTGGTGCACGCGCGGGACATCGCGCGGGCGTTCGCCGCCGCGCTGGTCGCGCCGCGCGAAGCGGTGCACGACAAGGCGTTCAACATCGGAACCGAGCGCAACAACGTGACCGTCGCCGAGATCGCCGAGCAGGTCGTCGAGGCCGTGCCGGGCTCTCGGCTGCGGATCACCGGCGAGGCCGGCGCCGACCCGCGGTCCTACCGGGTCGACTTCTCCCGCTTCCGCGCCGCGATCCCCGGCTTCACCTGCGAGTGGTCGGTCAAGGACGGCGCGGTCGAGCTGGTCGAGGCCTACCAGCGGCACGGGCTGACCCACTCCGCGTTCGAGCGGAGCTTCACCCGGCTCGCGCGGCTCAAGCGGCACCGCGAGGCCGGTGCGGTCGACGACACCCTGCGGTTCGTGTGATGCGTTGCGGGCCCGGGATGCACGCACTGGTGGAGGGGTGATCCCATGACCACGGGCCGCCACCGCAAGCCCGCTGCGAAGCCGTCCGGGCTGCGAGCCATGGCCGGGCGGTTGTCCTGGGGGCTGGGCGACCAGGCGGTGTCGAGCCTGACGAACTTCGCCGTCGGCATCTACGTGGCCCGCGAACTGGGCGTCACCGCGTTCGGCGTCTTCAGCCTGGCGTGGGTCACCTACGGTGTCATGCTCAACGTCTCGCGCGGGCTGGCGACCGACCCGCTGATGGTGCGCTTCAGCGGCGTCGACACCGGTGTGTGGCGTGCGGCGGTGGCCCGGTCGTCGGCGACCGCACTGGCCGTGGGCGCCGTGGCGGGCCTGGTCAGCGTGCTGTTCGGAATCGTGGTGGGCGGGAGCGTCGGACCGGCGTTCGTCGCGCTCGGCGTGATCCTGCCGCCGCTGCTGTTGCAGGACAGCTGGCGGTTCGCGTTCTTCGCCTCCGGCGAAGGCCAGAAGTCGTTCGTCAACGACGCCCTGTGGGGCGTGGCCATGATCCCGGCGATGGTGCTGGCCGCGCTGCACGGCAGCGTCGTCGCGTTCCTGCTGGCCTGGGGTGGCGCGGCCGCGGTCGCCGCGGGCTACGGCTACCTGCAGACCGGTCTGCGGCCGAGCCTCGACGGGGTGCGGTCCTGGCTGCGCGACCAGCGCGACCTCGGGCCGCGCTACCTCGTCGAGAACGTCAGCAACAGCGGTGGTTCGCAGATCCGGATGTACGGCCTCGGCGCCATCGCCGGACTGGCGGCCGTCGGGACCGTGCGGGGTGGCGAACTGCTGCTCGGCCCGTTCCTCGCGGTCCTGATGGGCCTGGCCTACGTCGCGGTGCCCGAGGCGGCCCGCGTGGTGCGCCGCAACGTGCGGCGGCTGACGACCTTCTGCCTGGTGCTGGGCGGGAGCCAGGCGCTCGCTGCGCTGCTGTGGGGCGGCGCGCTGCTGCTCGTCCTGAACGACCACCTCGGCGAGCTCGTGCTCGGCGACGTCTGGCGCACCGCCCAGGCGATGATCATCCCCGCCACGCTGTCCGTCTTCAACGCGAGCTTCATCGGTGGCGCCGCGACCGGCCTGCGGGCGCTGGGCGCGGCCCGCCGCAGCATGCGCTGCCAGCTCATCGCGTCGTCCCTCTACGTCATCGGCGGCCTGTCCGGCGCGGCGATCGGCGGGGCCGTGGGGTCCGGCTGGGGCGTCGCGTGCGCCACCTTCGCGGGCGCGTTCGTGTGGTGGAGCCAGCTGCACGTCGCCGCCCGCGCACACGTCCCTGTCCCGGAGGAATCGAGGACCCCATGACCGCACCGAGGTTGAGCATCGGACTGCCCGTCTACAACGGGGAAAACTACGTGGCCGAGGCGCTCGACAACCTCCTGGCCCAGACCTTCACCGACTTCGAACTGATCATCTCGGACAACGCCTCCGGCGACGGCACGCAGGAGATCTGCGAGAAGTACGCCGCGCGGGACGACCGCATCCGGTACGTGCGGCAGCCGCGCAACATCGGGGCCGCGCCCAACCACAACTTCGTGGTGCGGGCGGCGCGCGGCGAGTTCTTCAAGTGGGCCGCGCACGACGACCTGTTCGCCCCCGAGCTGCTGGCGCGCTGCGTCCAGGCGCTCGACGAGCACCCGGAAGCGGTGCTCGCGCACACGTACATGGCGATCGTGGACGAGCGGGGCGAGGTCATCGAGAACTACGACTACGGCCTGGCCACCGATTCGCCGGACGCCGCGGTCCGGTTCCGCAGCCTGATGTTCACCGAAGGCGGGGACGACTTCTACGGCGTCATCCGCACCTCGGTGATGCGGCGGATCGCACCGCACGACAGCTACCACAACGCCGGCCGCAAGCTGGTCGGTGAACTCGCGCTGCACGGGACGTTCGTGCAGGTCCCGGAGGTCATGTTCTTCCGCCGCGAGCACCCAGGCCGCGGCGACAACCTGGGCTCGGTGCAGAAGGTGTGCGCGAACCTCGACCCGCGCCGGGAGGGCCAGTCGAAGGCGCGGCTGTTCGCCGAGTACCTGGCCGGGTACGTCACGGCGATCCGGCGCGCACCGCTGTCGTCGAGCGAACGGCGCCGCTGCTACGCCGTGATCGCGGAATGGCTCGGCGGCAAGCCACTGCGGAAGGTGGGTCTGCTTTCGTGACGCGCATCGGGTTCTTCGGCATCCTCGGCTCGGGCAACCTGGGCAACGACGGATCGCTCGACGCCGTATTGAGATACGTGCGAAAGCGATATCCGGACTCCGAGCTGGGTTTCCTGGCGATGGGGCCGGAGGAACTCACCGCGCGGTACGGCGCGCCCGCCACGCACCTGCAGTGGTACGAGCCGCACGCGGGTGACGCGACCGGATTGCGGGCGGCCGGGTTGAAGGTGCTCGGCAAGCTGCTCGACCCGTTCCGGACCTGGGCCTGGGTGCGGAACTTCGACGTGGTCATCGTGCCCGGGATGGGGGTGCTGGAGGCGACGCTGCCGCTGCGGCCGTGGGCGCTGCCGTACTCGCTGTTCTGGCTCGGCGTGACCGCCCGCCTCACCGGGACCAGGGTCGCGCTCGTCAGCGTCGGCGCCGACGTGGTGCGCAAACGCGCCACCCGGTGGGTCATCACGCGCGCCGCGCGGCTGGCGCACTACCGGTCCTACCGGGACGAGCACTCGCGTCAGGCGATGGCCCGCATGGGGGTCGACGTGAGCGGGGACGGCGTCTTCCCGGACCTGGCGTTCGGCCTCGACGGTCCCGAACCGCGGACCTCGGCCGGCGCGGTCGGGGTCGGCGTGATGGCCTTCCACGGCGGCAACGACGACCGCGCCCGCGCGGACGAGATCAACCGCGCCTACCTGGCCACCGTGAAACGGTTCGTGCGCCTGCTGGCCGACGAGGGCCGCCCGATCCGGTTGTTCACCGGCGATGTCGCCGACGCCGAGGTGCCCGCGGAGATCATCGCCGCGGTGCCGGGCGCGGATATCGTCGCCGAGCCACTGACCTCGCTGCAGGACCTCATGCACCAGATGGCCGCCGTCGACGTCGTCGTCGCCACGCGCTACCACAACGTGCTCTGCGCGCTGAAGACCGCGAAACCGACGATTTCCCTGGGCTACGCGCGCAAGAACGACGTGCTCATGGAGGCGATGGGGCTCGGCGAGTTCTGCCAGTCCGCCCGGGAACCCGACTTCGACCGGCTGGTGCGGCAGTTCCGCGAGCTGGAGGACCGGCGCGAGGAGCTGACCGCGGTGCTCAAGGAACGCAATCGTGTGATGACCGAGCGGCTCGAGCGCCAGTTCGACATCATGTCCGAGTCCGTCATCGAAGGGAGCCGGACGTGAAGGCCGTACCGGTACCCGGCATCGCCGGGGCGTGGTTGTTCGAACCGACACCGCACGCCGACGCGCGCGGGTTCTTCTCGCGCACGTTCGACCGCGAGGTCGTCGCCTCCGTCGGCATCGACCCGGACGGCTTCGCGCAGGACAGCCTGTCCCGCTCGGTCAAGGGCGTGATCCGCGGGATGCACCTGCGCTCCGGCGCCGGGGAGGCCAAGCTGGTCCGCTGCTCCTACGGCGAGGTGTTCGACGTCGTCGTGGACCTGCGGCCGGACTCGCCGACCTTCCGCAACACCGAGTACTTCCAGCTCTCCGGCGACACCCAGGTCAGCGTGTACGTGCCGGCGGGCTGCGCGCACGGTTTCCAGGCGCTGACCGACCCCGCCGACGTCTCCTACCGCATCGACCGGCCGCACGACCCGTCCGAAGACGTGACCATCGCGTTCGACGACCCGGACCTGGCCATCCCGTGGCCGCTGCCGGTGAGCCTGACCTCCGACCGCGACCGGCGCGCGCCCTCGCTCGCCGAAGTTCTGAAGACCCTGAGGTGACAGTCATGGACGCGCAGTTCCTGCCCCGGTCCACCGAGGCCAACGAGCGTCTGCACCAGCTCGTGCCCGGTGGCGCGCACACCTACGCCAAGGGGGAGGACCAGTACCCGGAGGGGCTGGCGCCGGTCATCTCGCACGGCCGCGGCGCGCACGTGTGGGACGTGGACGGCAACGAATACATCGAGTACGGCTCCGGGCTGCGGTCGGTGAGCCTCGGGCACGCGCACCCGCGGGTGGTCGAGGCCGTGCGGCGCGAGCTGGACCGGGGCAGCAACTTCGTGCGGCCGTCCACCGTGGAGCTGGCCGCCGCGGAGAAGTTCCTGGCGACCGTGCCGACCGCGCAGATGGTCAAGTTCGCCAAGAACGGCTCGGACGTCACCACCGCCGCGGTCCGGCTCGCGCGTGCGGCGACCGGGCGGCGGGTGGTCGCGATCTGCGCCGACCACCCGTTCTTCTCCACCGACGACTGGTTCATCGGCACCACCGGCATGCCCGCCGGGATCCCGGACGAGATCGCCGCGCTGACCGTGCGCTTCCCGTACGGCGACCTGGCCGCGACCGAGGAGGTCCTGCGGCAGCACGACGTCGCGTGCCTGATCCTGGAGGCCGCCACCGCGGTCGAGCCCCCGCCAGGGTACCTCGAGGGGCTGCGCGCGCTGGCCGACTCCTACGGCGTGGTGCTGATCTTCGACGAAATGATCACCGGGTTCCGCTGGTCGGAGGCGGGCGCGCAGGGCTACTACGGCGTGACGCCGGACTTGTCCACGTTCGGCAAGGCGCTCGGCAACGGGTTCGCGGTGTCCGCGCTGGCCGGCAAGCGGGAGCTGATGGAGCTCGGCGGGCTGCGGCACGCGCGGGAGCGGGTGTTCCTGCTGTCCACCACGCACGGCGCGGAGACGCACTCACTGGCCGCGGCGATGGCCGTCATGGACACCTACGTCGAGGAGGGCGTCACGGCCCGGCTGCACGCGCTGGGCGAGCGCCTGGCGTCCGGGGTGCGGGACGTGGCGGCGGCGATGGGCGTCGGCGAGCACGTCGTGGTGCGGGGCCGGGCGAGCAACCTGGTGTTCGGCACGCTCGACGAGCAGCTGCGGCCGTCCCAGCCGTACCGGACGCTGTTCCTGCGCCAGCTGGTGGCCGGTGGCGTGCTCGGGCCGTCGTTCGTGGTGAGCAGCGCACTGACGGAGGCCGACATCGACCGGACGGTGGACGTGGTGGCCCAGGCGTGTGCCGTGTACCGCAAGGCGCTGGACGCCGAGGACCCGACGCCGTGGATCGGTGGCCGCCCGGTCAAGCCGGTGTTCCGGCCCTACGCGTGACGCGGTCGACGAGCCAGGCCGTGGTGGGCACGACGGCGAGCGCGACGCAGAAGCCGCCCAGCGTGTCCGTCGGGTAGTGCACGACCATGCCGTACTGCGCCCACGCTTCCGCGGCACCGGTGGTGACGGCGGCGTAGAGCACGACGGCCGTCGCGGCGGGCGTGCGCAGCCGCAGCCGGTCCACCAGGACGAACGCGAACACCAGGACCATCGCGGTCACCACCGCCGTGTGCCCGCTGGGGTAGGACAGGTGCGGGCCGTTGATGGTGCGCCCCACGACGGGTTTCAGCAGCGTCGTCACGGCCACCGACAGACCGGGGCCGAGCACCGCGAGCACGGCCGCGCGCCGGTGCCCGAGCACCAGGCAGAGCGCGATCAGCGCGGTCACCAGCAGCGCGGCGCCCGCCGGTTCGCCCGCGAAGTCCAGGCCCTTGGCCGTGACCCGTTGCTGCGACGGGAACGGGATCGCGCCGCCCGAGGCGTCGAGGATCCAGCGGTCGAGCGCGCCCGCGGCGTGCGTGCCGGCGAAGTGGACGGCCAGCACGACGACGGTGATCGCGGCGGGGATCGCCAGCACCAGCAGGGGACGCCGCACGGTGGCGGGCATTGCGGCTCGTGCGGGCAGCAAGGTGCGGGTCACCGTTGGGAGTCGGTCTCCCGGCCGGGTTCGTTTCGGCGTAACGGGGAGGCGGTCGCCGGCGACTCGCAGGAGAAGCCGCCAGCTCCGGGAGGGCCGCCATGCGCGTACGGGCATCCGACATCTCGGCTCGCACCATCGGTGACGAGACGATCGTGCTCAGCCTGTCGACCTCGAAGTACTTCACCATCACCGGTGTCGGCACGCGGTTGTTCGAGCTGCTCGCCGAGGAGCGGTCGGTCGAGGACCTGGTCGGCGCGATCACCAGCGAGTACGAGATCGACGCGGACACCGCGCGCCGCGACATCGAGGCCTTCCTCGGCCGGCTCCGCGATGCCGAGCTCCTCCACTGAGGCGCCGCCGCGGCTGTCCACACTGGACATCGCGGCCGGTCAGCCGCTCGGTGTCGCGCCGTTCCCGCTCGGCGTGCCCACGGACCCGGTGCTGGCGCTGCGGAACGCCGTGCGACCGGCGTTGCTGCGTGAGCCGTGTGTGATCGCCTTTTCCGGTGGGCGGGACTCGTCGGTGTTGCTGGCGGTCGCGGCCGATCTCGCCGCACGGGAGGGGCTCGCACCACCGATCGCGCTGACCTTCCGCTATCCCGGTGACGCGGCCGCGGACGAGTCGGCCTGGCAGGAGGCGGTGATCCGGCACGTCGGCGTCGACACCTGGGCGCGCCGGGACATCGACGGCGAGCTGGACCTGATCGGACCGCTCGTGCGGCCGGTGCTGCGGGCGCGCGGCCCGGTCTACCCGGCGGCGCTGGGCAACACGATGCTGCTCGCGTCGCACGCGCCGGGCGGCAGCCTGGTCACCGGCAACGCGGGGGACGAGGTGCTCGGCGGGCACCGGCTCGGGACGCTGCGGGCGGTGGCGCGCCGTCGTGGCCGGGGGATGACCGGGGCCGACTGGGCGCAGTTCGCGCTGTGCGCGGCGCCCGCGTTCGCCCGCCGACGGCTCGCGCGCCGGTCGCTGCCGATGCCGTGGCTGCGGCCGGACGTGCGCCGCACGCTGTGGCGCGCGGCCGCGGACCGCCCGTTGCGGTGGGAGACCAGCGTGCGCACCGCGTTGGCGACCCGCGCGTTCTCGGTGGGATTCCGGACGCGGGCCGACGCGGCCGCGGAGTACGGCTGCGAGCTGGTGGAACCGTTCGCCGATCCGACGTTCGTGGCGTCCTACGCGGCTGTCGCACCGATGACCCGCGCGGCGGGCACCCGGCTGGTCGCGGACGGGCTGCTGCCGGAGGCGGTCCTCACCCGGCGGGACAAGGCGCGGTTCAACGCCTCCCGCTTCGGGGCGCGGTCGCGGGAGTTCGCGCGGAACTGGGACGGCAGCGGTGTCGACGCGTCGCTGGTCGATCCGGACGCGTTGCGGACCGCGTGGCTGGCCGACGAGCCGCCGGCGTCCACCGCGATGCTGTTGCAGCAGGCCTGGCTGGCGGAGGCGGCATGAGGTGGCGGCGACGGGCCCGGCTGGCCTGGGAGGTGCTGCGGGCGCTTCCGCCGATGGTGCGGATCGAGTTCCGCCTGCGGCGCTCGGACCTGCGGGAAACGTGCCGCCGGCTGGGGGTGCGCTGCGATCTCACCAGCACCGAGCCGCCCTCGGCCGAGGCGCCGGTGCTGCCGCGGTGGTCGCGGGCGCCGATCCGGGCCTCGTACTTCGTGGTGTCGCGGTGGCCGGCCGGGGACACGTGCCTGCGGCAGTGCCTGCTGATCGGGCACCGGTTGCGGGAGCTGGAACCGGTGCTGCGCATCGGCGTGCGGCGCGAGGACGGCCGGTTCGCCGCGCACTCGTGGCTGGAGATCGACGGCAGGGCGATGGACCCCATGGCGGCGCGGTACGCGGTACTCGGATCGGCGGGGTGACCACAATGGACTTCACCTACCAGGCTCACGGGCTGACCGTCTGGAGCGATGTCGAACTGGCGCTGCCACCCGGTGACGGCGGCGAGCCGGATCTGGTGCTGCGCCGCGGTTCCGATCGGACGGTGCCGCGGGCCGAGCTGCCCGGCCGGTGCCTGGCCGAACTGGCGAAACCGGACGGGCGGGTGTTCTACACACTCGCCACGGACGGGGACCGGACCGTGCTGCGGTACCCGTCGCTGTGCGAGTTCGTCGGCGACGTGCGGCTGCGTGAGGTGACCTACCACCTCGACCCGTCGGCCGATCACGGGTTGCTGACCGTGCTCGCGACGGGCGCGCTGCTCGCCATCCACCTGACCCTGAACTCGCACCTGGTGTTGCACGCGAGCGCGGTGCGGGTGGACGACCGCGCGCTGGCGTTCGTCGGCGCGTCGGGGATGGGGAAGTCCACATTGGCGGCGGCGCTGTGCGGGTACGGGTGCGACCTGGTGGCCGACGACGTGCTGCGCGTCGATCCCGGCGCGCTCGTGTACCCGGGCAGCACGGAGAACCGGCTGCGGATGGCCGCGCGCGGACTGGCGGACGGGGCCGCCGCGGAGGACGTGCGGCCGACCGCCGACGGCCGGCTGGCTTTGCGGTCCACTGTGTCCGCCAGCGCGTTGCCGCTGGCCGCGTGCGTGATCCCGCGGCCGAGCCGGTCCGCGACGGACGTTTCGGTGGAGCGGATCACCGGGGCGCGGGCGTTCGTGCGGATGAGCCAGTTCCCGCGCGTGCTGGGGTGGCGGGATCCGGCGGTGATGGACTTCGCGTTCCAGCGGCTGGCGGACCTGGTGGCGCAGGTGCCGGTGTTCGAGGCGACCGTGCCCTGGGGCCCGCCCTTCCGCGACGAGGTGCTCGCGGACCTGCTCTCAGCGGTAGGCCGCTGACTGGAGGCGGTACAGCTCGGCGTACTGGCCGGCGCGGGCCATCAGCTCGTCGTGCGTGCCGCACTCCACCACGCGGCCCGCGTCGAGCACGTAGATCCGGTCGGCCATCCGGGTGCTGGAGAAGCGGTGCGAGATCAGCAGCGCGGCGCGCCCGCCGAGCATCGCCCGGACGTCGGTGAACAGTTCGTGCTCGGCGCGCGGGTCGAGCGCCGCGGCCGGTTCGTCCAGCACCACCAGCGACGTGTCCCGGTAGAGCGCCCGCGCCAGCGCCACCCGCTGCCACTGCCCGCCGGAGAGGTCGAAACCCTCGTCCAGGTCCCGGCCGAGCATCGTGTCCAGGCCGTGCGGCAGCTCGCGCGTCACGCCGAGCACGCCCGCGCGCCGGGCCGCGTCGTGCACCGACTCCTCGTCGGCGGGGCGGTCGCCGTCGCTGATCGTGATGTTGTCGCGCAACGTCATCTGGTAGCGCACGAAGTCCTGGAAGATCACCGTCACCGACGCGCGGATGTCGGCCGCCGGGGCGTCCGTGCCGTCCCAGCGGCGCGTGCCAAGGTCCGGGTCGTAGAGCCCGGCGACGATCTTGGCCAGCGTCGTCTTGCCGGAGCCGTTCTCGCCGACCAGCGCGACCACCTCGCCCGCGCCGATCTCGATGTCCACCGAGTCGACCGCGGGCCGCTCCTGCTCGGGGTAGCGGAAGCTGATGTCCCGCAACACGACGCCCTGCCGCAACGGCCGCTTCGCCCCGGCGGCCGCCGAACGCGGGGCCGACGCGACGAACCGTTCCAGGTCGGCCAGGAACGGCGCCGATTCGAGCAGCCCGCCGATCGAGGTGAACAAGGTGCCGAGCTGGCTGCTCAGCAACCGCACCGCGATCGCGGCGGCGCCCGCCGCGGGCAGGTCGATCCGGCCGCTGCGCACCAGCCCGATGATCGCCAGCAGCGCGGCGGTCAGCGACAGGGCGACGCCGACCGTGGTGAGCCCGGCGATCACCTGGCGGCGCCGGACCTGCTGCCGCAGCGCTCCGTTGATCCCGGCGTTCAGCTCGCCGTGCCGCGCCCGCAACGGCTTCGTCGAGTGGAACGCGCGCAGCTCGGCCGCGTACGGGCGCTGGGTGAGCAGTTGCCGCAGGTAGTTGCGGCGGCGGAACAGCGGCGTGAGCCGGTGGGCGAACGCGAACTCGGTGCGGCTGGCCCACCGCGCGAGCAGCACCGCGGGCAGCCCGGCGGCGAGCAGGATCGGCACCAGCAGCGGCTCGACCCCGATCAGCACCGCCGACATCGTGACGACCCCGAGCAGGCTCCCGGTCAGCCCGAGCAGCGCGGTGGTCACGGCGAACGGGCGGGTCAGCGCGTTCTGCTGGACGCGTTCCAGCGACGTGGCGAAGCCGGCGGACTCGTAGGTCACCAGGTCCGCGCGCGCGGTGGTGTCCAGCACGCGGTCCCAGACCCGTTGCGACACGCGTTCGCCGAGCAACCGGTGCTGCTGGGTCTGCAGGGCGGTGACCGAACCGGACAGTGCGGTCGTGAACGCCAGTGCCAGCAACGAAACGGTGAGGCCGAAGCGGGCGTGATCCGGTTGCAGCAACGCGTCGAAGGTGAGCTTGCTCGCCGCGACGACGCCGAGCGCGCCGACAGCGCCGACGATCTGGTAGACCGCCGCGGTTGCGGTGCCGAACCGGTCGGCCGCCGCGACCTCGCGCGCCGCGGCCGTGATCAACCGCGGCGTGGCCGCGACGCTTCTGATCCCCACCGTCGGATCCTACCGCCGGGAAAACGAATTCCCGGAATTGTTCCGGTACCGGTTGGACAACTTCACCAGCACATTCGGCGAGCGGTTGTAACGGCGTGGAGCATTCAGGCGAATCCCGGTCGAGGTCCTTCGGCTCTCCTTCGTCGACGAGTAACGGAAAGGAGCGATATGAAGAAAGAGTACGCCGCGCCGGGCATCGAGGACATCGGCACGTTGTCCGAGCTCACGCTCGGTCAGTCGTCGGGATCCCGGCTCGACGCCGATTTCGCTGCCGGTAGCCTCTTCGGAGATCTGACGTTTTCCTGACCCCGGTTTTCCCATCCCTGCCAGTAGCGGGGGGAGGTGAACACATGCGCGAACCGTATGCGACCCCGGAAATCACCCTATTGGGTTCGGTGACGGACTTGACACAGGCGAACCTGTTCGGTCAGGCGCCGGACAACCTCACGTGGGCATTGCCGATTCTCGGCGACAACGACACGTACTCATGACGATTCACCGGTCACGGGGCCGGCGCGCTGCCGCCGGTCCCGTGACCGCCTGTCCCCGTCCGCCGACTGTCCGAAAGTGAGCACCCCGTGGCCCTGTACACAATGGACCGACTGGAGATCGCGGGCGGCTGGATCAACGGGTACGACCTCGTCCCGTTGCCGCTGGGCGATCCCGGCGAGCCGCGGCGGGTGCTCGACCGGATCCTGCTCGGGCACCTGACGCGGACACCCTGCCTGGTCGCCTTTTCCGGCGGCCGCGACTCCTCCGCGCTGCTGGCCGCGGCGGTGTCACTGGCCCGGCGCGAAGGACTGCCCCTGCCGGTGCCGATCACGCTGCGCTACCCGGCGGCGCCCGGGTCGGACGAATCCGCGTGGCAGGACGCCGTGCTCGCGCACCTCGGGATCACCGAACGCATCGTGCTGACCGTGGACGACGAGCATGATCCGGTCGGCCCGATCGCGACCGCGGTGCTGCGGCGGCACGGGCTGGTGTGGCCGCCGAACTTCGCGCCGACCTGGCGGATGATGGACGCGGCTCGCGGTGGCGTGCTGCTGACCGGCGAGGGCGGCGACGAGGTGTTCGGGCTGAAGCGGATCACGCCGCTGACCAAGGTGCTCAAGGCACGCGGGCGGGTGCCGGCCCGGGTGTTCACCGACGCGGTGCGCGCGCTGGCGCCCGCGTCCGTGCGGCGGCGGGCCGTGCTGCGCGCCCGGTACCGGCGCCCGTGGCTGCGGCCCGCGGCGGAGGAGGTGCTCGCCGAACGGGACGCGGCGGACGCGGCGGCGTACGAGCTGCACGCCGGCCGCCACGCGTGGCAGTTCACGACGCGACGCTGCGCGCGGCTGGGCTACCGGACGGTGCGCGCGCTGGGGTCCGAACTGGACTGCCGGTACGTGCAGACGTTCGCCGAGCCGGACTTCGTGGCGGCGATCGCGCGGGCCGCCGGGTTCTGGGGGTGGAGCGGCCGGACGGCCACGATGCGCGACGTCTTCGGCGACCTGCTGCCCCGCGAAGTCCTGGAACGCACGACGAAGGCGGACTTCACGGGGGCGGTCTTCACGGAACGGACACGCGCCTTCGCGCGCGAGTGGACCGGTCGCGGGGTGGACGCTGAGCTGGTGGACGCCGAGGCGCTGCGGGACAACTGGCTCTCGCCGAGCCCGCACGCGCCGTCGATGACGCTGCTGCAGCAGGCGTGGCTGGCGACCAGCGGTTAGGTGGTATCGACGAGTCCTGGTTGTCCCGCCGGCAGAGGATCATGCTGGGGGCGTGGCACGGGACGAACTCGCGGAATTCCTCCGGCGCCGGCGGGCGCTGCTCCAGCCGGCGGACGTCGGTGTCCCGGCGGGCGGGCGACGCCGGAGGCCGGGGCTGCGGCGCTTCGAGGTGGCCCAGCTCGCCGGCATGTCACCGGACTACTACGCCAGGGTCGAACAGGGCCGCGGCCCGCAACCATCGGTCACGGTGCTCGCGGCGCTGGCCCGTGCGCTGCGGCTGACGACCGACGAACGCGACCACCTGTTCCGCCTCGCCGGTCACCACGCTCCGCCGTGCGCCGGTGGTGACGAGCACGTCAGCCGCGGCCTCCTCCGGCTGCTGGACGGGGTGACGGGCCTGCCCGCCCTGATCGCCTCCGACCTGAACATCGTCCTCGCCCAGAACGCCATGGCGGACGCGCTGCTGGGGGAGCAGACCCGGTTCCGCGGCCTCGCCCGCAGCTGCACCTACCGGTGGTTCACCGATCCGGCGATGCGCGAGCGTCATCCGGCCGAGGACCACGAGCACGAGAGCCAGGCGCAGGTGGCGGACCTGCGGGCGACCCTCGCGGCCCGGCCGGCCGACCGCGCGGCGGGCGAGCTGGTCGAGGCGTTGCGCGCGGCGAGCGCGGAGTTCGCCGGGCTCTGGGACCGGCACGACGTGGCGGTCCGTCGCAGCGACCGCAAACGCATCCGGCACCCCGCGGTCGGGCTCATCGAACTGGACTTCGACGTCCTGGCGACGGCCCGGCAGGACCAGCGCCTGATCGTGTACTCACCCGCGCCGGGCAGCGCCGCGGTGTCGCAGCTGGAGCTGCTGGCCGTGCTCGGCCAGGAGACCTTCACCACCGAAGGAGAAGCATGACCGCCCACCGGACCGCCGCCCTGCTCGCCGCCGTTCTGCTCGTCGCGGGCGCCCCGGCCACCGCGCGGGCGCACCCGGGCCCCAGCCGCCTGGCGGACGTGCGCGTGCTCGCCCACTTCGACCGCGCCGCGGGCCAGGCCGCCGAGAGCATCGCCCCGCAACCCGGCGGTGGCGCGGTGATCGGCATGATCCCGGCCCGCCAGGTGGTGCGGGTCGCGCCGGACGGGGCCGTCCAGGTGCTGGTCACCATGCCGCTGCCGCCAGGTGGCGGCGGCACCACCCCGGTCGTCGGGGCCCCCGTGGTCACCGGGGTCGCCCGGTCGGGCAGCGGCGACGTGTACTTCCTCTACTCCGCCGGACAGGGCGCGCTGACCGGGATCTGGCGGCTGGGCCGCTCCGGCGAGCCTCGGCTCGTCGTGCCGCTGCCCGCCGACACCATGCCGAACGCGCTGGTCATCGACCGCGACCGCGTCCTCGTCACCGATTCCGCCGACGGGCGCATCTGGCAAGCCCCGCTGCGGGGCGGCGCGGCGTCGGTGTGGTCGGCTGACCCGGCTCTGGCGCCGGACGGCTTCTTCGGCGCCAACGGCCTGAAGATCCACGACGGTGCCGTGTGGGCGAGCAACTCCGACCGGGGCACCATCGTCCGCATCCCGGTGACCGGCGGCCGCGCCGAGGTCCGGGCCACGGGGCTGGCCGGCATCGACGACTTCGACTTCACCGGCCGGGGCGACGAGATCCTCGCCGCGATCAACCAGGCGAGTGAGCTCGTGCGGGTGGGCGCGGACGGTTCCCACGACACCCTGCTGGACGCCGCGGACGGCATGCAGGGGACGACGGCCGTCGTCGTGCGGGGGCACCGGGTGTACGTGACCAACGGCGCCAACCTGGTGGGGAACGACTCGAACCTGCTGGTCGCCGAGCTGCGGCGCTGACCCGGCTCAGCGCCGCCCGGTGGGCGAACCCTTCCGCACCTCGCGCAGGGCGTAGCCGAACCGGCTCAGCACCGAACGGTGCCGGTCCGCCGTGTAGCTCGCGTCCGGGAAGACCAGCGCGCGCAGGTACGCGGGCTTGTCGCGCCACGGCAGGACCCGCAGCGTCGCCACCGCCTGCGCGGCGAACGTCTTGTCCGGTGTCGTGTGCAACCCCAGCCACGATTCGTCCCGGGGAGACGGCACGTAGGCGACCGCCCAGTGGGCCAGCTCGCCCGGCACCTTGATGCCGAGCAGCCGCACCGTGTCGGCCACCGCGGCGGCCACCACCGCCTCCGCACCCCACGACGCGGCCAGCCGCCGCACCTGCCCCGGATCCACCACCCGCAGCATCTCGGCCACGTCCCGCAGCGAGCCGAGCCGCAGCGGCCAGTCGCCGAGGGCGGCGTGGTAGCAGGCGTGCAGGAACCGGTTCGGCAGCGACAACGCCCGCACCGCCCGGCCGCCGATCGTGAACTCCTGCCCCTCGTCCCACACCGCGTCCAGGTCGACCCGCCGCCCCCATGGGCCCAGCACGAACGTGCGGTGCAGGTCCAGCTCGTACCCGGCGGGCGGGCGCAACGTCATGCCCTTGTCGAACCGCCGGTCGAACCCCGGCCGCGGCTCGGCGAGCGTGCGCTGGAAACCCGCGGTCCGCAGCGCCTCGACCGTCCGGTCGATGTCCCCGGCCCGCACCAGCACGTCGAGGTCGTTGAACGACCGCAGCGCCGGATCGGGGTAGTCCAGGTGCGCGACGGCCGTTCCCTTCAGCACCCGCGCCTCGATGCGTGCCCCGGCCAGCAGGTCGAGGATCCGCAGCAGCTCGTGCTCCAGCACCAGCACGCGCATCTGGTTGGTGGCGTGCGCGGACTTCACCTCGCGCGCCTGCTCACCGGTCGCCGGGAACGCGCCCGCGGTGATCGCCGCCGTCAGCAACCCGGTCATCCGGTGCTTCCGCGCCGCCGCGAGCAGCCCCGGCCACTCCTCGGCGCCCACCGGTTCCGCCGGGAACGCCCGGTCGCTCCCCGGCAGGCGGTACGCCGCCACGGCGAGCAGCGCCGCCGGGTACTCGCTCTCCGCGCACAACCTGCGTCCCATCCGCCCCTCCGTCATCCGAACGTGCTGCCCGCGTCCTGGTGGTACGGCGCCCCGGTCCACTGCGGGACCGGCACCGTCGTGCTCATGTCCGGCACCGTGAACCGCCACGGCCCGGTGTAGGTGTTGTCGTGCCACCGGTTGCCCGCCTCGAACACGATGTGCCGCTGGATCACGTCGCCCTGGTACGGCGACCAGTCCGGCGAGCTGCCGTAGTTCGACAGCAACGCCATCCGTCCGCAGAACTCGGGCGGGCAGCCACCGTCGACCGCGGCCGGGTCGAAGCGGAACGTGTTGCCGTGGATGTCAAGGCCGGAGGTCCACCACCGGCAGTCGGTGTACAGCGGCTCGCGGGCGATCGCCGGTGGCGAGCACGCCGAGGTGTTGTCCGGTCCGACGACCAGCGTGCAGTCGGAGGTGGTGGACGCCGAGGAGTTGCAGAACCGGTCCGCGTTGGCCCAGCCCACGACGCCGCCCCAGTTGTTCTCCAGCAGGTTGCCGGTGACCTCGATCTTCGCGGTGCGCGCCGGGATCCGCGCGTCACCGTCGGTCTCGGACAGGTAGATCGCGCCGACCGGGAACGGGTCGCGTTCACCGGCGAACTCGCGGCCGGTCGCCCAGGCGTTGTTCCGCAGCGTGTTGCCGCGGATCACCGCGTTGTAGCTGATCTCGTAGAAGATGCCGGTGCCGTCGTTGTCCTCGATGAGGTTGCCCTCGATCAGGAAGTCGTTGTTGTTGGTGTCCGCCCACACGGCGGTGCCGCGGTTGCCGTGGATCCAGTTGTTCCGCACATCGGCGCCGTTCACCGCCCAGAACTTCATCGCGCCGGTGCAGCCGCACCCGGGCAGCTGCGACTCCCAGTCCTCGGTGTTGTTGCCGGTGAACTCGTTGCCCTCGACCACCAGACCGGTGATGCGGTTGCCGGACTGGTAGGCGTTGAGGCCGTACTGGCCGTTGTCCTTCAGGCAGTTCCCGGCGATGCGGTTGCGCGCGCCGGCCATCAGGGCGGCGCCGCGGTTGCGGGTCAGGGTGTTGTGCTCGACGGTCCAGCCGTCGCCGGAGTCGTGGTTCACCACGCCTTCGTCCCGTGGGGCGACGAAGTTGCGGATCGTCAGGTGCCGGATGGTGACGTTCGCGGCCCGTCCGGTGATGGCGTACCGGTTGTCGCGGTTGCCGTCCAGGACCGCGCCCGGCCCGCCGAGCAGCGTCACCCCCGGGCCGGGGGCGATCTGCGAGAACTCGCCGGGCGCCAGCGTGTGGACGCCGGGTGCGAACCAGTACGTCGTGTCCGGGGTGCTGAAGTCGAAACCCGCGTTGCTGCCCGCGGGGACCACGACCGCGCCGGCCGGGGGCGACGCGGGCCCGGCCAGTGCGGGGCTGTCGCAGACGGCCGCGGGCGGCTGCTGGACCAGCGCGGTCTGTGCCGGGGCGGCCTGGACCGCGGGGGCGACGGCCGGGGGCGCGGCGGAATCGGGCGCCACCACCGCGACGGTGGCGGCCAGGGCGAGCACACCCGCCCCGAGCGTGAGCGCCGCCGCGCGGCTGCTCGTCTGCATCCCCGTCCCCCGTCCGTCACGCCGGTCGTCTAGAGGAGTCGCCCCCGCGGGAAGGGCCGTTACCCGGTGACCTTCACCCGATCGGCTACTCGATCGATCAGCCATCCGGCGGCGACCACCAGCGCGAGCGCCGTGCAGAACCCGCCGAGCGTGTCGGTGAGGTAGTGGACCCGGGACGCGGTCTGCGACCACGACATCGCCGCTCCGCACAGCACCGCCAGGCCGAGCACGAGGGGCAGTCCGCGCGCGCGGCCGAGCCGGAACCGGTCGGTGAGCAGCAGCCCGGCGACGATCCCGAGTGACGTGAGCAGCGCCGTGTGCCCGCTGGGGTAGGACAGGTGGTCGCCGTTGATCGTCCGGTCCACCACCGGTTTCACCAGGGTGGTGATGACGCCGGTGGCGGCGGGCCCGGCGACGGCGAGCAGCGCCAGGCGCCGGCGGCCCACGGCGAAGCAGAGCGCCGCGAGGAGCACCACGAGCCCGGCGGCCCACGCGGGGTCGCCGGCCGTGCCGATGGCCCATGAGACGTCGAACGACAACGAGGGCTCGCGCACGCTGTCCTGCCACGCCGTGTACGCGCTCCGGTCGACCGCGGTGCCCGTGCTGTCACCGGTGACGAGCACGCCGAGCAGGACAGCCACGGCTGCCGCGGCGACGGCGATCGCCGCCAGCGGGGCGCGCAGTGCGGCCGGGACGGCGGGGTGCGGTGTCAGCTCGTCAGCTCCAGATGTCACGGTGCACGTTGAAGATGATCCGCGACCCGAGCCGCTCCAGTTTGATCGGCAGTTCCTTCATACCTGCCAGCCGGGCGCGCACCGCCTGCTGGTGTTCCAGCGGGCAGCTGACCAGCAGGAACCCGCCGCCGCCCGCGCCGGTCACCTTCGCCCCGGACGCGCCGGCCGACAGCGCCGCGTCGACGGCCTCGTCGATCTGCTGGTTCGACACCCCGGACGCGAGCGAGCGCTTGGCCTCCCAGCTCTTGCGCAGCGCGGTGCCCAGCGCGGACAGGTCGCCGCCGCGCAGGCCGTCCGCCGCCTCGCCCGCGAGGTCGCGCAGTTGCCCCAGTTGGGACAGCTTGCTGCCGACGTTGGCGTTCTGCTCGCCGAGGATCGTGTCCGCGCTGCGGGTGATCCCGGTGAAGAACAGCATCAGCTCGTCCTGCAGCTTCCGCCAGTCCGCGCGCGGCAGGTCGATCTGCTCGACCCCCACCGCGTCGCCGGGGCCGAAGTGCAGGTCGCACAACCCGCCGAACGCGGCCGCGTACTGGTCCTGCTTGCCGATGGGCTTGCGGCACCGGTCGATCTCGATCGCGCACGCCCGGTCGGCCAGCTCCTCGGCGGTCACCTGCCTGCCCTGGTAGGCGAACAACGCGTGCAGCAGGCCCACCGTCACCGAGGACGACGAACCGAGACCGGACCCGGCGGACGGGATGTCGGCGAGCGTGGTGATCTCCACGCCGCTGCGCACCCCGGTCATGTGCATGGCCTCGCGCACCAGCTCGTGCTCCAGGTCCTCGACCCGGGAGACGATCTCCTTGCGCGAGTAGTTGACGTAGATCTCGTCGTCGAAGCGCTGCTTGACCACGACGTAGACGTACTTGTCGATCGCCGCGTTGAGCACCCGGCCGCCGTGTTCGCGGTAGTAGCCGGGCAGATCGGTCCCGCCACCGACGAGCCCGATGCGCAGCGGGGTCTGGGTGATGATCACGATGCTCGCCTGCTTTGCCATTCGTCGCGCGCCCTGGCCAGGGCCGCGGGGGTGCCGATGTCGAGGAACCACGAGTCGCCGAGGGAGACCACGCGCGCCTGTCCGACGAGCTTGGGCAGCAGGTCGTAACCGATGTCCCGCGGCGGCGGCCCGATCAGGTCGAGCACGGCGGGGGAGAACGCGTACATCCCCGCGTTCGCCAGGTCACTGGACGGTTCGGCGGGCTTCTCGGTGAAATCCGTGACGAGTCCGTTCTCGACGGTCAGGATCCCGCACCGCGTGGGGTCGGGCGCGTGGAACACCGACAGCGTGGCGATGGCCCCGCCCGCGCGGTGCGCGTCGATCAGGACGCGCGGGTCGAAGTCGGTGAGGTTGTCGGCGTTGAGCGCCAGGAACATCTCCTCGCCCGCGACGAACGACCGGTTGGTCCACAGCGTGCCCGCGCTGCCGAGCAGTTCCGGCTCCTCGACGGTGTGCACGACCGGGCCACCTCGCCGGTCCGCGAGGTGCGCGCGCACCAGTGGGGCCAGGTGGTGCAGGTTGACCAGCACCTCGTCCACCCCGGCGGCGGCGAGCGCGTCGAGCCAGATGTCCAGCATCGGCCGCCCGCCGATCTCGACGAGGCACTTGGGCGTGTGGTCGGTCAGGGGCCGCAACCGCGTCCCCAGCCCGGCCGCGAGCAGGAACGCCTTCACGTCACCGCCTTGCGCACGACGCCGAGCGATCGCATCTTGGCGTCCGCCTCGGCGAGGATCTCGTCCAGGCCCGGCATGTCCCGCAACCACTCGGCGTACTCGGCGACCGAGTCCGCCGGGGTCCGCTTCGGGGACCAGCCCAGTTGTTTGAGCGCGTCGATGTCGGAGGTGATGTGCCGGGTGTCGCCGAAGCGGTACTCGCCGCTGATCCGGCCCGGCCGGTCCGATCCGTACTGCCGTCGCACGATCTCGGCGAACTCCTGCGTGGTGTATCCGGTGCCGCCGCCGACGTTGAACACCCGCCCGGCCGCGCGGTCGTCGGCGAGCACCAGCACGTTCGCGTCGACGACGTCGTGGATGTTCACGTAGTCGCGGACGTTCTGCCCGTCCTCGTACAGCGTCGGCGCGCCGCCCAGCAGGTAGTGCAGGTTGAAGATGCGGCACGCGCCGGAGTAGGCGTTGTAGACCGACTGCCGCGGGCCCTGCACGATGCTGTAGCGCAGCGCGACCGTGGGGATGCCGTAGCGGCGCCCCAGGTTGACCGCGACGACCTCCTCGCCGTGCTTGGACATGCCGTAGGCGTTCTGCGGGTTCGCGATCCGCTCCGGCGTGGGCAGCATCTCCAGCGGCTCACCGCACACCGCGCAGCCGATGTCCCAACGCCCGGCCCGCAGTGCGGACTCCGGCCGCATGTCCGGCGTCTGCTCGCCGTGCTCCGCGCACCGGTACAGCCCTTCGCCCATCGCGGCCTGCGAGGACGCCACCACGATCCGGGCCAGGTCCAGCTTCTCGGCGACCGCGATCTCGTAGATCATCGCCGTGGAGGTGACGTTGACGTCGGTGAACTTCGCGAAGTCCGGCAGGTAGTCCTGGTAGGCGGCGAAGTGGTAGACCGCGTCGGCCCGGCGCAGCAGGTTGCGCATCAGATCCCGGTTGCGCACGTCGCTTTCGTAGAACTCCACGCCGGGCGTGAGGTGGTTCGGCTTGCCGTCGCGGTGCACCGGCGCGGCCAGCACGTCCAGCACGGTCACCTCGTGCCCCAGCTCGACGAGCCGGTCGCAGGTGTGCGAGCCGATGAACCCGGCGCCGCCGGTGACCAGGACCCTCATACGGTGTGCCCCTCGTGGACTTCGCGGTAGACGTCGAGCGTCCGCGCCGCGGTGGCCGCCCAGGTGAACTCGCCGGCGCGTTCCGGTCCGCGGGCGCGCAGCCGCTCGCCCTCCGGGCCGCACGCCTTGACGATCTGGTCGGCGATCGAGTCCGCGTCCTTCGGGTCGGCCAGCAGCGCCGCCCCGCCCGCGGTCTCCGGCATCGCCGTCACGTTCGAGGTGACCACCGGGCACGCCGACGCCATGGCTTCCAGGATCGGCAGGCCGAACGTCTCGTTGTGCGACGGGTACACGAACACGTCCGCGGCGCGGTAGAAGTGCACGGTCTCCTCCAGTGGCACCCCGCCGACCCACACGATGTCGTCCGCCACGCCGAGCCGTGCGGCCAGCGCCTTGAGCTCGCCGACGTACTCGACGTCCCGGCCGGGTCCGACGACGACCAGCTGCCGGTCACCGAGGTCGGACTTCGCCGCGGCGAACGCGCGGATCAGTCCTTCGCAGTTCTTGTACGGCCACAGCGACGACACGAACAACACGAAGTTC
The DNA here is from genome assembly GCF_014653945.1 of Amycolatopsis deserti. GTDB lineage: Bacteria > Actinomycetota > Actinomycetes > Mycobacteriales > Pseudonocardiaceae > Amycolatopsis_E > Amycolatopsis_E deserti. The sequence goes on along the minus strand of NZ_BNAU01000003.1, from coordinate 305,618 downwards.
TCACGCACCCCGTACCGCTTCGCGACGTGCGCGAACGCCTCGTCCCGGTCGCCGGGGTTGAACAGGTCGTGGTCCACCGCCTCCGGGATGAGCCGGATCTTCGCCGGATCGACCTTCAGGTACTGCTGCACCTCGTCGACCAGGCTGCGCGAGTTGAGGATGATCGCGTCGGCCAGCCGCGCGGTGCGCGGGTAGCTCAGCTGCCGGTACAGCCGCGCCGGCGGCGAAATCGCGTGCGGTGTGGTGTAGGCGTGCAGCGTCTTGATGTGCACCACGAGCTTCGGCGCCGACTTCACGATCGGCGCCATCAGCGTGTTCAGCACGTCGATCCCGCTCAACGGCAGCCGCAGCGGCGAGTACACGTGCTCCGACAGCGTGCGCAGGTTGCGCTTCTCGTTGGACCACGGGTAGGTGATGTAGCCGACGCTCGACCCGTAGTCGTGCGTCGGCCGCGACTTCGGACTCACCATCAGGTGGAACGACTCGCCGTCGCGGAGCAGCCGGGTCATCTCCGGGATGACCCGAGTCCAGAACCAGTGCGCGCCCGAGGGGTTGAACGGATCGTCGGTGAGCAGGTTGATCGCGACGCGCATGCGGTCAGAATGTCTGCGAGACAACGGCATCTGGGGTCATCCTCGACTGTCGGACGTACTGGGCCAGCAGGTGCATGCACGCCTGGTGGGCGTCTTCGACGACGCCGTAGTTGGCGGAGTCGACGTGGATGGAGACCTCGGCGCGGCGCCGCGCGGCCCCGCCTTCGAACCCGGTGAGCGCGATGGTCGGCATGTCGTGCGCGGCCGCCCAGTCCAGTGCCCGCACGATGTTCGGCGAGCGGCCCGAGGACGAGATGACGATCAGCACGTCACCCGGCCGCGCCTGGGACTGCAGCTGGTATTCGAAGACGTGCTCGTAGCCCAGGTCGTTGGCGATCGCGCTGAACAGCTCCACGTTGGTGCTCAGGCTCTGCACGCGCGTGGTGACGCCGGTCCCGTTGCGGATGCCCTTCACGTGGTCGCACTGCAGGTGGTTGGCGATCGACGCGGATCCGCCGTTGCCGCAGGCGAACACCGCCGAATCGCGGTCGTAGGCGGCGCTGAGGACCTTCGCCGCGCGGCTGACCTGTTCGAGGTCCACGGTGGCGAAGGCCCGCGCCAGTTCGGCGACGTAGGCGCCGCCGAAGGAGTCCGCGCGGTGGAACTTCGCGGCCGGGAACTTCGGCGCCTTCTGCTGCCGCGGCGCCGCAACGGTGCTGCCGTCGAGGATGAACCGCACGGCGGCAGCCAGATCGGGGAACGTGTCCACACCCGTCACCGCCGAGCCGGGCGGCCCGACGTGCAGCGGTTTGGCGCCGACGGCACGGGCGAGCCCGACGTCGGCCGGGCTGTCGCCGACCACCCAGGACGCGGACAGGTCCAGGTCGAGCGCCTCCGCGGCGGCCAGCGCCATGCCCGGGCCGGGTTTGCGGTCGGCGCTGCGCCGCGCGAACGCCTCGACGATGCCGTCCGGGTGGTAGGGGCAGAACAGCCACAGGTCGACGTGCGCGCCGTGCCGCGCCAGCTCGGCGATCATGTGCTTGTGGACCTGTTCCACGTCGGCGATGCCGTAGTACCCGCGCGCCACCCCGGCCTGGTTGGTGACCACCGCGACCGGGATGCCGGCGCGGTTGAGCGCGGCGATGGCCGCGATGGACCCGTCGATGAACTCGACCCGGTCGACGGAGCCGACATACCCGCTGTCGACGATGATCGTGCCGTCGCGATCGAGCAGAACCCCTGGCTGGCTCACGGTTCGACCACCTCTCTGAGATGACTGGAGGTCGCGCGCGGGCCCGGGTGCGTTACGGGCCGCGCCCCGGTCATCCGATCACCGTCCTTTGTGGAATCGATCTGGGTGCGGACAGCAACCCGGCGGCTACCGCCAGGTGGAGCAGGTACGGCGAGGCGTCGCCGAGACCGGCCTCGGTGTAGGAGGCGGTGAGGCAGTAGGTGATGAGGAACAACGCGCACGCCCGCCCCGGCGACGGTGGCCGGGCGATGGCCACCACGACGAGCGTGACCAGGAACAGCGCCACGATCGTTGCCCCGAGGTAGCCCTGCTCGTGGTACACGGCGAGCCAGCTGTTGTCGATCGGCAACCCGTCGAAGGACTTGTTCGACAGGCCCTTGCCGAAGACCTCTTCGAACCAGGTGCGCGGGGCGGCCAGCAGCCTGTCCCACACCTTCGCGCGGCCGGTGAGGTTGCCGAAGTTCTCCGCGTCCTGCCCGCGCAGGATCCAGGTCTGCAACAGGGGCCCGAGCAGGACGGCGCCGATGCCGGCGGCCGCGATGCCCCACCCGAACGCCTTGCGGGCGCGGCCGCTGGTCAGCCACATCGACAGCATCGCGACGACCAGCCCGACGACCAGGCCCAGGGTCGCCGTGCGGGTGTGGGTCAGCAGGAGCAGGACGATCGCCGGGCCCGCGACGAAGGCGACGCTGCGGGCGTCGGTGAGCCGGTTGACCCACAGCAGCACGGCCAGGCCCGCGACGATCGCCGCGTACTGCCCGATCTGCGTCGGGGTCAGCGGCCACAGCACGCCGGTCAGGCGGCCGTCGTTGAGCTCCGGCATGGCCGAGCCGGGGGAGATCACCAGGCCGAGCGCCACGGTCACGAGCAGCACGGTCAGCACCCTGATGTGCTGGCGGACGAACCAGACCGACCCGTTCATCCACGGGCTGATCAGCCACAACGTCCCGATGAACAGCCCGAGCCGGGTGCACCGGAACAGCGAGCCCAGACCGGACTCCATCCGCACGCTGCTCGCGACGCTCGCCACCAGCAGCAGGCTGAGCAGCATCAGGAACGCGCTCGGCCGGATCTTCAGTCGCGGGTTGAGGATCAGAGCGAGCGCGAACGCGACGCCGACCGCGCCCATCGTGAGCGCCTGGGTCACCGGGCGCGGGATCGGGATGAGCGCCGAAACGCCTTGCGTGGCGAGGGTGTTGAAGATCAGCAGGGCCCAGATCGCGCCCAGGATCTTGAGGGTGTGCGGGCCGTGGGCGACGTCGTCGGAGTCCAGGGGCCGTCGCTGGATGTCGGTGAGGTTCATCAGTTCCCGCCTCCCACCGCGAAGGTGCTGCCGGCGTCCTGCCGGTAGGCCGGGCCCTGCCACTCGACCTGCTCGACCAGCCGGCTCGCGTCGTGCGCGATGAAGGTCCACGGCCCGGTGTAGCTGTTGCCGTACCAGCGGTTGTTCTGCCTGGAGGTGATGGCTTCCGGGATGACTTCGCCCTGGTAGGGCGACCAGTCCGGCGAGCTGCCGTAGTTGGACAGCACCGCCATCCGCGCGCACATCGCCTGGCAGTCGATGGCGCGCGGGTTCACGTCGAACCGGTTGCCGTGGATCTGCACGTTCTGGGTCTTCCACCGGCAGTCCGACAGCAGCGGCTCGGTGCGGATGCCCGGCGGGGCGCACTTCGCGACGTCGCCGACGATCAGCGTGCACACACCGGTGGACGAGTTGGCGGGGCTGTTGCAGAACCGGTCCGCGTTCTCCCACAGCGTGACCCCGGACCAGTTGTCCTCGAAGGTGTTGTCGTAGATGTCGATCTTGTCCGTGCGGGCGGGCACCCGGGCGTCGCCACCGGATTCGGAGATGTAGACCGCCGCGACCGGGAAGTTGTCGTCGCGGTCGACGAACTCGCGGCCGGCGACCAGGTTGTTCCGCTTGAGGGTGTTGCCGCGGATGGTCGCGTTGTAGCTGGTCTCGTAGAAGATCGCCGTGCCGTCGTTGTTCTCGATCAGGTTGTTCTCGATCAGGAAGTCGTTGTTGTTCGTGTCGGCCCAGATGCCGGGCCCGCGGTTGCCGTGGATCCAGTTGCCGCGGATGTCGGCGCCGTCGACCTCCCAGAACTTCATCGCGCCGGTGCAGCCGCAGCCGTCGGCGTACTTGCTCTCCACGTCGTCGGCGTTGTTGCCGACGAACTCGTTGCCCTCGAGCACGAGGTCGGTGACGTCGCCGCAGCAGGCGTTGAGCCCGTACTGACCGTTGTCCTTGAGGCAGTTGCCCGTCATCACCTGGCGGGCGCCGGCCATCATCGCGGCGCCGCGGTTGTCGGTGAGCAGGTTCGACCGGATGAGCCAGTCGGCGCCGGAGTCGTGGTTGACCACGCCTTCGTTGTCCGGGGCGTCGAAGCCGGTCACCGTCAGGTGCTCGATGGTCACCTTGCTCGCCTTGCCGGTGAAGGCGTACCGGTTGGTGTTCCGGCCGTCGACGACCGCTCCCGGCGCGCCGGTGTAGGTGTTGCCGTCCTTCGGCAGGACCTGGTCGAACTCGTCGGTGCCGAGGGTGTGCGTGCCGGGCCGCAGCCAGAAGGTGGTGCCCGGCGGGTTCGCCTTGGTCTTGGCCTGGAGGTCGCCGGTCACGGCCGGGTCGACGACGACCGCTCCGGCGGGTGGTTCCGCCGGGCCGGGCCGCAGGTTGCCGCACGCCCCGGAAGCGGCGAGCGCCGCGGTGGCGTCGGCCGGTTCGGGGCTGGGGGTGCAGGCGAGCACGGCCAAGGGTGCCAGCACGACGAGGAGCGTCGTCGCCCAGCGGAGTCGGGTCGTCGTTCGTGCGCGCACGGGCAACCTCCGGCTAGTGGGCGAAGCGCAGCAGTGTGGTGAGCGCGCCGCCGCGCCCGACGAGTCCACTGCCGGTCAGGGTGGTGGCCGGTTCGCGGCGGCCGTAGCCGGGCGAGTACCAGCCGAGCGGCGGGTCGATCTGCCCGCGGTGCGCGGTCCAGGTGAGGCCGGCGGGCAGGTCGAGGACAGCCGCGTGCTCGCGGCCGCCGGAGGTCCAGGTCAGCACGGCCGCGTTGGCGATCAGCTCGGCCTCGACGCGCGGGCCGAGGTGGAACGCGAGCCGCGCCGGGTGGTGCCGGTCGGCGGTGACCTCGTCGGTGATCCGCAGCTCGCGCGCGCCCGGGTCGAGTTCGACGGTGCGGCGGTGCACGGCGGGCCGGTAGCCGTCGTGCTCGGCCGACCACCTCAGCACGCCGCCGCCGGGGCGGGCCAGCACGCGGGTGGTCGCGTGCCGGGTCCACAGGAACGGACCGCCCGAAGTGGACTGGTCGGTGTCGTCCAGCTGCAGCGTGTTGTGGCCCAGCGTGGACCGGAAGTAGGTGCGCCACTCCGGTTCGCCGTGGTAGCAGTAGGTGCCCGGGTCGGCGAGGATGTCCACGCCGTCGTGCCGCACCTCGACCGACAGCGCGTCGGCGTGCGCGTGCGCGGCGATCGACAGGAACCCGTGCGGGCCGCCGTCGCAGCGGCACCAGATCTCGCCGCGGCCGTCGCCGGGCGGGGTGCGCAGCAGCGTCAGCCCGGCGTCGGCGAAGTGGTCCGGCCGGGTGCGTGGCCGGTCGGTGGCCTCGAACCGGCGGGCGAGCGCGGTGAGCAGCGGCGTGCGGACGTCCCCGCCGCGTGGGTCCGGCCACCAGTCCAGGCGCCCGAACAGGGCGTCCCCGGTCGCCAGCAGCGAGGACCAGCGGTTGGTGCCGTGGCCGTCGAGGACCAGCCCGTGCCCGTCGTCGCTGTCGCCCTGCCGCGGCGGGTGCAGCCGGACGTCCACGACGGCCGCGAGCGCGTCGGTCATGCGCAGCAGCGTCCGCCACAGCGAGTCCGGCGCGGCCGGCCCGGCTTCGACCGCCGCGGCCAGGCCAAGCTCCAGGACCAGGCCGTGGTACTCGGTGGCCAGCTCGCGGTTCAGGCCGGAGCCGAAGGTGTTGGCGCCGAGGTGCTCGTCGAGCGAACGCAACGCGTCAGCACGCCAGCCCGCGGATTCGGGGAACCACGGGAACGCGCAGGACGCGGCCAGCTGTCCGGCCGCCTCCGCGATGACGTGGTTGTTCGCCGACGATCCCCGGCTCGGGAAGGTCGCCAGCCACCGCTGGTGGTGCCAGATCTGGTGCAGCGCCTCGGGGTTGTCCTCGAACAGGCCGGCCGCGCCGGGCCAGCCGTGCAGCAGCCGCCGCACCCACACCCACGACAGCAGCCGGATGCCCAGCTCGATCCCGCTGACCCAGTGCACGCTCGTCATCGGCGCGTTGGCCGCCCACCACGACTTCAGGTGGTCGGCGACCCGCTCGGCGTAGCGGTCCTCACCGCTGAGCGCGTAGGCGGTGGCGAGCACGGTGAGGTGCTGGTGCCGCGACGGCTCCCAGATCTGCTTGATGTCGCCGACGACGTCCTCGCGCCGGTACGGGATGTCGAAGGCGAAGGCGTCGCTGGGCGCGCGCCGCCCGGTCTTCGGGTCGAGCGACCAGTCCGGGTTGACCAGGTCGTCACGCGGCACGCCGAAGTACTCGGCCCGGCCGTCGAGCAGCCGGTTCGCGGTCTCCAGCACGCGTGCCCGCGCATCCGGCGGCACCTGCACGTCCGCGGGCAGCACGGCGGTGAAGCGGCGGCCGGGCAGGGGAGCGGACGGCTCGGGCAGCGCGCGCCGCAGCTTGCGCCGGTTCAGCACGTCCGCGGCCCGCCCGGCGACTTCGCGCGGGCTCATCCGCGACAACCGCCGCAGGTACCAGCCGGGGTCCATCATGCCGAGGTCCCGATCTTGACCGGCACACCCGTCGCCAGGCTGGTCCGCACCGCGAGCGTCGCCAGCGTGGTCGCGACCAGCGACTCCAGCGGCACCGGCATCGGGCCGCCCGAGGTGACCGCGGTGACGAACGCGTCCAGCTCGGCGTGCTGGCCCTTGTCGCGGCCCTTCGGGATGCGCGAGCTGGTCCAGCGCTTGCGCGCGTACACCGAGGCGCGGGCGAAGTCGTCGAACTTGAGCACCTTGCCGTCGGCGACGACGTCCAGCGTCTCCTTGGGGAAGCTCGTCGAACCGCTGGTGGCGTAGCTGATCGTCGCGGTCGAGCCGTCCGGGTACCGCAGCAGGATCTGCAGGTCCTGCTGGTCCGGCGTGGCGCACGCGTAGACCGACACCGGGTCCGCGCCGAGCAGCCAGCTCACGGTGTCGATGAAGTGCCCGCCCTCGCCGTCGAACCGGGTGCCCTCGGAGCCGGCCTGGTTGTACCAGCTGCCGCCCTCCAGGCGGCCCGCGTTCACCAGGTATCGCACCGAAGCCGGCCCGATGCGCTTGCCGAAGTGGCCGGTGGTCTCGTGCAGCAGCGGCGCGAACCGGCGGTTGAACCCGACCTGCAGCCGGTCGTTGCCGGACTCCTCGATCGCGCCCAGCACCTTGCCCAGCTCGGCTTCGGTGAGCGCCAGCGGCTTCTCGACGAACACCGCCTTGCCGGCCAGCAGTGCGCGCCGGGTCAGCTCGGCGTGCGAGCTGTGCCGGGTCACCACGAACACCGCGTCGATGTCCGGATCGGCCAGTGTGGAGTCCACATCGGTGGACGCCTCGGCGAAGCCGAACTTGCGCTTGGCGTTCGCGCCCGACAGCGACGAGGTCGTGACGACGCGGCGCAGCTCGACGTCCTCCCGCTCGGCCAGGTGCGGCAACAGCATCGAAGACGCGTAGTTGCCCGCACCGACGAACGCGGTCCGCACCTTGCCCATCCGCTGGGACGTGCGGATCGGCTCGCGCCGCGGGACCTCGGCGATCAGGGCGGGATCGTCGGCGTCTCGCGCCACGTCGGGGTAGCGGAACAGGACGGCGACGGCCTTCAGCTCACCCTCGTTGAGCTTGCGGTAGGTCTCCACCGCCGTGGCGAAGTCGGCGACGTGCGAGACCAGGGGCTCGACGTCAATGCGGCCGCGTGCGATCAGGTCGAGGAAGCACTCCAGGTTGCGGCGCTCGGTCCAGCGCACGTAACCGATCGGGTAGTCGCGGCCGTCCAGTTCGTACTCCGGGTCGTACCGGCCGGGGCCGTAGGAGCGGGAGAACCGGACGTCGAGTTCCTTTTCGTAGTAGGCGTTCCACGGCAGGTCGAGACGGCACTTGCCGATGTCGATCACGCGCCCCCGGTCGCGCGCGAGCTTCGCGGCCAGCTCGACCGGCTCGTTCGTGCTGCCACCGGCGGCGAGGTACACCTGGTCGACGCCGTGCCCGCCGGTCAGCTCACCGACGGCGATCTCCACGTCGCCAGAACCAGGGTGGCCGGCCACCGACGCGCCGAGCCGCTCGGCCAGCTTGCACCGCTCCTGGTCCGGGTCCACGCCGACCACGCGCACGCCGGACGCCGACAGCAGCTGCACGACCAGCTGCCCGATCAGGCCCAGCCCGATGACCAGCGCGACGTCCCCGAGTTGTGGTTCGCCCCGCCGGACGCCCTGCATGGCGATCGCGCCGACGGTCGCGAACGACGCGTGCCGCGGCGCGACCCCGGCCGGCACGCGCGTGAAGAGGTTCTTCGGCACCCAGTTCAGCTCGGAGTGCAACGCGTGCTCGTTGCCCGCGCAAGCAACCAGGTCGCCGACGGAGACGTCGTCGATTCCGGCGCCGACCTCTTCCACCACGCCGCACAGCGAATAGCCGAGCGGGGTGTAGGAGTCGAGCCGGTTCATCACCTTGCGGTAGGTGGCGCCGACACCGTTGGTCGCCACGCTCTGCATGACCTTCGCGACCTGGTCCGGCCGCGACCGCGCCTTGCCCAGCATCGACATGCTCGCCTCGGACACCTTCATCATCTCGGTGCCGGTGGAGATCAGCGAGAACGCGGTCCGCACGAGCACGCCGCCCGGTTTGCACGCCGGCGCCTCGACGTCCAGCAGCGCCAGCTCGCCGCTCTTGTAGTTCTGTACGACCTGCTTCACCAGGGCTCCTTACGCTGCTCGCTCGGCCGCACCGGCTTCGGTCGCGCTGCGGTACCAGTACTCCAGGGTCAACACGTGCCAGAGGTGCTTGGACCGGTCCTCGCGCCCCGCGGCGTCCTCGTCGACCAGCCGCTGCAACGCGTCCCGCCGCAGGAAACCGGAGTTCACCAGGACGCCGTCGTGCACGACCTCACGCATCAGCGGCGCCAGATCGCGGCTCATCCACGCCCGCAGCGGGGCGCTGAACAGGCCCTTCGGCCGGTAGACGATCTCCTTCGGCAGGATCGACAGCGCGGCTTCCTTGAGCGCGGCCTTGCCCTGCCGTCCGGCGATCTTGCGGTTGCCGGGCAGGCTGAACGCGGCCTTGACCACCTCGACGTCCACGAACGGCACCCGCACCTCGGTGGAGGCGGCCATCGTGGAGCGGTCGGTGTAGGTCAGGTTCAGCCCGGGCAGGAACATCCGCGCGTCGGCCAGGCACATGCGGTTGACGAAATCGTCGAGCAGGTTGTCGTGGTAGGTGTCGGCGTGCTCGGTGAGCACGTCGTCCACCGCTCCGGCCAGGTCGGGGGCGACCAGGCCGGCCAGCTCGTCACGGTCGTACATCGTGTAGCTGCGCCGGAACGCGGTCTCCTCCGGCAGCTCGGCGAAGGACAGGAACCGCTTCGCGAAGCGCACCGACCGGAACCCGCGCTTGGACGTCGCCACCGGCAGACGGTCCACAACGGACTCGATCGGCCGCCGCACCCCGCCCGGGATCTTCTGGTACCGCAACGCGATCAGGTTCGCCAGGTGCTTGCGGTAGCCGGCGAACAGCTCGTCGGCGCCCATCCCGGACAGCATCACCTTGACGCCGGCCTCGCGCGCGGCCTGGCAGATCAGGTAGCTGTTGATCGCGGCCGGATCGCCGATCGGCTCGTCCAGGTGGTAGGTCAGGTGCGGCAGCAGGTCCTGCACGTTCGGCGCGATCTCGATCTCGTGCAGGTCCACGCCGAACCGTTCCGCCACGACGCGGGCGTACCGCAGGTCGTCCGGCATGGCCTCGAACTTCGCGTCTTCGGCCCGGAAACCGATGGTGTAGGCGGAAATCCCGGGGGAGTACTTCGCCGCGAGCGCGGTCAGGTAGCTGGAGTCCAGGCCACCGGACAGGAACGTCGCCACCGGCACGTCGGAGAGCAGGTGCTTGCGGGTGGAGTCCTCGACGACGGCGGCGAGGTCGGCCGGCGGGCCGTGCTGCGCCTCGGTCGCGACGTCACGCAGGTTCCAGTACCGGCCGGTGTCGACGCGCCCGTTCGGGCGGACGCGAAGCCACGAGCCCGGCGGCAGCTTGCGGGCCTCGCGGAACGCGCACCGGCTGTCCGGCACCCAGTAGTAGAGCAGCGAGGCGACCAGCGCGGTCTCGTCGACGTGCAGCCCGCCGATCTCCCCGGCCAGCGCCTTCAGCTCGGAGGCGAACGCGATCCCGTCGCCGCGGCGCACGTAGAACAGCGGCTTGATGCCGAGCTGGTCGCGCGCCAGGAACAGCTCACCGGTGCGCTCGTCGAAGATCCCGAACGCGAACATTCCGCGCAGCCGGGGCAGGCACCGCACACCCCAGCGACGCCACGCCTCCAGCAGGACCTCGGTGTCGGAGGTGCCGCGGAACCGCACGCCCGTGCCCTCGAGTTCGGCCCGCAGCTCGGGGGCGTTGTAGATCTCGCCGTTGTAGGTCAGCGCCAGCCCGCCGGAGACCATCGGCTGCGCGCCCGTCTCGGACAGGTCGATGATCGACAGCCGGCGGTGGCCGAGGTGCACGTCACCGTGGTCGTAGCGGCCCTCGCCGTCCGGACCGCGGTGGGCGAGGCGCTTGGTCAGCCGGTCGGTCAGCGGTCCGCCGTCGGGCCAGCGGAAGGTTCCTGCGACACCACACATGGTCAGCCTTCGCGATCGAGGGGGAGCTTGCCGTTCACGTGCGCCTCCGCGGCATCGACCGGCGTGAACTGCTTCGTCGGCAGGTCGGCGTGCACCGGCATCAGGGTCACCGTCTGCTCGCCCTTCGGAGCGCTGGGGACCGGGGCGAACCACTTGGTCGGGTGGTCGTCGACGTTGGCGCTGCCGCCCGGCCTGGCCTGGGCGAACGCGGCCCGGCCCCGCAGCGCGGTGTGCAGGCCGTCCCACAGCGTGCCGTCGGTGCGGTCCCGCGGATCCGGCGCGACGAGCACCACGCCGATGACCGGGATGCCCAGATCGGCCAGCTGCCGCGCGACAGTGTGCAGCCACAGCGTGCTCGCCTTCCCGGCGCGCACCACCAGCACGGTCTCCGCACCCAGCCGGCGCAGATCGGTCCACGCCGTCCCCGGCGACACCGAACCCACGCCGATGCGGGCCTTCTCGTGCGTGCTGGCGTCCACGATCCGGACACCTTCGCCGGCTTGTCCGGACAGCGCGAGGACGTCCTGGTGCGGCAGGTCGTCCACGATCACGACCGGGCCGTCCAGGTGCCCGGCCATGTCGACGGCGAGCGCCGCGGCCACGCCCGGGCAGCCCAGCTCGAGCAGCGACACGCTGCCGCCGTCGCCGACACAGCGCGCCAGGGTCGCCGCGACCCGGTCCCGGTGCGCGGCCCCGTGCCCCCAGCGGCGCGGCTTGGGCAGCTGGGCGATGACGGACGCGCCGAGGTGTGTGGAGATCTCGCGCCGCAGCAGCGGGCGGTCCCGCACCACGCTCAGCACCGCGGCCAGCCCCAGCCCGGCGATGAGCCCGAACCCGAGCCCGATCCCGGCGTTCGTGACGAGCGGACCGAGCGGTGATTCGACGACCGGCCGCGGCGCGTCGACGATCTGCGTGCCGGCGGCCAGCTGCGGCGTGCCGATCTTCGCCTCGTTGGCCTTGTTGGTGAAGTCGGAGACCCGCGAGGTCAGGTCGGCGCGGCGGGCGTAGAGCGACTGCAACTCGGCCGGGCCGATCTGGCTGTTGCGGCTTCCCGACGCGGCGATCTGCCGGTCGACCTCGTTCAGCTCGTTCTGGATCTGGTCGCGCTGCCCCAGCAGCGCCTGCGCTTCCGCGTCCGCTGCGGCCTGCATGCGCTGGCCGTGGTCGGCGATGAAGGCGTCCGCCAGCGCCTGGGCCTTGGCCACCGCCTCGCCGTAGCTGCGGGCCGTGACCTGCAGCTCCAGCACGTTGTTGGTCAGCCCGGTGCCGGTGTAGGACTTGACGAACTTCTCCGGGGGCTCGGACGAGCCGAGCTTCTGCAGCGCGGCCCCGGCGATCCGGGTGGTTTCCAGGATGGCCACGTCGGTCTTGATGAGCGTGCCGCTGTCCTGCGGGGCGTCGTCGGCGTGGAGCACGAGCAGCCGGGTCACGGCGGTCGGCGGGGTCGGCGACACGACCGCCAGCGCCGCGCCCGCGAGCAGCCCCAGCAGGGCCGCCGAGAGCCACAGGCGGCGTCGTCGCCGGATCGCGATCAGCACCCGCTGCAGGTCCAGCAGCGGTTGCGCGTTCTGGTTGCTCTCCGGTGTCGTCACGCTGAACCTGCCAATGCTTCGTCGCCGGCGGTCTGCTCGCCCGGCTCGGGCCCCGCGGCCGTGCGCTGGGCGACGACGGCGCCGAGTACCCGTTGCCCGCCGTCGGCGGCGGCCTCGGTGATCGCGACCAGCTCCCAGCCGGTCCGGCTTCCGCTGGAGACCACCACGAGCACACCGGCGCAGTCGCGGTCGTCCGGCACGGTGGGCCGCTGCGGGTCGACCAGCGCGACCCGCAGCTCCGGTCGTTCGCCGTGGCCCGCCGCGACCAGCTGCGCGACCGCGGTCCTGGCCACCGGGTCGTCCTTCGCGGCCAGCACCAGGACCCGCGCGAACAAGCCGGAGCCGTCGCCCAGCCGGGAGAGCACCCGGCGGTAGCGGATCTCCCTGCTGGCCGCGTCCGCGGAGGGGTTGAGCTCGGGCAGGTTCCACGGCTCGTCGGTCTTGAGCAGCCTGGACCACCAGCGCCCCGAGGGGGTGGGTGCGTGCTCCGGCACGGTGGGCACGTCCACACTGCCCAGCAGTGGCCCGCCGACCGCCGCCGCGATCTCGGTCTCGTCCCGCAGCCGCCGGTCGGTGCGCGCGCCGACGAGGTGACCGAGCACGCCGAGCAGGAAGAACACGATCGCGCCGCCCGCGACGAAGTGGATCATCGTCGGCGGGGCGGGGGAGGACGGCAGCTCGGCCGAGCCCATCACGACCACCTGCGCCTGGCGGCCGCCGCCGTCGAGCTGGTCGAGCTTCGCCATCGCCTCGGTCAGTGACGTCCGCAGCGTCTCCAGCAGGGTGCGCGCCTCGACGCTCTCCACCGTCACGCCCGGCACGCGGCGGGACAGGTCGCTGATGCGGTCGTTGGTCTCCTGCACCTGGCGGCGCAGCGCGTCCTCCTGCTCCTGGCGGATCTGGCTGGCCGCGTCCGCGGCGCTCCCGATCAGCTGGGCGGAGTAGTTGACGTACTCCTTGGCGACCTGGTCGGCCAGCAGTTGCGCCTTCTCGGGGGTCTCGGCCTCGGCGGTGATCTCCACGATGTTGCCGTCGGCCGCGGTCGCGCTCACCGAGTCGTGCAGCGCCGGCCCGGGCACCCCCCAGGCCAGCGCCTGCGCGGTGCGGTCCAGCACCACCGAACTGGTCGCGACCTGCGTTTCGGTCATCAGTTCGCTCGAATCACGCGCACCCTGCAGCAGCACGTGCGAGGTCGTCTTGTAGCCGGGGGAGAAGATCAGCGAGACGCCGGCCCCCACCAGCGCGCCGAGCACGGCGAGGGCGGCGAGGACGCGCCAGCGGCGGCGCAGGATCCTGCCGATCATGGACAGACGGACGGTGTCGTCGTTCAACGCCCGGTCCCCCTCTCATCACAGGTCGCCCGGCCGCGAAACGGATGGGCTTTCACAAACCACGTCGCGGCGATTCCCGGATTGGTTACCGGCTTTCCCAAAACGCGACCAGGCGTCTTTCCGACCAGGAATACCTCGTCCCGGTCGGCAATTCACCGACCGGTCGCCGCGTAGGCCGCGAGCAACGCCCGCGCCGAATTGGCCCACGACAACGGACCCGCGACGCGTTCCGCGCCGAGCTCGCCCATGCGTTTCCGCTCGGCGGGGTCGTCCAGCAGGCGGGCGGTGAGCTTGGCGAATTCGAGTTCGTCGTTGGCCGGCGCGTACACGGCCGCGTCGCCCGCCGAAACCCGTGCCTCGCGCAGGTCGAACGACACGATCGGCCGGCTCATCGCCATGTATTCCATGATCTTGTTCATGGTGGACACGTCGTTGAGCGGGTTCAACGGGTCCGGCGCGAGGCAGACGTCCGCTGTGGACAGATAACGGACCAGGTCCGCGTCCGGGATGCGGCCGGTGAACTCGACCTGGTCGTCGAGGTGGAGTTGCCTCGACAACGCGACCATCGCCTCGAACGCGTCACCGGAGCCGACGAACACCGCGTGCCAGTCGGTGCGGCCGAGGTCGTCGCGCAGTTTCGCGAGCGCACGCAGGGCGTAGTCGACCCCGTCCTGCGGGCCCATCACGCCCAGGTAGCAGAGCAGGTGCGGCTTGCCGTGCTTGAGCTCCGGTTCCGGCGGCACCTGGTGGAAGCGTTCCACGACGGGGGCGCTGCGCACCACGAAGACGTCCTCCGGCCGCTTGCCGCCGCGGGTGAGCGCCACGTCGCGGTAGCTCTCGTTGGTCGAGATGACCACGTCGGCGGCCCGGAAGGTGGCCCGCTCCAACGCGCACACGCCGCGGTAGAGCAGATCTTTCCCGCGGTCGAACCGGGACAGGTACAGCTCCGGCACCAGGTCGTGCTGGTCGAAGACGAACTTCGCGCCGCGCCGCTTGAGCATCCGGGCGACGAGGAAGAGCAGGTCGGGCGGGTTGCACGCGTGCACGACGCCGACCGGGCCGATCCTGCGGGCCAGCCGGAACGTGTGCCACAGCGCCGATCCGTACTCCTGGAGGTAGCCCGCCGGGCCGCCGGTCGCCGCGGTCAGCGGGTAGCGGTGGATGTGCACGCCGTCGAGCACGGCCTCCGGTTCGGTGTCCCGCTTCGTCCCCTGTGGACAGATGACGTGCACTTCCCACCCGGCGTCGCGCAGGGTGGTGCTTTCCTGCCAGACCCGCCGGTCGAAGGGCACGGACAGGTTCTCGACGAGGATCAGGGCTTTACCAGGCAAGGCCGACGTATCCTTCTTCGGTGCGGCGCACGGCGGCGTCGGGCAGGCGGACGAGGTCGATCAGCGTGCGGTCGCCCGCCCTGGGCAGCGCGGCGAGCACGGCCGGGTCGGTGCTGCCGACCAGGCACACCTCGGCGTGGGCGAGCACCTCGTCGACGGAGCCGGCGAGCAGCTGGCCCAGGTGCGGCAGGCGGCTTTCGATGTACTCGCGGTTGGCGCCCATCAGCCGCGACAGGCTCACGTTCGCGTCGAAGATCTTGAGGTCGTACCCCTTGCCCAGCAGGCGTTCGGCGAGTTCGACCAGCGGGCTCTCGCGCAGGTCGTCGGTACCCGGCTTGAAGGACAGGCCGAACAGGCCGATCCGCCGCTTGCCGGTGCGCGCGACCAGGTCGAACGCGCGGCGCAGGTGCTCCTCGTTGGAGGGCAGCACGTGCGACAGCAGCGGCACCGACACGTCAGCGCGGTGCGCGGCGTAGACCAGGCCGCGCAGGTCCTTGGGCAGGCACGAGCCGCCGAAGGCGAAGCCGGGCCGCAGGTAGGCGGGGCTGACGTTGAGCTTGCGGTCGGCGAGGAAGACGTCCATCACGCGGTGCGAGTCCAGGCCGAGGGCGCGGCAGATGGCGCCCAGCTCGTTGGCGAAGCCGATCTTGAGGCCGTGGAAGGCGTTGTCGGCGTACTTGGTCATCTCCGCGACCGGGATCGGCACGCGGAAGACGTCACCGGGCAGGCCCTCGTACAGCTTGGCGACGGCGTCGCCGCTGGCGGTGTCCAGCTCGCCGATCACGGTCTTGGGCGGGTCGAAGAAGTCCTTGACGCTGCTGCCTTCCCGGAGGAACTCGGGGTTCACGGCGACGCCGAAGTGCACGCCCGCGGTGAGCCCGGAGGCCTTCTCCAGGATCGGCACCAGCAGGTCGAGGCACGTTCCCGGCAGCATCGTGCTGCGGAACACGACCGTGTGCCGACCGGTCTTGCCCGCGAGCGCGCCGCCGATCTCCTCGGTCACGCGCTCCAGGAAGGCAGTGGACAGGCTGCCGTTGGGGGCCGACGGCGTGCCGACGCAGATCAGCGAGATTTCACTGCGCGCGATCGCCTCGGCGACGTCGGTGGTGGCGCGGAGCGCACCGCTGGCCACGACTTCGGCGGTGAGTTCGCCGATGCGTTCCTCGACCACCGGTGCTTTTCCCTGGCGGATGAGGT
This sequence comes from Amycolatopsis deserti, assembly GCF_014653945.1. Classification (GTDB taxonomy): domain Bacteria; phylum Actinomycetota; class Actinomycetes; order Mycobacteriales; family Pseudonocardiaceae; genus Amycolatopsis_E; species Amycolatopsis_E deserti. The sequence goes on along the minus strand of NZ_BNAU01000003.1, from coordinate 289,532 downwards.
CGATCTTCACGGGGTTGATGTCGACCCCGATCACCTCATGCCCCTCGCCGGCGAGGCACGCGGCCGAAACGCATCCGACGTAGCCGAGCCCGAAGACACTGATCCTCATGAGATTCCTCCCGCCGCGACCGGCTTGACCCAGAGGTCGGCGGGCGGGAGGAGATCGTTACGGCGGTGGGCGGCTGGAAAACCGCTTACCTGGTGGGGTTTTCGCGGGGAACAAACCGCCCCGGCGCGGCGCCGGTTGCCCGGGCGCCGGTCAGAGGTCGTCGGCGAAGGGGATGACGTCCTTGGCGAAGACGTCGATCAGATCGAGATCGGGAATTCCGGGGACGTAGCCGATCACGCCGTCGACGCCGAGGCCGTTCAGGCGGCTCAGTTCGGCCTTGAGTTCTTCGGCCTTTTCGCCGTTCCGGCCGATGTCGAGCGGGTGGTAGACCGTTTTGGTGATTTCGTCGTAATCGCGGCCTTCGGTTTCGCAGTGCTCGCGCAGGACGTTCAGTTTGTGTTCCAGTTCCGGCCCGTTGAAGATGTTGCAGGCGTCGCCGTACTTGGCGACGAACCGCAGGGTCTTCTTCTCGCCGCTGCCGCCGACCATGATCGGCGGGTGCGGCTTGGACAGTGCCTGCGGCACGTTCAGCAGTCGTTCGGCCTCGATGTGGGCGCTGGAGAACGGGCCGTCGTCGTCCGACCACATCTGCCGCACGTACTGCAGGGTTTCCTCGAGCATCTGGAAGCGTTCCGCGGTGGGCGGGAACGGGAAGCCGAGCCCGCGGGACTCCTCCTCGTTCCACCCCGCGCCGATGCCGAGGATGGCGCGGCCGCCGGATAGGACGTCGAGGGTGGTGACGGCCTTGGCCAGCACGCCGGGCTGGCGGTAGAAGACGCCGGTGATGACGGTGAGCAGCTTGGCGCGTTCGGTGTGCGCGGCGAGGTAGCCGAGGGTGGTGTAGGCCTCGAGCATGTCGTTCTCGCTGGGGCCGACGACGCTGATCTGGAAGAAGTGGTCCATCACGGCGAGGTATTCGAAGCCGGCGTCGTCGGCGGCGCGGGCGACCTCGCCGAGTTCGCGGCCCAGCGCGGCCGGTCCGTTCGGCCAGGTGAAGTCAGGAATCTGCAGTCCGAGTTTCATGGATTTCCCCTTGTCGTCGTTTTCGAACCTATACCTGGAGCCACTCCAGGAATCAGAACCCGGTGATCACGTGCAGGCGGTCGTGCAGCGGGTCGGTGACGAACACGGCGCCGGTGCGCTGGTCGACGGCGACCTGCCCGGGGTTGATGCCGAGCGAGAGTTCGCCGGTGATCTCGCCGCGGGCGCCGTCGATGCGGACGATGCCGTCGGGGCCGCCGTTGGTGTAGACGGTGTTGGTCGGTTCGTGCACGGCGACCGAGGAGGCCTCGCTGCGCAACAGGATGGTGCGGGTCTGTTGGCGGGTGCGGCCGTCGATCACCGACAGGTGGTGGATCCCCGAGTTCGCGACGTAGATCGTGTGGGTGCCGTGGTGCACGGCGAGCCCGGAGGGTCCGTCCCCGACCGGGATGCCGGTGGTGAAGGTGCCGCCGTCGAGGTCGAGAACCTCGACCGAGGCGGTGTGGAGGCTCGCGAAGTAGCCGGTGCGCCCGTGGATGGCGGCTGCGCTGAACCCCCTGCCGGGCGCGGGCAGGCTGGCCTTGAGGCTGCCCCCGAAAAGATCGAGCACGCCGACTGAGCCGGCCGTGCCCGAAGCGACATACATCCGGTATGTATCTGAATCGAGGGCGAGGGCAGCACTGCCCACCCCCGAGGCGATGACATTGGTGACCCGCCCCCCGTCGAGAACGCTGGTGGTCCCGGACGCGCTGCTGGAGACGTAGAGGCGCCCGGAGGCTTCGTCGATGGCGACGTCACTGGGCACACCCCCAACGGAAACCGTGGCGAGTGTGGTCCCACCCCCGACCACGGACACTGTTTGCTCGCCGGCGTTCGCCACGAAAACCACGCCGGTACCCGAATGCACGGCAACGCCCCCCGGCCCCCGCCCGACGGGAATGGTCACCAGATGGGGCCGCCCACCCGATCGAGACACCGCCCGCCCCGATGGCGAGACCCCGAACAGCGCGGCACCCGCAACGAGCCCAACGACACCGCGGCGACTGATCAAGCCATCCCGCATCCCCGACTCCCGACTCCGAACAGGCCGCCGCCGAGGCTGCCCCCGACCCATGACCCCGACGAACCCCTCACCAGCCACGAACACCCCCAACGCCCCGACCGGCACCCTCCCCGGCGGCCGGGCAGACCGCCCACCCGCCGTGCCTTGGGGGCGGTAGGCCGCCGAGCGGCCGCGCCTCGGGCGCGGCAGACCGTCCACCCGCCGCGCCTCGCGGGCGCCAGCGAGATCACAGCCCTCCCGATGCCTCTCACCAGCCCAACCACCCCCACTCCCGCTGTCCAGCACGCATTCCCACCCCCGGCGACCGGGCAAGCCGCCCACCTGCCGCCCCCACCCGGCGGCGAGATGCCAGTCCTCCCGGTGCCCCTCACCAAACCGAAAGCCCCCACCATCTGGCCCACCGCCACCCAGCCCCGCCCCCCGCGACCGGGCAAGCCGCCCAGGCGCCGCGCTGGCCAGATGCGGCCCCTACCCGGCGGCGAGTTCCCAGTCACTCCTGCATCCCTCACCAGCCCAACCGCCCCCACGCCTGCTCGTGCCGCGCCCATCCCTCCACGACAGGGCGGTCCGCCCAGATGCCCCGCCGCCCGGGCGCCAGCGAGATCCCCCGTCGCTCCGGCTCTCTCATCAGCCCGAAGGCCCCCACCCCGCCCCGCCCCACTACCGAGCCGGCCGCCCTGGTGCCGCGCCCTGACGCCAGCCAGATCCCAGCCGCCCCTCACCAGCCCGAACACCCCCTCCCCGGCGGTTTCCCACCCCCTCCCCGGGTACCCGGTCGCACGGTAACCCGCCCTGCTCGCCCGCGCGCGCGGAGATCGTGCAGGAACTTCACTTCCGTTTCGGGCGTTGGGAAACTGAGTGTTGGTAAGGAGGCGCAGGGCACGTGCACAAGCACCAGAACGGGCTGAAGACCGCGCTGTTGCTCGGATTGCTGAGTGCCATCATCATCGCGATCAGTTCACTCTTCGGGCGTGGCGCGTTGTTCATCGGGCTGGCGCTCGCGCTCGGGATGAACGCCTACGCCTACTTCAAATCGGACACGCTGGCGCTGCGCGCGATGCGGGCACGGCCGGTGTCCGAGCCGGAACAGCCGGTGATGCACCGCATCGTCCGGGAGCTGGCGACCTCGGCCCGCCAGCCGATGCCGCGCCTCTACGTGAGCCCGACCCCCGCGCCGAACGCCTTCGCGACCGGCCGGAACCCGCGCCACGCCGCCGTCTGCTGCACCACCGGCATCCTGGAGCTGCTCGACGAGCGCGAGCTGCGGGCGGTGCTCGGCCACGAGTTGTCGCACGTCTACAACCGCGACATCCTCATCTCGTGCGTCGCCGGTGCGCTGGCGAGCATGGTGAGCGTGCTGGCGAACCTCGCGATGTTCGCCGGCGTGTTCGGCGGCAACGACCGCGAGGGCAACAACCCGCTGGTCTCGCTGCTGATCATCCTGATCGGCCCCATCGCGGCCGGAATCATCCGGATGGGGGTCAGCCGCTCGCGTGAGTACCAGGCCGACGCGTCGGGCGCCGCGCTGACCGGTGACCCGCTCGGTCTGGCCTCGGCGCTGCGCAAGCTGGAGTACGGCACGCGCCGCGCCCCGCTCGTGCCGGAGCCCCAGCTGGTCTCGCAGTCGCACCTGATGATCGCGAACCCGTTCCGCCCCGGCGAGACGTTCTCCCGTATGTTCTCCACCCACCCGCCGATCGCGGACCGCATCCGCCGCCTGGAGGAGATGGCCCGCCGCGGCCCGTTCTGAGCCCCACCGCCCCAGCCACTCGGAGCCCCCGCCGCGCCTGTTCTGAGCCCCGCCGCGCCAGGCCCACTCGGCGCCCGGCCGCGGCCCGCAGCCGGCTGTTCTGAGGGGACCCCGCCGCACCCGTTCGGAGCCCCGCCGCGCCAGCCCCACTCGGCTCTCGGCCGGAAGCCCTCGCACCAGCCCTCCGGTCCCGCCGCGGCCCCTGCTAACGGCGCTTCCGCTTGACCCGCTTCCCCAACCCCATCGTGTGATAACTGCCGCGCGGCTGGTCCGGATCCACAGCCCACAGGATGTCGGCGACGGTCTCCACCTCGTGCTCGTACCCCACCTGCAGGATCGTCCACAACCCGTTGCGCGCCTTGAGCCGGCACTGCTCCCCGAGATCGGCCGGCTCACCGGCGGACGAGTCACCGGACACGAGCACCGCCAGCGCGTCCAGCAGCTCCACCCGCGCGAAACCGGACAGCGGCACGGCCAGCGCGGCGAGGATCACCTCCACTGCCGGAACCGCCACCTCGAACAGGTTCCCGCTGATCTCCAGGTGGTTGTCGAGCCGGGCGCCGAGCGCCTCGCGCGGTTCCGCGGCCGTCAGGATCGTCTCGAACGTCCCCGGCAGGTGCCCGCCGCTTTCCCCCGCAGTCGCACCGCAACCGGCGCCAGTCGTGCCGCGCCAGCTCCGCGCGCACGAGCCTGCTGACCGCCACTAACCAACGGCACCCGCCGCGCGGGCACACGCGACCACGTAGTCCCCGTACCCGGACTTCGACAGCTTCAGCCCGAGCGCCAGGCACTCCTCCGGATCGATGTACCCCATGCGCAGCGCGACCTCCTCCAGGCACGCGATCCGCACCCCGGTCCGGTGTTCGAGCACCTGCACGAACTGCCCGGCCTCCAGCAGCGAGTCGTGCGTCCCGGTGTCCAGCCACGCGAACCCGCGGCCCAGCTCGACCAGCTTCGCGCGCCCCTGCCGCAGGTACGTCAGGTTCACGTCGGTGATCTCCAGCTCGCCGCGCTTCGACGGGGTCAGCCCGCGGGCGATCTCCACCACCTGGTTGTCGTAGAAGTACAGCCCGGTGATCGCCTGGTTGGACTTCGGCCACTCGGGCTTCTCCTCGATCGACACGAGCCGGCCGTCGGCGTCGAGTTCGCCGACGCCGTACCGCTGCGGGTCCTTGACCGGGTACCCGAACAGCACGCAGCCGTCGAGATTCGCGACCTCCTGCCGCATCCGCCCGGAGAAGCCCTGGCCGTAGAAGATGTTGTCGCCCAGGATCAACGCCACGTCGTCGTCGCCGATGAAGTCCGCGCCGATGACGAACGCCTCGGCCAGTCCGTTCGGGCTCGGCTGCTCGGCGTAGCTCAGCCGAAGCCCGAACTGGTCGCCGGAGCCGAGCAGGCGCTGGAAGTTCGGCAGGTCGGCCGGTGTCGAGATGATCAGGATCTCCCGGATCCCGGCCAGCATCAGCACGGAGATCGGGTAGTAGATCATCGGCTTGTCGTAGACCGGCAACAGCTGCTTCGACACCGCCTGGGTGATCGGGTGCAGACGCGTCCCGCTGCCGCCCGCCAGCACGATGCCCTTCATGTCCCCAGCTCCTTCCGGATCGATCCGGAACCACCCTAGCGTGTGCCGACGTTTACATACATACAGTCTGTATGTATGTTCGAGGGTATGACCCGCTCACCAGCACTCGGCCAGGAAAAGCGCGTGACCCTCCCGCAGGGTGACGTCCGCTACTTCGAACGCGGGGAGGGCCGGCCCGTGGTGTTCGTCCACGGCGTCCTCGTCAACGCGAACCTGTGGCGTCACGTCGTCCCCGACGTCGCCGACGCCGGCTTCCGCTGCCTCACCATCGACATGCCGCTCGGCGCGCACGAGGTCCCGCTGCGTCCGGACGCCGACCTCACCCCGTCCGGTGTCGCCGACCTCCTCGCGGACTTCCTCGACGCCCTCGACCTCCGGGACGTCGTCCTGGTCGCGAACGACACCGGCGGTGCGCTCACCCAGATCATGTTGTCCCGCCGCCCGGACCGGGTCGAGCGCGTGGTGCTGACCCCGTCGGACAGCTTCGACTACTTCTTCCCGCCGCTGTTCAAACCGCTCGTCCCGTACGCCCGCATCCCCGGCTCGATGCGCCCGCTCGCCGCGTTGCTGCAGGTCAAGGCGCTGCACCGGGCCCCGTTCGTGTTCGGGCGGGTCGCCAAGTACCCGATCCCCGAGGCGGTGGTCGAGTCCTACACCGGACCTGCCCACCGCGACGCCGCCGTCCGGCGCGACCTGCGCAAGTTCCTCCGCACCGTCCACCCCCGGTACACGCTGGAGGCCGCGGAGAAGCTGCGTGCCTTCGACAAGCCGGTCCTGCTCGTGTGGGCCGACGAGGACCGGACGTTCCCGCTGCGCCTGGGCAAGCGCCTGGCCGCGATGCTGCCCGACGCCCGGTTGGAAGTGGTCCCCGATTCCTACGCCTTCGTCCCGGAGGACCAGCCGGCCGCGCTGGTGCGGCACATCCTGGCGTTCGCGGGCGTCATGGCAGATTAGGGGCGTGCGCCGTACCCAGGAAGAGCGATCCCAGAGCACCCGGGCCGCGTTGATGGCGGCCGCCCGCGAGCTGTTCGCCGAGCGCGGCTACCAGGCCGTGCCGGCGGACGAGATCGTGCGGGCGGCCGGGGTGACGCGGGGCGCGCTCTACCACCACTACGGCGACAAGCAGGGCTTGTTCCGCGCCGTGTTCGAGCAGGTCGAGCTGGAGGTCACGGCCGAGGTCGAGGCCGCCACCAAGGACGCGCCGGACCTCGCCACGGGCCTGCTCTTCGCGCTCAAGGCCTTCCTCGACGCGTGCGAGCGCGCGGAGATCCGGCAGATCTCGCTGGTGGACGCCCCGGCCGTGCTGGGCTGGACCACCTGGCGCGAAATCGAGGCCGAACACGGCCTCGGCCTGGTCATCGGGGTGCTGCGGCAGGCCGTCGAGGAGGGGCTGATCAAGCCGCTCCCGGTCGAGGTGCTGGCCCAGCTCGTGCTGAGCGCCGTGAACGAGGCCGCGCTGATGATCACCCACGCCGAGAACCCGGCCCAGGCCCGCTCGGACGCCGAGCAGGTGCTGGCCACCTGGTTGATCGGCCTGCTCGCGGACTGACCCGGCGGTCGCGGTGGTGATCTTCCACCGCCCTCCGGCCGAGACGGCTACCTGGCTGACGAACCCCCCGAGACCCACCCCGGAGCCCGCCACTGGCCCACTGATCGACCTCCTCGCGGAATAACCCAGGCCCCGGCGGCGTTTGGCCGGGTCGTGCAGGTCGAGATCTGGTCCGATGTCGTGTGCCCGTGGTGCTACCTCGGCAAGCGGCGCTTCGAGAGCGCGGTGGCCGCGTTCGAGCACCGTGACCAGGTCGAGGTGACCTTCCGGTCCTTCGAACTGGACCCGGGCGCGCCGCGTGAGCCGCAGCCGAAGGCGCCGCTCATCGCCGCGAAGTACGGGATCAGCGAGGCGGAGTTCGCCGCCAACGAGGAGCGCCTGACGCGGCTCGCCGCGGCCGAGGGCCTGGAGTACCACCTCGACGGCGGGGTCATCGGCAACACCTTCGACGCCCACCGCGTGCTGCAGCTCGCCCGCGAGCGCGGACGGCAGGAGGTCGTCGCCGAGCGGTTGTTCCGCGCCTACTTCACCGAGCAGCGTTCGGTTTTCGACGAGGATTCGCTCGTCGAGCTGGCTGCCGAATCCGGTTTGGACGGTGACGAGGTCCGGCGGGTGCTCAAGGACGGCACCTACGCCGAGGAGGTCCGCGCCGACATCGACGAGGCCCGCGCGCTCGGCGCCAACGGCGTGCCGTTCTTCGTCTTCGACCGCCGCTACGGGGTCTCCGGCGCCCAGTCCACCGAGACCTTCGCGGCCGCGCTGGACAAGGCCTATCAGGACGCCGGCCCCTTGCCGAAGTAGATCTTGCACACGCCGCCGTCGTAGTCCGCCGCCAGTTCGAGGACGTTGCGCCCACTGTCCACGGGCAACAGAGACGAGCTGTAGTTCGGGCAGAAGTTGTTGTAGGCGCCGGGAACGTGTACTGGCGCGGGCAGCTCGTACCAGTTGCCCGCCCCGAAGTTGTCGTTGGCGAGCAGCACCTGGCCGTTGGACGGCAGCGGGCGCCCGGCGCTGTCGGTGTAGATCTGGCCGACCATCAGCAACCGGACCCCGTTCGGTCCGCCGGGGAAGACCGTGACGGTCTGGGCGTGCTGGAAGTAGTTGCCGTTCGCCGTCACCACCCGGGTGCCGGGGTCGGCGGGGTCACCGTAGTTCGCGCCGTCCGGGGAGATCCGGAAGTACGGATCGCAGTACCGCTTGCCGTAGTTGCAGATCTCGTAGCCGAAGTAGTAGCGGCCGTCGGGCAGTTTCCGCACGATCGGCATGCCGGGACGGACGCGGTCGGGTGAGATCGCGACCGTGCTCTGCTTGGTGCCCCAGGTGACGCCGTCGGTGGACGCGACCCGGTTGAGCACCTGGCTGTGCCGGGGCGCTTCGGTTTCGTCGGCGTAGTGCATCCACAGCGTCCCACCGGAGTCCACTGTGAACTCCGGCTCGAACACACCGTCGTGGTTGTGCGAACGGGCAGCCTCGGACAGGAAACTCCAGTTCCGGCCACCGTCCGAACTGGACCAGATCCGGATCGACATGCGACGGTCGGCGCCGCCGTTCTGCCCGTAGGACGCGGCCCACAGCAGCGTTCCGGCGCGCAGCCTGCCGACGCGTTGCGGCAGTTCGTAGATGCTGCCGCAGCACTCGCCGCGCGCGCCCTCCGGATCGCGGATCTCGCCGATCTGGCGGAAGGACGCGCCCTCGTCGGTGCTCTCGTAGATCCGCGCGAACGCGCCACTGCCGTCCCAGCTGTTCACCGACGCGACGATCCGCCCCCGCCGGAACGGCGCATGCTCCAGGCGGATGACCCGCGGGTACGCGCCCACGCCCAGCTCGGTGCGCTGCGCCGCCTGCGCTGGGACGGTCATCGCGGCCGTCGTGACCAGCAGCGTCAGCATCAGCACGGCTATCCGGCGCATCCGTCACCCCTCACTCTCAGCAGCGGAATTAGACCACAGGGTGACGGTTGTCGGCCTGATCTCGTGGGCAAAAGGTCACGTTGTAGCGCAATACCACGTTGGAATCAACCTCTTGCTGGATCGTTGAACGATCCTCTACGTTCGAGAACCAGTGGCACAAGCCACAGTTCACGACGAAGGAGAGGCAAATCCCGTGGAAAACCTGGCTCCCGAGGACTTCGACCTGGACCTCCGCATCGCGACTCCGACCCAGGACGGGGACCTGCTGACGAACAAGTCCGGGTTCAGCGACATCTGCGACACCCTGTGGCCGTCCTGCTGACCTGACTTCCGGGTGGCGGGTCCGCGGGGGCCCGCCACCCGTCCAGCCGGGAGGCGAACCGATGTTCACGTGTGCCGGCCCGGCCCTGCTGCGGGCCGCGGTGCGACCCCGCGTCTGGGGGCCGATCCCGCCGCTGGAGGACCTCGCGGCGGACGAAACGCTGGTGGAAGCGGTCGAGGCGGCCAGCCCGAGCCTGGCTCGCGACGTCCTCCGCGTGGTGCGCGGCGAACCGGTCAAGGACAAGGTCCGCCGGCGCGGCGCGCTCGCCCTCGCCAAGTACCACCTGCGCATGACCAGCCGCCCGACGCCGTTCGGACTCTTCGCCGGGGTCGCGCCCGTGCGACTGGGCGCCGACCCCGAGCTGCGGTTCGGCGATCGCCACCGTCCGACCAGTCGGACAGACGCCGAGTGGCTGGACGGGGTCCTGGGTCGGCTGCGGACCGATCCCGTGGTCCTGACCAGGACGATCCTGGTCGCCAACAACGTCAGCGTCCTCCGCGGCGACCGTCTGGTGCTGCCCGAGCGGTACGAGGGTGCACGTCGTCGTGAAGCCTCGATCCGGTTCACGCCGCTCGTGCGGGCCGTCCGCGAAATGACGGTCACGCCGGTGGCTTGGCCGGACCTGGTCGAGCAGCTCTGCCGGCGGTTCCGTCGCACCGGTTTCGAAGGCGTCCTGCGGCAGCTCGTCGAGGTCGGGGTGCTGCTCACCGACCTGGATCCGCCGCCGGACTGCGCCGACCCGCTCGCCCACGTGCTCGACCGCGTGCCGGCGGAACATCCGATGCACGCGGAGTTGAGCGCGATCCTGCGGGAGTTGCGGGCCGCCGACGTGGCCGGTGAGGACCGGCGGTCCCGTCTGCGGGCGGTCGCGACCCGGATGCGTGCGTTGCACGACGTGGATGACGTGATCCAGACCGATCTGCGACTGGACGTCTCCGCGACGTTGCCAGCCGCGCTGGGGGTGGAAGCCGCTCGCGCCGCGGAGGCGTTGTGGCGCCTGGGGAGTACCGCCGGACCGTCCTGGTTGGACGGATATCGCAAGCGCTTTCTGGAGCGGTACGGCAGCGACCGGCTGGTGCCGGTGCTGGAACTGCTCGACGACACCCGCGGCATGGGGCTGCCCGATTTCACGCAACGGCCGGACCGGCCGGGGCAGCGGGGTTTGATCGAGATCCTGCTGGCCGCGGTGCGGGAAGGTCGGGACGAGATCGAACTCGACGATCCGCTGATCGACCTGCTCGCCGAGGACCCGCCGTCGCGCCGCCCGGTGTCGATGGAGCTGTGCGCGGAGGTTCTCGCCCCCAGCTGGGACGCGTTGTGCGCGGGCGAGTTCCGCCTGGTCATCGGCGAGAACCTCGGGTCGCCGCAGGCGGGATCGACTGTCGCGCGGTTCGCGCACCTCATGCCCGAACTCGACGCCGAACTGACGGCGCTGGTCCGCGACGGTGCCCCGGCCGGTGCGGCGCAGGTCGCGTGCCGGCCGCGGACGACGCGCTCGGCGAACGTCGCGTCGGTGCCGCAGCGGCTCCCGATGCGCATCCCGGTGAGTTGTGGTCCATCTGTCGGCGACGTCACCGACCTGGCGCTGGACGATCTCGCGGTCGGCGCGACGCAGGACGAGCTGTACCTCGTCGACCTGGCGTCCGGGCGGCGCGTGGTGCCGGTGTCCGGGTCGATGCTGAACCCGCGCAGCGGACACGTTCCGCCGGTCGCGCGGTTCCTGCTGGAGCTGGGGGAGCAGGAGAACCCGTCGTGTCTGCCATGGCGCTGGGGCGATTTGTCGACCGCCCCGATGCTGCCCCGGGTCCGGTACGGCCGGACCGTGCTCGCACCGGCGCGATGGCTGCCCAGCCGGGAGATGCTCGATCCCTCGTCCGACTGGCCGGACGCCGTCCGAAACTGGCGGGACCGCTGGGACGTGCCCAGGTGGGTGCAGCTGACCAGCTCGGACAACCGGATCGCGATCGACCTCGACGACCCCGGGCACCTGGCGGTGTTCCGCGCGGAGCTGCGGAAGACGCCGCGGCTGGTGGTGCAGGAGGTCCTGTCGCGGGGCGACGGCTGGCTCGACGGGCACGCGTGCGAGGTCGTGTTCCAATTGCTGGGGGAGCGTCCCGCCGCGCGGCCCGTTCCGGCCACCCGGACCCGGTCCGACGCGCTGCAGCTCCCGGGCGGGGACTGGTTGTACGCCAAGCTCTACGCGGGGGACGCCGCCCAGCGCCAGATCCTCCAGTCGCGGCTCAGCGAGCTGGTCGCCGGGGTGGAGGACTGGCACTTCGTCCGATATGCCGATCCCGATCCGCATCTCCGGATCCGGTTCGCCGGGAAGCCGGACGTGTTGTGGACGACGCTGTTGCCGCGTCTGCACGCGTGGGCGGCCGGGCTCCGGGCGGAGGGGCTGCTGTCCCGGCTGGTGCTGGACAGCTACGACCCGGAGGTCGAGCGGTACGGCGGTCCGGACGCGATCGCCGGGGCCGAGCGGGTGTTCCACGCGGATTCGCTGGTCGCGCTCGCGATGCTCGACCGGGACTCGGACGACCTCGCGGCGCTGAGCGTGCTGGACCTCGTCCGGCATTTCGGACAGCCTCCGGAGATCCTGGACTGGCTCGCGGCGTCCGTGCCCCTCGACCTGCGGCGGAGTGTGGCCCGCGACCGCCGGGAGGCATTCGCGGCGGCGATCGATGCCACCGGTCGTCCGTCACTGGACCAACCGTGGAGGCAGCGGAGCCGAGCGGTTGTGGAGTACTTGAGGCGCGTGGCGCCGGAGCAGCACGGCCGGGTCGCGCTGAGCTTGGCGCACATGCACTGCAACCGCCTGTTCGGGATCGACCGGGCGCGGGAGCAGGAGGTGTACGCGTTGGTGCACGGCGGGCTGGCGCTGCGCATGGACCGGGGGAGGCACGGCCGGTGACTGTCGAAACGACGCGGCGGGCGCGGGTGTGGGAGATCGCGCTGGAGGTGGGCGGCCGTTTGCGGGCGGTGCGGTGGCGTGGGTCCAGTTTGCTGGAGGCGCAGCCGGGGCTGCGCATGGATCGTGGGAGGCACGGCCGGTGACGACTGTCGAGACCACGCGGCGCGCACGGGCGAAGGACATCGCGCTCGAGGTAGGCAACCGGCTGCGCTCGGTGCGGGGGCGCGGACCCCGTCTGCTGGACGGCCACCCGGGGATCGCCGTCCTGCACGCGGCACTGTCCGCCTGGGACCCGGCGTGGGCCGCGGTGGCACATGCGCACCTGGCGGCGTCGGGTGAGGTCGCCCCGGAGGCGACGGTGCCCGCGGCACTGGTGCACCGGGCCGTGCACGGCGGCGGTTACGACGGCCTGCTGCGCAAAGCCGGCTCGGCGCTCGCCGACGTGTGCGAGTCGTGGCCCCGCGCTGATCGGCTCGCCGTGTCGGACTACGACGTGATCAGCGGGCTCGCCGGCAAGGGCCGTCTGCTGCTCGCCCTGGGCGGCGACCGGTGCCTGTCCGCGCTGGAGGTCGTGCTGGCGCGTCTGGTGGAGTTGACCCGGCCGGTCCTCGTGGAGGGGCACGAGGTGCCCGGGTGGTGGTGCGCGCCGGACCGGTATGCGGTCGAGGTGGATCGCGAGCGCTACCCGCGGGGCGATTTCAACGCCGGCCTGGCGCACGGCATCAGTGGTCCGCTCGTGCTGTTGTCGCTGGCCCACCGGCACGGCCACCGGGTCGACGGCATGACCGACGCGATGCGCGTGATCGCCGACTGGTTGTTGCGGTGGTCGTGGACGGACGAGTCCGGGGTGAGCTGGCCGTCACGCGTCGGCTTCGACGCGCAGGTGCGGGGGTCGGCGGCGCCGCCGTCGCGGTCGGCGTGGTGCTACGGGACGGCCGGGGTGGCGTACGCGCTGCACGTGGCCGCGGCCGAGCTGGGCGACGCGGGTCTCGCCGGCCTGGCGGCCGCCGCCATGCGCGGGCCGGGCCCGGCGGAGGGCCCGACCGTGTGCCATGGCGACGCCGGGTTGCTGCAGATCAGCGTGCGGATGGGCCGCCCGTCCGACCGGATCGCCGACCGGGTCCTTGCCGCATTCGACCCGTCGTCCCCGTTCGGTTTCCGGCACCGCCTGCACACCGGTGAGTGGACCGACAACGCCGGCCTGCTGCAGGGCGCCGCCGGAGTCGCACTGGCGCTGTCGAGCTACGCCGGCAACCCCGCCCCCTGGGACGCCGCGCTGCTGCTGACCTGACGGTCAGCGGTAGTTGGTGAACTGCAGCGCGATGCCGAAGTCCTTGTCCTTCAGCAGGGCGATGACGTCCTGCAGGTGGTCCTTCTTCTTGCCGGAGACGCGGAGCTGGTCGCCCTGGATCTGGGCCTGGACGCCCTTGGGGCCCTCGTCGCGGATCGCCTTGGCGATCTGCTTGGCCTTGTCGGCGGCGATGCCCTGGAGGATCTTGCCGTTGACCTTGTAGATCTTGCCGGACACGGCGGGCTCGTCGGCCTCGAACGCCTTCAGCGAGATGCCCCGCTTGATCAGCTTCTCCTTGAACACCTCGACCGCGGCCTTGGCGCGCTCCTCGGTGTCGGCCTCGATCGTCACGGCCTCTTCGCCGGCCCAGGAGACCTTGGCGTTGACGCCGCGGAAGTCGAAGCGGGTGGAAAGCTCCTTGGCCGCCTGGTTGAGGGCGTTGTCGACCTCCTGCCGGTCGACCTTGCTCACCACGTCGAATGACGGATCCGCCACGTGTCCTACCTCGTCGTTTCGCTTGTCGGCTGCCCACACCATAGCGCCGCCCCCACCCCCGTCGGAGGCCCGCCGGAGGGTTGGTAAGCTAGTCCCCGGCCGGGACGCCCGGCCATGGCGGGTTGCCCGAGCGGCCAAAGGGATCTGACTGTAAATCAGACGGCACTGCCTTCAGAGGTTCGAATCCTCTACCCGCCACACCTCCGGGAAAGCCCCGTTGACCTGCGCGAACAGGTCGACGGGGCTTTCCCCGTATGTGCGGTGGTGAGCAGTGCTGGGCCGTGTGTGACGGGTGCCCGCGGCAAAGACGCGGCAACGGCTCAGCGGCCCTCCAGGGCCCTCTGGACGCGGTCCCGGGCGGCCTGCTCGCCCCCATCGAGGCACTTCGCGTAGACCCGCAGGAGCACCGACAGGCTGTGCCCGGCCCACTTGGCGACCCTGGTGGCCTCGACACCGCCGTTGAGCCAGGTCGACACAGCGGCGTGCCGGAGGTCATAGGGTCGCTTGCCCAGCGGCCCGGCGAGCACTTCTTCACCGCAGCTCGGCGAGGCCGGGCACGAGCTTGCCCTTTTCGACCTTGGACACCCAGGACTGCGTCGTGTTGAGCAGGTCAGCGGCTTCCTGCTGGGTGAGGTTGTGGTGCTGCCGGTACCAGCGGATGACCTCGCCGGCGTCGGACCCGTCGGGGGGCGCGGCGACCGCTTGTGCCACGTGGAGCCACCTTCCAGTCTTCCCAGTATCGGTCATGTCGCGGTTATCCCAGTCGAGTCGATAGTTTGAGGCACCTGAAGATACTCAAAGGCCCTGCGCGTAGGCGCCTTCTGACGATACACTCTATTCGAGTGGCGCTCGACGAAGGATGAGGATTTAGAGTGACTAGCAACGTTCCGCTGGACGGCACCGGTTCTGGAAACTTCAGCATCCCGGAACTTGTGCAGTACGCCGGCGAAGGCAGCATTCGGGTCCCCACTTTCCAGCGACAGTTCGCATGGACCTCGAAAGACATACGAACGTTATTTGACAGTATTTATCGAGGATTTCCTGTTGGTACCCTACTGCTGTGGCGCCAATTTGCTGAGGCTGGGACAGTAACTTTAGGTCCGATCACTTTTGACGTACCGCAAAACCCCAACGCCTATTGGGTAGTCGACGGCCAACAGCGGATCACGTCACTTTTCGTCGCGCTATCCACGAAGTATCGGACCGAGGATGAGCGCTTTGAGGTCTTTTTCGACCTTGAAACGCAGAAATTTATTCCGCCTCGACGGGGGTCAGTCCCGCCTAGAGCAATCCCCGTGCGCGAAGCTCTGGAAACCCGTACCCTACTCCAATGGCTTCGAAACCACGCCGATGAACTCGCTCCTGAAGACTTCGACACCGCCGACCGTTTGGGTGGCGCTCTCCGCGACTACCGGATTCCCGCGTACATCGTTTCAGGAAATAACCAGGAACTGCTACGCGAAGTTTTTGATCGCGTCAACTCTGCGGGTAAGCCGATCAGTAGAGCGCAGGTCTTCCATGCGTTGTTCGCCGGCGTAGAAGAGCCCGGAAGTCCGGCATCGGTGGTAGCCGCCATTGAGAAATTGGGTTTCGGGACACTGGACGAGGGGCGAGTGGTTCAAAGCTTGTTGGCTTTGAGAGGCGGCGACGTTCAACGGGATATCCGCGACGAGTTTGGTGACGGTGATCGTCCGGCCGACTGGTTCGATGCGACCGAGGTCGCGCTTACGCGCGCCATTGAGTTTCTACGAAGTGAGGGTGTAGCGCATCAGTTATTGATGCCCAATACCCTTCCACTTCCTGTTTTGGCGGTCTTCTTCCACCTTCACCCGGACCCCGAGCCATGGAATAGGCGACTCTTAGCGCGTTGGCTCTGGCGAGGTTGGGTTCATGGGTTTGGTCGAGAAGGCGGCCAAACGCCAGTCTTGCGTCGGGCGATTAGGTCGGTTAATCCCGAACTTCATGATCCAACACAAGCTCCGTCCGAATACTCGGCGGTCAAAGCGCTTTTGGATTTCACTCCGGACCGAGAAGTTCCATATCTACCGATGGACAATTTTAATACTAAGGCCGCGAATACTCGACTAATTGCTTTAGCGCTCGCTTCCCTTGAGCCTCTCGACGCCGATCGAAGTAAGATCGATCTTGGGCTGGAGTTCGGGCGTTACGGAACAGACGCGGTTACCCGTTTTACGCCTAGGAGTCGATCCTTGGCGGCTAATCGTGGGTTCTGGCGTGTCGACTCCGAGAGCATTCGAGCCGTTGGCGATTCGGAGGTGCTCGCTAGTCATCTCATTGATGCCGATTCTCGGAAGGCGTTGGTTTCGTCTGACTTCGATTCGTTCATCAAGATCAGGCAGAAGGCGCTAGAGAATCTGGTTCGACGCTTTTTGGATAGTAGGCTAGAGCCCGGATCTCGAATCAGACCTCCGCTGCGTCAACTAGCCTTTGAGGACGACCTGTGACTATCAAGGATGGTCAGGCGTTGCTGATTCAACTGCAGCGTCCTGGCGGTGAATGGGTTGATGTAGGACTCCTCAAGAACAATTTCTCTAACAACTGGTTTGAGTTTGTTCCGGGCTATTGGGAGCAAGAGAGTCGTCCAGTGCTCGGCCAGGTATTTGAGGAGCATGGGCGAGATTGGCGTCCGAACGCACATGTGGCCCTTCCTCGGTGGTTTTCGCATCTTCTTCCAGAGGGGCGATTGCGAAGTGCCGTTTCGGAAGCTGCACACGTAAATAGTGTGAGAGAATTCGAGTTACTCCGTAGGCTCGGTCCAACCGATCTGCAGGGGGCTATCAGGGCGATTGCAGCGGTAGCGGACGGTTTGAGTTACGAAGTGCCGTCATTGATTCCGGAAGATAGTGTCGACGACGAAAACCCGCTTTTGAAGTTCAGCCTTGCCGGTGCTCAGTTGAAGTATTCTGTGTTTGCTGACGGGCGTGGTTTAACCATACCGGCGAAAGGAGTGGCGGGCAACGTTATTGCGAAACTTCCTGACGGTCGCCCCGGGTTCGATGGTGTTCCGGAGGCTGAGCTCGGCGCCCTAGAGTTGGCGCGCGCCGCCGGAATCAATACTTCTGAAGCTGAACTCGTCCGATTGCAGCAAATTGAGAACCTTGAGAAATGGGTGGAATGGGTTGGTGATCGCCCGGTCCTGGCAGTGAAACGCTTTGATCGAAGTGAGGGCGGCCTCAGGGTTCACATGGAGGAGCTGGCGCAGGTTCTGGATATCCCAACCGCTCGCGACGGTGCTAAGTACACGTCGAACTTCGAAACTGTGGCGCAGTATGTTGCTGGGTTGGCTGGCGTTGATGCGGTGGCTGCCGTGATAGATCGACTCGTGCTCAATGTTCTTGTTGGCAACGGTGATGCGCATCTCAAGAACTGGGCGTTTCAGTACCTAGATGGAAAAAACCCATCACTGAGCCCACTTTACGACGTTCTGCCGACTGTATTGTACGTTGCGAATGATGACATGGGTCTAAAGCTAAACAAGAGTAGGAGTTTCACATCTGTGAGCGTTCGCAGCTTTGATCAGTTGGGGCGGCGAACGGGTTTCGGGGTCGCTGAAGCTCGTGAGCAGGCGCGCTCTGCCGTTGAACGGGTCCGTTCGAACTGGAGTGGTCTCTCCGAGTATCTGACACATGAGAACTATCGGCGGTTGACGGTTCGCCTCAACGAACTGCCGTTGGCTCAGTTGGCTGAGTAGCGGTGGCTGTCGCCGGTAACCGCGATGTCACGTCGTGGTTTGTTGCTGGCGTCTGGCAATGACGCGGCAATGGGTTCAAAGATTCATGAAGACCTGCCGGTCAGAGCCGGTCTGTCCGGCACTCTGTAAATCAGACGGCACTGCCTTCAGAGGTTCGAATCCTCTACCCGCCACACCTCCGGGAAAGCCCCGTTGACCTGCGCGAACAGGTCGGCGGGGCTTTCCCCGTATGTGCGGTGGTGAGCAGTGCTGACAACGACTCAGCGGCCCCTTGCCGGGCCGGACAGCTTCCGGACCCTCGACGGCAGGGTGTGTCCGGGACGAGATCGATCCGTTGGGCCGTCACCATCTGGGGGGTGCCGGGTATGGAGGGCTTCGAACCGCGGTGGTTGTCCGGCTTCGCTGCGGTTCGCCGGGAGCATGGTCCTCGGCTCGCCGCGCTGGTCGGGCGGCGGCTGACGGCGGGGTGGCTCGCTTGGGAGCGGGACTCCGACTGCTGGTGGAACGACGCGCCGGTCGTGTTCGACTTCGGTGGGGAGCAGGTCGAGATCAGCCATCGGAAATTCGATGAACTGTCGATCACCTGGAACTCGATCCAGGTGACACGTCTGCTGACCGATTCGATGTTCCACATCAGCTGGTGCAATGATGTGTGCCACCGGTTGACCGCGTTGCACGGACAGGTCCTGTCGTCGGTGGCCCTGCTGGAATGGCAGGGCGCGCAGCGTGACCTGGGCACAGGTGCGGTCGCTGTGCATCTCGTCTTCGCCTCGGGTGGTTCCGTCACGGTTGCGAATGCCTTGGACGAGAACGAGTTGGACTTCAGCGCCCCGGGCCCGCACTGGCGTCCGCACCGGCTCTCGCGAGGCTCGTAGGGGCGGAAATCCTGCGACGGCCATCGCCGGTTTCCGCTAGGTTCGGGCCATGGTCGTGCTCGCTGTGGGGAATCCGGTTCAGCCTGATCTTTCCGAGCTCGCGCTCGGGCTTGTCGCATTTCTCGTGCTGCTGGTCCTGCTCGCGAAGGTCGCCGTGCCGCGGTTCGAGGCCTTGTTCGAGAAGCGGGCGGAGAAGATCGAGGGCGGGATCGAGAAGGCGGAGCAGGCGCAGGCGGCGGCCGCGGAGGCGCTTGGCCGCTACCGGGCCCAGCTCGCGGAGGCGCGTGCCGAGGCGGCGCGGATCCGGGAGGAAGCCCGCGCGGAGGGCGAGCGGGTGCGCGCCGAACTGCGGGCGGAGGCACAGGACGAGGCCCGGCGCCTGATCGCCGAGGGTGAGGCCGACCTGACCGAGCAGCGGGGCCGCATCATCGCCGAGATGCGCCCCGAACTGCGGCGGCTCGCGGTGGAGCTGGCCGAGCGGATCGTGGGCGAACCACTGGCCGACGAGGCCCAGCGGCGCGGCACGGTGGACCGGTTCCTGACCGAGTTGGAGCGGCGGTAGAGGTGGCTGTCGGCGTTACGGGGTTTGCCGGCGTGGTGGAAGTGCCGGTCGCCGGCTAGGGCTCGGGGGGCCATGCCGCGGTGCGACAACAGGTGGATCCGACACGTCGGAGCGGTGCCTGATGGCCCAACCACCAGGCACCGCGCCGACGGTTACCGGTTCTGTGCCGATTCCTTGGTCTCCCGCGCCGCCGACTTCGTTTCCTCCGCCACTGTCGCCGCGGCGTCGCTCGTCGTGGACTTCATCGCCTCGGCCGCTTCCTGCGCTGGTTCGCGCAGGTTTTCCGTCATGTCGCGCGCCACCGAGCCCACTTGGCCGGCCATGCCCTGCGCCGACTCCTTGACCTGCCCGGCCAGCTCCCGCTCCGGGCGGCTCGCCGGGATCAGCGACGACACAAGCCACCCGGCGCCGAACGCGATCAGGCCCGCCGCCAGCGGGTTGCCCTCCGTCTGACGGCGCACCATCCGCGGCGCGTCCTGGACCTGCCCGGCCACCGACGAAGCCGTCGAGGAAGCGCTGTCCGCCGCCTCGTGCATGCGGTCCGTCGCGGTCTGCACGCCGCTGGAAGCGCTTCCCATGACCCGCTCCTTCATGTTCTGCGCCAAGCCGCGCGCGCGGTGCACCCGCCGGTGCACGATGCGGCTGGGCGTGACCTTTTCGGCGAGCGCGTCCACGTCGCTGCCCAGATTCCGTTGCGTGCCTTCGATCTCCTGGCGAAGGCGGTCCGGGTCCGTGCTCACGTCGTCCTCCTCAACTGGTCGGGCATCTGCTTCAGGCTGTCCACGGTCCGCTCGGGCACCGGTTCCACCCGGCGCATCCGGCCGCGCCCCAGGACGTACAACACGGCCGCGATCACGGCCCACACCCCGGCCACGATCAGCGCCGCCCAGCCCTGGTCCATCACGTTCGACAGCGCCCACCACAACGCGATCGACAGGAACAACATCACCATGTAGCCGCCGAAACCGGCGCCGCCGAGCATGCCGGCGCCCTTGCCCGCCTGCTTGGCCTCGGCCTTCATCTCCGTCTTCGCCAACTCCAGTTCCTGCCGCATCAGCGTCGACAGGTCCTGCGAGATGTTGCTCATCAGCTGTCCCACCGACGCGTCGGCGACGTCCGGCCGTTGTCCGGGTGGTTGTGAGTAGGTCATGAGGGGTCCGCCCGGTGCTGTCCGCTGTACTCACCCGATGCCGGACCGGCGTACGTGCCTTCCGCCGGGTAGCCGGTCGCCGGTGTGTCCGCCGGCGAGCGCGGCTGGGGCGCGCTGCCGCCCTGCTGGCTCATGGATGCCGCGACGCCTCTGGTCAGCCGGCCCGCGAGCAGGCCCGCGACTGTCGCGCCGGCGAGGAACAGGCCGGGCTTGCGCCGCGCGAAGTCACGCACCTCGCCGACCAGATCGCCCGGCTCGCGGGAATCGAGCCACGACGCCACCTTCTTCGCCCGCTGGGCGACCTCGCGGACGACGTCCTGCGCGACCCCGGACTCCGAACTGTCCGACATCCGGCCCAGCTGATCCGCGATCGAGAGCAGATTTCCGGCCGCCATCTGCTGGCTTTTCCGCGCCTGCTCACGCAATTGATCAGTGCCCTGTTCGGTCAGATTCCGCGCCTGCCGCTGCGCCTCCGACGCGACCTCCCGTGCCTGATCCGCTGCCGTTCCGGCCACTTGGCCGGCCGATTCCGTGGCTTGATCACGCACGGCCTGCGGCGCCGAACTGCTGGTTTGCTGGCTCATCCGTCCTCCTTCAAATCCGGTTTCGCGCGGCTACCCGGGCCAATTCCCGGTAAACGAGGAAAAGGATTCCCCTTCTCGGCGGAAAGGGGAAAAAGAATCTCCCGCTGGGGACTGCTGGCGAGGCGATGGTGGCAGACCACCGGGGATCTGCGAACATGAAGCCTTTGCGCGCCAGGCTGTGAGCGAGGAGCGAGGCATGCGGTGGCACCGGTCTCGTCGGCTGGTCCTGAAGGAGTACGACTGCGTCGAGCGGTTCGCCGCGAACGCCGCCGAGCATCCTTCGGAGGAGGTACGAGCTGCCGGGATCGAGGCGATCATGCACGCGGGCTGGCCGCGCTTCGCCGAACTGCTCAGGGCCATGGCCGAGCGGGATCCCAGCCGGAGCATCAGAAAGCTGGCGAAGCGCAACGCCTCGGTATTGGAGGCCAGAATTCCAGCTGCACCATAGATCTCTCCGGTCAGGTGAACACCCGCTGCGGGCCGACGACGGCCACCGCCTGATCTTTCGTTGTCCACACGACAAGTCCGGTTGGAGTACGAGCGTTCTGATCACGGATGCGGAACTCGTGCGCGCCCGGCGTGCGGTGTCGGTGGTGTTCGCGGTGTGCGGGGCGGCGTTCGGGACGTGGCTCGCGCGGGTGCCGGCGGTGCAGGACCGGCTGGCGCTCACGACGGGGCAGCTCGCGGCCGGGTTGTTCGGTCTCGCGGCTGGGTCGGTGGTCGCGTTGCTGCTGGCCGGCGCGGTGATCACGCGGATCGGCAGCCGGGCGGCGGCGATCGTGGGAGCGGCCGTGCTGTGCGGCGGGTTGCCGTTGGTCGCGGTCGCGCCGAGCGTGCCGGCGTTCGTCGCGGCGCTGGTGGTGCTGGGGGTCGGCAACAGCACGCTCGACGTGGCGATGAACGCCCACGCCACGCGCGTCGAGGACGGCTACGGGCGGCCGGTCTTCGCCGGTTTCCACGCGTTCTGGAACATCGGCGGGCTGGCCGGATCCGGTGCCGACGCGCTGATGGAGACCTGGCACGTGCCGGTGACGGTGCACTTCCCGGTGGCGGGCGGGGTGTTGCTGGCGGTGGGCTTGTGGGCGGTCCGGACCGGGTTCCTGCGTGGACCCGACCGCGGCCAGGGCGGGCCGGCGTTCGCGTGGCCGGGGCGGGCACTGGTGCCGCTCGGGGTGATCGCGTTCTGCGGGTTCGTCGCCGAGGGTGCGGTCAACAGCTGGGGCGCGGTGTACCTGAGCGAGGTGACGGCGGCCGGGCCGGCGGTCGCTTCGCTGGGGTACTTCGCGTTCTCGGTGACGATGATCGTCGTGCGGCTGGGCGCGGACCGGATCGTGGCGCGGGCGGGGGCGATTTCGTTCCTGCGGCTGGCTTCGGGAGTGGCGGTGGGCGGGTTCGCGGTCGTGCTCGCGGCGCTGGGGCCGGTGGTGGGGGTGCTCGGGTTCGCGCTGGTCGGGGCCGGGGTGGCGGGGATCGTGCCGGTCGCGTGGAGCGTGGCGGGGCGGAGGTGGCCGGACGCGCCGGGGCGGGCGGTCGCGGCGGTGGCGGCGTGCGGGTACGCGGGGTTCCTGATCGAGCCGGTGGTGATCGGGGTGGTCGCGGGGTGGGCCGGGCTGCGGTGGGGGCTGGTGTCGGCCGTGGTGGTGACCGGGGTGGTGGGGGTGGTGGCGCCGGTGCTGCGGGAGGGGCGGGGGCTGCGGCGGTAGGGATGGGGGCGCGGTGGTGTGCGGATCGGCCCCGGAGGGGCTGGTGTTGGCGAGGGAGGTGGGGCTGTCGCGGGGAGGGGCGGGGGTAGGCGGGAGCGCCTTTGGCGCGGTGCTGGGCGGAAGGCTGGCGCCGGTGCTGCGGGAGGGGCAGGGGCTGCGGTGCTAGAGATGGGGACGGTGTTGGCACCGCCGTCGCGGAGGGGTGGGCGCGGCGGCAGGTCGGATCGACTTTGGCGCGGTGGGAGGGTGGTGCGGGACGAGGGTGCGGCGGCGGGCGAGGACCGCTGCTAGCGGCTGGCGTGCAGCGGCCGCGGCGGCTCCGCCACCCCGGCGCGAGCGGGAAGCCGCACGGTGACCACCAGTCCGCCGCCCTCGCGAGGGTGTGCCGTCACCTCTCCGTCGTGGGCGCCGGCCACCGAGCGCACGATCGACAGCCCCAGGCCGGCGCCCTTCGCCGAGTCGAGGCGTGGGGCGGCGCGTCGGCGGAAGGGCTCGAACAGCGCCGGGATCTCCGCCGCGTCCACCACGGGCCCGGTGTTGCTCACCTCGATCTCCACCTCGTCACCGCGGGTGTGGGTGCTGATCCGGACCCAGCCGCCCGGCTCGTTGTACCGGATGCCGTTCTCCACCAGGTTGTGCACCAGCCGCTCCAGCAACAACGCGTCGCCCAGGGTGGGGGCTTCCCGCGGCGTGTCGGTGACCGTCACGCCGGCGGCCGCGGCCTGGCCGGCGGTCTGCTCGACGACGTGCGTGACCACGTTGGCGAGGTCGAGCGGGAACCGTTCGGCGACGTTCTCCGACTTCGCCAGCACCAGCAGCCCGCTGATCAGCCGCTCGTGCCGCGAGTTGATCTGCAGCAGCTTCTCGCCCAGCTCCTTGACGTCCGGCGACGCGCTCCGGCGGTGCATGGCGACCTCGACCAGCGAACGGTTCAGCGTCAGCGGCGTGCGCAGCTCGTGCGAGGCGTTCGCCACGAACCGCCGCTGGCCGTCGAACGACCGGTCCAGCCTCTCGACCATCGTGTTGAACGCCTCCGCCAGGTCCTTCACCTCGTCGTCCGGGCCGCGCAGCGTGATCCGCCGGTGCTGGCGCGGATCGGCGGAGGCGGCGATCCGGCGGGCCGAGCCGGTGACGCCGTGCAGCGGCGCCAGCACCCGGCCGGCGACCAGCCAGCCGAAGCCGATCGCGAGCGCACCGACCACGACCAGCGCGATCGTGCCCTGCACGAGCAGCGAATGCGCCGCCGCTTCCTTCAGCAAGGCGGCCTGCTCGCGCGCGAGGCGCTCGGCTTCGGAGCCGATGAGCAGGTCGTTCAGGTCGTTCGTCGTGATCACCGTGTCCGTCCCGGGCGCCGGGCCGGTGCGGGTGAGCAGCTTGATCGTGCCGTGCCCGACCTGGGAGTTGAACAACGCGTAGGTGACGCCGAGCAGCACCACGCCGCCGGCCAGGAACAGCCCGCCGTAGATGAGCGTGAGCCGCGCCCGCAGGGTGATCCGCCGGGGCCGCCTCACGGGATCCGGTACCCCACGCCGGTCACCGTCTCGACCACCGGCGGGTCACCGAGCTTGCGGCGCAGCTTGAGGATCGTGAGCCGGACCGCGCCGGTGAACGGGTCGGCGTTCTCGTCCCACGCCTTCTCCAGCAGGAACTCGGCCGACACGGTGGCGCCGTCGGCCCGCAGCAGCTCGGCCAGCACGGCGAACTCCTTTTTGGACAGCGGGATGTAGCGGCCGTCGCGGAAGACCTCGTGCCGCGCCGGGTCGAGCGTGATCCCGGCGCGGCTGAGCACCGGCGGCGCGGCCGGGCGCGCGCGGCGGCCCAGCGACTGGATGCGCGCGGCCAGTTCCGGGAACGCGAACGGTTTCGTGAGGTAGTCGTCGGCGCCGATGGTCAGCCCGGCGACGCGGTCGGTGACCTCCGCGGCGGCGGTCAGCATCAGCACGCGCGTCGGCGAGGACGAGGACACCAGTTCGCGGCACACGTCGTCGCCGTGCACGCCGGGCAGGTCCCGGTCCAGGACCACGACGTCGTACTCGTTGACCGCCAGCCGGTCCAGCGCGCCGCCGCCGTCGTTCGCGACGTCCACCGCGTGCGCCTCCTCCCGCAGCCACTCCGCGATCGCCTCGGCGAGCATCGGCTCGTCCTCCACCACCAGAACCCGCACGTCACCAGCCTGACGGGCGCGGTGTTTCCTCGGCGTTAGCGATGTCGGAAACGCCCGGGAAATGCCCCGCCCCGTTTGATCTCCACCCGTTCGGTCCTGAATTCCGAAGGAGATCCTGATGCGCAAGATCCTGGCCGCGTTTCCCGTGGCCCTCGCACTGGCACTGGCCGGGTGCGGTTCCGGCGACGACGGGGGCGACGACGTCGCCTCGGCCGGCGGCGCCGCGACGACCACCGCCGGCGCGCCGGCCGTGGGCGGCGCCGACATGGGGCTCAAGTTCGCCCAGTGCATGCGGGAGAACGGCGTGCCCATGGACGATCCGGTGGACGGCAAGATCACCATGAAGATCGACGGTTCGATCCCGCGCGAAACGGTCGACAAGGCCCAGGAGGCGTGCCGCCAGTACAACCCGCAGGAGAACGGCGCCGCCAAGTCCGACCCGAAGATGGAGCAGGCGGCCCGCGACTTCGCGGTCTGCATGCGGGAGAACGGCGTCGAGGCCTTCCCCGACCCGGAGCCCGGGCAGAAGGGCATCCGCATCGAGGGCAGCTCGGCGTCCGATCCGGACTTCGAGCAGGCCTCGCAGAAGTGCCAGGAAGTGCTCGCGGGGGCGCGCGGATGACGGTCGGAGAAACACGCGGACGCGGCCGGGCCAGGGTCTACGCCGTGGTGTTCGTGCTGGTCGTGGCCGTCGCGGGCGGGGCGTGGGCGGTGGTCGCGCACGGCGACGACGGTGCTGCCCCGGCCGCGGCGGAGCTGCCGCCGAGCACGGCGAAGGTCCAGCGGCAGACGCTCGACGACACCCAGACCGAGGACGGCGAACTCGGCTACGGCGCGACGGCGACGCTGGCGAACCGGCTGCCGGGCACGGTCACCGCGGTCCCGGACAGCGGTGCCGTGATCGGCCGCGGCCAGCCGGTCTTCCGGGTGGACGACAAGCCGGTGACGTTGATGTACGGCGCGTTGCCCGCCTACCGTGCGCTCGCCGAGGGCACCGAAGGCGCCGACGTGCGGCAGTTGGAGGAGAACCTCAGCGCGCTGGGCTACACCGGTTTCACGATCGACGACGAGTACACCTCGGCCACCGCGGACGCCGTCCGGGAGTGGCAGGAGGACCTCGGCCTCGACGAGACCGGCGTCGTCGAGCTGGGCCGGGTCGTGTTCACGCCCGCCGAGATCCGCGTCGACACCGTGGACGCGAGCGCCGGCCAGCCGGCCGCGCCCGGGCAGGAGGTGTTGTCCTACACGGGCACGGCGAAGGCGGTGACCGTCGAGCTGGACCCGTCGGACCAGCGGCTGGCCCAGGAGGGCGCCGCCGTGCAGGTCACGCTGCCCGACGACCGGAAGCTGGCCGGGAAGATCACCGACGTCAGCACCGTGATCGTGCCGGCGAGCGGTCAGGGTCAGGAGGCGCAGACCAAGGTCGAGGTGGAGATCGCGTTCGACGACCAGCAGGCCGTGGCGAGCTACGCGCTCGCGTCCGTCGACGTCACCTTCACCGCCGAGAAGCGCGAGAACGTGCTCGCCGTGCCGGTCGCCGCGCTCGTCGCGTTGTCCGAGGGCGGGTTCGGGGTCGAGGTGGTCGAGGGCGCCACGACGCGGTACGTGCCGGTGAAGACCGGGTTGTTCGCCGGCGGCAAGGTCGAGGTCAGCGGTGACGGGATCGCCGAGGGCATGCTCGTGGGGATGCCGAAATGATCTCGCTGACCGACGTGACCAAGCGGTACTCCGGCGTGCTCGCGCTGGCCGGGGTGTCGCTGCGGATCGAGCCGGGGGAGCTGGTCGCGATCGTGGGGCCGTCCGGTTCGGGCAAGTCGACGATGCTCAACGTGCTCGGCACGCTCGACCGGCCCACGTCGGGGAGCGTGCACATCGACGGCCACGACGTGGCGACCCTGTCCGACGCGAAGCTGTCCGCGTTGCGGGCGCGGCGGATCGGTTTCGTGTTCCAGCAGTTCCACCTCGCCTCCGGCACCCCGGCGCTGGACAACGTCGCCGACGGCCTGCTCTACACCGGACTGCGCGCGGGGGAGCGGCGGCGCCGGGCGGCGGCCGCGCTGGAGCGGGTCGGGCTCGGGCACCGCGTGGACCACGAGCCGCACGAACTGTCCGGTGGTGAACGTCAGCGGGTCGCGATCGCGCGAGCGGTGGCGGGTGACCCGCCGCTGCTGCTGGCCGACGAGCCCACCGGGGCGCTCGACTCGGCGTCCGGGGCCGGGGTGATGGCGCTGATGCGGGAGCTGAACGAATCGGGCACCACGGTCGTGATCATCACGCACGACCGGGACATCGCGGCGTCGCTGCCGCGGCAGGTGCGGATGCGAGATGGCCGTGTCGTCGAGGAGGTGACGCGATGACCGCCGCGTTGTCCCCGGCCCGGATGTGGCCGCGGGACGTGGTCAAGGTCGGCGCGGTCGGCCTGCGGACCCGCCCGACGCGTGCGTTCCTGTCCGCGCTGGGGATCGCGATCGGCATCGCGGCGATGGTCGCGGTGGTGGGGATCTCCTCGTCGTCGCGGGCCGAGCTGGACCGGACGCTGGCGGCGCTGGGCACCAACCTGCTCACCGTGTCGCCGGGCACCACCCTGACCGGTGAGGCGGCGCAGCTGCCGGAAACCGCGGAGGCGATGGTCGCGCGGATCGGGCCGGTCGAGTCGGTGTCGGCGATCGCCCGGCTGGCCGACGCGAAGGTCTACCGCACGGACAAGATCCCCGAGGCGCAGACCAACGGGCTCGCCGCCTACGCGGCCCGGCTGGACCTCCCGGCGACGACCGGTGCGCGGGTGCGCAGCGGAACCTGGCTCAATGAAGCCACGAGCGGCTATCCGGCGGTCGTGCTCGGCTCGTCCGCGGCCGAGCGGCTGGGCATCTCGCGTGCCGGGCCGGACGTCCAGGTGCTGGTCGGCGGGCGCTGGTTCACCGTCGTCGGGATCCTCGAGCCGGCGGCGCTGGCGCCCGAGCTGGATTCGGCCGCGCTGGTCGGCTGGGACGTCGCGGCGAGCGAGCTGCGGTTCGACGGGCTGCCCACCACGATCTACACGCGCTCGCAGGACGCACAGGTCCCGGCGGTGCAGTCGGTGCTCGGCGCGACCGCGAACCCGGCGGCGCCGAACGAGGTCGAGGTGTCCCGACCCTCGGATGCCCTGGCCGCGCAGCAGGCGGCGGGCGAGGCGTTCACCGGGCTGTTGCTCGGGCTGGGCGCGGTGGCGCTGCTCGTCGGCGGGGTCGGGGTGGCGAACACGATGGTGATCTCGGTGCTGGAGCGTCGCGCGGAGATCGGCCTGCGGCGCTCGCTCGGCGCGACGCGCGGGCAGATCCGGACCCAGTTCCTGGCCGAATCGCTTCTGCTGTCCGCGCTCGGCGGGCTCGGCGGGGCGGTGCTGGGGAGCGTGGTGACGGTCGCCTACGCGGTCTACCAGTCGTGGCCGGTGGTGGTGCCGTTGTGGGCGGTGGCCGGCGGGGCTGCGGCGACGCTCGTGATCGGCGGGATCGCCGGTCTCTATCCGGCGATCCGCGCGTCCCGCCTGTCGCCGACCGAGGCGCTGGCGACGCCGTGACGTCGAGCCGGGTGCCGTTCGTCGGGGGCGGCACCCGGCTCGCCGTCAGCCGAGCAGTTCGCGGAAGCGCTCGACACCGATGTTGCCGCCGGAGAGGATGACGCCGACCCGGCCGGTGAAGCCGCCCTTGAGCAGTCCGGCGAGGGAGGTCGCGCCGCTCGGTTCGAGGACGATCTTGAGCCGCTCGAACGCGAACCGCATCGCCTCGCGGATCTCGTCGTCGCTGACCACGATGATGTCGTCGACCAGGCGCTGGTTGACGGAGAAGGTCAACTCGCCGGGGATGTCCGCGGCGAGCCCGTCGGCGATGGTGCGGGCGACCGGGATCCGCACGCGTTCGCCTTGCCGGAGGGACAGCTGCGTGTCGTTGGCCTGCTCCGGCTCGACGCCGATCACGCGGATGCCCGGGTGCAGGCCCTTGGCCGCGGTGGCGCTCCCGGCCATCAGCCCGCCGCCGCCGATCGGGGCGACGAGGGTGTCCAGCTCGCCGGTCTCTTCGAGGAGTTCCAGCGCGGCGGTGCCCTGACCGGCCATGACGTGCGGGTGCTCGTAGGGCGGGATGAGGGTCAGACCGCGCTCCTGGGCGAGCTGGTTGCCCATCGCGACGCGGTCGCCGGTGTAGCGGTCGTAGGTGAGGACCTCGGCGCCGTAGCCGCGGGTGGCGTCCATCTTGGAGGACGGGGTGTCCTCGGGCATCAGGATGACGGCCTTGGCGCCCACCAGCCGGGCCGCGAGGGCGACCGCCTGGGCGTGATTACCGGACGAATACGCGGCGACGCCCTTGCTGAGCTGCTCGGGGGTCAGGTGGGAGATCGCGTTGTAGGCGCCGCGGAACTTGAAGGCGCCGATGCGCTGGAAGTTCTCGGCCTTGAGGAACGCGGTGGTGCCGGTGCGGTGGTCGAGGGTGGCGGAGGTCAGGACGGGCGTCCGATGAGCGACACCGTCGATCCGCTTGGCGGCGCTCCGAATGGCTTCGAGATCGAGCATGAGGACCATCTTATACGAGATGTCCAGGAGTTGGACACTTCGTCTTAGTGATGCAGGACGGGCGGCCGGCAACGCAACGCCACCGACTACCCCAACCAGACCTCCCCCGCCCCCGATCCACAGCCTGCTTTTGGTCGCCGATCAGGCGTGTCAAGGTACTCTTTCCCGCCTTGACACGTCTGCTCGGCGACTGAAACACAATCAAGGAGCGGGGGCGGGGGTGGTCGTAAGGTGACCTTTCGGCGCCGTAAGGCGCATTCCGCCCGCAGGGCGGGCTCTTCGCCTGCCCAAGGGCAAGACTAAAGATCAAAACATGTCCTCGCCGGACGGGCAGGCTCCGGGATGACGGGGAATGCAGGCACGTCACCTTGGCGAGGTGGGAGCTGGGTGGTCATCCCGTCGCCTGCGGTTTGTGCATATCACCTTGAGCCAGGGCCGCAAGGTTGGCATGTTCGGCCGCCGGTGAGCACGGATGTTGCGGCCCTGGCTCAAGGTGATCGTTGCGTGTCAGGCGACGGGATGACCACCCAGCTCCGCTGTGTTCACTGCATGCCGCTGCGCGGCGTTGTCGACGGGATGACCACCCAGCTCACCTTTGGTTGCTGCATGCCGCTGCGCGGCGTTGTAGGTAGCGTTGTTCGGGCAGGCTCGTGGTTCGTTTCGCGGCCAGCTGGTATTCCTCGCGGGCTTCTGTGTGGTTCCCGGCGCGTTCGAGCAGGTGGGCGCGGACCGCGTGCAGGCGGTGGTGTTCGGTCAGGCGGGCGTCCTCGGCCAGTGAGTCGAGCAGTGCCAAGCCGGCCGCGGGGCCCGAGGTCATCGCCACGGCCACCGCTTTGTTCAGGGTCACCATCGGGTTCGGGGCGACCCGCTCCAGCAGGTCGTACAGCGCCAGGATCTGCGGCCAGTCTGTCTCGTCGTCGCTGGCCGCCTCGTCGTGGACGGCGGCGATCGCGGCCTGCAGTTGGTACGCGCCGAGCCGTCGGGTCTTCGCCAGTGCCTCGCTGACCAGGGCGACTCCCTCCTCGATCAGCGCGCGGTCCCAGCGGCTCCGGTCCTGTTCGGACAACGGCACCAGCTCACCGTCGGCAGTCCGGGCGGCGCGGCGGGCGTGGGTCAGCAGCATCAGCGCCAGCAGGCCCGCGACCTCCCAATCCGACGGCAACAAGCGCCGCACCAGGCGGGTCAGCCGGATCGCCTCGGTGGCCAGGTCGTCCCGTTGCAGGTCGGGGCCCGTGGTCGCGGTGTAGCCCTCGTTGAACATCAGGTACAGCACGTGCAGCACCGCGTTCAGCCGCTCGTCCCGCTCCTCCGCCGGCGGCAGCGTGAACCGGGCGCCCTTCACCTTCTGCTTGGCCCGGCTGATCCGCTGGGCCATCGTCGCCTCCGGGACGAAGAACGCCTTCGCGATCTCGGCCGTCGTCAGGCCGCCCACGGCCCGCAGCGTCAACGCGATCTGCGACGGCACCGACAGCGACGGATGGCAGCACAGGAACAGCAGGGTGAGCGTGTCGTCCGCGTCGCCGGGGCCGCGTTCGTCCGCGCCCGGTGCCACGAGCAGCGCCGCCGGGGTGGCGAGCAGGTCCTCGTCCTCCCGGCGACGCCGTGCGCTGTCACTGCGCATCCAGTCGGTCAGGCGCCGCGTCGCGACCGTCAGCAGCCACCCGCGCGGGTTGTCCGGCACGCCGGTCTCGGCCCACTGCGTCGCGGCCGCGAGCAGCGCCTCCTGCACCGCGTCCTCACACGTGTCGAGCCCGCCGTAGCGGCGCATGAGGATCGCCAGCACCTGCGGTGCCAGCTCGCGTAGCAGGTCCTCGGTCATCCCTCGCCGCCGTGCAGCACCGGCCACACTTCGACCTGCCGGAACGCCGCGAACGGGTTTTCCGCCGCGATCTGCAGCGCCCGCTCCTCGTTGTCCACCTCGAGCATCGCCACGCTGCCGAGGTACTCCTTCGCCTCCAGGTACGGCCCGTCGGTGACGGTCGCCTGCCCGTCGCGGACCCGGACGACCTTCGGCGCGTCCCCGAGCCCGTACGCGCCGAGCAGCTCGCCGGTCTCGAAGTACTTCTTGTTGAAGGCGTCCTGCGCCGCGATGGCTTCCTGCCACTCGTCGGGCGTGATCGAGTCCCACAGCTCCTGGTTGCCGTAGAGAATCACCATGTACTTCATGGGGGTCATCCTTCCTGATCGAGCCTCTGTCGGAAGGAGGTACGGAGCGGGCCGTCTTCGCTCGACATGGCGCGCGAGAAATTTTTCCGGCCTAGAGTTCTCGGTGTGGACCTGCCCGTGATGCCGCCGGTCAAGCCGATGCTGGCGAAGGCCGTGCACGAGATGCCCCGCGAACCCGGGCTGCACTACGAGCCGAAGTGGGACGGGTTCCGCTGCGTCGTGTTCCGCGACGGTGACGAGGTCGAGCTGGGCTCGCGCAACGACCGGCCGCTGACCAGGTACTTCCCCGAGCTGGTCGACCTGCTCAAGGCCGCGTTGCCCCAGCGGTGCGTGGTCGACGGGGAGATCGTCATCGTCACCCGCGACGGCCTCGACTTCGACAACCTCCAGCTCCGCCTGCACCCCGCCGCGTCCCGCGTGCGGAAGCTGGCCCAGGAGACGCCGGCCAGTTTCGTCGCCTTCGACGTGCTCGCCTTGGACCACGGAGACCTCACCGGCGAGCCGTTCCGTCGCCGCCGGCACGTCCTCGAAGGGGTGCTCGACGACTCACTCGCCCGGGTGCACCTGACCCCGATGACGCAGGACCCGGACGTCGCGCAGGACTGGTTCACCCGGTTCGAGGGCGCCGGGTTCGACGGGGTGATGGCCAAGCCCGGTGACCTGCCGTACGAGCAGGACAAGCGGGTGATGTGGAAGGTCAAGCACGAGCGCACGGCGGACTGCGTGGTCGCGGGGTTCCGCTGGCACAAGGACGGCAACGGGATCGGGTCGCTGCTGCTCGGGCTGTACGACGGCGACGGGCGCCTGCAGCACATGGGTGTGGCGAGCAGTTTCACCGCCGCGCGGCGCCGGGAGCTGGTCGACGAGCTGGCGCCGCTGCGGGAGGGCGCGATGGAGCAGCACCCGTGGCGGGAGTGGGCGTCGTTCGAGATGGACGGCAGGCGGGTGCCGGGCGCGCAGAGCCGGTGGAACGCGGGCAAGGACTTGTCGTGGGAGCCGGTGCGGATCGAGCTGGTCGCCGAGGTGCGCTACGACCACCTGCAGGCGGGCCGCTTCCGCCACGCGACGCGCCTGGTGCGGTTCCGGCCCGATCGGACGCCCGATTCGTGCCGGTACGACCAGCTGGAAGAGGTGCCGCCGGCGGAGCTGACCGCCCTGTTCAGCGAGGTGAGAGCGTGAGCGCCGTGCCCATCGAGGGCACCGAGGTGAGCATTTCGTCGCCGGACAAGGTCTACTTCACCGAACGCGGCGAGACGAAGCTCGATCTGGTGCGCTACTACCAGGCGGTCGAGGGGCCGCTGATGAACACGCTGCGGGACCGGCCGTTGCTGCTGGAGCGCTACCCGGACGGGGCGAGCGGCAAGTCGTGGTTCCAGAAGCGCGTCCCGAAGTCGACGCCGTCCTGGGTGCGGACGACGGTCGTGTCGACGCCGAACGGGACGACGTCGGACGCGCTGGTGGCGGCCGATCTGGCGCACATCCTGTGGGCGGTGAACCTGGGCTGCATCGGGTTCCACGTGTGGCCGTACCGCGCTTCGGCGGCGGATGTCGCCGATGAGTTGCGGATCGACCTGGACCCGTCGCCGGGGGTGAGCTTCGAGCAGGTCCGCGAGGCGGCGGTGCTGACGAAGGAGCTGCTGGACTCGCTGGGGATCGTGGCGTACGTCAAAACGACCGGCTCACGCGGCCTGCACATCTATGTCGCGCTGGAACCGAGGTGGGATTCGTACGCCGTTCGCGCCGCCGCGGTGGCACTGGCGCGCGAACTGGAGCGGCGGCACCCGAAGCTGATCACCGCGCAGTGGTGGAAAGAGGAGCGGGGCGCGCGGGTTTTCGTGGACTTCAACCAGAACGCACCACACAAGACGGTGTTCGGCGCGTGGTGCGTGCGACCGCGGGCCGGGGGACAGGTCTCGGCGCCGATCTCGTGGGAGGAGCTGTCCACTGTGGAGCCAGCGGAGCTGACGCTGTCGACAGTGCCGGAGCTGGTCGCGCGACGGGGCGATCCGTGGGCGGAGATGGGCGCGCGGCCGCAGTCCATTGAGGCGCTGCTGGAGATGTCGGAGCGAGACATGGCGGCGGGCTTGATGGACGCGCCGTGGCCACCGGTGTACCCGAAGCAGCCGAACGAGCCACCCAGGGTGGCACCAAGCCGGGCGAAGAAGGGGTAGCGGGGAGGAATCGGCGGCCGGCAACGGAGTTGGACCGAACACGCCAGCCACCCGCGACCACCACCCGCGAACCGCAAGCCGGCAACGGAAGTGGACCGACTACGCCAGCAACCCGCACCCCACCTCACCAACCGGCGGCCGGCAACGCAACGCCACCGACTACCCCAACCAGACCTCCCCCGCCCCCGATCCACAGCCTGCTTTTGGTCGCCGATCAGGCGTGTCAAGGTACTCTTTCCCGCCTTGACACGTCTGCTCGGCGACTGAAACACAATCCGGCATCGGGGGCGGGGGTGGTCGTAAGGTGACCTTTGGCGCCGTAGGCGCTCTTTGGAACCCGCCCGTAGGGCGGACTCTTCGCCTGCCGAAGGCAGCGCGGCTTTAAAGATCAAAAGATGTCCTCGCCGGACGGGCAGGCTCCGGGATGACCACCCAGCTCCGCTTGTGTGCAAACCCCGCTGTCAGCGGCCCAGGTATCCGCCCATCGTCTTGAAGTACTCCGTGGCCGCCATTTCCGTGCCATCTTCCAGCCGAACCCGCTCGACGACCAGCCCGTGGTTCTTCCCGAAACGAGCGTCGGCGCCGGCGACGATCACCACACCCTTCCCCTCCGGGATGAAGATTCGGCCGGGCGTGCCGCCGTACCGTCCCTTCGAGACGGACGCCTTGATGACCCTGATCGTCTGTCCCTTGTGGGTGGTGAAGGCGTTCGGGTACGGGTCGGACTGGGCGCGGACCAGGCGGTCGATGTCCTCGGCCGGCCAGGTCCAGTCGATGCGGCTGTCCTCAATGGATCGCTTGTGGAAGAAGCTCGCCTTCGAGCGGTCCTGCGGCATCGGCTCGTAGTCGCCCGATTCGAGCTTCGCCAGGGCCTCCGTCACCACCGGGGCGATCAGATCCACGGTGCGGTGGAACAGATCGGTGACCGTGTCCCGTGGACCGACCTCGACGGCCCGCTGCAGGATGATGTCGCCCGCGTCCAGCTCCTCGTTCATCATGTGCGCGGTCACGCCGACCTCCTTCTCCCCGTTGATCAGCGCCCAGATCAGCGGCGAGAAACCGGCGTAGGCCGGTAACAGCGAATCGTGCACGTTGAGGGTTCCCCGGGGCGGCAGGTTGAAGATCTCCGGAGGCAACCAGGTGCGCCAGTTGTTCGCCACGATGATCTCCGGCTCGGCCTCCTTCAGCCGCGCGGCCACCTCATCGTCGGGGCGGTTGCGCTCGATCACCGGAACACCGTTCTCCGCCGCGAGTTCCGCGACCGAGTCGGACCAGATCTTTTCGTACGCGTGGTCGCTCTTCGGGTGCGTCACGACGAGCACCACCTCGTGACCGGCGTCCAGCAGTGCACGCAAGGTGCGGTGCCCCCACGTCTGGTAGCCGAACATCGCGACCCGCATCGGTCCTCCTCGTTCCGGGATCAACATCACGCCCGAATGTAGTAGTTAAGCCTCCCCTAACTTAGGTTAGGGTTGCCTCGGTTGTACATCGACGGATAGGACGGGCATGCCAGAACCGCAGGAAGTTCCGGTCTACGACCTGGTCGGGGTCGGCTTCGGCCCTTCGAATCTCGCGCTGGCGATCGCCGTCACCGAGCACAACGCCGGCGGCGGGGAGGCGGTCACCGCCCATTTCCTGGAGCGACAGCCGCGCTTCGGCTGGCACCGGGGGATGCTGCTGGACAACGCCACCATGCAGGTGTCGTTCCTCAAGGACCTCGTCACCATGCGCAACCCGGCCAGCGAGTTCAGCTTCCTGTCCTACCTGCACAGTCAGGGCCGCCTGGTCGACTTCATCAACCACAAGAACCTCTTCCCGCTGCGGATCGAGTTCCACGACTACCTGGAGTGGTCGGCGGCCAAGGTCGACGACCTCGTCTCCTACGGCCGCGAGGTCGCCGGGATCAGGCCGGTCCCGGGTGAGGAATCGCTGTTCGACGTGCGGACCACCGATGGGCGGGCGTTCCGCGCGCGCAACGTCGTGTTCGGCACCGGGCTGCGGCCGAACCTCCCCGAGGGCGTCACGACCAGTGACCGGATCTGGCACAACCACCAGCTGCTGCACCGGATCGACAAGGTGACGGACCCCGAGCGGTGCGTCGTCGTCGGGGCCGGGCAGAGCGCCGCGGAAGTCACCGCCTTCCTGCACGACAAGTTCCCGCGGGCCGAGGTGTGCTCGGTGTTCGCCCGCTACGGCTACAGCCCGTCCGACGACAGCTCGTTCGCGAACCGGATCTTCGACCCGGACGCGGTCGACGCGTTCTACACCGCGCCGGAGGACGTCAAGCGGCGGCTGATGGACTACCACGGCAACACGAACTACTCGGCCGTGGACCTCGACCTCATCGACGACCTGTACCGCCGCGTCTACCGCGAGAAGGTGCAGGGCGTGCAGCGGCTGCGGATCTTCAACGCGTGCCGCCCGATCGACGTCGACGAGACCGGGTCCGGCGTCCGCATGGCGATCGAATCCCTCACCACGGGGGAAAAAACGGTGCTGGACGCGGACCTCGTCGTCTACGCGACCGGATACCGTCCGGCCGATCCGACGCCGCTGCTCGGCGAGCTGGCCGCGAAGTGCCGCCGCGACGAGCAGGGCCGTCTGCGGGTCGAGCGCGACTACCGGCTGGTGGCCCCGGAGGTCCAGGCCGGGCTGTACCTGCAGGGCGGCACCGAGCACTCGCACGGCATCACGGCCTCCCTGCTGTCCAACACCGCGGTGCGGGTCGGCGAAATCCTGCGCTCGATCCTCGACCGGCGGGAACCGTCGTTCGACTGGCCGGCCGAATACGCGGTCAGTGGTGTGAAAGCCGAGGAGTGGGCGTGACCGAGTACGACCTCGAGACCTTTGGGTCGGTGGCTGAGCCACTGAGCCTCGTGACCAGGCTGGCGCGCGCCGGGTTCGACGACTACGTCGTCTACGAGCGGGACGGCGTGTGGACGTTCGCCGGCGGAGCGCTCGCGACGGTGTCACTCGACGCCGAGCGAGTGCGCATCTCGTACGGCGACGAGGTGACCGATCGTGCGTGGACCGGGTCGCCGGGCGAGGCCATGCGGTCGGCGCTGGCGGAACTGCCCGTGGTGGGCTGGAACGCCTACGGGCGTGTGCACTTCTCGTTCGCCGGGCTGGTGCCGGGGCTGGGGCTGCGGGGCGCCGCGACTCCGCCGGGCGAGGTGGTGCGGGTGATCGTGCCGCGCACCGAGGTGCGGCTTGACGGGCACACGGTTTGTGTCCGCGGGGTGGACGCCGCCGAGCGGGCGCGGGTGCGCGAAATCCTCGAAGCGTCGTTCGCGGCGGACGAACCGCGGGCGGCCGAAGTGGACGTCCGGGCCGGCGGCGAGAGTTACCGCGAGCGGGTCGCGCAGGCGGTCAAGGAGATCCGGCAGGGGCAGTACCAGAAGGTGATCCTGTCGCGGGTCGTGCGGATCCCGTTCCCGGCCGACCTGGTCGCGACCTACGAGCTGGGGCGGCGCGGCAACACCCCGGCCCGGTCGTTCCTGCTGCGGCTGGGCGGCGCCGAGGCGGCCGGGTTCAGCCCCGAGATCGTGGTGTCGGTCGACGCGAGTGGTCAGGTCACGACGCAGCCACTGGCCGGGACGCGTGCGTTCGGGCGGGGCAGCGCGGCGGACGCGGCCGCGCGGGCCGAGCTCGAGTCGGACCCCAAGGAGGTGTTCGAGCACGCCGTGTCGGTGCGGACCGCGCAGGAGGAGATGCGGCGGGTGTGCGTGCCGGAGTCGGTGCGGGTCGGGGACTTCATGGGCATCAAGGAGCGGGGCAGCGTGCAGCACCTGGCTTCGCTGGTGAACGGGGAGCTCGCGGACGGCCGGTCGGCGTGGGACGCGCTGGAGGCGGTCTTCCCGGCGGTGACCGCGTCCGGCATCCCCAAGCGCGAGTCCCTGGACGCGATCTCGCGGATGGACGACCCGCGCGGGTTGTACAGCGGGGCGGTGATAGCGCTTTCTCACGACGGCGCGCTGGACGCGGCGCTGGTGCTGCGGGCGGTGTACCAGGAGGGTGCGCAGGCGTGGCTGCGCGCGGGCGCCGGGATCGTCGCGGACTCGACGCCGGAGCGCGAGTTCGAGGAGACGTGCGAGAAGCTGGGATCGGTGGCGCCGTTCGTGGTGCGCGCCTGAGCTGGTCTCGACGGCCCCGGGCGCGCTGGTGACGCCCGGGGCCGGTTTCGTGTTTGCTGTTGCGGGCCGCGTGTTTGCGCCCCGGGGCGGCGCGTTCCTCCGCCGGGTTTCGTGTTTCCCCGGCCGCTGTGTTTGCCGTTGCGGGCGGTGTTTTGCCCCTCCTGGGCGCGGTGTTTGCTGTTCCGGTCCCCGTGATCGCGCCCCCGGGCGGGGTGTTCCCTCGCCGGGTGTCGTGTTTGCCCCGGGCGCTGTGTTTGCTGTTGCGGGCAGTGGGTTCACCGTTCCGCCGGTGGCCGCGCGGCGTGGGGCGCGAGGGTGTGGGCGTTCAGCGGCGGCGCCAGAGGAGCCACCCGAGGTAGGCGCCACCGAGAGCGGCGGTCGCAACGCCGACCGGGAGCGTCGACGAGCCGGCGATGCGCTGGGCGACGAAGTCCGCGGCCAGCACCAGCAACGCGCCCATCCACGCGGCCGGGAGGATGCCCGCGCCGGCGGCCCTGGTCAGGCGCTTGGCCAGCTGGGGCGCGGTGAGGGAGACGAAGGCGATCGGCCCGGCGGCGGCGGTCGCGATCGCGCAGGCGGCGGTGCCGACGACCAGCAGGTAGACCCGGCTGCGTTCGACCGGGACGCCGAGCGCGGCCGCGGCGTCGTCGCCCATTTCGAGCATGTCCAGCCGGCGGGCGCCGGCCAGTAGCAGCGGGATCAGCGCGATCAGGGTGATCGCCAGTGGCCAGAACTGGGTCCAGCCGAGGTTGTTGAGGCTGCCGGTGAGCCAGACCGTGGCG
This sequence comes from Amycolatopsis deserti, assembly GCF_014653945.1. Taxonomy (GTDB): domain Bacteria; phylum Actinomycetota; class Actinomycetes; order Mycobacteriales; family Pseudonocardiaceae; genus Amycolatopsis_E; species Amycolatopsis_E deserti. The sequence continues at coordinate 251,021 of NZ_BNAU01000003.1, read as the reverse complement.
CGGGCGACGTCGGCGAGCTGGGCGTTGACGATCAGGTAGAAGTTGACGGCCTGCAGGATCGCGCTGACGCCGATGCCGACCAGCACCAGGCGGGAGCCGCGGACGCCGCGTTGCCAGGCGAGCAGGTAGACGGCGAGCGCGGTGACGAGCCCGCCGGCGAGCGCGCCGCCGGAGACGGCCAGGGTGCCGCCGCCGAAGAGCAGGATGATCAGCAGGCCGCCGGTGGTGGCGCCGTAGTTGAAGCCGATGATGTCCGGGCTGCCGAGCGGGTTGCGCGACAGGCTCTGGAAGACGGCGCCGCTCATGCCGAGCGCGGCCCCGACGGCCAGTGCGATGAGCACGCGGGGCAGCCGGAGGTCGAGCACGGCGAAGTTCGTGATGCGGCTGCCGTTGCCGAGCAGGGTGCGGATGACGTCGAGCGGCGCGACGGCGATCGACCCGGTGCCCAGAGCGAGCACCCCGAAGACGACGACCACGACCGCGAGGGCGGCGCAGACGAGGAACGACCGCCGGTTCGCGCCGCGGGGTGCCGTGCGGGCCTTGGTGAGGAGCTGGGTCATGAGAGGGCCACTTCGTGGTGGTGCGAGTGGGCGGGTGGTGGGGGCGTGGTTGGGCCGTTCGTGCGGGGTGGGGTGTGTGGGTGGGCCAGTCGCGCGGGTGCGGTTGGGCCACTCGTGCGGCGGGTGGTTCGTGAGTGGGCCAGTCGTGCGGACGCGGTTGGGCGGTTGGTGCGCCTGGTGGTGTGTGGGTGGGCCAGTCGTATGGGAACGGTCGGATCGTTGGTGCGGCGCGGGGTGCGTGGGTGGGCCGGTGATGGGGGCGCGGTTGGGCCGTTGGTGCGGCGCGGGATGCGTGGGTGGGCAAGTCGCGGAGGTGCGGTTGGGCCACTCACGCAAGGAGCGGTGCGTGGGTGGGCCAGTGGCGCGGGTGCGGTTGGGCCAGTCGCGTGGCGCGGGGTGCGTGGGTGGGCCAGTCGTGCGGGTGTGGTTGGGCCAGTCGCGTGGCCCGGGGTGAGTGGGTGGGCCAGTCGGGCGCGTACGGTTGGGCCGGTCATCACCGCGCCGCCTTCGTGCGCCGGACCAGTGCGATGAACAGCGGTGCCCCGAGCAGGGCGGTCACCACCCCGACGTCGATCTCCTCGCGGGCGATCACCCGGCCCAGCACGTCGGCCAGCAGTAGCAGCCCTGGGGCCAGCATGGCGCAGTACGGAACCACCCACCGCTGGTCGGGGCCCGTCAGCACCCGCACCATGTGCGGCACCGCCAGGCCGACGAACACCAACGGCCCCACGGCGGCCGTCGCGGCGCCGGACAGCAGTGTGACGGCCAGCAGGGTCAGCCCGCGAGTCCAGCCGAGGTGCGCGCCCAGCGACTTGCCGGCGTCGTCGCCCAGGGCGAGCGCGTTCAGCGGGCGCGCGAGGAACAGCGCGAGCACCAGGCCGGCCACCAGGAACGGCAGCACCCGCACCAGGGTGCCGCCGTCCGCGCGCTCCAACGAACCCACCGTCCAGAACCGCATCTGGTCCAGCGTCTGCGTGTCGAGCAGGGTCATCGCCTGGGTCAAGCCGGTCAGCGCGGCCGACACCGCGGTCCCGGCCAGCGCCAGCCGCACCGGTGACGCGCCACCGCGGCCGGCGATCACGTACAACACGAAACCCGCGACGGCCGCACCCAGGAAGGCGAACCACACGAACGCCCGCAGATCCGTCACGCCGAGCACCCCGACCGACAGCGCGGCCGCCGTCGCCGCGCCGGCGTTGATCCCCAACAGCCCGGGGTCGGCCAGCGGGTTGCGCGTCAGTGCCTGCATGAGCGCACCGGCCACACCGAGCGACGCACCCACCGCGATGCCGATCAACGTCCGCGGCACCCGGATCGACCAGACCACATAGGACGCGTCCGAACCGTCCCGGTGGAACAGCGCGTCGACGACCGTCCCGAGTGGAATGGACCGCGCGCCGACCGCGATGCTCAGCAACGCCACCGCCACGAGCACCGCGAGTGCGACGACCAGCCCGGCTAGCCGCGACGACGCCGGCACACGGGGCCCCCGGGCCTGGACAGGGATGGCGTGGGTAGGTCCACCGGTGTTCACGGGTGTTCTCCAGGTGCGGTGGGGTGGGGGCTGCCGGTGCTCAACGGGCGTCGGTGGCCGGCGCGGGCAGGCCGGTCGCCAGCGCTCACCCGGCGCGCCGCCTGCGGGTGGCCGCGGGAACCGGCGCCGGCGCGGGCAGGCCGGTCGCCAGCGCTCACCGGGCGCGCCGCGCGACCGGTGCCGACGCGGGCAGCCCGATCGCCTGCGCTCACCCCGCGATCCGCTTGGCCAGCGCGACCTTCGACACCTTCCCGACCTTCGTCAGCGGGAAGCGGTCCAGCACCTCCAACCGGTCGGGCAGCTTGTACGCCGCCACGCCGCGCTCCCGCAGGAACGCCGTCACCTCGCGCAGCGTCGGCGCCTCGCCGCGCACCACCAGGAACGCGCACGTCCGCTCGCCCATCACCTCGTCCGGCATCCCGACCACCGCCGCGTCGTGCACGGCCGGGTGCGCCAGCAGGTGGTTCTCCAGCTCCTCCGCCGGGATCTTCTCGCCACCGCGGTTGATCTGGTCCTTGATCCGCCCCTCGACAACCAGGTGCCCGGACGGCAACACCCGCACGACATCACCACTTCGGTAGAACCCGTCCGGCGTGAACGACCGCGCGTTGTGCTGCTCCGCCCGGTAGTAACCCCGCAGCGTGTACGGCCCGCGCGTCAGCAGCTCGCCGCTCTCGCCGGGCGCCACCGGGTCGCCCTCCTCGTCGACCACCAGCACCTCGTCCGCTGGGCACAGTGGACGGCCCTGCGTGGTGATCTTCAGCTCGTCCGGATCGTCCAGCCGGGTGAAATTCAGCAGCCCCTCGGCCATCCCGAACACCTGCTGCAGATCGCACCCGAGCGTCGCGCGCACCCGGGACGCGGGCTCCGCGTTGAACTTCGCGCCACCCACTTGGAGCAACCGCAGGCTCGACAGGTCCTCGTCCATGAACTCGGCCGCGTCCATCCACAACAGCGCGACCGGCGGCACCACCGCGGACACCGTGACCCGCTCGCGCTCGATCAGCTCGAACGCCGTGTCCGCGCTGGGATCCGGCGCCAGCACCACCGTGCCACCGGCGGCCAGCGCGCCGAGCAACCCCGGCGAAGCCAGCGCGAAGTTGTGCGCCGCCGGCAACGCCACCAGATACCGCGTGTCGGCGGAAAACCCGGACACCGAAGCGCTCGCCCGCGCGTTGTACAGATAGTCCTGGTGCGTCCGCGGGATCAGCTTCGGCGTGCCCGTGGTGCCGCCGGACAGCAGGAACAACGCCACGTCAGCAGGATCCGGCGCAGGCAACGAGATCGGCGAAGCGGACGGCAGCGCCTGGAACTCCGCCGGCTCACCCACCACGAACACCTGCCGCACCGACGGCGCCGCCTTCTGCACCGTCCGCGCCAGCTCGCGGTAGTCGTACCCGGCGTCGTCGCTGTCCGCGACCACGTACGCGACCGCTTCGCTCAGCTCGCACAGCGGCACGATCTCGCTCTCGCGGTGCGCGGGCAGCGCCAGCACCGGCAGCACCCCGGCCCGCAGGAAAGCGAAGAACAGAGCCACGAACTCCGGCACGTTCGGCAGCTGCACCACGACGCGCTCGCCCGGCCGCAACCCGGCCGCCACCAGCCCGGCCGCCAGGCGCGAGGCCCACGTGTCGAGCTCGGCGTAGGTCCACCGCGCACCGTCCGCGGCCACCAGCGCGACGCGGTCCGGATGCGCGGCCGCGCCCTCGGTCAGCAGGACGTCGAGTGGCTGTCCGGTCCAATAGCCTTCGGCGCGGTACTTCGCCGCCAGTTCCTCGGGCCAGGGCACACAGCCGTGCAACATCGTCAGCTCCCTCGATCGCGCGAACTTAGGTTAGGCTAGCCGACGTTACGAAGGGAAGGTGCTCGTGCGGCTCGGGGAAATGGTCATCGACGTCACGCCGCTACGCAGCGCATCCGCGTACCGGCTCGTGTTCGCCGCGCAGACACTCACCGTGCTGACCACGGCGCTCACGAACGTCGCGATCAACCTGCACGTCTACCAGGTCACCGGGTCGTCGGTCCAGGTCGGACTGGTCAGCCTGGTGTTCGGCATCGCGTTGCTGGGCGGGCTGCTGGCCGGCGGGGTGATGGCCGACCGGGTCGACCGCCGTCGCCTCATCCTCACCACGCGCGCGATCGTCGCGCTCGTGCTCGGCGGGCTGGCGGCCAACGCCGCGATCCCGCACCCGATGTTGTGGTTCGTCTACGTGGCCGCGATGCTCGCCGGCGCGATCAACGGTCTCGGCGGCTCGGCGCTGATGGCCGCGATCCCCGCGCTGGTCAAGCCGGAGCACCTGACCGCGGCCGGTGCCCTGATCACGGTGACCAGCCAGTTCGGCGCGATGGTCGGCCCGACGATCGCCGGGGTGATCGCGGCCGGGCCCGGGGTCGCCGCGTGCTTCGCGATCGACGCCCTGGGCTACGTCGCCGCGGTCGCGTTGATGTGGCGGCTGCCCGAGCTGCGCGCGGGCCGGCCGGACGAGGACCACCAGCACCCGTTCCACGCGATCGCCGAGGGCTTCCGGTTCCTGCGGCACAACGCGGTCGTGCGCGGACTGCTGCTGATCGACCTGTGGGCCATGCTCTTCGCGATGCCCTACGCGCTGTTTCCGCAGATGGGCATGGAAGTCTTCGGCGGCGGCCCGTCCGCGGTCGGCCTGCTCTACACCGCACCCGCGGTCGGCGCGTTCCTCGGTGCGCTGGTCAGCGGCTGGACCGGGCGGTTCCGGCACAGCGGCCGCGCACTGATCGCGTCGGTGTTGTTGTGGGGACTGGCGATCACCGCGTTCGGCCTGTCCGGCGAGCTGTGGCTGGCGCTGCTGTTCCTGGCCATCGCCGGGATCGGGGACACCACGTCGGAAATCCTGCGCCGCGCGCTGCTGCAGCACCACACGCCCGACCACCTGCAGGGCCGGGTCAGCAGCCTGTGGCTCGCGCAGGCCACGACCGGCCCGGCCGTGGGCAACGCCGAAGCGGGCCTGGCCGCGCGGCTGCTCGGCCCGGCCGGCGGGATCGTGGCCGGCGGGATCGTGTGTGTGCTCGGTGTCTGCCTGGTCGCGGTGACCATGCCCGGACTGCGCCGGGCCAGCCTGCAAGGAGAACCATGCCACTCGCCGACGTCAACGGGATGAAGATCAACTACGACGACCTCGGCTCCGGCGATCCGGTGGTGCTCGTGATGGGCACCGCGGCCAACGGCCGGGTGTGGCACCTGCACCAGGTGCCCGCGCTCGTCGACGCCGGCTACCGCGCGATCACCTTCGACAACCGCGGGATTTCGCCCGCCGAACCGGGTTTCACCATCGACGACCTGGTCGCCGACACCGCGGGCCTGATCGAGCACCTCGGACTCGGGCCGTGCCGCCTGGTCGGCACGTCGATGGGCGCGCAGGTGGTCACCGAGCTGATGCTCGCGCGTCCGGAACTGGTCAGTCAGGCCGTGCTGATGGCCACGCGCGGCCGCCCGGACGCGATGCGGGCGGCGATGAGCGCGGCGGAGAAGGAGTTGCGGGACAGCGAGATCGCGCTGCCCGCGAAGTACGAGGCCGTGACCCGGGCAGTGCAGAATCTCTCACCCCGCACGCTGAACGACGACGCGGCGATCGCGGACTGGCTGGACATCTTCGAGATGTCACCCACCCTCTGGACGCCCGGCGTGCGCGCCCAGCTCGACCTGGACATCCGGGAGAGCCGCCTGGACGCCTACCGCGCGATCGACATCCCCTGCCTGGTCATCGGGTTCGCCGACGATCTTCGCCTGCCCGCCTACCTCGCGCGCGAGGTCGCCGACGCCATCCCGTCCGCGCGTTACCTGGAGATCGCCGACGCCGGGCACTACGGATATCTGGAGCGCCCGGACGCGGTCAACGACGCCCTTGTCACCTTTTTCGCCGCTGGACACTCTTAGCCTGGCCTTACTAAGGTAAGCCTCAGTTGACCTGACGGCACTGGAGGCTCGGCGTGACTAACCCCTTCGACGACGACAACGGGCGCTTCTACGCGCTGGTCAACGACGAGGGCCAGTACTCGCTGTGGCCCACCTTCGCGGAGGTGCCGGCGGGCTGGCGGATCGTGTTCGGAGAGGACAGCCGCCAGGCGTGCCTGGACCACATCGAGGCCAACTGGACCGACATGCGGCCGCGCAGCCTGGTCGAGAGCGAGTCCTGAGGGTGGCGTCGAGCGTCGAGGACGTCCTCCCGCTCACCCCGTTGCAGCAGGGCATGATCTTCCACGCCCTGCTGGACGAGCACGCGGACGTCTACACGGTGCAGACCGTCCTGCGGCTGACGGGTGAGGTGGACGCCGAGCGGCTGCGGGAGGCGGCCGAGCAGCTGGTGCGGCGGCACGCCAACCTGCGGGCCGGGTTCCGCACCCAGTCCTCGGGCCAGTTCGTGCAGGTCGTGCGCCGGTCGGTGCGGGTGCCGTGGCGCGTGGTGGACTGCCCGGACGACGGCGAGTTCCAGCGCCTGCTGGACGACGACCGCGCCGAGCCGTTCGACCTCGCGCGACCGCCGTTGCTGCGGTTCACGTTGGTGCGCCGGGGTTCCGGGCACGTGCTCGTGCTGTCCTCGCACCACCTGCTGTGGGACGGCTGGTCGGCGCCGATCCTGGTGCGTGAGCTGCTGTCGCTGTACGGCGGGGAAGCGCTTTCGCCGGTGCGGCCGGTCCGCGACTACCTGACCTGGCTGTCCAAACAGGACACCAAGGCGGCCGAGGAGGCGTGGGCCGCGGCGCTGTCCGATCTGGACGGCCCGACGCTCGTCGCCGACGGCCCGTCGAGCGGACTGCCGCGGCGGGCCGAGTTCTCGCTGCCTGGGCAGCCGTTGACCCAGGCCGCCCGCGAGCACGGCGTGACCGTCAATGCGCTGGTGCAGTCGGCGTGGGCGCTGGTGCTGGCCGGGATGACCGGCCGGGACGACGTGGTGTTCGGCGCGACGGTGTCCGGCCGGAACCCGGAGGTGCCGGGCGTCGAGTCGATGGTCGGCATGCTGATCAACACCGTGCCGGTGCGGGTGCGCCTCGCGCCGGGCGAGCCGCTGGCCGGGCTGGCCGCGCGGGTGCAGGCCGAGCAGGCGCGGTTGCTGGAGCACCAGCACCTCGGGCTCGCCGACATCCAGCGCGCCGCCGGGCAGCCCGCGCTGTTCGACACGCTCGTGGTCTTCGAGAGCTACCCGGGCACCGACGTCGCCGGCTCACCGCTGGCCGGGGTCGAGGTGCGGGACGCGACGCACTACCCGCTCGCGCTGCTGGTCGTGCCCGGCGACGAGTTCGTGCTGCGCATCGACCACGACCCGGCGCGCTTCGACGACGCCGCGGTCGCGCGCATCGCCGAGCGGGTGCAGGACGTGCTCGGCTGGTTCGTCACCGCGCCCGGCACGCCGGTCGCGCGGCTGGAACCGCTGCCGGCCGACGAGTGGCAGCAAGTCGTGGTGGCGCCCAACGAAACCGCCGCCGAGGTGCCGGAAACCACGCTCCCGGAGCTGTTCGCGCAGCAGGTCGCGCGCACGCCGGACGCCACCGCGGTGGTCTTCGAGGGCACCGCGCTGACCTACGCCGAGCTGGACGCCCGCGCCACCGTGCTGGCGAAAAGGCTGGCCGGGGCGGGTGTGGGGCCGGAGCACATCGTCGGGGTGCGGCAGGACCGCTCACTCGATCTGATCGTCTCGCTGCTGGGCGTGCTCAAGGCCGGTGGCGCTTATCTGCCGCTGGATCCGTCGTATCCGGCAGAGCGGCTGGGCATGATGATCGAGGATGCCCAGCCCACCGTGGTTCTTCCCACCGAGCTGCGGGATGAAGCAGAGTTGCGGGCGGTGGGCCCGGACAACCCGGCCTACGTCATCTACACCTCGGGCTCGACCGGCCGCCCGAAGGGGGTTGTGGTCAGCCACCGGGCGATCGTGAACCGTCTGTTGTGGATGCAGCACGAGTACCGGCTCACGCTCGACGACCGGGTTCTGCAGAAGACCCCGTCGAGCTTCGATGTGTCGGTGTGGGAGTTCTTCTGGCCGCTGATCACCGGTGCGACGCTGGTGTTCGCGAAACCGGAGGGGCACAAGGACCCGCGCTACCTGGCCGAACTCGTCGAGCGCGAGCGCATCACCATCGCGCACTTCGTGCCGTCGATGCTGGCCCAGTACGTCGAGACCGGGCGCGGGCCGGCGCGGATCATCTGCAGCGGCGAGGCGTTGCCGCCGGAGCTGGCACGGCAGGCGAGTGAATTCGCCCAGGTGCACAACCTGTACGGGCCGACCGAAGCCGCGGTCGACGTCACCCACTGGCCGGTGCGCGCCGATGCCACGACCGTCCCCATCGGACGTCCGGTGTGGAACACGCAGACCTACGTGCTGGACCGGTTCCTGCGTCCGGTGGCGCCGGGCGCGCCGGGTGAGCTGTATCTCGGGGGAGTACAGCTCGCCCGGGGGTACCTCAACCGCGCGGGGCTGACCGCCTCCCGGTTCGTCGCCAACCCGTTCGGCGAGCCCGGTTCGCGGCTCTACCGAACCGGGGACGTCGTGCGCTGGATCGCCGACGGCGCCCTGGAGTACCTGGGCCGCGCCGACGACCAGGTCAAAATCCGTGGGTTCCGCGTCGAACTGGGTGAGGTCGAGGCGGCCTTGCTCGCGCTGGACGGGGTCACCGCCGCCGCGGCCGCCGTGCACGCCGTCCGTCAGCAGCTGGTCGGGTACGTCGTCGGCGACGGCCTGGACCCGGCGGCGCTGCGGCGGAGCGTGGCCGAGTCGCTGCCCGAGCAGCTCGTGCCGTCCGCGATCGTCGTGCTCGACGCGCTGCCGCTCAGCCCGAGCGGGAAGCTGGACCGGCGAGCGCTGCCCGAACCGCGGATCACGCAGACCAGCGCCGAGGCCCGCGACCCGCGCGAGGAGATCCTGGCGGAGCTGTTCGCCGAGGTCCTCGGCGTGCCCAGGGTCGGCCGCGACGACGACTTCTTCGCCCTCGGCGGGCATTCGCTGCTCGCCACCCGCCTGGTCAGCCGCATCCGCCGCACGTTCGGCGCCGACCTGCAGATCCGGGCGATCTTCGACGCCCCGACGGTCGCGCGCCTGGCACGGCACCTGGACGGCGGCACCGCGCGTCCGCCGCTGACCCGCCGCGAGCACGACGGCCTGATGCCGATGTCGCCGGCGCAGCGCAGCCTGTGGTTCCTGCACGAGCTGGACGGTCCCTCGCCGGTCTACAACATCCCGTTCGCCGCGCGGCTGACCGGCCCGCTCGACCTGGACGCGCTCGATCAGGCGCTGACCGACGTGGTGAACCGCCACGACGCCCTGCGCACCCTGCTCACCGCCGAGGGCCAGCGCGTGCTGCCGCCGTTCGAGCGGTTCCCGGTGCAGCGCCACGACGGCCTGGCCGACGGCTTCGTGCAACGCGCGAGCCGGTATGCGTTCCGGCTCGGCGAGGAACCGCCGATCCGGGCTGAGGTCGCGAGCATCGGCCCGCACGAGCACCTGTTCGTGCTGGTCGTGCACCACGTCGCGGGTGACGAGTGGTCGGCGCGGCCGTTGCTGCGCGACCTGGGCGTGGCCTACGCCGCCCGCCGCGAAGGTCGCGCGCCGGAGTGGGCGCCGCTGCCGGTCCAGTACGCCGACTACACGCGGTGGCTGGCGGAGATCCCGGTCGACGGCCAGCGCGAATTCTGGCTGAAGCGCCTCGAAGGCCTGCCAGAGGAACTGCCGCTGCCCACCGACCGGCCGCGCCCGCAGCACCCGACGCGCGAAGGCGGCAACGTCACCGTCGAATTCCCCGCCCCGCTCACCGCGTCGCTGGCGAAGCTGGCCCGCAAACTCGGCGTGACGGACCTGATGATCGCACAGGCGGCCACCGCCGTGCTGCTGTCCCGCCTCGGCGCGGGCGAGGACATCCCGCTCGGCACGCCGGTCGCCGGCCGCACCGACGAAGCGCTCGACGACCTGGTCGGGTACTTCGTCAACACGGTCGTGCTGCGCACCGACCTGTCCGGCAACCCGACGTTCCGCGACCTGCTCGCACGCGTGCGCGAGGCGAACGTGGACGCCTACTCGAACCAGGACCTGCCGTTCGAGCGGGTCGTGGAGGCGGTCAACCCGCCGCGCTCGCCCGGGCGGCACCCGCTGTTCCAGATCATGGTGTCGCACAGGGACCCCGCGACCGCGGCACTGGAGCTGCCGGACGTCGTGGCCGAACCGCTGGACCCCGCGTTCACCGGGGCCAAGTTCGACCTCGCGTTCCACTTCGGCCCGCAAGCCTGCCTGATCAGCTACTCCGGCGACCTGTTCGACGAGTCCACTGTGGATGCGCTGGCGCAGCGGCTGGTGCGGCTGCTCACGGCGCTGGTCGCCCAGCCGGACCAGCCGGTCGGGCTGGCCGAGATCCTCGGCGACGACGAGCGGGCCCAGCTGGCGGCGTTCAACGACACCGCCGAGGAGCGGCCGCACACGACGTTGACCGAGATGGTCGAGGAGCAGGCCGCTCGCACCCCGGACGCGGTGGCCGTCGAGTTCCACGACCGCAGCCTGACCTACGCCGAGTTGAACGCGAAGGCCAACCACCTGGCGCGGCGGCTCGTCGCGGCGGGGGTCGGCCCAGAGCGGACCGTCGGGATGCACTGGGAGCGGTCGCTGGAGCTGGTGGTCGGCCTGGTCGCGGTCGAGAAGGCCGGTGGCGCGTTCGTGCCGCTGGAGCCGTCGTGGCCGGACCGGCGCATCGCTGAGGTGGCGGAAAGCTCCCGGTTCACCGCGATCCTGAGTGGACCGGAGCACGACGGGCCGGTGCGGGAGCTGGGCGTGCCGGTCGTGCACGTCGATCTCGCGAACGAGGACCCGGAAAACCTCGGCGTGCGCGTGCCGCCGGAGGGTCTGGCCTACGTCATCTACACGTCCGGCTCCACCGGTAAGCCGAAGGGCGCGATGATCCGGCACCGCGCGATCACGCACCGCCTGCTGTGGCAGCGCGAGATGCTCGGCTTCGGGCCGGGCGACGCGGCGTTGTTCAAGGCGCCGATGGGCTTCGACATCTCGATCAACGAGGTGTTCCTGCCGCTGGTCACCGGCGGCAAGCTGGTGATCGCGGAACCGGGCGGCGAGCGGGACATCGAGTACCTGCTGGGACTGATCGAACGGCACGCGGTCACCTTCACCTACCTGCCGTCGTCCATTCTGGACCTGCTGGTGGGGCTCGACGGATTCGCCGAGCGGGGCCGGTCGCTCAAGCACGTCTGGTGCGGCGGCGAGGTGCTGACGCCGGAGCTGTTCGCCCGATTCCGCGCGGTCAGCGACGCGATCATGTACCACGGGTACGGCCCGGCGGAAGCCACGATCGGCGTCAGCCACGTCGTGTACCGGGACGCGAGCGCGGTGCGCAAGGCCGTGTCGATCGGGCGCCCAAATGGGAACACGCGGCTGTACGTGCTGGACCCCCAGTTGAAGCAGGTGCCGGTCGGCGTGCCCGGCGAGCTGTACGCCGGGGGCGTGTACCTCGGCCGTGGCTACATCAACGATCCGAAGCGGACGGCCGACCACTTCGTCGCCGACCCGTTCGGCCCGCCCGGTTCGCGCCTTTACCGCACCGGCGACCTGGCCCGCTGGCAGCCGGACGGCACGCTGGAGTTCCTCGGCCGCGCCGACAACCAGGTCAAGATCCGCGGGATGCGGGTCGAGCTGGAGGAGATCGAGGCGGTCCTGGAGCAGCACGAGGGCGTCCGGCGGGCGGTCGTGCTGGTGCGCGACGAGCCGAAACGACTGGTCGGCTACTGCCTGGGCGCCGAAGTGGACGGTCTGGGCGACTGGCTGCGCACCCGCCTGCCCGAGCACATGGTGCCGCGCCGGTTCGTGTTCCTCGACGAGTTCCCGCTGATGCCGTCGGGCAAGGTGAACCGCAAGGCGCTGCCCGACCCCGGCCCGGAGCCGACCGCCGGTGGGCGGGCCGCGGAGACCGAGGCCGAGCGGATCCTCTGCCGCGTGATGGCCGAGGTGCTGCGGGTGCCCGAGGTCGGCGCCGAGGACAACTTCTTCGGCCTCGGCGGTGACAGCATCCTGTCCATCCAGTTCGTGAGCAAGGTGCGCGCGGCCGGGCTGCGAATTTCGCCGCGCCAGGTGTTCGAGCACCAGACCGCGGCCGCCCTCGCCCGTGCCGTCGACACGGATGTCGTGGTCGCCGACGGGGACCGGGCGCAGGGTGTCGGCGAGGTGCCGCTGACCCCGGTGATGCGGTGGTGGCTCGAGAACGGCGACCCGAAGATGGCCCAGGCCGCACTGTTGCGGGTGCCGCCCGCGGACGGCCCGGAGGTCTTCGCCGGCGTGCTGCAGGACGTGCTCGACCACCACGACCTGCTGCGTGCCCGGCTGCGGGGTGAGGTGCTCGACGTCCGCCCGCCCGGCTCCGTGACAGACGTGCTTGAGCATGTCCCCGGGGACACCCCGGTGGACGCGAAGTACGCCGAGGTGGTCGCCGCGCTCGACCCGGAGGCGGGCGTGCTGGTGCGGGCGGTGTGGTTCGACCACGGGGCCGAGCCCGGCCGGCTGCTGCTCGTGCTGCACCACCTGGTCGTCGACGGGGTGTCGTGGCGCATCCTCGCCGGGGACCTGGCGCAGGCCTGGGAGGCACGCGCGGCCGGGCACCCGGCCAAGCTTGACCCGGTGCCCACGTCGTTCCGCTGGTGGGCGCGGCACCTGCCGACCGCCAGCGCCGACGTGTGGAAGTCGTTGCCGCGCACCGGCTCGACGGACGTACGCCCGGCTCGCACAGCGGGCCGCCGGGAGCTGACGCTCGACGCCGAACTGGTCACCGAGGTGCCGGGCAAGTTCCGGGCCGGGGTGCAGGACGTGCTGCTCAGCGCGCTCGCGCAGGCGTTCGGCGAGCCGCGGTTGGTCGCGTTGGAGGGCCACGGCCGCGAGGAGCACCTGGTACCCGGAGCGGACCTGTCCCGCACGGTCGGCTGGTTCACCAGCGTCTACCCGGTGGAGCTGCCCGCCGCCGCGAGTCCACCAGAGATCCGGGAGCTGCTGCGTGCGGTGCCGGACAACGGCATCGGGTTCGGCATCCTCCGCTGGCTGCACGACGAGCTGACCGATGTTGCCGAACCGGAGGTCGGCTTCAACTACCTCGGCCGGTTCGACGTCAGCGACGGCTACTGGGTGCCGGCCGCGGAGAAGCTGCCGTCGCCGGACACCCAGCACCGTCCACTGGAGATCAACGTCGTCACCGAGGACGGGCCGGACGGACCGGTGCTCAAGGCCACCTGGTCGTGGACCGGCCGGTTCGCTGACTCCGAAGTAGACCGTCTCATCGGGAAGTGGCAGAACGCCCTGCGTGACCTCGCCTCGGCGGAGGAGGCGGACGAAGTCCTGCCGCTGTCCCCGCTACAGCAGGGCATGCTCTTCCACGCGCTCTACGACGAAAGCGCGGACGACGTCTACACCGTCCAGTTCGTGCTGGGCCTCACCGGCGAGGTCGACGCGGCGAGGCTGCGCCGGGCCACGCAGGACCTGCTGGTCCGGCACCCCAACCTGCGGGCGGCGTTCGTGCACGCGGACGAGCCGAAGCAGGTCATCCGGCGCGCGGCCGAGCTGCCGTGGGCCGAGCTGACGTTGAGCGAGCACGAGTTCGGTGAGTTCCTGGCGCGGGACAGGGCGGAGCGGTTCGCACTGGACGAGCCGCCGTTGTTGCGGATGACCCTGGTGAAGCTGGGCGAGCGGGACCACCGGCTGGTGCTGTCCAACCACCACATCCTGCTCGACGGCTGGTCGCTGCCGCTGCTGGTGCGGGACCTGCTCGCGCTCTACGCCGGCGCCGAACCACCGTCGCCGCGCCCGTACCGCGACTACCTGGCCTGGCTCGCCGAGCGGGACCGCGACGCCTCCGCCGAGGCGTGGCTGGCCGCGCTGGACGACGTCGAGGAACCGACGCTGCTGGCCCCCGCCGCGTCGCGGGTGCCGATGCGGCCCGGCAAGCTGCGCCTCGACCTGCCGCGGGAGACCACGGAACGGCTCTACGCGGTCGCCCGTGAGCACGGCCTGACGGTCAACACCGTGGTCCAGGGCCTGTGGGGACTCGTGCTGGGCAGGCTGACCAACCGCGACGACGTGCTGTTCGGCGCCACCGTCTCCGGCCGCCCGGCTGATCTGTCCGGTGTGGACGGGATGGTCGGCCTGTTCATCAACACCATCCCCGTGCGCGTCCGCGTGCGTGGCTCGCTGCTGGACGTCCTCCGCGGCGTGCAGGACGAGCAGGCGCGGCTGTTGGATCACCAGTACCTCGGCCTCACCGACATCCAGCGCGAGGCCGGCCACGGCGACCTGTTCGACACGCTGGTCGTGTTCGAGAGCTACCCGATCGACTTCGACGCGGTGAGCGAGGCCGAGCGGGCCGCCGGGATCGCGATCGACCGGGTCGAGGTGGAGGACTCGACGCACTACCCGCTGACGTTGGCGGTCGCCGCGGAGGAGCGGTTGTCGGTCGTCTTCGAGTACCGGCCGGACACGTTCGACGAGGCGTGGGCGGAGTCGCTGAGCGGCTGGTTCCGCCGGGCCGCGGGAGCTTTCGCGGCCGACCCTGCGCAGAAGGCGACGGCCATCGACCTGCTCGGCGACGAGACCCAGGCCGACCTGCGCCGCATCGGCACCGGCAAGATCCTGGACGCTCCGGCGACCACGCTGCCCGAGGTCCTGCGCGACCAGGCCCGGGAAACCCCGGACGCGGTAGCGATCGTGGCGGGAGACACCCGGCTGACCTTCGCCGAGTTCAACGCGCGCGCCAACCAGGTCGCCCGCGTGCTGATCGAGCAGGGCGTCGGGCCGGAGGACGTGGTCGCGCTGCGCATGCCGGCCGGGCCGGACATGCTCATCGCGCTGCTCGCCGTGTTCAAGGCGGGCGGCGCGTACCTGCCGCTCGACCCGGACTGGCCGGCCGAGCGGATCGACTTCATGCTCGCCGACGCCGCCCCGAAGCTGGTCCTCACCGAGCTGCCCGAAGTGACCGGCTCCACGGACGACCCGCCAACGCGCGCGAAGCCGCAGCACCCGGCGTACGTCATCTACACGTCCGGCTCGACCGGCACGCCCAAGGCCGTCGTGGTGCCGCACAGCTCGATCGCGAACCTGCTGGTCAGCCACCGCACCGACCTGTTCGACCCGGCACGGGCGCGGGTCGGCCGACCACTCCGGGTCGCGCACGCCTGGCCGATGGCGTTCGACGCGTCCTGGCAGCCGATGCTGTGGATGTTCGCCGGGCACGAGCTGCACCTGGTGCCGCCGGACACCCGCCGCGACGCCGACCTGCTGCGGGCGTTCCTGCGGGACCACGAGATCGAGTTCGTCGAGCTGTCCCCGTCGCTGCTCGCGCAGGTCGCCACCGAGCCAGGCTGGCGCGGCGCGCTCAAGGTGCTCGGCGTCGGCGGAGAGGCGGTGCCCGCGCAGCTGTGGCGGTCGCTGCGGGACGAGCCGGACCTGGCCGTGTGGAACCTGTACGGCCCGACCGAGTGCACTGTGGACTCCGCGGCGTGCGACTTCGACCGCACCGAGAACCCGTGCATCGGCTCGCCGGTCGGCAACGCGCGCGCCTACATCCTGGACCGGCACCTGCGGCCCTGCCCGCCCGGTGTCGAGGGCGAGCTGTACCTGTCCGGCGCCGGTCTCGCCCGCGGCTACCTGCGGCGGCCGGGCACGACGGCCGAACGGTTCGTCGCCGATCCGTTCGGCGAGCCCGGAACCCGGATGTACCGCACCGGCGACGTGGCGCGCTGGAACGCCGAGGGGCTGATCGAGCTGCTCGGCCGCGTCGACGACCAGGTCAAGATCCGCGGCTTCCGCATCGAGCCCGGCGAGATCGAGGCCGTGCTGCTGCGCGACGAGCGGGTCGAACGCGCGGTCGTGGTGCCGCGCGAGGACACGCCCGGCGTGAAGCGGCTGGTCGCCTACGTCGTCGCGAGCAGCACGGACGGTCTGCGCGAGCAGGTCGCGGCGGCGCTGCCGGAGTACATGGTCCCGGCCGCGATCGTCGCGGTCGAGTCCTTCCCGTTGACGCGCAACGACAAGCTCGACGTGAAGGCGCTGCCCGCGCCGGACTACGCGAACACCATCAGCCGGGCGCCCTCGACGGACCTGGAGAAGCGCATCGCTGCCCTGTTCGCGGAGGTCCTGGGCCTGCCCGAGGTCGGCGCGGACGACAGCTTCTTCGCGCTCGGCGGGGACAGCATCGTGTCGATGCGGCTGGTCAGCAAGGCCCGCGGCGCCGGGCTGGCGTTCACCCCGCGGGACGTGTTCGAGCAGCGCACGGTCGCGGCACTGGCGCAGGTTGCCGGGGAGGCCGTGCACCGCGAGGCCTCGGACGCCGGTATCGGCGAGGTCCCGCTGACGCCGATGCTGCACTGGCTCAACCGCAACCAGCCGTACGGGCAGCTCAGCCAGGCCCGGATGCTCTGCACGCCGGCGGGGCTCGACCTCGGCCGGCTGCGTGAGCTGGTGCAACTCCTGCTCGACCGGCACGACGTGCTGCGCGCGACCTTCGACGGGACGTTCGTCGTCCGCTCGCGGGGCGCGGTGGACGCAAGCGCTTGCGTCACCCGGATCGACGCCCGCGACCTGGCGTACGGGGACATCGCCGAGCGGTTGCCGAGCCTGATGCGGGAGATCCGGCTCGACCCGCCGTCCGGCGACATGGTGCGGTTCGTCTGGTTCGACACCGGCCCGGACCGCTCCGGCCGGTTGCTCATCGTGCTGCACCACCTCGTCGTGGACGGCGCGTCGTGGGGTGTGCTGGTGCCCGAGCTGGCCGAGCTGTGGGCGGGCCGGGAGCTGCCGCCGGTCGGCACGTCGTACCGCGAGTGGGCGCAGGCTCTGCCCGAGGTCGCGCGGGCCAAGGCGAGCGAAATGCCGCTGTGGCGGGAGATCCTGTCCGGCCCGGACCCGGTGCTCGGCACCCGCCGCCTCGACCCGGCGGTGGACACCCGGGCGTCGATGCGGGCCACGCGGACGTTCCTCGACCCGGAGGTGACCGGCAAGCTGCTCACCGAGGTGCCCGAACGGCACGGCGTCACCATCAACGACGTCCTGCTCGCCGGGCTCGCGCACGCGGTGTCCCGCTGGCGCGGCGACGGCGGCACCTCGCTGCTGCTCGCGTTGGAGGGACACGGCCGCGAGGAGCAGATCGTTCCCGGCGCGGACCTGTCCGGCACCGTCGGCTGGTTCACCAGCGTGTTCCCGGTCCGCGTCGACCCGGGTGACCTCACGCGCGGTGTCCACCAGGGACTGGTCCGGGTGAACGAGCAGCTCGCCCTGCCGGACAAGGGCATCGGCCACGGCCTGCTGCGTTACCTCAACCCGGACACCGCCGCCGAGCTGGAGGCGCTGCCCGAGCCGCAGCTGGAGTTCAACTACCTCGGCCGGCTCACCGTCGGCGAGCGGGACAGCGAGCCGTGGTCCGGCGCGCCCGAGGTGGGCGCGATGGGCGGTGGCGTGGACGACGACATGCCCGCGCCGTACTGCCTGGTGCTCAACGTGCTGGTCCGCGGCTCGACGCTGGAGGCCGACTGGCAGTGGCCGTCCGCGTTGTTCACCGAAGATCGCATCCAGCAGCTGTCCCGCGAGTGGTTCGCCGCGCTGACCCTGATCGCGCAAGGAGGCCCCCGGTGAGTGACCTCGCCGCCCGCAAGCGTGAGCTGCTGCGCCGACGGCTGGCCCAGGCCGGCCTGGCCAGCACGACGTCGATCCCCAAGCGGGACTCCGACGACGATCTGCCGCTGTCCTACGCGCAGTCGCGCATGTGGTTCCTGCAGCAGCTCGACCCGGCCAGCCCGGCTTACAACGTGTGCCTGGCGATCACGCTGCGCGGCGCGTTGGACAAGGCCGCGCTGCACCGGTCGTTCCAGCGGCTGGTGGAGCGGCACGAGATCCTGCGCACCCGGTACGTCGCCGGCGCGGACGGTGAGCCGCGGCAGATCGTCGACCCGTACGCCGTGGTGACGATGCCGGAGTCGGACCTGCGCGGGCTGTCCGAAGAGGACCGGGACCGGACCGTCGAGCGGGTGTCCCGCGAGGAGTCGGCGCACGCGTTCGACCTCGCGAAGGAGCACTCGCTGCGGCTGCGCCTGCTGCGCCGCGGCGACGACGACCACGTGCTGGTCCTGACCGTGCACCACATCGCGTGGGACGGCTACACGTTCAACACCCTTTCCCGCGACCTGTCCGCGCTCTACCGGGAGGACACGACGGGACAGCCGTCCGGTTTGGACCCGCTGCCGGTGCAGTACGCGGACTTCGCGGTGTGGCAGCGGAAGACCCTGACCGACGAGAAGCTGGCCGGCGATCTCGACTACTGGCGCCGTGACCTGACCCCGGCGCCGGAGAACCTGCCGCTGCCCACCGACCTGCCGCGCCCGCCCGCGCGGTCGGACCGCGGTGACCGGCGCTTCCACACCTTCGACCGGGCCGTGACCGACCGGATCGCCGAGTTCGCGCAGGCCCGCGGTGTCACGCCGTTCATGGTGGTGTTCGCCGGGTACGCGGCGCTGCTGTCCCGCTGGACCGGGGCGACGGACGTGCCGATCGGGTCGGCGTCGATGAACCGCGACGCCGGGGAGGTCGAGCGGCTGATCGGCAATTTCGGCAACACGCTCGTCCTGCGTGCGGACCTGTCCGGCGACCCGTCGTTCGCCGAGCTGGTGGACCGGGTGCGGCGGGTGTGCACCGAGGGGTACGCGCACCAGGACCTGCCGTTCGACCTGCTCGTCGAGCGCCTGCGGCCGCCGCGCGTGCCGGGCCGGTCGGTGCTGTTCGACGTGATGCTGTTGTTCCTGACCCAGGGGTTGCAGGGCTTCGACCTGCCCGGTGTCGAGGCGAGCTGGGAGACGGTGCACAACGACACCACCCAGTTCGACCTGGCGCTGGAGGCGTTCCTGGTCGACGGCGAGATGCGGGTCGAGGCCACGTACTCGACGGAGCTGTTCACCGCCTCGACCATCGATCGATTCCTCGCGCACCTGGAGTCGCTGCTCGCCGCCGCGGTGGGAGAGCCGGAGCGGCCGGTCAGCCGGCTGGAGTTCTTCCCGGACACCGCGCTGATCGGTGACGTGCGCGAGGTGCCGGCGACGACGCTGCCGGAGCTGTTCGCGGAACAGGCAGCGCGCACACCGGACGCGACCGCGGTGGTCTTCGAGGGCGAGTCGCTGACCTACGCCGAGCTGGATGCCCGAGCCACTGCCTTGGCGCGCCGGTTGGCGGGCGCGGGTGTGGGGCCGGAGCACATCGTCGGGGTGCGGCAGGACCGTTCGCTGGATCTGATCGTCTCGCTGCTGGCGGTGCTGAAGGCGGGCGGTGCGTACTTGCCGTTGGATCCGTCGTATCCGGCGGAGCGGTTGAGCATGATGATCGAGGATGCCCAACCCACCGTGGTCCTTCCGGCTTCGCTGGAAGGTGAGGGGGACTTGCGTGCGGCGGGCCCGGACAACCCGGCTTACGTGATCTACACCTCGGGCTCGACCGGCCGCCCGAAGGGGGTTGTGGTCAGCCACCGGGCGATCGTGAACCGTCTGTTGTGGATGCAGCACGAGTACCGGCTCACGCCCGAGGACCGGGTGTTGCAGAAGACGCCGTCATCGTTCGACGTGTCGGTGTGGGAGTTCTTCTGGCCGCTGATCACCGGCGCGACGCTGGTGTTCGCCAAGCCGGGCGGGCACAAGGACCCGCATTACCTCGCCGACCTGATCACGCGGGAGCGGGTCACCACCGTCCACTTCGTCCCGTCGATGCTGCGGGCGTTCGTCGAGTCCGGCGCGCGGCCGAGCACCCTGCGCCGCGTGATCTGCAGCGGCGAGGCCCTGCCGTCCGACCTCGCGCGCGAGCTGCCGCACGTCCACAACCTGTACGGGCCGACCGAAGCCGCGGTCGACGTCAGCCACTGGCCGGTGACCGATGGCGCCGGCACCGGAACCGTCCCCATCGGACGGCCGGTGTGGAACACGCAGCTCCACGTGCTGGACCGGCACCTGCGGCCGGTCGCACCCGGCGCCGTCGGTGAGCTGCACCTGGGCGGCGTCCAGCTGGCCCGGGGTTACCTGAACCGGCCCGGGCTCACCGCCTCCCGGTTCGTCGCCGCGCCGGGCGGATCCAGGCTGTACCGCACCGGCGACCTGGTCCGGCGCACCGGCGACGCCCTGGAGTTCCTCGGCCGCGCCGACGACCAGGTCAAGATCCGCGGGTTCCGCGTCGAGCTGGGCGAGGTGGAGGCCGCACTGACCGCGTTGCCCGAGGTCGTGAGCGCCGGGGTGGTCGCGCGGCCGGAGCGGCAGCAGCTCATCGGGTACGTCGTCGCCAAGCCCGGCACCGATGCGGCGACCATCCGGCAGAAGCTGGGCGCCACCCTGCCCGAGCACCTGGTGCCGTCGGTGATCACGTTCCTCGACGAGCTGCCGCTCAGCCCCAGCGGCAAGCTCGACCGCAAGGCACTGCCCGAACCGGAAGCCGCCACCGTGGCCGAAGAGCCGGAGACCGAGCGCGAGCGGGCGCTGGCCGCGTTGTTCGCCGACCTGCTCGGCGTCGAGCGCGTCGGGCGGCACGACGACTTCTTCGCCCTCGGCGGGCATTCGCTGCTGGCGACCAAGCTCGTCGGCCGCATCCGCGCGGACCTCGGCATCGACGTGGCGATCGGGACCGTCTTCGACGAGCCCACCGTCGCCCGTCTCGCCACCGCGCTCGACGGCGGCACGCAAAAGCGGCCCGCTCTCACCCCGATGCCGCGCCCGCGCCGCATCCCGTTGTCGTCGGCGCAGCAGCGGTTGTGGTTCCTGTACCGGCTGGAAGGCCCGAGCGCCACCTACAACGTGCCGTTCGCGGTGCGCCTGGACGGCCCGCTCGAGGTGGACGCGCTGCGGGCCGCGCTGGCCGACCTCGTGAGCCGGCACGAGGTGCTGCGCACGATCTACCCGGAGTTCGAGGGCAAGCCCTACCAGCACGTTCTCGACACGATCCCGCCGCTGATCCTCGACGACGGTTCCCCGCGCGAGGCCGCCCAGCGGGCGTTCGAGCTGGACCGCGAGCCGCCGTTCGAGGCCCGGCTGTTCCGCGACGACGACTCGCACGTGCTGTCCCTGCTGACGCACCACATCGCGAGCGACGGCTGGTCCGCCGAACGGCTGTTGGCCGACCTGACCACCGCCTACACGGCCCGCCTGCAGGGCCGCGGCCCCGGCTGGGCGCCGCTGCCGGTGCAGTACGCCGACTACGCGCTCTGGCAGCGGGACCTGCTGGGCAACGACGCCGACCCGAACAGCCTGGCGTCCACGCAGCTCGCGTACTGGACGCGGCAGCTCGCTGACCTGCCGGACGAGATCAGCCTGCCGACGGACCGCCCGCGCCCAGCGGACCCGTCGTTCCACGGCGACGCGGTGCGGTTCCAGCTGCCGCCGGAGACCCACCGGGCACTCGCGGAGCTGGCGCGGCAGACCGGGGCCACGACGTTCATGGTCGTCCAGGCCGCCGTCGCCCTGCTGCTCGGCCGGATGGGCGCGGGGGAGGACGTGCCGATCGGCGCGCCCGTCGCCGGCCGCACCGACGACGCCCTCGATGGCCTGGTCGGGTTCTTCGTCAACAACCTCGTGCTGCGCACGGACCTCAGTGGTGAACCGACGTTCCGCCAGCTCGTCGAGCGGGTCCGGCGCACCGACCTGGACGCGTTCGCGCACCAGGACCTGCCGTTCGAACGACTCGTCGAGGCGCTCAACCCGGCGCGGTCGATGGGCCGGCACCCGCTGTTCCAGGTCATGCTGGCCTACCAGCGGGCGCCCGGTGGGCCGGTGCCGTTCGGGCACGCCTCGCTGCGCGAGGAGCACGTCGACTTCTACGCGGCGCGCCTGGACCTGTCGTTCCACCTGTTCGAGCAGGACGCGGGCATCGACGGGTGGCTCGTCTACAGCACGGATCTCTTCGACAGGTCCACAGTGGACGACCTCGTCGCCCGGTTCATGCGCCTGGTCGGCGATCTCGTGGCGGACCCGGACCGCCGGCTGTCGGCGACCTCGGTGCTCACCGCGGAGGACGTGCTCCCGGCCGGTGAGGTGCGGGAAGTTCCTCCGGCGACCTTGCCGGAACTGTTCGCGGCCCAGGCCGCGCGCACACCGGACGCCACCGCGGTGGTCTTCGAGGGCGAGTCGCTGACCTATGCCGAACTCGATGCCCGCGCGAGTGCGTTGGCGCGCCGGTTGGCGGGCGCGGGGGTCGGCCCGGAGCACATCGTGGGTGTGCGGCAGGACCGCTCGCTCGATCTGATCGTCTCGCTGCTGGCCGTGCACAAGGCGGGCGGTGCGTACTTGCCGTTGGATCCGTCGTATCCGGCGGAGCGGTTGAGCATGATGATCGAGGACGCCCAGCCCACCGTGGTCCTTCCTGCCTCGCTGGATGAAGAGGGGGAGTTGCGTGCGGCGGGCCCGGACAACCCGGCCTACGTCATCTACACCTCGGGCTCCACGGGCCGCCCCAAGGGTGTCGTGGTCAGTCACCGGGCGATCGTGAACCGTCTGTTGTGGATGCAGCACGAGTACCGGCTCACGCCCGAGGACCGGGTGTTGCAGAAGACCCCGTCGAGCTTCGACGTGTCGGTGTGGGAGTTCTTCTGGCCGCTGATCACCGGCGCGACGCTGGTGTTCGCCAAGCCCGACGGGCACAAGGACCCGGAGTACCTGGCCGACCTGATCGCCCGCGAGCGGGTCACCACCGCGCACTTCGTGCCGTCGATGCTGCGGGCGTTCGTGTCCGCGGGTGGCGACCTGTCGGTGCTGAAGCGGGTGATCTGCAGCGGCGAGGCGCTGCCGTCGGACCTGGCGCGACCGAACGTGCACAACCTCTACGGCCCCACCGAAGCCGCGGTGGACGTCACCTACTGGCCGTGCACCGAAGGCGCAGGCGAGGGCACGGTCCCCATCGGACGGCCGGTGTGGAACACGCAGGTCCACGTCCTGGACCGGTACCTGCGGCCGGTGCCGCCGGGCGTCACCGGTGAGCTGTACCTGGGCGGCGTCCAGCTGGCCCGGGGTTACCTGAACCGGCCCGGGCTCACCGCCTCCCGGTTCGTCGCCGCGCCGGGCGGATCCAGGCTGTACCGCACCGGTGACCTGGTCAAACACCGAAACGGGGTGCTCGAATTCCTCGGCCGCGCCGACGATCAGGTCAAGCTGCGTGGCTTCCGGATCGAGCTGGGCGAGGTCGAGGTCGCGCTCACTCGCGCCGGTGCCCGCAGCGCCGTCGCGGTGGTGCGGGACGATCGCCTGATCGCCTACGTCCTGGGCGAGGCCGACCGGGACAGCCTGGCCCGTCAGTTGCCGGAGCACATGATCCCGTCCGCGATCGTCCAGCTGGACGAGTTCCCGCTGACCCCTAGCGGCAAGCTGGACCGCAAGGCCCTGCCCGCGCCCGACTTCGCCGCGCTGGCGGGCAAGGCCGAGCCCGCCACCGAACGGGAAGCGCTGCTGTGCCGGCTGTTCGCCGAGGTCCTGGGCCTGGCTGAGGTCGGCGCGCAGGACAGCTTCTTCGCTCTCGGCGGCGACAGCATCGTGTCCGTCCAGCTGGTCAGCCGCGCCCGCAAGGCCGGGCTGACCATCACGCCGCGGCAGGTGTTCGAGCAGCGCACCCCGGCCGGGCTCGCCGCGGTCGCCAAAACCGCCGTTTCGGACGCGGACGACGGCACCGGCCGCATCGAGCCGACGCCGATCATGCGCTGGAGCGAACGCGGCCTCGCCCAGGCGATGCTCCTGGTCGCGCCCGACGGCCTCACCCGGGACGGCCTGGTACGGGTGGTGCAGGCGATCCTAGACCGCCACGACGTGCTCCGCGCCCGCTGGGACGGCTCGCTGGTAGTCCCGGGCGAATCGTTCGACGCGGCCGAGATCGTCCGGGACGCCACCGGTGACCTGGACGCGGAGCTGCGCGCCGCGCGCGAGCGGCTCACCGACGAGCGGTTGGTGCAGGTCGTCCGGTTCCCGGAGCGGGTGCTGGTCGTGGCCGACCACCTCGTCGTGGACGGCGTCTCGTGGCGGATCCTGATGGACGACCTCGCCGAAGCCTGGCGCGGCACGGCGTTGACCCGCACCGGCACGTCGTTCCGGCGCTGGAGTGAACTGCTCGCCGCGCAGGACCGCAGTGCGGAAACCGAGCTGTGGCGGGAAATCCTCGACGGCGCCGATCCGGTGCTCGAACCCGGCGGTGAACGGCACGAAACCGAGTTCAGCGTGCCGCTGCCCGAGGGCGCCGAACAGGCCGGGGTGCAGGAACTGCTGATCAGCGCGTTCGCCGAGGCGCTGGAAACTTGGCGCGGGCGCGGGGACGCGGTGATCGCCGTCGAGGGGCACGGTCGTGAGGAACAGCTCGGGGCCGACCTGTCGGCCACGGTCGGCTGGTTCACCACGATCTTCCCGCTCCGGTTGCGGCCGGGCACGCGGCTGCGGGACGTCCGTGAGCAGCTGGACAGCCTGCCCGACCACGGCCTCGGCTACGGGCTGCTGCGCCCGCTCGGCCTCCCGGAGCCGACGATCGTCGTCAACTACCTCGGCCGCCTGCGGACCGGGACCGGCGAGCCGTGGTCGGTCGCGCCCGAAGCCCCGATGCTGCGGGTGCCGCCGCGCGTCCCGCAGTGGGCGATGGAGGTCAACGCGGTCAGCGTCGACGGGCACCTGCGCGTCGCGATCACCGGGCCCGCGCTGCCCGAGCTGACCGAGCTGTTCCGCAAGGCGCTGAGCAGTGCGCCGACCGCGGTGGACACCGCACTGGTGGACGTTTCCGAAGAAGACATCGACGAGTTCGAAGAGGAGCTGGGCACGTGGTGAGTCAGCAGCCGACGGTGGGAGAGCTCCTGCGCGAGGTCACCGACCTGCTGGGGCCCGAGGCGGCGGAGCTGTCCGAGAACGACAGCCTCATCGAGTGGGGCCTCGACTCGATCCAGCTCATGCAGGTCGCGAACAAGTGGCGCAAGCAGGGCATCAAGGTCGGCTTCGCGAAGCTGGCCAAGAACCCGACCCTGGCCGGCTGGCGCGAAATCCTGTCGGCCGCCGCCGGTGTCGCGCCGGAGCCCGAGGTGACCGTCGAGGTCGATGAGACCGAGCCGTTCCCGCTCGCGCTGATGCAGCACGCGTACTGGATCGGCCGGGACGAGGAGACCACGCTCGGCTCGGTCGCCGCGCACCTCTACGTCGAGTTCGACGGCCCGGACCTGGACCCGCGGCGCCTGGACGTCGCCGTGCGCAAGCTGGTCGCCCGGCACGGGATGCTGCGCGCGGCCTTCCTCGACGACGGCCGCCAGCGGATCCTGCCCGAACGCGCCCAGCCGTCGCTGCTCGTGCACGACCTGCGTGACCTCGACGAAGAGGCGGAAGCGCGGAAGCTCGAGGGACTGCGGGACGCCTCCTCGCACGCCCGGCTGGATGTCGCCAACGGCGAGGTGTTCAAGATCCAGCTCAGCCGCCGGCCCGGGGACCGCGCACGGTTGCACGTCGACGTGGACATGCTCGCCGCCGACGCGCTGAGCTACCGCGTTCTGCTGTCCGACCTGGCCCGGTTCTACGACGAGCCGGAAGCCGACCTGGCGCCCATCGACTACAGCTACCCGCGTTACCTGGCCGAACGCGCGGTGACCCGGCAGGCCGAGCAGGAGAAGGCCCGCGAGTGGTGGCAGCGGCGGATTCCCGAGCTGCCCGGCGCGCCCGACCTGCCGCTGGTGCCGGAGACCGAGCGCGCCGACGCCACCCGCGTCACCCGCCGGCACCACTGGCTCGCGCCCGAGGACCGCAAGCGCCTCGGCGCCCGCGCGCACGAGCACGGCCTGACCCCGGCGATGGTGGTCGCGGCCGCGTTCGCCGAGACCCTGTCGTCGTGGAGCGCGCAGCCGCGGTTCCTGATGAACCTGCCGATGTTCGACCGGCACAGCACCCACCCGGACGTCGACAAGCTGGTCGGCGACTTCACCAGCTCGGTGCTGCTGGAAGTCGACTTCTCGACCGAGGCGTCCTTCGTGGACCACGCGAAGGCGCTGCAGGACCGGATGCACGCCGACGCCGAGCACGCGGCCTACTCGGGTGTGGAGGTGCTGCGGGACCTGTCCCGGCACCACGGTGAGCAGGTGCTCGCGCCGGTGGTGTTCACCAGCGCGCTGAACCTGGGCGAGCTGTTCGACGCCCGCGTGCGGCGCTGCTTCGGCGAGGCCGTGTGGATCATCTCGCAGGGCCCGCAGGTGCTGCTGGACGCGCAGGTCACCGAGGTCAACGAGGGCCTGCTGATCAACTGGGACGTGCGGGAGCACGCGTTCCCGGCCGGGATGATCGACGCGATGTTCGCCGCGTTCCAGGACCTGATCACCCGGCTCGGGCAGCAGGACGACGCGTGGGAGCAGCCGGTCGGCGGCGCGCTGCCGCGGGAGCAGGCCGAGGTGCGGGCGCGGGTCAACGCCACCGACGGGCCGCGCAGCGGGCGGTTGCTGCAGGACGGGTTCTTCTCGCGTGCCGTCGCGCAGCCGGACGCGCCCGCGCTGCTGTGGGGTGCCGATGGGGTGCTCAGCTACGGCGCGCTGCGGGAGCGGGCACTGCGGATCGCGAAGTCGTTGCAGGACAAGGGTGTCGTCGCGGGCGATTTGGTCGGGGTGAGCCTGCCGAAGGGGCCGGACCAGATCGCGGCGGTGCTCGGCGTGCTGGCCGCGGGCGCCGGGTACGTGCCGATCGGGGTGGACCAGCCTCCGGCGCGGGCGGAGCGGATCCGGCGGATCGCCGCGGTGAAGCACGTGCTGACCTCCGCCGAGGAGGCGGACGAGCCGCTGGCCGAGCCGGTGCGGGTGGACGAGGAGCAGATCGCGTACGTGCTGTTCACGTCCGGCTCGACCGGCGAGCCGAAGGGCGTCGAGGTGCCGCACCGGGCGGCGATGAACACGATCGACGACCTCGACGAGCGGTTCTCCGTGGGCGCCGACGACCGGTGCCTCGCGGTGTCCGCATTGGACTTCGACCTGTCCGTGTACGACGTGTTCGGCCTGCTGTCCGCGGGCGGCGCGGTCGTGCTGGTCGAGGAGGGCGACCGCAAGGAGGCGCGGCAGTGGGTCGAGCTGGCCGCGTCGCGCCGGGTCACGCTGGTCAACTGCGTGCCGGCGTTGCTGGACATGCTGCTGTCCGCGGCGCGGCCGGGGGAGCTGAGCGGGCTGCGGACGGTGCTGCTCGGCGGTGACTGGGTGGGCACGGACCTGCCCGGCCGGGTGGCGGAGCAGGCGCCGCGGTGCCGGTTCGCCGGGCTGGGTGGCACGACTGAGACGGCCATTCATTCGACGGTGTGCGAGGTGCACGGAGTGCCGTCGACGTGGCGGTCGGTGCCGTACGGGACGCCGTTGCGGAACGTCGTGTGCCGGGTGGTGGATGCGCGGGGGCGGGACTGCCCGGACTGGGTCGCGGGGGAGCTGTGGATCGGCGGCGACGGGGTCGCGCACGGCTACCGGGGTGATGAGGCGCGGACGGCGGACCGGTTCGTGACGTACGAGGGCCGCCGCTGGTACCGGACGGGTGATCTGGCGCGGTACTGGCCGGACGGCACGCTGGAGTTCCTGGGGCGCCGGGACTTCCAGGTCAAGGTGCGGGGCGTCCGGATCGAGCTGGGCGAGGTCGAGGCCGCGCTGGCGGAGTTCCCCGGGGTGCACCGGGGTGTCGCTGGCGTGGCCGGGAACCAGCTGGTGGCGGCCGTCGGGGGTGCTGTCGATGGTTCGGAGGTGCGGGAGTTCGTGCGGACGTTGTTGCCGCCGCACATGGTCCCGGCGCGCGTGGTGGTGCTGGACGCGCTGCCGCTGACCGCGAACGGCAAGGTGGACCGGCGCGCGGTGGCGGCGCACTGGCAGGCGTCGGCGGACACGTACGTGGCGCCGGAGACGCCGTTGGAGCAGGTGCTGGCCAAGGTGTGGGCCGAGGTGCTCGGAGTGGAGCGCGTCGGCCGCGACGACCCGTTCTTCGCGCTCGGCGGAGACTCCGTCCTGGCGACGATGATCGTCGGCCGGCTGCGGGAGGCGCTGGACACGTCCGAGGTGACCGTGCGGACGCTGTTCTCGACGCTGACGGTGGGCGCGATGGCCGCGCGGTTGGTGGCGGACCAGTCGGTGCCGGGGCGGTTGGAGCAGGTGGCGGAGATCTACCTGGAGGTGGACGCGCTGTCGGAGGAGGACTTGAACGCGCAGTTGTGAGGGATTGCCGGTTGCCGAAACGGGCAGCCGGCAACCAACAAAAGGGCCCTCCCCAAAATCGGGGAGGGCCCTTCAGTCAGGAAATCAACCCAGCTTCGCGAACCCCGGCTTCAACTTCTCCAGCACCCACGGGATGTCCAGCACCGTCGGGTACCGCAGCGCCGAAATCGTCTGCATGTCCGTCACCAGGTAGTTGCCCGCCTTGATCCCCGACACCAGCTGGTTGCTCTCGAACGCCTGCTGCAGGTCCGGCGAGGTGAACGCGACGATCACCAGATCAGCGGCCACCTTGTCGTACTGCTCCGGCGTCAGCGTGCCCGTCGGGCTGCCGGACTCGTTCTTCGACGCGTCCGCCACGGCCGGGCTCAGCTTGAGGCCCGTCGACTGCAGCAGCTGCACCGCGAAGTCCTTTTCGGACGCCAGGGTGAACATCTTGCCCGCCGTGTTGCCCACCGACGCGGTGAACGTCTTGCCCGCGGCCGCCGGGTACTGGGTCTTTACCTGGTCGATCGCGGCCTGCGCGGACGCCTTCACCGAAGCCGCCTCGCCGGTCTTGCCCAGCGCCTGCGCCACCACGTCCACGTGCTCCTGCCAGGTCTGCGCGCCCCACTCGGTTGCGTACCCGATCGTCGGCGCGATCTTGGCCAGGTTTTCGTACTCCTGCTCCAGACCGTAGTCCGCGGTGGCCAGGATCAGGTCCGGCGTCAGCGCGCCGACCTGCTCGGCGTTGACCCCGCTCGCCGCGTCGATGATCTGCGTCTTCGCCGGGTCGAGCTTGCCCTGCAGCCAGGGCGGTACACCGTTCATACCGGACTTGTCGAAGTAGGCGACCGGCGTGACACCGAGAGCCACGGCGGCGTCGAGATCATCACTGGACGTGCCGATCACGACCACCCGCTGCGGGGCCTTCTCGATCTTCGTGGTGCCGAACTTGTGCGTGATGCTCACCGGGAAGGCCGACGCGTCGGCACTCGCTGAGGACGCCGTCTGCGTCGACGAATCCTGCACATTGCCACACGCCACGAGCCCGAGGCCGAGCACGCCCGCGACCGAGGCGGCCACGAGCGAGCGGAGTCCGGGCAGGCGAACCCTGCGAGACATGGCAACACCCTTTCGAAGGAACTGCGACAAAGTGCGCCAAGTCAAGCAAGGCTAACCTAACGAAAGCAACCCTCACCGATGCGACGCGGATCACCCGGCATCGCGTTCACCCGGCCAGCCGCAGGTCCCAGCCCTCCGGCAGCCCCCGGACCTTGGCCACTTCGTGATCTGCCTCGACGTGCACGGTCAGCTCCCCGAGCCGCAGGTCCGACAACCGCACCCGGCCCCACTGCCCGGGCAGGTGCGGCCGGACCACCAGCCGCTGCTGCGGGACGTGCGGTTCGAGCCCGAGGAACGACCGCACCAGCAGCAACGGCGCCGCGCTCGCCCACGCCTGCGGCGAACACGACGTCGGGTAGGGGATCGGCGGGCTGAACTCCGACCGCGAGAACCCGCAGAACAGCTCGGGCAGCCGCCCGCCGAACGACGCCGCCGCGTCGAGCAGCCCGGTCGCCAGCCGCTGCGCCAGGTCCACCGCGCCCGGCAGGTGCGCGTACCGCAGCAGCCCGGCCACCGCGATCGCCGTGTCGTGCGGCCACACCGAACCGTTGTGGTAGCTCATCGGGTTGTACGCGCCCATCGCCGAGGACAGCGTCCGCAGCCCGTAGCCGGTGTCCATCTCCGGCCGGCTGAGCCGCTCGATCAGCACGGCCGCGTGCTCGTCGGTCGCGATGCCCGACCACAGGCAGTGCGCGGTGTTGCTGGTCAGCGCGTCCAGCGGTTGCTTGCGCCCGTCCAGCGCGACGGCGTACCAGCCCTGCTCCGGCAGCCAGAACGCCTCCGCGAACCGCTCCCGCAGCCGCTCGGCTCGCTCGCGGCACCGCGCCGAGGTGGCCGGGTCGTTGAACGCGTCGGCCAGTTCGGCGCGCGCCAGCCACGCGGCATACGCGTAGCCCTGGACCTCGCACAACGCGATCGGCGTCGTCGCCAGGCGTCCGGCCGCGTCGTTGATGCCGTCGAAGCTGTCCTTCCAGCCCTGGTTGAGCAGGCCGCGGTCGGTCGCCCGCCGGTACTCGACGAACCCGTCGCCGTCGCGGTCGCCGTAGCGCTCCAGCCAGTCCAGCGCCGCGTCGGCGGCGGGGAGCAGCGCCCGCACCGCGGTTTCGCCCGCGCCCCAGCGCCAGCATTCGGCCAGCAGCATGACGAACAACGGCGACGCGTCCACCGTGCCGTAGTAGTGGCTGCCGCCGAGCACCTGGTCGCTGTCCGGACCGAGCCGCAGTTCGTGCAGGATCCGCCCGGGCTCCTCCTCGGTCAGCGGATCGACCCGCTTGCCCTGCAGTTCCGCCAGCGTCTCCAGGGTGCCCAGCGCGAGGCCGACGTCCAGCGGCAGCGCCATCCACGCGGTGAGCAGGCTGTCCCGGCCGAACAGGGTCATGAACCACGGCGCGCCGGCCGCGACGAACGGGCGGCCGTCCTGGCTGCTGTCGTGGATCTGCAGCGCGCCGAGGTCGCTTTCGGTGCGCTGCAACACCTGCGTGAGCACCGGGTCGTCGGCGGCGATCACCGTGCTCACGTCCCGCCACGCGCGGATCTTGCGCGCCGGCCCGCTCGCCTCGACCTCCTCACCGCGGTCGAACTGCGGCCGCACCCGCCGGTTCCCGACGGTCGGCTGCACCACGATCTCGGTCGACCACTCGCCCCGTGCGGGCACGACGACGCGCCAGTTCAGCACGCCGGGCGCGGTCAGCGGGTCCGCGGTGGCGCTCACCGACAGGCCGCGCGAGCCGTCGGACCGGTCGCGCAGCAGCAGTTCCGCACCGGCCACGGTGGCGTCCGCCCCGCCGTGCGCGGGGCGGCCCTCCTTGACCGCGAACAGGTCCGAGAAGTCAGCGTCGACGTGCAACGTCAACGTCGCGACGGTGTTCTCCCGGCCCAGGTTCCGCAGCGTGATCGTCTCCCGCAGGCCGTCGCCGACCAGGCGTTCCCGCACCAGCAGCAGCGTGCTGTCGGCCTGCCCCGGCTTCGGGTTGCGGCGCAGCACGAACTGCGCCGCGAACGCCTCCGGCGAGAGGACCGACAGCGGGTGCGGGGCCTGCCCGTCCAGCCGCAGCTCCCACCGCGAAATCAGCCGCGCGTCCCGGAAGAACAGGCCGTGCGAGGTGCCCGGCTGGATGTCGCCGTTCGTGCCGGACAGGCAGAACGTGCTGCCCTCGACGAGCGTGACCGTGCCGCCCGCGCTGGTCACGGGCACCGGTTCGCCGGCGTTGAACGCCTCCGGCGTCATGGCCGTCCTCCGGATGGCTGCAGGGCGGGTCCGTTGTTGTCCATCTGGTCGTACGCGCGGTCGAGCGCCGAGTCCAGCGCCGCGTAGTCCCGGCGCAGGCGGCTGACCTCGACCGCCCGCCGGTACGCGGCCTCGTAACCGGCGCCCAGCCCGCCGACGTCGAAGTGCTCGGCGACGTGGGCGCGGCACTTGGCCGGGTCGAGGTGGCGGACGTCGTGCAGCGCCTGGACCAGGTCGGCCGGATCGTCGCGCACCAGGCCGGTGACCCCGTCCACGACGACCTCGGGCACCGCGCCGGACCGCAGCGCCACGACCGGGGTGCCGCAAGCCATGGCCTCGATCATGACCATCCCGAACGGCTCCTCCCACTGGATCGGGAAAAGCAGGCAGCGGGCCTTGGCGAGCAGCTCGCGCTTCGCGGTCGCGTCGGCGACGCCGAACACGTGGTCGTTCTCGGTGAGCCGCGGCCGGACCTCCCGCTCGAAGTACTCCTTCTCGATCGGCTCGGCGCACTTGCCGGCCAGCACCAGCCGCAACCCGGCGCGGTGCGCGGCCTCCAGCGCGAGGTGCGCCTTGTCCTGGTGGAACCGGCCGAGGAACAAGGCGTAGTCGTCCTTTTCGGACTCAAACGGCCAGTCGGCCAGCCGCAGTGCGTTGTGGACGGTGCCGATCCAGTTCAGGCCGGGGGCCAGCTCGCGCTGCCGGTCGCTGATCGCCACCAGGTGCACGTCGTCGCCCAGCTCGGTGTAGTAGCGCGCCATGTCCTCGCCCACCGGGCCGTGCACGGTCACCACCGTCGGCACGCCGTAGGCGGGAGCGTTGAGCGGCCCGGCCAGCGAGTGGTCGTGCACCACGTCGACGCCCTCGGCCGCGGCGAGGCGCTGCACCGCCCGGCGCGCGGCGATCGCGTGCATGACCTCGGGGTAGGGCTCGCCGAGCAGCTCCGGCACGGTGCGGTCCCACACCGGCACGAACCGGGCCTTCGTGCCGGGACGGCCGGCGCCGATCAGGGTGACGTGGTGCCCGCGGTCGACCAGCGCGTCCGCGAGGTCGGCGACCACCGCCTCGACCCCGCCGTACGCCTGCGGAGGAACGTCGAAGTAGGGCGGGACGACCATCGCCACGCGGAGCGGGCGGTCGGGGTCGTCGCGGCGCACGGCGGCGTGCGAAACAGATCGGGCTTTCCACGCGGGGCGATGCGCGCTGCTCAAGCTGCCTCCTCGGACCGACTATGCAATTAGCACTCTCCTCCTAAGAGTGCTAATACAGCGGTGATCGCCTCGGCAAGCTCCGGGCGGGCGAGATCTCCGTCACAAGGTGATCCGCCGGGACGCGAGCACGCCCGCGAGGCCGAGCGCCGCGGTGCCGGCGAAGATCACCAGGAACGCCGGTGTGGCCGCGCCCTGGGAGGCGATGAGCGCGCCGCCCAGTCCACTCGCGACCGCGGTCGCCAGGGTTTGCGCCAGTTGGAGCGCCGCGCTGACCGAGCCCTGCTGATCGTCCGCCGCGCGGCCGAGGGTTTCGGTGGTGGCGGCGTTGAACGCGACACCCATGCCGAACCCGCCGATCACCCAGCCGAGCACCGCGAGCAGCCCGGGGCCGGCGAGCACGCCGTAGGCCAGCACCGCCACCCCGGCCACCAGGACCGCGAAGCCCAGAGCCACCGCCGCCCGCCGGTCGCGGTCCCACTTCGCCTGCACCGCGGAGCCGGCCACCCAGCTCAGCGCCCCGGCCGACAGGCCCAGTCCGGCCTCGAACGCGCTCACGTGCCGCAGTTCGGTCAACCCCAACGGCAGGAACGCCTCGGTGCCGAAGTACACCGCGCACAGCAGGAACCGCACGACCACCCCGGCGGGCACGCCGCGCCGGACGGTGAGGGTCCCGGCCGGCGTGACGTGCCGCAGCGCCAGGACGGCGACGACCAACCCGGCCGCGGCGAGCGGGATCAGGACCGCGGCCGTGCGGAGTTCCAGCGCGGCCAGGACGAGCGCGGTGCCGGCGGCGAGCGCGACGCTGGCGACCAGTGGGCGCCAGCGGGAGCCGTCCGCCGCCGGTGTGAACGGCGTCTTCAGGCCGGGGAGCGTGCACCAGGCCGCGATTCCGGCGAGCGGGATCATGGCCAGGAACACCCACCGCCAGCCGATCGTGCTCGCCACCGCCGCCGCGACGACCGGGCCGACCAGGGATGGAACCGTCCAGGCCGACGACAGCAGGGCGAACATGCGGGCGCGCAGGCGTTCCGGGTAGACCAGCCCGATCAGCGTGTAGGCCATCGCCATCACCGCGCCCACGCCGAGACCCTGCGTGAACCGGCCGACCAGGAACAGCGGCCAGGACGGCGCGACGCCGGCGACCGCGCTGCCGACCGCGAACGCCACCAGCCCGGCGGCCAACGGACGGGCTGGCCCGCCGCGGTCCGCGGCGTGACCGGCGAGGACGGTGCCGACGATGTTCGCCAGCATCAGCGCGGCCAGCGCCCAGCCGTAGGAGCCGAGGCCGCCGAGCAGGCGGGAGATGTCCGGGAGGATGGTGGCCACGCCGAGCGATTCGAGCGCGACCAGTCCGACGGTGAGCACGATGCCGACGGTGCGAGCCCGGTAGCGGGGCGAGAGCACGCCCTCGGAAGTCGATGGGAGAGTCATGACGGCAATTATGTTCCGTACCGGAACGAAATGAAAGTGATAAGCTGCGAGGTGTGACGAGCACCCGGGCCGGACGGCCACGCGACGAGCGCATCGACGGGGCTGTCCGCGAAGCGACGGTGGAGCTGCTGAACGAGGTGGGCTACGCGGGCCTCACGCTGGAAGCCGTGGCGAGCAGGGCAGGCACGAGCAAGCCCGCGTTGCGCCGCCGGTGGCGCGGCCGGCCGCACCTGGTCGTGGACGCCCTGGTGACCACCGTGGGCGCGATGCCCACCCCGGACACCGGGTGCACGCGCTGCGATCTCGTCGCGGGGATCGGGACGCTCAGCGCGGCCTTCACGACCCGGATCGGGCGACGGGTGCTGCCCGCGCTGGTCGCCGACCTCGCCGACGATCCGGAGCTGGCGGAGGTGTTCCTGCGCGACTACTTCCACACGCGACGGACGTCCACCGCGGCGGCCCTGCGCCGGGGCGTCGAACGCGGCGACCTCGACCCGGACCTCGATTTCGACCTGGTGCTCGACATGCTGGCCTCGACGACCTACTACCGCGTCCTCTTCGGACACCTCCCGGTCACCGAGGACCTGGCGGAGCAGGTGGTGGACGTGGTGCTCAGCGGGGTCGCCACGCCGCGATGGCGCGGCTGCGGCCACTAGGGAGTGTCCTGTAACTGATCTATCTGCAGGCCTGGTTTGATCTCGGGTTGTGGTGGGTCGGGGTGAGGTGATGGATCGGGCGTGGGCGCGGATTGAGCCGTTGCTGCCGGTGTCGGGTCGGGGGCGGCGGTGGCGGGATCACCGGCAGCTGATCGACGCGATTCTGTGGAAGCTGCGGACCGGGTGTGCCGTGGCGTGACTTGCCCGAGCGGTATGGGCCGTGGAAGACCGCGCATGAACGGTTGCGGTGGTGGACCGCGGATGGCACCTGGCAGAAAGATTCTGGACGAGGTGATCGTCAAGGACGACTCGGTCGGTGAGGTCGAGTGGGTCATCTCGGTCTATTCGAGCGTGGTCCGGGCGCATCAGCATGCTGCTGGGGCTCGAAAAAGAGGGCTGCACGCCCGCGTCGAGGCGCTCGCGGTCGACGAGGAAGGACTCGGCCGGCCCGGGGCGGACTGAGCACGAAGATCCATCTTGTGGTCGATGGGCGCACAAGGCCTATTCGCATCCCTCAACTCGGCAGGCGATGCGGAACCGCGGGTCCGGTTTGACCAGTCAGAGCGGGAGGATCAGATCGCCCGCCGCGCCGCCAAGGGCTCCCGCGGCGGGCGTCCTCGCGCCTTCGATGCCGAGGCCTACCAGCAGCGAAACGTGATCGAACGCTGCTTCAACAGGCTGAAACAGTTCCGCGGCCTGGCCACCCGCTACGCCAAACGCGCCGCCACTACCAGGCCGAACTCACCATCGCCGCTATCGTCCTCTGGCTCAGATGACTTGCAGGACACTCCCTAACCCGCGTCGCCGGGGTGGACCAGGCCGGTTTCGTAGGCGATGTGCACCAGCTGCGCGCGGTCGCGGGCGTCCAGTTTGGACAGCAGGCGGCTGACGTAGGTGCGCGTGGTGGCCGGGCTCAGGAACAGCCGCCCGGCGATCTCGTCGTTGGACCGGCCGGCGGCGACCTCGGCGAGCAGCTCCCGTTCCCGTCCGGTCAGGTGCGCCAGCCGGGCCGGGTCGGTCCGGTGCCCGCGCGCCACCGCCGCCATCACGCGCCGGGTCACCGACGGCGACAGCAACGCCTCCCCACCGGCCACCGTGCGCACGGCCGCCCGCAGATCGTCGGGTTCGGTGTTCTTCAGCAGGAAGCCCGACGCTCCGGCGCGGATCGCGTCGAGGATGTGCTCGTCGGTGTCGAACGTGGTCAGCACGACGACCCGCACGTTGCGCAGCCGAGGGTCGGCGACGATGCGCCGGGTGGCCTCGATGCCGTCCACCCCGGGCATGCGGATGTCCATCAACACGACGTCCGGCCGCGCGGTCAGCGCGAGCGTCACCGCCTCCGCGCCGTCGGCGGCCTCGCCCACGACGGTGATGTCGTCGGCGCGGGCGAGCAGCGCGGACAGGCCGGCCCGCATCAGGTGCTGGTCGTCGGCGAGCGCGACCCGGATCATCGCGGCTCCACCGGCAGGCTCGCCTCGACGCGGAAACCCGCGCCCGGGCGGGAATCCAGCGTGACCGACCCGCCCAGCAGCTCGGCCCGGTCCCGCATCCCGTCGAGCCCACGGCCGCCGCGGACCGGCAGGTCGGCTCCGGCGCCGTCGTCGCGGACCTCGATCCGCAGCCGGTCCGGTTCGTAGCGCAACCGCACCTCCGCGTGCGTCGCCCGGGCGTGGCGGAGGCTGTTGGTCAGCGCTTCCTGCACGATCCGGTACGCCGTCGTGTCCACCGCGGCCGGCAGCGCGACCGGTTCGCCCTCGGTGGACACGGTCACTTCCAGACCACTTCGGACGGTCGCGGTGACCAGAGTGTCCAGGTGCCGCAGGCTGCCGACCGGGGCGCGGCCGGTGTCGTCGGTCAGCAGGCCGAGCGTGGTGCGCAGGTCGTGGGCGGCTTCGTCGGCGGCCAGCCGCAGGGTCGCCAGCGCCGAGCGGGCGGTGTCCGGATCGTCGTCCAGCGCCTCGGCGGCGACGCTGGCCTGCACCGACACCACGGCCAGCGTGTGCCCGACGGCGTCGTGCAGGTCCCGCGCGATCCGCAGGCGTTCCTCCTCGACCCGGCGCCGGGCCTCCCACTCCCGTTCCGCGGCGGCCTGCCGCGCGGTGCGGCGCTGTTCGGCACGCAACGCCCCCAGCGCGATCGCGCTCAGCATCAGCCCGGCCGTGGAAGCCAGCTCGAACCCGAGCAGGTAGTCCGGGTTCTCGCCCTGCCGCAGCCGGAAGAACGTGCTGACCAGCACCAACGCCGCCGCGGTCGTCGTAGCGACGCGTGCCTTCCCGGCTTCGGCCGCGGAGAACAGGGCCGCCGCGACCGGCAGCGCCAGCCCGACCGGCGGGTACCCGGCGGCGTAGTAGGCGAGCAGCCCGGCCGCGGTCGCGGCCAGCGCCAGCACCGGGAAGCGGCGGCGCACGAGCATCAGCGCGCCGAGGCACAGCGCGAACAGGTACGCCACCGGGTCGGGCGCCCGCGCGCCGCCGAGGTCCATCGCGAGGGCGACGGCCACCACGGTGGAGGTCGCGACCCCGAGAGCGGCGTCGGCGAGCACCCGCTTTCGCTCGCTCACGCCCCGAGAATAGCCAGGCCGCGCGCTTCGCACAGTCGTCCGATGTTGACTGTTCCGTCGCTCGCGGACGGACGACGGGCGGCGCGGAGGTGCCTACGTTCGACGGGCATGAGAACCCTGGGTGTCGCCATCCTCGGCCTGTTCGTCGGCCTCGCGGTGGGATTTCTGGTCTTCAGCGAACTCGTCGGACGGCTCGCCGCGCGGGACGGCCAGGTCGACGCGCCCTGGACGTTCGTGATCGGCTTCGGGCCCCAACTGCTCGCCGTCGCGGGCGCCGTCGTCGCCGTGCTGATCGACCGGCGGAGGCGGAACCGATGAACCTGTCCCGGCGCGGCCTGTTCCGCGTCACCGCGGCCGGCCTGCTGGTGGCGGGCTGCGCGAGCGGCGGCGCGAACACCGAGACCGAGTCCAGCGCGGGCACCCTGTTGCGCAGCACGGCGAAGCTGCCGGAGCCGTTCACCGTGCCGCTGCCGGTGCCGCCTGTGGCGCGGCCGGTCCGCCCCGGCCGCTACGAGATCACCCAGCGGGCCGCGGACGTGGAGATCCTGCCCGGCCTGCGCACGCGGATCTGGGGCTACGACGGCATCTTCCCCGGCCCCACGATCGAGACGCGACGAGGGCAGGCCACCGTCGTCCGGCACCGCAACGAGCTGGGCGTGCCCGTGGTGGTGCACCTGCACGGCGGCCGGACCCCGCCCGAGCACGACGGCTACCCGCTGGACCTGGTCGCACCCGGCGCGGCGCGCGAGTACGTCTACCCGCTGGACCAGCCGGCGGCCACGCTCTGGTACCACGACCACCGGGCCGACTTCACCGGCCCGCAGGTCTACCGCGGTCTCGCCGGATTCCACCTGATCCGCGACGACGAGGAGGACGCGCTGCCCCTGCCTCGTGGCGAGCGGGAGGTGCCGCTGATGATCACGGACCGGTCGTTCGCCGAGGACGGCTCCTTCGCCTACCCCTCGGTCGACCCGTCACTGCTCGGCGAACCGGGCGTGACCAGCGATTTCGTCAGCGGCGTGCTCGGCGACTGCGTCCTGGTCAACGGCGCGCCGTGGCCGGTGATGGAGGTGGACGCCGCGCGCTACCGGTTCCGGATCCTCAACGCCTCCAACGCCCGCCGGTACCGGCTCGCGCTCGACCCGCCGGGCGCGGGGTTCGTGCAGATCGGCGGTGACCAGGGGCTGCTGGCCGCGCCGGTCCGGCACGACCAGCTGCCGATCGCGCAGGCCGAACGGTACGACGTGGTGATCGACTTCTTGGCGTACCGGCCCGGCCAGGAGGTCACGCTGGTGAACCGGCTCGGCGAGGACGGCACGGCGCGCGTGATGCGGTTCGTGGTCACGCGGCGGGTGGCCGACGACAGCGCCATCCCGGCGCGGCTGGCCGATGTCCGGCCCCTGTCCCGTTCGGACGCGGTGGCCGAGCGCGAGTTCACGTTCCGCCGCGGCGGGGCCGAGCACCACGGGATGACACTGTGGACGGTCAACGGGATGCCGTTCAGCGCCGACGGCGTCGTGGCCGAGCCGGCACTGGGCACGGTCGAGCTGTGGCGGTTGCGGGCGCAGAACGTGCCGCACCCGATCCACATCCACCTCGCGGCGTTCCAGATCCCGGGCACGGCGCACGGCTGGAAGGACACGGTCGACCTGGGCAACGGTGACCAGGCCGAGGTGCTCGTCCGGTTCGAGGGCTACCGCGGCAAGTACGTCCTGCACTGCCACAACCTCGAACACGAGGACATGATGATGATGGCCAATTTCGTGGTGCGGTGAGAGTTACTCCTCGCCGTCGAACTCGAAGGCTTCCTCGATCATCTCGCCCATGATCATGCCGCCCACGACACCCGCCGCCGCGCCGGCGACCATGCCGCCCACGCCCATGCCGCGGCCGTGCCCGTGATGACCGGGGTGGTGGTGGCCGCCGAAGGCCGGGTTGCCGAACGCGGAGTGCCCGCCGCGCTGGGCGGCCTCGGTCAGCCACTGGCCGATGAGCGCGGCCCAGTCGGCGGTCTCCGCGTCCTGGTGCGACATCTGGAAGCGGCCGAACGAGTCGCCGCCGGCCTGCATGAAGCGGCCCCGCCGGTCGGCCTCGAGGACGACGGCCAGATCGTGCGGCCCGGCGACGAAGGTCAGCTCGACCTCGTTGATCCGCCCGGCGAACTCGGCCGGCGGGAAGAACTCGATCTCCTGGTAGAAGCCCAGTTCCTGGCGCACGCCGTAGAGGCGGCCGGCCTCCACGTCGGCGTTGCGGAACCGGAAGCCGAGCTGCCCGAAGGCGTCCAGCACCCGGTCCTGCGACGGCAGCGGGTGCACGTGGACCGGGTCGAGGTCACCCTTGTCCGGGGCACCCGAGATCACCAGCTCGGTCCGCACGCCGACCGCCATGCCGTGCAGCAGGGTGTCCCCGACCGCGGTGATGGGCGTCTCCCACGGCAGCCGCAGCTCGAACGGCACGGTGACCAGCTGGCCGGACGGCACCCGCACGCCCTGCTGCACGAGCTGGCGGTGGAACTCCCCGGTGGCCGCGGACTCGTGCCCGCCGTGCTCGATCTCGACCCGCGTGACCAGGGAGAGGACGACCTGGTCGATGGCCGCGTCGGCGCTCCCGCCCTGGATCCGGACCTGCCCGGTGACCACCTGACCGGGCCCCGAGTGGGGCGAGTCGAGCACGGTGTCGACCGACGGCCCACCGACGCCGAAGGCGCTGAGCATCCGCTTGAACATGGACGGTTTCCTCCTGGGATCCGGACAAAACAGGCTCAAGATCGAGACTACCGGCAGCACCGCGGTGGGTCAGGAGCCCAGGTACCGCAAAACAGCCAGCACCCGCCGGCTGTACCCGGTCGTCCGGCTCAACCCCAGCTTGTCGAAGATCGCGTTCACGTGCTTTTCCACCGCGGACTGCGACACGTACAGCTCGGCCGCGATGCCGGCGTTCGTGTGCCCTTCGGCCATCTTCGCCAGCACCTCGCGCTCCCGGGCGGTCAGCGTCGCCAGCGGGTCGGCGTGCGTGGTGCGCGCCAGCAGCCGCCGGACGACCTCCGGGTCGAACGCCGCCCCGCCGGAACCGACCCGCTCCAGCGCGTCGAGGAACTCGCCGACCTGCATGACCCGGTCCTTGAGCAGGTACCCGACCCGCCCGCCGTCGTCGGTGATCAGCTCCGTCGCGTACCGCTTCTCGACGTACTGCGACAGCACCAGCACCCCGACCTCCGGCCACCGCCGCCGGATCTCCAGCGCCGCCCGCAGCCCCTCGTCGGTGTGGTCGGGCGGCATCCGGATGTCGGTCACCACCACGTCCGGCCGCACCCGCGCGACCTCGGCCAGCAGTGCCGACGCGTCCCCGACCGCGGCCAGCACCTCGTGGCCCTCCTCGGCGAGCAGCCGGATCAGGCCTTCGCGCAGCAACGTCGAGTCCTCGGCCAGGATCACGCGCACGGCAGCTCCGCCCGCACGACCGTCGGCCCGCCGGCCGGACTGTCCACAGTGAACACGCCGTCCGCCGCGCCGACCCGCCGGGCCAGGCCGGACAGGCCGCCGCCCTCGGCGCGGGCGCCGCCCACGCCGTCGTCGGTGATGGTCACGGTCAGCATCCTGCCGGTCCGCCCCACCACGATGTCGATCCGGCTCGCCGCCGCGTGCTTGATCGCGTTCGTGACCGCCTCCGACGCGACGAAGTAGGCGACGGTCTCGGTCGCCGGATCCACTCGCTGGTCCAGCTCACCGGACAGCCCGACCGGCAGGCTCGACCGCTCCGCCAGCGCCTCCAACGCCGTCCCGAGCCCGCCTTCGTCCAGCGCGATCGGGTACACCCGCCACGCCACGTCCCGCAGTTCCTGCAGCGCCAGCTGGGTCTCCTCGTGCGCCTGCCGCAGCAGCGCCTCCGCCCGCTCCGGCTCCTTCGCGCGGCGGGCGCGGCCGAGCAGCATGCCCAGCGACACGATCCGCTGCTGCACCCCGTCGTGCAGATCGCGCTCGATCCGCCGCCGCTCGTCGTTCACCGCCTCGACCACCTCGGCCCGGCTGTGGGTCAGCGCGTCGACGCGGCGCTGCAGCCGTTCCTGTTTCGTGGGGCCGAAGAAGTGGTGCGCGAGCCGGCGTTCCAGCGCGGCGACCCCGATGAGCCCCTGCACCGCCAGGAAGATCAGCAAGGCGCCCATCAGCAGCAGCGCGGGAACGTCGTACCAGTCCTGGTCTTCGCCGAGCGGCCGCCCGCCCACCATCTGCCACACGGTGATCACCGCCGTCGCCACGCCCAGCGCGATCAGCACGAAGATGCCCGCGCCGAGCCCGCCGACGACACTGCGCACCGCCAGGTACCGCAAGGCGCGCGGGTCGCGGTAGTCGTCCGGGGTGGGGTAGTCCAGGAACCGCCGCAGCCGCGACCGGTCGCGCTCGGCGAACCAGCGCGTGGCCCCGAACACGGCGGGCCGCGCGGCCGGCACGGCGAGGGCGAGCGTCGCCACGATCACGAAGACCGCCTCGGCGAACGCGCTCAGCCCACCGAGCGCCAGCCCCGCGGTCACCCGCATCGGGCGGCGCAGGTCCACTGTGGGCATATCCCGAGGTTAGCCGGGTTCCACCCGTCCGGTACTGAGGTTTTCCGCAGGATGATCGGGTGCCGCACCCCATGGTCGGGGCCGCCCCGGATTCCTAGTTTCGAAGCATGGATCTTCACCTCGCACAGGCCGAACCGCTCGGGGGACTCGCCGGTTGGGCCGTCAGCCTCATGGACTCCCTCGGCGGCCTCGGCGCCGCCGTCATCGTCGGCCTGGACAACCTGTTCCCGCCCATCCCGAGCGAGCTGGTCCTGCCGCTCGCCGGGTTCTCCGCCAGCCAGGGCACCTTCAGCCTGCTCGCCGCGCTGGCCTGGACCACCTTCGGCTCGGTCGCCGGCGCGGTCATCGTCTACTGGCTGGGCGCGCTGCTCGGCCGCGACCGCACCCGCGCGTTGCTGCTGCGGATCCCGCTGGTCAAGGCGTCCGACTTCGACCGCACCGAGGCCTGGTTCGCCAAGCACGGCACCAAGGCGGTGTTCTTCGGCCGGATGGTGCCGATCTTCCGCAGCCTGATCTCACTGCCCGCGGGGATCGAACGGATGCCGTTCGGCCGGTTCCTGGTGCTCACCACGCTGGGCAGCCTGATCTGGAACACGCTGTTCGTCGTCGCCGGCTACCTGCTCGGCGCGAACTGGCACGTGGTGAACGACTACGCGGGGATCTTCCAGTACGTGGTGATCGGCGCCGTCGCGATCGCGCTGGCGGTGTTCGTCGTCACACGGCTGCGCGACCGCGTCCGGGCGTGAGACAAGAGGCCGCCCTCCCGCGGGGGTGGGAGGGCGGCCTCTCCGGCGGGCGTCAGGCGGCCTGGACCACGGGGGTGGTGGCCGGCGCCAGCGCCAGGTCGAGGACTTCCCGCACGTTCGACACCGGGTGCACGTCGAGCTGGGCCAGCACGTCCGCGGGGACGTCGTCCAGGTCCGGCTCGTTGCGCTGCGGGATGATCACCGTCTTCATCCCGGCCCGGTGCGCGGCGAGCAGCTTCTGCTTGACCCCGCCGATCGGCAGGACCCGGCCGGTGAGCGAGACCTCACCGGTCATCGCCACGTCGGCCCGCACCACGCGGCCGGACAGCAGCGACGCCAGCGCCGTGGTCATCGTGATCCCGGCGCTCGGCCCGTCCTTGGGCACCGCACCCGCCGGGACGTGGACGTGCACGCCCCGGTCCTTCAGGTCGCCGACCGGCAGTTCCAGCTCGGCGCCGTGCGAGCGCAGGTAGGACAGCGCGATCTGCAC
This sequence comes from Amycolatopsis deserti, assembly GCF_014653945.1. Classification (GTDB taxonomy): domain Bacteria; phylum Actinomycetota; class Actinomycetes; order Mycobacteriales; family Pseudonocardiaceae; genus Amycolatopsis_E; species Amycolatopsis_E deserti. The sequence goes on along the minus strand of NZ_BNAU01000003.1, from coordinate 207,766 downwards.
CGACTCCTTCATCACGTCACCCAGCTGCCCGGTGACCGTGAGCCCGGAGCTGCCCGATTCGGGATCGGCCAGCGACGCCTCGATGTAAAGGACGTCCCCGCCGGCGCCCGTGACGGCCAGCCCGGTCGCCACACCCGGCGTCGCGGTCCGCTGGGTCGACGCGGGCAGCGCCGACTCCGGCAGGTGCCGCGGCCGGCCGAGGTAGCCCTCCAGGTCCGCCGCGTCGACGGTCACCGGCAGCGTCGCCTCGTCCAGCGCGACCCGGGTCGCGATCTTGCGCAGCACCTTCGCGATGGTCCGGTTCGCGTTGCGCACGCCCGCCTCGCGGGTGTATTCGGCGGCGATCCGGCTCAGCGCGGCGTCGGTGAACCGCACGTCGTCGCGGCCCAGCCCGGCCCGCTCCAGCTCGCGGGGGAGCAGGTGGTCGCGGCCGATGACGACCTTCTCGTGCTCGGTGTAGCCGTCCAGCGTCACCAGTTCCATCCGGTCCAGCAGCGGCCCGGGAATGGTTTCCAGCGCGTTGGCCGTGGCGAGGAACACCACGTCCGACAGGTCCAGCTCGACCTCGAGGTAGTGGTCGCGGAACGTGTGGTTCTGCTCCGGGTCGAGCACCTCCAGCAGCGCCGCGGTCGGGTCGCCGCGGTAGTCGGCGCCCACCTTGTCCACCTCGTCGAGCAGGACCACCGGGTTCATCGACCCGGCCTCCTTGATGGCGCGGACGATCCGGCCGGGCAGCGCCCCGACGTAGGTGCGCCGGTGGCCGCGGATCTCCGCCTCGTCCCGGACACCGCCGAGCGCGACGCGGACGAACTTGCGGCCCATCGCCTTCGCGACCGACTCGCCGAGCGAGGTCTTGCCCACACCGGGAGGACCGACCAGCGCCAGCACCGCTCCGGAGTGACGCCCGCCGACCTGTCCCTGGCCGGTTTCGGCGCGGCGGGCGCGCACGGCCAGGTACTCGATGATGCGTTCCTTCACGTCGTCCAGGCCCGCGTGGTCGGCGTCGAGCACCGCCCGCGCCGCCGCGATGTCGTGGACGTCGGTGGTCCGGTCGTTCCACGGCAGCTCCAGGACGGTGTCCAGCCAGGTGCGGATCCAGCCGCCCTCCGGCGAGGCGTCGGAGGTGCGCTCCAGCTTGTCCACCTCGGCCAGCGCGGCCGTGCGGACGTGCTCGGGCAGGTCGGCCTGCTCCACGCGGGCCCGGTAGTCGTCCTGGTCGGCCGTGCCGTCCAGTTCGCCCAGCTCCTTGCGGATCGCCTCCAGCTGGCGGCGCAGCAGGAACTCCTTCTGCTGCTTCTCCATGCCCTCGGCGACGTCCTTGCGGATGGTGTCGGTCACCTCGAGCTCGGCCAGGTACTCCCGGCTCCACTCCAGCGCCTTCTCCAGCCGGGTCGCGACGTCGAGCGTGGTCAGCAGCTCCAGCTTCTGGGCCGTGCTCAGGAACGGCGAGTTGCCCGCCAGGTCGGCGATCGCGGACGGGTCCTCGACCTGCTGCACCGCGTCGATCATCTGCCAGCCGCCGCGCTGCTGGAGGATCGAGATCACGACGGTCTTGTACTCGGCGGCCAGCGTGCGGGCCCGCTCGCCGGAGATCTCGGCGACCGGCTCGGCGTACACCCAGCGCGCCGCGCCGGGGCCGTCGCCGTTCTCGCCGACCCGGGCGCGCCGGGTGGCGCGCAACAGGACGGCGGCCTTGCCGCCGGGGATGCGTCCGACGCGCTCGATGGTCGCGACGGCGCCCAGCTCGGCGTACTCCCCGTGCACCCGCGGGACGATCAGGACCTCGGCCTGCGTGGCCGGGAGCGACCGGATGCCCGGGAACGACGGCGCACTCGGTGCCTTCGCCTGCGCGGAATCGACCGCGGCCCGCGTCTCGGCGTCGTCGAGTTCGAGCGGGACGATCATGCCGGGCAGCACCACGTCGTCGTCGAGGGGCAGTACGGGGAGGAGCCTGGTGTCGGTCATCTGTTTGCTCCCTACCTGGTTGAGTCTGCCTAGCTCAACTTTCCGGCGGGCCGGTTTGTTTCCGCAGGTAGTTCGCTTGCAGCGGACGGCTTCCGGGAATAAACCGGGGCGGCTCCGGCAGGGGTCCCGTCGAGCGGGAGTGAGATGCTCGTCGCATTGCGGCGATCGTTTTCCCGGGTGTAACCCCGCTTGCCACGCTCCGTCATCGGCGCCGGTCAATCACGATCGCGATTGAATCGCGATCAATGCGGAGGAGTGCAGCACGGCGGCTCGCGGTGAACGCGTTGTAGCCGGGGGAGGCGCTTAACGTCGATTACCGGGAGCGATCGCCCGAAAGATCCATCTCACCCGTAAGTCTCCGCTGGTCACCGTAGTTGGCACGTTGTTAACTATGAGGTGATCTCATGGCGGCCGGAAAGAGGCTGAAGTACGCCCTCCGGGGTACAGTGATCCCCTCATTCGCACCGAGATCACCGTCTCGTGTGCGGTGAGTACCGGCGGGCGCACTGGGGCGAATGGGTGGAAGGAGGTTGCATGCCGGACTCCGATGGCAGGCCGGACGGCCCCATCCCGGCGGCAGCCGCCAATGCTGGTGGTGCCGAGGCGCGGGCGGACGAGCGCCGCTTCCGGGTCTACACGCTGACCGTCTTCTCCGTCGGCGCGCTCACCGCCGCCGCCGTGTCGCTGTGGCTGCCGTTCCACGGCTCGGCGAAGCTGTGGTGGATCGGCCCGGTGCTGGCGCTGTCGTTCCTGCTCGCCGAGCAGCTCGGCATCAACGTCGACGTCCGGTCCGGCATCTCCTGGACCATTTCGTTCACCGAGATCCCGCTGGTCATCGGCTTCTTCGTGGCGCCGTTCGAGGTCGTACTCGCCGCGCACCTGGTGGCCGGGATCAGCACGCTCGTGGTCCGCCGCGTCTCCGGGCGCGTGCTCTACAACGCCGGCGCGTTCCTGCTGGAGATCACCAGCGCGTTCGCGGTGGCCGGCCTGGTCGAGCGGATCATGGGCACCACCGAGATGACCTGGCCCGCCGCGCTCGCCGGCACCCTGACCGCGCCGCTGACCAGCACGCTGCTGGCGCTGGCCGCCGTCCGGGTGCTGCGCCGCCGCATGCGGATCGGCACCGCGCTCCGGCTCACCGGCCGCATCCTGGTGGTCGGGTTCGTCAACGCCTCGGTCGGCCTGAGCGGGTACCTGGTGATCGCCGGCACCGCCGACGCGTGGCCGCTGGTGCTCGCCGTCTTCGCCGGCCTGTCCGCGCTCTACTGGGCCTACTCCGACCTGCTGCGCGAGCAGCGGGACATGGAGGCGCTCTCCGACGTCAGCCTGATGGTCGCGCGCTCCGGTCAGCAGGCCGCCGCGCGCCCGGCCAGCGGCGCCGACGACCTCGCGGCCGGCGTGAACGTCAGCGAGTGGGAGACCATCGCCGAGCGCATCAAGGACCAGCTCTCCGCCGGCCGCGTGGTGCTGCGGCTGCGCCTGGAACCGACCGCGGACATGCGCGCCGTGGTCGCGGGGGAGCCGATGCCCTCGGCCGACCTGCCCGCCGACGACCCGATGCTGCGCCTGCCCGGCTCGCACGTGCGGCACTTCCGCATCACCGAGGCCAACAGCGACATCGCCGCCGGGCTGCTCAGCCGCGGCGCGCAGGAGGCGCTGGTGGTGCCGCTGCGCAGCGCGAACCAGCTGCTCGGGGTGGTCGAGGCGCACGACCGGCTGTCCCGGTGGCGGGGCTTCGGCAAGTACGACGTCCAGCTGCTCGGCACCATGGCCAGCCACCTGGCCACCGCGCTGGACAACCGCCGCCTGCTTGCCACCCTGCGCCACGACGCCTACCACGACCCGCTGACCGGCCTGCTCAACCGGCCCGGCTTCCGGCAGGTCGCGCGCGAGCCGCTGGCCGAGCGCAGCGCCTCCGCCGACTCCGCGGTGCTGCGCATCGACCTGGACGTGTTCTCCGCGGTCAGCGACGCGCTGGGCTACGCGTGGGCCGACCGGATGGTGATCGCCGCCGGACGCCGGCTGCGCGACGCCCTCGGCCCGGACGTGCCGCTGGCCCGCCTGGAAGGCGCGTCCTTCGCCGCCCTGCTCACCGGGGTGCGCGGGCAGGACGTGCACGACGCGGCCGAGCGGCTGCGCTCCCAGCTGTCCGTGCCCTACCCGGTCGACCGGCTCACGGTCGAGGCCAACGCGATGGTCGGCTACGCGTCGGCGGCCGACGACGACACCCTCGACCCCGGTGACGTGGATGGCCTGCTCCAGCGGGCCGACGTCGCCGTGCGGGCCACCCGCGGCGGCGAGGAGGTCCGCGGGTACGTGCCCAGCATGGGGCAGATCTTCCTGCGCCGGTTCCAGATGGTCACCCAGTTCCGGCAGGCCATCGAGGAGGGCCAGGTCAGCGTCCACTACCAGCCGAAGGTGTCCCTGCCGAGCAAGCAGGTCCTCGGCGTGGAGGCGCTGGTGCGCTGGCAGCACCCCGAGTTCGGCCGGCTCGACCCGGACGAGTTCGTGCCCGCGGTCGAGGCCGCCGGCCTGGTCGGCGTGCTGACCGGGTTCGTGCTGGAGCAGTCGCTGATCCGGGTGCGCAAGTGGATGGACGAGGGGCTGCGGATCTCGGTCGCGGTCAACCTGTCCGTGCGGAACCTGGCCGACGAGGACTTCCCGGCCAAGGTCGTCGAGGCGCTGCGGAAGTTCGGCGTGCCGCCCGAGCTGCTCACCTTCGAGCTGACCGAGTCCGGGGTGATGGCCGATCCGCAGAAGGCGCTGCCGATCCTGCGCGAGCTGCACGGTCTCGGCATCGTGCTGGCGGTCGACGACTTCGGCACCGGCTACTCGTCGCTGGCCTACCTGCGGCAGCTGCCGGTGGACGAGGTCAAGATCGACAAGAGCTTCGTCCTCGGCATGGGCACCGACCTGGGCGACCTGGCGGTGGTCCGGTCGATCGTCGAGCTGGGCCACTCGCTGGGCCTGGCGGTCGTCGCCGAGGGCGTCGAGGAGGACGTCGCGCGGGACCAGCTGGAGGCGATGGGCTGCGACGTCGCCCAGGGGTACCTGATCTCCCGCCCGCTGGCGGAGGACCGCCTGGAGGCCTGGTTGCAGGCGCGCACGGCCCGGTCCACTGGGCGCAAGATGGAGACGGTGCTGACGCTCCTGACGTAAAAGGGACCCCCCTGCACGGGCCGTCCGGCGGGGGATGTAATCTCTTCGAGGCTTCAACGTTCAGACGTTGGAACTCGCCCCAATAGCTCAGTCGGCAGAGCGTCTCCATGGTAAGGAGAAGGTCTACGGTTCGATTCCGTATTGGGGCTCGGTGGTCAGCAGGCCGCTTCCGCTTCGGCGGGGGAGCCTGACGGCCGGTCAAGGCGGTGTAGCTCAGTCGGTAGAGCAAGCGGCTCATAATCGCTGTGTCGCCGGTTCAAGTCCGGCCACCGCTACGCGGATGGGCGGGCTATGCTCACGGACTGCGTGAGCCTGATCCGCTTCGCCATTGCACCGGGGGTCGGACCCCCGGACCCCCGCCAGGGGGCTAGCCCCCTGGACCCCCACCCGGGGCGACTTGGGAGGTCAGGTCGCTTGTGGGGGTTTTCGTTGTGTAGAGAAAGGCTTTGCTGTGGCTGCCACCGACGTGCGACCGAAGATCACGCTGGCGTGCGAGGTCTGCAAGCACCGCAACTACATCACCAAGAAGAACCGGCGCAACGACCCGGATCGCCTGGAGATGAAGAAGTTCTGCCCGAACTGCGGTACGCACCGGGTTCACAAGGAAACCCGCTGACGCCAGCACCCAGGTTCCGCCGAAGGCCGCCCCGGTTCGCCGGGGCGGCCTTCGTGCTTTCCGGGCGCGCACGGCCGGTGGGTAGGCTGCTCGGGTGCCTTTGGACCCCTCGTTCGTCGGGCGGACGTATCCGCCGGACTCCACGTACGAAGTCGGCCGCGAGAAGATCCGCGAGTTCGCCGCCGCGATCGGCGACGCCAGCCCGCTCTACACCGACCCGGAGGCGGCCCGCGCGGCCGGCTACCCGGACGTCATCGCGCCGCCCACCTTCCTCACGGTGATCAACCTCGACGCGATCAACGCGATCGCCGACGACCCCGAGCTCGGGCTGGACTACAGCCGGATGGTGCACGGCGACCAGGCGTTCACCTACACGCGCCCGGTGCACGCGGGTGACCTGCTCCGCATCACCACGACGGTCGAGGACATCATGGCCCGCGCCGGCAACGACTTCCTGACCGTGCGCGGCGAGGTCGTCGACGCCGACGGGCAGCTGGTGTGCACGACGCGGGCGCAGCTCGTCGTGCGGGGAGAGGGGGCCTGATGGCGTACGAGAAGGGCACCGAGCTGCCGCCGCTGCGGGTGCACGTCACGCGCGACCAGTTGGTCCGGTACGCGGGTGCGTCGCTGGACTTCAACCCGATCCACTGGAACGAGCGGTTCGCCAAGGAGGTCGGGCTCCCGGACGTGATCGCGCACGGGATGCTGACCATGGCCCTGGGCGGCCGTCTCGTGACGGACTGGCTCGGCGACCCCGGGAAGCTGGTCGAGTACAGCGTCCGCTTCACCCGGCCGGTCGTGGTCTCGCCGGAGGGCGCGGACGTCGAGTTCACCGGCAAGGTGGCCGAGGTCCGCGAGGACGGCTCGGCGCGGGTGGACATCACCGCGAAGTTCGACGGCAAGACCGTGCTGGGGAAGGCTCAGGCCGTCGTCCGCTGACGGGTTGCATCCCAAACTGGTACCGTGTTGGTATGACGAAGCAGATCGCCGTTCGTCTGCCCGACGACCTGGTGTCCTTCATCGACCACGTGGTGGAGGAGGGTGGCGCCGCGAGCCGCGCCGAGCTGGTGTTCCGCGCCCTGGAGCGGGAACGCCGGCGGCTGATCGCGGAGCGCGACATCGCCCTGCTGACGGGCGGCGTGCCGGACGATCTCGCCGGGATCGAGGAGCACGCCGCCCCCTTGGACGACCTGGACTGATGCGCCCGATCCACACGGCCCGGCTCGACAAGGTGCGGCCGGTGCTGGTGCTGACGCGGGAGCTGATCCGCCCGCACCTGACCCGGGTGACGATCGCCCCGATCACGAGCACGATCCGCGGCCTGTCCACCGAGGTGAGGGTGGGCAGCCGCAACGGCCTGGACCACGACAGCGTCGTGAGCTGCGACAACATCCAGACCATCCGGAAGTCCGCGCTGGGCAAGCAGATCGGCTACCTGATGCCCGACCAGGAACGCGAACTCACCGAAGCCATCCGACTGGCCTTCGACCTCGACTGACGCGCACAGCGCGGCGCCCTTGGTCTTTGACCCCAAGGTAGCTGGGTGGTCATCCCGTCGCCTGACACCGCAACGATCACCTTGAGCCAGGGCCGCAACCCAGGCTCTCTCCGGCGGCCGACCATGCCAACCTTGCGGCCCTGGCTCAAGGTGATATGCACAAACCGGAAGGCGACGGGATGACCACACAGCGACCACCCACCCAAGGCGAGACGACAACGGTCCCCGTCATCCCGGAGCCTGCCCGTCCGGCGAGGACATCCCTTGATCTTTGAACCGGCGCCCGACACGGCGACGAGCCCGCCCAACGGGCGGCCCCCGCCCGGCAGGCAAGCGCAGATCAATCCACCAGATCCAGCACCACGTCCGCCATCCCGCGCTCCCCAACCGCATTGGGATGCAGCTCCATCGCCGGTGAGGACGGCACCACGTCCTCGACCCACTTCACCCGCGCCTTGGCGCACATGTCCTTCCCCTTGGACGGTGTGGCCGTGTCCGCGTACCCGGCCTGGTTCGCCTTCGCCTCGGTCGCCAGCATCGTGTTCAGCCGCGCCAGCGACGTCCGCAGGTAGGCCACGTCCTCCGGCCCGATGGGCAGGAACGGCCAGCACCCGTTGCCATCCGGCAGCGCCGTCGGGTACCCCACGACGATCACCTGCGCCCGCGGCGCCCGCTCGTGGATATCGGTCAGCGCGGCACGGATCTTCGGCGCGGTCGCGGCGATCCGCTCCGCCAGCTCGTCCCGTCCGCCCGCGGTCAGCCGCGGCTTGCACAGCGACACCGCGCGGTTGGTCGTCAGGCAGTCCCGCGCGAGGCTCACCAGCCCGACGTCGTTGCCCCCGATGCCGAGCGTGACCAGCGTCGTGTCCGGGGTGACCGCGTCCAGCTGCGGCGGGTTCACCCCGTCCGGTGTGGTCTGCGGCTCGGTCAGGTGCTGGGTGGTCGCCCCGCCGCAGCTCACGTCGGCGAACGACACCGGCCGCAGCTCGGCGGCGACCAGGTGCGGGTAGTTGTTGTCCGAGCGCGCGCATCCCGGCGGCGTGCCCGCGGGCGCCCCGGTGCGCGGCGCCGACGTGTAGGAGTCGCCCAGCGCGACGTACCTCCCGGTGCCCGGGCCGATCACCGAGCCCGGCGGTTTCGGCGGCTCGGCCGACTCGCCCCGGTCGGCGCGCCAGTACAGGACGCCGGCCGTCACCGCGCCGACGAGCGCGGCCACCACCACCCCGATCAGTACCTTCTTCCCCACCCGCTCCGGCTACCCCGAAAACGCCGGAGCGCCACTTCCGGCATGCGGAAGTGGCGCTCCGGTTGACCTGATCGAGTTACTTCGCCTCGGACAGCAGGGCGGCGATCCGCTGGACGCCCTCCACCAGGTCCGACTCGGCCAGCGCGTAGGAGAACCGGAAGTAGCCCGGCGTCCCGAACGCCTCGCCCGGCACCGCGGCGACGTCGGCCTCGCGCAGCATCAGGTCGGCCAGCTCCAGCGTGTCGGCCGGCTTCTCGCCGCGGATCTCCTTGCCCAGGAGCTCCTTGAACGACGGGTACGCGTAGAACGCGCCCTCCGGGGTCGGGCAGGTCACGCCCGGGATCTCCGACAGCAGCGAGACGATCTTCTTCCGGCGCGCGTCGAACGCGGCGCGCATCTCGGCGACCACGTCCAGCGGCCCCGCGACGGCGGCCAGCGCGGCCCGCTGCGCGACGTTCGACACGTTGCCGCACAGGTGCGACTGGTAGCCCGTCGCGGCCTTGATCACGTCCTTGGGCCCGGCGATCCAGCCGACCCGCCAGCCGGTCATCGAGTAGGTCTTCGCGACGCCGTTGAGGATCAGCGTCTGGTCGGCCAGCTCGGGCACCACGACCGGCATCGAGTGGTTCTCGGCGCCGTCGTAGGTCAGGTGCTCGTAGATCTCGTCGGTGATCACCCAGATGCCGTGCTCGTAGGCCCACTTGCCGATGGCCTCGATCTGCTCACGCGTGTACACCGCGCCGGTCGGGTTGGACGGCGAGTTGAACAGCAGCACCTTGGTGCGGTCGGTGCGCGCGGCCTCCAGCTGCTCGACGGTGACCCGGTACCCGGTCGACTCGTCCGCGGTGACCTGCACCGGCACGCCGCCGGCCAGCTTGATCGACTCGGGGTAGGTGGTCCAGTACGGCGCCAGCAGCAGGACCTCGTCGCCCGGGTCGCACAGCGTGGCGAACGCGGAGTAGACGGCCTGCTTGCCGCCGTTGGTGACCAGTACCTGGCTGGGCTCGATGGTGAAGCCGGAGTCGCGCAGCGTCTTCGCCGCGATGGCCTCCTTCAGCTCGGGCAGGCCGCCGGCCGCGGTGTAACCGTGGTTGGTCCGGTCGTGGACGGCCTTCGCGGCCGCCTCGACGACGTAGTCGGGGGTGGGGAAGTCCGGCTGCCCCGCACCGAAGCCGATCACCGGGCGGCCCTGCGCCTTCAGCTCCTTCGCCTTCGCGTCCACGGCGAGGGTGGCCGACGGCGTGATGCCGGCGATGCGGGCCGAGATGCGGGAGCCAGTGGTGACGGTTGCGGGTGCGCTCATGGCCCCCATCGTCGCACGTCCGGTGTGTCGAGAAGCACGCGGGAGCCGTTCGCGGCCCCTCGGTTGCGGGCCCGGGAAGGGCTTGCCGTAGACTTCCGAACTTGGAACGTCCGGCGCTTGACCCCGCAGGGCATGCGGGGAGGGTCAAGGGCGTCCAGCGAGCGGCTCGGTTGCTCGAAGGGGTGTAGCTCAATTGGCAGAGCAGCGGTCTCCAAAACCGCAGGTTGCAGGTTCAAGTCCTGTCACCCCTGCGTCGATGTAGGTGCCTTAGCGGAGGAGTGGTCGTGAGCGACAACGACGCCGGCGGCAAGGGCCAGGAGCAGGAGCCCAAGCGGGCTGCCCGTCCGGTCACGGCCGCGGCGCGGCGCGAACGTCGCGCCTCCGCGCGCCCTGCCGGCAAGGCGGCCAAGGACGGCGACAAGGCCCGTCCGTCGGGCAAGGCTTCGGTCAGCGCCCCCTCCGCCGACGGCAAGGCCAAGGCCGGCGAGGTCAGGAAGGGTCGCGCGACCCCGAAGCGGACCCGCAAGGACAAGAAGCCGTCGCTGTTCGCGAGGCTGGTGCGGTTCATCCGCGAGGTGTGGGCCGAGCTGCGCAAGGTCATCTGGCCGACGCGCAAGCAGATGGTCACCTACACCACGGTTGTGCTGGTCTTCGTGGCCTTCATGGTCGCGCTGGTCTCGTTGCTGGACTTCGCGTTCCGCAAGGGCGTGTTCTGGCTGTTCGGCTGAGCGCGTCTGCGGGGCCGGCACGGACACGACAAGCGATCAAGTGAGAGGACGGAACGTGACCTCCGAGAACGGCGTCGCAGCCGGCGACGAGTACGACGAGCCGGTCGAGGCGGCCACCGTGGCTGAGGACGAGGCCGCCCAGTCTGACGTCGCGCGGTCCGACCAGGACGCCGACGGCGCGGTCGCCGGACTCGACGCCGAGCCCGCCGAGGCCGCTGCCGAGGACGAGACCGTCGAGGACGAGCCCGCCGCCGAGGCCGCTCCGGCCGAGGACGACGACGAGGACCCGGTGGAGAAGCTGCGCAGGGAGCTGCGCTCGCTGCCGGGCGACTGGTACGTCGTGCACTCCTACGCGGGGTACGAGAACAAGGTCAAGAACAACCTGGAGACCCGTACCCAGACGCTGGACGTCGAGGACTACATCTTCCAGATCGAGGTGCCCACCAAGGAGGTCACCCAGATCAAGAACGGCCAGCGCAAGGTCGTTCAGGAGAAGGTGCTGCCCGGCTACATCCTGGTCCGGATGGAGCTCAACGACGCGTCGTGGAGCGCGGTGCGCAACACCCCCGGTGTCACCGGGTTCGTGGGCGCGACGTCCAAGCCGTCGCCGCTGACCGTCGACGACGTGGTGAAGTTCCTGGCCCCGCAGGTCGAGAAGGCCGCCCCGGCGAAGGCCAAGGGCGAGGCCGCGACGGCGGAGGCCGCCCTGGGCGCGCCCGCGGTCGAGGTCGACTTCGAGGTGGGCGAGTCGGTCACCGTCATGGACGGCCCGTTCGCGACGCTGCCCGCGACGATCAGCGAGGTCAACGCGGACGCGCAGAAGTTGAAGGTCCTGGTGTCGATCTTCGGCCGCGAGACGCCGGTCGAGCTGTCGTTCACCCAGGTCTCCAAGATCTGACGACCCAGTACACTGGATCGTTGGCCCTCGCGCGCAGGCAGGCGCGTGGGGTACTCGGTACTGAATAGGAACTAGGAATGCCACCCAAGAAGAAGAAGCTTGCAGCGATCATCAAGCTGCAGATTCAGGCGGGTGCCGCGAACCCGGCTCCGCCGGTCGGCCCCGCGCTGGGTCAGCACGGCGTCAACATCATGGAGTTCTGCAAGGCCTACAACGCCGCGACCGAGTCGCAGCGCGGCAACGTGGTGCCGGTCGAGATCTCCGTGTACGAAGACCGGTCGTTCGACTTCAAGCTGAAGACGCCGCCGGCCGCGAAGCTGCTGCTGAAGGCCGCGGGCATCGACAAGGGCTCGGCCGAGCCGCACAAGACCAAGGTCGCCAAGGTGACCTGGGACCAGGTGCGCGAGATCGCCGAGACCAAGAAGTCGGACCTGAACGCCAACGACGTCGAGCAGGCGGCGAAGATCATCGCCGGCACCGCTCGTTCGATGGGCATCACGGTCGAGTAATTCCGGGTTTCCCGGACGTGGGAGAGCCAGGCGCTGGCTCGTACCACAACTGATCCACTTTCTAGCTAAGGACAGACATGGCAAAGCGCAGCAAGGCTTACCGCCAGACCGCTGAGCAGATCGACCGCGAGCGGCTCTACGCCCCGCTCGAGGCCGTCAAGCTGGCGAAGGAGCTCTCCAAGTCCAAGATGGACGAGACGGTCGAGGTCGCGATGCGCCTCGGCGTCGACCCCCGCAAGGCCGACCAGATGGTCCGCGGCACCGTGAACCTGCCGCACGGTACCGGTAAGACCGTCCGCGTCATCGCGTTCGCCGTCGGCGACAAGGCCGCGCAGGCCGAGGCCGCCGGTGCGGACGCCGTCGGCAGCGACGACCTGATCGAGCGAATCCAGGGTGGCTGGCTCGACTTCGACGCCGCTGTCGCGACGCCGGACCAGATGGCGAAGGTCGGGCGCATCGCCCGCATCCTGGGCCCGCGTGGCCTGATGCCGAACCCGAAGAGCGGCACCGTGACGCCCGACGTGGCGAAGGCGGTCACCGAGATCAAGGGCGGCAAGATCGACTTCCGGGTCGACAAGCAGGCCAACCTGCACCTGGTGATCGGCAAGTCGTCGTTCGACGCCGAGAAGCTGGTGGAGAACTACGCGGCCGCCCTGGACGAGATCCTCCGGGCGAAGCCGTCCGCCGCGAAGGGCCGCTACATCAAGAAGGTGGTCGTCTCGACCACCATGGGACGCGGCATCCCGGTCGACCCGTCCCGGACGCGCAACCTCCTCGCGGAGGAAGCGACCGCCTGACGGTTGAGTTGTGAGAAGGGCCCCGGCGCTGCTGCGCCGGGGCCCTTCCGCGTTACCGGCTGGTGGGCGTGGCGGGAGCCGCGCAGGTGCGCGGGCCGGGTTCGTGCCCGGTGATCAACCACTGGTCGCCCACCTTCGTGACCACGAAGACGCCGAGCGCGGGTCCGCCGCTGATCTGGTAGGCGCAAGAATCGATCCGCACGACCGTGCCCTGCACCGGCTGGCTGCTGCCGAAGGGCAGTGAACCCGCGTACGCGGTCATGTTCGTGACCTGTTTCTTCAGGTCCAGGACGGCTTCCCGGCAGTCCGGGTACCGTAGGTCGGCGGCGAACTTCTGCTGAGTCGCGGTCTCGAACAGACCGCATGCCCGATCCGGCTGGCCGTACGCGACCTGCTGGTAGACCTGCCGCGCCGCTTCGTAGGGGTTGACGGACAGGATCTCGTTGGTGTGGTAAGTGCCACCCCCCGTCTGGGACGCCGGGAGATCCGGGTCGTCCTCCGGGAAGAAGTGGTTGTAGGCCAGCTTGCCGGCCACGATCAGGACTATCAGGAACAGCAGGGCGGACAGCAGCTTGCCCGCCAGGCGTTTGGCCCACTTCGGTGCCCTGATCTTCGGGCCGGGTTGGGGGGCGGGCTGGAGTTGGCCGTACGGCGGCGGAAGGACGGGAGGGCCGCCGGGGCCGGCTTGCGTCGGTGGGGTGTAGCCGGGCGCGCTTTGCACCGGGGCGTTCTGGGTGGGCACCAGCTGGCCGTTGCCCTGGCGCTGGGCCTCCTGGTAGCGGAGGAAGTCCTGGAACTGCTGGAACTGCTGGAATTGCCGCAGTTGCTCCGGATCCAGCTGCGGCTGCGCCGGCTCCACGGCTGAGCCGCCGCCGGCCGCGGGCAGCCCGCCGGCTGGGGTCGGCGCCTCCGGGCCCTCCTGCGGCTCGTCGGGCTGTTGGCCTGCTCGCTGCTCCACCACCCGCCCATGATGCCTGCCGCCCGGTGGCCGAGTCATCACGCACCGCGCAAACCGGCCCCCGCGTCGGGGACGAAAACCACCAGGTACGATGGACGACGGTTCTACCGAAGACCGCTGGTTCTTCACGCCCCCACAGGCGTGAAGCGAAGTGCCCCGAGCAGAAGGGGCGGCCCGCGCAGGAAGAACGAGGCCGGCGCACCCCGGTGTGCCCTCAACGCCCCGTGCTTGCTGCGCGTGGGCGTTTTCTTCTTCCCGGGACTCCTCGCACAAGGCGGTCATACCAGCCAAGAGAGGAGGCGACCCATGGCGAAGCCGGACAAGGTGGCGGCCGTCGCCGAGATCGCGGACCACTTCCGCAACAGCTCGGCCACCGTCGTCACGCAGTACAACGGCCTCTCCGTGTCCCAGCTGTCCCAGCTGCGCCGCGCTCTCGGCACCAGTGCCAAGTACCGGGTTGCGAAGAACACCCTCGTGCAGCGGGCCGCGGAAGAGGCCGGCATCGAGGGTCTGCAGGACCTCTTCGTCGGCCCGACCGCGATCGCCTTCGTGCAGGGTGAGCCGGTCGACGCCGCGAAGGCCCTGAAGAACTTCGCCAAGGACAACGCCGCCCTGGTCATCAAGGGCGGCTACATGGACGGCCGCCCGCTGTCCGTCGACGAGGTCAACCAGATCGCCGACCTCGACAGCCGCGAGGTTCTCCTCGCCAAGGCGGCAGGCGCGTTCAAGGCCAAGCTGTCCCAGGCCGCGGCGCTGTTCCAGGCCCCGGCGTCCCAGGTCGCCCGCCTCGCGCAGGCCCTGGCCGACAAGCAGCAGGGCGACGAGGCACCCGCCGAGAGCTGACGTACCACCCACCCCGTACCACCCGTTAGGAAAGGAACGCCATCATGGCGAAGCTGAGCACCGACGAACTGCTCGACGCGTTCAAGGAGCTGACCCTGCTGGAGCTCTCGGACTTCGTGAAGAAGTTCGAGGAGACCTTCGACGTCACCGCCGCCGCCCCGGTCGCCGCCGTCGCGGCCGCCCCGGGTGCCGCCGCCGCGGGCGCTCCGGCCGAGGAGGAGAAGGACGAGTTCGACGTCATCCTCGAGGGTGCCGGCGACAAGAAGATCCAGGTCATCAAGGTCGTCCGCGAGGTCGTCTCCGGTCTGGGCCTGAAGGAGGCCAAGGAGCTCGTCGAGGGCGCCCCGAAGCCGCTCCTGGAGAAGGTCGACAAGGACGCCGCCAACGCGGCCAAGGAGAAGCTCGAGGCTGCCGGCGCCAAGGTCAGCGTCAAGTAGTCGCGAATTTCGCATCTCGAAAAAGGCGGGTCACCCACAGGGTGGCCCGCCTTTTTCTCATCACCTGGATTGTGGCTTGAAAAACTCATGAGTAACCTGCTCGGGACTTGACTCGTTGCACCCTGTTGACGCCGGGCAGGCGTGTGCCAGGGTGTTGATCCACGGCGTCGGAGCTGCGGGAGGTTCGATGGGTGCCGAGGTGGTCATCGAGGGTCTGACCAAGTCCTTCGGGCGGCAGACCATTTGGCGGGACGTGACCTTGACACTGCCTCCGGGCGAGGTGTCGGTCATGCTGGGCCCGTCGGGCACCGGTAAGTCGGTGTTCCTGAAGTCCATGATCGGGCTGCTCAAGCCCGACCGGGGCAAGTGCGTCATCAACGGCGTGGACATCGTGCGCTGCAGCGAGCACAAGCTCTACGAAACGCGAAAACTGTTCGGTGTGCTGTTCCAGGACGGCGCGCTGTTCGGCTCGATGAACCTCTACGACAACGTCGCCTTCCCGCTGCGCGAGCACACCAAGAAATCCGAGACCGAGATCCGCCGGATCGTGCTGGAAAAGCTCGAGATGACCGGTTTGGCCGGCGCCGAGAAGAAGCTGCCGGGCGAGATCTCGGGCGGTATGCGCAAGCGCGCCGGCCTGGCCCGCGCCCTCGTGCTGGACCCGGAGATCATCCTGGTCGACGAGCCGGACTCCGGCCTGGACCCGGTCCGCACCACCTACATCTCGCAGCTGTTCATCGACGTCAACGCGCAGATCGACGCGACGTTCCTGATCGTCACGCACAACATCAACCTGGCCCGCACGGTGCCGGACAACCTGGGCATGCTGTTCCGCAAGGAGCTGGTCATGTTCGGTCCCCGCGAGGTGCTGCTGACCAGCGAGGAGCCGGTCGTCAAGCAGTTCCTCAACGGCCGGATGGACGGCCCGATCGGCATGTCCGAGGAGAAGGACACCGCCCAGATGGCCGCCGAGCGCGCCATGTTCGAGGCCGGCCACCACGCCGGCGGTGTCGAGGACGTCACCGGTATCCCGGCCCAGATGCAGCCGACGCCGGGCGTGCCGACCCGGCAGGGTGCGATCCGGCGCAAGGACCGGGTCATGAAGATCCTGCACACGCTGCCGCCCGCCGCGCAGGAGGGGATCATCGAGTCCCTGTCCCCGGAGGAGCAGCGCCACTACGGCGTCACGCCGCGCCGAGCGGTGGTCACCGGCAGCCGGCACGCCGCCCCCACCCAGCCGCTGCCGACGCAGCACCAGGGGCAGCTGCCGCAGGACGAGATCGCCCGCATGCCGCAGTCGGGCTGGTCCAGAACCGAGACCACCGACCGGCTGCGCGGCCCGGGGGCCGGTGAGGCATGAGCTCGACGGCCTCCCCGGCCAAGGTTCCCGGACTCGGAATGCTGCGTGAGACCGGGAAGTTGTTCGCCCTCGGGCTGGACATCATCCGCGGGTTCTTCCAGCGGCCGTTCCAGTTGCGGGAGTTCATCCAGCAGTCGTGGTTCATCGCGAGCGTCACGATCCTGCCCACGGCCCTCGTCGCGATCCCGTTCGGCGCGGTCATCTCGCTGCAGTTCGGCTCGCTCGCGCGTCAGCTCGGCGCGCAGTCCTACACCGGCGCCGGCAGCGTGCTCGCGACCGTGCAGCAGGCCGCCCCGCTGGTGACCGCGCTGCTCGTCGCGGGCGCCGGCGGCAGCGCGATCTGCGCGGACATCGGCGCGCGCACGATCCGCGAGGAGATCGACGCGATGGAGGTGCTCGGCGTCTCCGCGGTGCAGCGGCTGATCGTGCCGCGCGTGCTCGCGTCGATGCTCGTCGCGTTGCTGCTCAACGGCATGGTCAGCGTCATCGGCGTGCTCGGCGGTTACTTCTTCAACGTCGTGCTGCAGGGCGGCACGCCGGGCGCGTACCTGGCGAGCTTCTCGGCGCTGGCGCAGCTGCCCGACCTGTGGGTCGGCGAGATCAAGGCGCTCATCTTCGGCTTCATCGCGGCCGTGGTCGCCGCCTACCGCGGGCTGAACCCCGCCGGCGGACCGAAGGGCGTGGGTGACGCGGTGAACCAGTCCGTCGTCATCACGTTCCTGATGCTGTTCGTCGTGAACTTCGTCATCACGCTCATCTACCTGCAGATCGTCCCCGGAAAGCTGAGCTGATCATGGCGAGCATCGGTCAGACGGCGAAGCGGATCGCCCACCGTCCACTGGAGATCCTGGACAACTTCGGCGATCAGATGTCGTTCTACATCCGTGCGCTGGCGTGGACGCCGCGCACGATCCGCCGGTACACCAAAGAGGTCCTGCGGCTGCTGGCGGAGGTGAGCTTCGGCTCCGGATCGCTGGCGGTCATCGGCGGCACGGTCGGCGTGATGATCGGCCTGACCCTGTTCACCGGTGTGCTGGTCGGCCTCCAGGGCTACTCGGCCCTGAACTCGATCGGCACGTCGGCGTTCACCGGGTTCCTGACGGCGTTCTTCAACACCCGCGAGATCGCGCCGCTGGTCGCGGGACTGGCGTTGTCGGCGACGGTCGGCGCCGGGTTCACCGCCCAGCTGGGCGCGATGCGGATCTCGGAGGAGATCGACGCGCTCGAGGTGATGGGCGTGCCGAGCCTGCCCTACCTGGTGACCACCCGGATCATCGCCGGGTTCGTCGCGGTCATCCCGCTGTACGTGATCGGCCTGCTGTCGTCGTACCTGGCGTCCCGGCTGGTGGTCATCTACATCTACGGGCAGTCCGAAGGCACGTACGACCACTACTTCAACCTGTTCCTACCTCCCGAGGACGTCTTCTACTCGTTCATCAAGGTGCTGATATTCAGCGTCGTGATCATCCTGACCCACTGCTACTTCGGGTACCGCGCCTCGGGCGGCCCGGCGGGCGTGGGTGTGGCGGTGGGCCGCGCGGTGCGGCTGAGCATCGTCACGGTCGCCATCATCAACTTCTTCATCGGGTTCGCCATCTGGGGGACCTCGGTGACGGTCCGGATCGCGGGGTGAGGACACCGTGGTGACCTTGCGTCGCAGGCTGCTGGGCCTGCTCCTGATCGTGGTGCTCGCGGCGGGCGTCACGCTGTCGATCGCCATGTACAACCGGGCGTTCACGCCGACGGTCGAGGTGAAGCTGCAGGCCGGCGAGGTCGGCAACCAGCTGCTGCCGCAGTCGGACGTCAAGGTGCGCGGGCTGATCGTCGGTTCGGTGAAGTCGATCGACGCGAGCGCCGACGGCGCCACGCTGACGCTCGCGCTCGACCCGGAGTCGGCGAAGCTGATCCCGCAGAACGTCAGCGCCCGGTTCCTGCCGAAGACGTTGTTCGGCGAGCGGTACGTGTCGCTGGAGATCCCGGAGCGGCCGTCGGCGCAGACGATCGCGGCGGGTGACGTGATCCCGGAGGACCGCACGCAGAACGCCGTCCAGCTGTCGCAGGCGCTGGACAACCTGCTGCCGGTGCTGCAGGCCGTGCAGCCGGAGAAACTGTCCAGCACGCTGACCGCGATCTCCACCGCGCTGCAGGGCCGCGGCGAGACGCTCGGGCAGACCCTGTCCGAGCTGGGCACCTACTTCGGCGACCTGAACCCGCACCTGCCGCAGCTGCGGGAGAACCTGCGGGAGCTGGCGAAGTTCTCCGACAACCTGTCCGACGCGGCGCCGGACCTGGTGCAGACGCTGGACAACCTGTCCACCACGACGAAGACGGTGTTCGACGAGCAGCAGAACCTGCAGGCCCTCTACGCCAACGTGACCGCCGCCTCGCAGACCCTGGAATCGTTCGTGAGCGCGAACGCGAGCAACCTGATCAGCCTGGCCGAGAACTCGCGCCCGACGGCCGAGTTGCTGGCGAAGTACGCGCCGGAGTACCCGTGCCTGTTCGGGTCGATGGCGGAGCTGGTGCCCTACGTGGACCAGGCGCTGGGCAAGGGCACGAACCAGCCGGGCCTGCACGCGACGATCGAGATCGTCACCACCCGCGGGCCGTACGTGGCCGGCCGCGACGAGCCGCGCTTCGAGGACAAGCGGGGCCCGCGCTGCTACAACGTCAAGCAGTTCCCGCAGCCGTTCCCGCAGTACCCGCCGGAGGGCCCGATCAAGGACGGCGCCCAGCCGACCCCGGGCTCGCGTCCGGCCAGTGACGGCCTGCAGCCGGCCAACACGATCGCCGACGCCGGCGGTTACAACGGCGGCGGTGGCGCGGCGGGCGGCAACCCGGCCAACAGCCGGGCCGAACTCGACTTCCTGTCCCAGCTCGTCGGCCCGCAGGTCGGCCTCGACCCGGCGGCCATGCCGGGCTGGTCCGGCCTGCTCGTGGGCCCGCTCTACCGGGGTGCGGAGGTGACGGTCAAGTGAGGGGACTGGTCGCGCCGCTGGTCAAGCTGACCATCTTCATCGTGATCACCGTGCTGTTCACGGCGATCCTCGGCATCAGCATCGCCAACATCAACACCCAGGACACCACCGGGTACAGCGCGCGCTTCACCGACGCGACGCTCGTGCTGCCCGGTGACGACGTCCGCATCGCCGGCGTGAAGGTCGGCCAGGTCACGAACGTCAAGATCGTCGACCGGCGCCAGGCCCAGATCGACTTCGAGGTCGACCAGGGCCGCACCCTGCCCGCCGGGGTGACGGTGCAGATCAAGTACCGCAACCTGGTCGGCCAGCGGTACCTCTCGCTCGGGCAGGGCACCGGCGAGGGCACGCTCAAGCCGGGCAGCACCATCCCGCTCGAGCGCACCACGCCGGCCCTGGACCTCGACGAGCTGTTCAACGGGTTCAAGCCGCTGTTCCGCGCGCTCAACCCGGAGGACGTCAACAAGCTGTCCTACGAGCTGATCCAGGTGCTGCAGGGCGAGGGCGGCACGATCGACAGCCTGCTCGCCCACACCGCGTCGCTGACCACCACGATCGCGCAGAAGGACCAGGTGATCGGCCAGGTGGTGACCAACCTGAACACGGTGCTGGACGCGGTCAACGCGCACACCCCGCAGCTGACCGACCTGATCGACAAGCTGCAGCGGCTGACCACCGGCCTGGCGCAGGACCGCGACTCGATCGGCGACGCGATCGACGCGCTGGGCGGCCTGGCCACCACGACCGCGGGCTTCCTGGACGAGGCACGCGAACCGCTGAAGAACGACATCTCGGCGCTGGGCGGGCTCGCCCAGAACCTCAACGACAGCGAGCCACTGGTGGAGCACTTCATCCAGTTCCTGCCGCAGAAGGTCACGACGCTGGCGCGCACGGCCGACTACGGTTCCTGGTTCAACTTCTACCTCTGCTCGGCGACCGGGAGCGTGTCGCTGCCGCCGCTGATCAACCAGGAGATCAACCTGCCGATCATGCCGGTGACCAGGGAGCGGTGCGGATCATGAGGAGCTTCCAGTCCCGCAACCCGGTGCCGATCGCGGCCGTCGGCCTCGTGCTGATGCTGCTCGGCTTCATCGCCGCGCTCAACGCCGACGACCTGCCCATCATCGGCGCCGGGACGAGCTACGAGGCGGAGTTCACCGAGGCGGCCGGCCTGAAGGCCGACGACGAGGTGCGCGTCGCCGGGGTGAAGGTCGGCAAGGTCACCGACGTGACGCTGGACGGCGCGTCGGTGAAGGTGACGTTCAAGGTCAAGGACACCTGGCTCGGTGACAAGACCGCGGCGGCGATCAAGATCAAGACGCTGCTCGGCCAGAAGTACCTGGCGCTGGACCCGGTCGGGGAGAAGGCGCTCGACCCGGGCACGCCGATCCCGAAGGAACGGACGCTGGCGCCCTACGACGTGCTGGACGCGTTCCGGGACCTGTCCACGACGGTCAACGACATCGACACGGACCAGCTGGCCCAATCCTTCGACGTGCTGTCCCAGACGCTGTCCGGCACCTCGGACAACGTGCGCGGCGCGCTCAACGGCCTGTCCCAGCTGTCCGACACGATCGCCAAGCGGGACACCGAGCTGGCGCAGCTGCTGCAGAACACCAACCAGATCTCGCAGACGCTGGCCGACCGCGACCAGCAGCTCACCCGGTTGCTGCAGGACGGCAACCTGGTGCTGCAGGAGGTCGCCGCCCGCGAGCAGGCGATCTCGACGCTGCTGACCGGCTCGCAGGAGCTGTCCCGGCAGCTGCAGGGCCTGGTCA
The DNA here is from genome assembly GCF_014653945.1 of Amycolatopsis deserti. GTDB lineage: Bacteria > Actinomycetota > Actinomycetes > Mycobacteriales > Pseudonocardiaceae > Amycolatopsis_E > Amycolatopsis_E deserti. The sequence goes on along the minus strand of NZ_BNAU01000003.1, from coordinate 186,693 downwards.
GCGACAACGACGCGCAGCTGACGCCGGTGCTGACCTCGCTGGACCAGCTGACCGCGATGCTGCAGCGCAACCAGGACAACCTGGCCCAGGGCATCGCCCGCTTCGCGCCCTACATCCGGGTGTTCACCAACACCGTCGGCAACGGGCACTGGTTCGACAACTACATCTGTGGTCTGATCCTGCCCTCGATCGGCCCCCTGAACGAAGAGGGGTGCAACCAGAAATGACGGAGACCCGCTTCGGCCGATCCCTCGCGCGCGGCGTCGCCGCGGCGTGCGCGCTCGGTCTCGTCGTGGCCGGCGTGCTCTGGTGGACCCTGAAGGACGCCGACCGCAAGCACATCACCGCCTACTTCACCAGCGCGACCGGCCTCTACGTGGGCAACAGCGTGCGGGTGCTTGGCGTGGACATGGGCAAGGTGACCTCGGTCGAGCCGATGGGCGACCGGGTCAAGGTCGTCATGGAGTACGACCGCGCGGTGCAGGTGCCCGCCGACGCGCAGGCCGCGATCGTGGCGCCGTCGCTGGTCAGCGACCGGTACGTGCAGCTCGCCCCGGCCTACACCGGCGGCCCGGTGATCAGCGAGGGCGCCACCATCCCGCTGGAGAAGACCGCGGTGCCGATCGAGGTCGACCAGCTCTACGACAGCCTGGACAAGATCAGCCGGTCGCTCGGCCCGAACGGGGTCAACTCCAACGGCTCGCTGTCGGACCTGCTCACCACGCTGGCGCAGAACATGGACGGCAACGGCCAGGCCCTGCACGACACGATCACCAAGCTGAGCCAGGCGTCGCGGACGCTGTCGGGCAACAAGGACGACCTGTTCGCCACGGTCTCCAACCTGGCTGACTTCACCACGACGCTCGCCAACAGCGACAACCAGGTTCGGCAGTTCGAGCAGCGGCTGGCCGACGTCTCCGGCTACCTGGCGGGGGAGAAGGACAACCTCGCCGCCACGGTGCAGCAGCTGGGCACCACGCTCGCCACGGTGCAGCAGTTCATCAACAACCACTCCGACCGCTTGAAGTCCAATGTGGACAAGCTGGCGAGTGTGACCCAGGTGCTGGTGGACCAGCGCAGCGCGCTCGCCGAGATCCTCGACGTCGCGCCGGTCGGCCTGAACAACGTGATCAACGCCTACAACGGCTCGTCGGGCACGCTCGACGCGCGGGCCAACCTCAACGAGCTGACCCAGCCGCCGATCGTGATGATCTGCAACCTGCTCAAGCAGACGCCGGACGCGCTGGACGCGATCGGCGACCTGTGCGGCTCGGTGGCGCCGCTGCTGGACGGCGCGGTGCCGCTGCCCTCGGTCGCGCAGACCGTGCACGCGCTGCAGAACGGCCAGCTGCCCCCGCTGCCGCTCCCGCTGGCCCAGACCGTCTACGGAACGGGGGCGTCGCGATGAGGAAGCCACTCGCCCTCGCCGCCGCCGGCCTGGCCACGGCGCTGACCCTGACCAGCTGCTCGTTCGGCGGCATCTACGACGTGCCGCTGCCCGGCGGCGCCGACCTGGGCGACCACCCGTACACCGTCAAGGTCCAGTTCAACGACGTGCTCGACCTCGTGCCGCAGGCCGGGGTCAAGGTCAACGAGGTCCCGGTCGGCCGCGTCGAGTCGATCGGGCTGACCGAGGACGGCTGGCACGCCGAGGTCACGGTCAGGCTCAACGGCGACGTCAAGCTGCCCGCGAACGCGCTGGCGAACATCCGGCAGTCCAGCCTGCTCGGCGAGAAGTACGTCGAGCTGGCCTCGCCGGGCGAGGACCTGGCGCAGGGCACGCTCGCCGACGGCGCGGAGATCCCGCTGGCGCGCACCAACCGCAGCGTCGAGGTGGAGGAGGTGCTCGGCGCGCTGTCCATGCTGCTCAACGGCGGCGGGGTGGAGCAGCTCAACACCATCACCAAGGAGCTCAACGCCGCCACCGAGGGCCGCGAGCCGGACATCCGGCGCCTGCTGGACAACGCCGACCGGCTGGTGTCCACACTGGACGCCCAGTCCGGTGACATCACCCGCGCACTGGACGGCCTGAACCGGCTCTCCAGCACCCTGGCCGGGCAGAAGGACCAGATCGTCGGCGCGATCGACGACCTCGGCCCCGGACTCGGGGTCCTGGAGCAGCAGCGGAGCCAGCTGGTCACCATGCTGCAGGCGCTGCAGAACCTCTCCGGCGTCACCGTCGACACGCTGAACAAGAGCCAGGAGAACCTGGTCGCCGACCTGCGGGCGCTGCTGCCGACGCTGCAGAAGCTCGGCGAGGCCGGCGCCGACCTGCCCAAGTCACTGGAGATCCTGCTGACCTACCCGTTCACCGACGCGGCGGTCGACGGCGTGAAGGGCGACTACTTCAACCTCTACGCCAAGATCGACCTGAACCTGCAGAACGTGCTGCAGAACCTCAGCCGCAGCAGGCAGAACCCGCTGGCCGGGGTGCTGCCGGACAGCCTGGCCGGGCTCACCGGCGGGGTCGAGGGCGAGCAGGCCAACCAGCCGCCACCGCTGCCGTTGCCGCTCCAGGGCGCGCAGCAGAGCACAGCGGCTACCGGGGCCACCGGGGCCACCGGGGCGCAGCCGCAACAGACCGGGGTCGCGGGCATCTTCGGCCTGCTGGCGGGGGGTGCGTGATGCTGGTCCGCAAGACGAAGATCCAACTGGTCGCGTTCCTGGTCATCTCCGTGGTGGCCGTGGTCTACGCGCTGATCCGGTTCGCCGGGCTCGGGCAGGTGTTCGGCCAGACCGGGTACACGGTGAAGCTGGAGCTGACCCAGTCCGGCGGCATCTTCACCGGGGCCGAGGTCACCTACCGCGGCTACAACATCGGCAAGGTCGGCCAGCTGCGGCTCACCGCCGACGGTCTGGAGGCCGACCTGGAGATCGACCCGGACACCCCGCAGGTCCCGGCGAACCTGCAGGCCGTCGTCGCCAACCGGTCGGCGGTCGGGGAGCAGTTCGTCGACCTGCGGCCGGTCACCGACGGCGGGCCGTACCTGGCGGGCGGCGCGGTCATCCCGGCCGCGAAGACCGAGGTGCCGATCGGCACCGACCAGATCATCACCGACCTGGACAGCCTGGCCTCCTCGGTGCCCAAGGACGCGCTGCGGACCGTCGTCGACGAGTCCTACAACGCCTTCAACGGCACCGGGCCGGGGCTGCAGCAGCTGCTGGACACCGCGCGGGACTTCACCGCCACCGCCCAGCAGTACCTGCCCCAGACGGTGCAGCTGCTGGACTCCGGGGAGCGGGTGCTCCAGACGCAGAACCAGCAGGCGGGCAACCTGAAGGAGTTCAGCCGCAACCTCAACGAGCTGTCGGCGACCCTGAAGGGCTCCGACGCCGACATCCGGCGGCTGATCGAGGTCGCCCCGGGTGCGGCGCAGACGCTCAACCAGTTCGTGGCCGACCTCGGGCCCGGGCTCGGCGAGCTGACCGCGAACCTGCTGACCACGTCGAACCTGCTGCTGACCCGGCAGGACGGCATCCAGCAGGTGCTGGTCAGCTACCCGGTGCTGGCGGTGGGCGCCCGCAGCGTGGCGCCCGGCGACGGCACCGCGCACCTCGGGCTGGCGCTCAACCTGTTCGACCCGCCGGTGTGCACCAAGGGCTACATGAGCCCGGAGCAGTACCGCACGGGGGCGGAAACCACGCCACGGGAGCCGAACCTGAACTCCTACTGCGCGGAGCCCCCGGGCAGCCCGATCGGCGTGCGCGGTGCGCAGAACGCGCCGTACAACGGGGTGCCGGTCGACCCGACGCCGCAGGAAGTGGCGCAGAACTCCGACCGGGACGAGGAGCAGCTGGCGTACATGCGGGGCACCCCCGGCGTCGTCGGCTCGCCGGGCGTCTCGATCACCAGCCTGTCCGCCCTGCTGGGGCTGCCCGGCTGACGCCGCCCACACGCGACCTACCTACTCTGGAGAGTTATGAGTTCGGACGAGGCACGGACCGAGGAAGCCGGTTTCCCGGATCCGCCGGCCGCGGACCCGGCCGCCGGGGACAAGCTGGGCCGGTACCTGGTGCTGGGCACCGCCGCGCTGGCCGCGGCCGCCCTGATCGTGGCCGGGATCTTCGGCGTCCAGTGGTGGGTCGCCTCCGCCGACGACAACCTGGCGCTGGCCCAAGCCCGCGACGACGTGGTCAAGGCGGGCACCACGGCGGTCAAGGCGTACACCGAGCTGGACTACACCAACCCGGACGCCTACTTCGCCCAGCAGAAGGCCGTGTCGACCCAGGATCTGGCCGACCAGATCACCGCGACCGAGCAGAACTACCGCCAGGCCATGACCGAGGCCAAGACCAAGGTGACCACCACGGTCCAGGACATCGGGGTGGAGGAGCTGGACCTGCACGGCGGGAAGGCGAGCTTCCTGGCCGCGATCAGCACGCTGGTCGCCAAGGAGGGCGCGCAGCCGGTCGCCAAGCCGTTGCGGCTGGAGGTGCAGATGACCCGGGTCGGGGACGAGTGGAAGGTGTCCGGGATCGGGTCGGTGCCGCTCGTGAGCGGGCAGTAACGGTCGCCGCAGGCGTACGAGGAGAGGACCAGTCATGCCACCGTCTCGCCGGCAGACACCGCCGGTGCGCCGTCGTCCCAAGGTCGCCGGCGCCGGGATCCGGCGTCCCTCGCCGACGCCCCGCGACGAGGAGTACGCCGAGACCGAGGAGGTCACGGGCCGGCACGCCGCGCCCGAGCCCGAGGTCGATGAGGTCGAGGTCGCCGAGGCTGAAGCCGCTGCCGAGGCTCCGGCCGAGCCGCGCCGGCCCAGCCCGCGGCCCAAGGCCCGCGACGAGGGCGAGCCGAAGCCGGAGAGCTACGCCGAGGCCGAAGCGGCCACGTCGGACGAGGAGCCCGAGGCTTCTGGGGTGCGGCGGAAGATGAACCCGTACACCCTGGCCGGCGCGTTGTTCGGCTTGGCGCTGGTGCTGGCCGGGTTCGCGGTGTGGTTCAAGATCGAGGGCAACCGGGTCGACGCGATGACGTCGAACACGGCGCTGCTGGACACCGCCCGCACGGCGGAGGTCAGCAAGGCCGCCTCGGGTGCGGTGGAGTCGCTGTTCTCCTACGACTTCAACAACATCGCCAAGACCCAGGACGCGGCCAAGGACCTGCTGCTCAACGACGAGGTCAAGGCCACGTACAACCGCATCTTCGGCGAGGTCGAGCGGCTGGCCCCGCAGCAGAAGATCGTGGTCACCGTGAAGGCGACGCGCAGCGCGGTGATCATGCTCGACGGTGACCGCGCGAAGGTGATGGTGTTCGTCGACCAGACCTCGACGCGCACGGACCAGAACCAGACCGCGAGCGGCAGCGCCCAGCTGTGGGTGAACATGCAGTACGTCGACGGGAAGTGGAAGGTGTCCGCGCTGGACACCTACACAGCCGACCAGCCCACGCCGACGCCCGCGCCGTCCAGCGCACCCCCGGCGAGCCCGGCGCCGTCACGCTGACCCGCATCCGGACGCCCCCGCCGAGCCTCGGGTTCGGTGGGGGCGTTCTGCTGTTCCTGGGGCACCCTGCCGCGGCGGGACGCGCGCGATGGGACACCGCCGCGGGCACCGTCCCGCTGAGCCGATTTCGGGTGCCCCGCCGCGCCCCCACCCCGCGGCGGCGCCGCGAGCTTCGTTCCGCCGAGCCGTGCGCGTCCCCGCACGGTCCTGCTGCGCAGGCTCCGCCCGCCGAGCCCGCGCATGCCACCGTTGCGGACGCTCGGCCCGCCAGGGCCATTCCGCTGGGACACCCCGCGCCGCGCGCGTGAAGCGCGCCACTCCGCACCGCCGCGAACGCTCCTCCGCGACGGCCGCACCCGGGGCCCCGCGCCGCTTCCGCGGGGCCCGCAACAACACCCGACGACGATCTTGGACCGGCGTGACCCAGCCCGCAACCCCTCGCGGCCGAGTACGGCCCGGACCGGCCCCAACCCGGCGAATCCCCAGGTCGAAGCCGTGTACGGACCGCGATCGCGTTGCGCCAACCGGCGGGTTCGCCGCGTGGCATCTTGACTCTTCGGCGCCGGGGGTTCACGCTTATCGCCAACGGCAGCGCCCTGCGGGAGGGCCTGCCGGGAGGCGATGCCTGAGGACGTCGTGATCGAGGTGCGGGCCCCATCGAGAGGCCCCCTCGACAGAACGCGTCGTTCGGGCTAGACTGCTTCTTTGCGCTGCCCTCTTTCAGGCTGCCCGGAGACGGAAGCTAGGATAGTGGGCACACGGCACCCTTGACAGTCGCTTTAGCTGTTGCTAACGCGGCTGCGCACCGCTCATTGTCCCCGGAAGGACGCATCTTGGCAGTCTCTCCCGCGAACCAGGCCACTGCTGCGACCACCTCGGCTGTAACGGAGCCGAACCCGACGGGAATTCCCGGAGCCCCCAAGCGGGTCTCGTTCGCGAAGATTCGCGAACCCCTCCCCACCCCCAACCTGCTGGACGTGCAGATCCAGTCCTTCCAGTGGTTCACCGGTGACGAGAAGTGGTTCGAGCGCCGCGTGAACGAGGGCGAGGAGAACCCGGTCGGCGGCCTCGAAGAGGTCCTCAACGAGATCTCCCCGATCGAGGACTTCTCCGGTTCGATGTCCCTGTCCTTCTCCGACCCGCGCTTCGACGAGGTCAAGGCCTCCGTCGAGGAGTGCAAGGACAAGGACATGACGTACGCGGCCCCGCTGTTCGTGACCGCCGAGTTCGTCAACAACAACACCGGCGAGATCAAGTCCCAGACGGTCTTCATGGGCGACTTCCCCGTGATGACCGAGAAGGGCACCTTCATCATCAACGGCACCGAGCGTGTCGTGGTGTCCCAGCTGGTCCGGTCGCCCGGTGTGTACTTCGACACCAGCGTCGACAAGACCACCGACAAGGACGTCTTCAGCGTCAAGATCATCCCGAGCCGCGGCGCGTGGCTCGAGTTCGACGTGGACAAGCGCGACACCGTCGGCGTCCGCATCGACCGCAAGCGCCGCCAGCCGGTCACCGTGCTGCTGAAGGCGCTGGGCTGGACCACCGAGCAGATCCGCGAGCGGTTCCACTTCTCGGAGACCCTGCTCGCGACGCTCGAGAAGGACCACACCGCGGGCACCGACGAGGCGCTGCTCGACATCTACCGCAAGCTGCGCCCGGGCGAGCCGCCCACCAAGGAGAGCGCCCAGACGCTCCTGGAGAACCTGTTCTTCAAGGAGAAGCGCTACGACCTGGCCAAGGTCGGCCGCTACAAGCTCAACAAGAAGCTGGGCCTGAACCTGCCGTACGAGACCGGCACCCTCACCGAAGAGGACATCGTCTCGACCATCGAGTACCTGGTCCGCCTGCACGCCGGCGAGACCAAGATGGGCGAGGGCGAGAACGAGGTCCCGGTCGAGGTCGACGACATCGACCACTTCGGCAACCGCCGCATCCGCACCGTGGGCGAGCTGATCCAGAACCAGATCCGGGTCGGCCTGTCCCGCATGGAGCGCGTCGTCCGCGAGCGGATGACCACCCAGGACGTCGAGGCGATCACGCCGCAGACCCTGATCAACATCCGCCCGGTCGTGGCGGCGATCAAGGAGTTCTTCGGCACCTCGCAGCTGTCGCAGTTCATGGACCAGAACAACCCGCTGTCGGGCCTGACCCACAAGCGCCGCCTGAACGCGCTGGGCCCGGGTGGTCTGTCCCGTGAGCGCGCCGGCATGGAGGTCCGCGACGTCCACCCGTCGCACTACGGCCGCATGTGCCCGATCGAGACGCCGGAAGGCCCGAACATCGGCCTGATCGGCTCGCTGTGCTCCTACGCGCGGGTCAACCCGTTCGGCTTCATCGAGACGCCGTACCGGAAGGTCGTCGAGGGCCGGGTCACCGACCAGGTCGACTACCTGACCGCCGACGAGGAGGACCGCTACGTCAAGGCGCAGGCCAACGCGCCGCTGACCGAGGACGGTCACTTCGCCGAGGACAAGGTCCTGGGCCGCCGGAAGGGTGGCGAGGTCGAGCTGCTCGACCCGCTGGAGATCGACTACATGGACGTGTCGCCGCGTCAGATGGTGTCGGTCGCCACCGCGATGATCCCGTTCCTCGAGCACGACGACGCCAACCGCGCGCTGATGGGTGCCAACATGCAGCGCCAGGCCGTGCCGCTGCTGCGTGCCGAGTCGCCGCTGGTCGGCACCGGCATGGAGCTGCGTGCCGCGGTCGACGCCGGTGACGTGCTCGTCGCCGAGCAGGCCGGTGTCGTCGAGGAGCTCTCCGCCGACCTCGTGACGATCATGCACGACGACGGCACCCGCAAGAGCTACGGACTGCACAAGTTCCGCCGCACCAACGCGGGCACCTGCTTCAACCACCGCCCGATCGTGTCGGAGGGCGACCGCGTCGAGGCCGGCCAGGTCATCGCCGACGGCCCGTCCACCGACCAGGGCGAGATGGCGCTCGGCAAGAACCTGCTCGTGGCGATCATGCCGTGGGAGGGCCACAACTACGAGGACGCGATCATCCTCTCCGAGCGCCTGGTGCAGGACGACGTGCTCACCTCGATCCACATCGAGGAGCACGAGATCGACGCCCGCGACACCAAGCTCGGCGCCGAGGAGATCACCCGGGACATCCCGAACGTCTCCGAGGAGGTCCTGGCCGACCTGGACGAGCGCGGCATCGTGCGCATCGGTGCCGAGGTCCGCGACGGCGACATCCTGGTCGGCAAGGTCACGCCCAAGGGTGAGACCGAGCTGACCCCGGAGGAGCGCCTGCTCCGCGCGATCTTCGGCGAGAAGGCCCGCGAGGTCCGCGACACGTCGCTGAAGGTGCCGCACGGCGAGACCGGCAAGGTCATCGGCGTCCGCGTGTTCTCCCGCGAGGAGGACGAGCGGGGCAACGCCGACGAGCTGCCCCCGGGCGTCAACGAGCTGGTCCGCGTCTACGTCGCGCAGAAGCGGAAGATCCAGCCGGGCGACAAGCTCGCCGGCCGCCACGGCAACAAGGGTGTCATCGGCAAGATCCTGCCGGTCGAGGACATGCCGTTCATGGAGGACGGCACCCCGGTCGACATCATCCTGAACACCCACGGTGTGCCGCGACGGATGAACATCGGCCAGATCCTCGAGCTGCACCTGGGCTGGCTCGCCTCGCAGGGCTGGAAGATCGAGGGCAACCCGGAGTGGGCGCAGAACCTCTCCGAGGAGCTCTACGACGTCGAGCCCGGCACGAACACCGCCACCCCGGTGTTCGACGGCGCCAAGGAGGAGGAGCTCACCGGCCTGCTCGCGTCGACCCGGCCCAACCGGGACGGCGAGCGCATGGTCAAGGAGAACGGCAAGGCGACGCTGTTCGACGGCCGGTCCGGCGAGCCGTTCCCGTACCCGGTCGCGGTCGGCTACATGTACATCCTCAAGCTGCACCACCTGGTGGACGACAAGATCCACGCCCGCTCCACCGGCCCGTACTCGATGATCACCCAGCAGCCGCTGGGTGGTAAGGCGCAGTTCGGTGGCCAGCGCTTCGGTGAGATGGAGTGCTGGGCGATGCAGGCCTACGGCGCGGCCTACACGCTCCAGGAGCTGCTGACGATCAAGTCGGACGACGTGGTCGGACGCGTGAAGGTGTACGAGGCGATCGTCAAGGGCGAGAACATCCCCGACCCGGGCATCCCCGAGTCGTTCAAGGTTCTCCTCAAGGAGCTGCAGTCGCTGTGCCTGAACGTGGAGGTCCTCTCCAGTGACGGCGCCGCGATCGAGATGCGCGACTCCGACGACGAGGACCTGGAGCGCGCCGCCGCCAACCTCGGCATCAACCTGTCCCGCAACGAGTCGCCCTCGGTGGACGACGTCGTGCAATGACGTAGGAACCCGGGCGGGGCCGCACCGCCCCGCCCGGGTCCCCGCTTCCTCTAGCCGAATCAACCCCAAAGGGGATGCAACGACGTGCTGGACGTCAACTTCTTCGATGAGCTCCGGATCGGCCTGGCGACCGCCGACGACATCCGTCAGTGGTCCTTCGGCGAGGTCAAGAAGCCGGAGACCATCAACTACCGCACCCTGAAGCCGGAGAAGGACGGGCTCTTCTGCGAGAAGATCTTCGGTCCGACCCGGGACTGGGAGTGCTACTGCGGCAAGTACAAGCGGGTCCGCTTCAAGGGCATCATCTGCGAGCGCTGTGGTGTCGAGGTGACTCGCGCCAAGGTGCGCCGTGAGCGGATGGGCCACATCGAGCTGGCCGCGCCCGTCACGCACATCTGGTACTTCAAGGGTGTTCCGTCTCGCCTGGGCTACCTGCTCGACCTGGCGCCGAAGGACCTCGAGAAGATCATCTACTTCGCGGCGTACGTGATCACCGGTGTGAACACGGAGCTGCGGCACAACGACCTGCCGACGCTGGAGAACGAGATCAGCGTCGAGCGGAAGAACATCGAGGCGAAGCGCGACGCCGACATCGAGGCGCGCGCGCAGAAGCTCGAGGCCGACCTCGCCCAGCTCGAGGCCGAAGGCGCGAAGTCCGACGTGCGCCGGAAGGTCAAGGAGGGCGGCGAGCGCGAGATGAAGCAGCTCCGCGACCGGGCCCAGCGCGAGCTGGACCGGCTCGAGGAGATCTGGACGACCTTCACCAAGCTCGAGCCGCGTCAGCTGATCGCGGACGAGACCCTCTACCGCGAGCTGTACGACCGCTACGGCGAGTACTTCACCGGTGGCATGGGCGCGGAGGCCATCCAGAAGCTGGCCACCGAGTTCGACGTCAACGCCGAGGCCGAGAAGCTGCGCGACACCATCCGCAACGGCAAGGGGCAGAAGAAGCTCCGCGCGCTGAAGCGGCTCAAGGTCGTCGCGGCCTTCCAGGCCACCGGCAACGACCCGCGCGGCATGGTCCTCGACGCGGTCCCGGTGATCCCGCCGGACCTGCGCCCGATGGTGCAGCTCGACGGTGGCCGCTTCGCCACCTCGGACCTCAACGACCTGTACCGCCGGGTGATCAACCGGAACAACCGCCTCAAGCGGCTGATCGACCTCGGCGCGCCCGAGATCATCGTCAACAACGAGAAGCGGATGCTGCAGGAGGCCGTCGACGCGCTGTTCGACAACGGCCGCCGCGGCCGTCCGGTCACCGGCCCGGGCAACCGGCCGCTGAAGTCGCTGTCCGACCTGCTCAAGGGCAAGCAGGGCCGGTTCCGCCAGAACCTGCTCGGCAAGCGCGTCGACTACTCGGGCCGTTCGGTCATCATCGTCGGCCCGCAGCTGAAGCTGCACCAGTGCGGTCTGCCCAAGGACATGGCGCTGGAGCTGTTCAAGCCGTTCGTCATGAAGCGGCTGGTCGACCTGAACCACGCGCAGAACATCAAGTCCGCCAAGCGGATGGTGGAGCGGGCCCGGCCGCAGGTGTGGGACGTGCTGGAAGAGGTCATCACCGGTCACCCGGTGCTCCTCAACCGTGCGCCGACCCTGCACCGGCTGGGCATCCAGGCCTTCGAGCCGCAGCTGGTCGAGGGCAAGGCCATCCAGCTGCACCCGCTGGTCTGCGAGGCGTTCAACGCGGACTTCGACGGTGACCAGATGGCGGTGCACCTGCCGCTGTCGGCCGAGGCGCAGGCCGAGGCCCGGATCCTGATGCTGTCGGCGAACAACATCCTCTCGCCGGCGTCGGGCCGCCCGCTGGCCATGCCGCGTCTGGACATGGTCACCGGTCTGTTCCACCTGACCCGTCTCGACGAGAACGCGGTCGGCGCCGGCCAGGCGTTCAGCTCCCCGGCCGAGGCCATCATGGCCTTCGACCGCAAGACGCTGGGCCTGCACGCGCCGATCAAGATCCGGATCAAGGACCGTCAGCCGAACAAGCAGCAGATCGCCGAGCTCACCGAGAAGGGCTGGGAGCCCGGTCAGCCGTGGCTGGCCGAGACCACCCTGGGCCGGGTGCTGTTCAACGACCTGCTGCCGGCGGACTACCCCTACATCAACGAGCCGCTGCCGAAGAAGCGCCAGGCGGCGATCGTGAACGACCTCGCCGAGCGTTACTCGATGACGCAGGTCGCGCAGGTCCTGGACCGGCTCAAGGACGCCGGCTTCTACTGGGCCACCCGCTCGGGTGTCACGGTGTCGATGTTCGACGTCATCGTGCCGCCGGAGAAGAAGGAGATCCTGGACACCTACGAGGCCAAGGCCGCGCAGGTGGAGAAGCGGTACCAGCGTGGTCAGCTCTCGCACGCCGAGCGCAACAACGAGCTGGTCAAGGTGTGGAGCCAGGCGACCGACGAGGTCGCCGAGATCATGGAGAACGCCTTCCCGGAGGACAACCCGATCTCGATGATCGTGAAGTCCGGGGCGGCGGGCAACATGACCCAGGTCCGTTCGCTGGCCGGTATGCGTGGTCTGGTGTCGAACCCGAAGGGTGAGTACATCCCGCGCCCGATCAAGTCGAACTTCCGCGAGGGCCTGTCGGTGGCGGAGTACTTCATCGCCACCCACGGTGCGCGGAAGGGTCTGGCCGACACCGCGCTGCGGACCGCCGACTCGGGTTACCTGACCCGTCGTCTGGTGGACGTGTCGCAGGACGTCATCGTCCGGGAGACCGACTGCGGCACCACCCGCGGCGTGACCCGGCCGATCGGCGAGAAGCAGCCGGACGGCACCGTGCTGCGCGGCGCGCACGTGGAGACCAGCGTGTACGCCCGGACGCTCGCCCAGGACGTCACCGACGACCAGGGCAACGTCGTGCTCAACGCGGGCGACGACCTGTCCGACCCGGCGATGGACAAGCTGATCGCCTTCGGCGTCACCAAGGTCAAGGTCCGCTCGGTGCTGACGTGCGAGTCGGCCGTCGGGGTCTGCGCGATGTGCTACGGCCGCTCGATGGCGACCGGCAAGCTCGTCGACGTGGGTGAGGCCGTCGGTATCGTCGCCGCCCAGTCGATCGGTGAGCCGGGTACCCAGCTGACGATGCGTACCTTCCACCAGGGTGGTGTCGCCGGTGACGACATCACCACGGGTCTGCCCCGTGTCACCGAGCTGTTCGAGGCCCGGGTCCCGAAGGGCAAGGCGCCGATCGCCGACGTCGATGGCCGCGTGCGCATCGAGGAGAGCGAGCGGTTCTGGAAGATCACGCTCATCCCGGACGACGGTGGCGAGGAGATCGTCTTCGACAAGCTGTCGAAGCGTCAGCGCCTGGCCAACACGCCGAACGGGCCGCTGCAGGACGGCGACCACGTGCACGTCGGCCAGCTGCTGCTCGAGGGCACGCCGGACCCGCACGAGGTGCTGCGTGTGATGGGCCCGCGCGAGGCGCAGATGCACCTCGTGGAAGAGGTCCAGAAGGTGTACCGGGCCCAGGGTGTGTCGATCCACGACAAGCACATCGAGGTCATCGTCCGGCAGATGCTGCGCCGGGTGACGATCATCGACTCCGGTTCGACGGACTTCCTGCCGGGCGAGCTGCCCGAGCGGACCAAGTTCGAGAGCACGAACCGGTCGGTCGTGGCCGAGGGCGGCGAGCCGGCCTCGGGCCGCCCGGTGTTGATGGGTATCACGAAGGCCTCGCTGACCACGGACTCGTGGCTGTCGGCGGCGTCGTTCCAGGAGACCACGCGTGTCCTGACCGACGCGGCGATCAACGGCCGCAGCGACAAGCTCGTGGGCCTCAAGGAGAACGTGATCATCGGTAAGCTGATCCCGGCAGGCACGGGCATCAACCGGTACCGCAACATCCAGGTGCAGCCGACGGAGGAGGCCCGGGTGGCGGCGTACGCCATCCCGTCCTACGACGACGGCTACTACACCCCGGACGTGTTCGGCACCGGCACGGGTGCGGCTGTCCCGCTGGACGACTACGACTTCGGTCGCGACTTCCGCTGATCGACGGTTGTGTGAAGCCCCCGGCTCCGGTTTCGGAGCCGGGGGCTTCGTCGTGTCCGGGGCGGGGCGCGGAGGTAGCGTGAGGCCCGAGTTCACACCGATGCGACACGAGGAGGGCGTTGTGAACGCAGAGCAGGCCCCGGAGGAGGCGCCGTCGAGGGGACGGCACGCAGCGCCCGAGGGCGCACCCACCCACCCGGCGATCGACCTGTCGAGGGACCCCAACCCGGGCAAGCCGGACCACGCCAAACCCGACGAGGACGACTAGGTCTACCGACGCGAAGGGGCCCCAGGCGCGTGCCTGGGGCCCCTTTCACGTGACTCAGAAGTCGAGCTTGCCGCTGATCTCGGCGTCGGACATGTCCGTGTCGCCGTGCTCCTCGGCCTGCCCGGCCTTCTCGGTGAAATCGTCGAACGTTTTCTGGGCCTTGTCGATCGTGCCGGGAACGTCCGGCAGCTTGCGCTCGCTGCCCGGGACGTCCTCGCCGCCCGGGCGTTCCTGCATCGAGATGACCTGGTCCTTCACCGCCTCGCCGGCGAATTCCTTGAGCTTGCCGCCGGCCTGCTCGCCGATGGCGTCGCTGATCGCCCCGCGCAGTTCGCGCGTCAGGTTGGGTGACTGCTCCGCGGCCTTTTTGGCCCGCTCAAGGATGTCGTCCGCGGCGTCCTCGCCGAGGTTCTCCTTCAGAACACCCTCGGTCAGCTGCTGCGCGACCTTGTCGGTGACCTTCTCGGGGCTGAGGCTGTTCCCGGCCTTGCCGACGGCGTCCGCGAGCTTCTTGAACCCCGGGATCTTCTCGAGGAACGCCTTGATCTTGTCGAGCAGGTCCTTGATCTTGTTGATGACCGTGGTCAGCTTCTGCACCCAGCGGCTGACCTTGGACGTTTCGGTCGCGGCCCGGACCCCGGTGGCGGCCATCGCCGCGGCCTCCGAGCCGCCCAGCGTGACTACCGTGGCGGCGAGCGCGGCCAGCCAGGTGACGATCAGCCACTCGACGAAGTCGCTGATGATGCTCAGCACGAGGTCCTTCGCGATGCTCATCACGGCCGAACTCACCGCGAGCAGCGTCGCCAGCTCGGTCGTCGCGCCGGCCGTGCCGGACAAGCCGTCGCGGAACTCGCTCAGCCGCTTCGCCGCCGCCGCGGCACCGTCGCCGTGCCAGTTGGCGAGCCCGGTCGCCAGGAGCTCTTCGGTCTCCTGCTTCAGCGCCTCGATCTGCTCGCCGAGCTGGTTGAACGCCTTCGCGCCGTCCTCCAGCGCGTCGGGGTCGCCGGTGACGAGCTCGAGCGCGTCCTCGAGCGGTTTGATCCAGCTGACCAGGAAACCGACCCCGTTCGAGATCAGCCAGCCGAGCGGGTCGCTCACGATGCCACCGATGGTGTCGGCCGCCTCGTTCACGAACGAGCTGGCCGTGGAGAAGGCCTCCGCACCGTCCGCGACCAGGGCGTCGATGTCACCCTTCGCCAGGTCCTCGCCGAGCCGGAAACCCGCGTCGAGGGTGTCCTTCGCGCCGGAGTAGAGCTTCACCGGAGCGGTGTCGTCGATCTTCTCCTGCACCTCTTCGGCGTCGTACCCGGAGCCGAAGTTCTCGGCGAGCGCCTCCGCGTCCGTGGGCACGTCAGATCGCCTCCGTTCCCGCGTCGGTCTCCTCGAGCAGCTCGGCGATGTCGCCGAACGCGCGGACCACCTCGTCGTCCATCGAGCTGTAGGCGTCGGCCGCGCTGGTCAGCTTCGCCCCGATCGACTGGTAGCCCTCGGACATCTCGTTCAGGTGAGTTTTGAGCTGACCGAGCAACTGCTGGTAGAACGCGTGCACGGGGACTCCGAGCAGGCCCCACGACACCGTCGGCACGTCCGCCTCGTGGGTCGCCTGCTGGAGCGCCGACACCTTTCCCGTCAGATCAGCCGCTCGTGCACCGGTGGTGCGCAGCGCTTCGACGTCGACCTGGAACCCGCCGGCCATCAGGCGTTCCCGAACGGGTCGATGTAGTCCTCGTCCGCCGGTTCGCGCCGGGGCGGGGGAGCGGGACGAGCCGGGCGTTCCGCGGGCCGTTCCTCCAGGAAGTCCTCCTCGGCGAAGTCCGCGCCCTGGTCGATCGGCCGCGGTGCGGCGACCGGCCGTTCGTCGGCCAGCTTCGCCTTGAGGTCCGCCACGCTCATGCCGAACGCCTCGGCCTGGGTCTCCAGCACCGACTCCAGCACGTTGCTCTGCTCGCCGAGGGCGTCCTGGACGATCGCGGCCTGCTGCCGCGCCGCCGCCGCGACCGCCTCGCGGATCGTGCTGGTGATCGTCGACGACAGCTGGATGGCGCTTCCCCCGAGCGCGTCCTCGCTGACCCGGACCGACTGCACACCGCCACCCGGCCCGGCGACGACCGTCACGGTCCGGTCGGGGGAGGAGACGGTGACCGACAGCTCACCGATCTGTTCCTTCATCCGGGTGAGAGCGGCCTTGCGCTGCTCCCCGTTCCGCTTGTGCTGCTCGACCTGGTCCAGCTTCTGCTGCAGCTGCTCGACCAGATCGCCATGGCTGCCGTACGCCATGTGGTCCCTCCCCGTGGTGAAATCGCACCTTCGGTATCGGATCATGCACCACACGTGTGGTCCGCGGGCGCGCTTCCCGGCAACTCACCGATTCGATTGATCACTTTTCGCCACGCGGGAATTCCGCCGCCATTTCCGGCGTTGAAACTGTCGCCGAAGATGCCCGCCGACCTGGTCGAACGCGCCGGCCGACGGGGACCCGACACTGAGCGGAACACCTCCTGCGAGGCCGTCTTTCCGCTAGACTCGCCACACCACCTTCTCGCCGGAGCCGGGGTGTGAGCCCGTTAGGGACCCCCGATGCCACCGCCTGCCGCAAGGGCGGGTATCTTTGACGACTGTGCCCGGCATGCGTCGGGCCGCTCTGCGTGCTTTTCGGCCAAGCGGGGATGCTCCGGCATCGTGGCGACGGCCGCGGCGAAGCGGAGCTCCACGGAAATCCGAGGGAACGTTAGCGGTCGACAGACCCAGACGCGGGCCGACACGCCCGACCTCGGGGGCCGGGGAGACCTAAGACGGAACAAGCAAGACGCGACAGAAGGCTGGTCCATTGCCCACGATCCAGCAGCTGGTCCGCAAGGGCCGCCAGGACAAGGCTGCCAAGCAGAAGACCGCGGCCCTCAAGGGGAGTCCGCAGCGGCGTGGCGTGTGCACTCGCGTGTACACCACGACGCCCAAGAAGCCGAACTCGGCGCTGCGCAAGGTCGCGCGTGTGAAGCTGACCAGCGGCATCGAGGTCACCGCCTACATCCCGGGCGAGGGCCACAACCTGCAGGAGCACTCGATGGTGCTCGTGCGTGGTGGTCGTGTGAAGGACCTGCCCGGCGTTCGCTACAAGATCATCCGCGGTTCGCTCGACACCCAGGGTGTGAAGAACCGCAAGCAGGCGCGCAGCCGGTACGGCGCGAAGAAGGAGAAGAGCTAATGCCCCGCAAGGGTCCGGCCCCGAAGCGGCCGCTGATCTCCGACCCGGTTTACGGTTCCCCGCTGGTCACCCAGTTGATCAACAAGGTGCTGACCGACGGCAAGCGTTCGCTGGCCGAGCGCATCGTCTACGGCGCGCTGGAAGGTGCCCGGGAGAAGACCGGCACGGATCCCGTCGTCACGCTCAAGCGTGCGCTGGACAACGTGAAGCCGAGCATCGAGGTGAAGAGCCGCCGCGTCGGTGGTGCCACCTACCAGGTGCCGATCGAGGTCAAGCCGGGCCGCTCGACGACCCTTGCGCTGCGGTGGATCGTCAGCTTCTCCCGCGCCCGCCGCGAGAAGACCATGATCGAGCGTCTGCAGAACGAGCTGCTCGATGCGAGCAACGGCCTCGGGGCCAGCGTGAAGCGCCGCGAGGACACCCACAAGATGGCCGAGTCCAACAAGGCGTTCGCCCACTACCGGTGGTGAACGTAGCCCGGCTGCCGAGACAAGCCAGGCCGGGCCCCAAGCTTCGAGACAGGGGAACAGTGCAGTGGCACGCGACGTGCTGACCGACCTGAACAAGGTCCGCAACATCGGCATCATGGCTCACATCGACGCCGGTAAGACCACCACCACCGAGCGGATCCTGTTCTACACCGGGATCAACTACAAGATCGGCGAGGTGCACGACGGCGCCGCGACGATGGACTGGATGGAGGAGGAGCAGAAGCGGGGTATCACCATCACCTCGGCTGCCACCACCACCTTCTGGGCCG
Organism: Amycolatopsis deserti; assembly: GCF_014653945.1. Lineage (GTDB taxonomy): Bacteria > Actinomycetota > Actinomycetes > Mycobacteriales > Pseudonocardiaceae > Amycolatopsis_E > Amycolatopsis_E deserti. Next base: position 168,676 of record NZ_BNAU01000003.1, on the reverse strand, counting down.
ACCACCAGATCAACATCATCGACACCCCCGGCCACGTCGACTTCACCGTCGAGGTGGAGCGTTCGCTGCGGGTGCTCGACGGTGCCGTTGCCGTGTTCGACGGCAAGGAGGGTGTCGAGCCCCAGTCCGAGCAGGTCTGGCGCCAGGCCGACAAGTACGAGGTCCCGCGCATCTGCTTCGTCAACAAGATGGACAAGCTGGGCGCGGACTTCTACTTCACCGTCCGCACCATCGAGGAGCGCCTCGGTGCGCGCCCGCTGGTCATCCAGCTGCCGATCGGCGCCGAGAGCGACTTCCAGGGCGTCATCGACCTGGTCCGCATGAAGGCGCTGACCTGGCGGGGCGAGGTCAAGAAGGGCGAGGACTACGAGGTCGAGGACATCCCGGCCGACCTCGCCGACAAGGCCGCCGAGTACCGCGACAAGCTGATCGAGGCCGTCGCGGAGACCGACGACGCCCTGATGGAGAAGTACTTCGGCGGCGAGGAGCTGTCCGAGGCCGACATCAAGGCCGGTATCCGCAAGCTGACCGTCGCCCGCGAGGCGTACCCGGTGCTGTGCGGCTCCGCGTTCAAGAACAAGGGCGTGCAGCCCATGCTCGACGCGGTGATCGACTACCTGCCGTCGCCGCTGGACGTCCCGGCCGTCGAGGGCACCCTCACCGACGGTGAGACCCCGGCCTCGCGGAAGCCGTCGGTCGACGAGCCGTTCGCGGCCCTGGCGTTCAAGATCGCCGCGCACCCGTTCTTCGGCAAGCTGACCTACGTCCGGGTCTACTCGGGCAAGGTCGCCGCCGGCGCGCAGGTCATCAACTCGACCAAGGAGCGCAAGGAGCGCATCGGGAAGCTCTTCCAGATGCACTCCAACAAGGAGAACCCGGTCGACGAGGCCCAGGCCGGCCACATCTACGCGGTCATCGGCCTGAAGGACACCACGACCGGTGACACCCTGTGCGACCCGCAGAACCCGATCGTTCTGGAGTCGATGACCTTCCCCGAGCCGGTCATCAAGGTGGCCATCGAGCCCAAGACGAAGGCCGACCAGGAGAAGCTGTCGACCGCGATCCAGAAGCTGGCCGAGGAGGACCCCACCTTCCAGGTCCAGCTCGACGAGGAGACCGGTCAGACGATCATCGCGGGCATGGGCGAGCTGCACCTCGAGGTGCTGGTCAACCGCATGAAGTCCGACTACAAGGTCGAGGCGAACATCGGTAAGCCGCAGGTCGCCTACCGCGAGACGATCCGCCGCACGGTCGAGAAGTACGAGTACACGCACAAGAAGCAGACCGGTGGTTCCGGCCAGTTCGCGCGCGTGATCATCAAGCTGGAGCCGCTGTCCACCGGTGACGGCGCCCTCTACGAGTTCGACAACAAGGTCACCGGTGGCCGCGTGCCGCGCGAGTACATCCCGTCGGTGGACGCCGGTGCCCAGGACGCCATGCAGTACGGTGTCCTCGCCGGTTACCCGCTGGTCGGGCTGAAGGTGACCCTGTTGGACGGCGCTTACCACGAGGTCGACTCGTCGGAAATGGCCTTCAAGATCGCCGGTTCCATGGCGCTCAAGGAGGCCGCGCGCCAGGCCAGCCCGGTTCTGCTGGAGCCGGTCATGGCCGTCGAGGTGACCACCCCCGAGGACTACATGGGTGACGTCATCGGCGACCTCAACTCTCGCCGTGGCCAGATCCAGGCCATGGACGAGCGGGCAGGCACCCGAGTCGTGAAGGCACTGGTTCCGCTGTCCGAGATGTTCGGGTACGTCGGCGACCTGCGGTCTCGTACCCAGGGTCGGGCGAACTACTCGATGACGTTCGACTCCTACGCCGAGGTTCCCTCGAACGTCGCGAAGGAGATCATCGCGAAGGCGACGGGGGAGTAAACCCCACAGCACCCAACGCGGGCGCGCACAGGGGCCTCCCCTAGGGTCCGCACAACCGACCAGATCGATCGCCGTTCGGCTGCCACGCCGGCGGTGAAGCAAAGCAAGAGTCCAGGAGGACATTCCAGTGGCGAAGGCGAAGTTCGAGCGGAGCAAGCCGCACGTCAACATCGGGACCATCGGTCACGTCGACCACGGCAAGACCACGCTGACCGCGGCGATCACCAAGGTTCTGCACGACAAGTACCCGGAGCTCAACGAGTCCCGGGCGTTCGACCAGATCGACAACGCGCCGGAAGAGAAGCAGCGCGGTATCACGATCAACATCTCGCACGTCGAGTACCAGACCGAGAAGCGTCACTACGCCCACGTGGACGCCCCCGGTCACGCGGACTACATCAAGAACATGATCACCGGTGCCGCCCAGATGGACGGCGCGATCCTGGTGGTCGCCGCGACCGACGGCCCGATGCCGCAGACGCGTGAGCACGTGCTGCTCGCCCGCCAGGTCGGTGTGCCCTACATCGTCGTGGCCCTGAACAAGGCCGACATGGTCGACGACGAGGAGATCCTCGAGCTCGTCGAGCTGGAGGTCCGCGAGCTGCTGTCCTCGCAGGAGTTCCCCGGCGACGACGCCCCCGTGGTCAAGGTCTCCGGCCTCAAGGCCCTCGAGGGCGACCCGAAGTGGTCGGAGTCGGTCCTGGAGCTCATGCAGGCCGTCGACGACAACGTGCCGGACCCGGTGCGTGACCTCGACAAGCCGTTCCTGATGCCGATCGAGGACGTCTTCACCATCACCGGCCGCGGCACCGTCGTGACCGGTCGCGTGGAGCGCGGCCAGATCAACGTCAACGAAGAGGTCGAGATCGTCGGCATCAAGGAGAAGTCGCAGAAGACGACTGTCACCGGTGTCGAGATGTTCCGCAAGCTGCTCGACTCGGGCCAGGCCGGTGACAACGTCGGTCTGCTGCTGCGTGGCATCAAGCGCGAGGACGTCGAGCGCGGCCAGGTCGTCGTGAAGCCCGGCACCACGACTCCGCACACGGAGTTCGAGGGCTCGGTCTACATCCTGTCCAAGGACGAGGGTGGCCGTCACACGCCGTTCTTCAACAACTACCGCCCGCAGTTCTACTTCCGCACGACCGACGTGACCGGCGTCGTGACCCTCCCCGAGGGCACCGAGATGGTCATGCCGGGTGACAACACCGAGATCAAGGTGCAGCTCATCCAGCCGGTCGCCATGGACGAGGGTCTGCGGTTCGCCATCCGCGAGGGTGGCCGGACCGTGGGCGCGGGCCAGGTCACCAAGATCATCAAGTGATTCCATCCGGCCCCGGAGTGCTTATAGCACCCCGGGGCCGGGTTGTGGAACCACGTGTGCGACACTAGTTGAGTTGCTCGTTGCGGGGCGGCCGATATCTGTTCAGAAATCGGCCGCCCCGGCACGAGTGGCCTTGGTCCGTGGGAATCCCAGGGGGAGACCGCGGGCGCGACAGATGGCCGGCACGGCCGTCTCGCGGTGAAGACCAACCGGCACGACGACGATCCTCTTACGGGATCAGTCTGCGCAGCGGGCGCGACACGCCCGACCGCGTGGATCGGACGCGAGGGCGTTGACGTGCGGAAACCGGCGCGAAAGTGCCGGTAGAGATAGCGGCACAAGACGAAGGAACGAGCTGCGACCATGGCGGGACAGAAGATCCGCATCAGGCTCAAGGCCTACGACCACGAGGCGATCGATGCCAGCGCGCGCAAGATCGTCGAGACGGTGACGCGCACCGGCGCCTCGGTCGTCGGACCTGTGCCGCTGCCCACCGAGAAGAACGTTTACTGCGTCATCCGCTCGCCGCACAAGTACAAGGACTCGCGCGAGCACTTCGAGATGCGCACGCACAAGCGGCTGATCGACATCCTCGACCCGACGCCGAAGACGGTCGACGCGCTCATGCGCATCGACCTCCCGGCGAGCGTCGACGTCAACATCCAGTAAGCGTTGGGCGAGCGGCGGAGATAAGAGACTCATGTCTGACAGGCAAGTAAAGGGCATCCTGGGCACCAAGCTCGGCATGACCCAGGTCTTCGGCGAGGACAACCGGATCGTTCCGGTGACCGTCGTGCAGGCCGGGCCGAACGTGGTGACCCAGATCCGTACCCAGGACAACGACGGCTACCAGGCCGTGCAGCTGGCTTTCGGCGCCGTGGACCCGCGCAAGGTCAACAAGCCGGTGACCGGCCACTTCCAGAAGGCCGGCGTGACGCCGCGGCGGTACCTCGCCGAGCTGCGCACGACCGACGCCGAGAGCTACGAGGTCGGCCAGGAGATCACCGCCGAGGTGTTCCCCGCGGGCTCCCGCGTCGACGTCACGGGCACCAGCAAGGGCAAGGGCTACGCCGGTGTCATGAAGCGCCATGGCTTCAAGGGCCAGGGCGCCAGCCACGGTAACCAGGCCAAGCACCGCGCCCCGGGCTCGATCGGTGGCTGCGCCACCCCGGGCCGCGTCTTCAAGGGTCTGCGGATGGCCGGCCGGATGGGTGGCGTCCGGGTCACGACCCAGGGCCTGACCGTCCACGACGTGCGCGCCGAAGAGGGCCTGCTGCTGATCAAGGGCGCCGTCCCCGGCCCCAAGGGCAGCCTCGTCTTCGTCAAGACCGCCGCGAAGGGTGGTGCGACCGAATGACCAGCGTTGAGCTGAAGACCCCCGCCGGCAGCGCCGAGGGCACCGTCGAGCTCCCCGCCGACATCTTCGACGTGCAGGCCAACGTGCCGCTGATGCACCAGGTCGTGGTGGCCCAGCAGGCCGCCGCGCGCCAGGGCACGCACGACACGAAGACCCGCGGCGAGGTCTCCGGTGGCGGCAAGAAGCCGTACCGCCAGAAGGGCACCGGCCGCGCCCGCCAGGGTTCGACCCGCGCCCCGCAGTTCGCCGGCGGTGGCACCGTCCACGGCCCCACGCCGCGCGACTACAGCCAGCGCACCCCGAAGAAGATGAAGGCCGCCGCCCTGCGCGGTGCCCTCTCCGACCGGGCGCGCGCCGGCCAGGTGCACGTCATCACCGAGCTGGTGTCGGGCGAGAAGCCCAACACCAAGGAGGCGAAGAAGGCCCTCGCCGCCGTGACCCAGGCCAAGCGCCTGCTGGTCGTGCTGCACCGCGAGGACGAGCGGGGCTGGCTGTCCGCCCGCAACCTGCCGAACGTGCACCTGATCAACCCGGACCAGCTCAACACCTACGACGTGCTGGTCAACGACGACGTGGTGTTCACCAAGGCCGCGTACGACGCCTTCATCGCCGGCCCGGTCAAGGGCAAGGCGGCCAAGGCTTCCGCGCGGGCCAGTGAGGTTGAAGGGAGTGAAGCGCAGTGAGCAGCGTTGCCATCCCGGACCCTCGTGACATCGTGCTCGCGCCGGTGATCTCCGAGAAGTCCTACGGGCTCCTCGAAGACCACAAGTACACGTTCGAGGTCCGGCCGGACGCCAACAAGACGCAGATCAAGATCGCCGTCGAGCAGATCTTCGGCGTCAAGGTCGTCAGCGTGAACACGCTGAACCGGCAGGGCAAGCGCAAGCGGACCCGCTACGGCTTCGGCAAGCGCAAGAACGTCAAGCGCGCCGTCGTGACGCTGTCCGCCGAGAGCAAGCCGATCGAGATCTTCGGCGGACCCGCCGCGTAAGGGACGGAAGCTGTCATGGGTATTCGTAAGTACAAGCCGACGACTCCGGGCCGCCGTGGCTCGAGCGTGTCGGACTTCGCCGAGATCACCCGGTCCGAGCCGGAGAAGTCGCTGCTGCGCCCGCTGAGCAAGTCGGGCGGCCGCAACTCCTCGGGCAAGATCACCACCCGGCACAAGGGTGGCGGCCACAAGCGGGCCTACCGGGTCATCGACTTCCGGCGCAACGACAAGGACGGCATCCCGGCCAAGGTCGCGCACATCGAGTACGACCCCAACCGGACCGCCCGCATCGCGCTGCTGCACTACGCGGACGGCGAGAAGCGCTACATCATCGCGCCGGACAAGCTCAAGCAGGGTGACACCGTCGAGGCCGGCCCGCGGGCCGACATCAAGCCGGGCAACAACCTGCCGCTGCGCAACATCCCGGTCGGCACCGTGGTGCACGCCATCGAGCTGCGTCCCGGTGGCGGCGCGAAGATCGCCCGCTCCGCCGGCGCCCGCGTGCAGCTGGTCGCCAAGGACGGCCCGTACGCCCAGCTGCGGATGCCCTCGGGCGAAATCCGCAACGTGGACGTGCGCAACCGCGCCACCGTCGGCGAGGTCGGCAACTCCGAGCACCAGAACATCAACTGGGGCAAGGCGGGCCGCAACCGCTGGCGCGGCAAGCGCCCCACCGTCCGTGGTGTCGTCATGAACCCGGTCGACCACCCGCACGGTGGTGGTGAGGGCAAGACCTCGGGTGGTCGCCACCCGGTCAACCCGAACGGCAAGCCGGAGGGCCGCACCCGCCGCCGCAAGCCGTCCGACGCACTGATCGTCCGCCGCCGGCGTACCGGCAAGAAGCGCTGAGCAGGGAGGTAAGACAACATGCCGCGCAGCCTGAAGAAGGGCCCGTTCGTGGACGACCACCTGCTCAAGAAGGTGGACGCGCTCAACGAGTCGGGCAAGAAGACCGTGATCAAGACCTGGTCCCGCCGGTCCACGATCATCCCGGACATGCTGGGTCACACCATCGCGGTGCACGACGGCCGCAAGCACGTGCCGGTGTTCGTCAGCGAGGCCATGGTCGGCCACAAGCTTGGCGAGTTCGCTCCGACGCGGACCTTCAAGGGTCACGTCAAGGATGACCGGAAGTCGCGCCGCCGCTGAGCGGGCACACGAGAGTTAGGGAAAGCAAGCGATGACAGCCCCAGAAACCGCTCCGGCCCAGGTGGCCGTGGCGCGGGCTCGCTTCGTCCGGGACTCGCCGACGAAGGTGCGCCGGGTGATCGAGCTGATCAAGGGTCTTAGCGCCGCCGAAGCCCTCGCCGTGCTCCGGTTCTCGCCGTACGCGGCGAGCCAGCCGGTGGCGAAGGTGCTCGCGAGCGCCGTGGCCAACGCCGAGAACAACCTCAACCTGGACCCGGACACGCTGTTCGTGAAGAACGCGTACGCCGACGAGGGGCCGACCCTCAAGCGCATCCAGCCGCGCGCCCAGGGCCGTGCGTACCGGATCCGGAAGCGGACGAGCCACATCACGGTCGAGGTGGAGTCGCGTCCGGAAGCGAAGAAGAGCGGTAAGAAGAAGGCAGGTGGCCGCTAGTGGGCCAGAAGATCAACCCGCACGGCTTCCGGCTGGGAATCACCACCGACTGGAAGTCGCGCTGGTACGCCGACAAGCAGTACGCGGAGTACGTGGCCGAGGACGTCAAGATCCGCAAGCTGCTCTCCACCGGCATGGAGCGCGCCGGCATCTCCAAGGTCGAGATCGAGCGCACCCGTGACCGCGTGCGGGTGGACATCCACACCGCGCGTCCGGGCATCGTGATCGGCCGCCGCGGCGCGGAGGCCGACCGGATCCGCGGCTCGCTGGAGAAGCTGACCGGCAAGCAGGTCCAGCTGAACATCCTCGAGGTGAAGAACCCCGAGGCCGACGCGCAGCTGGTCGCCCAGAGCGTCGCCGAGCAGCTGTCCAACCGCGTGGCGTTCCGCCGCGCGATGCGCAAGGCGATCCAGACGACCATGCGCTCGTCGCAGGTCAAGGGCATCCGCGTGCAGTGCAGCGGCCGTCTCGGCGGTGCCGAGATGTCGCGGTCGGAGCACTACCGCGACGGCCGGGTCCCGCTGCACACGCTGCGCGCGGACATCGACTACGGCTTCTTCGAGGCCCGTACCACCTTCGGCCGCATCGGCGTGAAGGTGTGGATCTACAAGGGCGACCTGGTCGGCGGCCTGAAGGCCAAGGCCGAGCGGGACGCCGCGGCCGCCAACGAGCGTCCGCGCCGGGAGCGTCCGTCGCGCCCGCGCCGGTCTGGTGCGCAGGGCACGACGCCGACCTCGACCGAAGCCGGCCGCGCCGCTGCCGCCGCGAAGGCCGACACGGATGTCGCGACCAGCGAGGCGCCCGCGCAGGGCTCGCCGGACGCGGCCGAGAAGACGGAGGGCTGAGGCGTGCTCGTCCCACGCAAGGTCAAGCACCGCAAGCAGCACTCGCCGAAGCGTTCCGGTGCCGCCAAGGGCGGTACGAAGGTCACCTTCGGTGAGTACGGCATCCAGGCGCTTGAGCACCACTACGTGACCAACCGGCAGATCGAGTCCGCTCGTATCGCCATCACCCGGCACATCAAGCGTGGCGGCAAGGTCTGGATCAACATCTTCCCGGACCGCCCGCTCACCAAGAAGCCGGCCGAAACCCGCATGGGTTCCGGTAAGGGTTCGCCCGAGTGGTGGGTCGCGAACGTCAAGCCGGGCCGCGTCATGTTCGAGCTGAGCTTCCCGAACGAGGCCCAGGCTCGTGAGGCGCTGCGCCGCGCGATCCACAAGCTCCCCATGAAGTGCCGCATCGTGACCCGTGAAGGTGGTGAGTTCTGATGGCGCAGGCAGGTGTCGCCGCCGCAGAGCTGCGTGAGCTCACCAACGAGGAGCTCGTGCTGCGCCTGAAGGAGGCCAAGGAGGAGCTGTTCAACCTCCGCTTCCAGATGGCCACCGGGCAGCTGGACAACAACCGCCGCCTCCGCACCGTCCGTGCCGACATCGCTCGGATCTACACGGTCATGCGGGAGCGCGAGCTCGGCCTGTCCGTTTCCCCCGACGCCGAGAATGAAGAAGGTGCTGCCTGATGAGTGAGCAGACCCCAGAGCTCGCCGCGCAGCCGGTGCAGAGTGCCGAATCCGGTCGCAACTACCGGAAGGTCCGCGAGGGCTACGTCGTCTCGGACAAGATGGACAAGACGATCGTGGTCGAGCTCGAGGACCGCAAGAAGCACCGCCGCTACGGCAAGGTTCTCCGCTCCACCAGCAAGGTGAAGGCGCACGACGAGGAGAACACCGCCGGCATCGGTGACCGCGTGATCCTCATGGAGACCCGCCCGACCTCGGCCACCAAGCGGTGGCGGCTCGTGCGGATCGTGGAGAAGGCCAAGTAATCGGAGGCCCATTCGGGCCTCCTCCGTTCCGCCAGGCTCACCGCCGCGTGAGAACCGGCGCGACATACAGGAGTTGACGTGATCCAGCAGGAGTCGCGGCTGCGAGTCGCCGACAACACGGGTGCCAAGGAGATCCTCTGCATCCGCGTGCTCGGTGGCTCGGGACGGCGCTACGCGGGTATCGGCGACATCATCGTCGCCACCGTCAAGGACGCCATCCCGGCTGCCGGGGTGAAGAAGGGTGACGTGGTCAAGGCCGTCGTCGTCCGCACGACGAAGGAGCGGCGTCGCCCGGACGGCTCCTACATCAAGTTCGACGAGAACGCCGCCGTGCTCATCAAGAACGACAACGAGCCGCGCGGCACCCGCATCTTCGGCCCGGTCGGCCGTGAGCTGCGTGACCGCAAGTTCATGAAGATCATCTCGCTGGCGCCGGAGGTGCTCTGATGAAGGTGAAGAAGGGCGACACGGTCGTCGTCATCGCCGGCAAGGACAAGGGCGCCAAGGGCAAGGTCATCAAGGCCTACCCGGAGCGCCAGCGGGTGCTGGTCGAGGGCGTGAACCGGATCAAGAAGCACACCCGGATCTCGCAGACCCAGCGCGGCGCGCAGTCCGGCGGCATCGTGACCCAGGAGGCCCCGATCCACGTGTCGAACGTGATGGTCGTGGACTCCGACGGCAAGCCGACCCGCGTGGGCTACCGCATCGGCGAGGACGGCAAGAAGGTTCGCATCTCGCGCCGGACCGGTAAGGACATCTGATGACGACCGCAGAGAAGATCGTGCCGCGGTTGAAGACGCGGTACCGCGAAGAGATCAAGGGCGAGCTCCGCAGCGAGTTCGGCTACGAGAACGTCCACCAGATCCCGGGCGTGGTCAAGGTCGTCGTCAACATGGGTGTCGGCGACGCCGCGCGGGACAGCAAGCTGATCGACGGTGCGATCCGCGACCTCGCGGCCATCACCGGTCAGAAGCCCGAGGTGCGCCGGGCGCGCAAGTCCATCGCGCAGTTCAAGCTGCGTGAGGGCCAGCCGATCGGTGCGCGCGTGACCCTGCGCGGCGACCGCATGTGGGAGTTCCTGGACCGGCTGCTGACGATCGCGCTGCCGCGTATCCGTGACTTCCGCGGGCTGTCGGCCAAGCAGTTCGACGGCAACGGCAACTACACCTTCGGTCTCAACGAGCAGTCGATGTTCCACGAGATCGACCCCGACTCCATCGACCGCCCCCGCGGCATGGACGTCACCGTTGTCACCACCGCTACCACCGACGACGAGGGCCGCGCGCTGCTCCGCAAGCTCGGCTTCCCGTTCAAGGAGAACTGATGGCCAAGAAGGCTCTGATCGCCAAGGCGGCCCGCAAGCCGAAGTTCAAGGTGCGTGCCTACACGCGCTGCAACAAGTGCGGCCGGCCCCACTCGGTGTTCCGCAAGTTCGGACTGTGCCGGGTTTGCCTGCGCGAGATGGCGCACGCGGGCGAACTCCCCGGCGTGTCCAAGTCCAGCTGGTAGGAACGACAGAAGCTCCCACTTCGCCACAGGCCCTCTGAGCAGGGGGAACCAGGCGAGAAAGGTTGAAGGTCACCATGACGATGACCGACCCCATCGCAGACTTCCTGACACGTCTGCGCAACGCCAACTCGGCGTATCACGACGAGGTCGTGGTGCCGCACTCGAAGCTCAAGGCGAACATCGCCGAGATCCTGAAGCGCGAGGGTTACATCTCGGGCTACCGGGACGAGCCGGGTGAGAAGCACAAGAACCTCATCGTGGAACTGAAGTACGGCCGCAACCGCGAGCGCAGCATCGCCGGTCTGCGCCGGGTGTCCAAGCCGGGTCTGCGGGTGTACGCCAAGTCGACCGAGCTACCGAGCGTGCTGGGCGGGCTGGGCATCGCGATCATCTCGACGTCGGGCGGCCTTCAGACCGACCGGCAGGCCAAGCGCAACGGTGTGGGCGGGGAAGTCCTCGCCTACGTCTGGTAACGGAAGGGAGAGCAGGCATGTCGCGCATCGGTAAGCAGCCGATCACCGTCCCTTCCGGGGTCGAGGTGACCATCGACGGCCAGAACATCTCGGTGAAGGGTCCCAAGGGCACCCTTTCCCACACTGTCGCCGAGCCGATCACGGTCGAGCGCGGTGAGGACGGCGCGCTGCTGGTCAAGCGCCCGGACGACGAGCGGGAGAGCCGTGCCCTGCACGGTCTGACCCGCACGCTGGTCAACAACCTGGTCGTGGGTGTGACCGAGGGTTACGAGAAGAAGCTCGAGATCCACGGTGTCGGTTACCGCGTCCAGGCCAAGGGCAGCAACCTCGAATTCGCCCTCGGCTACAGCCACCCCGTGCTGATCGAGGCGCCGGAAGGCATCACCTTCAAGGTCGAGACCCCGACCCGGTTCTCCGTGTCCGGCATCGACAAGCAGAAGGTCGGCCAGATCGCCGCGGTGATCCGCCGGCTCCGCCGTCCGGACCCGTACAAGGGCAAGGGGCTGCGCTACGAGGGTGAGCGCATCCGTCGCAAGGTCGGAAAGACGGGTAAGTGATCATGAGCGAAACGGCAACGAAGAAGCGGAAGCCGGTCGGCAAGGACATTTCGACCCGGCGCCGCGTCGCGAAGGCGCGCCGTCACTTCCGGCTTCGCAAGAAGGTCGGCGGGACCGCCCAGCGGCCCCGGCTGGTCATCCACCGGTCCTCGCGGCACATCACGGTCCAGGTGATCGACGACGTGGCCGGGCACACCCTGGCGTCGGCGTCGAGCCTCGAGGCCGACGTGCGTGCGCTCGAGGGCGACAAGAAGGCCAAGGCCGCCAAGGTCGGCGAGCTCGTGGCCGCCCGCGCCAAGGGTGCGGGCATCTCCAGCGTCGTGTTCGACCGCGGTGGCAACCGCTACCACGGCCGCATCGCCGCGCTGGCCGACGCCGCTCGCGAGGCGGGGTTGGAGTTCTGAGAACCATGCACATGCTCGCGAATGGAAGGAAAGCCTGATGCCGGGACGTACACGGCAGGGCGGTGGACAGGGCGGTCCGGGCGGCAACGACCGCGACCGTCGTGACCGCCGCGACCGCCGCGACGGTGGCCGTGGCGGGGCCGGCCAGGAGAAGACCCCGCACCTCGAGCGCGTCGTCGCGATCAACCGCGTCGCCAAGGTCGTGAAGGGTGGTCGTCGCTTCAGCTTCACCGCCCTGGTGGTCGTCGGTGACGGCGACGGTCAGGTCGGCGTCGGCTACGGCAAGGCCAAGGAAGTTCCCGCGGCCATCGCCAAGGGCGTCGAGGAAGCGAAGAAGAACTTCTTCCGCGTGCCCCGGATCGCCGGCACCATCCCGCACCCGGTCCAGGGTGAGGAGGCCGCCGGTGTGGTCCTGCTCCGTCCGGCCAGCGCCGGTACCGGTGTCATCGCCGGTGGCCCGGTGCGTGCGGTGCTGGAGTGCGCGGGCGTGCACGACGTGCTGTCGAAGTCGCTGGGCTCCGACAACGCGATCAACATCGTGCACGCGACCGTGGCGGCCCTGAAGGGCCTGCAGCGTCCGGAGGAGGTGGCGGCCCGTCGCGGTCTGCCGCTCGAGGACGTCGCCCCGGCCCGGATGCTGCGGCAGCGCGCGGGACAGGGGGTCTGACATGGCTCAGCTCAAGGTGACCCAGGTCCGGAGCAAGATCGGCACCAAGCAGAACCACCGGGACACGCTGCGGACCCTCGGGCTGCGCAAGATCCGGCAGTCCGTGGTGCGCGAGGACACTCCGGAGGTCCGCGGTCTGATCCACACCGTCCGCCACCTCGTGACTGTTGAGGAGGTCAAGGCATGACGGCCATCAAGATCCACCACCTGCGCCCGGCCCCGGGCGCCAAGCGCGAGAAGATCCGCGTCGGTCGTGGTGAGGGTTCGAAGGGCAAGACCGCCGGTCGCGGTACGAAGGGCACCAAGGCCCGGAAGAACGTGCCCGCCGGGTTCGAGGGTGGGCAGATGCCCATCCACATGCGGCTGCCGAAGCTGCGTGGGTTCAAGAACCGCTTCCGCACCGAGTACCAGCCGGTGAACGTCGGCGACATCGCCCGGGTCTTCCCGGACGGTGGCGACGTCACCAAGGAGCAGCTGGTGGAGCGCGGCCTGGTTCGCAAGAACCAGCTCGTCAAGGTCCTCGGCAACGGCGACCTGAACGGCGTGAAGCTGAACGTCTCCGCTGACAAGTTCTCCTCGTCCGCGAAGGAGAAGCTCGAGGCGGCGGGCGGCTCGGCCACCGAGCTCTGACGCTTTGACGCGGGACGGCCCGCCGGTCTTCGGACCGGCGGGCCGTTCCTGTTTCGCCCGTCCGGCCGCACGGCGCTGCTCCAGGGGGATGACCTGCGACGATCGTGACGCTGTCGTGACGGCCGTGCTCGCCTAGCGGTGTCACCATCGGACGATGTCGTTCCCGGCGGCACCACCCCCCATGGGCTACGCGCCCGTTCCCCATCGGCCTTCGGGGTGGCAGGGGAAGCGGGTCGCAGGCGCCGTATTGGCTCTGCTCGCCGCGGCGGCCGCCGTCACCGGGGCGTTCCTGCCGCTGTTCGTCGGCGAGCTGCGATTCGACGGCGAGACCCAGCTGAAGCTGACGGTGACCGGGTGGGACCTCAGCGCGGAAGCGGCCGGCCCTGGCATCCCGACGTCGACGGCCGGGGAGCCCGTCCGCAACGGCTGGGCCCTGGCCGGGGCGGGGTTGCTGCTGCTCATCGCGGCCGTGATCGGCCTTGCCGCCGCCCGTCGCGCGTCCTCGCCGGGCGGGAAGTTCGCCGCCGCACTGGCGAGCGGCATCGGCGCCGGCTTCCTCGCCGCGACCACGCTGTCGATCGGTCTCCAGGCCATCAGCCTGCACGGAAGCTTCCGCCCGGCCGGCATCGCCGAGGGCACCGACGGCGTCACCACCGCGGACAGCTTCGGCGTCGGATTCTGGCTCGTCGCGGGCGCGACGGTGCTGGCGATCGTGGCCGCGACGCTGGCCGCCGGCCGGGGGAAACGCGCGCCCGCCCCACCACCTCCGACGTACGACTACGACCCGGTCACCCCGCGCTACGGATTCCCCGCACAGCAGCCCCTCCCGCGCCCACAGCCACCGGTCAACGGCGGCGACGCGCTCAACCCCCGCCGCGACCAGCCCGGCTCGTGACCGCGGGGGGAGTGGCGGTGGGAAGTGGGGCGCGTGCGGCACGCGCCGTGCCGCACGAGGAGTGCCGCCTCACCTGCCCGGATACCACCACTCCCAGCCTTCGCCCGTGATCCCGGGGCTGTTCTGGATCAGTGTGCCGTTCGCCTCCGGGACGACCAGCGCGACCGTGCCGGTGAGCTCCTGGTTCCGCTGGTACGGCACCGGCAGCGGTCCGCTCCCGGGCTCCTTGGATTGGCACAACGAGACGTTCGCCGGGGTGGTTCCGCCGTTCTCCCCGGGTTCGGCGAACGACGTGTACCGGAACGCCTCGGGAATCAGCTCGGCGGCGTTCTTGTCCGGGCCGGTGTTGGCCCGCACGTGCAGCAGGAGAACGTGCTTCGTGCCCGTCGAGCCGTTGCACGGCGGGTCGATCTCGATCTTCTCGATGGTCCAGGTCGCGGGTTGGCTGCCATCGGCCTTGGCGCTCAGCTCGGCCGTGTCACCGAGTCGCAGCTTGGTGTAGCCGTTCGTTTCGCTCTGGCCGCTGGTGGACGCGGACGCGGGAGCCGTCGGCTTCGGCTGGAACGGAACGCCGCCGTCCGACTGCGAGGAGCTTGAGCAGCCGGTCAGCAGGAGCGCGATCGCGACAGCGGGAACGAGGTGGCGCACGGTCTTCCCCTTTGTCCGGGTGGTGTTCGGTGCAGCCAGCTTGTTGTACCGGAAATTTCCGTCGCCATCCCCGAGAACGACGAACTCCGTCGGGTGGCGGTTCTCGTTCGGAAGGATCCGGCCGGCCCGCCGGCCGAACCCGGGGTCCGGCTCATAACACGGCCTACCTCACAACCCTCCAACCCCCGGCTGTTAGAGTCGGGCGACGCGCTTCGGGGACCCATCTGCCCCGGAGCGCTGCTGGCTTGCCAGCGACATGGTGTTCCTGCCGGCCAGCGTGCCGGCCAAGCCGATCGCCGGTGACACCCACCGGCGACGCCGAGGAGGTCCCCCGCGTGCTCAGCGCCTTTCGCTCGGCTCTCGCCACGCCGGACCTGCGCAAGAAGATCCTGTTCACGCTGTTGATCGTGGCCGTGTACCGGATCGGTGCGGTCACTCCGGCGCCCGGGGTCTCCTATCCGAATGTGCAGGCTTGCCAGGCAGGTGCCGACCAGTCCGGCATCTACTCCCTGCTGAACCTGTTCAGCGGCGGGGCGCTGCTGCAGCTGTCGATCTTCTCGACCGGCATCATGCCGTACATCACGGCCAGCATCATCATCCAGCTGCTCACCGTCGTCATCCCGCGGTTCGAGGAGCTGAAGAAGGAAGGCCAGGCGGGCCAGGGCAAGCTGACGCAGTACACCCGCTACCTGACGATCGCGCTGGCGATCCTGCAGGCGACCGGTGTGGTGGCGCTGGCCGACCGCGGCCAGCTGTTCCCGGACTGCGCGCAGTCGATCATCCCGGACAACAGCATCTTCTCGCTGGCGCTGATCGTCATCACGATGACGGCGGGCACCGCGGTGATGATGTGGCTGGGCGAGCTCATCACCGAGCGCGGCGTCGGCAACGGCATGTCCGTGCTGATCTTCCTGAACATCGCGGCCCGGATCCCGGCCGAGGGCATGAACATCCTCAACAACCAGGGCGGCCTCGTCTTCGCGCTGGTCTGCGTCTTCGGCCTGGTGATCATCGCCAGCGTCATCTTCGTCGAGCAGGGCCAGCGCCGGATCCCGGTGCAGTACGCCAAGCGGATGATCGGCCGCCGGATGTACGGCGGCACGTCGACCTACCTGCCGATCAAGGTGAACCAGGCCGGTGTCATCCCGGTCATCTTCGCTTCGTCGCTGCTCTACCTGCCGGACCTGATCAGCCGCCTGTTCGGCGACCCGACCAGCGGCTCGGGCTGGCGGGCCTTCCTGCAGACCTACGTGGTCAACCAGTCCAGCTGGGTGCACATCCTGCTGTACTTCGCGCTGATCATCTTCTTCACGTACTTCTACATCACCATCACGTTCAACGTGGATGAGCGCGCGGAGGAGATGAAGAAGTTCGGCGGCTTCATCCCGGGCATCCGCCCCGGTCGGCCGACCGCCGAGTACCTGAGCTTCGTGCTGGGCCGCATCACCTTCCCCGGCTCGCTCTACCTCGGCATCATCGCGATCCTGCCGAACTTCTTCCTGTCCATCACGCAGCAGGGCAACAACCAGAACTTCCCGTTCGGCGGCACCGCCGTGCTGATCATGGTCGGCGTCGGCCTCGACACGGTGAAGCAGATCGAAAGCCAGCTGATGCAGCGGAATTACGAAGGGTTCTTGCGATGACGCGCCTGGTTCTTGTCGGCCCGCCCGGAGCAGGAAAGGGAACTCAGGCGGTAGCGCTGTCGCAGCGGCTCTCCATCCCGCACATTTCCACCGGTGACCTCTTCCGCGCACACGTGGCGGAGCAGACGCCGCTGGGCGAGGAGGCCAAGCGCTACCTCGACTCCGGCGAGCTGGTCCCGGACAGCGTGACGAACGAGATGGTCCGCGAGCGCCTGGCCGAGTCCGACACCAAGGCCGGCTTCCTGCTGGACGGGTTCCCGCGCAACACCAAGCAGGCCGAGGTCCTCGGCGAGATGCTGGCCGAGTCGGACAGCGCGCTCGACGCCGTCATCCAGCTCGACGTGCCGGAGGACGTCCTGGTCGAGCGCCTGCTGGGCCGCGGCCGCACGGACGACACCGAAGAGGTCATCCGCCGCCGCCAGCAGGTCTACCAGTCGGAGACCGCGCCGCTGCTGGACTACTACCGGGACATCCTGGTCAAGGTGGACGGCGTCGGCGAGGTCGACGAGGTGTCCTCGCGGATCGTGAACGCGCTCGACGACCGCGCGTGAACCTGGTGCCTTCCGTGCTGCGCCGCCACCGCGGCATCGAGATCAAGACGCCCGGCGAGCTGGACGCGATGCGGGCCGCCGGGATCGTGGTGGCCCGCACCCTCGCGGCGGTCGCCGAGGCCGCCAAGCCCGGCGTCAGCACCGGCGACCTCGACGAGATCGCCGAGCAGACGATCCGGGCGGCCGGCGCGGTGCCCTCGTTCAAGGGCTACCACGGCTTCCCGGCCTCGATCTGCGCGTCGGTGAACGAGCAGGTGGTCCACGGCATCCCGGCGAAGACGACCGTGCTGGCCGAGGGCGACCTGCTGTCCGTGGACTGCGGCGCCATCCTCGACGGCTGGCACGGCGACTCCGCCGTCACCCTCGCCATCGGCACCGTCTCGGCCGCCGACCAGGCGCTGTCGGCCGCCACCCGCGCCGCGATGCTGGCCGGCATCGAGGCCGCGGTGCCCGGCGCCCGGCTGACCGACATCTCGCACGCCGTGCAGTCCTCGGCCGAGACCTCCGCGGCGGCCGACGGCATCGACTACGGCCAGATCGTCGAGTACGGCGGGCACGGCATCGGCACCGAGATGCACATGGAGCCGTTCCTGCCCAACGTCGGCAAGCCCGGCAAGGGGCCGAAGCTCAAGCCCGGCATGGCGCTGGCCATCGAGCCGATGCTGACCGGCGGCAGCGCCGAGACCGTCGAGCTCGAGGACGGCTGGACCGTGGTGACCGCGGACGGCTCGCGCGCCGCCCACTGGGAGCACACGGTCGCCGTCACCGACGACGGACCGCGCGTCCTGACCCTCCCCGAAGGCTCCTGACCTGCGGTTTCGCCCCTTCGGGTGCGATCAGGGGTATCGTCGGAGTGACGTTGCCTACCACACATCACCCCGCCTCGCGAGGTGCGACACAGGCTGCGTACACTATCTAGTCGGCGTACTCATCACGCCGGTTCCAACGTGCTCGTAAATGCTCGGGTCCTCGGGATCGGTGCGGCGTGTCCGCTGAACGCAAGAGTTGCCCATTTCGCTGCTCTACCCAGTCACGAAACGCGGAGGACATGGCTAAGAAAGACGGGGCCATCGAGGTCGAAGGTCGGGTCATCGAGCCACTCCCCAACGCGATGTTCCGAGTCGAGTTGGAGAACGGTCACAAGGTCCTGGCACACATCAGCGGCAAGATGCGGCAGCACTACATCCGCATCCTCCCGGAGGACCGGGTCGTCGTGGAGCTGTCGCCGTACGACCTGTCTCGCGGGCGGATCGTCTACCGCTACAAGTGACACGGTGAGCAACGCATAAGGAAGCAGGAGACGTGAAGGTCCAGCCGAGCGTCAAGAAGATCTGCGACAAGTGCAAGGTGATCCGCCGCCACGGCCGGATCATGGTGATCTGCGAGAACCTGCGGCACAAGCAGCGGCAGGGCTGATCACCGCCTGCACCACGCAGAGCGGACGGACAGCTGAATACCCTCCCCGCACCTGCCGGGCCGCGCGAGCGGCCCAGCCGACCCCCGGACTCCAGGCCGGGGCCGGGACACCGGACACGCAAGTGCTCCGGACGACGTGCGAGTCGGTCCCGGAACCGGGCGGGGAGCACACCTGGAGTGACGAACACTAGAAGGAGCATCAAGCGCCATGGCACGACTCGCCGGCGTAGACCTCCCCCGCGAGAAGCGGTTGGAGATCGCGCTGACCTACATCTACGGCATCGGTCGTACCCGCTCGAAGGAGCTCATCGCCGCGACGTCGCTGAACCCGGACACCCGGGTGCGCGACCTGTCCGACGACGACCTCGTCAAGCTGCGGGACTACATCGAAGAGAACTTCAAGGTCGAGGGTGACCTCCGCCGCGAGGTGCAGGCCGACATCCGTCGCAAGATCGAGATCGGCTGCTACGAGGGCCTGCGGTGGCGCCGTGGTCTGCCCGTCCGCGGTCAGCGGACCAAGACCAACGCCCGCACCCGCAAGGGTCCGAAGAAGACGGTCGCCGGCAAGAAGAAGGCTGGCAAGAAGTGAGCGTCCAGGGCAAGAAGGTCGTGCGGATCGGCGCCGGGCAGGTGCGCCGCCGCAACAATTCGTGCGTTTCGCCGAAGGCCCTGTATGCCCGCCCGATGGCGCTTCGCCAGCTCTACACCGACGCCGGCTCGCTGATCCGGCGTGGCCAGCAGGAGGCCCGCGAGGCCGCCGCTGCCGCCGCTCAGACCGAAAACTCGCGCTAGGCAGGAGAAACCACCCAACATGCCACCCAAGGCTCGCGCCGGGGCCAAGAAGGTCCGGCGGAAGGAAAAGAAGAACGTGGCCCACGGCCACGCGCACATCAAGAGCACGTTCAACAACACCATCGTGTCGATCACCGACCCGAACGGTGCCGTGATCTCGTGGGCCTCGTCCGGTCACGTCGGCTTCAAGGGCTCCCGCAAGTCCACCCCGTTCGCCGCGCAGATGGCGGCCGAGAACGCTGCCCGCAAGGCCGCCGAGCACGGGATGAAGAAGGTCGACGTGTTCGTCAAGGGCCCGGGTTCCGGCCGGGAGACGGCGATCCGTTCGCTGCAGGCCGCCGGTCTCGAGGTCGGCACCATCCAGGACGTGACCCCGCAGCCTCACAACGGCTGCCGCCCGCCCAAGCGGCGCCGGGTCTGAGGAACGGGGAGGAGTAACAACACATGGCTCGCTACACCGGCCCCGCGACTCGCATCTCGCGGCGCCTCAAGGTTGACCTCGTCGGCGGCGACCAGGCTTTCGAGCGCCGCCCGTACCCGCCCGGCCAGCACGGCCGCGGCCGCGTCAAGGAGAGCGAGTACCTGCTTCAGCTCCAGGAGAAGCAGAAGGCTCGCTACACCTACGGCGTCCTCGAGCGGCAGTTCAGCCGCTACTACAAGGAGGCCGCGCGGCGCCCCGGCAAGACCGGTGAGAACCTGCTGCAGATCCTCGAGTCCCGTCTGGACAACGTCGTGTACCGCGCCGGACTGGCCCGGACCCGGCGTCAGGCGCGTCAGCTGGTCGCGCACGGTCACTTCACCGTCAACGGCGTGAAGGTGACGATCCCCAGCTACCAGGTCGAGAAGTTCGACATCATCGACGTGCGGCCGAAGTCGCTCCAGATGCTGCCCTTCGTGGCCGCCAAGGAGTCCTTCGGCGACCGGCCGATCCCCGGCTGGCTGCAGGTCGTGCAGTCCAACCTGCGCATCCTGGTGCACCAGCTCCCGGAGCGGGCGCAGATCGACGTTCCGGTCCAGGAACAGCTGATCGTCGAGTACTACTCGAAGTGATCGGTAGCGGCGGCGCGCACCCGCGCGCCGCCGCATCGCCATCCCTTTCGGCGTCATATGGCGGGCGCCGGCAGGAAAGGAAGAGAAGAAAGTGCTGATTTCCCAGCGACCGGCCCTCGGCGAGGAGCCGATCAACGAGACCCGGTCCCGGTTCACCATCGAGCCGCTGGAGCCCGGCTTCGGGTACACCCTCGGCAACTCGCTGCGGCGCACGCTGCTGTCGTCCATTCCGGGCGCGGCGGTCACCAGCATCCGCATCGACGGTGTGCTGCACGAGTTCACCACCGTTCCCGGGGTGAAGGAAGACGTCACCGACATCATCCTGAACCTCAAGGAACTGGTCGTGTCCTCGGAGGAGGACGAGCCCGTCACCATGTACCTGCGCAAGCAGGGCCCGGGTGAGGTCACCGCGGCCGACATCGTGCCCCCGGCCGGTGTCACCGTGCACAACCAGGATCTGCACATCGCCTCGCTGAACGGCAAGGGCAAGCTGGAGATCGAACTGGTCGTCGAGCGCGGTCGCGGTTACGTGCCTGCTCAGCAGAACAAGCAGGCGGGTGCCGAGATCGGCCGGATCCCGGTCGACTCGATCTACTCGCCGGTGCTGAAGGTCACCTACAAGGTCGAGGCGACCCGTGTCGAGCAGCGCACCGACTTCGACAAGCTGATCCTGGACGTCGAGACCAAGCCGTCGATCACCCCGCGCGACGCCGTCGCCTCCGCCGGCAAGACGCTGGTCGAGCTGTTCGGCCTGGCTCGGGAGCTCAACGTCGACGCCGAGGGCATCGAGATCGGCCCGTCGCCGCAGGAGGCGGACACCATCGCCGCCTACGCGATGCCGATCGAGGACCTGGACCTCACGGTCCGGTCGTACAACTGCCTCAAGCGCGAGGGCATCCACACGGTCGGCGAACTGGTCTCGCGCAGCGAGGCCGACCTGCTCGACATCCGCAACTTCGGCGCGAAGTCGATCGACGAGGTCAAGATGAAGCTCGTCGGCCTCGGCCTCTCGCTGAAGGACAGCCCGCCCGGGTTCGACCCCACCGCGGCTGCCGCGTCCTACGAGGGCGGCGAGAGCTGGTCCGCCGAGGGTGTCGGCGGTCTGTCGGACAACGGCCACGACGACGGCCAGGACTACGCAGAGACGGAGCAGCTGTAAGGACGGCAGCCCGCCCCGCCGGATGAGCGTGCGGGGCGGGCGCCGGCCTGAAAGCGGCCGGATTTACGAGGAGAAGCAATGCCCACCCCCACGAAGGGCCCCCGTCTCGGTGGATCCGCGGCCCACGAGCGGCTGATGATGGCGAACCTCGCCACGTCGCTGTTCGAGCACGGCAAGATCACCACGACCGAGGCCAAGGCCCGCCGGATGCGGCCGCTCGCCGAGAAGCTGATCACCAAGGCGAAGCGCGGCGACCTGCACAACCGGCGTCAGATCCAGCGCGTGATCCGCGACAAGGACGTGGTTCACAAGCTGCTGGCCGAGATCGGCCCGTTCTTCGCGGACCGCAACGGCGGCTACACCCGGATCACCAAGACGCTGCCGCGCAAGGGCGACAACGCCCCGATGGCGGTCATCGAGCTGGTGTCCGAGAAGACCGTCACCTCGGAGGCGGAGAAGGCGCGGAAGACCAAGTTCGCGAAGGACGAGGCTGCCGCGGCTCCGGCTGAGGTGGAGGAGACCAAGGCCGAGGCGGCCGACGATCAGGACGCCGAGGCGCCCGAGTCGGCCACCACCGAGGCGACCGCCGAGCCGGCCGAGGGTGCCGACGACGCTGCTGCCGAGGCCAAGGACGACGCCAAGAAGGACGAGTCCTGACGGCAGAAGTTCCACGCGACGAGCCCGCTGCTCCCTCCGGGGAGGGCGGGCTCGTTCGTCTGCGCCTGGACGTCAGCTACGACGGCACGCAGTTCTCCGGGTGGGCCCGCCAGCCGGGCCGCCGCACGGTGCAGGGCCTGCTGGAGGAGGCGCTGGCGAAGCAGCCGCCCGGGGCCGCGGTGCCGAAGTCGGTCGTGGTGGCCGGTCGCACGGACGCCGGTGTGCACGCGACCGGGCAGGTCGTGCACGTGGACGTGGTGCCGCTGTCCGGGCCGGCCGGGCGGCTGGCGGTGGACGAGCGGGGGATTCCCGACCTCGAGCGGATGCGGCACCGCTGGAACCGGTTCCTGCCCGGCGACGTGCGGGTGCTGGACGCGCGGGTCGCGCCGGAGGGTTTCGACGCCCGGTTCTCCGCGATCCGCAGGCACTACCGCTACCGGGTGTCGGACGCGCCATGGGGCGTGGACCCGCTGCGCCGGTTCGACACGCTCGGGTGGGGCCGACCGCTGTCCCTGACGGCGATGAACCAGGCGTCGGAGGCGCTGCTGGGCCTGCGGGACTTCGCAGCGTTCTGCAAGCAGCGCGAGGGCGGCACGACGATCCGCGAGTTGCAACGGTTCGCGTGGCGCCGGATCGACGAAAACGTGGTGGAGGCCGAGGTCTCGGCGGACGCGTTCTGCCACTCGATGGTCCGCAGCCTGGTCGGAGCAATGCTCCTGGTCGGCGACGGCCGTCGCCCGGTGGAGTGGCCGGCGGAGCTGCTGCGCGGGGGAGTGCGGGACAGCGCGGTGGCCCCGGCGCACGGCCTGACGCTGATCGGGGTCGACTACCCGCCAGACGAGGAGCTCGCGGCACGGGCCGAGCAGACGCGCAACATGCGCGCGGCGTCCGAGGCGAGCTAGTTATCCACAATCCACAAGGGTTGTCCACAGGTATCCACAGGACGGGTGCGCCGATACGATCCGTCTGTGATCAACGAGGTGGACGACCTCGACTGGGAGGAGTTCGGTCTCGATGTCCCCGAACTCGTTCGGCGAGTCGCGGCCGGTGACGGTGGAGCACTGGACGACCTTCTCGGGATACTGTGGCACGACTACGATTTCCAGGGTCACGAACCCATCGCACGTGCGCTGCCGTTCCTGATCGAGCTGCTCGACGTACCCGCCCTCGACCGGGTTGCGCTGCTCGACGTCATGATCGAGATCAACGAGCGGCACACCGCGCCGGACGGGGAGGAGCCGACGGGGTTGTGGGCCGCGGCCGCCTGGCAGGCGGTGCTCGACGGTGCGCCCGCCTACCTTCGGTTGCTCCTGGACGATCCCACCGCCGACGCGGAGATCCGGGCCAGGGCGGCGCACCTGCTTGGAGCGGGCGTGCCACGCGGCTCCCAGGCAGTGGCGGTGATGGAGCGGCGCAGCCGGGAGGATCCGAGCCCGGTGGTCCGCGCCTGTCTCATGCTGGCGGTCGAGATGACTGGCGCACCGACCGCACCGCTGCTGGACGGGTGGCTGGCGGATCCGGAGCCGTTGCCCCGTCTGGTGGCCGCGCTGATCGCACCCCGGCCGCCGGTGGAGGCGGCCTGCCGGGATTTGGCGGCCTCGATCCCACTGCTCGCCCTGATGCCGGTGGTGGGCGACGACGCGGTGACGTTCCTGTGTGAGCGTCTGCACGGGCAGTGGGAGCTACTCGTCGCACTGCTCGACTCCTGGCTGGCCCACGAGGACGCCGCCACGCGCCGGATGGCGATTCCGGGGGCCGCCTTCGCGATCAAGGCCTGGCGGCCGGCGCTCGCGCGCCTGGCGCCCGGGCTGGCGCAGTGCCTCAACCCCGACGCGGATGCGTCGTCGCGGTGGACTGCTCGAGGCATCCTGGAGATCTTCGCGCACGCGGGCACGGGTGGTGCGGTCGCGGCGGACGACCTGTGGCTTCTGATCGAGACGCACCGTGGGAAGGACTGGGACTCCGACGTCCTGACCGCCACCAGCTTCGCGTTGGCGACCTTGTGCGAGATGCGAGACACCCGGGTCGGGTCCTACGTGGCCGATCAGCTGGCCGCCCCCGACATCGACTGGTTGCGCCTGGACCTGCAGGTGGTGGAGCGTCTCGGTCCGTGGGCCGCTGCTACCTGCCGTCGGGAGCTGCTGCGCCATGTCGTCCTCGCTGAGGACGGTGAACTGCACCTCGGTGCCGTCAAAGCGCTGGCCCGGATGAGCACGGCAGGCGACTCCGACATCAACGACGTCGTCGCCGCGTTGCGTGCCCGCATCCACTCCCGCGTCCACGCCCTGCCGGGGCGTCGCCCACGCCCGGAAGTCTTCTGCCGCCTGCTGGGTGAGCTCGGTCCGGTGGCAGCCGTGGCGTTGCCGGACCTGCGGGCCCTGCTCGACCACGAAGCGGCGGACGTGCGGATCGAGGCGGCGCGGGCCGTCTTCCGGATCAGCGGTACTGCCGCCGAGGCGTTGCCCTTGATCAGGACGGGCCTGGAGTCGGACGATCGGGTTCGGGCGCTGGCACTGCTCGCGGAACTGGGATCGGCGGGCGCGGAGTTCGCCGACGCGGTCCGCGACCTCGTCGCGAGCGAGGACAGCCTGATCGCGACGCGCGCGGCGATCGCCTACTGGCGGGTGAACCTCGATGCCGAACCGGTCGTGCCCGCGCTCCTGCGACACCTCGAAAGCGGGGACCTCGGGGTGCGGGCCGGCGCCGGAGCGGTCATCCCGCGCGTTTCGGCGAAGTCGGAGTTCGACCCGATCAAGGAAGAGAGGGCCACCGCACGCGGCGACGCCGTCCGGTGCCTGGCGGAGATCGGCGCCGAAGCCGCGCTGCCGATGCTCCGGCGGACGATGACGACCGACGTGCGGCAGATCTGGACCGGCGAGCTGAAAGCGGTGGCGCAGGACGCCGAATGGGTCCGGCTGTGCGCGCAAGCGCTGGCGTCGATCGAGAGCTGACGCGAGCGCCGAGCTCCCGCGCAGGGCCGGCCCCTGCCGGACGCGGAGCAGACGCGACGTCCGGCAGGAGCGGGAAACCCGGCGGGATCCGCCGCCACGGGTCCGAGTGCCGCCCCGCAGGTAGCGCAGCGGCGACGACGGGATGCCGGGGCAGCTCCTCGTCTCGGGCTCAGTCGCCGCGGCGGACTGGGCCTAGCAGTGCTTGCTCCTTGGGCGTGGTGACCAGCCGCAACGGTCGCCAGAGGTTCTGGCCCAGTGCCACCACCTGGTCGTCCTTCAGCGTGGTCAGCTGCCGCATCATCTGGGGCGGCAACCGCCAGATGCGCGCGGCCAGCTCGGCCTGTCCGGCGGGCAGGCGCTGCATCAGCACGACGTCCGCGGCGTTCGCGATCGTCGTTGCCTGGGGGTGCAGGTACGGCAGCACGTAGACCGTCGTGTGCCAGGGCGACCGTGGCGGGAACAGGTCCTGCGGTGTCGGCCCGCCGTCGGTGACCACGAGCAGCGGCGCGTCCTCCGACGGGCGCGGCATCTCGACCGGCGAGAGCCTGCGAATGGTCACCAGGGGCGACGGTCGCCCGTTCGGCTGGTTCCCGGCCGCCTTCGGCAGCACCTGCCACGCCGCCGGCCGCCCGGTCGCGATGGTCACCCACGCGCCGACCGCCATCGCCCGCAGCGCCACCTGCCGCGCCAGGTACAGACCACCCACCAGCACGATCCGGGTGGGCGCGGCACGCAGCGCGGAGATCGTCAGCGGCTCGCCCTTCAGACCCGAGCCGACCACGATCCCGCCGCGGTCACCGGACGGGCTGACCGCGTCCAGCAGCACCGGGTCCACGACGAACTCGGGCGCCACACCCGTGTTCCGGCCCGGGTCACGAAGCCGCAGGCTCATGCGGTGCCTCCCATCGGCATGGTCGCGGCGAGCCCGTCGATCTGCAGGCCGCGCAGCGGGGTCAGCGACACACCCACGCGCTCGGCGAGCGAGTTGAGCCGCTCGTCGGCGGTGTCCAGCTCACGCGGGTTGCGCGCGCTCAGCCGCACCACCCCGCGCAGGCCGACCTTGCCCTCGTCGTCCGCGGGCGAGATGGACATCGCCACCGTGGAGGACAGCGTGCGGACACTGGTCAAGGCGTTGAGCGTGGTGGTGATCTTGCCCTTGGGCCAGCCGGTGATCGCGTAGCTGGCGTGCCCGATGCCGGCCGCGGTCGCGCTGGTCCAGTTCTCCTTCATGCTCACCTTCGCGCCGCCGGCGACCGCCGCGGTCAGCTCCGCGGCCGAGATCCCGGCCCGCAGCAGCTCGTCCGGGCTGAGCGGGCGCGTCGGCACGCCCTGCGACTCGAGGGCGTTGCGCACGCGGGACAGCGCGCCGATCAGGGCGCGGTGCGCGCCGACCACGCCGCCGCCGCGTTCCCGGATCGCGGTCGGGCAGCGTCGCGGGTCCAGCCGGATGGCGACCCACGTGGTGCGCCGCGCCGCGGCCGGCAGCGGTCCGAGGACCTCCAGGTAGGACGTCAGCGCGGGCGAGTCCGCGGGCAGCGCCGCGCTGCCCGGGTAGCAGTGCCAGATCACCTGGATGGAGTCCAGGACCACACCCCGGTCCTCCAGACACGGCGCCAGCGCCGACAGCGGCAGGCTCGGCGCGCCACCCGCCTGGGTGATCAGCGCGGGCGCGGGCTCGACGAGCAGGACCGCGGTCCACGTGCCGTCGTGCCAGGCGAGCCCGACCTCCTGCAGCTCGTGGTCCTTGCCGTGGGCGACCACGAGGTCCGGCACGACGAGCCGCAGCAGGCTGACGCGCACGTCCTCCGGGCCGGTAACGGACACGTCGCCGGTCGCGATGGCCTGGGCGTCGGGCTTCGGCGGCGTCGACACCCGATCGTGGTTGCGGAACGAGTAGCGCAGCGTAAGTCCAACCCATTGGGTGAACCACTGACCGCGCCAGCGCAGGATCGCGATGATCAGGGCGGCGGCGAGCACGCCGATGCCGACGTAGAGCAGCGACTCGTTGATCGCGATGAGGATCAGCCCGATCGCGAGGCCGATCTCCAGCACCACGAGGTTGGTCACCGGGACGGGACCGAGCCGGGTGTTCAGCACGCGGCGGCGGGCCGGGGGAGCGACCGGCGCCGGACGTTCCGCGGGCGGCTGCGCGGGCGGCGGGGGTCCACCCGGTCCACCGGGACCACCCGGTCCACCCGGACCGCGACCACCAGGTCCACCGGGGCCACCAGGTCCACCCGGGCCTTGCGGGCCGCGCGGTCCGGCGGGTCCTCCCGGCCCGCCCGGCACACCGCCGCGCGGCGGCGGACCCGGCGGACGGCCCCTCGGCGGCGGCGAACCCGGAGGCCCACCCGGACGTGGCGGAGTGGTGACGGACATCCGCTCGTTCTTCCCCTCGTACCTACAGCGATCCCGGCAAGCCGGTCGGCCGGGAACCCGACCCTAACCGGAGTTGGGACAAACCCACACCGGCGGAGTTCCCGTACCGCTATCCTGCGGAACCGTACCGCGACTCGGGGAGCAGTAGGTCGAGAATGCCGTCAACACCGACAACGAAATCGCAAGTTCACGCTTACCAGTTCGTGCTGCGCCGCATGCAGTCCGCGCTGGTCCGGCGTGACTCGGTCATGCTCCACGACCCGATGCGGACCCACGGCAGAGCGACGATCGTGGGCTTCATCCTGGCGCTGCTCGGTGTCGTCGGCTTCGTGATCTTCGGCTTGATCAGCCCGAAGCCGGCTGTGCCGGACTCGGGCAACATCGTGATCGGCAAGGAGTCCGGCGCGATCTACGTCGTCACCGGCAACCCGAAGCAGCTGGTCCCGACCTTCAACCTGGCCTCGGCGCGGCTGTTGCTGATGTCCCAGTCGGGGCAGGGCAACGCGGCGGCGACGTCGGCGGTGGAGCCGTCGGTGGTGCCGGACGACCAGCTCAAGGACATCCCGCGCGGACGGCTGACGGGCATTGTGGACGGTCCGCAGCTGCTGCCCACCACGTCGCAGCGGGTTTCCGACGACTGGGCGGTGTGCGACCAGCTGACCATCCGGTCCGACCTGCCCAGCCAGCTCGCCCTGCAGCAGGCCACGAACGCGACGACGGTGCTCGCCGGTGTGCCGAACCCCGGCCGTGAGCTGGGCGACGACGAGGCGGTGCTGGCCGTCGGCGACAACGACAAGCCGTACCTGATCTACCGCCTGGAGCGGAACCCGAACCAGCCCAACGCGAACACGGTGCGGGCGGAGCTGGACCCGAAGCGCGCCGGTGTCTACACGGCACTGGGCCTGAACCCGCAGAACGCGCGGCGCATCTCGATCGGCCTGCTGAACGCCATCCCGCAGGTGACGCCGTTCACGCCGCCCTCGATCCCCGGGCAGGGCAGCCCGTCGCAGTTCTCGGCTCTGGAGAACTTCAGCCTCTCGGTGGGTGACGTGTTCGCGGTGCCGTTCGCGGACGGCACCAGCGTGAACTACGTCATCCTGCAAAACGGCATCCAGCGGGTGTCCCCGGCGGTAGCCGACCTGATCCGGTTCTCGTCCGACTCCAACGCCGCCCCGCGCCCGCAGGAGGTGCGGCCGGACGTGATCAGCAGCATCCGGCAGATCCAGCCCGGTGACGCGGACGCGCTCAAAGTGGACACCATGCCGGCCAAGCTGCCGACGGTCCTCGACCCGACGCAGACGCCGGTGACCTGCCTGGGCTGGAACGTGGTGAACCCCGGCGACCCGACGACGGAGGACCAGCACACGGCCGTCTACGTCGGCACGCAGCTCCCGGTTCCCGCCGACGCGAAGCTGATCCAGATCGGCCAGCCGAGCCCGGACGGCCTGAAGATCGACAACTTCTACATGCCCCCGGGCCGCGGAGCGGTCATCCGATCGGCGACGTCGAAGCAGTCGTTCAAGACGGGCCCGATCTCGCTGGTGACCGACCGGGGCCTGCGGTACGGGGTGCCAGACGCGAACACGGCGAACGCGCTGGGCCTGACCGACCCGAGGCCCGCCCCGGACGCCATCGTGCGCCTGCTGCCCACCGGAGCGTCGCTGAACGTGCAGGACGCGCAGCGGAGCTACGACTCGGTCCCGGTCTCCCCGAACGCGGGAACCTTCCCGACGCAGCAGCAACAAGCGACCGGTGGAACCGGAGCGTCCAGGAACTAGGTCCACACAGGACAGAACAGCCCCCGCGCGAAAGGCGGGGGCTGTTCTGTTTCTTCATTGTTTTCCCAGCACCACAACACAAACCGCAAGCCGGCAACGCAACGCCACCGACTACCCCAACCAGACCTCCCCCGCCCCCGATCCACAGCCGATCTTTGGTCGCCGATCAGGCGTGTCAAGGTACTCTTTCCCGCCTTGACACGTCTGCTCGGCGACTGAAACACAATCAGGCATCGGGGGCGGGGGTGGTCGTAAGGTGACCTTTGGCGCCGTGAGGCGCTCTTTTCACCGCCCGCAGGGCGGGCTCTTCGCCTGCCTCAAGTCACTTCTAAAGATCAAGAGATGTCCTCGCCGGACGGGCAGGCTCCGGGATGACGGGGGACCGTTGTCGTCTCACCTCGGGTGGGTGGGAGCTGGGTGGTCATCCCGTCGCCTTCCGGTTTGTGCATATCACCTTGAGCCAGGGCCGCAAGGTTGGCATCTTCGGCCGCCGGAGAGAGCCTGGGTTGCGGCCCTGGCTCAAGGTGATCGTTCCGGTGTCAGGCGACGGGATGACCACCCAGCTCCGGGTTGGTTCAAAGAT
The DNA here is from genome assembly GCF_014653945.1 of Amycolatopsis deserti. Taxonomy (GTDB): domain Bacteria; phylum Actinomycetota; class Actinomycetes; order Mycobacteriales; family Pseudonocardiaceae; genus Amycolatopsis_E; species Amycolatopsis_E deserti. Next base: position 138,988 of record NZ_BNAU01000003.1, on the reverse strand, counting down.
CAAGGGCACGGCGCTGCCGCCGTCAGTGGGTGCGGCGGATCGTGCGCATCACGAACATCACCACGAGCAACACCACCAGGCCGCCGCCGGTGCCGGCCAGCGCCACGATCATCGGTGTCCAGTTCTTCGGGTTCGCCTCCGGCAGTCCGGACGGCAGCTGCCGCCCGGCGTTCGCCGCCAGGCCCTCCTCCGACGGCACGATCGCGGTCAGCGCCGCCACCGGGTTCACCACGCCGTAACCGGTGAAGTTGTCCCGCCCGCCCTGTGCGCCCGGGTGCTGTGCGGTCACCCGGATCCGGTTCATGATCTGCCGCGCCGTCAGCTGCGGGTATTGCGCCGCCACCAGCGCCGCGACCCCGGCCACGTACGGCGCCGCGAAGCTCGTGCCCTGGATCGGCGTCGCCTTGTCATTCTCGATCGTCTGGTTCGCCAGCTGCGACGAGCCCTTCGACGGGTCCAGCGAGATGATGTTCGTGCCCGGCGCGGCCACGCTCACCCACGGCCCGTGCACGCTGAACGGCGCCACCCCGCCGGTCTCGTCGATCGCCGCCACGGACAGCACGTCGTCGGCGAACCACGGGGGCGTCACGATCGATCGCGGCCGGTTCGGGTCGGGCTGGTCGTTCTGCGGGCAGGTCTCCGACGTGTTGCCCGCCGCGGCGACGACCACCACGTTCCGGTCCACCGCGTACCGCACCGCGGCCTGGATCGCCCGCTCGCCGTCGGTGATCGAACCGTCCGCGGGGCGGCAGTTGTCCACCGACATGTTGATCACGTCGACGTTCAGGTTCACCGCGCGCACGATCGCCTGCGCGAGCGACAACGTGGTGCCCGCGCCGTTGGCGTCGTTCTGCTGGCGGCCGCCGGTCTGCTGCCCGCTGGTGCCGCCCTGGGCATCCGGCTTGGCGTAGTTCTGGCTGGACTGCCGGATCGACACGATCGTCGAATCGGGCGCGACACCGGTGAACCCGATCTGGTCCTGCGGGGTCTGCGCCGCGATGATCCCGGCCACCTCGGTGCCGTGACCGTCGCAGTCGTTGAGGCCGTTGTCACCGGCCGAGACGTAGTCGCCGCCGCCCTCGAGGCGGGGCAGGTACGGGTGCTGGGTGACCCCGGTGTCGATCACCGCGACCCGGATCCCGCCGCCTGCCGACCCGGTCCTCGCGCGCGCGAGCTGCTGGGCCTCTTCGATCTGGAGGTACTGCTGGCCCCACGGCTTCTCGCGCAGCATGACCTCTTTCTGCCCGAGGTCGCGCGTCACGCAGGCGTTCTTTTGCTGGTAGTCGAAGCTGTTGCGTCCACCGTTGTCGCTGGGCAGGTAGCTGGCGACGAACGGCGGCGGCACCGCCCAGTACCCGTCGGAGCCGGTGCCGCCCGTCTGCGCCTGCGCCGTGCCGGTCGCCAGCACGCCGATCGACGCCGCCAGCAGGACGGTCGCCGTCCGGCCGGGCACACCGAGTCTCCGCACGCGAGTTCCCCCTCGAGTCATGCTCAGCCGAACGAGATGTGCCGCAGCGTGGCGTAGAGGTCCATGACCGCCAGCGCGAGCGGCAGGACGGTGGCGATGCAGATCGCCTCGAAGATCTCCACGGTGCGGCGCAGCGGCGGCGAGAACCGCTGGTTCGGGAACACCACGCCGACCACCAGCGAACCGGCCCCGATGATCACCAGCACGCCGAACACCCACAGCAGGCGGCCCATCGGGGTCTGCGTGCCCAGCCAGCCGAGCAGGATGCCGGCGCCGGAGACGATCCCGGTGGTCAGCAGCGCCACGGCCTGGCTGCCGTTGGCGTAGGAGCGGGCGCGCAGCAGCAGCACCATCGTCGCGACGGCCGCGGTGAGGATGCCCCACACGCCGGGCGCGGTCGCGGTGATGATCGCGGCGATCGCGGTCGCGCTGCCGCACCCGATCAGCAGACCGGTCATGTAGTTGTGGGCGACGGCCGTGCGGCGCTCGATCTCGGTGTAGTCCGGGAACGTGGTGTCCTCTTTGAGCTCCTCGGCGGTGCCCGGCACGTGCGGCAGCGGCAGCTTGGCCAGCCAGATCGTCGCGCGCGGCAGCAGCGAGATCAGCGCGAGCGCGCCGGCCGCGGTGCCCGCGGCGATGCCGGCCGCCGGGTGCGCGATCAGGGTCGCGACGGTGAACGCGATCACCCCGATCACCCCGGCGGTGGCGGCGGCGATGAACGTCGTGATGCCCGCGCCCATGATCATGATCGCGACCGCGGCGAGGATCACCACCAGACCGCTGGCCAGGAGCAGGTTCGCGCGCACGGTCAGCCCGGGCACGGCGTAGAAGCCGGCCACGAAGGCGAACGGCAGGCCGCCCGCGGCGGCGATCACCACACCGGTCGCCTCGGCCTGGTAGGCCTTCGCCAGTGTCGCGCCGACCGCGAGGCACGCGATCGCGGCCACACCCGCGGTGAGCGCGGCGGCGAGGCCGTTGCCGCCGAACAGCGGGCCGCCGAAGAACAGGGCCAGCGCGGCGGTGAACAGGGCCAGACCACCCGCGATGTGGCCGATGCGGCGCGCGGTCTCCTTGGTCCACGGCCGGAAGGTGTCCGGCTGGGCGTCGGCGATCGCGTCGACCACGTCGTCGTACAGCGGCGGCGGCGGGTTGTCGTTGCGCTTGCGCAGCTGCAGCAGGTCGCCGTCGACGATGCCGAGCGAGGCGAGCGTGCGGCTCGGGTCCAGCGGCGCGTCGCCGAGCTTTGCCAGCGCCCAGCCGCCGTGGCGGGCGCCGCCGTCCGGCGACTTCTCCCGGGCCATGTCCAGCAGCATCGGCATCAGGTCGGCGACCGCGACGTCGGCGGGCAGCGCCACGTCGATCCTGGTGCGGGGCGCGACCACCGTCACCCTGCTGAATACCGTCGTGCCCGTTGCCACTTGCCTGCCCCCTACCCGAGAGAATGCTGCGGGCTACTTATACCGAACGACCGTGTCCGCGGCAGCCGCTGCCCGTGAATTCCTGCCCAACGTGCGCCCGCGGATCGTTCCGGACTGTCGGTGGGCGGTCCTAGTATTACTGCACCTGGCTCCGCCTCGGGGGTGGATTCGGGCAATCGGTGCCGGGTTGGGCGGTCTCGACCTCGGAAGGGGTCGTTGTTCGCTACCGTGTGGGCGCTGGAGGAGCAGGCGAGATCGAGTTGAAGAGGGGACCCTTCGGTGAGCACGCTGCAGTTCAAGAGGTCACCAAGGCTTGCTGCGCCGCGCCCACCGGGTGGTGAGGTCCACCTCGAACCGCCACCCGAGGTGCCCCGCACGATCCCGGGCAACGTCGTCCAGAAGATGATGCCGGTGGTCATGATCGTGGCCACGCTCGGCATGGTCGTGGTCATGTTCACCACCGGCGGTGCGGCCGCGCGCAGCCCGCTGACCCTGATGTTCCCGCTGATGATGGTCATGTCGATGGGGGGCATGTTCGCCGGCGGCGGCAAGAGCGGCGGGGCCAAGAAGGCCGAGATGAACGAGGACCGCAAGGACTACCTGCGGTACCTCGGGCAGATGCGCGAGCGGGCCCGCGAGGCGATGGCCGAGCAGCGCGCGTCGCTGGAGTGGGTGCACCCGGATCCGCAGGCGCTGTGGTCGCTGGCCGCGAGCCGCCGCATGTGGGAGCGCCGCCAGAACGACCAGGACTTCCTGCACCTGCGCGTGGGCCGCAGCTCGCACCGGCTGGCCACGCGCCTGGTGCCGCCGCAGACCGGACCGGTCGACGAGCTGGAGCCGATCGCGACGCTGGCGCTGCGCCGGTTCGTGCGCGCCCACTCGATCGTCCCCGACCTGCCCACCCAGATCACGCTGCGCGGCTTCGCGGCGGTGAGCCTGAGCGGTGACAAGGAGCTGACCCGCGGTCTGACCAGGGCGATGCTGGCCCAGCTGGTCACCTTCCACAGCTGTGACGACGTGCTGCTCGCCTTCGCCACCACAGGGCGCGCGAAGGCCGAGTGGGAGTGGGCGAAGTGGCTGCCGCACGTCCAGCACCCGGAGCTGGCCGACGGCATCGGCCAGCTGCGGATGATGGCCGGCTCGCTCGCGCAGATCGAGCAGTGGCTGGACGCGGAGCTGCGCGACCGGCCGCGGTTCTCGCGCAACGCGACGCCGTCGCCGGACCAGCCGCACATCGTGATCGTGCTGGACGACGCCGAGGTCACCCGCGAGGAGCAGATCATCCTCGAGGAGGGCCTGGTCGGCGTCACGCTGATCGACCTGTCCGATTCGCTGGGCAACCTCGCCGCGCGCCGCGGCCTGCGCCTGGTGGTGGAGAAGGAGCGGGTCGGCGCGCGCAGCGGCGGCGGCATCGAGTGGTTCGGCAAGCCGGACACCCTCAGCGTCGTCGAGTGCGAGGCGCTGGCCCGCAAGCTCGCGCCCTACCGCGTCGGCAGCGCCGCGCAGGAGGCCAGCGAGGACGAGCCGCTGCTGTCCAACCCGACGCTGTTGGAGCTGCTCGGCATCCCGGGCGACCCGATGACGTTCGACGTGCAGCAGGCGTGGCGGCCGCGGCCGGTGCGCGACCGCTACCGCGTCCCGTTCGGGATCGGCGAGTTCGGGCAGGCCGTCGAGCTGGACATCAAGGAAGCCGCGATGGAGGGCATGGGCCCGCACGGCCTGTGCATCGGGGCGACCGGTTCCGGTAAGTCGGAGTTCCTGCGCACGCTGGTGCTCGGCCTGCTGGCCACGCACTCCAGCACGACGCTGAACATGATCCTGGTCGACTTCAAGGGTGGTGCGACGTTCCTCGGGCTGGACAAGGCCCCGCACGTCGCCGCCACGATCACCAACCTGGCCGGTGACCTGACGCTGGTCGACCGGATGAAGGACGCGATCGCCGGTGAGGTCGCGCGCCGCCAGGAAGTGCTCGCGAAGGGCAACTACAAGAACGTCTGGGACTACGAGAAGGCCCGTGAGAACGGCGCCGACCTCGACCCGCTGCCCGCGCTGTTCATCTGCATCGACGAGTTCTCCGAGATGCTGACGGCCAAGCCGGACTTCATCGACATCTTCCTCCAGATCGGCCGCGTCGGCCGGTCGCTGCAGATGCACATGCTGCTCGCCTCGCAGCGGCTGGAGGAGGGCAAGCTGCGTGGTCTGGACACGTTCCTGTCCTACCGGATCGGCCTGAAGACGTTCTCCGCCGCGGAATCCCGCGCCGCGATCGGGGTTCCCGACGCGTTCGAGCTGCCCTCGATCCCGGGTTCCGGGTACCTGAAGTACGACACGAACACGATGGTCCGCTTCAAGGCGTCCTATGTGTCCGGTCCGTACCGGCCGGCGGGGATGCAGGCGGCCGGGCCGATCGCCAACGTGGTGCGCGCGGACAAGCGGCCGCAGCTGTTCGTGCCCGACTACGTCGAGCTGCCGCCGGAACCGGAGCCCGAGCCCGTCCGCATGGAGGCCGCGCCCCGGCCGCAGCAGGAGGAGGGCACCGAGCCCACCGAGCTGGAGGTCATCGTCAACCGCCTGGTCGGCCAAGGCCCGCCGGCGCACGAGGTGTGGCTGCCGCCGCTGGACGAGTCCAACTCGCTGGACACGCTGCTGCCGAACCTGAACCCGACCGACGACCGCGGTCTGTCGCCGGTGGGCTTCTTCGGCAACGGCAAGCTGCAGGTGCCGATCGGCATCGTCGACCGGCCGTTCGAGCAGCGGCGCGACCCGCTGTGGGCGGACTTCTCCGGCGCGGCCGGTCACGGTGTGATCGTCGGCGGCCCGCAGTCGGGCAAGTCGACCCTGCTGCGCACGCTGATCATGTCGCTGTCGCTCGCCAACACCCCGGAGGAGGCGCAGTTCTACTGCATCGACCTCGGTGGTGGCACGCTCGCCGGCCTGTCCGAGCTGCCGCACGTCGGTGGTGTCGCGGTGGCCCGGCGCGAGCCGGACAAGGCCCGCCGCATCGTGGCCGAGCTGAACGCGCTCGCCAACGCGCGGGAAGGCCTGTTCGGACAGCTGGGCATCGACTCGATGGCCGACTTCCGCAATCGCAAGCGGCGCGGCGAGATCACCCCGGAGCAGGACCCGTGGGGTGACGCGTTCCTGGTCGTCGACGGCTGGCGCGCCCTGCGCGACGACTTCGAGGAGCTGGAGCCGCAGATCACCGCGCTGGCCCAGCGCGGTCTGGCCTACGGCGTGCACGTGATCATCTCGGCGAACCGGTGGGCCGACATCCGTCCGGCGATCAAGGACATGCTGGGCACGCGGTTCGAGCTGCGGCTCGGTGACCCGAGCGAGTCCGACATCGACCGCCGGGTCGCGGTGAACGTGCCCGAGGGCCGCCCCGGCCGCGGTCTGACCCGCGACCGGCTGCACATGCTGATCGGCCTGCCGCGGATCGACGGCTCCAGCGATCCGGAGACGGTCGGTGCGGGTGTCGCGGACGCGGTCGCCAAGATCAAGGCCGCGTGGCCGGGCCGCCCGGCCCCGCAGGTGCGGCTGCTGCCGGAGATGGTGTCCTACGAGGACGTGCTCTCGATGGACAAGCAGCGGCACACCAAGCTCATCCCGATCGGCATCAACGAGGACGAGCTGGCGCCGGTCTACCTGGACTTCGACGCCGACCCGCACTTCATCGCCTTCGCCGACGGCGAGTCCGGCAAGACGAACCTGCTGCGGCAGATCACGCGCGGGATCACCGAGCGGTACACGGCCAAGGAAGCGGTCATCGTGCTGGTCGACTATCGGCGCACGATGCTCGGGTTCGTGGAGGGCAACCACCTGCTCGGCTACGCGGTGTCGGCCAACCAGCTGGACGGCATGGTCAAGGACATCGTCGGGTCGATGACCCGGCGGCTGCCGGGGCCGGACGTCACCCAGGAGCAGCTGCGCAACCGGTCCTGGTGGAAGGGCCCGGAGCTGTTCATCGTGGTCGACGACTACGACCTGGTCGCCACCCAGACGTCCAACCCGCTCAAGCCGCTGTCGGAGTTCCTGGCCCAGGCCAAGGACGTCGGCCTGCACATGGTCGTGGTGCGCCGCACGGGTGGTGCGTCGCGGGCGGCCTACGACCCGATCATCGGCAAGCTGAAGGAGATCGCGGCGCCGGGCATCGTGATGAACGGCAGCAAGGACGAGGGCCAGCTGCTGGGCAACGTCAAGCCGTCCGCGATGCCGCCCGGCCGTGGTGTGCTGGTGAGCCGCAAGGTCGGCAAGCAGCTGATGCAGGTGTCGTGGATCCAGCCGGACTGATCGGAACGGTCGTACCCGGGCGCGGGAGCCGTGGCCCGGCTCCGGTGCCCGCGCGCCGCGGGGGCGCCTCGTGACCCTGCGCGTCGCTGTGGACTTCGGGACCTCGAGCACCTGCGTGGTGGCCGCGTTGAACGGGCGGCCGCCGCAGGTGGTCGTCGTCGACGGGCAGCCGCTCATGTCCTCAGCCGTGTACGCCGCGGCGGACGGCACCCTGTTCGTCGGGCAGGAGGCCGACCGGCAGGCGGCGATGGACCCCTCGCGCTACGAGCCGAACCCGAAGCGCCGCATCGACGAGGGCGAACTGCTGCTCGGCGACCGGGTCCTGCGGGTCACCGACGTCGTGCGCGCGGTGCTCGATCGGGCCGTCACCGAGGCCCGCCGTCTCGCCGGCAACGCCGAGGTCGACCTGCTCGTGCTGACCCACCCGGCCGACTGGGGGGCGGTCCGCACCCGGCTGCTGCGCCAGGCCGCCGGTGGCCTGGCCCGCGAGGTCACGCTCGTGCCGGAACCGGTCGCGGCCGCGGTCTTCCACGCCGCGACGTTCGCGCCCGAGGAGATCAACTCCGACCGCACCGTCGAGATCAGCAACCGCCCCGGCGCGACGCTGGCCGTGCTCGACCTCGGCGGCGGCACCGTCGACGTGAGCGTGGTGAGCCGCGTTCCCGGCCACCGCGGCGGTTTCCAGGTGCTCGCCACCCGCGGTGACCCGAGCTTCGGCGGCGCCGACGTCGACCAGCTGCTGCTGGAGCACGTCGGCGGCCTGGTGTCGTCGGCCGATCCGGAGGCGTGGCGCCAGCTCGTCGAGGGCCGCGAACTCGCCGACCGGCGCCGCCGCCGCGTGCTGCGGCAGGACGTCCGCGGCGCGAAGGAAACGCTGTCCCGGCACGCCTACACCGACGTCCCGATGCCGCCGCCGTTCGCCGACGCGCACGTCACCCGGGAGGACCTGGAGCGTCTCGTCGCCGCGCCGCTGGGGCGCGCGGTCGAGCTGACCTGCGCCGCGATCGAGGAGGCCGAGCTGCGGCCGAAGCAGCTCAGCGCGATCTTCCTGGTGGGCGGGTCGAGCCGGATCCCGATGATCTCCCGGCTGGTGCACGAGCGCACCGGTGTCGTACCGACCACTTTGGACCAGCCGGAGACGGTCGTGGCCCGCGGTGCGCTGCTCGCCGTCCAGAAGGCGCCGTCCGCGCCACCGCCGCGCGTGCCGGCCCGGCAGCTCGCCGACCAGCGCACGGAGGTCGTGCGCAACCCGAACGCGCCGCGTCCCGGGTTCTCGCCCCGGCCGCCCACCCCGCCCGGCGGGTTCAGCGGTCCCACCGTGCCGCGGCAGGCGCCGGGAGTGCGCCGTCCGCCACCGGGCCCGCCGCGCCCCGCGCACCACAGCCCGGCCCCGCACAGTTCGGGACCGGGTTCGCCGCCGCGCGGGATCCCCGCGACGCCGGCGCGCACGAAGCCCAAGCTGCCGTGGATCATCGGCGGTGCGGTGGTGCTGGTCGCGGCCGCGGTCGCCGGGCTGCTGCTGGCGCTCAACGCCGACGGGGAGCCGGAGCAGCCACCCGGGAAAGTCGTCGCGCAGTACCACTACCAGTTCAACGCGCCGCAGGACTGGACGCAGACCGGTGGCGATCCCGATCTGCGGGAGACGCTGATCAAGCCGGACGACGCGCAGCAGCAGTTCGATTCGGTGTCGGTGCAGGAACACGCGCTGTCCTACGACGCGTCGGCCGATCCCGGCCGGCTGGTGGGGGAGTTGCGGTCGCAGATCATGGCCGCCCCGTCGCAGTACTCGGGGTTCAACCCGGACGCGACCTACGCCGGCCGGAAGGTCATCTTCTACCACCAGGTCCTGCCCGGCCAGAACGCCTCGATCGACTGGTACGCCCTCGCGCAGGGCAAGGTCCAGGTGAACGTCGGATGCGTGTACGCGAACGAGAACGCGCGCGGGCGGGTCGACGGCGCCTGCACCCAGGTGATCCGGACGCTCAACATCAGGACGTGAAATCGCTCGCCCACTCGTCCGGGTGAGCGCGGCATTCACTCTCGCAACTACTTCCGGGAAGAGCGGGACAAGGCGGAACCGCCCATGGCAAGGTCGTCGTCGTAGGTCCGTAAGGCGGTTGGGATCATTACGGACGACACCACGACGAAGGGGGTAGTTCCTCATGGCAGGCGGCTTTGAAGGGGATCCGGCAGAATTTGCGGCCGCGCACCTGAAGGTGTCCGAGGCCAAGCTGGCGATGGACCAGAACCTGATGCAGCTGGCCAACAACATCGAGGCCACGCAGGCGGGCTGGACCGGCCCCGCGGCCAAGGTGTTCCAGGAGGTCATGGACGCGTTCGGGCAGAAGTCGGCGAAGCTGAACGACGCGCTCGAGCACATCGGCGAGATGTTGAAGTCCTCCGGTGTCCAGTACGAGGTGCAGGACCAGGAAGTCAACCAGCAGCTCAGCTCGCTCCAGGCCGCTCTCGAAGGCCTGTGATCGCGGCCTGAGCGCCGTTCTCCCACCTGACTTCCAGACCAGAAAGGACAATCATGTCGGGCCCGATGAAGGTCGATTACGCCACCATCCACCAGGCGGCGGAAGACTGCAACAAGACCGGCGGTGAGCTGGAGAACCTCTTCACGCAGCTGAAGTCGGATCTCGCTCCGCTGACCAACTCCTGGACGGGTGACGCGCAGCAGGCGTGGCACGACCGCCAGGAGGAGTGGAACCGCGCGCTGGAGGACATGAAGGCCCTCCTCGCCCGGATCGCCACCGCGCTGCCGCAGATCGCCGACGGCTACCAGACGACGGACACCGGCATCACCAAGATGTTCGGCGGCTGATCATTCGTCGAAAGGGCCCCGGCTGCGCGCCGGGGCCCTTTTTCCGTTTGTCAGCGCGGCATTCCGACTTCGTACTGGGCCTGGTCGTTGAGAACGCGGACGGTCACCTTTTTCGGTTGTCCCGCGACGGTGACGGTGCATTCGAACGTGGTTCCCGTGCGGACGGGCTGGTCCTCGGGGCACTGGGCGTTCTTGACGTCTCCCTCGCCGAAGTCCTCGCGGAGGATCTTGAGGACCCCGTCCTGGACGGCGGCCTGGTCGAGGGTGTCGCCCTGGAACGCGCCGAGCAGCCAGGCGCCGGCCCCACCGCCACAGAGCAGAACCACCACCGCGAGCCCGATCAGGAGCGGTTTCTTGGAGCGCTTGGCCTTCTCCGGAGCGAACGCACCGAACCCCCCGTAGCTCGGCTGCCACTGCTCACCCTGCTGCGGCTGAGGCCCACTGGGCGGGTTGTGGGACTGGCTCGGGCCGGTGGCGGGGTACTGCGGCGGCGCGCCAGTGCCGTGCCCCCAGGGTTGGGGTGTCGGCCCGCTCGCCGGACCGCTGGTGTGTTGCCCCCACGGTTGGGGCGTCGCCCCGCTCGCCGGACCGCTGGTGTGTTGCCCCCACGGTTGAGGCGTCGCCCCGCTCGCCGGACCGCTCCCGGACGGGTTCCACGGTTGTCCCATCGGCCCACTCGCCGGACCGGGACCTGCCGCGCTCTGCCCGGCGCCGCCGGGCTGGCTCCACGGCTGCGGCACCGGGCCGCTCGTCGCGCCGGGGCCGGGCTGGCCGGAATGAGCCCAGCCCTGCGGCGCCGCCCCGCCGACCCCACTCGCCCCGGGCTGCGAGTAACCCCCGCCTTGCCCGGGCTGTGCGCTGCTGTGCGGGCCGTACGCCCCAGGCGCCCAGTTCTGCTCGCCCGGCTGCCCGGTGTTCCCAACCTGCGCCCCCGAGGCCCCCTGCTCCTCCGAAGACCCCGCCGATCCCCACGGCTGCCACCCGGGCTGTTGCGGCTGGTTCACGCCACTCACCTACCCTGCCCCTGGATGTCATCCATCCGGGCGTAGAAATCAGCCACCGCCGCGCTGTCCGCCAGCACCGTGACCTGCGACGGGTCCGGGATCTTGGGCAGGTCGACCTCGGAGGGCGTGCCGTCGAGCCGGTAGTGGTAGTCGATCTCCAGCTCGTGCCCGTTGCCGGTGATCTTGCCCGTCATCTCGATCTCGGTGAGCTTGCCCTGCGGGTCCAGCGCGACCCGCGTCTGCAGCGTCTGCGCCTTCATCTCGGCCGTCAGCTCGGAGGCGATCGCCGCCGGGAAGGTCACCACGTCGTTGTCGATGAACGCCGTCAGCGTGACCTCCGCCATCAGCTCGACGCTGCCGTCGGGCTTGCTGTTCGCCCGCTTCGCGCCGTGGCCGTCCTCCACCGAGTCCTGCACGGCGCCCAGCATCTTGCAGACCGTCTGCGCGCCCTCCCAGAAGCACTCGTTGTACTGGCCCGACGTGTACGGCATCTGCACCCACGGCGTCGGCGCGAGGCTCGCGTACACGGGCCCCAGCAGCATGTACTCGACCGGGCTGTTGGCCGGGTGGTAGACGTCGAGGTACTCGTTCGAGTCGAGGTTGGAGTGGTTGCGGCTCAGCCGGGCGGGCGGGTGCCCCAGCTGCACGGCGCTGATCGTCGCGTTCAGGCGCCTCTCGTCGAACCGGACCACCTGGTCCAGCCGGGTCTTGCGGGTCTCGTTGGCGCTGAACTGGTCGGACAGCTTGTTGAGCGTGTCGTCGAACTTCGCGCTCACGTACGCCGCGGCGTCCTCGCCGTCCGGCACGGGCGTCCCGGCCTGTGCGCTGCCGCACCCGGCGAGCAGGCCCACCGTGGCGAGCACCGCGGTCAACCTCGGTAGTCTGGATCTCGTTCGCGCGGACACGCCGGTGGCCCCCTCCAGGCGAAAAACCGTGTTGTCGACTGCGCGTAACCCTAGTATGTAAGCCGGGACCACCCCGCTTTCAAGGTCGCCGAACCCGGCGGGTATCTTTATATGTCGTTGTGCGTGCAGCAAGCGTTCGCGCTGGGTACGCACTCGACCCCAAACGCACCGTTGACCACGAGGTAGACCCTTGCCCACGTACAGCCCTAAGCCTGGCGATGTCACCCGTGCCTGGCATGTGATCGATGCCGAGGATGTCGTGCTCGGCCGGCTCGCGACCGAGGTCGCCACGCTGCTGCGCGGCAAGCACAAGCCCACGTATGCACCTCACGTGGACACCGGTGATTTCGTCATCATCGTGAACGCCGAGAAGGTCCGTCTGACCGGTAACAAGCGCGACCAGAAGTTCGCGTACCGGCACAGCGGTTACCCGGGCGGTCTGCGCAAGCGCTCGTTCGGCGAGCTGCTCGACACGCGGCCGGACCGGCTGCTGGAGAAGGTCGTCAAGGGCATGCTGCCGAAGAACAAGCTCGGCCGCGCCCAGGCGAAGAAGCTGAAGGTCTACGCAGGCCCGCAGCACCCGCACGCTGCGCAGCAGCCGCAGCCGTTCCAGATCACCAAGATCGCGCAGGTCGCCAAGTGAGTGAGGAAGTGTCTGTGACCAGCACCGAGACCGAGGCCTCCGCGGCCACCGAGGCCCCTGAGGCCACCGAGGCGGTCGTGACCAGCGAGACGCCGGCCGCGCCGCGGCCGTCGCGCGCTGCCGGTGGCTCCGCCCAGACCGTCGGCCGCCGCAAGGAGGCCGTCGTCCGCGTGCGGCTCGTCCCCGGCACCGGCAAGTTCAAGCTCAACGGGCGCAGCCTCGAGGAGTACTTCCCGAACAAGGTGCACCAGCAGCTCATCCGTGAGCCCCTGGTGACCGTCGAGAAGCCGGACTCGTTCGACATCTTCGGCAACCTGACCGGCGGTGGCATCTCGGGCCAGGCCGGCGCGCTGCGCCTGGCGATCGCCCGCGCCCTGGTCGAGGTCGACGCCGACGACCGTCCCGCGCTGAAGAAGGCCGGGTTCCTGACCCGCGACGCGCGTGCCACCGAGCGCAAGAAGTACGGCCTCAAGAAGGCCCGCAAGGCCCCGCAGTACAGCAAGCGCTGACCCGCGCTCAGCTCGTTCGAAGGCGCCCATCCGGTTCCGGGTGGGCGCCTTCGTCGTTCCCGGCAAGGTGACACACCGGCTGGGTTCGTCACGCGCGAAAAGGGCATTCTTCCAGCGGAACGCACCCTGGCGACGACGTCACGGGGCAGCGTTACCGTCGAACCGGAGGACGCTAGGTTGTCGGGGTTGCACGGCTCGAGGAGAGGATGAGATGGCTCGCCTTTTCGGCACCGACGGGGTTCGAGGTCTGGCCAACGGGGAGCTGACGCCGGAGCTGGCGCTGTCCGTGGCGGCCAGCGCGGCCCGCGTGCTCGCCGCGCACGACCGCTCGCACCGCCCGGTGGCCGTCGTCGGGCGCGACCCGCGGGCCAGTGGTGAGATGCTGGAGGCCGCCGTGGTGGCGGGCCTCGCGTCGGCCGGTGCGGACGTCCTGCGCGTGGGCGTCCAGCCGACCCCCGCCGTCGCCTACCTGGTCGGCGCCCTCGAAGCCGACCTCGGCGTGATGATCTCCGCGTCCCACAACCCCATGCCGGACAACGGCATCAAGCTCTTCGCCTCCGGCGGGCACAAGCTGCCGGACGGCATCGAGGACGAGATCGAGGCCGGCCTGACCGGCGACGGTCCGCGCCCGACCGGCGCCGAGATCGGCCGGGTCAGCGACGTCGCCGACGCCATCGACCGCTACACCGACCACCTGCTCGCGGCCACCCCGCACCCGCTCACCGGCCTGCGGATCGTGGTCGACTGCGCCAACGGGGCGGCCTCGTTCGCCGCGCCCGAGGTCTACCGCAAGGCCGGTGCCGAGGTCATCGCCATCCACGCCGAACCGGACGGCATCAACATCAACGAGAACTGCGGCTCCACGCACCCGGAGCAGCTGCAGGCCATGGTGGTCGAGCACGGCGCCGATCTGGGCATCGCCCACGACGGTGACGCCGACCGCTGCCTGGCCGTGGACGCCTCAGGCGAGCTGGTGGACGGCGACCAGATCATGGCGATCCTGGCGCTGGCGATGGCCGAGGCCGGTGAGCTGACGCACGACACCCTCGTCGCGACGGTGATGAGCAACCTCGGTCTGCACCTGGCGATGCGCGATCACAAGGTGAACCTGCGCACGACCGCCGTCGGCGACCGGTACGTGCTCGAGGAGCTGCGTTCGGGCGGGTACGCGCTGGGCGGCGAGCAGTCCGGTCACGTGGTGTTCCCCGCGCTGGCGACCACCGGCGACGGCCTGCTGACGGCGCTGCGGGTGATGAGCCGGGTCGCCTCCACCGGCAAGCCGCTGGCCGAGCTCGCCGGGGTGATGCGCAAGCTGCCCCAGGTGCTGGTCAACGTGCGGGTCTCGGACAAGGCGACGGTGGCGAAGTCGCAGACCGTGCGGGAGGCGGTCGAGGCCGTCGAGGCCGAGCTGGGCGACGAGGGCCGCGTCCTGCTACGCCCGTCCGGCACCGAGCAGCTGGTGCGGGTGATGGTCGAGGCGCCGGCGCAGGAGATCGCGCAGGCCGCGGCCGACCGTCTCGCCGGAGTGGTCTCGTCCGTCTCCTGAACCGACTGCGAACTGTCGTACCCCCTGGGTACATTCTGTGCACGACACGGATTGAGGGGGAGTGGTCGTGGCCGGGTACGAGGTCGATCCGCAGCAGCTGAGCGCCGCCGCGGCGGCGGTCCGGGACGAGCCCGGGACGCAGCTGAAGTACACGCTGCCCAACCTGCGGGACGTGCGGATCAAGGCCGAGGACTTCGGCCGAAAGCACCACGAGTCCTTCGCCGGGTTCAAGGCGGGCGTGGAGCGGCTGGTGGCCTGTGTGGACAGCTACGTGCGCGCTTCCGGTGAGTACGCGGACAAACTGGGCGGCGCGGGCAGGTCCTACACCGCCGCCGACGACCAGTCGCAGGCCGGCGTGCGGAAAGCGGCGAACTGATGGCGGCGCGGCTGCCCACGATCCAGGAGGTCCAGCAGCTCGTCGACGACCCGAAGATCGACGACGAGACCAAACGGACCCTGCTCGTCCGGTACTTCGACGCCATCGGTGACCACGACCCGGTCGGCTACGGCTTCCGGAACGAGAACGAGAAGAAGCAGCTGCTGGAGTCCTATCAGGACCGGTTCGGCTTCACCGACCGGGACCTGACGGACGGCGCGTTCGCCTACGACGCGTACTCAGCGGCGCAGGGCAAGCACGACGCGAACATGCAGGCGGCGCGCGAGGCGCAGGCGCGGGCGGTCGACGACGGGAAGGCGCGCCTCGACTCGCTGAAGGGCACGGACACCAGCGCGGGGGCGGCGAACTCGAACGAGATCCTGGACGCGGGCGCGGCGGGGCTGGACAGTTTCCGCACCTGGCTGCCGGTGTACAGCCGGGCGCGTGCGGTGGCCGCGCCCGGGCTGCCGGACTTCCGCCTGCCGGAGCTGATCGACCGGTACGACGAGCAGCGCGACATCCCGTTCGACAAGTTCGCCGCCGGGGTGGCCGAGATCGTGCAGGTGCGGGAGTCGGTCGCCGACGCGGCGCCGTCGCAGAACTCGGCGATGCAGGCCCTGTTCGGCTCGTGGGACGGCGACGGGAAGAACGCGGCGGCGGCGTCCTGGACGAAGTTCGGGGACGGGGTCAAGACGGTCGAGCAGGCGTTGGAGCACGCGGCGGACGTGGTGAACCGCACGATCGCCGCGGTGGCCGGGTCGTGCCGGGACAAGGCTTCGTGGGTGCTGCAGTACGCGTTCCAGACGTGGCCGCAGCAGCAGGGGCTGACGGCGCAGGACACGGACCGGCTCACGCGGATCGCCGAGCTGGGGCGCAACGCCAGCGCGGACGACTTCAAGCACTTCATCCCGTTCTTGATCGGGCAGCATTCGCCGCTGGCGGGCCAGTTGCTGATGGGTTCGTCGTTCGGGATGTCCGATGAGCTGCTGGACGCGGTGCAGGCGTGGGCGAAGAGCTGGCTGGCGCAGTTCTGCGGCTGGTTCGCCGGGTTCGTCGGCGAATTCCAGTCGATGTGCGAGAACACGCGTGTCGCTGTGGCAGCTCAGTGGGCGGCGCTGAACACCGAGCTGCAGAAGGTGCCGGACAACCCGTTCGCCGCGGTCGGTGAGGCCGCAGCGGTGCCCGCGCGTACGGGGGCGGGCGGTTCGGGTCGCTCAGGCGGGGGTTCGGGCGGCGCGGCTGGCGCCGGCGGTGGTGGCTTGGCAGGCGGCGCGGCTGGTGCCGGCGGTGCTGGGTCGGCTGGCGTTGGCAGCGCCGATGGGTTGACGGGCGGCGCGGCCGCGCCGCCACCGGCCGCCGCACCGATCGTCCCCCCGGCAGTCGCCCCCGTCGCGCCGGTGCCGGACGAGCAGGACACGCTGACGGTCCAGCGGGGCGACAGCAAGCTCGAAATGTCCGAACCGGACCAGACCGGTCGGATGGCGATTAAGATCGACACCGGCGACGGCCGGCCGAAGGACTACCAGCTCACGTGGGGAACCCCCGACCCGGCCAACCCCGCTCACACCCCAGCCGCCGACGGCAAGATCCACATCGACGAGGGCCCGCTGCACATCACAGCGGAACGCCCAACCGGCGGCTCCGGCCCGACGGTGATCACCATCGACGACGGCACAGGCCCCCCGACGACCTACACCCTCGGCGAGGAGCCCGCGCCCTCGGCCGGCGCGGGAGCAGCCGCCCCCCTGGCGGAAGCCGCCCAGCGGTCGGCCACAGCCGGAGCCTTCGCCCCCGGCTCCCTCTCGGACGCCGCCGAGCGGTCGGGTACAGCTGGAGCCTTCGGCACCGGCTCCCTCCCGGAGGCCGCCGAGCGGTCGGCGACAGCTGGAGCCTTCGGCACCGCCTCCTTCCCGGACGCCGCCGAGCGGTTGGGCACAGCCGGAGCCTTCGCCCCCGAGCAGGCGGCTGAGCAAGCCTCCACCACCGGTGCCGAGCACTCAGCCGCCCCCAGCGGCGCGGCAGTTCACGGCTTCGCCCCCGACGCCGAGCAGACGGCCGCCTCCGGCGGCGTGGCCGCCCCTGACCCTGGGCTGGCGGCAGCCTCGGGCGGCCTGGCCGGGCATTCCGCCACCCCCGCCACCGGGGATGCGGCTGCTGTCGGCAGCGTGGCTTGGCAGGATGCCGCACAGGCCGCTCCCGGCGGGGCCTTCACCTCCGACGCCGCGCACGCGGCCGCCTCCGCTGGTCGGGTCGCCCCCGACCCTGGGCTGGCGGCCACCGGCGGCGCGGCCACGCAGGACGTTGCCGCTGGCGCCGAGCCGGCGGCTGCTGCGGCCGGGCAGGGACTCGCATCCGACTCCGCGCAGCCGGCGTCATCCGGAGGCGCGAGTGCCGCTCAGACCGCCCCCGGCGTCGCCGGTGCTGGTGCGCCCGGCTTCCCCGGTGCCGGTCACGCGGCTGCCACCGATCAAACAGCCTCCGGCTTCGCCGATGGTGGTGCTCCCGGCTTCGGCGTTCAGGACCAGACCTCCCCGGCGAGTGCACTCGGCGGGGTCGCGGACGGGCTCGGCACCCAGGTCAGCGGCTCCCTCGGGGATCCCGGCTCGCTCAGTCACTCGTCGGCGCCCGCCGCCTCCGGGGCGACCCTCGGCACGGCGCCGGGGCTGGATCCGGTCGGCGCCGCCGTCGATCCGGGCGGGATGGGCATGCTCGGCGGCATGCCACCGGCAGCGGGGCAGCAGGGCGGTGACGACCCAGAACGGACTTCGCGCGCCTACCGCGTCGACGGTGACATCTTCGACAGCCCTGGCTCGGGCGGCCGCATCAGCGGTTCGCTGGACGACGAGGAGACCCGCAGGTGAGCGAGTTCCAGACGCGACTCGACGCGATCGCCGCCGAGCGCGTGGCCCGCCACGAGCTGATCAGCCGCCGGGTCGACACGAGCCTCGCGGAGAGCCAGTCCCGCACCGACGACCTCACGAGGGAAACCGCCGCGACCGTGCAGCGCCTCGCCGAGCAGGCCGCCCGCGCGCGGACCGCCGCCGGCTGGGAGCGGCCCGAGAAGCCCGACCCCAACGCCTCGCTCGGGCTGGACTTCGAGGACCCCGAGATGGCGACCGAACCCACCAACCGCCACGCCCCACCGCCGGAAGCCGCGACCCGCCGAGGCCGCCACGCCCGCCCCGACGACCCCGAGGACGACTACTCGAACAAGGACTGGCTGGGCTGAAGCAGCCACCCCGCGAACTCCAGGCGCGCTGCCAGGGCCTGCGCGACCACGGCGCGGGGGGTCGCGCCCCGGGGGCGGGGTGGGTGAGGGGCGCCGCGGGGTGTGGCCGTGGGTGTGCTGGTGGGGCGTGCGCGACCACAGTGCGGGCTATCGCGACCCCTGGGTGGGGTGGGTGAGGGGCGCGGCGGGTGTGCCTGTGGGTGTGGGGCGTGCGTGACCACGGCGCGGGGGATCGTGACCCCGGGGCGGGGGTGGGTGAGGGGCGCCGCGGGGTGTGGCCGTGGGTGTGCTGGTGGGGCGTGCGCGACCACAGTGCGGGCTATCGCGACCCCTGGGCGGGGTGAGTGAAGTCGCGGCGGGGTGTGGCCGTGCGTGTGCTGGTAGGGCGGCGCGACTACAGCGGCGGGCGATCGCGCCCCGGGGGCGAGGTGGGTGAAGGTCGCGGCGGGGTGTGGCCGTGGGCGTGCTGGTAAGGCGTGCGTGACCATGGCGCGGGGATCGTGACCCCGGGGGCGGGGTGGATGAGGGGCGCGGCGGGGGTGTGGCCGTGGGTGCTGGTGGGGCGGGCGCGACCGATCGCGACCCGAGGGAGAGGTGGCTGAAGGTCGCAGCCGGGTAGCCGCTGTCGTGTGGGCGGCTGGCGGATCGGCGGCGGGCGCGAACGCTGGCTCACGCGCCGCGGGGCGGGGCGGCCGGCTCGCCTGCCGGGGTGGTGGCGGCGTCGGGGCCCGGAGTCGGGATGCGGGGCTGGCTCGCCTCCGCCGTCGGGCGGGGCGGTCGGGGCTCGCCGGCGGGGGCCGCCGTGCTGCGGTACCTGCTGGACCAGCCGCCCGCCGGGATCGGCTGCGCTGCCGGGGCCGGCCGCCCTGCCGGGATGGGCCGCCCTGCCGGGACGCCCCGCCGGGGCCGGCCGCCCTGCCGGGACCAGCAGCCCGCCGGGACCGGCGCGGCCCGCCGGCAAACCCGCCTAAGCAGCTGCCGGCAACGCCTCGCGCTCGAAGTCGATCGCCGCGCGCTTCGCGTCCGCCTCCAGGACCCCGCGGTACTTGTCCGTCCCCGTCAGGTGCGTCAGGAAGAACGCCGTGAACAGGGCCCTCACCAGCATCTGCGTCCGGTGGTTCGGCTTTCCGTGCAGCAAGCGCTGGCTCCAGTGGCCGCCCTCGGTCAGCGCGAGGTGAGTCGACTTGTCGACCTTTCGGTACTGGACCGGCCCGCCCCAGGCCTTCGCTATCGCCTCCGCGTTGCCGCCCGCCGGGGCCACCAGGTCGCCGTCCGCGGCCAGGTGCAGGCCCGGTGCCGTCACGCGCACCGCGGCCGCGCTCGCGGACGGCAGCGTCTGCGCCGCGGCGAACGTCGCCACCCCGCGCACCTCACCGGGACCCGCAGCAGCCAGCACCGCCGACCCGCCACCCGTCGAGTGCCCCGCCAGCCCCAGCCGGCCCGGGTCCACGCTGATCGCGTCCGGGCCGAGCCGCACGCCGGTCACCACGTCGAGCGTCGCGCGCAGGTCGGCGGCCAGCAGGCGGTGCGACGGCAGCGGACCCAGCTGCGTCGCGGGCGCCGCGGCCACGATGCCCCAGCTCGCCAGGTGACTCAACAACCCGCGGTAGCGCCCGGGCGGCTGCAGCCACCCGTGGCCGAACGCGACGGCCGGCAGCCCGAGGCCGCTTCGTGGGGTGAAGACCACACCGGGCAATCCGGCGAGCGCGAGGTTGCCCCGCAGCACCTCGTGCGGTCCCGCGTGCGACAGCTCTTCGAGCAGCTCCTTGGGCTTGCTGACCATGGTCGAGAGCTTAGGGCAGCCCGCCCCGGCACGGCCGCGCAACATCCATCGGAAGCGCGGTTTCACCGAGGTGGAGATGAGCCGGGGGAGCGCACACCGCATCCCTCGTTAGGCTGGTGGGGTGTGCGGAATCGTGGGATATGTCGGTCACCGGCAGGCGCTGGACGTCGTGCTCGGCGGGCTGCGCCGGATGGAGTACCGAGGCTATGACTCGGCCGGGGTGGCCGTGCTGGACGGCGCCGGCGAGCTGACCGTCGAACGCAAGGCGGGCCGACTGGCCAACCTGGAGGGCGCGCTCGCCGAACACGGCCTGGACCGGTTCGCCGGCACCGCGGGCATGGGCCACACCCGCTGGGCCACCCACGGCGCCCCCATCGACCGCAACTCGCACCCGCACCGGGACGCCTCGCAGCGCGTCGCCGTCGTGCACAACGGCATCATCGAGAACTTCGCCGCCCTGCGCGCGGAGCTGGAGGCCGACGGTGTCGAGATGACCAGCGACACCGACACCGAGACCGCCGCCCACCTGGTGGCCCGCGCCTACGCCGACGGCCCCACCGCCGGTGACCTGCCGGCCAGCGTCCGGGCCGTGTGCCGCCGCCTCGAAGGTGCGTTCACCCTGGTCGTCACCCACGCCGACCAGCCGGACATGATCGTCGCCGCGCGGCGGTCGTCCCCGCTCGTCGTGGGGGTCGGCGAGGGCGAGCACTTCGTCGCCTCCGACGTGTCGGCCTTCATCGAGCACACCCGCGAGGCCGTCGAGCTGGGGCAGGACCAGGTCGTGGTCATCACCCGCGAGGGCTACGACATCTCCGACTTCGCCGGCGAGCCCGCGCAGGGCAAGCCGTTCACGGTCAACTGGGACCTCTCCGCCGCCGAGAAGGGCGGCCACGAGTACTTCATGCTCAAGGAGATCGAGGAGCAGCCGGAGGCGCTGGCGAACACGCTGCGCGGGCACTTCGACCGCGGCCGCATCGTCCTCGACGAGCAGCGCCTGTCCGACCAGGACCTGCGCGAGGTCGACAAGGTGTTCGTGGTGGCCTGCGGTTCGGCCTACCACTCCGGCCTGGTCGCCAAGTACGCGATCGAGCACTGGTGCCGCCTGCCGGTCGAGGTCGAGCTGGCCAGCGAGTTCCGCTACCGCGACCCGGTGCTGGACCGGGACACCCTGGTCGTCGCGGTGTCGCAGTCCGGGGAGACCGCCGACACGCTCGAGGCGATCCGCCACGCCCGCGACCAGAAGGCCCGCGTGCTGGCCGTCTGCAACACCAACGGCGCGCAGATCCCGCGCGAGTCCGACGCCGTGCTCTACACGCACGCCGGGCCCGAGGTCGGGGTCGCGGCGACGAAGACGTTCCTGTCGCAGATCGCGGCGAACTACCTCGTCGGCCTCGCGCTCGCGCAGGCCCGCGGCACCAAGTACCCGGACGAGGTCGCGCGCGAGTTCGCCGAGCTGGAGGCCATGCCGGCCGCCGTGCACAAGGTGCTGTCCACTGTGGACCAGGTGCGCGCGCTCAGCCGCGGCATCGCCGACTCGAAGGCCGTGCTGTTCCTGGGCAGGCACGTCGGCTACCCGGTCGCGCTGGAGGGTGCGCTCAAGCTCAAGGAGCTGGCGTACATGCACGCCGAGGCCTTCGCCGCCGGCGAGCTGAAGCACGGCCCGATCGCGCTGATCGAGGAGGGCCTGCCGGTCGTCGTCGTGATGCCCTCGCCGAAGGGCCGCGCGGTGCTGCACGCCAAGCTGGTGTCCAACATCAGCGAGATCCAGGCCCGCGGCGCGCGCACGATCGTGATCGCCGAGGAGGGCGACGACACCGTGCGCCCGTTCGCCGACGAGTTGATCGAGGTACCGGCGGTGCCGACGCTGCTCCAGCCGCTGGTGTCGACGGTGCCGCTGCAGGTGCTCTCGGCCGAGATCGCCCGCTCGCGTGGATACGACGTGGACAAGCCGCGCAACCTGGCGAAGTCGGTGACCGTGGAGTAGACAGGGCCAGCCGCTTCCCCTCCGCCACCCTCAACGGAGGCGCTCCGCGCCGCTAGCCTCGACTGATGCGAGGCATTTGGACCACCGAACGAATTCGCGCGGCCGAAGAGCGGCTGCTGGCCGTCACGCCGGAAGGCGCGTTGATGCACAAGGCCGCGTTCGCGGTCGCCGTGCACGCGGCCGAGATGCTGGCCGAGCACACCGGGCGGGTGTCCGGACGCCGGGTCGCGCTGCTCGTCGGCGCGGGCAACAACGGCGGTGACGCGCTGTGGGCGGGTGCGTTCCTGCGGCGCCGCAATGTGAGCGTCACCGCGATCCTGCTCAAGCCCGAGAAGGCGCACGCCGCCGGGCTGGCCGCGCTGCGGCGGGCGAAGGGCCGCGTGGTCTCCGCCGAGGACGGCCCGGCCGTGCTCCAAACCGCGGACCTGGTGATCGACGGCATCGTCGGCCTGTCAGCGCACGGCGGCCTCCGCCCGGACGCGGCGGCGCTGGTCGAGCACGTCCACGCGCCGGTGCTGGCGGTCGACCTGCCCAGTGGCGTCGAGCCGGACACCGGGGCGGTGCCGGGCGCGGCGGTCACGGCCACGCGGACGGTGACCTTCGGCGCACGCAAACCGGTGCACGTCCTCAACCCGGCGCGCTGCGGCCGGGTCGAGCTGGTCGACATCGGACTCGACCTGGACGACCCGGACCTGCGGCAGCTGGACGCCGCCGACGTGGGCCGCGCGTGGCCGGTGCCGGGGCCGGAGGACAACAAGTACAGCCAGGGCGTGACGGGCATCGCGGCCGGCTCGGCGACCTACCCCGGCGCGGCGGTGCTCGCCACCGGTTCCGCGGTGCTCGCGACCTCCGGCATGGTGCGCTACGCCGGCCCGGCGGCCGATGTCGTGCGCTCGCGGTGGCCGGAGGTCGTGGCGACCGGTTCGGTGACCGACGCCGGGCGCGTGCAGGCCTGGGTGGTCGGGCCGGGGATCGGCACCGGGAGTGAGGGCCGCGAGGTGCTCACCCACGTGCTGGGCGCCGGGGTCCCGGTGTGTGCGGACGCCGACGCGACCACGCTGATGGCCCACCGCCCGGACGTGCTGGACGCCCGCGACCCGGGCACGCCGCTGGTGCTGACCCCGCACGCGGGCGAGTTCGAACGCCTGATGGGCCGGCCGCCGGGCGAGGACCGGGTCGCGTCGGTGCGGGAGGCCGCGGCCAAGTACGACGCGGTCGTGCTGCTCAAGGGCAACGTCACGATCGTCGCCGACCCGGACGGCCGCCTGCTGGTCAACGTCGCCCGCGGCTCGTGGCTGGCGACGGCCGGTTCGGGCGACGTGCTGTCCGGCTTGATCGGCTCGCTCCTGGCGAGCGGGCTGGACCCGTGGCTGGCCGCCGGATGCGCGGCGTACGTGCACTCGCTGGCCGGGGACCTCGCGGCGCGCGGGGTGCCGGTGTCGGCGTCGGGCATCCTCGCCGCGATCCCGCAGGCGGTACGGACGCTCCGCGTGGGGCTCTTTGAGTAAAACTTATCGAGTTATGTGTTAACAAGCCGGTCTTCCTCTGGTAAATAAGTGGGCGTCCCCACCAACTACGGAGGAACCCAATGACGGGAGCGCCCCCCAGGGGCGTCGCGCGGCGGTCGGTGCTCAGAGGAGCGCTGGCGGGCGGCGCGGCCCTCGCCACCGGCGGCCTGCTCGGCGCCTGCGGAGCCCGCCAGGACGCGCCACGGATCGCCACCGACGACCGCTGGCGCCAGTTCGCCGGCGCCACCATCAACCTCATCTCGGAGAACACCGCGCCCACCGCGGCCATCGCGGCGAACCTCAAGCCGTTCACCGACCTGACCGGCATCAACGTCAACATCGTCACGCTGGAGCTGTCCGCCCTGGTCCAGAAGGTCGCCCTCGACCTGGCCGGCGGCGAATCGCAGTACCACGTGATCTACGCCGACCCCTACCAGGTGCTCGCGCCCTACTCGAAGGGCCTGGTCGACCTGCGGGAGCTCGCCGCGCAGCCCGGTCTGCCCGAGTTCACCGGCTGGGACGACTTCATCCCGACCCAGCTCGACGCCGCCGGCCGGTTCGGCGACCGGGACAAGATCTTCGCCGTCCCCTACGACTGCCCGACGATGATCTGGCAGTACCGCGCCGACCTGTTCGACAAGTACGGCGCGCGGATGGCCGACGACCTCGGCTTCGACCCGACCCCCGGCCTCGACCGGACCTGGGACGAGTACCTGCGGATCGCCAAGTGGTTCACCGACAACGCCGACGAGGTCGCCTACGGCACCGGTCACCAGGCCAAGCAGCACGACTCGCTGATGTGCGACTTCTCCAACGTGCTGTGGTCCTACGGCGGCGACTACTTCGACCACGGCACCGAGATCGGCCTGTACGGCGCCACCGACCCCGGCCCCTGCCGCCTCGGCAGCGACGCCGCGATCGCCGCCGCCGAGTTCTACCAGCGGCTCCTGTCGATCGCCGACCCGTCGTCGAAGACCTGGGACTGGAACGGCCTGGCCCCGGCGCTCAGCTCGGGCCGCATCGCGATGTGCGTCAACTGGCACGAGTACGCCGCCGCCAACGAGAAGGCCATGCCGGGCCGCTTCGGCTACGCGCCGCTGCCGCGCGGGCCGGTCCGCTCCGCCAACCACTACGGCGGCTGCGGCATCGGCATCAACGGCAACACCCAGCCCAACGAGCGCATGGCCGCGTGGCTGTTCGTGCTGTGGGCGACCTCGACGCAGACCCAGCTGGCCAACCTGAAGAGCGAAGCCGGCGGTGGCACCCCGACCCGCCAGTCCGTCTACGACCTGCCCGAGGTGAAGGCCGCCGAGCACCGGCCGTCCGCGATGCCGAACATCCTCGCCGCGCCCGCCGTGGCGACCGCGTGGCAGCCGGAGAACATCGGGCTGCGGCCGAAGATCCCGATGTGGAACGAGTGCGACACCGCCGTCTACACGCAACTGTCCAAAATGCTCGCCGGTGACACCTCGCCCGCCGAGACGATGCGCGACGCGGCGACGAAGATCGACCGGATCACGGCACGGGGGTGGGCGGCCTGATGACCACGACACTCGACGCTCCCACCACGACGCCCGTCCGGAACGCCAAGCCGCGCAAGCGGATCGGCTTCCACGGCCTCATGATGACGCCGGGCATGATCCTGCTCGCGCTGCTGTCGGTCATCCCGCTGGTCACGATCATCGCGATGAGCTTCTCGCGGGTGCACCTGCTCGGCGGGGTGGTGTTCGACAACGTCGGCCTCACCTACTGGGCGCGGCTGTTCTCCGATCTCGACCTGTGGACGCAGTGGCTGCGCACCATCGCGTTCTTCGTGCTGACCGTCGGCCTGGAGATGCTGTTGGGCCTGGCGTTCGCGCTGTGCCTGTGGAAGCTGATGCGCGCCCGCAACCTGCTGCTGACGCTGTTCCTGCTGCCGATGTTCGTCGCGCCGGTGATCGTCGGCCTGCTCGGCCGGTTCCTCACCGACTCCACGTTCGGCCTCTACACCTGGCTGCTCGGCCTGGTCGGCTACCACGGCGACATCCTCGGCAGCGGCACGTCCGCGTTCGCCGCGGTGGTCGCGATGGACGTCTGGGAGTGGACGCCGCTGATCACGCTGGTCGTGCTCGCCGGGCTGACCTCGGTGCCGCAGAGCATCCGCGAAGCGGCCGCGCTGGACGGCGCGAACGGCTGGCAGAGCTTCCGGCACGTCCTGCTGCCCTCGATCTCCGGCGTGCTGATGGTGGCGTTGCTGATCCGCTCGATGGACGCCATCCGCTACTTCGACATCATCAACGTCACCACCAACGGCGGCCCCGCAGACGCGACCAAGACTGTGCCGATCCGGCTCTACGAAACGGCTTTCCGCTTCTTCGACCTCGGCTACGCCGCGGTGATCGGGATCGTCATGCTGGTCGTGACGATCCTCATCGCGCGGGCGTTCGTCCGGGTACTGGACAGGAAGGGGCTGACCCGATGACGACGAGCGCCATCGACCGCACCCCGCTGCGTGCCCGGCTGGGCGTCCGCGTGGTGGTGATCATCGGTCTGCTGTGGACATTGGTGCCGCTGGTGTGGATGGTCGCGTCCTCGTTCAAGTCCGATGTGGACGTCACGGCGGCGGAGCCGGAGTTCCTGTTCCAGCCCACGCTGGAGAACTACCGCAGCCTGTTCACCGGCGCCAACAACCTCGGCCCCTACATCTGGCACAGCGTGCTCGCCTCCGGCATCTCCTCGGTGCTCGCGGTCGCGATCGGCGCGCTGGCCGGCTACGGGCTCGCCGGCACCCGGATGCGGGCCAAGAAGCACGTCGCGTTCTGGATCATCTCGACCCGGATGGCGCCGATCGCGGTCGTGGTGCTGCCGCTGTTCCTGCTGTTCCGCGGCGCGAACCTGATCGACAGCATCCCCGGGCTGATCCTGGCGTACCTGACGTTCAACCTGCCGTTCGCGATCTGGCTGATGAGCGCGTTCTTCGCCGAGGTGCCGCCCTCGGTGGAGGAGTCCGCGCTGGTCGCGGGCTGCACGCGGTGGCAGGCGTTCTGGTACGTCGTGCTGCCGCTGACCAAGTCGGGCCTGGTGACCACCTTCGTGCTGTGCCTGGTGTTCTCCTGGAACGACTACGCGTTCGCGCTGGTGTTCGGCGGTCCGCACTCGCAGACCCTGCCGATCGCCGCCGACCAGCTCGTGACGCAGACGGGAATCGACTGGGGCCAGCTCACGGCCATCGGCACTATTGTGGTGTTGCCGATGATCGTGGCCGGTCTCGCCGTGCGCCGGTGGCTGGTCACCGGCCTGACGCTGGGAGCCGTGACAGGTGAGTGATGTGCCCGCGACGATGAAGGTCGCCGTGCTGTACGGGATCCACGACATCCGGATCGAGGAGCGGCCGGTGCCGCGGCCGGCGCCGGACGAGGTGCTGATCCGGGTCGCCTCCGTCGGCACCTGCGGTTCCGACGTGCACTACTACGAGCACGGCCGCATCGGGGACTTCGTCGTCGAGCAGCCGCTGGTCCTCGGGCACGAGCCCAGCGGCGTGGTGGTGGCCCGCGGCAGCGACGCGCGGCGGCACGAGATCGGCGCCCGCGTCGCCCTCGAACCGGGTGTGCCGTGCTCGGTGTGCGGCGAGTGCAAGGCCGGCCGCTACAACCTGTGCCCGCGCATGCGGTTCTTCGGCACCCCGCCGATCGACGGCGCGTTCTGCGGGTACGTCGTGCTGCGCGAGGACTTCGCGCACCCGGTGCCGGACGCGCTCAGCGACGACGCGGCCGGCCTGCTCGAACCGCTGTCGGTCGGCGTGTGGGCGAGCCGCAAGTCCCGCATCGCGCCGGGCAGCCGCGTGCTGATCACCGGCGCCGGGCCGATCGGCCTGGTCGCGACCCAGACCGCGCGGGCGTTCGGCGCGAGCGAGGTCGTCGTCACCGACGTCAACCCGCGCCGCTTGGAGGTGGCCGAGGAGCTGGGCGCCACCGGCACGATCGACGTGTCCCGGGAGAATCTGGCCGACGCCGGGTTCACGCCGGACGTGCTGCTCGAGTGCTCGGGCGTGCCGGCCGCGGCGGGGCAGGCCATCCGCACGGTGGCGCGCGCAGGCCGGGTCGTGCTGATCGGCATGGGCGGCGACGAGATCCCGCTGCCGCTGGCGCACGTGCAGAACTTCGAGCTGGAGGTCACCGGCACCTTCCGCTACGCCAACACCTGGCCGACCGCGATCGCGCTGGCCGCGAGCGGCGAGGTCGACCTGGACCGCCTGGTCACCCACCGGTTCGGCCTGGACGAGGTCGAGCAGGCCCTGACCATCGCCGGGAAGGACGACTCGGTCATCAAGGCGGTGGTGCGTGCCTAGGCCGTCCGACGCCGAGGTCGAGCAGCGCCGCCAGGAGGTCCTGCGGCACGTGATCGACTGCGGTGAGGTGCGCATCGACCAGCTGACCGAGCAGTTCGGGGTCAGCCTGATGACGATGCACCGCGACCTCGACGACCTCGCCGAGCGGCGGCTGCTGCGCAAGCTGCGCGGCAAGGTCGCGGCGTACCCGGCGCTGACCATGGAGACGGCGAAGCGCTTCCGGGAGAACCTCAACCTG
Organism: Amycolatopsis deserti; assembly: GCF_014653945.1. Lineage (GTDB taxonomy): Bacteria > Actinomycetota > Actinomycetes > Mycobacteriales > Pseudonocardiaceae > Amycolatopsis_E > Amycolatopsis_E deserti. The sequence goes on along the minus strand of NZ_BNAU01000003.1, from coordinate 110,933 downwards.
CCGGTGAAGGAAGCGTTGTCGGCGCTGGCGTTCGAGCAGGTCAGCGCGGGGCAGACGGTGTTCGTCGACGACTCGACGACCCTGTTCCCGCTGGTCCGCCGGTTCCCGGAGCTGGGACGGCTGGTGGTGATCACCAACTCGCTGGAGGAGGCCCGGATCCTCGGCGAGGCCGAGGGCGTCGAGGTGCTGCTGCTCGGCGGCCGCTACACCGAGTTCGACTCGTGCAGCGGCCCGGACACGGTCGCCGCGCTCGGCCGGATGCGGGCCGACGTCGGGTTCGTCTCCGCGACCGCGGTGGCCGGCGGGCGGCTCTACCACCCGGTGCGCGACTACGCGGACCTCAAGACGGCCGCGCTGGCCGCGTCGAACCGGAACGTGCTGGTGGTCGACCATTCGAAGTTCGGCCGCACCGCGACCTACGACTACGGTGACGTCGGCGCCTACGACGTGGTGATCACCGACGACGAGACGCCCGCCGAGGAGATCGCCGCGATGCGGGCGCTCGGCGTGGAAGTGCTGGTGGCGCAACTCCGGGAGGAAGCATGACGGACAAGCTGGTGGCCGGGGTCGACTCCTCCACGCAGTCCACGAAGATCGTCGTCTGCGACGCCGAGACCGGCGCCGTGGTGCGCACCGGCCGCGCCGCGCACCCGGACGCGACCGAGGTGGACCCGCGCGAGTGGTGGCGGGCCTTCACCGAGGCGAGCGACGGGTTGCTGGACGGCGTGCGGGCGCTGGGCGTCGGCGGTCAGCAGCACGGCATGGTGACCCTCGACGAGGACGGCGAGGTCGTGCGGCCGGCGCTGTTGTGGAACGACACGCGGTCCGGCCAGGCGGCCGAGGACCTGGTGCGCGAGCTGGGCGGCCCGGCGGCGTGGACGGAGGCGGTCGGCTCGGTGCCGGTCGCCAGCTTCACGGTGACCAAGCTGCGGTGGCTGGCCGAGCACGAGCCCGAGCTGGCCGACCGCGTGGCGCGGGTGGTGCTGCCGCACGACTGGCTGACCTGGCGGCTGACCGGGGGCGAGCCGGTGACCGACCGCGGTGACGCGTCCGGCACGGGGTACTTCTCGCCGGCGGACGGTGTGTACCGGCGGGACATCCTCAAGCACGCGTTCGGCGGCCGGGACCCGGAGCTGCCGCGGGTGCTGGGCCCGGCGGAGGCGGCCGGGCGGACGCCGGACGGGGTGCTGGTGTCGGCCGGCACGGGCGACAACATGGCCGCGGCGCTGGCGCTGGGCCTCGGCGAGGGCGACGTCGTGGTGTCGCTGGGCACGAGCGGGACGGTGTTCGGCGTGTCCGAGACGGCGGCCGCGGACGCCACCGGCCTGGTCGCCGGGTTCGCCGACGCGACCGGGCGGTTCCTGCCGTTGGCGTGCACGCTCAACGCGGCACGCGTGCTGACCGCGACGGCCGGGATGCTGGGCACCGACCTGGCCGGGCTCGACCGGCTGGCGTTGTCGGCCCCGCCGGGTGCGGAGGGGCTGACCCTGTTGCCGTACCTGGACGGCGAGCGCACCCCGAACCTGCCCACGGCGGCCGGTTCGCTGCACGGGCTGCGCCGGGGCAACATGACGCCGGAAAACGTGGCGCGGGCCGCGGTCGAGGGCATGCTGTGCGGGCTCTCGGCGGGGCTGGACGCGGTGGCGGCGCAGGGCCTGTCCGCGCGGCGGGTGCTGCTGATCGGCGGCGCGGCCCAGTCCGAGGCGGTGCGGGCGATCGCGCCGGTCGTGTTCGGGGTGCCGGTGGTGGTGCCGGAGCCGGCGGAGCACGTCGCCCTGGGCGCGGCGCGCCAGGCGGCGTGGGCACTCGCCGGTGGCGCCGAGCCGCCGGCCTGGGAGGCGAAGGCGCAGGTGACGCTCGAGCAGCCGTCCTCGCCCGAGGCCGGGGACGAGATCCGGGGACGCCACCTCGCGGTGCGGCAGCTGGTGCACAACGTGCCGATGCAGGGGGCGTGAGGGGGCGCGGTCCCCACCCGGTACCCCGGACGTGGGAAAATGGGCCCCGATGAGTCCCGATTCCCCCCGTGCCGAGGTTGTCGTCGACCTGGCTGCCCTGCGTCACAACGTCGCCCTGCTCGCGAGCCGGGCGGCGGTTTCCGGTGCCGCGACGATGGCGGTCGTCAAGGCCGACGGCTACGGCCACGGCGCCGTCCCCGTCGCGCGGGCCGCGCTGCGGGCGGGCGCGACCTGGCTCGGGGCCTGTTCCCTGGACGAGGCGCTCACCCTGCGCGCGGCCGGCATCACCGCCCCGCTGCTCACCTGGCTCGACCTGCCGACCACCGATTTCGCCCCGGGCATCGTCGCGGACATCGACCTCTCGGCCAGCTCGCGTCACGAACTCGCCCGGATCGCCGAAGCCGCCCGACGCGCCGGCAAGAAAGCCCGCGTGCACCTGAAGATCGACACCGGCCTGTCCCGCAACGGCTGCCCCGCCGCGGACTGGCCCGCACTGGTCAAGGAGGCGGCGGCGGAGCCGGCCGTCGAGGTCGTCGCGGTCTGGTCGCACCTCGCGTGCGCCGACGAGCCCGGCCACCCGTCGATCGACCAGCAGGCCGACCGCTTCGCCGCCGCCTACCTCCTCGCGCGCGACGCCGGCCTGAACCCGTTGCGGCACCTGGCGAACTCGGCCGCCACGCTGAACCGGCCGGACCTGCACTTCGACCTCGTCCGCCCGGGCATCGCGATCTACGGCCTCAACCCGAACCCGGAACCCGAGGACCTGCGCCCGGTCATGACGTTCCGCTCCTCGGTCGTGCTCACCAAACGGATCCGCGCGGGCGAATCCGTCTCCTATGGACATACGTGGACCGCGGAGCGCGACACCACGCTGGCGCTCGTGCCCACCGGCTACGCCGACGGGGTGCCGCGCACGCTGTCCGGCCGGATGGACGTGTGGCTGCACGGCAAACGCCGCCCGGTCGCCGGGCGCGTGTGCATGGACCAGCTGGTCGTGGACTGCGGCGACGACGAGCCGCCGCTGGGCGCCGAGGTGGTCCTGTTCGGCGACGGCGCGCGCGGCGAGCCGACCGCTCGCGAATGGGCCGACAAGATCGGCACCATCGACTACGAGATCGTCACCGGCATGTACCGGCCGCGGATCCGGCGGCGGTACCTGGGGGAGGACGTCTGATGGCGTCCCGCCGGATGCTCACCGTGCTCGGCGGTGCCGTCGCGCTGGTCACCGGCACCGCGGCGGCCACCATCGCGGTGACCGCCCAGCAGCAGCGCCAGCGCGACCACCTCGCCGCCACGCCACTGGGCACCCTCGACCCGGACCGCACCTCCACCGTCGCCGCCGACGACGGCACCCCGCTGTCGGTGTCCGAGATCGACCCGGCCGACGGCGGCGAACCCGAGCTGACCGTGGTCGGCGTGCACGGGTTCGCGTTGTCCCAGTTGAGCTGGCACTTCCAGCGCCGCGACCTGGCCTCGCTCACGCTGCCGCGCGTCCGGCAGGTCTACTACGACCACCGCGGGCACGGCACGTCCGGCCCGGCGAGCGAGAAGGCCAGCACGATCGAGCAGCTGGCCCGCGACCTGGACGCGGTGCTGCGCGCGGTCGCGCCGGAGGGGCCGATCGTGCTCATGGGTCACTCCATGGGCGGCATGGTGATCATGGAGCTGGCCCAGCAGAACCCGGACCTGTTCGCCGACCGCATCTGCGGGGTCGCGTTCATCGCGACCGCGGCGGGCGAGGTCGGCCGCAAGGGCCTGCCGCGCGGACTGCTGTCCAAGTACAACCCGCTCACCCGCGGCGTCGGTGAGCTCGCCGGGTGGCAGCCTGGGCTGGTCGAGTTCGTGCGGGCCGCGGGCGGGCAGCTGACGCGGCAGGCGGTGCGGTTGCTCGCGTTCGGGTCCCGCGACGTCGATCCGCGCGTGGTCGACTTCATGCTCGAAATGCTGGCCGTGACGTCGGTGAAGGAGCTGGTCGGGTTCGTCGACACGCTCGGCAGCCACAACCGGTACGCCGCGCTGGCCGGCCTGAAGCACGCGCACGTGCTGGTGATCGGCGCCGACACCGACCGGTTCACGCCGTACTCGCACGCCGAGCGCATCGCGGCCGAGCTGCCCGACGCCGAGCTGGTGCGGGTGCGCGGCGCCGGGCACATGGTGCAGCTCGAGCAGCCCGAGGTGGTCAACAGCCACCTCATCGACCTGGTACAGCGATGTGCCGGCGTGACCGACGAGTCCCGCCCGCGCCGGATGTGGCGGTGGTTGAACCAATGAGCATCGAGTTGCCGACGGCCGAGGACACGGTTGCGTTCGGCGAGTCTCTCGGCCGCATGCTGCGGGCCGGCGACGTCGTCCTGCTCGCCGGGCCGCTCGGCGCGGGCAAGACCGTGCTGACGCGCGGGATCGCGGCCGGGCTCGGGGTGTCCGGGCGGGTCAGCTCGCCGACGTTCGTGCTGGCGCGGGTGCACCCGGCGGGGGAGCGGGGTGTGGCGCTGGTGCACGTGGACGCCTACCGGCTCGGCGGCGACCTGACGCAGCTCGACGACCTGGACCTGGACACCGACCTGGAGTCCGCGGCGGTCGTCGTCGAGTGGGGCGAGGGTTCGGCGGAGCGGCTGTCGGCCGACCACCTGGTGGTCCGGCTCCACCGCAGGCCCGACGACGTGCGGGAACTGACCCTGGAGCCGCACGGCTCGTGGGTCGAGCGGGTTCCCGAGCTGGTGGGCTGATGGGCCGCGCGGTCGTCGTCGAGGGCCCGGGCAAGCTGAGCGTGGTGCGGGCCGAGCCGGAGGATCCCGGCCACGGCGAGGTCGTCGTGCGTGTCGAGTGGGCGGGGATCTGCGGGTCGGACCGCGAGGTGCTGGCGGGGACGCGGCCCGAGGGGTTCGTGCGGTACCCGGTGGTGCCGGGGCACGAATGGTCCGGGACGGTCGTCGAGCTGGGGCCGGGCACGGATCCGGAGCTGCTGGGCAAGCCGGTGGTGGGCGAGGGGTTCCGCAACTGCGGCCGGTGCGCCCCGTGCCGGCGCGGGGACACGACCCTGTGCACCGCCGAGTACGACGAAACGGGCTTCACCCAGCCCGGCGCGTGGGCCGACGAGCTGCGGCTGCCCGCGCGGTTGTTGCACGTCCTGCCCGACGGAGCTGATCTGCGCGCGGCCGCGTTGCTGGAGCCGGCGGCGTGCATGGCGGCGGCGACGCTGCTCGCGGCGGTCGTGCCGGGTGAGCGGGTGGGGGTGATCGGCGGCGGGACGCTCGGGCTGCTGGCGACCCAGCTGCTGGCGGCGAGCGGGCCGGCGGAACTGCTGGTGGTGGACCCGCGGGCGTCCCGGGCTGCGTTGGCGTCCCGCTGCGGGGCGACGGATTTCTGCAGCCCGGGTGCGGCGCCGGGCGGGTTCGACGTGGTGGTGGAGGCGGCGGGTGCGCCCGGCACGGGTGCGCTGGCGGTGCGGATGTGCCGCCGCGGCGGCCGGGTGGTGCTGACGGGCTTGGCGGGGCACGAGACGGAGCCGATCGCGCCCGCGGACCTGGTGACGGCGGCGGTGACGGTGCACACGGTGTTCGGCGCCCCGTCGCGGGCGTGGACCCACGCGGTGCGGGCCTTCGCGACCGGCGTCCTGGACCCGGCGCCACTGATCACGCACGAGTTCCCGCTCGAAGAGGCCGACCGCGCGATGCGCGTGCTGGAAGACCCCGCCGCCGACGCCGGCAAGGTCCTGCTGCACCCCTGACGCGCACGCAAGCGCCGCTCACGCCAAGCTCCCGGGACGGGTGCCACGTTCACGGCGGGTTCCGCCGGCGGGCTCGGATGTTCCCGGGCGTGAGGACCAATGGCCGGGTGCCGACCGAGCGCGAACCGCCTCCGGCGGGGCGCCCCGCGCGCACGGCGCGCGAATCGCCTCCGGTGGCGCGCCGCGCCTGCGGCCACGAGCCGACCGCAGGCGAATCGCCTCTGGCAGCGCCCGCGCCGTCAGCGCGAGCCTGCCTGCGGACGGACCGTCTCCGGGTGCTCTCCTGCGCCTCGAGCGCGCCGCGTCTGAGCCGTCTGCGGATGCGAGCCCGCGCCGTGGGCACGCGCACCCGCCCCCGCGGCCGCGGGCGCACCGCGCGAACTCCGGTGGCGCGCCCGCCGTCACAGCCATGAGGCCGCCGCCGCGAGCCGCACGGCGCCGGCTCAGCGGCTCACTATCCCCCGCGCGATGCCCAGCTCCACCAGGTCCTGCGGCCGCAACCGCAGCTGGTTGGCTGTCTCCGGGACCTCCGAGGGCGCGCGCTTCAGGATCGACGCCGCCGCCTCCGGGGACGTCACCGAAAAGAAACTGTCCGGCGTCACCCACGTCCGCTCCGGGTGGGCGAACGCCAGCGCGCCCCCGGAGCCGCCCTCGCCGATCACCAGCGTCGTCACCGGCACGCGCGCCCCGGCCACCGCCGCGAACACCTCCGCGATCGCCGCGCCCGCGCCCGCCCGCTCCGCTGCCGCGTCGTTCGCCGCGCCGGGGGTGTCCACCAGCGTCAGCACCGGGATCCCCAGCCGGTCCGCCAACCGGATCAGCCGCGCCGCCGTGCGGAAACCCGACGGCAGCGTCGCCGTCCCGCACTGCGCCGCGTAGGCGACCGTCACACCCGAGCGCATCCCAAACCCGCACCGCACGCCGGGATCCACCCCACCGCAGCGATCGCCGCTGATGTCCTCCCGCCAGTCGAAGTAGCCGTCCAAATAGGACTCCGCGCGCGGACGCGAAGGAGCCCGGGCCGCCCGCACCGCCGACCAGCCGTCCGGGGGCAACTCGACCGCACCCAGCGCCGAGGGCGGCGGCGCGGGCCGCCCGTCCGCACCGGTGAGCAACGACAACCACCGGCCCAGCCGCTCACCCAGCTCCGCCGCCGGCACGATCTGGTCCACGTGCCCCGACGCCAGCTGCGCCTCCGCGGTGTACGCCGAAGCGTCGCCCGACGGCCGCACCCGCGACCCGGCGAACCCGACCTGCGCCCCCGGCAGCGCCAGCGTCACGTCCGAACCGGCGCCGAGCGTGGCCCACCCGCCGCCGGTCGTCGGGTCCCGCACGACCGCGACCTGCGGCAACCCGGCGGCCCGCGTCAACGCCGCCTGCCGCGCGATCCGCTGCAGCTGGGACAGCGCCGCCATGCCCTCCTGCATCCGGCTGCCGCCGGTCGCGATCATCGACACGACCGGCGTGCCCAGCTCCCGCGCCCGCTCGAACGCCGCCTCGATCCGGTCACCCGTGCGCCGCCCGAGCGAACCGCCGAGGAACCCGAACTCCCACGCGATCACGGTCGCCTCGGTGCCGCCGAACTTGCCGACCCCGCACACCACCGACTCCGACTCGCCGGTGCGCTCGGCGGCCCGCGCACGCGCGGAGTCGTAGCCGGGCCAACCGATCGGACCGTCCACACCGGACTCCTCGGGCTCCGGCACGGGCAACTCGGTGAACCCGGAACACACCGAGCCGATCACCGAGCGGGCACTCTCACGCATTCAGCGCCCGCTTCATGACCTTGCCCATGTCGTTGCGCGGCAACGCGTCCAGGAACCGCACGACCCGCGGCCGCTTGTGCGGCGACAGCAACCGCGCCACGTGGTCGGCCAGCTCCTGCTCCGCCGGCGGCTCCCCGGCGGGCACGATCCACGCCACGATCCGCTCCCCGAGGTCCGGGTCCGGCTCGCCGGTCACCGCGGCCTCGGCCACGCCCGGGTGCTCCAACAGCGCGTTCTCGATCTCGCCCGCGCCGATCTTGTAGCCGCCGCTCTTGATCAGGTCGGTGGCCTTGCGCCCGACGATCCGGTAGTAGCCGTCCGCGTCGCGGGTCGCCATGTCACCGGTGCGGAACCAACCGGCGTCGAACACCTCCGCGGTCGCGTCCGGGCGGTTGAGGTACTCGGTGAACAGGTTCGGCCCGCGCACCTGGATCTCGCCGACCGTCTCGCCGTCGCTGGACTCGATGACCGCGCCCGACTCGTCGACCAGCCGCACCTCGACCCCGCGCAGCGGCACGCCGACCGTGCCGGGCTTGCGCTCGCCGTCGGCGCGGACGCTGGTGTTCATCAGCGTCTCACTCATGCCGTAGCGCTCCACGACCCGCTGCCCGGTGGCCGCCCGGATGCGCTCGTGGTCGTGCACCGGCAGCGCCGCCGACCCCGACACCAGCAGGCGCGCCCCGCTCAGAGCCTTCGCCAGCTCGGGGTTGCCGCCCACCTCCTCCGCGATGCGGTGGTACATCGTCGGCACGCCGAACATCATCGTCGCCTCGGTCGCCAGCTCCCGCGCGATGACGTCGGTGGCGAACTTGCCGGTGTGGTGCACGGTGCCGCCGCGGCGCAGCGGGCCGAGGATCCCGAGGATCAGGCCGTGCACGTGGAACAGCGGCAGCGCGTGCACGAGCACGTCCTCCGACGTCCACTGCCAGGCGTCCTCCAGCGCGTCGAGCGTGCTGGAGATGGCGCGCCGAGGCAGGACCACGCCCTTCGGCGGGCCGGTGGTGCCCGAGGTGTAGACGATCAGCGCGGGAGCCTCGTCGCCCGGCTCTTCGGGCAGGTCACCGGGGCTGCCGATCAGCGCGACCTGCTGGCGCGGCAGGTTCGCCAGCCGCTCCGGCAGTTTCGCGCCCGGCTCGTGAAGCACGAGCGAGGGCGCGCTGTCGTCGACGATGTGGTCGAGTTCGCGTTCGCCGATCTTCGGGTTGACCGGAACCGCCGGGACGCCCGCGAGCAGCGCCGCGACCACGGCGACGCTCGTGTGGATGGTCGGCGTCGCCCACACCGCCACCCGCGTGGGTGACTGGGCGCGGATCTCCCGGGCGAGTGAACCGGCGATCGCCGCCAGTTCCGCGTAGTCGATCGAGACCTCGCCGAAGCGCAGGGCCTCCTTCTCGGGCGGTTCCGCCAGGGCCGGGAACAACCGTTCGGGCACGTGAACTCCTCACAGATCAGCCGAGTCCGGGCACGATGAACACGAGCCAGACCACGGCGGGTATCACCGCGACCATGATGCCGCCGTAGACGAGCAGTTGCCGGAAGAAGGAATCCCGGTCCACCTCGCGGGCGTTGGCGAGCACCAGCGCGCCGTTGGTGGAGAACGGGCTGACGTCCACGACCGTCGCCGACACCGCGAGCGCGCAGATCATGCCGACCGGGCCGACCGTGCCCAGCGCGAGGAACGGCACCGCGAGCGGGATGAGCGCGCCCATGATCCCGACCGAGGACGCGAACGCCGACACGATCGCGCCGATGTAGCACAGCAGCAGCGCGGCGAGCAGCGGTGCGCCGATGCCGCCGACGCCCTCGCCGGCCCACTCGATCGTGCCCATCTCCTGCAGCACGCCGACGTAGGTCAGCACGCCGCAGATCAGCAGCACGGTCGGCCAGGTGACCTCGCCGACGGCCTTCTTGCTGGTCGCGGGCCAGATCACGCTGAGCACGACGGCGAGCGTCATCGCGGTCAGGCCGACGTCGAGGTCGAACACCAGGGTGGCGACGACCAGCACGGCCAGGCTGGCGAGCGTGGCGACGCGGGGCGCGTTGAGGCGGATGCGCTCGCGGGTTCCGGTGCCCGCCGAGCCGGTGGTGGTGGGCGGGCCGCCGGTGCCCGCGGCGACGAGTTCGCGCTCCCGCTCGGTGGTGTGGACGATCTGCCGTTTGCGCAGCACCACGAACACGATGGCCGCGATGACCAGGTTGACCACGAAGCTGGCCAGGAAGAGCGTGATCTCGCTGCCGCCGAGGCGTTCGCGCGCGACGATGCCGTTGACGATCGTGCCGTAGACGCTGATCGGCGAGAAGCCGCCGGCCTGCGCGCCGTGTACGACCATCGCGCCCATGAGCAGCGGGTGGATGCCGTACTGGGCGGCGAACCCGAGCGCGACGGGCGCGACGATGGCGACCGCGGCCGGGCTGACCGCGCCGATCGCGGTGAGCACCGCGGTGATCGCGAAGGTGACCCAGGGGATCAGCGCGACGCGGCCGCGGACGAGCCGGACGGCGGCGTCGACCAGCCAGTCCGTGGTGCCGTTGGCGCGGGCGATGGCGAACAGGAACGTGACGCCGACGAGCACGACGAACAGGTCGCCGGGGAAGCCGGCGAAGATCTCGTCGGCATCCAGGTTCGCGGCCAGCGTGCCGACGCCGAACGCGGCCGCGAAGGACAGCACCCCCATGTTGATCGAGCGGGTCGTCGCTATCACGAAGACGACCGCGAGGACGAGGATCGAGATCAGCTCAGCGGACATCAGGAGAACTCCCGCCGTTGGGATTCAAGTGGCTGAGTGGCTGAACCACTTTGCGGCTCAGCCACTCAGCCTGTCAAGGGCTAGGCTGCGGAATGTGTCTGATGCGCTGAGTCCGATGGTTCGTCCGCGGCTGTACGAGCAGGTCCTGGAGCGGTTGCGGGCGTACGCGGCCGACGCCGGGCTGCGCGCGGGTGACCGGTTGCCCGCGGAGCGTGACCTGGCGCAGCGGCTCGGGGTGAGCCGGGCGTCGGTGAAGCAGGCGATCGTCGTATTGGAAGTGCAGGGGCTGGTGGAGACCCGGCACGGCGGCGGGACCTACCTGGTGCGGGACGCGCTGGACGCCGAGCCGGTGGAGCGGCTGGTGGAGCGCAAGCGGCGGTTGCCGGACGTGCTGGACGCGCGGGAGGCGCTGGAGACGAAGCTGGCCGAGCTGGCGGCGATGCGCCGGACGGACGATGATCTGGCCGCGCTGGAGTCGGCGCTGGAGTTCATGGCCGCCGAGATCGGTGACGGCGGAGCCGGAGTCGAGGGCGACCGCCGCTTCCACGCGGCGGTCACCGGGGCCGCGCACAGCGCGCTGCTGGCCGAGTTCATGGACGCGATAGCCGACCAGATCACCGAGAGCCGCAACGAGTCGCTCCGCCAGCCGGGCCGCCCGCCGCGGTCGCTGGACCAGCACATCCGCATCGCGGAGGCCATCCGCGACCGCAACCCGAAAGCCGCCGCCGAAGCGATGCGGGACCACCTCCGCACGGTCGCCGAGGTGCGCTTGCTGAGCTGGGACCCGGAGGACTGAGCCGGGGCGCGACCGGCCCGACCGCCGGCCGGCAACGCAAGCCCCGACTACGCCCCAGACCTCCCCCGCCCCCGATCCACAACTGGAACACAATCAGGCATCGGGGGCGGGGGAGGTCGGCCCGACGGCCCGGTAAGCCCAGGTCGGCGCACACGCCGTACCCTGGAGAGCTGTGCTGGTACTGGCTCTGGACACGTCGACGCCCGCGGTGACCGCCGGGGTCGCCGAGCTCGCCGCGGGTGTCACCGTGCTCGCCGAGCGCGTGACGCTCGACGCGCGGGCGCACGGCGAACTCATCACCCCGCACGCCCTCGACGCGGCGCGGGAAGCGGGCGTCGCGCTCAAGGACGTCGCGGCGATCGTCGTCGGCGCCGGGCCCGGGCCGTTCACCGGTCTGCGCGCCGGCCTCGCCACCGCCGCCGCCCTCGGGCACGCCCTCGGCGTCCCGGTCCACCCGGTCTGCAGCCTCGACGCGATCGCCCAGCAGGTCGACGCCGGCGAGCCGTTCACCGTCGTCACCGACGCCCGCCGCCGCGAGGTCTACTGGGCCGCCTACGCCGCGGACGGCACCCGCACCGACGGCCCGCACGTCCAGGCTCCCGCCGAGCTGTCCCTCGGCCTCGCCGCCGGGGACGGCGCCCGCCTCTACGCCGAGCAGCTCGGCGCGCGCGTCGTCGAGCCGTACTACCCGAGCACCGCCGGCCTGGTGGCGGCCGCCCGCGACGCGCTCACCTCCGGCGCCGCGCCCGCCCCGCTGACGCCGCTCTACCTGCGCCGCCCGGACGCCGTCGAGCCCGGCGCGCGGAAGCGGGTGACCACCTCGTGAAGCTCGCCAAGCTGCGCCGCAAGGACATCCCGCGCTGCGTGGAGATCGAGAAGGTCCTCTTCGCCGGGGACGACCCGTGGAGCGCCCGCGCCTTCCACAGCGAGCTGGACTCCGGCGGCTACTACCTCGGCGCGTACACGCCCGAGGACGTCCTGATCGGCTACGGCGGGCTGGCGGTCGTCGGCAGCAGGGGCGACTACGAGGCCAGCGTTCACACGATCGGTGTCGACCCGGACTACCAGGGCCAGGGCATCGGCACGGCGCTGCTGCGTGCCCTGCTCGCCCGCGCCGACGAGGTGCGCGCGCCGGTGTTCCTCGAGGTCCGCACCGACAACGACCGCGCGCAGGCGCTGTACCGGCGGCACGGTTTCGAGCAGATCGGCCTGCGCAAGCGTTACTACCACCCGTCCGGCGCCGACGCGTACACGATGATGCGTCCCGCCGTGTCCAAGCAGGAGGTGGGCTGATGTCCCGCGTCATCCTCGGCATCGAAAGCTCCTGCGACGAGACCGGCGTCGGCCTCGTGCGGCTGCACGACGACGGCACCGTCGAACTCCTCGCCGACGAGGTCGCCTCGAGCGTCGAGCAGCACGCGCGTTTCGGCGGCGTGGTGCCGGAAGTCGCCAGCCGCGCCCACCTCGAAGCGATGGTACCGACGGCCGAGCGCGCGTTCGCCACGGCCGGCCTGACGCTGTCCGATGTGGACGCCATCGCCGTCACCGCGGGTCCGGGCCTGGCCGGTGCGCTGCTGGTCGGCGTCTCCGCGGCGAAGGCATACGCGGCGGCGCTGGACGTCCCGCTCTACGGCGTCAACCACCTCGCCGGGCACATCGCGGTGGACACCCTGCAGCACGGCCCGCTGCCGAAGCCGTGCCTGGCGCTGCTGGTGTCCGGCGGGCACACGCAGTTGCTGCGCGTGGACGACATCGCCGGCGAGATCACCGAGGTCGGCTCCACTGTGGACGATGCCGCGGGCGAGGCCTACGACAAGGTGGCCCGCGTGCTGGGCCTGCCGTACCCGGGTGGCCCACCGATCGACCAGGCGGCTCGCGCGGGCAACCCCACGGCCATCGACTTCCCGCGCGGCATGACCGGCCCCCGCGACGCGAAGTTCGACTTCTCGTTCTCCGGGCTGAAGACCGCGGTGGCGCGGTGGGTGGAGAACGCCGAACGCCGCGGCGAGGAGATCCCGGTCGACGACGTCGCGGCGTCCTTCCAGGAGGCGGTGGCCGACGTGCTGACCGCGAAGGCCGTGCGCGCGGCGAAGGAGATGGGCATCGGGACGCTCGTGATCTCCGGCGGCGTGGCGGCGAACTCGCGCCTGTCCAGCCTGGCGCGCGAGCGCTGCGAGGCCGCGGGCATCGAGCTGCGCGTCCCACGGCCGCGTCTGTGCACCGACAACGGCGCGATGATCGCGGCGCTGGGCGCGCACGTGGTGGCGGCCGGCCGCAAGCCCTCGGCGCTGGACCTCTCGGCGAACCCGGCGCTGCCGGTGGAGGTCGTCTCGCTCGAGGCCTGACCTCGCGCGGTCAGAACTCCCGGTCGTGGGACTCCCGGTTCAGGGGCGCGTGCGCGACACCACCACGTCGTCGAGCTTCACGAAGCCCACCCGGTGCCCGAACTGGATCTGCACGTACTTCGTCTGCCCGCGCACCACCACGTGCTCGGCCGGGTCGAAGGTCGTCGCCGAGTAGTACTCCGCCGTCAGCGTCGGGCCGGCGGTGTACTTCTGGCCCGCGGGCAGCGTGTACTGCAGCGGCACGACCTCCTGCGGCGTGAGCCCGGAGGGGTACGCGGAAGCCTCCGGGTACGCGCGCCCGTACACCGGCACCGACGAAAGCCCCGGCCGCGGCGTCACCACCTGTCCCAGCACCGGCACCACCCCGGACGAGCGCAGCCACCCCTTCTGCCCGAGGAACCACACCGCCGTCCAGTCGCCCCGGACCTCCGCCACCGCGTACCGCTGCCCGGTCGACACGCGGCTGCCCACGTCGGAGATCGCCACCGAAGACGGCCCGCCGTCGGGGTGCAGGCCGATGTCCGCCAGCAGCGGAGCGTCGTCGCGCGGCTCCACCCGCAGGAACAGCGCCGACGAACCGCGTGCCGGGCAGGCGGCGCCGGGAGCCGACGTGTCGCACCCCGTGTAGCCCGTCGGGTTCGAGGCGAAATCCGGCTTGACCATGACCATGCCGGTCGGCTGCCGCACCGGCCGCGCGTTCAGCGGCGCGCCGAGCAGGTCGAAGTAGTGCGCCCAGTCCCAGTACGGCGCCGGGTCCCAGTGCATGCCCGCGACCTTGTCCGCCGTCGTCCCCGGCACGTTGTCGTGGCCGATGATGTGCTCGCGGTCCAGCGGGATCCGGTACTTCCCGGCGAGGTAGCGCACCAGCTTCGCCGAGGTCCGGTACATCGCCTCGGTGTACCAGGTGCCCTGCGCCGCGAACCCCTCGTGCTCGACGCCGATCGACTTCGCGTTGAAGTACCAGTTCCCGGCGTGCCAGCCGACGTCCTTGGTCAGCACGTGCTGGGCGACGTGCCCGTCGGTCGAGCGCAGCGTGTAGTGCCAGGCCAGGTACGACGGGTCCTGCACGAGCCCGATCGCCGCGTCGTAGGTGCACTCCGTGTCGTGGATGACGATGTGCGTGATCCGCTGCGAGTTCGGCCGCTCGGCCTTGTCGTAGTTGCCGTAGTTGCCGTTGCCGAGGTCCTGGTAGGGCGCCGGGATCCACTCGACGGGCAGCCCGGGCGGCGCCTCGGCCGCGCCCTCCGCGACGGTGGACAACCCGAGTGCGCGCACCTGCTCGCGTCGCGGCGACACCGGCGTCGCGGGCAGCGTGACCGCCTGCCCGTCGTCGGTGGTCCGGCTCGCCCCGGCGGCGATGGTCGCGAACACCTCGTCGGCGAAGAACGTCGCGGTCCCGGTGTCCGACGCGCCGCTGTAGCGGGCGACCGCGCCGTACCAGTCGGCCGGACCGTCCGCCCGTGCGCCGAGTTCGCGCTGGTAGTGGGCCAGAACCGCGGCGCCGCCGCGGATGTTCTGCACCGGGTCGGTCCGCAACGTCGCGGCGTCCACGCCGGTCAGTTCGGCGGCGAGGTCGACGGTCTGCAGCGCCGCCGACGTGTGCGGCCGCAGCTCCCCGCGTGCTGAGTCGCCGCGCGGGTCCTCGCCCTTGTCGTGGTGGCTCCCGCCCGCCGCGACGGCCCGCAGGTCGGTCAGGTGCAGCGGGCCGAAACCAGCGCCGGTGCTCGGCGCGCCGCCGTGGGAGTCCCAGCGGGACTTCAGGTACGACACGCCGAGCAGCACGGACTCCGGGACGCCGAACTCCGCCGCCGCGGCGGCGAACGCGCGCTGCCGCGCTCCGGTCGTGGCGGCCGACGCGCCGGGCGCGGCCACCACGGCCACGCCGGCGGTCCCGGCGGCCAGCGCGCGCAGTGCGTTGCGGCGGGTGAACGACGTCATTGCTGCCTCCCTGGAAGATGCAGTCAGAAAACTACACACCGTCAAGGGGAGGAGGGAACCATCTTCCGTCTCAGACCCGGTGCAGGCTCGGATCGCGGTCGGTCACCACGAAGCTGGCCGCGGTCTCGGCGGCCGCCCCCGGCTTGCTGACGTAGGGCAGGATCCGGTAGTCGGCCCGCAGTTCGTTCGCGGTGAAGCGGGTGCGGATGTAGCCGCGCCGGTTCTTGTGGAACTTGACGTGCGGGTTCTCGTCCAGCACCGACTGGTACGGGTCGTCGTTGCCGTCGCGGCCGCTGGTGATCGACGTCGTGATCAGCTCGACGCCCACGCCCTTGGAGTCCGGCCGCCCGTAGGTCTGCTTGACCTCCGAGGCCCAGTGCCGGTGCACGTCACCGGTCAGCACGACACCGTTGCGCACCCGCGAATCGCCCATCGCGGCGGCGATCCGGTCGCGGTTCGCCTTGTAGCCGTCCCAGGCGTCCATGTTGTAGCCCAGCTGCGAGCCGGCGGTGAAGTCGATCTCGGAGAACACCACCTGCTGGCCCAGCACGTCCCACCGCGCCCGGCTCTGCCGGAACCCGTCGATCAGCCACTTCTCCTGCGCCGCGCCGGTGATGGTGCGGTTGGGGTTCAGGCGCTCGTCGCAGCTGACCTTGACGCCGTCGCCGCAGGCCTGGTCGTCGCGGTACTGCCGGGTGTCGAGCATGTGGAAGGTGGCCAGCTGTCCCCAGTGGAGCCGCCGGTAGAGCTGCATGTCGATGCCCTGCGGGCGGGCGGTGCGGCGCAGCGGCATGTTCTCGTAGTAGGCCTGGAAGGCGACCTTGCGGCGGTCCAGGAACGACGCGCCGGGCGTCTGCGACGAGACCTCGGGCACCTCGTCGGCCCAGTTGTTCTCGGTCTCGTGGTCGTCCCACACGACCAGCCAGGGCGCGGTGGCGTGCGCGAGCTGGAGGTCGGGGTCGGTCTTGTACTGGGCGTGGCGCAGGCGGTAGTCGGCGAGCGTGACGGTCTCCGGGCCGACCACCGTGCGCACGTCCGTGGCCTTGGCCGCGTACTCGTACTGGTAGTCGCCCAGGTGCAGGATGAGGTCCGGGTGGTCCTCGGCGAGGCGGCGGTAGGCGGTGAAGTAGCCCTCGCCGTAGTGCGAGCACGACGCGAAGCACATGGTCAGCGGGGACAGCTGCCAAGGCGCGGGCGCGGTGCGGGTGATGCCGACCGGCGAGATCTCGCCGCCGACGCGGAACCGGTAGTAGTACTCGGTGCCCGGCTCCAGGCCGTCCGCCTCGACGTGCACGCTGTGCGCCGCCTCCGGCGCGGCCCACGTCTGTCCGGAGTGGACGATGCGGGTGAAGCGCTCGTCGCGGGAGATCTGCCACTGCACGGGCAGTGCCCGGTTCGGCATGCCGCCGAGGCCGTTCTCGGCGAGCGGGTTCGCGGCCAGGCGCGTCCACAGGACGACGCTGTCCGGCAGCGGGTCACCGGAAGCGACGCCGAGGTTGAAGACGTCACCGACGGGCCCGGAGCCCGCTCCGGGAGAGGCGGAGGCGCGGGTGATTCCGGCGCTCAGCGCGACCGCCGCGGCGCCGCCGATGAGGACCTTGCGACGGTTGAGTTTCGGGGTGTCCGGCACGTGCACTCCTCGTGGTGGGAACCAGTGGGGCCCATCGACGGTGCATCCCCGGGACGAACGGGACGAAGGTGATCAGGTGGCCGGAGGGTGAATTTCCCTCAGCGGAGCGGTTCCGGCGCCGGCCTGTTGTCGAACGCCTCCCGCGCGGCGAGGATCTCGCCGACGTGCTCCTCGGCCCACTCGCCCAGGACGTTGAACATCTCGCCGACCTGCGTGCCCAGATCGGTCAGGGAGTACTCGACGCGTGGCGGCACGGTCGGGTAGACGGCCCGGTCGACCAGGCCGTCGCGCTCCAGGGTGCGCAGGGTCTGGGTGAGCGACTTCTGCGTGATGCCCTCGAGCAGGCGGCGCAGCTCGTTGAACCGCATCGGGCCGTCGTGCCGGCGCAGCGAGCTGAGGACCAGCAGGCTCCACTTGTTGGCGAGCGCGTCGAGCACGGTGCGGGCCGGGCAGGCCGTCAGGTAGGACTTCACGGTATCCATGAGGTACCTGGATGTCAGGAAGGTGCCTTCTTCACAACGGATACCGCCCGGGGCGACGATCTTCGCCATGAGAGCTGTCGATGTGCGGGCCCTGGGCGGGCCGGAGGTCCTGGAGCTGGTGGATGCGCCGCGGCCGGTGCCGGGGCCGGGCGAGGTGCTGGTGCGGGTGCACGCGGTGGGGGTGAACCCGGCGGACTGGAAGCTGCGCCGCGGGCTGGTGGACGGGGTGGGGCTCACGCCGCCGTTCCGGCTCGGGCTGGACTTCTCCGGCGTGGTCGAGGAGACGGGGGAGGAGGTGTTCGGGCTGGTGATGTCGCAGTGGGGCGCGTACGCCGAGTACGTGGCGGTGCCCGCCGCGGCGCTGGCGCCCAAGCCGGCCGGGCGGGACCACGTCGCCGCGGCCGCTGCGCCGACGGCGGTGCTCACGGCGACGCAAGCGCTTGCCGAGGTGCGGCCGGGGCAGCGGGTGCTGATCCACGCGGCGGCCGGCGGGGTCGGGCACGTCGCGGTGCAGGTGGCGAAGGCGCGGGGCGCGTACGTGATCGGCACCGCGCGATCGGCCAACCACGAGTTCCTGCGCGAGCTGGGCGCGGACGAGCTGATCGACCACACGGCGGTGGACTTCACGACGGCCGTGTCGGAGGTGGACGTGGTGTACGACCTGGTCGGCGGTTCGTACGGTGGGCGCTCGCTCGTCGTCCTGAAGCCGGACGGCGTGCTGATCGACGCGCAGGGCAACGACGCCGCGGAGGACCCGCGCTACCGCCGGTTCCACGTGCAGCCGTCCGGGGCGGCGCTGGCGCGTGCCGTGGAGGGCGTGCGGGTCCACGTCTCGCAGGTACTGCCGCTGGAGGACGCCGCGAAGGCGCACGAGCTGAGCGAGAGCGGCCGGGTGCGCGGGAAGATCGTGCTGACGGTGTGACGCGAACGGCCCCGGGACCACGCCGTCGGGGTCCCGGGGCCGTTCAGGTCAAGGCCGGTGCTAGCAGCCTCCGCAGCAACCGCATCCGGGGCCACTGCACGAGCTGCAACAGCTGCAACCACCCATGGGAACACCATTCCTTCCAGTCGTGTCCGGGCCGTGTCCCAAGGTAGGGAGGTGCGGACGAGGTCAACACCGCCCAACGAGTGAGATGGTGGTATCGCTACGTGACGATGAGGTTCAGTCCTCGGCGACCTGGAGCAGCGCCGCGAACATCCCACCCGTCGCGACGACGGCGACCACACCGTCGAAGGTGTGGCGGGTGACCGGCGTCCAGCTCCTGCCGCTGCCACCGCGTGTCGTGTTCGTCCACCACAGGGCGTCCCCGCCCAGCAGCACCGCCATGTGCTCCACCGCGGCTCGCGCCGCTTCGCGGTCGGCGCACAACTCGGTCTGGAAGGCCAGGTCCTCGGCGGCCAGCTCCAGCATCAGGTCGAGGCCGGTAGCGGGATCGACCGCGAACAGCGCCGGCGCGACGTCAGCCGGCGACTGCGGGCCGGGAATCGACAGGTCGGCCTCGCGCTCGAGCGCCCTCTGTGCCCGCAGCGCGAGCTCGTACACCTCCGCGGCGACGCCACCGGCGCCGAGGCGGCCCGTCCGGGCGAACACGAGCTCCGAGGTGAGCGAGCCGATCAGCGACTCCACCTCAGGCGCACTGTCCACCGTCACATCGTGCCAGCCGTGCCCGCGCGGACTCCGTGGGACAAAGTGCCCGGTCAAGCGCCTTGACAAGGGGCGCGCCCCGCACCGGGGGACCCTCCTTGCGCGGCTAGCACTCCCGTGGCTAGAGTGCTAATCGAAGGCACCGCACACGCCCCGGCACCCGCGACGGCGGGGGTGGTAGGCGCCGAAACCAAGTAAGTACCTGCCAACGCTTTCGACGACCCGTGGAGGTCAACCCGGTGAGCGTGAACATCAAACCGCTCGAGGACAAGATCGTTGTCCAGACGAGCGAGGCCGAGGAGACGACCGCGTCCGGCCTCGTCATCCCCGACACCGCCAAGGAGAAGCCCCAGGAGGGCAAGGTTCTGGCCGTGGGCCCGGGCCGCGTCGACGACAAGGGGAACCGCATCCCCGTCGACGTCAACGTCGGCGACGTCGTCATCTACTCCAAGTACGGCGGCACCGAGGTCAAGTACAACGGTGAGGACTACCTGATCCTGTCCGCTCGCGACGTGCTGGCTGTCGTCAACTGACACAGGCGCTGCGGTGAACGCCCCGGGCCCCGCTGGAAAGCCGGGGACGGGGCGTTCTGCTGTCTGAGAGGACTTCCATGCCCAAGCAGATCAACTTCGACGAGGACGCTCGTCGAGCCCTCGAGCGCGGCGTCAACAAGCTCGCCGACGCGGTCAAGGTCACCCTCGGCCCGCGTGGTCGCCACGTCGTGCTCGACAAGAAGTTCGGCGGCCCCACGATCACCCTCGACGGCGTCACCGTCGCGCGGGAGATCGACCTGGAGGACCCGTTCGAGAACCTGGGTGCCCAGCTGGCCAAGAACGTGGCCACCAAGACCAACGACGTCGCCGGCGACGGCACCACCACGGCCACCGTGCTGGCGCAGTCTCTGGTGAAGGTCGGCCTCCGCAACGTGGCCGCCGGCGCCAACCCGGCCGGCCTCGGCAAGGGCATCGAGGCGGCCGCGGAGAAGGTCATCGAGGTGCTCAAGTCCAAGGCCACCCCGGTCAAGGGCCGCGACAACATCGCCCAGGTCGGCACGGTCACCTCGCGTGACGCCACCATCGGCGCCCTGCTCGGCGAGGCCGTCGAGCGGGTCGGCGAGGACGGTGTGATCACCGTGGAGGAGTCCTCCACGCTGGCCACCGAACTCGAGATCACCGAAGGTGTGCAGTTCGACAAGGGCTACCTGTCGGCGCACTTCGCGACCGATCCGGAGGAGCAGCGGGCGATCCTGGAGAACGCCTACGTGCTGCTGCACCGGGAGAAGATCTCGGCGCTGGCCGACCTGCTGCCGATCCTGGAGAAGGTCGCCGAGTCGAAGAAGCCGCTGCTGATCATCGCCGAGGACGTCGAGGGCGAGGCGCTGTCCACCCTGGTGGTCAACGCCCTGCGCAAGACCCTCGTCGCGGTCGCGGTGAAGGCCCCGTTCTTCGGTGACCGCCGCAAGGCGTTCCTGGACGACCTGGCCGTTGTCACCGGCGCGCAGGTCATCTCCTCGGAGGTCGGCCTCAAGCTGTCCGAGATCGGCCTGGACTCGCTGGGCACCGCCCGGCGCATCGAGATCACCAAGGACAACACGACGATCGTCGACGGCGCCGGCACCAAGGCCGACATCGAGGCCCGCATCGCGCAGATCCGCAAGGAGATCGAGACCACCGACTCCGACTGGGACCGCGAGAAGCTGCAGGAGCGGCTGGCCAAGCTCGGCGGCGGTGTCGCGGTGATCAAGGTCGGCGCGGCCACCGAGACCGAGCTGAACGAGCGCAAGCACCGCATCGAGGACGCCGTGGCTTCCACCAAGGCGGCCGTCGAGGAGGGCATCGTGCCCGGCGGTGGCTCGGCGATCGTGCACGCGGTCAAGGAGCTCGAGGGTGACCTCGGCCTGACCGGCGACGAGGCCACGGGTGTCCGCATCGTGCGGGACGCCCTGACCGCGCCGCTGAACTGGATCGCCACGAACGCCGGCTACGAGGGCCCGGTCATCGTGTCGAAGGTGCAGGAGCAGGGCTGGGGCTACGGCTTCAACGCCGCCACCGGCGAGATCACCGACCTGCTGCAGGCCGGCATCGTCGACCCGGTCAAGGTGACCCGGTCCGCGGTCGCGAACGCGGCCTCCATCGCCCGTCTCGTCCTCACCACGGAGAGCACCGTGGTGGACAAGCCGGTCGAGGAGCCCGAGAACACCGGCCACGGCCACGGTCACGCGCACTAGCAACAATGAGCACCAAGAGGGCCCCCGCCAAGGCGGGGGCTCTCCCTTTTTCACCTAGACCAAAACCGCCACCCGGCAACGAAAGCCCTCGCCCCCGAGCCACCCCCCCTCCTGCAACCCGATCCCCAGCCCAATCGGGGGCTCGGCAACCGAACACTGAAAGATCGGGTTCGGAAGGGGCAGACCCGGGCGTAGCGAAGCGAAGCCCGGCGCCCTAACAACCCGCGTAGCGGCTACAAAACCTCAAGCATTGACCCCACCATCGACAGCGATCACCGACCCGGTGATGAACGCCCCAGTCGCCCCAGCGACATGCGCAACGGTCGCCGCCAGATCCTCCGGTGAAGCGTGCCGCCCAACGGCCGACAGCGCGAGAGAACTCGCCGCGCGCGGCCCGTCCGCCGGGTTCATGTCCGTGTCGGTCGGCCCCGGCTGAACCACCACCGACGTGATCCCGCGCGACCCCAGGTCCCGTGCGAACGCCCGGCTCATCCCCACCACGGCCGCCTTCGACGCCGCGTAGGCGCTCATCCCCGGCCCAGGCACCCGCTCGCCGAGCGTGCTGCCGATCGTGATGATCCGGCCACCGGCCGGCAGGTGCCGCACCGCGGCCTGGGTCGCGACGAACACGGCCCGCACGTTGACGGCCAGCGTCCGGTCGAAGTCGGCGAGGTTCATCTCGTCGACCGTCCCGCGCGGGAAGATCCCCGCGTTGTTGACCAGCACGTCCAGCCCGCCCAGCGCTTCGGCCGCCTGGTCCACCGCCGCGGTCAGCGCCTCGGCGTCCGCGCTGTCGGCCTGCAGCGCCAGCCCCTTCCGGCCGAGGCCCTCGATCGAAGCCACCACCTCGGCCGCCCGCGAGGCGGACTTCTCGTAGGTGACCGCGACGTGCGCCCCTTCCGCCGCCAGCTTCCGGGCGATCGCCGCCCCGATGCCCCTGCTGCCCCCGGTGACGAGCGCGACCTTGCCGTCCAGTGAACCCATGAGTCCTCCATTTCTGTAGTGATCGGCACAGAAGTTAGAGCGACTTCTGTGCCGACCGCTATAGAATGCGAACCATGTCACCACGCGGGCGTCCGAGGAGCTTCGACCGGGACGCGGCCCTGGACGAGGCGATGTACGTCTTCTGGGAGCGCGGCTACGAGGGCACGTCGCTGTCCGACCTGACCGCTGCCATGAAGATCGGCTCACCGAGCCTGTACGCGGCCTTCGGTGGGAAGGAGGCGTTGTTCCGGGAGGCGATCGAGCGCTACGGGCAGCGGTTCGGGCGCCGGCCGCCGGAGGGGGAGACCGCGCGTGACGCCGTCGAGGCCTGGTTGCGGGAGAGCGCCCGCGGGTACGTTGAGGAGGGGCACCCGCGTGGGTGCATGGTCGTGCTGGCCGCGCTCAACTGCACGGAGCAGAACCGGCCGGTCCGCGAATTCCTCGCGGCCAAACGGCGGAACAACCTCACCGGCGTGGCGGCCCGGTTGCGGCGCGCGGTAGCGGAGGGGGACCTGCCCGAAGACGCCGACGTCGACGGAATCGTCCGGTTCTACGGCACGATTCTGCACGGGATGTCGATTCAGGCGCGAGATGGCGCCGAACTCGTGGACCTGGAAGCGGTCATCGACACGGCGATGACCGTGTGGCCCCGATTTCTGGGAAAAAAGACGGCACCCGGCTGACGGGCGTTCACCCGGGTGCCGTCCGCTTTTTCCGTTCCGGCTACTGGCCGGAAAGGGTCAGCTGTGGTTTTCCGGTGCGGATGATCGTCTCCCGCTCGGCTTCCGACAGCCCGCCCCAGATCCCGTACGGCTCGTGCACCGCGAGCGCGTGCTCCCGGCACAGGTCCAGCACCGGGCAGGACTGGCAGATCGCCTTCGCGCGGGCCTCCCGGCGCGCTCTCGCCGGCCCCCGTTCACCGTCCGGGTGGAAGAAGGCCCCGCTGTCCATCCCCCTGCACGACCCCCGCAGCTGCCAATCCCAGATATCGGCGTTCGGGCCCGGGAGCCTCCGCGTGTCTGCCATCGTGACCGCCTCCGATTCGGTCGTGCCACCCCTGCTTTGTTGCCCGCCGATTACTCCGAATGGCGCAACGGCGGTAACGTTAGAAGCGCGCCAATAGTTGTTCAAGGGAATCCCGGTGATTCAGCCGTTAGGTTTCCCCCGGATGCGTGAGTTCAGGGCCGTAAACAGGGAAAATAACGAAACCGATTCAGGTTGCCCCGTTCGAGTGGTACCGGGATATTGGGTCGGGTGAGCCGTCCCAGGGGTGCCGGTCAGGCCGAGCCGACGATGCCCGTGGCCGCCGTCGCCCGGCGGCTCGGCGTCGCGCCCTCGACCCTGCGCACCTGGGACCGCCGCTACGGGCTCGGCCCGAGCCGGCACACCGGCGGCAAGCACCGCCGCTACTGCGCCGACGACATCGGCCGCCTCGAACTGATGCAGCGCGCGCTGCTGCGCGGCGCCTCGACCGCGGAGGCCGCCCGCTACGCGCTCCAGCAGATGCCGAAGTCGTCCGGCGCCGCTCCGGAGATCGCCGCCCAGCCGCTGCCGCCACCGGCCGAGCAGCTGACGGCCGCGCAGAACGGCGCCGCGGCCCGGCGGCTGCGCGCGGCCGCGGTGGCGCTCGACGGCCGGGCGGTGCAGCAGACCCTCGACGACGCGATCGGCGGCGCCGGCGTCCTCGACGCGTGGGAGGGCGTGATCGCCCCGGTCCTCGACGCCTGCGGCGACGGCTGGCCGGGCACCGCCGCCGGAGTCGAGGTGCAGGCCCTGCTGACCGAGTGCGTGCTGGCCGCGGTCGTGCGCGCGACCCCGGTGCTCGACCACCCCCGCAACCAGCGCCCGGTCCTGCTCAGCCGGGCCCCGGACGAGCCGGACGCGCTGCCGCTGCACGTGCTGGCCGCCGGTCTGGCCGGGCGCCGCATCGGCTCGCAGGTGTTCGGGCTCCCGCTGCCCGAGCCCGCGCTGTCGGCCGCCGTGCGGCGCAGCTCGCCCGCGGCGGTGGTGCTGTGGGCCGACCGGCCCGGCAACGCCGACGCGGACCTGTTCCCCGAGGTGTCCCGCGGTGGCCTGCGCAGCCGCCTGTTCGCCGCGGGCCGCGGCTGGCGCGCCGGGATGCTGCCCGACCGCGTCGAGCCGCTGCCCGACCTGCGGACGGCGGCTGACCGGATCGAGTACGTCCTGGTAGGGAAGTAGCGTGCACGAGATCGAACTCCGACGAGCGGCCTTCGGCGACCGGCCGGCGCCGCCGCCGGACGTGCTCGCGGCGGACGGCCCGCCGAAGCGGCGCCTGCTCGGCGCGATCGTGCTCGGCGCCCAGGGCCGGTACGCGGCCGCGGCCACCCTGCTCGACGGGCTCGCCCGCGACCGGGACCCGGTGATCGCCGCCCTGGCGCTGGCCACCCTCGCCTCGCACCGCCGTCAGCTCGGCGGCCACGCCGTCGCCCGTGGGCTCGACGGCGCCGCGCTCCGCCGGGCCGCCGCCGCGACGTCGGCTCCGGACCCGGACGGCCTGGACGCCCGCGGCGCGCTCGCCGACGCCCTCCTCGGACTGGCCGCCGACCACCTCGGCACCGGACGGCTCACGGCGTCGCGGCGCGTCCTCGACCGGGCGGCCGCCGCCGCGGACAACTGGCGCACCCGGACCCGGCTCGGCTGGGTCACCGCGGAACTGGCCCTCGCCTCGGGGGACGCGCCGGGCGCCGTGGAACCGGCCGAGGCCGCCCTCGGCGAAGCCACCGCCGCCGGATCGATCCGGCACACCGTCAAGTCGCAGCTGGTGCTCGCCGCGGCGCTGGGCACCATCGGGCAGAAACGAAGAGCCGGGGAGCTCGTCTCCGGCGCGCTGGCCGACGCGGACAAGTACGAACTGTCCTCGCTCAGCTGGCCCGCCGGGCTGATCGCGGCCGATCTGTGGCCCGCCGAGGCGGAGCGCCACCGATCGAAAACGGCCGCGGTGTTACACGCAGTGTTACTGAGCTCCGATCCGGAGGGGAGGCGGCTCGCGCATGGTTCACCGTGGGTTCCGGTCTGATCCCGGGTGGGGCCCCGGCCGGCCATACCGACATCCGGGCGAAGAAGTTCCCAAAAAAAGCCACCGGATCGTGTCAAGGTACGGCCTCAAGCGTCCGATAGGGGATATGGAATGTCACCCGGCTGCAGGAAGGAACACCCGTGACGACGGTCTTGATCTGCGACGACCGACGCAGTGTCCGCGAAGGGCTCACCCGCGTGATGTCTGCTGTCCCCGGTGTCAGTCGCATCGACTGTGTAGCGCACGGTGACGAGTTGCTGGCCCGGTACTCGCGGCAGCCGGTCGACGTCGTGCTCGTCGGCACCCAGCGCGCGATGCCGGCCGGGGTGGAGGCGACTCGGCGGCTGGTGTCCGCCAACCCTCAGGCCAACGTGATCGTCTTCGGCGCGCCGGACGACGCCGGCAGCATCGCCGCCGCCATCGCCGGCGGGGCCCGCGGCTACCTGCGCTGGGACGCGTCCCGGCCGGAGCTGGTCGCCGCGCTCGCGCACACCCTCGCCAGCACCTCGGTGCCCGCGCCGCGCCAGCCGGCCGACCCGGGCGTCCAGCTCACCGAGCGCGAGCTGCAGGTGCTGCGCGGCATGAGCCAGGGCAAGAGCAACGGCCAGATCGGCCGTGAGCTGTACCTGTCCGAGGACACCGTGAAGACCCACGCGCGCCGCCTGTTCCGCAAGCTCGGCGTGCGGGACCGTGCGCAGGCCGTGGCCCACGGCTTCCGTCGCGGTCTGGTCTCCTGACGCCGGCGCGCGGATCCGGCGAAGAATTTTCACGGTTCCGCGCGCCGCGTGGCTTCATCGACCCCACTGCGAACCACATCCGTGCGATACTGGGCGGCCTCGGTTCGGCGAGGCCGGCGCGGCTGAAAGAGCCGACCACGCATACGCGACACCGGCGTCGCCAGGTACCGTAGGCCTCACCGGTGTGAGCGATGTGGGGATTGCCGCGCCGTTAATTTTGCACGCCTACACGTAACGCTGGGACTGTTGTCTGCGATGGCCAATGTGGGGGACGGGCTGGATGAGCCAGTCGCCGCCGCTGTCGAGGGGGATCCCCAGGCGGTGGAGCGGCTGCTGGCCGCTATCCGTCCCCTGGTGGTGCGGTATTGCCGCGCCCGGGTCGGACGACAAGAGCGGTCGTTCGCCTCGGCAGACGATGTGGCCCAGGAGGTGTGTCTAGCAGTGCTCACGGCGTTGCCTTCGTACCGTGACCAAGGCCGTCCGTTCCTGGCCTTCGTGTACGGCATCGCCCAGCACAAGGTGGCCGACGCGCACCGGGCCGCCGCGCGCAACCGGGCCGAGCCCGTCGCCGAGTTCCCCGACGAGATCGAGGGCGACATCGGGCCGGAGCAGCGCGCTTTGCAGGGGGAGTTGAACGAGCGCATGGCACAGCTGCTGCGCGTCCTGCCCGACAAGCAGCGGGAGATCGTGGTGCTGCGAGTGGTCGTGGGCCTGTCCGCCGAGGAGACCGCGGAAGCGGTCGGCTCGACGCCGGGTGCCGTCCGCGTCGCCCAGCACCGCGCGCTGGCCCGGCTCCGCAAGGCGCTGGCGTCCGAGGAGGTGGCCTGAGTGACCGATCGCGAAGACGTCAGACGTGAGCTCGACGAGCTGGAGTTCGAGTCGACCATGAGTTCGTCGCAGGCCGAGTTCGAGGCCGACCTCACCGCGATCCGCGCGGACGACGGTCTGCTGGACTCGCTGGGCGGGTCCGACCCCGGCATCGCCGACGACCTGGGCGACCAGGAGCTCAACGCGCTGCTGCTGTCCTGGCGGCGCGACATCGACAGCGAGCCGCTCGCCGAGCTCATCGACACCGACACCGCGGTCACCACGATCAAGACGGCCGCGCTGGCCCGCCGCCACGGGCAGCGGGCGCGCCGTCGCCGCCTGCTCGTGCCGGTCGCCACCGCCGCCGCCGTCCTCGCCATCGGGTTCACCGGCACCAGCATCGCCGCGCGGGACGCCCAGCCCGGCGACACGCTGTGGGGCCTGACGAAGGTGCTCTACGCCGACCACGCGCGGTCGGTCGAGGCCGCCTCCGCGGCCCGCATCGACCTGCAGCAGGCCAGCATCGCCCTGTCCCAGGGCCGGATCGCCGAGGCGCAGCAGGCGCTGGCCGAGGCCGCCGCGAAGCTGAGCCAGGTCACCGAGGAGGAGAACCTCAGCCAGCTGATGGCCGAGCACCAGCAGCTCGCCTCGATGCTGCCGGACTCCACCACGACCACGCCGAACCCGCCGACGTCGCTGCCGACCTCGGCCGCGCTGCCGCCGCCGAGCTCGACGAAGTCGCCGAGCTCGCCGACCACGACGAGCCCGCAGCAGACCACCACGCCGACCCCGTCGGAGAGCAGCACGCCGTCCCCGAGCTCGACGACGGACAGCAGCACGACCGCCCCGGGTGACGGCACGTCGGGCAGCACCGTGCGGTACGACACGCCGGACTCGGGCACGGGCCAGGCGCCGGCCGGGGTGGACACGGGCACCAGCTCGAACTGATTCGTGGGGAAGGCCCGGCCGGGAGCGGCCGGGCTTTTTTCATGCCCACGGGCGGCGGCCGGACAGATGGCGGACGGCCCGCGGAGCGGCCCTGAGCTGTGAGGGCCGCCCGTCCCGTGGCCGAGGCTGGGCCCCTTCAGCCGGCGGCGCCGCGGGGCGCCGGCTGAAGCCGGCCTCGCGTCCCGTGAGAAGGGAGCCGGGCCACCGTCGGACGGCCCGCCTGCCCTGCGCCTCCCGCGCGGGCGAGGGCTGCTTCACGCGGCCGGGGGCTCCGCCGCGTGCCCGAACGTGATGAAGGCCCAGCTCAGGGGCGCCGCCGATGGCGGCCGTGCGCCGAGGTAGGAACGCCCCGCTGCCGCCCTCGCCGACCGCCGGAGTCGCTCCGCCGGGCGCCCCGGCCGCGGGGACTGCCCTGCTCAGAGCCACCGCCCTCCACAGCCCCCGGACATGGCGAAGGCCCGGCCACCCGGGCCGGGCCTCCTCGTGCGATTCGGTCAGTAGGCGCTTTCGGTCGTCGTGATCCCGTCCGCGAAACCGCGGCAGTAATCCCAGCTCACGTAGTCCGCCGGGTTGGGGTCGAAGGCCGGCTCGTGCGGGCGCATCCGCCCGTCCGCGAGCAACTGCTCCAGGCTCGCGCGCAGCAGGTGCCAGTCGTGGAAGTGCGGCTGATCGCATTCGCCGCAGTCGACCACGATCCCGCGCACCCCGCGCGGCTCCAGCAGCGCCTGGTAGACCGCCAGGTCGGACAGGTCCGCGAGCAGCTCGGCGCGCGCCTGCGCGTCCATCGGTTCGGCCAGCTCGTCGTCCCCGAAGCCGGCGAGCTCCCGGGCGGGGTCGTCCGGGTCGTCGGCGAACGGGTCGGGGGGCAACACTTCGTGCGGCACGCGTCGCACCGTACCTGCCCGACCGGGTCGCTTGTCCAGGGCCTTTCAGTCCCCTCAAACAGGAGCGAGTTTCCCCGGTCACGTCTGGCCCCAGTCCGGCGGTTGCCGCGCCGGCGGCCAGATACCATCGAGGACAGGTTCACCCGCCACTGCCAGGAAGGTCAGCCACCCACATGACGAGCGAGTTCGCCCCGGAAGACAAGTTCGCGATGCTCGGGCTGACCTTCGACGACGTGCTGCTGCTGCCGGCCGAGTCGGACGTCGTGCCCAGCAACGTCGACACCTCGACCCGGCTGTCCCGCAACATCACCCTGCGCATCCCGCTGGTCTCCGCGGCGATGGACACCGTCACCGAGGCGCGCATGGCGATCAGCATGGCCCGCCAGGGCGGCATGGGCGTCCTGCACCGCAACCTGCCGATCGAGGAGCAGGCGGCGGCCGTCGAGGTCGTCAAGCGGTCCGAGGCCGGCATGGTCACCGACCCGGTCACCTGCTCGCCCGACGACACCCTCGCCGAGGTCGACGCCCTGTGCGCCCGCTTCCGCATCTCCGGCCTGCCGGTCACCGACGCCTCCGGCACGCTGGTGGGCATCATCACCAACCGCGACATGCGGTTCGAGCTGGACCACAGCCGCCCGGTCAGCGAGGTGATGACCAAGGAGAACCTGATCACCGCGCAGGTCGGCGTCACCGCGGACGCAGCGCTGGGCCTGCTGCGCCGCCACAAGATCGAGAAGCTGCCGATCGTCGACGGCGCCGGCAAGCTGCGCGGGCTGATCACCGTCAAGGACTTCGTCAAGACCGAGCAGTACCCGCACGCCACCAAGGACCCGGACGGCCGCCTGGTCGTCGGCGCCGCGGTCGGCGTCGGCGCCGCCGGTCACCAGCGCGCGATGGCGCTCGCCGACGCGGGCGTGGACGTGCTGATGGTCGACACCGCGCACGGCCACTCGCGCGCGGTCATCGACATGGTCGCCACCCTGAAGAAGGAGCTGGGCGACACGGTCGACATCGTCGGCGGCAACGTCGCCACCCGTGCCGGAGCCCAGGCGCTGGTCGACGCGGGCGCGGACGCGGTCAAGGTGGGCGTCGGCCCGGGCTCGATCTGCACCACCCGCATCGTCGCCGGGGTCGGCGTGCCGCAGATCTCCGCGATCTACGAGGCCGACAAGGCCTGCCGCCCGGCCGGGGTCCCGGTGATCGGCGACGGCGGCATCCAGTACTCGGGCGACATCGCCAAGGCCATCACCGCCGGCGCGTCCACCGTGATGCTGGGCAGCCTGCTGGCCGGCACCGCCGAGTCGCCGGGCGATTTGATCCTGGTCAACGGCAAGCAGTTCAAGACCTACCGCGGCATGGGGTCGCTGGGCGCGATGCAGTCCCGCGACGGGCGGAAGTCGTACTCGAAGGACCGCTACTCGCAGGACGACGTGCTCAGCGAGGACAAGCTGGTGCCGGAGGGCATCGAGGGCCGCATCGCGTTCCGCGGGCCGCTGGCCAACGTCGTGCACCAGCTCGTCGGCGGGCTGCGCTCGGGCATGGGCTACGCGGGCGCGGAGACCATCGAGCAGCTGCAGCGGGCGCAGCTGGTCCGGATCACCGCCGCGGGCCTGAAGGAAAGCCACCCGCACGACGTGACGATGACGGTCGAGGCGCCCAACTACACCTCGCGCTGACCCCCTGCGCGCAGGTCACACCGATGGCCTAGCGACAATGGGGCCGTCACTACTGGCGGCGAGAAGGGACCTGACGTGCGCGATCTGGTCGAGATCGGCATGGGACGCACCGCGCGGCGGGCGTACGACCTCGATGACGTGGAGATCGTCCCGTCCCGGCGGACCCGGTCGTCCGCGGTCGTGTCCACCGCGTGGCAGATCGACGCCTACCGGTTCGACATCCCGCTGGTCACCCACCCGACTGACGCGGTGGTGTCCCCGGAGACGGCGGTCGAGGTCGGCAAGCTGGGCGGGCTGGGCGTGCTCAACGCCGAGGGCCTGTGGGCCCGGCACGCCAACGCCGAGCAGGCGCTGCTCCGGCTGGTGGACGCCGCGAAGGACGAGGACCGCACCGCGCTGGTCCGGACCCTGCAGGAGCTGCACTCCGCGCCGGTCCAGCCCGAGCTGCTGGCCGAGGCGATCCGGCGGGTGCGCGAGTCGGGCGTGACGGTCGCGGCGCGGGTCAGCCCGCAGCGCGCGGCCGAGCTGACGCCGCACCTGATCGCGGCCGGGGTCGAGATCCTGGTCGTGCAGGGCACGATCATCTCCGCGGAGCACGTCGCCCACGACGACGCCGACCCGCTGGACCTCAAGGACTTCATCGGTGGCCTGGACGTGCCGGTGATCGCCGGCGGCGTGTCGGATTACCGCACCGCGATGCACCTGATGCGCACCGGCGCGGCGGGCGTGATCGTCGGCCACGGCTACACGCCGGGCGTGACGAGCACCGACCGCGTGCTGGGCATCGGCGTGCCGATGGCGACCGCGATCATCGACGCGGCCGCCGCCCGGCGCGACTACCTGGACGAGACCGGTGGCCGGTACGTGCACGTCCTGGCCGACGGCGGGATCACCAGCTCGGGCGACATCGCGAAGGCCATCGCGTGCGGCGCCGACGCCGTGGTGGTGGGCGCCCCGCTGGCGGCGGCGTCCGAGGCGCCCGGCCACGGCCTGTACTGGACCGCGGCCGCCGCGCACCCGAACCTGCCGCGCTCGCGGGTCGCCGCCGGGCCGGACATCGAGGTGGACCTGAAGACGCTGCTGTTCGGCCCTTCGTCGGACGCCGAAGGCGCGATCAACCTCTTCGGAGCCCTGCGCCGCGCGATGGCCAAGACGGGGTACTCGGACCTGAAGGAGTTCCAGCGCGTGGGCCTGTCGGTCCGCGGCTAACCCCGCACCTCGGCGCACGGCGCCACCACCGCGAACAGCAGCGGCTCGCCGGGCGGGGGCACCGGCGCGACGACGATCGTGACGTCGTCGGGGCCGGGGACGATCGGTGCGGCGTACCGGCCGTCCTCCTCGGCGACCAGCGGCACCGGCTGCGGAGCACGCACCGGTGCCGCGCACGCCGCCCGTGCCTGCGCCACCGAAGCGCGCCACGACGGACCGCCGGTGCGCACGCTCGAACCAGCCCAGTCGCCGAGCACCTGCACGCCCAGGAACACCGCGACGGCCCCGCCGACGACCGCCCGCGGCCGCAACCGGTCCAGCAGCGCCGCCACCGCGACCCAGAACAACAGCAGCGGCACGACCGTGTACCGCGACCCGTTCAGCGAGAACTCCGCGCGCTCCAGGAACCCGCCCGTGCCGCGCAACCCGACCGGCACCACCAGGTACGCCACCGAACACACCAGAGCCACCACCGCGACCTGCCGCGCCACTCGCTCCGCGCGCCACAGCAACAGCGCCGCCGCCAGCGTTACCACCACGCCGACCACCGCCACCAACGCCAGCCCGGCCGCCTGGTACACCGGCCCCAGCAACCGGTCGCCGGTCAGCGCGCTCAGCACCACCCGCAGCCCGTAGATCGACGGCAGCTCACCGGCCACCGTCTCACTCGCCCGGTACCCGGCCGCGCGAGTCAGGTGCACCCAGCCCTGGACGGCCAGCGCCACCACCATCACCGCCGGCGCGATGCAGGCCACCGGCCGCCGGGGTGCTCGCACGATTCCGACGACCGCGGCCGGCAGCACCAGTGCGGTCAGCGGATCGGACAGCGCCGCCAGCGCCACCACCGCCGCCGAGCCCACCTGCCCGGCCGGCGACCGCGGCGGGGCCAGCAGCACCCAGAACGCCGCGTAGGCCAGGTACCAGTGCAGGTCGTTGACCGCCGCGTTCACCTCGAACCCGGCCTGCGGCAGCAGTGGCACGATCACGGTCACCAGCACCCGCGCCCAGGTCGACCGCAGCACGTGTCCACTGTGGAACCACGCCAGCAGCGAGATCAGCGCGACGACCAGCGCCGCACCCGTCGCCAGCGCGGCCGCCGCCCACGACAGCGGCAACGCCGCGACCGGCTGCCCCACCAGCTTGGCGACCACCTGCAGGTACCCGGCGTGCGGCGTGACCAGGTTGTGCCACAAGGAATGCCGCATCGCTTGGTTCAGGAAGACACCGCCGTCCTCCGCCCACACCACGTCGTAGGCGCGCAGGCCCGGGCCGCGCATGAGCTGCAGCCAGGTCGCGGCGAGCACCCAGGCCACGCTCGCCGCGATCGTCGCGGTGCGACCCCGGTTCACTGCCGTCGCAGGACGCGCTCGGCGAGTGTCGCGGGGCGCTCGTCGAGCATCGCCCGCAGCCGTTCGTTCTGCCGGCGCAGTTCGTCGGCCTCGGCCCGCAGGTCTTCGCTCTCCGTCGCGAGCCGGTCGAGGTCGCGGCGCTGCCGGGCGATCGTCTCCGCCATCGCGTCCGCGTTCTCCGCGTGCGCCACCATCTCGAACTGCAGTTGCAGCAACCGGGTGTAGAGCGCGATGCGGTTGTTCTCCATCGTGTAGAGCAGCCGCGAGTCGCGGTAGGGCCGCAGCGCGTCCATCAGCGCCTCGTCCCGCGACACGACGCCGACGCCGAAGATCGCCGGGATCATCGCCAGCTGCCAGCCCTCGGCCAGCGCGTCCTCGACCGCGGTGAGCACCCCGTTGCGCTCACCGCCGGCCTCCTGGGCGCAGGTGAACGCGCCCAGGCCGACGAACCCGGCGCGGGTCAGCTCGTCGTGCCACACGGTCGGACCCTCCGAACTGGACGGATGGCGCTCCTCCGGCGCGAGCCGGGACGGCAGGTAGTACTGGTCCCGCCGCGAGCACGGCCACAGCAGGTCGTGCAGCACGACCACGGCGTCCCGCGCGTTCGTCAGCACCCAGGCCAGTTCGGCGTGCACGGTGGCGTAGTTGTGGTCGCCGTCCAGGACGTAGAGGTCCGCGATCGGGAGGTTCGGCAGCACGTCCGGGGAGCGGTCCTCGACCAGGTGCAGGGCCGGGTTCTCGGCCAGCGCGGCTCGCAGGCTGTCGGTCGGGGCCGGGTCCACGCAGTACACCGCGCGGGCGCCCAGCTCCGTGTAGATGCCGCTGACCTGCCCGGACTCGACGCCGACCTCGACCACCGTGGAGATCGGGTGGTGCGCGTAGACGACCTCGAAGATCTCCCGGAAGCAGGACAGCGAATGCAGCAGCAGGGGCGCCTGGCGGGCGGCGCGGGCCTGGGCGTGCGGGTCGGTGCGGGTGCCGTAGTCGTTCACTTGCCGCTCCGCAACTGCCGCACGGCGATGCGCGCCGCCGATGTGGCCAGTCCGACCGGCCCGTGCGTGCGCAGCTCCTCGCGCACCCGGCTCTTCGCGCGGGTCAGCCGCGGCGCCGACGGCGGGCGGACGCCCAGCCCGGTCCGCGACTTCGGCAGCATCGCGAAGGCGACCGTCACCTGCCCGGACGTCACCGGCGCGCCGAACCGGGCGGCGACCGGGAACCACACCGCACCCTCGTCGGCCTCGAACTCGAACAGCGTGCCGCCCAGCCACCGGCAGGCGGCGTGGATCAGCCCGGCGAAGTCCTCGGGGTGCTCCCAGCGCTCCACGCGCGGCACGCTCTGACCGGGCACGATCGCCTTGACCTCGACCCAGTCGATCCGCACCAGCGCGGGCCGTCCGGGCACCGCGAGCGCCACCTCGGTGACGTCGGCCGAGCGGAAGTCCAGCCGCGCGAACGACAGTCCGTTGTGGTTGATCCGGACCCGGCGGCGCGGGCCGTCGTGCCATTCGCCGTCGCCGGTGCGGAAGGACAGCCGGGTCTCGGCCGGATCGTCGGACGGCTCGAAGAGGTCCGGGTCCACCTGCCGCTCGGCGAGCGCGCGTGCCCCGGCGGCCAGGCGGGTGTCCGAGGCCGCGAGCAGGGCGGGCCAGAACGCGTCGCGCATGGTCAGATCGGCCAGGTCGGCGGGGGACAGGTAGGGGATCGCGGGCACCAGGTCCTCCGGCACGACCCGGGTGATCAGCGCGGATCCGTAGTTGTCCTCGTGCGCCCAGTTGCCGAACACCGCGGCCTCCGCGGCGGTGGGCGCCTTCAGCGCGGACACCAGGATGTTCGCCAGCCGGTGCCGCGCGGTGCCGGTCAGGTCCGGCCAGCCGTCGCTCGCGTAGCGGTTCCACTGGGCCTGGAACTCGCGGATGCCGTCCTGCACCGCGTGCCGCTGCGCCAGCTGGGCCTCGCCATCGGAGGCCGGGCCGAGCACGGGCGAGCCGTCGTCGGAGAAGTCCAGCAGCGAGCCGCAGAAGTCGTTGACCGACTGCTCCAGCACCTCCGGGCTGCGGCTGACGGTCCGCGCGATCTCCGGCGGCTGCCCGCCCCGGCTCAGGTACCCCTCGATGCGCAGCCCCGCCCGGTACACGCGGGTCGACCGGTCGTCGGTGGCGAGGTAGAAGCCGGCCGGGCGGGCTCCGGTGCCGGCCACGTCGAGGAGTTTGCCCAGGTAGTACTGGATGGTGCCGCCCCAGCCGAGGTCGACCAGTGCCGGCTCGGGCTGCTCCAGCATCCCGGCGCGGCGCAGCTCGCCGAGCACGCGCTCGCGGATGCGGGTGACCGTGACGGTGAGCCGGTTGCGCAGGTGGGCGGTCTCGGTCAGCACGTCGGTGACCAGGCCGATCTCGCGGTCGTTGTCCAGGACCGTGTCCAGCATCTCGGCCAGCGGCGGCACGTCCCCGGGCCGCAGGTGCAGGGCCTGCATGAGCTGGCGGACGGTGAGCCCGTGGCGTTGCTCGATGAACTGGCGCAGCGAGTCCGCGTCCGCCGGGTCGAGCGCGGCCAGCGAGGTGACGTGCCGGGACAGCCAGACCGGCCGGGCCTCGACGTCCCAGCCGCGGGCCTGCGCGGCGTTGTTGATCAGCGCGGAGAGCAGGGTTCCCTCGCGCATCGGGCACCACAGCACGGAGACGCCGGACTGGTGGGCGCGCAGCGCGACCCATTCGGCGAACCCGGTCAGCACCGGCCCGAGTACCGACGCGCCGTACCGCCACGCGGTGCGCACCGGCGTCGGCGCCGCCGGGTCGACCCGCTGGAGGGTCTTCGCCCGCAGGCTCGTGATGCCGTAGTCGCCCTGGTCGGTGTCCAGGTGCTCGCCCAGCGGGTCCTCCAGGCCGAGCGGTTCGCGTTCCCGCTCCAGCACGGCGAGGAACTCCTCGTCCAGGCGCTCGTAGTACACGGTCCGGATGCCCAGCTCCCGCGGCACCTCGATGTCGGCGACCACGTTGTCCCCGATGTGCACCACCTGCTCGGGGTGCACGCCGAGGTTGTCCAGGACGATCTCCCACAGCCCGGACGCCTTGTCCAGCCCGTGCTGGTGGGAGCGGAAGATGCGGGCCTCGCGCAGCGCGCCCAGGCCGGGGCGGTCCAGCAGCTCGGCCAGGTGCTCCTCGGTGAAGTAGGTGTCCGACACCAGCACGGTCGGCACGTGGTGCTTGGCGGCGAGTTCGACCAGTTCGGCGATGTCGAGGTCGGGCACGGTGAAGTCGCGCTCGCAGGTCACCTCGGCGCGGACCAGTTCGGGCAGCTCGGCACCGAAGATCTGAAGCGGCATGTGCTGCCAGATGTCGGACAGCGACACCTCGGTGCCCAGGGCCTCGTCGCTGTCCCGCGCCCGCTGCTCCGCGACGATCCGCATGCGCCGGAACGCGGCCGGCGTGACCCAGTCCGGGCACCGGCCGTCGCGCACGAGCCGCGCCCCCAGCACGGCGAACACGTCGGTGGGCCGGGGGGTGCGCCGCCACAGGATGGTGTCGAAGACGTCGAGTGACAGCGCGGCGCACGAGCCGTCGGCGATCATCCGGCGGACCCGGTCGAGCGAGGGTGGTAGCGACAAAGCGGTCTCCCCAGAATGTGATGTGATTTACAACGATAATCACTCGGCTGGGCGAGATACGTTACGAACCGCCGGGAGGTTGCCCGAACTGATCGGTAACTTACTACTGGTCAGAACCCTGTGGTGGTGGTTACGCTTTACCTGTGACCACGCGTAACAGCAATGCGGCTGACTATGACGTCATCGTGGTCGGATCGGGGTTCGGCGGCAGCGTCGCCGCGCTCCGGCTGACCGAGAAGGGCTACCGGGTGGCCGTCGTGGAGGCGGGCCGAAGGTTCGCCGACGACGAGTTCGCCAAGACGTCCTGGGACCTCAAGCGCTACCTGTGGGCGCCCGCGCTGGGCTGCTTCGGCATCCAGCGGATCCACCTGCTCCGCGACGTGATGATCCTGGCCGGCGCCGGGGTGGGCGGTGGCTCCCTGGTCTACGCCAACACGCTGTACCGCCCGCTCAAGCCGTTCTACCAGGACAAACAGTGGGCGCACATCACCGACTGGGAGTCCGAGCTGGCGCCCTACTACGACCAGGCCAGCCGGATGCTCGGGGTGGTCACGAACCCGACGGTCACGCCGTCGGACGAGGTCATCCAGAAGGTCGCCGCCGAGATGGGCGTGGCCGACAGCTACCACCCGACGCCGGTCGGGGTGTTCTTCGACAAGCCGGGCGAGCGGGTGCCGGACCCGTACTTCGGCGGGGCCGGGCCGGAGCGGACGGGCTGCACCGAGTGCGGCTCGTGCATGACCGGCTGCCGGGTCGGGGCGAAGAACACGCTGGTCAAGAACTACCTGTACCTCGCCGAACAGGGCGGCGCGAAGGTCATCCCGCTCACCACGGTCACCGCCGTCCGCCCGCGTGGGGACGGCTCGTTCGAGGTCGACGTCCGCAAGACCGGCACCCGGTCGAAGCGGTTCCGCACCACGCTCACGGCCGGGCAGGTCGTGCTGGCCGCGGGCACCTGGGGCACACAGCGGCTGCTGCACGAGATGCGCGACCAGGGCGTGCTGCCCCGGCTGTCGCCGCGGCTGGGTGAGCTGACCCGCACCAACTCCGAGGCCATCATCGGCGCGGGCCGCCCGACCGTGGACCCGGAGCGCGACTTCAGCAAGGGTGTGGCGATCACGTCGTCGTTCCACCCCGACGAGTCCACCCACATCGAGCCGGTGCGCTACGGCAAGGGCAGCAACGCGATGAGCCTGCTGCAGACGATCGCCACCGACGGGTCCGCGCCGGCGCCGCGCTGGCTGCAGGCGGTGCGGTTCCTGGCCAAGCACCCGGTGCAGAGCGCGAAGCTGCTCAACGGGTACCGGTGGAGCGAGCGGACCGTGATCCTGCTGGTGATGCAGAGCCTGGACAACTCGATCACCACCTACACCAAGCGCGGCCTGTTCGGGCGGCGCAAGTACACGTCGAAGCAGGGGCACGGCGAGCCGAACCCGTCGTTCATCCCGGCCGGGCACCAGGCCAACGAGCTGACCGCCAAGCACATCGACGGCATCGCGGGCGGCACCTGGGGCGAGGTCTTCGACATCCCGCTCACCGCGCACTTCATCGGCGGCGCGCCGATCGGCACCAGCGCCGAGGACGGGGTGATCGACCCGTACCACCGGGTGTTCGGCTACCCCGGACTGTCCATCGTGGACGGCACCGCGATCACCGCGAACCTCGGCGTGAACCCGTCGCTGACGATCACCGCGCAGGCCGAGCGCGCGTTCTCGTTCTGGCCCAACAAGGGCGAGGCGGACCAGCGGCCGGACCAGTCGCAGGGCTACCAGCGGATCAAGCCGGTCGCGCCTGAGAACCCGGCGGTGCCGGCCGGGGCGCCGGCCGCCCTGCGACTGCCGCTGGTGTCTACAGGTCGATCCCGGCGAACACGGTGACCCGCTCCTCGGTGAGGTCGTGCATGGCGGCGAGCACGCCTTCACGGCCCACCCCGGAGCCCTTCACGCCGCCGTAGGGCATCTGGTCGGCGCGGTAGGACGGCACGTCCCCGATGATCACGCCGCCGACCTCGAGTTCGACGGAGGCGCGGAAGGCGAGGCGGACGTCGCGGGTGAAGACGCCGGCCTGCAGGCCGTAGGCGGAGGCGTTGACCGCGGCGAAGGCCTCCTCGGCGTCGTCGACCACGGAGACGGCCAGTACCGGGCCGAAGATCTCCTCGGACCAGGCCTTGGTGTCGGCGGGAACGCTGGTGAGCAGGGTGGGTTCGACGGTCGCGCCCTGGCGTGAGCCGCCGGCCAGGAGCTTGGCCCCGGCGGCGACGGCCTCTTCGACCCAGGCCACGATCCGTTCGGCGGCGGCCTCGTCGACGACCGGGCCGACGTCGACGGTCGAGTCGTACGGGTCGCCGGTGCGCAGTGCGCCGATCGCTTCGGCGAGCGCGGGGATGAACTCGTCGGCCACCGAGCGCTCGACCAGGACCCGCTGCACCGCGATGCAGGACTGGCCGGCCTGGTAGTTGCCGAAAGTCGCGATGCGCTGGGCCGCGCCGGCCAGGTCGGGCCAGTCGCCGAGCACGACCGCGGCCGCGTTGCCGCCCAGCTCGAGGACGACGTGCTTGCGCGGGGCGGCCTCGGCCAGCGACCAGCCGACCGGGCCGGAGCCGGTGAACGACACGACCGGCAGGCGCGGGTCGGCGACCAGCTTGGCGGTGTCCGCGTTGCCGAGCGGGAGGACCGAGAACGCGCCCGCGGGCAGGTCGGTCTCGGCCAGGATCTCGCCGAGGACCAGCGCGGACAGCGGGGTGCGCGGGGCGGGCTTGACGATGATCGGGGCGCCGACCGCGAGCGCGGGGGCGACCTTGTGGGCGACGAGGTTGAGCGGGAAGTTGAACGGCGCGATGCCCAGGACCGGTCCGCGGGGGACGCGGCGGACCATGGCCAGGCGTCCCTCGCCGGCGGTGTCGGTGTCCAGGCGCTGCAAGTCGCCGGAGAAGCGGCGGGCCTCCTCGGCGGCGATGCGGAAGACGGAGACCGCGCGGCGCACCTCGGCCTCGG
This sequence comes from Amycolatopsis deserti, assembly GCF_014653945.1. Classification (GTDB taxonomy): domain Bacteria; phylum Actinomycetota; class Actinomycetes; order Mycobacteriales; family Pseudonocardiaceae; genus Amycolatopsis_E; species Amycolatopsis_E deserti. Next base: position 71,450 of record NZ_BNAU01000003.1, on the reverse strand, counting down.
CCCACTTCAGGGGTTTGCCGTTCTCGGCGGTGATGAGCTCGGCGAGTTCCTCGGCGCGCGCGGCGAGTTGCTTGGAGGTGTGCTCCAGGGCGGCGGCCCGGACGTGGGCGGGCGTCCGGCGAAGCTGCGGCGCGACGGCGACCGCGGCGGCCACCGCACGCTCGACCTGGTCCGCCCCCGGCACGGCGACGGTCGCCACCTCGCTGCCGTCGAACGGGTGGTGCACGTCCAGGGTGGCCGTCCCCTGCTCCGCCCGGCCGGCGATCCAGGCCGGCCGCGGTTCCGGCGTGATGGTGTCCATGCCTGACAACTTAGAGCGCCGGGGGGAAGGTGGTTTCACGTTCCACGCGTGCCGCCCGCATCGCCCCGATCGGGTGACTTCAGCGGGGGATCGGCAGGAAGGAGGGCCACCCGGGCGGATCCTCGACGAGGCAGGCCCGGTTCAGCGCGGTCGGCACCACCAGGCCGCGGACCTCCCACACCCAGAACGCCCAGGTCACCAGGACGGCGCCGGCGAGCACGATCACCACCACCGGCACCAGCCACCGCCACACCCGCTTCCGGGCGAGCCGGACGATCAGCCAGCCGGCCAAGCCGGAGTAGGCCACGAGGGCCACCAGCTCCAAGGCGAACACGAACAACAGGCCGAAACCCGTACCGGGTTCGATGTCGGTGTTGCAGGCACGGTGGTACCAGCGCATCGGGAACCACACCGCGAGGAACCAGCCGAACCCGATGACGAGGTACAGCAGCATCCACGCGCACCCGCGCAGGCACCAGCGGAAATCGCCCTCCTCCACGGTGTCGGCCACGCACCAAGATCGTCTCCGCCGATCGGCCCGTTACGGAATACCCGGCGCGCCGGGCCGGTTGTACGAGCTGGTCGGTGCGGTCCGTGTCCCCCGGGCCTCACCAATATCGCCGTCAGGGAACACCGGTTCGGCCGGAGCCCTGTTCGGACTTCTCGCCGAGAGGCGACCGCCGTACCGGCCACCACTCGTCCGAAGGCCCTGGGCCGCGCGCCCGGGGCCTTCGCCGTAACCCCGTCCCGGGCGGCACGTGACCCAGCCCACCTGGGACGATGGGAGACACACGTCGTCCTGATGGAGGTCCGGTGTCCAATCCGAGCGGTCCGGTGCTCGTCGTCGACTTCGGCGCGCAGTACGCGCAGCTGATCGCCCGCCGCGTCCGCGAGGCCCAGGTCTACTCCGAGGTGGTGCCGCACACCGCGTCGGTCGACGAGATCCTCGCCAAGAACCCCTCCGCGATCGTCCTGTCCGGCGGCCCGGCCAGCGCTTACTCGCCCGACGCGCCCGGCATGGACCCCGAGCTGGCCAAGTCCGGCGTCCCGATCTTCGGCATCTGCTACGGCTTCCAGGTCCTCGCCCAGGCGCTCGGCGGCACCGTCGAGGCCACCGGCAACCGCGAGTACGGCCGCACCGAGGTGCACATCCCGGCCGACGGTGGTGTCCTGCACCGCGAGCTGCCCGAGCGGCACCAGGTGTGGATGAGCCACGGCGACAGCGTCACCAAGCCCCCGGCGGGCGCGAAGGTCACCGCGACCTCCGAGGGTGCCCCGGTCGCCGCGTACGAGAACACCGAAGACCGCATCGCCGGCGTCCAGTACCACCCCGAGGTCCTGCACTCGCCGCACGGCCAGGAGGTCCTGCGCCGCTTCCTGCACGACATCGCCGGCATCAAGCCGCAGTGGACCACCGCCTCGATCGTCGAAGAGCAGATCGGTCGCATCCGCGAGCAGATCGGCGAGGACGGCCGCGCGATCTGCGGCCTGTCCGGCGGTGTCGACTCCGCCGTCGCCGCCGCGCTGGTCCAGCGCGCCATCGGCGACCGGCTGACCTGTGTCTTCGTCGACCACGGTCTGCTCCGCACGGGGGAGCGCGCCCAGGTCGAGCGCGACTTCGTCGCCGCCACCGGGGTGAACCTGGTGACCGTCGACGCCCGCGAGCGCTTCCTCGACGCGCTGGCCGGCGTCACCGACCCGGAGCAGAAGCGCAAGATCATCGGCCGCGAGTTCATCCGCGTCTTCGAGCAGGCCGAACGCGACCTCAAGGCCGAGGGCGACTACCGCTTCCTCGTCCAGGGCACGCTGTACCCGGACGTCGTCGAGTCCGGCGGCGGCACCGGCGCGGCCAACATCAAGAGCCACCACAACGTCGGCGGCCTGCCCGAGGACCTGCAGTTCGAGCTGGTCGAGCCGCTGCGGCTGCTGTTCAAGGACGAGGTCCGCCGCGTCGGGCTGGAGCTGGGCCTGCCGGAGACGATCGTGCACCGGCAGCCGTTCCCCGGCCCCGGCCTGGGCATCCGGATCATCGGCGAGGTCACCGCGGACCGGCTGGAGACACTGCGCGCGGCCGACGCGATCGCCCGCGAGGAGCTGACCGCGGCGGGCCTGGACCGCGACATCTGGCAGTGCCCGGTGGTGCTGCTCGCGGACGTCCGCAGCGTCGGCGTCCAGGGCGACGGCCGCACCTACGGCCACCCCGTCGTGCTGCGCCCGGTGTCCAGCGAGGACGCCATGACCGCCGACTGGACCCGCCTGCCCTACGACGTGCTGGAGCGCATCTCCACCCGCATCACCAACGAGGTGCCCGAGGTCAACCGGGTCGTGCTGGACGTGACCAGCAAGCCGCCGGGCACCATCGAGTGGGAGTGAGCCGGAGGGACTGACCTGGGGGCGGCGTGCTGGCCGCCCACCCGGTCGCCGAGGGGCGGGCGCCGCACAGCTTCGTGCTCGTCGGCCAGCAGCGCGGCACGAACCAGGTGATCCCGGAGGGCGCCCGGCAGGAGGCCGTCGAGAAGCCGGTCGACTCCTACCAGACCGATTTCCGGGCCGAGTCGGTCGAGTTCCTCGGTCTGCGGGCGTCTACCTCTCGATGCTCACCTGGTGACGAAAAAGGGAGCCGTGGACGGCTCCCTCCTCCGTGGCCTGGCAACGACCGGCGTCAGTCCCGCCGGCCTCCGCGCATCGACGCGCCCAGCATCAGCACCCCGACGAGCACCGCGCCGCCGGCCAGCACCCACTTCAGGTCGAAGGCGGGCAGCCAGGTGGCGCCGTCGGACAGGACGTACGCCGAGACCAGCAGCGTCGCGATCCCGATGATGAGCGTGAAGACGTCGACCCCGCGGCGGCGCTCCGGCTGTGCGGGCGTCTCCGTGTCGTAGGTGTACGGGTTCTCGTGCTCAGCCACGACGCACCTCCAGGCTCCCGACGCCCTGGTCGGCCGTCAGCGTCAGCTGCAGCCCGCCCGGACCGTCGATTCCGTAGTCCACCCCGGTGAGCGGGGCGATCCCGACGCCGTTGGTCTCCCGGCCGAAGCAGCTCACGTCCCCGGCTTGCGACGCGCACGAGTAGGTGACGTCCGCCGTCGCCGGCACGCGCACCGTCGTGTCGCCCGCGCCGAGGTGCACCTCGGTCCGCACCGGCACGTCCGCGGGCAGCCTGGTCAGGTCCAGGTCGACCGTCCCGGCCGTGCGCTGGTAGCTCGGCAGCACCTCGGCCGCGCTCGCCGGCGTGACCCGCAGGTCGCCCATCCCGCCGGAGTAGTCGCCGATCGGCACGGTGGTGAGCGCGACGCCCACGATCGACAGCGGCACCGCCAGCACGGCCAGCTTGCGCCCGCCGCCGGCGAACGCACCGGCCACCATCCCGACACCCAGCACCCCGAGCACCAGGCCGATCACGTGCTGCGGCGAGAACCACGCGTCACCGGTCGAACCGATCGCCGCGCCGACCCCCGCGACCAGCAGCGCGAGGCCGAAGGTCGCGACACCGATCTTGCTCGTCCGCCGTGGCGCGCGCGGCGGTCGCGGCGGGGCCGGGGACGGCGGCGGAACCGGGTCCGGCAAGTCCCAGGCCATCGGGTCGGCGCCCAGCGGGTCCCACCCGGACTCGGCCTGCTCGGTGGTGCCCGGCGCGCTCATCGAGAACGCCGCCGGACCCACCCCGGCCGCCGCGGGCGTCGCCGGTACCGGCCGGTTGAGGTGCCCGCGCCCGCGGTGCAGCAGGTACAGCGCGGTGACCATCATGGCCGCCCCGATGATGCCGCCCCCGTCGAACCAGCCCCCGGCGAACGCCCAGCTGGACAGCGGGAAGAACAGGATGGCCAGCACGATCGTCATGTGCTTGGACATCGAGCTGCGGCCCTGCCCGAACAGCGACTCGATCGGCGACGCCGTGTCGCCCTCGGCCGGGAACAGCAGCCAGCACAGCAGGTACAGCGAAGCGCCGACCCCGCCGAACACGGTCGCCGTCACGAACGCCACCCGCACGATCACCGGGTCGATGCCGTACCGGTTGCCGATGGCCGCCGCGACACCGCCGATCTTGCCGCCCCGGGCGGGACGGCGCGGGCGGCTGGCCCAGAAGTCCTTCACGGTCTCCTCGAAACCGCCCAGGCCATGCGGTTTCGGAGCCTCTGCCGTGTCGTTCATGGTGACCAGCATGCGGGAGCCGGGCCGCGCGCACATCGGGGAACGACCCTGAGTTCGCCGCGGCGGCGATCCCCGGGGTTTTCCCTGATGAATCGTGCTTGCGGGCATGTGACCATGGCAGAACCATGGATCACGTGCAGGAGAAGCCGCGGACCGAGACCGGGATGCCGCTGCCGCGCCCACCGGGCGAGGCGTCGATCGTGCCGGCCGCCGGGAGCGCGCTGACGGAGGCCGACGAGCGGCCCAGGATGTACCGGCGCCGGTCCAGCCGGGTGGTGGCGGGGGTCGCCTCCGGCATGGCCGACCACCTCGGCATCAAGGTGCTGTGGGTGCGCGCCACGTTCGCGATACTGGCGGCGTTCGGCGGGGCCGGGCTGGTGGCCTACGGGCTGCTGTGGGTGTTCGTGCCGCAGCGGCGCCGCGAGGAGAGCGAGACGCCGGCCACCCCGAAGGAGAAGCAGCAGGCCATCGGCCTGCTCATCCTCGGCATCGGCCTGCTGGTCGCCGGCGGCGCCATCACCGGGGCGATCAACGGCTGGGTCGCGGTGCCACTGGCGCTCGGCATGGTCGGCGCCGCGGTCGTGTGGCGGGAGGCCGACGAGTCGCAGCGCCGCCGCTGGCGGGACGGGGCGCGCTCGGGTGTCGCGGGCATGGTGCTCGGCGGCGGGGGATGGTCGGCCGCGGTCCGCATCCTGGCCGGTGTCGCGCTCGTGATCACCGGGATCGGTGTCGTCGTGCTGCGCACCGGTTCGTTCGACCAAGTGAAGTTCGCGTTGCTCGCGGTGCTCGCGACGTTGGTCGGGGTGGCGGTGCTGACCGTGCCGTTCTGGCTGCGGATGGGCCGCGACCTGGGGGAGGAGCGCCGGGCCCGCATCCGCACCGAGGAGCGCGCGGAGATCGCCGCGCACCTGCACGACTCGGTGCTGCAGACCCTGGCGCTGATCCAGAAGCAGTCGGAGTCGCCGAAGGAGGTCGCCCGCCTGGCGCGCAGCCAGGAACGCGAGCTGCGTGGCTGGCTCTACGGCCCGTCCGGTTATGGGACGCCCAAGCAGGAGGTCGGCGGCGGTCAGTTTTCGCAGGCGATCGCCACCGCGTGCGGCGAGGTCGAGGACACGTTCGCGATCTCGGTGTCGCAGGTCGTGGTCGGCGACGCGCAGCTGGACGAGCGCCTCACCGCGCTGGTGCTGGCGGCCCGCGAGGCGATGGTCAACGCGGCCAAGCACGCGGGGGTCGACGAGGTGAGCGTGTACGCCGAGGTGGAGCCCACCGCGGTCACCGTGTTCGTGCGGGACCGGGGCAAGGGCTTCGACCCGGAGACCGTGTCGGAGGACCGGCATGGCCTCGCGGACTCCATCCGGGGGAGGATGGAGCGCAACGGCGGCACGGTACGGCTGCGCACGGCGCCCGGGGACGGCACCGAGGTGCAGCTGGAAATGCCGGTGAAAGCCGAATCTGGAGGAACGCGTTGAGCGAGACACCGCAGCCGAAGGCCCCCATCAGCGTGTTCCTGGTCGACGACCACGCGCTGTTCCGGGCCGGGGTGCGCACCGAACTGGACTCGATCACCGACGAGGTGCGGGTGGTCGGCGAGGCCGGCTCGGTCGCCGAGGCGGTCGCCGGCATCGCCCGGACGAAGCCGCAGGTCGTGCTGCTCGACGTGCACATGCCCGACGGCGGCGGCGCCGAAGTGCTCCGCCGCGTCCGCACCGACCTGCCGGATGTGGTGTTCCTGGCGCTGTCGGTGTCCGACGCGGCCGAGGACGTCATCGCGGTCATCCGCGCCGGCGCCCGCGGGTACGTCACCAAGACCATCTCGTCCAAGGAGCTGGTGCGGGCCATCGCCCGCGTGTCCGAGGGCGACGCGGTGTTCTCGCCGCGGCTGGCCGGTTTCGTGCTGGACGCGTTCGCCGACCGGCCGGGCTCGGCGCCGATCAGCGACCCCGAGCTGGACCTGCTGACCCCGCGCGAGCGGGACGTGCTGCGGCTGCTCGCGCGGGGCTACGCGTACAAGGAGATCGCCTCGGAGCTGTTCATCTCGGTGAAGACCGTCGAGACGCACGTGTCCAGCGTCCTGCGCAAGACCCAGCTGTCCAACCGCTACGAGCTCTCCCGCTGGGCCTCGGACCGCAGGCTGGTCTGAGCCACCACCCGCCGTCGCACGCGGGTGAGCGCGACACCGGCCAGCACCACGGCGACCCCGGTCAGCACGCGCGGGTTGAGGGATTCGCCGAGGACGAGCGCGCCGAGGACCAGGGACACCACGGGCAGCAGGTAGCCGACGACGGACGCCGTGACCGCGCTCTCGGTCGCCAGCAGCCGGTAGTTGAGCGCGAACGCGATCCCGGTCGAGAACACCCCGAGGACGAGCACGGCGATCACCGGCCCGGCGGACAGGTGGACCGGCGCCGTGCCGCCGATGGGCATCGCGAGCATCGTGAACCCGGTGGCGGCGCTCATCTGGGCGCCCGCGAGCGCGACCGGCGACGAGCCGGGGGCCGACAAGTGCTTGCCCTCGTAGACGTACACGAAACCGTAGCTCACCGCGGCGGCGACGCAGGCCAGCGCGCCCCAGCTGAGCAGGTCGGACTCCTGCCACGGCGCGAAGATCAGCACGCTGCCGGCCAGGCCGACGATCAGTCCGGCGAGCTTCGGCGGGTCGAGCCGGCGCTCGACGCCCACCAACAGCGCCATGACCAGCGTCCACAGCGGAACCGTCGCGTTCAGCACACCGGTGACGCCGGAGCTGACGGTCTGCTCGCCGACCGCGATCAGCAGGAACGGCACCGCGTTGTGGAACAGCGCCGCGACGAGCAGGTGCCGCCAGATGCGGCGGTCGGCCGGGAGCCGGTCGCCGCCGGCGTAGCAGAGCCCGATCAGAACCGCGCTGCCCAGCGCCGTGCGGATGAGCACGAGCTGCACCGGCGTGAACGCGGCCAGCCCGATCTTGATCCAGAGGAAGCTCGATCCCCACATCAGCGCCAGGGCACCCAGGCGCAGCAGTGTCTTCAGTTCACCCACGATCTTCACGATCGCGTCGTTGATATGTAAGAACAAGCGAAATTTCCTACACGCAGGTGTTAGCAGAACTGTAGTATCGAGCCATGCTCGACGTCCGCCGGTTGCAGGTGCTGCGGGCCGTGGTGTCCAGCGGGTCGATCAGCGCGGCCGCCCGCAACCTCGGCTACACCCCGTCCGCGATCAGTCAGCAGTTGTCCACTTTGGAGCGCGAGGCGGGCGTCGCGCTGCTGGAGCGGGTTGGCCGCGGTGTGCGGCCCACCCCGGCCGGCGCGTTGCTGTCCCAGCACGCCGAGGTCGTGTTCGCGCAGCTGTCCAAGGCCGAGTCGGAGCTGGCGGACCTGAAGGCCGGCCGGACGGGCCGCCTGGCGATCCGCTACTTCGCGACGGCCGGCGCGGCGCTGGTGCCGCCCGCGGTGGCGGCGTTGCGGGCCGAGTACCCGGGCGTGCGGCTGGACCTGCGGCTCCTGGAACCCGGCGATGCGCTGCCGCAGGTGGAAAACGGTGAAGCCGACGTGGCGATCGTGGTGTTCGCCGGCCACTATTCGAATCCGGGCGTCGAGCTGCACCACCTGTTCGACGACCCGTACCGCGTGGCGCTGCCGAAGGGCCACCCGCTGGCCCGCAAGAGGGTCGTGGACCTGGCCGACCTGGCCGACGACCCGTGGATCAACAACGAGGGCGTGCCCGGCCCGTGCCGGGACGTGCTGATGGCCGCCTGCGGGGCCGCCGGTTTCGTGCCCAACTTCGTCATGGAGTGCGAGGACTACGCCACCGCGCAGGGCTTCGTCGCGGCCGGGCTGGGAATCAGCGTGGTCCCGGTGCTGGGCCTGGGCGCTCCGCAACCCGGCGCCGTGATCCGGCGAATCCGCAACCCGGAGCCCATCCGCCCCATCCACGCCGCGGTCGCCACCCGCTCACGCGACCAGCCCGCCCTCCGCCACCTACTCAAAGTGCTCAAGGACATCAAGAGCGACATCGCCGCGTAGCCCAACCGCCACCCGGCAACGCAACGCACAACCCCCACGAACCACCCCTCTCCCGCAACCCGATCCCCAGCTAAATCGGTTGTCGAGCAGTCGGGTCAAGGTACTCTTTCCAGCCTTGACGCGACTTCTCGGCAACCGAACACTGAAAGATCGGGTTCGGGAGGGGCAGATCCGGGCGTAGCGAAGCGAAGCCGGCGCAGTCAAATACGCGCGTAGCGCCCACTCACAAGAACAAGAGCTGCGTAACCCCGATCCCAATGGCCGCGGCAACAAGCACAGCCATGGCCGCCAGGATCAGCTGCCGCACCCGATCCGGCGAAATCCGCACCAACGGCTCCTTCGGCGGAGGCGGTGGCGGTGACTGCGGCCGGAACGCGGGCACCGTCGGCAGCGCGGGCGCGGTGGGCGGGATGAACGCCGTCTGCCGCCCCTGCGTGATGGCCTGGAACGAGGTGATGCTGTCGGCCAGCGTGGGACGGCTCAGCGGGTCCTCGCGCAGCAGCTTCATCAACGCCGGCGCGAGCACGCCGGCCTTCTCCGGCTGCCGCAGCGGCCCACCGCCGTGGTCCCCGTAGGGCGGCACACCCTCGACAGCCGTGTACAGGGTCGCGCCGAGCGAGAACGCGTCGGTGGCCGCGGCGGCGGTGGCGCCGCGGGAGAGTTCCGGCGCCCGGTAGGCGGGGTTGAACCCGGCGCCGGTGAACCCGATGTCGGTGACCTTGACGCCACCGTCGTCGGCGAGCAGCACGTTGCCCGGCTCCAGCCCGCGGTGCACGACACCGGCCCGGTGCGCCGCGGCCAGCGCCGACGCGAGCTGGATGCCGAGGAACGCGGTCTGCTCGGGCGTGAGCGTGCCGTACTCAGCGAGGAAGTCCGCCATGTTGCGCGAGGGCACGTACTCCATGACCACCCACGGGTCGGCCCCGTCGCGCAGCACGTCGTACACGCCGATGGCGCAGTTGTGCTGGATGCGCATCGCCGCGCGGCCCTCGTCCAGCGCGGCGGCGATCGACTGCTCGCTGTGCCCCGGCGCGATCGGCATCTTCTTCGCGGCCACCGTGCGGTTCAGCTGCGTGTCGTACGCCAGCCACACGATTCCGGCGCGGCCACGACCGATCGGCTGATCCAACCGGTACCGGCCGCCGACGAGTGCGCCCTCAGTACCCACTACACCCTCTCGTCGTCCCGGCGTGTCGGATAGTCACCCACCACCCTACTGGCCGATCCTGAACGTTTCCGGCAATCGTTCCTACGGCGTAGCCGTGGCCGTGCCGGTGTTGGTCGGCTCGTTGTCGTTCGAAGACGGGGTGCTCGTCGGGGTCTTCGACGGGCTTGACTTGGTGGGCGACGTGGTTCGCGGCGTCGAGGTCTCCTCCGCGGTGCTGCGCCGCGGGGAGGAGGACCGCGTCGGCTCCTCGTACTGGCTCGACCGCGTCGCGGTCGGCGTCGAACTCTCCGTCGTCTCCACCGACGAGGTGGTCACCGGCGGCGGCACCACCGGCGGGCTGGTCTCGGTGGTGTTCGTGGCGTTGTCCGGCGGGCTGAACAGCCAGATGCCGAGCGCCACGAGACCGGCCACCACGACGGCGCCGATCGCGGCGGGCACCTTCCACCTGCCCGGCTTCTCGGCCTCGTCGTCCGCGGCCGGGCGGGGCTCGTCGTCGTACCCGGCGGGCACCGCGCGCGTCGCGCCTTGGCGGTCGTAGTCGTCCGTCGGGTAGGCCGCGGTGGTGCCGTACGCGTTGTCCGCGTAGTCGTCGTACTCGTCGTAGAACTGGTCGCTCGGGCTGCCGGCCAACGTGCCGGAGTGCGCGCCCAGCTCGTCGCCGCGGAAGGCGCGCGTGGCACCCGCGCCCGCGGCAGCCCCCAGCGCACCGGCCCCCAGCGCACCGGCGGCCAGCGCGCCACCGGCGAGCGCCCCGCCGGAGGGCGAGAACTGGGTCTCGTCGTCCGGCCCGCCCAGCGGTGTCTCACCGCGAGCCACGGCGGCGAGCAGCTCCTCGGCCTCGGCGGCGGTCGGGCGGTGCTGGACCTCGGGGTGCAGCAGCACGGCCAGCACGCTCGCGAGCGGACCGGACTGCCGCGGCGGGTTGATCTGCCCCGCGGCGACCGCGTGCAGCAGGCTCAGGGTGTTCTCGCTCAGCCCGAACGGCGGCTGGCCCTCGCACGCCGCGTACAGCGTGGAGCCCAGGGAGAACACGTCGGCCTCCGGGCCGGGGTCGCCGCCGATCGCGACCTCCGGTGCCAGGTAGGCGGGGGTGCCGGCGATCATGCCGGTCTTGGTGACCGTGACGTCGTCCTTGGCGCGCGAGATGCCGAAGTCGGTGATCTTCACCACGCCGTTGTCGGCGAGCAGGATGTTGCCCGGCTTGATGTCCCGGTGCACGATCCCGACCGCGTGCGCCTCCTTGAGCGCGGCCGCAATCTGGGCGCCGATGCGCGCCACCTCCCGCGGCGGCAGCGTTTTCCGGTCCCGCAGCAGCTCGGCCAGGCTGGTCGAGGGCAGGTACTCCATCACCAGGCACGGGTGGCCGTTGTCGTCGGTGACCACGTCGAACACCGAGATCGCGTTCGGGTGGTGGAGGCGGGCGGCGATGCGGCCCTCGCGCATCGTGCGCTGCTTGGCGTCCTCGGCCTCGTGCTGGTCCAGCCCCGGTTGCAGAAGCAACTGCTTGATCGCGACCGAACGGCCGAGTACGTCGTCGTGCGCCTGCCACACGGCACCCATGGCGCCGGTGCCGATTCGCCGCTCGATCCGGTACCGGCCGGCGACCAGGCGACCCTCGTCGCTCACGCGACCTCCTTCGGGGGCTGTTTCAGGGCGCGACGCAGTGCCGCACGCCTGGGAGCCTATGCACGTAGCTCGGCCCGTGGGCCGGGTAGGGCCAGATCCGTTCAGTCAAGGCTAGGGTGCTCACTCTGCGCGCATGCATCCGGCACTGTTTGGGGCGATCCGGGCCACGCCTGCTATGGCGGCCGTTACAGCTCCTCGGCGGCCAGCAGGACCGCCTCCGAGATGCTGCGCCCGGCCTGGTCGAGACCCAGCTGCTGGGTGACGCGCAGCCGCGTGCCGTCGTCGCGGCGCATCAGCACCACGGCGAGCACCGACCCGTCCGGCTGGACGTTCGCCTGCGTCACCTTGACCTGGCGCATGGTGCTCCACGCCCGCACCAGGTCACCGGCCTCCTCGCCGGCCAGCGCCGGGCTGAGCAGGTCCAGCGCCTTCTCCGGCGCGGAGTCCACCCGCCGGTAGAACTCGTTGACCACCGCCAGCTTCTCCGCGTCGGTCAGCGCGGCGGCGGTGGTGGTCGTCGGCGCGGCGGACGCCTCGGGGGCGCTCGCCACTCCGGTCGCGGGCGCCTGGGTCGGCGTCACCGGCGCCTGGGCGGCCGGCGCGAGGTTCAGCTGGGGGTGACCGGGCGTGTGACCGCCCCGCTGCTCGTCCGGGGCGCCACCGGAGGCGAACCCGCCGAGCGCGGCCGCCCCGGTGATCTGCGGCGGCGCCGGGCTGGCCGGCGCGGCCGACTGGTCCCGGCCCCGGCTGACCATCGACGACGCCACGACCGCACCCACGAGCAGCGTGCCCGCCATGGTCAGCCCGGTGAGCTTGGCGAGCTTCGCGCCCCGGCTCTCCGGCTCCCGGGGCGGCTCGGTCCGGGTCCGGACGCGCGGTGGCGGCAGGTACTTCCGCGGCTCGCGGAACACCTGCCTGAGGTACTCGCGGTCGACCATCTCGTTGTCGAGGATCTCGGGGGAGATCAGCTCCTCGACGCGGAGTGCGTCCGGCGTGCGGATGGCGCGACGCCGTTCGTGTGCGACTCTCATGGACCTGTCGTCTGGATCTTCCGTCTCGGGGGGACTGGCCGGGGTGTCGTGCTGTTCATCAGCGAACCCCCGTACCGCGTTACCGGCCACCCCCGATCGGTGGAGGGGCACCGGGGAACGACGAACGGCAGTGACCGTCACCCACCTGGCGCAACGCGGTGGTCAGGCACCGTCGCTGGTGATCTTGTCGCCGGAGAACTCGAGCGTGCGCTCCTCGGTGACCTGGCGGCCGTCCTTGTAGACGGTCTGCACGGTGCACACCGTCTTGCCGTCGTACTGGTGCACGCGGATGTGCTTGACCTGGAAGTACGCCACGTTCGCGTACTTGCGCTCCAGCCCCTGCGGGCCCTCCTGCCGCAGCTCGCCGCTGGTCATCGAGGCGGCCGCCTCGGGGTTCTCGGTGACCGTGTCCAGGAAGCTCTGCGAGGTGCTGGCCAGCGTCTTCGGGTCCTCGTCCGCATACACGGTGAACCGGTACGGGTCGGCCTCGTAGGGCGCGGGGGAGGGCGGGGGCTTGCGCGGGACCGAGCTGGTGGTCGTCGTGGCGGTCGCCGAGCCGCTCGTGGTGCCACCGGCTGTCGAGGTGTCGCGGACCGTGCTCGGGCCGGGAGCCCGCACGCCCGCGCTCTCGGTCGGCCGGGCGCTGGTCGTGGCCGGCGCGGGGATGTCGTCGCGGGAGGTGCTGGAGGTGTCGGCCTGCGCGCCGCCCCCGCTGGGCGGTGCGATCTGCTCGCCGGACAGGGTCGGCACGCCACCGCCGAGGCCCGGGACCCACGCGCCGCCGGCCTGGTCCGGCGCCGGTTTCGCGACGAACGCCGAGCCGGCGAACATCAGCGCGACGACGACGCCACCCGAGGAAGCGGTGGCGAACCAGGCGGCCTTGCGCCAGCTGCGCGGCGGGGTCACCGAGGCCGGCACGTTGCCGAGGTCGAACGAGCCGAGGCCGGTGACCGGCGCCGCCTCGTACACGCGCACGTCGGTGTCGTCGGCGTCGCGGGTGCGCGGTGGGGTCAGCTTGACCTTGGTCCGCTGGGGTTTCCGCCCGGGCTGGGCTTGCCGGGTGGGCTGGGCCGACGGCGCGGGCTGGGGAACTGGTAGCTCACCGTGCGCGGGCGGGAACACGTCGGCGGTGGGCCGGGTGTCCGGACCGCGTTCGGTCAGCGGCAGGGAACCGCGGGCGGGTGCGTAGAACGGCTCCGGCGCGCGCCGGGCGGCCGGCCGGTGCGCCGGGACGACCGGGGTCCAGGTTCCGGCGCCACGACGGTGCCGGCCGGTCCGGGAACGAGAGCTGTCCGTGAATTCGGCCCCGCGTGTCATGCCGTGTGGACACCGCCCTCTGCGTCGCCTGACGCCGGACCGAGCCCGATTCGACCGAATGGAGCAGGCCGTGCATGTGCGGGTGCACGTTCGTCTGCACGCGCACGGCCTGTCGCCGGGCGCGTGGTGCCGAATCTTGGCCGTTCCACGCGTTCAAGGGTAAGAGCCCGCGGCGGCCGTCAAAGCGTGATCCCGCAAGTTCACTCTGTTGGGGCCTCGCCGACTCCGTCACCCACCGCTTCGGTAGCGCGCCTGGGTCGACTGCAGGGCCTTCGTGGCGACCGCGCCGCTGCCCGCGGCGACGATGATCGCGAGGATGTCCATTCCCGCGTTGCCCGAGGTGAACAGCCACGCGAGGAGCGACGCGGCGGTCGTCCCGCCGGCGAGCGCCCACCGGCTGCGGACGTACTGCGCGACCGGCGCGCCGCCGGCCCGCTTGTTCGCCGCGTTGTTCAGCAGCGCCAGGTAACCCACATGGGCTAGCGAGGCGAGCACACTGGCGATCGCGATGATGACCGCGATGACGTTAATCATGTCTCCAGTGTGCCCGTCCGCCGCACCACCGGGCCTCCGGGAATCCCCGGAAATCGGACGATTTTCAGCGGCCCAGCCTGCCGCGCCCCAGGTTCAGCAGCGCCATCGCGAGCTGGCGGCCGTCCGGGCCGAGTTCCCGGTAGCGGGCGAGGACGTCCATCTCGCGGTTGTAGACGATCCGCGTGCCGCCCGCGGCCATCCGCGCGGCGCCGATCGTCCGGGAGACCTCGACCCGGCGCTTGACGAGCCGCAGGATCTCGGAGTCGAGCCAGTCGATCTCCTTGCGCAGCTCGGCGATCTCCTCGGCCGAGGCGACGGGTTCGCCCGACGTCTCCGGCGAGCTGTCCTTCTCATTCGTGCGTGCGTTCATCGGGCCCTCCGGTCGGTTTCCGGACCCGCACGGCCCCGAAGCCGACGAAAGCCCCGGGTCCGCGGACTCCGGGGCTTGTGGTGACGGTGGTGTGGGCACCTACGCGATCACGGGAGCCGGAGTCCGGATCCCGTAGAAAAATCGGTACGCGTGGTGCTGCACGCGATCAGTATGGCACAACCCGGCCCCGGCCGCGGACGGCCGCGTGTGCGAGCAGGCTCACGCCGAGCCAGAACATCGGGAACAGCGGCCAGAAGAACTCCGCGTCCGACACCGCGAACCGCGCGATGAGCAGCGCCGACAGCACGGCGACGATCGCGGCGTGCACCCGCAGCGGGACCGGGAAGCGCGCTCCTCGCGGAGGCGCCGGTTCGGGTAGGTCGCGCGTGAGCGCGGTCAGTTCGTCGACGTAGGTCGCGGCGTAGGCGGCCGCGAGCCGGTCTTCGGCTTCGCCTAGGGTCAGCCTGCCCTCGCCGCTCGCCTCCTGCAGCCGGGTCGCCACGCGTTCCCGGTCCTGGTCCCCGGCGCGGATCCGGGTCGATGGTGTGGTCATGCCGTCGATCCTCCGCGTGGCGAGCGCCTCGCGCGTCCGTCCGTCGGCGACACCTGGCGGTACGTCCGGCGCGGTAAACCGTCAGTGCCCCCGAGTAGCGTGGAGAACCGATGAGCACCCTGTTCGACCTCCCCGCCGAGCCGCCCGCGCGCCCGGCGCCGGGCCGCCACGCCGACCTGCTCGCCGACCTCAACCCCGCGCAGCGGGAGGCGGTCACGCACGCCGGGGCGCCGCTGCTGGTCGTCGCCGGCGCCGGTTCGGGCAAAACCCGGGTGCTGACCCGCCGCATCGCCTACCTGCTGGCCGAGCGCGGCGTGCACCCCGGCGAGATCATGGCGATCACGTTCACCAACAAGGCCGCGGCCGAGATGCGCGAGCGCGTCAGCGACCTGGTCGGCAGGCGGGCGAACGCGATGTGGGTGTCCACGTTCCACTCGATGTGCGTGCGGTTGCTGCGCCGCGAGGCCAAGACGCTGGACATGTCGTCGAACTTCTCGATCTACGACGCCGACGACACCCGGCGGCTGGTCACGCTCGTGGCGCGCGACCTGGACATCGACCCCAAGCGCTACCCGGCCCGCGCGCTGGCCGTGCACATCTCCAACCACAAGAACGAGCTGACCGACCCGGAGGACGCCACCGCGAAGGCGTCCAACGACCTGGAGCGCCGCGTCGCCGAGGTCTACACCGAGTACCAGCGGCGGCTGCGGCTGGCCAACGCGTTCGACTTCGACGACCTGATCATGCGCACGGTCGAGCTGTTCCAGGCCTTCCCGGACGTGGCCGAGCACTACCGCCGCCGGTTCCGGCACGTGCTGGTCGACGAGTACCAGGACACCAACCACGCCCAGTACACGCTGGTGCGGGAGCTGGTCGGCACCTCGACCAGCTCGTCCGGTGTCGAGCCGGCCGAGCTGTGCGTGGTCGGTGACGCCGACCAGTCGATCTACGCCTTCCGCGGCGCCACGATCCGCAACATCGAGGAGTTCGAGCGGGACTTCCCGGACGCCCGCACGATCCTGCTGGAGCAGAACTACCGCTCCACCCAGACCATCCTGTCGGCGGCCAACGCGGTCATCGCGCGCAACCCGAACCGGCGCGACAAGCGGCTGTGGACCGACTCCGGCGACGGCGAGAAGATCGGCGTGTACGTCGCCGACAACGAGCACGACGAGGCGGCCTTCGTCGCGGGCGAGATCGACGCGCTGGTCGACCAGGGCCAGGCGAAGTACTCCGACGTCGCGGTCTTCTACCGCACCAACAACCAGTCGCGGGTGTTCGAGGAGATCTTCATCCGGCTCGGCCTGCCCTACCGGGTGGTCGGCGGCGTGCGGTTCTACGAGCGGCGCGAGGTCCGGGACGCGCTGGCCTACCTGCGGGTGCTGGCCAACCCGGAGGACACGGTCAGCCTGCGGCGCATCCTGAACGTGCCCAAGCGGGGCATCGGCGAGCGGGCCGAAGCGTGCGTGGCCACGCACGCCGAGCGGGAGCGGATCTCCTTCGCGGCCGCATTGCGGGACGCCGCGGCGGGCAAGGTGGCGCTGCTCAACCCGCGGTCGGCCAAGGCGATCGCCGGGTTCGTCGAGCTGCTCGACGGGTTGATCGAGCTGGTCGACCGCGGCGCCGAGGTCGCGGACGTGCTGGAAGCCGTGCTGGAGCGCACCGGGTACCGGGCCGAGCTGGAGGAGTCCGACGACCCGCAGGACGCCTCCCGGGTGGACAACTTGACGGAGCTGATCACGGTCGCGCGCGAGTTCGCGGAGCAGGCGGCCGAGATGGCGCCGCTCGCCGAGGACGACGCCGGGGTGCCCGAGCCGGGCTCGCTGCCGGCGTTCCTGGAGCGGGTTTCGCTGGTGGCGGACGCGGACTCGGTGCCCAGCCCCGATTCCGACGGCGAGGAAGAGGACTCCGGCGTGGTCACGCTGATGACCGTGCACACCGCCAAGGGGCTGGAGTACCCGGTGGTGTTCTGCACGGGCTGGGAGGACGGTGTCTTCCCGCACCTGCGCGCGCTGGGCGAGCCGGCCGAGCTGGCGGAGGAACGGCGGCTGGCGTACGTGGCGATCACGCGGGCGCGGCAGCGGCTGTACCTGAGCCGGGCGATCACCCGGTCGGCGTGGGGGCAGCCGATGACGAACCCGGCGTCCCGGTTCTTCGACGAGGTGCCGTCCGAGCTGCTCGACTGGCGCCGCGAGGAGCCGTCGTCGGCCGCCGAGTCGTCCTTCGGCTCACCGCGCGCCGCGACGACGTGGGGGCGGCGGTCGCGCTTCGGCGAGGACTCCGCGCAGGCCGGCATCGCGGCCCGCGGCATGCGGTCGACGCCGTTCAAGGGCTGGCAGAACACGGTCGCGCTGAAGCTCGAGGTGGGCGACCGGGTCAACCACGACAAGTACGGGCTCGGCACGGTGGTCGAAACCTCCGGCGAGGGCCCCCGCGCCACGGCGACGATCGATTTCGGCAGTGCCGGCAAGGTGAAGCTGATGCTGATCGGCAGCGTGCCGATGGTGAAGCTGTAGCCGCTGCGCGGCGGCCCGGAGGGTGACGCGGTAGGCGCTGCTCACCGGCGCGGAGGGTGACGTGATCGGCGCTGCTCGGCGGCGGCCCGTTCGTTTTTACGCCACCGGCGGCGTCAGCGGACGCTGAGGCCGCCGCTTTCGGCGCGCCTTCGAGGTCCCTTCCGGCACTGGGCTTCTCCGGCCCTGGCCGGATGCCGCGCCATGGGTTCTCGCCCGCCGTACCGGGCGCTGAGGCCGCCGCGGCGGCCGGGGCGCGCGCCGCTTCGGCGCGCCTTCGAGGTCACTTCCGGCGCCGGCTATCTCCGGCCCTGGGCCGGATGCCACGCCCTGTGTTCTCGTTCGCCGCACCCAGGGCTGACGCCGCCCCGCAGCCACGGCGCGCCCGCTGTGGTGCGCCTTCTGGGTCCCTTCCGCCACCGGCCATCTCCAGCCCTGGGCCGGATGCCGCGCCCTGCGTTCTCGCCCCCACGCCGGGGCGCCGAGGCCGCCGCTGCGGTCACGGCGCGCGCCGCTTTCGGCGCGCCTTCGAGGTCACTTCCGGCACCGGCCATCTCCAGCCCTCGGCTGGATGCTGCGCCCTGCGTTCTCGTTCGCCGCACCCAGGGCTGACGCCGCCCCGCAGTCACGGCGCGCCCCGCTGTGGCGCGCCTTCTGCGTCACTTCCGGCACCGTCCTTCTCCAGCCTGCGGCCGAATGCCCGCGCCCTGCGTTCCGGCCGCGCCGCACCGGGCGCTCCCCAGGGCCCCCACGATCCCGGCCTGCCGCCCTCGCCTCCGATTAACTCGATCGGGCGATCATCGGGCCCCGAGCAAGCCAAAACTGTCAGACCCCTCCGCTATACCTGTCTCGAACGAAAGTTCGAACCTTCGGGAGGTCATGGTGTGGGCAGGCAGTGGTTCCCGTACGTGCGGGCGGGCGTCCTGGAGCGCATCGAGCGCATGGTCGCGCGTGCGGCTGGCGACGGGGCATTACCCGCCGCGGAGGCACTCGTCGTCCTTGGAGCCTGGCAGGCGCTCCTGGAGCGCCACGGCGGGCCGGACGGCCGGTGCGCGCTGTGCCGCCGCACGTCGCGGAGGCTGTGCACCGTCTGGCAGGTCGCGGTGGCCTACTTCGTGCGGCCGTGAACAAGCCCGGGAGGGGCCACCAGAGGTAGACACCACGCGCCGAGAGCCAGCTGCGCGGGTCGAGCTTCTGGCCTTCAAACGGTCCAGCAGGCCGCGATGGCCCACGTGCGGCCGCGAACGAGCAGGGGAGGGGTCGTCAGAGGTACACGCCACGCGCGGCGAGCCAGCCGCGCGGGTCGATCTTCTTGACGCCGTCGAGCCAGACCTCGAAGTGCAGGTGCGGGCCGGTGCTCTGGCCGCGGTTGCCGATCTCGGCGATCTTCTGCCCGCACTTGACCTTCTGGCCCTCGCGCACCGAGAAGCTGTTCATGTGGCCGTAGACCTGCACGGTGCCGTCGTCCAGCTGGATCTTCACCCACAGGCCGAAGCCGCTGGCGGGGCCGGCCTCGATCACCACGCCGTCGGACGCGGCGTAGATCGGGGTGCCGATCGAGTTGGCGATATCGATGCCGTAGTGGCTGGTGCCCCAGCGGGCGCCGAAGCCGGAGGTGTAGGTGCCCTTCGCGGGCAGGCAGGTCTTCGGGCGGGCGGCCTCTTCGGCGGCGATGCGGGCGGCTTCGGCGTCGCGGGCCTGGCGGGCCATCGTGACGTTCTCGCTGTCGGTGAGGCGCTGCACCTCGGCCGAGGCGTCCGTGAAGTTGGCCGCGGGAAGGATCTCGGGCGCGCCGGTGGGGGCGTCACCACCGACGGCGAACGACGCGCTGGCGTCCTCGGCGTTGGCCAGAGGGGTCACGCCGGCGTCGGAAGTCTGCACGGCCTGGAGCGTCTGTCCTGCGGCGGCCGCGGCGAACGCGCCTGCCGCGACGGCGGCGACCACGACCCGACCACGCAGCGCCGACGAAGGCGCGGGGAGCCGGTGAGCGCCCCGGACCCGGACGACGGCGCCGTCCAGAGCGTCGTCATCGAGTTCCGGGGAAGGAGCTTGGCCGCCGGGGGAGCGGTATCGAGCCAAGTCGAGGCCTTCCGTTACTCGGGGGGTCAGACCGCGGGCGCCGGGCGGGGGATCCCGGTGGGCAACCGTTTCGGGGGTTTGGCTGCCCGTCGCCCACATCGTGACCTGACCGTGATGGGGACCGGGGGACAGTAACGAAGGGATGTGGTTGTCGGCAAGAACCGGCCGTCCTCTGGGCCGAACGTGGCGCGCGGACCGGCCGTCCAACAGCAGCGATGACACTGGGTAGAAGGGATATTCCGCCGTTGGTGTGACGTGCAACACGGTTTGTTAGTTCGTGGGGCTCCGGGGGCAACCTGGGAGGCTTGCTAGCGTCGGCGCCGGTGTCGGTAGCGAGACCGCGCGGGCCCGCGATCGCCAATGCCGCGGAGTGCGGCGGTGGCAGTGTGGCGGCGGTGGTGCCGGGCGCTGGTGTCAGGCACGGGCTGCGGTGTGCCCGCGGCTCTCGGACGCCGAGGCCGGCCGTCCCGACCGCTCCTCCGACCCTCGACAACGTGAGATCACATGGACACTGACAGCACCGGCGGCGCGGCCGCCGCGCGGCTCGACGCCCTCCCCGACACGCCCACCGCGGGCCGGTCCCCGTCAGTCCCGGCCTATGTGGTGGGGGCGGTCTCGGCCGTACTGCTCGCCGCGGGTGCGGTCGTGCCGGTGGTGAACGGCGTGGCGCGCGGGTTCAACAGCGCGCCGCTGCTGGTGGTGCTCGCGGTGGCGCCGATGGTCGTGGTCGCGGTGCTCGCCCTGAAGGGACGCCACCAGACCGCGGCAGGCGTGCTGGCCGCGGTGGCGGCCCTCGCCCCGGGACGGCTGGTGCTCGACCTGATGCTGCTGACGGACCCGGTCCGCGCGGCCCGCCCGGAGCTGTTCCGGCTGCACTCACTGGCCGACCCCGGCAAAGCGCCCGGCCTGTGGCTCCTGCTGGCCGGCCACCTGGCCGCGATCGCCGCAGGGGTTATGGCAACGCGGGCCGCCGCGCCGAAGGCGGACACCCCCTGGACCCCGAGGACGTCCCCCGCCGCCGAGGCAGCCGCCGCCCGCGTCGCCCAGGCCGGAGGCGGTGCCAGTGCCGCGTCCGCGAGTGGGGGCGCCGCCACGCAGCGCGCGGCTCTTGAGTCGGCGGCAGGCGGTACTGATCAGGCGACTGGTGGGCAGAACGCCCGCCCGAAGGACACCTCCAGCGACACCGGCCCCGAACCTGCCTCCGACTCCACCGCCTCCGGCGGCTCTGGCTCAGCGGGCGCTGCCGCCTCCGGCGCCTCCACCACCCCCACCTCTTCCACCACCACCTGGCCCGAGGCGGCCGACGTCAGCCGTGCGGGGCTGCTCCTCGGGATGTTCGCCGCGGTCGTCTCGGCCGTGGGTGTCATGATGGCGCCCTTCACCTCCAGCGACGCCTTCCTTCCGGCTGGCAGCGCCTTCGAGAGCCCGGGCCTAGTCCTCGGGGGCAGTCTTCTGCTCGCCTTCGCGCTGCCCGTCGCCACCGTGTTGCTCGCCGGGTCGGGCAGCGCCGTCGCCCGGGGTGGGTTGCTCGGGCTCGGCGTCACGGCCGCCGTCCTCGGGTTGCCGAACCTCTTCTCCGGCCTCAGCCTGCCCGGCGTGCGGCTCGCGGCCGGGCCGATCCTCGTGCTCGTCGGGGCGGCCGGCATGGTCGCCGCCGCGTTCCTGCCCACCGCCACCACCCCGGACGCCACCCAGGACGACGAGGCCGGCGAGATCACGCTGCCCGGCATCCGCCGCCTGCGCATCGTCACCGGCGTCCTCGCCGTGCTCACCGCGGCCGCCGCGATCGCCGGCGCCCTCACGCCCCAGGTGGTCATCACCGAGACCCTCAACGGCCCGCAGAGCCCGTCCCGCTCGGCGCTGCTCGTCGCCGGGCTGCTCGTCGGCGTCCTCGGCCTCGTCATGTTCACCGCGGGCCCCGCCGGCTACGCGCGGCCCGCCCTCTCGGTCGCCTGGGTCACCATCCCCCTCGCCGGCACCGCTGTCCTGACCATGGCTGTCACCGCCACCGAACTCGGCGCCGGCCTCACCCCGGGCCCGGGCGTCCTCTGGACCGCGCTCGCGATCGTCGGGGCGGCCGCCACAGCCTGCTGCTCCGTCGTCGCCGGCATGGTCGAACGCGACGAGACCACCGACCCGGCCACCGCCTTCGGGGACGGCCCCGCCGTGCCGGGCGCCGACCTGCTCACCCCGCTCGTCGCCGCCGGGATACTCGCCATCGGCGCGTTCGGCACCCCGTCGATCCTCGCGCCGGACTACGTCGAACCCGCCCTCTGGTCCAGCTTCGGCACGCCGTCGTGGGGCCTGCTGGTCGCGCTCCTCACCGTCCTCGGCGCGTGCGTCCTCGCCCCCCGCTGCCGTCCGGCCCGGGCCGCGGCCCTGCTCGCCGGCGCCGCCTGCGTCGCCGGGTTGCGGGCCGCGGAGCTGCCGCTCGTCGGTGACGAGATCGCCGGTGCGCACGCCGGGCTGGGCTGGTGGCTCGCGCTGGGCTGCGCCCTCGCGCTCGTCATCGCCGCCGTCCTGGCCGCGCGTGGCTCGATTCACACCCCGAAAACACGCTCTGGATCCATACGGTGACCGAGTTCACCGGATGCGCTGCCCCGAGCCAAAGCCCAGGTCGCTAGGGTCGTCTCCGTCCGGCAGCATGGTTTGCAACAAGCACCCGCCTGCGGATCGCCCCTCGCGAGACGACCGGTGACTCAGGCGGTGTGTGTCGTCAGGAGACTGGAGTAGTGGACCTCTACGAATACCAGGCGAAGGACCTCTTCGCCGCCCACGGCGTGCCGGTACTGCCCGGCGCCGTAGCGAGCACCCCGGAAGAAGCCCAGGCCGCCGCCGAGAAGATCGGTGGACAGGTCGTCGTCAAGGCCCAGGTCAAGACGGGCGGCCGCGGCAAGGCCGGCGGCGTGAAGCTCGCCAACGACCCGGCCGAGGCCAAGGAGAAGGCCGAAGCCATCCTCGGCCTCGACATCAAGGGCCACATCACGCGCCGCGTGCTGGTGACCGAGGCGTCCGACATCGCGGAGGAGTACTACTTCTCCTTCCTGCTGGACCGCGCCAACCGCACCTTCCTCGCCATGGCCTCCGCCGAGGGCGGCATGGAGATCGAGCAGCTGGCCGTGGAGCGGCCCGAGGCGCTCGCGAAGGTGCCGGTCGACGCGATCGCCGGTGTCGACAAGGCCAAGGCGCTGGAGATCCTGACCAAGGGCAACTTCCCCGAGGTCATCCGCGACCAGGCGGCCGACGTGGTCGTCAAGCTGTGGGAGACCTTCGTAGCCGAGGACGCCACCCTGGTCGAGGTCAACCCGCTGGTCCGCGACCCGCAGGACAAGATCGTCGCCCTCGACGGCAAGGTCACCCTGGACGAGAACGCCTCCTTCCGGCAGCCGAAGCAGGAGGAGCTCGTCGACAAGCAGGCCGAGGACCCGCTGGAGGCCAAGGCCAAGGCGAAGGACCTCAACTACGTCAAGCTCGACGGCGAGGTCGGCATCATCGGCAACGGCGCGGGCCTGGTCATGTCCACCCTCGACGTGGTCGCCTACGCCGGTGAGAAGCACGGCGGCGTCAAGCCCGCCAACTTCCTCGACATCGGCGGCGGCGCCTCGGCCGAGGTCATGGCCGCCGGCCTGGACGTCATCCTGAACGACCCGGCCGTCAAGTCGGTGTTCGTCAACGTCTTCGGTGGCATCACCGCGTGCGACGCGGTCGCGACCGGCATCGTCGAGGCCCTCAAGATCCTGGGCGACGAGGCCACCAAGCCGCTCGTGGTCCGCCTCGACGGCAACAACGTCGAGGAAGGCCGCCGGATCCTCGACGAGGCCAACCACCCGCTCGTCACGCAGGTGGACACCATGGACAACGCAGCGGACAAGGCTGCCGAGCTGGCCGCGGCAGGAGCGTAAGAGACATGTCGATCTTCCTCGATTCCAGCAGCAAGATCATCGTTCAGGGCATCACCGGGTCCGAGGGCACCAAGCACGCGACCAAGATGCTGCAGGCCGGCTCGAACATCGTCGGCGGCGTGAACGCCCGCAAGGCCGGCCAGACGGTCACCATCGCCGGCAAGGACCTCACCGTGTTCGGCACGGTCGAGGAGGCCATGAAGGAGACCGGCGCCGACGTGTCGGTCATCTTCGTGCCGCCGAAGTTCGCCAAGGACGCCGTGATCGAGGCCATCGACGCCGAGATCCCGCTCGCCGTGGTGATCACCGAGGGCATCCCGGTGCACGACTCGGCCTACTTCTGGGCCCACGCCGTCGCCAAGGGCAACAAGACCCGCATCATCGGCCCGAACTGCCCGGGCGTCATCTCGCCGGGCAAGTCGAACGCCGGCATCATCCCGGCCAACATCACCGGCCCGGGCAAGATCGGCCTGGTGTCCAAGTCGGGCACGCTGACCTACCAGATGATGTACGAGCTGCGTGACATCGGCTTCTCGACGGCCGTCGGCATCGGTGGCGACCCGATCATCGGCACCACGCACATCGACGCTCTGGAGGCCTTCCAGGCCGACCCGGAGACCGAGGTCATCGTCATGATCGGCGAGATCGGTGGCGACGCCGAGGAGCGGGCCGCGGCCTACATCAAGGAGAACGTGACCAAGCCGGTCGTCGGCTACGTCGCGGGCTTCACCGCCCCCGAGGGCAAGACGATGGGCCACGCGGGCGCGATCGTGTCCGGCTCGGCCGGCACCGCGCAGGCGAAGAAGGAGGCCCTCGAGGCCGCGGGTGTGAAGGTCGGCAAGACGCCGTCCGAGACCGCCGCGCTGGCCCGGGAGCTGTACGAGAACCTGCACTGACCGCCGAGCGGTCCACACCCGGCCGGGCACCGATCGCGGTGCCCGGCCGGTGTGCGTTCCGGCACTCGAAATTCGACGCAACCGTTTGACGCCCCGGCACGTCGGATAGCCGGATGGGGTGGCTGGGAACCCCGGGATGCGCTAAACCGTTCCCGGACATATCGGCACCCCGGTTCGGGCGAAGACAGGAGAGCAAGCGCGATGACGTTCCCCAGTGGTGGACCGGGATACCCGCAGCAGGGCGGCGGTGGCCAGCCCCCGGGGACCGGCGGGTTCCCCCAGCAGCAGCCCCCGGCGCAGCAGTCGGGGCCGAGCCTGTCGCCGGCGAACCTGAGCATGATCCTGACGCTGTTCATCGCCCTGCTGGGCCTGGTGAACTACTTCATCGGGTTTTCCGAGGAGGCGCAGGGCGCCGACCAGCCGGTGCTGTTCCTGCTGGTGGGTGGCCTGCTCGCCGGGCTCGCGGTGCTGCCGAGGGGGCCGCGGACGCTCCCGTTCGCGGTGTTGTTCAGCGTGCTCGGCGCGCTGACCGCGATCCTGGTGGTCGTGCACATCCCGGAGCAGGCGGAGACGCCGGGCATCTACACGGTGATCCTGATCCTGGGCATCCTGCAGATGCTGGTCGCGATCGCGGCGCTGCTGTTCGACGCGGGTGTGCTGAAGATGCCGCAGCCGCAGCAGCCGCAGTACGGCCAGCCCTACGGGCAGCCGGGGCAGTTCGGCCAGCCGGGCCAGCCCGGCCAGGGGCCCGGTGAGCAGAAGGCCGGCCCGGGGGGCACGCAGTACGGCCCGCCGGTGACGCCGCCCCAGCAGCAGTCGACGGTCTACGCCCCGCAGCAGGGGCAGTTCTACAACCCCGCGGCCAAGCCCGAGGGCCAGCAGGGCCAGCAGGGCCAGCACCCCGGTACCCCGCCCGGCGGCAGCCCCCAGAGCTGAGTGACGCGGAGCGATGGCGCCCCTTCCCGGTGGGGAGGGGCGCAATCTTTTGCCGGGAGGCGGCGCCCCCGGCATCCCGCCTGGTGGCAGCCCCCGAAGCTGAGCGTCGCGGAGCGAGCGTCGGCGAACTTGCGATGGCGCCCCTTCCCGGTGGGGAGGGGCGCAATCTTTTGCCGGGAGGCGGCGCCCCCGGCATCCCGCCTGGTGGCAGCCCCCGAAGCTGAGCGTCGCGGAGCGAGCGTCGCTGAACTTGCGATGGCGCCCCTTCCCGGTGGGGAGGGGCGCAATCTTTTGCCGGGAGGCGGCGCCCCCGGCATCCCGCCTGGTAGCAGCCCCCGAAGCTGAGCGTCGCGGAGCGAGCGTCGGCGAACTGATGAGGGCGCCCCTTCCCCCGACGGGGAGGGGCGCTTTCTGTTCTCGGCGGGCCCGCCGCGCCGCCCTTCCCGTTCGAGGAGGGGCAATTCTTCGACGGGCGCGAGCGCGGCCCGCGCTCAGTCCACATTTCCCTTTTGTGGCTTAACCCGCATGAGGGAGGAACGGCGTGGCTCACCCGGTCGGCGCAGTCTTGGTGCGAGGGTGCCAGACATGCAGGTGCTCACCTCGTACGGCCGGTCCGGGGAAGGGGTGACTGACCCGGAACACCGGGGCGAGCGTTCTCCGGTGGTCCGGGCGAGGGTGTTCGCCGCGGCGGTGGTCGGTCCCATCGTCACCGGGTACGTCTTCGTCGCCGCGCTGTTGGGGCTGGTCACGGCCATGGCGTCGGTCGCCGAGTTCTCCGTCGGCGGGGTCCTGCGCGCGGCGGGGCCGGGCTGGCTCGCCGCCTACCAGGTTCCCCTCACGATCGCCGGGCGGCCGCTGGGCGTGCTGCCGCTGCTGGCGACCATCGGCGCCGGCGCCCTCGTCGCCCGGTCGGCCGCCAACGCCACCCAGCGCCTCGGCTACCGCGAACCCGGCGCCACCGTCCCGCTGATCGCCGCGGTCACCAGCGCCCACGCCCTCGCCGGGCTGGGCATCGCCCTGTTCGGCAACGACGAGAGCGTGCGCGTGGAGCCGCTGTCCGCCTTCGCCGTGCCCGCCGTCCTCGCGGGCGTCGCCGCCGCGGCCGGGGCCGCCTCCCGGTCCGGGGTCGCGGCCGCCATCCGCGACTACCTGGACCCGCTGGCCCTGCGCGGTCTGCGGGCCGGCGCGCTCGGCCTGGCCGGGCTGCTCGCGGTCGGGGCGCTCGTCCACACCGTCGGCCTGGTCCTCGCGTCCGGCACGATCCGCGAACTGTTCGCCGCCAACGCGCCCGGGTTCGGCAGCGGCGCCGGGATGCTGCTGCTGTCGCTGGGCTACCTGCCCAACGCGGTGGTCGGCGGCCTGGCCTTCGCCACCGGACCGGGCTTCTCGATCGGCTCGTTCTCGCTCACCACGTTCTCCTTCACCGGCGGTCCGGTGCCGGGCCTGCCGGTGCTCGCCGGCGTTCCCGAGCACGCGACGCCCTGGTGGCCGGTCCTGATGCTGTTGCCGGCCGCGGTCGGCGCGCTGCTCGGCTGGACGTTGCGGCGCGCCGACGAGAACCCGCTCGCCCGGCTGCGGATCGTCGGCATCGCGGGCGCGCTCGTCGGGTTCGGTTGTGTGTTGCTCGGCACGCTCGCGGGTGGCCGGCTGGGCGGTGGCGCGTTCGACCCGGTGACCATCCCGGTCGGACTGGTCTCGGTCGCCGCGTTCGGCTGGATCGCCGTGCCCGGCGGTCTGGTGGCCTGGTTCGCCGGTCCGCACGCGCGCCCGGAGCCGGAAGAACCCGAGGCCGAGCCGGAAGAACCCGAGGCCGAGCCGGAAGAACCCGAGGCCGAGCCGGAAGAACCCGAGGTCGAGCCGGAAATCGAGGCCGAGATCGAGAACCTCGAGGCCGAGCTCGAGGAGCTGGAAGCCGAGGTCGACGAGCCGTCCGAGGAGGAGCCGGAAGAGGAGTCCGAGGACGAGCCGGACGACGACGAGGAGCCCCCGCCCACCGACGAGAAGCCGGAACAGCCCAGCTAGCCCGCCCGTCTCCCACCACCGCCCTCAACGGAGCCGCTCAGCGGCGCAGCTTAGACTCAGTCCGACGTTGGCACGGGCGAAGGAGAGGCGTTGAACTCCAGCCGGTTGGAACTGCCCGTCCCGGTCAAGCTGGTGGTGCTCGCCTCCGGATCGGGCACGCTGCTGCAGTCGCTCCTGGACGCGACCCAGCGCATCGACTTCCCGGCGAAGATCGTCGCCGTCGGCACGGACCGGCCGGGTGTCGAGGCACTGGCCCGCGCCGAGCGCGCCGGCGTGCCGCACTTCACGGTCCGCCTGAGCGACCACCCGGACCGCAACGCCTGGGACAAGGCCCTCACCGAGGCGGTCGCCGCCTACGAGCCCGACCTGGTGGTGTCGGCGGGCTTCCTGAAGATCCTGGGCACGAACTTCCTCACGCGGTTCCCGAACCGCGTGATCAACACCCACCCGGCCCTGCTGCCGTCGTTCCCGGGGATGCACTCGGTGGCCGACGCGCTGGAGCTGGGGGTCAAGCTGACCGGCTGCACGGTGCACTTCGTGGACGCCGGGGTCGACACCGGCCCGATCATCGCGCAGGAGGCGGTGACCGTGGAGCCGGACGACGACGAGGACAGGCTGCACGAGCGCATCAAGGTCGTGGAACGACGGCTGCTCGTGGACGTGGTGGAACGACTCGGCCGGGCCGGTGCCACGGTCGAGGGACGGAAGGTGAGGTTGCGGTGACGGTGGAAGGTCGGCGTCCGGTCAAGCGCGCCCTGATCGGCGTTTCGGACAAGACGGGCCTGCTGGAGCTGGGCACCGCGCTGCACGCGGCCGGTGTGGAGATCGTCTCCACCGGCGGCACGGCCAAGGCGCTCGCCGACGCCGGGGTGCCGGTCACGCCGGTCGAGCAGGTCACCGGTTTCCCGGAGTCCTTCGACGGCCGGGTCAAGACGCTGCACCCGCGGGTGCACGCCGGCCTGCTGGCCGACCGCGACCGCCCGGAGCACGTCGAGCAGCTGCGCGAGCTGGACATCGCGCCGTTCGACCTGCTGGTGGTCAACCTGTACCCGTTCCGCGAGACCGTCGCCTCGGGCGCGAGCCCCGAGGACTGCGTGGAGAACATCGACATCGGCGGCCCGGCGATGGTCCGCGCCGCCGCGAAGAACCACAACAACGTGGCCGTCGTGGTCGACCCGGCCCGCTACGAGTGGGTGCTGGAGCAGGTCCGCGCCGGCGGGTTCGAGCTGGCCGACCGCAAGCGCCTCGCGGCCCAGGCCTACGCCCACACCGCGAGCTACGACATGGCGGTCGCGGCGTGGTTCGCCAACGTCTACGCCCCGGCGGACGACTCCCGCTTCCCCGACTTCACCGGCGGCACCTGGGAGCGCGGCGAGGTGCTGCGCTACGGCGAGAACCCGCACCAGCGCGCCGCGGTGTACCGGCACTGGCGCTCCGGCCTGGCCCACGCCGAACAGCTGCACGGCAAGGCCATGTCGTACAACAACTACGTCGACACCGACGCCGCCCGCCGGGCCGCCTACGACTTCGAGGCCCCCGCGGTCGCGATCATCAAGCACGCCAACCCGTGCGGCATCGCGATCGGCGTGGACATCGCCGAGGCGCACCGCAAGGCGCACGCGTGCGACCCGGTGTCGGCCTACGGCGGGGTGATCGCGGCGAACCGGCCGATCACCCGCGAGGCCGCCGAGCAGATCGCCGAGGTGTTCACCGAGGTCGTGCTCGCGCCGGACTTCGAGGACGAGGCGCTGGACGTGCTCAAGCGCAAGAAGAACGTGCGCCTGCTGAAGCTGCCCGCGCTCGCCGACGCGGACCCGATCGAGTTCCGCCCGATCTCCGGCGGCATGCTCGTGCAGACCGTCGACAAGATCGACGCGCCCGGCGACTCGCCGGCGAACTGGACCCTGGCCACCGGCGAGGCCGCCGACGCCGACACGCTCGCGGACCTGGAGTTCGCGTGGCGGGCGATCCGCGCGGTCAAGTCGAACGCGATCCTGCTGGCCAGCGGTGGCGCGACGGTCGGCGTCGGCATGGGCCAGGTCAACCGCGTCGACTCGTCGCGCCTGGCCGTGCAGCGCGCCGGGGACCGGGTCAAGGGCTCGGTGGCGGCGTCCGACGCGTTCTTCCCGTTCCCGGACGGGCTGCAGGTGCTGCTCGACGCCGGTGTGCGCGCGGTCGTCCAGCCCGGCGGTTCGGTGCGGGACGCCGAGGTGATCGCGGCGGCCGAGGAGGCCGGCGTGACGCTGTACCTCACGGGCACGCGCCACTTCGCCCACTGATTCAGAGGCGGGTGGCGGTCCCGGTGATCGTCACCCGCTCGTCGTCCGGGCGGACGTCCACCAGCAGCTCGCTGCGCCGCCCCATGTCCTCGCCCTGCACGATCGTCAGGCGCCGGGGTTCGGTGACCTTGCCGAGGGCCTTCAGGTAACCGCCGAAGGCCGCGGCCGCCGCACCCGTCGCCGGGTCCTCGACCACGCCGCCGACGGGGAACGGGTCGCGGGCGTGCACGGTGTCCTCGTTCTCGGGCCAGAACAGGTGCACGGTGGTCCAGCCGTGCTCGCGCATGACCCCGGCGAGGCGGTCGAAGTCGTAGTCGAGGCGGGCCAGGCGATCGCGCGTGGCGGCGGCGAGCACCAGGTGGTCGTTGCCCGCGAACGCGACGTGCGGCGGCCAGGCCGGGTCGAGGTCGTCGCGGGACCAGCCGAGCGCGTCGAGGGTCGGCTGTAGTTCGTCCTCCGTGGCCGGCCGGGAGCGGGTGGGGACGCTGGTGAAGCCGGCGGTGATCGCGTCCCCGCCGGTGGTCCCGAGCGTGATCGGGCCGGCGGGGGTGTCGAAGAGCAGGTCGCCGGGGCCGGTGCGCTCGGCGAACGCGACCGCGGTGGCGATCGTGGCGTGCCCGCAGAAGGCGACCTCGGCCAGCGGGCTGAAGTAGCGCACGCGGTAGCGGCGGGGGCCGTCCGGGACGGCGAAGGCGGTCTCGGAGTAGCCGACCTCCGCGGCGATCTTCTGCATGTCGGGGTCGGCGAGCCCAGTGGCGTCCAGGACGACGCCGGCGGGGTTGCCGCCGGCGCGGTCGCTGCTGAACGCGGTGTATCGGAGAACCTCGGTCATGGGTCGATTCTGCCGCGCCGCGAGGTCTGATGAGGCTCCGGCGCCATCGTCTTGACATCGCACAGGTGTTCGAGGCACACTAGGCGAGTCGAACAGGAGTTCGAACAGTCGCCGGCTTCCCCACGGTGACGTCAGCAGGGTCTCGCAGGCGCGTCGTGGGGAGGTGGCATGTCGGTCGCGGCACTGGCAGCTCTGCCCGGGGTGAGCACGGCCAGCGGGGTGGCCGCCGAGGCGGAGCACGCCCAGCTGACCGGGCGCGTGCTGCCGGTGCGGCCGGAGTTGCGGCGCCTGCTGCCGTCGGCGGGTCTGCGGCGGGGGAGCACGATCGCGGTGCGCGGATCGGTGTCGTTGCTCCTCGCGCTGCTGGCCGAGGCGACGGCGACCGGATCGTGGGCCGCGGCGGTGGGGATGCCGGACCTCGGTCTGGTGGCCGCCGCGGAACTCGGGGTCGAGGTGAGCCGGCTCGCGCTGGTGCCGCGGCCCGGGGCCGAGTTCGCCGCGGTCGCCGGTGCGCTGCTGGACGGGATGGACGTGGTGGCGGTCGCCGCTCGGGGCGCGGCGCCGCACGAGGCACGGCGCCTTTCGGCGCGGGCACGGCATCGGGGCGCCGTGCTGCTCTCCCTCGGGCCGTGGCCCGGCGCCGAGGTGGAGCTCGACTGCGTGGCCGGTCGCTGGACCGGCCTCGAAGGCGGGCACGGGTACCTGCGTGAGCGGCGGGTCCGTGTCCAGGGTGCCGGCCGGGGCGCGGCGACGCGGCCCCGGCGGGCGGATCTGCTGCTGCCGGGGTCTGCGGGGGCCCCGGCAGCAGCACCCGAGCCGGTGCTGGAACTGGCCCGGGAGGTGAGCTGATGCACGGCGGTTCTCCGGGCGCCGCGGAGCGGTTCGGCTCGGCGTGTGGGTTGAGCTGCGGGAGCGCGGCGGAGCGACTTGGCCCGGGGCGCGGGCCGCGGCGCGCGAGCTCGGGAACGGCGGTGGCGCGGCGCGGCGCCACCGGCGGGGTGCGCCGCGGGGGCGCCTGGCGCGGGAGGTGCGCCGGGCGGCCCCCGGCAGCACGCGTGCGGAGCAGCGCATGTCCACAGTAGACAAACCGCCGCGCATGCTGGTCCTCTGGGTTCCGGACTGGCCCGCCGTCGCCGCGTGTCTGGCCGCCGGCACGCCCCTCCACCTGCCCGCCGCGGTCTTCCACGCCAACCGGGTCGTCGCGTGCACCGCGATCACCCGTGCCGCCGGCATCCGGCGCGGCATGCGCCGCCGGGACGCGCAGTCCCGCTGTCCCGAACTCCAGGTCTTCGGCCCGGACGAGGACCGCGACGCGCGCCTCTTCGAGCCCGTCGCGGCCGCGGTGGAGGAGCTGGTCGTCGGGGTCGAGGTGGTCCGCCCCGGCCTGGTCGCGGTGCCCGCCGACGGCGCATCCGGCTACTTCGGCGGCGAGCTGCGCCTCGCGGAACTGCTCGTCGAACACGTCTCCCACCAGGTGGAGTGCCAGATCGGCATCGCGGACGGGCTGTTCGCCGCGACACTGGCCGCCCACCGGTCCCGCATCGTCGACCGCGACGGAGCCGCCGGGTTCCTCGCGCCCCTGCCGGTCGGCGAACTCGACCAGCCGGACGCCGACCGCGCCGAACTGGTGGACCTGTTGCGCCGCCTGGGATTGCGCACGCTCGGCGCGTTCGCGGAACTCGCCGAACGGGACGTCGCCGCGCGGTTCGGCCGCGCCGGCATGGTCGCGCACCGGCTGGCGCGCGGCCTGGACGAACGGCCCCCGCACCGGCGCCAACCGCCGCCCGAACTCACCGTCACCAAGGCCTTCGACCCGCCGCTGGACCGCGTGGACGCCGCCGCGTTCATGGCACGCACCCTCGCCGAGCGGTTCCACGGCGGTCTGGCCCGGCACGGCCTGGCCTGCACCCGCCTGGGCATCTACGCCACCACCGAGCACGGCGAGGAACTGAGCCGCGTGTGGCGCTGCGCCGAACCGCTGACGCCGCAGGGCATCGCGGACCGGGTGCGCTGGCAGTTCGAGGGCTGGCTGCGCGCTGCGCCGGACGAGCGCCCCACCGCCGGGGTGGAGCGGCTGCGGCTGGCGCCCGAGGAGACCGTCGAAGGCCACTCGCTGCAGTTGGGCCTGTGGCAGGAGGGCATCCACGGCCTGGCCGACGAGCGCGCGGAAAAGGCCGGCCGCGCGCTGGTGCGGGTGCAGGGCCTGCTCGGCCCGGACAGTGTCTTCACCGCGGTCCTCGACGGCGGCCGCGGGCCGGCCGAACGCGTCCGGCTGGTGCCGTGGGGCGACCCGCGGACACCGCGGAACCCGCCGGACACGCCGTGGCCGGGACGGCTGCCCGCGCCGTCCCCGGCCACGGTCTACGAGCAGCCGCTGCCCGCGCGCGTCCTCGACGCGTCGGGCGCGGAGGTGCACATCACCCGGCGCCGGGAGCTGTCCGCGGCCCCGCACCGGGTTTCGGTGGGCGACGGCCCGCCGCGGGAGGTCCTGGACTGGGCCGGCCCGTGGCTGGTCGACGCGCACTGGTGGACACCGGGTGGCGACGGGGTGCGCACCCGGGTGCAGGCCGTGCTGGCCGGGGAACCGGAAACGGCGGTGCTGTTGACGAGAGTGGGCGGAACGAGTCCGCGATGGACAGTGGAGGGAGTGTACGACTGATGGACGACGAGTACTTCCGGGATCTGCAGCACTGGCTGGCCCTGCCGCGCAAGGTGGTCGAGTCGCTCGACCCGGTCGAGGACGAGCAGATGCTGCTGCCCATCCCCGTCCCGCGGCGGCCCGTGGACTAGCGGAAATGGCCTTCCACAACCCGCCGGTCAGCTGGGAGGAGCTGGAACGCAGGCTCTCCGGCAAACCCGCCGCGGCCGACGGCGGGGACAGCCCCGCGTGGAGCCGGAAACGGGAGGGCTACGTCCGGCCCAGCACCGTCGAGCCCCCACGCGGCGACGACCACGCGGGCGGGCGGCGCCGGGTGCCCTACGCCGAGCTGCACTGCCACTCCAACTTCAGCTTCCTGGACGGCGCGAGCCACCCCGAGGAGCTGGTCGAGGAGGCGTCGCGGCTGGGGCTCGACGCGATCGCGCTCACCGACCACGACGGCATGTACGGGGTGGTGCGGTTCGCCGACGCGGCGCGCGACCTGGGCGTGCGCACGGTGTTCGGCACCGAGCTGAGCTTCGGCCTGTCCGGCCCGCAGAACGGCGTCGCCGACCCGGAGGGCGAGCACCTGCTCCTGCTCGCCAAGCAGCAGGACGGGTACGCCGCCCTGTGCCGGGCGATCACCGCGGGCCAGCTCGCCGGGCACGACCACGCCGCGTCGGCGGAGCGGGCCGAGAAGGGCCGCCCGGTGTACGACCTGGACGCCGTCGCGAGCGAGGTCGCCGGCAAGGTCGTGGTGCTCACCGGGTGCCGCAAGGGCGCGGTCCGGCGGGCACTGGCCCGCGGTGGTCCGGAGGCGGCCGGGCGGGAACTGCGGCGGCTGCGCGACCGGTTCGAGTCGGTGTACGTCGAGCTGACCGATCACGGCTACCCCGAGGACGGGGTGCACAACGACGTCCTCGCCGCGCTGGCCGCCGAGCAGGGCCTGCCGACCGTCGCCACCACCGCCGCCCACTACGCCACCCCGGACCGGGGACGGCTGGCCGGCGCGATGGCCGCGATCCGCGCCCGCCGCGGCCTCGACGACATGGCCGGCTGGCTGCCCGCGTCCGGCATGGCCTTCCTGCGGTCCGGCGAGGAGATGGCGCAGCGGTTCGCCCGCTACCCCGGCGCGGTGCAGCGGGCCGCGCTGCTCGGCCTGGAGTGCGCCTTCGACCTGAAGCTGGTCGCGCCCGAGCTGCCGCCCTACGACGTCCCCGACGGCTACACCGAGGCGTCCTTCCTGCGTGAGGAGGTCTACCGCGGCGCCGCGCACCGCTACGGCGACGACCCGGACGCGCTGCGTCAGATCGAGCACGAGCTGCGGATCATCGAGCAGCTGAACTTCCCCGGCTACTTCCTCATCGTGTGGGACATCGTCGAGTTCTGCCGCCGCAACAACATCCTGTGCCAGGGCCGCGGATCCGCGGCGAACTCGGCGGTCTGCTACGCGCTGGGCATCACCAAGGTCGACTCGGTGCGGTGGAAGCTGTTGTTCGAACGCTTCCTCGCGCCGGACCGGGACGGCTACCCGGACATCGACCTGGACATCGAGTCCGACCGCCGCGAGGAGGTGATCCAGTACGTCTACCGCAAGTACGGGCGCACGCGCACCGCGCAGGTGGCGAACGTGATCACCTACCGCGCCAAGTCCGCGATCCGCGACGCCGCACGGGCCTTCGGGTACTCGCCCGGCCAGCAGGACGCGTGGAGCAAGCAGATCGACCGCTGGGGCCCGCTGCACGACACCAAGGACGACACCGATCACGACATCCCGCTGCCGGTGCTGCAGGTGGCCGCCGCGCTGGAGGACTTCCCGCGGCACCTGGGGATCCACTCCGGCGGGATGGTGATCTGCCACCAGCCGGTGAGCGAGGTGTGCCCGATCGAATGGGCGCGCATGGCCGACCGCAGCGTGCTGCAGTGGGAGAAGGACGACTGCGCCTCGGTGGGACTGGTCAAGTTCGACCTGCTCGGCCTGGGCATGCTCTCCGCCCTGCACTACATGCTGGACCTGGTGCGCGAGTTCGAGGGCATCGAGATCGATCTGTCCAAACTGGACCTCAAGGACGCCGAGGTCTACGAGATGCTGCAGCGCGCGGACGCGATCGGCGTGTTCCAGGTGGAGAGCCGGGCGCAGATGGCGACGCTGCCGCGGCTGAAGCCGAAGACGTTCTACGACCTGGCGATCGAGGTCGCGCTGATCCGGCCGGGCCCGATCCAGGGCGGCTCGGTGCACCCCTACATCCGGCGGGCCACCGGTCGCGAGGACTGGGAACACGACCACCCGCTGCTGGCGAACGCGCTGGACAAGACCCTCGGTGTGCCGCTGTTCCAGGAGCAGATGATGCAGATCGCGCTGGACGTCGCGAACTTCACCGCCGCGGAGGCCGACGAGCTGCGGCACGCGATGGGGTCGAAGCGGTCCACGCGCAAGATGGAACGGCTGCGGGAACGGTTCTACGAGGGCGCCCGGCGCAACGGTCTGGACGACGAGCTGATCGCGCGGATCTTCCACAAGCTGATGGCGTTCGCGAACTTCGGGTTCCCGGAGAGCCACGCGCTGAGCTTCGCCTACCTCGTGTTCGCCAGCGCGTACTTCAAGCGCTACCACCCGGCGGCGTTCTGCGCGGCGCTGCTGCGGGCCCAGCCGATGGGGTTCTACTCGCCGCAGTCGTTGGTCGCCGACGCCCGGCGGCACGGCATCACCGTGCACGGCCCGGACATCAACGCGAGCCTGCCGCACGCCACGCTCGAGCCCGGGGGTTCCGGTCTGGCGGTGCGGATCGGGCTGGGAGGAGTGCGCATGATCGGGCAGAAGCTGGCGGAGGAGATCGTCGCGGAACGGCAGCGGGGTGGTGCTTTCACCGACATGGCCGACCTGGCGCGACGCGTGCGGCTGACCACGCCGCAGATCGAGGCGCTGGCGACCGCGGGCGCGTTCGGCCGGTTCGCCGGCGACCGGCGGCGGGCGTTGTGGGCGGCCGGGGCGGTGGCGCAGGAGCGGCCGGAGAAGCTGCCGGTCACGCTGGCCGGGGCGCACGCGCCGACGCTGCCCGGGATGGACGAGATCGACGAGGCGGTCGCCGACGTGTGGGCCACCGGGTTGTCGCCGGACAGCTTCCCGACGCAGTTCATCCGCGACCGGCTGGACGCGCTGGGCGTGGTGCCGGCCGGAAAACTGGCGGACGTCGAGGACGGCGCCCGGGTACTGATCGGAGGGGCGGTGACCCACCGGCAGCGCCCGGCGACCGCGGGTGGGGTCACGTTCCTCAACATCGAGGACGAGACGGGGATGGTCAACGTCGTGTGCTCGGCCGGGTTGTGGCGCCGCTACCACCGGGTGGCGCGGGGCAGCGCGGCGATGCTGATCCGCGGGGTGATCGAACGGGCGGACGGGGTGGTGAGCGTGCGCGCGGACCGGCTGCAGCACCTGTCGATGCGGGTGCCGTCGAAGTCCCGGGACTTCCGATGACCGACCTGCCGATCACCGACGCGCGGGGGAACACGCTGGTCAGCCTTCGGTTCGGCGTCGCGACCGATCCCGCGGTGCCGATGCCGCTCGCGCTGGTGGTCGTCGAGGTGGACGAGCGCGTGCTGCTGGTCTTCGACCGGCGGCGCGGGCAGTGGGAGCTGCCCGGCGGGATGATCGAGCCGGGGGAGACGTCGCACCAGGCCGCGGTCCGCGAGCTGGCCGAGGAGACCGGCATCGTGGTCAGCGGCCTGCGATTCGCCGCCGTGGCCAGGTTCGTGCTGCGCGACCCGTTGCGGCGCGAGTACGCCGCGGTCTACCGGACGGGCTTCGCGACCGAGCCGGCGGTGGCGCCCCAGCAGGACGAGGTCTCCGCGATCGCGTGGTGGCACCCTCGAACGCCCCTGCTGCGCGACCAGGGTCTGCTGGACGCCGAGATCGCCCGGCGGGTCACCGGGCTGCGCTGAGGGCGCGGACCGCTGCGGTTTCCTCGCGCCACACCAGGCTCCACTCGACCGGCGGCGCGTCCGAGAACGGCACGAACGCCAGGTTCGGGCGCGCGAAGTACCGCGTCGCGTGCTCGGCGAGCGGGCTGATGCCCTCCCCGGCTTCGACGGCGAGGAACAGTTCCTGGATCGTCCCGGGCGCGGGTCCGAGTTCGATCGGGCGGCCCGCGGGCGTCGTCCACGGCAGCCGCGGCGGCCAGAGCGCGCGGAGCACGGTGTCCCGGGCGAGGTCCTCCAGCGACAACGACTTCCGCCGCGCGAAGGGGTGTTTCGCCGCCACCGCCAGCACCAGCGGCTCGGTGTGCACCACCACCCCGGGGTCCGGCAGCAGCGTGACCAGGGCGTCGACCTCGCCGTCGCGCAGGCAGCGCTGGGGGTCGGCGAAGTCGGCTTCCTTGATCTGGACGTGAAAGCCTTGGGCGCGAACGGTTTCCAGCCGTTGTGAGATGAGGTCGGCCACCGCGGGAGCGGCGAAACCCAGGCGCAGCACGGTGTTCCGCTCCCGCCCGGCGGCTTGGGCGCGCGCGAACGCCTCCTGGATCCGCCGGTGGGCGGGCGCGACGTCGTCCCGCAGCCGCTGCCCGATCGCGGTCAGGGCGACCCGGCGGCTCGTCCGGTCGAAGAGCCGCGCGCCGATGCGCCGTTCCAGCGTGCGGATCGTCTGGCTGACCCGCGCCTGCGACACGTGCAGCAGCTCGGCCGTGCGGCCGAAGTGCAGTTCCTCGGCGAGCACGAGGAAGATCTCGATGTCCCGCCGCTCCACATCCATAACAGCCAGGTTATCGATCAGGCGCGGTTTTGTCGTTGGTCCCGGCGTGCCGGAGGGCGAGAGTGGTGGCATGAACCTGATCCGGGCCACCGAAGCCGAAGTCCTCGCCGACGCCCCGGGCAGCCGCATCACGCTGCTCACCGACACGGACACGCTGACCAGCAACCGCGCGACGTTCGAGCCCGGCGCCACCGGCGCGCCGCCGCATTTCCACACCAAGGCCACCGAGGTGTTCTTCGTGCTGAGCGGCCGCTTGACGGTGCTGTTCGACGACGAGGTGGTCACCCTCGGCGAGGGCGACTTCCTGACGGTGCCGCCGCGCGTGCCGCACGCCTTCGCGCCCGCGCCGGGGTCGGCGGCGGACGTGCTCGTCACTTTCACGCCCGGGATGGACCGGTTCGACTACTACCGGCTGCTGGACCGGGTCAACCGCGGCGAGGCGGACCCGCGGGAGATCCGGGAATCGCAGGAGCGCTACGACAACCACTACGTCGACAGCCCGGTGTGGCGGGTGTGATTAGCTCGCCGGATGGAGATCGCCGAGGACTACCGGGACGCCGTCCTGCCGGGGAGCACGTGGGAGAAGCGGCAGTTCAGCCGGTGCGATTTCAGCGGCGCGGACCTGCGCCGGCTGGTCACGCAGGGCTGCACCTTCGACGAGTGCGACTTCTCGGGCGCGGATCTGGGGGAGTCGCGGCACCAGGCTTCGGCGTTCCGGTCGTGCGTGTTCGACCGGACGGTGCTGGCGGACAGTTCGTGGAGCGGGTGCTCGTTGCTCGGATCGTCCTTCGTGGACGGTGGGTTGCGCGGGATGTCCGTGCGGGACTGTGATTTCTCGCTGGCGAACTTCAGCCGGGCGAACCTGCGGCGCCGGTCGCTGTCCGGGTTGCGGTTCCGGGAGGCCGGTTTCGTGGAGGCGAACCTGGCCGAGGCCGACCTGCGGGACAGCGACTTCCGCGGCGCCCGACTGACCGGCGCGGACCTGACCGGGGCCGACCTGCGCGGCGCCAAGCTCGACGCGAACGGCCTGGTGCGGGCGAAGCTGCGCGGGGCGCGCGTGGACCTGGAAACGGCGATCGCCTTCGCGGCGGCGCACGGTTTGGTGGTCGACTGACGCTCGCGCGGCGCCACGCCGTGGGGAGTGGCGCCGCGCGGACGGCTAGTCGATCGGCGGTTCGCCCGGGTCCAGCTCGATCAGGTCGCCCGAGGCGAGCAGGTCCTCGATCGACGCGGGCAGCAGGTAGGCCGCGCCGCCGCCGGGCTGGTTGAACCACGGGATCGCGACCCCGGCCAGCGCCTCGATCGGCCGCTGCACCCGGTACACGTGGTACGGCCGGTTCACCCACTCCGGCACCAGGGAACGCTCCTCGAACGGGGTCCCGGCCGCGTAGGTCAGGTTGCCGTTCGGGCCGCCGAAGCGGTCCAGCTCGCTGCCGGCCGGGAGTTCGCGCATCTCCTTGCCGCGGAACAGGGTCAGCGGCGGCTCACCGGGCAGCGGCTGGATGGGCCACTGCTGGTTGCCACCGGAGGCCGCGGCCGCCGCGGGGGCGGGCGCCGCCGGTTCGACCCGTCGCGGCGGCGGTTCCCGTCGCGGGGGAGCGGGCGGGGGCGGCGCGACCGGGGGCGCCAGCATCGTGGGCGGGCCGGCCGGGTCCGGCTCGTCGAGGCGGTCGGACAGAGCCCGCTGGGGCAGGTCGTGCCGCTGCGGCTCGGACGGCTCCTGGGCCGGGGTGCGCGGCACCTCGGTGGCATCCATCTCCGGCCGTGCCGGCGGCGTGGTGCGGCCGCCCGGGCTGAGCAGGAGCTTGCCGAGCATGAACGCGGCCGCGTCGTCGGCGTCGCCGAAGACCGCGGGGCTCGTCAGGGCGTCGTCGTACCAGCCGACGCGCCAGCCGTCGTCGACCTTCTCCAGGCTCCAGCCGTGCTCGGCCGGTTCGCCGATGCGGTACGCCGCGTCCGGCACGCCGAGGTCGGAGAGCTTGGCGCGCAGGTTGTCCAGGGCGGGCTCGCCGGAGGGCGGGGCCACCGGGCGGGCCAGCATGGTGGGCGGACCGTCGGGCGCGGGGCGGCCCCTGCGCGGCCCCTGCGCGGGGGCACCCTGCGCAGCAAAGCCACCACGAGGTTCGACGCCACCGGGCGCGGCCCCGAATCCCCGAGCTTCCGGAGCGGCCTCATGACCCACGAGGCCCTCCGGCCCTTCCTCGCTGGTGAAGGCGCGCTGGTCGCGGGCTTCCTGGCCGGAAAAGCCACGGTGGCCGGGGCTTCCCGGGCCGGCGCCGCGCTGGTCCGGGCCTTCCGGGCTGAACCCCGGCTGGCCCGGGCCTTCCGGACCCGCGAAGCCGTGCGGCTCCCGGCCTTCGGGGCCTTCCGAACCGGCGAACGGACGCTTACCGCGGCCTTCCTCCGGGGCGAAGCCTTCCTGGCGGGCATCCACCGCGTGGCCGGCCGCGCCACGACCTTCCGGCGCGAAGCGCTCCGGAGCGCGGGGGTCGAACCCAGCGACAGTCGCCTCCCCGGCAAGCCCCTCCTGCGCGGCGGAGTGCTGGCCGCGCCCCTCCGACGGTTCTTGGCTGAAGCGCTCTGGGCCCCGTGGCTCGGGGCTGTCCGGGGCGGTCAAGCCGTGCTGGCCGCGTGCCTCGGGGGTTTCCTGGCCGAAGCGTCCCGGACCACTGGACTCGGGGGCCTCCTGGGCGGCGGAACCATGTTGGCGCCGCCTCTCCGGAGCTTCCTGGCGTTGGGCGGGCCCATCGAGGCCCTCCTGGGCTCCGAAGGCGCGCTGGCCTCGCCCATCCGGGCCCTCGGGCCCGGCGAAATCGCGCTGCTCCGGCGTTTCTGGAGTGCCGTAGCCACGCTCGCCACGCGGCTCGGGGCCTTCTGGTTCGAGGCCGTGCCCCTCGGGTCCGGCGAATCCGCGCTGCTCCGGCGCTTCTGGACCGCCGAAGCCACGCCCC
This sequence comes from Amycolatopsis deserti, assembly GCF_014653945.1. Classification (GTDB taxonomy): domain Bacteria; phylum Actinomycetota; class Actinomycetes; order Mycobacteriales; family Pseudonocardiaceae; genus Amycolatopsis_E; species Amycolatopsis_E deserti. Next base: position 30,600 of record NZ_BNAU01000003.1, on the reverse strand, counting down.
TCCGGGGCTTGCCGGCCGCCGAAGTCGCGCTGGCCGCGCGCTTCCGGAGCTTCCTGGCCGAAGCCGCGCGCTCCTCGCGCCTCGGGGCCGTAGCCATGCTGGCCGGGTCGTTCGGCGGCGAAGCGCTCCGGGCCCTCTTGACCGGAACCGGCCTGGCCGGGCCCCTCGGGCGCTTCCGCGCCGAAGCCGGCCTGGTCGCGCCCTTCGGGCCCTTGCGCGGCGAAGCGCTCGGGGCCGCGCGCGTCCGGGCCTTCCTGGCCGTAGCCGTGCTGGCCGGGTCCCTCGGCGCCGAGACGCTCCGGGCCTTCCTGACTGAAGCCGGCCTGGCCGGGCCCCTCAGGCGCTCCCGCGCCGAAGCCGGCCTGGCGCCCTTCGGGGCTCTGCGCGGCGAAGCGCTCCGGACCACGCGCGTCCAGGCCTTCCTGGCCGTAGCCGGCCTGGCCGGGCCCCTCGGGCGCTCCCGCGCCGAAGCCGGCCTGGCGTCCATCGGGCCCCTGCGCGGCGAAGCGCTCGGGGCCCCGCGCGTCCGGGCCTTCCTGACCGTAGCCGTGCTGGCCGGGCCCCTCGGCGCCGAGACGCTCCGGGCCTTCCTGACCGTAGCCGGCCTGGCCGGGCCGCTCGGGCGCTTCCGCGCCGAAGCCAACCTGGCTGGGCCCCTCGGGCGCTTCCGCGCCGAAGCCGGCCTGGCCGCGCCCTTCGGGCCCCTCCGCGGCGAAGCGCTCCGGGCGCCGCGCCTCCCGACCTTCCTGGCCGTAGCCGTGAAGGCCAGGGCCTTCGGCGCCGTGGCGCTCGGGGCCGCGCGCGTCCGGGCCTTCCTGGTGGTAGCCGTGCTGGCCAGCGCCCTCCGCGCCGTGGCGCTCCGGGCCTCGCGACTCTGCACCTTCCTGGCCGTAGCCGTGCTGACCAGGGCCCTCGGCGGCGAAGCGCTCCGGCCGCCCCGCCGCGCCTTCCTGCGCGGCGTAGGCCTCGCGGCCGTTCCAGCCGCGGCCCTCCGTCGGCGCCTCGTCGGCGTCGGGGCCGGGCTCCTGCCCGGCGAAGCCGCCCGGCTCCCCGGCGAAGCCTCCCGGCTGCCCGGCAAGAGCGCCCGGCTCGCCGGTAAAGCCGTGCTCGGCCAAGCCCTCGCGCGGCTCCCACGTTCCGTCCGCGCCACCGCGCGGCTCGTCGGCGAACGCCTCCCGCGCGTCCCACGTCCGGGTCTCGTCCCCGGCATCCCCGGCCGACGCCGGAGACGCCGGCTCCGCGTCCTTCACCGCCGGCTGCACCAGCATCGTCGGCGGCCCGGCCTCCGGGTCGATCACCGGCGTCAGCGTCGTCGGCTGCTCCACCTCCCCGGCCCCGGCCGCGTCCGCCGCAGGCTCGGCGGGTGCCGCCGCCTGCTCCGGCACCCGGCGCGCCGGCTGCGCGGGCCCCCGGCTCAGGTACGCGCCTGCGGCCTGCACCGTCTGCTCCGGCACCTCGGGCAGCGTGTGGCCGTTGCTGGCGATGTGCGCGACCAGCTCCGCCTCCGGCGCGACGCCGTACTCCTGCAGGTAGTAGTTGACCGCCGCCGGCCAGATCCACACCCCGTCGGTGTGGAAGGCCACCGGCACGGTCGCCGCGGGCTGCTGCGCCAGCCGGTCCAGGTCGAACCCGCGTTCGGCGCGCACGACCGGCGCGTTGTTCAGGTACTCGAGCACCCGCTGCTGCTCGTCGGCGTCCAGCTCCGGCCGGTTGAGCACCGGGCGGCCGCTGGGCTCGTGGCCGTCGAAGATCCGGGCGATCCGGAAGCGCGGGCCGGGCTGCTCGGGCGCGAGACCCGCCATGCGGCGCATCAGCCACTCCGGGACGTTGTCCTCGGAGCGCGGGAACATCCTCAACTCGTCGGCGTACGCCTGCGGCGGGGGCATCAGATCCCACCGCGGCTCGTCGCGGTCGTACTCCAGGTTGTAGCTCGATGGGTGGTCGAGCTGGTAGCGCGCGTTGAACCAGGTGCCGCGACCCTCGCGGTACATCCCGGCCCGCAACCGGCCGAACAGCGTGGCGATGTCGTGGGTGGCCATCCACTCCTGGGCCGACCCGTCCTCGAGCAGGACCTCACCGGACAGCTCGTGGTAGCGGCCGACCGCCCGGTAGGTCGCGGTCACCCGCCGCCAGTCCCGCGGAGCGGCCCGGAGCAGGGCCAGTCCGATCTGCTTGACCAGGGTGTCCTGCTCGGTCGCGTTCAGCTGGGTCGTCGGTTGCGCCACCAGGCCATTTTGACTGGTCACTGATCCGATTGCACACCACCCGCACCAATAGGGGCAATGACCAGTGCAGATACATCTATCGAGGTACTAAGCGTTTCAGTGGAACTACCCATAGTGTCCTCCGCCGTCCTCGCGTGAGGCCGAGGTCATTCCTTTGCCAGAATGGGAGCCGTGACTGCGACGGTTCTCGACGGCAAAGCGACCAAGAACGCCATCTTCGAAGAGCTCAAGCCGCGGGTGGCCGCCCTGGCCGAGCGCGGCGTGACGCCCGGGCTGGGAACCGTCCTGGTCGGCGACGACCCCGGCTCCCACTCCTACGTCCGCATGAAGCACGCGGACAGCGCGAAGATCGGGGTCAACTCGATCCGCCGCGACCTGCCCGGCGACATCAGCCAGGACAAGCTCGAGGCCGTCATCGACGAGCTCAACGCCGACCCGGCCTGCCACGGCTACATCGTCCAGCTCCCGCTGCCCAAGCACCTCGACGCGGGCCGCGTCCTGGAGCGCATCGCGCCGGAGAAGGACGCCGACGGCCTGGCCCCGGTCAGCCTCGGCCGCTTGGTGCTCAACGAGGCCGGCCCGCTTCCCTGCACCCCGTACGGGATCCTCGAACTGCTCAAGCGCCACGACGTGCCCATCGCCGGCGCGAACGTCACCGTCGTCGGCCGCGGGGTCACCGTGGGCCGCACGATGGGCCTGCTGCTGACCCGCCGCAGCGAGAACGCCACCGTGACGCTGTGCCACACCGGCACCCGCGACCTGGCGGCCGAGGTCAGGCGTGCGGACATTGTGATCGCCGCGGCCGGCGTGCCGCACCTGATCAAGCCGGACATGGTCAAGCCGGGTGCGGCGGTGCTCGACGTGGGCGTCTCGCACGTCGACGGCGAGCTCGCCGGTGACGTCGACCCGGCGGTCGCCGAGGTCGCCGGGTGGCTGTCGCCGAACCCCGGCGGGGTCGGCCCGATGACCCGGGCGATGCTGGTCACCAACGTCGTCGAGGCGGCCGAGCGTGCACTCGCCACGTCGTAACCGCGCGGCCGTCTTCGAACAGCTCCCGTTCGCACTGGTGATGCTGCTGGTGGCAGTCGCCGGCGTGCGGATCTGGCAGTACCACTGGCGGCAGGGCGCCGCGATCATCGGCGGCGCCCTGCTCGTGGCGGCGATCCTGCGGGCCGTCCTGCCGGGCGTGCGGGCCGGCCTGCTGGCCATCCGCGGCCGCCCGGTGGACGTCCTCAGCTACGCCGGGCTCGGCGTCCTCATCCTCTTCCTGGCCTTCACGATCACCGACGGGCCGTTCGGCACCTGAGTCAGGCCTCGGCCATCGCCGGGGTCCGCGCCGCTTCACGGCGGTCCAGCGAACCGGACACCACGGCGATCGTCAGGCCGACGATGGCCAGCCCCGCGCCGACCCAGTTCGGCGAGACCAGGCCGAGCCCGCCGGCGATCACCAGGCCGCCCAGGTAGGCGCCGATCGAGTTGGCGACGTTGAACGCCGACTGCACCGCGGCCGACACCATCGACGGCGCGCCGCCGGCCTTGACCATGACGCGGGTCTGCATCATCGGGCCGATCATGAACCCGGCGATGCCGACCAGGAAGATCGTGATCGCGGCGCCGACCTTGTTGTGCGCGGTGACCGTGAAGATCGCGAGCACCGCGGCCAGCGCGAGTAGTGCCACGTACAGGCTCGGCATCAGCGCCTTGTCGGCCAGCCGCCCGCCGAGCAGGTTGCCGATCGTCATCCCGACACCGGCCAGCGCGAGCAGCAGGGTCACGGCCTGCGGGTCGTAGCCGGCGACGTCGGTCATCATCGGCGTCACGTAGGACAGGCAGGCGAACACGCCGCCCAGCCCGAAGGTCACGATCGCCAGGGCCAGCCACACCTGCGGTCGGCGGAAGGCGCCCAGCTCACCGCGCAGTGACGGCGACTCGGGGCGGCCCTGGTGCGGCACCAGCTTCGCGATCGCCAGGACGGCGACCAGGCCGATCACCGCGACCACGGCGAACGTGGCGCGCCAGCCCACCTGCTGGCCGAGCAGCGTGCCCAGCGGCACGCCCACGACGTTGGCCAGGGTCAGGCCGAGGAACATCAGCGACACGGCCTTCGCGCGGTCGCCGGGTTTGACGAGGCTCGACGCGACGACCGCGCCGGCGCCGAAGAACGCGCCGTGCGGCAGTCCGGCGAGGAACCGGAAGACCACGCCGAACTCCTGGTTCGGCGCGACGGCGAACAGCAGGTTGCCCGCCGTGAACAGCGCCATCATCGCCAGCAGCATCGTTTTGCGCGGCAGCCGGACGGCGACCGCGGTCAGCAGCGGCGCCCCGACGACCACGCCGAGCGCGTAGGCGGAGATGAGGTGGCCGGCGGTCGGGATGTCGACCCCGAACGTCGCGGCCGTCTGCGGAAGGACACCCATCATGACGAATTCCGTGGTGCCGATACCGAAGGCACCGACGGCGAGCGCGAGCAGCGCGATGGGCACGGTTCTCCTTTCGAGAGACGTCTGCATCGATACAGTCGAGGGGCATGAATAAGGACAGCCCATCGCCGTCCATGGCGGCACGAGCTGTCCGTCAACCAGTCTCAACCAGGCGGGGGCCCGCTGTCATCCCGCCACCGGGGTGACCATCCCCACGCGCCTGGTCAGGCGTTGTTTTCCTGCTTGTCGTGACTGACCTCGCAGTCCGACCCGGGGAAGATCAGGCCTTCGTGGCCGTCGGCGAAGCGGACGAGGTAGGGCGGTCCGCCGTTCTCCCCGCGGACTTCGACGATCTCGCCGCGTTGTTCGGCCGCTCCGACGGTGCGACCGTGGACGAGGATCCGGTCTCCTACGGCTGCGTGCATCATCGACCACCTCCGCGGGAACCAGGGTAAATCGGACGACCGGCAATTGTCACCGGACGGGAATTGATCAAGTTGCCGGGTATCCGGGAGGCGAGCAGGCTTCGATTCATCCCGACGCGAAAAGGAGTTCCGACGATGGCTACCTGTGCGGTCTGCGGAAACGACTACTGGATGTCCTTCGAGGTCCGGACGGTCAGCGGGGACACCTACACGTTCGACAGCATCGAATGCGCGGCGCAGAAGATCGCACCGTCGTGTGAACACTGCGGATGCCGGATCCTCGGGCACGGCGTGGAGGTCGAGGGCCGGTTCTTCTGCTGCGCGCACTGCGCGCGGGGCAGCGGTTCGGGGCTGGGCGCCGAAATCCGCGACACGGTCGGCGCCCACCCCGGCTGATCAGCTCTTCGCGGCGGCCTTGGCGGCTTTCTTAAAGGCGCGGACCTCGGCGAGGGTCTCCGGGCTGACGACGTCGGCGATCGAGCGGCGCGAGCCGTCCTCGCCGTAGGCGCCGGCGGCCTCGCGCCAGCCCTCGGGCTGGACGCCGCGCTGCTTGCCGAGCAGCGCGAGGAAGATCCGGGCCTTCTGGTCGCCGTAGCCGGGCAGCTCCTTGAGGCGGCGCAGGACCTCCTTGCCGTCCGGTTTGCCCTGCTTCCATATGCGGTCGGTCTTGCCGTCGTAGTGCTCGACGATGTGGTTGGCCAGCGCGTGCACGCGGCGTGCCATGGAACCGCCGTAGCGGTGGATGGCCGGCGGGGTCACGCACAGCTCGACGAACTCGTCGAGGTCGGACTCGGCGATCTTGCGGACGTCGAAGCCACCCATCCGGTCGGCGATCTTCTTGGGCCCGATGAAGGCGGTCTCCATGGCGATCTGCTGGTCGAGGAGCATGCCCGTGAGGAGGGCGAACGGGTCCTCGGAGAGGAGCCGGTCCGCGTCGGGGTCACCGGTGAGGCGGAGCTTCTTCGGCATGGGGACATAGTGGCACCCCGGCGCCCCGGACCGCACTCCCGCGAGGCGGGGCGCTCACCCCCCGCGCGTCATCCTCTTGAGGGCGACGTCATAGGCCCAGGCGTGCGTGGAAACCTTCCGGGCGACGCCGAAATGGTTCCGGGTCGCGCGTTCGAGTACCTCGTAGTACTCGGGCATCAGTTTTTGCCAAGGGATCGACGTGCTCGGAAGAAGGTCCCGCTGTCAGTCGTCGCATCCTGGTGCACATCGCCGACACCTTCGATGCGAGATCGGGGCACAGCAGCGCGAAATTTTGCACGCTGTTCGATCCGCCTGGTGATCGGGTACCACGCGAGGCGGGTCGAAGCCGGCGTACTCGGCGATCGCTCGTACCGTCGGCGGGGTTCTTCGAGAGTCGGCTTGCGGTGGACGCTGTCGTTTCGGGTCTACGTGGATGTACAGATACCGTTTTGCCCCGGGAAACTCTCGCTGTGCGAGGTTGCGCAGAGCGGGGAAGTCTTCTTCGACCGTCACTCTGCGTGTCCGCCCTCCGTCCGGCGAGGGGCGTGACTTCGCCCACTTATCGCCTTTGCGAGACTGAGGTACGTCACCACTTAAGGCGTTGGTCGCTCAATAGCAGTACGCTTGTACCGCATAGACGTGCTGCACAGACACGCGCAGATCCGCGAGAGGAGCACCGCGGCTCATGGCCAAGATCAAGGTCGAGGGCACCGTCGTAGAACTCGACGGCGACGAGATGACTCGCATCATCTGGAAGTTCATCAAGGACAAGCTGATCCACCCGTATCTCGACATCAACCTCGAGTACTACGACCTCGGCATCGAGGAGCGGGACCGGACTGACGACCAGGTCACGATCGATTCCGCGAACGCCATCAAGAAGCACGGCGTCGGCGTCAAGTGCGCCACCATCACCCCGGACGAGGCCCGGGTCGAGGAGTTCGGCCTGAAGAAGATGTGGCGGAGCCCCAACGGCACCATCCGCAACATCCTCGGCGGCGTCGTCTTCCGTGAGCCGATCATCATCTCCAACATCCCGCGGCTGGTCCCGGGCTGGACGAAGCCGATCATCATCGGCCGCCACGCGCACGGTGACCAGTACAAGGCCACCGACTTCAAGGTGCCCGGCCCCGGCACGGTGACCATGACCTACGTGCCCGAGGACGGCTCCGAGCCGATCGAGTTCGAGGTCGCCCGCTACCCGGAGGGTGGCGGCGTCGCGATGGGCATGTACAACTACCGCAAGTCCATCGAGGACTTCGCGCGCGCCTCGCTGCAGTACGGCCTGGACCGCGGCATGCCGGTCTACATGTCGACGAAGAACACCATCCTGAAGGCCTACGACGGCATGTTCAAGGACACCTTCCAGGAGATCTTCGACAACGAGTTCAAGGCCGACTTCGACGCCAAGGGCCTGACCTACGAGCACCGCCTGATCGACGACATGGTCGCCGCCTCGCTGAAGTGGGAGGGCGGCTACGTCTGGGCGTGCAAGAACTACGACGGTGACGTGCAGTCCGACACCGTGGCGCAGGGCTTCGGCTCGCTGGGTCTGATGACCTCGGTGCTGCGCACGCCGGACGGCAAGACCGTGGAGGCCGAGGCCGCGCACGGCACGGTCACCCGGCACTACCGCCAGCACCAGCAGGGCAAGCCGACCTCGACGAACCCGATCGCGTCGATCTTCGCGTGGACCCGGGGTCTCGAGCACCGCGGCAAGCTGGACGGCAACTCCGAGCTGGTGGGCTTCGCCAACAAGCTCGAGCAGGTCGTCATCGAGACCGTCGAGAGCGGCAAGATGACCAAGGACCTGGCGCTGCTCGTCGGCAAGGACCAGCCGTTCCAGACGACGGAGGAGTTCCTGGCGACCCTGGACGAGAACCTGGCGGCGAAGATCGCCCAGGGCTGAGTCCGCGTTTTCCGGCCACAGCGAGAGGCCCGGTCACCGTTCGGTGGCCGGGCTTTTCCGTGCCTCGATGCTGGTACCGAGCGTGGTACCAACGTTCGTCGTTGGCGTGGATCGAGGTCGCGCGCACCCTGCGGGCGCGGTCCGGCGGTCGCCGCCGCTATCCACCTCGCCTCCGCGCTCATGCTGGACGTCATGGTCACCTACGACGACCGGCTCGCCGGAGCGGCACGTCACAACGGCCTGCGGGCAGTCGCGCCGCGCTGAACCCCGTCGGGTATGACTGCACCGGTGCAGGTGAACCATCCCGACGACCACGTCTGGACCCTCACGCGCCGGTTCGCGCCGTGGAAGCGTGTCATCCAGCCGATGAACATCGCCGAGGGCGAGTACCGCCGCTACCGCGTCGCGGCGCCCGATCCGAGGCGCAAGCCGTCGGAGTGGCGCCACCAACGCCGCGAGCAGCGCAGGACCGCGCGCGAGCAGAAGCTGGACGCCCGCAAGATCACCGGCTGGCGGTGGCTGTACATGGGCCCGCTGCTGGTGGTCGCGGTCCTCGCGGTCGCGATCGCGGGGTACGTGGTCGAGGCGGTCGTCACCGGCCTGCAGATCCTCGTCTGGCTCGTGCTGCTGCCGTTCGCGCTGCTGGAGGTGCTCGCGCAGCTGGTGTGCGGGCTGGTCCTCGGCGCGCTGCGGCTCGTCGGCGCGGCCCGCTCACGCGTCGACGTGGTGTGCCGCGCCCGCGGCCGGATCACGTCGCTGACCGTCCTGACCGTCCGCGGCTCCGGCGCGGCCGGGGACCTCGCCAAGGCCCTGTCCGACCACCTGTGGAAGGTGCAGCGCCCGTTCGATCCGTATCGGGACCCCGTCACCGTCGCCCTCCTGACCCGCGCCGGCACCCACGTGGTGCGGCACGACAGCGTCTGGTCACCCAGCGTGCCCGTGTCGTGACGCCTCTCGGGTGGTTCGCCCGCGCGGCCCTGTCCGGGCCGCTGAAGTGTGGCTACCCTTACCCGGAACGCAAGTGATCTGGTGAGGAGTACCCGTGTTCCTGGGCATCCCTAAGCGGGCACTGATCATCGTCGCGATCCTGGCCGGCGTCGGGCTGATCTACGTGATGGGCACCGACAAGCAGGTCTCCGAGGGTGCCACCGGCGGCGGTTCGGACAGCTGCCGCGTCACGGTGACCGCGGACGTGCTCAACGTGCGCTCCGCCCCGGACACCGGCGCGGAGATCGTGGGCAAGTTCAACCAGAACGCGGAGACCAACGCCCTGGCCGAGGTTCAGAACGGGTTCCGCAAGATCGCCGACAACAAGTGGGCGAAGACGGAGTACCTGCGGCCGGTCAGCGGCAACTGCTGACTCACAAGTCCACGACGAGCCCCTCCTCGGCGACGATCACCTCGCCGCCGAACACGGCCCTCGCCCGCGCCGCGGAGACGGCGCGATCGCTGCCCGGCCAGAAGTGCGCCAACAGCAGCCGGCGGGCGCCCCCGGCGGCTGCCCACGTCGCCGCCTCGGTGGCCGTCATGACGTTGCGGGGGCTGCCGTCCGCCGGTTCGTCCCGCAGTGTGGCGTCGGCGATGAACAGGTCGGCGTCGCGGGCGAGTTCGCGCAGCGCCTCGGTGGGGCCGCAGTCGCCGGTGTAGGCCACGGTGAGCCCCGGCGCCGTCAGGCGGACCCCGTAGTTCGGCACGTGGTGCGGCAGCGGGAACGGCGTGAGCGAGAACGGGCCGATCCGCGCCGGGCGGCCGAGGTCGCGCACGTCGAACACCGTCGCCGGATCGGGCGTGGGTTCCAGCGCGCGCAGCACGTCCAGCACGCCGGGCGCGCAGTACAGCGGGATCTTCGGCTCGGCGGCGGCCTCGTAGTACCGCACGCGGGCCAGTGCGCTCACGTCCACGCAGTGATCGGGATGGCGGTGGGTGACGATCACCGCGTCGACCGCACCCCGCGGGAAGCGTTCGAGCAGCGGGCCGATGGTGCCGTAGCCCAGGTCCAGGACGATCCGGACACCCTGGTGGGACAGCACGAAACCGGCGCAGGCGCGGCCCGGTTCCGGCCACGCCCCGCAGCTGCCGAGGACGATCAGTTCGCTCATGGCGGCAGTCTCCGGGATTGTCGGGGGTGGCCGGTAGCGTGCGTGCCGTGTTCACCGTCTCCACAGTCAACGTCAATGGCATGCGTGCCGCCGCCAAGAAGGGGTTCGTCGAGTGGCTCGCGGCCAGCGGGTCCGACGTGATCCTCTGCCAGGAGGTGCGCGCCGAGGCCGGGCAGCTCCCCAAGGACGTCGTCGCGCCCGAGGGGTGGCACGCGCACCACGCGCCGTCCGCCGTGAAGGGCCGCAACGGCGTCTCCGTGTACAGCCGGGCCGAGCCGTCCGAGGTGCGGGTCGGGTTCGGTGAGGCGGAGTTCGAGGACAGCGGGCGCTACCTCGAGGTGCACCTGCCGGGCGTGGTCGTGGCGAGCCTGTACCTGCCCAGCGGTGACGTCGGCACGCCGCGGCAGGACGAGAAGGAGCGGTTCATGGCCGCGTTCCTGCCGTACCTGGTCGAGCTGCGCGCCAAGGCCGAGGCGGCCGGCTGCGAGGTCGTCGTGGGTGGTGACTGGAACATCGCGCACGCCGAGATCGACCTGAAGAACTGGAAGGGCAACCAGAAGAACTCCGGCTTCCTGCCCGAGGAGCGGGCCTGGATGAGCCGCGTGTTCGGCGAGGCCGGGTACGTGGACGTGCAGCGCAAGCTCGACCCGGCGGGCCCCGGCCCGTACACGTGGTGGTCCTACCGCGGCAAGGCATTCGACAACGACGCCGGCTGGCGCATCGACTACCTGGTCACCACGCCCGGCCTGGCCGAGAAGTGCACGTCGGTGGTGGTGGAGCGGGCGCCGAGCTACGAGCTGCGCTGGTCCGACCACGCCCCGGTGACGGCGACGTTCGACTTTTCGCCGCAATAGCCGGAATGTCCGGATGATCTCGGGCGTTGTCCCTGGCACACCGACTGAAATGGGGGCAGCTCGTGTCATTCGTGATGACGCCGGCCGAACGTGAATCCTTCCTGGCGGGCGTGCACGTCGCCGTCCTGGCCGTCGAGCGCGACGGGCGGGCGCCGCTGGCCGTGCCGATCTGGTACGACTACCGGCCCGGCGGCGAGATCCTGCTGTGGATGGAACGCGAGACGATCAAGGACCGGCTGGTGCGCAAGGCGGGCCGGCTGACCCTGACCGTGCAGGACGAGAACTGGCCGTACAAGTACGTGTCCGTCGAGGGCAGCGTCGTGGCCAACGACGAGCCGCCGACGCGGGAGGAAGCCCTCGGGATCGCCTCTCGCTACCTCCCGGAACCCGACGCGCGGAACTACGTGGACGGCGCGCTGGGGGAGAACTCGCTGCTGGTCCGGGTGCGCCCGGAGAAGTGGCTGAGCAACGACCAGAGCAAGTCCTGACAGGTCGCAGGAGAGGGAGACCGCGTCTGAGGTCAACCTCTCCGACCTGCTCACGCGTGAGCCCGAAGCATGGTGACCCGGTCGCCCCGCCGGCCGTCGGCGCGGAGTGGGAGATCCGGTTCGCCACCACGGAAGCCGACGAGCCGCCACCATCAGCTCAAGGGAAGCCTCACCCATGGCACGCACCAGGGGCGCAGCCTGCCGCGGTGGCAGCTGGAGGTGACCGCCAGGGTTTTGGTACCTCCTCGACGAACAGCGGCGAACGGTGTGGGTTCAGCACGCCGGCGTGGGCCATCCGAAGCAGACGGACCAGGCGGAGCCGCCTGACCTGGGCTGTCGCCGCCGCCAGCGGCACGGGTAGAACCCCGGTGTCCCCGGCACTCCGATGGGCGCTACTCTCTGCCCCGCACGTGATCAAGAACGATCGGCCTTGACACGGTCGGTAGTTTTCACGCTGGTAATAGTCGCCCAATAGGGTGACTGCGACCTTGGAACGGCAGTCTCGTCTCAGGAGGCACACCGGTGCGCAACCGAACAGTGCACGTACTGCGGGCCGGCCTGGTCCTCGCGGTCCTCGCGACCGCGACCACCACCGGCGTCGCTTCGGCGGCACCGGCCACCCAGGCCGAACCGACCGGCGTCTCGTTCGGCCTGCTCGGCCCCGTCGGCCTCGCCGCGGTCCTGCTCGGCATCATCGGCATGGCCCTGGGCATCGTGCGCCAGCGCCGCAAGGCCCAGGCGGAGGCGGTCGTCCCCGTCGTCGTCGAGGCCTCCGACGAGCCCACGCGTCCGGCTCTGACCCCCTACCGGCGTCCCCAGGTCTGACCCGTCCGCAGTACGACGGTTACCCAGGCGCCGATCAGCAAAACGTAGAGTGACACCGCGGCCCACTCGAACAGCGCCGAACGGGTCACCACGGCCAAAGCGCTGGTTCCGGTGACGCAGGTGCCGACCGGGAACGTGAAGCTCCACCAGGTGAGCGAGAACGGCATCCCGGCCCGCACGGTCCGCAGCGTCACCGCGGCGGCGATCGCCAGCCACAGCATCGCGAACCCCCACGCGGCCAGGCCGTAGAACAACCCGAATGCCTCCGCCGCCGCGCCGAACGGCAGCACCCCGGGCGCGACCGCGCCGAGCAGGTTCGCCGCCGTGATCGACTGCCCGAGCGGCCCCAGCACGATCCACAGCGCCGGCACCCGGGCCGCCTCTGTCCCGGCGGTCACCAGCCGGTGCCAGATCTGCGGCAGCAGCGCGACGGTGGCGAACAGGCTGATCCCGAACATCGCGTAGCACGCGAGCAGCAGCGCGAGCCGCGGCTGCCCGGCCGGCAGGTGCGGCACGAGCGCCACGCCGGTGGCCGCGGAGACCATCGGCGGCACCACCGGCATCAGCCATCCGGCGAACGGCTCCGCCGCCGGGACCTGGCCGGTGATCATCCGGTACGGCACACCGACCGCGGTCACCAGGCCCAGCACCGTCCCCGCGGTCCACAGCACCGCGCCGATGCCGAGCGCCGGTCCGGTGCCGATCCAGTCCCGCCCCAGCGCGACCGCACCCGCGCCGATCGTGAGCAGCGCCATCGGCGGCGCGCCCCAGAAGTGCACCAGCACTGGGTCCCGCAGGTGCCGGTGCTGCCTGCGCCGGTCCGCGACCAGCTGCCCGACCAGCACCACCAGCCACACCGCCGCCAGCGCCCAGACGACCGTCACCACCGGCCGCAGCACCGCCAGCGACGCCGGGAGTGCGGTCGCGACGATGCCGCTGCCCATCACGGAGGCGAACCAGTTCGGGGTGGTGCCGGGGCGGGACAGGCGCGGCGCGCGTTCGAGCATGCCTCCACGTTCGGTCCGCGGCGCCGCCGCCGGTAGGGACCACCGGCCGATGAGGTCATAACCTGTGCCTATGCCTCTGCGCGTCACCGACCTCGCCGGGTTCGAGCTGCTGCTGTCCGTCGCGCAGCTCGGCAGCATCGGCGCGGCCGCGCGGGCGCACGGCATTTCCCAGCCCGCGGCCAGCGCACGGATCCGCCAGCTGGAGGCGCAGACCGGCGTCGCGCTGGTGGACCGGTCGCCGCGCGGCTCGCGGCTCACCGAGTCCGGCGCGCTGGTCGCCGACTGGGCCCGGCCGGTCGTGGAGGCCGCCACCGACCTCGAAGCCGGCATCGCCGCGCTGCGCGCCCGCCGTGACGAGCACCTGCGCGTGGCGGCCAGCCTGACCGTCGCCGAGTACCTGCTGCCCCGCTGGCTCGCCGCGCTGCGCCGCCTGGACCCGGCCACTGGAGTGGCGCTCACCTCGGGCAACTCGGAGGAGGTCGCCGCGCAGGTGCTGGCCCGCGAGGTCGACCTCGGGTTCGTGGAAGGCCCGGACCTGCCCGCCGGGCTGGCCGCCGAGACGGTCGGCACCGACGCGCTGGAACTCGTCGTCGCCCCGAACCACCCGTGGGCCCGGCGCCGTCGGCGGACACGACCGGACGAGCTGGCCGCGACGCCCCTGATCAGCCGGGAACGCGGCTCCGGCACCCGCCGCGCCCTCGAACTCGCGCTGGCACCGGCGGAGCTGGCCGAGCCGCTGCTGGAACTGTCGTCGACGACCGCGATCAAGTCGGCCGTCATGGAGGGCATCGGTCCGGCGGTGCTGGGCGCGCACACCGTCGCCGCCGAGGTCGCGGCCGGCACGCTCGTCGCCGTCGACGTCGACGGACTCGACCTGCGGCGCGAACTCCGGCTGGTGTGGCGGGCCGGGTCGCGGCTGCGCGGCCCGGCGGCGGACCTCGCTGCCATCGCCGTCCGCGGGGCCTGAGACAATCCAGGTCGTGTCCGAAGCGCCAGAAACCACCGCCCGCCCGCGCGTGCTGTCCGGGATCCAGCCCACCGCCGACTCGTTCCACCTCGGCAACTACCTCGGCGCCCTGCGGCAGTGGGTGCGCATGCAGGACACGCACGAGACGTTCTACATGGTCGTCGACCTGCACGCGATCACGGTCGAGCAGGACCCGAAGGTGCTGCGGCAGCGCACCCGGGTGTCGGCCGCGCAGCTGCTCGCGCTCGGCGTGGACCCGGAGCGCAGCGCGTTGTTCGTGCAGAGCCAGGTGCCCGAGCACGCGCAGCTGTCCTGGGTGCTGGAGTGCCTGACCGGCTTCGGCGAGGCCAGCCGCATGACGCAGTTCAAGGACAAGGCGGCCAAGCAGGGCACCGACCACGCGAGCGTCGGCCTGTTCACCTACCCCGTGCTGATGGCCGCGGACATCCTGATCTACCAGGCGGACGCGGTGCCGGTGGGGGAGGACCAGCGCCAGCACCTGGAGCTGACGCGCAACCTGGCGCAGCGGTTCAACCAGCGCTTCGGCAAGACGTTCACCGTGCCCGAGCCGCACATCGTCCAGGGCACGGCGAAGATCTACGACCTGCAGGACCCGGCGGTGAAGATGAGCAAGTCGGCGTCCTCGCCGAACGGCATCATCGAGCTGCTGGAGGACCCGAAGCGCTCGGCGAAGAAGATCCGCTCGGCGGTCACCGACACCGGCCGCGAGGTCAAGTTCGACCGCGAGAACAAGGCGGGTGTGTCGAACCTGCTGTCGATCTACTCGGCGCTCACCGACCGCACGATCCCCGATCTCGAGGCCGCGTACGAGGGCAAGGGGTACGGCGACCTGAAGAAGGACCTGGCCGAGGTCCTGGTCGACTGGGTCACCCCGATCCAGGAACGCGTTCAGTCCTATCTGGACGATGTGGCCGAACTGGACAAGATCCTCGCCAGGGGCGCGGAAAAGGCCCGCGCGGTGTCCGCGCGCACGCTGGAGCGGGTGTTCGACCGCGTCGGGTTCCTGCCGCCCGCCGGCTGACGTCCACAGTGGATCGATCCCGGCCTCGAATTGCGAGGCCGGGGCGGGGTCGTTAGCGTTTTCCCGTGGCGGACGAAAAGGAAAAGCTGGTCCCGCGGCTGCGCCGGAAGTACCCGTGGCTCGACCACCTGGTGCGGGCCAACGAGGCGTTCGGCGAGCGCTACGGCAACCACTACGCGGCGGCGATCACCTACTTCAGCGTGCTGTCGCTGTTTCCGCTGCTCATGGTGGGGTTCTCGATCGCCGGGTTCGTGCTGGCGAACAACGCGGCGGCGCTGAACGAGCTGCGTGACGGGATCGTGTCGTCCACGCCCGCGGGCATCGGGGACTTCGTCGCGAACATCGTCGACACGGCGCTGAAGTCGCGTGGCGGCACGGGGGTGTTCGGTCTGCTGCTGGCCCTGTATTCGGGGATCGGCTGGATGAGCAACCTGCGGGACGCGCTGACCGCCCAGTGGGGGCAGGAGAAGAAGAGCCGCCCGCTGGTCTCGACGACGATCAAGGACCTGCTCGCGCTCGCCGGGCTCGGGCTGGCGCTGGTGGTGTCGTTCGGCCTGACCGCGATCGGCGGCGGGGTCGGCAACCTGATCCTGCGGTGGGTCGGCCTGGACGACCAGGGGTGGGCGGTGGCCATCCTCCGCCTGGCGACGATCCTGCTGTCGCTGCTGGCGAACATGTTGGTCTTCCTGTGGGTGCTGTCGCGGCTGCCGCGGGAGAAGGTGTCGCCGCGCAGCGCGATCAAGGGCGCCGCGATCGCCTCGGTGGGGTTCGAGGTGCTGAAGCAGGTCGGTTCGATCTACCTGGCGAGCGTGACCAGCTCGCCGAGCGGGGCCCTGTTCGGGCCGATCATCGGTCTGCTGGTGTTCGCCAACCTGGTGTCCCGGTTCCTGCTCTTCGTGACCGCCTGGACGGCCACCGCGCGGGAGAACCTCGTGACGACGGTCGAACCCCCACCGCCGGCCGTCATCCGGCCCACGGTGGAGGTGCGGCGCGGCGCCGGGGCGGGCGCGGTGGCGGGAGCGTTCAGCGCGGGCGCCGTGCTGGCCTGGCTGGGGCGCCGGCGCCGGTAGCCGGCCATCAACAAAACTGGCGGCCGGCAACGCAACGACACCGACTACGCCCCAGACCCAAGGCGCCCGTCAGTAAGCCTGCGGCCCCTGCCCCTTCTTGCGGTAGTGCCCGATCACGAACCCGGCCACGATGATCGCCGCCACGACCAGCGTCAGGATCCACCCCGTCACCCCGAACGGATCCTTTTCCGCGGCCGCCTCGGCGCCCGCGACCCCGGAATCCGAAGCGGCGCCCTCCGCGCTCACCTCCGGTGCGGCCGGCGACACCAGGTGCCCCACCGGTGAAGCGTTCGTCCTGGCCAGCGCGAAGCCGTAGTCCAGCAGCGCCTTCGCCTGGTTCACCACCGGCGCCGGGCGGTTCTCGGCCCGCATCAGGACCACCGCCACGCGCCGGCCGTTCTGTTCGGCTCCGCCGACGTAGGTGTGCCGGGCGTCGTCGGTGAAGCCGGTCTTCCCGCCGAGGAAACCGGTGTACGTGCCGAGCAGCTTGTTGTCGTTGACGATCGAGAACGCGGGCTTGCCGGGCTGGGCCGGGATCTGCACGGCGCGCGTCGCGATCGAGGCGGCGAACTCGGGCTGCTTCATGGCGTAGTTGAAGATCAGGCTCAGGTCGTAGGCCGACGCCGACATGCCCGGCCCGTCCAGACCGGACGGCGTGGCCGCGCGGGTGTCCGTCGCGCCCAGTTCGGCGGCCAGCTCGTTCATCTTCCGCACCGTCTCCGGCACCCCGCCCAGCGCGGTGGCGAAGGCGTGCGCGACGTCGTTGCCGGAGTGCATCAGCAGGCCGTGCAGCAGCAGGTCGACGGTGTACTGCCCGCCGGCGACGAGGCCGACGCAGGTGCACTCCTGGCTGGCGTCCTCGACCGTGGGGACGATGATCTGGTCCGGCTTCAGCTCGCGGATCACCACGAGCGCCAGCAGCGTCTTGATCAGCGACGCCGGGCGCTGCCGGGCGTGCGGGTTCTTCGCGGCGAGGACTTCGCCGGTGTCGAGGTCCTGCAGCACCCACGACGCGGCGGTGGTGTCGGGCGGAACCGGGGCGCCGGACGGGGAGATCACGCCGCACTCGCCCATGCGCGCCCCGCCGACGGCGGCCTTCGGCACCGGCAGCGGAGCGGGCGCGGCCACACCGGGCGGGGGCTGTTCGGAGGTGTCTACCGGCGGGGGCGGGACGACCGCGTCCGGGCACACGGCGGGAGCGGCCGCCGCGGTGCCCGCGAACGGGACGAGACCGGACAACACAACCAGAACCAGGGAGAGCAGAAAACCGCGTCGCACCAAAGCAGGCTAGAGGACGCGCGTACGGGTTCCCCGGCGCGGCGCCCCGATCCGATCGGGGGATACTCGGGGCATGTCTCGACGTGTGGCGTGGTTCCTGACGGCTTTCGGGATCTGGTCCTGGGTCATCTGGATCACGTTCGTGAAGAACCTGTGGGCGAGCGAGAACTCGTGGGGGCCGGACGGGTCGGCCACCGGGTTCTTCGTGGTGCACCTGATCCTGGCGATCGTGAGCTTCACCCTCGGCACGATCATCGGGGTCATCGGACTGCGCGCCCTGCGCACGAAGCGCGGCGAGAAGGTCGACGCGTAACCGGCGGAACCCATCCGTTTGCGATCGCATCCAAGCGGCATCGATCACACGGATGGGGGATCATGTTCCGGCTTTCGAAGCTTCTCCCGGTGGCCGCCGCGGGCCTGCTGGCGCTCGGGCTCGCCGCCCCGGCGCAAGCGCAGGAGCCCGCCTACGCCCCGACCATGCTCGTCCTCGACGGGTCCGGCTCCATGAAACAAGCGGACCCCACGAGCGGCACCAGGATGGACGCCGCGAAGACCGCGATGCGCCGGTTCATCGGGTCGGCGCCCGCGGAAGCCCAGGTCGGCCTCACCGTCTACGGCACCCGCACCGGCTCCGCCGACGCCGAGAAGCCCCAAGGCTGCCAGGACGTCCAGGTCCTCAGCCCACCCCGCACCATCGACAAACCCGCCCTCACCGCGGCCGTCGACAGCATCCAGCCCAGCGGCTACACCCCGATCGGCACCGCCCTGCGCACCGCCGCCGCCGCGCTCCCGGACACCGGCCCCCGTGCGATCGTCCTCGTCTCCGACGGGGAGGACACCTGCGCCCCGCCCGACCCCTGCGAGGTCGCCCGCGAACTGACCGCCCACGGCGCCACCGTCGTCGTGCACGCGGTCGGCTTCGCCGTCGACGCCAGGTCCCGCCAGCAGCTCACCTGCATCGCCCAGGTCACCGGCGGCACCTACACCGACGCGCCCGACGGCAAGACCCTGGAGCGCATCCTGCCGCGCGTCTCCGCGACCGCCCTGCGCACCTACGAGCCCGCCGGCACCCCCATCACCGGTGCCGCGACCTGGGACAACGCGCCGGTAGCCGCGCCCGGCCAGCACCTGGACACCATCGGCCAGAAGGAAACCCGCTACTACGCGGTCGACGTGCCCGACGGCGGTACCGCCCACTTCAGCGGCACCGTCTCCTTCCCGCGCGCCGACGGCGTCTCCCGCACCGAGGACTTCAACACCCTCCAGCTGCGCGTGTACGGCGCGGGCGGCAAGGACTGCCACGTCTTCGAAACCGAGCAGGCCACGATGTCCAGTGACGGCGTCGCCCTGACCGTCGCACGCACCCTGGACGGCGACGACGGCAGCTGCGCGGGCGGTGGCCGCTACTACTTCGCCCTCACCTGGGACCGCGTGTCGGCCGGTGTTCCCGAACGACTCCCGGTCGAACTGCTCACCGTCGTCGAACCACCGGTCACCGACGGTGGCACCAGGGCCGTCCTGCCGAAGGTCGCCTTCACCGAGCCCACCACCACCCGGCCGGCCACCGGCGGCGGCTCGTTCAACGTCGCCGCCACCCTCACCGGCAGCGGCCGCTACACCGACACCCTGCAGCGCGGCGAGTACGTCTTCTACCGCGTCAAGCTGGACTGGGGCCAGGGCCTGGCCTACCGCGTCCACTTCGGACAGGCCGGCGGCACGGGCGTGGACAACGTCTCCAACATCGCCACCACGCTGTACAACCCGTACCGCGCGGAGATCGACTCCGACACCACCGTCTTCACCGGCCGCCCGGGCGTGCTGCCGTCGAACGAGGAGGCCCTCGCCACCGCCCCCGTCCGGTACTACAACCGCGACGCCGACTCCTCCTCCGTGCGCACCCAGGCCGTCGCCGGCTGGTACTACATCGCGGTCAAGCTGGGCGCCACCTTCCAGGACGGCGACGACGTCCCCGTGCCGGTCACGCTCGACCTCACCGTCGGCGGCCAACCCGAGGACGGCCCGTCCTACGCGCGAACGGCGGCAACACCCGTCCAGAAGGCTCCCGTGCTCGCCACAGCAGTGGAACAACCGGAGACCTGGCCGATCTGGCTCGGGGGCGGCGCGGGCGCGGTCGTCCTGGCCGGCGTCATCACGCTCCTGGTCCGCAACCGGGCCTGAACGCGGCGAAGGCCCCCGCGCCAACGAGCACGGGGGCCTTCACAGCAGGAGAACTCAGACGCGCTTGAACAGCAGCGCGCGCTTGACCTCCTGGATCGCCTTCGTCACCTGGATGCCACGCGGGCACGCGTCGGTGCAGTTGAAGGTCGTGCGGCAACGCCACACGCCCTCGGCGTCGTTGAGGATGTCCAGCCGCTCCTCGGAGCCCTCGTCACGGCTGTCGAAGATGAACCGGTGGGCGTTGACGATCGCCGCCGGGCCGAAGTACGACCCGTCGTTCCAGTACACCGGGCACGACGAGGTGCACGCCGCGCACAGGATGCACTTGGTGGTGTCGTCGAACCGCTCGCGGTCGGCCGCCGACTGGATCCGCTCGCGCGTGGGCTCGTTGCCGTAGGTGATCAGGTACGGCTTCACCGCCCGGTACGCCTCGAAGAACGGCTCCATGTCGACGTAGAGGTCCTTCAGCGTCGGCAGGCCCTTGATCGGAGCCACGGTGACCGTGGTCTCCTTGCCCTCCTTGGCGAGCAGGTCCTTGACGAGCACCTTGCAGGCCAGCCGGTTGATGCCGTTGATCTGCATCGCGTCCGAACCGCAGATGCCGTGCGCGCACGACCGGCGGAACGACAGCGTGCCGTCCACGTAGTTCTTGATGTTGAACAGCAGGTTCAGCACCCGGTCGGTCGGCAGCGCCGGGACCTCGTAGGACTCCCAGTGCGGCGCGTCGTCGACCTCGGGGTTGAACCGCTGGATCTTCACCGTGATGGTGACCGAGCCCTCCGGCGCGGGAATGCCGTTCACGGTCTTCTGTTCGGCTACCGCGGTCATGTCAGTACTTCCGCTCCATCGGCTCGTACCGGGTGAAGGTCACCGGCTTGTAGTCCAGCCGGATGTCGGCCATGAACCCGTTGATGCCCAGCGGGGCGTCCGGGTCCGGCTTGTCCGGCAGAATCTTGTACGACATCGAGTGCCGCATGAAGTTGACGTCGTCCCGGTTCGGGTAGTCCTCGCGGGCGTGCCCGCCACGGGACTCCTTGCGCGCCAGGGCGGCGTTGACCAGGGCCTCGGCCAGGTCGAGCAGGAAGCCCAGCTCGATCGCCTCGAGCAGGTCGGTGTTGTACCGCTTGCCCTTGTCCTGGATCGAGATCCGGCCGTAGCGCTCCTTGAGCCGCTGGACGTCGGTCAGCGCGGTCTTCAGCGTGTCCTCGGTGCGGTACACGGCCGCGTTGGTGTCCATGGTCTGCTGCAGCTCGGTGCGGATGTCCGCGACCCGCTCGCCACCGTGCGCGGTGCGCAGGTGCTCGACCATGCCCTCGACCATCTTGGCCGGGTTCTCCGGCAGCTCGACGAAGTCGTGGGTCTGCGCGTACTCGGCGGCGGCGATACCGGCGCGGCGGCCGAACACGTTGATGTCCAGCAGCGAGTTGGTGCCCAGCCGGTTCGCGCCGTGCACCGACACGCACGCGACCTCACCGGCGGCGTAGGCGCCGGGCAGGACGGTGTCGTTGTCGAGCAGGGCCTCGCCGTGCACGTTCGTCGGGATGCCACCCATCGCGTAGTGCGCGGTGGGGTACACCGGCACCGGCTCCTTCACCGGGTCCACACCCAGGTAGGTGCGGGCGAACTCGGTGATGTCCGGGAGCTTGGTCTCCAGGACCTCGGCGCCGAGGTGCGTGCAGTCCAGGAGCACGTAGTCCTTGTGCGGGCCGGCGCCGCGGCCCTCCAGCACCTCCAGCACCATCGAGCGGGCGACGATGTCGCGCGGCGCGAGGTCCTTGATGGTGGGGGCGTAGCGCTCCATGAACCGCTCACCCGAGGCGTTGCGCAGGATCGCGCCCTCGCCGCGGGCGCCCTCGGTGAGCAGGATGCCCAGGCCGGCCAGGCCGGTCGGGTGGAACTGGTAGAACTCGATGTCCTCCAGCGGCAGGCCCTTGCGGTAGTAGATGCCCATGCCGTCGCCGGTGAGGGTGTGCGCGTTCGACGTGGTCTTGAAGACCTTGCCGAAGCCACCGGTGGCGAACACGACCGCCTTCGCCTGGAAGACGTGGATCTCCCCGGTCGCGAGCTCGTAGGCGACGGCGCCCGTGGCGACCGGCCCGTTCTCGGTCTCGGTGGTGATCATGTCGAGCACGTAGAACTCGTTGAAGAACTCGATCCCGTGCTTGACGCAGTTCTGGTACAGCGTCTGCAGGATCATGTGACCGGTGCGGTCGGCCGCGTAGCAGGCCCGGCGCACAGCGGCCTTGCCGTGGTCACGGGTGTGCCCGCCGAACCGCCGCTGGTCGATCTTGCCTTCCGGCGTCCGGTTGAACGGCAGGCCCATCTTCTCCAGGTCGAGCACGGCGTCGATGGCCTCCTTGGCCATGATCTCCGCCGCGTCCTGGTCGGTCAGGTAGTCGCCGCCCTTGACCGTGTCGAACGTGTGCCACTCCCAGTTGTCCTCTTCGACGTTGGCCAGCGCGGCGCACATGCCGCCCTGGGCCGCGCCGGTGTGGGAGCGGGTCGGGTAGAGCTTGGTGAGGACCGCGGTGCGGGCGCGCTGGCCCGACTCGATGGCGGCGCGCATACCGGCGCCACCGGCGCCCACGATCACCACGTCGTACTTGTGGAACTGCATGTCCGCTTCTTCCTCGGGTGGTGGTGGGTCAGCTGCCGGCCATGTCGGGGTCGAAGGTGAAGATCACCAGGGTGCCCACGAACAGGATGAGGACCATCGACACGTAGAGCACGATCTTCAGCCAGAAGCGCGTGCTGTCCTTGCGGGCGTAGTCGTCGATGATCGTGCGCAGGCCGTTGCCGCCGTGCAGCTGGGCCAGCCACAGCATCGCCAGGTCCCAGGTCTGCCAGAACGGCGAGGACCAGCGGCCGGCGACGAAGCCCCAGTTGATCCGGTGCACGCCGCCGTCGAGGATGTTCATGATGAACAGGTGGCCGAGCACCAGGACGACCAGCGCGAGGCCGGAGATCCGCATGAACAGCCAGCTGTAGAGCTCGAAGTTGCTGCGGCGGGCGGCGGGGCGCCGCGGCGAGCGCGGCTTGTCGAGTGCGAGGGTCTCGGTTGCCATCTCTCGCTCAGCCTCCGAACATTTCCGACGCCGTGCGCCACAGCATCGCGATCGCACCGGGGATCATCACGACCACCCAGATGACGGCGATCGTCCACAACATGTGCTTCTGGTACTTGGTGCCCTTCGACCAGAAGTCGACCAGCAGGACCCGGATGCCGTTCAGCGCGTGGAACAGCACGGCGCCGACCAGGCCCACCTCCATGAGGTTGACCAGCGGGGTCTTGTAGGTCTCGATGACCTCGTTGTAGGTGTCGGGCGAAACCCGGACCAGCGCGGTGTCGAGGACGTGGACGAACAGGAAGAAGAAGGTGAGCACGCCCGTGATCCGGTGCAGGACCCAGGACCACATGCCCGGGTCACCCCGGTAGAAGGTCCCGCTCCGGCGTGAGGCACCCGCCCGATCGCTCGCCTCCGCCGCCGTCTGGTCGGCGGCGGTGCTCGCCGTGGTGGACATCGGTGTACGGCCTCCAACGTCGTGGTTGGACTGTGCCCGGCTGACCTGCGAATCCACCGGGCCGCGGGGAGCGTCCACCTGGGACTTCGCAGGCGCCCCGGCGGGGTGTTCAAGGCCATCGAGCTTGGATAAAGGGGATGCTAGACCTGCTCGCCATACCGCACTCAACCTGTGGTTGGTGTGTGTGATCGACCAGACACCGTCCGCGTGGCGGAGGTCTCATCCCCGTTAGCACTCCGGGCGAACTTCGCGAAGTGAGGTGAATCTCGCTCACTCGGATGGGTGGGGGTGACTCCATGTGATTGAACTGTCGCAGTGCCGGAGGACAAGCAAACATTTAGGTTACGTGCTGTGGCTCTGGCATGGCCATTTGCTCACAGGCGGGTACCGTTCGCCCGTCGAGCCCGGCAATGAGCCGGGTCGTTCTCGGGTCCGCTGGAACACCAGCGGGGAGGGAGAGACAGGGTGCGTAAGACGCGTGCCACCACACTGGCTGCCACCGCCATGGCGGCGGCGCTCGCGCTGGCGGGGTGTGCGAAGGACTCCGGCACCAGCGGGAGCAGCAACAACAACAACGCCGCGGCCGGTTCCTGCGTCACGGCACAGGCGCCCGCGGCCACCGCCGCGTCCACGACCTCGAGCGCCGCCGGCGCCAAGGTCGACGCCAGCGCTCTGCGGGTCGGGCTCGCGTTCGACATCGGCGGCCGGGGTGACGCGTCGTTCAACGACGCCGCCGCCGCGGGCGTGGACAAGGCCAAGAGCGAGCTGGGCGTCAAGGACGTCCGGGAGAGCACCGCGTCGCCGACCGAGGACGAGGCCGCCAAGGAGCAGCGGCTGACCCAGCTGGCGACCGACGGGTACAACCCGATCGTGGCCGTCGGCTTCGCCTACGCGAGCGCCGTGCAGGCCGTCGCACCGAAGTTCCCGAACACCAAGTTCGCCATCGTGGACGACGACTCGGTCAAGGCGCCGAACGTCACCCCGCTGGTGTTCTCCGAGGAGCAGGGCTCCTTCCTGGTGGGCGTCGCGGCGGTCTACAAGAGCAAGAACTGCCACATCGGCTTCGTCGGCGGCGTGAACACCCCGCTGATCCAGAAGTTCGAGGCCGGGTTCATCGCGGGCGCCAAGGCCGCGTCGAACAAGGTCCAGATCACCAGCGACTACCTGACCCCGGCCGGTGACAACACCGGTTTCCAGGACCCGGCCAAGGGCAACATCAAGGCCGCCGCCGAGTTCTCCGCCGGTGCCGACGTGGTCTACCAGGCCGCCGGCGCCTCCGGTAAGGGCGTCTTCCAGGCCGCGAGCGCGGCCAAGGGCCTGGCCATCGGCGTCGACTCCGACCAGTACAACCAGGCGACCGTCGCCGAGTACAAGGACGTCATCATGACCTCCATGCTCAAGCGGGTCGACGTGGCCGTGTACGACTACATCCAGGCGCTGGCGGGCAACACGCTGAGCTCGCTGCCCAAGCGCTTCGACCTGGCGGTGGACGGCGTCGGCTACTCGACATCGGGTGGCAAGATCGACGACATCAAGCCGCAGCTCGAGGGCTACAAGCAGGCGATCATCTCGGGCGCGATCACCGTCCCGTCCACGCCGCAGAAGTAAACGATCTTTTCAGCCGCGTCCGGGGCTCGGGAGGGTGATCCCTTCCCGGGCCCCGGACGCCGTTTCCGGGGGTCTCATGACCAACTCACCACCGGCCGTCGAGCTGCGCGGCATCACGAAGCGCTTTCCCGGCGTGGTCGCCAACTCCGACGTCAACCTGACGGTGGCGTCCGGCGAGGTCCACGCCATCTGCGGCGAGAACGGGGCCGGCAAGTCCACCCTGATGAAGATCCTCTACGGCATGCAGCCGCCGGACGAGGGCACGATCGCCATCAACGGCGAGCAGATCCGGCTGCGCAACCCGCAGGACGCGATCCGGGCCGGCATCGGCATGGTGCACCAGCACTTCATGCTCGCCGACAACCTGACGGTCCGGGAGAACGTGCTGCTCGGCGCCGAGAACCTGCACGGCATCGGCCGGGCCGCGCGCGCGAAGCTGGCCGAGCTGGAGAAGCAGGTCGGGCTGTCCGCGCCGCTGGACGCGCTGGTCGAGACGCTGGGCGTCGCCGACCGGCAGCGCGTGGAGATCATGAAGGTGCTCTACCGCGGCGCCCGGATCGTCATCCTGGACGAGCCGACAGCGGTTCTGGTGCCGCAGGAGGTCGACGCGCTGTTCGAGACGGTGCGCGGCATGCAGGCCCAGGGCTTCACCTTCATCTTCATCTCGCACAAGCTCGACGAGGTCCGCGCGATCGCCGACACGGTCACCGTGATCCGGCGCGGCACCACCGTCGGCACGGCCGATCCGAAGAAGATCTCCTCGCGTGAGCTGGCGGAGATGATGGTCGGCTCCGAGCTGCCCAGCCCGGAGACCCGCGAATCGACCGTCACCGACCGGGACGTGCTGCGCGTGTCCGGGCTCCGGCTGGCCGTGGAAGGGTCCGAGCGCGCCGCGCTCGACGACATCACCTTCACCGTGCACGCGGGCGAGGTGCTCGGCATCGCCGGCGTCGAGGGCAACGGCCAGACCGAGCTGGTCGAGACGATCATGGGCATGCGCAGGGCCACCGGCGGGTCGATCGAGCTGGTCGACGCCGACGGCACCGCGCGCGACCTGACCGGGCTGGGCACGCTCGCCCGGCGCGAGGCCGGCATCGGTTACGTGCCGGAGGACCGCACCCGGCACGGCCTGCTGCTGACGCAACCGTTGTGGGCCAACCGGATCCTCGGCTACCAGACCCGGCGGCCGGTGTCGAAGGGTCAGCTGCTCGACATCCCCGGCGCCCGCAAGGACACCGAGCGGATCGTCGCCGACTACGACGTCCGCACGCCCGGCATCGAGGTGCCCGCGGCGGCGCTGTCCGGCGGGAACCAGCAGAAGCTGGTGGTCGGCCGGGAGCTGTCCGGGAACCCGGTGCTGCTGATCGCCTCGCACCCGACCCGCGGGGTGGACGTCGGCGCACAGGCGCTGATCTGGGAGCAGATCCGCCAGGCCCGGCGCAACGGCCTCGCGGTGCTGTTGATCTCGGCCGACCTCGACGAGCTGATCGGCCTGTCCGACACCATCCGGGTCATGCTGCGCGGACGCCTGGTGAGCGAAGCCGACCCGGCCACGGTGACCCCGACCGAGCTGGGCTCGGCCATGACCGGAGCGGAGGAAGCCGCGTGACCTCCTGGCGCACCAAGGTGCTGCCGCCCCTGCTGGCGATCGTCTTCTCGGTGCTGATCTGCTCGATCGCGCTGCTGATCTCCGGAGCCGATCCGCTGCAGGCCTACGGCACCATGATCGGCCAGCTCGTCAAGGGCACCACCGCCGTGGACACGGTGAACCTGGCGACGGTCTACTACCTGTCCGGGCTCGCAGTGGCCATCGGCTTCCAGATGAACCTGTTCAACATCGGTGTCGAGGGCCAGTACCGCTTCGCCGCCGTGGTCGCCGCGATCATCGGCGGGGCGATCGTGCTGCCCCCGGTGATCCACGTCGTCTTCATCATCTTGGTCGCGGCCCTGGCCGGCGCGATCTACGCGGCGGTGCCGGCGATCCTCAAGGTGACCCGCGGGGTCAGCGAGGTCATCTCGACGATCATGCTCAACGCGATCGTCGGCGGCATCGTGGCGTTCCTGATCAACCCCGACCAGTTCGGCGTGCTGACCGGGAACAACCTCAAGACCGAGGAGATCGCCCCGTCCGGCCGGGTGCCGAACATCCCGATCGGCGGCGGTGAGCTGTTCGGGTTCGTGATCATCGCCGCGGTCATCGGGTTCGCCTACTGGTTCATGCTCAACCGCACCCGGTTCGGCTTCGAGCTGCGGGCCAGCGGCGAGTCGACCACGGCGGCGGCCGCGGGCGGCGTCAACGCGAAGAAGATGACGCTGATCGCGATGCTGCTCTCCGGCGCGGTGGCCGGCCTGGTTGCCATCCCGGAGCTGATCGGCCGCGACTTCACCTACGCCATCACCTCGACCCAGGGCTACGGCTTCACCGGCATCGCGGTCGCGCTGCTGGGCCGCAACCACCCCGGCGGCATCGCGCTCGGCGCGCTGCTGTGGGCGTTCCTGGACAAGTCGGCGGTGTCGCTGGAGCAGGTCGACGTGCCGAAGGAGATCGCGACGATCATGCAGGGCGCGATCGTGCTGTCGGTCGTCGTGGCGTACGAGATCGTGAAGCGGGCCGACCTGGCCGCCGCGCAGCGCCGCGTCGGCCGGGCGCTGTCGGGCGGACGTCCCGCTTCGGTGAGTGAAGGGGGTGCGGTGTGAGTCTCGCGACGGAAACCGCGGCGCCGCTGACCGTGCCGCCGGCCCCGCGCAAGCGCCGGATCCCCGGCTGGGCGCGCGGCGTCCTGTGGGCGATCGGGATCGTCGCGGTGCTGTCCACCGCGTCCTACCTGACCGGGGTCAACACGCTGACCTCGACCAATACCGCGCAGACCGCGCTGCGGCTGGCGCTGCCGATCCTGCTGTGCGCGCTCGGCGGTCTGTGGTCGGAGCGCGGTGGCGTGGTCAACATCGGTCTCGAGGGCATGATGATCCTCGGCACCTGGGGTGCGGCGTGGGGCGCCTACTACGGCGGCCCGTGGGCCGGTCTGGGCGCGGCGATCGTGTTCGGCGCGCTCGGCGGCCTGCTGCACGCGATCGCGACGGTGACGTTCAACGTCAACCACATCGTGTCCGGTGTGGCGATCAACCTGCTCGGGCTCGGCGTCGCGAAGTACCTGGCGACGCTGATCTTCGAGCCGCTGTCGGGCAACCCGCGGCAGTCGCCCACGGTGCCGACGTTCGACACCTACTCGGCGACGTTCCTGTCGAACTGGCTCACCGATCTGGAGGACCAGCAGCGGGTGTTCATCTCGGACGCGGCTGGCCTGCTCAACGGGCTCGTCACCGGGGTGGCGCCGCTGACCATGATCGCGATCCTGCTGGTGCCGGTGAGCTACCTGGTGCTGTGGCGGACGCGGCTCGGGCTGCGGCTGCGCTCGTGCGGCGAGAACCCGGTAGCGGCCGAGTCGCTGGGCATCAACGTGTACGCGCACAAGTACCTGGGCGTGCTGATCTCCGGTGGCCTGGCCGGCATGGGCGGCGCGTCGCTGGTGCTGCTGCAGGGCGGCGGCGGTTACCTGGAGAACCAGACGAACGGCCGCGGGTACATCGGTCTGGCCGCGATGATCTTCGGCAACTGGCGGCCGGGCGGTCTGCTCGGTGGTGCCGCGCTGTTCGGGTACGCGGACGGTCTGCAGCTGTCCGGCGGTGGCCGGGCGGTGCTCGCGCTGCTGTACGGCGTGGTGCTGCTGCTGTTCGTGATCGTCGTGGTGCAGCTGATCCGGCGGCAGTGGATCGCGGCCGCGCTGGGGGTCGTCGGCGCCGGGGTTCTGTACTGGATCTACTGGTCGAACGATTCGCTGCCGAGCGAGCTGACGCCGTACACCGCGCACGTGGTGACGTTGATCGTGCTGGCGGTGGCGTCGCAGCGGCTGCGGCCACCGAAGGCCGGCGGTGCCCGGTACCGGCGTGGTGAGGGGGACTAGTGAGCGAGATCGATTGGGAGGCGTTGCGCGCTCAGGCCGTCGAGGCGGCGAAGAGCGCGTACGCGCCCTACTCCGGGTTGCACGTCGGTGTGGCCGGGCTGGTGGACGACGGCCGGGTGGTCGTCGGCTGCAACGTGGAAAACGCTTCCTACGGGCTCGGGCTGTGCGCGGAGTGCACGATGGCCGGGCAGTTGCGGCTGAGTGGTGGGGGTCGTCTGGTGGCAGTGGCGTGCCGGTCGGGCAGCGGTGACCTGCTGATGCCGTGCGGCCGGTGCCGGCAGATCCTGTTCGAGCTGGGCGGCGGTTCGTGCCTGGTCGACACCCCGTCCGGGGTGCTGCCGATGACCTCGGTGCTGCCGGACGCGTTCGGTCCCGCGGACCTGCCGTGAAAGCGTTTGCGGCGGTCGACGTCATCCGGGCCAAGCGGGACGGCGGTGCGCTGAGCGACGAGCAGATCCGCTGGGTCGTGGACGCCTACACGCGCGGGGACGTGGCCGAGGAGCAGATGGCCGCGCTGGCGATGGCGGTGTTCCTGCGCGGGATGGACGCGCGGGAGACGGCGACCTGGACCGGCGCGATGATCGATTCGGGCACCCGGTTGTCGTTGGAGGTCGATCGTCCGACGGTGGACAAGCACTCGACCGGCGGGGTCGGCGACAAGATCACCTTGCCGCTGGCCCCGCTGGTCGCCACGTGCGGCGCGGCGGTGCCCCAGCTGTCCGGCCGCGGCCTGGGCCACACCGGTGGCACGCTGGACAAGCTGGAGTCGATTCCCGGCTGGCGGGCGTCGTTGTCCGTGGACGAGATCACGGCGCAGCTGAACTCGGTCGGTGCGGTGATCTGCGCGGCGACTTCCGGATTGGCCCCGGCGGACCGGAAGCTGTACGCGCTGCGGGACGTGACGGGCACGGTCGAGTCGGTGCCGTTGATCGCCAGCTCGATCATGAGCAAGAAGATCGCGGAGGGCTCGGCCGGCCTGGTCCTGGACGTGAAGGCGGGTTCCGGGGCGTTCATGAAGAGCGTCGAAGAGGCGTCGGAGCTGGCCCGGACGCTGGTGGAGATCGGCACGGCGCACGGGGTGGCCACGACCGCGTTGCTGACGGACATGAACACGCCGCTCGGATCCGCTGTGGGGAACGCGGTGGAAGTCGCCGAGGCGGTGGAGGTCCTGCAGGGCGGGGGACCGGCGGACGTGGTCGAGCTGACGGTGGCCCTGGCGCGGGAGATGCTGGCGCTCGCGGGTATATCGGTGGACCCGGTTTCGGTGCTGGCGTCGGGCGAGGCGTACGAGACGTGGTGCCGGATGATCACCGCCCAGGGTGGTGACCCGGCGGCGCCGTTGCCGCAACCCGCGCACGTCACGGAGTTCACCGCCCCCGCGACCGGATATCTGTCCGTTTTGGACGCTTACGCGGTCGGGG
The DNA here is from genome assembly GCF_014653945.1 of Amycolatopsis deserti. GTDB lineage: Bacteria > Actinomycetota > Actinomycetes > Mycobacteriales > Pseudonocardiaceae > Amycolatopsis_E > Amycolatopsis_E deserti. The sequence continues at coordinate 331 of NZ_BNAU01000003.1, read as the reverse complement.
TGGCCGCGTGGCGCCTGGGCGCGGGCCGGGCACGCAAGGAGGACGCGGTCCAGCACGCGGCGGGCATCCGATGCCTGGCCAAGCCGGGCGACCAGGTGACCGAGGGCCAACCACTGCTGGAACTGCACACGGACACCCCCGAGGCGGTGCCAGCGGCGCTGGAAGCCTTGGCGACGGCGGTGCAGATCACCGCCACCGCACCGGCCCCGAAGAACTTGATCCTGCACCGCGTCAGCTAAGCGCCGAAGGCGCTTGCTCGGTGAACCAAAACGGAGCTGGGTGGTCATCCCGTCGCCTGACACCGGAACGATCACCTTGAGCCAGGGCCGCA
>NZ_BNAU01000002.1 GCF_014653945.1 Amycolatopsis deserti | reverse complement strand
TCCGGCAACTCCCCGCCGGGCTGCGCTTCCGCCCTGTCCTTGCTGGCCGCGCGGCTAGCCCGCCCCCTTGCTTCCGCCGGGCTCTGCTCCCGCGCATCCTGCCGCCGGGCTACGCCCGCCGGACCGGCTCCATCGCGGCCCGGCCAGGTCATCCCGCCCGGTCGTCCTGTCCATGGCCGGTCCGAGCGAGCCGCGCGATGATCTCCTCGTAGGGCCGCGCCGCGCCGCGGTCGTAGGCGATCGCGAACGCGTCGGCGCCCAGCAGCTTCTGGCACCCGGCCGCGACGCCCGCCACGTCCTGATCGCCCGGTCGCGTCGCGCCGCGCAGCGCTACCGCCATCCCCAGCTGCTCGGCGGCCCCCTCGGCGTCGCCGTCGAGCAGGGTCGTCCCGGCCTGCCCCTCCAGCGCGTCGGCGATGCTGGAGCGGAAGTGCTGCGTCAGCGTCATGTCCAGCGCCTGCCGGTGCCGCGCACGCGCCTCGGCCAGGTCGCCCGTCGCCTCCGCGAGCCGGCCCAGCGCGGTGAAGGTCTGCGCGCTCGCCGCGTCGCTCTGCCAGTCCGCGCCCACCGTCTCCAGCGCCCGCTCGTAGTGCTCCCGCGCCCGCGCGAAGTCCCCGCGGTGCCGAGCCAGTTCGCCGAACCCGCGTTCGGTGAGGGCCAGCACGGTCGACGCCCCCGCGCGCCGCGCCAGGTCCGCCGCGCGGTGGTAGCCGGCTTCGGCGTCGGTCAGGTCGCCGTCGCGCAGCAGCCGGTCCGACCGCCGCGCCCCCAGTTCGGCCAGCTCCTCGGTCGCGTTGAGCTGCCCGAGCAAGGCCATCGCCTCGTCGGTGAGCGCCAGCGACCGCTCCCGGTCACCCCGCAGGTCCGCGAGCTCGGCCAGCCCGTCGAGCACCTGCGCGGTGCCCCAGCGGTCGCCGATTTCGCGGAACAACTCGAGTGACCGGCCGAACGTCTCCTCCGCGCCCGGGGTGTCGCCGTTCAACAGCCGGATGTAGCTCGCCGAGAAGTGGTGCAGCGCCTGGAACCACGGATCGTCGTCGTCGAACATGGCCTGTTCCAGCGCGTTCGGTTGCCTCGCCGGCTCCGGCGGCCCGGCGAACAGCGCCCAGTAGACGAGCAGGTACGGCTGGCGCAGCGGCCAGACCGGCGACGCCATGATCGATTCCACGCGCCGCAAGTGCTCGTCCAGCCCGGGCGGTTCCGCGGGTGCGGCGTTGAGCACGCACAACGCGTACTCCTCAGCCAGATCGCCGGGCGGTTCCGCGCCGAGGTTGACCAGCAGGCGCGCGGCCAGGGGTGCGATCTCCGTGCGCACGCCCAGCAGCCGCCAGTACGACGACAGCGCGCCGACGAGCCGCAGCGCCAGGCCGGTGTCTTCGTCGACCGCCCAGCGCAGCGCGCCATGCAGGTTCGCTCGTTCGGCGGTCAGGCGGGCGAGCCACTCGATCTGCTCGGTCCGGCGCAGGTGCGGGTCGGCGGTCTGGGCTAGAGCGAGGAAGTGCTCGGCGTGCGCGCGAGCCACCGCGTCCCGTTCACCCGATTCGTCCAGTCTCTCGACGCTGAACGCCCGGATCGTCTCCAGCATCCGGTACCGGTCGCCGGACATCTCGAGAAGTGACTTGTCGACAAGGCTGTCGAGGAGGTCTTCGGTGTCCGCTTCGGACAGTCCACACACGTTCGCGACCGCGTCCGTCGTGGCACCGCCGGCGAAGATCGCGAAGCGCCGCACCAGGTCCTGCTCGGCCGCTTCGAGGAGGTCCCAGCTCCAGCCGACGACCGCGCGCAACGTCTGGTGCCGGGGCGCGGCGGTGCGGCTTCCCCTGGACAGCAGGCGGAACCGGTCGTCGAGACGCGCCTCGAGCTGGTCCAGGGGCAGATTCCGCAGACGCGCCGCGGCTAGTTCGATGGCCAGGGGCAGCCCGTCGAGAGCGGCGCAGATCCGCAGCACCCGCTCGGCCGAGTCGTCGTCGAGCCGGAAGCCGGGGCGCACGGCGGCGGCCCGTTCGGTGAACAGCCGCACCGACTCGTAGCGGGTGGCCTCGGCCGCGCTGGTCCCCGGTGGTGGGGAAGCGAGCGGCGGCACGGCGCACAGGGCCTCGCCGGTGATGCCCAGCGGTTCGCGGCTGGTGGCGAGCACGCGCAGTCCGGGAGCCGACGAGAGGAGCCGGTGGACGAGCTTCGCGGCGTCGGCGATGACGTGCTCGCAGTTGTCGAGGATCAACAGCATGCGGCGGTCGGTCAGCGCCACCTCGATGCGCGCGACCGGGTCCGGCGCGACGCCGGCGGCGGGGAACAAACCGGTCTCCCGCAGGCCGAGCGCGGTGAGGACGGCTTGGGCGACGTCGGTGCCACTGGTGACGGGTGACAGGTCCACGAAGCAGACTTCGCCGTCGGCGCGGGCACCGGCCTCGATGGACAGACGGGTCTTCCCCGCACCGCCGGGGCCGGTGAGGGTGACCAGCCGGCCGCCGGCGAGCAGGCCGGCGATGCGGTCCAGTTCCGGTTCGCGGCCGATGAAGCTGGTGAGCTGGGCGGGGAGCTTCGGCGGTTCGGGCACCGGCTCGGCGCGCAGCACGGCGACGTGGGCGGCGGCGAGTTCCGGGGACGGGTCGGCGCCGAGTTCGTCGGCGAGCGTGCGGCGGGCGTCCTCGAAGACGGTGAGCGCTTCGGCGTGACGGCCGTTGGCGGCGAGCGCGCGCATGAGCAGGACGCGGGGCCGTTCGCGGAGGGGGTGGGCGGCGCACAGCTGGGTGAGTTCGTCGATCACCGCGCGGGACTGGCCGAGGGCGAGGTCGGCTTCCGCGCGGTCCTCGAGCGCGGTGGTGCGCAGCTCGTCCAGGCGCGTGGCCTGCGCTTCGGCGAAGGGGGCGTCGCGGATGTCGGCCAGCGCCGGGCCGCGCCAGAGGTCCAGTGCTTCGCGAAGCAGCTTCGCCGCGCGGGCGGGTTCGTTGCCGGTGAGGGCTTGACGGCCGTCGCGGGCGAGCCGGGTGAAGCGGTGCAGGTCGACGCGATCGGGTTCGACCGCGAGCCGGTAGCCGGCGGGCTGGGACTCGATGCGGGCCTCGGCGCCGAGCTTGCGGCGCAGGCGGGACACCTGGGCCTGCAGCGCGTTGGCCGCGTCGCCCGGCGGGTCGTCGCCGTAGAGGCCGTCGATGAGCCGGTCGGTGCCGACGACGCGACCGGCGTCGAGCAGCAGGAGCGCGAGGAGGGAGCGTGGGCGTGGCCCGCCGAGGGGCACCGGGTCGCCGGCCGCGGAGCGCGCCTCGACAGGACCCAGGACGGCGAACCACACCCCGTGATTGTGGCGCATGGCGCCTCGGACGGGGTGAGGCTGTGCCGCGGTTCGCGGGCCGCTGCTTTACTTCACGTATGGAACCTGGGCCGCTGACGATTTCCTACGCCGTGGCTTCCGACGTCGGACAGCGACGCGAAGCGAACGAGGACTCGGTCTACACCAGTCCGCGTCTGCTCGCCGTCGCCGACGGGATGGGTGGTCACGTCGCCGGTGAGGTCGCCAGTTCGGGCGCGGTCGCCGCGATCGCCGCCCTGGACGAGCGCCTTGAGGCCGAGTCCGCGAAGGCTGACGTGGAGGCGCTGGCGGAAGCCGTGTCCGACGCGGGGCGGCGTCTGCGGGCGCTGGTCGAGGAGGACAGCCGGCTGCAGGGCATGGGGACCACGCTGACGGTCCTGGCGTGGGACGGGGCGTCGTTCGCGGTGGCCCACGTGGGTGACTCGCGGGCGTACCGGCTGCGCGAGGGCGAGCTGGTGCAGGTGACGCGGGACCACACCGTGGTGCAGGAGCTGGTGGACCAGGGGCGGATCTCGCCGGAGATGGCGATGAGCCACCCGCAGCGTTCGGTGCTCACCAGGGCGCTGCAGGGCGCCGGCGAGCCCGAGCCGGACCTCTTCGTGTTGGACACCCGAGCCGGCGACCGATACCTCATCTGCTCCGACGGCCTCTCGGACGTGGCCACGCCGGAGCAGCTGACGGAGGTGCTGACGGCGGTCACGGACCCGGAGGAGGCCGTGCAGAGGCTGGTCGAGCTGGCCAACGCCGGCGGCGGCCCCGACAACATCAGCTGCATCGTGGCGGACGTCGCCGCCTGACGGCGGTCTGGTCTTCCGGGTTGCGCTCGGACGGTGCTGCTCGTGGGCAGCCGGTTGGCGTGAGGTACTGGAGCGGCTCGGGGGTCGCTCGACTGCTTCGAGCCTGGACGCCGCGTGATCGGGGGATGTCGGGGCCTTGGCTAGCCCGCCATGGTTGCAGTCGCGTCGCGCTCCCGCCCGGACGGCGGTGAGTCAGCGGCGAGCGCACGCGAGATCCGTGGCCCCGCGGTGCCGCGCTCCGTGCGGCCCGGGCCCGGCTCCACTGGAACCCCGACGGACGACCCCGCGGCTCCAGTGGAGCCCGATGGGACTGTGGCCCGGCTGACGCGGCGACCGCTGCCGCCCGAGCATGGTGGCGTGTCGCATCAGCTCCTGCGTGAGCCCAGGTGGCTGCGGCTGTCGCTGCCTCTGAGGCCGATGGTGGGCGGCGTTGCCAGCCGGTAAGTAGGCGGCAGGTGGGGCCGGATCTGGATCTTGAAAACCGGTTCGCACGTCGGGTGGACGCAGGTACGGTCGGGCCATGGCCTCACCCGAAGCGCTGGTCTCCGCGCTGGCGGACCCCGAACGCCTGATGCTCTTCGCCCGGATCTGCACCGCCCCCGACGGGCTGCCGGCTGCCGAGGACCGGCACACCGCGAAACTCGCGAAGCGCCTCATCTCGGCGGGGATCGTCACCGTCGCCGAGAACCGCTACCGGGCCGTACCGGAAGCCTTCCGCGACTCGCTCGCCAAGCCCGCGTCCGATCCGCTCGAAGCGCTGTTCAGGCACGGCAGGCTCACCGCGATCCCTCGTCCGGGCAAGCTTCGCCAGGCACTGCTCGCGAAACTCGCGGAGCGGTTCGAGCCGGGACGTGTCTACACCGAGCCGGAGGTACGCGAAAAACTCGCCGCGATCCACGACGATCACGCCGCGCTTCGCCGCTATCTCGTCGACGAAGGCTTCCTCGAGCGCAGCAACGACGGCCGCGCGTACGGCCGCCCAGCCGAAGCCCGACCGGACGCGAAGGCCGACACCCGACGCACCCGCGCAGCCGGAGCCTGACCGGACGCGGAGGCCGAGGGCGAGCGTGCCTGCGCAGCCGGAGCCTGACCCGGCGTGGGGGCCGACGGCCGGCGTGCCCGCGCAGCCGGAGCCTGACCCCACGCAGAGCCTTGCGGCCGGCGCGCCCCTGCCTGAGCGCAGCGGTCAGGCGCGGCTAGCGTCGTGTCGGCCCAGGGACGGCGTGGCGCGGGTCGCGTTGTCCAAGGGGAGGGGGCGCGGGGCCCGGTCGTCTCAAGGACGGGGTGGCGCTGGTCGCGTTGCTGCCAGGGGTGGCGCGGGCAGGGTGCGCGCCCGCCCGGTGTTCATGGCGTGGCCGGGCGTCCGGCCTGTGCGCGGCGCGAAGCCGCCCCGGTTGTCGCGGCGTGGAGGCGGTCAGATCGTGGTGCGATGCTCGATCCTCCTTCCTGTCGTAGGGTTTTCGCCATGATCGCCGCCGACCCGGACCGTCTCTGCCCACGACCGCAACTCGTCCGGCCCGAGTGGTTCGACCTGGGCGGCCCGTGGGGCTTCGCCTTCGACGACGACGATCGCGGCCTCGACGGCGACTGGTTCGCCTCGGCCGATCCCTTCGATCGGACGATCACGGTTCCGTACCCGCCGGAGTCGGAACTTTCCGGCGTGCGCGCGACGGAACCGCACACCGTCGTCTGGTACCGGCGCGAGTTCGATGCCCCGCCGATCCCCGACGGTCACCGGCTGATCCTGCACTTCGCCGCCGTGGACTACGCGGCTTCGGTGTGGATCAACGGAATCCTCCTGGGCAGCCACGAAGGCGGGCAGACGCCGTTCTCCTTCGACATCACCTCGGCTCTGCGGGCCAGCGGTCCACAAGTCATCGTTCTCCGGGCAGAAGACCGGCCGGACGAAGGCACCCAGCCCCGGGGCAAGCAGGACTGGCACCACGATCCGCACGACATCTGGTACCACCGCACCACGGGCATCTGGCAGCCGGTGTGGGCGGAGGTCGTGCCGGCCCTCCACCTCCGCGAACTGCACTGGACGCCGGACCTCACCCGGGCTTCGGTCTCCTGCGAGGGCGAGCTTTCCGCGGCCCCCGGCGAGGCCGTCACAGTCCGCGTGGTGCTGCGGCACCGTGACGAGATCCTGGCCGAGCAGTCCGTGCGCGTCGACCGGCGACGGTTCCGGTTCGACGTCGCCGTGCCAGCGCTGCGGCACGGTCAGGACCGGTCCCGCCTGTTGTGGTCTCCGGAGAACCCGGTACTGATCGACGCCGCGGTGGAGCTGCACGCCGCCGAAGCGCCGACCGACGCCGTGTCGAGCTACCTGGGCCTGCGCGAGGTCGGCGTGGCCGACGGTCGCTTCCTCCTCAATCACCTCCCGTACTACCCGCGAATGGTTCTGGAACAGGGCTACTGGCCGCAGTCACACCTCGCCGCGCCGGACGCCGTCGCACTGCGCCGGGAAGTCGAGCTCATCAAGGAACTCGGTTTCACCGGCGTCCGGGTGCACCAGAAGGCCGAGGATCCGCGGTTCCTCTTCTGGTGCGACCGGCTCGGCCTGCTCGTCTGGGGCGAGACCGCGAACGCCTACGAGTTCGCGCCCGAAGCCGTCGAACGGCTGACCCGGGAATGGCTGGAGATCCTGCGCCGGGACCGCAGCCACCCCTGCATCGTCACGTGGGTGCCGGTCAACGAAAGCTGGGGCGTTCCGGACATCGCCACGGCACCCGCTCAAGCCCACTTCGTGCGATCTCTCTATCACCTCACCAAGAGTGTCGATCCCAGCCGGCCCGTCATCGGCAACGACGGCTGGGAGATTCCGGAAGCCGACATCCTCGGCGTGCACGACTACGCCCCGACGGGCGAGGCGTTGTCCACTCGCTACGGCGACACCGACACGTGGCGCCGCACCCTGGCCGAGCGCCGGCCCGGTGGTCGCCGCCTCCTGCTCGGCGACCTGGCTCCGGGCCGACCGGTCATGCTCACCGAGTTCGGCGGTCTCTCCTACGTTCCCGCCGAAGACGAGAAGTGGTTCGGCTACTCCACCGTGGCTGACGACGAGGAGCTGGTCGCCCGGCTGGACCAGCTCGTCACCGCCGTCCTCTCGTCCCCGGCACTCGCCGGTTTCTGCTATACCCAGCTGACCGACACCGAGCAGGAACGCAACGGCCTCCTCACCGCCGACCGCACACCGAAGGTCGATCCGGCCCGGATTCGGGCCATCCTCACCCGTCCCGCGGCGGCCGTGCCTCCGGAGGAGCTGAACCCCTACCGGGAGCGCGGCTGACCGAGGAGGTCCTTGGTCCTCGGCCATGGGCTAGGAGTGTGCCAACCTGGGCCTGCCGTCGATCACGATGATCCTCCTCACCTACTGAACCAACTGTTGAACATGTGCCATTCGAGGGCAGCAAAACCGAGCGCCGGAAGTGCTGCCGCGGCCGGCATCGAGAACGTGGAGGAGTCGGTCACGGAGCCCCACCAAGCGGCCGTTGGCGGAAACCTTCGTCGGTCCCGTCGTTTCCCGATCAGTGGTAGGGCCAACTCGCCGCCGTGTTGGCGAACGCCGCCACAGGGTGCGTACCAGCGATCGTCGTATCTCAGGTTCCGCAGGTGTCTCGGTGTGCCTTCGACGCCGTGCCCGCCGGAGATCCCTCGACCTCGCTCTACGTCAGTTGTTCCTCGCTGCCCCAGCAGGGCACCGGCTACCTGGACCGCCCCGCTGCCGACGTGCCGGCACAGGTCGACTAAGCGACGGCCAGCAGTTGACAAGCACCCGTCCGGCCGGCGCCGAGGCCGCGCGCGACTGGTGGGACGACACCACCTGCACGCTGCTGCTGGCCGGCGGGCACGTGCTGTCCGGCCTCCAAGTCACGGCAACCACGCAGACGCGGGTGGCGGACGCGGTGAAGGGCCAGGCCGCGGAGAAGCCGCCGTCCAGCTGAGGTCGGCCCGAGAGATGCCCCAGCCGCGACTTGGGTGACCCGCGGGCGCGCCGTGTGCCTGCGCCGCGCCCGCGGGCGGGAACCGCGGGGTGCGGGTCCCGGACCGGCGTCCGCTCGGACTCACGTCCCCAGGAGCGAGCGGACACCGGTCCCGTCTGCGGGGGAATGCGGCCTAGTAGTCCCAGATCTGGATGGCCCGCACGACGAACGGCGCGTGCGGCACGAACGTCCCGCCACCCGGGTACGTCGTGAAGTCGCCTTCGGTGGAGCAGTCTTCGCCCTGGTACACCGTCACTTCGCGGTCCAGCCGGTTCACGAAGGAACGCGCGTCACCGTTGAGCGGGATGCATTCGCCCGGGTTGGCTGTGCGCAGGTCGAGGAACTGCACCGCCCCGCCGTAGAACTCCTCCGACCACGCGCAGAACTCACCCTGCTCGCAGCCATACCCCACGGGCGGAGCGGTTTCCGCCTCGGCGATACCTCCCGCGGTCAGCAGTCCCAGTGCGGCCAGCACGAGCACTCTGGGCAGGTACGCGCGAACTTTCCCGAACATTTCTCATCTCCCCTGTGAGTCGGTTTCCCGCATTGCGCGGTTCCGGGATCCACAATGGCCGGTGTGGGAAAGCTTGTCAGCAGGGATTTCTACTTCTGTGGATAAGTAGGTTCCGTTAACTCGATCGAGACCACCGAACCGCGGTTGTCCACAGGTTCGCCAACTCGTCCTTGCCGAGCGGGCGAATTTTCTGCTATTTGGCGGGACCCGTGGAACCACGCACCACGAGTTCGACGTCCAATGTGGTCGCCTTCGGCGCGCGGTGCCCGGCGAGCAGGTGCAACGCGAGTTCCCCGGCGAGCTGTCCCTTGCGCACGAGGTCCTGCCGCACCGTCGTCAACGGCGGATCCGACCACGCCGCCGGCGGTGTGTCGTCGAACCCCACGATCGACAGGTCCTCGGGCACGCACAGACCACGCTGCCGCGCCACCGCCAGCGCCGCCAGGGCCAGCTCGTCCGACATGCACAACAGCGCGGTCGGTTCGCGGTCGAGCAGGCGCGCCGCACCGGGCATCGCCTCCTCCCGGGACAGCCCCGACACCTCCCAGATCGGCACCGGGTCCGGGTCGATCCCGGCCCCCGCCAACGTTTCCAGGTATCCCGCGAGCCGCTCCCGGTTGTCCAGGAACCGGCTCTTCGCCGCCTCGGCCGCGCTCAGGGGACCACCCCGCGGCTCGGACAGGCACTGCGCGGACAGGATCGCGAACCGCCGGTGTCCCAGTTCCAGCAGATGCCGTGCCGCGGCCGTCGCGCCCCCGCGGTCGTCCGTCGAGACCCGCGCCGATCCGGGCACGATCGGCTGGTCGATCACCACCAGCGGCAACCCACGTTGCTTGACCGCCCGCAGCGCCGGCGCGTTGTCCGCCAGCGAGTAGGCCACCGCGAGGTCCGCCTGCGCCGCCAGCACCCGGTCCGCCCGCGGTCCGCCGTCGTGTCCACCGGGCAGGAGCAGCAGCGCGTGACCCTCCGGATCCACCCGGCTCGCGAGCGCGTCGAGCGTGATCGACAACGCCGGATCGGAGAACGCCGCCGACAACCCGGTGTCGAGCATGAAGGCGATCGCGCCCGACCGCTGGGTGGCGAGGCTGCGGGCGGTCGGGTTGGGGCCTGCGTAGCCGAGCCGCTTCGCCACGCGCAGCACTTCGTCGCGCAGGTCGGCCGAGAGCTGGTCGGGGCGGTTGTACGCGTTGGACACCGTCGCCCGCGACACGCCCACCGCGCTGGCGACGTCGTCGAGCGTCGGGCGGCGCCGACGGGTACCGGTCATCGCCGCAGTCTAGACCGAGGCGGAAACCGGTTGACCTTCTGAAGCGCTTAAGTCATTGTGGGACGGGTGATTCGGGTCAGCGATCGAGTAGCGGTGTTCGTGGTCTTCGCGCTCAACGGCGCGGTGTACGGGTCGTGGGCGCCGCGTGTGCCCGCCCTCGCCGAGCAGGTCGGCGCCAGTCCGGGCGCGCTGGGCCTGGCGTTGCTCGGCGGCACCGCGGGGCTCCTCCTGGCGGCTCCGCTGTCCGGCCGGCTGTCGGAGCGCTTCGGGGCGCGCGCCGTCATGCTCACCGCGACGCTGGTGTCCTGCGTCGTGCTGCCGCTGACCGGGCTCGCCGGTTCGGTGCTGTGGCTCGCGGTCGCCCTGTTCGGCCTCGGGTTCGCCAACGGCGGGCTGGACGTGGCGATGAACATCGGCGGTGTCAGCGTCGAGCGGCGCACCGGCAAGGCGATCATGCCGGTCTTCCACGCGGGGTTCAGCTTCGGCGGCCTGGTCGCGTCGGCGGCGGCCGGGCTCGCCGCGGCACAGCACTGGTCGCCGGAGCGGCACTTCCTCGTGGCCGCCATCGTGACCGCGGCCGTGATGCTGGTCGTCTACCCCGGCCTGCCGCGGGCGGTGCCCCGGTCCGAGCGGCCCGCACGCGCGGCGACCACGGCGCCCACCCGCCGGCCGGTGCTGTGGCTGCTGGCCGCGGTGCCGTTGTGTTCCGCGATGGCCGAAGGCGCCAGCTCCGACTGGTCCGCGCTGCTGCTGGTCACCGAGCACGGCGCGGGTCAGGGCGCCGCGGCGCTGGCCTTCACCGCGTTCTCGCTGGCCATGGCTGTGACCCGGCTGGCAAGCGCGTGGGTGCAGCGCCGACTCGGGGCCACCCGCACCCTCGCGATCGGCGCGGTCGTGGCCGGAGCGGGACTGCTGATGTCCGCGCTGGTCCCGGTCGCCACGCTGGCGTTCGCCGGGTTCGTCCTGGCCGGAATGGGTCTGGCCGCCGCCTTCCCGGTCGCGCTCAGCCTGGCCGGTGAGGCGGGCAAGCGAGCGGACGGCAGCGGCGGGGAACGGGAGATCGCGTTCGTCACCACCGTCGCTTATACCGGGTTCCTGGCCGGTCCGCCGCTGATCGGCGGCATCGCCCAGCTGACCTCCCTGTCCGCTTCGTTCGTGCTGGTAGCGGTTCTCGCGGCGCTCATCGCCCCGGCCGCGGCCGGCGCGAGTCGCGCAGGTCACCGTGAACGGACCGCTGCCGAACTCCCCGTTTGAGCCGGGCCTACCCTCGACGTGTGCCCTCCGAAGTTTCCGAGCCCGCGACCCGGCGCCGGGTGAGCGTCCTCCCGCTGCTCCTGGTGTGCGGGTTGCTGGCGGCGGTGGTGGCCGTCGCGCTGCTCGCGCTGTCGGGCGGGGCCACCTACCAGATCGCCGGCCTGCCCGAGCCCGGCCTTGTCACCCAGTACGGCGTCGGCGTGGTCCGGGTGCTCGCCGACGCGGCGTCGGTCGTGTGCGTGGGGTCCCTGCTGCTCGCGACGTTCCTGGTGCCGCCGCAGAAGTCCGGCGTGCTGGCCCGAGACGGGTACGCGGCTCTGCGTGCCGCGGGGATCGCCGCGTGGGTGTGGTTCTTCGCCGCGCTCGCTTCGGTCCTGTTCAGTGCGGCGGACGCGGCGGGCAAGCCGGTCACCGAGTTGTTCTCACCGCAGGTCCTGCTGGACCTGGTGGATGCGATCGAGCAGCCCAAGGCTTGGCTGTGGACGGCGGCGATCGCGCTCGTGCTGGTCCTCGGCTGCCGTCTCGCGCTGTCCTGGGGCTGGACCGCGGTGCTGTTCGGGCTGTCCGTCATCGGGCTCGTCCCGGTCGCCGTGACCGGCCACTCGGCCAGCGGCGGCTCGCACGACCTCGCCACGAACAGCCTGCTCTACCACCTGATCGCCGCGTCACTGTGGGTCGGCGGCCTGGTGGCGCTGCTCGCGCTCGGCTGGCGGCGCGGCGAGCACCTCTCGCTCGCGGCGAGGCGTTTCTCCCGGCTCGCGCTGGTCTGCTGGATCGTGATGGCCCTCTCCGGCGTGATCAACGCGCTGGTCCGGCTGCCCCTGTCCGACCTGCTCACCACCGAGTACGGCCTGCTCGTCGTGGCGAAGATCGTCGCGTTGCTGGTGCTCGGCGTGTTCGGCCAGCAGCAGCGCAGCCGCGGGGTGCGCGCAGTGGTCGACGGCCAGGGTGGGGGGCAGTTGCTGCGACTGGCCGCGGTCGAGGTGCTGATCATGTTCGTCACGATCGGCATCGCCACCGCGCTGGGGCGCACCCCGCCGCCGCAGGAAGCCGTACAGCCGTCGACGACCGAACTGCTCATCGGCTACGACCTGCCCGGCGCGCCGACCCTGCCGCGGCTGCTGTTCGACTGGCGCTTCGACCTGGTCTACGGCACGGCGGCGATCGTGCTGGCCGCGCTGTACCTGGCGGGTCTGCGGCGGCTGCGGCGCAACGGCGTCGAGTGGCCGGTGGGGCGGACGGTGGCGTGGCTCGCCGGGTGCTTCGTGCTGCTGATCGCCACGTCGTCGGGCATCGGGCGCTACTCGCCGGCGATGTTCAGCGTGCACATGGGCAGTCACATGCTCCTGTCGATGATCGCCCCGGTGCTGTTCGTCCTGGGCGGGCCGGTGACGCTCGCGATGCGGGCGTTGCCGGTGGCGGGCCGGGACGCCCCGCCGGGGCCGCGCGAGTGGCTGCTGGCTGCGGTGCACTCACCGGTGGCGCGCGTGCTCACCCATCCGATCGTCGCGCTGGCCTTGTTCGTCGGCTCGTTCTACGCGCTGTACTTCTCCGGCCTGTTCGACGCGGCGCTGAACTACCACTGGGCACACCTTCTGATGAACGCCCACTTCCTCCTCGCCGGGTACGTCTTCTACTGGCCGGTGATCGGCGTCGACCAGGCTCCGCGGCGGCTGCCGCACCTCGGCCGCCTCGGGATGATGTTCGCCGCCATGCCGTTCCACGCCTTCTTCGGCGTGATCCTGATGTCGAAGCAGACGATCATCGGCGACAACTTCTACCGCGCGCTGCACCTGCCGTGGGTGTCCGACCTGCTGGCGGACCAGCGGCTCGGCGGCGGTATCGCGTGGGCCTCCGGCGAGGTTCCGGTGCTGCTGGTGCTGATCGCGTTGCTCGTGCAGTGGTCGCGGGCGGACGCGCGTGAGGCGAAGCGGAAGGACCGCCGGGAGGAGGCCAGCGGCGACCAGGAGCTGGCGGCCTACAACGCGATGCTCAAGCAGATGGCAGAACAGGGCAAGCCCCGCCCCTAGCACACGGCACCGACAGTTTCGGGGCCACGACCGGTTTTCGCCACGAGTTGTCCACACGGCCCGAATTCATCCACAGATTTCGGCCGATTTCGCCTTCGCTCTCCCAACCGCTCGTTCCCGGGGCCACTCTGGTGTCAGGCCGGTGACGACGAGCGAGAAGGAGAGCGGCGATGGCGATCGGGGAGACGATGGTGACCCTGGTGGGCACGATCACCAGCGACATCACGGTCAAGCGGGTCGGGCAGGACCGGCACGAACTGGCGATCTTCTGGGTGCGCAGCGACGAGCGCCGGTTCGACCGGCACAGACAGGAGTGGGTGCCGGGCAGGCGGTTCTCGGTGCGGGTGGTGTGCCGCCGCGCGCTGGCGGCTTCGGCGGCGGAGGCGTTGCGCCGGGGGGATCCGGTCGTGGTCAACGGGCGGCTGCACACCGGCGATCCGGACATCGACGGGTCTCGTGCTCAACTTGAACTCGAGGCTTTCGCGCTCGGGCCCAACCTCGCCCAGTGCAGCGTCTCGCTAAGGCGGGGTCTGCGGGCCGAACCCGATGTGCCGTCCCAGATCCCGTTGTGGGACTCTGCCGGCCTCGCCGCCGAAGCCCTGGAGAACCGGCCCGTCGGAGCACGCGCGCCGGCGCTGGCCGGGCCGACGGGAGGGCAGGGCCCGTGACGCGCCGGACGTTCTCCACGGTGACGGGGGGTTGACTGTCCGTCGCGGGATGGTGACCGGCGTTCGGCCGCGCGTGACACGGCTCTACGATCGTGGGCATGGCCGAGTTCATCTACACCATGAAAAAGGTGCGCAAGACCGTCGGGGACAAGGTCATCCTCGACGATGTCAGCACCGCGTTCTACCCAGGCGCCAAGATCGGCGTCGTGGGTCCGAACGGTGCCGGCAAGTCCACCGTGCTGAAGATCATGGCGGGACTCGATCAGCCGAGCAACGGCGAGGCCTTCCTCCAGCCGGGCGCGAGCGTCGGGATCCTCCAGCAGGAGCCGCCCCTCAACGAGGACAAGACCGTCCGCGGCAACGTCGAGGAGGGCCTCGGCGAGATCAAGGTGAAGCTCGACCGCTTCAACGAGATCGCCGAACTGCTGGCCACCGACTACAGCGACGAGCTGATGGAGGAGATGGGCCGGCTGCAGGAGGAGCTCGACCACGCCGACGCCTGGGAGCTGGACTCCCAGCTCGAGCAGGCGATGGACGCGTTGCGCTGCCCGCCGCCGGACGAGCCGGTCACCCACCTCTCTGGTGGTGAGCGGCGCCGGGTGGCGCTGTGCAAGCTGCTGCTGTCGAAGCCCGACCTGCTGCTGCTCGACGAGCCCACCAACCACCTGGACGCGGAGAGCGTGCTGTGGCTGGAGCAGTTCCTCGCCAGCTACCCGGGCGCCGTCCTCGCGGTCACCCACGACCGGTACTTCCTGGACAACGTCGCCCAGTGGATCATGGAGCTCGACCGCGGCCGGGTCGTCGGCTACGAGGGCAACTACTCCACGTACCTGGAGAAGAAGCGCGAACGCCTCGAGGTCCAGGGCAAGAAGGACGCCAAGCTCGCGAAGCGCCTGAAGAACGAGCTGGACTGGGTGCGGTCCAACGCCAAGGCGCGCCAGACCAAATCGCGGGCCCGGCTCGACCGCTACGAGGAGATGGCCGCGGAGGCCGAGCGCACCCGCAAGCTGGACTTCGAGGAGATCCAGATCCCGCCGGGGCCGCGGCTGGGCAGCGTGGTCGTCGAGGTCTCGCACCTGAAGAAGGGCTTCGAGGACCGCGTCCTGATCGACGACCTGTCGTTCACGCTGCCGCGCAACGGCATCGTCGGCGTGATCGGCCCGAACGGTGTCGGTAAGACGACCCTGTTCAAGACCATCGTCGGGCTGGAGAAGCCGGACGACGGCGAAGTCAAGATCGGCGAGACGGTCAAGCTGTCCTATGTGGACCAGAATCGGGCCGGCATCGACCCGAAGAAGACGGTGTGGGAGGTGGTGTCCGACGGGCTCGACTACATCAACGTCGGGCAGACCGAGATGCCGTCGCGCGCCTACGTCAGCGCGTTCGGGTTCAAGGGCCCGGACCAGCAGAAGCCGTCGGGCGTGCTCTCCGGTGGCGAGCGCAACCGGCTGAACCTGGCTCTGACCCTCAAGCAGGGCGGGAACCTGATCCTGCTGGACGAGCCGACCAACGACCTGGACGTCGAGACGCTGGGCTCGCTGGAGAACGCGCTGGAGCAGTTCCCCGGCTGTGCCGTGGTCATCTCGCACGACCGGTGGTTCCTGGACCGCGTCGCGACGCACATCCTCGCGTGGGAGGGCACCGACGAGAACCCGGCCAAGTGGTTCTGGTTCGAGGGCAACTTCGAGGGCTACGAGAAGAACAAGGTGGAGCGGCTCGGACCGGACGCGGCCCGGCCGCACCGGGTGACACACCGCAAGCTCACGCGCGACTGAGCGGGGAAGCCCCGTGCTAGCACGCTCGAGCCGACACGGAAGCGGAGTCCCCTTGGTAGCCACCCAGCACAGCCGATCCGGTTCCCGTTCGCAGGACGGCGGCCGGAGCGCGGAGATCGCGGCGGTCGAGCGGCTGCTCGGCCAGGCGGCCGACTTCGAGCTGCGCGCGCCCGAGCTGGCGCTCGTGCTCGGTGAGCGGGCCGCTGCCCTGGCCGAGGCGGCCGGTGCGGAGGAGCTGTGGGTCCGTGGCGAGGGGCTCGCGGTGTCGGCGCGGGTTCGTCTCGGTCTGCGGGCGCCGACGGTGGGCCGTGCCGTGGCTGCGCTGCGTGCCGCGGAGGACACGGGGCAGACGACGCTCGCGGCCCAGTTGCGCACCGACCTCGCCGTGTGTGCGCGCAGTGTCGGCGCGCCCCTGACCGGGCTCGCGGCGCTGCGGCCGGTGCTGGACGCGGCTGGTTTCGGCGGTGCGCGCAAGGCGGCGGCGCTCAGCCAGCTGGTCGGGTGCCTGGCGCAGTTCGGGCGCAAGCTGGAGCTCGACCGGACCCTCGCCGAGGCCGACCGGCTGTGCGGGGCGGACGACGACCTCGACGGTGACGGACGGCTGCTGGCGCGGTCGCTGCTGCGGGTCGCGGTGTCGGCGCACCGGCGTCGTCACGGGGACGTCATCGGCGCGGCCGACGCGGCGCGGACGGGGCTGGGATTCCTCGAGCAGTTGGAGGACGCGCAGCACGACGGCGGTGTGGTGCGGATCCGGCTGGTGCTCCAGCTCGTCTGCTCGCTGCTCGACCGCGGGGACGGCACCAACGCGCTGGACTTGGCGCAGCCGGTGCTGGACGAGCCGGCCCGTGCGGCGTCCGTCGCGCCGGCCGGGTGGCTCCGGATGGCGATCGCCACGCGGGTCCTGCTGCCCTCCGGCAGCGTGGAGGCGGCCGCTCGGATGTTGCGTGACGCCGTGCACGCCACCGAGCGGCACGAGCTGCACGCGCTGACCGCGCGCCTGTGGACCGAGCTGGCGCACGTGGAGGAGCGCCTCGGCCGCTACGCCGAGGCGATCGAGTGCCTGCAGCTGGCGCGCGCCGCCGAGCACATCCACGCGCGGGCCCGGCGTCAGGCGATCGGTCTGCTGGCGGGCGAGTTCGGTGGCGACGGGCACGCCGATGTCGATCTCGACCACGTCCTGGGGTCGGTGCCGGCGAGCGAGGTCGCGACGGCTTCGGTGGCGGTCGCGCCGTTGTCGGTGCCTGAGCCGACGGTGCCGGCGAGCCGGGAGCCGAGCACCGAGGCTTCGAGCGAGGAAGCGGAGACGCCCCGGCCGCGTGAGGCGGCGGAGCAGGCACGGCCGCAGAGCGCTCGGCCGAGCTGGTCGCTGGCGCCCGAACCCGTCGACGAGCGGCCGGCGGAGGTCGCGAAGACCGCGCCTGTGGAAGACGTACGGGCTTCACGGTCGAACGACACCGGTCCGGCATCCCGGTCGCAGGAGCCGGGTAGGGCTTCGCGTTCGGACGAAGTCGCGACGGCTTCACGGCCCGAGCAGCGGGAATCCGCGAAGCCGGCGGACGAGAGCGTGGCGTCACGGTCCGAGCGGGCGAATGCCGCGACGGGGTCGCCGTCCGACGTGGTGCGGTACCGGCGGTCCGAACCGGTCGCGGACGTGGTTCTGAAGGCGCTGTCGGATCGATCTCGTGCGGGATCGGCGGGGCGTCGGCGGGCCGAAGACAAGGCAGACGAGGTTTCGTCGCGCGACGAAGTGTCGTCGGAGGCCGTGGCGGTTTCGCGCTCGGAGCGCGCCGATACGCGGGCGTCCCGGAAGACGCGGCACGATTCGGAGCACGGATCGGTCGCGGCGCGAAGCGTGCTGGACAGGCTGGGCGTCAGCACCGGCGCGAGCGGCGGTCGCCGCCGCGCGCCCGGAACAGGCGAGCCGGGACGTCCCGAGGCCGGCGGACGCCGCCGCGCGGAGGACGACACGCCTCACGACAGCGCGACGCGCGCGGAGACGAGCGGCGAGTCCGTGCCCGAGGACGTGGGCAGGGACTTCGCCGGACAGGACTCCGCTGGCCGCGACGACACGAGCCGGGAATCCATCTCGCGTGACGCTGCCGGTCGGGAGTCTGCTGCCCGCGAGTTCGCCGGGCGCGCGGATGCCGACCAGGGTTCTGCTGCCCCCGAGGACGCCAGCCGTGAGCTTGCCGGGCGCGGGGGCGCGAGCCGTGAGTTCGACGGGCGTGAGGAAGCGGGTCGGGAGTTCGGCGGGCGCGGGGATGCGGGCCGGGAGTTTCGCGAGCGCGAGGAGGCGAGCCGTGAGTTCGCCGCCCGGGACGACGGTGGCTCCTCCGGTGAGTCGTGGTTGAGCGCGGAGGCGGAGCCGGTCAGCCGTGCCGACGCCGCTCCGGCTGCGCGGGCGGACAGCGCTTCCGAGCCCGACGTTCGCGGGGAGAACGGGTCTGCGCCGAGCATGCCGGTCATCGACAACTGGCTGCCTCGACTGCGGCTGCCACCGTCGCTGGCGCCGTGGGATGACTTTTCGGACACGGACAGCGAACCGGCCACCGGCACCAGCACGTCGGAGACGCCGTTCACGACCGCGCCCGTGCTGCAGGACGACGACCTCGGCGAGCCGTTCCGCACCGAGCTGACCGGCGTGCCGGACGACGACCTGCCCGAGGACGCCGGACTCGCCGACCTGCTCGCCCGCGCGCTCGCCGAGCACCAGGCGGGCACCGCGAGCGCGGCGGCCCTCGTGAAGCGGCTCGGCAACCAATCGTCGTCCGAGCCGCGGCCGGTCAACGGCCACGGGCGCAACGGCAGCGAGCCAGGCAACGGCCGCCACCGCGGCGACGGCTGACCTCCGCCGACGCGCCGCGGCGGTGAAGGTCAGCCGCGATGGCGGTGCGTCCGGGCGACTTGGCGACGGGGGCGTTGAGGTCGCAGGGTTTGGGCCGGCGGGGATGCGGTGGCGGCTGAACTTCTGCGTGGCATTGCGGTGATGGTTGGCCGCCGCGACGGGCGAGGGCTGGCGGCGTTGGGGCAGTTGTGCTCGCTGCGGCTGGTCGGTGGGCGGTCATAGGCCGGGGGAGACTTCGCCGCCGCGGCGACCGGCTCAACGGTCCATGCGGTTGGCGGTAGTGGCGCAACGGACGTGCACGGCTGGGCACGCGACCACAGTCGGGACGGCTGGGTTGTCGAGCCCGGGCCGTGGCCGCTTGATCGATGCTGTAGCGCTCGTCGGGGTACGGTTGTCGCCGCGAGGGGCCGAGTTGAGCTTTGATTCACCGGGCGCCAAAACGCGTTTCGGGACCCCCGCCGGAGGCGATCCCCCCGGTGTGGAACGCCACTCCACCACCCCGCGGCTCCGCCTCGATTGTGCATCGATTCTACGATCCGGCAGTCGGGCGTCAGCAGGTTTTTCGAGCTGGTTATGGTGGTGTTCGTTCAGCGTCACGCGCGCGATCAGACTCGGTGGAGAGTTGCCTGAGATGAGCTCGACAAGAGTGTCCGTCCGCCCCGGAACCACGCCCGGAACCGACCGCCTACGACCTGCCAGCCCGGAGCAGATCCGGGACGAGCTGATCGAAGCCGCGGCCCGGCACGCGCCGGACATCGCCGACCTCATCCGCCTCTACTACCGCCACATCCCGGCCGACGAGATCCTCGGCGACGACCCCGTCGACCTCGTCGGCGCCGTTCGGTCCCACCAGGAGTTCGCGCGCAACCGCGTGCCGGGCGCCCCCGCGGTCCGGCTCCTCAACCCGACCACCGCCGAGGACGGCTGGACCCGCGACGCCACCGTGGTCCAGATCGTCACCGACGACATGCCCTACCTGGTCGACTCGATCACCGCCAAGCTCGCCCGCGACGGCGTCCAGGTCCAGCGCCTCGTCCACCCCATCGTCGCCGTCACACGGGACATCACCGGCGAGCTCAGCAAGGTCCACCCGGCCGCCGACGTCGCCGACCCGCCCGAGGGCGCGATGGTCGAATCCTGGATGTACGTCGAGATCGACCTGATCACCGACCCCAACCGCGGCCGCGAGCTGAGCACCCACCTCGCCTCCGTGCTCGGCGACGTCCGCGAGGTCGTCGAGGACACCGACAAGATGATCCAGGCCGCGGAAAGCCTGGCCGCCGAGCTCGACGCCACCCCGCCGCCCCTGCCCGCCGACGAGGTCGCCGAGGGCGCCAACCTCCTCCGCTGGCTCGCCGACGGCCACTTCATGTTCCTCGGCTACCGCCGCTACGAACTGGTCGAGGACCCCGACCCGGGCACCGACGAACCCGCCCTGCGCGCCGTCCTCGCCTCCGGCCTCGGCGTGCTGCGCCAGGACAGCCTCGCCGCCCGCAGCCTCACCGCCGGCCCGGACACGGCCGCCACCGCGCTCGCCCCGCACCTGCTCGTCCTCACGCAGGCCAGCGCACCGTCCACAGTGAACCGTCCGGTCTACCCGTACTACGTGGGCGTCAAGACGTTCGACGAGCGCGGCAACGTCACCGGCGAGCACCGGTTCCTCGGCATGTTCACCACCTCCGCGCTGCACGAGGACGTCCTCGACGTCCCGGTCGTCTCGCGCAAGGTGTGCGAGGTCATCCACCGCGCCGGCTTCCCCATGGAGTCCTACTCCGGCCAGCGCATGCTGGAGGTCCTGCAGAACTGGCCGCGCGCCGACCTGTTCTCCGCCGACCTCGACTCGCTCTACTCGACCGCCATCGGCGCCATCACCCTGTCCGACCGGCGCCGCCTGCGGCTGTTCCTGCGCCGCGACACCTTCGGCCGCTTCTACTCGTGCCTGGTGTTCCTGCCGCGCGACCGCTACACCACCCGCTCGCGCCTGGCGATGCAGGAGGTCCTGCTCGCCGAACTCGAAGGCACCCACCTCGAGTACGGCACCCGCGTCGGCGAGACCGCGCTCGCCCAGGTGCACTTCATCGTCCACACCGACCCGGCCACGCGCGTCGAGCCGGACGTCCTGCGCATCCAGGAGCGGCTCAACGCCGCGGTGCGCAACTGGGACGACCTGATGGTCGAGGCGATCCTCGCGGAACGGCGGGAAAACGCCCGCACCACCGCGGTCCTCGG
Organism: Amycolatopsis deserti; assembly: GCF_014653945.1. GTDB lineage: Bacteria > Actinomycetota > Actinomycetes > Mycobacteriales > Pseudonocardiaceae > Amycolatopsis_E > Amycolatopsis_E deserti. The sequence continues at coordinate 1,325,681 of NZ_BNAU01000002.1, read as the reverse complement.
CGAGGAGTCGGCCGGTGAGCTGGGCCAGCGCTACTCGGGCATCTTCCCCGAGGCGTACAAGGAGGACTTCACCGCCACCGAGGCGCTGGCCGACCTGCGCAAGCTGGAGAGCCTGACCGGCCAGGACGACCTGGCGATGTCGTTCTACACGCCCGAGGGCGCCGAGCCGGGGGAGCGGCGGTTCAAGCTCTACCTGCTCGGCGAGGGCGTCACGCTGTCGGCCGTGCTGCCGGTGCTGCAGCGGATGGGCCTGGAGGTCGTCGACGAGCGGCCCTACGAGCTGCGCCGCTGGGACGGCACCCGGTCCTGGGTCTACGACTTCGGACTGCGCATCGGCCTGACCGACCTCGGCGACGCCGAACACGACCTGCGCGAGCGCTTCCAGGACGCCTTCGCCGCCGCGTGGCGGGGCGACTGCGAGGTCGACGACTTCAACGCCCTCGTGCTGCGCGCCGGGCTGTCCTGGCGCCAGGCCGCGGTGCTGCGCGCCTACTCGCGCTACCTGCGCCAGGCCGGCACGCCGTACTCGCAGGAGTACATCCAGCGCGCCGTCCTCGCGCACACCGACATCGCCAAGATGCTGGTCAAGCTGTTCGAGCACCGCTTCGACCTGACCACGGACCCGGCCGCGGACGAGCAGACCGAAGCCCTGGTCGGTGAGATCTCGGCGATGATCGACGCCGTCACCAGCCTGGACGAGGACCGCATCCTCCGCCGCCTGCTGTCGGTCATCTGCGCCACGCTGCGCACCAACTACCGGGTCACCGACGCCGACGGCCGCCCCCGCCCGTACCTGGCGCTCAAGCTGGACCCGCAGAGCGTGCCGGACCTGCCGGAGCCGCGGCCGCGGTTCGAGATCTTCGTGTACTCGCCGCGCGTCGAGGGTGTGCACCTGCGCTTCGGCTCGGTCGCCCGCGGTGGCCTGCGCTGGTCGGACCGCCGGGAGGACTTCCGCACCGAGATCCTGGGCCTGGTCAAGGCGCAGGCGGTGAAGAACGCCGTGATCGTGCCGGTGGGCGCGAAGGGCGGGTTCGTCGTCAAGCGCCCGCCTGTCCCGACCGGCGATCCGGGCGTGGACCGCGACGCGCAGCTGACCGAGGGCATCGCCTGCTACCGCATGTTCATCTCCGGCCTGCTCGACCTGACCGACAACCTCGTCGAGGGCCGCACGGTCCCGGCCAAGGACGTCGTGCGCTACGACGGCGACGACAACTACCTCGTGGTGGCGGCCGACAAGGGCACCGCGACCTTCTCCGACATCGCCAACGAGGTGTCCGCGGACTACGGCTTCTGGCTGGGTGACGCGTTCGCCTCCGGCGGGTCGGTCGGCTACGACCACAAGGCCATGGGCATCACCGCCCGCGGCGCTTGGGAGAGCGTCAAGCGGCACTTCCGCGAGCTGGGCGTGGACACCCAGACCCAGGACTTCACGGTCGTCGGCATCGGCGACATGGCCGGGGACGTGTTCGGCAACGGGATGCTGCTGTCCGAGCACATCCGGCTGGTGGCCGCGTTCAACCACCTGCACGTCTTCCTCGACCCGAACCCGGACGCGGCGGCGTCGTTCCGCGAGCGCAAGCGTCTGTTCGAGCTGCCGCGCTCGTCGTGGGAGGACTACGACCGCTCGCTGATCAGCGAGGGCGGTGGCGTTTTCTCCCGCAGCGCCAAGACGATCCCGGTGTCGCCGCAGGTGCGTCAGGCGCTCGGCCTGGCCGACGATGTCACCCAGCTCGCCCCGGCCGACCTGATCCGCGCGATCCTGCTGGCCCCGGTGGACCTGCTGTGGAACGGCGGCATCGGCACCTACGTCAAGGCCGAGACCGAAACCCACGCCGACGCCGGGGACAAGGCCAACGACGCGGTGCGCGTCGACGGCAACCAGCTGCGGGTGAAGGTGGTCGGCGAGGGCGGCAACCTGGGCCTGACCCAGCGCGGCCGCATCGAGTTCGCCCGCGCCGGCGGCAAGATCAACACCGACGCGCTGGACAACTCGGCCGGGGTGGACTGCTCCGACCACGAGGTCAACATCAAGATCCTGCTCGACCACCTGGTCAGCAGCGGCGCACTGGACCGCGAGCAGCGCAACGAGCTGCTGCACGAGATGACCGACGAGGTCGGCCGCCTGGTGCTCGCGGACAACTACCACCAGAACGCGGTGCTCGGCGTGAGCCGGGCCCACGCGGTGCCGATGCTCCCGGTGCACGCCCGGCTGGTGGCGAACCTGGAGAAGGCCGGGGCACTGGACCGCAAGCTCGAGGCGCTGCCGAGCAAGCAGCAGTTCCAGGCGCTGGAGAAGGCCGGGCAGGGCCTCACCTCGCCGGAGCTGGCGACCCTGCTCGCGCACGTGAAGCTGGAGCTGAAGGACGAGCTGCTGGCCAGCGACCTGCCGGACGCGGAGGTGTTCGCCCGGCGGCTGCCCGAGTACTTCCCGAAACCGCTGCGCGAGCGGTTCGCCGACCGCATCGGCGAGCACCCGCTGCGCCGCCAGATCATCACGACGCTGCTGGTCAACGAGGTCGTCGACGGGGCGGGCGTGTCCTACGCCTACCGCCTGGCCGAGGAGATGAACGCGACCGCCACCGACGCGGTGCGCGCGTACACGATCGTCACGCGCGTGTTCAACCTCAACGCCCTGTGGGCCGACATCAACGCGCTCGACAACGCGGTGCCCACCGAGGTGCAGGACGAGATGATGCTGGAGTCGCGGCGGCTGCTGGACCGCGCCGCGCGCTGGTTCCTCGCCAACCGGCCGCAGCCGCTGGCCGTCGGCGCGGAGATCTCCCGCTTCGGTCCGGTCATCGCCGAGCTGGCGCCGAAGGTCGACGCGCTCCTGCGCGGCCGCGAAGCCGAGGCCGTGCGCGAGCAGGCCGACCGCTACGCCGAGGCCGGGGTGCCGCGTGAGCTGGCGCTGCGCGTCGCGGTCCTGCTGGACGCCTACGGTCTGCTCGACGTCGTCGAGGTGGCCGAGCTGGCGGTGCGCGAGGCCGGGGTGGACGCGGAGAGCAGCCCGGAGGAGGCGTCGCGGCTGTACTACGCGCTGTCCGCCCACTTGGACGTCGACCGGCTGCTCACCTCGATCAGCGCGCTGGAGCGCGGGAACCGGTGGCACGCCCTGGCCCGGCTTGCCCTGCGCGACGACGTGTACTCGTCGCTGCGGGCGATCACGCTGGACGCGTTGCGGCACAGCGATCCCGAGGACGAGACGGACTCCAAGATCGCGCAGTGGGAGAAGGCGAACGCCTCCCGGCTGGCGCGGGCGCGGGTGTCGCTCGACGAGATCAACCAGTCGGGACGGCTCGACCTCGCGACGCTGTCGGTCGCCGCGCGACAGCTGCGGAGCACGGTGAGGTAGGAATATCGGGGTGTACGTAGCGAAGGTGCGGCCCCGCTGGTCGGACATGGACGTGTTCGGGCACGTCAACCACGCGAACATGGTGACGTTGCTCGAAGAGGCACGCGTGCCGTTGTTGTTCGACGAAGCGGGCCGCGCCGGGCTCGCGGAGTTCGCGAAGGGCATGGTCGTGGTCAAGCTGGCCGTGCACTACCGCGCCCCGGTCGTGGTGGACGGGCAGGAGATCCGGGTGGAGATCTCGCTGAAGGACCTCAAGTTCGCGTCGCTGACCCTGGACTACCGGGTGCACGACGGTCCGGACGCCGAGTCGCCGGTCGCGGTAACCGCCGAGACCGTCCTCGCGCCCTACGACGTCACCACCAACCGCCCGCGCCGGCTGACCGCGGAGGAGCGGGCGTTCCTGCAGAGCCGGCTTACGGAGGCGGGCGCGTGACCGAGCTGCGCGTCCCCGACCGGGGCGACCGCGAGACGCTCGGGGCCTTCGTGGCCCGGGCGGTGCGGCTGGACGGCCAGGCCGCGGTGCGGCTGCGCAACCGCGGCGGTGCTGTCCCGGGCATCGTGGAGGCCTGGGTGTCCACCCCGTTCGATTGCCTGGCCACCCGCGCGGTGCACGGCGAGGTCGAACCGGGCGACGTGACGGTGTCCGGCAACGAGCTGCTGGCCGCCCTCACGGTCGCCGGTGGCGAGCGGATGGACCCGGGGCCGCCGCGGGACCTGCTGTGGCACAGCGAACTGCCGGCCACCGGCCAGTGGCAGCTGGTCGACGAGCTGCCCACGAAGGTCATCAGCGACCTCACCGACCGCGGGGTCGCGCTGGCCCGGGAGAACGCCGGCCCGCACGGCACCCCGCCGGCGTCGCTGATGGACCAGGCCGTGCTGACCGTCAGCGAGGGCGACCTCGAGGTGAAGGTCCAGATGCGCTGCCTGTTCGCCCTGTCCGGAATGGGGTTCTTCGATTCGTCCATTCCGGACGACATCATCCGGGTGACGGCGACGAACTCGTGGATGCGCCTGGACGCCCGTTACGGCGCGGTGGTCCGGCGGCGGCACGCGCTGCTTCCGCTGCTGTTCTGACTTGCGCTGGAGCTGCTCCAGGTCGCTAGGGTCACGGCTATGCGCTTCGCGTTCAAGACCTCACCGCAGAACACCGAATGGTCCGACATGCTCGCCGTGTGGCAAGCGGCCGACGACATCGAGATCTTCGAGTCCGGCTGGACCTTCGACCACTTCTACCCGATCTTCTCCGACCCGACCGGCCCGTGCCTGGAGGGCTGGGTCACGCTGACCGCGCTGGCGCAGGCGACCAAGCGGCTGCGCTTGGGCACGCTGGTCAGCGGCATCCACTACCGGCACCCGGCGCTGCTGGCGAACATGGCCGCGACGCTCGACATCGTGTCGAACGGGCGGCTGGAGATCGGCATCGGCGCGGGCTGGAACGAGGAGGAGTCCGGCGCCTACGGCATGGAACTCGGCACGGTCAAGCAGCGCAGCGACCGCTTCGAGGAAGCCTGCGAGGTGCTGGTCGGCCTGCTCACGCAGGAGACGACGACCTTCCAGGGCGAGTACTACCAGCTCACCGACGCCCGCAACGAGCCGAAGCCGATCCAGCGCCCGCACCCGCCGATCGTGATCGGCGGCAGCGGCGAGAAGCGCACCCTGCGCACCGCGGCGCGCTTCGCCCAGCACTGGAACTTCGTCGGCGGCACGCCGGAGGAGTTCGCCCGCAAGCGGGACGTGCTGCACCAGCACTGCGCCGACATCGGCCGCGACCCGAAGGAGATCATGCTGTCCAGCCACGTGCGGCTGGGCACCGACCTCGACTACGCCAAGGTCGCCGACGAAGCCGCCGCGCTCGGCGAGCAGGGTCTGGACCTCGCGATCGTCTACCTGCCGCCGCCGCACACCCCGGACGTGCTGGAGCCGCTCGCGAACGCGCTGGCCAAGCTCTGAGGCCGACGGCCCCGTGCCCGCTCAGGCGGGCGCGGGGCCGGTCAGACCCAGCTGTTCATCATGCTGTGGGCGGCCATCTCGAGGTAGTTCCACAGCTGGGTCTCCAGCGGCTCCGGCAGCCCGGCCTCGTCGACCGCGATCCGCATCGCGCGCAGCCAGGCGTCGCGCTCGATGGGGCCGATCTTGAACGGCGCGTGCCGCATCCGCAGCCGCGGGTGTCCGCGCTGGTCGGAGTAGGTGTGGGGGCCACCCCAGTACTGCATCAGGAACAGCCGCAGCCGGTCCTCGGCCGGCCCGAGGTCCTCCTCGGGGTACATCGGCCGCAGCACCTCGTCCTTCGCCACCTCGGCGTAGAACCGCGCGACGATCTTGCGGAAGGTCGGTTCCCCGCCGACGGCTTCGAAGAAGGACTGGGGGTCGCTCATACCGGTCACCCTTCCATCATGCCGTGGTCGCGGTGGAGAGGAAGCCGGCTTCCTCCAGTGCCGTGAGGCAGGCCGCACGCAGCTGCCGCTGCACGGCCCACTGCCGGCCCGGCCGCACCTTGACCGTCAGCCGCAGCTCGATGCTCTCCGGGGTGACCTTCTCCACACCGAGCACCTCGGGCTCTTCCAGCAGGTCGACCGACAGCGGCTCGGTCGCGGCCGCGGTGTGGGCGGCCTCGGTGAGCACGGCGGTGGCGCGCTCGACGTCGGCGTTGTAGCTCAGCGGCACGTCCACGAGGGCGATCGCGTAGCCCTGGCTGGAGTTGCCGACCCGGGTCACCTCGCCGTTGCGGACGTACCAGACGGTGCCCTTGACGTCGCGGATCGTGGTGATGCGCAGGCCGACCGACTCGACCGTGCCGGTGGCCGGCCCGATGTCCACGACATCGCCGACACCGTACTGGTCCTCCAGCATCATGAACATCCCGGACAGGAAGTCCTTGACCAGGTTCTGGGCGCCGAACGCGAGCGCGATGCCGACCACACCGGCCGAGGCGAGCAGCGGCCCGAGGTTGATGCCCAGCTCGCCGAGGATGTAGATCGCGGCGAGCCCGAGCACGACGAACGAGGTCAGCGACTTGAGCACCGACCCGATCGTCTTGGCCCGCTGGCGGCGCCGCTCGGCCACGACCGGGCCGAGGATGTCGGGGGCGCGCTCGCGCAGGGGACGCAGGATGGTGGGCAGCTTGCCGCCGTTGCCGCGCGGCATGGTGGTGACCCGGTCGATCAGCTTGTGCAGCAGGAACCGGATGATCATCGCGACGAGCAGGATCAGGATGATCCGCAGCGGCTTGGCGATCAGCCAGTTGGCGGAGGCCGCCAGCCACTCGTTGTGCGTGATCTGGAACACTTGATAGCACCAGGTGCCCGGTTGGTCGATGCACTCGGGTGCTTCGTTGAGCAGCGGCGTCACGGGGCTCGGGGATCCCTTTCTGGCCGTTTTCGCCCGTCGTCACGCAGACGTCGAACGAATTTCACAGGACACGTCTTCTAACACAGGTGCGCATCGGGTGTGATCTGTGGTCGACTATGGCTGCACCGGTGGAGGTGGTCGAGTGCCAGACCGACAACCGATCCCCCTCGGCGCCCCCGACCAAGCGGTGGGCGGGCAGGCGCCGGAGGTAGCCCTGTGTGCTCATCAGGGTCAGGGGCCGCCCGGCGGCGGACCTCAGCCCAGTGGGCCACCCCCAAGAGGCGGCCGCGTGAGCCGACCCTCGGGTCAGCGTAGAGGGCGGGATCCGGCCGGTCCGACCACCCCCGGGGCTTTTTCCATGGGCCGCAGGCGCGTGCTGCTGCTCAACGCCACGTTCGAACCGCTGACCGCGCTCCCGCTGCGGCGGGCTGTGGTGCTGGTCATGTGCGGGAAGGCGGAGGTCGTGCACGGCGACCCGGGTGGCCTGACGTTGCACGCGGCGACGCTGTCGCTGCCGGTGCCGTCGGTGATCCGGTTGTCGACCTACGTGCGGGTGCCCTACCGGGCGCAGGTGCCGCTGACGCGGGCCGGGCTGATGCACCGGGACCGCTACAAGTGCGCGTACTGCGGCGGGCGGGCCGAGACGATCGACCACGTGCTGCCGCGCAGCAAGGGCGGTCCGCACAGCTGGCAGAACTGCGTGGCGTGTTGCGCGAAGTGCAACCGCCGCAAGGCCGACCGGCTCCTGGAGGAGCTGGGCTGGCAGTTGCGGGTGGTGCCGACGGCGCCGCGGGGCCCGCACTGGCGGTTGCTCGTGCACTCCGGGGACGCGGATCCGCTGTGGAAGCCCTACCTCGGCGTGGCGGCCTGATCGCGCGCACACCGGCGCCCCGGCTGTGGTGGTGAGCCGGGGCGTTCCGACGTCTTCGTCTTGGTGGTGGTTCGGGGTCAGTTCCGGGCGGGGACGGGTCTCAGGCGGCGGTGACGCGCGTGCCGCGGGTGACTCGGGTGCCCCGCGTGACGCGGGTGCCCATCGTGACTCGCGTGCCACGGGTGACTCGCGTGCCGCGGGTCACGCGGGTGCCGGCGGTGACGCGGGTTCCCCTGGTGACGCGGGTACCGCGGGTGACTCGGGTACCGGCAGTGACCCTTGTGCCACGCGTCACACGCGTGCCCCGCGTGGAGCAGCCGTTCGCCGTGTCGATCAGTGACGGAGCGTGGTCGTCGTTGGTCTGAGCGAGGGTACGGAGCAGGTACATGATCTGTCCTCCAGGGACCTGTGCGTTACTCATTGGGAAGGGGAGCGGGGCGCAAGGCCCGTACAGGTGAAAAAGCTACGAGGAACTGGGCCACCGGACAAGGCAATCGCGCCGGGTGCGGCCGGCTGTACGTTGAGTTGCAACCTTTCGTCCGACCGCTCTTCAGCCCATCGCGCCAACGGCGTCGCTACGCTCGGCGGACGGCGGCCCCCACGCGACGAGCGGTCGCGACCGGCTTCGGCGGTCCAGGGCTCGTCGGGCTACTCTTCACGCGTGAACATCGGAGAGACGATCCTGATCTTCGCGCTGATCCCGGCCGCGATCTACGGGGTGATCAGCGTGCTCACCCTGCGGTCGAAGCTGACCGGCACGCCGCGCTACCGGCCCGGCCAGGCCTGGGAGTACCCGCCGATGTGGTGGAGCGGCAACCCGGAAGGTATCGGGACCGTGCACGACACGCACTCCGGCGAACCGGTGGAGAACAGGGACGCGAGCGGGAACGCGCGCGTGACGGCGGCAGGAGGAGCCCGTGGCAGCTGGTGAGCTGACCCGACAGCCAGGATCGGACGAGGAGCTGGAGATCGGGGTCGCCATTACGGCGACCGGTCGCCGCTCGGTGGCCCGGATGTACGAGCCCGCTGCTCCATCCAGCCCATTCAGCACCGTCCAGTTGGCCCGTCTGGACGAAGCCTTGACGCTGGCGAGCCGGGAGACCGGGCTCGACTTCAGCGTGTACCTCGGCGAGCTGGGCTCCGAGAGCCGGGCCCGCGCGGAAGAGCTGCACGCGCGGATCGAGCCGAACTCCGCCAACGCCGTGCTGATCGCGGTGTCCCCGGGCGAGCGGGTGGTGGAGATCGTGACGGGCTCCGACGCGATCCGCCGCTTGCCCGACCGCGGCGCGAAGCTGGCCGTGATGAGCATGGTGGCGTCCTTCAAGGAGGGCGACCTCATCGGCGGGCTCGTCTCGGGCTTGCGCATGCTGGCCGACCAGGCCGGCTCCGCACCCAAGCACTAGGGCAACAACAAGGGGGCGGTCGCGCAGCGGCCGCCCCCCTTTTTTTTGCGCCGCGAGGCGCTTTGAACACAAAGCGGAGCTGGGTGTTCATCCCGTCGCCTGACACCGGAACGATCACCTTGAGCCAGGGCCGCAACCCAGGCACCCGCCGGCGGCCGAACATGCCAACCTTGCGGCCCTGGCTCAAGGTGATATGCACAAACCGCAGGCGACGGGATGACCACCCGGCTCCCACCCACCCGAGGTGAGACGACAACGGTCCCCGTCATCCCGGAGCCTGCCCGTCCGGCGAGGACATCCCTTGATCTTTAAACCGGCGCCTTGAGCAGGCGAAGAGCCCGCCCTGCGGGCGGGTTCCAAAGAGCGCCTTACGGCGCCGAAAGGTCACCTTACGACCACCCCCGCCCCCGATGCCTGATTGTGTTTCGGTCGCCGAGCAGGCGTGTCAAGGCGGGAAAGAGTACCTTGACACGCCTGATCGGCGACCAAAAGCAGGCTGTGGATCGGGGGCGGGGGAGGTCTGGTTGGGGTAGTCGGTCTTCTTGCGTTGCCGGCTTGCGGTGTCGAAAGCAGAAAAAGAACTAGGGCGCCGAGCCATGTCGGCCCGGCGCCCTTCTCCCTTTTCTCAGCCCTCGTCGAATTCCCGTGCCGCCAGTGCTCGCACGATGCCGGCCCGGCCCTCCGAAACCAACCGCCTCAGTGCGGCCGGGTGCTCGCCCGCCAGCCACTCGTCCGCGGCCTGCACCGTCGCATGCTCAACAGCCCAAGCCGGGAACAGCCCGACCACCGTCGGCTGGGCCCGTTCGCTCGACCGGCGCGACCAGACCTCGTCGATGGCGGCGAAGTACGTGCTCACGTAGCCCGTCAGCAGGTCCTTCTGCCCGGGGTGGGAGAAGCCGCCGATGATGGCGTTGCTCGTCGCGTTCGGGAGGTCGTCGTCGTAGACCGCGCGTTGCCAGGCTTCCGCCTTCGCCTCGGGGGTGGGCCGCAGGGCGCGGGCGTGTTCGGCGTGGCGGCGGCCCGTCGCCGTGTCGTCGCGGGCCAGTTCGGCGTCGATCTCCTCGTCGGCGGCCCGGCCGTGGGCCACCAGCGCGTTCAGCAGGCGCCAGCGCAGGTCCGCGTCGACCACCAGGCCCTCCAGCGGCTCCGAACCGTCGAGCCAGCCGGCCAGCACGTCGAGCGTCGCGTCGTCCAGGACCGAACCGGTCAGCGAGTTGACGAACGCGAGCTGGTGGTCCGAGCCCGGCTCGGCGCTGCGGGCCAGCTCCAGCAGCCTGCGCGTGAACTGCGGCCAGCCCTCGGCCGCCGCCCACGACGGCTGCGCGTAGGAGTTCAGCGCGGTCTGCGCCTGCAGCAGCAGCCGCTGCACGACGCCGACCTCGGTCTCCGCGTGGATGCCGTGCAGCACGATCTGCAGGAAGTCCCGCGCCTTCAGCTCGGCCTCGCGGGTCATCTCCCACGCCGCCGACCAGCACAGCGTGCGCGGCAGCGGCTCGGTGATGTCGGCGATCCGGTCGACCAGCGTGGTCAGCGAACCGGCGTCCAGGCGCATCGTGCAGTAGGTCAGGTCGTCGTCGTTGACCAGCACCAGCCTGCCCGCCGGCTGGCCCACCAGGTCCGGCACCTCGGTGCGCTCGCCCTCGACATCCAGCTCCACCCGCTGCTTGCGCACGAGCTTGCCGTTCTTGTCGTCGTAGATGCCGACCGCGATGCGGTGCGTGCGCAGCTCACCGGCGCCCGGCTTGGCGCCGGTCTGCAGCACCGCGAACGACGTGAACCGGCCCTCGGCGTCGGTCTCGAACTTCGGCCGCAGCGAGTTCAGGCCGGTGGTCTCCAGCCACTGCGCGCTCCAGCCGGACAGGTCGCGGCCGGAGGCCTCCTCCAGCGCGCTGAGCAGGTCGGCCAGCGTCGCGTTGCCCCACGCGTGCTTGCCGAAGTACACCCGCAGCCCGGCCAGGAAGTGGTCCAGCCCGACGTAGGCGACCAGCTGCTTGAGCACGCTGGCGCCCTTGGCGTAGGTGATGCCGTCGAAGTTCACCTCGACGGCCTGCAGGTCCACGATGTCGGCCGCGATCGGGTGCGTCGAGGGCAGCTGGTCCTGCCGGTAGGCCCAGGACTTCTCGATGTTGGCGAAGCTGGTCCAGGCGTGCACGTACTCGGTCGCCTCGGCCTGCGCCAGCACGCTGGCGAACGTGGCGAACGACTCGTTCAGCCACAGGTCGTCCCACCAGCGCATGGTGACCAGGTCGCCGAACCACATGTGCGCCATCTCGTGCAGCAGCGTCTCGGCGCGCCGCTCGTAGGCGTAGCGGGTGACCCGGCTGCGGAAGACGTAGTCCTCCAGGAACGTCACCGCGCCCGCGTTCTCCATCGCGCCCGCGTTGAACTCCGGCACGAACAGCTGGTCGTACTTGCGGAACGGGTACGGCGTGTCGAACGCCTTGTGGTAGAAGCCGAAACCCTGCTTGGTCTCGGTGAACAGCCGCTCGGCGTCCATGTGCTCGGCCAGCGACGCGCGGCAGTAGATGCCCAGCGGGATCGTGCCGTGCTCGTCGGTGTACTGGTCGTGCCACTCCGCGTACGGGCCGGCGATCAGCGCCACCAGGTAGGTGGAGATGCGCTCCGAGGTCGCGAAGACCGTGCGGGTGGCGCCCTCGGCGGTCTTCTCGGTGCTCTCCACCGGCGCGTTGGACACGACCTTCCAGTCGCTGGGCGCGGTGACCGTGAGCCGGTAGGTGGCCTTGAGGTCGGGCTGGTCGAAGCAGGCGAACATGCGCTTGGCGTCGGCCGTCTCGAACTGCGTGTACAGGTACACGGCGTCGTCGACCGGGTCGACGAACCGGTGCAGGCCCTCGCCGGTGTTCATGTAGCGGCAGTCGGCCTCGACGACCAGCTCGTTGGTCGCGGCCAGGTCCGGCAGCTCGACGCCGTTCTCCTCGGTGTAGCCGGAGACGTCCAGCGCCCGGCCGTTCAGCGTCGCCGAGCGGACGGAGCCGGCGACGATGTCGACGAACGTGCTCGCGCCCGGCTTGGTGGCGGCGAACCGGATGGTGGTCTTCGAGTCGAAGCTTCTCTCGCCCGGGCCGCCGTTACCGTCCGTGAGGTCGAGGGCGATGTCGTAGGACTCGACCTCGAGCAGCTCGGCACGCTGTTTGGCTTGGTCACGGGTCAGGTTAGGGGCGGGCACAGGCACCTCGGAAACGCTCGCGGTTGTCATTCTCGGTGATCCCGCTATCCAATCATGTCCGGGCGGGGAACAAGTGCACTCCGCGCGCTGTTGGCCGGATTGACAGCCCCGGCATCCACAGGGAGAACACCCATGACCGCAGAGCGCACACGCGTGGACTTCTACTTCGACCCCGTCTGCCCGTTCGCCTGGATCAGCTCACGCTGGATCCTCGAGGTGGAGAAGCAGCGCGACCTCGACCTGAACTTCCGCGTCATGAGCCTCGCGGTCCTCAACAGCGGGCGCGACCTCCCGGCGGAGTACAAGGAGCTGCTCGAGAAGGCGTGGGGCCCGGTGCGCGTGGCCACGGCGCTCGCGCAGGAGAAGGGCGAGGCGATCCTGCGCGACTTCTACACCGAGTTCGGCACCCGCTACCACAACCAGGGCAACAAGGACATCCCCGAGGTCATCCGCCAGGCGCTGGAGGCCGTGGGCGCTCCCGCCGACCTCGCCTCGGCGGCCGACTCCGCCGAGTACGACGACGCGCTGAAGAAGAGCCACCACGAGGGCATGGACCCGGTCGGCATGGACGTCGGCACGCCGACCATCCACATCGACGGGGTCGCGTTCTTCGGGCCGGTGCTCAGCTCGATCCCGCGCGGCGAGGACGCCGTGAAGGTGTTCGACGGTGCCCGGCTGCTGGCGAGCTACCCCGACTTCTACGAGCTGAAGCGCACCCGCACCGGCGAGCTCAACTTCGACTGAGCTCGTCCCGCTGGGCGGCCACGAAATCCGGGCCCACCGGGTCGCCGTGCCCCGGCACGATCGTGGCGGGGCGCAGGGCGAGCAGCCGGTCCAGCGCTGCGGGCCAGCTCGCCGGGTGCGCGTCCGGCCCAACCGACGGCGGCGCGCCCTGCTCGACCAGGTCACCGGCGAAGAGGATCCCGGCGTCCGGCACGTGCACGGCCACGTCGTGGTCGGTGTGCGCCACGCCGGGGTGGACCAGCTGGACGACCCGGCCGCCGAGGTCGAGCTGGACGCGGTCGGTGACCAGGTGGTCCGGCAGCACCAGGCGGGCCGCGGCGAGCCGGTCGGCTTCGGGTTTGCCCGCGAACCGGCGCACCCACTCGGTCCGGTCCGACTCGCCCTCGCGTTCCAGGGCGTCGCGGCAGCGTTCGTGCGCCCACACCGGGCAGGGCAGGAACGCCGCGGTGCCGAAGTGGTGGTCGAAGTGGGCGTGGGTGATCACCACCGTCCACGGCAGGGCGGTGATCTCACGGATCTCGGCCGCGAAGGCCGCGCCCTGCACCTCGTCGCCGCCGGTGTCGATCACCAGGCACCGCTCGGTGCCGACGACCAGCCCGAGCGTCTGGTCCAGGTGCTCGTAGCGCCGGGCGTGCACGCCGTCGGCGAGTTCGAGCCAGGTCACGCGGCCTCCAGCAGGTCGTCGACGAGGACGGGGACCGTCGCGCTGACGTCCACCGCGGCGGCGAGCTCGACGTCCCGCCGGTGGCCGTTGCAGGCGAGTTCCCGGCCGGAAGCACATCCTCGCAGGGCTTCGCCGATGTCGGTGCCGCGGTAGGCGGTGGCGGCCAGCAGAGCCTCGGGGGAGGCGGAGCGGCCGGACAGGGCGGCGGCGATCGCGCCCGCGCCGAGCAGGTCCTCCACGCACGGGCGCAGCGGCCCGGCGGACGCGGTCGTCGTGATGTTGATGCCCCAGCGTTCGCCGGCCGGGATGATGCCGATCGGGCGCGCGCCGGCCAGCCGGTCCGCGGCGGCCGCGACCGCGGTGGCGTTGCGCAGGCAGCCCACGAGCACCGTCGCGCCCGTCTCGGCGACCGCGGCGCACAGGGTCGCGCCGTTCGGGGACGGCAGGTCGAGCAGTCCCGGATCCGGCCCGACCGCGGCCGGCCGCGGCACCCGGCCGCCGCGCCACCGCAGCGGGCGCACCCGGCCACCCCGGCCCGTCACGAGGTCCACCGTCGTGCTGAACGACAGGACGTCCACGACGACCAGCACCGCGCACTCCCGCCCCAGCCCGGCGACCCCCTCCGCGCCCCACTCCACCCGCAGGTCATGCCCGTCCTGGGCGAACACGTCCACACCCCCCAGCATGCCCGGCTGCGGCCCGGATGCGAGACTCCAACCCGTGCGCGTCTACTTGGGATCAGACCACGCCGGCTTCGAGCTGAAGAACCACCTGGTCGAGTACTTGAAGGGCCAGGGCCACGAGGTCACCGACATCGGCCCGGCCGTCTACGACGCCGCCGACGACTACCCGGCCTTCTGCATCGAGACCGCCCGCCGAGTGGTGGCGGACGAGGGCAGCCTGGGCATCGTCATCGGCGGTTCGGGCAACGGTGAGCAGATCGCCGCGAACAAGGTGAAGGGCGCCCGGGCCGCGCTGGCCTGGAAGCCGGAGATCGCCGCGCTCGCCCGCGAGCACAACCACGCGCAGCTGATCGGCATCGGCGCCCGCATGCACACGGTCGAAGAGGCCACCGCGATCGTCGACACGTTCCTGAACACCCCGCCGTCGGAGGACGCGCGGCACGGCCGTCGCGTGCAGCAGATGCTCGACTACGAGCGCACCGGCACGCCGCCGCCGCTGCCTGCCTGATGCCCGAAGGGCACACCCTCCACCGGCTCGCCCGCCTGCACCAGCGGCGCTACGCGGGCGCGCCGGTGGGCGTCTCCAGTCCGCAGGGCCGCTTCGCGAGCGAGGCGGCCCTTTTGGACGGTCAGGTGATGCTCAAGGCGGAGGCCTACGGCAAGCACCTGTTCCACGACTTCGGCCCGCTCGGGTCCGTGCACGTCCACTTGGGACTCTACGGCACGTTCACCGAGGCCAAGCTGCCGGAAACCCCGCCGGTCGGGCAGGTCCGGTTGAGGCTCACCGGCCGGACACATTGGACGGACCTGCGCGGACCGACCCGGTGCGAGCTGCTGACCCCGGACGAGGTCGACGCGATCAAGGCGCGCCTCGGCCCGGACCCGCTGCGCCGCGACGCCCGCCCGGACGAGGCGTGGCGGCGGATCTCGGCGTCCCGCACGTCGATCGCCGCGCTGCTGATGGACCAGAGCGTCGTTTCCGGAGTCGGCAACGTCTACCGGGCCGAGGTGCTGTTCCGGCACCGGATCAACCCGATGGTGCCCGGCCGGGCGCTGGACCAGGTGCAGTGGAAGGAGATGTGGACCGACCTCGTGACGCTGATGCGCAAGGGCGTGCGGATCGGCCGCATCGACACCGTGGACGACGAGCACCTGCCCGAGGTCACCGGCCGCGCGCCGCGGCAGGACCGGCACGGCGGCGAGGTCTACGTCTACCGGCGCACCGGGCAGCCGTGCCTGGTCTGCGGCTCGCCGGTCGCGCACACCGAGCTGGCCGGGCGGAACCTCTACTGGTGCCCGGTCTGCCAGGCGGCGTAGAAAAGCGGGCCGGACTGCGCGTCCGGCCCGCTGTGCGGTGAATCAGAAGTCGCCGAAGCCGCCGAAGTCCCCGCCACCGAAATCGCCACCGCCGAAGTCGCCGCCCATGTCTCCGCCGAAGTCTCCGCCCGCGTCGCCACCGGCGTCACCCATGTCACCGCCGGCGTCGCCGATGGCGTCTTCCTGGCCGGCGTCGTAGCCGGACTCCCACGCCTCGGCGCTGGCGATGCCCGCCATGCCGCTGAACATCGCGCTGAACAGGAACATCGAGCCCAGGCCCCACGCGCCGGCCACGAGCGCCGGCTTCCACCACGGCTCGCTGTACCAGCCCTGCGGCACCGGGCGCCCGGCCACGCGGCCGCCGGGGTAGTAGTACGGCGTGTTGTCGCCCGGGTTCGGCGAGGCCTCGTAGTGCCTGCCCTCGACGTCGACGCTGCGGTGCTCGGTGACCTTGCCGGCGCGCTCGCGCTCGGTCTCCTCGGGCAGCTTGGGGCCCGGGTCCATGCCCATCGCCTCGCGGGCCGCGCGCACGTAGTAGAGGCCCTCCAGGGCGGTCTCCTTGACGAGCTTGGCCTGCTCGGCCGTCTGCGCCTGCTCCAGTTGCGAGCCCGCCGCGTTGTAGCGCTCGGACGCGTCGGCCAGCGCCTGCTTCGCCGGCTCGTTCGAACCCACGAGGTTCAGCACCTGCCCGCCCAGGCGCTCGACCAGGCGCCGCGCGTCGGCCTTGGCGTCGTCGAGCTGGCGCCGCCGGGTGGCGGCCTGAGCCTTCGCGAAGTAGGCGATGCCGCCCACGATGAGGACGAGGAGCACGATCACGGTGATCGTGGTGCCCATGGCTTACTCCCGGAAGTTCGGTGTCTTGAACCGGACAACGCGGACGCTACGCCGTTGGTTCCCAGGTTCCGCACAGCACGCGCACGGGCACTTCCTCCCTGAACACGCCCCCGGGTTCGGCGGCCAGCAGCTCAGCCCGCAGATCGGCGTCGAAACCGCGCCGACCTGCGGCGTCGAGCTTCTCCAGAGCCCTGGCGGAGTAGAAGGCGCCGACCACTTCGTCGAGGCTCAGCCGTTCGGTGTGATCAAGACGATGTTCCCGCACCCGGCTGAACCCGGCCCGGTCGAGCAGCTCGCGGTAGTGCGCGCGCTCGTCCTCGCTGCTGCCGCACGCCGGGAACTCCAGCGCGCCCAGCCAGCGGCCGGACACCTGCCGGATCGCCGTCGCCCACCGGCTGTGCTGCGTCCACACCGGCGTGCCGTTGGCGATCACCGCGACCCCGCCGCCGGGCCGCAGCAGCCGGGTCAGCGCGGCGAACAGCGGGCCGGGATCCATCCAGTGCAGCGCCTGGCCGATGGTGACCAGGTCGAGGCTGCCCGGGCCGAGCAGCGGCTCCAGGGCCGGCACGTCGGTGTCCGCGCCGACCACCCAGACGACGTTGGGGATCTCCGCCGCGCGGGCCTGCGCGAGCATGTCGGGCGAGGGGTCCATGCCGATCACCGCGCCGGCCCGGGCGGCCATCGGCGCGGTCAGCTGGCCGGTGCCACAACCCAGGTCGAGCACCCGGCCGAGCGGGAACTCCGCCGCCAGCAGGTCGAAGACCTCCGGCCGGTACCCGCGGCGGAACCTCGCGTAGTTCGACGCCACCTCGCCGGCGAATTCCTGGATCATCCGCCCAGTCTGTGACCTGCGGGAATCGCGGGGCAAGCGGTTCCGCTCTCGACGAAAACTAGAACACGTTATAGTCTCGGGCGCATGAAGTTCACCCTCTCGGTCGCGATGAACCCCCTGGACCAGTTCACCGAGTTGGCGCGCACCGCCGAGGAGTGCGGCTTCTCCTCGATCGCACTGCCGGACTCGCTGTTCTACTCCGAGCACGTGTCCGCCGAGTACCCGTACACGCCGGACGGCAGCCGGTTCTGGACCGCGGACACGCCGTGGGCGGACCCGCTGGTGGCGGTCGCGACGATGGCCGCGGTGACCGAGCGGATCGAGTTCTACACGTCGGTGCTCAAGCTCGGCTCGCGCAACCCGGTGCTGCTCGCGCGGCAGGTCGGGTCGGTCGCGGTGCTGTCCGGCAACCGGTTCGGGCTCGGGCTCGGGGTGGGCTGGTCGCCGGAGGAGTTCGAGTGGTGCGGCGCGCCGTACGCCAACCGCGGCAAGCGCGTGGACGAGGCGATCGAGGTGCTGCGGCTGATCCTGGACGGCGGGATGGTCGAGTACCACGGCGAGTACTTCGACTTCGACAAGCTTCAGATGAGCCCGGCGCCGTCGGAGCACGTGCCGTTCTACATCGGCGGGCACACCGAAGTGGCGTTGAAGCGCGCCGCGCGGGTGGGCGACGGCTGGTCCTCGGCGATGATGAAGTTCGACGACCTGCGCTCGACGATCGCGCGGCTGGCGGAGTTGCGCGCCGAGTACGGGCGGGCCGACGTGCCGTTCGAGATCCAGGCGGTGTGCATCGACCGGTTCGGGCTGGACGGCTACCGCGCGCAGGCCGAGATCGGCGTGACCGACATCGTGACGCAGCCGTGGGTGTTCGAGGGTGTCGGGTTCGGCGATCCGATCGGCCCGAAGAAGGACGCGATCCGCAAGTTCGCCGACGAGATCATTTCCCGGTTCTGAAGGGGTGTGCCATGGGTGTTCAGGTGTGCTGGGACGTCGATGCCGAGCAACCGCCGGCGCGGGTCGCGTCGTGGAAGTCGATGAACGCGACCTGCCGCGGCGCCAAGGACGAGTGGCTGGCGTTGTTCGCTGCAGACGCGGTGGTCGAGGACCCGGTCGGCAAGTCGATGTTCGACGAGGAGGGCCGCGGGCACCACGGGCACGAGGGGATCGCGGCGTTCTGGGAGCTGACGATCGCGAAGGTCGAGCGGTTCGAGTTCGTGATCAAGGATTCCTTCGCGGCGGGTGACGAGGTGGCGAACGTCGGCACGATCACGACATACCTGCCCGGCGGGTACCGGGTGGATACCGAGGGCGTGTTCGTGTACCGGGTGGGTGCCGACGGTCTGGTCCGGTCGATGCGGGCGTTCTGGGAGACCGAGCGCGCGATGGCGACGGCGCGGCAGGTGTCCGGGTAAACAGTGGGGGCGCCTGCGTAAGCGGTGCGTTACCGGCGGTGTGGCTGTGGTTCGTTGTGCTGACGCCCGGCGAGGATGCCGCGCATGCACGGCAGATCGCCTTTGGAACTGTGCGTCTACTGGGGCTGGCTCCCCGACAGCGAGGCCGGGGCCACCCACTGGGTCTCCCCAGCGCGCGACTACCACCCGAGGACGGGGCTGAGGTCCAACTGCGGGAGGCGCTGCATCCCGTCCGACCGGACCCACGCGTGGCGCAAACTGCCGCGGTGCCGGGAGTGCGTGTCGTCACTGGCTGTCCCGGGCTGACCGGCTGGGCGCATCCCGGGGAACCGCTAGACCAGGCGCTTGGTGAAGCCGGCGTCGATGAGGCGTTGCAGGGCGGCCCGGACGGTCGCGGGGAGGGGTTGCGGGATGGCGAAGCCGCGCTCGGCGTAGACGGTGATGCATTGTGCGGGCTTCGCGGCGCAGACGATGTCGACCTCGGGCCAGAGCCTGCGGCAGGTCGCGTAGGCGCGGCGTTGCTGGTAAGGGCGCGAGATGAGCGTGACATCGCGGATGTCTTGATCGCGGAGCAGTTCGCGGGTGAAGGTGATGTTCTCGCGGGCCGGCACCCCTCGGGCGCACGCGTGCTCGGCGAAGTGGACGGCTTCCCCACGCGGGAACAGGTCGACGGTGGTGGGCGCGTTGGCCCCGGTGAAGACGACCAGCGGAAACCGCCCCGCGTGGTAAAGCTCCGCGGTATAGCCGGCGACGCCGAGATCATGACTCCCGAGCCCGATGCCGACGTCGGCCCGCCGGGGCTCGTGGTCCAGGTGGTGGTAGCGCCAGAGGATCTCGACGTCGGCGCGCAGCTGTTCGTCTGCCTCACTCAAGGTTGCGCAGCAAGGCTTGGTAGGTCCGGTCCACCTGACCTTCCTCGATGTGGACGATCCGCGCTGCCGGCCGTGCGGCGATCACCGCCATCAACCGGTCGTACATCACCGGCAAGTCGTCGAACCCGCCACCGCGCTCGATCATCTCCTGGGCCTCGACGTGCAGTGGATCCGCCGCCGCCCGCGTGCGCTCCGCGAAGCGCCTCAGCGTGTTCTCCTTGCTGTCGAGCAGCACGATCTCGTGGAACGTGGCGTCCACCTCGCGCGCCAAGCCGTCGAGCTGTTCGATGAACGTCGTCCGGCCCAGGAACTGCGGAACCACCACATCGTGGCCGGATGTCAGGTGGGCGCGTGCGGCAGCGAGCGCGACGTCGCGAGCAAGCCGGCCGGCGGTACGCGGGTCGTCGCGCCAGCGGCTGATCAGGCTCCGCAGACGGTCGTCGTCGAGGTTCAGCGCCAGCGGGTGCTCGTCCACATACCGCCCGGCGAGGGTCGACTTGCCACACGCGGGTGGCCCGTTGAGCAAGATCAGCCGCGGCACCTGGCGACCGTACCAACGAACAGAAGACACCGAGAGCGGGCGACGGGAATCGAACCCGCACCACCAGTTTGGAAGACTGGGGC
This sequence comes from Amycolatopsis deserti, assembly GCF_014653945.1. GTDB lineage: Bacteria > Actinomycetota > Actinomycetes > Mycobacteriales > Pseudonocardiaceae > Amycolatopsis_E > Amycolatopsis_E deserti. The sequence goes on along the minus strand of NZ_BNAU01000002.1, from coordinate 1,305,538 downwards.
TCTACCATTGAGCTACGCCCGCATGCACCCGCATCGCACGGGCGCGTCTGCGAGTCTAGCGGCTCACGCTAGAGTGATCGCACCGCCCCGGCCTCTGGGGCGACCGGGATGTGGCGCAGCTTGGTAGCGCATCCGCTTTGGGAGCGGAGGGTCGCAGGTTCAAATCCTGTCATCCCGACCACACGGTCGGCCGGTTCTCGTGGCAGGACCGGTTCGGCCGCGGCCGACACGTTTCGTTCCTAGCGTGGGCGGCATGAAGGCTTTGACGGACGGGCACGTCGTGATCAGCCCGAAGATCCTGTACTTCGGCACCCCGGTGGTGCTGCTGTCCACCGAGAACGCCGACGGCAGCGCCAACCTCGCACCCATGTCCTCGGCCTGGGCGCTCGGCCAGGTGGTCGTCCTCGGGCTGGCCGCGGCGTCGCACACGGTGGCCAACCTCCGGGCACGTCCGGACCTGGTGATCAACCTGCCGGGGCCGGACCAGTGGCGGGCGGTGGAGCGGCTCGCCCCGCTCACCGGGGCGGACCCGGTGCCGGACCACAAGCGCGGCGCGTTCCGGCACGAGGCGGACAAGTTCGGGGCGGCCGGGCTGCGGCCGGTGGACTCCGACCTGGTCCGGCCGCCGCGGGTGGCGGACTGCCCGATCGCGATGGAAGCGCGCGCGGTCGAGGTGGGCGAAGGGTGCACGGGCGGTTTCGTCGTGGTGCAGGCGGAGGTGCTGCGCGTGCACTGCGAGTCGCGGCTGGTGGTGCCGGGGACGCAGCACATCGATCCGGGGGAGTGGAGCCCGCTGATCTACAACTTCCGGCACTACTTCGGCCTCGGGCCGGAGCTGGGGCACAGCTTCCGCTCGGAGACCCCGCGCGGCTAGGAGCACTGGCCGGGCAGACGTGGGCCGGACCAGTGGCGGGCGGTGGAGCGGCTCGCCCCGCTCACCGGGGCGGACCCGGTGCCGGAGCACAAGCGTGGCACGGCACGAGGCGGACTCCGGCCTGGTCAGGAGCCCTGCTCGCGGCGGGCGCGGGCCCGGCGTTTGCCCTCGTGCATCGCCTGGACGCGGGCGATCGGGATGGTCCGGCCGTGCTCCACCAGCTCCTCCGGCAGCTCCTGCGGCTCCGGCAGCGACTCGGTCCACGGGTCACCCGAACCGAGCAGCCGGAGGGCCTCGCGCAGGGTGAAGTCCCTCGGGTGCACGTTGTCGAGGTCCTCCCACGGCACGGGGAACGACACGGGCAGTCCGGGGCGCACCCGCGGGCTGTACACCGCCACGACCGTCGCGCCGCCGGCGCGCGTCGAGTCGAGGAAGACCTTGCCCCCGCGGTCCTCGCGGATGAACGCCGTCGTCGCCAGGTCCGGGTCGAGCTTCTCGGCGCGGGCGGCCAGCGCCCGGGTCGCCGCGGCGGCCTGCTCCGCGTCGGCGCCGCGCACCGGCACGAAGATGTGCACGCCCTTGGACCCGCTCGTCTTCACCGCGCCCGCCAGCCCGCAGTCGGCCAAGGCCTGGCGCACCAGGTGCGCCGCGCGCACGGCCAGCCCGAAGGCGTCCGACCCCTCCGGCGGGTCCAGGTCCAGCACCAGGTGCGTGGGCCGCTCCAGGTGCCCCGCGGTGCCCAGCGTCGGGTGGTACTCGATCGCCCGCTGGTTGCCGAACCACAGCAGCGTCCGGCGGTCGTTGCACAGCGCGTACGACACCTGCCGGTGCGAACTCTCCGCCCACATGCTCACCCGCGGCACCCACTCCGGCGTGTACTTCGGCAGGTTCTTCTGCATGAACGGGTCCTGGGCGCGCAGCAGCCGGACCACCGACAGCGGCCGGTCCCGCAGGGCGGCGATCATCCGGTCGGCGACCGCGTCCAGGTAGTCCACCAGGTCGCGCTTCGTGGCGCCGGCGTCGGCGAACAGTGACTGGTCCAGGTTCGTCAACGACACGCCGTCCCGCACCTCTGCGCTGCTCATCGCCCCACTCTTGCCGATCGGTGTCGTCCAGGCCACTCCTGGCGGGGTTTGCCCGTACCCGCGCAGGGGTAGCGATTCCTCGTGGACATGGGCGAGCGGTACCGGCTCGAGGAGCGGATCGGTGGCGGTGGCAGTGCCGACGTGCACCGCGCGTGGGACCGCGTCGCCGAACGCGAGGTCGCGGTCAAGCTCTTCCACGCCGGCCCGACGCCCGCCCAGCAGCGGAGGCAGGCGCAGGAGTTCCGCATCCTGGACCGGCTGCGGCACCCGGCGCTGGTGCCGCTCTACGACTCCGGCGTCCGCGACGGGCGCGTCTTCTTCGTGATGCGCCTGGTCGACGGCCCGACGCTGGCGGACCGCATCGCCGAGGGACCGCTCAGCGTGGACGAGACGATCGAGCTGGGCGCGCGCCTGGCGGACGCCCTGGCTTACGTCCACCGCGCCGGCATCACGCACCGTGACGTCAAGCCGGCCAACATCCTGCTCGCGTCGGACGGGGCCGTGCTCGGCGACTTCGGCATCGCGCAGGGCCATGACAGCACCCGCTTCACCACGACCGGCACCGTCGTCGGCACCGCCGCCTACATGGCGCCCGAGCAGGTCCGCGGGGAACCGGTCGGACCGTCCGCGGACGTCTACTCGCTGGCACTGGTGCTGCTGGAGTGCCTGTCCGGGCGGCGCGAGTACCCGGGCTCGCTCACCGAGTCCGCGGTGGCGCGGTTGCTCCGCCCGCCCGCGGTGCCGGACGGCCTGCCGCCGCACCTCGCGGACCTGTTGCGGCGCATGGGAGATCGCGACCCGGACGCACGGCCGCCGGCGCGGGAAGTGGCGGCCGTGCTCGGCGGGGTGACGCGGCCGCTGGCCGTGGTGAGGCCGCGTCGCCGGCTGGCGGTGGCCGCCGGGTCCGCGGTGACGGCCGCCGCGGCCGCTCTCGCGTTCACGCTCCTCAACGGCTCCACCGCGGAGGTCCCCGCCGCCTCCGTTCCGGCGCCCGCACCGGTTTCGGTGGCCCCGCCGCCGGTGACGAGCGACGCGCCGGCGCCGGTGGCGAAGACGGCCCCGGTCACCCAGGCCGAGGAGACGCCGGCCGGGCCGGACAGCCGGGGCAACGGCAAGGGCAAGGGTCAGGACAAGAACGAGGGCAAGGGGCCGCAGAAGAAGCCGCACAAGGACAAGTGATCAGACCGCCTTGCTCATGTGCACCAGAGCCCCGTCGAGGAACGGCTCCTCGCGGTCGACCCGGTAGCCCAGCCGCCGGTAGAAGCGGATGTTCTCGGTGAACAGCGCGTTGGTGTAGAGCCGCACGCCGTGCAGGCCCATCGACTGGGCCAGCAGGTCCGCGTGCCGCATCAGGAGCCGCCCGTATCCCGCGCCCTGCGCCGCGGGCCGGACGGCGACGTTCTCGATCAGCAGGTGGTCCACCGCCGGGATCATCTCGATCAGCGCGACCAGCTGGTCGTCGTCGTAGAGCAGATCGATCTGGTGCGCGGTCACGGCCTGCCGGTAGTCGGTCTGCATCGGCAGGGGTTCGCGCCGGATGAGGTCCACCCACTTCGCGTACGCGGCGTGGACCAGATCCCGGATCGCGTCGGCGTCCTCGGGCGTCGCGCGTCGGAAGAGGTATTTGTGTTGCGGCATTTCTCCTCCTTCGCGGCCGGGCGGTTGCCCGCGCACCCCGGGGGTACCCGGTGGCCGCACGAACAGCCGAGCATCAGGAGAGCGTATGGCGCAACACGCGGTACTTCGGGACCTCGCCGCCGCGGGTCGCACCGAGGCCGACGCCTACCGGGGGAACCACGACCGCCCGCTGGGCGGCTATCTGGTCGTCATGCTCGTCTACGCCTCGCTCGTGGCGGCGGCGGCGCTCGCGGCCGTGCTCACCGGCCGGAAACTGCCCCGTGACCTGCGGGTGTCCGACATCGCCCTGATGGCGATGGGTACCCACAAGCTGGCCCGCACCATCAGCAAGGACGCTGTCACCAGCCCCCTGCGCGCCCCGTTCACCCGATACGCTGACACCGGCGGCCCCGCCGAGGTGATGGAGGAGGTGCGCAAGCCCTCCGGGCTCCGGCACAGCATCGGCGAACTGCTCAGCTGCCCGTTCTGCCTCGACATGTGGGTGGTGACCGGGTTCACCGTCGGCCACGTCTTCGCACCCCGCCTCACGCGCCTGGTCGCGGCCGCGCTGGCCGCGCTGACCGGCGCCGACTTCCTGCAGCTGGCCTACGCGAAGGCGCAGCAGATCGCCGAGGGCTGACCGCACCCGGGTGTCGCGGGGGAAGAGCAGGGGTACTCGCACCGCGGACAGGAGGTGCGATGACTGAGCTGATGACCCGGGAAGACCCGGCCATCGAGGTCCACGACCCCGCGACCGGTGAGCTGGTGGGACGCGTGCGGAGCGCGACCGAGCAGCAGGCCGCCGAGGCGGTGCGCGCGGCGCGATCGGCGTTCGCGGCCTGGGCGCGGACGGCGGCGGGGGAGCGGGCCGCCGCGCTGAAGGCCGCGGCGGCCGAGCTGCGTGAGCGGGCGGACGAGCTGGCCGCGATGAACCACCGTGAGACCGGCAAGCTGCTCGACGAGGCGCGCGAGGGCGTGCTCGCCGGAGCGGGCACCCTGGAGCAGTACGCCGAGCTGGGCCCGGCCCACCGCGGGCGCAGCCTGCAGGGCGGCTGGGACGCGACCGACCTGATGGTGCCCGAGCCGCGCGGGGTCGTGGTGGCGCTGACGCCGTGGAACGACCCGGTCGCGGTCGCTTGCGGGCTGCTCGGCGCGGCCCTGGCGACCGGGAACGTGGTGGTGCACAAGCCGAGCGAGCGGTGCCCGCACGTGGGCCGGATGCTGACCGAGCTGCTCGCGCGGCACCTGCCGGCGGACGTGCTGACCTGCCTGGACGGTGACGGCCGGGTCGGGGCGTGGCTCGCGGAGTCCGCGGACGTGGACGTGATCGCGCACGTCGGCAGCACCGCGACCGGCCGGTCGGTGGCGGTGGCCGCGGCGCGGACCGGGGCGAAGGTGCTGCTGGAGAACGGCGGCAACGACGCGCTCATCGTCGACGCCGGGGTCGATCCGGCGTGGGCGGCCGCGCAGGCCGCGCTGGGGGCGTTCGCGAACGCCGGGCAGATCTGCGTGTCGGTCGAGCGGATCTACGTGCACCGCGCGATCGCCGACGAGTTCCTGGACGCGCTCGTGGCCGAGGCGCGGAAGCGTCCGGCGGAGGTGCCGATGGCGCCGCTGGTGGACGAGCGTCAGCGCGAGCACGTGCACTCGCACGTCGAGGACGCGGTCTCGCAGGGCGCTTCGCTGCTGGCCGGCGGGACGGTGCCGGACGGGCCGGGCGCGCACTACCCGGCGACCGTGCTGAGCGGGTGCACGCCGTCCATGCGGGTGCTGACGGAGGAGACGTTCGGGCCGGTCGCGCCGGTGCGCGTGGTCGACAGCTTCGACCAGGCGCTCGAGGAGGCGGCCGACGACCGGTACGGCCTGACGGCGACGGTGCTGACCGAGTCGATGGCGCACGCGCAGCGCGCGTGGCGGGAGCTGCCGGTGGGGACGGTGAAGGTGAACAACGTCTTCGGCGGCGCGCCCGCCGGGGCGGCCCATCCACGCAAGGCCAGCGGCGAGGGATTCGGTTACGGGCCCGAACTGCTGGACGAGATGACCGTCACGAAGGTCGTCCACATCGGACCGGTGGGCGGTTAGGCGGGGGTCCGGCCCCGCCCTGGGGCGGGACCGGACGCGCGTCAGCGGGTGGCGAAGACGTACGGCTTGAGCGGCGGCTCCGCGGGCACCCGGCTGTGCAGGGCGAGCTGCTCGGCGATCACACCGGTCAGCGCCGCGTAGTCGGTCGCGAACCGCGCCGGATCGACTCCGGGCATGAACAGCTGTCCGCACGCTTCGCGGGGCACGCGGCCGGGGTCGGCCGGACCGGGATGCGTCAGGGCGTCCATCGCGATCGCGTACGCGGCCGGGTCGTAGGTGCCGACGGCGAGGTGCTCCCCGGCCACGTTCGCCGGGCACACGTCCTGAACGGCCACGTTGGTGATCCGCCCGCCCCCGCCGCGGAGGCTGGTGGTGCCGCTGTCGTCCAGGTTGGGCTGCACGAACTCGTCGGTGCGGGTGTAGACCGCCGTGTAGGAGATGCCCGGGAAGGTTTCCTGACCGGAGTTCATCGCCCTGGTGTATGCCGAGTTCAGCGTCTGCTGCCACAGCGCGGGTGCGCACCCGAGGACCGGCGGGCACATCGCGTTGATCACGACGCTGCCGTGGTTGGTCGCCCCGAGTCCGACGTAGTCGTCGACCATCGGGCGCAGGTCCGGCCAGAACCGCAGCGCGAAGCGGGGTTCGGTGCCGCCCTGGCTGTGGCCGACGACGTCCACCTGGCGTCCGCTGATCCGGTGCACGTGCCGGATCGCGTTGACCACGTACTCGGCGGAGACCTGGGCGTCGGACATCGCCTGGTCCGGCAGGGTCACCGCGCAGTAGGGCCGGCCGAGCTGGTCCAGCGCCCGGAACCAGTTCCAGCCGAAGTCCTGCTGGGGGGTCAGGGTCGTGCCGGGCACGAACAGCACCACGTCTTCGGTCGCCGCGGCCGCGTTCGCCGTGCAGGTGATGCTCTTCGCCAGCTCCGCGGCGGGCACGGTGAGCACCGGTCCGGGGCGGTCCACCGGCGCAAAGGACGGTGCGGCGGCCGCGGGCGCCGGCACGGCGACGGCTACGGCGATCAGGGCTGCCGCCGCGAGAACACGGTGAAGGCGCATCATCGCTGCCTTTCTGTCCACATCGGATCCACTTCGGGTGCCGGGAACGATAACCGCGCACCGGCGTCCGTGCAACACATTCGAAAATGTTGCAGGAGACGTCCTGTCGCCGTAGAGTGCCGTTGTGAGCACAGACGTGTCCTGGAGCAGGCTGGCGTCGGACGCTGCGGTGGAGTCCGCGCGCCGGGAGCCGTTCACCAGGCTGTCCCGCGAGCTCTACGCGGGACAGGAGAGTCGCCACGCCGGGCCGCGCCAAGCCCTGCGGGCGGCGCGGCGCACCTTCCTCGCCGGTGAGCGGGTCGACATGGGGACGCTGGCCGCGGAACTCGGGGTCGACCGGGCGACCCTGTTCCGCTGGGTGGGCAACCGCGACGAGTTGCTGTCCGAGGTGATCTGGTCGCTGTGCCTGCCGACCTGGCAGGGCGCCGTCCGCGGCGCCGAGGGGACCGGGGTGACGCGGGTCGTGTCGGTGTTCCACGCCTTCAGCGCCGCCATCATCGACGCCGGGTTCTTCCGGGCCTACCTCCGCCGGGAGCGGGACCGCGCGCTGCGGCTGCTCACCACCCGGGCCGGTGTGCACCAGACCCGCGTGATCGCGCTGTTCGAAGGACTGCTCCAGGCCGAAGAGGCCGATTCCGGTCTCCGGTTGCCGCTTCCCGCGCGCGACACGGCGTACGTGATGACCCGCATCGCGGAGTCGTTCATCTACGCCGATCTGATCGTCGGGGAGGAACCCGACGCGGCGAAGGCGGCCGCCGCCGTCGCGGCTCTGCTCGGCCCAGCCCAGTCCTGAGTGGACACCGATCTACGCCGATTCGCGCAGGGTCAGCGACACCGGCAGCACCTGCCGCCGCGGGGGGAGCGTTTCGCCGGCCAGCAACGAAGTCAGCGTCGCCACCATCTGGCGCACCTGGGCGGCCGGGTCCTGGTGCACCGTGGTCAGCGGGGGGTTCATCGCGGCGGCCAGGGCCGGGTGGTCGTCGAAACCGACGACCGCGACGTCGGACGGGACGCGGCGGCCCGCGGCGCCCAGTGACTGCAGCACCCCAGCGGCCATCACGTCGCTGGCGACGAACACCGCGTCCAGCTCAGGCTCCCGCGCCAGCAGGCGGTCCATCGCCTCCCGGCCGCCGTCCAGGGTGAAGTCGGCCTCCTCGGCCAGGCCCGCCGACTCCAGGCCCGCGTCGGCGAGGGTCTTGCGCCACCCGGACAACCGGTGGACCGCCGCGGTCTGGTCCTGCGGGCCGGCGACCGTCGCGATGCGACGGCGGCCCCGCGAAACCAGGTGCTTCACCGCGAGCCGCGCGCCGGACTCGTTGTCGAAGTCGATCACGTGCACCCCGCGTGCCACCCCGCCGGCCGGACCGCCGAACACCACCGGCAACCGCAGCAGCCGCAGCGCTCGCGGCAACGGGTCCGCCTGGTGCGGCGCGAACACCAGCGCGCCGTCGACGTGCCCGCCTTCCAGGAAGCGCATCGTCCGCGTCAAATCGTCGCGCCCGTCGCAGAACATCAACACCATCTGGATCCCGGTCGCGGCCAGCTCCTGGTAGCCGGCGCGCATCACCGCCGTCCGGTACGGGTCCCCGAGCAGGACCTCCTCCGGCTCGGACAGCACCACCGCCACCGCGCCCGTCCGCCGCGTCACCAGCGACCGCGCCGCCTGGTTCGGCGAATAGCCCAGATCGGCCGCCGCCGCGCGCACCGCCTCCCGGGCACGCGCGCTGACGTTCGGGTCGTCGTTCAGCGCCCGGGACGCCGTCGAGCGGGAGACCCCGGCGAACGCGGCGACGTCCTCCAGCGTCGGACGGCCCTCGTGGTTGCCGTGTGCGGTCACCGGGTCACCTTCCGCCAATGATGGGAGCGCTTCCAAGGATAACCTATCTTGACACCGCTCGTGACTAGGGACACACTCAACCCCGTTCTGGGAGCGCTCCCAAAATCTCCCTCCCTGGAACCCCACGAGTTAGGGAAACGACGTGCGACATCTTCACAAGGGCGTGAGCTTCGCGATCGGCCTGGCGGTGCTCGGCGCGAGCCTGGCCGCCTGTGGCGGCGGCTCGTCCGGAACCTCCGGCGACGGGCGGATCGAGCTGTCCATCGGCACCTTCACCGAGTTCGGGTACGAGGACCTGATCCCCGAGTACGAACGCCTGCACCCCAACATCAAGATCACCCACCACAAGACCGGCGAGGGTGGCCCCTACCACCAGAACCTGATCACCAAGCTGGCCGCGGGCAACGGGCTGGAGGACGTGGTCGCGGTCGAGGAGGGCCACTTCTCCGACATCATCGACAAGTCGTCCAAGTTCAACGACCTCACCGAGATCGGTCCCAAGGACGTGACCGCCGACCGGTGGCTGAACTGGAAGTACGAGGCCGGCAAGGACAAAGACGGCAGGCTGATCGGCTACGGCACCGACATCGGCCCGCTGGCCCTGTGCTACCGCAAGGACCTGCTGCAGGCCGCCGGGCTGCCGTCCGACCCCGAGGGCGTCAAGTCGCTGTTCGCGACCTGGGAGTCCTACTTCGCGGCCGGCGACCAGTACGTGGCGCGCACCGGCGGCAAGGCGTGGTTCGACGCCTCCTCGCAGCTGTACAACTCGATGGTCAACCAGCTCGAGACCGGCTACCTGGACCGCAACGACAACCTCACCATCGAGACGAACCCGGGCATCAAGGCGGCCTGGGACCGCATCACCGGCGCGATCCAGCGCGGCCAGTCCGCCAAGCTCATCGCGTTCGGCAACGAGTGGAAGACCGGGTTCCAGCAGGGATCCTTCGCCACCACCGTGTGCCCGTCGTGGATGCTCGGCGTGGTCGAGGAGAACGCCGGCCCGGGCAACGCGGGCAAGTGGGCGGTCACCGACGCCTTCCCCAACGGCGGCGGCAACTGGGGCGGGTCCTACCTGACCGTGCCCAAGCAGAGCCAGCACCCGAAGGAGGCCGCGGAGTTCGCGGCGTGGCTGACCGCGCCGGAGCAGCAGCTCAAGGCGTTCCAGGCGCGCGGCAACTTCCCCAGCCAGACGCAGGCGCTGTCCTCGCCGCAGCTGCTGCAGCAGACCGAGCCGTACTTCGGCGACACCAAGATCGGCCAGCTCTACTCCGAGCAGGCCAGGAAGGTGACCCGCGCGCAGTACAAGGGCCCGGGTGACGGCCAGATCCAGGAGAACGTCACCAGCCCGGCCCTGCAGGCGGTCGAACAGGGGACACCGCCCGACCAGGCCTGGCGGCAGGTGGTCGACGAAGCCAAGAAGATCGTGAAGTGAGCCGAGGGGGAACGGGCCGATGACCACCGTGGCCGAGAAACCGCCGAGGCAGGACGTGCCGCCGGAACCGGCGAAACCGACGCTGCGGCAACGCCTCTCGCGCTGGGACGTCAAGTTCTCGCCGTACCTCTACATCACGCCGTTCTTCGTGGTGTTCGGCCTGACCGGCCTGTTCCCCCTGCTCTACACGGGCTACGTGTCGCTGTTCGACTGGGAGATCGGCGACGACGACCCGAAGTTCGTCGGGCTGCGGAACTTCGCGACGCTGCTCGGCGACCCGCAGTTCTGGAACGCGGTCGTCAACACGATCTCGATCTTCGTGCTCTCCAGCGGGCCGCAGCTGGTGATCGCGGTCCTGCTCGCGGCGCTGCTGTCGCTGCGGCTGCGCTTCCCGGCGAGCTGGCGGGTCGGGATCCTGCTGCCGTACTCGGCCAGCCTGGTCGCGCTCGGCATCATCTTCGCGAACCTGTTCGGCCCGCGGTACGGGCTGGTCAACGCGATGCTGGAGGCGTTCGGGCTGGACCGGGTGGAGTGGCAGGCCAACCGGTTCGCCAGCCACCTGGCGATCGCCACGATGGTCAACTGGCGCTGGACCGGCTACAACGCGCTGATCGTGCTGGCGGCGATGCAGGCGCTGCCGCGGGACGTGTACGAGGCGGCGGTGGTCGACGGCGCCGGCGCGGTCCGCCGGTTCTTCTCGATCACGTTGCCGATGCTGAAACCCACGCTGATCTTCGTGGTGATCACCTCGACCATCGGCGGGCTGCAGATCTTCACCGAGCCCAAGCTGTTCGACGCGATGCCCGGGTCGAACAACGGCGGTTCGCAGCACCAGTTCCAGACGCTGACGCTGTACCTGTACCAGTCCGCGTTCGAGGGCTTCGACCTCGGCTACGCGTCGGCGATCGCGTGGCTGCTGTTCCTGCTGATCGTCCTCATCGCGCTGGTCAACTTCCTGATCACCCGGCGGGTCGCCGCGACGACGGGACTGAAACGATGACCGTACTCCGACTTCCCCGGCGGCGGGGCGGATCGCACTTCTTCGTCTACGCCACGCTGATCGCGTTCGTCGCCGGTTCGTTGTTCCCGTTCTACTGGTCGTTCCTGGTGGCCAGCCGCGACACCGGCATGCTGTCGGACCACCTGCCGCCGCTGCTGCCGGGGGGCAACTTCTGGGCCAACGCCGGCCGCGTGTTCGACGCGGTGCCGTTCTGGAAGGCGCTGGGCAACAGCCTGATCGTGGCGGGCACGGTGACGCTCACGACGGTGCTGTTCTCCGCGCTGGCCGGGTTCGCCTTCGCCAAGATGCGCTTCCGCGGGTCCAACGGGCTGTTCGTGTTCATCGTGGTGACGCTCGCGGTGCCCACGCAGCTGGGCGTGATCCCGCTGTTCATCATGATGTCGGAGCTCGGCTGGGCCGGGCACCTGCAGGCGGTGATCGTGCCGAACCTGGTCACCGCGTTCGGGGTGTTCTGGATGCGGCAGTACATCGTGGACGCCGTGCCGTACGAGCTGATCGAGGCGGCGCGGGTGGACGGGTGCAGCGTGTTCGGCACCTTCGTGCACGTCTGCCTGCCCGCGATCCGCCCGGCGGCCGCGGTGCTCGCGATGTTCACGTTCATGATGTCGTGGAACGACTTCCTGTGGCCGCTGATCGTGCTCGACGCCGGCAACCCCACCGTGCAGGTGGCGCTGGAGAAGCTGCAGAGCGGCCACTACGTCGACTATTCGCTGGTGCTGGCCGGGACCACGCTGGCGACCATTCCGGTTCTGATCGTCTTCCTGCTGCTCGGGCGCCAGATCGTGTCCGGGATCATGCAGGGTGCGGTGAAAGGGTGAGCATGTCGGTTCTGGGTGAAGAGGTCACCGCCGGGCTGGAGTTCCCGCCCGGGTTCGCGTGGGGGGCCAGCACGGCGGCCTTCCAGATCGAGGGGGCGACCACTGTGGACGGTCGCACCGACTCGATCTGGGACGCGTTCTGCCGCCGTCCGGGCGCGGTCGCGGGCGGTGACACCGGGGAACCGGCGGCCGACCACTACCACCGGTTCCGCGACGACGTCGAGTTGATGGCCGAACTCGGGCTCGGGGTGTACCGGTTTTCGCTGGCCTGGTCGCGCGTGCGGCCGGACGGCGGCGCGGTCAACCCGAAGGGGCTGGACTTCTACGAGCGGCTGGTGGACGCGTTGCTGGAACGGGGGATCACGCCCTGGGCCACGCTGTACCACTTCGACCTGCCGCAGGCGCTGGAGGAGCGCGGAGGCTGGGCCACGCGCGACACGGCCTACCGCTTCGCCGAGTTCGCCTCGTCGGCGGCGGAGCGGCTGGGGGATCGCGTCCCGTTCTGGTCCACGTTGAACGAGCCGTGGTGCTCGGCGTTCCTGGGCTACGCCAAGGGGATCCACGCACCGGGGCGGCAGGAGCCGCGGGCGGCGGTCGCGGCCGCGCACCACCTGCTGCTCGCGCACGGCCTCGGGCTCGCCGAGATCCGGCGCGCGGCGGACGTCCAGGCCGGCATCACGCTGAACCTGTACCCGGTGCGGGCGGCTTCGGATTCGGCGGCGGACCTCGACGCGGCGCGGCGCGTGGACGGGTTGCAGAACCGGTTGTTCCTCGACCCCGTCCTGCGCGGCCGGTACCCGGAGGACCTGCTGGCGGACCTGGAGCCGTTCGGCCTCGGTTCCTGTGTCCGCGACGGCGATCTGGCGCTGATCGGGGCGCCGATCGACCAGATGGGGATCAACTACTACCGCGGCTACGAGGTGACCGGCACGCTGCGGCCGGGTGTCGAGCCGGGCGGGCTGGAGTGGGTGGGCGCGGACGGGATCGGCTTCGTGCCCGACGCCGCGGCCTCGGTGACGCACTCGGGCTGGTCCGTGCAGCCGGAGGGGCTGACCGAGACGCTGGTGCGGGTGCACCGCGAGTACCCGGCGGTGCCGTTGTACGTCACGGAGAACGGCGCGGCCTACGACGACTCCGTGCGGCCGGACGGCTGGATCGACGACGTCGACCGGGTCGAGTTCCTGGCCGCGCACCTGCGGGCGGCGCACGCGGCGCTCGCGCAGGGGGTGGACCTGCGGGGGTTCTCGTACTGGTCGCTGCTGGACAACTTCGAGTGGGCGGAAGGCTATTCGAAGCGGTTCGGCCTGGTGCACGTGGACTACCGGACGCAGGTCCGCACGCTGAAGCGCAGCGCCCACTACTACGCAGACGTGATCCGCGACAACGCGGTGCCGGTCACCTCGTGACGGCGCCTCATCGCTCGTCGTCGGGCTTCGTGTCGCCGTCGAGGTCGGCTGCCAGACCGAGGTGTTCGACGAGCCACTTGTCGAACTCCATCGACGCGCGGATCCAGCTGACGGTGCTGTTGACGAAGTGTTCCAGCGCGACGCCGGTGCCGATCAGCATCGACTCCTCGCCGATCAGGCGCACCGTCCCGTCGTCGTCGGTGTGGGTGTAGACCTTGGGGAACAGCGTGCGGCGGTTCCAGTCGTCGATCGCCTCCAGCAGCATCGGCTTGAGCTCGATGGGATGGGGGCGGTCGTAGAAGGTGCGAACGGAGTAGGTCTGCTGCTCCTGCTCGCCCCGGAAGAGGAAGTAGATGCGGTAGTGCTCCCACGGGGCGCCGAGGTCGCCGTCTTCGTCGACGGCGTGCTTCAGCTCGATCTGGTCCAGGAGCTGCTCCACCAGGCCCTGGTCGGGCACGACGAGGTCCGGGGCCGGGGACGGATCGTTGGTCATCGTGCGGATCCTTCCGCATGCCGCTGCCTCACGCCGGGGTGGCCGTCGGCAGCGGGGTGGTCGTCAGGTCGGGCAGGGCGGGCGCCAGGTCGGCCATCAGGGCGGTCGCGTTGTCCAGGCCGCCCGCGGCCAGTGCGGCATCCACCAGGGCCCGCGCGCTGTTCGACGGCACCCGCAGCAGCTCGGCCATAGCGGCGCGGGTGAGCGGCTTGTGGACGCCGTCGCTGGTCAGGAGGAGTCCCGCCGGGCCGAAGACCTCGGCGTGGCCGAACTCCGCCGGCCGCGCCGTCCGCACGCTGGTCGTGACCAGGTGCTCCATCCTGGGGGTGGGCACCTGGCCACGATCGCGGAAGTACTGGGCCAGCGTGTGGTCCCTGGTCAGCTGCCGCAGCGAGTCGCCGTTCCAGGCGTAGGCCCGCACGTCGCCGACCCACCCCACCCGGTAACCACCGCCGAACGGGGTCGCGACCACCAGCACGCAGTCGCCGGCCGCCTCCGCCCGCACGGCCCGCTGGGCGGCGGCCAGCGCGGCCGCGGGGCCCTGCGACGCCGGCACCTGGACGGCGGTGGACACCGCGACCTGGGCGGCCCGCGCGGCGGACCGCTCGTCGCCGACACCGTCGGCCAGGGCGAACACGACCTCCCCGGTGCTCGGGTCGGTGTAGGCCGCGGTGGCGTCGGCGTTCACCGAACGCGGGCCGCGGGCGGTCGCGGTGGCCCACACGGGGCTGGAGGCGAGGCGGTACATGGTGACCTCCTTCGTGCTGTTATACCTCCACTGTCCGCACCGCGCCTGAGGTCAGCCTGTGATCGGTGTGAACCCGGGCTGTGAGTCAGCTCAGCACGTACACGGTCACCCCGTCCACAGTGGTCGCCGCATAGTTGGTCGCCACCCACTCGGCGATCTTCTCGGCCTCGTCGCTACCGCCGGTGCTGTTGATTTCCCGGGGTTCGCCGAGGAAGTAGTGGATCCGTCCGCTCGCGACGTACCGCTGGAACTGCTCCAGGGTGGGCGACGGGTCGGTGCCGTTGAACCCGCCCAGCGCCATCACCGGGAAGCCGGACGCCAGCTGGTAGCTCGCCGCGGGGTTGGAGCCCACCGTGGCCGCCACCCACGTGTAGTTCTCCGCGTCGGCCTGCAGCAGTGCGGTGATCTCCGCTCCCGGTGTCGTCGTGGTGAGCAGGCTGCCGCCGCGCGGACCGCCGAACCTGCCGCTGCCCGGGCCGGCTGAGGGGATCGCCCCGGAGTGCGGCGTGGCCGCGGTCGCGACGGTGTACGCGCCGGACCCGAGCAGTGAAGCGATCAGCGCCAGCACCGCGACCCCGCGCGCACCGGCGCGCGACAGCCGGTCGGACACCAGGATCAGTACCGCGTCCGTCAGCCCGAGCACCAGCACCACGTACCGCAGCCACGTGGATTCCGAGCTCAGCAACAGATACGCGGTCAGTGCCGTGAGGACCACACCGCTGGACAACAACCCGGACGCGATCGGATGCGCCCGCGCCCGCCACAACCGCACGCCGCCGGTGCCGACGAGCGCGGCGACCGCCGGGGCCAGCGCGACCGTGTAGTACGGGTGGATGATCCCGTTCATGAAGCTGAACACGCCGCCGGTGACGGCCAGCCATCCGCCCCACAGGATCGTCGCGGCGCGCGTGCGGTCCGTGCGTGGCGCGCGCCAGGTCAGCCAGACCAGCGCGCCGGTGGCGATCGCGGCCGCGGGGAGCAGCCAGGCGATCCCGCCGGCCATCTCGCTGCCCAGCAGCCGCGCCCAGCTGCCGCTGCTCTGCGCGCCACCGAGACTGCCGACCTCGTTCCCGGTGATCCGGCCGACGCCGTTGTAGCCCAGGGTCAGTTCGAGGATGCTGTTGGTCTGCGAACCGCCGATGTAGGGCCGCGCCGACGCCGGCCACAGCTCGACGACCGCGAGGTACCAGCCGGCCGAAACCACCAGCGCGCCCAGCGCGCCGAGCAGGTGCAGCAGCCGCCTGCCCATCGACGTGGGCGCCGCGAGCAGGTAGGCGATGCCGAACGCGGGCAGCACCAGGAACGCCTGCAACATCTTCGCCAGGAACCCGAACCCGACCGCGACCCCGGCCAGCGCGAGCCACTTCGGGCTCGCCTTCTCCAGCGCCCGCACCACGCAGTACGCGCCGAGCACGAGCAGCAGCACCAGCAGCGCGTCCGGGTTGTTGAACCGGAACATCAGCGCAGCCACCGGGGTCAGCGCGAGCACTGCACCGGCCAGCAGACCCGCGGCCGGCCCGGACACCCGCCGCACGGCCGCGAACAGCGCCCACACCGAGCCGACCCCCATCAGCGCCTGCGGCACCAGCACGCTCCACGAGCTGAGCCCGAACAGCCGCACCGACAGGCCCATCACCCACAGGGCGGCGGGCGTCTTGTCGACGGTGATGGCGTTGGCCGCGTCGCTGGAGCCGAAGAACCAGGCCTGCCAGCTCTGCCCACCGGCCTGCGCGGCGGCCGAGTAGAACGCGTTGGCCCAGCCGGACGCGCTCAGTCCCCACAGGTAGAGCACGGCGGTGCCCAGCAGCAGCCCGGCCAGCGCCGGACGCACCCAGACCGGCAGGGGCGGGCGCGGACTGGCGGGGGTCGGGGGCGCGGAGTCACGCTCGGCGAGGGCCGTCATGAGTTCACCTTCACCGGCCGAGCTGGGCGGTCGTTGTGGCGTTCCTGTGGGAAACCTGTGCGCGGCAGCCGCACCTCGAACTCGGTGCGACCGGGTCTGCTCTGGACGCCGACCGTGCCGTGGTGCGCGTGCACCACCGCGGCGACGATCGCCATGCCGAGACCGGTGCTGCCGGCCGCGCGGGAACGCGACGAGTCGCCGCGTGCGAAGCGTTCGAAGACGTGCGGCAACAGGCCGGGTGCGATGCCCGGGCCGTCGTCGGTGACGGTCAGGACCGCGCCGCCGTCCGCGGACACGGCCAGCCGCGTGGTCACGGTCGTGCCGGGCGGGGTGTGGGTGCGGCCGTTTGCGAGCAGGTTGCCGAGCACCTGGTGCAGGCGCTGGGCGTCGCCGGTCACCACGACCGGGTCCGGCGGCAGTTCGAGCCGCCACCGGTGCCGCGGTCCGGTGATGTGCGCGTCGCCGACCGCGTCGGCCACCAGGCGGGTCAGGTCGACCTCGGCCACGTCGAGCGGGCGGCCCGCGTCCAGGCGGGCGAGCAGCAGCAGGTCGTCGACCAGCGTCGTCATGCGGTCGGCCTCGGACTCGACCCGGCTCATCGCGTGCGCGATCTCCGGCGGCACGCGCCCGCCGCCGCGCCGGGTCAGCTCGGCGTACCCGCGGATCGCGGCCAGCGGCGTGCGCAGCTCGTGGCTGGCGTCGGCGACGAACTGGCGCACCCGCATTTCGCTGTTCGCGCGGGCGTCGAGCGCGTTGTCGATGTGCACGAGCATCCGGTTCAGCGCGTAGCCGACCTGCCCGACCTCGGTCGACGGATCGGTGTCGGTCACCGGGACGCGCACCGACAACGCGACGTCTCGGCGGTCCAGCGGCAGCTCGGTCACCTGCGACGCCGCCGCGGCCACGCGGTCCAGCGGGCGCAGGGTCCGGCGTACGACGAACGCGCCCACGAACCCCGCGCCCACGACGGCGATCGCGGCGACCGCGGCGAGGATGATCCCGACGGTCAGCAGCGTGTCCTCGGCCTGGTCCATCGGCAGGCCGAGGATCAGCACGACGCCGTCGTCGATCGTCGCGATCACCCGGTAGTCGCCGCCGGACAGCGAGATCGTGTGCGCGTGACCGTCGACCGGAATCGCCAGCAGGGCCGCGGCGTCGGCGGCCGGCAGAGCCTGGGCTTCGTTCTCCGGCGAACCCGGGATCTGGGCGAGGGTGGCCGCCACCCGGACCTGACCACCGGCGACCTGCGCGTACAGCGTGCCCTCCGCCGTGCCCGGGATGTGCAGCGGATCGTCACCGGCCGGCCCGTCGAAGTGCCGGGTCCGCTCGACCGCCTCACGCACCTGAGCGTCGACCTGCTGGGTGAGGAACCGGCTCAGCGCGAACTCGCTGATCACGCCGACCACCAGGCACACCACGGCGAGCAGCGCGACGAGCGCCGCGATCAGCTTGGTCCGCAGCGGGCGGACGCGCCGCGGTCGCGTGTTCATCCCACGACGATCCGTCCGGATCGTGTGGAGTCCTTGTGGGGTTCCTGTGCGGCGGCTGTATCCGGCCGGGCACAGAAATCCTTGGGCGCTCACACAGTCCGCGCACAGCGGAGCCGCTGAAGCTGGTCATCGACCCACCAGCGGAAGGAACCCACGATGACCACCGAACAGCAGACCGCCCCGCAGTCCCGGGAATGGGGCGCCCAGCAGCCGCCGCGGAAGTGGTCGGCGCGCCGGACCGTCGCCGCGGCCGCCATCGCGGTCGGCGTCGCGAGCGCGGGCGGCGTGGCGATCTACGCGGCGAGCGGGTCTTCCGGCTCCTCGACCACCGGCCAGGGCGGGCCCGGCGGCATGGGGATGCCCGGCGGCTCGCCGGGCGGGTTGGGGAACGCGCTGCACGGCGAGTACGTCGTCTCCGACGGCAACGGCGGCTACACCACCGAGCTGATGCAGACCGGCACCGTCACCGAGATCAGCGCGACCTCACTGACCGCCAAGAGCGACGACGGCTACACCAAGACCTACAGCATCGACAGCGGCACCGCCGTCGGCGGCAACGCCGATCTCAGCAGCATCGCCAGCGGCGACACGGTCACCGTCGTCGCGTCGCTCTCCGGTGACACGGCCACCGCGGACACGCTGACCGAGGGCGACCAGGCCGGCACGGGCGGCCCCGGCGCCCAGCAGGGCGTCCTCCCACGCCGCGACGACAGCACGGAGTCAGGTTCGAACTGACCGGGGCGTGCGGCGCGGCAGGTGTGCTGTTACGTCGCACCGCGCAGCGTGATGGCCGTGGCCGCCCGGATCGGTCACCCACGCGAACGAGCGGCCCGCCTCTGCCCGACATCGGCCTTGCGGTTGCGCCGCTAACGCGCCCGTGTGCGCAGGTGGATGCGTTCGCCCTGGCGGCCGAACAGGCTGAGCACCTCGACGCCGCCCCGGCCGGCCGCGCCGAACCAGTGCGGGATCTGGCAGTCGAACTCGGCCGCCTCGCCGGCGCCCATCACGAAGTCGTGCTCGCCCAGCCGGACGCGCAGCCGCCCGCGCAGGACGTAGAGCCACTCGTAGCCCGCGTGCGTGCGCAGGTGCGGCTCCTCGTCGTGCGCGGGGATGATCATCTTGTACGCCCGCGGCTCACCCTGGTGCCGCGACAACGGGATCAGCACCCGGCCGTCCTTCCGCGTCGGTTCCTGCGGCACGCGCGGATCGACGATCCGGGGCGCGGCGACGATCTCGTCGAGCGGGATGCCCAGTGCGGCGGTGACCGGCAGCAGCAGTTCGAGGCTCGGCTTGCGCTGCCCCGATTCCAGCCGGGACAGGGTGCTCGTGGAGATCCCGGTGGTCCGCGCGAGATCGGTCAGGCTGACGCCCTTCCGTTCGCGGGCGCGCCGCAACCGCGGAGCGATCTGCTCGATGACGGCGCCGACGGCCGGTTGTGAGTCCACGGCACGCAGTGAACCAAGGCTTCCCGGTTTCGGCAACGCCGGTTGTCGAAACCGGCCGGATCTCCGGATGCTCGCGACATGGAGACGATGCTTGCCACACGCACCCGGAACCGCCTGCCCGCCGGGGTCCACCTGCTGGGGTTCAGCCTCTTCGCGATGGGCACCGCGGAGTTCCTGCTGGCCGGGGTGCTGCCCGCGGTGGCCGCCGACCTGGACGTCCCGCTGTCGGCTGCCGGGTTCCTGATCACCGCGTTCGCGCTCGGGGTGGTGCTCGGCGGGCCGCCGTTCGCCGTGCTCAGCCTGCGCTGGCCCCGCCGCACCACGCTGGTGCTGACCCAGGCCGTCTTCGCCGGCAGCGTCGCCGCCGGGCTGCTCGGCGGCTACCCCGTGCTGCTGGTCAGCCGGGCGATCGCCGGCGTCGCCTACGCCGGCTTCTTCGCGGTGGCCTCGGTGACCGCGATCAGCCTGGTGACACCGGACCGGACCGCCCGCGCCTCCGGCGTCGTGGTGAGCGGGCTCAGCGTCGCGATGGTCGCCGGCGGGCCCGCGGGCACGCTGCTGAGCCACTTCACCGACTGGCGCGGCGGCTTCTGGGCGGTGGTGGCGCTGACCGTCGCCGGGATCGGCGGGTGCCTGCTCGGCATCCCCGCGGCGCCGAACCGGGTCACCCGGCCGAGCGTCTCGCGGGAACTGGCGACCATGCGGAAACCGGCGCTGTGGGGCCTGTTCGCGATCACGATCCTGACCACGGCCGCCTACATGATCACGTTCAACTACCTGGCGGCCATGCTCACCGTGCCCGAGGTGTGGATCCCGGCGATCCTCGCGCTCTTCGGGGCCGGGGCGTTCGCCGGGCTGTCGATCGGCGGCCGGGTGTCAGACCGGCGTCCGCACCTCGCGCTGCTGACCGGGGCCGCCGCGATCGTGGTCCTGTCGGTCGTGATGGCCGCCGTGGTCGGGCACGGATGGCTGGTGGTGCCGGTGGTCTTCCTGCTGGGCGTGGCGGCGTTCGTGCTGAACCCGGCCGTCTACGGGCGCGTCTTCGCGGTGGCGGCGGACGCGCCGACCCTCGCCGGCGCGACCACCGTGTCGGCGTTCCAGCTGGGCATCAGCATCACCCCGGTCCTGGCGGCCGCGGCACTCACCCGCGGCGCCCCGCTCACCGCGGTGTGCTTGATCGGTGCCGCGCTCGCGGCGGCCGCGGTGCCGCTGATCCTGCTCGACCGGCGTCAGGACTCGTCCGCGAGCCGGGCCAGCATCGCGCGGAACTGACGCTGCTCCGTGGGGCTGAGCGCGCCGAGCAGGTCGTCCTCCAGAGCGCGGATGTCGGCCCGCGCGGCGGCGTGCCGGGACTCGCCGGCCGGTGTCAGCCGCACGATGTGCGAGCGCCGGTCGGCCGGGTCCCGTTCGCGGACGACCAGTCCCGCCTCGGCGAGCTCGTCCAGCAGGCCGATCAGGCGGGTCTTGTCGTAGCCGATCGCCTTCGCCAGCGCGAGCTGCGACGTCGCCGGGCGTTCGGCCAGGCTCGACAGCGCCGCGTAGGCCCACATCGAGAGCCCGTGCGCACGCAGCACCGGCTCTTCCGCCTTCATCAACCGCCGCACGATGCGCGCCAGCGAAGCGCCGAGATCCGTCACGCCCAGAATCGTAGAGTGACAAAACAATACGCAAGAGCGTACGATCTGCTAATGCAGACAATCACCGAGTCCATCTCGATCGCCGCCACGCCGCACACCGTCTTCGATCTCGTGTCCGACCCCGGCCAGCTGCCCAAGTGGGCGCCCGGGGTGGACGCCACGCGCGTCGACGTCCGCGCCTCCCGCGAGCACGGCACCGTCGACTTCTTCGCCACCGACAACCCGAGCCTGGGCGTCTACACCCGCGTGCTGCCCAACGGCACGGGTGCCGAGTACCAGTTCACGATGTTCTTCCCGGACGGCACGCCGGAGACCGCGATCACCGAGCAGGCGTCGGTCGTGCGAGGTGAGCTGGAGACCGTCCGCGCGCTCTGCGAATGACCGCTCAGGGCCGGTGGAAGTGCTCCACGTGCACGACGTCGTCCGGCACCCCGTGCTCGGTCAGCGCGTCCCGCACCGGCCCGGCCACCTCGGACGGCGCGCACAGCAGCCACTCGTCCACCTTCGCCGGGTGCAGGCGCGCCTCCAGCAGCCCCCGGATGCGCCCCGGGTCCAGCCCGCCCGGCACGTACCGCTCGTACGAGATCGCCAGCGCCTGCCCGATGCTGTCGAACGGCCGCGACCCCCGCGAGTACCGCAGCGACGGGTCGCGCTCGTCGGTCCGGTAGTGGGTCACCCGCAGCCGCCCCTCGAAGCGGCGCGTGTACTCCGACAGCTCGGCCGAAAACAGCGTGTCGTCGCCGGACCGGTTCACGTACAGCAGCGTCACCCGGCTGCGGGGCGAGGTCTCGAGCAGGTGCACCACCACCGGCAGCACCGGGGCGATCCCGGAACCCGCCGCCACGGCCACCACGTGCCGCGGCTGTGAGCGCAGCACGAACGTCCCGGACGGCGGCCGCGCCAGGACCCGGTCGCCGAGCCGCAACCCCATCGCGTACTCGGAGAACCGCCCGCCCGGCACCCGCTTGATCGCCACCAGCAGCTCCGGCTCGTCCGGGCACGCGCAGATCGCGTAGCTGCGCTCCACCGGCTCGCCGTCGATCTCGGCCCGCAGCACCAGGTGCTGTCCCGGCGCGAACCGGAACACCTCGCGCAGCCCGTCCGGCACCGCGAGGGTGACCGCGACGGCCTCCCCGGTCAGCCACCGCACGCCGGTGACGGTCAGCGGGTGGAACTCCGCGGGCGCGGCCTCGGCGGCCGAGGCCGGCGGCTCCGGCGCACGCGGCGCGGGGATCGCGGCGTAGCGGTAGAACGGCTGGCTGGGCCGCTCGGCGTGCATCTGGTGGTAGCCGGTCGGCCGCCGCCGGGGGCGCCAGTCGTGGCACCACGAGACGAGCGTGAGCGCGAGCCGCTGCGGCACCAGGTAGACCACCGCCAGCTCCCAGCCGTGCCCGGTGCCCACCACCGCGGCCAGCACGCACGGCAGGAACACGAGCATCCCGAGCATCTCGGCGCTCTCCGCGGTCGGCCGCCCCGGCGTGGACAGGTAGCGCCACGCGTACCAGAGGTCGACGGTCGCCCAGCGCGCCGGCAGCGTCCAGGCCGGGCCGCGCGTGTTCCACGGCGTGAGGTGTTCCGGCGAGCCGGACCGGTGCTGGGTCAGGTGCACGTACCGGGCCGCGGGGAAGCCGCCGAACGGCGACACGAACGGCAGCGTCAGACGGCCGAGCACCTCGTTCACCGACGTGAGGCTGCCCGCCGCGTGGTGCGCGGCCTCGTGCAGCACGGTGAAGAGGGTGACCACGGCGAGCGTGTGCAGCGGGACGGTCACCCACGCCGGTGAGTGCCAGACGAGCGCGAGCAGGGTCGCCCAGCCCCACAACGCGAGCCCGGCGACCAGCAGACCGACGGTCGGCACCACCACCGGCGGCAGGCGCGTCCGGGACTCCGCCAGAGCCTGCGGAACGCCCTGGACCTGGGCATCGGCTGTCACTGACCGGGCTCCTGGGGACGGCGGGACGGCTGGACCACGACGGTAGACAAAGCGTGTGGAAATGTAAACGGAGAGTCCGCGACCGGACCGCGCGGGCGGGGAAGCAGGGTCCGGCCGGTGCTGTCAAGTCGCTGGCCTAGACTCGGCCTTTGGGCACCGCCGTGCCCGCTTGTCGGCTACCACCCGAAAACCAGGTTTTCACGGCTCGAGGAGAACACGTTGAAGAGCACCGTCGAGCAGCTCAGCCCGACGCGAGTCAAGATCAATGTCGAGGTGCCGTTCGACGAACTCAAACCGAACTTCGACCGCGCCTACTCCAAGATCGCCCAGCAGGTCCGCATCCCGGGCTTCCGCCCCGGCAAGGTGCCCGCTCGCGTCCTGGAGAGCCGGATCGGCCGCGCGCCGGTGCTCGATGAGGTCGTCAACGAGGCCATCCCGGCGAAGTACCTGGAGGCGGTCCGGGCGGGCGAGGTGCGCACCCTCGGCCAGCCCGACTTCGAGGTGACCAAGCTCGAGGACCGTGAGGTGCTGGAGTTCACCGCCGAGGTGGACATCCGCCCGGAGATCACCCTCCCCGACTTCAGTGGCCTCTCGGTCAGCGTCGACGACGTCGAGGTGACCGACGAGGAGGTCGAGGCCGAGCTGGACAACCTCCGCGCCCGCTTCGGCACCCTCAAGGGCGTCGAGCGCCCCGCCCAGGACGGCGACTTCGTGTCGATCGACCTGTCGGCGACGGTCGACGGCCAGGAGGTCGAGGAGGCCGCCACCAGCGGCCTGTCCTACGAGATCGGTTCCGGTCAGCTGGTCGACGGCATCGACGAGGCCATCATCGGCGCGAACGAGGGCGAGACCAAGACCTTCACCACCAAGCTGGTGGCGGGTGAGTACGCCGGCCGCGACGCCGAGGTGTCGGTGACCGTGCAGAGCGTCAAGGAGCGCGAGCTCCCCGAGGCCGACGACGAGTTCGCCCAGCTGGCGAGCGAGTTCGACACCATCGACGAGCTCAAGGCCGACCTGCGCGAGCGGCTGGCCAAGATGAAGAAGGTCCAGCAGGGCGTGCAGGCCCGGGACAAGATCCTGGACGAGCTGCTGGAGACCGTCGACGTCCCGCTGCCGGAGAAGGTCGTCGAGGCCGAGGTCGAGAACCGCAAGCACGACGCGATCCACGACCTGGACCACAGCGAGGAGAACCTCGCCAAGGTGCTGGAGACCCAGGGCAAGACCCTCGAGGAGTTCCACGCCGAGCTGCAGACCGAGGCCGAGAAGGCGGTGCGCACCCAGCTGCTGCTCGACACCGTCGCCGACGCCGAGCAGGTCCAGGTGGGCGACGCCGAGCTGACCGAGCGGATCATCTACCAGGCCCAGCGCTTCGGCATCAGCCCGGACGAGTACGTGCAGCGGGCCCAGCAGTCCGGCCAGCTGTCCGCGATCTTCGCCGACGTCCGCCGCGGCAAGGCGCTGGCCTCGATCGTGCGCAAGGCGACGGTCACCGACGCCTCCGGCGCCGAGATCGACCTGAGCGACCTCTTCGGCGACGAGGAGGAGGCCCCCGCGGCCACCACTGAGACCGAGGTCACCGAGGAACCCGCGGCTGCTTCCGAGAAATAAAGCTGTCAGCGAACTTGGGCGGTACCGGGCATGCCGGGCCGCCCGAGTTCGTTAGGGTCGGTTACAAGATCTCAGCATCTTCGACAGTGCACAGTGGATCTCCCTCCCCG
Source organism: Amycolatopsis deserti (assembly GCF_014653945.1). Taxonomy (GTDB): domain Bacteria; phylum Actinomycetota; class Actinomycetes; order Mycobacteriales; family Pseudonocardiaceae; genus Amycolatopsis_E; species Amycolatopsis_E deserti. The sequence continues at coordinate 1,280,941 of NZ_BNAU01000002.1, read as the reverse complement.
GGAGAGCCACAGCGGTGAAAAGGCAGGCAGACGTGACGCAGCACAAGGCAGAGGCACGCAGCTCGACCGCGGGCCTCAATCTGACCGACTCGGTGTACGAGCGGCTGCTCCAGGAGCGCATCGTCGTCCTCGGTTCCGAGGTCAACGACGAGGTGGCGAACCGGATCACCGCGCAGCTCCTGCTGCTGTCCGCGGAGGACTCCGAGTCGGACATCCGCTTCTACATCAACTCGCCGGGCGGCTCGGTGACCGCCGGGTTCGCCATCTACGACACGATGCAGCTCATCGAGCCGGACGTGGCGACCTACGCGATGGGCCTGGCCGCCTCGATGGGGCAGTTCCTGCTGTCCTCGGGCGCCCCCGGGAAGCGTTACTCGCTCCCGCACGCGCGCATCCTGATGCACCAGCCGTCGGCCGGTGTCGGCGGCACCGCGTCCGACATCGCGATCCAGGCCGAGGTGTTCGGCAAGTGGAAGCAGGAGCTGGCCCGGATCACCGCCGAGCAGACCGGCCAGACGGTCGAGCAGATCATCGCCGACGGCGACCGGGACCGCTGGTTCACCGCCGAGGAGGCGCGGGAGTACGGCTTCGTCGACCACGTCCTCACCCGGGAGAACCAGCTCCCGTCCAGCAACGGCAGCCGCTGACCGGGCCTGACGAGGAGAAAGCTCTCATGAACAACTTCCAGCTTCCGCAGTCCCGGTACATCCTGCCGTCGTACGTGGAGCGCACCAGCTACGGCGTCAAGGAATCGAACCCGTACAACAAGCTGTACGAGGAGCGGGTCATCTTCCTCGGCGTGCAGGTGGACGACGCGTCGGCCAACGACGTGATGGCCCAGCTGCTGCACCTCGAGCACGAGGACCCGGACCGCGACATCACGATCTACATCAACTCGCCGGGTGGCTCGTTCACCTCGCTGATGGCGATCTACGACACCATGCAGTTCGTGCGCCCGGACATCCAGACCGTCGCGCTGGGCCAGGCCGCCTCCGCGGCCGCGGTCCTGCTGGCGGCCGGCACCAAGGGCAAGCGGCTCGCGCTGCCCAACGCCCGCGTGCTGATCCACCAGCCGGCCACCGAGGGCACCTACGGGCAGGTCTCGGACCTGGAGATCCAGGCCAACGAGATCCAGCGCGTGCGCCGCCTGATGGAGACCACGCTGTCCAAGCACACGAACAAGACCGCCGACGAGGTCCGCGCGGACATCGAGCGGGACAAGATCCTCACGGCCGAGCAGGCCAAGGAGTACGGCATTATCGACGAGGTGCTGCCGTACCGCAAGGCGTCGCAGATCGGCTGAGTCCTGGCCCCGGGACTCTGACCCGGGCCGGTGCGTGTCCTACCCGGCACGTCCCGTCCCCCGGTTTAGGGTCTCGGGGCGCCCGGCGCCCGCTGGTCCTCCCACGCGGGGCTCCGGGCGGGTACCGTCTAGGGGCAGCGGCCATTTTTCCCGCTGGCTCGGCGGTGAGGGCAGGAACACGATCAGGTGTGCCGGCAGGTGCACCGGAGGGGAACAGGTCAACGGTCATGGCACGGATCGGCGACGGCGGGGACCTGCTGAAGTGTTCTTTCTGCGGGAAGAGCCAGAAACAGGTGAAGAAGCTCATCGCCGGACCTGGCGTCTACATCTGCGATGAGTGCATCGACCTGTGCAACGAGATCATCGAGGAAGAGCTGGCCGAGGCCGGCGACGTCAAGCTCGACGAGCTGCCCAAGCCGCTCGACATCCACGAGTTCCTCGACCAGTACATCATCGGCCAGAGCGACGCGAAGCGGACGCTCGCCGTGGCGGTGTACAACCACTACAAGCGCATCCAGTCCGAGGACAAGACCGGTCCGAAGGACGCCAAGGACGAGCCGGTCGAGCTGGCGAAGTCGAACATCCTGTTGCTCGGGCCCACTGGCTGCGGCAAGACCTACCTCGCGCAGACCCTGGCCAAGATGCTCAACGTGCCGTTCGCGATCGCGGACGCCACGGCCCTGACCGAGGCCGGGTACGTCGGCGAGGACGTCGAGAACATCCTGCTGAAGCTGATCCAGGCGGCCGACTACGACGTCAAGCGCGCCGAGACGGGCATCATCTACATCGACGAGGTCGACAAGATCGCCCGCAAGTCGGAGAACCCGTCGATCACCCGGGACGTGTCCGGCGAGGGTGTGCAGCAGGCGCTGCTGAAGATCCTGGAGGGCACGACGGCGTCGGTGCCGCCGCAGGGCGGGCGCAAGCACCCGCACCAGGAGTTCATCCAGATCGACACCACGAACGTGCTGTTCATCGTGGCGGGCGCGTTCGCGGGCCTGGAGAAGATCATCAACGAGCGGGTCGGCAAGCGCGGCCTGGGCTTCGGCGCCGAGATCCGCACGAAGGCCGAGATCGACGAGAGCGACGTCTTCTCCGACACGATGCCCGAGGATTTGATCAAGTTCGGGCTGATCCCGGAGTTCATCGGCCGTCTCCCGGTCGTGGCGAACGTGACGCACCTGGACAAGCACTCGCTGGTCCGCATCCTCACCGAGCCGCGCAACGCCCTGGTGAAGCAGTACAAGAAGCTCTTCGAGATGGACAACGTCGAGCTGGAGTTCACCAAGACGGCGCTCGAGGCCATCGCCGACCAGGCTGTGCTGCGCGGCACGGGTGCCCGCGGGCTGCGTGCGATCATGGAGGAGGTGCTGCAGCCGGTGATGTACGACATCCCGAGCCGCACCGACGTCGCCAAGGTCGTCATCACCGAGCAGACGGTCCGGGAGAACGTCAATCCCACGATCGTGTCGCGTCAGCCGTCGCGCCGCCGCAGCAGCGAACGTGGCGAGAAAACGGCCTGATCTGCGTGAAGGTGGCCCCTCCGCGCTCGCTAAGCTAGTCCGATGACCGTGGAGGGGGCTGGTCCCCGTTCGGGTGCCGGCGAGGGCACCGCTCCGGCCGAGGCCGGGGACACCGTCGTCCCGGAGGGGCGGGACGACGTGCGTGGCATCAGTGATCTGACTTTCCGGATCATCGCGCCGTACCTGAGCAGTGCCGTGCTGTACAAGGTCATGCTGGTACTGCTCGGGCTGATGACGGCGGCCTGCGTGATCGCCGCCCCGGTGCGACTCTCGGCGCTGCCGCTCATCCCGCTCCCGGTGCTCGGGGTGGGCTTCTACGCGCTGCGCCAGGTACGCGCCGCAGGCGGCGAGTACCGCCCCCTGTTGCGCTGGTCATGCCTACTCTTCGCGGCAACGCTGTTCGGGCTGTGGCTGCTCTCGGTGGTGGGCCGCTGGGTCAGCTGACCCAGAACGACCGGCAACGAACCGCGAGCCGGCAACGGGAGTGGGCCAGCCCCCAACCAGGGGCCGCACCACCAACGAACCGCCGGCCGGCAACGCAAGAAGGCCGACTACCCCAACCAGACCTCCCCCGCCCCCGATCCACAGCCGATCTTTGGTCGCCGATCAGGCGTGTCAAGGTACTCTTTCCCGCCTTGACACGCCTGCTCGGCGACCGAAACACAATCAGGCATCGGGGGCGGGGGTGGTCGTAAGGTGACCGTTCGGCGCCGTAAGGCGCTCTTTGGAACCCGCCCGCAGGGCGGGCTCTTCGCCTGCCTCAAGTCACTTCTAAAGATCAAGAGATGTCCTCGCCGGACGGGCAGGCTCCGGGATGACGGGGAATGCAGGCACGTCACCTCGGGTGGGTGGGAGCTGGGTGGTCATCCCGTCGCCTTCCGGTTTGTGCGTATCACCTTGAGCCAGGGCCGCAAGGTTGGCATGTCATCTCGCGCTGGCAGCGGATGTTGCGGCCCTGGCTCAAGGTGATCGTTCCGGTGTCAGGCGACGGGATGACCACCCAGCTCCGGGTGGGTTCAAAGATCAAAAGATGGCGCTATGCGCCTGGGTGGTGCCTTCCCAGGAAGCTCACCATGCTCGGCACCACGGTGCGGTTGAACGAGTCGCCGTGTTTGCCCTTCGCCGTGTAGCCGATCTCCGGCTTCGTCTCCGCGATGAAGCGCCGTGCGCCGCTGATGAACGCGTCTTCCGTGCCGCACCACACCGCCGTCGGAATGCCGGCCGTGGCGTTCAGGTTCTTCAGCGGGTCCATCGACGCCCAGTCGGCCTCGTCGTGGAATGCGTTGCGCTTCGCCATCTCCGGCCACGACAGGATCAGCGCCGGCGCCAGCAGGGCCAGCGCCCCCACCGGCTGGCGCCGCTCCGCCCGGCGGCGCGCGTACAGCAGCGAGCCGAAACCGCCCATCGACATCCCGGTGCACGCGAACGGCTGCCCGTCGACGCCGCCGAGACCGCGTTCCCGCAGCCACTGCGGGACCTCCTCCAGCAGCATCCCCATCGGATCGTCGCCGGGGGTGTTCTCGTGCCAGTAGTTGTCGCCGCCGTCGACCGCGACGAACCCGAACGGCCGGACCCGCTTCCGGGCGACCTGGCTGGCCAGCTCGGCGAGCGTCCCGGTCGGGGCCGCCGTCCGGGCCCGTCCATGCAGGCCGTGCAGCAGGAGCGACATCGGCAGGTTCCGCGGCGGCGACTTCGACGGCAGCAGGATCACCAGGTCGACCATCCGGTTCCGGTACCGCGACCACACCCGCTCGACCTTCGCGACCCCGATCTGCGTCGCCGGCGAGGACGACGCCACACCCAGCGCCCGCTGCAGCGCCTCGCTCACCGGCAGCACCCCGGTGGCGGTGCCGGCGGCGAACGCGGCGATCCCCAGGCCCGAAGCGCCCGCGATCAGCACCGAACGGCGGCTGGGCCGCCTGCGCGGTTCGGTCGCTTCGTCCTCGTTCACCTGGCCTCCCGGCGCCATTGAACATCAGTCCCGCTACCCATGTCGTGGGAAGTGCCGGAACCGATACACCAGACGGGACTAGTCTCGTGATCATGCGGTTCGCGATTTCCATTCCCCAGTTCGTGGCGGACGGGACCTTCGACCCGGACGCCTTCCGCGCCTACCTCCGGCGGGCCGAGGACCTGGGCTTCGAGAGCGGCTGGACCCAGGAACAGGTCCTCGGCAAGTTCCCGCACCTCTCCGCGAACGAGACCATGGCCTACGCCTTCGCGTGCACCGAGCGCCTGCGCCTGGGCTGCGCCGTCTACGTGACCCCGCTGCACGTCCCCGCGCACCTGGCCAAGAGCCTCGCCACGCTCGACCAGCTCAGCCGCGGGCGCCTCGAGGTCGGCGTCGGCAGCGGCGGGCGCAACCGGCCGTTCGCCGCGTTCGGCCTCGACGGTGAGGCGCACGTCGCCCGGTTCACCGAGGGCATCCGCCTGCTCAAGGCCCTGTGGACCGAAGACGAGGTCGACTTCGACGGCCGTTTCTGGCAGCTCGAAGGCGCCGCGATGGAGCCCAAGCCGTTCCAGAAGCCCGGCCCGCCGCTGTGGTTCGGCGGCAGCCACCCGAACGCCCTCGCGCGCGCCGTGAAGCACGGCGACGGGTTCTTCGGCGCCGGCTCCTCGACCACCGCGGCCTTCGCCGAGCAGGTCAAGACGCTGCGCGAGCTGCTCGACGGGCGCGAGGACTTCCAGATCGCCAAGCGCGTCTACATCTCGATCGACGACGACGGGGACGCCGCCCGGCGCCGCGCCGCCGACGGTCTCGCCGGCATCTACGGCAAGCGCGGCCTCGAGGCCGTCGCCGTGGCCGGGACGCCCGAGGAGTGCGTGGCCGGGGTCCAGGAGGTCGCCGCCGCGGGCGCGGAGCTGATCCTGTTCACCCCGTTCGCCGACCAGGCCGAGCAGATGGAACGCGTGGCCGCGGAGGTCATGCCGCGGATCTGACGCTCACACCCCGGCCGGCTCCAGCACCCGCTGGTCACCGGTGTAGAGGTTCATGCTGGTACCGCGCAGGAAACCGACGAGGGTCATCCCGTTCTCCTCGGCCAGCTCCACCGCCAGCGACGACGGCGCGGACACGGCCGCGAGGAACGGGATCCCGGCCATCGCGGCCTTCTGCACCAGCTCGAACGACGCCCGCCCGGACACGAGCAGCCCGCAGTCCGACAACGGCACCCGGCCCTCCAGCAGCGCCCAGCCCAGCACCTTGTCGACCGCGTTGTGCCTGCCCACGTCCTCCCGCACGGCCAGCAGCGACCCGTCCGCCCGGAACAACCCGGCCGCGTGCAGGCCGCCCGTGCTGGCGAACACGCGTTGCTGCGCGCGCAACGCCTCCGGGAGCCCCGCGAGCACCTCAGTGGTCACGGCGAACGCCGACTCCCCGGGCGCGAAGCGGGTCTTGAGCTTCACCGCGTCCAGGGCGGCCTTGCCGCACACCCCGCACGACGACGTCGTGTAGAAGTTGCGCTCCACGCCCGTCTCCGGCGGCGCGACGCCCTCGGCCAGGGTGAGGTCGAGGACGTTGTAGGTGTTGCGGCCCTGGTCGTCGACGCCGTCGCAGTACCGGGCCGTGAACACGTCGTCCCGCGAAGCGATCACGCCTTCGGACAGCAGGAAACCGTGCGCCAGCTCGACGTCGTGGCCGGGCGTGCGCATCGTGACGGCCAGGGCCTTGCCGCCGACCCGCAGCTCCAGCGGCTCCTCGGCCGCCAGCAGGTCGGCGCGCCGCGTCCGCCCGCCGTCGGTCAGCTTCCGCACCGGTCGTCGCACCGTCACGCGCCCCATCGGGCACTCCATTCCACTCATCGACGACAGGAGCTTGCCGTGCCGTCGCGCATCTAGTAAGAAATTGCAGGCTCAATCACCAGCGTAGGGGAGCCCGCCGTGGCCGTCACTTTCCTCGACCGTTCGCACAGCATCGCGCCACCGGACTGGAGCCGGTGGCTGATCCCGCCGGCCGCCCTGTCGGTGCACCTCGCGATCGGCCAGGCGTACGCGTGGAGCGTGTTCAAGCCGCCGCTGGAGAAGGCGCTGGGCCTGTCCGGCACGCTGAGCGCGCTGCCGTTCCAGCTCGGCATCGTCATGCTCGGGCTGTCCGCGGCCTTCGGCGGCACGCTGGTGGAGCGCAACGGGCCGCGCTGGGCCATGTTCGTGTCGATGACCTGCTTCTCCACCGGCTTTCTGGTGTCCGCGCTGGGCGCCTTCACCTCCCAGTACTGGCTGGTGGTGCTCGGCTACGGCCTGATCGGCGGCGTCGGCCTCGGCATCGGCTACATCTCGCCGGTGTCGACGCTGATGAAGTGGTTCCCGGACCGGCCGGGCATGGCGACCGGGATCGCGATCATGGGTTTCGGCGGGGGAGCTCTCATCGCCTCGCCGTGGTCGAGCCAGATGCTGGAGTCGTTCGGGTCCACGCCCAGCGGCATCGGCACCTCGTTCCTGATCCACGGCGTGGTGTACGCGGTGTTCATGTCGCTCGGGGTGTTCCTGGTGCGGGTGCCCGCCGAGGGCTGGAAACCGAAGGGCTGGGACCCGGCGGCGGCGAAGGCCCGCTCGATGATCACCACCGCGAACGTGTCGGCGGCCAACGCCATCAAGACGCCCCAGTTCTGGTGCCTGTGGGTCGTGCTGTGCTTCAACGTGACCGCGGGCATCGGCATCCTGGAGAAGGCCTCGCCGATGATCACCGACTTCTTCCGCGGCACCTCGGTGCCGGTCGGCGCGACCGCGGCCGCCGGGTTCGTCGCGCTGCTGTCGCTGACCAACATGCTCGGCCGGTTCGTGTGGTCGTCCACTTCGGACATCGTCGGGCGGAAGAACATCTACCGGTGCTACCTCGGCGTCGGCGCGCTGCTGTACCTGGTGATCGCCCTGGCCGGCAACTCGTCCAAAGTGGTCTTCATCCTCGCGGCCATGGTGATCCTGTCCTTCTACGGCGCGGGTTTCGCCACGATCCCGGCGTACCTGAAGGACATGTTCGGCACCTACCAGGTAGGCGCCATCCACGGCCGCCTGCTCACCGCGTGGTCGGTCGCCGGCGTGCTCGGCCCGCTGATCGTCAACGCGATCGCCGACAGCCAGAAGCGCGCCGGCAAGCAGGGGCCGGACCTGTACACCACGTCGTTCTACATCATGATCGCGCTGCTGGTGGTCGGCTTCATCGCCAACGAGCTGGTGCGCCCGGTGAACGCGAAGTACCACGAGCCGGAGAGCGCGGACGCCGCGCGCGAGGAGGCGAAATGAGCACGCCGGAGCAGAGCCCCGCGCGCCGCCGGGTGTGGCTGTTGACGCTGGCCTGGCTGTGGGTGGGCGTGCCGTTCCTCTACGGGCTCTACGAGCTGATCCTCAAGGTGATCAAGCTGTTCGGCGGCTAGAACAGCCCGCCGCCGGCGTGGATCGTCTGGCCGGTGATCCACCCGCCGTCCGCCGAGGCGAGGAACGCCACGACCGACGCGATGTCCGACGGCTCGCCCAGCCGCCCCAGCGGGGTCTGTGCGACCGTCGCGGCGAGACGGTCCGCGCTCATGCCCGCTTCCAGCGCGTCGCTGCGGGTGGCGCCGGGCAGCACGCTGTTCGCGGTGATCCCGCGTGGGCCGAGTTCCTTGGCGGCCGCCTGCACCAGCTGGTCCCCGGCCGCCTTGCTGGCCGCGTAGACGCCCGAGTGCGGCCGTGTCGTCACCACGGTCCCGCTGGAGATCACGATGATGCGGCCGCCGTCCCGGAGCCGGCGGGCGGCTTCGCGCAGCGCCGTGAAGGTCGCGCGGGTGTTGGTGGCGAAGACCAGCTCGAAGTCCTCGTCGGTGGCCTCGGCGAGCGGCGCGAACCGCGCGATGCCGGCGTTGGCGACCAGGATGTCCAGCCCGCCGTAGATCTCCTCGGCGGCGTCGAAGAGCCGCACGACCTGGGCCGGGTCGGCGACGTCGGCCTGGACCGCCGTCGCGTGGCCGCCGTTGTTCTCGATGGTGGCGACCACCTTGGCCGCCGCGTCGGCGTCCGAGCGGTAGTTCACCACTACGCGGGCGCCCTCCTCGCCCAGCCGCTCGGCGATGCCCCGCCCGATTCCCCGCGAACCGCCCGTCACCAGGGCCACCTTGTCCGTCAGCACAGTTCCTCCAGATGCTCGATAGTCGAGATGCTCGACTAATTGGTCGAGGATGTCAACTATGCTGGGCGGCATGGAGGGTCTGGCCGGCGCGGTCGCCGCGCTGCACCGCGAGGCGGCGGTGCTCTACGCGGGCATCGCGCGCGAGTTCGACCTGACGAGCCAGCAGACGCAGCTCCTGTGCGCCCTGTCGAGGCGCCCGTCGTTCGGCGACCTGGCGGCGCTGCTGGGCTGCGACAAGACGAACGTGACCGGGATGGTCGACCGGCTCGGCAAGCGGGGCCTGCTGGCGCGCGAGCCCGACGAGAAGGACCGGCGCATCAGCCGCGTCGTGCTGACCCCCGCGGGGGAGGAGCTGCGGGCCCAGATCCGGCGGCGGTTCGCGGACCTGGTGGGGGAGCGTTTCGCGGCGTTGACGGCCGAGGAACGGGCGCGGTACGCGAGCTTGGTCGAGGTGCTCGCTGGTTGAGCACCCGGACCGGCGGGCTGGTCGCGCGGCCGGCGAGCGCGGCCACCGGCAGGCGCTCCGCCGAGCCGCCAAGCGCGGCCGGTCAGGTGCGCAGGCTTTCGATCAGTCCGCGGCACGCTGACTGCACGTGCTCCTCCGCCAGGTCGCCCAGCCCCTCGGTCCGGCCGGCGCGTAGCAGCGTCGCCAGTTCGCGGTGCTCCTCCACCACCCGGGTCCGGTAGTGCTCGTGCGACAGGCGCACCCGGTGGGCCTGGAACAGGTGCACCTGCGACCGCACCGCCTCCCACGCGCTGGTCAGCCTCCCGTTGCCCGCCATCGCGTACACGCAGTCGTGGAACTCGATGTCCAGCGCCACCAGCCGGTCGCCGTCCGCCGCGCCGCGCACCTCCCGCTCCATCGCCGCGACCAGGCGGTCCAGCTCGTCGAACTGCTCCGGCCGTCCGCGCGCCGCCGCGGTCAGCGTCGCCAGCCGGTCCAGTGCCGCGCGCACCGCGTAGACCTCGGTGATGTCGGTCTCGCTCAGCTCGATGATCCGCGTTCCCCGGTGCCACTCGCTGTGCACCAGCCCCTCGCGCTCCAGGATCGCCAGCCCCTCGCGCACCGACCCGCGGCTGACCTGCAGCGACGCGGCCAGTTCGACCTCCCGCAGGGCGCTTCCGGGCGCGAAGCGGCCGGACAGGATCTCGTCGCGGATGCGGTCGGCGGCCTCCTCGGCCAGACCGCGCCGCCGGGCGGGTTGCATGTTCGAATGTTGACATTACGACATGTGCCAGGTCAAGCTGGTGCCACCGACGAAGAAGGAGGCCACATGACCCGCCCCGCGTTCCACCTCGCGATCCCGGTCGACGACCTCGGCCGCGCCCGGGAGTTCTACGGCGGGGTGCTCGGCCTGTCCGAGGGCCGCTCCGACACCAAGTGGGTGGACTGGAACTTCCACGGCCACCAGGTGGTCACCCACGTGGTGGAAGGTGCCCGCAACGAGGCCGGCCGCAACCCGGTCGACGGCCACGACGTCCCGGTGCCGCATTTCGGCCTGGTCCTGACCGTCGAGGCCTTCCACGAGCTGGCCGGCCGCCTCAAGGACGCCGGCACGCAGTTCGTCATCGAGCCGTACCAGCGCTTCGCGGGCGAGCCGGGGGAGCAGTGGACCATGTTCCTGCACGACCCGGCCGGCAACGCGCTGGAGTTCAAGGCCTTCCGCGACGAGTCCCAGCTGTTCGCCAAGTGAGCCGCGGCGTTCTCGTCACCGGCGCGTCGGCGGGCCTGGGCCGCGCGATCGCCACGGCCTTCGCCGAGCGCGGAGACCGTGTGGCGGTGCACTACAACTCCAACCAGGCCGCCGCGGAAGCCACGCTAGTGGCACTGCCCGGCGACGGCCACGCGCTGGTCCAAGGCGACATCCGCGAGGCCGAGCGCATCGCCGAAGCCGCCGAAGACGCGCTCGACGGGGTCGACGTCCTGGTCAACAACGCCGCCGTGGTGACCACCACCGAGACCGCGCACCCGCTCGCGGACACCACGTTCGAGCACTGGCGCGAGGTGTGGCGCCAGTCGGTCGAGGTGAACCTGCTCGGCGCCGCCGACATCACGTTCTGCGTCGCCCGGCGCATGATCGCCCGCGGCGCGGCCGGACGGGTGGTCAACGTCGGTTCGCGCGGCGCCTTCCGCGGCGAGCCGGACCACCCCGCCTACGGTGCGACCAAGGCCGCGCTGCACTCGCTCGGGCAGTCGCTCGCGGTGCACCTCGCGCCGCACGGCATCGCGGTCAGCACGGTCGCGCCGGGGTTCATCGCGACCGAGCGGGTCGCGGACTGGCTGACCGGCGAGCGCGGCGACGCGCTGCGAGCCCAGTCACCGTTCGGCCGGGTCGCCCAGCCGGAGGAGATCGCCGCGGCCGTGGTCTACCTCGCCTCGGCCGAGGCCGAGTGGGCCTCCGGCGCCATCCTCGACCTCAACGGTGCCTCCTACCTGCGGTCCTAGGAACAGCCCTCCGGGCGAACCGCCTTCAGGATCCGCTCCGAGATCGCCCGGAGGGCTTCCACCTGCTCGCGGGTGAGCACGTCGAACACCAGCTCCCGCACGCTGTCCACGTGGTGCGGCGCGGCCTGCTCGATCGCCTCCCGGCCCTCCCGCGTCAGCACGATGACCGCGCCGCGCGCGTCGTCCGGACACTCCTCGCGCGCCACCAGCCCGCGGTTCTGCATGCGCCGCAGGTGGTGTGACAGCCTGCTCTTCTCCCAGTCCAGCGCCCTGGCCAGTTCGAATACCCGCACCCGTCCCTCTGGCGTGTCCGTGAGCTGGACCAAAACCTCGAAGTCGGGCAGCGACAGCTGGGAGTCCGCCTGCAGACGGCGGCCCAGCGCGGCGTTCAGGTGACTCTGCATCTTGACGTACGCGCGCCACGCCTGCTGTTCGCCGTCGTCGAGCCATCGGGTCATGCCATCGAGTATAGCGGGAATAGTTGACGCGTCATCTAAGTTGTGCCAGTGTGTCGATGACACGTCAACCAGACCTTCGCGGGAGGAACCCGAAATGAGCACCCAGACCAGCTACGCGAACCTGACCGGCGAGTACACCCTGGACCCGACGCACACGCGGATCGGCTTCGTCGCCCGCCACGCGATGGTCACCAAGGTGCGCGGCGCGTTCAACGAGTTCACCGGCACCGCCCACATCGACGGGGACGACCCGGCCAAGTCGTCGGTGACGGTCGCCATCAAGGCGAACAGCATCGACACCCGCAACGCCGACCGCGACGCGCACCTGCGTAGCAACGACTTCCTGTCGATGGACGAGCACCCGGAGATCACCTTCGTGTCCACCTCGATCCGGCAGACCGGCGACGCGAGCTTCGACGTGACCGGTGACCTGACCATCAAGGGCGTCACCAAGTCCGTCACCGTCCCGTTCGAGTTCGAGGGCACCGCCCAGGACCCGTTCGGCAACACCCGGATCGGCTTCGAGGGCTCGACCACCATCAACCGCAAGGACTTCGGCGTCACCTGGAACGCCGCGCTGGAGACCGGCGGCGTCCTGGTGAGCGACAAGGTCACCCTCGAGTTCGAGATCTCGGCGATCAAGGCCGCCTGACGCGGATGCCGGTGGTGCCCGGCGGGTACGCCGGGCACACCACCTCCGCCACGAGAAAGGAACGCAGGCCATGACCTCCGTCGACCTCGACGCGGTCCGCCGGGAGCGCGACCGCATCCGCGACGCCCACCTCAAGCCGGCCGGGCAGCGGCCGCCCTCGTCCGCCCGCGGCCTGCACCACACGGCGCTGATCAGCAGCGACGTGGAGCGGACCGTCCGCTTCTACCAGGACCTGCTGGAGTTCCCGCTCACCGAGCTGATCGAGAACCGCGACTACCCCGGGTCGTCGCACTTCTTCTTCGACATCGGCAACGGCAACCTGCTGGCGTTCTTCGACTTCCCGGGCCTGGACGTCGGGCCCTACGCCGAGGTGCTCGGCGGGCTGCACCACATCGCCATCTCGGTCGACCCGCGGCGCTGGCAGCGGCTGGTCAGCAAGCTCGAGGAGGCCGGCGTGGAGCACGCGGTGCACAGCGACGTCTCGGTGTACTTCCGCGACCCGGACGGCGCCCGCGTCGAGCTGATCGCCGACCCGCTCGGCGAGATGTACGGCAGCCAGGTCCTCTAGGACGCGGCCTCCAACCGGAGCACGATCGCCTTCGAGACCGGCGTGTTGGACTTCTTCGCCACCGAGTCCAGCGGCACCAGCGCGTTGGCCTCCGGGAAGTAGGCCGCCGCGCAGCCGCGGGCCGTCGGGTACGCCACGGTCCGGAAGTGCTCCGCCCGCCGCTCGCTGCCGTCCTCCCACTCCGACACCAGGTCGACCAGCTGCCCGTCGGCGAAGCCCAGTTCGGCCAGGTCGTCGGGGTGCACCAGCACCACCCGGCGCGCGTCCTCGATGCCGCGGTAGCGGTCGGACAGGCCGTAGATCGTGGTGTTGTACTGGTCGTGGCTGCGCAGCGTCTGCAGCAGCAGCCGGCCCGCCGGCACCCGCGGGAACTCCAGCTCGCTCGTGGTGAAGTTCGCCTTGCCCGTCGAGGTCTGGAACGACCGCGAATCCCGCGGGGGGTGCGGCAGGACGAACCCGTCCGGCTGCCGCACCCGCGCGTTGTAGTCCTCGCACCCGGGCACGACGGCCGCGATCCGGTCGCGGATCAGGTCGTAGTTCCCCTCGAAGTCCCGCCACGGCACGGCGTGGTCGTCGCCGAACAGCTCGCGCGCCAGCCGGCAGATGATCGCCACCTCGGACAGCAGGTGCTCGCTCGCCGGCTTCAGCCGCCCGCGCGAGACGTGCACGCACGACATCGAGTCCTCGACCGTGACGAACTGCTCGCCCGCGGCCTGCGTGTCCCGCTCGGTGCGGCCCAGCGTGGGCAGGATCAGCGCGGTCCGGCCCGGCACCACGTGCGACCGGTTGAGCTTGGTCGACACGTGCACCGTCAGCTCGCACGAGCGCAGCGCGCGCTCGGTCAGCTCCGAATCCGGCGTCGCGGCGGCGAAGTTGCCGCCCATGCCGAGGAACACCTTGCCGCGGCCGTCGCGCATCGCGCGGATCGCGTCCACCGTGTCGAACCCGTGCTTGCGCGGCACCGGGATGCCGAACTCCTCCTCCAGGCTGCGGAGGAACTCCTCGGGCATCTTCTCCCAGACACCCATCGTGCGGTCGCCCTGCACGTTGGAGTGCCCGCGCACCGGGCACAGACCCGCGCCCGGCTTGCCGATCATGCCGCGCGCGAACGCCAGGTTGCTGATCTCCTGGATCGTCGCGACCGCGTGCCGGTGCTGCGTCACGCCCATCGCCCAGCAGTAGACGGTGCGCTCGGACGCGGCGATCATCCGCGCGATCCGCTCGATCTGGCCGCGGTCCAGGCCGGTGGCCTCGTCGATCGCCGCCCAGTCGATCTCGCGCAGGTTCTTGGCCCAGTCGTCGAAGCCGTGCGTCGAGGAGTCGACGAAGGCGCGGTCGACGATCGTGCCCGGCGCCTCCTCCTCCCACGACAGCAGCAGGTGCCCGATCGCCTGGAACAGCGCCAGGTCGCCGCCGAGCCGGATCTGCGCGAACTCGTCCGCCAGCGGCGTGCCCTTGCCGACCACGCCACGCGGGTTCTGCGGGTTCTTGAACCGCATCAACCCGGCCTCGGGCAGCGGGTTGACCGCGACCACCTTCGCGCCGCGGCCCTTGGCCTCCTCCAGCGCGGACAGCATGCGCGGGTGGTTGGTGCCCGGGTTCTGGCCGACGACGACGATCAGGTCGGCGTGGTGGATGTCGGCCAGGCTGACCGAACCCTTGCCGATCCCGTAGGCCTCCGACAGCGCCGCACCGGACGACTCGTGGCACATGTTGCTGCAGTCCGGCAGGTTGTTCGTGCCGAACGAGCGCACCAGCAGCTGGTACAGGAACGCGGCCTCGTTGCTGGTGCGGCCCGAGGTGTAGAAGATCGCCTCGTCCGGGTTGTCCAGGCCCTTGAGCGCGCTCGCGATCAGCCGGAACGCGTCGTCCCAGCCGATCGGCTCGTAGTGCGTCCCGCCCTCGCGCAGCACCATCGGCTCGGTGAGCCGGCCCTGCTGCCCGAGCCAGTAGTCGGTACGGCCGTGCAGCTCCTCGACAGAGTGCTGGGCGAAGAACTCCCGGCCGATGCGGCGTTTCGTGGCCTCCTCGGCGACCGCCTTCGCGCCGTTCTCGCAGAACTCGGCGAACTTGCGGTGCTCACCGTCCTCGGCGCGGGGCTCCGGCCAGGCGCAGCCGGGGCAGTCGAAGCCGTCGCGCTGGTTGAGCAGGCGCAGGGTCTTCACCGTGCGGCCGGTGCCCATCTGCTCGACACCGCGCAGGAGTGACACCGCCACTCCCGGGATGCCGGCCGCCCACTCCTTGGGCTTGTGCACTTCGAGGGCGGCTTCGTCGATGTCGGCGCGAGGAGCGTTGCGTGTCACGTCCACTATCTTGCGTGAGCGGCCGCCGCGGGTCGAGTACCGGATTTCGGAAGTTTCCGGTCGGCCAGCGTCACGGCGGACAGCACGACCCCGATCACGATGAGCGCCGTCGCCAGTTCGTGCAGGCCACGCGAGGTGGCCTCGTCGCCGAAGCACAGGGCGATCAGCGTGGACGAGGCGATCGCGCCCAGGTACTGCGCGGTGCGGAACAGGCCGCTCGCGGTGCCGATCACCTCGGGCGGCGCCTGGCCGTAGAGGACGGTCTGGTTGGTCACGCTCGTCAGGCCCTGGCCGAGCCCGAACACCGCGGCGAGCACGACCAGCGCGCCGATCCAGGTCCCGTCGTCGACGAACAGCAGCAGCACCGACCCGGCGAGCAGGGCCAGCGAGTTGACGATCAGGCGGCCCTTGAGCCGCGTCGGCTTGCCCGCGAAGGCGGCCGCCAGCACGGCGACGACCGACATCGGTGTCAGCAGCGCGCCCGCGGCCGACTCGGTGAGCCCGCGCGCCGACTCCAGCCACTGCACGTAGCCGAACATGATCGAGTAGACGATGAGGAACGCCAGCGACTGGCGCAGGTAGGTGCGCAGCAGCGGGCCGTTCCCGGCGAGCATCCGCAGGTCGACGAACGGTCGGCGGGCGCGCAGCTCGACCCGCACGAACAGGGCGCCCAGCACCAGCGCGACGCCGAGCAGGTACAGGTCGGACACCGCGGGCGCCATCACGTAGAGGAGCACGGCGAGCAGGGTCGCGGAGAACAGGGCGATGCCGGCGGCGTCGATCGGCTCGCGCGGGCCGGTGCGCGGCGGGTCCTTGGGCACCCAGACCAGCGCGAGCACGAACGCGACCGCGGCGAGCGGGATGTTGGCCGCGAAGATCGCCGGCCAGCCGGCCAGGCCGATCAGAGCGCCGCCCAGCGTCGGGCCGACGACCATGACGGTCTGCGCGGACATCGCGAGGATCGACAGGACGCGGCTCGGCACGCCGCCGCCGGTGGCGTCCGCGCGTTTGCGCAGCACCGCCATCGCGGCCGGGAAGCCGGCGCAGGTGCCGATCCCGAGCACCACCCGGACCGCGACCAGCCAGCCCAGCGAGAACGCGAGCAGCCCGCCGACGCCGGCCGCCATCACGGTCAGGGCGCCGGCCAGCAGCACGCGCCGCGCCCCGAACCGGTCGACGAACAGCCCGACCACCGGCTGCCCGACGGCCGTGGCCAGGTACAGCGAGGTGATCAGCCAGGCGGTCTGCCCCGGCCCGGCGCCGAACGCCTGGCCGATGGGCACCAGCGCCACGGCGATCAGGGTGGAGTTGATCGGGTTGAGCAGCGCGCTGGCCACCAGGGGCAGGACCAGGCGCGGCGGGTAGGAGGTGCGCGTGGGCTGTTTCGTCCGCGGGGCCGTCGTCACCACTTCCTCATCGCTGCGCCAGCTTCGCGAGCAGGGGCAGCGCTTCGTCGATCGTGCGGCGTTCCTCGGCCGTGAGGTCGTCGGTCAGGGCGCGGGCCAGCCACTCCTCGCGGTGCTGGTGCACGCCCCGCACGGTCTTCTCGCCCAGCTCCGACAGGGCGACCAGCACGCGGCGCCCGTCGTGCGGGTCGCGGGTGCGGCTGAGGTAGCCCAGCTCGTCCAGGGCGCCCAGCGTGGCGGCCATGGACTGCTGCCGGACGTGCTCGGCCGCCGCGAGCTGCGCCTGGGTGGCCGGACCGTCCCGGTGCAGGCGCGCGAGCACCGCCGACTGGGAGGGCGTGAGGACACCCGCGTTGTCCACCTGGCGCAACCGCCGGTGCAACTGCCCGACGACGGCGCGCACCGCTCCAGCCAGGCGCGCCGCGTCGTTCGGTACCCGGGTCATATGGACAGGCTAGACTGTTGAGTCTGAGCTGTCGAACCGGCTACTCGCAGCCGCCGGTGAACTCGGGCATCGGCTTCGTCACGTCGTACATCGCGGTCTCGTCGAAGCCGACGGCCTCCGGGGCGTCCGGATACGGCTCGCTGTACGCCGGCGCCAGGAAACCGCGCTTCGACGGCTCGCAGGCCATCGAGTAGACGACGCCCTGCGTGCTGGTCACCCACAGACCGCGGTCGTTCTTCTGGTGGGTGGTTCCCCGGACCAGTTCGAAGTCCGCCTCGTAGCGGAGGAACACGTCGATGTCGCTGGGGCTCAGGATCGGGGCGTGGCTGCCGGGGTCGAACGCGTAGGCGACCGAGTAGTCGGCGTGCAGGGCCAGGGTGTTCGCGTCGCGTCCGGGAGCCGCGGTGATGGTGCCGGTGATCCGCGGGCCGGCCGGGAGCAGCCGGTAGCCGTCCTCGGCGAAGCTGACCACCTCCCGGAGACCTTCGGTGCGGTCGTCGATCGCCTTGGCGAAATCCGGCCGGGCGTTCGGGGCCAGCAGGTTCAGCAGCAGCGATCCGTCGTGACCTTCGATGGTGCGGCGGTCGAGACGGCCCGCGCGGATGACATCCTTCACCTGGCCGACGGCGTTCTGCACCTCGCCGGCGGAGAACTTGCCGACCGGGCCGGGCGGTGGGGTCACCAGGCCGTCGACCGACTCGCTCCAGGTTTCGGCCGGCGTGCCGTCGAAGGGGCGCTCCAGGTTTACCCGGGCGAGGTCCGGCAGCACGCTCGGCGCCGTCGGGCGCAGTTCGGCCGGTGGGGGAGCGCTGCCGTCGTAGTGGGCGGACGTCGAGCGGCCCCACTGGACGAACCCGAACACGGCCCCGGCCACGACCACGAGCGACACGCCGGTCCAGGCGAGCCGCTTGCCCATGCGGGCCCGGCGGCGCTGCCTGCGCAGGTCGACCCACGCCTCCTTCACCGCGTGCCGCTGCCAGTCCGGATCCCGCAGATCCGGGTGCTGCCCGATGTCGTAGTCGTCCACTTCGGACCCGCCCTTCCGGTTCGATCTCGCCTTGTGATCGACCGGCGCCGGAGATCGTTACCGGGTCCGCGGCAGTCGTGACGCAGATCGTCGACCGGCGCGAGCTTGCGGTGCCCGGGGGGCCGGCTCGCACGTGCGGCAACGGCGGCTTCCGGTGCGTGATCGCCGCGGACGCCCGCTGAGGCCGGCGCCCCGCGCCGGGAGGCGATGCGAATGCGGCGCTGAATACCCGGTTCGTACACTTACCGGTTGTGACGGAGAACGCCCCTGACCAGCAGCCCGCCCTCCCGGCCGCGTGGAACCCGGCCGACGAAGAAGCCGCCCTCTACCAGCGGTGGGTAGACGCGGGCTACTTCACGGCCGACGCCGGGTCGGACAAGCCTCCGTTCACCATCGTGCTGCCGCCGCCGAACGTGACCGGCAGCCTGCACATGGGGCACGCGCTCAACCACACCCTCATGGACGTGATGACGCGCCGCCGCCGCATGCAGGGCTACGAGGTGCTCTGGCTGCCGGGCATGGACCACGCGGGCATCGCGACCCAGAACGTCGTCGAGCGCGAGCTGGCCAAGTCCGGTAAGTCCCGCCACGACCTGGGCCGCGAGAAGTTCGTCGAGCGCGTCTGGGAGTGGAAGGCCGAGTACGGCGGCAAGATCCTCGGCCAGATGCGCCGCCTCGGCGACGGTGTGGACTGGTCGCGTGAGCGCTTCACCATGGACGAGGGCCTGTCCCGCGCCGTCCAGACCATGTTCAAGCGCCTCTACGACGACGGCCTGATCTACCGCGCCGAGCGCATCATCAACTGGTGCCCGCGCTGCCTGACCGCGCTGTCGGACATCGAGGTCGAGCACTCCGAGGACGAGGGCGAGCTCGTCTCGATCCGCTACGGCGAGGGCGAGAACTCGATCGTCGTGGCCACCACACGCGCCGAGACGATGCTCGGCGACACCGCGGTCGCCGTCCACCCGGACGACGAGCGGTACAAGCACCTGGTCGGTACCGAGGTGGAGCTGCCGCTGACCGGCCGCCGCATTCCGATCATCGCCGACGAGCACGTCGACCCGGAGTTCGGCACCGGCGCGGTCAAGGTCACCCCGGCGCACGACCCGAACGACTTCGAGATCGGCCGCAGGCACAACCTGCCGATGCCGACGATCATGGACGAGCGTGCCACGATCACCGCGCCGGGCCCGTTCCAGGGTCTCGACCGGTTCGAGGCGCGCCCGGCGATCGTCGCCGCGCTGCGCGAGCAGGGCCGGATCGTCGCGGAGAAGCGGCCGTACCTGCACGCGGTCGGGCACTGTTCGCGGTGCGACACGGTCGTCGAGCCGCGGCTGTCGCTGCAGTGGTGGGTCAAGGTCGAGCCGCTGGCCCGCGCGGCCGGTGACGCGGTCCGCGACGGGCGCACCAAGATCCACCCGCCGGAGCTGGAGAAGCGCTACTTCGACTGGGTCGACAACATGCACGACTGGACGATTTCGCGCCAGTTGTGGTGGGGCCACCGCATCCCGGTCTGGTACGGCCCGAACGGCGAGACCGTGTGCGTCGGCCCGGACGAGCAGCCGCCCACGGGCGAGGGCTGGACCCAGGACCCGGACGTCCTGGACACCTGGTTCTCCTCGGGCCTGTGGCCGCTGTCCACGCTGGGCTGGCCGGAGCAGACGCCGGACCTGGCGAAGTTCTACCCGACCACCGTGCTGTCCACCGGCTACGACATCCTGTTCTTCTGGGTCGCCCGGATGATGATGTTCGGTCTGTACGCGGGCGAGGACGTCCAGCCGTTCGACCACGTCTACCTGCACGGGCTGATCCGCGACGCGCAGGGCAAGAAGATGTCGAAGTCGCGCGGCAACGTCATCGACCCGCTGGACTGGATGGACAGCTACGGCGCCGACGCCACCCGCTTCACCCTCGCCCGCGGTGCGAACCCCGGCGCGGACATGGCGCTAGCCGAGGAGTGGGCCGCCGGCTCGCGCAACTTCTGCACGAAGCTGTGGAACGCCACCAAGTTCGCGCTGATGAACGGCGCGACGGTGGCGACCCCGCTGCCGCCGGCCGCCGAGCTGTCCGAGGCCGACCGCTGGATCCTCGGCCGCCTCGCCACCACGGTGTCCGAAGTGGACGACCTGCTGGAGGACTTCCAGTTCGCCAAGGCCATCGACCGGCTCTACCACTTCACCTGGGACGAGCTGTGCGACTGGTACCTGGAGCTGGCGAAGGTCCAGATCGCGGGTGACCGGGCCGAGAGCACGCGCGCCGTGCTCGGGCACGTGTTCGACACCGTGCTGCGGCTGCTGCACCCGGTGATCCCGTTCATCACCGAGAAGCTGTGGCAGGCGCTGACCGGCGGCGAGTCGATCGTGATCGCGTCCTGGCCGAAGCCGGACACCTCCTACGCCGACGCCGCGGCCGACGCCCGGATCGCCGACGTGCAGAAGCTGATCACCGAGATCCGCCGGTTCCGGTCCGACCAGGGCCTCAAGCCCGGCCAGCGCGTCGCGGCGCGGGTGAACGGCGAGGGCTTCGGCGACGTGTCCGGGCACGAGGAGGCGGTGCGGGCGCTGGCGCGGCTGACCGCCCCCGAGGACGGGTTCACGGCGTCGGCCTCGGTCGAGGTGAGCCTGTCCACCGGGAACGTGCACGTCGAGCTGGACCTGTCCGGCGCGGTCGACGTGGCGGCCGAGCGCAAGCGGCTGGAGAAGGACCTGGCCGCGGCGCAGAAGGAGCTCAAGCAGACCGAGGGCAAGCTCGGCAACCAGGCGTTCCTGGACAAGGCGCCGGCCGAGGTGGTCGAGAAGATCAAGGTGCGCCGCGACGCCGCGGCGGCCGACATCGAGCGCCTGACCGCGCGGCTGGGTTCCCTGCCCGCGGCGTGAGTCGCACGGGCCGTCCGCGGGCGGCCCGTGCGCTCTTCGGGGGCTGGGTGATCCGGTCGAGAAGTCGGCGATGGTCTCCGGGCGCGAGACGTGCGGGGAGTGCTCGCTTTCGATCTCGACCGGTTCGGTGCCGAGGCGTTCGCGCGCCGCGCGGCGCATCCAGCCGCCACCGCCGACGTCCGGCACGGCCGCGCCGATCCAGACGAGGTGGCGGGTCTCCAGCCCGGCGGCGATCGCCGGGAGCAGCAGACCGGGCCCGGCGCCGGTAGCGCCGCGTTCGCGGTGGGCGGAACGATCAGCGCGCCGCTTCCCACCCGGACGGCCTCGGCTCGCCCCCCGTCAGCGGCCGGTGGAGCCGTCGATCTGCTCGCGCAGGATGTCGGCGTGGCCGGCGTGCCGGGCGGTCTCCTCGATCATGTGCACGAGCACCCAGCGCATCGACGGTGGCTCGGTCTCCCGCAGCGAACGGACGCCCGGCCGGTCCAGGTCGGCGCACCCGGCGACGATCTCGTTGCAGCGCTTCACCATCGCGCGGTACTCGGCGACCAGTGAGTCCGTCGTGTCGGCCGCGGCGGGCAAGGCGTCGTCGTCCCACAGCTCGACCTCTTCGCCCGCGTAGGCCCACACGAACCAGTTGTGCTCGACCGCCGTCAGGTGCTTCACCAGCCGCAGCAGGCTCGTGCCGGAGGGGACCCCCGCGGCGCGCGCGGCCTCGTCCGGCACACCGGTGGCCTTGGCGATGATCGCTTCGCGCAGGTAATCGAGGAAGGCCACCAGTGTGGTCTGCTCGTCCGCGTTCAGGCTCGGGGGACGAAAGTCGCCGCGTGTCATGGCACTCACCCTAGGCGGGCGGGAAGACGAGGATGCTCTCGCCACCGTTGGTGGCGGTGCCCAGGTACGCCGACCCTGCCGCGACACCGTCGGGGATCGTCGTGCCGTCCGGCAGCGGCGTCGCGCGGCCGGTGCTCAGCGAAACGCTCACCGGCGTGTCTTCGCTGCCCGCCGTGCCGTACGCGGTGCCGTCCGCGGCGACCGCGGTCAATTCGATCGCCCGCCGGCCCGCGGTCTCGGCGAAGCACTGGCCCTGCCCGGTCCGCAGGTCGAACGCCGCGAACCCGGCGACCAGGAATCGGCCGGACACCACCGGGGTGAGGCCGGACGGGCCGTGCGCCGCCGAGTCGAGGTCGCACACCACGGAGCCGCGGACCCGCCCGGTGGCGCCGTCGTGCAGCGCCCACAGCCACTCCGTGGGGTCCTCGGTCGGCCAGCCGGCGAGGATCGCCTCGCCGTCCGGGGACGCGACGATCTCGACGTTGCGGAACCCCTCGTTCGGACTCGCGCCGGCCGGCACCACGTCGTCGCTGATCCACCCGCCCGGAACCCAGAACGCCTGGAAACCCTGCACCAGCGGGCCGTTCGCGGTCATCGCGACCACGTTCACCCGGTCGGTGCACGACCCGATGGCATGCGGGCAGTCCTTCGGCGGCCGCAGTTCGCCGTCGTCCTCCGGGTAGCTCGTCATGCTGCCGTCCGCGACGCGCACCACCGTGACGCCGTCGCCGTTCTCGAGGAAGACCCGGCCGTCGGACTGGGCCCAGTAGTCACCGACCGCGACGGGCAGGCTGATCTCCCGTTCGGCCGTGACCGGACCGGACGAGTCGGTGCCGTAGACGTAGAGGTGCGTGCTCCGCGCGGGTTTGTCCACGCCGTTGTCCTCGCCCGCGCCGGTGGTGGCCAGTACCGCGTACTCGCGGCCCCCGTCAGTGGTCACGAACACCGTCGAGTCGAGATCGCCCTCGGGTTCCGGCACCGGCGCGCTGCTCCACCGGATCGCCCCGGTGACGGCGTCGTGCGCGACCACGTGCACCCCGTCCGGGCCACTCGCGCGCACGAGCAGCAGCCCGGCCCGCGGCGCACCCGTGGGGTGGGCGAACTCGACGTCCTGGTCCGCGCTGATCGACCAGCCCCGGGCGCTGTCGAAGGCCGCGTCGTCACTCCCAGTTGATCATCGGAAACCGCGGGTGAGACGTCGATGTGGCGGAAACGGTTCCTCAGGCGGCGGGCCGGAGCCGGGCCTCCAGCGCGTCCACATCGGACAGGAACCACACCTGCCTGCCCCGGTTCGACTCCCGCACGTACGCGGCCAGCGCCTCGCTCGCCGCGGTGAACCGCTCGATGTCGCCGACGATCGCCAGCCGGAACCCGTAGTTGAGGAACTTCTGGGTGACCGCGCCGGCGATGCCCGTGCTCAGGTCGAAGAACCCCGGGTCCAGCTGCTCCACCGGCAGGACGACCATCTCGACCTCCTGGCCGTAGAGCTGCCCCATCGCCTCGATCGCATCGGCCTCGGACGCGATCCGGCTCTCAATCACCTTGTACATACGTTCAAGGTAGCAGATAGGGAAGATTAGGGAAGCATGCGTAAGGCTTGCAGGGCTGCGGACAGCTCCGCGACCGCCGCGGGGTCCGCCAGCTTCCGCCCGGTCAGCTCCTCGATCCGCCGCAGCCGGTACCGCACGGTGTTGGGGTGGCAGAACAGCCGCCGCGCCGCCTCACCCGCCGATCCACCCGAGCCGAACCAGCACTCCAGCGTGTCCAGCAGCGTCGCGCCGTCACCCAGCTCCAGCACCGGGCCGAGCACACGGGCGGCGACCTGCCCGGCTTCAGCGGGCGCCGCGGCCATCAGCACCGCGAGCGGTGTGTCGGCGAACTGCGCGACCTCGCCCTCGCCGAGCCCGCGCAGCGCCAGCCGCGCGAACTGCAGCGCCTGCGGTGTCTCCCGCAGCGCGGAGTACAGCGGGCTGACCCCCGCGCGCGCGTTCGCCCGGCGCAGCAACGCGAGCACACCGTCCACAGTGGCCGATGCGGGTAGCGACAGCACGCCGATCTGCTGGTTCGGCTGCAACCGCCAGGCCGACCGGATGTCGGAGGCGTCCAGCCGGGAGGCGATCTCCGGCAGGGCTTCCCGGCCGGGTGCGGGCGTCGCCGCCGCCACGACCAGGAACCGTCCTTCCACCGGTAGCCGCAGCGCGTGCGCGGTTTCCCACAGCGACCGCTGGTCGGCGATCTCCCCGGACAGCAGCGCTTCGACGAGCACCGACCGGCGGTGCTCGTCGCGCAGCATCATCTCCGCGACGGCGTCGCGGTAGGCCGCGGTCATCGCGTCGGCGACGTCCCCGGCCAGTTGCCACACCTCGGCGACCATGTCGACCAGGGCCGCGTCGTCGATCGCCCCCGTCGCGCGGGCCTCGGCGGCGATCGCGGCCCACAGCGCGCCGAACCCGACCCGGAAGGCGGCCAGCACCTCGGGCAGCGGCGCGGCCTGCCAGGCCCGCTCGCGCCCGGTGGCGTGCGCGGCGGCCAGGTCCGGCGGCTCGCCCGCGATCAGGGCGTGCAGGATCAGCCGGAGGTTGTCCTGCACGGACGCGGCCAGCGAGCTGTCCGGCACGTCGTCGCTGACCACGTAGAAGTCGATCTCGTCCCGGATCCGGGCGGTCATCTCGGCGGCGAACGAGTCCAGCCGTGCCAGCAGGGTCGCCGCCACGGTCGGCAGGCCGGGGGCGGTGCGCGACACGTCCCCCATTGTTCCCCATGACAACGAGGAAGGGGTGCTGGTTGTCCGCGCGGACATGGGCCGGGCGGGCGGTGGGCACGCACGATGGTCGGAACGAGCTAGCGGAGGACATTCGATGACGAATCTCGCGCACATCCTGGCCAACACCGCGCGGCGGCAGCCGGACGCGCCCGCCCAGCGCCTCGGCGAGACGGTGCTGACCTACGCCGGTCTGGACGAGGCCGCCGCCAAGGTCGCCGCCCAGCTGCGGGCCGACGGGCTCCAGTCCGGTGAGCGGGTGTGCGTGATGCTGCCGAACGTCCTGCCCTTCGCCGCCCTCTACTACGGCATCCTGCGTGCCGGCGGCGTGGTCGTGCCGATGAACCCGCTGCTCAAGGCCCGCGAGGTGGAGCACTACCTGACCGACTCCGGCGCCGTGCGGCTGTTCGTGTTCACCGGGGTCGCCGAGGAGGCGGGCAAGGCCGCCGCCGCGGCCGGGGTGCCGTGCACGGTCGTCGACCCGGCGGCGTTCCTGACCGGGTTGACCGCCGAACCGCAGCCGGAGATCGCGCCGCGCGAGGACGACGACCCGGCGGTCATCCTCTACACCTCGGGCACCACCGGGCGGCCCAAGGGCGCCGTGCTCACCCACGCCAACCTGCGCAGCAACATCACCACCGTCGCGAGCACCCTGATCGACCTGCGGCCGTCCGACGTGGTCATGGGCTGCCTGCCGCTGTTCCACACGTTCGGGCAGGCCTGCGCGCTCAACGCGGCGGTCTACCGCGGCTCGTGCCTGGTCTTGGTGCCGCGGTTCGAGCCGGCCGCCGTGCTCGACGCGATCGAGCGGTTCGCCGTCACCGTCTTCGAAGGCGTGCCGACCATGTACGGCGCGCTGCTGCAGCACCCCCGCGCGGCCGAGATCGACGCGAGCGCGCTGCGGGTGTGCGTGTCCGGTGGCGCCGCGCTGCCGGTCGAGGTCCTGCACGGGTTCGAGAAGGCTTTCGGGTGCGCGATCCTGGAGGGCTACGGGCTGTCGGAGACCTCGCCGGTGGTCACCTTCAACCACCCGGACCGGCCGCGCAAGGCCGGGTCGATCGGCACCCCCATCGACGGCGTGCGGGTGCGGCTGCTGGGCGCCGACGGGGCGGAGGTCGCGCCCGGCGAGATCGGGGAGATCGCCGTGCAGGGCCCGAACGTGATGCGGGGTTACTGGAACCTGCCGGAGGCCACAGCAGAGGCGATCCCGGACGGCTGGCTGCGCACCGGTGACCTGGCCCGGCAGGACGAGGACGGCTACTACTTCATCGTCGACCGGAAGAAGGACCTCATCATCCGCGGCGGCTACAACGTGTATCCGCGGGAAATCGAAGAGGTCCTCTACGAACACCCGGCGGTCGCGGAGGCCGCGGTTGTCGGCGTGCCGCACCCCACCCACGGCGAGGAGGTCGCGGCGGCCGTCGCGCTCAAGTCCGGGGCCGCCGCGACAGCCGATGAGCTGCGGGAATACGTCAAGGAGCGGGTCGCCGCCTACAAGTACCCGCGCCAGGTGTGGCTGGTTCCGGAACTGCCGAAGGGGCCGACCGGAAAGATCCTGAAACGGCAGATCGGCGCGATTCTCCCGGAAAGGCCCAAGGACCCTTCAGCGGTTCCCACGCAAGTGTGAAGATGGGCGGACCTGTAGGTGCTCGAGTGGGGAAAGCCGATGGACACCACGCCCAGGCCGTCGGGGTGCACCGAGACCAGCCTGCACTGCCGCTGGCCCGCCTCACCGCGTGACATCACCGCGCTGCGGTACGAGCTCGTGCGGTGGGCACACGACCTCGACCTCCCGGGCCACCTCGCGCACGCGATCGGTCTCGCCGGCTACGAGGCGCTGGCGAACTCGGTGACCCACGCCTACCCGGAGGGCATCGACGGGCCGGTGGAGCTGCACGCGAGCCGGGACCACGACCTGATCGCGGTCACCGTCATCGACCGCGGCCGCTGGAAGATGCCGCCGCGGGGACGCTCGATGTCCGACGGTCGCGGCCTCCAACTGATCCGCGGCCTGGCCGGGCACGTCGAGGTCAAGGCGACCGACGAGGGCACCACGGTGTCGATGACGTGGCAGCTCCCGCACGCCGAGCGGTCAATCGCGTAGCTGCGCGTACGTCACCGCGGCGACGCCCTGCATCCCGGTGAAGAACGGGTGGTAGTTCGCGGCCCACGGCTTGAGGTCCTTGCCGTTGATCCACGCCTGCCCGGGCGGGGCGCACGCGTCGTGGCCCAGCGACGGGGCGAAGGTGTCCACATAGGACGCGTCACCGTCGTCGGCGACCGCCTTTTCCAGCGCCGCGTTGAGTTCTTCCTCGACGCTGTTGAGCCACGGGTAGTCGCCGTCGGCGAAGGGCAGGACGTCCGGGCAGGTGCCGGTCGGCGGCGCGATGCGCGGGTAGCCGATCACCAGCACCTCGGCGTTCGGCGCGCGGTCGTGGATCTCGCCGAGCACCGCGGTCACGTTGGCCTGGGTCTGCGGCAGCCGGGCCTTGATCGTGTCGACCCCGTTGACGGTGAAGTGGCGCTCGCACGGGTTGCCGGCCGGATCGGAGGCGCGCAGGCCCGGGCAGGTGTCGATGATCGTGCCGAACACGCCGTAGTCGTTGCCGCCGATGCCGAGCGTGACCAGGTCGGTGTCCGGCCGCAGGGCGTCCAGCTGCGGCGGGTTCGGGCCGAGCAGCACGTCCTGCGGGGCGACCATGTCGTGGGTGTCCGCGCCGCTGCACGAGACGTCGGTGAACGAGCCGACCCGCAGCGCGACCGCCAGCAGCGACGGGTAGTTGCCGGTGGAGCGGAAGCAGCCGACCGGGTCGAGGCGCTGCAGCGGGATCAGCGGGCCGGCCGTGTAGGAGTCACCGAGGGCGACGTAGTGCCGGTACCGGGGCGCGGCGGAGGCTGTGAGCGTCGAGGCGAGCAACGTGCAGGCGGCGACCAGGAGAACGAGCATGCTGCGGCGCATGACTTCTTCTTAACCCCTGCCGCAGCGCGCTGCCGCCGCCATTCGGGTGGGCTCGCGCGCGGCCACCTGTCCGGGGTAATGTACAGGTATGGACAGGACTGAACAGGTCGGCTTCTCGAAGCGGCATCGGCTGGTCGCCGATCTCGCGGAGCAGATCAGGT
This sequence comes from Amycolatopsis deserti, assembly GCF_014653945.1. Classification (GTDB taxonomy): domain Bacteria; phylum Actinomycetota; class Actinomycetes; order Mycobacteriales; family Pseudonocardiaceae; genus Amycolatopsis_E; species Amycolatopsis_E deserti. The sequence continues at coordinate 1,253,122 of NZ_BNAU01000002.1, read as the reverse complement.
CGGGCCGGCTGGCGCGCGGCGAGCGGCTGCCCGGCGAGCACCAGCTGGCGGAGCGCTACCAGGTCAGCCGGGGCACGGTCCGCAGCGCCCTGTCCGAGCTGCAGCGGCGCGAGCTGATCGCCACCGAGAGCGGTGTCGGCTCGTTCGTCACCTTCGACGGCGTCGAGCTGGACCAAGCCGTGGGCTGGGCCACCGCACTGGCCCGGTCCGGCTTCGAGATCACCACCGACCTGCTGGCGATCGAGCACGTGCGAGATGACACGCTCGCCGAGCGCTTCGGGGTCGAGTCGTTCGTCTCCGTCCGCCGGTTGCGCCGCGACCAGGCCGCCGGCCCGGTGTCGCTGGAGGTCGCGCTCGTGCCCGGCACCGGCGCGCTCGCCGGGCTGCCCGAACGGGGCCTGGTGCGCGGTTCGCTGACCGCCACGCTCGCCGACGCCGGTCTGCGTGCCGAGGGCGGTGAGCAGTGGATCGGCACCGAGGCGCTCACCCCGGAGACCGCGGCGCTGCTGGAGCGGCCGGCCGGCACGCTGTTCCTGCGTGCGGTCCGCACGAGCACCGACGCGGCGGGCGGTCTCGTCGAGCACGTCGTCAGCCTCCTGGACCCGGCGCGGTTCCAGTTCCATCTCACGTTCGGCCGCCGGTGAGCGCGCGGGACCGGGCACTCGGTGCGTTCGCCGGGCTCGCCCTCGGTGATGCGCTGGGCATGCCGACGCAGTCGATGTCCCGCACCGAGATCGCCCGCCGCTACGGACGGATCGACAGTCTGGTGGATGCCGTCCACGACCAGCCGATCGCGCCCGGCATGCCCGCCGGATCGATCACCGACGACACCGAACAGGCCCTGCTGCTGGCGCGGCTGCTCGTCGACGGCGGCGGCCGCGTCGAACCGCTCGTGTTCGCCCGCGCGCTGCTCGACTGGGAAGCGGACATGATCCGGCGCGGCTCGGCCGACCTGCTCGGCCCGTCCACGAAACGGGCCCTGGACCTGCTGCAGTCCGGCGCCGACCCGGCCGAGGCCGGGCGCGGGGGAAGCACGAACGGCGCGGCCATGCGCATCACGCCGGTGGCGATCGCGACTCCGCCGGACCTGGACCGCCTGCTCGACGCGGTCACCGAAGCCAGCCTCGTCACGCACAACTCGAGCCTCGGCATCGCCGCGGCCGCGGCCGTCGCGGCGGCCGTCTCAGCGGGGGTGGACGGCGCGTCCCTGCCCGAGTCGCTCGACCACGCCGAAGCGGCTGCGGACCTGGGCGCCCACCGAGGCGCCTGGAGCGCGGGCGGAGACATCGCGGCCCGCATCCGCTGGGCCCGCGGCTGGGTGTCCGGAATGGACTCCACGGCCCTCGCCGACGCGGTCTACCAGGTGATCGGCACCTCGGTCGCGGCCCAGGAGTCGGTCGTCGCCGCCATCGCGCTGGCACACGCACTGGGCGACCGGCCCGCCGACGCCCTCACCCTCGCCGCCGGTCTCGGCGGCGACACCGACACCGTCGCCGCGATGTGCGGCGCGATCCTCGGCGCGCAGCACGGCTTTGACGGGCTGCCCGCCGAACCGGTCGGCACCGTCCTCACGGTCAACCGGCTGGACCTCGGCCCCGTCGTCGACGGGCTGCTGGAACTTCGTGGAAGGAAGTGACATGGCGACTGACACCGCTGTCGAGTCCCGCGCGGGCGCACTGGAGACCCGGGGCATCGAACCGGTCCCCGAAGCCGAACGCACCGGCAGGCCGGGGCAGCTGTTCTGGGTGTGGTTCGCCGCGAACATCTCCATCCTCGGGCTGCCGCTGGGCGCCACGCTGGTCGCGATCCAGGGACTCACGTTCTGGCAGGCCGCGATCGTCGCGTTGATCGGATCGGTCGGCTCGTTCGCGATCGTCGGCGCGGTGTCCATCGCTGGTCGCCGCGGGGGAGCGCCGGGCCTGACGTTGTCCCGCGCGGTGTTCGGGGTACACGGCAACGCGGGGCCGACCGTGGTGTCGCTGCTGTCGCGGCTGGGCTGGGAGACGGTCAACACCACGACCGCCGCGTTCGCCCTGTTGTCCTTGTGCGCCATCGTGTTCGGCACGGATTCGGACGCGAAAGCCGCACCGGTGCTGACCATCGTGTGCATCGCGGTGTTCGTCGCCTGCACCGTGGTGGTGTCCGGGCTCGGGCACGCGGTGCTGGTCGCCGTGCAGCGCTGGGCGACCTGGATCTTCGGCGCGCTCAACATCGTCGTCGCGGTGAACCTGGTCGCCACCATCGACTGGAGCGCGGTCGCCGCCGCGGAGCCCGCCTCGGTCGGCGCCATGATCGCGGGGGTCGGCACCATCGCGGCCGGCACCGGCATCGGCTGGGCGAACGCCTCGGCCGACATGTCGCGCTACCAGTCGCCCGCGGTGCGGGGCGGGTCGCTCGTGATGTCCGCCGCGACGGGCGCGGGGATCCCGCTGGTGCTCCTGATCGGCCTGGGCAGCCTGCTCTCCGCCGGCGACCCCACGCTCGCGCAGGCCGACGACCCGGTCGCCGCGATCCGGTCGATGCTGCCCGCGTGGATGGCGGTGCCGTACCTGCTGGCCGCGTTCGGCGGACTCCTGCTGTCCAACCACCTGTCGGTGTACTCGGCGGGACTGACCACCCTGACCCTGGGCATTCGCATCAAGCGGGTGTACGCGGTGGTGGTCGACGTGATCGTCACCTTCGCCGGGGCCGCCTACTTCATGCTGGTCGCGGACAACTTCTACGGGCCGTTCATCGCGTTCATCAGCCTGCTCGCGGTGCCGATCACCGCATGGGTCGGCGTGTTCGGCGTGGACATGCTGCGCCGTCGCCACTACGACCCGGCGGGGCTGATGGACCTGCGCCGCACCAGCGTGTACTGGTACCGCGCCGGAATCGAGCCGCGCGCGGTGGCGGCCTGGGCCGCCGGGATCGTGGCCGGGTACCTGTTCACCACGGCCGGCACCGGCGAGGACGTGTGGTTCACCGGGCCGTTCGCCAACACCTGGCCCGGGCAGAACGGGCTGGGCTGGCTGATCACGCTCGTCGTCGCCGGTGGCCTCTACGCGCTGCTCGGCGGCGCGCGGACGGCGTCGCGATGAGCAGGCTCGTCCACACCGGCCAGGTCGTCGTCGACCTCGTACTGCGCGTACCGGAGCTGCCGCGGCGCGGCGGTGACGTGCTTGCCTCCGCGATGGACTTGACTCCCGGTGGCGGTTTCAACGTGATGGCCGCCGCCGCGCGCTCCGGGGCCGACGTGGTCTACGCCGGCGCCCACGGGACGGGGCGGTTCGGGGACGCGGTTCGCGCGGCACTGGCGGCGGAGGGCATCGCGGCGGCCCAGGTTCCGATGTCCGGCGTGGACACGGGGGTGTGCGTGGTGTTGGTCGATTCCGGCGGTGAGCGGACGTTCGTGACCGGGACCGGCGCGGAGGGCATGCTCGCGCCCGGTCGCCTCGACGACGTGACGGTGGCGGCGGACGACCTGGTCTACGTCAGCGGATATTCGCTGGCTCACGCGACGAACCGGGCGGCGCTGGCCGCGTGGTTGCCGTCCGTGCCGGGCCGGGTGCTGCTCGACCCCGGCCCGCTCGCCGCCGACCTGCCTCTCGACGTCGTGCTGCCGCACGTGGACATCCTGAGCTGCAACGCCGCCGAGGCGCGAGTACTGACCGGAAACGACTCGCCGGCGGAGGCCGCGCGGGCGCTCGGTGGAACCGTCATCGTCCGCGACGGCCCCGCCGGGTGTCTGCTCGCCGTGGACGGCGAGGTGCGGGTGATCCCAGGGTTCCCGGTCGACCCGGTGGACACCAACGGCGCCGGCGACGCGCACTGCGGGGTCCTCGCGGCGGAGCTGCTGGCGGGCGCGGACCTGCACACCGCGGCGCGGCGGGCCAACGCGGCCGCGGCGATGGCCGTGCGCCGCCGGGGCCCCGCGACGGCCCCCCGCCGCTCGGAGATCGACGAGTTCCTCGCGGCTCAGCGGTAGGCGCTTTGCCCGGTCAGCAGCTGCCCCAGCACCAGCGTGTGGATCTCCTCCGTGCCTTCGTAGGTCAGCACGCTCTCCAGGTTGTTGGCGTGCCGCAGCACCGGGTACTCCAGGCTGATCCCGTTCGCCGCCAGGATCGTGCGCGCCGTGCGGGCGATGTCGATCGCCGTGCGCACGTTGTTCAGCTTGCCGAAGCTGACCAGCTCGGGCGGCAGTTCGCCGGCGTCCTTGCGGCGGCCCAGGTGCACCGCGAGCAGCATGGCCTTGTTCAGCTCCAGCGCCATCCCGACGAGTTTCTGCTGCGTCAGCTGGAAACCGCCGATCGGGCGGCCGAACTGCTCGCGCGTCGCGGCGTAGTCCAGGGCGCTCTCGTAGCACGTCCGGGCCGCGCCGAGGGCGCCGAACAGGATGCCGAACCGCGCCTCGGACAGGCAGGACAGCGGGCCCTTCAGCCCGGTCACGCCGGGCAGCACCGCGTCACCGGGCAGGCGCAGGTCGTCGAACGACAGCTCGGCCGTCGCGGACATCCGCAGCGACAGCTTGTGCTTGATCTCCCGCGCGGTGAACCCCGGCGTGTCCGTGGGCACCACGAACCCGCGCACGCCCTCGTCCGTGCGCGCCCAGACCACAGCGACGTCGGCGAGGGTGCCGTTGGTGATCCACATCTTGGAGCCGTTGAGGATCCAGTCGCCGCCGTCGCGCTTGGCGAACGTGCGCATGTCGCCCGGATCGGACCCGCGGTCGGGCTCGGTCAGGCCGAAGCAGCCGATCGCCTCGCCGCGCGCCATCGACGGCAGCCAGCGGTCCTTCTGCTCGTCCGACCCGTACTTCCAGATCGGGAACATCGCCAGCGAGCCCTGCACGGACACGAAACTGCGCAACCCGCTGTCGCCGGCCTCCAGCTCCAGGCACGCCAGGCCGTAGGCGGTGGCGCTGGTGCCCGCGCAGCCGTAGCCGGTCAGGTGCATGCCGAGCAGGCCCATCTCGCCGAGCTGCCCCACCAGGTGCCTCGGGAACGTCGCGTCCTCGAACCACTGGCCGGCGTGGTCGGCGACCTCCTTGCGGACGAAGGTCCGCACCGTGTCCGCGATCTCGCGCTCCTCCTCGTTCAGCAGGTCGCGGATGCCGAGCAGGTCACGGGGGTCGGGCTTCGTCATGAGGGCGTTCTTCCTGTGCGGGCCCGGGCCAGGGCACGGGCGGGTGGACCGGCTTCGATCGCTCCGCCGAGCAGGCAGAGCAGGGCCTCCTGCCGCCGGGGTCCGACGAGCTGGGCGCCGACCGGGAGACCGTCGCCGGTCAGCCCCGCCGGGACCGTCAGCGCGGGATGCCCGCTCACGGAGGCTAGTGCGGTGAGCCGGTAGTAGGCGTTTTCGAGTGACTCCGCTCGCCCGCCGAGTTCGACCGTGTCGGTGTCGGCGGGCGCGGCGGTGACCGGCAGGGTCGGCATCAGCAGGGCGTCGACCTCGGTGAACACGGCGTCCACCTCGGCGGCGATCTCGGCGGCGCGGGCACGGGCGGCGTCGTAGTCGTCCCGGCTCACCTCGGTGCCGGCCTTGAGCTGCCCGATCGCGCGGCCGCGCAGCCCGGACGGGTCGTCCTGATAGGCCTGCCACCACAGCTGGGCGGACTCGTAGAGCATCGTGGTGAACCCGGTGGTGCGGGCGTGCCGGTGGCCCAGCGGCAGCTCGACCGGCACGATCACCGCGCCCGCCTCACGCAGCGTGTCCGCGGCCGACTCGACGACCCGCAGCACCTCGGGGTCGATCTTGGTGCCCCACAGGTGTTCCGGCCAGCCCAGGCGCAGCCCGTCGACGGTGTCCGGCGCGGGTTCGGCGGTCCCGGCGAGGATGCGGTGGACCCGCAGGCAGTCGGCCGCGGTCCGCGCGATCGGGCCGACCGTGTCCATCGACGGCACCAGCGCCGTGACGCCGCGCATCGGCACCGTGCCGTGCGTCGGGCGCAGCCCGGCGACCCCGCAGAGCGCGGCCGGGATGCGGATCGAGCCGCCGGTGTCGGTGCCCAGCGCCACCGGCACGTCCCCGGCGGCGACCGCGACCGCCGAACCGCCGCTGGACCCGCCCGCGTCCCGGTCCGGGGCCCACGGGTTGCGGCAGCCGGGCGTGCGGACCGACCAGGCGAGTTCCGGCACCGTGGTTCGGGCGACCGGGACGTACCCGGCGGCGCGCAGCCGGGCGACCGGCTCGGCGTCCTCGGTCGCGTCGTGGTGCCCCAGGCCGGGCGTGCCGTTGCGCGTCGTCTGGCCGGCCACGTCCAGGAAGTCCTTGACGGCGAAGGGGATTCCGGTTTCCGGTAGGGGAAAGCGTTCGACGTAGGCGCCGAAGTCGGTCGACAGCGCGTACACCTCCTCGTGCACGGGGGACTTTCCCGAGAGCTTGCCCGATCAGTGTGACCCCGTCGAGAGCGCGGCGCGCGTAGTCTCGGCCACATGTGCCGAAACATCACCGTGCTCCGCGGGCTGGAGCCGTCGGCGACGGCGGAGGAGATCGAGGCCGCCGCGCGCCAGTACGTGCGCAAGGTGAGCGGGGTGCAGACCCTGTCCGACGCCACGCGCGAACCGTTCGAACGGGCCGTCGCGGAGATCGCCGAGATCACCACGCGGCTGCTCGGCGAGCTGCCCGCGCGCCGCCAGCCCCCGGCGACGGTGCCCCCGCTGCGGCGGCCCGAGGTGCGCGCCCGGATCGCCGCCCGTCAGGCCCGGTAGAGCAGCAGGTAGCGGAAGAACAGCAGCGGCCGCACGCTCGATCCGGGCAGCAGCCGCGCCGAGTCGCGGCGCACCTGGGTCATCGTGGTGTCCCAGTCCTTGACGGGCGCCGTCGCGACCGGGTCCGGGCCGCCGTTGAGCCGGTCCCCGGCGGCGACCACCAGCCTGGCCGCCAGGTTGACCGGCGGCGCGAGCAGGCCCCACTTCACCCAGTCGGCGGCCGAGCGCGGCTTGGCCAGGCCGAGCACCGCCAGGACCCCGCCCGGGTTCAGCGCCGCACGCAGCTTCGTCACGGTCTCGAACGGCATGTGGTGCAGCGACGCCAGGCACGAGACGAAGTCGTAGCGCCCCAGCTCCGCCGTCGTGACGTCCTCGTGCCGGTAGGTGATGGTCTCCGGCCCCAGCGCCCGCGCGGCCGCGATCATCTCGCCGGACGGGTCGATGCCCTCCACCGTCAGCCCGGCCGCGGTGAGCCTGCGGGCGAAGCGCCCGGCGCCGCAGCCCACGTCGAGCGCCATGCGCGCCCCGGCGGGGACCTGCCGCAGCAGCAACCGGTGGTAGGCGTGGTTGTGGTCGAACGGCATGCAGCCCAACCTGCCAGGACCCGCGAAAGTAGACTCGGCGGGGTAGTCAACCCCCGGCCGAAAAGGGAGAACGCGTGACATCGGGCGAGGACGAGGAGTACCCGGCGGAGCTGTCCAGCGGTGGCAACTTCGTCGCCGGGCCCCTGCCCGACGACCCGGCCGAGATCGACCCGGTCGACCTCGAGGAGATCGAGCGTCAGGCCCGCCGCGAGCTGCTGCGGGTCGAGGCCGAGCTGAACCAGCGCTGGCCGGAGACGAAGATCGAGCCCTCGCTCGACCGCATCGCCGCGCTGATGACCGTGCTGGGCGACCCGCAGAAGACCTACCCCGTCATCCACGTGGCCGGCACCAACGGCAAGGGCTCGGTCACCCGCATGATCGATGCGCTGCTGTCCCGGCTCGGCCTGCGCGTCGGCCGCTACACCAGCCCGCACCTGCAGCTGGTCACCGAGCGGATCGCGGTCGACGGCGCCCCGATCGCCGCGTCGAAGTACGTCGACATCTACCGCGACATCCAGCCCTACATCGGCATGGTGGACAACGCGGGCGGCCCGAAGATGAGCAAGTTCGAGGTGCTCACCGGCATGGCGTTCGCCGCGTTCGCCGACGCCCCGGTCGACGCCGCAGTCGTCGAGACCGGCATGGGCGGCACCTGGGACGCCACCAACGTCGCCGACGGCCAGGTCGCCGTCATCACCCCGATCGGCCTCGACCACACCGACTACCTGGGCGACGACCTGGGCAAGATCGCGGGCGAGAAGGCCGGGATCATCAAGCCGGGCAGCGTCGCGATCCTCGCCGAGCAGGAGCCCGAGGCGCAGCGCGTCCTGCTGGAGCGCACCGTCGAAGTGGACGCCACCGTCGCCCGCGCGGGCAGCGAGTTCGGCGTGCTGCGGCGCGAGATCGCGGTCGGCGGTCAGATGCTGAGCCTGCAGGGCCTCGGCGGCGTCTACGACGAGATCTTCCTGCCCCTGCACGGCGCCCACCAGGCGAACAACGCGCTGCTGGCGCTGGCCGCGGTCGAGGCGTTCTTCGGCGCGGGCAAGGACCGGCGGCTGGACCTCGACGCCGTGCGCGAGGCGTTCGCGGCGGTGGAGAACCCCGGCCGCCTGGAGCCGGTCCGCGCCGCGCCGACCGTGCTGCTCGACGCGGCCCACAACCCGCACGGCGCGCGGGCGCTGGCCACCGCGATCGAGGAGGAGTTCGCGTTCCGCAGGCTCACCGCGGTGATCGGCGTGCTCGAGGACAAGGACGTGCGCGGGGTGCTGGAGGCGCTCGAGCCCGTCGTGTCCGACGTGGTGGTCACCAAGAACAGCTCGCCACGCGCGATGCCGCTGGACGAGCTGAACGAGCTGGCCCTGGCGGTCTTCGGGGAGGACCGGGTGGTCGCCGAACCCAGCCTGGACGCGGCGGTGGAGACCGCGGTAGCGCTGGTCGAGGAGAGCGACGGCGGCGAGCCGCTGGCCGGCGGCGGGGTGCTGATCACGGGTTCGGTCGTCACCGTCGGGGACGCGCGGACGTTGTTCGGGAAGGAGCCCGCGTGAGCGAGGAGAAGACGGTCCGGCCCCCGGCGAAGGACCCGATGAAGTCGTTCCGCGGCGTGATGGCGGGCACCCTGATCTGCGAGGCCATCACGGTCGGCCTGGCGCTGCCGGTGATCGCCAACCTGGGCGGCGGCGTGGGCACCCTCGCCGGCTGGGGCGTCATCGTGATCGCCGTCCTGCACGTGCTGCTGTGCGGCGTGCTCAAGCGGCGCTGGGCGGTGCCGGCCATCCTGGTCCTGCAGGTCGCGCTGGTCGCGTACTTCGTCGACCAGGTGGCGATCGGCATCATCGGCCTGCTGTTCCTGGCGTTCTGGCTGTGGGCGCTGTGGCTGCGCAACGACGTGGCGCGCCGCATGGCCGAGGGCCGTCTGCCCAGCCAGCAGCAGTAGCAGCGATCCGAACCGAGAGCGGTGCTCTTGACAAGGGTGCTCCGCTGAGTCACGCTGGTCTTCGTGAGAGCACTGCTCTCGAAATGGACAACTGATCTCGGAGGAGTGTTCCCATGAAGCGCATCGCCTGGGCCGTCGCCGCGGTGTTCCTGCTCGCGTTCGCCGTGTTCGAGGTCGTCAAGCACGGCGGCTGGACGGTCGGGGCCCTGCTGCTCGGGCTGATCGGGCCGGACCTGACGTTCCTCACCGGCATCGGTGCCGAGCAGGTCGAGCGCGGTGTGCTGCCGCGGCGGGTCGTGCCGTTCTACAACGCGGCGCACCACTGGGCGGGGCCGGCGGTACTGCTGGCGGTCTGCACCTTCGTGACGAGCCCCGCCGCCTTCACCCTCGGCCTGGCCTGGCTGGCGCACATCGCGGTGGACCGCGTCTTCGGTTACGGTCTGCGCACGGCGGATGGCCGTCAGCGCGCCACCGCGTGAGTTCACCGTCCGGACAGCCGGAGTTGGCCCGTCGGCCCCCGGGCCCGCATAGAACTCCGGCATGACCGAACAGACTCGCCGCTCCGCCCTCCGAACCGGCCTCGTCGGCGCCGGTGTCCTCGCCGCCGGGGTCCTGGGCAGCCCCCTCGCCGGCGCGGCCCTCGTCCGCAAGGACCGCCCGGTGCTGACGCACGGCATCCAGTCCGGCGACGTGACTCCGGACTCGGCACTGGTCTGGACCCGTGCCGACCGGCCGTCCCGGATGATCGTCGAAGTATCCCGCGACCCGTCCTTCCGGCACGCCCGGACCGTCCGCGGCCCGCTGCTGACCCCGGACACCGGCGGCACCGGCAAACTGCGGATCTCCTCGCTCGCGCCGGGCACCGAGCTGCACTACCGCGTCACCGCCGAATCGCTCGACGGCCGGGCGAGCAGCGAGCCGCTGACCGGCACCTTCAAGACCGCGCCCGTGGGCCGCAGCGACGTCCGACTGACGTGGTCCGGCGACGTGGCGGGTCAGGGCTGGGGCATCAACCCCGACATCGGCGGCATGACCGCCTACGCCGCGATGCTCGCCCGCAATCCGGACCTGTTCCTGCACAGCGGCGACACGGTCTACGCCGACGGCCCGCTCACCGAGACGGTGACGCTGCCCGACGGCCGCGTGTGGCGCAACATCGTCACCCCGGAAAAGACGAAGGTCGCCGAGACGCTCGACGAGTACCGCGGGCAGTTCGCCTACAACATGCTCGACGAAAATGTGCGCGCGTTCACCGCCGCCGTCCCCAGCTACGTCCAGTGGGACGACCACGAGGTGACCAACAACTGGTACCCCGGCGAGATCCTGGACTTGCCGCAGTACACCGAAAAGCGCGTCGACGTGCTCGCGGCGCGGGCGTTCCAGGCCTTCCACGAATGGCAGCCGATCGACCCGAAGCGCGCCGTGGACGGCCGCGTGTACCGCAGCTTCACCTACGGTTCGCGGCTGGAGGTGTTCGTGCTGGACATGCGCACCTACAAGGACGCGAACACCTCCGATCCGCGTAAGCCCGGTCAGATCCTCGGCGAGAAGCAGGCGAAGTGGCTCGTCGACGGCCTGTCCCGCAGCCGCGCGACGTGGAAGATCGTGCAGGCCGACCTGCCGATCGGGCTCGCCGTGCTGGACGGCTCGACCGGCATCGAGGGCGTGGCGAACAACCTGCCCGGCGCGCCCGCCGGCCGCGAGAGCGAGATCGCGTGGGTGCTGCGTGAGCTGGCGAAGCGGAAGGTGCGCAACACCGTGTGGCTCACCGCGGACGTGCACTACACCGCGGCGCACCACTATTCGCCGGACCGCGCCGCCGTGGGAGATTTCGACCCGTTCTGGGAATTCGTTTCCGGCCCGCTGCACGCCGGCGCGTTCGGCCCGAACACGCTCGATCCGACTTTCGGCCCGCAGGCCGTTTTCGTGCACGCCCCGCCCGCCGCGAACACCTCGCCGATGGCCGGTTTCCAGCATTTCGGCGAAATCAACATCGACGGCGGTTCCGGGGGACTGCGTGTCGATCTTCGCGACGGCACGGGCGCCTCGCTGTGGTCGACCACCCTGGAACCGCAGCGCTGACCAGGCCAGTAGGCTTCGGGCAATCGTGCACGTGATGAAGGAGAAACACAGTCGTGAGTGAACGCACGCTGGTTCTGGTCAAGCCCGACGGCGTACAGCGCGGCCTCGTCGGCGAGGTCATCTCGCGCATCGAGCGCAAGGGGCTGAAGCTGGCCGCGCTGGAGCTGCGCACCGTCGAGCGTTCGGTCGCCGAGGAGCACTACGCCGAGCACAAGGACAAGCCGTTCTTCGGTGACCTGCTGGAGTTCATCACCTCCGGCCCGGTCGTCGCGATCGCGGTCGAGGGCGTGCGGGCCATCGCGGCCTTCCGCCAGCTCGCCGGCGGCACCGACCCGGTGGAGAAGGCCACCCCCGGCACGCTGCGCGGGGACTACGGCCTGGAGACCCAGTTCAACCTGGTGCACGGTTCGGACTCGCCGGAGTCGGCCGAGCGCGAGCTGAAGCTCTGGTTCCCCGACCTGTGAGTGACGGCGGGGGCTTCCGGTGGGGTTGATCCTTACCGGAAGCCCCTCCGGGGATTTACCATCTCCGGATGCCCGCCAACGAAGGCGATGTCCCGAAGTCGGTGCTGGCGCGCGGCCTGATGCTGCTGGACGCGTTCGAACCCGCCGACGCGTCTCTCTCCCTGGCCGAACTGTCCGCCCGCACCGGCCTGCCGAAGGCCACCGCGCACCGGCTGGCCGCCGAACTCGTCCGCTGGGGCGGGCTGGAACGCGTCGGCGCCGGCTACCGGCTGAGCATGAAGCTGTTCGAACTCGGCCAGCGCGTGCCGCGGCGCCGTGAACTGCGCGAAGCGGCCCTGCCGTACCTCCAGGACCTGTACGAGGCCACGCACGAGAACATCCACCTCGCGGTGCCGGACGGCGGGCACACGCTGTTCCTGGAGAAGGTCACCGGCCACCGCTCGACGCGCATCGGATCGCGCGTCGGCGGCCGGATGCCGGTCCACTGCACCGCGACCGGCAAGGTGTTCCTCGCCCTCGGACCGCCGGAGTACTTCCGCCGCGTGACCGCGGCCGGGCTGGCGCGCAAGACGCCGCGCACGATCGTCGCGCCGGGGCTGTTGCGCCGCGATCTGGACCGCGCCGTGGAGCGCGGGTACGGGGTCAACCACGAGGAAGCCGAGGTCGGGGTCGCCGCGGTGGCCGCGCCGGTGTACGACCGGCGGCGACGGCTGATCGCCGCCGTGTCGATCACCGGCAGCGCCGAGCGCCTCGACGTGGAACGGCTGGCGCCCGCGGTGCGCACCGCCGCGTCCGCGCTGACGCGGGAGCTGGCCGCGTCGTAAAGCGATCGAAAACTGTCGGTGGTCGGTCGTACTGTGCTGGGTGTGGACGAACCGAGCATGGTGCAGGCCAAGGCACTGGTGAAGCGCTTCGGCGACTTCGAGGCGGTGCGGGGGATCGACGTCGAGGTCCGGCGCGGGGAGGCGTTCGGCTTCCTCGGGCCCAACGGTGCCGGCAAGTCGTCGACGATGCGGATGATCGCGTCGGTGTCCCCGCGCTCCGACGGCGATCTGACGGTGCTCGGCATGGATCCGAACGTCGACGGCCCGCGCATCCGCGCCCGGCTCGGGGTGGTGCCGCAGCAGGACAACCTCGACAACGAGCTGACCGTGCGGCAGAACCTGCAGGTGTACGGCCGCTACTTCGGGCTGTCCCGGGCGCACGTGCGGCGCAAGGCGGTCGAGCTGATGGAGTTCGCCCAGCTCTCCGACCGGGCCGAGGACGAGGTCGAGCCGCTGTCCGGCGGCATGAAACGGCGGCTGACCATCGCCCGCGCGCTGGTCAACGATCCGGAACTGCTGCTGCTCGACGAGCCGACCACCGGTCTCGATCCCCAGGCGCGGCACCTGTTGTGGGACAGGCTGTTCCGGCTCAAGGCGCAAGGCGTCACGCTCATCATCACCACGCACTACATGGACGAGGCCGAGCAGCTGTGCGACCGGCTCGTGGTCATGGACGGCGGGCGGATCGTGGCCGAGGGGTCGCCGACCGAGCTGATCCGGCGCTACTCCACGCGCGAGGTGGTGGAGCTGCGGTTCGCGCCGGGGGAGGAGGTGCCGGCGGATCGCGTGGCGGATCTGGCCGACCGCGTCGAGGTGCTGCCCGATCGGCTGCTGCTCTACACCGCGGCCGGGGAGGCGGCGCTGGAGCAGGTGCACCAGCGGGGCGTGCGGCCGCTGGCGTCGCTGGTGCGGCGGAGCTCGCTGGAGGACGTGTTCCTGCGCCTGACCGGACGGACGCTGGTGGACTGATGAGCATTTCGTCGACGGGCCGGGTGGTGCCGGCGTGGCAGGGCGCGTGGCTTCGCGTCGAGGGATACTGGGCGTGGTACCGCCGGTACTGGAAGTCCAATGTGTACTCGACCGGCCTGCAACCGCTGCTGTTCCTGCTGGCGATGGGGCTGGGCTTCGGATCGCAGGTGCAGGCCGGTCCGGCCACCGGCGGACTGTCCTATGTGCACTACATCGCGCCCGCGCTGCTGGTGTCGGCGGCGCTGCAGAACGCGGTGGGGGAGTCGACGTACCCGGTGCTGTCCGGGTTCAAGTGGCAGAAGGACTACCTGGCCGTCACGGCCACGCCGGTCACGCCGGGGCAGGTGCTGGGCGGGCACCTGATCTGGGTGACGCTGAGGCTGCTGCTGGCCGGCGCGGTGTACGCGGTGATCGCGGTGCCGTTCGGGGCGTGGCTGAACGCGGGCGCGGTGCTGGTGGTGCTCGTCGGCGCGGTCACCGGCCTGGCGTGCGCGGCCCCGGTGACAGCCCTGGCGGCGACGACCTACGACGAGGGCGTCCGGTTCAACGCCGTGTTCCGGTTCGTGGTGATGCCGATGACGTTGTTCGCGGGCACGTTCTTCCCGATCGAGCAGATCCCGCCGGCGCTGCGCTGGCTGGCGTGGATATCCCCGCTGTGGCACGGAAACGAACTGGCCCGCGGCGTGACGCTGGGCGGCCTGGGGTGGCTGCCCGCGCTCGGGCACCTGGCGTTCCTGGCGGCCCTGTTCACCGTCGGAGCGCTCCTGGCACGCCGTTACTTCTACCGGCGCCTGGTGGTGTGACGATGCGCGCCTGCTCCCCACGGACCACCCCCGCCCGAACCACGCGAGAGCCCCGGGCGGCCTGCTGCCGTCCGGCTCCCGGCCGTGCGATCCCTCCAGCGCGGCTCATCGCCCGGCCGGGGCCGCAGCCGGCCGGCCACCTCCCAGCGGAGGCCCGTGCCCCGGTGATCCTCCAGCCTCGACCTTCGCCGCGGCCTTCCCGGACGACCACCGCCCGACTCCGCCCAACGACGCGAGAGCACCGATGACGACCCTGACCCGAACCCACCGCCGCGGCCTCCTGCTCCGCGTCCTGCCGCCCGGCCTGTACGCCGGCCGCGCCAGCAAGCTCGTCGAGCGCTCGGTCCTCGCCTACTCGCGCATGTGGCTGGTCTTCGCCTCCGGCGTGCTCGAGCCGCTCTTCTACCTCGTCGCCTTCCAGATCGGCTTCGGCAGGCTCGTCGGCGACGCCACCGGCCCGGACGGGCAGCCGATGAGCTACGTCGCGTTCGTCGCGCCCGCCCTGCTGGCCTCGTCCGCCATGAACGGCGCCATCTTCGACAGCACGTTCAACGTGTTCTTCAAGTTCCGCTACGCCAAGACCTACGACGCGATGCTGGCCACCCCGATCGGCCCGCTGGACATCGCGATCGGCGAGATCTCCTGGGCCGTCCTGCGCGGCGGCCTCTACTCGGTCGCGTTCTTCGCCGTGATGGCCGTGATGGGCCTGGTCACCTCACCGTGGGCGCTGCTGCTGATCCCGGTCGCGCTGCTGATCGCGCTCGCCTTCGCCGCGATCGGCATGACCTGCGCGACCTTCCTCCGCTCGACGTCCCAGTTCGACTACATCCAGCTGGCCGTCGTCCCGATGTTCCTGTTCTCCACCACGTTCTACCCGCTGTCGGTCTACCCCGGCGCGGTGCAGGTCGTCGTGCAGTGCTCCCCGCTCTACCACGGCATCCAGCTGATGCGCGAGCTCGCCGTCGGCGCCCTGCACCCGGGCATGATCGGCCACGTCGCCTACCTCGTGGCGCTGGCGGCCCTCGGCATCTGGGGCGCGGCGCGCCGCCTCAGCGGACTGCTCCTGCGTTGAGACCCGGTCCGCTGTCGCGCGGAAGCGCTGGACCACCTTGCACCCCGGCATGGTCGGCCACGTCGCCTACCTCGTCGCACTGGCTGTCCTGGGCATCTGGAGCGCAGCTCGCCGAGTCAGTGGGCTGCTCCTGCGCTGAGCCGTGCTGGGTGAGGGGTAGCCCGCCGGGCGTGGCACTGGCCGCGCCCGTTGCCGCGCGGTCGCCTCGGGTCGCCCTGCGCCCGGCATGGCCGGTCAGGTCGCCTACTTGGTGGCGCGGTCCTGGCCATCCGGGGCGCGGCCACCGTCAGCCGGCGCTGACGCGCACCATTCCGTGCCCGTAGAACCCGTTGTAGCCGGTGTACCCGGCGCAGAACGCGTCCTGCCGCCCGTCCCCGGTGAGGTCGTAGTCCGCGGGGCACGGCACCGGCCGCGCCCGTTCCGCCAGCGCCCGTCGCAGCTGCCGGGCCGTCGACCCGGGCCGCTCGGCCGCGAGCACCGCCGCCGCGCCGGCCACGTGCGGCGCCGCCATCGACGTGCCGCACAGTTCGCCGTACCCGCCGGGCGTCGTGGACAGCACGCACGAGCCGCCGTCGCCGCCTGGCGCGGTCAGGTCCACCACCCCGAGCCCGTACGAGCTGTACCGGGCCTTCACCTCGTCCGGCCCGACCGCGGACACGGTCACCACGTCCCGCACCGCCGCCGGGAGCGCGTCGCATCCGCCCGCTCGGGACGCCGGCGTCAGTTCCACGGCGTCGTTCGTCGCGGCGGCCACGTTCACCGTGCCCCGCGAAGCCGAGTACGCCACCGCCCGGCTGATCGCTTCGCGCACCACCTCGCGCGCCGGTGACCAGGTGCACGACGGGCCCCACGTGTTGATCGCGAAGCTGCTGTTGGTGACCGCCATCCGGTGCTCGGCCGCCCACATCAGCCCGCACACCACGGCCTCCGGCGTGACCAGCCCGCGGTCGTCGATGACCTTCACCGACGCCACCCGCGTCCCCGGCGCCACCCCGGTGATGCCCCGGCCGTCGTCGGCCGCCGCGATGATCCCGGCGACGTGCGTGCCGTGTCCCGACGTCGTGGCCCGCCACGCGCGCTCGTTCGGGTCGGCGACCCCGCCGACGCAGCCCGCCGAGTCGTCCCGGTCCACCGCGGCCGCGAGATCGGGGTGGTCCGGATCGATCCCGGAGTCCAGGACACCGACCACGACGTCCGGGCTGCCGGCGCCGGGACCGCCCACCGCGGCCAGGTTCCACTGCTCACCGGAGCGGTCGGCGGCCGGCACGTCCGACGGCGTGGTTGCCCGCAGCCCCGGCCGCACCGACCGCTGCCCGGTCCGCCGCTCGTCCTGCGCGCTGTAGACCCGGCCCGGCCCCATCCGCGGCGCGAAACCCGGGTCGCCGGAGGTGGCGACACCCACCCCGATCTGCGGGTAGTAGCCGGTCAGGTCCCCGCACGCGGCGCTCACCTGGTCGCGGGCCGCCGCCGACGGCGTGTCCCGGTCGAAGACGACCAGGTAGCGCACGTCGCGCCCGCTGTCCGCGCACGCCCGCTCCGGCTCCGCCGCCGCGGTCCGGACCGGCGTCATCACCAGGACGGCGCACGCCGCTGCCACCAGTGATCGTCCGAAGCCGGGCAACGGGGACCTCCAACAGGGCGAACAGCGGCCGGGGGCCGTCGGCTTCCTGCCGCACGCTAAGCCACCCCGCGCGGCGCCGACAAGCGCGACGCGCAAGTTCGCCCGGCCGTGGTCACGCGCGTGTTGGCACCGAGTACGCCGCACCGGACGCACCGTGTGGGATACTCGGCTTGGCTGCTTCCGCCGACACGCCCGCGACCTGCGGTCCGTCCGGGGGTTGCGGTCCGGAGACAGGCTGGAAGAGCGCCAGGTCGTCGCCGCCAGGAACCACCTGGGTGGCTCGACGAGCAGGCAGGCGGGCGGGAACCGCCGGCTCGGACGGCCCGTCACCGAGCGGACCTGCCATCGGCGGGTGCCGGACCCCGGCACCGTCGGGGCGAGACGAGGCACAGGATTCCCGCCGGCGGTGACCACCCCGGCGGACCAGACAGGAAGGGCCCCTGTGCGGCCGCGTCCGCCAGCCCAAGCGGCTGGGACGCGCCCGGGGGCGGAGGAGATGTATGTCGAACGCGGACACACCCGCCGAGAACACCGGCGGGAACACCGCCCTACCCGCAACCGGCCCGCTGGGCGAGTTGCCGCCCCGCGTCCGGGTGCACGCCCTGGCGAAGCTGCTCGGCTCCAACAGCCGGGCCGTGCTGGCGAAGCTCACCGAGCTGGGTGAGACGGCGCGCAGCGCCCAGTCGAGCGTGCCGCGGGAGGTCGCGGTCAAGGTCGCCGAGGCGCTCGCCCCGGCCGAGGAGCAGGCGGCCGAGCAGGCGGCCGCCCCGGAGGCGGTCGCCCCCGCCGAGGACGCCGTCCCGGAGAGCACGCCCGAGCCGGTCGTCGAGACGCCGGCCACCCCCGAGCCCGCCACCCAGGCGACGCCGGAGCCCGAACCCGAGACCACACCCGCCGCCGCGGCGCCCGAGCCGGTCGCCGAGCCCGAGCCCGCGCGGCAGCCGAAGCGCCCGCCGCACATGCCGGTCTTCGCGGCCCCGTCTCCGGTGTTCCTGCCGCCGGAGGCCGGTGCCATCGAGGAGCCCGCGCCCAAGGCCGAGCCGGTCGCCGAGGCCAAGCCGGACGAGGACGCCGACGAGGGCGAGGACGGCGCGGGCCGCCGTCGCCGCCGCCGGGGCCGTCGCGGCCGTGGCCGGGGCAAGGGCGGCGACGAGAACGCCACCGAGACCGGCGAGATCACCGAGGCCGAGGAGCCCAGGCCGGCCGAGGAGGCCGCCAAGGCCGAGGACGAGGACACCGCCGACGAGGGCGAGCCGTCCGAGGACACCGACGAGACCGAGGGCTCGAGCCGGCGCCGTCGCCGCCGTCGCCGCCGGAAGGGTTCGGACGGCGACGCCGCCGAGTCCACCACCCCCGACGACCCGCCGAACACCGTCGTCCACGTTCGCGAGGCCAAGGCCGAGGACAAGAACGGCAGCAGCTCGGACGGGGTGCGCAGCGTCCGCGGCTCGACCCGCCTGGAGGCCAAGCGCCAGCGCCGCCGCGACGGCCGCGAGGCGGGCCGCCGCCGCGCGCCGATCCTGTCCGAGGCCGAGTTCCTGGCCCGCCGCGAGTCGGTCGAGCGCACCATGGTCGTCGCCGAGCGCGGCGAGCACACCCAGATCGGCGTGCTCGAGGACGGTGTCCTGGTCGAGCACTTCGTGACCTCCCAGGGCAGCGGCTCGATCGTCGGCAACGTCTACCTGGGCCGCGTGCAGAACGTGCTGCCCTCGATGGAGGCCGCGTTCGTCGACATCGGCCGCGGCCGCAACGCCGTGCTCTACGCCGGCGAGGTCGACTGGGACGCCGCCGGCCTGGAGGGCAAGTCCCGCAAGATCGAGCAGGCCCTGTCCACCGGCGACAACGTGCTGGTGCAGGTCACCAAGGACCCGGTCGGGCACAAGGGCGCCCGGCTGACCACCCAGATCTCGCTGCCCGGCCGCTTCCTGGTCTACATGCCCTCGGGCGGCGCCACGGGCATCTCGCGCAAGCTGCCGGAGAACGAGCGGCGGCGGCTCAAGGACATCCTCAAGCGGATCGTCCCCGAGGACGCCGGCGTGATCATCCGCACCGCGTCGGAGGGCATCAGCGAGGAGGAGCTGGAGCGCGACGTCCGGCGGCTGAAGGCCCAGTGGGAGGTCGTCAAGGAGAAGGCCGACGCGGCGTCCTCCGGCAAGAAGTCCTCCGCCCCGGTGATGCTGTACGAGGAGCCGGACCTGCTGGTCAAGGTGGTCCGCGACCTGTTCACCGAGGACTTCGTCTCGCTCGAGGTCCAGGGCGACACCGCGTGGGAGACCATCCGCGCCTACGTCGAGCACGTCGCGCCGGACCTCACCCCGCGGCTCAAGCGCTACGTCGGCACCGGTGACGTGCTGGCCGAGCACCGCATCGACGAGCAGCTCACCAAGGCGCTGGACCGCAAGGTGTGGCTGCCCTCGGGCGGTTACCTGGTCATCGACCGCACCGAGGCGATGACGGTGATCGACGTCAACACCGGCAAGTTCACCGGTTCGGGCGGCAACCTCGAGGAGACGGTCACCCGCAACAACCTGGAGTCGGCCGAGGAGATCGTGCGGCAGCTGCGGCTGCGCGACATCGGCGGCATCATCGTGATCGACTTCATCGACATGGTGCTGGAGTCCAACCGCGAGCTGGTGCTCAAGCGGCTGACCGAGTGCCTGGGCCGGGACCGCACCCGTCACCAGGTCGCCGAGGTCACGTCGCTGGGCCTGGTGCAGATGACGCGGAAGAAGATCGGCACCGGCCTGCTCGAGGCGTTCTCCACGACGTGCGAGCACTGCAAGGGCCGCGGCGTCATCGTCTCCACCGAGCCGGTCAAGTCGGGCAACGGCGGCAACGGCGGCGGTCACCAGCACGGCGGCGGTGGCGGTGGTTCGCGCCGGTCGCGGGGCCGGGCCAAGGCCGAGGAGCCGCAGGCGGAGAAGACGCCCGAGCCGTCGCCGGTGCAGCGGGAGAGCACGATCTCGGCCGTCGAGGCGATGGCCAAGGCCGCGAAGATCGCCTCGACGAAGACCGAGGGCGGCGAGAAGACGGACACGAGCGCCGAGAACGGCGCGGCTCCGGCCGACGTGGCCCCCGCCGAGGCCGCCGTGCCGTCCACCTCGTCCCGGCGCCGGTCCGGGTCGAGGGCACGCCGCGAGGCCGCGGCCGAGCCCGAGGTGACGACAGGAGCCGAGGCGGCCCAGCCCGAGGCCCGGACCCAGCCGACCGCGACGGTCCAGCCCGAGACGGCGCCCCAGCCCGAGCGGGAGACCGAGCCCGAGAGCGCTGCTCGGCGCACCGGGCAGGCCGCGACCGCCGCGCAGGCTCAGCCTGCGACAGCGGGTCAGCCCGCGGCCCAGGCCGGACCGGGGGAGACGGCGGAGCCCACGGCGCACGCCCGCGCCGAGGCGCAGCCGCAGCCCGAGGCCGAGCCCGCTGCACAGGCCGGCACCGCGGCGCAGGCCCGGCCCGAGGCCGCGGCCCAGCAGTCCGCGGGCGCGCCCGACTCCACGGCGCAGGCTCAGCCCGAGCCGCAGGCCGAGCCCGCGGCCCAGGCCGAGGCGCACCCCGGTCAGCCGTCCACCGGCGAGCAGGCGAAGCCCGCCCGCTCCCGGACGCGACGCGTCGCCCGCAGGCCCGCGGCGCCGCCGGAGCCCGTCCAGACGTCCGCCGAGCCGGCTCAGCCCGTCACCGTCCCGGCCGGCCCCGTGGCGACCACCACGGCCGCCACCGGACCGGACGACGCGACCGAGGCGTCTCCGGAGGTCAGCGTGCCCACCCCGGCCACCCGGACGGCCAGCAGGCGCCCGCGCCGCGCGGCGTCCCGCCCGGCCGGCCCGCCGGTGCACGCGTCGGACCAGAGCTGATCCACCTTCGTGAGCCCCGGTGTCAACCGGCACCGGGGCGTCACGTAACCTGTAAGACGGCCCGTCCCCGGACGGGCTATGGCGCGATCACCGGACCGCACACAGCGGGACGTGGCGCAAGCCCTCACCCATTGTCGAGTTAGCAGGAGACTTCCGTGTCGGCGTACGCGATCGTCAAGACCGGCGGCAAGCAGTACAAGGTGGCCGTCGGCGACGTCGTCGAGGTCGAGAAGCTCGAGGGCAAGCCGGGCACCGAGCACTCTTTCCCCGCCGTGCTGTACGTCGACGGCAGCGATGTCACGGCGGATGCCGAAGCACTCGCGAAGATCTCGGTCACCGGCAAGGTCGTCGAGCAGACCAAGGGTCCCAAGATCCGCATCCACAAGTTCAAGAACAAGACCGGGTACCACAAGCGGCAGGGTCACCGTCAGCAGCTGACCCGCGTCGAGGTCACCGGAATCACGAAGTAAGGAGCTGCAGGAGCCATGGCACACAAGAAGGGTGCGTCCAGCTCCCGCAACGGGCGCGACTCCAACCCCCAGTACCTCGGCGTCAAGCGCTACGGTGGTCAGCTCGTGAACGCCGGTGAGATCCTGGTCCGCCAGCGCGGCACCAAGTTCCACCCCGGCCTGAACGTCGGCCGCGGCGGCGACGACACGCTGTTCGCCCTCTCGGCGGGCACCGTGGAGTTCGGCTCGAAGCGTGGCCGCAAGACGGTCAACATCGTCCCGGCCGAGGCCTGAGGGTCCGGCTAGACAACCCAGCACCTTCAGCGAGGGGCGGGCCCGGAACAGATCCGGTCCCGCCCCTTGTTGCTGAAGATGGCTGATATCCCTCCGAAAAACGAGAAGAGGCTTCACGATGGCGTCCCGGTTCGTTGACCGCGCGGTGATCCACGTCGCCGCGGGCGACGGCGGGCACGGCTGTGCCTCGATCCACCGCGAGAAGTTCAAGCCGCTCGGCGGCCCCGACGGGGGCAACGGCGGAAACGGCGGCGACGTACGGCTCGTCGTCGACCCGAACGTGCACACGCTGCTCGACTTCCACTTCCACCCGCACGCGAAGGCCACCAACGGCCGCCAGGGCCAGGGCAGCCACCGCGCCGGCGCGGCCGGCGAGACCCTGGAACTCAAGGTGCCCGACGGCACGGTCGTGATGTCCGAGGACGGCGAGGTCCTCGCGGACCTGGTCGGCCCGGGCACGACGTTCGTCGCCGCCCAGGGCGGGCGCGGCGGCCTCGGCAACGCGGCGCTGGCGTCCAAAGCCCGCAAGGCGCCCGGCTTCGCCCTCCTCGGCGAGCCCGGCGAGCAGCGCAGCCTGGTGCTGGAGCTGCGCTCGGTCGCCGACGCGGGCCTGCTCGGTTTCCCGTCCGCGGGCAAGTCGTCGCTGATCTCGGTGCTGTCCGCGGCCAAGCCGAAGATCGCCGACTACCCGTTCACCACGCTCGTGCCGAACCTCGGCGTGGTCAACGCGGGCGACACCGTGTTCACCATGGCGGACGTGCCGGGCCTGATCCCCGGCGCCAGCGAGGGCAAGGGCCTCGGCCTGGACTTCCTCCGCCACATCGAGCGCTGTGCCGTGCTGGTGCACGTCGTCGACTGCGCCACCTACGACCCGGGCCGCGACCCGGTGTCCGACGTGGACGCCCTCGAGGCCGAGCTGGCGCGCTACACCCCGGCACTGGGCGGCGACCTGGACTCGCGGCCGCGGGTCGTGGTGCTCAACAAGATCGACGTGCCCGACGCCGCCGAGCTGGCCGAGATGGTGCGCCCCGAGTTCGAGTCGCGGGGTCTGCCGGTGTTCGAGGTCTCCACGGTGACCCGCCAGGGCCTGCGCGAGCTGACGTACGCGCTGGCCAGGGAGGTCGAGAAGTACCGGGCCGCGCAGCCGGCGGCGGAGCCGACGCGGATCGTGCTGCGGCCGGTGGCGGTCGACGACTCCGGCTTCACCATCGAGGAGGACCCCGAGGAGCCGGGCGGCTTCATCGTGCGGGGCGCGCGTCCCGAGCGGTGGATCCGGCAGACCGACTTCGGCAACGATGAAGCCGTGGGCTACCTCGCCGACCGGCTCAACCGGCTGGGCGTCGAGGACGCGCTAGCCAAGCGCGGCGCGGAGCCGGGCTGCCCGGTGACGATCGGCGACATCACGTTCGAGTGGGAGCCGTCCACGCCGGGCGTGGCGGCGCACATGACCGGCCGGGGCACCGACGTGCGGCTGGAGCAGAACAACCGCGTGTCGGCCGCCGAGCGCAAGGAAGCCCGGCGCATCCGGCGCGACGGGCCGGACCAGCCCGAGGACGAGGACGCGACAGCACGATGAGCGTGGCCCGCAAAGCCGTCGCGGCGGCCGAACGGCTGGTCGTCAAGGTCGGTTCGTCGGCGCTGACCACCGCAGGCGACGGGCTCGACGTGACGCGGCTGAACGCGCTGGTCGACGCCATCGCGGCGCGGATCGCGCGGGGCAGCCAGATCGTGCTGGTGTCCTCCGGCGCGATCGGCGCCGGGCTGGCGCCGCTAGCGCTCGGCAAGCGCCCGCGGGACCTCGCCACCCAGCAGGCCGCCGCGAGCGTCGGTCAGCTGCAGCTCGCGCACGCCTACGCGGAGTCGTTCGGGCGGTACGCGCTGACCGTGGGCCAGGTGCTGCTCACGTCCGACGATGTGGTGCGGCGCGCGCACTACCGCAACGCGCAGCGGACGTTCTCCCGCCTGCTCGCGCTGGGCGCGGTGCCGGTGGTCAACGAGAACGACACGGTGGCCACCGAGGAGATCAAGTTCGGCGACAACGACCGGCTGGCCGCGCTGGTGGCACACCTGATCGGCGCCGACGCGCTGGTCCTGCTGTCCGATGTGGACGGCCTGTACGACGGGGATCCGCGGTCCGGCTCGACGCGGCGCATCCCCGAGGTCACCGGGCCCGCGGACCTGGAGGGCATCGCCGTCGGCATGTCCAGCTCGGGCCTCGGCACCGGCGGCATGGTGTCCAAGCTGGCGGCGGCGCGCACGGCGGCGTCGGCGGGAATTCCGGTGCTGCTGGCCGCGGCTTCCGACGCTGCCCGGGCGTTGTCCACCGCCGAGGTCGGCACCGCGTTCCGGGCGGCCGACAGCCGGCTGTCCGCGCGCCGTTTCTGGCTCGGCCACGCGGCCGGGACCCGCGGTCGCCTGCATCTCGACGACGGTGCGGTGGCCGCCGTCGTGCGGCGCCGCCGGTCGCTGCTGGCCGCCGGAATCACCGGTGTGGACGGTGACTTCGAGGCGGGCGACGTGGTGGAGCTGGTCGACCCGGCGCAGCGTGTGGTCGCGCGCGGCGTCGTGGCGTTCGACGCGGGGGAGCTGCCCGAGCTGATCGGCCGGTCCAGCCACGAGCTGCCGGAGGAGCAGCGCCGCGAGGTCGTGCACGCCGACGATCTGGTGCCCTTCCGCCGTTAGCGCAGTTCGGAGCCCTTCGTCTCGGGCAGGGTGAGGAGCACCAGGAACGCGATCACCGCGCCGGCCGCGACGTACCAGAAGAACAGGATCGACGCCCCGGCGGCGGAGAGCGCGCTGATGACCAGGGGAGCGGTGCCGCCGAACACGGCGACGGTGAGGTTGTACCAGGCGCCGATGCCGAGGCCGCGCAGCTCGGTGGGGAACAGCTCGCTCATGATCGCCGGGGCGAGGCTGGACAGCGCCGCGTAGAGCCCGAGGCCGACGCAGAAGACGACGAGCAGGTTGCCCAGGCCGGGTTTGACCAGTGTGGACAGCGGCACGATGAGGATCGCGGTGGCCGCGGACCAGACGAACAGCTGGGGCTTGCGCCCGATGCGGTCGGAGAGCGCGCCGAAGGGGTACTGGAGCGCGACGAACAGCGCGGTGCCGATGGACAGGGCGAGGAAGACGTCGACGTCGTTGACGTGGCGGGTCTTGACCGCGAACGGCGTGAGGGCGCTGAAGAACGTGTAGTAGCACAGCGTCGAGAGCATGCTGATGCCGACGAGCTGGACAACGGCCTTGGGGTGTTCGCGCAGGGTGGTGAGCAGGGGGCGGCGGACGCGCTGGGCGCGGCTCTTGTTCTGCTCGAACTGTTCGGTCTCGGACAGGCTGCGGCGCAGCCACAGGCCGACGATGCCGAGGACGCCGCCGAGCAGGAACGGGATGCGCCAGCCCCAGGAGCTCATGTCGGCCTTGTCCACGGTGCGGGCGAGGACGAAACCGAGCACCGAGGCGAGGAGCACGGCGGAGCCGGTGGAGATGTAGAAGAAGGACGAGTAGCGGCCGCGCCACTTCGGGGGCGCGATCTCGCCGAGGTAGGCGGAGGCGTTGGAGACTTCGCCGCCGAGGGAGAGCCCCTGCGCGATGCGGGCGAGGAGCAGCAGGATCGGGGCCAGCCAGCCGACCTGTTGGAAGGTCGGCAGGATCGCGATGACGATGGAGCCGCCCGCCATGAGCGTGATGGTGAGGATCATGGCCGGCTTGCGGCCGCGGACGTCGGCGAACCGGCCGAGCAACAGGCCGCCGAGGGGCCGGAAGAAGAAGGCGAGCGCGTAGGTGGCGAAGGTGTTGATCTGGGCGAGCAGGTCGTTGCCCGCGGGGAAGAACGCGGTGGCGAAGTAGATGCTGAACGTCGCGTAGATCGTCCAGTCGAACCACTCCAGCGCGTTGCCGACGCTGGCCGCGAACAACTTCCGGACGGGCAGCCGGTGCCGGACTTGCGTGCCCACCTTCGACTCAACCACGGCGTACCTCCACGTTCACCCGATGGGGTGGGACAATGCCACACCTCGGCCCAGACCGAAAGATCGCTTTCCGCCCGGAAGGGGCTGAGCTGCACTTTTCTGCATGGGCGTGCGCGAGTGACACCCACGCGGCGGATGCATCACACCCCCGCCCGGGGCGCTCGCCGCGCGCTGCCGGAATGATGCCGGCGCCGGTGAGCGTGCCGCCCGCGGCGGGCTGGGGGAGGCGCTGTGCGGCCTGGCGCAGGTCGCGGGCGCACCGCGCCCTGCGGTGGGTGCGCACCGCGCGTTGCTCGGACGATGTTGGCGCTGGTGAGCGTGCCGCCGGCGGCGCGGCTGGGGGAGGCGCTGTGCGGCCGGGCGGAGGTGGCGGGCGCACCGCGCCCCGCCGTGAACGCTCGCCCCACGCTGCCCGGACCACTCAGTCGCCGATTACCGCGCCGCTGCGGCGCGGTCGAGGAGGCGCCGTGCAGCCCGGCGCAGGCGGTCGTGACACGCTGGGCGCCTAACACGGCTGGCCTACACGCTGCCCGCCTGGCGCGGGTGGTCTCACCCAGCGCCCCGGCCGGCGCCGATGGCGATCAGACCGCCCCGGCCGTCCCCGGTCGGCCCAGCCGGCGTTGACCCGTTGCCTCTTGGCGCGGGCGGCCTCCACATCGTGCCTGCCTAGCGTGGGTGACTATCGCGGCGCCCGGCCGCATCGCCGGCCTGTAGCCTAGCGAACCCGAATTGCCACGGCCGCTCGCGGCCGCGATGTGCGGACGCCCGGGAGGCTGGCACACCACGCACCGCACCGAAGGTGCACGGGTGGCCGGGCGGAAGCCCACCACCGCCCTCCAGTTCCGGGATCCCTGCCATGCCTGCGAAACAGCCGATTACCGATATCTCATCAATCCCATTCCTCCCCTCAGTTCGTGCTCGCCAGTGCGAACGGCAGCACGGCCGGCGCCCCGCCCTGGCGCAGCAGCCGCGCGGCCAGCGTCATCGTCCAGCCGGTGTCCACCAGATCGTCCACAAGCAACACCGGACCATCCACAGCGGACAACTCGGCGGCCACATCACCCGGCACCGCAAGCAATTGCCACAGATCCGCCACCCGTTGCGCGCTGTTCGCCCGTCGAGGTCGGCCACCCCGGCTTTCCAGCGCGCCGAGGAAGCGCAGCCGCCCGATGTGCGCTAGCCGGGTCGCGAGGTCGTGCACCAGACGCGGCCTGGTCGCGGACGGCAGCGCTACCACGGCCACCGGTCGCTGCTCCCACCGCCAGGCCGCCAGAACCTGAACACACGCCTGGAAAACCGCCTCCGGAACCGCACCGTCCGTCGCCCGCTCGCCGACCAGCTCCCGCAACGGGCCGCCCCACCCGACGTCCGTCAGCCGGCCCAGCGTCCGCCCCGGCTCGGCCAGCTCGCCCTTCCCGATCCGTCCGGACAGCGGCACGTCGAGCGACCCCATGCCCGTCGGCCACTGGCGGCGCGGGCTCACCTCGACCCCCGGCCGCCGGAGCCGCTCATCGGTCTTCTCGACCGCCTCCGCCGATACCGTCAGGTCCCGGTGCTCGCCGGTGCAGTTGTCGCACCGCCCACACGGCTCGGCGAACGGGTCGTCGAGCTGGCGGCGCAGGAACTCCATCCGGCACGACGTGGTGTCCTGGTACTCCAGCATCGCCTGTTGCTCCGCCCGCCGCGCCTGGGCGACGCGCTCGTACCGTTCGCGCTCGTAGTGCCAGTCCTGCCCGGTCGCCTCCCAGCCGCCCTTCACGCGCCGCACCGCGCCGTCCACGTCGAGCACCTTCAGCACCATCTCCAGCCGCGACCGGGACAGTTCGACCATCGGCTCGAGCGCCACCGTCGACAATGGCCGGTCGGCGTACGCGAGCGCGTTGAGCACCTGGTTGACCCTCTGCTCGTCCGGGAAGGCGAGCGAGGAGAAGTACCGCCAGATCTCGGCGTCCTCCTGACCCGGCAGCAGGATCACCTCGGCCCGGCGCACGCCACGCCCGGCGCGCCCGACCTGCTGGTAGTAGGCGATCGGCGAGGACGGCGCTCCGACATGGACGACGAACCCCAGATCCGGCTTGTCGAAACCCATGCCCAGCGCGGAAGTCGCCACCAGCGCCTTGACCCGGTTGGCGAGCAGGTCGTCCTCCGCCGCCTCGCGTTCGGCCGGATCGGTCTTGCCCGTGTACGCCGCGACCGGGAACCCGCGCTCGCGCAGCATCTCCGCGATGTCGTGCGCAGCCGCGACGGTGAGCGTGTAGATGATGCCGGACCCCGGCAGCTCGCCGAGCCGGTCCGCGAGCCAGGCCAGCCGTGCCTGCGGGGTGGGCAGCTTCGCCACCGACAGGTGCAGGCTCTCCCGGTCGAGCGGCCCGCGCAGCACCAGCGTGTCGCCGCCCTGCCCGAGCCCGAGTTGCTCGGCGACGTCGGTGACCACCCGGTCGTTGGCGGTCGCGGTGGTCGCCAGCACGGGCACCCCCTCCGGCAGCCCCGCCAGCAGGGTGCGCAGGCGCCGGTAGTCGGGCCGGAAGTCGTGGCCCCAGTCGGAGATGCAGTGCGCCTCGTCGACCACCAGCAACCCGGCCGTCGTGGTCAACTTGGGCAGCACCGTGTCGCGGAAGTCCGGGTTGTTCAGCCGCTCCGGGCTCACCAGCAGCACGTCGATCTCGCCGGCCGCGATGCGCGCCTGCACGTCGTCCCACTCCTGCTGGTTGGCCGAGTTCATCGTCGCCGCGTGGATGCCGGCTCGCCCGGCGGCGGCGATCTGGTTGCGCATCAGCGCCAGCAGCGGCGAGATGATCACCGTCGGGCCCGCTCCGCGCTCGCGCAGCAGGGCGGTGGCCAGGAAGTACACGGCCGACTTGCCCCAGCCGGTGCGCTGCACGACGAGGGCGCGCCTGCGGTGGGCGACCAGCGCTTCGATGGCTGTCCACTGGTCGTCGCGCAGGGTCGCGCCGTCCCCGGCCAATGCCCGGAGCAGCGTTTCGGCTCGTTCGCGCAGGAGGTGAAGGTCCACGGGTCCACGTCTACCCCAAGGCTCCGACGAAACCGAGCCGAGTACCGCACGAGTGGACCAGTCGTCGAGTAATGTGACGCAGAACACAACGAATGCTCGCATCAGGACACCCGAACGGCGGAGTCTCCTGGCTGTCGGGGCCTCCGGAGGTTCCCCTCGAACCGCCGGCGGAGCGAAGTGCGCGGGTGCTGTTACCGGGGAGCGGGGCAGTACCCGCGCACTCGCGCTTCTACGATCCGTTCATGTCACCACGCCGAATCGGGGTCATGGGCGGCACTTTCGACCCCGTCCACCACGGCCACCTCGTCGCGGCCAGTGAGGTGCAGTCCCGGTTCGACCTCGACGAAGTGATCTTCGTGCCGACCGGCCAGCCGTGGCAGAAGTCCGGCAGGCAGGTCACCCGGGCCGAGGACCGCTACCTCATGACGGTCATCGCCACCGCCTCGAACCCGGTCTTCTCGGTGAGCCGGGTGGACATCGACCGCGGCGGCGAGACCTACACCGTCGACACCCTGCGCGACCTGAAGGCCGAGTACCCCGAGGACGAGCTCTTCTTCATCACCGGCGCCGACGCGCTCGAACAGATCCTGACCTGGCACAACGCCGACGAGCTGTTCACGCTGGCGCATTTCATCGGCGTCACCAGGCCCGGGTACAAGCTCAACGACCACCACCTGCCCAGCGGCAAGGTGAGCCTGGTCGAGGTCACCGCGATGGCGATCTCGTCGACCGGCTGCCGGGACCGCGTCGAGCACGGCGAACCGATCTGGTACCTGGTGCCCGACGGCGTGGTCCGGTACATCGACAAGCGGGGGCTGTACCGCAAGCCCGCCTGACACGCCGCCGGGGCCGTGGACGGCGGCAGGTACCCTCGGTGGACCGACGGTCTCAGGATGAGGGAGCACAGGAGTGGCAGCGACGTCCCAGGCACGAGACATCGCGACCGTGGCGGCACACGCCGCCGCGGACAAGAAGGCCACCGACGTGGTGGTGCTGGACGTCTCCGAGCAACTCGTCATCACCGACGTGTTCGTCATCGCCTCGGCGCCCAACGAGCGCCAGGTGGGGGCCATCGTGGACAACGTCGAGGAGAAGCTGCGGGAGGCCGGGCACAAGCCGGTCCGCCGCGAGGGCGCGCGCGAGGGCCGCTGGGTCCTGCTCGACTTCGTCGACGTCGTGGTCCACGTGCAGCACGACGAGGAGCGCTCCTTCTACGGCATCGAGCGGCTCTGGAAGGACTGCCCGCGCATCGAGGTCGACGGGCTCACCGAGGCCGTCGACGCCGGGGACGCCTCGTGAGCTTCCGCCGCCTCGTGATGTGGCGGCACGGGGAGACCGACTACAACGCCGCCGGGCGCATGCAGGGCCACCTGGACTCGGCGCTGACCGAGGTGGGCTGGAACCAGGCCCGCTTCGCCGCGCCCGCGCTCGCGCGTTTCCAGCCCGACCTGGTCATCTCGTCCGACCTGCACCGGGCCATGGACACCGCGACCGTGCTCACCGAGGCGATCGGGGTGCCGCTGCGCATCGACAAGCGCCTGCGGGAGACCCACCTGGGTGAATGGCAGGGCCTGACCGGCGCCGAGGTCGACGAGGGCTGGCCCGGCGACCGCGCCATCTGGCGCGTGGACGCCACCTGGGCGCCCCCGGGCGGCGAATCCCGCGTCGAGGTCGCAGAGCGCGCCTCCGAGGTCGTCAACGACCTGCTGGCCGGCGACGACCCGGGTGAGACGGTGCTGCTGGCCGCGCACGGCGGCTTGATCACCGCCCTCACCGGCAAGCTCCTGGACCTGCCGGTGGAGGCGTGGCCGCAGCTCGGTGGGATCGGCAACTGCCACTGGGTCGAGCTGGGCCTGCGCGACGACCGCTGGCGGCTGCACGCCTACAACGCCGGAATGCTCGGCTGAGATGCCGCGGCTGCTGGTCTTCGGTGACTCGCTGAGTTTCCAGGGCCCGGAGAGCCCCTGCGCGGCCGACGAGCCGCGTCTGTGGCCGAACATCGCCGCCGCGGCTCTCGGCGGGACCGCGGACCTCGTGGCGTCCGCGGGCTGGACCGCGCGCGACGCGTGGTGGGCGATGATCGGCGACCCCCGGGTGTGGGCCGATCTGAAGCACGCCGACGCCGTGGTGCTGGCCGTCGGTAGCATGGACACGCTGCCTTCGCCGTTGCCGACCTACCTGCGCGGTGGCCTGCGGTACCTGCGGCCGGCGCGGTTCCGGCGCACCGTCCGGAAGGCGTACCTGGCGGCCCAGCCTCGGCTGGCGGTCGCGTTGCGCGGACGCCCGCGGGTCCTGCCGGCGAAGCTGACGGTGCACTACCTCGACCGGGCGGTCTACGCGCTGCGCATCCTGCGGCCGGAGATGCCGATCGTGGCCGTCCTGCCCAGCGTCCACCGTGCCTCGTCCTACGGCAACGTGCACACCGGGCGGGAAGAGACGGCCGCCGCCATCGCCGCCTGGTCGCGGCGGGTGGGCGTACCGCTGCTGAACCTGGCCGAGGTGGTGGGGGAGCACGTCCTGAGCGGGCGCGGCAACCCGGACGGCATGCACTGGGGCTGGGAGGGGCACGCGCTCGTCGGCAAGGCGATGGCAGGGTTGATCGGTCCGCTCCTGGCCCCCGGCGGATCGCCGGCCGGCACGTAGGCTGGCGGTCGTGCCGGTCGCCGTCATCACGGATTCCACCGCCCATCTGCCTGAGGGCTTCGCCGAGCGCTACGCCCTGCGCGTCGTCCCGCTGCACGTGCTCATCGACGGGCTCGCGGCACTGGACGGCGTCGAGGTGGGGGCGTCGGCGCTCGCCGAGGCGCTGGGGCAGCGCCGGATCGTGACCACGTCCCGGCCGACGCCCGGCGAGTTCGCCGCGGCGTTCCGGGAAGCGCTGGAGGAGGGCGCGGACTCGGTCGTCTCGATCCACCTGTCCAGCGAGATCTCCGGGACCTGGGAGTCCGCGGTGCTGGCGGCGCAGGAGGTGGGGCCGGACCGCGTGCGGGTCGTCGATTCGCGCGGGACGGCGATGGGCCTCGGGTTCGCGGCGTTGCACGCGGCGCGCGCGGCGTCGGCCGGCGCTTCGGCGAAGGAGGTCGAAGCGGCCGCGACGGCGGCGGTGCGTTGCTCGGAGACGCTGTTCGTGGTCGAGACCCTGGAGTACCTGCGGCGCGGCGGGCGGATCGGCGCGGCGGCGGCGCTGCTGGGCACCGCGCTGGCCATGAAGCCGGTACTGCACCTCGACGACGGCCGGATCAAACCGCTGGAGAAGGTGCGGACGATGAACCGCGCCATCGCGCGCCTGGTCGAACTCGCCGAGGAGGCCGCCCGCGGGGAACCGGTGGAGGTCGCCGTGCACCACCTCGCGTCACCGGAGCGCGCGGTCGAGCTGGCGAACCGCATCGAAGAGCGGCTGAGCGTCACCGAGGGCTGCGTGGTGTCCGAACTGGGCGCGGTGATCGGTGCGCACACCGGGCCTGGTGTGGTCGGCGTTGTGGTGCAACGAAATCCGGGTGGACCGGGAACTACTTGACGAGGAACGTGGCAGTCGCCATCAGGGCGGAAACGGCTGTCCTTCAAATCCCACAAGTGGGAAAAACTGAAGATGCTCGTCAAAAGGCAGAGGACGACCAAGGTGGTTTCCGTTCTGGGGTGACCCGGAACAATCTCCTAGTTGCAGCCCATCAACAGACCGTTCGCGTTGTTCCGGCAAGGCGTTCTTCTGCGTGATCTCCCCATGAGAAGCAAGAGCAGGAATGGACGGAGATCAGATCCGGGTTCTTTCGTGTTGTGCTGATCCTCTTCCGCGCTACCTCTCGTGCTCTCGGGGAAGTTGGCTGCGCGGTCGGAGTAGCCGAGACGCAAACGTTCCAGCCTGCCACGTGTCACCGACAGAAAGCCGCGCCACCGCGGCGGAACGCGCCACTTGTCCACAGACCCCCACTTGTCCACAGCCTCCTCGATTCCCGCTTCTCCCTCCTTCCCGCGCCCCCTAGCGTCGAATGCGTGTTCGAACGATCAGCCCCGGAATCGCCGGGCATTCCCGTCAACCGCAGGCTCGAGCAGCTCGCCGGTCACGCCCTCACGGCCGACCAGGACACCGGGCCACCGGGCGCCGTCGGACGGCTGGTCGAGCGCTGGGTGCCGTCCTCGCTCACCGGCAGCCCGCAGCGGCGTCGCCTGACCACGGTCCTCCTGGCGCTCGTCGCGGTCCTGGTGCTCGTCGGCACCTCGATCGCGCTCCTCGGTGGCAGTCCGCCGGTCGAACACGCGCCGGTGCTGCCCGCGGCTCCGGACCGGCCCCCGCCGGTCGCCGCGTCCGCGAGCCGGGTCGCCGAAAGTTCGCTGGTGATCAGCGTCGTGGGCAAGGTGCGCAATCCGGGATTGGTCACCGTCCCCGGCGGCGCACGCGTCGCGGACGCCCTGCGCGCGGCCGGAGGCGCGATCGAGGGCACCGACGTCACGGCGCTGAACCTCGCGCGGAAGCTGACCGATGGCGAGCAGATCTACGTCGGCGTGCCGCCACCACCCGGCGCGTCGCAACCGGCCGCGGCCGGCGGCGCCCCGGCGCTCGTGGACCTGAACACGGCCACGGCGGAACAACTCGACGCGCTGCCGGGGATCGGTGAGGTCACCGCCCAGCGCATCATCGACTGGCGCACCCAGCACGGCACCTTCCGATCCGTCGACGAGCTGCGCGAGGTCGAGGGCATCGGCGAGACGCGGCTGTCCAGGCTGCGGGACCAGGTGACGGTGTCGTGATCACCGAACCCGTTGTGCGGCACGACTTCCGTCTGGTACCAGCCGCGCTGACGCTGTGGCTCGGGGCGTTGCTCGGTCTGTTGTGGACGTGGTGGCTGGCCCTGGCAAGCGGCGTCGCGGCAGTGCTGGTGTCCGTGGTGCTGCTGATCAGGCTGCGTCCGGGCCGGTCGCGCTGGTGGCCGGGTGCGGCTGCGCTGCTCGTGGCCGGTCTCCTGCTGGCCGGGCCGCTCGGCCTCCGCCTGAGCCGGGCGGAGCACGATCCCCTCCGCGGCCTCGCGCAGCGCGGCACCGAGGTGACCCTGCACGTGCTGGTGACCGAACGACCGAAACCGGTCCGTTCGGCCGGATACGCGGATCAGCAGGCGGGGCCGAGGTCGGTGGTGATCGCGGCTGAGGTCCTGCACGCGGAACGCGGCGCGCAGCCGGTGGTTTCCTCCGGCAGGGTCGCGCTCCTCGCGCCGTTCGCGACCTGGAGCGAGGTCATCCCCGGCCAGGAGATCACCGCGAGCGGTGAGCTGGCGCCGCCTCGGGACGCCGATCTGACCGTGGCCGCGATCTATGTGCGCGGACCGCCTGCGGAGGCCACGGAGGCCCCTTGGTGGCAGCGGGCCGCCGAGTCGATGCGGGACGCGCTCCGGCAGGCGTGCGCCGTCCTGCCGGAGGAGCAGGCCGGGCTGGTGCCGGGTCTCGTCGTGGGCGATACGAGCGGGCTGTCCGAACGGCTCGACCGCGAGTTCACCGACGCCGGGCTGACGCACCTCATGGCCGTCAGCGGGTCCAACGTCGCGATCGTGTGCGGCGCCGTCCTCCTGCTGTTGCGGCTGCTGCGAGCGGGGCCACGGCTGTCAGCGGCATTGTCCGGGTTGGCGCTGGCCGGGTTCGTGGTCCTGGCGGGCGGCGAGCCGAGCGTTCTGCGGGCCGGGGTCATGGGCGGGATCGCCCTGCTGGCGCTGGCGTTGGGGCGGGAGCGATCGGTCGTGCCCGCACTGGCCGCGGCGACGTGCGTGCTCGTGGCGTGGGATCCGGCGATGGCTGTGAGCTTCGGATTCGCGCTCTCGGTGATCGCGACGGCCGGGCTGGTGCTCCTCGCGCCGCGGTGGGCGGAAGTCCTCCAGCGACGTGGCGTTCCGCCGGGTTTCGCGGAGGGGCTGGCCGTGCCCGCGGCGGCGTTCGTGGTGACCGCCCCCGTCGTGGCCGGGATGGCCGGACAGCTGAGCCTGGTCAGCGTGGCGGCGAACGTGCTGGCCGCGCCGGTCGTCGCCCCGGCGACGGTGTTCGGAGCGCTCGCGACGGTCGTCGCCACCGCGTGGCCTGCCGGTGGCGAAGTGGTCGTCCGGCTGGCCGGGCCGGAGGCGGGCTGGTTGATCCTCGTGGCGCGGCGGGCGTCGGAGGTGCCCGGGGCGGTGCTGGCGTGGCCCAGCGGCTGGTGGGGCGGGTTCCTCGCGCTGGTGATCGCCGTCGCCGTGGTGCTGGCGCTGCGCCGGCGGCGGTTGCGGGTGTTGCTGGCGCTGGTGCTCGCCGGGGTGCTGCTGGTCGTCGTCCCGGGCAGGGTGATCACGCCCGGCTGGCCGCCGCCGGGTTGGGCGGTCGTCGCGTGCGACGTCGGTCAGGGCGACAGCCTCGTGCTGGCCACCGGGGAGCCCGGACGGGCGATCGTGGTGGACGCCGGGCCCGAGCCGGGGCCGGCGGACCGGTGCCTGGACCGGCTGGGCGTCGAGCGGGTGCCGCTGGTGGTGCTGAGCCACCTGCACGCCGACCACATCGGCGGGCTGGACTCGGTGTTCGAGGGGCGCTCGGTGGGCGCCATCGCGGTGGGGCCCGGGCGGCAGCCCGACTGGGCGTGGCGGCAGGCCGGCCGGATCGCCGCGCGGCACGGGGTGCCGCTGCTCGAACTGGACCTGGGGCGGCGGCTCGAGTGGCCGGCGCTGAGCCTCGAGGTGCTGGGTCCCCGATACGTGTCGGAAGGAGAGGACGACGACGGAACACAGATCAACAACGGCTCGGTCGTGCTACGGGCGCACACGGCGGCGGGCGGAGTGCTGCTGACGGGTGATGTAGAACTGGCCGCCCAGGCCGACCTGCTGGCCGCCGGAACGGATCTGCACGCCGAGATCCTGAAGGTGCCGCACCACGGCAGCAGGTTCTCACTGCCCCAGTTCCTGGCCGCGGTGTCCGCGCGGCTGGCGCTGGTGAGCGTCGGCCCGGGCAACCGTTACGGCCACCCGAACCGCACGACACTCGACACCCTGACCACGGACGGCGCGCTCGTCGCCCGCACGGACACCGACGGCGATACCGCGGTGATCCCCGATCAGTCCGGTCCGGCGCTGGTGCGCCGGGGGAAGTGAGGTGGAACTTTGATCAGAGACCCAGCGCCGCGTGCACGGCCGCCGCCGACGGCGGGACCGTCGCCTTCGGGCCGACCTCGTTCTCGATCGCGTCCAGGGTCTTCAGGCCGTCGCCGGTGATGAGGAGGACGGTCTCGGCGTCCGGGTCGATCTTACCGGCCTCGATGAGCTTCTTCGCCGTCGCGACGGTGACACCACCGGCGGTCTCGGTGAAGATGCCCTCGGTGCGGGCCAGCAGGCGGATGCCCTCGACGACCTCTTCGTCGGTCACGTCCTCGATCGCGCCGCCGGTGCGGCGGACGGTGTCGAGCACGTACGGGCCGTCGGCGGGGTTGCCGATCGCCAGCGAGCGGGCGATGGTGTCCGGCTTGACCGGCTGGACGACGTCGTGGCCGTTGCGGAAGGCCGTGGAGACCGGCGAGCAGCCGGCCGCCTGAGCGCCGAAGACCTTGTACGGGGTGTCGTCGACCAGGCCGAGCTTGGCGAACTCGCGGAAGCCCTTGTCCACCTTGGTCAGCTGCGAGCCCGAGGCGATCGGCACGACGATCTGCTCGGGGATCCGCCAGCCGAGCTGCTCGGCGACCTCGTAGGCCAGCGTCTTCGAGCCCTCGGAGTAGTAGGGGCGCACGTTGACGTTCACGAACGCCCAGTTCTCGTGCTCGGCGGCCAGCTCGGTGGCCAGGCGGTTCACGTCGTCGTAGTTGCCGTCGACGGCGATGAGGTTGCCGTCGTACACCGCGGTGGTCAGCACCTTCGCGCGCTCGAGCGAGGACGGGATCAGCACCACGGACTGCCAGCCGGCGCGGGCGGCGGCCGCGGCGACGGCGTTGGCCAGGTTGCCGGTGGACGGGCAGGCCAGGGTGTCGAAGCCGAACTCGCGAGCCGCGGCCAGGGCGACGGCGACGACGCGGTCCTTGAACGAGTGGGTGGGGTTGCCGGTGTCGTCCTTGACCCACAGGCTCTTCACGCCGAGAGCCTTGGCGAGCCGGTCGGCCTTCACCAGCCTGGTACAGCCGGGCTCGGTGTTCGGGATCTCCTCGACGTTCGAGGGCACCGGGAGCAGCTTCTTGTAGCGCCAGATGTTGCGCGGGCCGGCCTGGATGTCCTCGCGGCGCACGCGGCCGAAGTCGTAGGCGACCTCGAGCGGCGAGAAGTCCTCGGCGGAGACGAACTCCGGGGCGAGCGGCTGGCGGTGCCCCTCTTCCTTGGAGACCAGTTCCACGGCCGGGCCGAGGTCGACGGTGCGGCGGGTGGTGGCCGAATCGAGGGCTGCAGTCATCGCGAGGTTCCTTTCCTCATCTGTCCCGCTGACGCGGGCCGGAATTGGCACCGTGATCGTCAGCTACCTCGCGGAATCGAGATGACAGGCTGACGCCGGTTGCCGGGGCTTCGTCGGGCCGTTCCCTCTGCCCCTCTGGATGAGCGGTATTCGATTGTGGTGGCTCACGCGCTCGCGCGATGCCTGGTTGACAACATACGGCACACCGCGCGGGCCACGCCATGCCCCTGCGGGTTTCATCACGCTCCGGAGCTGTCGGTGGGCCGTGGGAGGATCTGAACCGTGACCGCGCCGGCAACCACCTCCGCCCCCCTGCAGCTCGTGCTCGGCGAAGAGGAGCTGCTCGTCGAACGCGCCGTCCGGGGCGCGCTGGAGCAGGCCCGCCGGGAGGACCCGACGGCCGAGATGACGAAGGTCCGGGTGCCCGACCTCACGCCGCCCGCCCTCGCCGAGCTGGTCAGCCCGTCGCTGTTCAGCGAGGGGCGGGTCATCGTGCTGGAGGGCGCGCAGGACATCGGCCAGGAGCTGGCCGACGCGGTGCTGGCCTACGCGAAGATGCCGGCCGACGGCGTCGTCCTCGTCGTCGTGCACACCGGTGGCGGGCGCAGCAAGGCGGCCAAGTCGCTGCCCGCGGCGTTGCGCAAGGCTGGCGCCCAGGTCACCGAGTGCCCGAAGATCACCCGGCCGGCGGATCGGGAGTCGTTCGTCCGCAACGAGGTCCGGCAGGCCGGCGGCAAGATCGACCCGGCGGGTGTGGCGGCGCTGATCGACGCCGTCGGGTCCGACCTGCGCGAGCTGGCCGCGGCGGCGTCGCAGCTGGTGGCCGACTCCGGCGGGCGGGTCGACGAGGAGGCCGTGCGCCGCTACCACCGCGGCCGCGCGGACGTGACCGGCTTCGCCGTGGCGGAGAAGGCCGTCGCGGGGGAGCGTGGCGCGGCGCTTGAGGCGATGCGGTGGGCGCTGCAGATCGGCGTGGCGCACGTCCTGATCGCCGACGCCCTCGCCGACGCGGTGCGCACCATCGCCCGGGTGTCGGCGGCGGGGCGCGGCAACCCGAACCAGATGGCCGGTGAGCTGGGAATGCCGCCGTGGAAGATCCGCAAGGCGCAGGGCCAGTCCCGCGGCTGGACGCAAGCCGGCCTCGCCGAGGCGATGGCCGTGGTGGCGAGGGTGAACGCCGAGGTCAAGGGCCAGGCCGCGGACCCGGCCTACGCGCTGGAGCGAGCGGTGCTGGAGCTCGCCGCTGCCCGCGACAAGCGCTGAGCCGGACCGTCACCGCGGTTTCGAGCGCTAAGTGGCGGCCCCGGGGCAACGTGCGAGCAGGGCGAACCCGGCGGGGTTCGAGTCCGGTCACCGTGGCTTCGAGTGTTGGTGCGGCGCCCTGCGATTCCACCTTGCACGGGGGCTGCGCCGGAAGAGCGAGAGGTCCGTCACGTGCCCGGACAGCCGCAAACGGCGGCGAGCCTAGGTGGAAGCAGCGGGCGTTACTGCGTGGGCCTGCGGGCAGTGGGGATGGCGGCCGCACGAACGGCGATAACCAGCAAAAAAGGGCGGGCACCCTGCCGGATGCCCGTCCCTCGGAAAGATCAAGCTCAGAGCTGGTTGACGCGCTTGGCCATCGCCGACTTCTTGTTGGCGGCCTGGTTCGCGTGGATGACGCCCTTGCTGGCGGCCTTGTCCAGGGCGCGAGCGGCCACCTGCTGCAGCTCGACGGCCTTGGCCTTGTCGCCCGACTCGGCGGCCTCGCGGAACTTGCGGATCGCGGTCTTCACCGAGGACTTGACCGACTGGTTGCGCAGGCGCGCCTTCTCGTTGGTCTTGATGCGCTTGATCTGGGACTTGATGTTGGCCATGAAGGCGCTCCTTCGATCTGTCGGTGGGTTCGCTGCCGCGCTGTACCGGCCCCGGCGTGCGGGTTTCCTCCCTGGCGGAATGCCACACGGCAACGACCGTCAAGGTTAGCAGGGCGCTACCGTGGCACTCGCACTGGCTGGGAGGGGGCAGGTGAACGGCACCGCGCTCGGGTTCGTCCTCGTCGCCGCCGTGGTGCACGCCGGGTGGAACCTCGCCGCCAAACGGGTCGATGCCGGGGCCCGCTTCGTGTTCCTCTACTACACCGTCTCGGCGGTGATCTGCGCCCCCGTCGCGGTCGTCGCACTGGTGGCCGAGGGGCAGCGTCCACAGTGGACCTGGTTGCCCGCGGCGCTGGTCACCGCGGTCTTCCACATCGCCTACGGCGTCGTGCTGCAGCGGGGTTACCGGGTCGGTGACCTGTCCGTCGTCTACCCGCTGGCGCGGGGGAGCGGTCCGCTGCTGTCCGTGCTCGCGGCCGTCGTCCTGCTCGGCGAGCGGCCGGGGTGGCTCGGGCTCACCGGGGCGTTCCTGGTCGTGGCCGGGGTGCTGGTGATCGGGCTCGGCGCGCGCTCGGCGGGGGACGCGCGTGCCCGCCGGGCCGGGGTCTGCTACGGGCTGCTCACCGGCGTCACCATCGCCGCCTACACGCTCTGGGACGACCACGCCGTCAACGCCGTCGCCGTCCCGCCGCTGCCCTACTTCGCCGCCGGGGCGGTGCTGCAGAGCCTGCTGCTCGCGCCCGCAGCCCTGCGAGCGGGCGGCCGGATCGGGGCGCTGTGGCGGTCGCACTGGCGGGAGGCGGTGCTCGTGGGGGTGCTGTCGCCGGTCGCCTACGTGCTGGTGCTGTACGCGATGCGCATGGCGCCGATCAGCCTGGTCGCACCCGCGCGGGAGGTGAGCATCGTGCTGGGCGGGCTCGCCGCCTGGCTCGTGCTGGACGAGCCGCACCCGGTCCGCCGCCTGGTCGGCTCGGTCGTGGTCCTGGCCGGGATCGCCGCGATTGCGGCTTCCTGACCGGGTGGGGTAGGGAGGAGGTATGGACGTGCTGAGCAGCCGCGTGCTGATCCACCCCCGCGACCCCGAGAAGACCACGGCGTTCTACCGGGACGTGCTCGGCCTGGCGATCTACCGCACGTTCCCCGGCGGCACCGTGTTCTTCACCGGCCAGGGCTACCTGGAGGTCGTCGGCCGCGGCGAGAAGGGCACCAGCCCGGACGTCGAGCTGTGGTTCCAGGTCCGCGACCTCAAGGCCACGCTCGCCGAGCTGGCCGAGCGGGGGGTCCAACCGGACCGCGAGGCCCGCCGGGAACCGTGGGGCCTGGACGAGGCGCGCATCTCCGACCCGGACGGCACGTCGATCGTGCTGGTGGAGATCCCGCCGGACCATCCACTGCGGACGGACATCCGCGCGCAGTGACTCCCGCGGAGGGTGCCGGGAGGGCAATTCGGGGGCTCCTGTTGCCGGTCGGGGGAGGGGAGTGGCTGCGTGGGGTGACGGGAGGGCCCTTCGGGGCTCCTGCTGACGGTCGGGGGGCGTGGCGGCCGGATCCGCTGCGGTGACGGTGGGCGGCCGACCGACGTCCCTAGGGGCTCCTTCCGCCGATCGCGGGGGAGGAGCACCGCGCCGGGTGTCGAAATGTGGTGGCGGGGCAGATGGGTGCTGTGAGTGGCTGGAGTTGGCTCGGCTGGAACGGTGTGTGCGGAGTGGTGGCGCGGCCCCTGCAGGGCTCTGGCCGGCGTCGGTTCTCAGTGAGCCCGGTCAGTCCGGGCGTCGTGCGCGGAGTTGGGCTGCCAGGGGCGCGGTGACGCCCGGGGGTTGCCACACCCACGTCTGCAGGTCGGTGAACCCCGCCGCCACCAGCTCCGCCGCCAGCGCGTGCCTCGGCACCGGCAGCCACTTCTCGTGCGCGGACAGGATCAGCCGGCCACCCGGGCGCAGCACCCGGAGCGACTCCAGAAAGCCGGCGTGCCGGTCGTCCCACAGTTGGACGTTGTTCACGCTCATCACGACGTCCACGGAAGCCGGCTCCAGGCCCGTCCGCTCCGCCGAGCCGCGCGCCAGCCGGACGCGGCCGGCCTCGATCTCCGCCGCGCAGCGGGCCTGGGCCAGCGCCAGCATGTCCGGCGACGGATCGACCCCGTGGGCCACCGCGGCCCGCTGGCCGGCCAGCCGCAAACCCACCCCGGGACCCGGCCCGACCACCAGCACCGTCTCGTCCGGGGTGAGCCTCGCCACGTCCACCACGTGCCGTTCCGTCGCGCCGTTCGCGTGCGCCATCACCGTCCCGCCGATGCGGCCCAGCAGGCCACGGGGGTGACCGAAGGCCCGGTCGAGGATCTGCTCGAAGGTTGTGCTCATACCTCCAGGTCAGCACTCGCCACCGCTCACCGGCATCGGGGATGACCCGGAAATCGGGCATGGGAACATGGAGGTGTACCCCACGACGAGCCGAGGACCCGAGTGAGCACGTTCGCCGACCAGACCTTCACGCCGCCGGAGCAGATCCGGAACTTCTGCATCATCGCCCACATCGACCACGGCAAGTCCACCCTGGCCGACCGGATGCTGCAGCTCACCGGCGTGGTCGAGGAGCGGGCCATGCGCGCGCAGTACCTCGACCGGATGGACATCGAGCGCGAGCGCGGCATCACGATCAAGGCCCAGAACGTCCGCCTGCCCTGGCAGGTCGACGGCCGCGACCACGTCCTGCACCTCATCGACACCCCCGGCCACGTGGACTTCACCTACGAGGTTTCCCGGGCGCTGGAGGCGTGCGAGGGCGCGATCCTGCTGGTCGACGCCGCCCAGGGCATCGAGGCCCAGACCCTGGCCAACCTGTACCTGGCGCTGGAGAAGGACCTGCACATCATCCCGGTCCTGAACAAGATCGACCTCCCCGCGGCCGACCCCGACAAGTACGCCGCCGAGCTGGCGCACATCATCGGCTGCGACCCGTCCGAGGTGCTGCGCGTCTCGGCGAAGACCGGCATGGGCGTGCCGGACCTCCTGGACGAGGTCGTCCGCCAGGTGCCGCCGCCGGTGGGCGACGCCGACGCCCCGGCCCGCGCGATGATCTTCGACTCGGTCTACGACACCTACCGCGGCGTCGTCACCTACATCCGCGTCGTGGACGGCAAGATCACGCCGCGCGAGCGGATCCGGATGATGTCCACCGGCGCCACCCACGAGCTGCTCGAGGTCGGCATCATCTCGCCCGAGCCGAAGCCCAGCGCGGGCCTCGGCGTGGGCGAGGTCGGCTACCTGATCACCGGTGTGAAGGACGTCCGCCAGTCCCGGGTCGGTGACACCGTCACCTCCGAGCGCAAGGGCGCCACCGAGCCGCTGGCCGGCTACCGCGATCCCAAGCCGATGGTGTTCTCCGGCCTCTACCCGGTCGACGGCTCGGACTACCCGGAGCTGCGCGAGGCGCTGGAGAAGCTGCAGCTCAACGACGCCGCTCTGACCTACGAGCCGGAGACCTCGGTCGCCCTGGGCTTCGGCTTCCGCTGCGGCTTCCTCGGCCTGCTGCACCTGGAGATCACCCGCGACCGGCTGGA
This sequence comes from Amycolatopsis deserti, assembly GCF_014653945.1. Classification (GTDB taxonomy): domain Bacteria; phylum Actinomycetota; class Actinomycetes; order Mycobacteriales; family Pseudonocardiaceae; genus Amycolatopsis_E; species Amycolatopsis_E deserti. The sequence continues at coordinate 1,210,724 of NZ_BNAU01000002.1, read as the reverse complement.
GCGCGAGTTCGGCCTGGACCTGATCGCCACCGCGCCCAACGTGGAGTACCGAGTCATCCAGGACGACGGCACCGAGGTGCACGTCACCAACCCGTCCGACTGGCCGACCGGCGTGAAGATCGCCGAGGTGCACGAGCCGCTGTCGAAGGTCACGGTGATCGCGCCGTCGGAGTTCATCGGCGCGATCATGGAGCTGTGCCAGAGCAAGCGCGGCAACCTGCTCGGCATGGACTACCTGTCGGAGGACCGCGTCGAGCTGCGCTACAACCTGCCGCTCGCCGAGATCATCTTCGACTTCTTCGACTCGCTGAAGTCCCGCACCCGCGGGTACGCGTCGCTGGACTACGAGGAGGCCGGCACGCAGGTCGCCGACCTGGTGAAGGTCGACATCCTGCTGCAGGGCGAGCCGGTCGACGCGTTCTCCGCGATCGTGCACAAGGACGCCGCCTACGGCTACGGCAACAAGATGGCGGGCCGGCTGCGCGAGCTGATCCCGCGGCAGCAGTTCGAGGTGCCGATCCAGGCCGCGGTGGGGTCGCGGATCATCGCGCGCGAGACGATCCGCGCCATCCGCAAGGACGTGCTGTCCAAGTGCTACGGCGGTGACATTTCGCGGAAGCGCAAGCTGCTGGAGAAGCAGAAGGAAGGCAAGAAGCGGATGAAGAACATCGGCCGGGTCGAGGTTCCGCAGGAGGCCTTCGTCGCCGCGCTGTCCACCGACGAGCCCTCGGGCGACAAGGGCAAGAAGAAGTAGCGCCGGTCAGGCGGTGCCGGTGATCCGGGCCGCCTCGACGAACACCGCGCACCGCCGCTCTTCGGCCATCACCCGGTCGTAGGTGTCCCAGTCGTCGTGGGTGCCGCCGGCCGCGGTGAAGATGTCGCGCAGCAGGCGGGGCAGGCCGGCCGGGTCGAAGCCCGCGTCCGGGTGGTCCGGGCCGATCAGCCGCGCCGGGCCCTGCACCGCGGCCCACACCCAGCCGCGGCGGAACACGATCGTGGCGTTGCCGCGGTCGCGCAGCAGCTCCAGCTTCTTCGCCCTGCCGTGCGCCACGAACGCGACCGCCGGACGGCCGGACACCGGATCGTCGAGGACCCCGGCGTTGACGACCGAAGCGTGCACCGTGCCGTCCGCCCGCGCGACCGCGACGGTGGCGAGACCGGTTTCCTGGGCGGCGAGCGAGCGGACGGCGTCGAGGTTCGTCATGGGGTCAAGCTAGCGCCGCGCGCGCCGCCGGAACAGCGCGCCGGCGATCGGCACCGCGACCAGGGTGATCCCACCCGACCACACCAGCGCCGGCCACACCGAGTACTCGGCGGGGCGCCCCGCAGCAGGTTCCGGACGCTGTCCACCACCAGCGTCGCCGGCTGGTGCTCCACGACCGCGCGCAGCCCGCCCGGCATCGAGCTCGGCGGCACGAACGCGCTGCTCAGGTACGGCACGAAGACCAGTGCCATGCGCGCGGCATGTGATCACCGAGCGAACGGCGCCCCACGGAGTCGTGAAGGGTCTGCCTTGTCAGTTCTTCATCGTTCAGGTGTCGTGGTTTTGGATCAGTGTTCGAAGGCGCTCTATGACCTGCTGGCGGGCTTTGCCCCGCGCGGGCGCAAGGTCGAGGGTGTCGGCAAGCCAGAGGCCGTCGACGGCGAAGCGTATGGTCGTGGCGACGTCGCTCGCCAGGCCGTCATCGTTCAGCCGGTGCTGCCAGCGTTGGTAGCGATCGCGGAGCGTTTCGAGTGCTCGTGGGTTGACGACTGCGGCCGCCAGTAGCGCGATCACGGGCTGTGAGGCCGGCCCTCCCTGCTGTTCGGCTGAACGCAGATAGGCCAGTGTCGCCGCTCCTGGCTCATCCCCAGCGGTGGCGATCAACTCGTCGAACGAGGCAACGTACCGCGCGATCAGCCCCTCGATGAGCAGTTCCTTGGACGCGAAGTGGTAGAAGAGGCCGCCCTTGCTCACGCCGGCCTCGCGAGCGACCGCCGCGATCGTCACCGCGTCTCCGCCATCACGTACCAGCACGCGCTCGGTCGCGTCCAGCACGCGATCGCGTGCGGATCGGGCTTGATCGACCACTGCGTCACCTCTCCGATCGACTCTCCCACTACTGTACCGGACGTCCGGTACAGTACGGTGGTCAGCGTGCACGGGGGGTTCTCATTCGACGTGATCAGGTGCCGAGGTCTTCGCCGGGCTCTCCAGATCAACGAACGCCTCATCGGAGGGACACCGTGAAAACTCGCAAGGTCTTTCTCGTCATCACGGATCTCGGTCTCGTCGTCTATTGGACGCTCACCGCTTGCGGCATCATCTCGGTCGGTGAGGGAGAGTGGCTCAAGGCGTGGAACTGGTCGTTCTTCCCGCTCGACCTGTTGGCGATCATCGCCGGACTGACATGGTCACTCCTGCCGAAGCAGCACAAATGGGCGACCCCGACGTACGCGACCGCACTCGCGTTCACCCACGCGGCGGGACTCATGGCGATCAGCTTCTTCGTCCTCTACGCCACCTGGGATGCCTCGTGGTGGCTGGTCAACCTCTGGCTCGTACTCATGCCCCTCGGCCTCGCGATCGCCTCCATGCGAAAGCGGGCAGGGCAGCCAACTACCGCCTGAGCGAAGCCAAGGCCTCTTCGGTCCGGCCTCAGTTCGGGGTGCAGCGCCTGCTGGACGGGCTCGAGGCGTACGCGCGCGGCCGGAAACCCTAGGGTGGGGGCATGTTCGAAGAGTTGCGTGTCCCCGTCCTGGTGGCGCCGATGGCCGGTGGGCCGACGACGCCGGAACTGGTCGCCGCGGTGGCCGAGGCCGGCGGCTCCGGGTTCCTCGCTGCCGGGTACCTGACCGCGGACGCGCTCCGTGAGCGGATCACCCGGACGCGGGAGCTGACGGACCGGCCGTTCGGGGTCAACCTGTTCGTGCCCGGTGCGGAGTCCGGTGTGGACCTCGCGCCCTACGTGCGGCGGATCGAGGAGGAGGCGCGGCACTACGAGGTCGAGCCCGGCGACCCGCGCTGGGAGGACGACGACTACCCGGCGAAAGTCGATCTCCTGGTGATGCAGGGGATCCCGTTCGTGTCGTTCACGTTCGGGCTTCCGTCCACTGAGGACGTGCGGCGGCTGCAGGGGGCTGGCTCGCGAGTGATCGTGACGGTCACCACTCCGGAGGAGGCCGTGCGGGCGGCCGAGATCGGTGCGGACGCGCTGTGCGTGCAGGGGTTCGAGGCGGGCGCGCACCGCGGGTTGTTCGTCGACGACCCGGAGCACCCGGCCGGGGGAGAGGTGTACGGGCTGCTGGCGTTGCTGCGGCTGGTCGGGACCGCGGTCGACCTGCCGCTGATCGCCGCGGGCGGTCTGGTGCACGGCGCGGACGTGGCCGCCGTGCTGGCCGCCGGGGCCGACGCGGCGCAGCTGGGCACCGCGTTCCTGCGCGCCGACGAGGCCGGGACGCAGCTCGCGCACCGCAAGGCGCTGGCCGAGGGCGGGCGGGTCACCGCGATCACGCGGGCGTTCAGCGGCCGCCCGGCGCGGGGCCTGGTGAACCGGTTCCTGACCGAGCACTCGCCGTACGCGCCGTCGGCGTATCCCCAGGTGCACCACCTGACCAAGCCGGTGCGGGCGGCCGCGCACGCCGCCGGCGATCCGGAGGGCGTGAACCTGTGGGGCGGGCAGACGTACTCGGTCGCGCCGGAGGGCCCGGCGGCGGAGATCGTGGCCCGCCTGCAGGCCGAAGCGAACGCGGCGCGGGACCGCGTGACCCGGCGACTGGGGTAGGTGCACTGGGGTAGGTGCACGGGGGCCGGCCGGGATCCGCTAGGATTTCGGCACACCGGGCGATTAGCTCAGGGGGAGAGCGCTTCGTTCACACCGAAGAGGTCACTGGTTCGATCCCAGTATCGCCCACCGGATGTTTCAGCTGTTCAGACGGCCTGTCGACGATCATCGTCGGCGGGCCGTCGGTGTTTGCGGGGAGCAGGTGGGAGCCTGGCGAAGGGGTGACCCGCGGCCTGCTCCCAGCGTCGTTGCAGAGCGGTCAGCGTCGACTCGACCATGACGTCAGTCAGAGGTCATCTGTGACCGGCGAGTTCCAGCTGCCCCGCACTTCGTGCAGGGCGCCGAAGTCGGGGTCGATTTCGATGCGCGGGTCCTCGTCGGGGTAGGTGCAGCTCCACTGCAGCCCGGCCCAGCGCATCGACTTCGTCGGTGCCGGCGTGGGTTCGTCCGCGCCGATCAACGCGTTTCTCGTCCCCGCGGATCGTCGTGGCTGAGCCGGTCGGTGAGGAAGGTCGCCCAGGAGCGCCATCACGCTCGATGCGCTCGCGCACCATCGCGTCGTCCCCGTCGCTGATTTCCAGTCCGGCGGGTCGTCCAGCGGCAGCGAGGGATGGTTGACCACAGGCGCGATGACGGCCGGTTCGAATGTCATGGGGAGCGCGAAGTGGCCGGTGAAACACAGCCCGATCGCTCCCACGCCAGGCCCGCCGCACTCGGCCAGCGCCGTCCTGGCCAAGCCTCGAAGCCAGGTTGTGGGCGGATCCACGCTCCACTAGCGAGGGTATAAAATATTTCTAAAGGGATGAGGCAAGCGAGGGGCAAACCCGCCGACGCGGCCGGAGCCGAACTCCCACCGGTTGACGCAGTAATCGTGGACGAGTGCGCCGGCGGGCCCGCGACCCGGGCGTCCGAGACCACTTGTGACGGGTCTAACTACTCCACCTGAATTCCGGAGAATAGGGTTGAGCCACCGAGACGCGACAGCGAGCGTGCCGTGAGTGGCTCCGACACGACCGATGTGGACTCCGCTCGGCGGCGCTCGGGAACGATCCGGCCGGGACACGCCGTCGTCCGCCATCTCTCGTCAACTGTCACAAGATCCGATGAGGAAGGTCATGTCGTCAGCAGACATCGTCGAACGCACCGAGCTCCTGCTACCCGGGCCCGCATTGGCGCTGGGCGCGCTGCTCGACGTCCCGGTTCCCGACCTCGACGGCGGTGAGGGGTTGCCGCCGCTGTGGCACTGGCTGTACCTGCTGGAACGGCCCGCGCAGGCCGATCTGGGACCGGACGGGCACCCGGCGCGCAACTGTGTCCCGGCGCCCCCCGGGCCGGGTCGCCGCCGGATGTGGGCCGGTGGCCGGGTTCGTACTCGAGGGGCACTGCGGTGCGGCGTGCCCGCGACGCGGCGCACCCGGGTGCTGTCGGTTCAGGACAAGCAGGGCCGGACGGGGCCGCTCACGTTCGTCGTCGTCGAGCACCTGATCGAGCAGGACGGCCGGATCGTGGTGGACGAGCAGCAGGACATCGTCTATCGGCCGGCGACCTCGGGTGCCGCGTCCGAGACGGAAGAGGGGGAGGTGGTTCCTCCCGGGCCCGGTGAGTGGGCGATCGAGGTGTCGCCGACGTTGCTGTTCCGCTTCTCGGCGCTGACCTACAACGCGCACCGCATCCACTACGACCGGGACTACGCCCGCGACACCGAGGGCTATCCCGGGCTGCTGACCCACGGCCCGCTCCAGGCGCTGGCGATGGCCGAAGTCGCGCGTGCCGCCGGCTGCGGCGGCGACCTGGTGTTCGACTACCGTCTGGTCTCGCCCCTGTTCGACCACCAGGGGATGGTGGCCGGCGCGGTGCCGGAGGGGGACCGGACCACCACTTCGGTGCGGGACATCTACGGCCGCCGGACGGCGACTGGAACGGTCCGGAGCGCCTGATGCTGACAAGTGCGAGGAGTTTCCTGTTCGTGCCCGGCCACCGGCCGGACCGGTTCGCCAAGGCTGCCGCCTCCGGTGCCGACGTGGTCGTGCTGGACCTGGAGGACGCCGTCGGTCCCGAGAGCAAGGCGGAAGCCCGGGAGCACGTCCGGTCCTGGCTGGCGGATGGGCATGAGGCCGTGGTCCGGATCAACGGATCCGGAACGCCGTGGTTCTCCGACGACCTCACCGCGGTCGCGGGGCGGGCTCGCGCCGTGATGGTGCCCAAGGCCGAGGACCGGGCGGTGCTGAACCTGGTCGCGGACCGGTCGGGTACCGAAGTGATCCCGCTGATCGAGACGGCGACGGGGGTGTTGCTCGCCGCCGAGGTGTGTGCCGCGGACCCGGTCGTGCGGCCCGCGTTCGGCAGCATCGATCTGGCGGCGCAGATCGGTGTCGACCACCGCTCGCACGCCGCGCTGCGGCACGCGCGGTCGGCGGTGGTGCTCGCCGCCGCGGCGGCCGGACGCGGCGCCCCGATCGACGGGGTCACCACCGCCCTGGACGACGAGGCAGTGCTGCGCGCCGACCTGGAGCACGCGATCGAGCTCGGGTTCACCGGCAAGCTCTGCATCCACCCCCGCCAGGCGGGCCCGGTGAACGCCGCCTTCACCCCGACGGAAGCCGAGATCCGGTGGGCCGAGGAGGTGCTGGCTTCGGTGACCGACGGGTCGGTCGCCGTCCACAACGGTCAGATGGTGGACCGTCCGGTGATCCTGCGCGCCCAGGCGATCCTGGCCCGGGCGTAGCCGCAGGGGCGAGCATCGAGGAAGCCCTCGATGCTCGCCCCGCCCTCAGGACTCCACGTACAACACGCCGGCCGCGACGAGCTCGTCGATCTCGGCGTCGTCACAGATCTCGGACGCGACCTCGCGGCTGTGCTGCCCGACGCGGGGGGCGTCGCCACCACGCTCCGGGCGGGCCCCCTCGAACCGCCAGGGAGGCCGGACCAGCGATACGCCGTTCCGCTCCGGCTCGATCAGATCGAGCCATTTCACCTGCGGGTGCTCGATGTAGCCGGACATGGTCAGCACCGGCGCGAACGGGACGTCGTACTCGGTGAGCCGCTTCTCCCACTCGTCCTTCGGTTTCGTGGCGAACTCGGCCTCCACGATCTTCACCAGCTCGAAGTAGTTCCGCTCGCGGTGGCGGAACTCGGCGAACCGCGGGTCCTCGGGGAGGTCCGGCCGGCTCATCGCGGCGCACAGCGACCGCCAGAACTTCTGCGACGACGACAGGTGGAGCGCGAGGAACTCGCCCGAGGCGGTCTTGACGCAGAAGTTCTGGGCCTGCGGATGCCTGCTCTGCCGGTCCGGGTCGGTCCCGGTCTCGAAGTACTGCGTGATGGCGTCGGTGGTCAGCGTGCTGACCGCCTCCATGATCGAGGTCTCGACGTGTTGTCCGGTGCCCGATGAAGCGCGACCGACCAGGGCGGCGAGCACGCCGGTCGCGGTGGCGAGGCCGGTGACGAGGTCGGCGCAGAGCCCGCCCGCGAGCTGGTAGTTCCCGGCATCGCTGAACAGGGAGTAGAGGCCCCCGAAGGCGTGGCCGATCGTGTCGTAGGCCGGGCGTGAGGCGAGCGGCCCGCCGCTGCCGAACCCGGTCACCGATCCGTAGACCAGGTCCGGCCGCAGGGCGCGGCAGTCGTCCGGCCCGAGCCCGAGCGCGGCCAGCTTGCCGGGCCGCATGTTCTCCAGGACCACGTCGAACCGTGGGATCAGCTTCTTCACCAGCGCCACACCCTCCGGGCGCTTCAGGTCGACGGCCAGGCTGCGCTTGCCCGCGTTCACCTGGATGAAGTACACGCTGCGGTTGTTGTCCCGGCGCCGGAAGTCCTCACCGTCTCCCGGTTTCTCGACCTTGACGACCTCGGCTCCCAGCGCGCACAGGAGTGAGGTGCCGTAGGGAAGGGAGATGTACCCGCCGATCTCCAGGATCCTGATGCCCGTGAGCGGCTTGTGCTGCATGGTGGACCTCGCTCCGATGAGAAGTACGCTCGTCAGCAATACTAAGTAAAATATATTTCAGCGACAAGGGTGGCCACCCTGCGCCGCCGCCGCGGTGTGCGACGCGGGTCGTCGGCGAGCTCCCGTGGGGAAGCCCTGCCGGGGATCCCTGCCGGGGAGCCCCACCGGGAAGTCCCACTGGGAGCCCCACCGGGTAGTCCCGCTGGGGAGCCCCGCTGGGGAGCCCTGTCGGGGAGCCCTGCCGGGGAGCCCTGCCGGGGAGCCCTGCGGGGGCCTTGGCGTCATCCTGAGTCGTCCCGGGCGAGCTCCGCCGGGGAACTTCTCGCCATCGTGAGCCGGCTCGTGGATCCGCCGGCGGCCGCCATCCCTTGACAGTCACCCCGGGTTGAGTTTACATAAAATATATTAATGTGAGAACGGAGAAGCGATGTCCCAGACCCTCGTCGAGCGCCTGGCCGAGTTCAGCAGCCGCAGCGGGTTCGCGGCCCTGCCGGACGACGTGGTCGAGGAGTGCAAGCGGATCCTGCTGGACTCGCTCGGATGCGCGCTGGCCGCGGTGGCCGAACCCGGTGCGCGCAAGGCCATCGAGTTCGCGTCGCTGCTCGGCGGCGCGAGCGGCGACGCCACGCTGATCGGTACCGCCGACAAGGTCTCGATCTTCGGCGCCGCGTTCGCCAACGCCGACCTCGTCAACGCCCTCGACATGGACGCCGTCGTCCCGCCGGGTCACGTCACCCCGTACGTGGTGCCCGGTGCCCTGGCCGTGGCCGAAGCGGGCCACCGGCCGGGGAAGGACCTGATCGCGGCACTGGCTGTGGCGCACGAGATGTCGTACCGGATCGGCAAGGCGACCGACTACCTGCGCGACATCAAGGACGGCGAGGTCACGATCCCGCCGGTCTACGGGTACAGCAGCACGGTGTTCGGCGCGACCGCCGCGGTCGCGATGGTGAAGGGACTGTCCGAGGAGACGCTGGCCCACGCACTGGGCATCGCGGCCAGCACCGCCCCGGTCAACGCCATGCGGGCGTGGATGATGCACACGCCGAGCACGACGATCAAGTACATGCTCGCGGGGACCCTCCCGCAGACGGCGCTGACCGCCGCGCACCTGGCCGAGTTCGGGCACCGCGGCGATCTGCGGATCCTCGACGACGCGGAGTTCGGCTGGCCGCGCTTCATCGGCACCACCCGCTGGGAACCCGAGCGGATCACTGCCGATCTGGGCAGCGACTGGAAGTTCGTCACCGAACAGGCCTACAAACCGTACCCGCACTGCCGGATCCTGCACGCCCCGCTCGACGCGCTGCGCGAGATCGTCGAGACCCACGACCTCGCGCCGGAGGAGATCGACTCCATCAAGACGTGGGGGGAGCCGTTCGTGCAGCAGCCCGTGTGGCTCAACCGCACGATCGCCGAACCCCGGGACGCCGAGTTCAGCATCGCGCACGGGCTCGCGGTGGGGGCGCACCGGGTACCGCCGGGCAGGGACTGGCTGGACCCGGAACTGGTGCACAGCCGGTCGGTCCTCGAGCTGATGGAGAAGGTGTCCTACGAGCCGCACGCGGACTACGTGTCGGCGATCAGCGGCCACCCCGCGGCGCGCCCGTCCCGGGTCGAGGTGACCGCGCGCGGGAAGACGTTCGTCGGGGAGCGCAGCTACCCCAAGGGCGTGCCGTCGCCCGACCCCGCCACGCGGATGACGACCGAGGACCTGGTCGCCAAGTTCCGGCACAACGCCGACGGCGTCCTGCCCGAATCGAACGTGGCGGCCGTGGTCGACGCGGTCCTCGGACTGGAGGCGGTGGCGGACGTCAGCACGCTCATGGACTGCGTGCGCCCGCCCCGGTAGCTGTTCCACACATCGGTACGTCACCGCACCAGCGCGTGGTGCGTTGCGAAGGAAAGTGAGAAGCCCATGCCGGAAGCCCCGCCGCTCGAAGCAGCCGTGGTGCACCTGGTCGACGAGCTGCGCTACGAAACACTCCCGGCCGAAGTGGTCCGCGGCGCGCGGCGGCTCCTGCAGGACCAGCTGGCTGTTCAGGTGGGTTGCGCCGCGTTGCCCTGGAGCCAGACGGTCCTGCGGCTCACGCGGGCGTCGCACGCGCCCGGGTCGGCCCGGGTGACCGTCGCCGGTGACCGGATGAGTGCCGCCGACGCGGCGTTCGTCAACGCCTCGTTCGGCCACGGCTTCGAGTACGACGACGCCCACCGCGCGAGCTCGAGCCACCCCGGCAGCTGCGTGGTCCCCACCGCGCTGGCCGTGGGGGAGGAGATCGGCGCGACGATGCGCGAGGTGCTGCTGGGCATCGTCGCCGGGTACGAGGTCTACACCCGGCTCGGTGTGCTCGCCGCGCCGGATCTGCTGGAGCGCGGGTTCCACCCGCACGCGGTGCTCTCCGCGTTCGGTGCCGCCGCCGTGGTCGCGAAGATGCGCGGTTTCGACCGCGAACGGATCCACCACGCGTTGTCGATCGCGATGAGCCACTGCGCCGGAACCACCGAATACACCTCGTCCGGTGGGTCCGTGAAGCGGGTGCACGCCGGCATCGGTACCCGCAACGGCATCCGCTCGGCGGAGATGGCCGAGGCGGGCATCACCGGTCCCGCGGAGTTCCTCAGCGGTGGCAAGGGCTTCTACCGCACTTTCCTCGGGCGTTCCGCGGGGGAGGACGCCGCCGCCGCGTTCGCCCCGGGCCGGCCGTTCGAGATCACCCGCATCTGGATCAAGCCGTACTGCTGCTGCGGCATCAACCACGCCTACATCGACGGCGCGCGCCGGCTGGCGGACCGCGCCGCGGAGATCGACACCGTCGAACTGGGGATCCAAGCCGGCGGGAACATCATCGTCGGCAACCGCAACGCGCACGCGTACTCCCCGCAGTCGATCGAGAACCTGCAGTACAGCCTGCCGTTCCAGTTCGCCCTCGCGGTGCTCGGCCGGGGCAACGGCTTCACCACCCACCACGACTTCCTGGCCGGACGACTCGACCTGTCCGACGGCAGCGAGGTGGACAAGCTCGCCCGGCGCGTCCACATCACCCCGCGGCCGGAGCTCGATGCGGCCCACCGCGGCAAGTGGGTCGCCGACATCACCGTCACCTACACCGACGGCACCCGGGAGAACCTGTTCGTCGACAGCCCGCTCGGCACGGCCGAGAACCCGATGTCGCAGCACGACCTCGACGCCAAGTTCCGGGATCTCACGCTGTCGGCCCTGGGAGCTGAGCGCAGCGCAGCGCTGCTGCGGGCCATCGTCGAGGACGATCCGGCGATGCCCGCGGCGACGCTGGCCGCACTGTTGATCGCCTGACCCGCCCGGCCGGGGCCCGTCCTCACGCCGGGCCGGGCCCCGGCCGTCTCAGGCGCCGCGCGGTTCGATGACGCCTTCGCGGACCAGCCGGTCGATGTCGCGCTCGTCCAGCCCGATCTCCTCGCGCAGCAGCTCGTGGGTGTGCTCGCCGACCGCGGGCGCGGGCACCGCCGGCGCCCGGTTGTCACCGACGACCAGCGGCGATCCAGGAGCGAGGTGGCGCCCCACGCCCGGCTGGTCCAGCTCGTTGAACAGGGGGTTGTCGCGCAGGAGGCCGGAGGAGGCGAGTTCGGTGAAGGTGCGGAACCGCGACCAGACGACGCGGGTCTCGCTCAAGGCGGCTGCCACCTCCGCGTAGGGGCGCGTCGCGAACCAGTCGCCCAGCACCGCCGCCAGGAGGTGCCGATGGCGGTACCGGTCGCCCTCGTCGTCGAAATCGGCCGACCGAGAGGTCTCGATCGCCTTGATCACCTCGGCGGATTCGGTCATGGCGACCAGGTCGCGCCAGTGCCGCGGGGTGAGCGCGACGACCATGACCCGGATGCCGTCCGCGGTGAGGAAGTCCTTGCCGAAGGTGCCGTAGACGAAGTTGCCGTCCGGCTCGCGTGCTTCGCCGGTGATCTGGGCCTGGGCGAGGTAACCCAGGTTGCCCGTGACGCCGAGGGCGACGTCTTCCAGCGCGACGCGCACGTTCTGCGGCCGGCCGGTCCGCGCGTGTTCGCGGACCGCGCTGAGCAGGCCGACCGCCAGGTACAGCCCGGCCGCGACGTCCCAGGCCGGCAGCAGGTGGTTCACCGGCGAGTCGCCGCCCGCGGGGCCGGTGGCCAGCGGGAACCCGCACTCGGCGTTCACGGTGTAGTCGACGGCCGAACCACCGTCCTGGCGACCGGTGAGCAGGACGTGGATGAGATCGGGACGTCGCGCGCGCAGATCCGCCGGTGACACGACCCGTTCGGAGTTCGTGAGCACGATTCCACGTTCGGCCGCCAGACGGGCGACGAGATCCTTGCCTGCCGGTGCGGACAGGTTCACCGCGATCGCCCGCTTGCCCTTGTTCAGGCCCGTCCAGTAGAGGCTCGTGCCGGTCGGCGCCAACGGCAGCCGGGTCCGGTCGGCCGCACCGCCGAGCGGCTCCACCCGGATCACGTCGGCGCCCAGCTGGGCGAGCGTCATCCCGCACAGGGGCGTCGCCACGTAGCTCGACAGTTCCACTATCCGCAGTCCGGCGAGCGGGGCGGGGTTCGGGGTGCTGCTCGGGTTCGCTGCGCTCACTGCGGTGACCTCGCGTTCGGGTGCAGGACTGAGGGTGACGGCCTGCCATACTATATATTATGTATCAAAGCGCGGAAAGGTCGGCCGACTACGGCACCCGCTTGGCGAGGAATTCGCACAGGCGCGCGGTGAAGACGTCGTTGTCGTCGCCCGCGATCATGTGTCCCGCGGCGACCTCGACGAGCTCGGCCGAGGGGATCAGCTCGAGCAGTTCGGCCGCCGCGGCCGGCGGCACGATGTCCGAGTGCCGGCCCCGGACGAGGAGTGTGGGGATGGTGACGTGCCGGGCGGCCTGCGTCAGGCGCGTTTCGTCGGAGTTGCGGGCGTCCGCGGCGAAGGTGAGGAAACCGGGATCCCAGTGCCAGTACCAGCGGCCGTCCGCGCGCCGGCGGAGGTTCTTCCGGAGGCCGTCGAGATTGCGGCGGGTGCCCCGGCGTGGCCGGTACGCGTCGACCGCGGCCGCGGCCTCGTCGAGCGAGCCGAACCCGTTCGGCGCGCTCTCCAGGAACCTGCGCACTCGTGCCTGGCCGGTCCGGTCGACCCGGTGGGTGATGTCCACCAGCACCAGGCCGGCGAGCAACCCGGGGCTTTCGCCCTCGGCCGCCAGCGCGGTCCGGCCACCCAGCGAGGCGCCGACGACCACCGGCGGCGCGCCCAGCTGGTCCACGACGGCGTGCAGATCGGCGACGAAATCGTCCAGCCCGTACGCGCCGGCGGGGGACCATTCGCTGTCGCCGTGGCCGCGTGCGTCCATGGCGATGGCCGGCCAGCCCTCGGCGGCGAGTCGCTCCGCCGTCCGGCTCCAGGACCGCCGGGTCTGTCCGCCGCCGGGCAGCAGGAGCACCGTCCGCCGCTCGGCACCCGAGGGCGCCCAGCGATCGGCGGCCAGCGTGACGCCCTGGTGTCCGGCGAACCGCACGTGCTCGCGTCGAACGGTTTCCCCTGGTGTCACCGCCGCCTCCCGTGTGTCGACTTCACTCGGATGATACCAAAAATATTAAGTATTCCTGGGTCTGTTGAGTGTGACAGTCGAACGGGGGAGAGGTTCTTCCCTCCCGTGGCGCCCTGGCATCCGCCACACTGGACGACATGCCACGGAATCCTCGGGCGAGCCAGCTGGGCGAGTTCCTCAAAGCGCGCCGTGCGGACCTGACGCCGCGGGCGGTGGGGCTGCCCGCCGGCGGCAACCGCCGGGTGCGGGGACTGCGCCGTGAGGAGGTCGCACACCTGGCGTCGATCAGCGTCGACTACTACAGCCGGCTCGAGCAGGGCCGGATACAGGCTTCGGTGCCGGTGCTGGACGCCCTCGGGCGCGTACTGCAGCTGGGTGACGACGAGCGCGCCTACATGTTCGAACTCGCCGGCAAGGAAGCGGCCCGGCCGCGCCGCCGCAGTGCGCAGAAGGTGGAGCCCCAGCTGCGGCGCCTGCTCGAGGACCTGCCCACCACGCCGGCGGTGGTCCTCGGTCGCCGGATGGACATCCTGGCCTGGAACCCGATGGCGGCCGCCCTGGTCATGGACTTCTCGAGCATCCCCGCGAAACGGCGCAACTACCTGCGCCTGGTGTTCACCGAACCGTCCCTGCGGGCGCTGTACCCGCGGTGGGAGGACGTCGCGTCCATGTGCGTCGCACAGGTGCGCATGGAGGCCGCGCGGCATCCGAACGACCCGCAGCTCGCCGAGCTCGTCGGTGAACTCGCGGTGCGGGACGAACAGTTCCGCCGGTGGTGGGCCGGGCACCACGTGACCACGCGGACGGTGGGCACGAAGCTCATGCGCCACCCGGTGGCCGGTGAGCTCACCCTGGACTGGGACACGCTGACCTGCACGACCGACCCCGACCAGCAACTCGTCGTCTGGACGGCCGAACCCGGCACACCGTCACACGACGGCTTGCGGATCCTGGCGTCCTGGGCCGCGGACGCGCGGCACCTCACGGCCGGGCGTCCGGAGTGACCCACCGGCCCGGGCCGGTGCTGTCGTGGCCGGATCAGGCGCTGGAGGTCTCGGCCCACACCCCGCGCTTGCGCAACATCTCGACCAGGTGTTCGCCGCTGTCGAGGATGTGCTCGGCCATCAGCGACTGCGCCTTCCGCGCGGCACGCTTGCGAATGGCCTCGAGGATGAGCGGATGGGCCTCCTGGCTGCCCGTCACGGTGCCTTCGATCTCGGCGTAGAAGCGGTTCGGCAGGTGCTTGACCACGGAGTTCAGCAACCTGGCCAGTCGGTGCGAGTCGGCTGCGAGGTTGATCTCCCGGTGGAACTGGTGACCGATTTCGGCCACCCGGTCCTCGCGTCCCTCGGCGAGCGCCTTCATGAACTCGTCGACGTTGGCCTCCAGGCGCGCCAGCCCGTCCGCGGTGATCTTGCGAGCGGCGCGGGCGGTCAGCTCGCCGGCGAGCTGAGCCTGCGTCCAGAACAGGTCCCGCACGTCCTGTTCGCTGAACGGCGCGACCACGAACCCGCGGCGCGGGACCAGTTCGACGAACCCCTCGCTGCGCAGTGACAGCAGACCCTCGCGCACCGGGGTGTTGCTCACTCCGACGGCTTCCGCGATGGGCTCGAGCCGGAGGAACTCGCCCGGCCGCACCTCGCCCGAGATGATCAGCTCCCGCACGTACGAAGCCACTTCCTCGGGCAGTTGCTGCCTGGCCGGCCCTCGTCCGCGCATCGGCATCACGTTCTCCGTCATCGTCACTCCCGTCCGGCCACCGGAACCCGCACCTGGTCGATGGTAACGCACCGGCGATACATCATACTCAATACGCGATGTTGGCCGGCCTCCCGCCGCTGAGGGGGACGGTTCTGTCCTGGGATGACGTTGGTCCTTCTCCCGTCCGGCCGGATCGGAGACCGTGGAACCACGGGTGCTGCGAACCGGCACCCGCACGAGATCCCAGACCCGTCACCCGGAGGTGACTTCAGCCATGAAGACCGACGTGCGTTTTCCCAGCAACGGCCTGATGGTGGCCGGGCACGTCTACACGCCGGACACCGCGACGCCGGAGCGGCGGCCGGCCGTCGTGGTCGGTCACCCGACCACAGGGGTCAAGGAACAGGCCGCCGGGCTCTACGCCCGCCGCCTGGCCGAGCGCGGCTTCGTGACCCTGGCGTTCGACGCGGCGTACCAGGGGGAGAGCGAGGGGGAGCCGCACGGCCTGGAAGACCCCATCCAGCGCGCGGACGACTTCCGCAACGCGGTGTCGTACCTGACCACCCGGGACGACGTCGACCCGGCGCGGATCGGCATCCTGGGCATCTGCGGTTCGGGTGGTTACGTGGTGTACAGCGCCCAGACCGACCGCCGCATGCAGGCGGTGGCCACGGTCAGCGCCGCCGATGTGCCGGCCTGGCTCACGGGCGGGGACGACAAGGCCTTCGACCAGTTGCTGGACGCGGCCGCGGAGGCCCGGAACGTGGAGGCCGCCGGTGGCGAGGCGCCGACGATCTCGCTGCTGCCCGAGGCGCCCGACGAGTCGACGCCCGAGGCGATCGCCGAGTTCGTCGACTACTACAAGACCCCTCGTGCCCAGCACCCGCGGGCGACGAACAAGATCGCGGTCCGCAGCGCCGACAAGCTGGCGCAGTTCGCGGCGTACCGCGATGTGGACAAGATCGCGCCGCGCCCGCTGCTGATGATCGCCGGCACCAGGGCGATGACGCTGCCGGTCAGCCAGGACGCGGTGTCGCGGGCGGGTGACAACGCGGAGCTCGTCCAGATCGAGGGCGCCAGCCACGTCGATCTGTACGACAAGGAACCGTACGTCACCCAGGCGATCGAGAAGCTGGACGAGTTCTTCACCAAGAACTTGAGCAAGGGCTGAGCGGGTCACGAACCGCGACCGTGATCACGGCGACCGGGGCGACTGCGCCGCGGTCGCCGTGAACCACGTCTGGCCGGGGTTGACCCTTACCGCTTACCTCCATAAAATATAAAAAATTCTGCTGCGGCTGCGATCGAGGCGGAGGCGAGCATGAGCCCGGGAACACGCCAGGACGAGGCCCTGAGCCGCCGGGCGCTCGCCATGCTGCGGGCGGCCGCCACCGGCCGGGCCGAGATGGTCCTGAGCAGTGAACCCGACATGTTCTTCGACGGGCTGCCGTGCTGCGATCAGTACACCGCGCACCTGCTGGCCCGGCGCGGTCTGGTGGCACCGGCGCACCCGGGGCGTGTCGGGCAGCGGGTCCGCGCCCTCGTGACTTCGGCGGGCATCGCCGCGCTGGAGTCCGTGCGCGACGCCGCTTGACGCGGGTCGCCGACCAGGGGCAGTGGGGCTTGATGGCGCTGAGCGCGGCCCTGGGCTCGCCACCCGCCGCCACCAACGTCCTGGCCGAGTAGAGGCGGGCGCACCGAACCAGATGAACAGTCTCGGCCGGGCCGCGGTTGCAGGTTCCGCGGCCCGGCCGAGACTGGGTTCCAGTGATGAACGGCGGCCGGGGCGACCCGGTGGATCCACTCACCGAGCCGGCCCCGCCATCGCCGCCGGGACTACTTCAGGGCCACCTTCTCGGCCGGCTGGTCCATCTCGGCGTGCCGGGTCTCGCGCAGGGCGAGGGTGCATCCCAGGCTGATCAGGCAGAGCACGGCGAGGAACAGGCCGAACGCCCATCCGCCGAAGGACGCCGTGATGGCGGCCGCGACCAGCGGGGGCACTGCGCCGCCGAGGACGCCGGCCACGTTGTAGGTGAAGCCGGTCGCGCTGTAGCGGTACCGCGTGCGGAAGAGCTCCGGCATGAACGCCCCCACCGGGCCGTAGGCGAACCCGGCGATGAAGGTGGTCACGCACGAACCCACGGCGAACGTGACCGCCGAAGCGTTGTCCAGTATGGGGAACAGCACGAGGGCCCACACCAGCGCGACGGCGTTGCCGGCCAGGATGATGCGCCGTCGGCCGACCCGGTCCGAGATCGCCGCGCCCAGCACGATCGCGATCCCGAACACCGCGCCGGAGAGGATGCCGATCGACAGGACCGTGGGGCGGCTCAGCTTCAGCACGTGGGTGCCGTAGTTGATGAGGTACCCGACGGCCAGGTAGTAGAACGCGAACACCATCACCAGGACGCCCGAGGCGAAGACGATCTCGCGGGGCTGGCTCTTGAGGGCCTCCACGAACGGGGCGCCGGAGGTGCCGCCCCGCGCGACCTCGCCCTTGAACACCGGCGTCTCGTCCACCGCGAGCCGGACGAACAGCCCGACCGCCACCAGGATGAAACTCGCCAGGAACGGGATGCGCCAGCCGTAACTGGCGAACGCGTGCTCGCTCATGGTCGCCCCGGTCAGCAGGAACGTCGCGCTCGCCAGGACGAAACCGATCGAGCCGCCCAGTGAGCCGAACATCGACCAGAAACCGCGCCGCGACCGCGGAGCGCTCTCCGCCGCCATCAGCGTCGCGCCCGTCCACTCGCCGCCGAGCGCGAGTCCCTGCAGGACCCGCAGCACCACGACGAGGATCGGGGCCGCCACCCCGATCTGGTTCGCCGTCGGCATCAGCCCGACCAGCGCGGTCGCCAGTCCCATGATGAGCAGCGTGGTGACCAGGGTCCGCTTGCGGCCGAGCCGGTCGCCGAAGTGTCCGAAGAGGATCGACCCGAGCGGGCGGGCCACGAACGCGACGCCGAGCGTGGCGAACGAGGCGACGGTGCCGGCGGCCGAGCCCAGGGCGGGGAAGAACACCTTGGGGAAGACCAGGGCAGCCGCGGTCGCGAAGATGAAGAAGTCGTAGTACTCGATGACCGTGCCGGTACCGCTGGCGATCGCGATACGCCGCATCGTCCGGGCCGGCACGCTGCCTTCGGTGGCCGTCATTGGACACCTCTCTCACGGTGTTGGGGGTGGGGAGCGGGCGGAGCCGCCCGATAGAAGGAACGATCGTGCATGAAATTTCATATGTCAAGGCTGGAAGCCCTGGTACATCGGTTGACAATATTATATTTCGTGCACGAGCATGGCGCTTTGACGCAGGACGACACCGCGAGGGAGCAGACGATGACGCCCGAACCGCACGCCCGTCGCGAGGGGGGCGCCAGCTGCGAGGATGCTCCGGTGGGCGGGTCGTACGCCGGTGGTGAGGGCGCTCCGGTGGGTGGGCTGCACGCTGGCCGTGAGGACGCCCCGGTGGGTGGGCTGCACGCTGGCCGTGAGGACGCCCCGGTGGGTGGGCTGCACGCTGGCCGTGAGGACGGCCCGGTGGGTGGGCTGCACGCTGGCCGCGAGGACGCCCCGGTGGGTGGGCTGCACGCTGGCCGTGAGGACGGCCCGGTGGGCGGGCCGCACCCAGGTCGTGAGGAAGCGCCCGTGGGCGGGCCCTTGTCCGGGGTGCGGGTCGTCGCGTTGGCGGGGATGGGTCCGACGCCCTTCGCGAGCATGCTCCTGGCGGACATGGGCGCGGAGGTCGTGCGGGTCACGCGTCCGCCGAACCGGCGCGCCCGCGCCCTCGGCCAGACCGACGGGCTGCGCCCCGAGCACGACCTCGCCAACCGGGGCGTCGGGGCCGTCGCGGCGGATCTGAAGAGTGCCGAGGGCGTCGAGGACGTGCTGCGCCTGGCCGGCGCCGCGGACGTGTTCATCGAGGGCTACCGGCCCGGGGTGGCCGAACGCCTCGGGCTCGGACCGGAGGTGCTGCTGCGGCGCAATCCGGCGATCGTCTACGCGCGGCTGACCGGCTACGGCCAGACCGGTCCGCTCGCGCGCGAGGCGGGTCACGACATCAACTACGTGGCGCAGACCGGTGCGCTGCACGCGATGGCGCGGGCCGGCGAGGCTCCGCGGCCGCCGATCAACCTGCTCGGCGACTACGCGGGCGGGGCGCTGGTCGCGGCGTACGGCATCGTGTGCGCGGTGCTGGAGGCGCGGTCCTCGGGGCGTGGCCAGGTGGTCGACGCCGCGATGGTCGACGGGGTCGCGCTGCTGACGGCGAAGATCCAGGGCCTGCGGGCGGCCGGACGCTACAGCGACGACCCGGGCACCAACTACCTGGACTCGGGCGCGCCGTTCTACGACACCTACCGGTGCGCCGACGGGCGTTACCTGGCGGTCGGGGCTCTCGAACCCGACTTCTACCGGGAGTTCGTGGCCCGGCTCGGCGTCGGCACGGAGGACTGGCCCGCACAGGACGACCGGGACGCCTGGCCCCGGTTGCGGCAGCTGATCGCCGCCGCCCTGGCGCGCAAGTCCCGCGACGAATGGGTGGAGATCTACGCGGGCACCGACGCGTGCGTGACCCCGGTGCTGACCTTCGACGAGGCGGCCGACCACCCGCACAACGCCGGGCGCGGGGTGTTCACCCGGGTCGGCGACGTGCTGCACCCGCGCCCGGCGCCCCGGTTCAGCCGGACACCGGCCCGCGAGCCCCAGGCGCCGTCGGCGGACGAGCTGGACCTGCGCAAGCTGGTCCACGAGTGGTCGGAGGCGCGGGGGCTGGGGGACCGCTCGGCCTGACCGCGGGTCATCGGGCGGGTGGTGTCCGAGTGGCCGGGTGGAGGTCCTACTGCGTTCCAGAGTGGTCGGCTGCGGTGCGTGGGCTGGGGGCCGCTCGGTCTGAGCGTGCGTGATCGTCGGGTGGTGTGGGAGGGCAGTTGCCCGAAGCGTTCCCGGTGGAGTGGCCGGGTGGAGGTCCTACTGCGTTCCAGAGTGGTCGGCCGCGGCGCGGGGGCTGGGGGACCGCTCGGCCTGACCGCCGGTTATCGCCGGGCGGTGTCGGAGGGTAGTTGCCCGAAGCGCTCCCGGTATTGGCGGGCGAACCGGCCGGGGTGGAAGAAGCCCCACCGCGCCGCGATCTCGGTGACCGTGCCGGGAGCGCCGCCGAGCAGCTCCAGGTGCACCCGGTCCAGGCGGACGCCGCGCAGGTACGCGGTCGGGGACATGCCGACCACCTCCTGGAACCCGGCCTGCAGGGCGCGGGCGCTGACCCCGGCCATCGCGGCGAGGTCGGCCGTGGTGATCTCGTCCCCGGGGTGGTTGTCGATGTAGTCCACGACCTCGCGGATCTTCGACAGCCGGGTGTGCGCGGGCTTGCTGTGCAGGGCCGGGCTGATCTGGCTGGGCAGCGTCATCAGCAGCTGGGTCATCAACGCGGACTCCAGCTCGTGGCACGCGGCCGGGATCGTCCCGATCCCACCCGGACGGGTGAGTTCGGCGTACAGAAAGCCCGCGGTGGCGACGAGGGCCTGGCCGGGACCGGAACCGAGCCCGAACGTGAGGTCGAAGCGGATCTCGCCCCCCGCCGTGTGCCCGGTGAGCTTGGCGGCGTGCGCCTCGAGGAGGTCCTTGGGCAGCTTGACGTGGTACTGCCAGGAATCGGCGCTCCACTGCACCATCACCGGCGCCTGGGGGACGAACGCCACGCCGGCCTCACCGGCGACGAAGCTCCGGCGAACGCCGTTCTGCTCGACCGTGCTCCGGCCCGTCACCGGCAGGTTGACGTGGTAGCAGAGCCGCATCGGCGGCCCGAGGATCGTGGTGTCGGCGCCGTAGGACATCCGCCCGATGGTCAGACGCGGAGACGGCGCGAGCTCGAGCCGGAAGTTCAGGTCCCGGCTGTTCGCCACGTGGACGTCGTGGCTGGCGAAGGTCCGGCTCACCTGCTCACGCGCGATGTCGAGGTCGTCCGTGTGGAAGGTGAGGGGAGCCTGGCCGTCCTGGGTGTCGGGCATGGTTGCCTCCTCGCACTCCGTCGTGCCGGCGTTGAATATATCATATTCTCCGCCTCCTGCCGACGGCTTCGGAAAGTGGATGCCCGCCTTCGCGCAGGGGATGGTGGTCCGCGTCACCCCGGTCCTACGTTCTCCAACGAGCGCGAGGACGCGCGGTCACCACCGAGCACACCAGTGGAGTTGTGCGGATATGAACGAAATTCGAGAGAACCCGGTTCTCGAGCGGATCCCGGTCGACGGTCCCTGTCCCCGGTGCGGAGCTGAGGAGCTGCGGCGCTATCCCGTGGTGTCCGAGGGCGGCTGGTTCCAGGTCGTCAAGTGCCAGAGCTGCCTGTATTCGGTCGATCGCGAGCCGTGGTCACGCCTCGGTCCGATCCAGCTGCTGTCCGATTCGCTGTAACGGAGGAGCCGACGATGATCGCAGTGGATGTGGGCGGCACGTTCACCGACGTGGTGGCCCTGCAGGACGGACGGATCCGGACCGCGAAGGTGTCCACCGACTACACCGACGTCTCCGGGCCCGTTCTGGCCGGCGCGGCGACGCTCGGCGTCGAGGGCGCCACGGTGTTCAACCACGCCAGCACGCACGGCCTGAACGCCGTGATCACCCGGCGCCTGCCCAAGATCGGGTTCCTCACCACCGAGGGGCACCGGGACATCCTCGACATGGGACGGGTGTGGCGGCCGGCGGCGGCCATCCTGGACCCGCGCTGGCGCCGCAGCTTCGGCGACGCCGGCCGGCCCCTGGTCCAGCGGTACCTGCGCCGGGGCATCCGCGAGCGCATCACCGCCGACGGCGGGGTGCTGTTCGAACTGGACGAAGCCCAGGCGCGCACCGAGCTGGACGTGCTGCGGCGCTGCGGCGTCACGGGCGTGGCGATCTGCCTGATCAACGCCTACGTCAACCCGGCGCACGAGGTGCGCCTGCGGGAGCTCGTGCGCGAGGTCCTCGGTGATGTCCCGTGCTCGATCTCCAGTGACGTCTCCCCGCTGGCCAAGGAATACGCGCGGGCGTCCACGACGGTGATCGACACCTTCATGAAGATCATCTACTCGGATTACACGGCACGACTGGAGAAGGGGCTCGCCGAACTCGGCTTCACCGGGCAGCTCAACTTCGCCGACTGCGCGGCCACCCTCGTCCCCTCCGGACGGGCGATGGAGCACCCGTTCCGCATCGTCTTCTCCGGTCCGGCGGCGGGCACCGTCGCGTGCGCGCACTTCGGCGAGCTGATCGGGGAGAAGGACCTGCTCTGCGCCGACGTCGGCGGCACCTCGTGCGACATCAGCGTCGTGACGGGCGGGGAACCGTTCGTCAACACGACCTTCGAGCTCGAACACGACCTCGTCGTCAACGCGCTGGCCAACGACATCTCCAGCATCGGCGCCGGCGGCGGCAGCATCGTCGCGATCGGACCGGCCGGCGAGATCCAGGTGGGGCCGGACAGCGCGGGAGCCGCGCCCGGCCCGGCGTGCTACGGCCGCGGCGGCACCCTGCCGACCACCACCGACACCTGCCTGATGATCGGCATCATCGACCCGCAGGGGTTCGCCGGCGGCGAGATGACGCTGGACCCCGCGTTGTCCCGCCAGGCGTTCGAGGCGCTGGACTCGGAGTTCACGCTCGCGCAGCGCGTCCGCTACGCCTACGAGATGGCCGTGAACAACATGGCCGAAGGCGTGTTCAACATCGCCATCAAGAACGGCGTCGACCCGCGCGACTACAGCCTCGTCGCCTACGGGGCGGCCGGCCCGATGCTGCTGCCCGCGGTGCTCGACACGGTGCACTGCAAGCAGGTGATCGTGCCGCCCAACCCGGGCCTGTTCTCGGCTCTCGGCCTGCTCTCCGCCGACCAGGTCTTCACCGCCAACCGGAGCGCCTACCTGGTGCTGACCCCGGAGGCCGCGCCGCGGATCGACGCCCTCTTCGCCGAGATGGAGGCGCAGCTGGCCGAACGCCTCGACCCCGGGACCCGGGTGACGTTCCACCGCAGCATGGACGCCCACCTGGTCGGCCAGAGCTGGGAGACGCCGTTCGTCCCGGTGCCGGCGGGCACCATCGACGGTGCCGCGATCGGCACCATGATCTCCTCGTTCCACGACACCTACGAGGCCCGGTCGGGCAACCGGTTCGAGATGCTGCCGGTCGAGGGAGTGACCTTCCGCGTGCGGGCGGTGCTGGACACCCCGAAGGTGACCTACCCGGAGATCCCCGGACGCGACGGCGAACCGCTCGTTCCGGCCCGCACGACCGTGCTGCGCTACCTCGGCGACCTCGACGCCGACGGCGAGGGCGCGCAGGAGGCCGCGGTGTACGACCGGGCGGCGTTGCGCGCCGGTGACGTGCTCGACGGTCCGGCGGTCGTCCACGAAGGACTGTCCACGACGCACGTGGGCGCGGGTCAGCGGGCCACCGTGGGCCGGTACGGCGAACTGATCATCCGGAGGAAGTGAGTCCCATGACCGAGCCCGCGCGCCTGCGTGAAATCTCCGACGACGAGTTCACCGCCGCCTACGGCAGTGACCGCTTCACCTCGGCGGTGATCCTCAACCGCCTGCGGTACGCGGTCGAGCACATGTCCACCGGCTTCATGCGGGAGGCGTTCTCGCCGATCATCCGCGACTGGTACGACTTCGCCTGCACCATCAGCGGTCCGCCGGAACGCGGTTACCCGATGGCCGTGGTCAGCAACAGCCTGGTGGTGTTCCTCGGCACGCTGGGCGACGCCGTGCGCAACGCCGTCGAGGAGTTCGGCCCGGAGAACCTGTCCCCGGGCGACGTGCTGATCTGCAACGACCCCTACCGCGGCGGCACCCACGTCAACGACGTCTGCTTCATCCGCCCGGTGTTCGCCGGCGGGAAGATCGTCTCGTTCGTGAACATGCGCGCCCACCAGCTGGACATGGGCGGCACCGTGCCCGGCGGGTTCTCCGCCACCAAGTCCAATGTGTACGAAAACGGGCTCGTCATCCCGCCCGTGCTGCTGTGGTCGCGGGACCAGCCGGTGCGCTCGACGTTCAGCCTGATCTTCGACAACACCCGCTGGGGCGGCATGCTGCTGCCCGACTTCAAGAGCATCCACCAGCAGCTCAAGCTCGGTGAACAGCTGGTGCTGGAGAACATCGAGCGGTACGGGCTGGACGCCTACCTGGGCACGCTGACCTACGCCTGTGACACCTCGGCCGAGCGGATGCGCGACGCGATCGCGCTCGTGCCCGACGGCGACTACACCGGCTCGGCCCTGATCGACGCCGACGGCCTGGACGACACCGTCGACTACACGGTGCGGGTGACCCTGCGCAAGCGCGGGCAGCACATCGAGGTGGACCTGTCCGGCACCTCGCCGCAGGCGCGCACCTGCATCAACTGCGGGGTGCTGGACGCCAAGACCGCCGTCGGCGTGGCGCTGACCATGCTGCTGGACCCCGAGGTGCCGTTCACGTCGGGCACCTGGCGCACCATCGACCTCGCCACGCCACCCGGCACGCTGGTGTCGTCCCTGCCCCCGGACGGCGGGATCATGATGTTCTGGGAGGCCTCCGGCGCCGTGGTGTCGGCGATCTTCGACGCGCTCAACCCGGTGCTCGGCGAGAAGGGCGTGGCCGGCGACTACGGCTCGACCAACACCCACAACGCCTCCGGGGTGACGGCCGGCGGAACCCCGTGGACGAGCGCCACCCAGTGCGGCGGCGAGCACGGCCCGTGGGGCGCGACGAAGGAAGGCGACGGCGACAGCTACACCGTCCTGTTCTTCCTGAACAACCTCGACCCGGCCACCGAGACCATCGAGCACGACGCACCGGTGGTCATGCTCCGCAAGGAACACGCGATCGACACCGGCGGGGCCGGTGAGTTCCGCGGCGGCGCCGCCAACCTCAAGGACACGTTGTGGCTGTCCGAGGCGAGCCACTACCTGTCGCCGTTCCGGACGAAGGTGCCCAGCGGGGTGGGTGCGAACGGCGGCAAGGCCGGACCGAACGGCGCCATGTGGTTCTTCCCGCCGCGCGAGGACGCACGGGAGCTGCTCGGCACCTCCGCCGAGGTGTACGCCGGGAGCATCCCGGTCGCCGGGGTGCTCGATCCGGACAGCAAGGCACCGGACCCGGAGGGCGTCTACCACTACTTCGCCAGCCGGCCGGTGTGGCGGACCGAACCCGGCACGGTCCTGCGCTGCCTGACCAACGGCGGTGGCGGGTGGGGCGACCCGCTCGCCCGCGACCCGGAACGCGTGCTCGCCGACGTGCGCAACGCCTACGTCAGCGTCGAAGGCGCGGCACGCGACTACGGCGTCGTGGTCGTCGGCGACCCCCACCACGACCCGGAGGGCCTGCGCATCGACGAGCAGGCCACCGCGGAACTGCGCGCCCGGCGCTGAAACCCGGTGCACCCCAACGACGACGAGGATCGACGATGACTGCAACTGTCCCTGCTTTCGACGACCGGAACCTGTTCTTCGCCTTCTCCACCTTCACCGGCGAGCGCGCCACCTTCGACAAGTGGTACGACGAGGAGCACATCCCGCAGGTGATGGACTCGCCGGGGATGGTCGGCGCCCAGCGGTTCGTGGTCGCGGACACCAAACCGCTGCCCGGCACCGAGCCGGTCGACTTCGGGCACGCCGCCCTGTACGAACTCGACGGCAGCCCGGCGCGCTTCCGCGAGGAGGTGAAGCGGATGCTGATGTCGGGGGAGATGGTGCTGCCGGACTTCATGGTCCAGCCGTTCACGGCGCTGTTCCTGCGCCCGGTCAGCGAACCGCACCACTCGGAGCGCCACGCGGCGCTGGACAGCCTCGACGACCGGCACCTGTGGCTGGTGTTCAGCCACCGGCCGGAGGATGCCGCCGCCTACGACAAGTGGTACGACGAGGAGCACATCCCGCAGATCCTGTCCGCGCCCGGTTTCGTGCGCGCCCAGCGGTTCGTGCTCTCCGACGTCAAGCCGCTGCCCGGGGTGGTGACCCCCGAGGTCAGCCACCTGGCGATCTACGAGACCACCGGCCCGCTGGACCCCATGCGGGAGTCGGTCAAGCGGCAGCTGATCTCCGGCGAGATGGTGCTCCCGGAGTTCATGCGGCCGCCGTTCGGCTCGATGTTCCTGCGCCCGGTGAGCCCGTTCTTCCCGGCGGCGGGTGCGTGATGGACGTCGCCGGGGTGACCGTCCCGCACGCCGACGAGGTGTTCGTGGCGGGGGAGTGGGTGCCTGCCGACGGCGAGTACCGGATCGTCTCGCCGAGCACCGGGCGGCCGGTCGCGACGGTCGGCCTGCCCTCGGTCAAGCACGCGCAGGCCGCGGTCGAGGCCGCCCGCACTGACGGGCTGGCGTCGTGGGCGGAGATGCCCGTGGCCGGCCGGGTCGAGATCTGCGCCCGGTTCTGCGCGGCCATGGAGGCGCGCCTGGACGACATGGGCACGGTCTGGGCGGTCGAGTCCGGGATGCCGGTCCGCTACAGCCGCACCCTGCACCGCTTCGCCGCGGTGGGGGCGTGGCGGACCCTGCTGGACAGCGCCGAGGACATCCTGCGCGACACGGTCCGCGGATCGGCGCTCGGCGACGTCGTGGTCCGCCGCGAGCCGGCGGGCGTGGTGGCCGCCATCATGGCCTACAACGGGCCGCTGGTGACGATGGCGAGCAAGGCGCTGCCCGCGCTGCTCGCGGGCTGCCCGGTGGTGGTGAAGGCGGCGGTCGAGTCGCAGCTGATCATGCGGATCATCGCCGAGTGCGCGGCCGGCGCCGGGTTCCCGGCCGGCGCGCTGAGCATCCTCTGCGGCGATGTGGAGATCGGCCGTGAGCTGAGCGCGAACCCGCACGTCGACATGGTGTCGCTCACCGGCGGCCGGGCCGCCGCCCAGCAGATCATCGAGTCCACGCGCCACCGGTTCGCCCGCACGCACCTGGAGCTGGGCGGGAAGTCCCCGGCGCTGATCCTCGACGACGCCGACCTCACGGTCGTGCTGAAGACGCTGGTGCCCGGCGCGACCAGCGGCGCCGGCCAGATCTGCGCCGCGCTGTCCCGGATCCTCGTGCCGGAGCGGCGCCACGACGAGGTCGTCGAGCTGCTGCGGCAGGCGTGGGAGGGGCTGCGCATCGGGGACCCGCTGGACCCGCGCACGCAGATCGGCCCGGTGGCGGCGCCCTCGGTGGTCGAGCGTGCCGAGGGGTTCGTGGCGCGGGCCGTGGCCGACGGCGCGCGCGTGGTGGCGGGTGGCCGGCGGCCTGCCGGGTTCGACGCCGGGTGGTACTTCGAGCCGACGCTCGTGACCGACGTGGCGCGGGACTCCGACCTGGCCCGCAACGAGGTGTTCGGGCCGGTGACGGCGGTGCTGACCTACCGCGACGACGAGGACGGCCTGCGCCTTGCGAACGACACCAGCTACGGCCTCGCCGCGAGCGTCTACACGGCGGATCGTGACAAGGGCGTCGCCTACGCCCGCCGGATCCGGGCCGGCTCGGTCGCGGTCAACGCGTTCGGCCCGGCGCTCACCGCCCCGTTCGGCGGGATGAAGGGGTCGGGCTGGGGACGCGAGGCCGGGCCGGAGGGGATCTGCGAGTTCACCGAGCTCAAGCAGATCCTGCTCGGCCCCTCCGGCGGAACGGGGAGTGCGGGATGAACTTCAGCTGGATCCTGGACTCGGTGATCGCCCGGGTGCCGGCGGCGGGCCCGGACCGGATCGCGTTCAGCTTCGACGGCCGGGACCGGATCACCTACGGCGAACTGCACGACAAGACGCTGCGGTACGCGCGGGCGCTGCGGGAACTGGGCCTGCGCAAGGGCGACCGGCTCGGTCTGCTGCTGTTCAACGACGCGGAGTACCCGCCGCTGTTCCTGGCGGCCGCGCGCCTGGGCGTGATCACCGTCCGGCTGAACTTCCGGCTCGCTCCGGCGGAGCTGGCGTTCGTCCTGGCCGATTCCGGGACCTCCGTGGTCGTCGTCCACAGCAGCCTGACCGGCCGCCTCGACCCGGTGCGCGACCAGGCGGGCGTGGGCACGTACGTGGTGCTGCCCGACTCGGGCGACCCGGTGCCGGACTGGGCGCGGCCGTTCGAGGTGTTCCGCGAGGCGGAGCCGCTCACCCCGGACGAGCTGCCCGAGGTGACCGGGGACGACCCGATGAGCCTGCTCTACACGTCGGGCACGACCGGCAGCCCGAAAGGTGCGGTGTGGACTCACGGCAACACCGTGGCCATCGCGACGGCGCAGGCGCTGCGGTGGCAGTTCGGCGAGGAGACCGTCTCGCTCGTGCCGGGTCCGCTGTACCACGCCGGCGGGTTCGAGGCGTTCGTCGCACCGGCGCTGCTGATGCACGGCACGGCGGTCTTCCTGCCCTCCGGGAACTTCACCGTCGACCGGCTGCTGGCGGTGTTGCGGGCGGAGCGGGTGACCGACTGCCTGCTGTTCCCGTTCATGCTCAACGAGCTGCTGCACCGGGACGACCTGGAACGGGTGCTGCCGCCGTCGCTGCGCCGGTTCATCCTCGGCGGCGACATGGTCATGCCCTCGGTCGCCGAGGAGGTCAAGCGCCGGCTGCCGGAGGTAAAGCTCACCCAGGTCTACGGGCTCACCGAGGGCGGCGCCATCGCCACCACGCTGGAGGACCGGGACTTCCTCGCCCAGCCGAAGAGCATCGGCCGCCCGCTGCCGCTCGCCCAGGCGCGGGTCGTCACGCCGGAGGGCCGGGAGGCCGCGGCGGGCGAGGTCGGCGAGATCGAGGTCCGGTCCCCGGCGGTGAGCCAGGGGTACTGGAACCGCCCGGACGCCACCCGCGCCACCTTCCACGACGGGTGGTGCCGCACGGGCGACCTCGGGTACGTCAACGCCGACGGTTTCCTGCACCTGTCCGGCCGCGCCAAGGACATGATCCGCAGCGGCGGGGAGAACATCTACCCGGCCGAGGTGGAGAAGGTCCTGGCGGCCCACCCGCAGGTGCTGGAGACGGCGGTCGTCGCGGTCCCGGACTCCCGCTACGGCGAGGTCGGGTGCGCGATCGTGGTGCCCGAGGCCGGGCAGCTGCCGGAACCGGACGCGCTGCGCGCCTTCTGCCGGGAACGGCTGGCCGGCTACAAGGTCCCCAAGTACTTCCTCATCTCGGACGAGCTACCCCGCAACGCCTCCGGCAAGATCCTCAAGTACCGGTTGCGCGAGGCGTTCGCCCACATCGAATCCGAATTGAACGGAGAGAAGACGCCGACATGAGCAGGAAACCGGAACTGGTCCTGGTGAGCGGAGCCGCCGGGGGCGTGGGTTCGGCGACGGCCCGCCGCTTCGCCGCGGACGGGGCCAAGGTCGCCCTCACCGACATCAACGCCGACCGGCTCAAGGAGGTGGCCGACGAAATCGGCGGCCTCGCACTGCCCGCCGACGGCACCCAGCGCGACGCCGTGCACGAGGTGGTGCAGCAGGCCGTCGCGGAACTGGGCGGGCTGGACGCGGTCGTGGCCGCGCAGGGCGCCGCGATCTCCGGCGGGGCGAGCCCGAAGGGCGACCCGGCGTGGTTCTCGGCGTTCGACGTGAACCTGCACGGCGGTTTCTTCCTGGCCGGCGAGGTCATGCCGCACCTGGTGCGGCGCCGCGGATCGCTGGTGATGATCGCCTCCACGGCGGGGCTGTTGTCCGGCCCGCCCGGCACCGCCGGTTACAGCGCCGCCAAGGCCGGGGTGATCGGGCTGGTGCGGTGGCTGGCCCGCGAGTACGGGCCCAAGGGCGTGCGCGTGAACGGGGTGTGCCCCGGCTGGGTGCGCACCCCGCTCGGTGAGGGAGCGATGACCTACCTCGCCCAGCGCGAGGGGATCACCCTGGAGCAGGCCTACGAGCGCGTCGCCGCGCACGTGCCGCTGCGCCGGGTCGCCGAGCCGGCGGAGATCGCGTCGGTGTGCGCGTTCCTCGCTTCACCGGACGCCTCGATCGTGACCGGGCACGTGCTCGTCGCCGACGGCGGGGGAGCGGTGGTCGACCCGGCGACGATTGAGTTCGACCCCGCCTGAGCGGCGCCGGCGGCAGCAGTTCGCCGAGTTCGACGGGCGGCGTGCCGTCGGCTGGTGACGTTGACATGCGCTCGCAGGACATAATATATTTAATTTCAAGACAGCGGCACAAAGGAGTGGGCGATGGCTGGTGAACACACGAACGTGCGGGCGCGCCGGGTCGTGACCGGGGTCGACGAGAACGGCCGGTCGGCCATCCTGGTGGACGAGGACACCGCCACCCGCGTGGCGCTGCCCGGGTTCACCGTGAACGACGTGTGGCGGGTGGACCGCCTGCCGTCCCATGTGGACGACGGCGACACGCTGACCGGGGAGGTGGAGCTGGACCCGCCGGCGAACGGCCTGGTGGTGCGGCTGGCCACGTTCCCGCCGGACAGCGAGATCGACCCGGAAACCTACAGCGCTTCCATCGACGCGCTGCACGGTGAGGACGCCAACGCCGGCGACGCGGAGGTCATGGGTATGCACGCCACCGAGACGGTCGACGTGGTCACGGTGGTGTCGGGTGAGCTGTACGCGGTGTTCGAAACCGGCGAGACGCTGTTGCGGCCCGGTGACACGATCATCAACCGGGGCAACAAGCACTCCTGGAGCAACCGCGGTGACCAGCCGGCCACCGTCGTGACCACCATGCTCCCGGCCAAGCGCTGACCAGGGGCGGCGCAGTGCACACCTTCCCCCGCCAGCCGCACTCCGGCGAGCACTGGAGCGCGGCCGAGACACTCCCCGCGGAGCAGGCGCGGCGCGTGCAGGACGAGCGGCTCCGCGAGCAGATCGCCTACCTGGCCGCGCACAGCGAGTTCTACCGGGCCAAGTTCGCCGAACACGGCGTCGATCCGGGCGGCATCACCACCGTCGACGATCTCCAGGGCCTGCCCTTCACCGAGAAGCAGGAGCTGCGCGACAGCCTGGCGGCCGCACCCCCGCTGGGCCGGCACGTGGCCGCGCCCGCCGCGGAGATCGTGCAGATCCAGGCGTCCTCGGGCACCACGGGCAGCCCGTCCTACGTCGGGCTGACCGCGAGCGACGTGGGCACGTGGTGCGAGCTGGGGGCGCGCGCCCTGTACGCCAACGGGTTCCGGCCCGGCGACCGGGTCCTGCACGCCTTCGGGATGAGCAAGGGGTTCGTCGGGGGCCTGCCGATCGTGCAGATCCTGCAGTACATGGGTGTCGTCGACATCCCGATCGGGGCGGAGGCCGGCGCCGAGCGGCTGCTGCGCGTGCAGGCCGACCAGCGCCCGTCCGGGATCATCGGCACGCCTTACTTCCTGGCCCACCTCGCCGAACAGGCACCCGGCGTCGTCGGCCGCCCGGCCACCGAACTCGGCGTCCGCACGATCAGCGTCGGCGGTGAACCCGGTGGCGGGCTGCCGAGTGTGCGCGGCAACCTGGAACGCCTCTGGGGCGCCACCGTGCGCGAGATGCTCGGCGGCACCGACATCGCCTGCACCTACTGGGGCGAGTGCGAGGCCGGGGACGGCATGCACTTCCTGTCCCCGGACCTGATGATCGCCGAGCTGATCGACCCGGACACCGGACAGCGCGTCGAACCCGTCGAAGGGGCCACCGGCGAGCTGGTCTACACCGCGCTGCGGCGGCGGGCCTCGCCGTTGCTGCGCTTCCGCACCCGCGACCACGTGGTCGTCACCGGGACCGGCTGCTCGTGCGGCCGCACCGGCTACAAGGTGCGCTGCGTCGGCCGCACCGACGACATGCTGATCGTGCGCGGCATCAACGTGTTCCCCTCGGCCGTCAAGGACCTGGTGCAGCGGTTCGTCCCGGCGGCGACGGGCGAGATGCGCATCCGCGCGGACTTCCCCGGGCACACCACGCAGCGGCCGCTGCCGCTGGTGGTCGAGCACGCCGCGGACCTGCCGCCGGCGCGTCAGGAGGACCTGCGCGCGGACCTGGAAGCCCGCCTCCGCTCGGCGCTGAACGTCAAGTGCCTCGTCGAGCTGGTGCCCGAGGGCTCACTGAAACGACCGGACCACGTCAAGGTCGCCCTCGTCGAACGCGTGGCGACCCGGAAGGACTGAAGATGCGCGGAGTGGTGTTCAACGGTGAACGCGAGCTGGAGATCGCCTCGTTCGACGACCCGGTCCCCGGGCCCGGCGAGGTCGTCCTGGAGATGAAGGCCTCCGGGATGTGCGGCAGCGACCTCAAGTTCTACCGCGCGCCCGCGGGCGAGGCGCTCGCGGCGTTCGGGCTCTCCGGCGACGGGGCCCGGATCATCGCCGGCCACGAGCCGTGCGGGGTCGTCGCGGCGGCCGGCCCGGACGTCACGCGCTTCCGCGAAGGCGACCGGGTCATGGTCTTCCACTACGACGGGTGCGGTTTCTGCGACCTGTGCCGCACCGGCTGGACGCAGATGTGCGAGCGGGGTGCGGCGATCTTCGGCGCGACCGCGCACGGCGGCCACGCCGACTACCTGAAGGTCCCGGCGCGCACGCTCGTCCCGCTCCCGGACGAACTGAGCTTCACCGCCGGCGCCGCCATCTCCTGCGGGACCGGCACCGCCTTCGGTGCACTGGTCCGGCTGGACCTCACCGCGCGCGACACCATCGCGATCTTCGGCCAGGGCCCGGTCGGGCAGTCCGCGGTGCAACTGGCCGCCGCGATGGGGGCCGAGGTGATCGCGGTGGACATCGCCGCGGAGCGGGTGGCCAAGGCGACGGAGTTCGGCGCGGCCCACGCCATCGACTCCAGCGCGAGCGACCCCGTCGAAGCCATCCGCGAACTCACCGGCGGCAAGGGCGTGACCCGCGCACTGGACTGTTCGGGCGCGCCGGCGGCCCGCGCCGCCGCGGTCCGCGCCGCCGCGCGGTGGGGCCGGGTCGCGTTCGTCGGGGAAGGCGGTGAGGTGACGCTGAACGTCAGCCCCGAGGTCATCCGCAAGCAGCTGACCATCCTCGGCTCCTACACCTTCTCCATCGCCGGGCAGGCGGACTGCGCGCGGTTCGTCGCCCGGCACGGCGTCGAGGTGGACAAGCTGTTCACCGACCGGTGGCAGCTCGCCGACGCCGAGCGCGCCTACCGGGAGTTCGACAAGCAGACCGGCGGCAAGGCGGTCTTCGAGATCTGACCCGCCCACCACCCCATCCGGACACCATCGAGGAGAACCCGTGCGACGCGCCGCGATCGTCAGCCCTCTGCGCACCCCCGTCGGCTCGTTCGGCGGAGCGCTGCGCGACCTGCCCGTCGAAGACCTCGCGGCCGCCGTGGTCCGCGAGGTGGTCGCCACCTCGGGCGTCGATCCGGAGCGGATCGACGACGTGGTCTTCGCCCAGTCCTACGCCAACTCCGAGGTGCCGTGCGTGGGCCGCTGGGTGGCCCTGCACGCCGGGCTGCCGATCGGCGTGCCCGGCATGCAGCTCGACCGCCGCTGCGGCGGGGGACTGCAGGCGCTGGTGACGGCGTCGATGATGGTCCAGACCGGTGCGGCGGACGTGGTCCTCGCCGGCGGTGTCGAGTCGATGAGCCGGATCGAGTACTACTCGACCGCGACCCGGTGGGGCGCCAGGGCGGGCACGGTGCAGCTCTACGACCGGCTCGACCGGGGCCGGGAGCGGTCGCAGCCGGAGGCGAGGTTCGGCCGGATCTCCGGGATGATCGAGACGGCGGAGAACCTGGCCGCGGACTACGGCATCGACCGGGACCGGGCCGACGCCTACGCCGCGCGCAGCCATCAGC
The DNA here is from genome assembly GCF_014653945.1 of Amycolatopsis deserti. GTDB lineage: Bacteria > Actinomycetota > Actinomycetes > Mycobacteriales > Pseudonocardiaceae > Amycolatopsis_E > Amycolatopsis_E deserti. The sequence goes on along the minus strand of NZ_BNAU01000002.1, from coordinate 1,177,107 downwards.
GCGCCGCGGCCGCCTGGAAGGACGGCCGGTTCGACGCGGAGGTGGTGCCGGTCGAGGTGCCGCGGCGCAAGGGCGACCCGCTGCTGGTCACCACCGACGAGGGCGTGCGCCCCGACGCCACGCCGGAGTCGCTGGCCCGGCTCCGCCCGGTGACCCCCGGCGGCACCGTCACCGCGGGCAACGCCAGCCAGCAGAACGACGCGGCCGCCGCGTGCCTGGTCGTCGCCGAGGACCGGCTGGAGGCGCTCGGCCTGGAACCACTGGGATACCTGGACGCGTGGGCGGCGGCGGGCTGCGATCCCGCCCGGATGGGCATCGGGCCCGTCCCCGCGGTCGCCAAGCTGGCGGCGCGCACCGGCACCGGCACCGCGGCCCTGCTCGACGGCGTGGACCTGGTGGAGCTCAACGAAGCGTTCGCGGTGCAGGTGCTGGCCGTCCTGGAGGGCTGGGGCTGGCACGACCACGACCGGCTCAACGTCAACGGCTCGGGCATCTCGCTCGGCCACCCGATCGGCGCGACCGGCATGCGCATGGTCACCACGCTGCTGCACGAGCTGCGCCGCCGTGGCGGCCGCCGCGGCCTGGCGACGATGTGCATCGGCGGTGGGCAAGGTCTGGCGGCGACGCTCGTCGCCGCCTGAACGACGACCGAAGGAGACCAGACTGTGCTGACCCGTGGGGCGATCGTGCGCGAGGCGCCGGGCGAGTACGAGGTCGTCGACCTCGAACTGGACGACCCGCAGCCGGACGAGGTCCAGGTGAAGGTGGTGGCGTCGGGGCTGTGCCACTCCGACGACCACATCGCGACGGGGGACATCCCCGTCGGCACGTACCCGTTCGCCGGCGGCCACGAGGGCGCTGGTGTGGTGACCAAGGCGCACCCGAACCGCAAGGGGATCAAGGAGGGCGACCACGTCGTCTTCCTCGCGGTGCCGGTGTGCGGGCACTGCCGGTTCTGCGCCTCGGGGCGGCAGGCCCTGTGCGACCTGGGGGCGGGAATCCTCGCCGGCCCGCGCTGGACGGACGGCACCTACCGGCTGCACACCGCGGACGGCACGCCGGTGGGGCAGATGTGCGGCATCTCCACGTTCGTCTCCACGACCACGGTGTCGCTGGACTCGGTGGTCAAGATCGACGACGACATCCCGCTCGACAAGGCCTGCCTGGTCGGCTGCGGCGTCGGGACGGGGTGGGGGTCGGCGGTCAACGCCGCCGCGGTGCAGCCGGGCGACACGGTGATCGTGATGGGCGCCGGCGGCATCGGCGTCAACGCGCTGCAGGGCGCGGCGCACGCGGGCGCGACGACGATCATCGCCGTGGACCCGGTCCCGTTCAAGCGGGAGAGCGCGCCGACCTTCGGCGCCACCCACGCGGTGGAGACGATGGACGAGGCGGCCGAGCTGGCCCGCCAGTTCACCAACGGGCAGGGCGCCGATTCGGCGATCCTCACCGTGGGCGTGCTCACCGCCGAGCACGTGGGGCAGGGGCTCGCCGCGATCCGCAAGGACGGCACGTGCGTGGTGACCGCGATGGCCCCGCTGGCCGAGGTCGGCGCGCAGGTGGCGCTCGGCGATCTCGCCCTGTCGCAGAAACGCCTGCAGGGCACGCTGTTCGGCCACTCGAACCCGACCTGGGACATCCGCCGCCAGCTGCAGCTGTACCGGGACGGCGCGCTCAAGCTGGACGAGCTGGTGACCCGGACCTACACCCTCGACGAGGTGACCCAGGGCTACCGGGACATGCACGAGGGCAAGAACATCCGGGGCGTCATCCGGCACGACTGACGGCGCGGGAGAACGGGCCGGGACACCTCGCGCGTCCCGGCCCGTTCGCGTGTTCAGACCACCAGCAGGAGCATTTCGGCCACGCACGCCGGCTTGGCCGCGCCCTCGGCGGTGACCGCGTACCGCACCGTGAGGGTGGCACCGGCCGGGCCCTCGCGGACGTCGGTGAACGTCGCCGTCGCGGTCAGGCGCGATCCCACGGGCACCGGCGTGGGGAAGCGGACCTTGTTCAGGCCGTAGTTGATCCGCGTGGTGCCGAAGTCCAGCCGGAACAGCCGCTGCCCGAACCACGGGAGCAGCGACAGCGTGAGGAACCCGTGCGCGATGGTGGTGCCGAAGGGGCCGTTCGCGGCACGCTCGGGATCGACGTGGATCCACTGGTGGTCGCCCGTGGCGCCGGCGAACGCGCCGATCCGGTCCTGGTCGATCTCCAGCGGCTCGCTGGGGCCGAGCTCCTCGCCGAGCGCGGCCTTCACCTCGTCGATCCCGGCGAACACGCGCATCACATGAACCGTCCGCCGGTCACTTCCAGCACCGTGCCGGTCATGTAGGAGGACAGGTCGCTGGCGAGGAACAGGGCGACGGAGGCCACTTCGGACACCTCGCCGGCACGCCGCATCGGGATCTCGGCCATCTTCTGGTCCCACACCTTCTGCGGCATGGCCTCGGTCATCGCGGTGCGGATCAGGCCGGGCTGGATCGCGTTGACCCGGACCCCGTGGTGGGCGAGTTCCTTGGCCGCGGCCTTGGTCAGGCCGACGATCCCGGCCTTGGCCGCCGAGTAGTTCGTCTGGCCGGCCATCCCGACCTTGCCGGACAGGGAGGAGATGTTGACGATCGCGCCGCGCTTGCGTTCCCGCATGATCGCGGCGGCCTTGCGGGTGCCGTTCCAGCTGCCCTTGAGGTGCACGTCGATCACCTGGTCGAACTGTTCCTCGGTCATGGTCCGCATCGTCGCGTCGCGGGTGATGCCGGCGTTGTTGACCATGACGTCGACGGGCCCGAACGCCGACTCCGCGGCCGCCAGCAGGGCGTCCACGTCGTCGGCCACGGTCACGTCGCAACGGACGCCGCGCGCGACGTCCGGGCCCCCGATGCGCTTGGCGGCGAGGACGGCCGCGTCGCCGTCGAGGTCGCCGATCACCACGCGGGCCCCGTGGGCGGCGAACAGCTCGGCGATGGCGAACCCGATGCCCTGGGCGGCGCCGGTGACGACGGCGGTCCGGTCGGTCAGCAAGGACATGTCTCTCCCTCAGATCCGGTTGCGGGCGATGAGCTGGGCGGCGATGACGTTGCGCTGGATCTCGTTGGTGCCCTCGCCGACGATCATCAGCGGAGCGTCGCGGAAGTAGCGTTCGACGTCGTATTCCTTGGAGTAGCCGTACCCGCCGTGCACGCGGATGGCGTCGAGCGCGACCTGCATGGCCGCTTCCGAGGCGAACAGCTTCGCCATGCCGGCCTCCATGTCGGCCCGCTCGCCGGCGTCGAGCCGCTCCGCGGCGTCCAGGGTCAGCAGCCGGGCCGCGCGCATGCGGGTGGCCATGTCGGCGAGCAGGTTGCCCACGGACTGGTGCTTCCAGATCGGCTTGCCGAAGGACTCCCGCTCCTGGGCGTAGCGGACCGCCGCGTCGAGCGCCGCCTGTCCCACGCCGAGGGCGCGCGCGGCGACCTGGATGCGGCCGACCTCCAGGCCGCGCATCATCTGCGCCCAGCCCTGGTGCGGGGTGCCGCCCAGGACCGCTTCCTCCGGCACCGTGCGGCCGTCGAACACCAGCTCGCACGCCTCCACGCCGCGGTAGCCGAGCTTGGGCAGCTTCTTGGAGATGGTCAGGCCCTCGCCCGGCTCGACCAGCAGCACGCTCATCCCGCGGTGGGCCGGCTTCGCCTCGCGATCGGTGATGCACAGCAGCCCGATCAGGCCGGAGTGGGCGGCGTTGGAGATCCACGTCTTCGACCCGGTGATCGACCACCCGCCGTCGACCGCGACGGCGTGGGTGCGCATCGCCTGCAGGTCGCTGCCGCCGCCGGGTTCGGTGAGCGCCATCGTCGCGCGGATGGTCCCCTCGGCCATCTTCGGCAGGTACTTCTCGCGCTGCTCCGGGGTGCCGAACGTCTTGATCAGGTAGGTGATGACGGAGTGCCCGCCGATGGCGCCGGCCAGGCTCATCCAGCCGCGGGCCAGCTCCTCGGTCACGCGCGCGAAACAGGCGGTGGAGACGTCCACGCCGCCGTACTCGGCGGGCGCCAGGAGCCCGAAGAACCCCAGCTTCTTCATCTCGTCGATGAACTCGCCGGGGTAGATGTCGTCCTCCTCGAACTCGCGCACCCGCGGGCGCACCCGCTCGTCGACGAACTCCGAGACGAGAGCGACCATCTGCTCCTCGTCCTCGTTGAGCTTCATCGTCCCGTCCTTTCGTTGCGGATGAGGGCGCCACCGATGATGAGGCGCTGGATCTCGCTGGTGCCTTCGTAGAGGCGCAGCAGACGCACGTCGCGGTAGATGCGCTCGACCGGCACCTCGCGCATGTACCCGGTGCCGCCGTGGATCTGCACCGCCAGGTCGGCCACCCTGCCCGCCATCTCGGTGCAGAACAGCTTCGCCGCGGAGGGGCCGACACGGCGGTCCTCCCCGGAAACGTAACGCCGCGCGGTGTCCCGCACCAGGGCGCGGCCGGCCATCACGCCGGTCTGCTGGTCCGCGATCATCGCCTGGACCAGCTGGAAGTCGCCGATCGGGGTGCCGCCCTGGGTGGCCGAGGCGGCGTAGGCGACGGATTCGTCGAGCGCGCGCTGAGCGGTGCCGACGGCCAGCGCGGCGATGTGCACACGTCCCCGCGCCAGCGAGGTCATCGCCGCCCGGTAGCCGGCCGCCTCGTCCCCGCCCACCAGGGCCGAACCGGGCACCCGGACGCCGGAGAACACCACGTCCGCCGTCCAGGCGCCCTCCTGGCCCATCTTGCGGTCCTTGACGCCGACCTCGACCCCCGGCGTGCCGGCCGGCACCAGGAACACGGCGATGCCGGGCCCCGTCTCGTCGGCCGGACGGGTGCGGGCGAACACGACGAACAGATCGGCGATCGGGGCGTTGGTGATGAAGCGTTTCTGCCCGTCGATGACCCAGTCGTCCCCGTCGCGGGCGGCCCGGGTGCGCAGGCCGGCCGGGTTGGACCCGGCGCCCGGCTCGGTCAGGGCGAAGGAGGCCACCACCTCGCCGGAGGCGATGCGCTCCAGCCACTCCGCCTTCTGCCCGGCGGTGCCGAAGTTCACCAGCACCTGCCCGGCGATGCCGTTGTTGGTGCCGAACATCGACCGCAGTGACAGCGACGTGTAGCCGAACTCCATGGCCAGTTCGACGTCCTGGGTCAGGTCCAGGCCCAGGCCACCCCACTCCTGGGGGATGGCGTAGCCGAACAGGCCCATTTCCGCGACTTGTTTGCGCAGGTCGTCCGGTATCGCATCGGTTTCGGCGATCTCCTGCTCGCGGGGCACGACCTTCGTCCGGACGAAGTCGCGCACCAGCTCCAGGATCGGTCGGAAGTCCTCGTGGCTCACGGCCGGGGGAGTGGTCATGGAAAATATTTTATCACGTCGCTCGGTGCTGCTGAAGTAAAATATATTATGATGTGTATCCGCGGTGGTCGACGGAAGGCAGGGCGGACATGGTACTGGACAACTCGGTCTTCCCGAGGTCGCGGCGGGTGGCTCTCCCGGCCAGTCTCAAGGAAGCCGCCGCCCAGGAGATCCGCCGGCAGGTCTTCGCCGGGGTGCTGCGCCCGGGGGTCCGGATCGACCAGGACGCGGTGGCGGAGCGGCTCGGGATCAGCAAGCTCCCGGTCCGGGAGGCGCTGATCGCGCTCGAGGTCGAGGGGATCATCGAGGTCGTGCCACGCCGCGGGGCGTTCGTCGCCAGGCTGTCCCGGGAGGACGTCCGCGACCAGTACTGGATGCTCGGCGTGATCTCCGGCCTCGCGGCCGAGCGGGCGGCCGCGCGGATGTCGCCGGCCAGCCTGGAGGCGCTCGACGAGATCGCCGCGCGGATGGAGACGGAGGTGTCGAGCGAGCGGCTGGACTTGCTCAACTTCGAGTTCCACCGGGTGATCAACCGGGCCTCGCGCTCGCGCCGGCTCGTTTCGGAGCTGAAGGTGCTGGGCAGCGCGATCCCGCACGGGTTCTACGAATCGCACGCCCAGTGGTCGGCCGCGGCGCACGCCGACCACCGGGAGATCATCGACGCGCTGCGGGCGGGGGCCGGGGACGTGGCCCGCAAGCTCACCGAGGACCACTTCCTGCGCGGCGGGAACCGCGCGGTGGCGCTGCTCGAGGAGCGCGGGTTCTGGGACGACGCGGCCGGGTGAGCCGGAGTGTGGCCCAGCGCACTCGTCGAAACGTAAAATATATTATATGGTCAGGCGGCGAACGTGGCGAGGAACGGGGGTGCCGGCTTGGCGACCGACTTCTGCCGGCTGGACGAGGCGGTGGCCCGCCACGTCCGGCCGGGCGACGCGATCCACGTGATGATGGGCCACTCCCGGTGGAGCGCCCTGGTCCGGGAGATCGCGCGGCAGCACTGGGGCAGGCCGTCGGCCTTCACCCTGATCATGGCGAGCCTGTCCTCGCTCGGGGCCGTGCTGTTCCGCGCCGGCTGCCTGGAGCGGGTCGTCACCGTCTACTCGGGAGACTCGTTCCCCGTGTTCACGCCCAACCCGGTCTTCCAGCAGGCCTACGGCTCTGGCGCGGTGCAGGTGGAGAACTGGTCGTTCCTGAGCTTCATCCAGCGGCTGCGGGCCGCCGCCACCGGGGTGCCCGCGGTGGTGACCGGTTCGGTGCGCGGCTCGTCGATGGCCGCCAACGACGCCTACGACGAAGTGGACACCCGGTTCGGCCGGGTCGGCCTGGTCGCGCCCCTGGCCCCCGACATCGCGGTGGTGCACGCCGCGGTGGCCGACCGGCAGGGCAACCTGGCGATCGCCCCGCCGATGTTCGAAGGCTCGATCGGTGCGTTCGCCGCCCGGCGCGGGGTGCTCGCCACCGTGGAGAAGGTGGTCGACGATCTGCGTGCCTGGTCGCCGCTGGTGCGGATCCCCGCCCACCGGGTGCTCGCCGTCGTGGAGGCGCCGTTCGGTGCCCACCCGGGCGGCGTGTTCGCCGGTCCGGCGGGGGCCGCGCTGCCGGTGCGGGGCTACGCCGAGGACGTCCCCTTCTGGATCGATGTGCGCACCGCCACCCGCTCCGAGCGGTTCGACGACTGGATCCGCGAGTGGATCCTCGAACCCGCCGATCACGAGGCATACCTGGCGAAACTCGGCGGCGACCGGCTGGCGGAGCTGGTGCGAGCGGCCGGCGGGCCGTCGCTGGTGCCGCGCGGCGACGGCCACGGCGGACCGCCGACCCCCGCCGAGCGCGCGGCGGTCTGGCTCGCCGACCTGCTGGGCGAGCGCATCGCGGCCACCGGCGCGGCCGCCGTGCTGGCCGGGGCCGGGCTGGCCAACCTCGCGGCGTGGGTCGGCGTCGCGCGGGCGAAAGCCGCCGGTCACGAGGTCGCGCTGGCCGCCGAACTCGGGCTGTGGGACTACACCCCCACCCCCGGCGACCCGTTCATCTTCAGCTTCGCCAACTTCCCGACCGCCTCGATGCTGCTGGACACCGAGCAGGTGCTGGGCACCCTGGTCAACGGGCCGCGCACCCGCTCGATCGCGTGCGTCGGCGCGGCCGAGATCGACCGCCACGGCAACATCAACACCACCAAGATCGCCGGCGGCCCCCACCTCGTCGGGTCCGGCGGCGCGAACGACGTCGTCACCAACGCCGACGAAACCCTCGTCGTCGGCACGCTGAGTCCCCGCCGGTTCATCGAGCAGTGCGACTACGTCACCAGCCCCGGCGCGCGCGTCCGCGCCGTGGTCACCGACGCCGGCACGCTGACCATGCGCGACGGCGACCTGGTCCTCACCCACATCGCCCCCGGGCCGGAGCCGCTCGCCGAGCGGATCGCCGCCGTGCGCACTCGCTGCGGCTGGGACCTGAAGGTGGCCGAGGACGTCCGCGAGCTGCGGCCGGTGACCGCCGAGGACGTCGCCGAGCTGCGCGACTACGACCGGGAGGGGCTCTTCCTCGGCCGCGACAGGAAAGGAAGCACATGAGCCGCTACGCACGTTTCCCCCACCTGCGGGTGGAGGGCCCCGACGAACACGGGGTCATCGAGCTGGTCCTCGACGCCCCCAATCTCAACGCGGTGAGCGAAGCCGCCCACGCGGACCTCGCCGACATCTGGCGCGAGTTCGACCGCGACCCCGACGTGGCCGCCGTCCTGCTCCGCGGCGAGGGCAAGGCGTTCTCCGCCGGCGGCTCGTTCGACCTGGTCGAGAAGCTGTCCACCGACTACGACACCCGCACGCGCACCATGCGCGAGGCGCGGGACCTGGTCTACAACGTCATCGACTGCTCGAAGCCGACGGTCTCGGCCATCCACGGTCCCGCCGTGGGAGCCGGGCTGGTCGCCGGGGTGCTGGCCGACGTGTCCGTGGTCGCCCGGAGCGCGAAGATCGTCGACGGCCACACCCGCCTCGGCGTCGCCGCCGGTGACCACGCCGCCGTGTGCTGGCCGCTGCTGTGCGGCATGGCCAAGGCCAAGTACTACCTCATGACCTGCCGGCCCCTCACCGGCCAGGAAGCCGAGCGCATCGGCCTGGTCTCGCTCTGCGTCGACGAGGAGTCCGACCTCCTGCCCACCGCCAGGGAGATCGCCCGCGAGCTGGCCACCGGGGCGCCCACCGCGATCCGCTGGACCAAGCAGTCCCTCAACGCCTGGTACCGGCAGATCGCCGGGGCCATCTTCGACTCCTCGCTCGCGCTGGAGTTCTACGGCTTCGCCGGGCCCGAGGTGCGCGAAGGCCTCGCGTCCCACCGCGAGCGCCGCAAGCCCGACTTCTCCCGTCCCGTCAAGGAGGACATCCGATGAAGCCCTACCGTTCCCTGCTGTTCGTCCCCGGCCACAAGCCCACTTGGGCCGACAAGGCGCTCGCCTCGGGTACCGACGCGGTGATCCTCGACCTCGAGGACTCGGTGCCCGCCGGGGACAAGGCGGACGCCCGCAAGACCGTCGCGGAGACGCTGGACCGGCTGGCCGACGCCGCCCGGGCCGACCTGTGGGTCCGGCCCAACAGCTCCGTCAGCGGCCTGCTCGGGGCCGACCTGGAGGCCGTGGTGCGACCGGGGCTGGCGGGGCTGTTCCTGCCGAAGGTGTTCGACGCGCAGGAGATCGTGCGGATCGACGCCGTGGTGTCGCACCTGGAGGAGCGGGAGGGGCTCGCGCCGGGCTCGGTCGGGCTGATCGTGAGCTACGAGACCGCGGTGTCGATGGCCCACTGCGAGGAGATCGCCACCGCCAGCCCGCGGGTGGCCAGCCTGCTCGGCGCGACCGGTCCCAACGCCGACGTCGGGCGTGAGCTCGGGTTCGAGTTCACCCCAGCCGGGCTGGAGACCCTGTACCTGCGCAGCCGCATCGTCCTCGCCGCCCGCGCGGCCGGCCTGCACCACCCGCTCGCCGGCGTGTGGCAGGACATCCGGGACCTCGACGGGTTCCGCCGCTTCTGCGAGGACAACCGCGGGCTCGGCTACCGCGGGATGGTCTGCATCCACCCCTCCCACGTCGCGGTGGCCAACGAGGTCTTCACGCCGTCGCCGGAGAAGGTGGAGTTCTACCGGCGCATGATCGACGCGTTCCGCAAGGCCGAGGCCGAAGGCAGCGCGGCGGTGGACTTCGAAGGCCAGCACATCGACCTCGCCCACGTGAAGACGGCCGAAGGCGTCATCGAGCTCGCCGAAGCCGTGGCGCGGCACGGCTGATCCCACTCCCCACCGTTCAAAGGAGAACGACATGGTCTGGCAAGGAAACTACGCGAAGCTGTTCATCGGCGGCCGGTGGGTGGACCCGGCGACCGACGAGAAGATCGAGGTGATCTCCCCGTTCACCGAAGAGGTCGTGGCGCGCGTGCCCGCGGGGTCGAGGTCCGATGTGGACCGTGCGGTGGCCGCGGCGCGGGAGGCGTTCGACCGCGGCCCGTGGCCCGGCATGAGCCTGGCGGAGCGCAGTGACGTGCTCCGGCGGGTCAGCGCCGCGCTGGCCGAGCAGCAGGACACCGTGGCCGCGCTGGTCAGCGACGAGATGGGCTGCCCCATCAGCCTCTCCCGGACCATGCAGTCCGCCGGCGCGCGGCTGCTGCTGGACAGCTTCCTCGAGCTGGCGCCGCGGTACGAGTGGACCACGGTGCGGCGCTCGGCCACCGGCAACGCGCTGGTGACGCGCGAACCGGTCGGCGTGGTGGGAGCGGTGATCCCGTGGAACGCGCCGCTGCTGGTGACGATGCTGAAGCTGGGGCCCGCGCTGCTGTCCGGGTGCACGGTCGTGCTGAAGCCGTCGCCGGAGGCGCCGCTGGACTCCTACCTGTTCGCGGAGATGCTGCAGTCGGCCGGGCTGCCGGACGGGGTGGTCAACATCGTGCCCGCGCACCGCGACGTGAGCGAGTACCTCGTCACCCACCCCGGCGTGGACAAGGTGTCCTTCACCGGCTCCACGGCCGCGGGGCGGCGGATCGCGGCACTGTGCGGGCAGGACCTGCGGCGGGTGACGCTGGAGCTGGGCGGCAAGTCCGCCGCGGTCATCCTCGACGACGCCGACCTCGACCTGGCCGTGCAGCAGATCCGGGCGCTGTCGTTGCGCAACACCGGCCAGGCGTGCAGCAACAAGACCCGGATCGTGGTCTCGCGCACCCGGGAGCGGGAGCTGCTGGAGCGGCTGACCGCGATGGTCGCGGAGATGCCGATCGGGGACCCCGCCGATCCGGTCACCCAGGTCGGCCCCCTGGTGAGCGCGCGGCAGCGGTCCACTGTGGAGAGCTACTTCGAGATCGGCCGCGGCGAGGGCGCCAAGGTGCTGGTCGGCGGTGGCCGCCCGGCGGGACTGGAGCGCGGCTGGTTCGTCGAACCGACCATCTTCACCGACGTCGCCCCGGACATGCGCATCGCGCAGGAGGAGATTTTCGGCCCGGTGCTGTCCGTGCTGTCCTTCGACACCGAGGACGAGGCCGCCGCCATCGCGAACAACTCCACCTACGGGCTCAACGGCTCGGTGTTCACCGCCGACCCCGAGCACGCCCTGGCGTTCGCCCGCCGGATCCGCACCGGCACGGTCGAACTGAACGGCAACGTCGTCGGGTTCCACGCGCCCATCGGCGGGTTCAAGTGCAGCGGGATCGGGCGTGAGGCCGGTCTGGAGGGCTTCGACGCCTACGTCGAGATCAAGTCCTACGGCCTGCCGCCGGAGATGGCCGAGGCGCTGGCGTCCTGAGCTACGGGAAAGGGGCGGAACGGCCGTGGGCCGTTCCGCCCCTTTCCCGTGCCCGTCGGGTCAGTCGTGCATCAGCGCGTCGCGGCCCGCGCCGGTGACGAAGTCGCCGTCACGCCGGCCGCCCTGGACGAAGGCGCCACTGGCCACACCGGACAGCGCCCACGGTTCGAGCACGGTCGAGCCGCTCCAGTCGTGGATCATCTGGCGGTAGGCGATGCGCCAGGTCCCGTCCCGCCGCTCGACGCGGTCGACGTACCGGCCGCAGAACACGTTGACCTGGTCGCTGCCGGTCTGCTTCTGGAAGGTCAGCACGATGGCCTCGGAGAACGCGCGGTCGCCGTCGACCTCGACGAGGTGGTTGGTGACCGCGTGCGTGGTCCACTCGGTCGTGGCGAGCTTCGCCGCGACGATCCGGTCGGCGAACTCCCACGCCGGGCCGGCGTCCGCGCCGTGGTTGTCGTAGGCGTCCGGCCAGAACGCCTCCTTGACGAGCGCGGCGTCGCACCGGTCGATGCCGCGGCAGTAGGTCAGCAGCAGGTCGGCGATCGCCTGCTTGGCCGACAGCTCCTCCAGTCGCGCGTTGGAGATCACGTCATGCCTCCTCGGGCCGGGGGGACAGCTCCGCCCCGTAGTAACCGGCGGTCCAGCCGCCGTCGACCGGGACGACCGTCCCGTTGACGAAGTCCGAGTCCGGACCGCTCAGGAACACCACCGGCCGGGCGATCTCCTCGGGCCGCGACCAGCGCCGCATCGGCGTGTTCGCGCGGATCGAGGAGGTCATGCCGGGGCTGGCGAAGAAGAAGCTCGTCATCGGGGTCTCCACGACGCCGGGGGCGACGGCGTTGCACCAGATGCCCCGGTCGCCGAACTCCACCGTGATGTTCTTCGTGAGCATGATCAGGCCGGCCTTGGCGGCGCTGTAGGCCGCGCGGTCGCGGAACGCGGCGAGCCCGGCCATCGAGGCGATGTTGACGATCTTGCCCCGGCCCTGCTCGGCCATCAGCGGGATCGCGGCCCGGCACAGCACGAACGGGGCGACCAGGTCGACGTCCAGCGTGCGCCGCCACTGCGCCGGCGTGAGCTCGAGCATCGGGGCGACCTGGCGGACCCCGGCGTTGTTGACCAGGATGTCCAGCGACCCGAACTCGTCCCGCACCCGCGCCGGCAGGGCCGCCGCGGCGTCGTCGTCGGCGAGATCGGTGACGAAGGTGGCCGCGCCGTCGCCGAGGCCGCTCGCAACCTCGTCCAGCGCGGACCCGTCGACGTCGGTGAGCGCGACCCGCGCCCCGGCCTCCCGCAGCGCGCGGCAGATCGCCACGCCGACACCGCCGGCGGACCCGGTGACGAGCGCGACCTTTCCCTCCAGTGTCATGACGCCACCCGCAGCGCCTGGCCGGTGACGTGCCGGCTGTCGCCGGAGGCGAGGAACAGGATCACGTCGGCGACCTCGTCCGGCTCGCCGTCCCGGCCCAGCGGCCGCCGCGCGCGGTAGGCGTCGACGTACTCGGCGGCGACCCCGGCGGTGAGGCGCTCGTTCCAGATCAGGCCCGGGATGACCGCGTTGCAGCGGATCCCCCACTGGGCGCCCTCCACCGCCAGTGCGCGGGTCAGCCCGAGCACACCGGCCTTCGCCGCGGCGTAGGCGACCTCACCGAAGGGCACCGGGGCTTCGGCCGCGAGCGAGGAAATGTTGACGATGGCCGGGGCGGCCGATTTCCGCAGCAGCGGCCAGGCCGCGCGGGCGTGCAGGAAGTGCGAGGTCAGCGACGTGTCCAGGACCCGGCGCCAGGTGTCCAGGCCGGTGCCGGGGAACTCCGCCAGCAGGTTGAGCCCGACGCTGTTGACCAGGACGTCCAGCCGCCCGTGGACGTCGGCGACCTCGGCGAGCAGCGCGTCGACCGCGTGCTCGTCGGCCGCGTCGGCGACGCGGGCGAGCACCCGGTCGCCGTGGCCGGACTGGGCCAGCTCCGCCTGGAACTTCGCCAGCCGCCGCTCGCTCACGTCGGTGATCACCACGGTGGCGTCCTCGGCCAGCAGGCGCCGGGTGACGGCCGCGCCGATCCCCGCCCCCGCGGCGGCGTTGACCAGCGCGACCGTGCCGGTGAACCGGTTCGTCATCGCGGACCTCCTGCTCCGGGGCCGTCGAGGTGGTAGTCCGACAGCACGGCCTCCTTCGTCATCTGCCACCAGTCGATGACCCGCCACGGGTTGGCCACCACCACGCGGCCGCGGGAGTTGCGGTAGTAGGTGGTGAACCCGGGCTGGGTCCAGATCATCCGCTCGTGCGCGGCGTCCACGTCCTCGTTGTACTTGTCGCTGACCTCGGCGCGGACCTCGGCGACCGTGGCGCCCGCGTCGAACATCTGCCCGAGCAGGCTCAGCACGTACCGCATCTGGCACTCGAGGTAGAAGATCAGGCTGCCGCCGTGACCGGCCTGGGTGTTGGGGCCGTAGAGGCAGAACAGGTTCGGGAAGCCCGGCACCGTCGTGCCCAGGTAGGCACGCGCGTCGTCGCCGTGCCAGACGTCGCCGAGGGTGCGGCCGCCGCGCCCGGTCAGCTCCACCGACGACAGGAAGCGCACCACGTCGAACCCGGTGGCGAACACGATGACGTCCAGCTCGACCTCGCGTCCGGACACCAGCCGGATGCCGTGCTCGGTGATCTCGGCGATCGAGTCGGTCACCAGCTCGACTTCGTCCCGCTTCAGCGTGCGGTACCAGCCGTTGTCCAGCAGGATGCGCTTGCCGAACGGCGGGTAGGACGGGGTGACCTTCTCGACCAGGTCGGGACGGCCCGCCAGTTCGGCGGAGATGTACCGGGTGAAGAACCGGCGGTGGCCCTCGTTGATCGCGTTGATGGACCGGTCCTGGTGCGGCCAGTCCGGGTCCTTCTGCAACGCCTGGTAGAGGGTGTCGTTGAGCACCCAGGCCAGCCGCTGCCGGTACCAGGACCGGTACAGCGGGACCTCGCGGAGCAGGAACCGGACCGGATCCGGGACCGGCACCCGGAACTTCTCGAACGGCGCCACCCAGTGGGCCGACCGCTGGAACACGGTGAGGAACTCCGCGGTACCGGCGATCGCGGGGACGACCTGCATCGCGCTCGCGCCGTTGCCGATCACGCCGACGCGCTTGCCGGCCAGGTCCAGGCCCTCGGGCCAGGTCGCGGTGTGGCACCACGTGCCGGCGAACCGGTCGAGCCCCGGCACGTCCGGCAGCTTCGGCTTGCCGAACGCGCCGACCCCGCTGATCAGGATGTCGGCCCGCAGCACCTCGCGGGTGCCGTCCGGGCCGGTGATCTCGACCGACCACTGCCGGCCGGCTTCGTCCCACCGGGCCGCGGTGGCCCGGGTGGAGAAGCGGGTGCAGCCGGGGATGTCCCATTCGGCGGCGACCGATTCCAGGTAGGCGTGGATCTCGTCGCGGGTGGCGTAGTAGTACGGCCAGTCGGCGACGACGCCGGAGAAGGAGTAGAGGTGGCTCGGCACGTCCACGCCGCAGCCCGGATACCGGTTGTGCCACCAGGTCCCGCCGACGCGTTCGCCGCTCTCGATGATCGTGCAGGCGATGCCGGCCTGCCGCAGGTGGTGCGCGGCGAGCATGCCCGAGATGCCCGCGCCGATGACGATCGCGGAGAACCCGTCGGGGGGCCGCGGCACGTCCGGCAGGGCGGGCGCGGCGTTCAGGGCGGTGCGCAGGTCGTCGGCGATCATCGGACCGTATTCGGCGGGGATCTCCTCGCCCATCGCCACGGACAGCATCCGGGTCAGCAGGGACTCGTCCGGCTCCGGGATCGCCATCGGGCGTCCGTCGTGCCAGGCGATGATCGCGTCCGCTGCGGCGTGCCGGATCTCTTCCTGCACGTCCCCGGGGAGGCCGCCGGAGTCGTTTTCGCTCAGCCCGCGGCCCCGCGTGGGCCGGTAGGGGTCCGCCAGCCACCGCGTGTCCCCGGTCAGCTGGACCAGGACCATCAGCAGCGTCGGCACGTTCGCGTCGCGGACGGCTCGCCGGACCAGGTCCGCGAAGTCCTCCTGCGGCATGCGGTGCTCCTTCATCCGTTGACCAGCCGGGCCCGGCCCTGCCAGTACCGTTCCTTCACCGCGCGGCGCATGATCTTGCCGGTGCCCGTCTTCGGCAGTTCGCTGACGAACTCGACGCTGCGCGGGCGCTTGTAGGCGGCGATCGCGCGCAGGCAGGCCCGGTCGATCTCGTCCTGGGTCACCGTGGCCCCGCCGCGCGGGACGACCACCGCGTGCACGGTTTCGCCCCACCGCTCGTCGGGGATGCCGACCACGGCGACCTCCGCCACGCCGGGCACCGTGTAGATGGCGTTCTCGACCTCGGCGGGGTAGACGTTGAACCCGCCGGAGACGATCATGTCCTTCTTGCGGTCCACGACGTGCAGGTAGCCCTCGGACAAGCGCCCGACGTCGCCGGTGGCGACCCACCCGCCATCGAGGATGGCGGCCGCCGTCTCGTCCGGGAGGTTCCAGTACCCGGCCATGCGGGCGTCGCCGCGCAGCTGGATCTCGCCCTCCTCGCCGTCCTCGGCGAGACGGCCACCGGGGGTGACCAGGCGCATCTCGATGAACGGGCTCACCCGGCCCGCCGACCCGAGGCGGGCGGGCAGCTCGCCGTCCGGGTCGAACACGTGGTCCGGTTTGGACAGCCAGGACGACCACGGCATCTCGGTGAGCCCGTAGGACTGGACGAAGACCGGGCCGAACAGCTTGATCGCCCGCGCCAGCCGGTCCGGCGCGATGGGGGAGCCGCCGTAGAGCACGGTGTGCACGCTGGAGACGTCGGCCTCGCCCGCCTCCAGGACCGGCAGCAGCATGTTGATCATCGTCGGGACCAGGGGCAGGACCGTCGCGCGGTGCTTCTCGACGACGCGGAGGTACTCCGCCGGCTCGAACCGGCCGAGGGCGATCTGGCGGGCGCCGCGCGTGAACCCGGCCAGCATCGCGTATCCGCTGAGGTGCGTGAGCGGGGCGGTGTGCACGAGGACGTCGCGATCGCCCAGCCCCGGCAGCTCGACCAGCACGTTCCGGATGATCGACAGCAGGCTGTGGTGGGTGTGGATGACGCCCTTGGGGCGCCCGCTGGTGCCGGACGTGTAGGGCATCCACGCGATGTCGGCGGGGGAGACCTCGGCGGGTTCGGCTTCCTCGCCGCCGAACAGCGAGCCGTAGGGGACGCCCGGCCCGTCGCCGTCGAAGTTCACCAGCGTGACGTCCGCGCCCACCGCGCCGGCGATTTCACCGGCGCGTTCACCGTCCACGACGACGATGCGCGCCCCGGCGTCGGCGACGATGTCGGCGATCTCCTTCGGGTGCAGCCGGTAGCTGAGCGCGACGCGCACGAACCCGCCGATCGCCAGCGCGTGGTCCAGGGTGAAGCACTCCGGCCGGTTCTTGGTCAGGACGACGATGCGGTCCCCCTGGACGGCACCCAGGTTTCGCAGGCCGGTCACCAGGAGCCGCGCGTCCCGGCCCAGCTCCGCGTAGGTGGTGGTCGTCCCGGACGCGTCGACGACGGCGGGCAAGTGGGCGAATTCGGTGTAGCCGCGGCGCAGCACCGAGGCGACGGTGGGGCCGGAGTCCATCCGGGCACCTCCTGTGTGTGAACGGGTTCTCCGGGCGTGGTGGGCCGTCCGCGGGGGAGCCGTGCCGGAATGGCAAGATACTATATTTAATACTTTGTTAGAGCAAGGTGATCGGGCGGTTGCCGGGCTCCCGGGCCGCCGGGGTTGACCCAGGCTGCGCCGACATGTAAACATAAAATATATTTTCCGTAAGGAGTGGAGGCTAGCATGCCCGGCCTGTATTTCGAGGAGTTCGAGCCCGGCGCGGTGATCGAGCACGCGACCCGGCGGACGGTCACCGAGGCGGACAACGTGCTGTTCAGCACGCTGACGCTGAACCTCGCCCCGCTGCACCTCGACGCGGAGTACAGCAAGAACACCATCTTCGGCCAGCGGCTGGTCAACAGCCTGTTCATCCTGGGCCTGGTCTCCGGCGTCACGGTTCCGGACACCACGCAGGGCACGACGCTGGGCAACCTCGGCTTCCAAGAGGTCAAGTTCCCGAACCCGGTGTTCCACGGCGACACCATCCGCGCGCGCACCGAGATCGTGAGCAAGCGCGAGTCCAAGAGTCGCGGTGACTCGGGCATCGTCGTCTTCCGGCACCTGGGCATCAACCAGCGTGACGAGATCGTCTGCGACGCCACCCGCGTCGGCCTGATGCTCAAGCGGTCGGCCGCGGATCAGGCCGCCACCGCCGCGTCGTGACCGGCGCCCGACGAGGAGAACCATGCCAGTGACCGAAGACACGGGCACCGCGTACGCCTGGGTGCCCGGCGCGGCGGAACGCGAGCGCAGCCGCCTCTTGGCGGCGATGCGGCGCTGGGGATACGACAGCGTCGAGGAGTTGCACCGGGCGTCGGTCGAGGACCCCGAGTGGTTCTGGCGCGCGGTGGTCGAGGATCTCGGCGTCGCCTTCGACGAGCCGTTCGAGCGGGTCCGCGACGACAGCGAGGGCAAGCCCTTCCCGCGCTGGTTCCCCGGCGGCCGGGTCAACGCCGCGGAGCTCTGCGCGCACCGCCACGCGGTGGGCGAGCGGGCCGGCAAGACCGCCGTGGTCTACGAGGGCGACAGCGGGCAGCGACGCTCGCTGACCTACGCCCAGCTGTCCCAGCAGGTGTGCCGGTTCGCCGCGAACCTGGCGCGTCTCGGCGTCCGGGCGGGCGACCGGGTGGTGCTCTACGTGCCGGTCGTGCCGGAGTCGGTGGTGGCGTTCCTGGGCATCGCGATGATCGGCGCGGTGGCCGTTCCGGCCTTCACCGGTTACGGCGCCGAGGCGCTGGCCACGCGCCTGCGGGACTCCGAGGCGGTTCTCCTGGTCACCGCCGACGGCACCACCCGGCGCGGCAAGCGCGTGCCGCTGAAGGAGGTCGCCGACGAGGCGCTGGAATCGGCGCCCTCGGTCCGGCACGTGGTGGTGGTCCGCCACCTCGCGCACGGCGTGGAGATGCGTGCCGGGCGCGACGTCTACTGGGACGAGCTCGAGGCCGATCCGGAGCCGGTCGGCACGGCCGCCACGGAGTCCAACGACCCGCTCGCGATCGTCTACACCTCCGGCACCACCGGCAAGCCGAAGGGGATCGTGCACTCCCACGCCGGCCTGGCGGTGAAGGCCGCGGTCGACTTCGCCTACGGCTTCGACGTGCACGACGACGACGTGGTCTCCTGGATCACCGACATGGGGTGGCTCGTGGGCCCGCTGCTCATCATGGGGCCGCTCCAGCTCGGGGCCACGATCGTGATGATCGAGGGCGTGCCGGTCCACCCGCACCCCGGCCGGATGTGGGACATCGTCGAGCGCAACGGCGTCACCGTGCAGGGCATCGCGCCCACCGCCGCACGGGCGATCATGGCGAGCGGCGACGGGTCCTTCGCCGATCTGGGCACGCTGCGCTCCTTCGTGTCCACCGGGGAGGCGTGGGACGAACCGA
Source organism: Amycolatopsis deserti (assembly GCF_014653945.1). Lineage (GTDB taxonomy): Bacteria > Actinomycetota > Actinomycetes > Mycobacteriales > Pseudonocardiaceae > Amycolatopsis_E > Amycolatopsis_E deserti. Next base: position 1,158,462 of record NZ_BNAU01000002.1, on the reverse strand, counting down.
CCTGGTGGTGGTTGTTCAAGGAGGTCGGGCTGTCCACCCGCCCGATCATCAACTACAGCGGCGGTACCGAGGTCGGCGGCGGGCTGCTCGTCGGCTACCCGTTCCTGCCGATGAAACCGGCCTCGTTCAACGGGCCGCTGCCGGGCGTCGACGCGGCCGTCCTGGACGCCGACGGCGCCCCGGTGGTGGGTGAGGTCGGGGAGCTGACCGTGCGCAACACGTTCCCCGGCATGACGCACGCCTTCTGGCGCGATCGCGACCGGTACCTGGAGACGTACTGGAGCCGCTGGGACGGCGTCTGGGTGCACGGTGATCTGGCCAGTGTGGACGGTGACGGCACCTGGCGCATCCACGGCCGCTCCGACGACACGATCAAGCTCTCCGGACGCCGGGTCGGCCCGGCGGAGATCGAGACGGCGTTGCTGAAGGACAGCCGCATCGCCGAGGCGGCGGTCATCGGCGTGCCGGACCAGCAGCGCGGCCAGCGGGCCGTCGCGTTCGTGGTGCTGCGCGAGCGCGCCGTCGACCAGGCCGATCTGGAGGCGACCGCGCTGCGCAACGCGGGCCGCTCCTTCGCGCCCGTGCTGCACGTCGTGCCGACGCTGCCGAAGACCAAGAACGGCAAGATCATGCGCCGCGCCATCCGGGCCCGGCACCTGGGCGAGCCGGTGGGCGACCTGTCCTCGCTCGACCCGGCCACGCCGCTGACCGACATCCCCGTTTCCGCCGAGCAGGAGGACCACCGATGACCGCGGAAGAGAGCAGCGTCGACATCGTCCGGAAGGCCACGCGTGAGCTGGCGCGGAAGTTCGACAACGACTACTGGCTGGAGAAGGACCGCAAGCACGAGTACCCGTGGGAGTTCGTCAAGACCTTCGCCGAAGGCGGCTGGCTGGGCGCGATGATCCCCGAGGAGTACGGCGGGATCGGGCTCGGGCTGACCGAGGCCGGCGTGATGATGTCCGAGATCGCCGCGTCCGGTGCCGGCATGAGCGGCGGCTCGGCGATCCACTTCTACGTCTTCCCGCCGGCGCCCATCGTGCGGCACGGCTCGGAGGAGATGAAGCGGGAGTGGCTGCCGAAGCTCGCCAGGGGTGAGATCCTGATGGCCTTCGGTGTCACCGAGCCGACCGCCGGGGTGGACACCTCGCGCATCAAGACCAAGGCCACCAAGATCGACGGTGGCTGGGTGGTCAACGGCCAGAAGGTGTGGATCACCAACGCGCAGAACGCGCACAAGATCCTGCTGCTGGCCCGCACCTCGCCGCGCCGCGAGGACAAACCGCTGCACGGGATGACGCTGTTCTTCACCGACCTGAACCGCGAGCGGATCACCGTGCGGGAGATCGAGAAGCTCGGCCGTGCCGCGATCGACTCCAACGAGCTGTTCATCGACAACCTCGAAGTCGGCGACGACGAGGTGGTCGGCGAGGTCGACAAGGGCTTCTACTACCTGCTCGACGGCCTGAACCCGGAGCGCACGGTGGTCGGGCTCGAGGGCATCGGCCTCGGCCGGGCGGCGCTGGAGCTGGCCACCAAGTACGCCAACGACCGCGTGGTGTTCGACCGGCCGATCGGCAAGAACCAGGCGGTGGCGCACCCGCTGGCCGACGCGTGGATCCGGCTGGAGGCGGCCGAGCTGATGTGCATGAAGGCGGCCGAGCTGTTCGACGCGCACCAGCCCTGCGGCCCCGAGTCGGCGGCGGCGAAGTTCCTCGGCGCGGAGGCGGGCTGGCAGGCGTGCGACCGGGCGCTGTCCACGCACGGCGGCTTCGGGTACGCGAAGGAGTACCACATCGAGCGGCTGTGGCGGGAGGTGCGGTTGCTGCGCAACGCGCCGTTCTCGCAGGAGATGGTGCTGAACTACATCTCGACGCAGGTCCTCGGCCTGCCGCGGGCCTACTGATGACCACGGCGCGGGCCGCGGTCCAGGTGGCCGACCGCCGCTACGAGATCCAGGAGTTCCCCCTGCCGCGGATCGGGCCGGACGAGGCGCTGCTGCGGGTCGACGCCTGCGGCATGTGCGGCAGCGACGTCGAGCAGTACGACGGCGGGTTCGCCGCGCTCGGTGTCGCCTACCCGCTGATCCCCGGCCACGAACCGGTCGGGACGATCGCCGAGATCGGGGCCGAGGCGGCGCGGCGGTGGCGGGTGCGGGTGGGCGACCGGGTCGCGGTCGAACCGGTCCTGGGCTGCGGTTCCTGCCGCGCCTGCCTGACCGGGAACTACCGCCGCTGCGTCAGTTCGCGTCACGGCGCCGCGATCAACGCCTACGGCTACCTGCCCACGAGCGCCGGACCGGGCCTGTGGGGTGGCTACGCGGAGTACCTGTACCTCGACCCGCGGACCGTGCTGCACAAACTGGACCCGGACCTCCCGCTCGAGCTGGCCGCGCTCTACCAGCCGATGGCCGCCGGCCTGCGGTGGTTCGCGTACGACTCCGGCCTGCGGGCCGGGGACACGGTCGTGGTCCTGGGCTGCGGGCAGCGCGGCCTGGCCGGCGTGGTCGCCGCACGGGAGGCCGGCGCGGGCCGCGTCATCGTGACCGGGCTCGCCCGGGACGCGCACAAACTCGAGCTCGCCCGCACGCTCGGCGCGGACGTCACCGTCGTCGCCGACACCGAGGACACCGTCGCCGCGGTCGCCGAGGCCACCGGCGGCGAGGGGGCGGACGTCGTCGTGGACGTGACCGCGGTGGCGACCCAGCCGATCGTGGACGCCGTCGAGATCGCCAAGCCGGGGGCGACGGTCGTGCTGGCGGGGGTGAAGGGGTCGGGCGCGACGGTGAGCGGGCTGGCCCCGGATCGGATCGTGACGAAGGAGCTGACCGTGAAGGGCCTGTGGTCACAGGACATCCGCGCGTTCGAGCCCGCGCTGCGGCTGATCGAGTCGCGGCGGTACCCGCTGGAATTGCTGCACACGCACACGTTCGGTCTGGAGCAGGTGCCGCTGGCCGTCGAGACCCTCGCCGGCCGCGTGCCAGGGGAGGACGCTGTGCACGTGATGATCGCGCCGGGCGCGTGACCACGGTGGACGGCGTGCCGGCACGCCTGCTGGAGTTCCAGCGCACGCTCAAGGTGCGCGACGGGGAAACGGTCCGTGACCTGCTGGCGTCCTTCGACGGCTACACCAACGCCGACGGGCCCCGGGTCGCGGCCGTCACGCATGGCGTTCCCCTGCGGGAGATCGCCGGCTGGCGGGTGACCGCCGACGTGTACCTGCCGTTCGGGGATCCGCCGTTTCCCACGCTGCTGTTCCTGCACGGCGGCGCTTGGGTGCTCGGCGCGCCGGCCAGTCACCGCAGGCTGGCGGCCGATCTCGCCGCGCTGGGCCTGCTCACCGTCGTCCTCGACTACCGGCGTGCGCCGCGGCACCGGTTCCCGGCGGCGGTCGAGGACACCGTGCACGCCCTGGGCTGGGTGCGGGAGCACGCCGCCGGTCTCGGCGGCGATCCGGCACGGGTGCTCGTCGGGGGCGATTCCGCGGGGGCGAACCTGGCCGCCGCCGCACTGGCGTCCGGCCACGGGGCGGGGGTCGCGGCGGCCCTGCTGTGCTACGGCATCTACGACGTCCACCGCGCGCTGCCCGTGCTGGCCGACCTCCTCGGCGGTGCCGAGGTGGACACGCAGCAGTACCTGGAACCGGCCGACGCGCGGCGGCTGACCGACGATCCGCGCCTGCACCCCGAGCGGTACTGCGCGGATTTCCCGCCGTCGCTGGTGCTGGCCGGGGAGGACGATCCGCTCTTCGGCGAGTCGGTCGCGCTCACCGACCGGCTGGCCGCGGCCGCCGTCCCGCACCGGTTCGTCCCGGTGCCGGGCGCGCCCCACGGGTTCCTGCAGCTGCCCACCCACCCCGGGCACCGTCGCGGGCTGCGCGCCGTCGCCGGCTTCCTCCGGGAGCACGTCGAGCGGTGACGCGCAGTCACCGCCGGAATCCCCGCGATCGCGGGGATTCCGGCGGTGTCCACAATGGAACAGCGCGCGGCCGAGGTCCCACGTTCGGGTGTACCGCGCAGGGGCCACTCCGACGGCCTTGACCATAAAATATTTTCCATATACCTTTCCCGGCAATCCGGCAGCGGCGACCGCGCCGCGAGTCCCCTCATCCGGAAACTCCACGCGACACGATTGGCAGGTCCACAATGGCAGTGGCTGCGGCGGACGCGAGGCCCGGCCTGTCCCTCCGTGACCGGCTCGCCCGCGCCGAACAGGGGTTCTTCGTCCTCGTCATCACGGTGGTGCTGTGCGTGGCCGGCGCGCTGACCACGGAGGGTTTCCTCACCGGCGGCAACTTCGCGAGCCTGCTTCGGTTGTCGGCCGCGTTCGGGATCCTGGCGATCGGCCTGGCCATCGTGATCCTCGGCAAGGGCATCGACCTGTCGGTCGCCGGTGTCGCACTCGGGTGCGCGCAGGCCACGCTCGCGTTCATGTCCGGCGGTATGTCCGAATGGCAGGCGATCCTGCTGATGGCCGGGCTCGCGCTGGTGATCGGCGTCGTCAACGGTCTCCTGGTCGCCTACCTCGAGGTGCCCGCGCTGTTCGCGACGCTGGCCACGGGCCTGCTGACGATCGGCGGCGTCGACATCTTCCTGCTCGACCAGAACTTCTACGCGCTGCCACCGGGATCGGCGATCTCCGCGCTCAGCAACGGTTCGGTTCTGGGCGTGCCCCGGCCGGTGCTGATCGCCGCGGCCGTCTTCCTGCTCGCGTGGTTGTTCGTGACCTTCACCGCGCCGGGCCGCCTGATCCGCGCGATGGGGGACAACTTCGCCACCGCGCGCTCGACGGGCGCGCCCGTCCGGCCGCTCCAGATGCTCACCTACGTGCTCTCCGCGCTGCTGGCCCTGCTGGCCGGGTACGTGACGGTGTCCATCCAGGGCAGTGTCCAGACCACGGTCACCTCGTTCGATCCGCTGTTGTTCACCGCGCTCACCGTGACCGTGATCGGCGGGGTCTCGCTGTCCGGCGGGCGCGGCACGATCCTCGGCGTCCTGGCCGGCGCGTTGTTCGTGGGCGTGCTCAACAACCTGCTGATCCTGCACGGCCTGAGCACCGCCATGCAGGACCTCGTCCGCGGCGGCGTGCTGATCGCCGCGATCGCGCTGGACGCCTGGCTGCACCCGCGGGACGAGGAGACCGCGAAGACCGACGAACTGTGAACCACCACCGATGATCAAGGAGCTTCAACGATGAAGAGGAAGATCACCGCCCTGCTGGCCGCGGCCGCCGCGGCCGTCGCGATGACGGCGTGCACCACCGGCAGCAGCGGTTCGTCCGGGAGCGCGCCGGGCGGCGGCAACCAGGCCTTCGGCGACAGCGCCCAGCTCTTCGACGCGAACCAGAAGGCGCACGACGTCATGAAGGGCAAGCGGGTCGCGTTCGTGCCGATCCTGTACAAGGGCTACAACCTGACGCAGAACTGGGGCGCGTCGATGCAGCGCGCGTTCGACAACCTCGGCGCGCAGTTCCAGGTCTACGACGCCAACTTCGACCCCGACAAGATGGTCAAGATCGTCAACGACCTGATCTCGCGGAAGGAAGCCGACGTCCTGATCCTGCACAACACCGACGTCGGCGTGCTCACCAAGCAGATCGAGGACGCGCGCAAGGCGGGCATCTACACCATCGTCGTCAACATGATGTCCAGCCAGCTCGGTGACGCGTTCATCGGCGTCGACGTGGTGCACGCGGCGCAGGACATCACCAAGCGGGCCATCGCCGACTGCGACCAGCGCGGCGGTGCCAAGCGCCTGGCGATCATCGACGGCCCGGGCAACGACGCGGCGTCGCTGCAGTGGTCCAAGGGCGTGCACGACGTGGCCGACCCGGCCGGCTACGAGGTGGTCGCCACCGCCCACACCCAGTGGCAGAACGCGGCCGCGCAACAGGCGGCGGCGTCGATCACGCAGCAGCAGAAGGACAACCTGTGCGCCTACATGGTGACCTACGACCTCAACTCGGTGGCCGTCGGTGACGCCGTGTCCGAGGCGGCGGCCCGCGGCGTGATCCGGCCGAACTCCATCGGCGTCTACACGATGGCCGCCGACACGCTGTGGTGCGACGCGCTGCGGGCGGGCAAGGTGACCGCCTCGGTCGCCTACGACGTCCAGGGCGTTGGCGCGGCGGCGGTGGTGACGGCGCAGCAGCTGATCCAGACCGGTGTGGCGCCGGGCAGCACGCACAGCGTCGCCTACGTCTCGCACGCGGTGGTGGACCGCTCGAACGTCGACAACACGACCATCGCCTGCTACAAGGGCCAGTGATCCGGGGACGAGGACCAGGCCGATGAAGATCAAATCCCGCTCGGGCGTGGACGCGTTCGCGCTCACCGGACAGGGCCCCGGTGCCCGGTTCGCGCCGCTGCGCACCCTGTCCGACCTGTTCGGAAAACGCTGGATGGAAGGCGCGGTCCCGCTGACCCTGGCCGTGGTGCTCAGCGTCATCGTGTGGGGGACCACGCCCGTGGGCGGGGTGGACGTCCCGCTCATCCTCGACGAGGCGACGGAGAAGGGGCTGCTCGCCATCGGGCTCACCGTCGTGCTCGTGGGCGGCGGGATCGACCTGTCGGTCGGCTCGATCGTCGGCCTCGCCTCCCTGGGCGCGATGGTCGCCTCGCGGGCCTGGAACTGGCCGATGGCGCTGGTGGTGCCCGCGACGATCGTGGCCGGGGCCGGGCTGGGCGCGGTGAACGGGTTCCTGATCGCCCGGCTCAAGATGCGGCCGTTCATCACCACCCTGGTGACACTGGTGGCCTTCGGCGGTGCGGCGGCGGCGCTGCAGAGCTCCTACAGCTTCGAGCTCGGCCTGCCCAAGGACGACCTCGTGTGGGACTTCCTGGGCGAGGGCACGGTGGCCGGCATCCCGACCGGGTGGTTCATCTTCCTCGTCGTGCTGGTCGTCGTCCACGTGGGACTGACCCGGTCGCGCTGGGGCTGGTGGGTGATGGCGGTCGGCTCCGACCGGCGCTCCGCCCGCCGCAACGGGATCCCGGTGGACCGGGTCACGTTCTGCGTCTACCTCCTGTCCGGGGCGCTCGCCGGCACGGCCGGGCTGCTCACCGCCGCCCGCCTGGGCCGGACCGACGCCGACGTCGGGCAGGGCTGGGAACTGGTGGCGCTGACCGCGGTCGTGCTCGGCGGGGTCAGCCTCAAGGGCGGCCGCGGCTCGGTGCTGCGAGCGACCGTCGGCATCCTCGTCGTCGGCGTCATCCTGCAGGCCACCGTGGCGCTGGGGCTCGAAGGCTCCTACTACACCGCGATCCTCGCGGCCGTGCTGCTGCTGTTCGCGATCCTCGACCTGAAGTGGGGCAAGTACCGCGAGCGCACCGCGGAGAAACTCAAGATCGACCCGGGCCGGATCACGCTGGGACCGCTGGTGGACGTCACCGAGCCGGGCACCGTGTGGACGATCAACAACCGCCTCACGGACGCGCCGACCATCGGCCTTGGCAAGATCGAGGGCGCCGAGGACTGCGCGGTGGACCCCGCCGGCAACCTCTACTGCGGTGACCGCCGCGGCTGGATCTGGCGGTTCCCCGGCCCGGACCACGCCGAAGGCGAGATCTTCGCCCGCACCGGCGGGCTCCCGCTCGGCCACGCGTGGGACCGCGAAGGCCGCCTCGTGGTGGCGGTCGGCGGGATGGGCGTCTACCGGATCCACCCGGACGGCGAGACGGAACTGGTCGCCAACAAGGTCCGCCGGAGCCGCCTGTCGCTGCTCGACGATTCGGGTCTGCGAGCGGTCGACGACCTCGACGTGGCCCCGGACGGCTCCCTGTACGTGTCGGACTTCTCGGCCCGGTACAACGCCGCCGAGTACATGGTCGAACTGGTGGAGTCCCGGCCGAACGGGCGTGTGGTGCGCGTCGACCCGGACGGCGGCACCGAGGTGGTCGCCTCCAACCTGGTGTTCCCCAACGGGATCTGCACCGCCCACGACGGACAGTCGGTGCTGATCGCCAGCACCACGCTGTGCCGGGTGGACCGGCTGTGGATCGCCGGCCCGAAGCAGGGACAGCTCGAGCCGGTGCTGGAGAACCTGCCCGGCCACCCGGACAACATCAACCGGGCCTCCGACGGCAACTACTGGATGGCCTTCGTGTCGATGCGCACCCCGATGTCGGACCTGCTGGTGAAGTACCCCGCGTTCCGGCGCCGGATGACGCAGGAGGTGCCGCTGGACAGCTGGGTGGTCCCGCAGCTCAACGTGTCGTGCGTGCTGAAGTTCGACGAGCGCGGACAGGTGCTGAAGGTCCTGTGGGACTCGACGCTGGCGAACTACCCGATGGTCACCTCGATCAACGAGCGCGCCGGGCGGCTGTACCTGTGCGGGGTCAACAACAACCGGGTCGGCCGCCTCACCCTCGACCCCGAGGACGTCGGGCCGATCGACCCGGCCGCGGTGCCCGGCACGGCCGGTGCCGCCCGGCCCCTGGCGGAGGTGGAGCGGTGAACCGGACGGTCGCGGCGATCAAGGAATGGATCAACCCGGCGTGGGCGCGGCACCGCACGGTGCCGCCGATGGAGGCTGGGCTGCGCCCCAACAGCCGCCTGGACGAGAGCAGGGTGCTGCTGCCGGACGGCGCCTACGAGCCGGACGACGTGGTGCCCGCCTGGGGAGCGCTCGTGTTCTCCAGCGGCAACCGGGTCTGCGCCCTGCGGGACGGGCAGGTGCGGACGGTGGCCGAGTTCGGCGGCGCGGCCGGCAGCCTAGCCGCGGTGGGCGAGGCGGTCGTGGTCGCGGTCGAGGGCACCGGACTGGTCGCGCTGGACGCGTCCGGCTCCGCCGAGGAGCTGTGCACGGACGACGCGGTGTCGTCGTGCGTCACGGACATCGCCGCGCTGCCGGACGGTTCCCTGCTGCTGACGGTCGGTTCGATCCAGGAGCGGGCCGACGGGTGGGCGCGGGCCCTCGTGCGCGGCGACCGGTCGGGCCGGATCGTGCGGGTGGACGGTGCGGCGGCGCGGGTCGAGGCCGAGGGCCTGGCCTGGCCGTCCGGGATCGAGCCGGCACCCGGTGGCGACGTGCTGGTGTCGCTGAGCCTGGACCACCGGATCGAACGGCGGGCCGTGGCGTCCCTGTCCGGCCGGGCGCGCCCGTTCGTGGCGAACCTGCCGGTCTACCCAGGCCGCCTGGTGGCGGCGGGTGACGGCTGGTGGGCGGCCGCGCCCTACGTGCGCAACCGCATCACCGAGCTGCTGCTGGACGAACCCGAGGTCCTGGCGGACATGACGGCGACCGTCGCGCCGCGCGACTGGTTCGTGCCGCGGCTGCGCAGCACCAATCCCTACACGGACACGCCGCAGATGGGGCAGCTGCGGGTGCTCGGCGTGCTCAAGCCGTGGGCGCCGGCCCGCTCTTACGGGCTGGTGTTCCGGATGGACGCCGGCGGCCGCGTCGCGGAGAGCCTGCAGTCCCGGGTGGACGGTGAGCGGCACGGGGTCACCGGAGTGGCGGTGCGTGGCGGGGAACTGGTGGTCGCGGCTCGCGGCTACCGGAACCTGCTGGCGGTCGACGATGAGGAGTGACGAGATGGAGCCGGTCATCAGGCTCGACGGCGTGAGCAAGCGCTACAGCGGCACCTACGCGCTGCGTGACGTGAGCTTCGACGTCCGCCCCGGGGAAATCCACGCTCTGCTGGGCGAGAACGGCGCGGGCAAGTCCACCCTGGTGAAGATCATCTCCGGCGCGATCACGCACGACGCCGGCACCCTCTCCGTCGACGGGGTGGAGCGGCGGTTCGCGACGCCGAAGGACTCCGCCGCGGCCGGGATCGCCATGGTCTACCAGGAGGGGTCGCTGGTCGAGTCGATGACCGTGGCCCAGAACCTGTTCCTGGGCCAGGAGAAGGTGTTCAACAACCTCTCGCACCTCAACATCGTGGCGCGCGAGCTGCTGGAATCGCACAACTTCCACATCCGGCCGGAAGTGACCGTCGGCGCGCTGGGTGTGGCCCAGAAGCAGATGGTGGAGATCGCGCGCGCGGTGCACCGCAGGGCCAAGGTCGTCATCCTGGACGAGCCGACCTCGTCGGTGACGCCGGAGGAGCGGCTGCAGCTGTTCCTGTCGATGCAGCGGCTCAAGCGGGACGGCATCGGGGTCATCTTCATCACCCACATGCTCGACGAGGCGTTCAGCGAGGCCGACCGGATCACGGTGCTGCGCGACGGCGCGGTGCAGGGCACGCTGTCCAAACCGGAGTTCGACCGGGAAGAGGTCGTCCGGATGATGGTGGGACGCGACGTCGAGTACGGCCGCGTGCCGCCGGGCCGGGCGCCGGACCCCACGCCGGTGCTCGAGGTGGAGGACGTCACCCTGCTGCCGGTGGTGCGCAACATGTCGTTCTCGGCCTGCCCCGGTGAGATCGTCGGGATCTACGGGCTGGTCGGCGCGGGGCGCAGCGAGGTCGCGATGATCGTCAGCGGCATCATGAAGCGGCGGCGGCTGCGCGGTGGCAAGGTCCGGGTCGCCGGGCGCGAGGTCCGGTTCCGCACGCCGCGGCAGGCCCGCAAGGCCGGCGTCGTCTACATCACCGAGGACCGCAAGGCGTCCGGGTTCTTCAGCCACTTCAGCATCGCGGACAACATCCACCTGGGCCACATCTGCGGCTCGGCGCGCCTGCCGTTCCTGTTGCGGCCGGGGGAGCGCAAGTCCCTCGCGAAGCGGTTCGTGGAACGGTTCCAGGTGCGCACCCTGCAGCCCGACCGGGCGAAGCTCGTCGAGCTGTCGGGCGGCAACCAGCAGAAGGTGGTCCTGGCGAAGGGCCTGACGCGCAAGCCGCTGGTGGCGATCATCGACGAGCCGACCCGCGGCGTGGACCTCGGCACGATCGTGGAGATCCACGCGATGATCCGGGCGCTCGCCGACGAGGGCGTGGCCGTGGTGGTGATTTCGTCCTACCTGCCGGAGATCCGCGCGCTGTCCGACCGCATCCTGGTGGCGCGGCAGGGCAGCATCGCGGCCGAGTTCGACCCTGCCGAGGCCGACGACCAGCGGCTGATGTTCGCGGCGGTGCACTGACATGACGCGTACCGGTACGCACCCCGTCCGGCTGGTCGACCCGGGACGGATGCTCATCGGCGGATCCTGGGTTCCGGCGGCTTCCGGGAAGACCTTCCCGGTCCTCGACCCCGGCACCGGTGAGGTCGTCGCGGAAGCCGGCGAGGGCGACCTCGCGGACGTCGACGCGGCGGTGCGAGCGGCCCGCGGGTCGTTCGAGGACGAGCGCTGGCTGCGGTTGTCCGGCGCCCAGCGGGCGGTGGTCCTGTGGCGCGTCGCCGACCTGATCGAGGCGAGCGCCGACGAGCTGGCCCGGCTGGAGAGCCTGGACGTGGGCATGCCGGTGTCCCAGGCGCGGATCATGGCCGGTGAAGCGGCCAACCAGTTCCGGTACTTCGCCGGCTGGGCGGACAAGATCGACGGCCGGAGCGTCCAGGTCGGCACGGCCGAGCGGCGCCTGCACGGGTACACGCTGCGTGAGCCCGTCGGCGTCGCCGGTCTGATCGTCCCGTGGAACGCGCCGATGATCGCGGTGTCGCAGAAGCTGGCCCCGGCTCTGGCCGCCGGGTGTTCGTGCGTGCTGAAGCCCTCGGAGGAGGCGCCGCTCACCACGCTCGCGCTCGGACGGATCCTGCTCGAGGCCGGCGTGCCGGACGGCGTGGTCAACATCGTCACCGGGTACGGGCTGCCGGTCGGGGCGGCGATGGCCGCCCACGACGGCATCGACAAGGTGAGCTTCACCGGTTCGACGGAGGTCGGCAGGCAGATCGTGCGCGCCGCCACCGGCAACCTCAAGAAGGTCTCCCTCGAGCTGGGCGGCAAGTCCCCGGTCGTCGTGCTGCCCGACGCGGACCTGGCCGCGGCGGTTCCCGGCATCGCCATGGGCGTGTTCTGGAACTCCGGGCAGATCTGCACGTCCGGCACCCGGCTGTTCGCCCATCGGGACGTGTTCGACGAACTCGTGCACGGGATCGCGGAGTACGCGGGCGGTCTCAAAGTCGGGTACGGCACGGAGCCGTCCGTGGATCTGGGGCCGCTGATCTCGCAGCGACAGCTCGCCCGCGTCAGCCGGTACGTCGAAGGCGGGATCGAGGCGGGCGCACGGGTGCTGACCGGCGGATCCCGCATCGGGGACAAGGGTTTCTTCTTCCAGCCCACGGTGGTCGCCGGCGTCGACCAGTCGATGCGCATGGTGCGCGAGGAGATCTTCGGGCCGGTGCTCGGCGCGATGGCGTTCGACGACGTCGACGCGGCGGTCGCCGCGGCCAACGACAGCGACTACGGGCTGGCCGCCAGCGTGTGGACACGGGACGTCGCGCGCGCCCATTCGATCGCGCGCCGGCTGCGGGCCGGCCGGGTCGGCATCAACGTCCACCGCGCCGGCGGGGTGCAGATGCCCGTCGGGGGCTACAAGCAGTCCGGCTGGGGCCGGGAGAACGGACCCGAGGCGATCGGGGAATACCTCGAGACCAAGTCCGTGGTCACGCTGCTCGACGCATGAAGGAGGTCAACGGGTGTACACACGTGGAGCGGTGATCCGGCAGGCGCCCGGTGAGCTGGAGGTGGTCGACCTGGAGCTGGACGACCCCTATCCGGACGAGGTGCAGGTGCGGCTCGTCGCCTCGGGGCTGTGCCACTCGGACGACCACCACGCCACGGGGGACATCCCGGTCGGCACCTACCCCTTCGCGCTGGGGCACGAAGGTGCGGGCGTCGTGACGAAGGTGGGGCCGAACACCAAGGGCATCGAGGAAGGCGATCACGTCATCTTCTCCGCGATTCCCTCGTGCGGGCACTGCCGGTGGTGCGCCGCCGGAGCGTCGAACCTGTGCGACCTGGCGGCGGGCATCCTGGCCGGCCCCCGGTTCACCGACGGCACCTACCGCCTGCACACCACCGATGGCACGCCGGTCGGCCAGATGTGCGGTATCTCCACCTTCACCGAGACGACGACGGTGTCGCTGGCGTCGGTGGTGAAGATCGACCCGGACATCCCGCTGGACAAGGCGTGTCTGGTCGGGTGCGGGGTCAGCACCGGCTGGGGCTCGGCGGTCAACTCCGCCCGCGTCCAGCCGGGGGACACGGTGATCGTGATGGGCATCGGCGGGATCGGCGCGAGCGCGCTGCAAGGTGCCGTCCACGCGGGTGCGTCGAACGTCATCGCGGTGGATCCGGTGGCCTTCAAGCGGGAACAGGCGCCGGTGTTCGGGGCCACCCACGCGGTCGAGTCGATGGCGGAGGCCACGGAGCTCGCCAAGCAGTTCACCAACGGGCAGGGTGCCGACGCCGCCGTCATCACGGTCGGGGTCATGCGGCCGGAGTACGTCGGCCAGGCGCTCGGGGCGGTCCGCAAGGCGGGCATCGTGGTGACCACGGCGGTCGGGCCGCACCGGGTCAGCGACGTGCCGCTCGACCTGTTCGAGTTGACGCTCTTCCAGAAGCGACTGGAGGGCACGTGTTTCGGTGCCACGAGCGGGAACCGGGACGTCCACCGGCTGCTCCGGCTCTACCAGGAGGGCACGCTGAAACTCGACGAGATGATCACCCGGACGTACACACTGGACGACATCGCGCAGGGGTACCGGGACATGCACGAGGGCAAGAACATCCGGGGAGTCGTGCTGTTCGACTGAGGGCCCGGCGCGTGGCGCTGCGAAGGGAAACGCTGTCCGATGGCACCGGACCACCGACGACTGCGGGACAAGCTGGCCATCCTGGGTGAGGTCGTCCTCCCCGGGCTGGCGGCCGACGTCCCCGGCGAGGACGTGATCGCGGCGATGCTCGCGCGCTCGCCGCGCATCGTGGAGTCCGCCCTGCGAGCGGTTCCCGCCGAGGACACCGGGGCCTACCTGGCCACGCTGCGGGAGGCGCGCCCCGAGGAGTTCGACGTGCTGCGCTCGTTCGTGCTCGGCACCTACCTGACCTGCCCGTCGGCCTGGCGGGTGCCGCCCCGCCCGGCCGTGCCGACGGCGCGGCACCCGCATCGGAGGGCAGCGGAGAAGCCGGTGAAGCCTCCGGTGCCGCGGCGACGGGTCGGTGTCGAGCGGTGCCAGTGCTTGTGCGCGCCGCTGGGGCACGACTCGTCGGAGTGCCGCGGGATCGCCGCGGACGGCTTCCGGCTGCCGTTGCCGGGCACGCGGGGCGCCGTGGTGCCGGCGTGCCCGGCCTGCTGGGCAGCCGCTTCCCGCTCCGCACGGGGAGAGCCGGCTTCGCCGGCCGGTCGTTCCGCGTGGCGGCGGAGACGGTGATCGCCGGGGAACAACCGGCGTGCCCGCGGCCCGCGTTTCCCGGGTCTGTCGGCCGTGACCCATGACATATATTATATGGTCGGCAAGGGTGCCGAACGTCGAGGTGGGCCCACCATGGATGCGAACACGGCTGTCCAGGCGGCGGAGCGAACGGGCGTCGCGGAACGGTACCGCGATCTGTGCGCCGACGCCTCCGCGGCGCTCGGCATCGACGTCCCGTCGCCCCGGTTCGACCTGCCGTGGGAGAACCACGCGAGACCGGTCCTGAGCAGGATCTGGAACGCCGCGATGGGGGAGACCCTGCGGTCCCTGGACGGTACCGGGTCGGCGCGGCAGCGGGAGCTCGTCGACCTGCTCGGCCGGATCCGCGAGGTCGAGGCCGAGTTGGCCGAGGCCCGGCTCGCCGAACGGCACGTGCTGCTGCGGCGCGTGGCCGGGGCGCTGGCGTCCGTCCGCGACGCGCGCACCGTGGACGAGCTCCTCGGCCGGGTCCCGGAGGCCGGCTGCCGCCTGGGCTTCGACCGCGTCCTCGTGTCGCGGGTGGAGGATTCGGTGTGGCGGCTGCACACGATGTGCGTCGTGCGCGAGCCGCGCTGGGCGGACGAGATCGTGGCCGTCGGCAAGGCCTCCCCACCGCAGCTCGACGGCCGGCTCGTCGAAGCGGACGTGGTCCGCCGGGCCGAACCGCGCCTGATCTTCGACGCGCAGCACAGCGACCGGGTCGACCGCGACCTCATCCGGGTCACCAGGTCCACCTCCTACGGTGTCGCGCCGCTGACCGTCCACGGCGAGGTCGCCGGACTGCTGCACGGCGACTGCTACCACCAGCGCCGCGACGTCGACGCCACCGACCAGGCGCTGCTGTCCGTCATGGCGGAGGCGCTCAGCCACTCGCTCGGACGGCTGATGCTGATGGACGGCGTGGCCGTCCTGCGGGGCGCCGCGGAGGCGCTCATGACCAACCCGGCCGCGGTGCGCGGGCCGGTGCCGCCCGCGCCACCCGCCGCGGCGGATCTGACCGCGCGCGAGGTCCAGGTGATGGAGCTGCTCGCCGCCGGGCACTCCAACCGGCACATCGCCCGGCAGCTGGTGATCTCCGAGCGCACGGCGAAGACCCACGTCACCCACATCCTCCGCAAGCTCGGCGTCACCAGCCGGGCCGAGGCCATCGCCTGCTGGCTGACTGCCCGAAGGTCGTAGGAAACCTCCGCCCCCCGGACGATGCCCCCGGTGTGATCCCGGTCGCAGACTGGGCGCCTCGGATCGGACGAGGCCTGGAGGCAAGACGTGACCGAGCAACGAAGCTCAGCCGACTGGCTGGTCGGGATCGACGTCGGGGGAACCTTCACCGACATCGTCGGGCTCAACCGGAACACCGGCGAGATCCGCGACGGCAAGGTGCTTTCGACGCCGGAGCAGGAGAAGGGCGTGCTGCGGGCGCTCGCCGCGATCGACGTGGACGTCCCGGGTGTGGCGGAGATCGTGCACGGGCACACCGTCGGCATCAACGCCCTGCTCAGCCGTGCGGGAGCGCGGACCGGCCTGCTCGCCACCCGGGGACACCGCGATCTGCTCGACATCGGGCGGATGCACCGCGAGTTCGGGGACCGGTTCTACGACCCCACCTGGCTGCGGCCGCACCAGGAACGCCCCGTCGTCGAGCGGCACAACCGGATCGGCATCCCGGAGCGGATCGCCTACGACGGCACGGAACTGCTCGCATTGGACGAGGACGCGGTGCGGGAGGCGGCCCGCGCGCTCGCCGCCCGGGGTGTCGAGGCGGTCGGCGTGTGCTTCCTGAACTCCTACCGCGACCGCGGGCACGAGCGCCGCGCCGCCGAGATCCTCGCCGAGGAGATGCCGCACGCCTACGTCCAGACCTCGGACCTGTACCCGGTGACCAAGGAGCACGAGCGGACCACGACGGTCGCTCTGGACGCCTACGTCGGGCCCGCCGTCGTCGGGTACCTGCGGCGCCTCACGGTGGCGCTGGCGGAGCGCGCGTTCGGCGGGACGTTGTGGATCATGATGACCAACGGCGGTGTCGCCACGGTCGCCGACGCCGGCCGGGCACCGGTCTTCCAGCTGGTGTCCGGGCCGGTGGGCGGCGTGACCGGCAGCATCCGGCTGGCGCGGGACGCCGGCCGCGGGAACCTGCTGACCATGGACGTCGGCGGGACCAGCACGGACGTGGCCGCCATCGTGGACGCGCGGACCCCGCTGACCGACCTGTGGACGCTGGAGACCGGCCTGACGCTCACCATGCCGCTGGTCGACGTAGAAAGCGTCGGCTCGGGCGCGGGCAGCATCATCGGTCCCAACGCTCTCGGCCGGATCGCGGTCGGCCCCGCCTCGGCCGGCTCGAACCCCGGCCCCGCCTGCTACGGGCGCGGCGGCACCGAGGCCACGCTCACCGACGCCTGCCTGGTGCTGGGGGTCCTGCAACCCGACCTGTTCGCCGGCGGCCGGATCACGCTCGACGTCGAAGCCGCCCGCGCGGCGCTGGCGCGCACCGGCGAACGGTGGAACCTCTCCGCCGAGGACCTGGCCGAGGCCGCCTACCGGGTCGCGTGCGAGGACATCGCCGCCAAGATCCGGACCATCTCCGTCTACCGTGGACTGGACGTGCGCGACTTCGCCCTGCTGCCGTTCGGGTCGGCCGGGCCGATGCTCGCCGACCGCGTGGCGCGGATCCTCGGCGTGGACACCGTCGTCGTCCCCACCACGCCGGGGCAGTTCTCGGCACTCGGGCTGCTGCAGAGCGACCTGCGCACGACGCGGGCGCAGTCGCTGATGATCCCGCTCTCCCCGGACAACGCCGCGGTGATGGAGGACGGGTTCGCCGCGATGGAACGCGCCCTCACCGAGGAGCTGACCGCGCAGGGGGTGGACATCGAGGGCCTGACCTTCGACCGCGCCCTCTTCGGCATGTACCGCGGGCAGACGTGGGACAACCGGCTCCCGCTGCGGCGGGACCGGGTGACCGCCGCGGGCGTGCCGGAGATCGTCGCCGACTTCCACGCCTTCTACCAGGAGTCCTACGGGTTCTCCGCCACCGAGATCCCGGTCGTCGTGTCGACCCTGGAGGTGACCGCGGTGATCCCGCGGCCGCACAAGGTCCCGCCGTCGGCCGCCGAGGACGGCGAATCCCTGCTGGGACACCGGGATCTGCGGATCCCCGGCGCGGGGGACACCGTGCGCGTGCCCGTCCACGTCCGCGAACGCCTCCAGCCCGGAGAGGTCGTGGCGGGCCCGGCGATCGTGTCCGAGAAGTTCGCCACGACCGTCGTCCTGCCCGGCCGCCGCGCCCGCATCGACGACGACCGCCTGCTGATCATCGAGAACCACGGCTGAGGAGCGCGACGAGCATGACCACCACCACGGAACCGGCGGCCGAGTTCGAACTGGACATCCTGCGGTACGGCCTGATCGAGGTCGCCCGCGAGATGAACGAGGCCCTGATGCGCAGCGCCTTCTCGCCCGTGTGCCGGGACATCCTGGACTGCACCACCGCGATCCACATCCGCAGCGGTGACGCGTGGGAGACGGCGGCGCAGTGGGAGGGCTGCATGCAGCACGCCTTCACCTCGCCGCACATCGTGAACTTCGTGATGGACGAGTTCGACCTCGACACACTGCAGCCCGGCGACGTCATCTTCGTCAACGACCCGTGGCGCGGGACGATCCACCAGTCCGACGTGAACCTGCTCCGCCCCGTCTTCGTCGACGGCCGCGTCGAGTTCATCCTGCACTCGACCTCCCACCTGGTCGACCTCGGCGGGCCCATCCCCGGCGGGTTCTCCAACGGCACGCAGACCGCGTTCGAGGAGCAGATCAAGCTCCCGCCGTCGCTGCTCTACGCCAACGACGTCCCGGTGCGGCCGTTGTTCAACTACATCCTGGAGAACAACCGGGTGCCCCAGCTGGTCCTGGGCGACCTGCGGGCCCTGCACGGCTGCCTGGTGGTGGGGGAGCGGCAGCTCCAGGCGCTCGTCGCCCGCGGCGGCCTGGACCGGGTCAAGGCCGCCGGCCGGTACGCGATCGAGGCGACCGAGGCGAGCATGCGCCGCGGTATCGCCGGCATCCCGGACGGTGACTACACCGTCGAGGACTTCCTCGACGAGGACGGCGTGACCGACGAGCCCATCCCGGTGCGGGTCACCGTGAAGGTCCGCGGGGACAGCATGGAGATCGACTTCTCCGGCTCGGGACGGCAGCCGCTGGGCAACTGCGGGACCGCGTGGTGCGAGGCGGTCCGCTGCATCGAGGCCGTCAAGCTCATGGCCGATCCGGGCACGCCGGTCAACAGCGGCACGCTGCGGCCGATCGAAACGCTGCTGCCCCAGGGCAGCGTGGTCTGCGTGCTCCCGCCGTCCAGCTGCTCCAACCACGCCGACATCGGGGCCCGGTGCATCAACGCCGTCGCCGGCGCGCTCAGCGAGGCCATCGGCGACCGCTCGATCGCCTGCGACACCGGCACCGCGCTGGTCATCAGCCTGGGCGGCATCGACACCCGGCCCGGTCACGGCGGCACGCCGTGGGGCGCGTTCGCCCTCACCGGCGGTGGCTGGGGCGGCACGTGGAAGGAGGACGGGATCTCCTTCTGCGTCACGCCGATCGGCAACTGCCGCACCTCGGTGCAGGAGCACGTGGAGATCGAGAGCCCGCTGATCGTCGCCCAGCACGAGATGGTCGCCGACACCGCGGGCGCCGGGCGGTACCGGGGCGGTCTGGGCTCGGTGTACACCCTGACCGCCCAGGCCGACACGATCGTCACGGTCACCTGCGACCGGGTCCGGGTCGGCGCGCCGGGCGCGGCCGGCGCGGGTGCCGGCGCACCCGCGTTCGGGTGGTACATCAAGGACTTCGACCTCGCGCGGCACGCCGACCCGCTCGACCTCCGCCCCGCGGAGCCGCTGTTCGGCATGTTCGACGCCGACGGCAGGCCCGATCCCAACCACGGCGGGTTCTGCCGCGGCGCGCGGTACTCCACCGGCAAGTTCTCCGGGCTCGTGCTCAAGGCCGGCGACGCGATCCGCTTCCTCATCGGCGGCGGCGGTGGCTGGGGCGATCCCCTCGCCCGCGACCTCGGCCGGCTCGAACGCGACCTCCGCGACGGTCTCTACAGCCCGGAGTTCGCCGTTCTCGCCTTCGGTGCCGTCCTCGACGGCGAGCGGATCGACCGCGACGCGACCGCCCGGCGCCGGGCCGAACTGGCGGCGCTGCGCGCGGCGGGCACCTGGAGCGTGCCCGTCGCCACCCCCCTGAACTGGATCCTCTAGGAGGCACCGCACATGTCCGTCGACCGACTCCTCTTCCCGCGCCCGGAGACCGAGCGGGTCTCCGTGGCACGGCAGCCCGTGGACGCCACCTGCCCGTCGTGCGGGAGCGGCGACGTCGCCCGCTACCCCGTGGCCAACTACCTCGGACCGCGCATGGTGGTGAAGTGCCAGGACTGCTTCACCCACCTGTCGGTGACCCGGCCCGAGCCGGAGGACCACTGGCCGGCCTGGCGGTCGCCGACGCGCGACTGGGCGCCCTCGCGGCTGGGGTGACCCGATGTCCCCTACCCCACTGGCCCAGGTCTACGCGCGCGCCTACCGCGAGCACGCGGACCGCCCGGCGATCCGCGACGAGCGCCGGACGCTGACCTACGGAGAACTGGGCGCCCGGGCCCGGCGGATCGCCCGGGCGTTCCGCCGGCTCGGCGCGGCCCCCGGTTCGCGCGTGGTCATCGTGTCGCCGAACCGTTGCGAATGGACCGAGGCCTACCACGGGATCGCGCTCGGCGGGTACGTGCGGACCGGGCTGCTGACCCGCCTGCACCCGGCCGAACTGGCCCGCATCGCCGCCGACGCCGAACCGGTGGCCGTCCTCGTGGACGGCGAATGGCTGTCCCGCAACGGCACGGACTGGGTGCCGCCCGGCGTGCGGGACGTCGTGGTGCTGGGGGAGGGCGACGTTCCCCCGGGGTGCATCCCGTTCGAGGAGTTCGTCGCGTCCGGCACCGACGACGAACTGCCGCTCCCGGAACCGGAATCCGACGCCTGGCTGCTCTACACGTCCGGCTCGACCGGGCAGCCGAAGGGGGTGCGGGTCCCGCATCGGGCGGTGGGCGCGTTGATCCGCAACGCCCGCGAGGTCCTGCCCGGCCTGGGACCCGGGGACGCGGCTCTGCACACCGCGCCGGTGAGCCACTTCAGCGGCGGTATCGCCGACGTCGTCACCGCCTGTGGCGGGCTGAACATCCACGAGCGGGGGTTCGACGCGGCCCGGGTCGCCGACGCGGCGCTGGGCGGCGAGGTCACCGTGCTGCCGCTCGTGCCCACGATGATCACGATGCTGGTGGAGGAGCTGTCGGCCCGGGACGCGCCGCGCGGCCGCGTCGGCGGCGTCCGGGTCCTGCCCTACGCCGGCTCGGCCATCCAGCCCGGCGTCGCGGCGCGGGCCCGCGCCTGGTTCGGCGACGCGATGCAGCAGCTCTACGGCGCCAGCGAGGCGCAGCTGCCCATCACGACCTTGCGGCCGGAGGACCACGTGGAGACCCGCAACGCGCGGGGCCTGCCGCGGCTGGCGTCGGCCGGCCGGGTCACGCCGCACGTCGAGCTGGAGATCGTCGACGCGGCGCGGCGGCCGGTGCCGCCCGGCGAGACGGGGGAGATCCGCACCCGTGGCGAGCACGTCAGCGCCGGTTACTGGCGCCGGCCCGAGGAGACGGCGGAGACCTTCGCGGGTGGGTGGGCGCACACCGGTGACGTCGGGTACCTCGACGAGGACGGGTTCCTGTTCATCCTCGACCGCCGCAAGGACATGATCATCACCGGCGGGTTCAACGTGTACCCGCGGGAGATCGAAACCGTCATCTCCGACCTGCCCGGGGTGCGGGAGGTCGCGGTGGTCGGCGCTCCCGACGACCGGTGGGGTGAGGCCATCACCGCCTTCGTGTCCCCCGGGAGCGCCCTGTCCGCGGCGGAGGTGCTGACCCACTGCCGGGCCCGGCTGGGCGGGTACAAGGTCCCGAAGTCGGTGATCTTCCTCGACGAACTGCCCAAGACCGGCACGGGGAAGATCGAGAAGCGCCTGCTGCGGGAGCAGCTGTGGCGCGGCCGGGAGCGGCGGGTCTGACTCACCTCGCCCGGGCCCGCACGAGGTGGGCGGCCGGTACGACGAGGACGACGACCAGGAGCGTCACTACCCCGAACGCCGGCAGCCAGTACGCGGCCGCGGCGACGATTCCCAGGGCGGCGGCGCCGAGGGCGCGGGGCAGCCACCCGGTGCCCGGTTCGGCCCGGAAGTAGACGGCCTGCGCCGCGAGGTAGACGAGCGGGCCGACGGCCACCAGCACACCGGCGATCCCGGCGGCCGGGTCGTGGGCGTGGACGAGGACCAGCTCCATCCCCGCGGCGAACACGACCAGCCCGGCGACCACCCCGTAGACCACGTTGATGCCCAGGTGCACCGACCGGATCGGGTCGGCGCTCTCGGCCGCGTGGCTGACGACCTCCTGCTCGGACCGTCCGAAGTAGATCGCCCAGAGGCAGACCAGCGCGACGAAACCGCCCAGGGCCAGCAGCGGGGTCAGGGCGTCCTGGGCGTGGTCGGCGAGCACCCGTCCGAGGGTGAGCACGGTTTCACCCAGCAGGATGATGAGGAACAGCCGCAGCCGTTCGAGCATGTGCTTGGCGTCGAACGGGAGGCGTTCGGTCCGGGTCGTGCGACCGGGCATCGGGTGCGCGGTCCAGGTGCCGAGCAGATCGATGAGCGCGCCGGCGGCCCACCACCAGATCCGGGACTCGGGGCCCGACACCGCTCCGGCCACCCAGAAGGGCGCGGACGCGCCGATCCAGATCAGCACGCGCACGAAGTGCCGGCGCAGTTCGGGCGCGGGCGAGGTCGCCGCGGCGTAGGCACCCGGGCCGGCGAGCGCGAGCAGCATCGGCACGACGAAGACCCACGGCCCGGAGTCGAACGCGTGTTTGATCCCGGCGTTCATGAACAGGCCGAGACCCATCACCAGGAGGGTGATCGCGCGGGTGGCCGCGCGCTCGATGTCGAGCAGGGTGACCTCGAAGGACGTGAACGCCCAGACCCCGCACACGGCGACGAGGGCGATCAGCGTCTCGCCGGCGCCCCGCCAGGTCAGGTGCTCGATCAGGTGGTGCGTGAGCTGGCCGATGGCCAGGACGAACACCAGGTCGAAGAAGAGCTCCAGTGGTGAGACGTCCCGGTGGACCCGTGCGTTCGGCGCCGGCATCCGGTCATTGTCGGTCAGTCGGCGCGGGCGCGCTCGCCTGGCGGTGACGGCGCGGTCGCGATCCAGCTCGCGAGGAGCTGCAGCGCCTCGGCCGAGGGGGACCCGGGCTCCGCGGTGTAGCCGATCAGCGTCAGGTTGGCCGCGCTGGTGATCTCGAGCGCTTCGAAGCGCAGGGTGAGGTCGCCCACCACCGGGTGGTGGAACTGCTTCGTGCCGCGCCGGTGGGCCCGCACGTCGTGGGCGGCCCACCGCGTCCGGAACTCCGCGCTGCGCCCGCCCCAGCGCGTTGGCGCCGACGAGGTCGAGGTGGCCGTTCTGGACGATCGCCGGGGCGCCGGCCATCGAGTCCATCAGCGCCTGCACGCCGTCGGGGACCCGTTGCCGCGCGGCGCGCGGCTTCACCGTGCGCGCCCCGGCGCGGCGGGTGGCGGCGCACACCAGGTCGAACAGGTGGGCCGTCTCGATGTCGTCGAGCTGCAGCGCCCTGGCGATGGCGTGCAGGACCTCGTCGGACACGCCGGAGATCGGGAACCGCCGGGCGGAACCGAATCCAGGGAGTGTCCAGTGCAGACGATCACCTTCCCCAACGGCCCGATCGGCATGGCGGGCAACCTGTACCTGCCGCCCGCGTGGAGGACGTGCGCGCCGCGGTCGACCACCTGCAGACCGTCGATTACGTCGCCGCCGGGCGCATCGGTGTGCTGGGCGTCTGCGCCGGCGGCGGGTACGCCGTCACCGCGGCGATGACCGACCACGCGGCCGGCTCCCTGTGGCACACCACGGAGCTGCACTCGCGGGTGCGGTCGGCGGAGAAGCTGGTGGTCGTCGAGGGCGGCACCCACATGGACTTCTACGACGTACCGGAGTACGTCAAGCGCGCCGTCGAGGAGGCCACGCCGTTCTTCGAGGAGAACCTGGCCGGGTAGTGGCGGCGGTCACGGGACGAAGTGGCAAGTATAATATATTGTGTTGCTGGTGAGGAGTTCCCTGACCACCACCGGGTTCGACCGGCTGCTCGGGCAGCGCTGGAGTTGCCGTGCCTTCCTGCCGGATCCGGTGCCGGACGCGGTGATGCGCGAGATGTTCGGGACCGCCCAGCGGACCGCGTCGTGGTGCAACACCCAGCCGTGGCAGGTGTACGTCACCTCGGGCGAGGCGACCCGGCGATTCGCGCGCGGTCTGACCGAGCACGCGAAGACCCACGAGCCCGCGCCGGACCTGCCGATGCCCGCCGGATACCACGGGGTGTACCAGGAGCGCCGGCGCGGCGCGGGGTACGCGCTCTACCGGAGCCTCGGGATCCGGCGGGAGGACCGCGACGCGCGGGAGGCGCAGCGCCTGAGGAACTTCGAGTTCTTCGGCGCCCCGCACGTCGCGGTCGTCACCACCGACCGCGAGCAGGGCGTCTACGGCGCGATCGATTGCGGCGGCTACGTGGCGAACCTCCTCAACGCCGCCACCGCGCTCGGCGTCGCCACGATCCCGCAGGCCGCGATCGCGATGCACGCCGACCACGTCCACCGGTGCCTGCGGATCCCGGCCGAACGGCTGGTGGTCTGCGCGGTCTCCTTCGGCTACGCCGACACCGAGCACCCGGTCAACGGGTTCCGCACCGACCGCGCCCAGCTCGACGACGCGGTGGTCTTCCTCGGCGGCGACTGACCGGGCGGTCGTCAGCCGCCGCGCGCCGGGGAGCCGGCGGGAATCAGCAGTGACGGGCCGAGCCAATGGCATGCCGTCAGGGCGAGTTCGACGTCGAGCCGGTCGTCGCCGATGGGGGCGCCCCGTTCTTCTTCGGCCTTCAGCACGCGGTACTTCACCGAGTTCTTGTGCAACGTCAGGCGTTCGGCGGCCGCGGTGTAGCTGGATCCCGCGGTCATGAAGCTGAGCAGGGTCTCGCGGAGGCGAGCGTGGTAGGGGTCGTCGAGGGCGAGCTTGCCGAGGGTGGCGTGCACCAGGGTCCGGGCCTGGTCCAGGTCGGCGCACATCAGCGCGGCCGCCCGCACCCCGGGATCGCCGTAGGAGGTCACGGTGTGCGCCGCGGGGCCGGCGACCAGCGCCACCCGCTGCGCCAGCAGCGCCTGCCGGTGCGTCTCGCGAAAGCCGTTCACGTCCGCTGCCGGCTTGCCGAGCGCCGCCGCCACTCCCGGCGCCGTCCCGCGCAGGATGCCGGCGACGGTGGCCGGATCGACCGCGGGCACCGGGCCGTCGAACGGCAGCCAGCCCCAGCCGCTGGTGCGGTCGCAGGCGGCGAACAGGGGGCGCCCGGTACAGCGCAGCGCCCGGCCCACCGCGCTCACCGTGCGCTCGAGCCCGGACAGGTCGTTGTCGCCGCTCTCGCTCTCGCCCCGGCGCCAGACGACGACTCCGAGGTGGTGCTGGCGCAGCGGGTGCCCGATCGCGGCTTCGGCGGATTCGAGGTCGAAGTCGCGGCCGTCGAGCAGCTCGCGGATCCGCACCGCCCGCAGCGTGCTGCGGTTCTCCAGCCACCGTTCCCGCTCGTCCTCGTAGACGGTGGTGACCTGCTGGGAGATCCAGTCGATGTAGCTGAAGGTCACCTCCACGAAACGCTGGGACACGCGGAACGCGATGCCGGTGTCGGCGATGCGGCGCTCGATCTCGGCGAAGCACAGCTTGAGCAGGTGATCCTGGCCGAGCCGGTAGGCCCGGACCAGGGCGTAGACCGGCACGCCGCGCTGCGCGAGGCGGCGCGCGTACTCCACCGCGGCCGACGGCGGTTCGACGTTGGCGACGGGGATGTCGTGCTGCAGGATGTGCAGGATCGTGTCGACGTTGCTCTCGATGCTGGCCCGGAGCAGGTCGACCAGGCGCTGATCACCGCGCAGGGCGTCGATCCGCTCGGCCAGCTGCACCCGGATGCTGTCGGTGATGTCACCGAGCCGCGGGTTGAGGTCCGTGGCGACGGTGACCACCCACCGCGCGACGTCCCCGTCGGCGGTCCCGTTACCCGACGGCCCGGACCTCACCGCATACCTTCCTCCCAGGTGGTGGGAGACCCCATTATGCGGCAACGCGGCCGTCCCCGCGGCGCAGGTCGCGCAGCGCACGCGCCGCGGCGTGGGCACCGCACATGCCGTGCGCACCCGGACCGGGCGGAGTCGCGGCGGAGCAGACGTACACGCCCGGGACGCCCGTCGCGTAGGGGTCGAGGCCGATCCGGGGACCGAAGACCAGCTGCCGGACGTCCTTGCTGCCGGTGATGATGTCACCGCCCACGTAGTTGGGGTTGTACGCGGCGAACCCGGTCGCCGACCGCACCGCCGTGCCGACGATCCGCTCGCGGAACCCCGGCGCGAACCGCTCGATCTGCGCGACGATGGCCTCGGTCGCGTCACCGGTGTACCCGTGCGGCACGTGCGCGTAGGTCCACACCGGATGGACGTCCCCCGCCGACCGCGCCGGGTCCGCCAGGTACTGCTGCCCCACCAGGACGAACGGGCGCTCGGGCATCCGTCCCGCGTGGATCTCGCGTTCGGTGGCGGCGATCTCGCGGTACTCCCCGCCGAGGTGGACGGTGCCGGCCCGTCGGGCGTCCGGATTGGTCCAGGGCACCCCGCCCGCGACGGCGAAGTCGGCCTTGAACGCGCCCGGCCCGTGCCGGAACCGCCGGTAGGACCGGGCGACACCGGGCGGGAGGCGGTCGCCGAGGATGTCGGCGACCGCACCCGGTGCCAGGTCGAAAACCGTGATGTCGGCGGGCGGCAGATCACTGGCCGCGGACACCCGGACGCCCGTCTCGATCTTGCCGCCGAGGTCGGCCAGCAGCGCGGCCATGGCCGCGGTGATCGACCGCGACCCGCCCGCCGCCACCGGCCAGCCGTACCGGTGCCCCGCGGTGATGATCCCCACCCCGATCGCCGAGGTGAGCGGGAGGTGCAGCGGCCGGAACGCGTGCGCCGCCACCCCGCCGAACAGCGCCCGGGCCCGTTCGGTGCGGAACACCCGCGCGAGCAGGGAGGCGGGGAGCAGGGTCGGCGCGCCGAACCGCGCCATCCGCAGCGGGTGCTCGGGCAGCCGGACCAGCGGCCCCATGATGTCGGAGGACCAGTCGTCGAACGTCTCGGACGGCCGGAACAGCACCCGCCACCGCGGCCCGTCGGCGCCCAGACCCTCGGCCGTGCGCTCCAGCGAGGTGTGCAGGACGCCGGCGTCGCCGTTGTCCAGCGGGTGCACGCAGTCGATCTCCGGCCACCGCCACTCCAGCCCGTACCGCTCGAGGCCGAGCTCCCGCAGGAACGGCGAGCCGGCTGCCATGGGGTGGAACGCCGAGCAGTGGTCGTGCAGCAGACCGGGCAGGATGGCCTCACTCGACCGGGTACCACCGCCGATCTCCGCCGCGGCTTCCAGCACGGTGACGTCCACACCCGCCCGCGCGAGGGCGGTGGCGGCAGCGAGCCCGTTGGGCCCGCTGCCGACCACGACGGCGGTGGTCATGCCGGCGTCCCAGTGCGGTGCTGCGGGGTGCGGCGCTGCGGGGTGGCCTGCGCCGTCTGGTCGCCGTCCGCGGCCCGTGACCACTCCACCTGCAGCGGGATGGGCCCGTTCGGCAGCCAGGGCTGCTCGGCGACGGCGTCGGCGACCTTCCACGTGCCGCGCTCGATCACGCCGACGGCGACGTCGATGACCTTGTAGTGCTGGACCCGGCTGTGGATGGCCTGGGATTCCACCCACACCACGAGGAACTCGCCGGGTTCGAACCCGCACCGCCGTTGCAACGCGGCCAGCATGTCCTCGTTGTGCATGTGACCGTCGCCGAAGTTGAAGCCGAGCAGCGAGTTGCACGCGAATTCGGCCTCCCGGATCGTCCACCGGTCGATGTCGGGCAGGTGCTTGTACAGCAGGGAGAACAGGCCGCGTCCCTGGCTGTGCATCGAGCGCCACGCGATGGTCTGCTGCATCGTGATCTCGGCGATGGCGGGGGCGTAACCCATGCCCTTGAGCTGGTCGATCTGGTTCCGCGTCGGACGGCGCACGGCGTCGAGCTTCTCCTCGGCGCCCGGAGCGAACGCCCACAGCGCCGACGCCCAGTTGCCCGCGTACTGCCGCATCGACGGCAGGAACGAGACGAGGTCGGGCCGCAGGTTGCCCAGAACCGGGAAGAACAGCAGGCCGGCGGCGATCGCGGCGGTCAGCCAGGGCGAGGACATGTCGCCGATCCCGTAGCCGGCCTCGTTGGGGAAGCCCCAGAACAGGAAGATCGCGGCGAAGGCGAACAGGATGTTCCACTCCAGCGGGACCGCCAGCGGGAACGTCGAGGTGATGAACAGGTGGAACAGCACCATCATCGCGACCGCGGCGAGCGTCAGGACCCGGTTGGTCGACAGCAGCAGGATCAGCGGCGTGATGATCTCGACGCAGGTGCCGCCGACGTGGGCCAGCAAACCGGCCACTTTGGACGGACGGATGTCGCGCGGGAAGTCCCGGTAGTGCGCGCGCTTGAACCACTTCGCCGGGATGCACGGGCTGTTGCTCACCATCGGCGGGACGACGTTGGAGAAGTGCTTGCCGAACTTCGACACCCCGGCGCCGATCCACACGACCACGATCAGCAGCTTCAGCGCGACGATCATGTCCACGAAGGGCAGGGCGACGAAGAACACCATCGCGGGCAGGTACTGCTCACCCCGGGCCGCCAGGAAGATCACCTTGTCCCGCAGGCCGAGCAACACCAGCGCGGCGATCGCGACGGCGACCGGCACCGGGTTCACCAGGCCGGACGTGTTGCCGGGCAGAGCGGCCGACAGCGTCGCGCTGGGCCGCCCGGGGGTGAGGATGGCGGCCAGCAGCGCCCCGAGCACCGTGAGGTAGAGCAGCACGTCGAACACGGTGCGGCGATCGCCGGAGGTGAACGGCACTCGGCGCCAGGGGCGGACGCGGATCGTGCCGGGGCGGGTCCAGAACAGCACGCCACCGGTCATCGGCTTGAACTTGCCCGCGAGCGGCCCCCACGAGCCGGCCACGCCGACGGTCTCCAGCAGCACCGTCCACAGGATCAGCTTCTGGTACACGATGGGCTCGTTCCACCAGGTCGCGACGTCCCAGAACGGACCGAGACCGGACGACCAGGTCGCCGCCGCCGCGCCGGCGACCACGTGCAGCACGAGCACCTTCACGGCGTAGATCAGGTGGAACAGCTTGGGGGAGCCGAAGCCGTACTCGACCCAGTGCAGTGACAGCGCCTTGATGCGCTCCCGCAACGGTTGGCCGAGAAAAGTCTCGACATCGACCGGCGGGAAGTCCGGTTTGGTGAGTCCCACGTTTCTCTCTCCTTTGAGCGAATTCTTATCGGGCGACCGGAAGTGCGCTGCGCAGCGCGGGTTTGTCGATCTTTCCGACCGGGTTCCTCGGCAGGGCGTCGACGATCGAGATGCGCGCCGGGAGCTTGACCTTCGTGAGGTCGCGCCGGCAGTGCTCGAGCAGTTCCTCCGCGGTGGCGGTCGCGCCGGGGTAACGGACGACGAAGGCCACCGGCACCTCGCCGTAGACCGGGTGTGGTTCGCCGATGACGGCGGCTTCCAGCACGGCGTCGTGGCGGCACAACGCCGCCTCGATCTCCTTGGGGTAGATGTTCTCGCCACCCCGGATGATCATGTCCTTGATGCGGTCGACCAGGACGAGGTAGCCGTCCTCGTCGAGGTATCCGACGTCTCCGGTGTGCAGCAGGCCGCCGCGCACGGTTTCCGCGGTGGCCTCCGGCCGGTTTAGGTAGCCGCGCATGACGTTGGGTCCCGCGATGACGACCTCGCCGGCCTGTCCGGTGGCGCACTCGCGGCCCGCCTCGTCGACGATCTTCACCTGCTGCCCGGGCAACGGCGGGCCGACCGTGCCCAGCTTGCGGGGACCGTCGAGGGGGTTGCAGGTCGACGCGCACGTGCCCTCGGTGAGCCCGTAGCCCTCGACGATGACGATGCCGAACCGGTCGGCGCACCGTTCGAGCAGCTCGCGTGGCATCGGCGCGGCTCCGCACACGGCGAAGCGCACCGACGTCAGGTCCGCCCGGACGTGGTCCGGGAGTTCGGCCAGCCGCGCGTAGATGGTCGGCACGGCGGAGAAGTAGGTCGGCCGGTGCTCTCGCACGGCCGCCAGGAAGGTGTCCGGCGCGAACCGGGGCAGGATCGTGATCTGGGCGCCGACGAGCATGGGCGCCAGGAAGCTCACGCACAGCGAGTTGACGTGGAACAGGGGCAGCACGAGCAGGCAGTGGTCGTCGGCGCCCAGGTGCAGGTGGCCGGCCAGCATCGACGTCATGGCCCGCAGGTTGGCGTGGTCGAGCATGACGCCCTTCGGACGGCCGGTCGACCCGCTGGTGTAGATCAGCAGCGCGATGTCCGCGGGATCGGAGCGCGCCGGCGACCCGGTGCCGGCCGGGAGGGTGGCCAGATCCCGCACGTCCAGGACCGGCACGTGGTAGCCGGCCGGGTCCCGGTCCGTCACCAGCAGGGCGGCCCTGGAATCGTCGAGCTGGTACCGCGCTTCGGTCACCGTGAACGCGGGGTTCAGCGGAGTGGCGACCGCCCCGATCTTCCAGGCCGCGAGGATGACGAGGAGCAGTTCGACCCGGTTGGGGAGCATGATCGCGACGACGTCCCCGTTCCCGATGCCGCGCTCCGCCAGTTGTTCGGTGATCGCCTCGACCCGGAGGTTCACCTGGCCGTAGGTCAGTTCCGTCTGGGGATCGCGCAGGCACGGCCGGTCCGCCGCGGCCGCAGGCCGGTTCCACGGGAAGTAGCCGATGCTCATCGAAACACCTCACAGTCACGTCTTCGTGTGAGGCAAGACACTAGGAGCGGATCCGAGCCGCACGACATGGCTCGTGCCGACCAAGTTGCCCGCGGCCTTTGTCGATCAGAACCAAAACTGCCCGTCGCGGAGGGCCCGGGCCGCGGCGAGGTGGCCGCGACCGACAACGGCGGGCCGCGGCGTTGTCGGTTCGAACCGTGGAGGCGGACCGGCGGCGGCCGCATGATGGGGGAATCGCCGAGGAGAAGGAGGAATTCCGTGCCGCGTGACTTGTCGGGCCAGACGGTGATCATGTCCGGTGGCAGCCGGGGCATCGGCCTCGCGATCGCGGTCCGGGCCGGGCGGGACGGCGCGAACGTCGCACTGCTGGCGAAAACCGGTCAGCCGCACCCCAAGCTGCCGGGCACGGTCCACACGGCCGCCCGGGAGATCGAGCGGGCGGGCGGCAACGCGCTGCCGATCGTCGGAGACGTCCGGGACGACGACGCCGTGCTCGAGGCGGTGGAACGCACGGCGCTCGCATTCGGCTCGATCGACGTGTGCGTCAACAACGCGAGCGCGATCGACCTGTCGGCGACCACCGATCTGACGATGAAGCGGTACGACCTCATGCAGGACGTCAACGCGCGGGGAACCTTCTTGCTCAGCAAGGCGTGCCTGCCGCACCTGCGCAAGTCGGCGAACCCGCACATCCTGAACCTGTCGCCGCCACTGAACCTGTCGCCGCGGTGGGCGGGCCGCCACCTCGGGTACACCATCGCGAAGTACGGCATGAGCCTGTGCACCCTGGGACTGGCCCACGAGCTGGCGGGCGAGGGCATCGCGGTGAACTCCCTGTGGCCGCGCACGACGATAGCCACCGCGGCGGTCGAGCACGTCGTGGGCGACAACGCGATGCTGGAGCGATCACGTTCCCCGCGGATCATGGCCGACGCCGCCCACGCGATCCTCACCCGCGACGCGCGGAGCTGCACGGGGAACTTCTACCTGGACGACGCCGTCCTCGAACAAGAGGGCATCACCGACTTCTCCCGCTACGCGCTCGGCCCGGGCGAGGATCTGGAGCCCGACCTGTTCCTCGATTGGACGAGGGCCGGATGACTCCCCACTTGGCTCCCGGTCCGCGATCGAGCAGCCACCTGGGGTTGACCGCAGGCGCACGGCCGGAGTCGGTCCATCAGGAGGTTCAGCAGGCGAGCCGCCATCGCTTCGTGCCCGGGCGATTCGACCCGCTCCTGGTCGCGAGCCACTCTCCGAAGCGGGAGTGAAGTGGTCACCCCATGGCCTTCTTCAGCAGCGTTTCCGTCCAGTCCGAGTCGTGCTCGTCCACGACGGGGAAGCCGGACGCCCACGGGCCTTCCCAGTGCACGGTGATGCCCGGGTTGTGCACACCCGTGCCGTCCGGCGTGAACAGGTGCGGGCTGCCGGTCACCTCGTCGGTCCGCGCGATGGCGTAGTCGGTCATCACGTCCGCCCGGTGCCGGCCGGAGTCGAGCGCCTCGGTCAGCGCGCCGACGTCGACCGTGCCGGTCTCGGCGGCGACCTCCAGGATGACGGTGCGATGGCCGATGGTGCGGTTGTCCACCCAGAACGCCCGGCGCAGCGCGCGGTCCAGGTCCTCGGCCGGCCCCAGGCCCTGCGCCTTGGCCGCGGCCACCGCCTCGTTGGCGAGCAGCACGGTGTTCGGGTACAGCCAGTCCGCCGCGGTCCACAGGCGGAACCCGGCCGCCGGTTCGATCGCGCCGAGACCCACGGCCTCGCTGTCGGTACCCGGCCTCGGGTGCGGACCGTTGAACAGTTCCAGCGGGAACGCGTGGTGGTCGATCCGGACCCGGTCCTGCAGCCCCAGCCGCTCCCGGGCCACCCGGAGGCGGTGCAGGGCCACGTGCGCGAACGGGCAGAGCAGGTCCGACCAGACCTGGATGGTCCCCGCGGCGGCCGCGGGACGGTGGACGGTCGACGGTGCGTCGGTCATTCGGCTTCCTCGTGTTCGGTTCCAGGTGGGTTGGTGGTGAAGCGCGCCGGCCGCAGGAGCACCGCGGTGCGGCGGTCCTCGGCCATCGCGCGGTCGTATTCGTCCAGGTCCGGGTGCACCCCGCCGGCGGCGGTGTAGATGTCGCGGAGCAGGAGGCGTGGGTCCGGCAGGCCGGGCAGAACGTCGTCGGGGCCGGCCAGCTCCACCGGGCCGGACACCGACACCCACTCCCAGCCGGACCGGAACACCAGCGTCGCATGTGGACGTTCGCGCAGGTTGGCGAGCTTCGCGGTACGGCCGCGGGAAACGAACGCGACCACGGTCTCACCGGTCACCGGGTGCGGCAGGATTCCCGCGTTCACCACGGAAACACCGGGCCGGCCGTCGGCCCGGGCGGTCACGAGCACGGCGAGCCAGCGCTCCGGACGGGCGAGTTCCGCCACCATCCGGAGGCCGTCAGCAGTGGTGATCACGCCAGGCTCGCCGCCTTCTCCAGCAGTACCCGGTAGATGTCCGGCTCGTCCGAGTCGATCACCGGGAACCCGACGCCGAAGCCACCGTTCACCCAGCGCGCCGAGACGCCGGGATTGGCCGCGTTGGTGCCGTCGGCCAGGAACAGGTGGGGGCTGCACACGACCCGGTCGTCGCGCGCCGACTCGAACTGCTCGATGACGGCGGCGCGCGCCTCGCCCCGGTCGAGCCGTCCGGCCAGGTCCGGCACGTCGACCACACCGGTCTCGGCCGCCACGTCCAGGATCACGTCGCGCAGTGAGATGCACCGGCTCTGCGCCCAGAACGCCTTCCGCAGCGCGCGATCGAGCTGCTCCGAGACGTGCAGGCCCTGCTGCTTCGCGGCCTGCACGGCTTCCAGCGCCGGCAGCATGGTCACCGGGTACCGCCAGTCCTTCTCCTGCCACAGCTGCCAGCCGGCGTCCGGCTCCAGCGCGCCGAGCACGGCGACCTCCGAGTCGACCCCGGGCCGCTCGTTGACCCCGCGGTTGAACAGTTCGAGCGGGAAGGCCCGGTGGTCGAAGCGCACCTGGCCGGTCAGGCCGAGCCGTTCCCGCGTCTCGTGCAGCCGGTGCACCGCGACGTGGGCGAACGAGCAGTTCAGGTCCGAATAGACCACAATCACGTCCGGCGAGGCGGGCAATCGGGGATCGCCGGGCGGGACGTCGACCGAGGGGATCATCGTGTGCTCCTTCCGTCGTGTCGCAGCGTACCGCATTTACGTGCGTGCGCACACAAATATATTGACGGCCGACGGGTTCACCCCATCGGCTGAAAGAAGTGCGCCAGTCCGCCGGAGAGCGCACCCTTTCGAGCATGGCGTTCGGAAAAGCCGTTGCCGTGGCGGCTGTCCTGATCACGGCGGCCGCGCCGGTGGACGGGGCCGAACCCGCCCACGGGGAGCAGGCCTTCACCGTCAGCGGCACGTTCACCGCGCCCGAGGGCGTCACCTCGGTGTTCGTCGCCCTGTGGGGCGCGGGCGGTGGTGGGGAGAAGCTCCCGGAAGCCACGACGGAAACGCCGGGAAGCGCCGGTGGTGGTGGCGGGGGAGCGGCGTGGTGCTCCGTCGCGGTCACCCCGGCCACCGAGTACACCGTGACCGTCGGCGTAGGCGGGCCGGCCGGGGCGGCGGGCAGTGACTCCAGCCTGGGCGTCGCCGGCAGCCCGCCGCTCGTCGTGGCCCGTGGCGGCACGCCCGGGACCGCCGAGGCGCCCGGCCGGGGAGGCACCGCCGACTGCGGCACCTCGCCCGGCCTCGCGGCGCCCGGCAGTGACGCGACCGCGGAGCGGCCCGGCGCGGCGGGGGTGATCCCGAGCGCCCCGCCGGGCGGGATCGGCGCGGGGGGCGCCGCCGGCATGCCCGGCGCGCCCGGGTACGTCTACCTCTGGTGGTGATCCGCCAGCTTCGAATGCCGCCGGCCGTAGGCGAAGTACACCACCAGCCCGATGACGAACCACACCGCGAAGCGCAGCCACGTCTCCGGCTTCAGGAACGTGATCAGCCAGATCGAGAACGCCACGCCGATCGCCGGCACCACCGGCATCCCGGGGCAGCGGAACGTGCGCGGCAGGTCCGGGCGGCGGTACCGCAGCACCACGACCGCCACGCACACCACCACGAACGCCAGCAGGATCCCGATGTTCGTCAGCTCCGCGGCCTCGCCGATCGGCAGCAGCCCGGCGATCACCGCCGCAGCGGCGCCGAGGATCCACGTCATCCGGCTCGGCACCTTCTTCACCGGGTGCGTGCCGGAGAACCACTTGGGCAGCAACCCGTCGCGGCTCATCGCGAACCCGACGCGCGTCGCGCCCAGCAGGAACGTGAACAACACGGTCAGGATGCCGAGGATCGCGCCGACCGCGATCACCCCGCCGAGCCAGCGCAGCCCCACCGACTCGAACGCGCTGGAGAACGCGGCTTCCGAGTCGATGTCGGTGTAGGGCACCATCCCGGTCAGCACCAGGCACGCCAGCACGTACAGCACCATCGAGATCGCGAGCGAGTACAGGATCGCCTTGGGCATGTGCTTCTGCGAGTCACGCGACTCCTCGGCCGCGGTGGACATGGCGTCGTAGCCGAACACCGCGAAGAACACCGTCGCCGCACCGGTGAACGCGCCGCCGACGCCGAACGGGAAGAAGTCGGACCAGTTGCCGGTGTTGACGTGGAACGCGCCGACCACGATCACCAGCACCACGAGCGCGACCTTGAGGTACACCAGCAGCGTCTCGAACCGCGCGGCCGAGCGCATGCCCTGATTCAGCACGAACGCGATCAGCAGGCACAGCAGCACCGCGAACAGGTTCACCTTGTACGAACCCGCCGCCACGCCCTCCGGCTCGGTGCCCGGCGCGCCGGACATCCACAGCGGCAGGTGGATGTCCAGGAAGCCGAGCAGATCGTTGAAATAGCCGGAGATGCCGATCGCGACCACGGCGACGATCGCGGTGTACTCCAGCAGCAGGTCCCAGCCGATTAACCAGCCGACCAGCTCGCCGAGCACCGCGTATCCGTAGGTGTAGGCCGATCCGGCGCGCGGGATCAGCCCGGCGAACTCGGCGTAGGAGAACGCCGCCGCCGCGCTGGCGATCCCGGCCACCAGGAACGAAATGAGCACGGCCGGCCCGGCCGTCTGGTTCGCCACCGCGCCCGCGAGCGAAAAGATGCCCGCGCCGATGATCCCGCCCACGCCGATCGCGGTCAGCTGCCACAGGCCCAGGGTCCGCTGGAGCCCGCCGCCCTCCACGGCCTCGATCTGTTCGACGGGTTTGCGCCGGAACAGCTCGTGTACGGCCACCGATGTCCCCAATCACTCGTCCGGGTAATGACCGGATCACGTTACTAGGGCGGGGCCCGCCCCGGGACCTCCGAAGGTCCCGGGGCTTTGCGCCGGCTCAGTGGAACTGGCCGGGGCGGTAGTCGCCGGCGGGGTTCTGGACGATGACGTTGATGCGGTTCCACGCGTTGATGAGGGCGATGGCGGCGACCAGGGCGGCGAGCTGCTCCTCGTCGTAGTGCTTGGCCGCGTTGGCCCACACCTCGTCGCTGACACCGCCGGCCGCGTCGGCGAGGCGGGTGCCCTCCTCGGTCAGCTCCAGGGCGGCGCGCTCGGCCTCGGTGAACACGGTGGCGTCGCGCCAGGCCGCCACCAGGTTGAGGCGCGTCGGCTCCTCGCCCGCCGCCACGGCGTCCTTGAAGTGCATGTCCGTGCAGTAGCCGCAGCCGTTGATCTGGCTGGCGCGCAGCGTCAGCAGATTCCGCGTGCTCTCGGGCACGGTCGATCCCTCGAGCACCTTGCCGGCGGCGAAGATGTGCTTCAGGAACTTGCCGGCGGTCGGGCTGGCGAAGAGGTTCAGACGAGCGTCCACGATGAACTCCTGTTCCGGTTGGGGTTTCTATCTCCCTGACGGAACGGCGCGAGCGGATGTGACAGCTAGCCCGCGGCGGCCTTCTGCGTGAGCCCGGTGGTGCGGCGGCGCGATTTCTTGTGCACCGCACCGGCCCGGAAGTAGCTCAGCAGCTCGGCGATCGCGACCGGGTCGTCCAGCTGCGGGCAGTGCCCCCACTCCTCGCGCAGCATCAGCCGGCTGTGCGGCACCAGCGCGTGCAGCCGGCGGCCCGCGGCGGCCGTCACCAGCCGGTCCTTGCCGCACGCGACCACCAGC
The DNA here is from genome assembly GCF_014653945.1 of Amycolatopsis deserti. GTDB lineage: Bacteria > Actinomycetota > Actinomycetes > Mycobacteriales > Pseudonocardiaceae > Amycolatopsis_E > Amycolatopsis_E deserti. The sequence goes on along the minus strand of NZ_BNAU01000002.1, from coordinate 1,122,048 downwards.
AGCGGGACCTTGATCGATTCCAGCCCGTCATAGGCCTCGGCCAGCTCGGCGACCAGCTGGCGGGCCTGGTCCAGACGAGTGGTCGTCGAGCGGAAGTCCGGGAACAGCCCGGTGAACCGCGACACGTGGGCGATGTCCGCGGCCGACCGGTCGGCGTAGAGCAGCCACGGCACCACGAGACCGGCGATCGTCCGCACCACGAAGCCGGGCACCGGCAACGGCAGCGACGCCGCCAGCCGCAACGGCAGCGGGTACTTCCCGACGGTCCGGACCAGCCAGGAGTCGACGAACCCGGGCGCGGCGATGGACACCACCCCGGCGATCGGCAGCTGCTCGCGGCAGGCCGCGCGCAGGCTCATCGTCCCGCCGAGCGAGTTGCCACCCAGCACGACCTTGCCGCGGTCGGCGTAGAACCGCACGACCTCGGCGACGAACGCGTCCAGCTGGGCGAGCATCGCGCCGGGGCGCAGGGGGTCGGCTTCACCGAAGCCGGGCAGGTCGACCGCCACCGCGGGGACCCCGGCGGCGGCCAGTTCGGTCAGCGCCGGGCGCCAGGTGTCGGCGCTGTCGCAGTAGCCGTGCAGCAGGACGAGTCTTCCGGTGCCCCGCTTGGGTTTGGGACCCACTTCCAGCACCCTGGTGCGCACGCCGGCGAAACTCCGGTGGCCGGCCCGGATGTCCTCCGGGCCGGCGAGCCGTGAGCCCGGCGCCGCCTCGATTTCCCGCTGCACTGCGGTCATGTACCCAGGTTAGCGAGTAAATCTCGGGTTCCGCTCAGTAGACGTGGGTCACAAACCGGTATCGGCGCCATGTCAACAAGGCGTCTTCGCAGGTCAGAGCGATTCAGCGGGTGAAAACGATCTTCCCCGCGGTGGCGCCCTCCTGCATCAGCCGGAAGCCTTCGGCGGCCTCCGCCATCGGCAGCTCCTTGCCGATCTGCGGCTTGATGCCGGTCAGGTCGAGGTAGCGGAGCATGTCCTCCAGCTCGTCGCGGGTGCCCATGGTGGACCCCACGACCCGCAGCTGCAGGAAGAACACCCGCTGCAGGTCGGCGCTGGGGTCCGGGCCGCTGGTCGACCCGGACACCACGACGATCCCGCCCGGCTTCAGCGACTTCAGCGAGTGGCCCCAGGTCGCCTTGCCGACGGTCTCGAACACGCCGTCCACCCGCTCGGGCAGCCGCGCGCCGGTCTCGAACGTCTGGTGCGCGCCGAGCTGCTCGGCCAGCGCGCGCTTCTCCTCGGACCGGCCGGTCACCCACACCCGCAGGCCCGCGGCCCGGCCGAGCTGGATCAGCGCGGTCGACACGCCACCGGACGCGCCCTGCACGAGCATCGTCTGCCCGGGACGCAGACCCGACTTCACGAACAGCATCCGGTACGCGGTCAGCCACGCGGTGCCCATCGTGGCGGCCTCGGCGAAGGACAACCCTGCCGGCTTCGGCACCGCGTTGCGGGCCGGGACGATCACGTAGTCGGCGAAGGTGCCCTGGTGCTTCTCGGTGAGCAGCGTGCGCTTCGGGTCGAGGGTGTCGTCACCCTGCCAGCCCGGCGCGTTGACCACGGAGTGCAGGACGACCTCCGTGCCGTCCTCCAGCACGCCGGCCCCGTCGCAGCCGAGGATCATCGGGAACTGGTCCGGCTTGATCCCGACCCCGCGCAGGGTCCAGATGTCGTGCATGTTGAGGCTGGCGGCCTTGACGGCGACCTTCACCCAGCCGGACGGCACCTCCGGGTCCGGCCGCTCGCCGACGGTCAGCGCGTCGAGCGGGTTTTCCGGGTTCGGTTCACGAGCGTAGACGGCGAACATGCCTGCAACGTACCTCGCCGGGGCCGCTGGCGTACCCTGGTCAGGTGTTCGACGGCCTGGCCACCTGGTGGGACAACGCGGAACTGTGGCTCGCGCAGCTGTGGTTCCCGCTGCAGTTCCTGCTGGTCATCGCGGTTCTGGCGCCGCTGTGCGTCGGTGTGGCGTGGCTGATCGACCGGATCGTCGACCGGGTGGCCGCGTGGTTGCGGCCGGGCCGCGACGAGGACGTTTCGAGCCGGTCCTAAGGTGTCGCTGGTGTCAAGCAGGAGGCGGATCACCGTCGCGCTCGTCGGGCTCATCGTGCTCGTGTTCGGTGGGTGGATCGTGCGCGAGACCACCACGTCGACCGAGCCCGCGACCGGGCTCACCGCGCTGTCCAGCCTGCCCCCGGAAGCCGGCCAGACCTGGCGCCTCATCCAGGCGGGCGGGCCGTTCCCGTACCGCAGTGACGGAACCGTGTTCGAGAACCGGGAAAAGCGGCTCCCCGCCAGGGAGAGCGGTTACTACCATGAGTACACGGTGCCCACGCCCGGGAGCCCGGACCGCGGGGCCCGGCGGTTGATCACCGGGGCTCAGACCGAGCTGTACTACACCGGTGATCACTACGCTTCCTTCGTCCAGGTCGACCCGTCGAAGTAGCGAGAACCCCATGTCCTCTTCCCAGACGATCGTCGAGCAGGCCCGTGCCCGCGGCGCCTACTCGCACCTCATCGGCAGCCGGCCGGCGGACAAGATGTCCGCCCTCGACGCGATCGCGTCCGCGTTGTCCTTTCCGGACTGGTTCGGCCGCAACCTGGACGCGCTGTACGACTGCCTGACCGATTTGTCGTGGTTGCCCTACGGGGAGCACGTCCTGGTGTGGGCGGGGTCGGACCTGCTCAAGGAGGCCGATCCCAAGGCGTACCTGGCGATCCGCAGCGTGCTGTCGGACGCCGAGCGCGCGCTGGCGCCGGGCGGCGACCGGGCCGACAGCCGCCGGCTCACGGTCGCCCTCACCGACGACTAGTCCTGCGGGACCCAGTTCGGCTTGCGCTTCTCGGCGAAGGCGCGGATGCCTTCCTGGCCCTCCTCGCTCGCGAAGAACCGGGCGGAGAGCTTGAGCATGTCCGGGAAGCCGTCGGCCGGGGTGGCCGGGCGCGGGCTGGCGAGCAGCTCCTTGGTGGCGGCGAGCGCGGCCGGGCCGCCGAGGGCCAGGGAGCGGACGTAGCGGTCGGTCGTCTCGTCGAGGTCGGCCGGGTCGACGGCCTTGTTGATCAGGCCGATCTCGGCGGCGCGCGCGGCGTCGAACACGTCACCGGTGAGGAAGAGTTCCTGCGCGGCGCGCGGGTTGACCCGGGGCAGGACGGTGAGCGAGATGACGGCCGGCACGACGCCGATGCGGACCTCGGAGAACGCGAAGGTGACGTCCGTGGTGGCGACGACGATGTCCGCGGCGGCGACCATGCCGACCCCACCGGCGCGCGCGACGCCGGACAGCTTGGCGACGACCGGTTTCGGGCTCGTCCAGATCTGCTCGAGGATCCGCGGGAACTCGTTGACGCCCTGATCACCGGCCCCGGCGCCGCGCGCCTCCTTGAGGTCCATGCCGGCGCAGAACACTTTGCCCGTGTGGGTGAGAACGATCACGCGGACGGCGTCGTCGTCCTTGGCCTTGGCCAGCGAGCCGGACAGTTCGCGGCGCAGCTGGGCGGACAGGGCGTTCCGGTTGTGCGGCGAGTCGAGGGTGATGGTCGCGACACCACTCCGCACTGAGTAATGCACCAGTTCATCAGTCACGGGCTCACCATAGTTGGGGTGATGCCGCCGGGGAGCCCGGTTGTGAGCGGGTGCGCACCGGGACGGTGACAGTCGGTCAGGGGCGCGCTACCGTGCTCCGGGAACGGGGAGGGATCGGTTTTGGCGGAGAACGGGGCGCCGGCGGGGGCCGCGCAGATCGCCGGCGTGTTCGGCGGCGAGGAAAACCTGAACAACATGCACGCCGACGCAAAGCGCATGCTCGCCGACGCGAAGGCAGGCCGCTGGGCGGTGGACGAGGAGACAGGCACCCACCTGCGGCGCGCGGTTGAGCAGATGGAAGACCGGATGAACACGCTCAGCCAGCGGATCTACCGGCTGCAGATCGCGCCGAAGTTCGGCAACGACGACTACGCCAAGCGAGCGGCGGCACACTTTCTCGCGGCGATGGACTCCGACGAGCAATCTCTCGTCCGGGTCTTCCAGGCTGCGAAAGAAATGCTCGGCGACCTTCGTCAGGCCATCGAGATCGCGATCAGCAAATACGACGCTTCGGACGAGACGGCCAGGCAAGCGCTCAACACCTTCAAGGACCAGGACTCGCGGTGAGTATCAGGACTCGTATCGCCCATGCTGTGACAGGTGTTGCCTGTCTGATTCTTGTCGCCACCGGATGTACCACCACAGTCCCCGGTACAGCATCGCCGGCGTCCGTCACGAACACCACTTCAGGCGCGGATGTGTTTGCCGGGCTCGACGCTTGCCGAGTGCTGGATCAGCTCAACTCCGGACAGGGCTTCGAGCCGGGCGAGAACAAGAGCAGGCGCAACGAGTGCACCGCCTCGAAACCCGGTTCCGCAGCGAACAGCCTCGTGTTGGATCCGGTTCAGGGCCTGAGCGAGTTCGCGCAGTCCAACAAGACGGTCGTGGAAACCTCGATCAACGGACGTGCCGCGATGCAGGCCGACATTCCGACTGGCGGATGCGCAATCGCGATCGAGGTGGCGGAACACGCGCGCGCTGTCGTGCTCTTCACCCTGTCGAGTGGTACGAGAGACCCGCAAGCCTGTGTCGACGCTCGGGCTTTCGCCGAGCGGCTTGAGCCACTCTTGCCCAAGGTGCCGTGAGTATCAGTTCTGGCGGGTTATCAGCTCATCCGCGAAGCGGCGCCTGATCGCACTGGAGCTTGATAATGACGTATAAGCTCGGCAGGTTGCGGCGCATTCCTGAACGCGATGGACTCAGACGATCGCTGTGAGGCTATCGAGAAATGCGATCAGCAAGCAAGGAACAGGATGTCCGGTGACCATCAACGTTCGCATCGTTCAGGCTGTCACGGGCGCGTGTCTGGCATTGGCCACGGCTGCTTGCACCAGCACGGTCACCGGCACGCCGTCGCCCGCTGCAGGCGCGAGCCCGACCGTGCACGCCGACGTGTTCGCCGGTCTCAACGCGTGCCGAGTCCTGGAGCAACTCACCGCGGGGCAGGGCTTCGGTCCGGGAGAGAACATCAGCCGACGCAACGAGTGTGACGTTTCCAAGTCCAGGTTTGGGACGTACGGTCTCGCCCTGGATCCGGTGCAGGGGCTTCGCGAGTACCGCGAGGCGAACGATGCTGTGACGGAGACCTCGGTCAACGGGCGGGATGCCCTGCAGGCCGCCATCCCCACAGGTGGATGCTCCCTCGCGGTGGAGGTGGGTGAGCATGCTCGTGCCATGGTGCAGGTCGCGCTGATCAGCAGCCCCCGTGATCCGCAGGCCTGCGTCGACGCTCAAGCTCTCGCTGAGAAGCTCGAACCTCTGCTGCCCAAGGTGCCGTGAGCGTCAGTTCTGCCGGGGCATCAGCTCCTCGGCGAAGCGGTCCACGAAGGCCTCATACGGCGAACTCCCGCGGTGGTAGATGACGAACTTCGTCAGGCCGGCTTCCAGGTGCGCGTCCAGCAGGCGGTGCAGCTCCGCCCAGCTCGAGGCGATCACGTCGGCCGGGTTGGTGTCCGGGCGGCGTTGGCGCACCGCGGCGGCCAGATCGGGCGTGATGCCGTTCTCGGCGAGGAGCAGGCTCATTCCGTAGTGGTCCGGCTCGATCGAACGGCCCGCCGACGCCGCGGCGGATTCGATCGCCTCCCGGGCGCGGCGGGCGTCCGCCGGGGACAGGAAACTGCCCAGCCACCCGTCGGCGTACTGGCCGATCCTGCGGTACGCCGCGGGCGCGCTGCCGCCGAGCCAGATGTCCACCGGTCGCTCCAGCCGCGGGCCCAGCGCGACCTCCGACAGCTTCCAGAACTCGCCGGCGAACTCGCCTTCACCGGACAACGCCGCGCGCAACAGCCTCAGCGACTCGTCGAACACCGCGGCCCTCGCACCGGCCGGGACTTCGAACAGGTCCCACTCGCTGCGGCGCGCCGGGCGCAGGCCGAACACCGGCAGCACCCGCTTGGGCGCCAGCGCGGCCAGCGACGCGATCTGCTTCGCCACCAGCACCGGGTGCCGGCCGGGCAGCACCGCCACCGACGTGCCCGCCTTGAGCCGCGACGTGCGGGCCAGCGCGTGCGCCATCCCGACGAACGGGTCCACCGCGTCGGAGTACACCTGCTCGGAGAACCACACCGAGTCGACCCCGGCGGCCTCCAGACGGTCCACGACTTCCGGGAGCCGCGCGGGCGGCATCTCCGCCCCGAGCCCCACCCCGATCCGGATCTTCACACCACCACGTTACGGGTCGCGTCGCTCGGGTGGCAGCGGTCCAGGTGGTGGAATGCCGCGCCGGTTCTGCCTGGGGGCGGCCAACGTGGTGGATGCTGCTGTGGCAGAGGGTGCGCGACGGCGGGGTGAGGTCGGGAATCGGGTGGTGGCGTGGGGCAGGGGAACCGGGCGCGGCCGTCAGTCAGGCGGAGCGCGCCATGCCGGCCAGTGCGGTGGCGTACCGCTCCAGCACCAGCGACGCCACCCGCGGATCACCGGCCAGGCAGTCGGCCAGCACCACCGACGGCTCGGCCTCCCGCGCCAGCGCGGCGATCCGGTCGGGCAGCAACCCGGGCGCGAGGAACCACGACGCCACCGCGATCCGCGTCGCTCCGCGGGCCCGCAGTTTCGCCACCGCCGCGGGAACATCCGGCTTCGCGGCGCTCGCGAATGCCGCCACCGCCCGGAACCCGTGCCGGGACTGCCAGCGGCGGGCCAGCGCCGAGACCGCCTCGTTCGCCGCGGGGCGGGAGGAACCGACCGCCGCCAGCACGACCCCCAAACCGGGGTCCGTCACGTCGGCCACCGCAGCCAGCCGGTCGAACGCCACCGCCTCCAGGTCCGCCCCCAGCACGTCCGCGATCGTGACCCGCAGCCCCGGCACCTGCGCCACCAGCGCCGGCAGGTCGACCCGCGCGTGGAAAGCACTGCCCAGCAACAACGGCACCACGACCGCCGACCGGTGACCCGAACGCACCAGGTCCCGCAGCACGTCCGTCACCAGCGGCTCGGACAGGTCCAGGAACGACACCCGCACGTCCACCGAGGGCGCCGCGGCCGCGACGCGGTCAACCAGCGCCCGCACGGTCGCCGCCGACCGCGGGTCCCGGCTGCCGTGCGCGACGGCGACCAGCGGGATCACAGCGACCCCAGCCCTCGCGCCCGCAGCACGGTCCGCTCCAGCGGCCGGAACACCAGCAGCTCGATCCCGACGCCGACCAGCAGGATCAGGAAGATCGCCGCGATCACGGTCGACATGTCGTTGAGGAACCGGCCATCGTCGAGGTAGGCGCCGAGTCCCTTGCCCAACAGCGGCGACGTCGCGATGATCTCCGCCGCCATCAGCGACCGCCACGAGAACGCCCAGCCCTGCTTCAACCCGGCCAGGTACCCCGGCAGCGCCGCGGGCAGCAGGATGTGCCGCGCCGTCGCGAGCCGCCCCGCGCCCAGCACCTTGCCCACGCGCGGCAGGATCGGCGGGATCTGGTCGATGCCCGCCACCAGGCCGTTCGCGATCGACGGCACGCTGCCCAGCAGCAGCACCACGTACATCGCGGCCGGCTCGACACCGAACCACAGCACCGCCGCCGGCACCCAAGCCACCGACGGCAGGCTCTGCAGACCGGACAGGAACGGCCCGATCCCGGCCCGCACGATCTTGACCTTCGCGACCAGCAACCCGAGCGGCGTGGCGATCACGATCGCGACCAGGAACCCGAGCACCGCGCGGTGCACCGACGTCCACACGAACCCGAACGCGTCCCCGCTGGTGAACCGGCTCCACAGCTCGTCCCACACGGCCACCGGCGCCGGCAGCTGGTACTCCGGCCAGAACGCGGCCGCCCACAGCGCCTGCCAGATCGCGATCACCAGGACCAGGAACGCCACCGGCGGCAGCGCCGACCGGACGAACCGCCGCCAGCCGCCCTTCTTCGCGGCCGGCTGGACCGGCGTGTCGAGGGCGTCCAGACCCGCTTCGACCGCCGCGGCGTCCGGTTCGGCGGTCGAGCCCTCAAGCGGCGGCATGGCTGCTGATCACCTCACGCAGGCGTCGGTTGATCACGTCGACCGCGTTGACCTCGTCCTGCCCGGCCAGCCCGTCGACGCGCCACTGCTGCACGACCTTGCCCGGCCGCGACGACAGCAGGACCACCCGCTGCCCGAGCCGCACCGCCTCGCGCACGTCGTGGGTCACGAACACCACCGCGCTGCCGGTCGCCTCCCAGATGCGCAGCAGCTCGGCCTGCAGCACGTCGCGGGTGATGGCGTCCAGCGCGGAGAACGGCTCGTCCATCAGCAGCAGCGACGGCCGCTCCTCGCCGTCCTCGGTGTAGGTGGCCGAGGCCAGCGCGCGGGCCAGTGCCACGCGCTGGCGCATGCCACCGGACAACTCGTGCGGCCGCTTGGCGCCGGCCCCGGACAGCCGCACCAGCTCCAGCAGCTCGCCGGTGCGGGTGCGGCGTTCGGCGCGGCCCATGCCGGCCAGCTTCAGCGGCAGCTCGACGTTCGCCGCGGCGGTCAGCCACGGCATGAGCGCCGCTTCCTGGAACATGACCGCCGGCCGGGACGTCGTCAGCTCGATCTCACCCGCGGTCGGCCGATCCAGGTTCGCGATCAGGTTCAGCAGGGTGGTCTTGCCGCAGCCCGAGGCGCCGAGCAGGCAGACGAACTCGCCCGGCGCGACGTCGAGGTCGACCCCGGCGAGCGCGGTCACGGCGTCGCGGCCCTGCCCGAAGCTCTTGTGCACCCCGGACAGCCGCACGGCGTGCCCGGTCGCGGGCTCCACCGGCGGACGTCCCAGCGTGGCGGTCATGAACAACCTCCTACTTCTTGTCCAGGCCGGACGCGCTGACGGCCGGCTTCCCGGCCTGGGCGAGCACGGTGTTGAGCAGGGTCAGATCGGCGAACCCGGCGACGTCGGGGGCCTTGTCCTTGACGCCGGCGGTCACCTGGTCCTGGGCCAGCTGCGGGAACTGCCCGGCCAGCGGGTCGGTGGTCAGCTGGATGCCCTGCCACGCGCGGTCCAGCACCGGGCCGGCCAGCGCCTTGCCGGTGAGCTGCTGCAGCTGGTTGTTCACCGCGGTCTTCGCCTTGGCCGGATCGGACGCGGCGAGCGCGTTCGCGTCGAGCAGGCCCTGCAGGATCGCGGTCACGGTCGCCGGGTGCTCCTGCAGGAACTGGGTGCGCACGATCAGCACGGTGGTCGGGAACTGCCCGCCCGGCCACAGGTCCTTCTCGTCGACCAGGACCTTCGCGCCCGCCTCGAGCACCAGGCGCGACGCCCACGGCTCGGGCAGCCACGCGCCCTGGATCGCGCCGGACTTGAACTGGTCCAGCGTCAGGGCGTTGTCGATGTTCTGGACCTTGACGTCGCTGAGCTTCTGGTCGGAGATCCACTTCTTCAGCGCGACGTCCTGCGTGTTGCCCAGCTGCGGCGAGGCCACGGTCTTGCCCTGCAGGTCCTGCGGCGTGCCGATCTCCGGCTTGACGACCAGTTGCGCGCCGCCCGAGGTGGCGCCCGCGATCAGCCGCACGGCCTCACCGCCGGACTGCGCGTAGGCGTTGATCGCCGGGCCGGAGCCGATGAAGCCGATGTCCAGCGAACCGCCCAGCAGGGCGTTGACCTCTTCCGGGCCCGCGTTGAACTTCGTCGGCACCAGCTTGGTGTTCCCGAGGTGCTGGGCGAACAGGTTCTGGTCGAGCCCGATCAGGGCCGACGCGTGCGTGACGTTCGGGAAGTACCCCAGGCGCACCTCAGTGGCCGGGCCCTGGTCGGCCGCCGGCGTGGTCGCTTCCGAACGGTCCGCCCGTGAACACCCGCTCACCACTGCCAATGCGGACAACGCCACTGCTGCCAGAGCCAGAACACGAGTTTTCACGGGCGGACCTTTCGGTTGGGGGATGGGGAGTTACGGGCCGGGGGAGACCACGTCCCGGTCGCTGCGCAGCACGGGAAGCGGCGCACCGACCATCCCGGCCGCCAGCGTGGTGCCGTCGGCCGGGTCGATCACCAGGAAGGCGCCGGTACGCCGGCTGACCTCGTATTCGTCGACCGGGAGCGGTTCCGCGACGCGGACCTTCGCGCGGCCGATCTCGTTGAGCTGCAGCGTCTCCGGGTAGTCCACTGTGGACAGCTTCTGCTCGTCGAAGCGGGAGACCAGCTCGTCCACGAACGCCTGCACCGTGCGCGCGCCGTGCTTGACCAGCACGCGGGCGCCCGGGCGCAGCGGCTTCTCCGACAGCCAGGCCAGCGTCGCGTCCAGCTCGTCGGTGGGCACCGGGGCGGTCGCGGCGGCCGCGATCACGTCGCCGCGCGCGATGTCCAGGTCGTCGGCCAGCACCAGCGTCACCGAGCGGCCGGCGGCGGCCTCGGCCAGCTCGCCGTCCGGGGTGTCGATCCGCTCGACCTTGGTGCGCAGGCCCGCGGGCAGGACCACGACCTCGTCACCGGGACGCACCGTTCCCGCCGCGACCTGGCCCGCGTAGCCGCGGTAGTCCGGGTACTCGGGCGTGCGCGGCCGGATGACGTACTGCACCGGGAAGCGGAACGGGGCGTCGTGCGGATCCGGCGCGACCGGCACGGTCTCCAGGTGCTCCAGCAGCGTCGGGCCGGAGTACCACGGGGTGTGCGCCGAACGCTCGACCACGTTGTCACCCACCAGGGCGGACACCGGGATCGACAGCACCGATCCGTCGGCGTAGCCCAGTGACGTGGCGTGGTCGGTGAACTCCTTCGCGATGACCCGGAAGGTCTCCTCGTCGTAGTCCACCAGGTCGATCTTGTTGACCGCGAGCACCAGGCGCGGCACGCCGAGCAGCGCGAGCACCGCGGCGTGGCGGCGGGTCTGCTCGATCACGCCCTTGCGCGCGTCCACCAGCAGCACGGCCAGCTGCGCCGTGGAGGCGCCGGTGACCGTGTTGCGGGTGTACTGCACGTGCCCCGGGGTGTCGGCGAGCACGAACGACCGCTTCGGCGTCGCGAAGTAGCGGTAGGCGACGTCGATCGTGATGCCCTGCTCACGCTCCGAGCGCAGGCCGTCCACCAGCAGCGACAGGTCCGGAGTGGACAGACCGCGGTCGACGCTGGCGCGGGTGACCGCGTCCAGCTGGTCGGCCAGCACCGACTTGGTGTCGTAGAGCAGACGGCCGACGAGCGTCGACTTGCCGTCGTCGACGCTCCCGGCTGTGGCGAGCCGCAGCAACGAGCTCATCAGAAGTACCCCTCCCGCTTGCGGTCCTCCATGGCGGCCTCCGACAGGCGGTCGTCGGCCCGGGTGGCGCCGCGCTCGGTGAGCCGGCTCGCCATCACCTCGGCGATCACTTCTTCCACGGTGGACGCCGTGCTTTCCACCGCGCCCGTGCACGAGCCGTCGCCGACCGTGCGGTAGCGCACCGTCAGCTCCTTGACCTCTTCGCCGTCACGCGGACCGCCCCACGGTCCCTCGGTCAGCCACATGCCGTCGCGCTTGTACACCTTGCGCTGGTGGGCGTAGTAGATCGAGGGCAGCTCCACCTTCTCGCGCGCGATGTAGTTCCACACATCGGCTTCGGTCCAGTTGGAGAGCGGGAACACCCGCACATGTTCCCCCGGACGGTGCCGTCCGTTGTAGAGGTTCCACAATTCGGGACGCTGACGGCGCGGGTCCCACTGGCCGAACGCGTTGCGCAGGCTGAAGATCCGCTCCTTGGCCCGCGCGCGCTCCTCGTCGCGGCGCCCGCCGCCGAACACCGCGTCGAACTTGTGCTCGGCGATGGTGTCCAGCAGCGGCTGCGTCTGCAGCGGGTTGCGGGTGCCGTCGGGACGTTCGGTCAGGCGGCCGTCGTCGATCCAGTCCTGCACGTTCGCGACGATCAGCCGCAGGCCGTACTTCTCCACGACGTGGTCGCGGAACGCGATGACCTCGTCGAAGTTGTGGCCGGTGTCCACGTGCAACAGCGGGAACGGCACCGGCGCCGGCCAGAACGCCTTGATCGCCAGGTGCAGCAGCAGGGTCGAGTCCTTGCCGCCGGAGAACAGGATCACCGGCCGGTCGAACTCGCCCGCCACCTCCCGGAAGATGTGGATGGCCTCGGATTCCAGTGCCGCCAGGTTGTCGGTCGCGGCGTCGGTCGCGGCTGTCGTCATTTCCTCTCCCTACGCGTGCAGGCCGCACTCGGTCTTGGACTTGCCGGCCCAGCGGCCGCTGCGCGGATCGGCGCCCGGCGCCACCTTCGCGGTGCACGGGGCGCAGCCGATCGACAGGTAGCCCTCGCCCACCAGCGGGTTCTGCAGGATGCCGTGCTCGTCGATGTAGGCGTTGAACTCCTCGTCGGTCCACGGCGCGATCGGGTTCACCTTGACCAGGCCGTTGCGGTCGTCCCAGGTGACGATCGGGGTGTTCGCCCGCGTCGGGGCGTCCACCCGGCGCACGCCGGTGACCCACGCGGAGTAGTTCGACAGCGTCTTGCGCAGCGGCACCACCTTGCGCAGGTGGCAGCACAGGTTCGGGTCCCGCTCGTGCAGCTTGGGGCCGTACTCGGCGTCCTGCTGCGCCACGGTCTGCTCGGCGGCCGCGTTGACGATCCGCACGTCCGGGTACACGGTCGCGACCGCGTCCCGGGTGCCGATCGTCTCGGCGAAGTGGTAGCCGGTCTCCAGGAACAGGACGTCCACATCGGACTTCACCTTCGTGGCGAGGTCGATGAGCACCGCGTCCTGCATGTTGGAGGCGACGATGAAGTCGTCGCCGAAGGTCTCCGCGGTCCAGCGCAGGGCCTCCAGCGCGGTCGCGTCGGCCAGCTCGGCGGACGCCTTCTCCGCCAGTGCCTTCAGTTCCTCGGTCCTCGTCGCGGTGGTCACTTGCTCGCTCCTTCCGGAAAGCGCAGCCCGATGAACTTGACGGTGAAGACCCGGCGGCACGCGCCGCACAGCCAGGCCCCTTGTTCCTCGGGACGGAGGTCCTCGTCCCCGCAGTACGGGCAGTGGAACGGGGTGGCCCGTTCCGACTGCGGTGACTCCGCTGTCATCGGAGATCGGCCTCGTCCGCGCGGGCCACCCACTGGGCGAACCGTTCGCCCTCTTCCCGCTGGCTCAGGTAGTTGCGCACGACCCGCTCGACGTAGCCGACCAGCTCGTCGCCGGTCACCTTGTGGCCACGCAGCTTCCGGCCGAACCCGGCGTCCAGGCCCAGCCCGCCGCCCAGGTGCACCTGGAAACCCTCGACCTGGTTGCCGTCGTCGTCGGTCACGATCTGGCCCTTGAGGCCGATGTCCGCGGTCTGGATGCGGGCGCACGAGTTCGGGCAGCCGTTGAGGTGCACCGAGACCGGGTTCTCCACCTGGTCCTGGATGTCGGCCAGCCGCTCCTCGAGCGCGGTCACCAGATCCTTGGCGCGCTGCTTGGTCTCGACGATCGCGAGCTTGCAGAACTCGATGCCGGTGCAGGCCATCACGCCGCGCCGCCACGGGCTCGGCTGCGTGGGCAGGCCCAGCTCGGCCAGCTCCGCCTGCAGGCCCGGCACGTCCTCCTCGGCCACATCGAGCACGAGCAGCTTCTGCAGCGGGGTGAGCCGCACGCGGTTGGAACCGGCGCGCTCGGCTGCCTTGGCCACCTTGACCAGGGTCGAGCCGGACACCCGGCCACCGACCGGCGCGGCGCCGACGTAGAACTTGCCGTCCTTCTGCTTGTGCACGCCCACGTGGTCGCGCTGCACCGCGGGAGCCTCGGGCGCGGGGCCGTCGATCAGCTTCCGCTTCAGGTACTCGGATTCGAGAACATCCCGGAATTTTTCCGCACCCCAGTCCTTGACCAGGAACTTCAGCCGGGCCCGCGAGCGCAGCCGCCGGTAACCGTAGTCGCGGAAGATGCTGATGACGCCTTCCCAGACCTCGGGCACCTCGTCGAGCGGCACCCAGGCGCCCAGCCGCTGGGCGATCATCGGGTTGGTGGACAGGCCGCCGCCGACCTGCACGTCGAACCCGGGGCCGTGTTCGGGGTGCACGACGCCGACGAAGGCGACGTCGTGGATCTCGTGGGCCACGTCCGGCAGACCGGACACCGCGGTCTTGAACTTGCGCGGCAGGTTCGCGTACTCCGGCTTGCCGAGGTAGCGGCGCTTGATCTCGTCGAGCGCCGGGGTGCCGTCGATGACCTCGTCCTCGGCGATCCCGGCGACCGGGGAGCCGAGCATGACGCGCGGGCTGTCGCCGCACGCGGTCATCGTGGTCAGGCCGACGCCCTCGAGCTTCTCCCAGATCGTGGGCATGTCCTCGATCCGGATCCAGTGGTACTGGACGTTCTGCCGGTCGGTGATGTCGGCGGTGTCGCGCGCGTAGGTCTGCGAGATCTCGCCGATGACCGCGAGCTGCTCGGTGGTCAGGGCGCCGCCGTCGATGCGGACGCGGAGCATGAAGTACTCGTCGTCCAGCTCCTCCGGCTCCAGCGTCGCCGTGCGGCCGCCGTCGATCCCGGGCTTGCGCTGGGTGTAGAGGCCGTACCAGCGGAACCGGCCGCGCAGGTCGCCCGGGTCGATCGAGTCGAAGCCGCCGCGCGCGTAGATGTTTTCGATGCGCGATCGAACGTTGAGCGGGTGGTCGTCCTTCTTCGAGCGCTCGTTCGGGTTCAGCGGCTCCCGGTAGCCGAGGGCCCACTGGCCCTCACCACGACGCTGCCGGGCGCGCGGGGTTCGGGCGGCGGCAGGGTTGTCGCGCGTCGGCGAAGCCATGTTCGAGTCCTTCCGGGGCTCTCGCGAAGGCGCCGCGCACACGGATATGCCCTGGTCAAGCCCATGGTGAGGGGATTGGCAGTCCGCGGCGTGACGGCGCCCGCTGGTCCTAGCTGGGTGGCGGTGGCGGCGTCAGTTCGTCTCGCGGCACAGGGCACTGGCGACACGCCGGAAGTCGACGTGGCGACGCACCACGAGGAGCACTCCGGCATAAGTCACCACAACAGCGTGCCACGCTGCTCACGATGTGGTCCAGCCCGCACCGGATGCTGGGATACGCATCACGCTGAAAAAATCTACGGCACGCCGGCGCGCGGAGTGGATCAGGGACACTGGAGTCGTGAGTGAGACTTCCGCGCCGGTGGCGTTCGCGCTGCCGGAGCACGCGCTGGCCGGGCTGGGGACGCGGCCCTTCGGCGTCTACGTGCACGTGCCCTTCTGCGCGACCCGTTGCGGGTACTGCGACTTCAACACCTACACCGCCGGTGAGCTGGGCACGAGCGCCTCGCCCGAGTCGTGGCTGGAGGGCCTGCGGCGCGAGCTGGACCTGGGCGCGCGGGCGCTGGGGAACGCGCCGGCGGCCGAGACGGTGTTCGTCGGCGGCGGCACCCCGTCGCTGCTGGGCGCCTCCGGGCTGGCCGACGTGCTCGACGCGGTGCGCGACGCGTTCGGCCTGGCACCGGGAGCCGAGGTCACGACGGAGTCGAACCCGGAGTCGACCTCCCCGGAGTTCTTTTCGGGCATTCGCGAGGCCGGGTACACGCGCATCTCGCTGGGGATGCAGTCGGCGGCCCCGCACGTGCTGCGGATCCTCGACCGCACCCACACGCCCGGCCGCCCGGTGGCCGCCGCCAAGGAGGCGCGGGCCTCGGGGTTCGAGCACGTGAACCTGGACGTCATCTACGGCACGCCGGGGGAGCGGACCGCCGACCTGCGTGCCTCGCTGGACGCGGTGCTCGAGGCCGGGGTCGACCACGTGTCCGCGTACTCGCTGATCGTCGAGGACGGCACCGCGCTGGCCCGGCGTGTGCGGCGCGGTGAGCTGCCCGCGCCGGACGAGGACGTGCTGGCGGCGGACTACGAGCTGATCGACTCGGTCCTCTCGGCGGCGGGGCTGGCCTGGTACGAGGTGTCGAACTGGGCGGCGTCGGAGGCGGCCGCGTGCCGGCACAACCTGGGCTACTGGCGCGGCGGCAACTGGTGGGGCGCGGGGCCGGGGGCGCACAGCCACGTCGGCGGGGTGCGGTGGTGGAACGTGAAGCACCCGGCCAAGTACGCCTCGGCGCTGGCCGCCGGAGGTTCGCCCGAGGCCGATCGCGAAGTGCTCACGCCCGAGGAGCAGGCGTTCGAGCGGATCATGCTCGAGCTGCGGCTGGCCGAGGGGCTCCCGCTGTCCGCGCTGGACGCCGCCGGGGTGCGCGAGGCCGAGGCCGCGGTGGCGGAGGGGCTGCTGGACGCCGTCGCGTTCGCGGACAAGGGGCGCTGCGTGCTCACCTTCCCGGGACGCCTGCTGGCCGACGGGCTCGTGCGGCGCCTGGCTTCCTGAAAATTCGCTCGCCGAGATCATCGCGGCGCTGCTAGCTTTCGCGGCACCTGGTGACTTCGGGAGGTCGAGGGATATGGCTGTCAGCGGCCGACCTTCGCCTGCCCGTTTCCTCTCACCAGGAGTTCCCCTTGTTCTCGAGTACTGATCGTCTGCTGCTGCGCCCGTGGACTTCCGCCGAGGCCGCCGCCGTCCGCGCGGGTGACCGCCGGCCGGACTGGGCCGCCGACTTCCCCGCCGAAGGGGACGTCGTGATCGCCGGGCTGCTCGCCGAACGCCCGGACTGGCTCACCGAGTTCGGGCACCACCTGATCGTCGAACGGGCCAGTGGGCTCGTCGTGGGTTCGATCGGCCTGTTCTGGCCGCCCGAGGACGGCGTCGTGGAGATCGGCTACGGCATCGTGCCCAGCCGCCGCGGACGCCGCTACGCCGCGGAGGCGACGGTGGCGCTGACCCGGTTCGCGCTCACCTCGCCGGCGGTGCGCAGCGTGTCCGCCCAGGTGGAGCACACCAACCCGGCGTCGGTGCGGGTGCTGGAAGCGGCCGGCTTCACGTGCGTCTCCGACGACGGGGACGTGCTCCGCTTCAGCAGTCGCGCGTGACCTCGGTGCAGATCGGCTCCTCGCCGTTGCTCGCGGTCTGCAGCAGGCGGTAGAGGGTCTCGCGCTGGTCGTGGTCGAGGGCGCAGAACACCTCGTCCTCCACCGCGGCCAGCGCGAACTCCGCGTTGGCCAGCGTCTTCGCGCCGGCCTCGGTCAGGGAGACCGTGTGCCGCCTGCGGTCTTCCGGTGACCGCCGCCGCTCGACCAGCTGCTCCCGCTCCAGGTCGTTGAGCAGGCCGACGACGTTCGTCCCGTCCATCTCCAGCGTGCTCGCGAGCGTCTGCTGGGAAATCCCGCCCCGGTCTCGCACGAGGGTCAGCACCAGCAGGTGCCGCGGCCGCAGGCCCAGCGGTTCCAGCACCGTCTCCGAGCGCAGCCGCAACCGGCGCGCCAGGTGGTCGATCAACGCGCCGACCCGGTGCGTGGGCTGGTTCACAACCGGCAGGGAGGCCACCTCCCCACTGTACCCACCTGCGTCGGCAATCGGTGTGCTATAGATAGTTTGCGTAGCATAAATCGATTTTGAAGGGTCAATCACTGATGACGCATCTACTGCACATCGACTCGAGCATCCGCGGCGAGGAGTCCGTCAGCCGGAAGCTGACCGCGCGAGCGGCGGCGGCCTGGCGCGCCGCGCACCCGGGCGGCACGGTCACCTACCGCGACCTGGCGAGGAACCCGGTGCCGCACCTCGGCGAAGCCGGCAACACGGCGCGGGTGCTGCCCCGCGAGCAGCACACGGCGGCCCAGGCCGAGTCCTGGGCGCTGATGGAGGAGGTGATCGGCGAGATCAAGGCCGCCGACACCGTCCTGCTGGGCCTGCCGCTCTACAACTACGGCGCGCCGAGCGAGGTGAAGGCCTGGGTCGACCACCTGGTCGTGCCGGGGCTGGCGTTCGACCTGGAGACGCACGAGGGGCTGCTCGGCGGCCGCGACTTCGTGGTGATCGCCAGCCGCGGCGGTGGCTACGGCCCGGGGACGCCGCGCGAGGGCTGGGACCATGCCGAGGCGTGGCTGCCGCACGGTCTGTCCCTGACCGGTCTCCAGCCGCGTGTGATCACGGCCGAGCTGACGCTGGCACCGGAGAACCCGGCCATGGCCGAGCTGATCCCGCTGTTCGAGCAGAGCGTCGCCGCCGCCGAGGAGGAGATCGACGCCCTGTGGGTGCGTGCCGCGGCCTGAGGGTGTGACCCGGATCGCACTACGGCGAAAAGTGCGATCCGGGTGCAACCGCCGCGCGGGGTGCGGGCATCTGCTGTTCGTGCACTTCGACGACTTCGCCCGCGAGCAGCTGCCGGGGCTGGTGCGGTTCGCGGCGGTCCTGACCGGGGACCCGGACCTGGCGCAGGACCTCGTGCAGGAGGCGCTGGTGCGGGCCCACGAGAAGTGGGCCAGGGTCGCCGAGACCGACCGGCCGGACCTGTACCTGCGGAAGATGGTC
Organism: Amycolatopsis deserti; assembly: GCF_014653945.1. GTDB lineage: Bacteria > Actinomycetota > Actinomycetes > Mycobacteriales > Pseudonocardiaceae > Amycolatopsis_E > Amycolatopsis_E deserti. Next base: position 1,103,754 of record NZ_BNAU01000002.1, on the reverse strand, counting down.
GTCAACGGGCACCTGTCGTGGCGGCGCCGGTGGTACCAGCGGGCGGTGCGGCCGGTGGCGGACCCGACGTGGTTCCGTGAACCGCACGCCGCCGACCCGGCCGGCCGGATCGCCGACGGCGCGCAGCTGAAGGAGCTGCTGTCGGGGCTGAGCCGGTCGCAGCAGGCCGCCATCGTGCTCCGGTTCTACGAAGACCGGGACGACGACGAGATCGCCGCGGTCCTGGGGTGCGCGGTGGGAACCGTGCGCAGCCACATCTCCCGCGGCCTGTCCGTGCTGCGGGTCCGCCTTGGCGACGAGATGGAGGTGGCCTGACCATGTCCGACATGCGGAAACTGAGGGAAGCGCTGAAGACGCGGGAAGCGCTCGCCCCCGATCCGGACGCCGTGCTCACCGGGGCGCACGGCCGGATCCGGCGACGGCGCACCCAGCGGCGGGTGGCCGGCGCGGCGGCCGTGGTGGCGGTGGTGATCGCCGGGGCCGGCGCCGGGATGAGCCTGTTGCGCCCCTCCGACGAGCCGGCGTCGATCGAAGCCGCGGCCGGGGCGGCCGACCTTCCGGTGCCGGCGCCGGCGCTGCCGTTCACGGTGGACGAGCTGCCCGCCGGGCTCGAACTGAGCAGCTGGACCGTCTCCGGCACCACGGCGAGCGGCCGCTACGAGGGGTACTACGGCGCGTTCATGGAAATCATGGTCACCGACGCCACGCCGGACACCGCCGCGACGGGCACCGTGACGTACTTGAGCGGCGACGCGATGCAGACCCAGCTCGGGATCGCGCCCGGCAAAGTGGTCACGGTCCTGACGGGGAAAGGTGAGTTCCCGGATGAGCGGCTGCTGGAGGTCGCGAAAACGGTCCGGCTGGTGCCGACGCCGGTGCGTTCGATGCTGCGCACGCTGCGGGCGCCGGCGGGGGTGACGGTGCGGCAGTGGAGTCGCAGCGCGGATTCGGAGTACCTGATGCTGTGCCCGGCCGAGGTGCCGGTGAAGTTGCCGGCCCGTGTGGACGGGCGGTGCTACCAGGTCTCGGTGACCGCCGGCAGGCCGGTCGCGCCCACCACGACCAGGGCGCCGCAGTCGGTGCCGCTGCCGCTGAACAGGACGGTGCGGCGGCTCCTCAACGGCGGCACGGTGCTCACGGTGAGCACGGAGCTGGGCGCGGAGGCGGTGCTCGAGGCGATCTCCGAATCCGCGGTGGGCAGCTGACCGGTGCGGTGGTCCGCACCAGATCGTGACGTACAGCGGCGGGCGGAAGCGCGGTGCGTTCGCCGCGGTGGATCCGTTGTGCGGCAAGGTGGTCAGGGGCCAGTACGCCGTCCGCGGAGTGACTGGCGTTGGCAGCGAGCTCGTGCCGGCGCCGCGAGGCGCTCGAAGGTCAGCCTCACCCCGCTGCCGCGAACCTGGGGCTGTGCAGTGCGATTCGCGGGGCGCCTTCCTGGATACCCCGGGTGGGATCGCCGGTCCGGCCGAAGACGATCGCCGGTTACTCCGGTTGGGATTAGGGTAGCCTAACCGCACACGTGCCGAACGGAGTGAGGAGCGGCGTATGGCAGGCAAGTCCCGGCCGGCGGTCCGGTTGCGGGTGCTGCGCACCCAGCGGCTGACGCCGCACATGATCCGCATCGTCGCCGGCGGGCCCGGGTTGGCCGGCTTCCAGCCGAACGAGTTCGCCGACGCGTATGTGAAGATGCTGTTCCCGCGGGAGGGTGTGGAGTACCCGGCGCCGTTCGACATGGGTGTCATCCGCGCCGAGATGCCGCGCGAGCAGTGGCCGGTGATGCGGACCTACACCGTGCGCTACTACGACCCGCGCGCCGGGGAGCTGGCGCTGGATTTCGTGCACCACGGCGACGAGGGACTCGGCGGCCCGTGGGCGGCGGCCGCGCAGCCGGGGGACGAGCTGCTGCTGACCGGGCCGGGCGGGGCCTACGCGCCGGGCGAGGAGGCGGACTGGCACCTGCTGGTCGGCGACGAGAGCGCCCTGCCGGCGATCGCGGTGGCGCTGGAGATGATGCCGGCGGGCGTGCCGGTGCGGGTGTTCATCGAGGTGGCGGACCCGGCGGAGGAGCAGCCACTCGCCACCAAGGGCGACGCGCAGATCCGGTGGCTGCACCGCTCCGCCGGAGACGATTTGGTAGCCGCGGTGCGTGGCCTGGAGTTCCTGCCCGGGACGGTGCAGGCCTTCGTCCACGGCGAGGCCGGTTTCGTGAAGGAGCTGCGCCGGTACCTGCTCGGTGAGCGCGGCGTGCGGAAGGACCTGCTGTCGATCTCGGGCTACTGGCGCCGGGGCAAGACGGACGAGGAGTGGCGAGCCGAAAAGGCGGCGGAGCGCGCGGCCGAGGAGGCTGCGGCGCGCTGAGCGCCGGTGGGGAGGCTGCGGCGCTGGGGAGGCTGTGGCGGGCGCTGAGGTGCGGCGCGCTGAGGTGCGGCGCGCTGAGGGCGCCGCCGGGGAGGGCGCCGCGCGCTGCGCGCCGTTGGGGAAGCTGCGGCGTGCTGAGGGCGCGGTGCGCTGAGGGCGGCGGCTCGCGCGCTGCGCGCCGCTGGCGGGCTGCGCACGCTGAGGTGCCGCTGGGAGGCTGCCGTGTGCTGAGGGCGCCGCCGGGGAGGGCGCCGCGCTCTGCGCGCCGGTGGGGAAGCTGCGGCGCGCTGAGGCCGCGGCGTGCTGAGGGCGCGGTGCTGGGGAGGGCACGGTGCTGGGGAGGGCACGGCTCGCGCGCTGCGCGCCGCTGGCGGGCTGCCCACGCTGAGGTGCCGCTGGAGCTTGCGGTGCGCTGAGGGCGCCGCCGGGGAGGGCGCCGCGCTCTGCGCGCCGGTGGGGAAGTTGCGGCGCGCTCTGAGCGCCGGTGGGGAAGTTGCGGCGCGCTCTGAACGCCGGTGGGGAGCTGCCGTGCGCTGAGGCTGCGGTGCGCTGAGGGTGCGGCGCTGGGGAGGGCGCGGCTCGCGCGCTGCGCGCCGCTGGCGGGCTGCGCACGCTGAGGGTGCCGCTGGGGAGGCTGCGGTGCGCTGAGCGGGCCGCGGGCCGGGCAGCTTGTGCTGCAGGCGCCCTGAGTGTCGCGGGGCGTTGGTGCTGCGGGCATCAGGGGTGCCGTGAGGCGCGCCGCGGAGGCGCGGGTGCTGCGACCCGTCCCGCCCACTGCTGGGGCGCGCGGCTGCGCCGCGGATGTTGGGGGGCGCGGGGCGTTGTGCCGCGGGTGGTGGAGTGCCGCGGGTGCTGGAGTGCCGCGGGTGGTGGAGTGCCGCAGGTGCTGGAAGTGCCGCGAGGTGCGGAGTTGTGTGGCGGGGGCCGGCGAACGGGTGTGTGCGCCCGTTCGATTCCTTGTACCCGAGGTGACCGCTGGTTGCGAGTCGTTACGGCGGGTGGTTGCGGAGCCGTTCGGGGCATCGGTTATTGTCTTTTCGGTGGCGGGCCACGGCGCGCCCCACGCGGACGTAGCGCAGCTGGTAGCGCATCACCTTGCCAAGGTGAGGGTCGCGGGTTCGAATCCCGTCGTCCGCTCCATGCGCGATTAGCTCAGCGGGAGAGCGCTACCTTGACACGGTAGAGGTCACTGGTTCAATCCCAGTATCGCGCACCACCTCCTCCTCGAAACCGTCCTGAACGCGCCCTGAAACCGGCCCTCCGCAGGCTGTCCTCATGCGACAGGACGAACTCACCTCGATGCCCACCGCACGCCCGGCGGGCTGCCCCTTCGATCCGCCCGCGGAACTCGGCGAAATCCGGTCCCGGCAACCGCTGGTGCGCATGGACTACCCGGACGGCCACCGCGGCTGGCTGGTCACCGGGCACGCCCAGGCCCGCGCCGTGCTGGGGGACTCCCGGTTCAGCTCCCGGTACGAGCTCATGCACTACCCGCTCCCGGGCCTGACCGGCGACGTGCCGCCGGCGCCGGTCGGCGACCTCACCGGCATTGACGCGCCCGAGCACACCCGCTACCGCAAACTGCTCGCCGGGAAGTTCACCGTCCGCCGGATGCGGCTGCTCACCGCGCGCGTCGAAGAAGTCGCCGCGGAGCACCTGGACGCCATGGCGCAGCACGGGCCATCGGTGGACCTGGTCGAGGCGTACGCGCATCCCGTGCCGGCGGTGATGATCTGCGAGCTGCTCGGCGTGCCCTACACCGACCGCGAGTTCTTCCAGCGTCAGGTCGCCGCGTTCATGGACGCGAAGACCCCGCCCGAGGAGCAGTACGCCGCCTACGGCGCCCTGCACAACTACCTGCGCGACCTGGTGCGGGCCAAACGCGCCGAGCCCACCGACGACGTGCTCGGCGACCTGACCACGAGCGACCTCACCGACGACGAGCTGTCCGGCATCGGCGCGTTCCTGCTGGGCGCCGGTCTGGACACCACCGCCAACATGATCGCGTTGGGTGCGTTCGCCCTGCTGAGCCACCCCGGCCAGCTCGCCGCGCTCCGCGACGATCCGGGCCTGGCGGACAGCGCGGTCGAGGAGCTGCTCCGCTACCTGACCATCGCCCACACCGGGGTGCGCGCGGCTCTGGAGGACGTCGAGCTGGACGGTCAGGTGATCAAGGCGGGCGAGTCGGTCACCATCGCCGCGCACGCGGCCAACCGCGACCCGGAGCGGTTCCCTGACCCGGACTCGCTCGACCTGCGCCGTCACGCCGCCGGGCACCTCGCGTTCGGGCACGGCATCCACCAATGCCTGGGACAGCAGCTCGCGCGTGTCGAGATGCGGGTCGCGATCCCGGCGCTGTTCGCCCGGTTCCCGACGTTGCGCCTGGCCATCCCGGCGGAGGAGGTGCCGTTGCGGCACGACATGACCATCTACGGCGTGCACCGGCTCCCGGTCGCGTGGCACTGAGCAGCGGCACCGTGGTCGGCCACGGGTGCGTCGCTGTTGGCTGCACTCGATAGGCGCCTCCTAGCGGTGGGGGGTGGGTTGGTGGTGGCGGGGTTGGGTGGTGCGGTGGGCGGCGGGCGGATCGTGGTGGTGTCGGTCGGATGGCATGGGAGTGGGCGGGGGCCGGTGGCGGCGCAGGGTCGGTGCGGTGGACGGCGGGTGGATGGTGGTGTGGGTGGGATGGCGTAGGGGTGGGTCCGGTGGCGGTGCAGGGGTTGGTGAGGTGGTGTCGCAGGGGTGGGTGCGGGGTTGGGTCTGGTGGCGGTGGGGTTGGTGAGGGGTGCCGCAGGGGGAGGTGCGGGGTTGGGTCGGTCGTGATTCAGAAGTAGGTGAGGGGTGGCGGGGTTGCCGTCGGTTTGGGTGTGGGGTGCGGCCCGCGTATCGGGCGGTCCGCGCGGCGGGGACGGGTTGTGAGTTCGCCCGGGGCGCCGGATCTGCTCGGTGGGTCTGGCGAGTGAGCCTTTCTGTCCTTTGTGGCTTCGTTCTGCCGACCAGTCTAGGAGCCCGAAACCCGCCCCACATCTACCGAAAGACAGATTTTCGAGAAACCCCTACCGCACCACCCCGCGCACCAGTTCCGGCCACTCCAGCGGCACTCCGAGCTTCGCCAGCAGGGCCTGGAAATCCGCGAACAAACTAGACCGCGCCCGCACCGCTCGCGGGGGCACCCCTCGCTCCAGTGCGAACGCCGCCAGCGCTCCCGCGGCCTCGCCGGTGTTCCACTCCACCGGGTGCAGCCGGTAGCACCCGTTGGTCACGTGGGTCACCCCGAGGCACTTGCCGCCGGCCAGCAGGTTCTCCAGCCGCACCGGCAACAGCGCGCCGAGCGGGATCTGGAACGGGTGGCAGGCGATGTCCAGATACCCCCGGCCGCCGGTGCTCGGGTGCAGGTCGATCCGGTAGCAGCCCACCCCGACGCTGTCGGCGAACTGCTCGGCCTGCCCGATCCCGGCACGTGCCTCCACGCCGACGTGCTGCTCCAGCACCGTGAACTCGGCCCGGATGCGGCGGCTCTCCCGCACGTACGGGGCGAGCGCCAACCCATCCGCCGTGCCCAGCGGCTCCCCGGCCAGCCGCAGACCCGGATAACCCGCCTCGGTCTGCAGCCAGTGCACGAAGGACAATGTCAGCGACCGCGCTTGCGCCAGCCGCGCCGCCCGCTCCTCCGGCGCCACCCCGGTCACCGGCGCCAGCCAGTAGTCGATCTGCGGCCAGTTCACCAGCGTCACATCCGGCCGCGGCGGGTCCCACAACCGTCCACTCCGGATCCGCCGGAACCGCCACAGGTCCTGCCCCTCACCGAACAACGGACGGCGCAGCGGCTCGCCCGTCTCCGGCTCCTGCGTCGTCCACCCCAGCTGCGGCCCCGGCCAGAACGGCGCCCGGTAATCCCGCCAGAAGTCGTAGTCGTCGGGCCGCGGCACGACGTGCGAGCCGTCCGGGTCCCACTCCAGCGCCGCGCACCAGGTCAGCGCCTGCTGGTCGAACGGATCAGCCGGGCCGTCCAGCGCGTGCGGCTCACCCGTCTCGTCCGCGCTCTCCGAGCCGAGCACGTGCTCACACCCGGCCAGCGGCAGCACGTCGCCCTCTTCGGTCGCGTCGATCACGTACGACGCGCTCAGCGACACCACACCTTCCGCCGACGCGAACGCCACCGCGTCCACCCGGTCGCCCGTCGTGGCCGCGCCCACCGGCGTGTGGTGGTACCGGATCTCCAGATTTCCCGCGCGCACCAGCGGCGCCAGCAACTCGTCCAGCACCTCGGCGACGACCACCGGCTCCGCGCACAACGCGCTCACCCAGCCCTCGCCCGGGTTCAGCTCCCGCACCGCACGCGCCGAAGCACTCAGCCGGGGGTCCGCGCGGTACCGGTCACGCACCCGCGACCGCATCAGCCGGTAGGACCGCGTGCTGCCGAACGTCTCGACCCACGCGTTTTCGTCCGGTGGCACCGCCTGCGTGGTCAGCTGGCCGCCGAGCCGCCCGGTCGCCTCGGTCAGCACCACCCGGCGGCCGAGCATCGCCGCCGACAGGGCCGCGGCCACCCCGCCGCAGCCGCCACCGACCACCAGCACGTCGCAGTCGGAACCCATCGCCCTCCCTCTCACTTCACGCCCGTCTGGGCGAGGCTCTCGGTGATCTGCCGCCGCGCCACCAGGTACGCGATCACCAGCGGCACGGTCGAGATCGCCGTCGCGGCCATCTGCGGTCCCCACAACGGGTTGCCGCTGGTGTCGGTGAGCGCCGTCAGCGCGAGCGGCACCGTGTACAGCTCGCTGCGGTTGACGAACACCAGCGGCTCCAGGAACGAGTTCCAGCTGTACAGGAACGCGATGATGCCGATCGTGCCGAGCATCGGACGGGTCAACGGCAGGATCAGGATCAGGAGGATCCGCGCCCGGCCCATCCCGTCGATCATCGCCGCCTCCTCCAGCTCGACCGGGATCGACTGGATGAACTGGCGCATCAGGAAGATCCCGGTGACCCCGGTCGCGCCGAACACCGGCAGCGCCAGCAGCGGGACGTGCGTGTCGGCCAGCCCGAGGTCCTTCATCAGCGTGAAGTTCGGGATCAGCGTGACCTCGACCGGCAGCATCAGCGCGCTCAGGAACAGGAAGAAGATCACGTTGCGCCCGGGGAACCGCAGCCGCGCGAACGCGTAGCCGGACAGCAGCGACAGCGCGCACGTGAAGAGCGCGACCAGCACGGCGATGTACAGGCTGTTGTAGATCTGCCGCGCGAACGGCTGGAACGTGAAGACGTCCCGGATGTTGTCCAACGTGACGTCGCGGGGGATGAGCTGGGGCGGGGACGCGAGCACGTCGCCGGGCAGCTTCAGCGCGCTGGCGATCATCCACAGGAACGGGAAAACCAGCGGCACCGACAGGACCACGAGGAACGCGTACCGCAGGACACGACTATTCACTGTGCACCCACTTCCTCCGCGCCCACCACTGCGCCGCCACCAGGAGCAGCGTCAGTCCGAAGAGGACGACGGCGATCGCGCTCGCGTATCCGGTCCGGAACAGCTGGAACGCCTGCTCGTACAGGTAGTAGGCGAGCACCGACGTCGCGTGTGCCGGGCCGCCGTGCGTCATCAGCTGGATGTAGTCGAAGACCTGGAACGACCCGATGAACGTGATCAGCACGACCACCAGCGTCGTCGGCGCGATCAGCGGCAGCACGATGTGGCGAGTCACCCGCCATTCGCTCGCGCCGTCCAGCCGCGCGGCCTCCAGGGTCTCCGACGGCATGTTCCGCAGCGCGGCGAGGAAGATCACCGCCTTCAGCCCGACCGTCTTCAACGCCGCCACCACGGTCACCGCCACCAGCGACGGCTGGGCCTCGAACAGCCAGTTGGGCCCGGTGATCCCGAACACCGACAGGACTTCGTTGACGCCGCCGCCCTTGCCCTGCAACAGGAACCGCCACACCAGCGCCCACGCCGCCTGCGAGGTGATCACGGACAGGAAGGCGAGCGTGAGGAACACCTCGGCCCCCGGCGGGCGCCGGTACAGCACGAGCGCGAGCCCGAGCGACAACCCGACGTTGATCGCCACGAGCCCGAGGGCGAACACCCCGGTGACCGCCAGCGAATGCCAGAACGTGGCGTCCTCGGTGAGCAGCTCGCGGTAGTTCTCCCATCCGGCGGGTTTCGACACGCCGGAGCGCAGGTCCGTGTGCGTGAACGACAGGACCACGATGGACACCAGCGGGACCAGCACGAACAGGATGAACCCGATCATCTGCGGGGTGATGAGCAGGTAACCGGTCAGCGTCTCGCGGACGCGGCGCCGTGCGACCACGACCTCCCCCTAACTCTTCTCGCGCAGCAACGGGCCGACTTCGCCGCACAGTTCGGACAGGGCCGCCGGCACGTTCGCGCCGGGTGACCACAGCTCGTCGAACACCGGTTGCGCCGCGGTCTTGATCTCCGGCCACGTCCGCGGGTACTGGAACGCCTGTCCCTCGGTGATGCCCGGCACCAGGATGTTCGTGACGGCCTCCGGCGGCAGCGCGTTCCCGGCGTAGACCCGCGTGGCGTCGGCGAGCACGGACTGGCGCGGGGGCGGGAAGAACCGGGCCAGGTCACGCATCGAACGTTCGCTGGTGAGGAACTTCAGGAACTCGATCGCCAGGTCCCGGTGCGGCGCCTGCTGGAACACCACCAGCCCGGCCTGCCCGGTCACCTGCGGCTGCCCACCGGGGCCGGCGGGCAGCGGCGCGAAGCCGTACTGGAACTTCGCGCCCTTCAGCTGCGACAACCGGGAGAGCTGGGTGATCGTCACGGCCGCGTTGCCGGCGTAGAAATCGGCCTGCGCGCCCGGTGGTACTGCGGTGCCGTCGGTGAAGGCCATGCGGTGCAGCGTTTCGATGGCCCGCGCGGCCTCCGGCGAGTCCATTGTGCACTCCTCGCTGGAAGCGAACCGCGCGCCGTAGGCCCGCAGCAGCGGGTCCAGCGTCGGCCACGACACCGGCAGCGGCCCGTACAGGCTCCCTTCGTTGCTCTGGAACACATAGCTGCCACCCGGCAACGTCGGCTGCAGCTCGCGCGCGAGGCCGGCCAGCCGGTCCCACGTCCACTCACCGCGCGCGGCCAGTGCCGCGGGATCCGGCAGACCGGCCCTGGCGAAGAAGTCCCGGTTGTAGACGACGAAGAACGGGCTGGTGGAGAACGGCACCCCGTACACCGCGTCCCCGTTCTGCCAGTTCGTGAACGCGCTCGGCACGAAGTCGCCCAGCCGGTAGGCGGGGTCGGCGCGCAGGGCGGGCCCGACGTCGGCGAGCACCTCGGTGGCGGCCATGCCGACCGCGTCCGGCGCGCCCAGCCAGCCGAGGTCCGGCGGGTCACCACCGGCCAGGCGGACGGACACCTTCGTCGTGTAGTCGGCCTGCGGCACGGTCTGGATCCGCACCGGCGTGCCGCCGTGCTGGGCGGAGAACTCCCCGGCGAGCCGGTTGAGCAGGCCGAGCTGTTCCTGGTTGGACGTCCAGACGGTCATGGTGACCGTGTCGGCGCCGGCGCGGTCGCCGATCCCGCAGGCCGCGGTCAGCGCGACCGCGGAGACGGCGAACAGGCGCCCCCATCGCTTTCTCATGCAACCTCTCCGTTGGGGTCGGCAGGGTCAGGCGCGGGTGAGCGTGGTCCCCTCGTGCTGGGGGCAGTCGACGGTGCTGATCGTGTCGCCGTCGCCTTCCACCGCGGCCAGCAGCTGCTCCAGCGCGCGGCGCCCGACCAGGCGGCCGGGAATGCCGTAGCCCGACCAGTGCTCGTCCGCGTCCTCCTCGGAGATCCCGGCGACGGCGATCGGCAGGTCGGCGGCCACGTTCCGCATCGCCTCGGCGTAGTCGACGTTCTCGGCGACCACGGCGGTGACCCCGCTTTCGCGCAGTTCCCGCACGAACGCGGGGGAGATCTCGTCGAGCTTGGGGAAGGACGACGACACCACGAGATCACCGTCGCGCAGCCCGGCGAGCCGGTCGGCCGTCGCGGGCAGACCGGAATTGGCGCCCACGTACCGCACCTCGCGGTGACCGAGCGCGGCGATCCGGCCGGCCAGCACGCGCCCCGCGCCCCGGTAGTCCGGCGACACGTTGGGCACCTCGCGCCCGTCGTCGAGGAACCGCCGCCCGATGAACACGAACGGGTACCGCTCGTCCACCAGCTGCTCCAGGTCGGCGGGGATCTCGTCGCGCCCGAGCAGCACGGCGCCGTCCACCAAGCGCAGCTTGTTCTCGCCGCCGGCGTAGATGCTGCGCACCGGCCCGGACATCGCGGCGCTGGTGAACAGCAGCAGGTCGTTGCCGGACTCCTCGGCGGCTTCCTCGATGCCCAGCAGGAACGGGTGGTAGAGGCTGCGCTGCGCGGTGCCGAACACGCGCTCGTAGGTGAAGATCCCGAGCAGCTGGCTGCGCCCCTTCGCCAGGCGCCGCGCGAGCGGATCGGCGCGGTAGCCCATCTCCCGGGCGATGTCGAGCACCCGCCGCCGGGTCTCCTCCGGGATGGTCGTCGCCTTGTCGCGCAGGATCAGCGACACCGCCGCCTGGGTGACCCCGGCGCGGCGCGCGATGTCCGCCTGCGAGACCCGGCGTGGCCTGCCGGGCTCAGTTATGCGCATAACTAAACGATGTCAGCCGTGGATCTGGTCTGTCAAGCCCGGCTGGAGTAGAACCAGATCATGGCAACGGAGCTGAAGGTGGACACCGACCCCGCCGAGGTGGGGTTCGACGCGCGGCGGCTGGACCGCATCGACGAGCACTTCGCCCGGTACGTCGACGACGGGTTGCTGCCCGGGTACCTGACCGTCGTCGCGCGGCGGGGGAAGGTCGCCTACCTCGCGCGGCGCGGCCACCGGGACGTCGAAGCGGGCCTGCCGGTCGAGGTGGACACGCGCTGGCGCATCTTCTCGATGACCAAGCCGATCACGTCCGTCGCCGCGATGATCCTGTACGAGGAGGGCGCGTTCGAGCTGACCGACCCGATCGCGCGCTGGCTGCCGGAGTTCGCCGAGCCGCGCGTGTACGTCAAGGGCTCGGCGCTCAAGCCGGTCACCGAACCGGCCACCGAGCCGATCCGCGTGTGGCACCTGCTCACCCACACCGCCGGGCTCACGTACGGGTTCCACCACGCGCATCCGGTCGACGCGATCTACCGCGCGCACGGCTTCGAGTGGGGGACCCCGCCCGGCGCCGACCTCGCCGAGTGCACGCGGCGGTGGGCCGAGCTGCCGCTGGTCTTCCAGCCGGGCGCGGAGTGGAACTACTCGGTCGCCACTGACGTTCTCGGCCGGCTCGTCGAAGTCGTGTCCGGGCAGCCCCTCGACGAGTTCTTCGCTCAGCGCATTTTCGAGCCGCTGGGCATGGGCAGCACCGGCTTCGCCACCGACTCCACCGAGAAGTTCGCGGCGCTGTACGTGCCGGATCCCAGCACGCGCAAGGCCGTCCGCAACGACGCTTTCGGCCGGAGTGGATTGGCGAAACCCGCGTGCCTGTCCGGTGGCGGCGGGCTGGTGTCCACCGCGGCCGACTACCACCGGTTCACCCAGTTCCTGCTGGGCGGCGGCGAACTCGACGGCGTCCGGCTGCTCGGCCCGCGCACGGTCGGCCTGATGGCGAGCAACCACCTGCCCGGCGGCGTGGACCTGGAGGCCTACGGCCGTCCGCTGTTCGCTGAAATGCCCTTCCACGGCTTCGGGTTCGGGCTCGGGTTCTCCGTCCTGGAGGATCCGGTGAAGGCGAAAACCCTGTCCAGCAAGGGCGAATACGCCTGGGGTGGCGCGGCGAGCACGGCGTTCTGGGTCGATCTGGCCGAGGAGATCACGGCGCTGTTCTTCACGCAGCTGCTGCCGTCGAACACCCACCCGCTCCGGCAGTACCTGCGGCAGTTGGTGTATCAGGCGGTCGTCGGCTGACGGTGCAGCCGCCGCAGCGCCAGCGCGAGCTGCAACCGCAGGCGTCCGGACGGCTCGTGCACCGACCAGCCCAGCAGCGTTTTCGCGTGGGCCAGCCGGTCCTGCAACGTCGAGTGGTGCACGGTCAGCGCGGCGGCCGCCGCGCGCAGGCTCGCGCTGGTGGCGACGGCGTCGAGCGTGGCGAGCATCCAGGGGGCCGACGCGGCCGCGCGCTCCAGGGCCCGCACGTCCGGCACGGGTTCACTGCCCGGCCCGACGGCCTCGGCGAGCACCGCCAGCCCGCCCAGTTCGTCGAACCGGACCACGCGCGGGCCCGGATCCTCCGACGTGCCTTCGGCGGTGAAGCGCAACGCCGTCCGTGCCGCGGCCAGCGACGCGGGCAGGTCCAGTACGGGCACCACGGGGCCGATTCCCGCGCGGGCACCGGCCGGCGCGGTGATCATCACGCCCGTGGTCCCGTCGGCGTAGGCGATGGCGCGGGCGGTCTTCGACAGGCCCAGCCGGCGCGCCGCCTTCTGCCGCGCCTCCGGTGACGCCGTGTCGTCCAGCACGATCTCGACCGGCTCGGGCACGCGGTCGCGCTCCAGCACGAGCCGGATCGCGGCGGCGGCGCGTTCCAGGATCATCGCGTCCACGGCGGAGGGCGGGCCCGGCCGTTCCAGCCACAACCCGCCCATCCCGGGCCAGTCCGGGTCGAGCGCACCGTCCGCGGCCGTCCGCCGTCCGTCCGCCGTCACCCGCACCCAGTGCCCGGGCACGTCCAGCCGGGCGGGGCAGGACGCGAGCGTCGCCGCTCCGCGGACCAGCGCTTCCAGCCCCGCGTGCCCGTCGACGAGGCGGTCGAAGTAGGCGATCACCTTGACCGCGGCGCCCGCCTCCGGGTCGAGTGCGGCCAGCCGCCCTGCCAGCTCTCTCACGCGTCCATGGTGTCACTCCGCGAGGATCCGGCGCAGCCACCGGAGCCGGGTGGCGCGGGCCTCCTGGGAGAGCACGGCCTGCGGCGCGAACGCGTCGAAACCGTGGTAGCCGCCCGGCCACACGTGCAGCTCGGCCGCGCCGCCCGCGAGCCAGATGCGCTGGGCGTAGTCGACGTCCTCGTCGCGGAACGACTCGGCCGAGCCGACGTCGATGTACGCCGGCGGGAGCCCGGACAGGTCGCTGGCGCGCGCGGGCGCGGCGTAGGGGGAGACGTCCGGGCCGCCGCGCGCCTCACCCAGCAGGGCCGTCCAGCCGGTCTCGTTCGACGTGCGGTCCCACACGCCGAGCCCCTTCATCTGGTGGGTGGACGGGGTCTCGTTGCGGTCGTCGAGCATGGGCGCGATCAGCAGCTGACCCGCCAGCCGCGGTCCGCCGCGGTCCCGGGCCATCAGGGCGACGGCCGCGCCCAGGCCACCGCCCGCGCTGCCGCCGGCCACGACCAGCCGCGCCGGGTCGATGCCCAGCTCTTCGGCGTGCTCGTGGGTCCACCGCAGCCCGGCGTAGCAGTCCTCGACCGGCACCGGATGCGGGTGCTCGGGCGCCAGCCGGTACTCCACCGACACCACGACGAGCCCCAGCTCGACCGCCCAGTCCAGCGGCTCCTCGATCCCGACCCGGTTGGTGCCCACGATCATGCCGCCGCCGTGGATCCAGAAGATCCCCGGGGCCGGCGTCCGCAGGCCCACGGGCCGGGCGACCAGCACGGACACCTCGTCCGAAACCCGCCGGTCCACCATCTCGAGCAGCCCGTCCCGGCTCAGCTCCTCGTCGGAGAGCAGGCGCGCGCTCCTGGCCTCGCGCAGCGCGGGGATCATGTCCGCGGTGATCGCCGGCGGGACCTCCTCGGCGATGACGGCGAGCATGGCCGCGGCTTCGGGGTCGAACGCGGGCGGCGGGCCGTACGGGGTGCTGGTGGTCATCGGGCCTCCTGGAATCACCACAGTGTGGACCCCCATGGTCACCCGCCAGGCAGGCGCCGGGTGGCGGATGTTGCCCGCCACCCGGCGGGTGCCTACCCGAGCTTGCCGATGATCTCCTCGCCGTAGGCGTGCAGGGTCTGTTCGCGCTGGTCGTGCATCAGGTACACGGCGAACTGGTCGACCCCCAGCGCGGCCAGTTCCTGCAGCCGGGCGACGTGCGCACCGGGTGGTCCGGTCAGGCAGAACCGGTCGACGATCTCGTCCGGGACGAAGTCGGTCGACGGGTTGCCCGCCTTGCCGTGGTGGGCGTAGTCGTAGCCCTGCCGCTCGCGGATGTAGTCGGTCAGCTCGTGCGGCACCGGGCCGGACTCGCCGTAGCGGGCGACCAGGTCGGCGACGTGGTTGCCGACCATCCCGCCGAACCACCGCAGCTGGTCCCGCTGGTGCGGCAGGTCGTCCCCGACGTAGGCGGGTGCGGCGACGCAGATCGTGATGCCCGCCGGGTCCCGTCCCGCCGCCCGCGCCGCCTCCCGGACCGAGCCGATGGTCCACTCCGCGATCGCCGGGTCGGCGCACTGCAGGATGAACCCGTCGGCGTGCTCGCCGGCCAGCCGCAGCGCCTTCGGCCCGTAGCCCGCCATCCACATCTCCAGCCGCCCGCCGCGCACCCACGGGATCCGCACCGGGGTGTCGCCGAGCACGACCTCCCGGCCCTCGGCCAGCTCCTTGATCGCGTGCATCGCCTCCCGGACCGTGGCCAAAGTGGACGGACGCTTGCCGATCACCCGGTGCGCCGAGTCGCCGCGCCCGATCCCGCACACCGTGCGGTTGCCGAACATGTCGTTCAGCGTGGCGAACAGCGACGCGAGCACCGACCAGTCCCGGGTGCCCGGGCTGGTCACCATCGGCCCGACCGTCATCGCCGAGGTGGCGGCCAGGATCTGCGAGTAGATGACGAACGGCTCCTGCCACAGCACCACGGAGTCGAAGGTCCAGCCGTAGCCGAACCCGCAGTCCTCCGCGGCCTTCATCAGCCGGATCACCTCGCGCGCGGGCGGATCCGTCTGCAGCACCACACCGAAGTCCATGACCGGCTCCCTAGTTCAGGTACTGGCACAGGTCGCGGGAGAGGAACTTCCCGTGCCCGGCGCTGCCGGAGAACCCGGACGGCGACACGATCACCTTGCCGCGCGAGAGCACGGTCTCGACCTTGCCGGTGATCTCGAAGCCCTCGTACGCCGAGTAGTCCACGTTCATGTGGTGCGTCTCGACGGACAGCGTCTGCTTCGCCGCCGGGTCGTAGACCACGATGTCGGCGTCCGAGCCGGGCGCGATCACACCCTTGCGCGGGTACAGGCCGAACATCCGCGCCGGGGTCGTCGAGCAAGCCTCGACCCACCGGCCGAGTGAGATCTCGCCGGCCACCACTCCCTGGTGCAGCAGGTCCATCCGGTGCTCGACCCCCGGCATCCCGTTGGGGATCTTGGAGAAGTCCCCGCGGCCGAGTTCCTTCTGGTCCTTGAAGCAGAACGGGCAGTGGTCGGTCGACACCACGCTCAGATCGTTCGTGCGCAGGCCCCGCCACAGGTCGCCCTGGTGCCACTTCTCCCGCAGCGGCGGGGAAGCCACGTACTTCGCGCCCTCGAAGTCCGGCTTGGCGAGGTCCTCGATGGACAGGTACAGGTACTGCGGGCAGGTCTCGGCGAACACGTTCTGGCCCGTGTTCCGCGCTTCCGCGACCGCCGCAAGCGCTTGCGACGCCGACAGGTGCACGATGTAGAGCGGCGCGCCGGTCACCTGCGCGAGCCGGATCGCCCGCGAGGTCGCCTCGCCCTCCAGCTCCGGCGGCCGGGTCAGCCCGTGCTGCACCGGATCACCCTTGCCCGCGGCGAGAGCCTGCGCGACCAGCTGGTCGATCGCGATGCCGTTCTCCGCGTGCATCATGATCGTGGCGCCGGTCTCGGTTGCCTGCTGCATCGCGCGCAGGATTTCGCCGTCGGTGGAGTAGAACACGCCCGGGTAGGCCATGAACATCTTGAAGCTGGACACCCCGGCGTCGATGCAGGTCTGCATCTCCTTGAGCGTGGTGTCGTTGACGTCGGACAGGATCATGTGGAACCCGTAGTCGACGGCGCAGTTGCCGTCGGCCTTCTCGTGCCACTTGTCCAGCGTCGGCTGCAGCGTCGATCCCTTGGGCTGCACCGCGAAATCGATGATCGTGGTGGTGCCGCCCCACGCCGCGGCGATGGTTCCGGTTTCGAAGGTGTCGTGGGAGAACGTGCCGCCGAACGGCATCTCCATGTGGGTGTGGGCGTCGATGCCGCCGGGCATGACGTACTTCCCGGTCGCGTCGATCACCTCGTCCGCGGTGTCGAACAGCCCGGGCGCGGCGACGGCGGCGATCGTCTCGCCCTCGACGAGCACGTCCGCGCGGCTCGCCCCGGTGGTGGACAGCACGGTGCCGCCCTTGATCAGCGTGCGCATGCGTTCTCCCTCAGGGCGCCACGAGCGGGTCGTAGGAGTCGGGGCGGCGGTCGCGGTAGAACTGCCAGAGGTTGCGCACCTCGGACAGCTTGTCCATGTCCAGGTCCCGCACCACGACCTCGTCCTCGGTGTCGGAGGCGGCGTCGCCGACCAGCTCGCCGCGCGGGTCCACGAAGTAGGTCTGGCCGTAGAAGTCGTTGTCACCCAGCGGTTCCACGCCGACCCGGTTGATCGCGCCGACGTAGTACTCGTTCGCCACAGCCGCGGCCGGCTGCTCGAGCCGCCACAGGTACTGCGACAGGCCGCGGCTGGTCGCCGACGGGTTGAACACGATCTTCGCCCCGGCCAGGCCGAGCGCGCGCCAGCCCTCCGGGAAGTGCCGGTCGTAGCAGATGTAGACGCCGATCCTGCCGACCGCGGTGTCGAACACCGGGTAGCCGGTGTTACCGGGCCGGAAGTAGAACTTCTCCCAGAAGCCCTTGACCTGCGGGATGTGGTTCTTCCGGTACTTGCCCAGGTAGCGGCCGTCGGCGTCGATCACCGCGGCGGTGTTGTAGTAGACGCCGGCCTGCTCCTCCTCGTACATCGGCGCGACGATCACGATGCCGTGCCGCTCGGCGACCTCCTGCAGCAGCTTGGTCGTCGGGCCGTCCGGGATGCCCTCGGTGTAGGAGTAGTAGTCGGCGTCCTGCACCTGGCAGAAGTACGGGCCGTAGAACAGCTCCTGCAGGCACACCACCTGCGCGCCCTGCGAGGCGGCCGTGCCGATCGCCTCGACCGCGCCGGCGATCATCGAATCCTTGTCACCCGTCCACCGCTGCTGTACCAACGCGGCTCGGACCAGACTGCTCACGGGTTTCCTCCTTCGGTTGACGGTGCGCCCACGACAGCGCGAGGTAGACGACGAAGGCGCCGACCAGACCGGCGACCCAGCTGTAGTCGTAGACGGGCTTGAGGAACGGGATCAGCCCGTCGGCGGGGAACGGGCCCTGCGAACCGGGCGCGGTGTAGGCGCCGCCGACCGCCAGCAGCCCACCCACGGCGGTGGCGACCAGCGCCCGCCAGTTCCAGCCGGCGCGGAACCAGTACCGCCCGCCCTCGGCGTAGAGCCCGGCCAGGTCCAGGTTGGTGCGCTTGACGACCCAGTACCCGGCCACCAGCACCCCGGCGACCGCGCCGAGCACGCCGCCGTAGAAACCCAGCCAGGCGAAGATGTAGATGTCGGGGTCGGAGTAGAGCTTCCACGGCATGATCACCACGCCGATCACGCCGGTGATCAGGCCGCCGACGGCGAAGGTGATCCGCTTGGGGAAGGCGTTGGAGAAGTCGTAGGACGGGCTGACCACGTTCGCCGCGAGGTTCGCCGAGATCGTGGCGAGCACCAGCGCGACCAGCGCGACCACCACCAGCGCCGGGCTGGAGAACCGGTCGGCCAGCTGCGCCGGGTCCCAGATCGCCTCGCCGTAGAGCACCTGGCCGCCGGAGGTGGTCAGGATCGCCACGATCGCGATGAACGTCATCGTGGTCGGCAGGCCGAGGACCTGGCCGCGGGCCTGTTTGCGCTGGCTGCCGCCGAAGCGGGTGAAGTCCGGCATGTTCAGCGACAGCGTCGACCAGAACGCGATCATCGCCATCAGCGACGGCGCGAAGATCTTCCAGAAGCCGGTGCCCCAGCCGAGCTTCGCGGGTTCGGACAGGATCGGGCCGAGGCCGCCCGCCTTGATGAGCACGTAGGCGAGCAGGATCAGGAACCCGGCCGACACCAGAGGCGCGGTCCAGTTCTCGAACCGCCGCACCGCCTCCATCCCGCGCCAGATGATCAGCATCTGGACCACCCAGAAGACGCCGAACGACAGCCACAGCGTCCACGGCTGGCCGCCCACCTCGGCCGCATCGCGCCACCCGGACCCGGTCAGCTTGCCGACCAGGATGTAGATCGCCTCGCCGCCGACCCAGGTCTGGATGCCGAACCAGCCGCAGGCGATGAACGCCCGCAGCAGCGCCGCGAGGTTCGCGCCCCGGATCCCGTAGAAGGCACGCGCGAACACCGGGAACGGGATCCCGTACTTGGTGCCGGCGTGGCTGTTGAGCAGCATCGGGACGAGCACGATCAGGTTGCCCAGGGTGATCGTGATCAGCGCCTGGAGCCAGTTCATCCCCAGCGCGATCAACGACGCGGCGAGCGCGTAGCTGGGAATGTTGTGCGCCATTCCCATCCACAGGGCGAAATAGTTGTAGGTGCTCCAGGTGCGCTTTTCCACCGGCACCGGAGCCAGCTCGTCGTTGTAGAACCGGCTACCACGGATCGGCGCGGTGTCGCTGAGATCCACCCGGCCGTCGGGTCGCGTGATCTGCGAGGTGGGTTCCATTGCGGAATCCTGCTCGTCCCCGGCGCGGGGGAGGCACTGTCAGAGTGTTCACCGTTGCCCGCGTCGGAACGCATTGTGTCGATTGCGCCCGGCGCGGGCCGGTGCATCACCCGGACGTGCAAGCCATTCGTGACAGCCGGTCAATCTGGCTGAAACACGGACTCAGAATTCGAAGACCCCGGCGGACTCCGCGGCCGCGGCGCACTTGTTGCCGAAGGTGTGGGTGTAGACCACCGGTTTGCCGCGCCAGTGGCCCCTGGCGGTGGCCGTGACCGGGCTGTAGATCATCGGGCACACCGTCGCCTCGCCGGGGATGCGGTCGATGTCGCCGTCCACAGTGGTCAGCGTCGTGCAGGCCTTGACCTTGCCGGGGTGGCTGCCGCCGGCCGGGTGGCAGTCCAGGCTCACGGTGACGACCCGGCCCGCGGCGTCCTGCAGGGAGAGCATGAGGCTGGCCGCGGGTGCCTGGGCCGGCGGCGCGGCCAGGGCCAGGACCGACGCGGCGGCGGGGAGTAGGGCGGAAAGAGGCATATCGGGGCTATCGGCTGCTCGGGGGCGGATCTGTGTTACCGGTTCGGGTGATCGTCGGACAGATCATGGGCCAGCAGCGCGAGGTAGAGCGACAGCATCGATTCAGGGTCCTCCAGCGGCACGCCGAGCACCTGCTCGATGCGGGCGAGCTGCTGGTAGTAGGCGGTGCGGGAGGTGTGCGCCGCCGCGGCCGCCGCGGACTTGTTGCCGCCGTGCTCGCAGTAGTGCCGCAGGGCCTGGACCAGCCGCGTGCCCGACGCCGCGTCCCTCGACAGCAGGGGGCCCAGCTCGCGCTCGGCGAACGCGCGCACCCGCTCGTCGTCGGCGAGCAGGTGCAGCAGCCCGCGCAACCGGACGTCCTGCAGGCGGTGCACCTCGCGGTCGGTGTCCGAGCGCAGCGCCGCCGCGGCGACGTGCGCGGCCTCTACCAGGCTCCGGCGGGCGTCGGCCCCGGCGTCGACCACGGTGCCGGCGGCCAGCACCACCGGCACCGACGTGGGCCGCGCGCGCAGCTCCGCGGACAGCCGGCTCAGCACCGCGTCGACGTTGGCCTGCGGCGACAGCGACAGCAGCGCACGCACGCTGACGTCGTCGACGACCGCCACGAGCGCGGACACCTTCGCCCGGCGGGTGGCCAGGGAGACGGTCTCGGCGAGGTCGCGCAGCACGGTCGGCGCGGACGCCGCCTGGCGCTGCGACGCGGTCATCCGCGGCCGGACCGCGACGCCGACCAGCCGACCGGACAACGGCGAACCCAGCGCGGCCGCGCGGGCCAGCAGCTCGGTGGACGGGGCGGGCGAGGTCATCAGCTCGGCGAGCACCGCGCGGTGCGCCTGCCGCTCCAGGCTGTCGGCCTCGCGCGCGACCAGCCGGTGCACCGCGAGCGCGGACGCCGCCCGCTCGGCGACCACCACGTGCCGGTCCGGCGGCGGGTCGTCGCACACGATCACCAGCCGTCCCCAGTCGTGCCCGCGCGCGCCGACGACGGTGACCAGCCAGCCCGCGTCGGCGTGGTAGCCGGTGCGCTCGCCCAGGTGCACGGTGCGGGAGCGGGCCGGCCACCCGGTCAGCAGCTCGGCCGGATCGCTGCCCGCCGAGTCGTAGGCGAGCACCTCGTGCGCCAGGGTCTCCAGCACGACCGGTGACTCGGTCATGCGCGCGACCTCGCGCAGCACCTCGGCCGGTTCCGCGCCCGCGACGGTGAGTTGCGTGAACACCTGGTGCACGTGCTCGGCGGCCCGCAGCTCGGCGACCTGGGCGTCCACGATCAGCCCGTTCACCGCCTCGGTGACCGCGACGTAGCGGGTCTCGCGGGACAGCGTGATCAGCGGTAGCTCGTGCCGCGCGGCGGCGTCGACCAGGGCGCGGGGCAGGGCATCGCTCCAGTGCCGGACCAGCTCGACGACCAGCCCGGCGGCTCCGGCCTCGGCGAGCCCGTCCACGTACTTGGTCAGCTCGGCGGCGTCGTCCGGCAGCGCGATCCCGGTGGTCAGGACCAGTTCCCCGCCCTTGAGCAGGTGCCCGATGTCGGCGACCTCGGCGACGTGCACCCACCGCACGCGGGTGTCCAGCTTCCGCCCGCCCGCGACGACCTTCGGACGGCCGTGCCGCAGCACCGGCAGGGCCAGCACGTCCGCGACCGTGGGGTACAAGCGCCACCTCCTCCGCCGAAAGCAGACTGTACGGCCGATCCGGCCATTGGGTACATGTTGTGTGTGGTGGCCGGGCGCGACGGCCACCGAGACTGGCGGGCATGAGCGAATCGGAGCTGCTGGCCCGGCACCGGGCGGTCCTGCCGAACTGGCTGGCCCTGTACTACGACGAGCCCCTGGAGATCGTGCGAGCGCAGGGGAGGCGGGTCACCGATTCCTCCGGAACCACCTATCTGGACTTCTTCGCGGGCATCCTCACGAACGCCATCGGCTACGACATCGCCGAGATCTCCGACGCCATCCGCGCCCAGGTCGACTCCGGCGTCCTGCACACCTCGACGCTGTACCTGATCCGCAAGCAGGTCGAGCTGGCCGAGCAGATCGCGCAGCTGTCCGGCATCCCGGACGCGAAGGTGTTCTTCACCAACTCCGGCACCGAGGCCAACGAGACCGCGCTGATGCTCGCGACGCAGTACCGCCGCTCCAACCAGGTGCTCGCGATGCGCAACAGCTACCACGGCCGGGCGTTCGCCACGATCGGCATCACTGGCAACCGCGGCTGGTCGGCCAGCTCGCTGTCCCCGGTCAAGGTCAGCTACGTGCACGGCGGCTACCGCTACCGGGACGCGTTCCGGAACCTCTCCGACGCCGACTACGTGCGTGCCTGCACCGACGACCTCCGCGACGTCCTGGAGACCACCACCTCGGGCGACGTGGCCGCGTTGATCGCCGAGCCGATCCAGGGCGTCGGCGGGTTCAACGTGCCGCCGGACGGGTTGTTCGCCGCGTTCAAGGAAGTTCTCGACTCCTACGGGATCCTGCTGATCTCGGACGAGGTCCAGACCGGCTGGGGCCGCACCGGCGAGCACTTCTGGGGCATCCAGGCGCACGGCGTGACCCCGGACGCGATGACGTTCGCCAAGGGACTGGGCAACGGGCTGGCGATCGGCGGGGTCGTCGCGCGGGGCGACCTGATGGACTCGATCACCGCCAACTCGATCTCGACCTTCGGCGGCAACCCCGTGTCGACCGCGGGCGCGAAGGCGACGCTGGACTACCTGCTCAGCCACGACCTGCAGGGCAACGCGGCGAAGCAGGGCGCGCGGCTGCTGACCGGGTTGCGCGACATCGCCGAGCACTACGACGTCGTCGGCGACGTGCGCGGCAAGGGCCTGATGATCGGCGTCGAGCTGGACGAGCCGGACGGGTCGCCGAGCCCGGAGTCCGCCCGCCTGGTGCTGGAGGAGACCCGCGCCCGTGGTCTGCTGGTGGGCAAGGGCGGGCTGCACGGCAACGTGATCCGATTGGCGCCGCCGATGACCCTGACCGACGATGAAACCGGCGAAGCGCTCGAAATCCTCCGGGAGTCGATCGCCGCCGTGCAGGAGGCGCGGAAGTGACGCAGCGGATCAGCCACTGGATCGACGGCAAGACGTGGGCTGGGGTAGCGGACCGGACCGGGGAGGTGTTCGACCCCGCCACCGGTGAAGTGCGCGCTCGCGTGGACTTCGCCGGTGGCGGGCAGGTGGAGGAGGCCGTCGCGGCGGCCGCGCGTGCCTTCCCCGGCTGGCGGGACACCTCGCTGGCGGCGCGGTCGCGGGTGCTGTTCTCCTTCCGCGAGCTGCTCACCGAGCGGAAGGACGAGCTGGCCGCGATCATCACCGCCGAGCACGGCAAGGTCTTGTCGGACGCGGCCGGGGAGATCGCCCGCGCCATCGAGAACGTCGAGTACGCCTGCGGCGCGCCGCAGATGCTCAAGGGCGGGTTCAGCGAGAACGCCTCCACCGGCGTGGACGTGTACTCGATCGCGCAGCCGCTCGGCGTGGTCGGGGTGATCTCGCCGTTCAACTTCCCGGCGATGGTGCCCCTGTGGTTCGTGCCCAACGCGCTGGCCTGCGGCAACACGGTCGTGCTCAAGCCGAGCGAGAAGGACCCGTCGGCGTCGCTGTTCATCGCCGAGCTGTTCGCCGAGGCCGGGTTGCCCGACGGTGTGCTCAACGTGCTGCAGGGGGACAAGGTCGCGGTCGACGGACTGCTGACGCATCCGACGGTGAAGGCGATCTCGTTCGTCGGCTCGACGCCGATCGCGCGGTACGTCTACGAGACGGCCACTTCGCACGGCAAGCGGGTGCAGGCGCTGGGCGGGGCGAAGAACCACATGGTCGTGCTGCCCGACGCCGACCTCGACCTGGCCGCCGACGCCGCGGTGTCGGCCGGGTTCGGGTCGGCGGGGGAGCGCTGCATGGCAGTGTCCGTGGTCGTCGCGGTGGATCCGATCGCGGACGAACTGGTCGCCAAGATCGCGTCGCGGATGGGTTCGCTGACGGTCGGCGACGGCCGTTCGCCGGAGTCGGAGATGGGCCCGCTGGTCACCGCAGCGCACCGGGACCGGGTGCGGTCCTATGTGGAGGCCGGCGTGGCGGCGGGCGCGTCGCTGGTCGTGGACGGCCGGTCGGTTTCGGTGTCCGGCGGCGGGTTCTGGCTCGGCCCGACGCTGTTCGACCGGGTGCGCACCGACATGTCGATCTACACCGACGAGATCTTCGGCCCGGTGCTGTCGGTGGTCCGCGCCGGCAGCTACGACGACGCGCTGGCGCTGGTGAACGCGAACGCCTACGGCAACGGCACGGCGATCTTCACCAACGACGGCCGGGCGGCGCGGCGGTTCCAGAACGAGGTCGAAGTCGGGATGGTCGGGCTCAACGTGCCCATCCCGGTGCCCGTCGGGTACTACTCCTTCGGCGGCTGGAAGGACTCCCTCTTCGGCGACAGCCACGCCTACGGGCCGGAGGGGTTCCACTTCTTCACCCGGACCAAGGTCGTCACCTCGCGCTGGCCGGACCCCTCCCAGGGCGGGGTGAACCTGGGCTTCCCGCGCAACTCCTGAGCGCCCGCTCACCGAGCTGGGACACGCCGCCCCCGCCTTCCGTAAACTCGTGGTGAGATACCGCCCGGAGGAGTTCGGAGGTGAGGCGTGCCCAGCTCGGAGGAGCGTCGCTTCGAGGTCCTGCGCGCCATCGTCGCGGACTACGTGTCGACCCATGAACCGGTCGGCTCGAAGGCTCTCGTGGACCGGCACAGCCTCGGCGTGTCCAGCGCGACGGTGCGCAACGACATGGCCGTGCTGGAGGAGGAGGGGTACATCACCCAGCCCCACACCAGCGCCGGCCGCATCCCCACGGACAAGGGGTACCGGCTGTTCGTCGACAAGTTGTCCGAGGTCAAGCCGCTGAGCCCGGCCGAGCGGCGCGCCATCATCAGCTTCCTGGACGGGGCGCTGGACCTGGACGACGTGTTGCGCCGGTCGGTGCGGCTGCTCGCGCAGCTGACCCGGCAGGTCGCGGTCATCCAGTACCCGACGATGTCGAACTCGAGCCTGCGCCACCTGGAAGTGGTGCCGCTCACACCGGCGCGCCTGATGCTGGTGATCATCACCGACGCCGGGCGGGTGGACCAGCGCACGGTGGACCTCGGCGACGTGATGACCGAGGAGAACGTCGCCCGCATCCGCGAGATGCTCAACGCCGCACTGGCCGGCCGCCGCCTCACCGACGCCGCCTCGCGGGTCACCGAGCTGCCCGACCAGGCGCCCGGCGAGCTGCGCGACGCGCTGGTGCGGATCTGCACGTTGCTGGTCGAGCACCTGGTCGAGCACCCCGAGGAACGCCTGGTCCTGGGCGGCACGGCCAACCTCACCCGCAGCGTCGCCGACTTCCCCGGATCGCTGCGCCAGGTGCTCGAGGCCCTCGAGGAACAGGTCGTGGTGCTCAAGCTGCTCGCCGCGGCGCGCAACCCCGGTGCGGTGACCGTGCGCATCGGTGAAGAGAATGAGGACGAGCAGATGCGCAGCACCTCGGTCGTGTCGATCGGCTACGGCAAGAACGACATGCTGCTCGGCGGTATGGGTGTGGTCGGTCCGACCCGGATGGACTACCCCGGCACGATCGCCGCGGTGCGCGCGGTGGCCAACTACGTGGGGCAGATCCTGGCCGGAGGCTAGCCAGGGTGATGCTTGTCTAGGAGGACGGTTCAGAAGGTGGCCAGGGACTACTACGGCATCCTCGGGGTGCCCAAGAACGCGAGTGATCAGGAGATCAAGCGCGCCTACCGCAAGCTCGCCCGCGAGCTGCACCCCGACGTCAACCCGTCCGAGGACGCCCAGCACAAGTTCAGCGAGGTCACCACGGCCTACGAGGTCCTGTCGGACCCGCAGAAGCGCAAGATCGTGGACCTCGGCGGCGACCCGCTGGACAACGGCGCGCGCGCCGGTGGTGCCGGCGACCCGTTCGGCGGGTTCGGTGGTCTCGGCGACATCATGGACGCCTTCTTCGGTGCGGCCACCGGTGGCGGCCGCGGACGCGGCCCGCGCAGCCGGGTCCAGCCGGGCTCGGACGCGCTGATCCGGATCAGCCTGAGCCTCGAGGAGTGCGCGACCGGGGTCGACAAGGAGATCACGGTCGACACGGCGGTGCTGTGCGACCAGTGCCACGGCAACGGCACGGCGCCCGGTGGCACGGTCAAGACCTGCGACACGTGTGGCGGGCAGGGCGAGATCCAGTCGGTGCAGCGGTCGTTCCTCGGCCAGGTCGTCACGTCGCGGCCGTGCCCGGTGTGCCGCGGCTTCGGCGAGGTCATCACCGACCCGTGCCGCCAGTGCGGTGGCGACGGCCGGGTGCGCGCGCGTCGTTCGGTGACGGCGAAGATCCCGGCCGGGGTGGGCGACGGGATGCGGATCCGGTTGTCGGCGCAGGGTGAGGTCGGTCCCGGTGGTGGCCCGGCCGGCGACCTCTACATCGAGGTCGACGAGGAGCCGCACGAGGTGTTCGTGCGCGAGGGCCACGACCTGCACTGCAACCTGCGCATCCCGATGACCGCGGCCGCGCTGGGCGCGACGGTGCCGCTGGAGACGCTGATCGACGGCGAGTACGAGCTGTCGGTCGACCCGGGCACCCAGGCGGGCACCGAGCTGGTGCTGGCCGGGATGGGCATGCCGCGGCTGCGGTCGTCCGGGCGGGTCGACGGGCGCGGTGACCTGCACGTCCACGTGGACGTCACGGTGCCCACCAAGCTCGACGACGCCCAGCGCGAGCTGCTGCAGCAGCTGGCCCAGCTGCGCGGCGAGGAGTCCGGGATGACGTCCAACGGGCGGCACCAGGGCGGGCTGTTCTCGAAGCTGCGCGCCAAGAGCCACAAGTAATGCCGTCCACCACGCCGCCGGTGTTCCTCGTGACGGAGCTTCCGGCGGGTCCGTCGCTGGTGCTGGACGGCGAGGAGGCCCGGCACGCGGCGACCGTGCGGCGCATGCGGGCGGGGGAGCGGCTGGTCGTGTCGGACGGCCGGGGCTCCGCCGCGGAGTGCGTGATCGCGGAGGTCCGGCCCGGCCGCGAGCCGGTGCTGGACCTGTCGGTGTCGCGGCGGTGGACCGAGCCGGAGCCCGCGGTGCGGGTCGTCGTGGCGCAGGCGCTGGCCAAGGGCGACCGCGGTGAGCTGGCGGTGGAGCTCGCGACGGAGGCCGGGGCGGACGAGATCCTGCCGTGGCGCGCCGAGCGGAGCGTGGTGCGCTGGGAGGAGGGCCCGCGCGGGGCGAAGGCGCTGGCCCGCTGGCAGAACACGGCCCGCGCGGCGGCCAAACAGGCCCGGCGGGCGTGGGTGCCGCCGGTGCGCGAGCCGGTGACCACGGCCGAGCTGGCGGCGGTGGCCGCGCGGGCGGCCTGCGCGGTGGTGCTGGAGGGCAGCGCCTCGCAGCGGCTGACCGAGCTGACGCTGCCCGACGCCGGTGACGTGTTGCTGGTGGTGGGCCCGGAGGGCGGCATCACGGACGGCGAGCTGGAGGCGCTGACCGCGGAGGGCGCCCTCGCGGTCCGCCTGGGCCCGACGGTGCTGCGCACCTCGACCGCGGCGGCGGTGGCGCTGGGCGCCCTGGGCGCGATGACGTCCCGCTGGGCCTGATCGCCCAGGTGGCGCCGGCGGGCCGCCACGGGCCGCGCTGACCGCCCGCTGGTCCTACCCCCCGCCCGCGGTGCCGGGCTGGGCCGTGGCGGCCGCGTCCCTCTGGGGACCCTGGGCGCGGCGGCCCCCCCCGATCGCCGTCCCGCCCAACCCCCGAACCCCGTCCGCCGCCCCGGACGCCCCGCGATCGTCACGCACCGTGACCGCCGCCTCGAGCACACCACCCCGGGCGGAGCAGCCGCGAACCCTCGCTCCGACCGGCGCGAACCCGCATTCGCGTACCGCCCGTCTTCGGAACCTGGAAAAAATTGGGTGTCGACTGTGGCGCATGGGGCGCCGCACCCATTACCCTGACCCACACGACACCTGGGGTCGCCCCCGGGTGCCCAAAGCCCCGCCGGACACCTCCCCCCTCGGTCCGGCGGAGCCGCGGAGGCGGTGGAGCGACCCCCAGGCTCCACCGCCCCGCGGCGTCTCCCGCGATCCGCGACTTCCCTTGTCCCACCGGGCATCCCGGCACGCGATAGGGTTCGCCCCATGAGTGATGCCGAGACGTTGTTCGAGCGGATCATCGCGGGCGAGATTCCGAGCGACAAGGTGTACGAAACCGAAACAACTTTCGCGTTTCGCGATATCCAGCCGCAGGCTCGCGTGCACGTGCTCGTCGTGCCGAAGAAGCGTTACCGCAATGTCGCCGAGCTGGCCGCGGCCGATCCGCAACTGCTGTCCGACGTGCTGACCACCGCCGCGAAGGTCGCCGAACTGGAGGGCATCGCCGAGTCGGGCTACCGCGTGGTCTTCAACACGGAGGGTGACGCCGGCCAGACCGTGTTCCACGTGCACGCGCACGTCCTGGGCGGGGAGCAGCTCGGGTTCTTCGGGCGACTCGCGAAGTAACCGACTGCGCGTCCCCTGCCCGGCCCGCTAGCATCGATGGGGTAAGCAGGAAGCGAGCAGCGGACACGCAGAAGGCAGGCCCGAGGACACTTGGCCGGAACCGCACAGGGTGGAGCCGCCCGATCGGACGTTCCCGACAGCGCCGGGGACGTCACTGAGACCACCGGAACCGCACGGAGCACACGCAGCGCCCAGTCCCGGTTCCCCATCCCGGACGGCGCCGTGCTGACGCTGCTCGGATCCCGCGACGAGAACCTGCGGGTCGCCGAGGAACTGCTGGCCGCCGACGTGCACGTCCGGGGCAACGAGGTCACCCTCACCGGGGAGCCCGCGGACGTCGCGTTCGGCGAGCGCGTGTTCGCCGAGCTGGTCGCCCTGGCCGGGCGCGGCCAGCAGGTCGGCCCGGACACCGTCCGCCGCACCGTCGGCATGCTCTCGGCGGGCGGCACGGAGTCGCCGGCCGAGGTGCTCAGCATGGACATCCTGTCCCGGCGCGGCCGCACCATCCGCCCCAAGACGCTGAACCAGAAGCGCTACGTCGACGCCATCGACAAGCACACGATCGTGTTCGGGGTCGGCCCGGCCGGCACCGGCAAGACGTACCTGGCGATGGCGAAGGCCGTGCAGGCGCTGCAGGCCAAGCAGATCACCCGGATCATCCTCACCCGCCCCGCGGTCGAGGCCGGGGAGCGGCTCGGCTTCCTGCCGGGCACGCTGTCCGAGAAGATCGACCCGTACCTGCGGCCGCTCTACGACGCGCTGCACGACATGGTCGACCCGGACTCGATCCCGCGCCTGATCCAGGCCGGCACGATTGAGATCGCGCCGCTGGCCTACATGCGCGGCCGCACCCTCAACGACGCGTTCATCATCCTCGACGAGGCGCAGAACACCACGCCCGAGCAGATGAAGATGTTCCTCACCCGGCTCGGCTTCGGCTCGAAGATCGTGGTGACCGGCGACATCACGCAGGTCGACCTGCCGACCGGGCAGAAGTCGGGGCTGCGGGTGGTGCGTGACATCCTGGAAGGCGTGGAAGACTTGCATTTCGCCACGCTGACCAGCTCCGACGTGGTGCGCCACCGGCTGGTCGGGGACATCGTGGACGCCTACGAGAAGTGGCAGGCCGAGCAGGACGCCGAACGCGGCACCGGGACCGGCAACGGCTGGCGGGGCCGGCACTGAGCATGACCATCGAGATCGCGAACGAGTCCGGTGTCGCGGTGGACGAGACGTCGATCGTCTCCGCCGCGCGCTTCGCGCTGGACCGCATGGAGGTCAGCCCGCTCGCCGAGCTGTCGGTGGTGCTGGTGACCCTCGACGTCATGTCCGACCTGCACGAACGCTGGATGGACCTGCCCGGTCCCACCGACGTCATGGCCTTCCCGATGGACGAGCTGGACGCCGCCCGCCGCCCGGACGCCGGTGACCCGTCGCCGGCGCTGCTCGGCGACATCGTGCTGTGCCCGGCCTTCGCCAGGGACCAGGCCCGCACCGCCGGCCACTCGCTGCTCGACGAGCTGCACCTGCTCACCGTGCACGGCGTGCTGCACCTGCTCGGCTACGACCACGCCGAACCCGCCGAGGGGCGCGAGATGTTCGGGCTGCAGAAGCGGATCCTCGCCGACTTCCAGGCCGCGGTCGCCGAGGCCAAGCGGCGCGACGCGCAGCGCACGGCCGACGACCGGCTGCTGGGGGCCGCGGGCCTGGACGGCCCGGCCGACACCGAGAGCTGAGGCCGCCGGAGATGGCGAGTTCGGCCGCTCTCCTGGTCATCGCCGTGGCGCTGGTACTGCTCGGCGGCGTGCTCGCGGCCGCCGACGCGGCGGTCAGCAGCGTGTCGAAGGCCCGCGCCGAGGGGCTGATCCGGATGGGCCGCCCCGGCGCCCGCCAGCTGGCCATGGTGATCGACGAGCGGCGACGGCACATCAACCTGCTCGTGCTGCTGCGGCTGGGCTGCGAGCTCACCGCGACGGTGCTGGTCACCGTGGTGTTCCTGCGGTGGATCAAGCCGGAGGCGCTGGCGGTGGTGGTGGCCGCGCTGGTGATGCTGCTGGTCAGCTACGTCCTCATCGGCGTCGGGCCGCGCACGATCGGCCGCCAGCACCCCTACCGCGTCGGCACGCTGGTGGCCTGGCCGGTGCGGGTGCTCGGGTCGATCCTCGGGCCGCTGTCCCGGTTGCTGATCATCATCGGCAACGCGATCACGCCCGGCCAGGGCTTCCGCGAGGGCCCGTTCACCACGGAAATCGAGCTGCGCGAGCTGGTCGACCTGGCCGAGGAGCGCGGGGTGGTGGAGCCGGGCGAGCGGCAGATGATCCACTCGGTGTTCGAGCTGGGCGACACGGTCGCGCGCGAGGTCATGGTGCCGCGCACCGAGATCATCTGGATCGAACAGACCAAGAGCGTCCGGCAGGCGCTGGCCCTGTCGCTGCGCACCGGCTTCACGCGGCTGCCGGTGATCGGTGAGTCGGTGGACGACATCGTCGGCGTGGTCAACATCAAGGACCTGGTGCGCGCGCAGCTCGAGGGCGGCGAGGCCAAGCCGGTGGCGGACCTGATGTACCCGGCGAGCTTCGTGCCCGACTCCAAGCGCCTGGACGACCTGCTGCGCGAGATGCAGGTGTCGCACAACCACCTGGCCGTCGCGGTCGACGAGTACGGCGGCACCGCGGGCCTGCTGACCATCGAGGACATCCTGGAGGAGATCGTCGGTGAGATCACCGACGAGTCCGACCTGGAGGAGCGGCCACCGGTCGAGCACCTCGACGACCGCACGGTGCGGGTGTCCGCGCGGCTGGGCGTCGGCGACCTGGGCGAACTGTTCGGGCTGGAGCTGGAGGACCACGACGTGGAGACCGTCGGCGGCCTGCTCGCGCAGCGGCTCGGCCGGGTGCCGCTGCCCGGCGCCGAGGCCGAGGTGGACGGGCTGCGGCTGCACGCCGAGGGCGGCAAGGACCGCCGCGGCCGGATGCGGATCACGACCGTGGTGGTGCAGGCGGAGAGCGACGAGCTGGCCGGACGTAGGGTGCGTACCGGAAACGGTGACCACGACGAGGCCGACAGGAGTGTGGACCATGCCTGAGCTGGACCCGGAGGACGAGAAGATCGTCATCCTCGCCCGATCCGCGCGGGCGCGGAACAACTCCGCCGAGGGCGCCGCGGTGCGCGACACCGACGGCCGCACCTACGCGGCCACCACGGTCGACCTGCCCTCGTTCAAGATCACCGCGCTGCAGGCGGCGGTCGCGGCCGCAGTGTCCAGCGGGGCGGAGGGCCTGGAGGCGGCCGCGGTCGTCACGGCCGAGCCGTTCGTGGCCGAGGCGTCCGTGCAGGCCGTGCGCGACCTGGCGAAGACGGCGACGATCCTGCGGGCCGACCCGTCCGGAACCGTGCAGGAAGTGCTGTGACCCACCGCTCCGGCTTCGCCTGCTTCGTCGGCCGTCCCAACGCCGGCAAGTCGACCCTGACCAACTCGCTGGTCGGCACCAAGGTCGCGATCACCTCGAGCAAGCCGCAGACCACCCGGCACGCCATCCGCGGCATCGTCCACCGCGACGACGCCCAGCTGGTCATCGTGGACACGCCGGGCGTGCACAAGCCGCGGACGCTGCTCGGGCAGCGGCTCAACGACGTCGTGCGCGAAACCTGGTCCGAAGTGGACGTCGTCGGGTTCTGCGTGCCGGCCGACGAGAAGGTCGGCCCCGGCGACCGCTACATCGCCAGCGAGCTGCGCAAGGTCGCCCAGCGCACGCCGGTGATCGGGATCGTCACCAAGACCGACCTGGCCAAGCCGGAGCAGATCGCCGAGCAGCTGCTGGCGCTGCAGGACGTGCTGGACTTCGAGGAGCTGATCCCGGTGTCCGCCGTGGACGGTTTCCAGGTCAAGCAGCTGGAGGACCTGCTCGTCGCGCGGCTGCCGGAGGGCCCGCAGCTCTACCCGGACGGCGACCTGACCGACGAACCCGAGCAGACGCTGGTGGCGGAGCTGATCCGGGAAGCGGCGCTGGAAGGCGTGCGCGACGAGCTGCCGCACTCCATCGCGGTGACCGTGGAGGAGATGCTGCCGCGCGAGGACAAGCGGGACCTGCTCGACATCTACGCGACGGTGTACGTCGAGCGACCCAGCCAGAAGGGCATCATCCTGGGCCACCAGGGCGAGCGCATGAAGGCGGTGGGCGCGCAGGCGCGGCAGCAGATCCAGAAGCTGCTGGGCACGAAGGTCTACCTCAACCTGCACGTGAAGGTCGCGAAGGACTGGCAGCGCGACCCGAAGCAGTTGCGCCGCCTGGGGTTCTAGCCGGTTCCCCGCCCGCTCCGGATCACCGGGTACGCTGCCGCCCGACGTGATCCACTCCGAGGGGGAATCCAGTGACCAATCCCTACGATCAGCAGCCGGGCCAGCAGCCCTACGGGCAGTACCCGCAGACCGGTCAGCAGCCCTACGGCCAGCCCTCGGGCGGGTTCCAGCAGCCGTATCCGCAGCCCGGGTACCCCCAGTCCGGTTACCCCCAGCCCGGTTATCCGCAGAGCCCGGCGTACGGGATGCCGCAGGGGCATCCCGGGCAGCCGCCGTACGGCCGCGTCCCGCCCATGCCGGGACAGGCGCACATCGTCGTGCCGGGTTCGCAGATCCAGTTCCGGCACACGCCGCCGCTCGTGCTCGCCACGATGGGCAGCCGCTTCCTCGCGCGGGTCGTGGACGGCCTGATCATCGGGGTGCCGCTGACGATCCTGGTGCTGATCCTGCAGCTCGCGGTGCTCGCCGGTGACCCGGACACGTGGTGGATCTTCTTCCTGTTCCTGCCGCTGACGTCGCTGTCGGTGCTGGTGTACGAGGGCACGATGCTCGCCACGCGCGGCGCGACGGTGGGCAAGAACGTGGCCGGCATCCGGGTAGTCACCGAGCAGTCGGCGGGGCAGCCGGGCGCCGGGATCGGCGGTGGGCCGGCGTTCACCCGGCTGGCCACGATGGTGCTGCCGGGCCTCATCCCGTGCATCGGTGGGCTGGTGGAGCTGCTGGTGGTCCTCTCGCCGTTCTTCGACGAGCAGGCGCGGCAGGGCTGGCACGACAAGGCCGCGAAGACTTACGCCATCTCGACGAAGGCGATGTACTGAGGTCATGACGGTGCGGCGGTCGTGGCGGAGCGTGCGGGTCACGCCCGCCGTGGCCGTCGCCGGTCTCGCGGCCGGAGCGGCGCTCGGCACGGGGGTGCTCCGGATCCCGTGCTGGTTCCACGCCCTGACCGGTCTGGACTGCCCGTTCTGCGGGGGCAGCCGGGCACTGGGTGCGTTGTTGCACGGCGACGTGGTCGCGGCCCTGTCGTACAACGCGTTCGCGCTGGTGGTGCTCTTTCCGCTGGCGGTGGTCACGCTGGTCGCGGCGGTCCGGTGGGAGGCGGGCCGGGCCCGGCGGTGGTGGCCGGCCGGTGCCCGGGGACGGTGGCTCACGCTGGGCGTCGCCGGTCTCGCGCTCGTGTGGTGGGTCGCGCGAAACCTGCCGTTCGCGCCGTTCACCGGCTTGTCCGCGTACGCGTGAGACCATGGAGACGTGAGTCTTTATCGCGACACCGGCGTGGTGCTGCGGGTCCACAAGCTGGGTGAGGCGGACCGCATCATCACCTTCCTCACGCGGCGCTACGGCAAGGTCCGGGCCGTCGCGAAGGGGGTGCGCCGCACGACGTCGCGGTTCGGGGCGCGGCTGGAGCCGTTCGGGCACGTCGACGTGCAGTTCTACACCGGCCGCTCGCTGGACGTGATCACGCAGGTCCAGACGGTCGACGCGTTCGCGCTGCCGCTCGTGGGCGACTACCAGCGCTACACGGCGGCCAGCGCGATCGCCGAGACCGCCGACCGGCTCACCGTCGAGGAGGGTGAGCCGGCGATGCGGCTGTACCTGCTGGTCGTCGGGGCGCTGCGGGCGCTGGCCGACGGTCAGCGGGACCCTTCGCTGGTCCTGGACGCGTTCCTGCTGCGCGCGATGTCCTTCGCCGGGTGGGCGCCCGCCATCACCGAGTGCGCCCGCTGCGGCCTGCCCGGCCCGCACGCCGCGTTCAACGTGCAGGCCGGCGGCTCGCTGTGCGGCGACTGCCGGGTGGCGGGTTCGGTGCACCCGGCGCCGGAGGTGCTGGTGCTGCTGGAGTCGCTGCTGCACGGCGACTGGGACGTCGCGGAGGCGTCGGTCCAGGCGACCCGCCGGGACGCGAGCGGCATCGTGGCCGCTCACCTGCAGTGGCACCTGGAACGGCAGCTGAAGTCGTTGCCGCTCGTCGAGAGGCGTGCCAGGGAGCTCCAGCCGGGCAAGTAGGGTCGGAAGCCGCAACCCGAGGCAGTGGGAGGATCAGGTGCGGCTCAAGGCACGTGCGGCGAGTTCGGCTGCGGTGGAACTGCGGGCGCCGGACCCGCACCCGTCCGGCGCGAAGCCGCCGGCGATCCCGCGCGAGCTGGTGCCCAACCACGTCGCCCTGGTGATGGACGGCAACGGCCGCTGGGCCAACCAGCGGGGCCTGCCGCGGATCGAGGGGCACAAGCGCGGTGAGGCCGTGATGATCGATGTCGCCAGCGGGGCGGTCGAGCTCGGCGTCAAGTGGCTCTCGGTGTACGCGTTCTCGACGGAGAACTGGAAGCGCAGCCCCGACGAGGTGCGGTTCCTGATGGGCTTCAACCGCGACACGATCCGCCGTCAGGTCGACTACCTGGGCTCGATCGGTGTGCGGATCCGGTGGGCCGGGCGCGCGCCGCGGCTGTGGCGCAGCGTCATCAAGGAGCTGCAGGCCGCCGAGGAGAAGACCAAGCACAACACGCTGATGAACATGACGATGTGCGTGAACTACGGCGGGCGCGCGGAGATCGCCGACGCGGCTCGCCGGGTCGCGAAGCTCGCCGCCGAGGGTAAGATCAACCCGGACAAGGTGGACGAGCGGATGCTCGCGAAGTACATGTACCAGCCGGACATGCCGGACGTGGACCTGTTCCTGCGGCCCTCCGGTGAGCTGCGGACGTCGAACTTCATGCTCTGGCAGTCGGCCTACGCGGAGTTCGTCTTCCAGGACACGCTCTTCCCGGACTTCGACCGCCGTCAGCTGTGGGCCGCGTGCGAGGAGTACGCGCGCCGGGACCGCCGGTTCGGGGCCGCGGTGGACGCGGCGAAGGGGGCGTCGTGAACACGGAGGCGGCGGACACGGCGGAGCTGCTGAGCCGGGCCCGGGAAGCGCTCGAGACGTACCTGGAAGTCCACGTCGACGACGACGGCGCGTTGACGTTCTCCCACAACGGTGTCCCTTGCGTGGTGCAGTCGACGCAGCTCGCGGAGGGCCTGACGGTGCTCAGCCTGACCTGCGTGGTCGGCTGGGACCTGCCCGACGACCCGGCCTTCGCGGCGAAGGCGGCCGAACGGGCGGGGCAGGGCCTGTTCGGAACGCTGGGGGTGCAGCACGCGGAGCGCGGGCTGGACCTGACGCTGCGGTACGCCTTTCCGGCGCAGGGGCTGGAGATCCCCGCGCTGGGAACGCTGCTGATGCTGGTGGTCTCCACGGCTTCGCAGCTACGCGCCGAACTGACCTGACCCGCCACGGCCGGTTTGCGGGGTATTGGGCTCGCGACTGCCAGTGTTGCCGCCGGTGATCCACCGGCCACACTGCCTTGCCCCCTCGCGTTGCCTGCTGCCCTGACTGCCCGCAGCCCACGGGTGTGAACCAGGTTCCTCTTCAGGCACCGCTGCCCTGCGTCGCCTGGGACTGCCTGCGGCCCACCTGTCCGAACCAGGCCCGTCCTCGGACCCAGCCAAGCGGCTGCCCGTTGCCTGGCCGCGCCCCAGCCGACCACCACATTCGGCATCCCGCAGCCGGGCCAGCCCAACCGGCCCGGCCCAGCCCAACCCAACCCGGCCCGGCCCAGTCCCGCCCAACCCGGCCCACCAGCTGAACCCCCTCCCCGCCACCCCAGCGCGTCCCCCGACCACCTCCCACCAGTCGCACGCGCACGAACTGTCCACTCGTGCACCGAACCTCTCCACGAAATGACCATCTCGTACCCCTCAGCGCACGAGATGGTCCACTCGTCGACCCGGCTCGCCGTTCCGGTCGCCCCTCCCTGGCAGTATCGGCCCGGTGAGCGAAGTACTGGACCGAACCGAGCCCGAGGGCAAGCGGCGCCGGGGGCGGGTCACCTCCATCGAGGTGCTCTGCGCCCTCCTGGTCGTCGCCGTCCTCGGGCAGGGCTGGCTGCGCGACGTGCTCGACGTGCCGGCCCTGCGGACCGGCTCCACGGTGTTCGTCGCGGTGTGTGTGCAGGCCCTGCCGTTCCTCGTGCTCGGCGTGCTGATCAGCGGGGCGATCGCGGGGTTCGTCCCGGCGCGCGTCCTGCGCCGGGTCATCCCGCGGAACCAGGCCGGCGCCGTGGGCGTCGCGGGCCTGGCCGGGGTCGCCCTGCCCGGCTGCGAGTGCGCGTCGGTGCCGGTGGCGCGCCGCCTGATCGGCCAGGGCGTCGCCCCGGCCGCCGCGCTCACCTTCCTGCTCGCGGCCCCGGCGGTGAACCCGGTGGTGCTCGTCGCCACCGCGGTCGCCTTCCCCGGGCAGCCGGAGATGGTGCTCGCCCGATTCCTCGGCTCGTTCGCGACCGCCGTCGTCATGGGCCTGCTCTGGGCGCGGTGGGGCAAGCTCGACTGGATCGTCCAGCGCGCCCTGGAACGGCTGCCCGAGGGCGGCGGCAAGTGGCGCACCTTCGCCGAGACGGCACGCGCCGACCTGGT
This sequence comes from Amycolatopsis deserti, assembly GCF_014653945.1. Taxonomy (GTDB): domain Bacteria; phylum Actinomycetota; class Actinomycetes; order Mycobacteriales; family Pseudonocardiaceae; genus Amycolatopsis_E; species Amycolatopsis_E deserti. The sequence continues at coordinate 1,066,950 of NZ_BNAU01000002.1, read as the reverse complement.
CGAGTCGGCCGGATTCCTGGTGCTCGGCGCGCTCATCGCCGCCGCCATGAACGTCCTCGTGCCCGCCGCCTGGTTCGAGGTGCTCAGCAACCAGATCGTGCTGGGCGTGCTGGTGATGGCCGTCCTCGCGGTCGTGCTCGCCCTGTGCAGCGAGGCCGACGCGTTCGTGGCCGCCTCGCTCACCGCGCTCCCGCTGCTGCCACGGCTGGTGTTCCTGGTGGTCGGCCCGGCGATCGACGTGAAGCTGTTCGCGCTGCAGGCGGGCACCTTCGGACGTTCGTTCGCGGTACGGTTCGCCCCGGTGACGTTCGTCGTGGCGACCGCCTGCGCGGTGATCGTCGGGGTCCTCGTCCTGGGAGGTGCCAGATGATCCAGCAACAGCCGCGGGCCGGGCTCGCCGTGGCGTCGGCCGCGCTCGGCGCCGTCGGGATCGTGATGGCGATGTCGGTGTGGGTGACCTGGGCGTTCGTCCGGCCGCGCGCCGGGGACGCGCTGCCGTCACCGCTGGCCGTCGTGCTCACGCTGGTGCTCGGCGCGCTGTGGGTCCTGATCCTCGTGTTGGCGGTGCTGGCGGTCCTGTTCGGCGTCCTCAGCCGCAACGCCCCGGGTGGGCTGGCGCGCTCCGGGATCGCGTTCGGGGCGGTCGCCGCACTGCTCGCGATGGCCGGTGCCGTCGCGTTCGTGGTGTCCGCGGCCGACTGGCTGACCATCGTGCCGGCACGGTAGGGGAGGGACCTGGTGCGTCGCGAAACGCAGAACATCCTGCTGGTGCTGCTCGGCGGGGCGCTGCTCAAGATCGGCGTCAACGGCGACTACCTGCGCTACGTCAAACCCGCGCAGCAGCCGTGGGTGGTTGCCGGGGGAGCGGTGATCCTGTTGCTCGGCGCGGTCGCGATCGTGCGGGACGTGCTGGCCGCCCGCCAGGCCACGGCGGTCACCGCCGGGCACGACCACCACCATCCGGCGCGGTCGGCGTGGCTGCTCGTCGTCCCGGTGCTGGCGGTGTTCCTGGTCGCCCCGCCCGCGCTCGGCTCGGACTCGGTCATCCGCACCTCGGCGGGCGCGCCCCGCTCGGCGGTCGCCCAGGACGCGGCCGCCTTCCCGCCGCTGCCGGCCGGGGACGTGGTGCCACTGACCCTCACCGAGTTCGTCACCCGCGCCGGCTGGGACTCCCGCGACTCGCTCAACGGCCGCACCGTCCGGCTGAGCGGTTTCGTCGTGCACGCCAAGGAGGGGGTGCTGCTGGCGCGGATGGTGATCCGGTGCTGCGCGGCCGACGCCTCCCCGATGACGGTCCGCCTGACCGGCCCGCAGGCGGCCCGCTTCCCGGACGACAGCTGGCTGGAGGTGACGGGCCGGCTCGTCCCCGGCACGGCGACCGCCGCGAACGGCTACACCCCGGACGTCACGGTCACCGCACTGCAGCCGATCCCCGCACCCCAGGACGCCTATGAGTACTAGCCCAGCTCCGGCGGTTCGCCCCCGGTGTGCGCGAACAACTTGTTCACGATCTTCCAGGTCCCGCTGATGCGCGCCAGGGACAGGTAGTCGAGGAAGGAGACCGTTCCCCAATAGCCTTCCTCGGCCACGGTCACGAACGCCGCGTCGCCGGTCTGCTGCACCGAGAGGATGCGCGCTCGGTAGTTCCCGGTGTCCGCCGGAGCACTCGCGACCATCTCGGCCAGATCCGAGATCGGCACGTCGTACCGTTCACCGGCCAGTGAGCCGAACATGCGGGCGTCCTGGTGGAACGCCTCCCGCACCTTGCCGGCGTCGCCGGTCGCCTCGCCGTCGAGGCACAGCTGAACGGCCCGGCAGATCGCGTCGTAGTCGTCGACCGTGGTCGTGGTGGATTCGCTGATTGCGTGAGCCATGCGTCGTCCTCCTCACCCGAGACACCAGGAGGCGCAATAGGACGACGTTACGCTTCAGCGCGCGGACGCACTAGCTCCCCAACCGCTTCGCGCACTCCGCGCACGTCCCGACGATCTCGACGGTGTGCCGGATGTCCGAGAAGCCGTTGCCGGACGCCACCTTCTCCGCCCAGCGCTCCACCGCCGGACCCTCCACCTCCACGGTGAAGCCGCAGTGCCGGCACACCAGGTGATGGTGGTGGTGCGTCGAGCAGCGGCGGTAGATCGCCTCGCCGGACTCGGTCCGCAGCACGTCCACCTCGCCGGCCTCGGACAGCGACTGCAGCGTCCGGTACACCGTGGTCAGGCCGATGCCGTCGCCGCGTTTGCGCAGCTCGTCGTGCAGCTCCTGCGCCGACCGGAAGTCGTCGACCTCCGACAGCAGGTCGACCACGGCCGCGCGCTGCTTCGTCGACCGGCGGCCGGGCACCGGGGCCCGGCGAACCTCGCTACTCGTCATGAACCCTCCTGGACGTGGGCCACCGCGTCCATCACGATGTGCGCAAGATGATCGTCCACGAGCCGGTAGACCACCTCACGGCCCCGGCGCTCACCCCGCACCACCCCGGCCGCCTTGAGCACACGCAGGTGCTGGCTGATCAACGGCTGCGCCACGTCGAGCGCGTCGACCAGCTCGTGCACGCACCGGTCGGCGTCCCGCAGCTGCAGCACGATCGCGATGCGCACCGGCGCCGACAGGGCCCGCAACAGCTCACCGGCCTCGGACAGCGTCGCGGCGGGCTGGGGCGGCGTGCGTGGCTTCAGCTCGTCGGCGGCGTGGACCTGGTCGGCGTCGTCGGGCAACCCGGGCAACGCGGCGTCCGGACGAGCCATCGGCATAGCCATCTCCAGCCTCGTGTCGGTCGGTGTCACCCCATCCTAGTGTTCTCCCGGTAGTGGTTGCCGTTATCGCCTCCCCCTCGCCATGTCAAGCCCCGCGCCGGGCCGCGACGAGGGCCGGATACGCTGGACGGAACCGATAACCGTCCCCGCATCTGATGGAGAGCGTGGAGTGCCCGCCAACATTGAGACCGTCGTCAGCCTGTGCAAGCGTCGTGGCTTCGTCTTCCCGAGCGGGGAGATCTACGGCGGAACCCGGTCGGCGTGGGACTACGGACCGCTCGGCGTCGAGCTCAAGGAGAACATCAAGCGCCAGTGGTGGCGCACGATGGTCCAGAGCCGCGACGACGTCGTCGGCCTCGACTCCTCCGTGATCCTGCCCCGCCAGGTGTGGGTGGCCTCCGGTCACGTCAACGCCTTCCACGACCCGCTCGTCGAGTGCACCGCGTGCCACCGCCGGTTCCGCTCCGACCAGCTGGCCGAGGACTACAGCGCGCGCACCGGCAAGGAGACCTCCGAGGACGACCTGTCCGACGTCCCCTGCCCGAACTGCGGCACCCGCGGCCAGTACACGCCGCCGCGCGAGTTCAACATGATGCTCAAGACCCACCTGGGCCCGGTCGAGTCCGAGGAGGGGCTGCACTACCTCCGCCCGGAGACCGCGCAGGGCATCTTCGTGAACTTCCTCAACGTGCTCACCACGTCGCGGAAGAAGCCGCCGTTCGGCATCGGCCAGATCGGCAAGTCGTTCCGCAACGAGATCACCCCCGGCAACTTCATCTTCCGCACCCGCGAGTTCGAGCAGATGGAGATGGAGTTCTTCGTCGAGCCGGGCGAGGACGAGCGCTGGCACCAGTACTGGATCGACCTGCGCACCGAGTGGTACACCGACCTCGGCATCAACCGCGACAACCTGCGGCACTACGAGCACCCGAAGGAGAAGCTGTCGCACTACTCGAAGCGCACCGTCGACATCGAGTACCGCTTCGGCTTCTCCGCCGGCCAGGAGTGGGGTGAGCTCGAGGGCATCGCGAACCGCACCGACTTCGACCTCACCACGCACTCCAACCACTCCGGTGTCGACCTGGCCTACTTCGACCAGGCCACCAAGGAGCGCTACCGGCCGTTCGTCATCGAGCCGGCCGCCGGTGTGGGCCGCCCGATGATGGCGTTCCTGCTGGACGCCTACCACGAGGACGAGGTGCCCAACGCCAAGGGCGGCGTCGACAAGCGCGTCGTGCTCAAGCTCGACCCGCGCCTGGCGCCGTTCAAGGTCGCGGTGCTGCCGCTGTCCCGCAACGCCGACCTGACGCCGAAGGCGAAGGACCTGGCCGCCCAGCTGCGCCGCAACTGGAACGTCGACTTCGACGACGCCGGCTCGATCGGCAAGCGCTACCGCCGCCAGGAGGAGGTCGGCACCCCGTTCTGCGTCACGGTGGACTTCGACACGCTCGAGGACCAGGCCGTGACGGTGCGGGAGCGCGACAGCATGCAGCAGGAGCGCGTGGCGATCGACAAGGTCGAGGCCTACCTCGCCGCCCGGCTCCCCGGCTGCTGACGAAGCCGCTCGAAAGCCCTGGTCACGCGTGCGTGACCAGGGCTTTTCGGTCTGCGGACGGCCCGAGCACCTGCGCTTCACCGCACCAGGGACCGGACGGTGGCCTTCCCGGACGCGGCGCGGCGCTCAGGGGTTTCAGGGCCTGGCGGTGGTGGTGTTGCCGGGCGTCGTGTCGCGCCCAGGCCTTCAGCGGGCCCCAGCAAGCGGCCCGGCGGCTTGCCCGCCGCGCCCGTGACCTGACGATGACGACTCGGCGGCGTTCCCCAGGCGCCACGCCCTATCCGGGGCCTCCCCTGGCGCCGCCGTGCCTTTCGTCGCCGTCTGTGCCCAGGGCGGTCAGAGCGTCTTGTAGAAGAACGTCGTCGGCTTCAGCGCCCCGCCCGGATCGGCCGCGTAGTCGGGCACCGTCCCGGCCTCCGTCCAGCCCGCCGAGGCGTACAGGCGCGAGGCGGGGCTGCCGGTCTCGGTGTCGAGCACCAGCAGCGTGATCCCGGCTGCCCGAGCGCCGCGTTCGGCCTCGGTCAGCAGCGCCCGGCCCAGCCCGCGCCCCCGCGCGTCGCGGTGGACCAGCAGTTTCGCCAGCTCGGCGCGGTGCGGTGCGTTGGGCAGCCGGGCCGGCCGGAGCTGCACCGTGCCGACCACCCGCGCGCCGTCCCAGGCCGCCCAGATCAGGACCCGGCCCTCGGCCACGTCGCCGGCGAGCCCCTTCCACCACGCCTCGGCCGACGCGGCGTCGAGCGGCGCCAGGAACCCGACGGACGCGCCGCCGTTGGTGCAGTCGGCGAGCACCTCGGCCAGCGCGGGCACGGCACCGGCGAACTCCGCCGCGGACAGTCGCGTGATCACGGCATCACCAGGACCAGCAGGTAGCGGGCCGCGTCCGGACCGGAACACACGAACCGCGTCGGGCCCCACAGCCGGAACCGCAGGCAGTCGCCGGGGCCGAGCGCGTGCGTCTCGCCGTCGATCGTCAGCTCCAGGTTCCCGTCGAGCATCCACACGTGCTGCTCCAGCCCGGCCACGGACGGCGCGTCGTAGCGGATGTCCGCCCCCGGCCGCAGGGTGCCCTCGACGACCTCCGCCCGCAACGCCGGGTGCGGTGGTGACACCGACCGGCGCACGAACCCGCTGTCCTCGTCGGTCCACACGCTCTGCGCCGAAGCCCGCACGACCTGCGCGCCCTCGGCCTCCACCTCGGTCAGCAGGCGCGACATCGGCCGCTCGTACACCGTGCACAGCTTGCCCAGCAGGGACGCGGTCGGGCTGATCTCGCCGCGTTCCACCCGGGACAGCGTCGACCGGCTGATCCCCGAGCGGTCGGCGAGGTCGTCGAGCGACCAGCCCCGCTGCGCCCGCAGCTCCGCCAGGCGCGCGGCCAGGCGATCTTCCATGGTTCTCACATCAGGGATCATATCCCATATCTGGGAGAGTAGCCCTGACACTTGTCACGGTCAGGTCGTGACGCTCGGCCTGCGAACCCAGAGGTCGGCGGCGGCACGCTGAGCACATGGACGGAACACAGACCCTGACCCGGGCCGCGGTGCGGCTGACGGGCCTGCGCAAACACTACGGCGAGGTGCGTGCCGTGGATGGCGTCGACCTCACCATCGCGCCCGGCGAGGTGGTCGCGCTGCTCGGCCCGAACGGCGCCGGCAAGTCCACGACGGTCGACATGCTGCTGGGCCTGACCAGGCCCGATTCCGGCGAGGTATCGATCTTCGGCGCGGCCCCCGCCGAGGCCGTCTCCCGCGGCGCGATCGGCGCCATGCTGCAGGGCGCCGCGCTGCTGGACGACGCCACCGTCGGCGAGATGGTCGGCCTGATCGCGTCGCTGCACCGCAAGCCGATGCCCGTCGCCGAGGCCCTCCGCCGCGCGGGCATCGAAGACCTGGCGAACCGGCGCGGCACCAAGCTCTCCGGCGGTCAGAAGCAGCGCGTGCGGTTCGCCGTGGCCCTGGTCAGCGACCCAGACCTGCTGGTGCTCGACGAGCCGACCGCCGCGATGGACGTGGGCAGCCGCCGCGAGTTCTGGAAGTCCATGCACGCCTACACCGACACCGGCCGCACCGTGCTGTTCGCGACGCACTACCTGGAGGAGGCCGAGGAGTTCGCCGACCGCGTCGTGCTGATGCGCGCCGGGCGGATCGTCGCGGACGGCTCCGTCGCGGAGGTTCGCGCCCTGGCCAGCGGCCGCACCCTGCGGGCCGCCGTGCCGGGCGCCACCGCGGCGGCGGTCGCGGCGCTGCCGGGCGTCACCGAGCACGAGGTGCGCGGCGGCCGGATCGCGGTGTCCACTTCGGACTCCGACGCCACCCTGCGGGCCCTGCTGGCCCGTTTCCCGGACGCGCACGACATCGAGATCACCGCGATCGGGCTGGAAGGCGCCTTCCTGACCCTGACCGCCGACGAGGAGGACCACCGATGAGCCTGAAGTTCCTGACCCTGGAGATCCGCCGCGTGCTGCGCTCGCCGCGGTTCCTGGTCTTCACCGTGGCGTTCCCGGTGCTGATGTTCCTGCTCTACGTCGGCATCTTCGCGCGCGGTGACCAGGACGCCGTCGCGCCGCTGATGGTCGGCATGACGTCCTTCGGCGCCATGTCGGCGGCGCTGTTCATGGGCACGCGGGTGGCCGTGGAACGCAAGGCGGGCTGGCAGCGGCAGCTGCGGCTGACCCCGCTCACCGGCGCCGGCTACCTCACCGCGAAGGCCGCGACGGGCCTGACGCTCGCGCTCGCACCGGTGGTCCTCGTGCCGCTGGTCGGGGCGCTCACGCAGGGCGTGTCCCTCGATGCGGGCAGCTGGCTGCGGGTCACCCTGGGGGTGTGGCTCGCCGCGATCCCGTTCGCGCTGATCGGGCTGCTCATCGGGCAGGTCGGCACGGCCGACTCGGTCCAGCCGATCACGCAGCTGGTGATGCTGCCGATGGCCCTGCTGGGCGGCATCTTCATCCCGGTCGAAGCGATGCCGCACTGGCTGCTGCAGATCTCGCACGTGCTGCCCAGCTACTGGATGGCGCAGGTCGGCCGTGGCGCGGTGACCACCGACCTGAGCACCAGCCTCGGCCAGGACGTGCTGTGGCTGGCGGTGTGGACCGTGGCCGTCGGGATCGCCGTGGTCCGCCGCTACCGTAAGGACTCCGCGCGGGTGTGATGGGGAGAAGCACGGTGGCCGACGACAGGACCCAGTGGTGGAACGAGCACGCTGCCGGACGGCCCAGCCCGCGGTTCGTGCGCCGCTGGCCGCTCGCCGGGACGATCTTCTTCCTGGCCAGTGCCGTGCCGGTCGGCCAGCGCCTGGACCCGCTGCTCATCGTGCTGCTGGTGGCCTACGGCGCGTGCTACGTGAGCTTCCCGTACTTCCTGCTGGCGAACCGCCGGATGCGCGTCCGGTTGCCGTTCGCGGTGCTGATGCTCGTCCTCGGGTGGGCGGTCCTGCTCCAGGGCACCAGCATCTACATGCTCCTCTACGCCACGCTCGCGATCGCGATGAGCATGCCGGCGGGGTGGGTGCTGGTGTTCGACGGCGCCGCGCTCGCCGGGTGCGGGGTGCTGCTGCTCGTCCACAACGACGTGCCGGGCACGCCGTCGGACATCGGCGCGGTCGTCGGCATCACCACGACCGCGTTCTTCATGGGCCGGCTCGCGCAGACCGTGCGGCGGCTCCGGCGGGCCAACGAGGAGATCGCCGTGCTGGCGGTGAGCGCGGAACGGGAACGGCTGGCCCGGGACCTGCACGACATCCTCGGCCACAGCCTCACCACCATCGCGGTCAAGGCCGGCCTGGCGCGGCGGCTGATCGAGACGGCGGCCGACCCCGGCCGGGCGGTCACCGAAATCCGCGAGGTCGAAGGGCTGGCGCGCAGCGCGTTGTCCGACGTGCGCGCGACGGTCTCGGAGTACCGCGAGGTGTCGCTGTCGGCCGAGCTGGTGGGGGCGCGCGCCGCGCTGCGGGCCGCCGAGATCGAGGCGGAGTTGCCGAGCGCGGTCGACAACGTGCGGCCGGAGCTGCAGAGCGCCTTCGGGTACGTGCTGCGGGAAGCGGTGACCAACGTGCTGCGGCATTCCGGCGCGAGCCGCGTCAAGGTGCGGCTGGGGCGGAACTGGATGGAGATCTCCGACAACGGCCGCGGCGGCGAGCCGGGCCGGGCGGGCAACGGGTTGCGCGGGCTGGAAGAGCGGCTCGCCCAGCTCGGTGGCACGCTGCAGGTCCGGGCACGGCCCGGTGAGGGGTTCCAGCTGCGGGCCGAGGTGCCCGTGGCGACGCCGGTGGAGGTCGCGTGATCCGGGTGCTGCTGGCCGACGACCAGGCGATGGTGCGGGGTGCGCTGGCGACCGTGCTCGGCCTGGAGCCGGACATCGAGGTGGTCGGCCAGGTCGGGTCGGGTGACGAGGTGCTGGCCGCGGCGAAGGAGACCACGCCGGACGTGGCGCTGCTCGACGTCCAGATGCCGGGCAAGGACGGCCTGACCGCGGCCGCCGAGCTGCACGCGGCGCTGCCGTCGTGCCGGATCATCGTGTGCACGACGTTCGGCAGGCCCGGTTACCTCGCGCGGGCGATGGCCGCGGGGGCGGCCGGGTTCGTGGTGAAGGACTCCCCGCCGGAGCAGCTCGTCGACGCGGTCCGCCGGGTCCACACCGGACTGCGCGTGGTCGACCCGGCGCTGGCCGCCGAATCGCTGGCGACCGGGGCGAGCCCGCTGACCCCGCGGGAGCACGAGGTGCTGCGGGCGGCCAGCGACGGCGGCACGGTGTCCGACGTGGCCCGGCGCCTGCACCTGTCCGAGGGGACCGTGCGCAACCACCTGTCCGCCGCGATCGGCAAGACCGGCGCCCGCACGCGGGCCGAGGCCGTGCGGCTGGCGGAGGAGCGCGGCTGGCTGTGAGGACCCGTCTGGGAGGATGACCGGGATGGGTGATCGGGTGAGCTGGGTGCGCCGGGCCGTGCTGGGCACGGTGCTGGTGCTGGTGATGGTGGTCGGCGGGACGGCGTTCCGGGTGTGGCAGGTCGCGCGCGAGGACGACCGCACGCACGCCGACGCGATCGTGGTGCTCGGCGCGGCGCAGTACAACGGCAAGCCGTCGCCGATCTTCCAGGCGCGGCTGAAGCACGCGATGGAGCTGTACGAGGACGGGGTGGCGGACCGGATCGTCACTGCGGGCGGCAACAAGGCAGGCGACGCCTACACCGAGGCCTCCGCGGGGGCGAACTGGCTGATCGAGAAGGGCGTGCCCCGCGCGGCGACGCTGGCGGTCGGCGAGGGCAGCGACACGCTCGGCAGCCTGCGCGCGGTGGCCGCCGCGTTCGGCGAGCGGGGCTGGCGGACCGCGGTGCTCGTCAGCGACCCCTGGCACTCCCTGCGAGCCCGCACGATGGCCGACGACGCCGGCCTGGAGACCTGGACCTCGCCGACGCACAGCGGGCCCATCGTGCAGACCCGGGAGACGCAGTTCGCCTACATCTACCGCGAGACGGGCGCGCTGTTGTTCTACCGGCTGACCAAGACACCTGCCGACAACATCGGCGGCACGGGGTTGGGCTGAGGTTTCCGGCCGCCTGGGCTCTGCAGTCCGGGCGGTGGCGGTGAGGTCTGCGCTCGCCGGCTCGGGTTGGTGGCTTCGCCGCGCCCGAGCGGTGGGAGGGGCTGCGGTGCGTCAGCCCGCTCCGACTCATTCCGCCGACTCGGGCCGGCTCCGCCCGAGCCGGCGGAGGGGCCGCGGTGCTTCACCCCGTTCCCGACGACCTCCGCCGGCCCCGGCTGGCCGCTCGGCCCCGCCGATGCCGGCCGCGGGGCTGGGGGCCCGCCGGATCACGACCCCGACCCGCCCGCACGGGGGCCCGGCTGCCGCTCGGGATGCGGTGCAGGCCAAGCCCGATCCGTCTCCTCGAACCCGGCCGGAGATGGTTGTGAGCTCGGCTCCTGGCCGAGCCGCGCGCGGGCCGACCCGCCGACCCTGGCTGGTGCCTCGGCTGCCGCCGGGGGCGCCGACCAAGTCGCCTCGCTCTGTTCCCTCGAACGCTGGCGGCGGGCTCAACTTCAGGCCCTGCACTTCACCGAGCACCCGCGGGCAGGCGCGCAGCCCGGAACTGCCGTCCCGGCTCACCTCATCTACCAGTCGCGCCCGCACGAGTGGGCATCTCGTGTGTCCTGGTCAGAACCCCGCCCGCGAGCCCCGGAATTGTCGGTCGGTGCCCGTAGAGTTGCGGGGTGTACAGCGAGCACGATCAACAACGGTGGCTCGGCGAAGCGCCGAAGCGGGCGGCGCTTCCCGGGTCGCGGCCGGACGGCCGGAGTGCGTTCGCGCGGGACCGGGCCCGCGTCCTGCACTCCGCGGCGCTGCGCCGGCTGGCGGGCAAGACCCAGGTGGTGGGGCCTGGGGAGGGCGCCGAGGTCAGCGGGGTGCCGCGCACGCGGTTGACGCACTCGCTGGAGGTCGCGCAGATCGGGCGCGGCATCGCCGAGGAGCTGGGGGCCGATCCGGACCTGGTGGACACGGCGGGGCTGGCGCACGACATAGGGCACCCGCCGTTCGGGCACAACGGCGAGCGGGCGCTCGACGAGGTGGCGCAGTCGTGCGGCGGGTTCGAGGCGAACGCGCAGACGCTGCGCATCCTCACCCGGCTGGAGCCGAAGGTCGACTCGGCCGGGCTGAACCTGACGCGCGCGTGCCTGGACGCCGCGACGAAGTACCCGTGGCCCCGGCGGGCGGGCACGGCGAAGTTCGGGGTGTACGCGGACGACCGGGAGGTGTTCGACTGGATGCGGCAGGGCGCGCCGGAGGGCCGCACCTGCCTGGAGGCGCAGATCATGGACTGGGCCGACGACGTGGCGTACTCGGTGCACGACGTCGAGGACGGCGTGCTGGCGGGCCGGTTGTCGCTGTCGGTGCTCGCCGACCCGGGGGAGCGGGCGGCGGTGGCCGAGCTGGCGGCCAAGCACTTCTCGCGCCTGTCGGTGTCGGCACTGGAGGGCGCGGCGCGTGACCTGCTCGACCTGCCCGTCGTGGCCGAGCTCGCGCGGCCCGGTTTCGACTCGACGCCGCAGGGCCAGGTCGCGCTGAAGCGGATGACGAGCGAGCTGGTCGGCCGGTTCGCTTCCGCCGCGGTCACCGGAACGCGCGCCGAGTACGGCGACGGCCCCCTCACCCGCTACGAGGCGTGCCTGGTGATGCCCGAACGTGTGGCGGCGGAGGTCGCGCTGCTGAAGGCGCTGGCGCTGCGGTACGTCATGAGCGACCCCCGAAGGCTCGCCATGCAGGCCGGACAGCGCGAAATGCTGGCCGAACTGGTGACGATCCTGGCCGAGCGCGCGCCGGACCCGCTGGAAGCCGCGTTCCACCCCGCGTGGCACGCGGCCTCCGACGACCCCGCGAGGCTCCGCGTGGTGATCGACCAGGTCGCCTCCCTGACGGACGCCCAGGCGCACGCCTGGCACCGCTGGCACACCGGACGCCACTGATGCCCACCCGTGAAGCGCGACTGCTCGCCGTCGCGCGCAAGACACTGCCGCCGGCCATCGCCGAACGCTGGATCTCGCTGATCCGTCCCGCCGTGCGTCTGCGTCCGGCAGGCCGGGGCGACCGCGTGGTCGGCCGGCTCGGCGGTTGTCCTTCGGTGCCCGACGATTTCGAGTGGCCGGTGTGGACGGGCGAGGGCTCGTTGAGCTTCGTCGCGTCCGTCGACTGCGCGAAGCTGCCACGCGAGTCGATCGACCTCGCGCTGCCCACCAGCGGCACGTTGCTGTTCTTCTACTTCGACGACACGCTCGGCTACTTCGACCCGGACCACCCGCCACGCACGGTCGGGAAGTGGGACCCGCAGTCGCTGACGGCGGGATCGCGGGTCATCCACATCCCCGCCGGCGTGCCGGCCGCCGAACGCGAACCACCCGCTGACATCGAGCCCTACGACTGGGTCCCGCTGGCCGCCTCCCCTCGCCTGACCGGCCCGGACTGGTCTCACCCGGCCTTCCGCGCCGCGTGCCGGGACCTGCCGAAGGACGAGCTGTCGTTCTTCGACGACCACGCCAACGGTGACGCGTTCATGGCCGCTCTGGCTGCGACAGTGCCGAGCCCGGCGCACCAGATCGGCGGTTACGCCTTCCCGATCCAGGACGCGGTCGAACTCGATGTCGCATGCGCGCACCTGGGGGTCGACGGGGCCCGCGGCGATCGGGCATCGCCGGCAGTGTGTGAGGAAGCCCGGCGCTGGGTGGTGCTCGCGCAGATCGACTCGGACGACGCGACCGGCATGATGTGGGGCGACGCGGGGCGGCTGCACTGGCTCATCCGGCCGGCGGACCTCGCGGCGGGACGGTTCGGCGCGTCGTCCTTCACGTGGCAATGCGGGTGAGTTGTCACCCACCCACCCCACCACCGCACCCCGCCGGGCCCTGACCTCCGGTCCGGTAGCGTCGGGGGCGTGACCACGCCGGAACGGGAGCATCTGCGCTTCACCCTCGCCGTGCACCGGGTCGCCAACAGCGCTACCGGCGACGCGGTCCTCTCGCCGTACTCCATCGCCAGCGCGCTGGGCCTCGCGAGCCAGGCCGCCCACGGACCGGCCGCCGACGAGCTTCTCGGGCTCCTCACCGGGGGCGACCCGGACATCGCCAAGCAGGCCGACCTCCTCCGCGCCGCCGCCACGCTCGACAACACCACCCGCCAGGAGGACCCGGTCCTCGCCGTCGCCAACACGCTCTGGGCCTGGGACCAGCTGCCCGTCCGCGACACCTTCCTCGCCGACCTCGCCGGCTGGCCGGGCGCGAGCGCCAAGACCGCCCCGTTCGTCGCCGACCCCGACGGCGCCCGCCGCGCCATCAACGCCGACATCGCCGAGACCACCCGCGACCTCATCCCCGAACTGCTGCCCCCGGACTCGGTCGGCCCGGACACCGTCGCCAGCCTGGTCAACGCCCTCTACCTCAAGGCGGCCTGGCAGCACCCGTTCCGCGAAGCCGCCACCCGCGACGAGCAGTTCCACAGCCCGTCCGGCCCCCGGCGCGTCCGCATGATGCGCCAGTCCGAACACCTCGGCTACGCGCACCAGGACGGCTGGCAGGTCGTCGAGCTGCCCGGCGCCGGCGTCACCGCCACCGTCCTGCTGCCCGACGGCGACCTCGCCGACCAGGAACCGGACCTGGACGACGCGAAACTGGCCACCCTGCTCGCCGCCCCCCGGCGCGTGCAGCTCGACCTGCACCTGCCGAAGATCGACCTGGACCGACCCGCCGACCTCACCGGCGCCCTCAAGCGGCTGGGCGTGCGCACGCTGTTCGAGCCCGGCGCGGCCCCCCTCGGCCGCCTGACCCCGGATCCGCGCGCGTTCGTCTCGGCCGTCCAGCACCAGTCCGTCCTCAAGCTCGACGAGCAGGGCCTCGAGGGCGCCGCCGCGACCGCGGTCATGATCCGCACCATGGCGATGGTCAGCCCGGCCGACCCGGTCGAGGTGCGCGTCGACCGGCCTTTCCTGCTCCTCGTGCGGCACGCCCGGACGGGTGTGGTCTACTTTTTCGCCCGCGTAGTCGAGCCCTGAGGGTGAAAGAGTGACCGCTTTGCTGCAGGCGCCCGAGACCGTGCCCGAGGTCGGAGAGGAGCGGCGCCGGTTCGGCCGCGCCGACGCACTGGTCATCGGCATCTACATCGTGGCCGCGTTCATCCTGTACGCCGGGCTGTGGGTGAACCTGGGCAGCGGCGGCTACATGTACAACAGCGGCCAGGACCAGAACATGTGGGAGTGGTTCTTCGCCGTCACCGCCCACGCGGTGTTCCACTGGGAGAACCCGCTCGGCACCACCCTGCAGAACTACCCGGTCGGCGTGAACCTGATGGCCAACACGGCCATGTTCGGGCTCGGCATCCCGCTGTCACCGATCACCCAGCTGTTCGGACCCACCGTGACCTGGGCGATCGCGCTCACCGGCGGCCTGGCCGGCACGTCGATCGCCTGGTACTGGGTGTTCTCGCGCCACCTGGTCACCTCGCGCACGGCCGCGGCGATCGGCGGCGCGTTCTGCGGTTTCGCGCCGGCGATGATCTCGCACGGCAACGCGCACCCCAACTTCGTGGTGCTGTTCCTGATCCCGTTCATCGTGATGCGGCTGATCCGGCTCGCGCAGGGGCAGCGCCCGGTGCGCGACGGCATCATCCTCGGCCTGATGCTCGCCTACCAGGTGTTCCTGGGCGAGGAACCGCTGCTGATCATGATGATGGCGTTCGTGCTGTTCGCCGCGGGCTACGCGGTGTCGCGGCCGCGTGAGGCGCTGCGGATGGTCAAGCCGATGGCCGGCGGCCTGACCGTCGCGGCGGTCGTCGCCGTCGCCATCGCGATCTACCCGCTGTGGTGGCAGTTCTTCGGCCCGCAGAGCTACCGCACCCTCGAGCACGGTCCGGTCGGGAACGACACCGCGGCGTTCACCCGGTTCGCCACCGAGTCGCTCGCCGGGCAGCCCGAGGCGGCCGCGGACGTGTCGATGAACCGCACCGAGGAGAACGCGTTCTTCGGCTGGCCGCTCATCATCCTGATGGTGGTGCTGACGGTCTGGCTGTGGCGCAACGTCGTCGCCCGGGCCATCGCTATCTCGATGTTCCTGATGGCGTGGCTGTCGCTGGGCATCGAGATGATCGTCAACCACGAGGGAACCGGGATCCCCGGCCCGTGGCGTCTGCTGTACGAGCTGCCGCTGTTCGACTCGCTGCTGGAGTCGCGGCTGGCGATCGGGTGCATCCCCGCGGTCGCGGCGCTGCTCGCCATCGCGACCGATCGCGTCTTCGAGGCCGCGCCGGGCTTCCGGGACCGGAACCTGCCGGTGCGGTTCCTGTGGCTGGGGGCGCTGGCCGCGGTGCTGCTGCCGGTCGCGCCGACGCCCTACAAGACCTACATCCGCCCCGAGACGCCGGCCTTCTTCGCCGACGGCACGTGGCGGCAGTACGTCGGGAACGGTTCGGTGGTCGTCGTGCCGCTGCCCAACGGCGGCGACGCGCGGGCGCTGCACTGGCAGGTGGAGGCCGACCTGGGCTTCCCGCTCGCCGACGGGTACTTCGTCGGCCCGAGCGGCCCGGACGACAAGCGCGGCCGCTACGGCGCGGTGAACCGCCCGACGGCCGACCTGCTGGCCGACGTGCGCGACAGCGGCGAGGTGCCGACCGTGACGGTCGCCCAGCGCGCCCAGGCGGTCGAGGACCTGAAGTACTGGAAGGCCGACGCGGTCGTGCTCGCCCCGGTCACCAACGGCAACGCCCTGCACCAGACCGTGGACCAGCTGCTCGGCGGGCAGGCCGTGTATGTCGACGGGGTCTGGGTCTGGGACGTCCGCGCCCTGCGCGGCTAGGAGTCGAGCACCTCACGTGCCAGCCGGTCGAGGTAGCTCGCGAAGCGGCGCCTGTCCTCGGCCGGCCAGTGCGCCACCAGCGCCTCGAACACCTGCTCCTGGTGCGCGTGCGACACCGCGAGGAACGCCTCGCCCTCGGCGGTGAGTGACAGCCGCGCGCGGCGGGCGTCCTCGGCGGAGGTCTGGCGCCGCACGTAGCCGTCGCGCACCGCGTCGGCGATCATCCGGCTCGCGACCGACCGGTCCAGCCCGAGCTGGCGCGCCACGTCGGCGACCGTGACCTCCCCACGCGGCGCGGCGCTGTGCACGGCCTCCACCACGTACAGGTTCTGCACGGTCGCGGTGCGCGGAGCGTCCTCGTCCAGCCGTTGCGCCACCTCCGGCGCCCAGCGCCGCGACCAGAACCGCACCAGCCGGAACAACGCGCGCCCCGCGGCCATCGAGAACTCCCTCCGTCAGCCGCCATCCTTGCATGCGTGCAAAACACACGCATAATATGTGCGAAATGCACGCAAAAAACCTGGCCTTCGCCGCGCTGCTGCTCGGCATGCTGATGGCCCAGCTCGACACCACGGTCGTCGTCGCGGCGCTGCCCGCGCTGCAGTCCGAACTCGCCGCGGGGACGGCCGTCGCCGGGGTCACCACCGCCTACCTGGTCACGGTCACGTTCGCGACCCTCGTCCTCGGCAGGCTCGGCGACCGCTACGGCCGCCGCGCCGTCTTCACCGGATCCGTCGTCGTCTTCGCCGCCGCCTCGGCCGCCTGCGCCGCCGCGCCGGACATCGCCACGCTCGTCGCCGCGCGGGCCGTCCAGGGCATCGGCGGCAGCGGGCTGGTCGTCACGGCGATGAGCGCACTCGGTGAGCTGTTCGACCGCGACCAGCTGATCCGCCGCGCCGGATGGCAGACGGCGGTCTTCGCGCTCGCCTCGGTCGGCGGTCCGCCGCTGGGTGCCCTGCTCGTCGCCGGGCCGGGCTGGCGGGGGATCTTCCTGGTCAACCTCCCGTTGTGCCTGCTCGCGCTCGTCCTCGGGCTGCCCGGCCTGCCCACGCGCACCGGCCGGACACCGCCGCTGCGTCCCGCCGTCCGAGCCATGTTCGACGATCGCACGGTCCGCCGCTCGGTCCTCGTCACCGCCTTGTCGGGGCTCGCGCTGTTCGGCACCTTCACCTACGTCTCCCTGGCCATCGGGCTGGTCGGCGCCACGCCCGCCCTGCTCACCGCCATGACGGCCGGCCAGCTGGTCACCTCGGCATCCTTCGCCGCGTGGGCCCGCCGCCGGCCCGACCTGGCCGCGTGGGGACGGCTCGGTTGCGGCTGCGGCCTCGCCGGGCTCGTCCTGCTGGCCGTCGCGCCGCACGTCGGCGTGGCCGTGCTCGTGCCGGGGCTGTTCCTGACCGGCGCCGCGTTCGGGCTCACGGCGTCGGCGTACACGCTCCTCGTGCAGACCACGGCCGCGAAGGACGTCCTGGGCGCGAGCATGGGTGTGCTGGCCTTCGCGCGGCAGGCCGGGGGAGTGCTCGGCACCGCGGGTCTCGGCGCCATCGCCGTGGGGGTCACCGGCGGTTTCGGCGGCGCCGGGCTGACAACCGCGTTCACCGCCGCCGCGGTCGCGATGGCCGTGGCGCTCGCTGTCACACCCGGGAAGGCGGCGTCTAGCTCGTCGCCTTCTTGAAGACCTCGAACACGGCCAGGTAGCTCTTGCCGCCGTGGCCGTCGGCGATGGCCCGTGCGGCGATCTCCCGCATCAGGCGCGGCTGCTCGGTGTGCACGCCCTGCTCCTCGGCGGTGCGGGCGATGTGCTCCAGCGCGTTCAGGTTCATCTCCAAGGTGGCGAGATCACCCGGGTACTCGCCCTTGTCCAGGACGGGAGCCTCCGCGGCGAGCATCGGGCCCAGCACCGCGGGCAGGAACCAGCCGATGGCCAGTTCGGCGAACTCCACCGGCGGCACCCCGGCCGAACCGGCCAGCGCGGTGGCGTGCAGATATCCGTTGATGGTCGCGTACATCATCTCCAGCAGCGCGGTGTTGTGCAGCACCGCCAGCCCGGGATCGGAGCCGAGGTACCGGGGGTCGCCCAGGCTGGTCAGCGTCGCCCGGAGCTCGGCGAAAACCTCCCCTGAACCGCTGTAGAGGAAGACGGATCCGGGGTCTCCGACCATGGGCGGGGGCACCATGATCGCACCGTCCAGGTAGGACAGACCGCGCTCGGCCGCCCACCCGGCCGCCGCGCGCGCCTCCTCGGGGGTGCCGGAGTTGAGGTTCACCAGCACCCGCCCCCGCAAGGCGTCGCCGGCGGGGTCGAAGACCTCGTACATGGCCCCGAAGCGTCTCGGCGAGGGCGAGGCCCATCGGACCGAGGCCGACGACGGTAACGGGCGCGCTCGCTGATTGATCGTCGTCATGCGAATAGACTGCGGTCTCACACCGATGAGGGAGTCGACCGGACGTGGGGCGTCAAGAGGACATCACCACCGTCCGGGGCATCCGCATGCTGCTCGCTGCCGGTCTCACCACCGCGACCATCGCCGAACTGCTGCCCTGCATGATCGACGACGGCGAGATCCTGGCGCCGGCGTGTTCCGGGATGCTGCCTGACCTGAACCGGGAACGCGAACGCATCGACGAGGCCGTGGCCGGTTTGCTCGCCGCTCGCGACAAGCTGGATGCCATCATCGCCGCCACCGCGCCGGCCGACGATCCGGACGCTTGTTCCGCGGCCGTCGCCGCGAGGTGACCCGTCACGGCTCGCTGTCACACTTCGCGCGGCCGTCTCGTCCCCTCGGTAGGACCACGAAGGAGGACCACATGCCACGCATCCCCGCGGTGACCGAGAAGGACGCCGGACTGCTCACCAAGCTCGTCTACTGGTACGCCCGCAAGCGGTTCGGCGCGGTGCCCGAGCCGTTCGCCGTCGTGGCGCACCGGCCCGCCCTGATGCGCGCCAGCGGAATCCACGAGATGCTCGTCGAGAAGGCGGTCAAGCACCTGCCGGTGAACGTGGCCGAGCTGGCCCAGTACCGGACGGCCGTGCGGCTGGGCTGCTCGTGGTGCGTCGACTTCGGCACGATGCTGCAGAAGCACGCCGGGCTGGACATCGACCGCCTGAAGAACATCGACGACTACGCCACCTCGGACCTGTTCACCCGCCAGGAACGCCTCGCACTGGCCTACGCCGACGCGATGTCGGAGACGCCGGTCGCGGTCACCGACGAGCAGGTCGCCGAGCTGGAGCGGGAGTTCGGCCGCGCCGGGCTGGTGGAGCTGACCTACCTCGTCGGCCTCGAGAACCAGCGCGCCCGCGTCAACAGCGCCCTCGGCATCACCGACCAGGGCTTCACGTCCGGTGAGGCGTGCCGGGTTCCGCAAGCCGGGTGAGCTTGTCCGGGTTGGCCTGGTCGTAGATCGCGGCGATCCGCCCGTCCCGGACGGCGAACGTCTCCAGGTGCGCATCCAGCGGCCGGTAGCCGTCGCCACCCGGGGCGGGCGGCAGGTAAACCCCGAGATCGCCGTTGACCAGCAGCACCCGGCCGGCGGCCATCGCCTCGGGCCGGTAGAACCGCCGCAGCCCCAGGAAGAAGCGGATGACCTTGTCCGCGCCCACCATGACCTGCACCGTGGTCTTGGCCTTGCCGTCGCTGTCGCCGATGAGCACGACGTCGGGGTGCAGCACCTCGGCCACCGCGCGCACGTCGCCCTGCGCCAGCGCCCGCATGAACCGGTCCAGCACCTCCTGCTGCTCGGCCAGGTCGGCGCGCGGTGGCGGCTGCGCGTCGTCCAGCGCACGGCGTCCGCGCGAGGCGTGCTGACGGGCCGTCGCGGTGGTCACGCCGAGGATCTCCGCGATCTCGTCGAACGGCACGGCGAACGCGTCGTGCAGCACGAACGCCACCCGCTGCTCGGGCGTGAGGCGGTCGAGCACGACCATCGCCGCCATGCGGACACCCTCGTCGCGGACC
The DNA here is from genome assembly GCF_014653945.1 of Amycolatopsis deserti. GTDB lineage: Bacteria > Actinomycetota > Actinomycetes > Mycobacteriales > Pseudonocardiaceae > Amycolatopsis_E > Amycolatopsis_E deserti. The sequence goes on along the minus strand of NZ_BNAU01000002.1, from coordinate 1,047,354 downwards.
GCGGCTTCCAGCGGATCGTCCCCGGCCGGCGCGCCCAGCGGTGTGACGATCGGCTCCGGCAGCCACTGGCCGACGTACTTCTCACGCCGTGCCGTCGCCGACCGCAGCCGGTCCAGGCAGATCCGCCCGACCACTGTCGTCAGCCACGCCCGCGGCTCCTGGATCCGCGCGCGCTTGTCCTCGCTCAGCGCCGCCAGCCGCAGCCACGACTCCTGCACCGCGTCCTCGGCGTCGCTCACCGAGCCGGTCAGCCGGTAGGCGACGGCCGTCAGGTGCGCGCGCAGCCCGGCGAACTCCGCGGCGAGGGCATCCAGCGTGGTCACGCACCGAGTGTGCCGTACGACCCGGCCCCGCCGGTCACTAGACTGGTCGGCGTGGCAGGCCGGATCCGGGAAAGTGACATCGCGGAGGTTCGCCAGCGCAACCGGATCGACGAGGTCGTGGGCGACTACGTGGCGCTGCGCAACGCCGGCGGGGGAGCGCTGAAGGGGCTGTGCCCGTTCCACGACGAGAAGACCCCGTCGTTCAACGTCCGCCCCACGCACGGCACCTTCCACTGCTTCGGCTGCGGCGAGGGTGGCGACGTCATCAAGTTCCTGATGAAGATCGACCACCTCCCGTTCGTCGAGGCGGTCGAGCGGCTGGCCGACCGAGTCGGGTTCCGGCTCACCTACGAGGGTGGCGGCGGCAGCGTCCAGCGCGACCGCGGCACGCGCTCCCGCATGGTCGAGGCGCACAAGGCGGCCGCCGAGTTCTACGCCGAGCAGCTGCGCACGCCCGAGGCCCAGATCGCCCGCGACTTCCTCGCCGAGCGCGGTTTCGACGAGACCGCGGCCCGCACGTTCACCTGCGGCTACGCCCCGGCGGGCTGGGACAAGCTGACGAAGTACCTGCTCAACCGCGGGTTCGAGTTCAGCGAGCTGCTCAAGGCCCAGCTGGTCAAGGAAGGCCGCCAGGGGCCGATCGACCGGTTCCACCGGCGGCTGGTGTGGCCGATCCGGGACCTGAGCGGGGACGTCGTCGGGTTCGGCGCGCGGCGGCTGCACGACGACGACCCGATCCAGGCCAAGTACCTCAACACCAGCGAGAGCCCGATCTACAAGAAGTCGCAGGTGCTGTTCGGGCTCGACCTGGCCAAGCGCGAGATCGCCAAGCGGCACCAGGTGGTCGTGGTCGAGGGCTACACCGACGTGATGGCGATGCACGCCTCCGGGGTGCCCACCGCGGTCGCGTCCTGCGGCACCGCGTTCGGCGAGGACCACATGAAGGTGCTGCGCCGGCTGCTGATGGACGACGACGCGTTCCGCGGCGAGATCATCTTCACCTTCGACGGCGACGAGGCGGGCCAGAAGGCGGCGCTGAAGGCGTTCGAGGGCGAGCAGACCTTCGCCGGCCAGACCTACATCGCGGTCGCGCCGGACGGCATGGACCCGTGCGACCTGCGCCTGGCCAAGGGGGAGTCCGCGGTGCGCGACCTGGTCGCCCGGCGCACGCCGCTGTTCGAGTTCGCGATCCGCAGCATCCTCAAGGAGTACGACCTCGACTCGGTCGACGGCCAGGTCGCCGCGCTGCAGCGCACCGTGCCGCTGGTCGCGCAGATCAAGGACCGCGCGAAGCGGGACGGCTACGCCACCAAGCTGTCGTGGTGGGTCGGCTGGCAGGACGAGGCCATGGTCGTACGGCGGGTGCGGGAGAGCGCGGGCGGCGCGGTCCGTGGCAACGGACGCCGTCCGGCGCAGCGCGTGAACGGCACGGCGGTGGCGGACGTGCCGCGGCCGGACCCGAACGACCCGCGGCTGATGGCGCAGCGCGAGGTGCTCAAGGCGGCGCTGCAGGAACCGGCGTACGCGGGCCCGGAGTACGACGCGCTGCCCGAAGAAGCCTTCACCCACCCGGCGTACGTGGCGGTGCACCGCGCGGTGCTCAAGGCCGGTGGCGCGAGCAGCGGGCTGTCCGGTCCGGCGTTGATCGACGCGGCCAGCCCGTACACGCCGGAGGGGCCGGTGCGGTCGCTGCTGTCGGAGCTGGCCGTGGAACCGTTGCGCGCCAAGGGCGAGGCCGACGGCCGCTACATCGGCAGCATGATCGCCGCGGTGCAGGAGAACCTGGTGGGGCGGCAGATCGCGGAGATCAAGTCGCGCCTGCAGCGGCTGTCGCCGATCGAGGCGGCCGACGACTACCGCGCGCTGTTCGGGGACCTCGTCGCGCTGGAGGAGTACCGCAAGGCGCTGAAGGTCCAGGCCATCGGCGGGATGGACTAGCGCGTGCGGTGGCTGCGACGGCTGATCGGCGACCCCCTGCCGGAGGATTTCCCCGGCCGGCTGGTGGAGTCGGAGAACGCGGTCGGGTCGGCGCCGGTGCGCGGCGGCGGGCACCTCGTGGTGACCGAGCTGGGGTTGTGGATCCCGGAAGGCGCGGAGGCTCGCCGGATCGGGTGGCACCTGATCAGCAAGGCGACCTGGGGTGACGGGACGCTGACGGTCACCGAGGCCGAGGAGACCGGCACGGCGGGAGCGGCGGTGGTGCTGCGGGACCGCGAGCCGGTGCGGTTCGAGCTGCCGCGGCCGGGCAAGGTGCCGTGGCTGGTGCGCCAGCGCGTGGACGGCTCGATCCGGGGCCGGCACCGGGCGGAGCTGACCAGCGGTGGCGTGTGGTTCGTGCAGCGGAAGCTGCCCGGGCGGGACGGCGTCGTGCTGCAGGCGCGGCCGGATCCCGGGGTGGACCTGGAGGTCGTCGCCGCGATCGCGCGCGAGGCCGCGGAGAAGCTGGCACCGCCCCAGGCTTAGCAGTACGCTCGTACTGTGTGGGATCCGGAGAAGTACCTCGACTACGCCGACCTGCGGGGACGTCCGTTCTACGACCTGATCGGCCGGGTCGGCGCGGCTGATCCGCGGCGGGTCGTCGACCTCGGCTGCGGGCCCGGGAACCTGACGCTGTCGCTGGCCGCACGCTGGCCCGAGGCGAAGCTCGAGGCGCTGGACAGTTCGCCCGAAATGGTCGACGCGGCGCGCGCCGCGGGGCTCGACGCGCGGGTGGCCGACGTGCGCGAGTGGTCGCCATCGCCGGACACGGACGTGGTGGTCACCAACGCGGTGTTGCAGTGGGTGCCGGAGCACCGCGCTTTGCTGCGGCGCTGGGTGGGGGAGCTGCCGTCGGGCGCCTGGTTCGCGATGCAGGTGCCGGGCAATATGGACTCGCCGTCGCACGCGTTGGTGCGTGAGGTGGCGTCCCGGCCGGAGTGGTCCGCGCGGCTGGGCGGGCTGCGGGGCGTGGAGACGGTCGACTCGCCGGTGGAGTACGCGGACTTGTTCGCCGACGCGGGCTGCACGGTGGACGCCTGGGAGACGACGTACGTCCAGCGGCTGAGCGGGCCGGACCCGGTGCTGGAGTGGATCACCGGGACGGCGCTGCGGCCGGTGCGGGCGGCGCTGGACGACGGGGAGTGGCAGCGGTTCCGGGCGGAGCTGGCGCCGCTGCTGAGCGAGGCGTACCCGCCGCGGGCAGACGGGACGACGTGGTTCCCGTTCCGGCGGGTGTTCGCGGTGGCGCGGGTGTGAGCGTCTAACATCCGCGGGTGGCCTCCTACGACGATCTTTTCGAGCACCTGGACGTGGCGTCACTGCCCGAGCGGCAGCAGCGGATCCTGGTCGCGATCCGCGATTGGGTGAACCGGTACGGGTACGCGCCGAACACGCGGGAGATCGGGGAGGCGGTCGGGCTGCGGTCGTCGTCGTCGGTGTCGAAGCACCTGGCGGCGTTGGAGGAGAAGGGTTTCCTGCGCCGCAGCGCGACGATGTCCCGGCCGATCGACGTGCGGGCGTTCCTGTCCGGTTCGTCGTCGCCGGCAGATTCGGGTGATTCGGTGCCGGTGCCCGTGGTGGGTGACATCGCGGCCGGCACGCCCATCTCGGCGATCGAGCAGCTGGACGACACGCTGACCCTGCCGAGGGAGCTGACCGGCCGCGGCACGGTGTTCGGCCTGCGGGTGCGCGGAGACTCGATGATCGACGCAGCGATCTGCGACGGCGACATCGTGGTGGTGCGCCAGCAGTCGGAGGCCCACTCGGGCCAGATCGTCGCGGCGATGATCGACGAAGAGGCCACGGTGAAGGTCTACCGCCGCCGAAACGGCCACGTGTACCTGGAGCCCCGCAACCCGGCGTACGAGGTGATCGACGGCGACCGGGCGGTGATCCTGGGAGCGGTGGTCTCGGTGCTGCGGAGCGTGTGATCTTTTCTCGGCACGGGGCACGTCACACCCGGTGGCGTGCTCCTCTTTCGTTGGCCAAGAAAAAAAACCCCAGGTCGTTGACCTGGGGTGGGAGCTCCCCCGGCTGGACTCGAACCAGCAACCCTTCGGTTAACAGCTACATGTCGAGTAGCGGCGACCTGGCGTTTCGCGGTGTGGGCTGCTGCTGTCGGCCCGCGTTTCGCCACGGCTGTTCGGGCTGGTTCGCGCTCGTTGATGTCACAATTGGATGTCAGCGACCGGGCGGCGGGTGCGCGTATAGACGCTGTTCAAGGTGGGTGCGAGCCAACCGCCTGTCTCCTTTCCGCGATCCAACGCCGCCCATAGCCGGGACGGGCGCCGTCAACCCTGTAACCGATCACGCCGCACAGCCGAAGTACGGGACGTGACTGTGCGTGCACGAGCCGACCACTGCAGGCGTTGTTGGCGTGAAGCAAAGCTGACGGCGCCCGTCCCGGCTTTGACCATCGACGATCACGGAAAGGTGGCGCCTCCCGGCAACCGCCTGCCCGGATTGCCCCGCGCCTCTGTGCCTTCCCCTGACCTACACGCGCCAGCCGACGGCGTTGAGCGCGGCAGTGCGGATCGGAGCGGCCCAGTTCGGCCCGCGCCGCCGCCCGCCACGGCGGCTTGAAGACGTGCCGAAGGTCCTCATCCTGCGACTGGCGGCATCGTGGTACTTAAGGTGCGGTGATGCACAATGATGCTCTTGTGACGCAGGCTGCCGCAGTCTTGCGCTGTCCGTTCGGACGGGCTTGTACGGGCTCGCGCCGACCGTCCAACCTTCATCTTGAGATAGCCTCGTAAGGAGCGTTGTGAGCACGCTGGGTAGTTTCATCTGGTCGATCGCCGACCAGCTTCGGGGCCCCTACCGCCCCAACCAGTACGGCAACGTGATTCTGCCGCTCACGATCCTGCGCCGCCTCGACTGCATCCTCGAGCCTGACCGGGAGACGGTGCGGAAGTTGGCGGCGGAGTACGACAATCCGAACCGGCTCAGGATCGAGGTAAAGAAGGCGACCGGTCGGCCGTTCTACAACACGTCGAACTACTCCTTCGCCAACCTGCTGGCCGATGCCGACGGGCTGGCGGACAACTTGGCCGACTACATCGACCGGTTCTCGCCCGATGTCGACGTCTTCGAGTACTTCGACTTCAAGAAGGAAATTCTCACCTTGGAGAAGGCGGGGCTCCTGCGCGAGGTCGTTACGTCCTTCAAGGCCGTCGACCTGCATCCGGACGTCGTGTCCAACGCCGACATGGGCGACGCGTTCGAGTACATCATCCGCAAGTTCAACGAGGCCGCCAACGAGACCTCCGGTGACCACTACACTCCGCGGGACGCGATCCGGCTGCTGGTCGACCTGCTCTTCGCAGAGAGGGACGCCGTCCTGACTGAGGCCAACATCGTCCGCACCCTGTACGACCCCACCGCGGGCACTGGTGGCATGCTCGCTCTGGCTGAGGAGCACCTGCTCACCCACAACCCTGACGCGAGGCTGAGCCTGTACGGCCAGGAGTACAACCCGCAGTCGTACGCGATCTGCAAGTCTGATCTGCTGGCCAAGGGCCACGACGCGACCAACATCGCCTTTGGCAACACGCTGACCGATGACGCGTTCAAGGGCCGCCAGTTCGACTTCTGCATGTCCAATCCGCCGTACGGCGTCGACTGGAAGCAGTACGCCAAGGCAGTCACGAAGGAGCGTGACGAAGCGGGCCCCTACGGCCGGTTCGCTCCTGGTCTTCCATCGACATCGGATGGGCAGATGCTCTTCCTGCTCCACTTGGCCCACAAGATGCGGGCGCCGGAGGACGGCGGCGGCCGGGCCGGGATCGTCATGAACGGCTCGCCCCTGTTCAACGGGGCTGCCGAGTCCGGTCCCTCCAACATTCGGAAGTGGCTGCTGGAGAACGACCTGGTTGATGCGATTGTGGCGCTCCCGTCGAACATGTTCTTCAACACTGGAATCGCGACCTATATCTGGATTCTCGACAACACCAAGCACCCCGACCGCAAGGGCAAGGTGCAGCTCATCGACGGTTCGTCGTTCTGGACCAAGATGCGCAAGAACCTCGGCTCCAAGGGCCGCGAGATCAGCGACACCGACCGCGCCAAGATCCTGAAGTTGTACGCCGACTTCGAAGATGCGGACCCGGACTTCTCCAAGGTGCTGCGCATCGACGAGTTCGGCTACTGGACCATCACCGTCGAGCGGCCGCTGTTGGACGAGAACGGCAAGCCGGTCGTGGACCGCAAAGGCAAACCCAAACCGGACACGAAGAAGCGCGACACCGAGAACGTGCCGTTCACCTACGGCGGCTCGAACGAGGGCGCGGCCGGCAAGGCCGAGGTCATCCAGGCGTACTTCGACGCCGAGGTGAAGCCACACGTGCCTGACGCCTGGATCGACTGGGCCAAGGTCAAGACCGGTTACGAGATCCCCTTCACCCGCCAGTTCTACAAGTACGTCCCACCCCGCCCCCTCGCCGAGATCGACGCCGACCTGGAAAAGCAGGTCGCCAAGATCCTCGACTTGCTACGGGAGGTTGAACGGTGACACCGCTCAAGTACGTCGCGGACCTTATCGCTGGGCAGTCGCCCTCGTCTGAAGACGTCAATCTTCTGGGGGATGGTCAACCGTTCCTCCAGGGGAATGCCGAGTTCGGTCCGACGCATCCGACTCCACGGTACGAGTGCTCCGTTCCTCCGAAGCAGTGTGAACCAGGCGATATCCTACTTTCAGTACGGGCCCCTGTCGGTGCGGTCAATGTGGCAGATCGTGCGTACGGGATCGGCCGCGGGCTTTGCGCGATCCGTCCGTGCGGAGCTGTGCCGGGCTACGTCAAGTGGTGGCTGCTGCACTCGCGTCCTGAACTCGAGGTTCTGGCGACAGGTTCGACGTTCGCGGCTGTGAGCACGTCCATCGTCGGTGGGCTTGAACTCCCTGTCCTCGCCCCGTCACAGCAACGTGCCATCGCCGACTACCTCGACCGAGAGACCACCCGCATCGACACACTCATCGAGGAGCAGCAGCGCCTGATCGAGATGCTTCGCGAACGACGCGAAGCTGAAGCCGATGAGCTTCTGGGCGCGCCAATCGTCGCTCGCCACACAACGGTCAAGCGGGTGCTTCGGCCGCTCTCCCGCCCTGCCGTGCCGGGCCTTGGTGTTGTCACTGCCTTCCGGGACGGCGTTGTGACCCTCAGAAGCAATCGCCGGGAGGACGGCTACACATTTTCTAATACCGAACATGGGTATCAGGAGATCCGTCCCGGCGACCTCGTGTTCCACGCGCTCGACGGATTCGCCGGTGCCGTCGGAATCTCGGACAGCCATGGAAACGCGACGCCCGTGTATCACGTCTGCGAAGCGGTCGCTGGTGACCACTTGCCCTATGTTGCTCAACTCCTTCGCTACCTCGGGCGCAGCGGATTCCTCGCTACTCAGGCACCGAATGTACGAGAGCGAAGCGTTGACTTTCGCAACTGGTCGACGTTTGGTCGGTTGCCCTTGACGCTGCCTCCAGTCGAGGAACAGCGCCGGATTGCCCAGCACCTTGATGAGCAGACCGTGAAGATCGACACACTGATCGCAGAGACCGAGCGGTTCATCGAGCTCGCCCGTGAGCGCCGAGGGTCGTTGATCACCGCAGCCGTAACTGGTCAGATCGACGTGCAAGAGGCGGCGTGATGGCCGATCACAACGAGATCGTCTTCGAAACCGAGATCTGCGAGTACCTGGCCGAGCATGGCTGGCTGTACTCGGCGAACGACACCGGCTACGACCGTGAGCGCGCCCTGTTTCCCGAGGACCTGTTCGCCTGGCTGGAAGAGACCCAGTCGACGCCGTATAAAAAGGCCTTGAAGGCGGCTGGGTCGGAGGCGAAGTTTCTCGACGTGCTGACCACGGCGCTCGACAAACCTCTCGAACACGGCGGCGGGATGCTGAACATCCTGCGCAACGGGGTGCAGTATATCGGCGGTGGTCGGTTGAAGATGGCGCAGTTCCGCCCCGAGACCAGCCTGAACGCGACCACCAACGAGCAGTACGCGGCGATGCGGGTGCGGGTGATGCGGCAGGTGCATTTCTCCACCGCCGACCATCGCAGCATCGACCTGGTGTTTTTCATCAACGGGCTCCCGGTCGCCACCGTGGAGTTGAAGACCGACTTCACCCAGTCGTTGGATGAGGCGATCAACCAGTATCGCAAGAACCGGCACCCGATGACCAACGGGCGGCCGGAGCCGCTGCTGTCGTTCGGGCACCGGGCGCTGGTGCACTTCGCGGTCTCCAACGACTTGGCCGCGATGACCACCCGACTTGAAGGCGAGAAGACCCACTTCCTGCCGTTCAACATGGGCCATGACGGGGGTGCGGGAAACCCACCAGGTGAAGGCGGACGGTCTGCGACGGCGTACCTGTGGGAGCGGGTCTGGGAGAAGCACACCTGGCTCAACATCATCGGCCGGCTGATGATCGTGGAGACCAAGGAGGAGTGGGATGTCACCACCGGCACCTCGGTGCGGCGTACGACCATGCTCTTCCCGCGGTTCCACCAATGGGAGGCCGTGACGAACATCGTGGACGCGGTTCGCGAGGAGGGGGTGGGGCAGCGCTACCTGATCGAGCACTCCGCAGGGTCGGGGAAGACCAACACCATCGCCTGGACCGCACACCGGCTGGCGCGGCTGCACGTGAACGACGAGAAGGTCTTCGACTCGGTGATCGTGGTCGTGGACCGTACCGTCCTCGACGGGCAGCTCCAGGAGGCGATCCGGCAGATCGACGGGTCGGGGAAGATCGTCGCCACGATCAGCCCGGAGGACGTCCGCAAGGCAGGGGCGAAGTCGAAGTCCGGGTTGCTCGCGACCGCGTTGAAAAACGGTGAATTGATCATCGCAGTGACGGTGCAGACCTTTCCGTTCGCGCTCGATGAGATCCGGGCCGACAAGGGGCTAAAGGGGAAGCGGTTCGCGGTGATCGCGGACGAGGCGCACTCTTCGCAGTCCGGGCAGATCTCCTCCAAACTCAAGGCCGTGCTGACCGCGGAAGAGGTCCAGGAGATCGAGGAAGGCGGCTCCGTCGACGTCGAGTCGATACTGGCCGCGGAGATGACCGAGCGGGCCGAGTCAGAGAACATCTCCTACTTCGCGTTCACCGCGACGCCGAAGAACAAGACCTTGGAACTCTTCGGTCGCAAGGGTCCTGACGGCAAGCCGGTCGAGTTCCACCTCTACTCGATGCGGCAGGCGATCGAGGAGGGCTACATCCTCGACGTGCTCAAGGGCTACCAGTCCTACGACACCGCGCTGAAGATCGCCGGTCAGGTGGAGAGCGGCGACGGCGAGGTCGTGGTGGAGGAGGCCGCAGCGCGGAAAGGGCTGATGCGGTGGGTGAAGCTGCACCCCACCAACATCAGTCAGAAGGTGCAGATCATCGTCGAGCATTTCCACGTGAACGTCGCCCACCTGCTGGAGGGCAAGGCGAAGGCGATGGTCGTGACCGACTCGCGCAAGGCCGCGGTGAAGTACAAGAAGGCGATCGACGCCTACATCACGAAGCGGGCCGCGAAGGACGACTCGTACAACTACCGCACCCTGGTCGCCTTCTCCGGGTCGGTAACGATGGCGGACGACGAGGAGTGGGCTTCGGACTGGGGACCCCAGCCGAGCAAGGACGACGAGTTCAACGAGGCCAACTTGAACCCCGGCGCCGGCTCTGACTTGGCCGCCGCCTTCAAGGGCGCAACGTACAAGATCATGTTGGTCGCCAACAAGTACCAGACGGGGTTCGACCAACCGCTGCTCTCGGCGATGTACGTGGACAAGAAGCTCTCCGGGGTCACGGCAGTGCAGACACTCTCCCGGCTCAACCGCACCCATCGCACGGCGGGCGGGGAGCAGAAGCGCAAGACGTTCGTCATCGACTTCGTGAACAAGCCCGAGGACATTCGGGCTGCGTTCGAGCCCTACTACACCAATGCCAGGCTGGAGACCGAGACCGACCCGTACGTCGTCGTCCACCTCGCGATGAAGCTCGCTCAGGCCGGGATTTACACCCCGGAGCAGGTGCGCGAGGTCGCTGAGCTGTGGGTCACCCGGAAAGGCAACAACGCGCTCTCTGCTGCGATCAGCCCGGCCAAGAACGAGTTCGCCCGCCGCTACGCGAAAGCGATCGAAGCCGACGACAAGGTCACCCTCAACACCCTCGACCTGTTCCGCAAGGACGTCTCCACTTACGTCCGGCTCTACGACTTCATGAGCCAGATCGTCGATTACGGCGACCCGTACATGGAGATGCTGTCGATCTTCCTGCGGCTTTTGGACAAGGTCATCGCAGATTCATCGTGGTCGGCGGAAGTCGACCTCTCCGACGTGGTTCTGGTCGGTGTCAAACACAGCAAGAGAACCGCGGTCGACATCTCGCTGACCGGTGGCGGCGAGCTGAAGGGAATCAGCGCGGCGGGCACCGGGGCACGGAAGGAGCCGAAGTACGTCGCTCTCCAGGTGGTCATCGACAAGATGAACGACCTCTTCGGCGCCGAGTCGTTCACCCAGTCGCAGATCCGGGAGTTCGTGCAGGGGCTGGTTCAGCGACTGCTCGCCTATCCGGAGCTGGTCAACCAGACCAAGGTGAACTCGAAAAAGCAGTTCATGGAGTCGCAGGACTTCCAAGTCGCGGTCACCGAGGCAGTCGTCGAGAACCAGGAAGCCCACAACACCATGGCCGACTACTTCTTCAGCGACGGTCCCGGGATCAGCGCAGTCATCATGGCGCTCGCGGACGCCTTCTACGAGGCCGCGATCGATCAGGCGGTGTGAGTCCCCGTACCGAGAGGTTACGGAGAGCGAGCGTCGGCCAGTGTGTATGACTTGTGCCACATTGGCTCGGGGCGGGGGCAGCGAACCGTGGGGTGCGGAGCAGCTCAGCCATGCCTCGATCACGACCACCTACGGTCACGATTTGCTCTAGGGTCGAGCGGATGAACCAGCTGGCCGCGGGGAACTGATGTCACCCCTGGATGTCAAAAGGGCCCCGGATGATCTCCGGGGCCCTGTTTGCGCTGCTCCCCCGGCTGGACTCGAACCAGCAACCCTTCGGTTAACAGCCGAATGCTCTGCCAATTGAGCTACAGGGGAACGCTCTGGCCTGCCCGGATCGCTCCGGGCTGACGGGAGAGAACTCTAGCTCATGGGCGATCGCGCTCTGCAAGCACCCCCCGGCAGTTTCCCGGGGGTTGGGGGACAATGTGTGATCGAGCCGGAGACACCAGGAGGCGGGCATGAAGACTTTCCTGCTCGGCGCGGCCGTCGGGTACGTGCTCGGGGCGCGGGCGGGCCGTGCGCGGTACGAGCAGATCGTGCGGACCTACCGGGCGGTCGCCGACCACCCGGCTGTCCAGGGCGCGGCCGGCGTCGTACGGGCCAAGGTCGGCGAGAAGGTGGGGGAGCGGCTGCCGTTCGGGCGCTCGCACGGCGGGCCCAACGGGCACCGGGCCCGGGAGCCGAAGGCTACGCAGGCGTAGCTCGGCCGGGGGGCCGGGCGGTTGCGTGCGCGGGGCGTGGAGTTGGCGCCGGTCGGGCTGGGAGGTTGCGGCTGCGCGAGCGTTGGCCGGCCGGGGGGCGGACGGTTGCGTGGGCACGGAGCGCTGGGGCTGGTGCGCCCGGGAGTTTGAGGCTGTGCGAGCGTGGGCCGGTGGGTGGCTGGACGGCGGTGTGGGCGCGGAGCGGTGCGGCTGGCGCCGGTCGGGCTGGGAGGTTGCGGCTGCGCTGGCCGTGGCCGGCCGGGGCGCCGGGCGGTGGCGTGGGCACGGAGCGGTGGGGCTGGCGCGCCGGTCGGGCTGGGAGGTTGCGGCTGCGCTGGCCGTGGCCGGCCGGGGGGGGGCGGACGGTTGCGTGGGCACGGAGCGCTGGGGCTGGCGCGCCGGCGCGCCCGGGAGTTTTGGGGCGGCGTGGGCGCTGGTCGGACGGCGGCGTGGCGCGGTGAAGGCGGTGCGCGGTCGCGTCCGGGAGTTTGAGGCTGTGCGAGCTCGGCGGCGTGGGCGAGTCGGCACGCTGGCCGGGCCGGGAGTCGCGGCAGCGGGGGCGTTCGAGTGACGTGGTGGTTCAGCTGCTCGGCGGTTCCGGGGAATTCCCGGAGGTGCGCGCGGGGTGATCGTGGCTAGCCTGGCTGATCGTGCTCTTGCGTACTTTTCAGCCGTTGTCCCGGGTGACCGGCGACCTTCTCGGCGACTGGGATCGTGTTCCGGCCTCGTTGGTGGTGCCCTACCGGGCGATGGTCGAGGCCATGGCACGCGCGGGGGTGGACACCGGCGGGCGGCCGCCGGTCTGGGCGTGGCGTGGTGAGCTGCGGCTGATCGACGCGATATCCCTCTTCGACGCCGAGCACGAGCTGAGCCGCGGGTTCGCGACGGTCGAGTTCGACGCGCCGGAGCACCTCGCCGTGGCCTCGGACTACGGGCGGTGGAACGACTTCCTCGCCGCGTCGCTGGAGGGCCGCGAGTGCGCGTGGGAGCCGGGGCCCGCCGAGCGCGAGCCGGTGCAGGTGTGCCTGCCTTACCTGCTCGCGGACTGGGTGCGCGACGTCCGGCCGCTGCCGACCGGCGGGTGGGACCGGCTCGACCTCGCGGCCGCGGTCTGAACCAGCTTGTCCTGTTGTGTCATTGACCCACCGTGGCCGCGCGAATGACGATCGCTTGGTGGGAGAGGTGACCGACCTGCCCCGCGGCGACCTGGTGCTGCTGGGGCTGCTCGCGGAGGGGCTGTCGCCGGAGGAGGTGGCCGAGCGGGTGGGCCTGTCCGGGCGAACCGTACGACGACGCATCAGGGCGGTCTGCGACCGCCTCGGCGTGGCGACGCCCATCCAGGCCGTGGTGTGGGCCGTTCGGCGCGGGGCGATTTGACCGCGCGCCCGGGAGGCTGCGCCGCCGGGGCGCATGGGGCGCCGCAGCGGGGGAGTGGTGGGTGGGGAGGCCAAGGGGTGCGTGGGTGGGGTGCTCGCGCACCTGGTGCAGCTGCAAATCCGGGTAGTGGGTGCGGCGGCGCGCGGGTGCTCCCCGCGCGCCGCCGGCCGGCCCCCTACCGCAGCTGTAGCGCGGCCAGGTAGTCGTGCATCCGGTCGGCCCGCGAATCGGTCAGCGGGTTGCTCTGGTCGTCGTTCTCGATGATGAACTCGCGCATTCCCAGCCGCGTCGCGCCGCTGAGGATGGTGCGGTAGTCGACCACCCCGGTGCCCAGGTCCGCCAGGTTGCCGGAAGCGTCCAGGTCCTTCACGTGCGCCAGCAGCATCCGCCCGCGGTTCGCCCGGATCAGCTCGACGTTCTCCTGCGCGCTCAGCCCGGCCGCCGACGACCACCCCATGTCCAGCTCCAGGTACAGCAACTCGGGATCCGAACCGTCCAGCAGGATCTGGTAGAAGCTCCGCCCGTCGGGGCCGTGGCCGGTGAACTCGCTGGTGTGGTTGTGGTACCCCAGCTTCATCCCCGCCCGCCGGATCCGCTCGCCGGCCCGGTTGAACGCCGGACCGGCCTCGGCGAACCCCTCCGCCGTGTCCGGCACCCCGCCGGGGCACACGATGTAGCGCTGCCCCAGGATCCGCGCCATCTCGATCAGCTCACCCAGCCGCGCGTCGTCGAGGAACTCCGCGTACCCGTGGTGACTCGACACCGCCCGCAGGCCGTACTTGTCCAGCAGCGGCCGGACCTCCCGCGCGTGCGCCGGATCGGTTCCGCCCGGGAACCCGGCGAACTCCAGGTTCCGGTACCCGGCCCGGGCCAGCGCCCGCAGCACCGCCTCCGGCTGGGACATGAACGCGTCCCGCACCGAGTACATCTGCAGCCCGATCCGGCTGTTCGGAATCCGCCGCCCCGGCGAGGCGGCCGCCGTCGCGGGCACCCCCACCGCCGCCACCCCGGCCGCTGTCGCCGCCACACCCTTCAGGAACCGCCGCCGGTCGACGACGACGGGCACACCACCACACATGCCGCTCTCCTTCCCAGAAAATCAGTGCTCGTGGACACCGGCCGGCATCGTGCCGTCGGCGTTGCGCACCAGGAACATCCCGGCCATCCCCATGTCCGAGTGGTTCTGGACGTGGCAGTGGTACATCCACATCCCCGGCCCGACCCCCTCACCGGCGATCACCTGGAACCCGAACGACACCCCGGGGTTGAGGTCCTTGATGTCGATCAGCGGGCTCGGGTCGTACTCGCTGGTCCGCGTGCCGGTGCGGTTGTCCAGCCAGCGGTGCCCGTGCAGGTGGAAGGTGTGGAAGTTGCTGCCGTGCCCGATCGCGATCCACTCCACGCGCTCGCCGAGGTTCGCCTCGAACGTCGGCGCGTCGTGGTGCGACCGGTTGTTGATCGTCATGTCGTTGAACACCACGGTGAACTGCCGTTTCGGCAGCAGATCGCCCTGCCGCCGCACCACCAGCGCCCCGTACAGGCCCTTGAGCACACCCTCGGTGCCGTGCTCGGTGCCCATCGCGTGGTCGTGGTAGTGCCAGTAACCGGCCGTGCCCTCGGCCCACGACCCGTCCGCCCGGCGGTAACCCACATGGCTGCGCCAGGTGTAGCGCCGCGTCTGGCCCGGCATCACCGCGGATCCGTTCATCAGCGTGCCGTCGGAGTTCACGTCGTAGTCGACGCCGTGCGGGTGCAGCGACAGCACCCGGTCGGTGGTGTTGACCAGGTCGATCTCGAGGGTGTCGCCCTCCCACATCTCCAGCACCGGTCCCGGCACGGTCGCCCCGCCGGGCGCGAGGCCGTAGCCGTACAGCTCGTCGGAGATCTTCTCGGCGTACATCGTGATCCGCCGGGTCGTGCCCGCCGCCCGCACCGGTGCCGCCGCCGCGACGCCGGGCACCGACGCGGCCAGCCCGGCCGCCGCGGTGCCGAGCACGGCGCGCCGCGTCATCTTGGCCATGAGTGGTCCTTTCGTGAAAGGGAGGAGTCACACCATGCGTTCGAACGCCGGGTTCGGCTGCCGCTCCTGCTTCGAGGGGCCGGTCGACGACACCACGGTGAACGTGACGCTGCCGATCTCGCTGGTGTTGCCGGCCTCGTCGGTGGCGCGGTAGCGGATCGTGTGGGTGCCGACGTGGTCGACGACGAACGGCTTGCGGTAGCGGGTGAACACGTTGCCGTCCAGCGAGTACTGGATGCGCGCGACACCCGAGGCCTCGTCCGTGGCGGACAGCGTGACCGTCACCGGGCCCACGTAGTCCCACGACCAGTTCTGCGCCCCGGACAGCTGCACGGACACCACCGGCGCGGTCACGTCACCGGCTTCGGCGATGGTGAACGACAGCATCTGCACCGCGCTGGTGTTGCCGGCCCGGTCGGTCGCGCGGTAGTGCAGCATGTGCGTGCCGACCGCGGTGATGGTCACCGGCTGGCCGTAGCGGACGAACCCGGCGCCGTCCAGGTCGTACTCGATCGAGGCGATCCCGGATTCGGTGTCGGTGGCGGCCAGGACGAGCGTGGCCTTGCCGGCGTAGGAACCCTCGGTGTTCAGCTCGCCGTCCAGGTCGGCTGTCACGTACGGCGCCGTGACGTCGCCGAGCGGGTCCACCGTCACCGTCACGGTCTTCGGCTCGCTGGTGTTGCCGGCCTTGTCGGTGGCGCGGTAGGTCAGCGTGTGGGTTCCCGTGCCCAGGACGACCGGCTGGCTGTAGGTGGCGTACGCGCCACCATCCATTGTGTACTCGATCTTCGCCACGCCGGATTCGGCGTCGGTCGCGGTGAGCGTCACGGTGGCGCTGCCCGCGTAGTTCCCGGCGTCGTTGCGCTCACCCGCGACGCTCGCGGTCACCTGCGGCGCGGTGGTGTCGTCGTTGGGCTGCACGACGTTGACCACCAGCGTCTTCGGGTCGCTCGCGTTGCCCGCCTTGTCGGTGGCGCGGTAGTGCACGGTGTGCGCGCCCGGCGTGGTGATCGTGACCGGGCCGCTGTAAGGGCGGTAGGTGTCGTCGTCGAGGGTGTACTCGACGGCGTCCACTCCGGAGCTGTCGTCAGTCGCGGTCAGCGTCAGCGTTGCCGTGCCGACGTAGTTGCCGTCGGGGTCGGTGGTGCCGTCGACGGTCGCGGTCACCTCGGGTGGCGTGGTGTCCTGCTCACCGCTCTCGGTGACGATCAGCTCGCCGCTCATCGTGTGCCCGGGCATCGCGCAGTAGTAGCGGTACTTGCCCGGGGTGAGGGTCACCTGCGCCTGGTGCAGCCCGTGCTGGGCGTCCAGCGGGCTCGCGGTGATGTTGAGGTCGACGTCGTGGTTGTAGCCCGGCGTCGAGGTGTCGAAGGTCAGGGTGTGGGTCATGCCGGTGGTGTTGCCGGTCTCCGTGCTGTTTTCGAACACGATGGTCGCCGTGCCCGCCACCGCCGTCGCCGGTGCCGAGGCGTAGGAGGTCATGCTGTCGTCGGCGGTCCAGGTCAGCACCTGCTCCGCCGCCGCGGTGATCGGCACCGGCTCGGCGATCGCGGCGGTGGTCGTGCCGGTGAGCAGGCACAGTCCCGCCGTCGCGGCCACCAGCGCGCCACGCAGAATTCTCATGGGTTTCCTCGCAGGGTGGAGCCCGGTGGCGCCGCACGCGGCGGCGCCACCGGGGAAACGGGAGTTGCTTACAGCTGCCGCACCCGGATGTTGCGGAACTCGATCACGTCGCGGTCGCTGTGGTTCTGCAGCCCGATGAAGCCGGTGAAGAACTGCCGCAGATCGGTCGGCGGGTCACCGGCGCGCGAGGACTGCTTGCCGGGCGTGTTGTCGAACTCGTTGATCACCACGCCGTTGCGGATGATCGTGTAGTGCTGGCCGGTCACCCGCACCTCGTAGTCGTTCCACACGCCCTTCGGCGTCGGCATCGCCCGGTCCAGGCCCACCTGCGAGAAGTTGTAGACCGAACCGGTCTTCTGCACGTCGCCCGCGGTGTTGTCGTTGATCTGGATCTCCTGTCCACAGTAGATCGCGACCCACGCCTGCGAGGTCCGTGCCGAGCCGACCGTGCCGCAGCTGCCCGGCGGGCGTTGCTCCAGCGGGATGCGTGGATCGGGGAACCGCGTGAACACCCCGCTGTTGGCCCGGTCACCGGCCGGTGCCACGTCCCGGAACTGCAGCCGCACCGAGAAGTCGCCGAACGCCTTGCCGGAGTACCACAGCATGCCCATGCCGCCCGCGCTGTGCAGCGTGCCGTCCGGTTGCAGGTCGAACCGGCCGTCCGGGGCCTGGCTCCAGCCGGCCGTCGAGGTGCCGTCGAAGAGCCATTCGTAGGCGGTGGACCGGCCGACCGGGGACGCCGAGGCCGCCCGGGTCAGCTGGTTGGCCTCCTTGTCGGACAGCAGCCCGAAGCCACGCAGCTTCGCCGCCAGATCGGTGACGTAGGTGGTGAAGGCGTCGTGGCTCGCCCACGGCCGCTCGTCGTCCACCAGGTCGTTGATCGTGCAGCCGAGGCCGATGTTGCGGTTGGGCACCGCGGTTTCGCTGTCCAGCAGCCACACCTTCTGCCGGGCGTCGGGCGCCGGGCAGCTGACGGTCACCGGCAGGTTCGCGGTGGCCTTCTCCCCGTCGGCGTAGGTGACCTCGAGGGTCGCGTAGTAGGTGCCGCCGCGCAGGTAGGTGTGCTTCGGGTTGGCCTCGGTGGAGGTGGTGCCGTCACCGAAGTCCCAGCGCCACGCGACACCACCGGCCTTGGCGCCGTTGAACGCCATGGTCATCGGACCGGCCTGCGTGGTGGTCCCGACCGTGGCGGCCGTCGGAGCCGGGGTCGCCGCCCCGCCGTGGTAGGTGATGCGCAGCAGCTTCTGGTTGGGGTCGAGGCTGAAGAAGCCGCCGGCGTAGTCCAGCAGGTACAGCGCGCCGTCCGGGCCGAACTTGGCGTCCATCCAGCTCTGCAGGCCGGTGTCCCCACCGCCGCCCTTGATGATCTGCCGCAGGTCCTCGGCGAACGCGGGCGCGCCCTGGGCAGGCACGCGGGCCGGGTCCAGGGTCACCGCGATCCGGTTGTTGCCGTTGGACTCGTCACCGATGAACCACTTGTCCTCCCAGTACGCCGGCCACGCGACACCGCTGGCGGTGTTCACCTCGGCGCGGTGGTAGGTGGGACCGGACATCACGGCCTGGCCGCCGCCCTTGAGGTAGGGCTCGGTGTAGGTCGCCTCGGACTGCACGTAGGACGGGATACCGCTGCCGTCCGCGCGCGCCGGGTAGACCGGGCCGCCGCCCTGCGGCGAGTACCAGATCGCGTTGTCCCGCGCGGGCGGGATGTCCACCAGGCCGGTGTTGCGCGGCGAGGTGTTCTTCAGGTTGTCGCAGTCGTACCAGCCGGTGAGCACGCTGGCGTCGGTGTTGCTGCGGTCGCGGTAGGGCTGCCGGTTGCCCATGCAGTACGGCCAGCCCTGGTTGCCCGCCGAGGTGATGACGGTGGCCGTCTCGTACTTGGCCGGGCCCAGCTCCGGGTTCGGCGCGCCGGCGTCCGGGCCGACCCAGCCCGCGGTGAGCCAGTCGTGCTGCCTGTCGATGGCCAGCCGGGCGATGTTGCGCACGCCCATCACGTAGATCTCCGGCCGGGTCTTGCCGCCGCCCTCCTCGGCGCCGGTGAACAGGTTGCCCGGCGGGATCGTGTAGGTGCCGTCCGGCTCCGGGTGGATGCGCAGGATCTTGCCGTTGAGGTCGTTGGTGTTGCCCGACGTGCGGCGCGCGTCCTGGAACGAGACGCCCTGGTAGTCGGCCGTCCAGTTGTTGCCGGAGTAGCCGTCGGAGCCGCCGGAGGAGTTGTTGTCGCCGACGCCGATGTAGAGGTTGCCGGCGTCGTCGAACGCCATGCCGCCACCGGCGTGGCAGCAGCTGTGGATCTGCGCCGGCCACTGCAGCAGGTCCTTGCGCGTGGCCTGGTCGATGGTCTGGCGCGCGGCGTCGTAGGTGAAGCGGGACACCGTGCGCTGGCCGATCCGCTTCTCCCGGTCGATGGAGGAGTGCGGCATCCAGTAGACGTAGAACCAGCCGTTGCGCGCGAAGTTCGGGTCGAGCGTCATGCCGACCAGGCCCTCTTCGTTCTTGACCAGTTCGTCACCGCTGCCGCGGTTGCCCATCACCGGCAGCGTGGTGAGCAGCTTGACCTGCTTGGTCTTCGGATCCCACTGGTGAATGGTGCCGCAGCCCAGCCCCACGTTGGGGTCGTTCCAGTCCACGATCGGGCCCGACGGGCAGGCCGCCTTGCCGATGTAGAACACCTTGCCGTCGGGGGTGATCGTCAGGCCGTGCGGCTCGCCGATCTGGTCGAGCTGGCCGGCGGTGTTCGGTTTGGTGAGCCGCTCGACGGTGTAGTTCGAGGCGATCGTGGCCTTGCAGTCGCCGCGCACCATGCCGGTGGTCCACCGGATCGCGCCGAGCAGGTGGCCGCGGAAGAGCTGGTCGGTGGTGTAGCTCTCGACGGTGCGGCCCATGCCGGTGTAGAAGGAGCGGCCGCCGGAGTAGTCGCGGCACCAGGACACCGGGTGGAACGCGCCGTTGGCGCCCTGTCCCGGCTGGTACTTCCACTCCTCGACCTGCGCGATCGTGTGCACCTGGCCGACCGGGTTCGGGCTCCAGTTCAGCCACTGGTCGGAGCGGGTCCAGTTCAGCGGCAGGCCGGCGTTGGCCGGGTGCTGCCGGTCGGTCACGTCGACGACGGCCTGCTGCACGGTGTCCGGGCTGGTGGCCGGCCGGGTGCCGATCAGGCCGGTGAACCAGTCCGAAGTGGACTGTGCGCGGGCGGCGTCGTGGACGCCGACGAACCCGTTGCCCGCGGCGACGAACGCCTTGAGCGCGTCCTCCTGCGCGGCGCTGAGCGTCACCGAGTTGGCGGAGAGGAACACGACGCCGCGGTAGCGCGCGAGGTTGGCCGGGGTGAAGGCGGCCGGGTCGGCGGCCACGTCGGCCTGGAACCCGCCGGTGCGGCCGAGTTCCTGGATGGCCGCGGCGGCGGTGTTCACGGGGTCGGCCTGGCGGTCGGAGGGGCCGTGGAAGACCAGGACCCGGATGGGTTCGGGGGCTTGTTGTTGTTGCTGTGGCACGGGTGCCGGTGCCGCGAGTGCGGGCAGCACGGGCACGGCGGTGAGCAGGACCAGCCCGCACAATTGGGCCAGTACCCGGCGGAACCGGCGTCTTGATCGGTTCGGTTCGAGGACACGTCGGTGGCGCATACCATCCCTCGCTCGGACTGCGCGGGTTTCCCCGCTCGGTTTCAGATGAGCTTGTGCCGCGCGGCCCAGACCACGGCCTGGATCGGGGCGTGCACGTCCAGCCGGTCGCAGATGCGCCGGATCCGGCGCTGCACCGTGCGTTTGGACAGGTTGAGCCGCCGCGCGACCGCGTCGACGGGCAGGCCGTCGGCGAGCAGCGCGAGGACCGCCAGCTCTTCGGCGGTGAGGTGGGCGGCTCTGAGGGGTTGGTCGAGCGTGGCGGTCACTTCACGCCCGCCCGGAGACCGGCCGGCAGCGTGAATCGGGATCGGATCGGCATTGATCTCTGCCCTCCCAGCAGCGGGCTACTGATGCTCTGGGAAACTAACCACTTCTGCGCACGGTAGGAAGATGTCTGTCGCGAACTGGCCACTGGAAGGTCGCAAACAGGAAGAAGTGACTCCGTTCGGACCACAACTTTCGAAGGGAGCGAGGGCGCGTCAGCGGGGTTCGACGAACTTCAGGTGCGTCCGCTGCCGCAACCGCACCGAAGACGCCACCGCGACCGTCGCCAGTAGCACCGCCGCGCAGGCCACCCCGTGCAGCACCCCGCGCACCAGGTAGCCGCTGTCCACGTCGTCAATGGCGTACGTCCCGATTTCCCGGCTGAACCAGAACGGCAGCACCCGGGCCACCGCGCTGCCCGGGTCGGTCATCATCTGCAGCCCGACCACCACCAGCAGCACCAGCGTCCCCTCGAGTTCCCGGGGCAGGATCGCGCTCAGGGCCAGCCCGAACGGCGCCGAGACCGCCACCATGATCGCCATGATCAGCGCCACCGGACCGTGCCGCACCCCGTCCTGGTCGATCAGGATCAGCAGGAAGTAGGGCGCCGCCAGCGCGACCCCGACCGCCCACAGCGCCGCCAGCCGTCCGACGTACAGGTGGTGGCTGCGGTACCCGCTCAGCCGCAACCGCGGCTCGATCTCCCGCGCCGCGCTCCCGGCGAACAACGCGGCCGTGCTCAGCGCCCACCCCAGGCCCAGGCACACGAACCGCACCGACTGGCCCAGGTGGTCACCGCGGCGGCTGAGGTAGAACGCCAGCGGCAGCAGCGCCAGGATGACGAGCACCGACCGGCGCCGCAGCATCTCGCGCAGCGCCATCTCGGCGACGGTGGCGAACCTGGTCATCGGTTCCTCCCGGTCAGGTCGAGCACCAGGTCGACCCGGTCGGCCTGGTTGAGCAGGTGGGTGACCACGACGACGGCCTTCCCGGCGTCGCGCCAGCGCCACGCCTGTTCCCAGAAGTCCAGGTACGTCCCGCGGTCGAACCCCTGGTACGGCTCGTCCAGCAGCAGGACGTCCGGATCACCCAGACCGGCCAGCACCAGGTTCAGCTTCTGCCGCGTCCCGCCGGACAGGTGCCGCGCCTGCCGCGCCTCGGCCGGCCAGTCCAGCACCGCCGCCCGCGACCGTCCGGCCGAGCGCGACTCCTCCCGCGTCAGGCCGCGGCCCGCGCCGATCAGGACGAAGTGCTCGTCCGGGGTCAGGAAATCCGCCGTGCCGCCGGCCTGCGGGCAGTAGCCCAGCGAGCCGTGCACCCGCACCTCACCGCCGTCCGCGCCGGCCAGTCCCGCGCAGATCCGCAGGAACGTGCTCTTCCCGCACCCGTTGGCGCCCACGATGGCGGCGATCTGCCCGGCCCGGACCGTGAGGTCCACATCGGACAGCACGACCCGCTTGCCGTACTTCTTCGTGATTCCGACGGCTTCGAGCAGCACCCGGCCGCCCCGGCGCGGCGCACGGCCGACGCTGTCCACGACCGCCGCCGCGTAGGCCGCGGGCGGGCCGAACACGCGCAGCGGGTCCTCGCCGCTGTCGCGCAGGTGGGTCGCCGCCTCGGCGACCACGTTGCGGCCCACGTCCGGGCTGACACCGTGCCGGTGCAGCTCCCCGGCCAGCGACGCCAGCCAACCGTCGATGTTCATCCCGTCGCTCCTTCCCCCAGCACCGCGGCCACGCCGGCGGTGAACTCGCGCCAGTCGGCCCTGGTCAGGCGCAGCTTCTCGGCGCCAGCCGCCGTGATCCGGTAGTACTTGCGCGCGGGACCGGACGACCCCTCG
Organism: Amycolatopsis deserti; assembly: GCF_014653945.1. Taxonomy (GTDB): domain Bacteria; phylum Actinomycetota; class Actinomycetes; order Mycobacteriales; family Pseudonocardiaceae; genus Amycolatopsis_E; species Amycolatopsis_E deserti. The sequence goes on along the minus strand of NZ_BNAU01000002.1, from coordinate 1,024,829 downwards.
CGCCAGCTCGCGGTGAGCAGCCCGGTCCGCTGCAGCCGCAGCAGCACCGGGTACAGCGTGCCGCCCTGGATCGGGCCCAGCCCGGCCGCGTCCAGCGCCTGCGCCAGCTCGTACCCGTAGGACTCGCGCCGCGCGACCAGTGCCAGCACGCACGGGTCCAGCACACCGCGCAGCCATTGGGCCCGCCGCTCCTGATCCACAACGACAAGGTAGCAGAGCCATCTAGATGGCGCCGCTACCTACTGCCCTCGGGGGATGATGTCGGGATGACCGCCGATCACTTGGACCACGCGGTGCAGCTCGCGCTCGGTACGTTGCGCGGGGCACTCGATCTGGACTGGGACGCGCGCGCGGGCGATCTGGACTGGAGTTGCTGGGAAACCGCCGAGCACCTCGCCGACGACTTCTTCGGCTACGCGGTCCGGCTGGGACCGCGAACCCCGCCGCGGCACGGCGAGGTGCCCTACCTGTGGCAGCGGCTGCGGCCGGGCGGCCCGTCGAACGCGGTGCACGCCGATCGCTCCGCCGGTCCCGCCGGGTTGCTGCGGGTGGTGGAGGCCAGCGCGGCGCTGTTGACCGCGATGGTGCGCACGACTCCGGCCCACGTGCGTGCCTGGCACGTCTGGGGCGACGCCGACCCGGACGGCTTCGCGGCGATGGGCATCGTGGAAACGCTGGTGCACACCCACGACCTGGCCGCCGGGCTGGGCCTGACCTGGGAGCCGCCTGGGGAGCTGTGCGAGCTGGTGCTGCGGCGGCTCTTCCCGCACGTCACCCCGGAGGCGCCGTGGCCGACTCTGCTGTGGGCCACCGGCCGCGGGGAGCTGCCGGGCCGATCCCGGCTCAGCGATTGGCGCTGGTTCGCCGCGCCGGCCGCCGGCCCCTGAGAGCAGCGGCCGGTGATCACGAACCTGCGCCGCGGTTCGACGTCGCCAGCAGGTACAGCAGGTAGGGCGCACCGACCGCCCCGGTGACGACTCCCACCGGGAGCTGGTGGGCGCCGCTGAACAGGTGCTGCGCGGCGAAGTCCGCGAGGAGCGTGATCAGCGCGCCGACCAGGGCGGACGGGACCAGGCCCGGCCGCCCGGTGCGCAGCACCCGCGTCGCGATCGGGCCGGACAGGAACGCCACGAACGCGATCGGGCCGCCGACCGACGTCGCCACCCCGCACAACGCGGCGGCCAGCGCGAGCAGCCCGAGTCGCACCCGTTCCACGCGCAGGCCCAGTCCCTTGGCGGCGTCGTCGCCGAGCTGCAGCACCGTCAGCGCGCGGCCGAGCAGCAACGCGGCCGGCGCGAGCACGACCAGGAACACCGCGGCCATCCGGACCTCGCCCCACGCGACGCGGCCGAAGCTGCCGGTGATCCACACCAGGGCCTGCGCGGCGATCCGCACGTCGGCGCGGGTCAGCAGGTAGGACATGGCGCTCGCGGCCAGCGCGGCGACCCCGATGCCGACCAGCACGAGCCGGTGCCCGGTGACGCCGCGCCGCCAGGCCAGCACGTAGATCAACACCGACGTGGCCAGACCGCCGGTGAGCGCGGCGGCGGGCACGACCAGCCCGGACAGGCCGAAGGTGATCAGGCACAGCACCGCGGCCAGCGACGAGCCCGCGGTCACGCCGATGACGTCCGGGCTGGCGAGCGGATTGCGCAACAACCGCTGGAACAGGGCGCCGGACAGGCCGAACGCGAACCCGACGAGCAGCCCGGCGAGCGCGCGGGGCAGCCGCAGCCGCAGCACGATGTAGTTGTCCCGCACCGTGCCGCCGCCGAACAGCGTGCGCACCACGTCCGGCAACCCGATCGGGAAGTCCCCGATGGACAGTGCGAGCAGGAAGACCGCGAGCACCGCGACCGCCAGCACGGCGGTGACGATCGCGGTCCGGCGCGCTGTGCGGCGGTGGACCGCCAGGACCGTGCTCATCCGCGCACCCGCTTCCGGCGCACCAGCGCGATGAACACGGGCGCGCCGATCGCGGCCGTGACGATGCCGACCTGCAGCTCGCCGGGCTGCGCGAGCACCCGCCCGAGGACGTCCGCGGTTAGCAGGACCAGCGGCGCCAGCACCATCGAGTAGGGCAGCAACCACCGGTGGTCCGGACCGGTGATCAGCCGCGCGGCGTGCGGCACCATCAGGCCGACGAAGGCGATCGGGCCGGCCATCGCGGTCGCCGTGCCGCACAGGATCACCACGGCCAGCGCGCACAACGCCCGGCCGGCGTTGACGTTCACGCCCAGCCCGCGGGCCACGTCGTCGCCCATCGCCAGGCCGTTGAGGGCGCGGGCGGCGGCCAGGGCCAGCACGAAGCCCACGACCAGGAACGGCAGCGCCTGCGTGACCACCGCGGCGCCGCGGCCGGCCAGCGAGCCGACCTGCCAGAAGCGGAACTGCTCGTAGGTGGCGTTGTCGGTGACCAGGATGCCGGTGGTCAGCGACCGGAACGCGGCCTCGCACGCGGCGCCGGTGAGCGCGATCTTGAGCGGGGTGGCGCGGTCGCGGCCGAGCGAGCCGATGCCGTAGACGAGGACCGCCGCGAGCGCCGCGCCGAGGAACGCGAACCAGACGTAGCCGGTCATGGACTGGATCCCGGCGAGGCTGATCGCGGCGACCACGCACAGCGACGCGCCCGCGTTGACGCCGAGGATGCCGGGATCGGCGAGCGGGTTGCGGGTGACGCCCTGGATGATCGCCCCGGCCAGGCCGAGCGCGGCGCCCGCCAGCACCCCGATCAGGGTGCGCGGGATCCGCACCTCCCACACGATCAGGTGGTCCGGGTTCGCCGGATCGTGGTGCAGCAGGGCGTCGGCGACGACCGACGGTGGCAGCCCCTTGGCCCCCACCGCGACGCTGGCGACCACGGCCAGCCCCAGCGCCACCACGCCCAGGATCAGGCCCAGGCCGAGCGGGGCCCGGCGGCGCTGGGGGAGTTCGGTCGCGGGTTCGCGCAGCACCTCGCTCAGCGTGCCATCGCCTCGGTGATCATCGGCACCACCTCGTCGATCGCGTAGCTCAGGCCCAGCGGGGTGGCGCTGGCGAAGGCGAGCGAGATCGTGTTGTCCGACAGCACGACCACGTGCCCGGCCTGGACCGACGGCACGGCCTGGAACAGCGGGTCGCTGGTGATCTGGCTCGCGTCGATGCCGATCGGCGAGATGACGGTCAGATCGGCGTCGAACAGGTCCATCCGCTCCGGGGAGACGGTGATGTAGAAGTCCTTCCCGGCCTGCGCCTGCACCCGCGGCGACTGCATGAAGCCGAGCCGCTCGAGGAACTCGACGCGGGCGCCGCCGTTGACGTAGGCGCCGTAGGAGGTGGCCATCTTCGCGCCGACGGCGACGGTCTTGCCCTGGAACTCGGGGTGGGCGGTGGCGGCTTGGCTGAACTTGGCGTCCAGGTCGTTCTTCACCTTCTCGGCCTCGGCGGTCCGGCCGAGCGCCTTGCCGATCATGTCGAGCTGCTGCTGCCAGCTGGTCGCGTAGGCCTCGCCGCCGGCCGGGATGCCCAGGACGGGGACGCCGAGTGCGGCCAGCTGGTCGTAGCGGGCCTTGTCGCCGCTGGCGCGGGTGTCCAGGATCAGGTCCGGGTTGAGGGCGGCGACCTGCTCGGCGCTGACCTCCATCGTGCCGAGCATCGTGGGCGCGGTCGTGTAGTGCTTGTCCGGCGGCATCCACGGCGCCACGCCGTCGCCGCCGACCGGCAGCCAGTCCGCGGCGCCCACCGGCTGCACCCCGAGGGTCAGCGCGACCTCCGCGTCACCCCACCCGAGCGCGACGACCCGCTGTGGTTGGCGGTCGATCGTCACGTCGCCGAACGCGGTCGGGATGGTGACCGGGAACTGGCCGCTGGCCGGGGTCGCCGGCTCGGCCGGACCCTGCTCCGCGGACGAGCCGCAACCCGCGAGCACGAGAACGGCGCCCAGGAGGAGAGCCAGGAGGGAACCGCGCGCACGCGGCCGGGGGAAACGCATGGGAAGCCTCTCGTATTAGGTAAGCCGATCCTAAATTAGGAAGGCGGGGGTGCGCAGTCCAGATGGCCGTGGTCACAGGCGGAACCCGTGGAGAGGCGCCGGCTTCGCGCGGGAACCCTGACCCGCGATCGCCGATAGTCTGGCAGCAGCGCCGGTGATCGGGGGTCGTCGCCATGGGGGTACGTCACTACCTGCGGAACGAGCGGCGCATGCTCGCGTCCATCGGGCTCGCGCTGCGCGGGCGGAAAGCGCTTGCGCCCGGCGCGGAGGGGTTCGGCTACTCGCGTTCGCAGCGGCCGTTGCTGGTCGTGTTCGCGGTGCTGACCGTGGCCGAGGGTCTGCTGTTCGCGCTGGTCGGCTTCGGGCTCGTGGTGCACCTCGTCCTGGCGGCTGTCGAGCTGTATTCGCTGCTCCTGCTGCTCGGCCTGCTCAGTTCGATGACCGTCCACCCGCACTCCGTCTCACCGGACGAGGTCCACGTCCGCTACGGCGCCTTCCTCGACGTGCGGGTCCCGGTGAGCGCCATCGCCGCGGTGCGGGCCCGGCGCGAGGACCACTCGGGCAAACCGGCGCTCGCCTTGGCGGACGGGACCTTCACAGTGGCGCTGTCCTGGCAGACGAACGTCGTGCTCGAGCTGCGGCACCCGGTCGCGTTCACCCGCCCCCTGGGCCGCACCGGCGAGGCGCGGGTGCTCAAGTTCTACGCCGACGACCCGCGAGCCGCGACTGCCGCGATAGAGCACGCCATGGCGCGCCCGCGCGACCGCTCATCGTGACGGGCCCAGCACGATCAGCGCATGATCGACTCTCTCGACGAACTCGTCCGTGAGGTGCCGCAGGTCCGGCACGTCGTGTTGCTCTCCGCCGATGGTCTGGTCCTGGACCACTCCGCCGGGCTCGACCCCACCGACGCGGAGTACCTGGCCTCGATGGCCGCGATCCTGCAGAGCCTGGCGCAGCGCACCGGCAACCTCCTGGACGGCGGCGCGTCCCGGCACGTCGCGGTCCAGTGCGATCACGCCGCGCTGCTCGTCGTTGCGTGCAACGCCCACGAGCGGCTCGCCCTGGCCACGGCCGCGGACGCCGATCCCGCCGAGATCGTGGGCAGACTGCCGCGCTGGACGGCTTGACCTTCGAGTCGGTCGAAGGCGCATCCTGGGGGGATGTCCAGAGAAGAGCTGGCCCGGGCGATGACGGTGGAACCGGCGGAGGCGCGGCGGATCCTGTTGCGGTTGTGGGAGGAGGGCTCGGCGGTCGACCGCTGCGCGGCGGCCCACTTCCTCGCCGACCGGCAGGACTCGCCGGAGGAGGAGTTGCTGTGGGACCTGCGTGCGCTGGAGGTGGCGGCGGCCGCTGATCCCGCGGAGGTGCGGGGGTTCTTCCCGTCGCTGCACCTGAACCTGGGCGACGTGTATCGGCGGCTGGGTGATGTGCCGCGGGCGCGCGAGCACCTGGCCGCGGCGCGGGCGGAGATCGGCACCCTGGAGGACGACGGCTACGGCCGCATGATCCGGGGCGGGATCGCGCGCCTGGCGGAACGGCTGGGGATGACGGACACGAACGGCTGACGCGCGCTTGGATGCCGGGGGTGGCTTGCCACTCGCAGGGGCCCGGCACGAGTGGGCGGTGGCGCTGGGCGGAGTGGCGGTGGCAAGCGTTGTGGGGCGGCTGTGGTGGCTGGCGGCTGGGGGTGAAGTGCCGCGCTTTGTGACTGGCAGGGGCCCGGCACGAGTGGCTGGGGTGCCGCGCCTGGGCCTGGCGCGAGCGGCTGGACAGTGGCGTCCGGCACAAGCTGGTTGGCGGCGCCTCAGAAGATCCCGGGTCCCGGCGTCAGCACGCCCGCCGGGTCGTAGCGTGATTTCCACTCCCGCAGGGACGGCCACTGGTCGCCGAAGTGGTGGTGCCAATCCGGTGCCGTGAAGGGGATCGCGCCGATCGGGTACGCCACTCCGCCCCGTTCGCGGGCCTCCTCGTAGAGGTGCCGGTTCGCCGCAACATGCCGGGCCGCCAGGGCGGCGTCGTCCGGTGGGAAGCGCAGGATCGCGACCAGGAAGGCGATCCGCTCGGCCGGAAGGCGCACCAGCGGGGCCCGCACCTGCGCGCTGAACACCGGGTAGAACAGCACGCACCCGGCCTCCCCGAGGTCCTCGGGCGTCAAGCGCTCCACCAACGCGGTCAGAAAATCCACCGCGGTCGACGCGGGCAGCAAGCAGTTCCACCACGGGTGCGGGTGGAACCACGCGCCACTCTCGGTCAGCAGCGCCTCCGCGGCGTCCAACCGGTGCTGGAACTCCAGGAACGGCAGGTCCCCGCCCCCTTCGGAGTACGTCTCCAGGAACACCCGCCGCCCGGACTCGCCAAGACGAACCTGTCCCTGCACGAAATCGAACCGGCCCTCGGAGATGAACCGGACCTGATCGAGCGCCGCCGCGGCCACCGTGTCGTAGTCCAGCTCGAAACGACGCACGTGCGTCGGCGCGCGGACCAGCCGCAGTGTGGCCCGCGTGATGATCCCGCACTGCCCCAGGCCGCCCAGCACCGCCGCGAACAACTCGTCCCCGGGCCCGCACGTCCGCACCACGCCGTCACCCGTGACGACTTCCAGCGCGAGCACCGTGTCGGTCTGCAACCCGTGCCGGAAGCTGGTCCCGCCGATCCCGCCCACCGACAACGTGCCACCCACCGACAACCCCAGGTAGTCGGTCAGCACCGGCGGCGTGCGCCCGCGCTCCCACGCCGCCGCGAGCACCGCGTCCCACCCCGCGCCGGCGTCCACCACGATCCGGTCGTCACCGACGTCGTGCACCGCCGCCAGTGTGGACGTGTCGACCACGACACCGTCCGTCAGCGCCTGCCCGTAGGCCGAGTGGCCACGCCCCCGCGCGGCGACCGGCACACCGTTGGCCGCCGCGTTCCGGACGACGTCGGCGACCTCCCCAGTCGAGCGCGGGCGCACCACGGCGGACGGCCGCCGCCGGACCAAGTGTCCGAAATCGACGGAGGCGTCCACCTAGTACCTCTGCCAGACCCCGGCCGGTTTCCGCGCTCCCACCCCGGGCTTGCTCCAGTCGCACACCCCGTCCGGGAACGCGGCACGCAACCGCCGCTGCTCCTCCCGCGTGAAACCGACCGGGTAGTCCCGGAAGTCGATCGGCTTCAACCGGCACTTCAACGCGTCCATCGCCAGGCCCGAACCAGCCACCAGACGCGGGTTCGCCGCCACCGGGAACAGCTCCCCGCACCGCCCGCTGGACGGGTAGGTCAGCGGCTCAAGCAGCCGCTCGGTCGCCGACACGTAACACCCGTCGCCCAGATCCGCGGGCCGGTTCGCCACCACCTTCTGCTGCGCGCCGCGCGCCGACCGGTCGTTGCCGATCGCCGTCAGCCAGCGGTCCATCGCGTCCAGCTCGTAGCGAGCCGCGACCGCCGCGTCGGCCGGCCGGCTCGCGATGATCACCTGGTTCTCCGCCGCACCGCTGCGCCGCAGCCGCTCGCGCATCACGAACGACCACTCCGTCGTGTGGATGTCGGCCCCGAAACCGGCCAGGTCCAGATCCGTGCGCTGGTCGATGATCGGCGTCGTGCGCAAACCGAGCGACGCCGAGTTGAACAGCCCCGACCGGTAGGCCGCCGACAGCGCCTTCGGGTCGGCCGCGCTCCGCGCCGCCACCGGCGCGCCCGTGTAGTCCAGCCCGCCGATCGAGGCGTTCAGGTCCACGAACTGCGCCGCCGAGATCTGTCCCGACCGCAGCGCCGCGAGACCGTACTGCACCCCGGTGTTGTCCAGCGTGCTCCGCACGAACCCGGTCCGCGGATCGCGCCCGAGCTGGTTCACCAGCTGCTCGTTGGAGTTGCAGATCACACCGTCCGGATTGGACACCGGATCCCACCGCTCCGGCACCGGGATCAGCGGGCTGCAGCTGCCGGTCGCCGTTGCGCGGTTGGCGAACGTCTGCTCCCACGACACGCACGTGCTGTTGGTGTGGAACCCGGCCACCGCGACGCGCTGCTCGGGCGTGAACGAGCTGCCCGCCCCGGCGAAGTACCGGTTGAGCAGGCGGCAGTCCGTAACCGGCCCGGCCGTGCTCAGCGGGTCGGGGTAGGAGATGCCGGGGATGATGCCGTCCAGGATCCCCGGGTAGTTCTCCGCGATGTCGTACTGCTGGATCGCGCCGCCGGACCCGCCCGAGCCGATCGTGTGCCGCACCGGCCCGTACGTCTCGGTGAAGTGCTCCTTGACCATCATCGCCGCCTCCGCGGAGATGATCGGGCTGCAGTTGTTGTCCAGCACGTTCAGACTGGAGGAGGCCACCGCGTAACCCTGCGACAGGAACAGGTCGTTGAGCACGCCGCCGGTCGAGGCGCCCTGGTGGAACCCGGAGTTGCAGCCACCGCCGAAGGTGTAGACGAGCCGCTCGTTCCAGCCACGCTCCACAGTGAACGGTGACGGCGCGGTTCCGTCGGTCAGCGCGGCGATCTCGTAGACTGCGCGGTCGATCGTGCCGCGTTCCACCCGCACGATGTAGGGCATCCCGTTGACCGACGCGAGATCCGCCGGCCGGGACGCGGGGTCGGCCAGCGGCCGGAACTGGCCGCCGGTCGTCCGGTACTGGTAGCTGACCTGCGTCGGCGCGGTGCACGACGGCGGGGCCGCGGCCGGCAGCCCGTAGGCCTGCGTCTCGCAGTAGAACGGCTCCTGCTGCCGCCCGGAGAACACCGGCCCGGTGATCGGGTGGTTGGTGACCCGCAGGCTCGCGCGGCCCCGTCCCGGCGCGCTCGCGACGATCTCGTTGGCCCCGTCGCGCAGGCCGTCGACCAGGCCCAGCAGCGTGTCCCCGGTCTGCTTGAACGCGCCGGTGACATCGCGCCCGTTGGCCGTCACCCGCACGTCCCGCGCGGCTGGCACCCGGACCAGCACCTGCCCGCCGCTGACCAGGTCGGGGTGCGGGTTGGACACGGATTCCACGGTCAGCCCCGGCGGCGCGGCGACCGCCGCCGGAACGGTGAGCAGCGGCGCGGTCAGCGCGGCGGCCAGCACCAGTGCACGCAACACGGGAGCACCCCCAGCCTCGTGCGCCACCTCGTCGTGGCGCCCCGGTCGGGTATAGCACGGTGTCCGGCCAGGGCAAAAGTGCGGAACTGGATTCTGTTCGATCACGCTTGATCGGATTGTCCGAAGGGCTGTGCAAGACAGCGCGATGTGTGTACGGTCCCTCCAAACCGAACCTGATTCTGTTTTCAGGCACCTGCGAAGAGGCGGTGGTCGCGAGAAATGGCACAGCAAGCCCCGTTGCTACGAGTGGACGAGCTGAACGTGTCCTTCGGCGGATTGAAGGTCCTCCAAGCGGTCTCGCTCGAGGTGACCGAAGGCGAGGTGCTCGGCGTCATCGGTCCCAACGGCGCGGGCAAGACGACCCTGTTCAACACGATCTGCGGGTTCGTCCGCCCGGACTCCGGCGCCCTGTCCTTCGACGGGCACCGGCTCGTTCCGCGCCCGCACCGGCTCACCCGGCAGGGGATCGCCCGCACCCTGCAGGGGCTCGGGTTGTTCCCCAACCTCAGCGCGCTGGACAACGTCGCCGCCGGTGCCACGCACCGCTCGCGCACCGGCCCGGTCGGCGCGCTCCTGGCCTCGCCGTGGGCCGAGCGGCACGAGTTGCGGCTGCGGGACCAGGCGATGGGGATGCTCGAGCAGTTCGGCATCGCCGACGCCGCGCACCGCCCGTGCGCGAGCCTGCCCTACGGCATCCGCAAGCGCGTCGCGCTGGCCCGCGCGCTGATCAGCGAACCGCGCCTGCTGCTGCTCGACGAGCCGGCGGCCGGGTTGTCCGCCGCCGAGACCGCCGAGCTGGCCGACATCGTGCGCGGGCTGCGGCAGCGCACCACGGTCATGCTCGTCGAGCACCACATGGAGTTCGTGATGAACCTCTGCGACCGGCTCGTCGTGCTCGACTTCGGCGAGGTGATCGCCACCGGCACGCCCGCACAGGTGCGGGAGGACCCGGCCGTGCAGCGCGCCTACCTCGGCGAGGCGGTGGCGGCCGATGCTTGAGGTGAGCGGCCTGGTCGCCGAGTACGGGCCCGTGCGCGCACTGCACGAGGTCGACATGGCCGTCGAGCGCGGCTCGATCACCGCGGTGCTCGGCGCGAACGGCGCCGGCAAGACGACGCTGCTGCGCACGCTGTCCGGGCTGCTGCGGCCGAAGTCCGGGTCGGTGCGCCTGAACGACCGGGACATCACGCGGCACGGCCCGGAGGACCTGGTCCGGCTGGGTGTGGCGCACGTGCCCGAGGGGCGCGGCGTGATCGTCGAGCTGACCGTCGAGGAGAACCTGCGCCTGGGCGGGCTGTGGCGGCGGGACCGGGCGTGGCTGCGCACCGGCGTGGCCCGGATGTTCGAGCTGTTCCCACCGCTCGAGCAGCGGCGGCACCAGCGCGCGGAGACGCTGTCCGGTGGCGAGCGGCAGATGCTCGCGATCGGCCGCGCGCTGATGAGCCGTCCCGAGCTGTTGCTGCTCGACGAGCCGTCGCTGGGGCTCGCGCCGCGCACCGCCGCGCAGATCGTCGCCACGCTGCGCAGCCTGCGCGCCGAAACCGGACTGACCCTGCTGCTGGTCGAGCAGAACGCGGGCACGGCGCTGTCGGTGGCCGACCGCGCCATCGTGCTCAACGTCGGCCGCAAGGTCGCCGACGACGAAGCCGCCCGGCTGGCCGCCGACGACCGGGTCCGCCGGGCCTACCTGGAGATGTGATGGGACGGTTCCTCGACTTGACGCTCGCCGGGCTGACCAGCGGCGCGGTGTACGCCGCGGTCGCGCTGGCCCTGGTGCTGATCTGGCGCTCCACCCGCATCGTGAACTTCGCGCAGGGCGGGATGATGATGATCACGACGTTCCTCGGCTACACCGTGGTCAGCCACGGCGGGTCCTACTGGCTGGCGCTGGCCGTAGCGATCGCCGCCGGGCTGGTGCTCGGCGCCGTCGTGGAGCGGGTGCTGATCCGGCCGGTCGCCAAGCGGCCGCCGCTGGACGCCGTGGTGGTCACGTTCGGCCTGCTGGTCGGGCTGCAGGGCATCGCCGGGATGGTGTTCGGCGGCACCCCGCAGTCCTACCCGCCCGCGTTCGGCATCGCCGGGTTCCAAGCCGGCGGGCACCAGATCCTGTTCTCGCCCAACGACTTGTGGATCGTCGGTGTGGTGCTGGCCGTGATGGTGGTGCTGGCGGTGGTGTTCCGCCGGACCTCGGTCGGCCTGCGGATGCGGGCCACGGCGTTCGCGCCGGAGGTGGCCCGCCTGCTGGGGGTACGGGTCGGCCGGATGCTGACCGTCGGCTGGGCGCTGGCCGCGGTGGTCGGCGCGATCGCCGGGGTGCTGATCGCGCCGAGCACGTTCGTCAGCCCGACGGCGTTCGACGCGGTGCTGGTGTTCGGGTTCACCGCCGCCGTGATCGGCGGACTGGACAGCCCGCCGGGCGCGGTCGTCGGCGGGGTCGCGCTGGGCCTGGTGCTCAGTTTCGTCTCGGGCTACCTGGGCCCGGACATCGTGACGCTGGGCGCGCTGGTCGTGCTCATCGTGGTGCTGATGGTGCGGCCGCACGGGTTGTTCGGCGCGGGAGCGAGGCGGCGGGTATGACGATGACGGAAACGCAGGCGCCCCAGCGGGAAGCGTCCAGGGCGCCGCTGTGGCGACGGTCCACTTTGCTGCGCCACGGGTTCTGGGCGGTCCTCGGACTGCTCGGGTTCTGGCTGCTGTCGATCGCGCTGGACCCGTTCGCGAACCTGCAGCTGGCCCAGATCGCCTACATGGCCATCGCGGTCGCCGGGCTCACGGTGCTGTCCGGCCTCAGTGGACAGATCTCGCTCGGGCACGGCGCGTTCGTCGCCGTCGGCGCCTACACCTCCGCGCTGCTGCTGGAGAACGCGGAGTGGAGCCTCGCGCCGGTGCTGATCTGCGCGACCGCGGGCACCGCGCTGGTCGGCGCGCTGGTCGGGGTGGCCGCGGCGCGGCTGCGCGGGCCGTACCTGGCGGGCGCGACGCTCGCTCTCGCGGTCGGACTGCCGTCGCTGGCCGACTACCACGGCCTGCGCGACGTCCTCGGCGGCGCGAACGGGCTGATCGTCAGCCCGCCGGTGCCCCCGGCCTCGCTCGGCGAGACGTTCCCGCTGGAGCGGTGGCAGGCCTGGATCTGCGGCATCTGCCTGGTGGTCGTGCTGTTCCTGCTGGCCAACCTCAGCCGCAGCCGGCTCGGCCGGGACATGCGGCTGGTGCGCGAGGACGAGGACGCCGCGGCCCTGTCCGGGGTGCACGTCGCGCGCACCCAGATCCTCGCGTTCTGCGTCAGCGCCGGCTGCGCCGGGCTGGCCGGTGGCCTGTTCGCGATCGTCAACAACCTGGCCGCGCCGGGAGCGTTCACGCTGGCGTTGTCGCTGTCGCTGCTCACCGCGGCGGTGCTCGGCGGGCTCGGCAGCCTCGCCGGCGCGGTGTACGGCGCGGTGATCGTGACGCTGCTGCCGAACTGGTCGACCGATCTCGCGCAGCAGGCCGACCTGCCGCGCGCGATCTACGCCAACATCCCGTTGGTCCTCTATGGACTGGTGCTGATCCTGGTCATCCTGGCCTTCCCCGGCGGCATCCAGTCCGGGGTGCGCCGGATCGGCCGCCTGCTCCGCCGTAACCGCACGAACTGAAGGAGACGAGATGGTCCTGTCCAGACGCCCGCGCGCGGCGGTCGCGCTCACCGCGGCGCTCGCCCTCACGTTGACGGCGTGCGGCGGTGGTGGTGGCGGCGCCGGCAGCACGCCGGGCGTGACCGACACCGAGGTGCTGGTCGGCAGCACCCTGCCGCTGACCGGCAACGCGGCGCCCGGCTACAGCGAGCAGGGGCCCGCGGCGAAGGCGATGTTCGACTACATCAACGCCAACGGCGGCATCCACGGGCGCAAGATCAACCTGAAGTACGTCGACGACGGCTACAACCCGGCGAACACGGTCACCCTGACCAAGCAGCTGGTGCTGGAGGACAAGGTGTTCGCCGTGGTCGGCGCGCTCGGCACGCCGACCCACACCAAGGTCGTGGACTTCCTCAACAGCTCGCGCGTGCCGGACCTGTTCGTCGCGTCCGGGTGCACCTGCTGGGACCAGCCGGACAAGAACCCCTACACCTACGGCTGGCAGCCCGACTACACCGTCGAGGGCAAGATCCTCGGCGACTACGTCGCGAAGAACTTCGCCGGCAAGAAGGTCGCCTACTTCTACCAGGACGACGACTTCGGCGCCGACGGCATGAAGGGGCTGGACAAGTTCATCGACCAGAGCCTGGTCGTGGCGCGGCAGCCCTACCAGCCGGGCAACACCGACGTCGCCGCCCAGGTGTCGGCGATCGCGCGCAGCGGCGCGGAGGTCGTGGTGCTGGAGACGATCCCGGCCTACACCGCGCTGTTCAAGCTGACCGCGTTGAAGCTGGGCTACAACCCGCAGCTGGTCGCGTCCAGCGTCGGCGCGGACCCGGTGACGGTGTCCGGCCTGCTGGAGAACTTCGCCAAGCAGAGCGGCGCCTCGGTCAAGGGCAGCGACCTGGTCGAAGGGCTGGTCAGCAGCGCCTACCTGCCCGCGACCAGCAACGCGCAGAACTCCTGGATCCAGCTGTTCAAGAAGGTGCACGACACCTACATCCCGAACCTGCCGTTCGACGGCAACGTCATCTACGCGATGTCCTACGCCTACACGTTCGCGCAGGTGCTGCAGGCCGCGGGCAAGGACCTGACGCGGCAGGGGCTGATCGACGCGCTGAACAAGGGCGGGTTCACCGGGCCGGGGCTGGTGCCGTTCCGGTACGGGCCGGACTCGCACGCCGGCTACACCGGCGGGCAGATCTCGACCATCCGCGGCGGACAGCAGGTGCTGTCCGGCACGCCGCTGACCACCGACGACGGCGACGGCCCGGTGGTGCCGTACACGCAGCCGCAACCGGCGGCGCCGGCCAACGGCGTCCCGGCGGCGTGAGGTGAGCGCCGCGTCCCGGCGGGGCTCACGTCACGCCGGGACCGGCGCGAGCGGTGCGGTCCGGCACAATCGGGGTATGACCGAGGCCACCACCGGGAGCACGCGGGCGCAGATCACGCGCGCCGCCCTGCTCGACGCTGCCCGCGAGGTGTTCGTCGCCTCCGGTTACGAGGACGCCAAGCTGGTCGACATCGCCGAGCGGGCCGGTGCCAGCATCGGCAGCCTCTACCACCACTTCACCGCCAAATCGGACCTGTGGATCACGCTGTACGACGAGTACACGCGGCGGCAGCAGCACCGGTCGGCGCGCGCGTTCCGGAGCGCGCTGGCGGCGGGGGAGGAGGACGCGCTGCGGCTGTTCATGGCAGGCACCCGGGCGTACCTGGAGGGGTGCTGGGAGGAGCGGCAGCTGGCGCGGATCTTCCTGTCCGGCAGCGGGCCGGCCGGGTTCGGGCTGCTCACGCGGCAGCGGTTCCGGGAGTGGCTGCACGCCAATTCGACGCTGGTCAACGGCCACGAGCGGCCGCTGTCGGACATGCTGGTGCTGTGCCTGACGGCGATGGCGACGGAGGCGGGCCGCGAGGTCGCGGCGGCCCCGTCGAAGGCGAAGGCGCGCAAGATGATCGACGAGGTGCTCGAGCTGATGGGGCACCTGTACCCGGGTTCGTAAGCGCGAGCGGGCGGCCTGCCAGGTGCGGGCCGCCCAGCCAGGCTCACCACCCTTCTGCCGGTAGCACCGGACACCTGCGTCTCCAAAATCGTTGAACAATCCTCTTGTCTCATCGATCAACCAGACGCTAGGGTTCGCCATCGCTTCCGGCAGGAGAGGGAAATTCGATGAAGTCACGCAGGAGCGTCCGCGCCGCGGTCGCCTTGTCATCCGGGGCCCTGGCGATCCTGGCCTTCCACGGCACGGCGTCCGCAGCGCCGGTGCCACCCGGCGACGGCTGGGACCACACCTGGTCGGGCGCGGCCGGTGATTTCCGGGTGTACGTCGAGGAACACGGCGACCTGATCTCGGTGTGCGACACCAAGGCGGACGGCAAGAGCCCGACGGTGTGGGTCGGCCCCGGGAACGGGGACACCACGCGGTATTCGTTCCGGGTGACGGGCGGCAAGGGAAGTTGCGCCTCGAAGAGCGCTTCGCTCGGTGGCGTGTACGACCTGCCCGAGGGGCAGAAGTTCACGGTCACGGCGTGCAGTTACGGCTGTGGTGCGTGGCCGTTCGTCAACGATCACTGAGCCGGAGGAATCCGGCCCGCTCGCCGGCGTCGATCAGGCCGGGGTGCTCTCCCGGGCGTCCCCGGCCCGCCGGCGTTCCGCGGCATCGAGGTAGCCGCGCAGGGTCTGGCGCGCCCGCAGGAGCGTGCCGATGTGGTCGTCCAGCCCCTGCAGCCTGTCGCGCAGGACGGTCAGCAGTTCGTCGCACGGTTCGAGGTCCGGGGCCGCTCCGCTCGCGCACGGCAGCAGCACGCCGATCTCCTCGGTCGACAACCCGGCGTCCAGGAGGTTCCGGATCTGCGTGACGGTCACCACGGCGTCCTCGCCGTACTCGCGGTAGCCGTTGGCGCTCCGGTCCGGTTTCAGCAGGCCCTGGGCCTCGTAGTAGCGCAGCTGGTGGGAGTTGACCCCGGTCCGCCTGCCGAGCTCGCCGATCAGCACGCCGGTGCCTCCTTGACCTTCATACCGGTGTGAACCCCGACCATCGTGCCATGACGAAGAACTCCGTGACCGTTCTCGGCCTGGGGCTGATGGGCCAGGCGCTCGCCGGTGCGCTGGTGCGCGCCGGCCACGCGACGACGGTGTGGAACCGCTCGCCGGCCAAGGCGGACGCCCTGGTCGCGCAGGGGGCGATCCGCGCCGGATCCGTTCGCGAGGCCGTGGCGGCGAGCCCGCTGGTGATCGTGTGCGTCACCGGCTCCGCCGCCGTGCGGCAGATCCTCGACGCGGTGGCCGACGACCTCGACGGCCGCGTGCTGGTGAACCTCAGCTCGGGTACCTCACGCGAGGCGCGGGAGACCGCGGCGCGCCACCCGGGCCGGTACCTGGCCGGTGCGATCATGGCCGCGCCGACCGCCATCGGCACACCGGACGCGGCGATCGTCTACAGCGGAGCGCGCGCGGCCTTCGACGAGCACGAGCAGATCCTGCGTGGCCTCGGCGCGGCGACCTTCCTCGGCGACGATCCCGCCCTGTCGGCGCTGCACGAGACGGCCGTGCTGGGCCTGATGTACGGCATCCTGAACGGTTTCCTGCACAGCGCCGCCTTGCTCGGAGCCGCGGGTGTGCCGGCCGGATCGTTCGTCCCGTTCGCCCGCGCGGGAATCGACACGGTCGCCGGGTGGTTGCCCGGGTATGCGCGCCAGATCGACGAGGGCACCTACCCGGCTCTCGACGCCACTCTCGACACGCATCTGGCCGCCATCGAACACGTCGTCGAGGAGAGCGAGGACGCCGGTGTCGACGCCGCTTTGCCGGTGCTCGTCCGCGAGGCCGCGCGGCGCGCGGTCTCCGCGGGACACGGCGGCGACAGCTACGCCTCGGTGATCGAGCAGTTCCGCCCACGCGACAAGGAGTCCGCATGACCTTCGACCCGCACCAGTTGCTCGCCGAGAGCAGGATCGCCGTCCTGGCGACCATCAAGGCCAACGGCCTGCCGCAGCTTTCGCCCGTCACGCCGTACTACGACCGCGAGGCCGGCGTGATCTACGTGTCCATGACGGAGGGCCGGGCCAAGACGCGCAACCTCCGCCGCGACCCGCGCGCGGCGATCGAGGTCACCAGCGCCGACGGTTGGGCGTGGGCGACCGCGGAGGGCGGCGTCACCCTCACCGGCCCGGGCACCGACCCGCACGGCCCCGAGGTCGAGGCACTGGTGGACTACTACCGCGCGGCGGCCGGCGAGCACCCGGACTGGAACGAGTACCGCGAGGTCATGGTGTCCGACCGCCGCGTGCTGATGGCGCTGAAGGTGGAGCGCGTCTACGGCGAGAAGATCCGCTGACGCTCACAGGTCGAGGCGGATCAGGCCCGCCTCGGTCATCGGTTCGCCATGCGCGGCGGCGCTGGTCAGCAGGTCCTCGACCCCGGCGGCGAAGTCCAGGTCCACGCCGTGCGCCTGTGAGTACGCGATCCGCGCGTTGACCCCGTGCCGCTCGCCGGCGCCCCACTCCGGCCAGCGCGCCCGGGCGGCCGCCTCGATCGCGGCGAAGTCCGCGGACCCGGCGACCGCCTCGCGCAGCCATTCGAAGTACTCCCGCACCTCCGCGACCAGGTCGTCCGCCGCCGCGGTCACCGGGCCGTGGCCGGGCACGTAGGTCGAGGCGCTGAAGGTTTCCAGCCACGTCAGCGCATCGAGCCACCCGGCGATCGATCCGGAGATCGCCAGCGGCGTGACTCCCAGGAACAGCAGGTCGCCGGTGAACAGCGTGCCCGAATCGGCGTGCCACGCCACCAGGTCGCCGTGCGTGTGCGCGGGCCCGGGCACCGGCACGACCGCCACCGAAGTGCCGCCGAGGTCGAGGGTTCGCGGCTCGGTGACCGGGGAGATGTCGGCGGGCGGGTCGATCGCGCCCCAGTCGCAGCTGAACAGGAAGTCGTAGGTGTGCGGTCCGGACAGCACCTCGCCCGCGGCCGGAGGGGTGGCCAGGATCGTCGCACCCGCGGCGGCCAGCCGTCCGGCGCCGTGGGCGTGGTCGCCGTGCGCGTGGGTCAGCGCGACCGTGCGCGGCGTGCCTGGCTCGAGGTAGGCGTCGATCGCGGTCTCCAGCCGCCGGTTCAGCGGTTCGGTCGCGAACGTGTCGATCTGCAGGGCCGCGTCCCGGCCCGCGACGAGACCGGCGTTGCTGACGAACCAGCCACCGGGCGGCTGGTGGAAGGCGATGACGCCGGGGTGCAGCGCCACCGGGTTCAGATCGGGTCTGGACACGCCTGCTCCTCCTTCGAGGTCCGGATGCCCAGAATCCTCCTCCTCCTCCGTCCCGCGGGGTTGGAGAACCGGTTGGAGCGGTTCTGCGACACGTGTTAAACTGGTGCTCCCTGAAGTGGTGTCCGACCCGGGAGTCAGTCGATGGATCAGGCCGATCGTCGTGCCGCGCAGTTCCGGTTGGACAACCCGGTTCTCGCCTTCCGGTTCACGGCCACCCTCACCGACCGATGGGGCGTGACGGTGGAGCGCCTCGCCGCGCCGGGGTCGCTCGCCACCTGGTTCGAGCTGAACGGTTTCGGCACGCCGCCTCGTGACCTCGCCGAAAGTGACTTGTTGCGCGCCCGCGAGCTGCGTGAAGCCATCCAGCGGGCCGGCACGGCGGTGGCGGCGGACGAGGAGCCCGCACTCGCCGATCTCGAGCGGCTCAACGAGTTCTCCGCGGGCGGCGACGGGCACCTGGTGCTGGAATCCGGGCACGCCACCTGGCACCTGCCACGCCGGCGGTGGGTGGACAGCGCCTTCGGTGTCCTCGCCGGCGACGCGATCCGCACCCTCGGTGGCGATTCGCGCTCGCGGGTGCGGGTGTGCGCCAGGCCGGAGTGCCGAGGTCTGTTCGTCGACACCAGCCGGGCCGGTCAACGGCGCTGGTGCTCGATGAACTACTGCGGCAACCGGCAGAAGAAGGAGAACGCGCGCTCGTCCGTGCGCTGACGACCGGTTTGCCGGCACCGTCCTCGTGACACTACGCTAGAACCGGTTGAACCGGTTCCCCAAGGAGGATGGCATGTCTGACAGGCCCGCGGTCGCGGTACTCGGTACGGGCACGATCGGCGCGCCGGTCGCCAGGAATCTCGCCACGGCGGGATATCCGGTGCGGGTGTGGAACAGGACCGCGGCGCGGGCGGAGGCGGCGGTGGCCGGCACCGGCGCCACCGTCTGCGCGAGTCCGGCCGAGGCGGTCCGCGGCGCGGGCATCGTCGTGACGGTGATGACCGACGCTGTGGTCACCGCCCAGGTCATCGCCGAGGCCGCGGAGTTCACCGAAGGCGCCGTGTGGGTGCAACTGGGCACCGTCGGCACCGGCATCGACGATCTCCGGGTACTGGCCGAGAAATCGGGCCTGGTCCTGGTGGACGCTCCGGTGCAGGGCACCCGTCAGCCGGCGGAACAGGGCACGCTGGTGGTGATGGCCGCGGCCGAGCCGGCGGTGCGCCCGACCGTCGAACCGCTCTTCGACGTCCTCGGCAGCCGGACCCTCTGGGTGTCCGACAGCCCCGGGGCGGCCAGCAGGCTCAAGCTCGCCCTCAACGTGTGGGTCGCCGCGCTGACGCACGGAGTGGCCGAATCGCTGGCCGTGGCGCAGGCGCTCGGCCTCGACCCCGCCCTCGTCGTCGACGTCGTCACCGGCGGGCCGATGGACAGCGGGTTCTTCCAGGGCAAGTCGGCGGCGGCGCTCAAGGGCGACTTCACACCGTCGTTCACCGTGACGAACTCGATCAAGGACGCCGAGCTCGTCCTGGCCGCGGCGGGCGGATCCGTTCCCCTCACGCTCACCGCGGCGGCCCTGGACCGCTGGCGCCTCGCGCAGGCGCAGGGCCACGGCGGCAAGGACATGATCGCGTCCTACCTCGCCGAGCCCGAGCGGAACTGAAGCAGACGGACGCACCCGGGTCTTCGCGGACCCGGGTGCGTCCGGACGTCACTGCGGCGGCGGCTGCTCCTGCTGCCCGCGCGCGAAGTCCTTGGCCTTCTGCGATGCCTGGTCGATCTTGTCGGCGTGCTCCCCGAAGCGGTCCTTCGCGGCCTCAGCGGCCTTGTCGATGCCCTGGTCCGCCTTGTCCGGGTTCTTGCTCAGGGCGTCCTTGGCCTTGTCGAACATGTTCATGACTTACCTCCTCGGCGCCCCGGCTACCCGGCGCCCGTCGGCGAAAACGCCACGTCCCCCGCTCGCGGGTCACTCACGTGAGGGGATCGGCCCAGCTCCATCCACCCGGGATTGGCCCTCCCCGGGCGCACCGGAAGTGCCTAGGCTCGGCCGGTGACTTCCGAACTGAACGAACGGGCCGTGCTGCTGCGCTCCCGGCACGACGACCTGCTGGTCCTGCCCAACGCCTGGGACGCCGCGAGCGCGGCCGCTCTCGCCCACGCGGGAGCGGCCGCGATCGGCACCACCAGCGCCGGGATCGCCTGGTCCCTGGGGCTCGCCGATGGTCACGTGATCGACCGGGACACGATGGTCGCCGTGGTCGCGCGCATCGCCGCGGCCGTGGACGTTCCGGTCTCCGCCGACATCGAGAACGGCTACGGCGAAGCCCCCGAGGAGGTCGCCGCGACCGTCACCGCCGTGATCGGCGCGGGCGCGGCCGGGATCAACCTCGAGGACTCACGATCGGCTTCGGCTCCCTTGCACACCCCGCGGGAACAGGCCGAGCGCATCCGCGCCGCCCGGTCGGCGGCGGTCCGGGCGGGTGTGCCGGACCTCGTCATCAACGCCCGCACCGACGTGTTCTTCACCGGTGGCGACGCCCCCGCGGACGAGCGCCTCGCCGAGGTGATCGAGCGCGGCAAGGTCTACGCCGAAGCCGGCGCGGACTGCCTGTTCGTCCCCGGACTGCTCGACCTGACCGCGCTGAAGGCCCTCGTGCCGGCCGTGCCGCTGCCGGTGAACGTCATGGCCGGGCCCGGTGCTCCGGCGATCGCGGAACTCGCCGCGGTGGGGGTGCGCCGGGTCAGCCTCGGCGCCGCGCTGCACCTCGCGACCTACGCCGCGACATACGCGGCGGCGGCGGAGTTGTTCGAGTCCGGGACCTACACCGCCTTCCCGGACGCGTCCCAGGTGGCGGGGGCGATCGTCCGGCGTTGACCTTGTCACCGTGTCAGGCTTTTACCGTCGCCGCATGAGTGGAGTGATCATCATCGGCGCGGGGCCGGGTATCGGGCTGGCCGTGGCACGGCGGTTCGCGCGCGAGGGGCTGCCCGTCGCGCTCGTGGCGCGCACGGAACGGACCATGCCCGGCGCGCGCAGCTTCGTCGCCGACAGCACGGACGAGGACGCCCTTCGAACCGCGTTGGACGCGGCGGCCGCGGAGTTCGGTACGCCGGACGTGCTGGTCTACAACGCGGCGATCATCCAGCCGGACGCGCCGGGTGAGCTTCCCGCGCGGGCGCAGCTGGACGCGTGGGCGGTGAACGTCGTCGGAGCGTTGACCGCCGCGTCGCACGTCGCGCCCGCGATGGCCGCCCGGGGCCGCGGCACGATCCTCATCACCGGTGGGATGCCGGAGCCGAACCCGCGGTACGTGAGCCTGTCGCTGGGCAAGGCCGGGGTCCGCACGCTCGTCGCCCTGCTGGACGCCCAGTACGGGGCCGCCGGGGTGCACGTGGCGTCGGTGACGGTCGCCGGGCCGGTCGCGCCCGGCACCGCCTTCGACCCGGACGACATCGCCGAGCACTACTGGTCCCTGCACACGCAGGAACGGCCGTGGTCGCTCGAGGTGGTCCACGACGGGCGGGAACGGGGGCTGATCGGCGGACGCGGTTGAGCCGATCCTGCAGCTCCCTCGGATCGACGGAGCCCCGATGTGCGGTGCCGCGGCCAGCCGCCGTCTACCTCGGACAGGCGCGGGCGGCGGCGACCGGTTACCGCGGCACGATCATCGAACCCGGCGACCTCGACGTCATTCCACTGTAGACCGGCCGGCGATTCCGGGACCGGTTCAGGGTGTTCCCGGATGCCCGGGCGGCCGGGGCCGAGCAACATCACCGGCATGATCTGGAGATCTCTCGTGCTCGCCGTGACGGTGCTGCTCGCTTCGGCGCTGCCCGTGTCCGCGGCGCCGAAGCTCGTGTTGCCGCAGCCCACCGGTCCGTACCGGGTGGGGCAGGCCGAACTGCACCTGGTCGACCCGGCGCGCACCGACCCGTGGCGCGGGGGCCCGCGCGAGCTGATGGTGAGCCTGCACTACCCGGCGTTGCCCGGCCCGGGGCGCCCGGCGCCGTACATGCTGCCCGGCGCGGCGGCGCACTTCGACGCCGTCAGCGCCAACGGCATGCTGGGACTCGGAGTGCCCGCCACGGACTGGGCATCCGTGCGGACCAACGCGCGCCGCGACGCCGTGCCCCTTCCCGGGCGGCACCCGGTGATCGTGTACTCGCCCGGGCTGGGCGAGCCCCGCACCTGGGGTTCCGCGGCGGCCGAGGACCTCGCCAGTCGCGGGTACGTCGTGGTGAGCATCGACCACACCTGGGAGTCGCCGGAGGTGGAGTTCCCGGACGGCTCGGTGCGGACCATGGTCGACCCCGGCGAGCCGGACGCGTTCCTGCGCAAGGCGCTCGACGTGCGGGTCGCGGACACGCGGTTCGTGCTGGACGCGCTGGCCGGCCGGCTCGACGTGAGCCGGGTCGGCATGATCGGCCACTCGATGGGCGGGGCGGCCGCGGCGCTGACCATGGCGGCCGATCCGCGCGTGGTGGCCGGGGTGAACCTGGACGGGAACCTGACGTGGTTCGACGGCAGCCTGATGCCACCGGCGGCGGACGGCCTGCGCGGACCGTTCCTGCTGGTCGGCAAGGACGGCGAGACCGACACCGGCCCCGGCTGGACGGCCTTCCTCGCCGCGACACCCGGCTGGGCGCGGCAGCTGAAGCTGCTCGGCTCGGAACACGCGTCCTTCACCGACGCCGCGGCGCTGGTGCCGCAGCTGGGCGTGCCGCTGGGCACCCTCGACCCGGCGACGGCCGTGCGCACCCAGCGCGCGTACGTGGCGTCGTTCTTCGACCGGTGGCTGCGCGGCCGGGACGACCACCTGCTGGACGGGCCGTCGCCGCGCTACCCGGAGATGGTGTTCCCGCGCGGCAGCTCCTGAGCCAGGATGGGCCGATGCTGGCCGATCACTTCCCGCTGCTCGCGCTGCGCGTGCGCACCCCGCGGCTCGAACTGCGGCTGCCCGGGTCCGAAGAGCTCGCCGAGCTGGCCGAACTCGCCGCCGAGGGGGTCCACGAGCCGGGGACGATGCCGTTCCTCGTCCCGTGGACCGACCAGGAACCGGGGCTCGTGGCGCGGTCGCTCGTGCAGTTCCACTGGCTCCGGCTGGGCCGCTGGAGCCCGGACGACTGGGGCCTGGATCTGGTCGTCTTCCGCGACGGCGAGGTGGTCGGCCAGCAGAGCGTGAGCGCGAAGCGGTTCGCCATCACCCGCGAGGTGCACACCGGCTCGTGGGTCGGCCGTCGGCACCAGGGCCGGGGCATCGGCACCGAGATGCGCCGCGCGGTGCTGCACCTGGCCTTCGCCGGTCTCGGCGCGGAGGAGGCGGCGTCCGGCGCGTTCGAGGACAACGCCGCCTCGCTCGCGGTGTCCCGCAAGCTCGGCTACCGGCCGGACGGCGTCGCGCGGCACGTGGTCCAGGACGCGCTGGCCGTCGAACACAGACTGCGCCTGGGCCGCGAGGCGTGGCGCGATGAGATCCCGGTGACGATCGAGGGTTTGCCGCCCTGCCTGCCGCTGTTCGGGATCTAGAGTCGACGGGTGCGTGTGGGGGAGTGGGCGGCCCGCTGGGTGCCGCCGGGCGCGGTGGCCGCCGTGTGGGTGTACGAGGGGCTCGTCGCGAAGGTGCTGGGGGCCCGGCCGGACGAGCGGGCGATCGTGGAGTCCGTGCCGGTGCTCGGCGCGGTCGCCGGGGTCGTGCTCGTGCTCATCGGGGTCGCCGAGGTCGCGCTCGGCGCGTGGGTGCTGACCGGCTGGGCGCCGCGCACGGCCGCGGCCGTGCAGACCGCGCTGCTCGCCGGGTTCAACGCCGGGGGCCTCGCCTTCGGTGGCGGGCACATCGCCGAACCGCTGAACCTGGTGCTGCACAACGTCGTCCTGCTCGTCCTGGCCTGGCTCGTTGCGACGCGGCGGCACCGGTGAACCCGTGGGCGGGCCGGCGGAGCCTGCTGTTCGGCTGGGGGTACGAGGACCCGGACGTCGAACTCCGTGCCTTCCCCCGCGGGCGGGTCCTCGCGATCGCGGCCGCCGGGGAAACCGTGGCCGCCCTCGCGCGCGCCGGGTTCGAAGTGACCGGTGTGGACATCAACCCCGTCCAGCTGGCCTACTGCCGGGACCGCCTCGCCGGCGCCCCCGCCCGCCCTGGTCGCGCGGAACGGCTGCTCGCGGCCGGGCGGGCCGTCCTCCGCACGCTCGACTCCCGCTGGCGCCGCATCGATCTCCGTGAGGGCGACCCCGCCGAGCTGCTGGATTCCCGCCGCCTGCGGGGCCTGCTCGCGACCGGGCTCGCGCCGCTGGGTCTCCTGCTGCCCGCCTTCGCCCACGCCATCCCGCCGCGCCTGGACCGCGTGCTGCTCGCCCGCCTGCGCCGGGGCCTCGGGCACCTCCCCGCGGACAACCCGTGGGCATGGCGCCTCCTCACCGGCCGCGACGAACTCGCCCCCGACACCCGCGCTCGCGCGACGCTGATCCACGCCGACGTCGCCGACCACCTCGAACAGGTGCCGCGCGGCTGGTACGACGGCATCTCGCTGTCCAACATCCTCGACGGCCCCGACGCGCGCTACGCCGCCCGCCTCGACGACGCCGTGTGGCACGCGTTGCGGCCCGGGGGAGTGGTGGTGTCGCGCTCGTTCCGCGAACCGCGTCCCGGCGAGGATGCCGGTCCGCGGGACCGCTCGATGCTCTGGGGCGTTGTGGACGTACGGAGGCGATCATGACCGCGTTGAACCGGCATCCCCTGCCCATGCGCACCCGGTTCGACCACTCGCTGGTGCTGACCTACGCGGTCGATGCGGCCCGGCTCGCGGCAATGCTGCCGGAACCGCTGACCCCGGACATCTACCGCGGTCCGGACGGCACCGAGCACGCCTTCGTCGCGGTCGCGCTGGTCGCGCTGCGGCATCTGCGACCGTCGGTCCTGCCCGCGCCGCTCGGGTTCCGCTCGGTGATGACTGGCTACCGGATCCTCGCCCGGTTGCGCACTCCCGGCGGGAAGACCATGCGCGGCCTGAAGATCCTGCGCAGCGACACCGACCGCGCGCTGCTCGCGCTCGGCGGCAACGTCCTCACCGGCTACCGCTACCACCGCAGCGCGGCGCGCGTGTCGCGTCGCGGGGAGACGCTGCGGTTCACGGTGCGGTCGCGCGACGGGGCGGGCGATCTCGATGTGACGGCCGACCTGGCCGACCGGGAACCGTTGTGGGACAAGGTGTTCGCCACCCCGGCCGACGCGCGGCGCTTCGCCGGGCCGCTGCCGTACACGTTCTCGCCGGACCGGGCGGGCATCGTGGTGGTGAAAGCGTTCCGCAGCAGCTGGCGGCCGGAGCCGGTCGGGATCCTGGGGCACGAAGTCGCGTTTCTCGGGCGGTTCGGCGGGGCGGTGCTGGCGAACGCGTTTCACGTGTCCGATGTGGACTACGGCTGGCACCGGGGTGAGCTGCGGTGATGCGCGGGGTGGCGCAGGTGCTGGCGTTCAACTGGCCGAAGGTGCTGGCCGGCGCGGTGGTCGCCTGCGCGCCGGTGCCGAAGCCGGTGCGGGCCGGCGCGGCGTGGTTCACGGTGGCGAGCCTGGCGGCGTCGTGGTGGGTCTACGACCTGTGCGGTCTCTACCGGTGGACGTGGCTGCGGCCGGTGCTGCCCGCGCGGGTACGGCGGCACGTGCTGGTGACCGCGGGGTTCGACGAGGTCTCGCCGACGCTGCCCGCCCTGCTGCCGGGCTCCGTCGGTGTCGTGCTGGACGTGCTCGATCCGCGCGGCCCGGTCGAGGCGTCGATCCGGCGGGCGCGGAAGCGCTACCCGGCGAGGGCGGTGCCGGTGCGGCCGGAGGCGCTCCCGCTGGCGACGGGGGCGGTGGACGTCGTGCTGGCGGTGCTCGCCGCGCACGAGCTGCGCACGCCCGCCGGACGGGAGGCGTTGTTCCGCGAGGCGCGGCGGGTGCTGCGGCCGGGCGGGCGACTGGTGCTGGTGGAGCACCACCGCGACGCGGCGAACGTGGTGGCGTTCGGACCGGGCGCGTGGCACTTCTACCCGCGCGCGGAGTGGGAGCGCGTCGCGGCCCAGGCTGGTTTGCGGCGGGTCGCCCGGGTGCGCCGGACGCCCTTGGTGACAGCGACGGCGTTCGAGGTGGCGTGATGGTCGTGTGGGTGCGCGTGGCGGGCCTGCGGCTGCGCCGGACGCCCCTGGTGATGACGACGGCGTTCGAGGTGGCGTGATGGCAGTGCGGGCAGACCGCGCGGCTGCGGCCGTCGCCCTTGTCACCGCGCCCGCGGTGGAGGCGGCGTGACGTGCGCGTGGCAGTGCCGGCCGGCGCGCGGCTGCGGCCGTCGCCTTTGGTCACTGCGGCCGCGGTGGAGGTGGCGTGCTGGCTGGTCTACTTGCGCGTGGCACCGCGGGCCGCCACGCGGCTGCGGCCGTCGCACTTGGTCACGGCGCCCGCGGTGGAGGTGGCGTGACGGTGGCCTACCGACGCCCACCGCGGGGGCGCCCGGCGGAGGTGGCGTGATGCTGGAGCTGCAGATGCGCCTGGCCGGCACGGTCGCGATCGTGCTGGGGGTCGCCCACCTCGTGCTGCCGCGGCTGCTCGGGTGGCCGGCTGACCTCGTCGCGGCGAGTCCGTTGTCCCGGCTCGTCGTCGGGCTGCACACCGGGTTCATCGGGCTGACCTGCGTGGTCCTCGGCGCGCTGCTGTGGCCGGTCGACGAGCTGCTCGCGCCGGGCGTGCTGCCCGTGATCGTGCTGGCGGCGCAAACCATTTTCTGGGGCGCGCGCTGGCTGTGCGAGCTGCTGCTCGTCGGCCGCGTGGTGCGCGCCGCCCCCGTCGCGTGGCGGGCCGCGCACGTCGTCGGCCTCGGCGGCTGGGCGTGGCTCACCGCGGTTCCGCTGACCGCCCTCCTGACGCGGTGACCAGCCCGCTCTCGTAGGCGATGACCACCAGCTGGGCGCGGTCGCGCGCGGGCAGCTTGGTCAGCAGCCGTCCGATGTAGGTCTTCACCGTCGCCATCGACAGGTGCAGGCGTTCGGCCAGTTCGGCGTTCGACAGGCCGTGCGCGATCAGCGTCAGCACCTCCGTCTCGCGCGGGGTGAGCACGTCGAGGTCGCGGCTCGGCGCCGGGCGGGGCGCGGTCGTGCGGGCGAACTCGGCGATCAGCCGCCGCGTCACGGCGGGGGCCAGCAGCGCGTCCCCGGCGGCGACCACGCGGATGGCGGCGCACAAGTCGACGGGCCGGGTGTCCTTCAGCAGGAACCCGGCCGCACCCGCCCGCAGCGCGTCGAAGACGTGGGAGTCCAGGTCGAACATCGTGAGGATCAGCACCCGCGCCGACGGCACCCGCTCGGTGAGCAGCCGCGTCGCCGCGATGCCGTCCATCCCGGGCATCCGCACGTCCATCAGCACCACGTCCGGCCGCGTCGCCCGCACCACCTCGACCGCCTCCGCGCCGGTCGCCGCCTCGCCGACGACCGTCATGTCCGGTTCGCTGTCCACCAGCAACCGGAAACTGCCGCGCAGCAGCGCCTGGTCGTCGGCGATCACCACCCGCAGCGGCTCAGGCAACGGGCACCTCCGCCGGCTCGTAGCGCAGCGACGCGCGGACCCGGAAACCCTTGTCCGGCAACGGTTCCGCGGTCAGCTCACCGCCATACAATGCGGCGCGTTCGGTCATGCCCACGATGCCGTGGCCCGGCCGCACCGGGCCGCGCGGCCGGGCGCCGTCGTCGGTGACCTCGATCCGGACCTCGCCCGCGTTCGCCCGCACCACCACCCGGCACCGCGCCGGGGCGGCGTGCTTGACCACGTTCGTGACCGCCTCCTGCACGATCCGGAACGCCGCCAGCTCCACCGGCTGCGGCAGATCCGCCGCATCGACGTCCAGCTCCACCGTGACCCCCGCGGGCGCGGTCCGTTCCGCCAGCCGCGGCAGGTCGGCGAGCCCGCCCGGCGGCTCGGTGTCGTCCCGCAGCGCGCTGAGCAACCGCCGCATCTCGCCGAGCGCTTCGCGGCTGGTCTCCTCGATGACCCGAAGCGCTTCGCGGGCCTCCTCCGGCCGGGACCGCGCCACGTGGTTGGCAACGCCGGCCTTCACCGCGATCAGCCCCATGCCGTGGGTGACGACGTCGTGCAGTTCCCGGGCGATCCGCAGGCGTTCGTCGATGCGGATCTGGTGCTGCCGCTGCCGTTCCAGCCGCTCGGCCTGGGCGCGGTGCGCGTGCGCCGCCCGGCCGGCCGCCCACGCGGCGACCAGCAGCGGCACCCCGAGCAGGTACCACCAGGCGGCGAAGCCCGCGACCGCGGCGACCGCGCACGCGCCCAGCAGGGGAAGCAGCCGGTCCCGCCCGAGCGCGACGACGTAGAGCACCAGCGCCGCGGCGGCGAAGGGATCCCAGAGCACCCCGAGGAACGCGGCCGCCGACGACATCGCCAGCACGAACACCAGCACCGGAACCGGCCACCACCGCCGGAGCAGCACGGCGAGCCCGAGCACGCCCGCGACCGCGACCGAGCCGCCCAGTCGCCACCCGCTGTCGTCCCGGAGCAGGTTGCCACCGACCGCGATGTCCACGGCGATCAGGAGGACTGCCGGAAGCGCGGCGGTGGCTCGGGAACGCCACGGGGAAGGGCTCATTTCCGCACGATATCCGGATCGCGGGGCGGGCACGTCCGACCAGTGCGGTCATACCCAGGTCCGACCCCGCGCCGGGAACTGTCCGCCGTGGCCCGATTCGCCGCGGTCCGGGCGCTGGCAGGTTCGCCTCATGACTCGTGACCTGCGCTGGATCGGTGGCCCGGCGATGATCGCCGCCCCGTTGTTGTTGCTCGCCGGGATGCTGCTGCGCTTCCCGGTTCCGTTCTTCTTCCCGCACCAGCTCGCCGCGGCCGTCGAGCACCCGGGCCGGATGAGCGCCGCCTACACCTGCGTCCTCGCCGGGACGGTCCTGCTGTGCCCGGCGGTGCTCGCGCTCGCCGCGCGGGTCGGGACCGGCTGGGGCACGTGCGGCGCGGTTCTCGTCGTGACCGGGCTCTTCGGGCGGGTCTTCCACGCCGGGTTCGACCAGGCCGCCCTCGCCCTCGCCCGCCATCGCGGAGCCGGGTTCGCCACCGCGTTCGTCGGCGACGCCTACGGCGAGCTGCACCTGTTCAGTTACCTGACCTTCACGATCCTGCTCGGCTGGCCGGTGCTCGCGTTCGCCGCCTGGCGGGCGCGCGTGCTGCACCCGGTCCAGGCCCTCGGGTTGGCGGCGACGGCGGCCCTGCCGCTCGGCGTGCTGAAGGGGACGACCGCGCTGTCGCTCGTCGCGGTGGCGGGCCTGGGCGTGGCGCTCGTGCCCGCGGGGGTGCGCCTGCTCCGCACCGCGCCGCGACCGGATTTCCGGCTGGTGGCCGCCGCGGTGCCGGTCGTGGGGCTGCTTGCGTACGTGAGCACGCTCGGGTGAGCGTTTCCCGGCCCGGCGTCGTGGGCAATCCGCCTGGCATGGCCAAGGTTCTCGTGCTCGATGTGGACGGCACGCTCGTGGACACGAACTACCACCACGCGATCGCGTGGTTCCGCGCCTTCCGCAGCTACGGCGTGACCGTGCCGGTGTGGCGCCTGCACCGCGCCATCGGCATGGGCGGTGACCAGCTGGTGCCCGAGGTCGCCGGGCAGGAGGTCGAGGACTCCTGCGGCGACGACCTCCGCGCCAAGTGGAAGGAGCTGGCCGACGGGATGCTGCCCGAGGTGTGCGCGCTCGACGGCGCCCACGAGCTGCTCCAGGCCGCCGACGACGCCGGCTACCGGGTGGTGCTGGCCAGCTCGGGCAAGCCGGACCACGTCGACCACTACCTCGACCTCATCGACGGCCGCGAGCTGGCCGGGGACTGGACCAGCTCGAAGGACGTCGAGGCCACCAAGCCGGAACCGGACCTGCTCGAGGTCGCGCTGGAGAAGGTGCGCGGCGAGGAGGCCGTGGTGATCGGCGACTCGGTCTGGGACTGCGTCGCCGCCGGGCGCATCGGCCTGCCGTCCGTCGGCCTGCTCACCGGCGGGTTCTCCGCCGCCGAGCTGATCGACAACGGGGCCGCCCGCACCTTCGCCGACCTGCACGAACTCCGCGCGAGCCTGGACGACCTGCCGTTCGGATCGACCCCGCGCTGAGGTTACGGCCGCAGGTGGGCGGGCACGTCGTCGATCGGGACGCGGGTCTGCTCGCCCGAGGTCATGTCCCGCACGGTGACCTCGCCGGCCTCCTGCTCGGCCGGGCCGTAGATCAGGACCGTGCGGGCGTGCTGGTCGTTGGCCCACTTCAACTGGCGCGCGAGCTTGCCGGAGGTGCCCAGGTAGACGCCGGTGCGCAGGCCCCGCGCCCGCAGCCGGTTGGCCAGCCGCAGCACCTCGTCCTCGGCGCCGAGGACGGTGAGCGCGACGTCGAGGCCACCGGCCTCGGCGTCGGCCGCGGCCTGCCCGGCGAGGATCCGCTCCAGGCCGATCGACCCGCCGCAGGCCGGCATGTCCGGGCCGCCGAGCTTGGCGACCAGCCCGTCGTAGCGGCCGCCGGAGGAGATCGAACCCGGGTAGCCGGCGGCGCTGACCTCGAAGATCGGGCCGGTGTAGTAGTCCAGGCCGCGCACCATCCGTGGCGTGAACACGACCCGGCCGGACGGCAGCCCAGCGGTGAGTTCCAGGAGCTTGTCGACCTCGGCCAGGCCGGCGCGGCCGCGTTCGGTGGTGTCGAGCTGCTTGCGGATGCGGTCGGTGTCCGTGGCCACCACGTCGCCGACCAGGCTTTCCGCCGTGCCGGTCGCCAGGCCGCGGTCGGCCAGCTCGGCGATCACCGCGTCCGGCGTGGCCTTGTCCAGCTTGTCCAGGCTGCCGAGCACCTTCGCGCCGGCCTCCTCGGGGATGCCGTAGGCCTCCAGCAGGCCGTACAGCGCCTGGCGGCTGTTGACCAGGAAGCGGAAGTCTTCGACGCCCAGCGCGGTGAGGGCGTCGTTGAGCGCCCAGACGGTTTCGGCGTCGGCCAGCGGCGAGGACGAGCCGACGGTGTCGATGTCGCACTGCACGAACTCGCGGAAGCGGCCCTGCGCGGGGCGGTCGGCGCGCCACACCGGGCCGATGGCGTAGCGCTTGTAGGGCGCGGGCAGCTTGCTGCCGTAGGTGCCGATCACCCGGGCGAGCGGCACGGTGTGGTCGTAGCGCAGCGCCAGGTCGGCCTCGCCGGAGGCTTCGTGCACGCCGCGCTTGAGGATCTTGAAGATCAGGGCCGAGGCGTCGTCGCCGAGCTTGCCCGCGAAGACCTCGAGGCGTTCGAAGGCCGGGGTCTCCAGGGGGTCGAAGCCGTAGCGCTCGAAGACGGCGCTGACGGTGTCGAACGCGGCCTTCCGGCGACGCACGTCGTCGGCCAGGAAGTCGCGGGTACCTGAAGGTGGCTCGGCGGCCTTCGCCATGAAATCGGTCCTTTGCTGGTCGGGTGCGCCTGCCATTGTCCCGCGCGGGTGCGGGCGGGTGCGCACGACCCCTGGACAGACGGAAGCCCCGGCCCGCCGAGGGGGAGGTGGGCCGGGGCTTCCTGCTCCATCCGACGGCACCCCTGCGCGACCACCGGATTGCGACTCCGGCGGCTGTCTACCCCGGGCGTCGAGCGGCTAAACCGGGGTTGCGGGAAAAAATCACCGGCGGCCGGGTTCTGGGATGATCGGGTGCCATGACGCCGACGACCCTGTCCGCCGCAGTCATCGAGTCGGAGCGCCTGGTTCTGCGCAAGGCGCGGGACGTCGACCGCGAAGGGTTCGTGGAGGTGTTCCCGGACCCGGAGGTCAGGGCTCACCTGGGTGGTGCGGCCGCGTTGCGCGCTGCCGATCAGCCGGTCGTGGTGGGCCGGTTCGGCTTCGAGGAGGCCGGGACCTTCGAGGCGCACGGTGCGCAGCAGGTGATCGCGGTCGCCGCGCTTCGTGCGTTCGGGGCCTCGTGACCGGGGGACGCGCCGGCCGTCGGATCGACGTGTCGCGCCTGCCCCGGGAGGTCGTGGAACTGATCGACGCCCTGGCGCCGGGCGAGGACCTCCTGCTCACGCGCGACGGCGACGTGATCGCGACGGTCACCAGCACGAGCGGCGAGGCCCGCCCTCGCGGCGAGGCCAGGACCGGTGAGCCCGGCGTTCGCGACGAGGCCGTGGCCGCCGGGCCTGGCGCTCGCGACGGGACGGCGGCCGGCGAGCTCGGCGCTCGCGGCGAGGCCGCGGCACAGCCGGAGCCCGGCGTTCGCGGCGAGGCCAGGACCGGTGAGCCCGGCGTTCGCGACGGGACGACGGCCGGCGAGCTCGGTGTTCGCGGCGAGGCCGTGGCCGCCGGGCCTGGCGCTCGCGACGGGACGGCGGCCGGCGAGCTCGGCGCTCGTGGCGAGGCCGCGGCACAGCCGGAGCCCGGCGTTCGCGGTGAGGCCAGCACCGGCGAGTCCGGCGTTCGCGGCGAGGCCGCGGCACGTCCGGAGATCGCCGGGGACGTCACCGTGGTCGCCACGGCGATGCGGCTGTCGGAGTCGGCGCGGGCGTCGCTGTCGGCCGAGCTCGGCGCGGACTACATCGTGATCGACATGCACGCGGCCCCGCTGACGGCCGATGTGCTGCTGGTGCCACCGGTGAGCCCGCAGCTGATAGGCAACCTGCGGAGGTCGTTCCCGAAGGCGCGTGTGGTCGTGGCCGAGATTGACGACGCGGAGCTCGGCGTCAGCTACGAGGGCCCGGTCCGGCGCATGCTCGACGCCGGCGCGACGACCTACCTCCCGTCGACGACGATCCCACGCCTGGCGCAAGCGCTCGACCGGACGATCACCCAGGGGCGGCAGATCACCGGCGGCCGCCGGGCGTGGCGGGAGATCGAGGCGCCGCCGGGGCACTCGTCGGCTTGAGCTGCTGCCGGGCGCGGCCGGGGGTGATTGCTGCCGGGGCGTCGCGCGTGGGGGCTGTGCCGCCAGTGGGCGGGGTGGTGGTGGCTGCCGCGTTGGCGTGGCTGGGGGCGGCTTTGCCGCCATGGTGTGCCGGGTGTGCGACCTCGCCGCCACAGGCGTGGCGGTGCGGCGGTGGCGCGGCTGGGTGGCCGCCGTGGCGGCACGGCGGGGTGGCGGTAAAGCCGCCAAGGGCGTGGCGGGATGGCGGTTTGCCGTGGTGTGTCGCTGGGTGGCCGCTGTGGCGGCACGGCGGGGTGGCGGTAAAGCCGCCAAGGGCGTGGTGGGATGGCGTTTTGCCGTGGTGGGTGCGGCTGGGTGGCCGCTGTGGCGGCACGGCGCGGTGGATGTAAGCCGTCAAGGGCGTGGCGGTTTGCCGTGGTGGGTGCGGCTGGGTGGTGGCCTTGGCACCGTGGACTGTGCCGCCGTTGGCCAGCCGTGGGGCGTCTTGCCATGGTGGCCCGGCCACGTGGTGGCCGTACTGCCACGGGAGCGGTGGGGTGCCGGCCCGCGACGCCGGGCCCGGGTCGGCCCCCGGCCCGCGGTGGGCTAGGTGGGGTGGCTCCCCGGCGGCGGCGAGCTGGGCGCGGTGCCCCCACCGCGGCCGCCGGCGCGGGGTGCCCCACCGCGGCCGTGGCGGGGTGGCCCCCCGCCGCGGCAAGGTGGCCGAGCGTGCGCCGTGCGAGAAGCCCTCGCCGTCACCCAGGGGTTCTCAGCGCACCAGCCGGAAGAAGTTGCGGATCTCCGCCACCCACACCTCCGGTTCCTCCATCGCCGCGAAGTGGCCGCCGCGGGTGGGCTCGTTCCAGTAGCGGATGTCGGTGTAGCGGCGGGCCGCCCAGCGGCGGGATGGGCGGGGTACCTCGCGGGGGAAGACCGAGCATCCGGTGGGCACCGAAACCGTGTCCGAAGTGGACTTGCTGAACCACTCGGACACCTGCGCGAAGCTCTCCCAGTACAACCGCGCCGACGACGCGCCGCTGCGGGTGAACCAGTACAGGCTCACGTTGTCGAGCAACTGGTCGCGGGTCAGGACGCTGCCGCTGTCCACCCACGAGTGGTACTTCTCCACGATCCACGCGCACAACGCCACCGGCGAGTCCACCAGGCCGTACCCCACGGTCTGCGGCTTCGTCGACTGCTCGGCCGAGTAGCCGGACTCCCGCGACTCCGCCACGGCGAGCGCGTCCAGCGCCTCGCGTTCCCGGGGCGACAGGTCGTCGAACGTGGCCGGGTCGGGTGCGGCGATCGGGGGCTGCACGTGGATCCCCGCCAGCACGTCCGGGTGCTGCTGCCCCAGCGCCGTGGTGACGCTGTTGCCCCAGTCGCTCCCGTGGGCCCCGTAGCGCGTATACCCGAGCGAAGCCATCAGCGAGGCCCACGCGTTCGCGATCCGCTGCACACCCCAGCCGGGCGACGTGGGTTTGTCGCTGAATCCGTACCCGGGCAGCGTCGGCAACACAACGTGGAACGCGTCGGCAGCCGACCCGCCGTGGGCCACCGGATCGGTCAGTGGCCCGATCACGTCCAGGTACTCCACGATCGACCCCGGCCAGCCGTTCGTCAGCACCAGCGGCAGCGCATCGCGATGCGGCGAACGCACGTGCGCGAAGTGGACGCCCACCCCGTCCACTGTGGTCCGGTACTGCGGCAGCTCGTTCACCCGCTTCTCGAACGCCCGCCAGTCGTACCCGTCCGCCCAGTACGCGCACAACGACCGCAGGTATTCCAGCGGCACCCCCTGCGACCAGTCGTCCACCGTCTCGGCGTCCGGCCAGCGCGTGCGCTCCAGCCGGCCCCTCAGGTCCGCCAGTTCACCATCGTCGACCGCGATCCGGAAATCCTCCACGGGCCGACCATAACGACACCCACCGACAATTCACGGCAACGCGGGCAGCACCTTGTCCAACGTGATCGGCAGGTCCCGGATCCGCGCCCCGGTCGCGTGGAACACCGCGTTCGCCACCGCCGCCGCCGTGCCCACGATCCCGATCTCACCGATCCCCTTGACCCCCAGCGCGTTGACGTGCGGGTCGTGCTCGTCGAGCCAGTGCGCCTGGATGTCGTCGACGTCGGCGTTCACCGAGATGTGGTACTCGGCCAGGTCGTGGTTCACCACCTGCCCGAACCGCGGGTCCCACACGCTCTCCTCGTGCAGCGCCATGGACAGCCCCATCGTCATGCCGCCGAGGAACTGCGACCGCGCGGTCCGCGGGTTGACGATCCGCCCGGCGGCGAACACCCCGAGCAGCCGCGGCACCCGGATCTCGCCGGTGTCCGCGTGCACCCGCGCCTCGGCGAACTGCGCGCCGAACGCGTACATCGCGTACTCCTTGCGCGCCGGGGTGTCCCCGGTCGTCGCGTCGGCCTCGTCGCCGTCGGCGGGGTCGCGGCCGAACTTGTCGCGGAACGTGCGTGCCGCCTCGAACACCGCCGAACCCCAGGTCGCGGTGCCCATCGACCCGCCGGCCACCGCCGCGACCGGGTACGCCGTGTCGCCCAGGCGCATGTCGATCTCCTCGACCGGCACGCCGAGGGCCTCCGCGGCGATCTGCGGCAGCACCGTCCACGCGCCAGTCCCCAGGTCCGCGGCGCCGATCTCCACCGCGTACCGGCCGCTCTCGAACCGCACCACCGCGGTCGACCCCGGCCGGGTCGACGACGGGTACACCGACGACGCGACCCCGGTGCCGACCAGCCAGCCGTCCTCCAGACGCACGCCCGGCCGCGGGTCCCGCGAGGCCCAGCCGAACCGCCGGGCGCCCTCGCGCAGGCACTCCACCAGGTGACGGCTGGAGAACGGCCGGCCCGACTCCGGGTCGGCTTCGGGCTCGTTGCGCACCCGCAGCTCCACCGGATCGATGCCCAGCTCGTAGGCCAGCTCGTCCATCGCCACCTCGGGCCCGAACATGCCGGGGCACTCGCCGGGCGCCCGCATCCACGACGGCACCGGCACGTCCAGCGCGGCCAGCCGGTGCGTCGTGCGGCGGTTGGGGGCGGCGTACATCATGCGCGACGGCAACGCGGTCTGTTCCGCGAACTCCTTGATCCGCGAAGTCTGCTCGACCACGTCCAGCCCGATCGCGGTCAGCCTGCCGTCGCGGGTCGCGCCGAGCCGCATCCTCTGGATCGTCGGCGTCCGGTACCCGGCCAGCGAGAACATCTGCTGCCGCGTCAGCGCGAGCTTCACCGGCCGTCCCGGGTGCGCCCGCGCGGCCATCGCGGCCAGTACCACGTTCGCGTGCGGCAGGCCCTTGGACCCGAACCCGCCGCCGACGTACGGGCACACCACCCGCACCCGCTCCTCGGGCAGGCCGAACACCTTCGCGATCGTCTGACGCGACGGGTGCACGCCCTGCGTCGAGTCCCACAGCGTCAGCACGTCGTCTTCCCACAACGCCGTCGTCGCGTGCGGCTCCAGCGGGTTGTTGTGGTACATCGCGGTCCGGTAGGTCTGCTCGACCGTCACGTCCGCGGAGGCCATCGCCGCGTCGAGGTCCCCGGTCGCGGTGTCGGTGGGGAACGCCGGGTTGACCTTGTCCGGTTTGTACAGGTCGTCGCGATCCGCGGCCAGCTCGGTGTCGTGCTCGCGCTGGTCGTAGGTCGCGAACACCAGCTCCGCGCCGTGCCGCGCGATCTCCGAGGTGCGCGCGACCACCAGGCCGATCACCTGACCGCGGAAGGCCACCTCGCGGTCCTGCAGCACGGCCAGCTCGGCGTCCTGTGTGGACGCCAGCCGTTCCGCGGAGCGGTAGGTGATGACGTCCAGCACGCCGTCGAGCATCTCGGCCTCGGCGGTGTGGATCGCGGCGATCCGGCCGCGCGCCACGGTGGCCTGGACGGGGTGGCAGAACACCGGCGCGTCGGCCGGGGTCTCGTAGGCGTAGGTGGCGGTGCCGGTGACCTTGCGCGCACCGTCCCGCCGCACCAGCGGCTCACCGATCGCGGTCATGACAGCTCCCGGAGCACGGAGACGAGGGTTCGGGTCAGCAGCGGGACCTTGAACTCGTTGCCGGGCAACGGCCGGGCCTGCGCCAGCTCTTCGGCGGCGGCCGCGCGGAACGTGTCCTCGGTGGCGGGCGCGCCGCGCAGCACGTCCTCGGCCTGCCAGGCGCGCCACGGTTTGTGCGCGACCCCGCCGAACGCGATCCGCGCGTCGGCGACCACGCCGTCCTCGACCCGCAGCAGCGCGGCCACCGACACCAGCGCGAACGCGTAGGACGCGCGGTCGCGGACCTTGCGGTAGCGCTGCCGGGCCGCGCCCGGGGCCGGCAGGTCGATCGAGGTGATCAGGTCGCCGTGCTCCAGCACGGTGTCCCGCTCCGGCGAGTCGCCGGGCAGGCGGTGCAGTTCGGTGAACGGGATCGTGCGTTCGCCGTCCGGGCCGAGCACGCGCACCTCGGCGTCGAGCGCGGCCAGCGCGACCGCCAGGTCCGAGGGGTGCGTGGCGACGCAGTGCTCGGAGGCGCCGAGGATGGCGTGGTAGCGGGTGTAGCCGCCGATCGCCGAGCAGCCGGAGCCGGGCTCGCGCTTGTTGCACGGCGTCGTGACGTCCTGGAAGTACACGCACCGCGTGCGCTGCAACGGGTTCCCACCGGTGGTGGCCATGTTGCGCAGCTGCCCGGAGGCCCCGGCGAGCAGCGACTCGGCCAGCACCGGGTAGCGCGACCGGATGCGTGGGTCGGCGGCCAGGTCGCTGTTGCGCACCCCGGCGCCGATCGAGAGCACGCCGTCGCGCTCGGTGATCTCGCTCGACGTCAGGTGGGTGACGTCGACGAGCCGTCCCGGGCGGGCGATGCCGAGCTTGAGGTGGTCGACCAGGTTCGTGCCGCCGGCCAGGAACACGGCCGACGGGTCGGCGGCGACGGTGCGGACGGCGGTGGCGGCGTCGGCGGGGGAGTCGTAGGTGAACGGCTTCACTCGGCCGCCTCCTCGATCGCGCCGACGATGCCCGCGTAGGCGGCGCACCGGCACAGGTTGCCGCTCATCCGCTCGGCGATCTCCGCGCGCGTCAGGGCGGGGCGGGCGCTCACGTCCGGGCTCGCGTGGCTGGGCCAGCCCTGCTTGACCTCGTCCAGCATCCCCACGGCGGAACAGATCTGGCCCGGCGTGCAGTAGCCGCACTGGAACCCGTCGTGCTGCAGGAACGCGCGCTGCACCGGGTGCAGTTCGTCGCCGGGCGCGAGCCCCGCGGCGGTGGTGACCTCGGCCCCGTTCTGCGCGACGGCCAGCGACAGGCACGACAGGACCCGGCGGCCGCCGACCAGGACCGTGCAGGCGCCGCACTGGCCGTGGTCGCAGCCCTTCTTGGGGCTGGTGATGCCGAGCCGTTCGCGCAGGGCGTCCAGGAGGGTGGTGCGGCTGTCGAGCGTCAGCCGGTGGGTGGCGCCGTCGACACGCAAGGTGATCTCCGCGTCCATGACGTGGGGCGTACCCGGCGCGGCCGCGCCGAAACCGGAGCACGTCGGCCGGGGCCGGGTTTTCCGGGACATGGGAAAATGCCCGGATGCGGCAGATCGGGAACGACGCCAACCTCGCCGGGAAGATCCTCGACGAGCTCAAGACCGCCATCGTCAACGGCGAGCTCGTCGCGGGCAGCCTGTACTCGGTGCACGACCTCGCCGAGCGGCTCGGCGTGTCGCGGACGCCGGTGCGCGAGGCGCTGATCCAGCTGGCCGAACGCGGCATGGTGCGGTTCGAACGCAACCGGGGCGTGCGGATCCTCCAGACGTCCCTGCACGACCTGGAGGAGGTCTTCGCGATCCGGCTGCTGCTCGAGGTCCCGGCGACCTACCGCGCCGTCACCCAGCGCACCGCGGCCTGGGTGAAGGAGCTGGGCGCCCAGCTCAAGGCGATGCGCGCCGCCGCGGAGAAGCACGACGAGGCCACCTTCATGGCCGCCGACCGGCGCTTCCACGAGATCATCAACGAGGCGTCCGGCAACCTGCGGCTCGCCCGCTACATCGACTCGCTGCGGGACATGGTCCTGCTGCGCGGCACCTCCACCGTCGACACCTCGCGCAGCCTGGACGACATCCTCGCCGAGCACGAGGAGATCTTCACGCTCATCGAGGCGGGCAAGGCCGAAGAGGCGGCCGAATCCATGCGCGCCCACCTGCTGCACACCGGCCGTCTGCTGATCGGGCAGGAGGCCGCGGCCAGCGGAGACCCGGTGCCGCCGGTCTCGTTGGAGTGGACCGGCTACCCCCGCCATTGACGAGTAGCATGCTACATGCCACTCTGTGCTCGGCCCTGCCCTGACGCGCAAGGAGGCGCAGATGACGGCACCGAGCAAGGTCCACCTGCTCAAGACCGGAACCATGGAGTGCGACCAGACCTGGCTGCTTCTCAAGCCGGGTGCGACGATCACCGACCGCTCGAACACCCGCAAGGAAGCGGTGTGGACGACCTGCCCGACCCACGCGGTGCTCATCGAGCACCCGGACGGGCGCATCCTGTGGGACACCGGCGTCCCGCAGGACTGGGAGACCCGCTGGGCGCCGACCGGGCTGCAGGAGTTCTTCCCGGTCCAGGAGGGCACCACCTACCTGCAGGACTCGCTGGCCGCGCTGGAGCTGACGCCGGACGACATCGACGTGCTCGTGCTGTCCCACCTGCACTTCGACCACGCCGCGAACGCGAAGCTGTTCGACAACGGGAAGACGCGGATCATCGTCAACCGCGACGAGCACGAGGGCGCGCTCGGCATCGACGGGCCGTTCAAGGGCGCCCACCTCAAGGTCGACTACGAGGGCATCGACTACGAACTGGTCTCCGGGGACGCCGAAATCGCGCCGGGCGTCAGCGTCATCGAGACACCGGGCCACACCTGGGGGACGATGTCCCTGCGGGTGGACCTGCCGGAGGCGGGCACCAAGATCTTCACCTCCGACGCCGTCTACCTCGGCGAGAGCTGGGGCCCGCCGGCGATCGGCGCCGCGATCGTCTGGGACAGCGTGCGCTGGCTGGAGTCGGTGGAGAAGCTGCGCCGCATCGCCGAGGAAACCAACGCCGAGGTGATCTTCGGGCACGACCCGGACCAGGCCGCCAAACTCCCGTTCGCCCCCGACGGGCACTTCGGCTGAAAGGCACGGGCATGACCGAATACCTCAACGAAACAGTCTTCACCTGGGGCGCCACGCCGCTGAAGTTCGGCGCGGGCGCCGTCGACGAGATCGGCTGGGACCTGGCGCAGATGGGCGCGGAGCGGGTCCTCATCGTCACCGACCCGGGCGTCGCCGCGACCGGCGTGCCGCAGCGGGTCGCCGACGCCGCCAAGGCCGGCGGGCTGACCGTCGAGGTCTACGACCAGGTGCACGTCGAACCGACCGACGTGAGCATCCAGGCCGCGGTGGACTTCGCCAAGCAGTCGGAGTGGGACGGGTTCATCGCCGTCGGCGGCGGCTCGTCGATCGACACCGCCAAGGCCATCAACCTGATGACCACCTACCCGGCCGACCTCTACGACTACGTCAACAAGCCGATCGGGCAGGGCAAGGCGCCTGCCGGGCCGCTCAAGCCGCTGGTCGCGGTGCCGACCACCGCGGGCACCGGCTCGGAGACGACGCCGGTGTGCATCATGGACTTCCTCGACCTGAAGGTGAAGTCCGGTATCAGCCACCCGCGGCTGCGGCCCACGATGGCGGTCGTCGACCCGCTGCTCACGCTGAGCATGCCGCCCGAGGTCACCGCGGCCAGCGGCATGGACGTGCTGTGCCACGCCCTGGAGTCCTACACGGCCAAGCCGTTCGACTCCTTCCCGCGGCACCGCGCGGAAACCCGCGTCGCCTACTGCGGGGCGAACCCGATCTCCGACGCCTGGACCGAGCAGGCGCTGACGTTGCTGGCCCGGTCGTTCCGCAAGGCCGTGCTCAACGGCGGCGACCTCGCGGCGCGCACGGACATGATGCTGGCCGCGACCTTCGCCGGCATGGGCTTCGGCAACGCGGGCGTGCACATCCCGCACGCCTGCGCCTACCCGATCGCCGGGCGGGTCAAGGAGTACCGGCCGAAGAACTACCCGCAGGACGAGGCCATGGTCCCGCACGGCGAGTCGGTGTCGCTGACCGCGCCGGCCGCGTTCCGGTTCACGTTCCCGACGAACCCGGAGAAGCACCTGCGGGCCGCGCGGATCCTCGACCCGCACGCGCCGAAGCAGCACGACGCGGTGGACCAGCTGCCGTTCGTGCTGTCGTCGCTGATGCGCGACATCGGCACGCCGAACGGGATCGGCGGCGTCGGCTACGACGAGAGCGACATCGGGGATCTGGTCGAGGGCACGCTCAAGCAGGAGCGGCTGCTGACGATCTCACCCCGGCCGGTGCGGGCCGAGGACCTCGAGGCGATCTTCGCCCAGTCGATCGAGAACTGGTGAGCCGATGCCGATCTACGACTATTCCTGTGAGTGCGGGAACCGGTTCGAGGCGCTCGTGCCGTCGTTCTCCTCGCCCGCCCCGGCCTGCGGGTGCGGGTCGGTGCCGCACCGGCTGCCGCCCGCGGTGCGGCTCGGCGGGGTCGCCTCGGCCGGTCCCAGCCGGGACGACGCGCCGAAGAGCTGGCGCGGCACCGGCAACGGCGACCGGGAGACGGTGCGGCACTGGCACCGTCAGATGACCCGGCGGGAGAAACTGGAGCAGAAGTACCCGGAGCTGGCCGGCGACCGCCGCCCGGTGCTCGCCCACGAGGGCCGGTTCGCCGCCGCGCCCCTGCGGGCCGGTGACCCGGTACCGGGGGATTCGGCTTCATGACGGTGGTCGCGGACGAGCGGGTGGCCCGGTTCCTGGCGGAGCTGGGCCGCGCGCTCACCGGTGAGGTGGAGTCCGGCACGACGGCACGCGCGACCTACAGCATGGACGCGTCGAACTACCGGCACGTGCCGCTGGCCGTCGTGTTCCCGTCTACTGTGGAGGATCTGGAGGCGACCGTCCGGCTGTGCCGGGAGTTCCGGATCCCCATCACCGCGCGCGGCGCGGGCACCAGCATCGGCGGGCAGGCGCTCGGCGAGGGCGTGGTGATCGACTACACCCGGCACCTGAACCGGGTGCTGGAGATCGATCCGCAGGCGCGCACCGCGCGTGTGCAGCCCGGGGTGGTGCTGGACGCGTTGCGTGCGGCGGCCGCGCCGCACGGTCTGACGTTCGGGCCGGACCCGTCGACCCACAGCCGCTGCACGATCGGCGGCATGGTCGGCAACGACGCGTGCGGCTCGCATTCGGTGGCGTGGGGGCGGACCGCGGACAACGTGGTCGCGCTGGACGTGCTGACCGCGGACGGGACGCGGCTGACGATCGGGGAGTCGCTGCCGGACGATCCGCGCGTGGCCGCGTCGAAGCAGCTCGCGCTGGACCACCTGGCGCTGCTGCGCACGTCGTTCCCGTCGATCCCGCGGCGGGTGTCCGGGTACGCGCTGGACCAGCTGCTGCCGGAGAACGGCACCAACCTGGTGCGCGCGCTGGTCGGCACCGAGGGCACGTGCGTGCTGCTGACCGAGATCACCGTGCGACTGGTGCCCGCTCCCGCGGCTCGTGCGCTGGTCGTCGCGGGCTACGCCGACGACATCGCGGCCGCCGACGCGGTGCCGTCGGTGCTGCCGTTGAAGCCGCTGACCGTCGAGGGCATGGGCCGCGACCTGATCGACTCGCTGCTGACGCGGCGGTCCCACCCGGCGGTCGACCTGCTGCCCGCCGGGCGCGGATGGTTGTTCGTCGAGGTCGGGGGAGCGGATCCGGCCGAGGCGGCGGCGCGGGCGGCCGAGGTCGCGGCTGTCCTGGAGCGGGACACCGGCGCGGCGACCGTGGTGGAGACGCGGCCGGCCGACCAGCGGGTGCTGTGGTCGGTGCGCGAGGCCGCGGCCGGGATCGTGACCCGCATGCCGGACGGGTCCGAGGCGTGGCCGGGGTGGGAGGACTCCGCTGTGCCGCCCGCGAACCTCGGCGTGTACCTCCGGGATTTCCGGACCCTGCTGGGGAAGTACGGGCTGCGGGGTGTCCCGTATGGACACTTCGGCGAGGGCTGCGTGCACGTGCGCATCAACTTCGGCCTGACCACCGAGGACGGCCGGCGGCAGTTCCGGGCGTTCATGGAGGACGCGGCGGATCTCGTGGTGCGGCACGGCGGTTCGCTGTCCGGCGAGCACGGCGACGGGCAGGCGCGTGCCGAGCTGCTGTCCCGGATGTACCCGCCGGAGATCCTGGCGCTGTTCGAGCGGTTCAAGGCGATCTGGGACCCCGGCGACCTGCTCAACCCCGGCAACCTGGTGCGGCCCCGGAAACTCGACGCGGACCTGCGGTTCGACGGGCCGGTGCGGTCGCTGCCGATCACGCTGAAGTACCCGCACGACGGCGGCAGCCTCGCGACCGCGACCCGGCGGTGCGTCGGCGTCGGGGCCTGTGTCGACAAATCGTCCGGCGTGATGTGCCCGAGCTACATGGTCACCGGGCGCGAGGAGCACTCCACGCGCGGGCGGTCGCACCTGTTGTTCGAGATGATGCGCGGGGAGACGGTCACCGACGGGTGGCGGTCGACCGAGGTGCTCGAGGCACTGGATTTGTGCCTGGCGTGCAAGGGATGCCTGTCCGACTGTCCGGTCAATGTGGACATGGCCTCGTACAAGGCGGAGTTCCTGCACCAGCACTACAAGGGACGGCTGCGCCCGGCGAGCCACTACACGCTCGGTTTCCTGCCGGTGCTGGCGCGGCTGGCGTCGGCGGCGCCGCGGCTGGCGAACCGGGTGCTGGGCGGGCGGTTGTCCGGGCTGGTGAAGAAGGCGGGCGGGATCACGCCGGAGCGGTCGCTGCCGCGGTTCGCGCCGCGGACGTTCCGGCGCGGATTCTCTGCGCGGGAGCAGGGGCGGCCGCGCGTGGTGCTGTGGCCGGACACGTTCACGAACTTCCTGTCGCCCGAGGTCGGGCACGACGCGGTGCGGGTGCTGGAGCACGCCGGGTTCGACGTCGTGCTGCCGTCGTCGTCGGTGTGCTGCGGGCTGACCTGGATCTCGACCGGGCAGCTCGACGTGGCGCGGCGGGTGCTGCGGCGGACGTTGCGGGTGCTGCGGCCGGAACTCGAGGCGGGCACGCCGATCGTGGGCCTGGAGCCGAGCTGCCTGGCGGTGTTCCGGCACGACTCGCGGGAGCTGCTGGACGACGGCGAGCTGCACGGGCTGCCGTCGCAGGTGTTCACGCTGGCGGAGTTCCTGGAGAAGTACGCGCCGGATGTGGAGTTCCCGGCGGTCGAGGCGTCGGCGATCACGCAACAGCACTGCCATCAACACGCGGTGATGGGCAATGCGGCGGACGAGCGGTTGTTGCGGCGGGTGGGGGTGGACAACCGGACGCTGGACTCCGGGTGCTGCGGGCTGGCCGGGAACTTCGGCGTGGAGAAGGGGCACTACGAGGTGTCGGTCGCCGCGGCGCGGCGGGTGCTGGTGCCGGAGGTGGAGGCCGCGCCGGAGGACACGATGGTCCTCGCGGACGGCTTCAGCTGCCGCACCCAGATCGACGACCTCACCGGACGGCAGGCGCTGCACCTGGCGCAGGTACTGGCGCGAGCACTGGACGGCGATGACGCCTAAAGCCGACCGGGTTGCCCACCGCACACGCGGGGGTAGCCACTCGCCGATCGCGGCGGTCAGGTCGGCGCGCCCCCACGGCCGGCCTGCGGGCATCGTCCGAGCTGCCGGCTTTGAAACACGCCCGGGG
Organism: Amycolatopsis deserti; assembly: GCF_014653945.1. GTDB lineage: Bacteria > Actinomycetota > Actinomycetes > Mycobacteriales > Pseudonocardiaceae > Amycolatopsis_E > Amycolatopsis_E deserti. The sequence continues at coordinate 980,337 of NZ_BNAU01000002.1, read as the reverse complement.
CCCCGTTCGGCCGTGTCCGCGGCGGTCCTCCGGCCAGACACGGCACGGACAGGTGGCGCATCAGGGGCAGGAACATCGGCGAGTCCCCGGCCTGTCCCGCGGTCAGCAGCACCACCAGCGGCCGGCCGTGCCCGTCGACGAGCTCATGAGTCTTGGCCGACAGCTCACCCCGTGAGCGGTCCAGCCCGTGGTTCCCCCTGCCGTTTCCGGATGCGCGGGCGATTTGTCAGACAAGCGCTGGGTACGTCCGTGGTACTGCCGGCCCGGGTCAGTACCGCCACCGGCGTCCTGGCCGGGTTCACCTCTCCACGTCGCGCCCGTTCGGCGATCAGCCCGGGCCGCTCGACCGTGTGACATCCCTCTGATGCTCCAGCCTCACGAACGGATCAAACACCCATGCCCGACAACAGAATCACCGATGGCGCCGAACGGGCGATCATCGAGGACATGCTCGACCGCAACCGGGCGGCCCTGATCGTGACCGTGCGCGGCCTTTCCGAAGCCGACGCCCGGCGCCGGCTGGTCGCTTCCCTCACCACACCCCTCTCCCTGATCAAACACGCCGCGGCCGCCGAGCGGATCTGGTTCCAGCGGTTCTGGGCGGGGCTCGACGCGTCCGAATGCGACGGGTACTCGGAACGGGACGAGGGCACCTTCGCCGTCGCGGACGAGGAGTCCGTGGCCGACGTGATCGCCGAGTTCGAACGCGCGAGCCGGCGATCCCGCGAGATCGCCGCCCGCTTCGACCTGGGCGACACCAAGCACAATCCCCGTGAGGGCACGGTCAGCATGCGGTGGACGCTGCTCTCGATGATCGAGGAATTCGCCCGGCACGCGGGGCACGGCGACATCCTCCGCGAACAGATCGATCACGCCCCGCCCGTGTCCGTGGCGTAGGCGAGCACCACGCCACCCAGGATGAGGGCCAGCGCGAGGCCCCGGCCCAGCGTCACGGGATCGCGGTGCACCACCACGCCGAGCACGACGGCCCCGACCGCGCCGATTCCGGTGAACACCGCGTAGGCGGTGCCGACCGGCAGCGTGTTCATCGCCCGGGACAACAGGTACACCGCGGTCGCCGCGAGCAGGAAGCACAGCACGGTCGGCCACGGCCGGGTGAAGTTGTCGGTCGGTTTGATGCTCTGCGACCACGCCACCTCGACCAGCCCGGCGAGCACCAGCAGAACCCAGCTCACAGCGCCAGCTCCTTGCCGAGGTCCGCGGCCGCCCGGAGTGCGTTCGCGGCGGACTCCTCGTGCCGGTCGCGCAGGTGCCGCAGGTGCGGATCCACCGTGGAGTTGACCAGCTCAGCGTTGACGAAGACCGGGTCGTCGACGCCGAAGTGGCCGCTGAAGAAGTCCCGCAGGTACCGCTCGTGGTGGTCGAATGGCGCGCGGGGTGTGCCCGGCGCGTACGAGCCGCCGCGGGCACCCACGACGACGAACCGCTTGCCCCGCAACGACATCCGCGGAAAGGTGATCTGGTCGAGCCACGCCTTCAGCGCCGCCGGGATCGAGAAGTTGTACATCGGCGCCCCGATCAGCACGACGTCGGCGGTGACGACCTCGTCCAGCAGGGGCGCCACGACCGCCCACGCCGCCTCCTGCGCCGGTGTGCGCACCGCCTCCGGGTAGCGGCCGATCTCGGTGATGCCGTCGCGCAGCAGGTTGTCGCAGATTTCCGTCCACGCCTGGCCGATCGGCCGCACCGGAGCCGCGGCGAGGTCGCGGTGGATGTAACGCCCGTCCGGCGCCGCGTCGCGCCAGGCACCGGCGAAGGCCTGGCCCAGCCGGCGTGAGAACGAGTCGCGCCGCGCGCTGGAGTCGACGTGCAGCAACGTGGTCATGGCGATCCTCCCGAATGAACTGGACATCATGTCCACTTATTGCGACGGTACCACAAGCGGACGCCGTGTCCAGTTCGGTAGGCTGGGGTGGTGACGGAACGGAAGGACCTGCTGCGCCCGGACCGGCCGAAGGAACGGGCCGACGCGGCGCGCAACCGGGCCCGCGTGCTCGCCGCCGCGGAGGAGCTGTTCAGCCGCCAGCGGTCGGTCACGATGGAGGACATCGCCCGCGCCGCGGGGGTGGGCCGGGGCACCCTGTACCGCCGGTACCCGGACGTCCCCTCGATCGCGCTCGCCTTGCTCGACGAGCACGAGCGGCGGGTGCAGGAGCAGTTGCTGCGTGGCGAGCCCCCGCTCGGCCCCGGGGCACCGCCGCACGAGCGGCTCGCCGCTTTCTACGGCGCGATGGTCGGCCTGCTGGAGCGGCACGGCCACCTCGCACTCGGCGCGGAGATCGGCCGGGCCCGCTTCACCACCGGCGCCTACGGCTTCTGGCAGGCGCACGTGCGCGCGCTGGTGACCGAAGCCGGCCACGACCCGGACGCCCTGACCGACCTGCTGCTCGCCCCGATCGCCCCGGACGTCTACGACTACCAGCGGCACCAGCTCGGCCTGAGCCCGGAGAAGGTCACCGCCGCGCTCACCCGGATCGCCCACGGCGTGCTGGGCACCCCCGGACGGGGGCAAGTTCTCGACCCACCTCGTTGACCGTTGCTAGCGTGGCTCGGTCATCGGCGCCAAGGGAGGCGGGATGGAGAGCGCAGCGCTGCGGCCCGAGATCGCGTCGTCGTGGCGGCGGGCCGAGCTGTCCGGGCTGCGGCCGGACGCCGCCGTCGACCGGCTGACCGTCGAGGACATCGACCGTCGGAGCAGGCTCGTCCTCGCCGCCGAACCCGTCCTCGACCAGGCCACCCGCGAGCTCGCCGACACCGCGTTCGGCCTCGTCCTGGCCGATCGTGACGCCTGGATCGTCGACCGCCGCTTCGGTGAGCGCCGGCTGGAAGCCACCTTCGACCGCATCGGCGTGGTGCCCGGCACCCGCTTCACCGAGGAGAACACCGGCACCAACTCGATCGCGACCGTGTTCGAGCTGCGCCAGGGCCTGGCCGTGCACGGGCACGAGCACTTCATCGACAGCTTCAAGCCCTTCGCCTGCTACGGCCACCCGATCACCCACCCGGTGACCCGCCGGCTCGAAGGCGTCCTCGACATCACCTGCCTGGCCGATCACGCGAACCCGCTGCTGGGCCCGTTCCTGCGCCGCGCGGTCGCCGACATCGAGCAGCGCCTGCTGGAGGGCTCGCGCGCCGCCGAGCAGCGCATGCTCGCCGCCTACCAGGCCGCCGCCCTCAACCGCCTGCGCCCGGTCCTCGTGCTGGGCGACGACGTCGTGCTCGCCAACGCCGCGGCCACCGACCTGCTCGACGCCGCCGACCACGCCGTGCTGCGCGGGCTCGCGATGGACGCGCCGTTCGGCGTACGGCAGGCGCGCAGCGTGCGGCTGTCCTCCGGCCGGGTCGCGGACGTGTCGTTCGAGCGCATCACCGGCGCCTCCGGCGTGCTGTTCGAGCTGGAACCGCCCGCGGTGCAGGCGATTCCGCGCCGCGTCACCCCGCGCCCGGTGCAGCGCGACTTCGCGACCTACCGCGAGCAGCGCACGCACGTGTTGATCAGCGGCGAACCCGGCACCGGCCGCTCGACCGTGGCCCGCGAGCTCGCCGGCGAGTCGGCACTGGCGGTGCTCGACGCCGTCGACGCCCAGCACTGGGCGCCCACCCTCGACCAGCTCGTCGCCTCCCACACCGGGCTGCTGGTGGTCGAGAACATCGCGCTGCTGCCGCCCGACGCCGCCGCCCGGCTCGCCGCGATCATGGACCGCGGCGACTGCTGGGTCGCGCTCACCGGCCCGTCGCCGCCCGAGCTGACCGGCCCCGCCGCGGACCTCGCCAGCCGCTGCATCGCCCGCCGCGAGCTGCCTCCGCTGCGGTCCCGCCGGGACGAGCTGCCGGCCCTGGTCGCGGCGATGCTGGCGGAGATCGGGTCCACGCTCCGGTTCGTGCCGCGCACGCTGGAGGTGCTGGCCGCGCAGCCGTGGCCGGGCAACCTGCGTGAGCTGAAGGCGCTGCTGCGGCACATCGCGGCCGGCCGGGCCTGTGGTGACGTGCTGCCGCGTGACCTCCCGGAGGCCTACCAGGGCAGCCCGAAAGCACGTCACCTGACGCCGATCGAGCAACTCGAACACGACGCGATCGCCGCCGCGCTGCGGGACTGCGGCGGGAACAAGGCCCACGCCGCGAAGCTGCTCGGCATCAGCCGCTCGACCCTGCACCGCCGGGTGCGCAGCCTCGGGCTGAGCTGAGCTCACGCGAACCGTCCCACGGCGACGACCACGGCCAGCGCCAGCAGGACCAGCGGCACGGGCAGGGTTTTCCACTCGTGGCGGCGCACGTGGAAGACGGCCGCGGCGGCCATCAGCAGCACCAGCCCGGCCGCGGCGAGCGGTGTCAGCACCGGCGCGACGTCCAGCGCGGCGGGCAGGATGAGGCCCGCCGCGGCCAGGACCTCCAGGGCGCCGACCGTCTTGCCCGCGCCGACGGTGAGCCCGGTGGCGGCCAGCTTCTCCGCGGGCTGGGCGAGTTTCTGCGACCCACTGGCGAGGAAGACAGCGGCCAGCAGTCCGGCGATGATCCACAGTGTGATGTTCATGCCCTTCCGACGACGCAGCGCCGCGCGGTGTGAGGCCACTGTGTCAACTTGACACAGTTAGCTCGCTGTTGCGCAGGTCACCATTACCGCCACGTCCACGACGAGGAGGTTGGTGTGACTGCGGTAGCGGAGCAGGCCGTGCATCCGGCGGTGCGGGAGTTCGTGTCCGGGACCAAGCGGCTGCTGATCGGCGGGCAGTGGGTGAACGCGGCGTCGGGCCGGACGTTCCCCACGTTCGACCCCGCCACGGGGGAGAAGATCACCGAGGTGGCGCACGGCGCCGCCGAGGACGTCGACCGCGCGGTGGCCGCGGCGCGGCGCGCGTTCGAGGACGGGCCGTGGTCGCGCACCACCCCGTCGGAGCGGCAGCGCCTGATCTGGCGCGTGGGTGACCTGCTGCTGGAGCGCGCCGAGCAGTTCGCGCAGCTGGAGGCGCTCGACAACGGCAAGTCCGTGGCCGTCGCGCAGGGGGTCGACGTCGCCTGGTCGGCCGACATCTTCCACTACTACGCGGGGTGGGCCACCAAGATCGAGGGCCGCACGATCACCCCTTCGGTGCCGTGGATCCCGGGCAGCCAGTGGCACGCGTACACGCTGCGGGAACCGGTCGGCGTGTGCGCGCAGATCATCCCGTGGAACTTCCCGCTGGTGATGGCCGCGTTCAAGCTCGCGCCCGCGCTCGCGGCCGGCAACACGGTCATCCTCAAGCCGGCCGAGCAGACCCCGCTCACCGCGCTGCTGCTGGGCGAGCTGTTCTGCGAGGCCGGGTTCCCGGACGGCGTGGTCAACATCCTCACCGGGTTCGGTGACGCGGGCGCCGCGCTGGCCGCGCACGACGACGTCGACAAGGTCGCGTTCACCGGCTCCACCGAGGTGGGCAAGAAGATCGTGGACGCGGCCAAGGGCAACCTGAAGAAGGTGTCGCTGGAGCTGGGCGGCAAGAGCCCCAACATCGTGTTCGCCGACGCCGACCTGGAGGCCGCGATCCCCGGCTCGGCCAACGCCTGGCTGTTCAACCACGGCCAGTGCTGTGTGGCCGGCACGCGGTTGTTCGTCGAGGAGTCCATCTTCGACGAGTTCACGCAGGGCGTCGCCGAGTTCGCCAGCCAGGTCAAGATCGGCCCGGGCCTGGACCCGACGACGCAGCTCGGCCCGCTCGTGTCGCAGGAGCAGCTCGACCGCGTCACCAGCTACCTGCGGCAGGGCCTCGCCGACGGCGCCCGTGCCCTGACCGGCGGCGGCCGTCACGGCGACTCCGGCTACTACGTCGAGCCGACGGTGCTGGTGGACGTGCGCGAGGACATGAGCGTGGTGCGCGAGGAGATCTTCGGCCCGGTGGTGGCCGCGATCCCGTTCTCGGCCGAGGACGGTCTCGCCGCGGCGGCGAACGACACCGAGTACGGCCTGGCCGCCGGCATTTGGACGCGGGACATCTCCAAGGCGCACCGGGTGGCCAAGCAGATCAAGGCCGGTTCGGTGTGGGTCAACTGCTACAACGGCTTCGACACCGCGATCCCGTTCGGCGGGTACAAGCAGTCCGGCTGGGGCCGCGAGCTCGGCGCCGAGGCCATCGATCTCTACACCCAGACCAAAGCCGTCAACGTCGCGCTCTGAGGAGAGTTCCCATGAAGGTCAAGGCTGCTGTACTGACTGATTTCAAGACCCCGTTCGAGATCACCGAGCTGGACCTGGACGGCCCGAAGGAGGGCGAGGTCCTCATCCGCTACGTCGCCGCCGGGTTGTGCCACTCGGACCTGCACCTGTCCGACGGTGACCTGCCACCGCGGTTCCCGATCGTCGGCGGGCACGAGGGCGCTGGGATCATCGAGGAGGTCGGGCCGGGGGTGACGAAGGTCAAGCCCGGGGACCACGTGGTGTGCTCGTTCATCCCGAACTGCGGCACCTGCCGCTACTGCGCCACCGGGCACCAGAGCCTGTGCGACATGGGCGCGACGATCCTGGAGGGCAGCTTCCCGGACGGCAGTTTCCGGTTCCACTCCGGTGGCGTGGACTACGGTCAGATGTGCATGCTCGGCACGTTCGCCGAGTACTCCACGATTTCGCAGCACTCGGTGGTCAAAGTGGACGAAAGCGTGCCGCTGGAGACGGCGGTGCTCGTCGGCTGTGGCGTGCCGACCGGGTGGGGCACGGCGGTGTACGCGGGTGACGTGCGGCCGGGCGAAACCGTGGTGATCTACGGGATCGGCGGGATCGGCATCAACTCGGTGCAGGGCGCGGCCCACGCCGGGGCGAAGAACGTCGTGGTGGTCGATCCGTTGGCGTTCAAGCGGGACACCGCGTTGAAGCTGGGCGCCACGCACGCGTTCGCCACCGCGGCCGAGGCGCACGAGGTGGTCACCGAGCTGACCCGGGGGCAGGGTGCCGACAAGGCGCTGGTCACGGTCGGCGTGGTGGACGAGGAGGTCATGTCGGCCGCGTTCGACGTCGTCGGCAAGGGCGGGGTCGTCGTGGTGACGGGCTTGGCGGACCCCGCGAAGGCGACGATCCACGTCTCCGGCGCGGTGCTGACCCTGTGGGAGAAGACGATCAAGGGCAGCCTGTTCGGCAGCGGCAACCCGCAGCGGGACATCCTCAAGATGCTGGACCTGTACCAGGCCGGCAGCCTGAAGCTGGACGAGCTGGTGACCAACCGGTACCGCCTGGAGGATGTGAACCAGGGGTACGAAGACTTGGTGGCGGGCAAGAACATCCGGGGCGTGGTGGTGCACGGCCAAGGTTAGGACAGGTGGCGGGGGAGAGAGAACGGGCAGGCAGCCGGCGACGCAAGGAGACCGACTACGCCCCAGACCTCCCCCGCCCCCGATCCACAGCCTGCTTTTGGTCGCCGATCAGGCGTGTCAAGGTACTCTTTCCCGCCTTGACACGCCTGATCGGCGACCGAAACACAATCAGGAATCGGGGGCGGGGGTGGTCGTAAGGTGACCGTTCGGCGCCGTAAGGCGCCTCCGCCCGTAGGGCGGGCTCTTCGCCTGCCGAAGGCGGCGCCGGTTTAAAGATCAAGAGATGTCCTCGCCGGACGGGCAGGCTCCGGGATGACGGAACAGCACGCCCGTCACCTTGGCGAGGTGGTCGCTGGGTTCAGTGCGCGCCGCTGGACGTCCGCGTTAGTCAGCGTTAACCTGTGGGTGTGGCTAGTGTGCGTGAGCTGGGGCTGCCCCAGCGGGAGGCGTCCCGGAACGAGCTGCCCGATCGAATCACGATCTGGGAGGTCGGGGCGCGTGACGGGCTCCAGAACGAGCAGACCGTGGTCAGCCTGGACACCAAGCTCGAGTTCCTCGACCGGCTCGCCGCGGCGGGCCTGACGACCCTCGAGGCGACCAGTTTCGTCCACCCCAAGTGGGTTCCGCAGCTGGCCGACGCCGACGACCTGCTCGCCAAGCTCGACCGGCGCCCGGGCACGAACTACCCCGTCCTGGTCCCCAACGAGCGCGGCCTGGACCGGGCCCTGGCGCTGGGCGTGGAATCGATCGCGATCTTCGGCAGCGCCACCGAGACCTTCGCGCGCAAGAACCTCAACCGCTCCTTCGACGAGCAGTTCGCGATGTTCGAGCCGGTCGTGCGGCGGGCCCGCCACGAAGGACTGGAGGTGCGCGCCTACCTCTCCATGTGCTTCGGCGACCCGTGGGAGGGCGCCGTGCCCGTCGAGCAGGTCGCGACCGCCGGGCGACGGCTCCTCGACATGGGCTGCTTCCAGCTCTCCCTCGGCGACACGATCGGCGTCGCCACCCCGGGGCACGTCGAGGCGGTCCTCGCAGGCTTCGGCGACGTCTCCCAGCTCGCCGTGCACTTCCACGACACCTACGGCCAGGCGCTGTCCAACACGCTCGCCGCGCTCCGGGCCGGAGTGACCACAGTGGACTCCTCCGCGGGCGGCCTCGGCGGCTGCCCCTACGCCAAGGCCGCCACCGGCAACCTCGCCACCGAGGACCTCGTCTGGATGCTCGACGGCCTGGGCGTCGAGCACGGCGTGGACCTGGACGCGCTGGTGCGCACCAGCGCCTGGATGGCGCAGCAGCTCGGCCGCCCCAGCCCGTCGCGCGTCGTGAAGGCCCTCACCGGCGGCTAGGGCTTCGCGCGCCCTCCCGCGGTCCAAGCGCGGGGTCGTCAAGCGCCCCTGAGGTGATCGAGGACGGCGAGCACCAGCGTCTCGGACGCCGCGACGACGTCACCCAAGGGTGTGCGCCGCCCGGTGAGCAGCCACTGCGTCGCGGTGGTGGTGATCGCGCCGATGATCCCCTGCGCGACGAGGTGCCGCCGGACCGGCGTCAAGCCACTGGCCTGGAACGCTTCGACGGCGAGGAGTTCGACCGAACGGGCGAAGCGTTCGGTCTGGGCCTGGTACGCCGCGTCCACGGCCGGGCTCACGCCCAGGATCTCCAGCAGTGTGAGGCGGGCGAGGCGCTGGTCGTCGGCGATCGCGCCGTAGTACCCGGCCAGCGCGGCGTGCAGCCGGTCCGCGAGCGTGGCCGGCGCCCCGGTCACGGCACCCACCATCGCGGCGTGGATCTGGTCGGCCGCCCGCTCGTAGCAGGCGAGCAGCAGCGCTTCGCTGTCGGCGAAGGACTCGTAGAAGTAGCGCTTGGTCAGCCCCGCCCCGGCGCACACACGCTGCACGGTGGCGGCGCGGTAGCCGATGGTGCCGAAGACGTCGATCCCGGCCTTGATGAGCCGGTCGCGCCGCGCGGTGACGCGGTCCTGCGCCGGGGTGCCCCGGTACGGGCGGGAGGGTGGCTGCACAACCGCCATCTTGACACCCGCCGGTTCCCGTTCAAGACTGGGAACCACATGGTTTCTGTCCTGGGGGAGTGACATGGCCACGGACCGGCCGATCCCGCCGCGGAACGCGCTCGCGCACTACGCCGCGATGCTCACCCCGAACGCGCTGAACGCGGCCGCACTCGCGCTGTGGCGGGACGCCCCGGCCCGGTGGACACGCATCGTCGGCGCGGTGCGCGGGCGGCGACGGGCCTCGATGCGGGGACTGGTGGTCTTGCCCGGCGGCGGTCCGCGCTGGCGATCGGTTCCCGCGCCGTCGCTACCCGGGCCGGCGGGCGCGCTCGTGCGGCCGCTGGCCGTCGCCACCTGCGACCTGGACCGGGCGATGATGCTGGGGCGGACGCCGTTCCCGCTGCCATTGCACCTCGGCCATGAGTGCGTCGCCGAGGTGCTCGAAGTCGGCGACTTCGTGCGGTCGGTGCGGCCGGGGCAGCGCGTGGTGGTGCCGTTCCAGATCAGCTGCGGGGCGTGCCCACCGTGCCGGCACGGTTTCACGGGCAGCTGCACCGCGGTACCGCCGGCGTCGATGTACGGCTTCGGGCTCGCCGGCGGGCTGTGGGGCGGCGCGCTGGCCGACCGGCTCGCGGTTCCGTTCGCCGACGCCATGCTCGTCCCGCTGCCGGAGGGCATCGACCCGGCCGCGGCGGCCGGCGTGGCCGACAGCGTCAGCGACGCGTACCGGCAGGTCGCGCCCCACCTGCCCGCGCTGCTCGCGCGCGAACCCGACGCCGAGGTGCTCATCGTCGGCCGGACCACCCGGCGGGATCCGTTGACCTCCAGCACAGTGCTCTACGCCGGACTCATCGCGCGGGCACTCGGCGCGCGCCGGGTCAGCGTCGCCGACAGCCGGCCCGGCGTGCGCGAGCTGGCAGCCGGGCTCGGGCTCGGTGCGCTCGACGCCCGGCGGCCGCGCGAGTGGCCCACCGCCCCGCTGACCGTCGACGCCACCGGCACGCCGGCCGGGCTGCGCCAGGTTCTCCGGCACACCGCTCCGGACGGCGTGTGCACGTGCGTGTGGTCGTTGCACCGGCGGGCCGCCGTCCCGCTGGCCGCCGCGTACGTCCGGAACGTGACGGTCCACATCGGACGCAGTCACGTGCGCACCCTGATCCCGGAGGTCCTCGCCCTCATGGCCGACGGCCGGCTCCGGCCCGAAGTGGTGACCTCGAACACCGCCCCGTTCAGCGCGGCGCCCGCGGCGCTGCGCGAGCACTGCCACGACGACGCGATCAAGACCGTCCTCGTCGCCGACTAGTGTCTTGTGATTGATCTAGCTGGTAGGGCTGGGTTGGTCTTGGGTTGTGGTGGGCCGGCCGCGGTCCGGGGCGCCATGGCGTGGCTTGCCCGAACGTTACGGTCCTTGGAAGACCGCGCATGAACGGTTGTGGACTGCGGATGGCACCTGGCAGAAGGGGCACGCCGGCTAAGCCGACTCGATCGGCAGCTTGCCCGCCTCCCGGTCCGCGCGCAGCTGGGTCTTCAGCACCTTCCCGCTCGGGTTCCGCGGCAGCGCCGGCACCACCGCGATCCGGCGCGGCCGCTTGTACCGGGCCAACCGGTCGAGGCACCACTCCTCCAGCTCGGCCGCCGTGGGTGCGTCGCCGGGTGTCCGGGGTGAGATCACCGCCAGCGGCGTCTCGCCCCACTTGTCGTCCGGCATGCCGATCAACGCGACCTCACCGATCTTCGGGTGCGCCGCCAGGACGTTCTCCACCTCGGCGCAGTAGATGTTCTCGCCACCGGAGATGATCATGTCCTTCTTGCGGTCCACCACGAAGTAGTAGCCGTCCTCGTCCTGCCGCACCAGGTCACCGGAGTGGAACCAGCCGCCGCGGAACGCCTCCGCCGTCTCGGCCGGCTTGTTCCAGTACTCCTTCATCACCATCGGGCTGCGGTAGACGATCTCGCCCACCTCGCCCCGCGGCACGTCGTTCATGTCGTCGTCGACCACGCGCACCTCGACGTTGAGCATCGGCTTGCCGACCGACCCGATCTTGCGGATCGAGTCCTCGCCACGCAGCAGCGTGGTCACCGGGCTGCACTCGGTCTGCCCGAACGCCGTCGTCACCTCCGCCTGCGGGAACACCTCGATCATCGTGCGCAGCAGGGTCGTCGACGCCGGCGCCGCGCCCCACGAGATCTTCGACAGCGCCGACAGATCCCGCTCGCGGATCCCCGGCACGTTCACGATCGCCTGCCACTGCGCCGGCACCAGGAACACCGACGACACCCGCTCGCGCTCCATCAGATCCACCACCGCCACCGGGTCGAACTGGCCGCTCGGCAGCAGCACCGTCCGCCCGCCGAGCAGCAGGTTCGGCAGCATCCCGGACAGCCCGGCGATGTGGAACAGCGGCGCGGCGGCCAGCCACACCTTGTCCTCCGGCCCGGTGCCCAGCGACGCCATGTTGCTGAACGCGTGCATCAGCAGGTTGTGGTGGGTGAGCACGGCGCCCTTCGGCCGCCCGGTGGTGCCCGAGGTGTACATGATGAACGCCGGGTCCTGCTCGTCCACCGTGATCTCGTCGAACTCCGGCGACGCCGCGGCCAGCGCCTCCTCGTAGTCCGCCATGCCCTCGAACGCGCCGCCGAACACCAGGCACGGGCCCGGGTCGTCGACCTGCTCGCGTGCCTTGGCCAGCGCCGGGGCGAGCGGCGCGTGCACCACGCTGGCCCGGGCCCCGCTGTCGGCGAGCACGTAGGCGATCTCGTCGGCCACGAGCCGGAAGTTCACCGGCACGCAGATCGCGCCAAGGCGCGTCGACGCGAAGTAGGTTTCCAGCACTTCCAGCGTGTTCAGGCCGAGCACGACGACGCGGTCGCCGTAGCCGACGCCCCGCTCGCGCAACGCGTTCGCCAGCCGGCTCACGCGCGTGTCGAACTGGCTGTAGGTGAGGGTGGCGCCCTCGAACGAGAAGGCGGGCCGGCCGCCCTGGGTGCGTGCGTGGCGGGCGAGCTGGTCGCCCATCGTCATCCCGCGCCCGAGCAGGCGCGGTACTTCGACAACTCCGGACATCGGCAACCTCGGCGATCCGGTGGGTCAGGTACCGCGTTTCTACCGTGCGCGGAGCGAAACAGTCAACACTGACCGTCGGCGAAGAGCAGGCGGTGCGCCAGCGACTTCCACAGCGGGACGTGCGGGTCGTTCGACGGGTCCCGGCGGCGTTCGAAGGTGTAGGGCAGCGCCGCGCCCCGCATGCTCGTGAACAGCAGTTCCCGCAGCTCGGGGTAGTTCGGGTGCGCGCACACCGCCGGTCCCCAGATCCGGTCGCCGACCTCGCGGATCGCGTCCCGCAGCGCCCGCTCCTCCGGCCGCAGCGCTGCCGCGAGCGCCGCGTTGGTCCGCGCCGCGGTCCACAACTCGACCGCGGCCCAGAACGGCGGCTCGTGGAAGGTCGTCCACAGCAGCTCGATGCACCGCTCGACCCGCCGCGGGCCCTCCGGCTCGTCCGCCAGCTGCTCGGCGACCCGCACCTCGGTCTGGGCGAGCCGCGTCGCCGTCAGGTGCTGCGAGGCCGCGACCAGCAGCTCGTCCCGGGACGGGAAGTGGTGCAGCAGCCGGCCCCGCGACACACCGGCCTTGGCCTGGATGGCCAACGTGGACGCGCCCGCGTAGCCCAGCTCGACCAGGCACGCCACGGCGGCGTCCAGGATCAACGTGCGCGTGCCCGCCGCGCGGTCCTGCCGGTTCCGGGTTTCGGTCACCACGCCGATCACCATAACCCGATAACAGTCGGTGTTGACTGTTACGCCGAATCCTTGCACTCTCGCAGGGGAGTCCACGGTTCGAAGAGGAGCCACATGTACCCGGGTACCCACGCCGACGCCGATCCCGAGAAGCCCGCCGTGATCATGGCGGGGTCGGGCGAGCGGCTGACCTACGGCGAGCTCGACGAGCGCTCCACCCGCCTCGCCGACGCCCTGACCCGCGCCGGCCTCGGCCGTGGCGACACCGTCGCCCTGCTCAGCGACAACTCCGTGCGCGCGTACGAGGTCTACTGGGCCGCTCTGCGCTCCGGCCGCTACCTGGCCGCGGTGAACAGCCACCTGTCCCCGGCCGAGGTCGCCTACATCGTCACCGACTCCGGCGCCAAGGCCCTGGTGGTCTCCGCCGCGCTGGGCCCGCTGGCCGCCGAGGTCGCCGAGCTGCTGCCGGATGTGCTGGTCAAGCTCGTCTACGGTGGCGCGGCCGACGGGTACGCCGACTTCGACGCCTTCCTCGCCACCGGCTCGCCCGAGCGCCCGGCGGACCAGCCGGCGGGCGCGGACATGCTCTACTCGTCCGGGACGACCGGCCGTCCGAAGGGCATCAAGGTCGACCTGCCCGACCGCCAGGTGGACGAGCCGGGCGACGTGCTCACCCCCGTGCTGCAGCACATGTACGGCTTCGGCCCGGACACGGTGTACCTGTCCCCGGCGCCGGTCTACCACGCCGCGCCGCTGCGGTTCGGCGCGACCGCGCAGCGTCTCGGCGGCACGGTGGTGATGATGGAGCGCTTCGACGCCGAGGCCGCCCTGCGAGCCATCGAGACCCACCGCGTCACGCACAGCCAGTGGGTGCCGACGATGTTCGTCCGGATGCTCAAGCTGCCGCCAGCGGTGCGCGGCCGCTACGACCTGTCCAGCCACCGCGTCGCGGTGCACGCCGCGGCGCCGTGCCCGGTCGAGGTCAAGCGCGCGATGATCGACTGGTGGGGGCCGGTCCTCTACGAGTACTACGCGTCCACCGAGGGCGCCGGGATGACGTTCATCGACAGCGAGCAGTGGCTCGCGCGACCCGGCTCGGTGGGCCGCGCGGTGGTCGGCGTCGCGCACATCTGCGACGACGCGGGCAAGCTGCTGCCGGCCGGGGACATCGGCACCGTCTACTTCGAACGCGACGAGGTCCCGTTCACCTACCACGGTGATCCGGACAAGACCCGCGAGGCGCAGCACCCCGAGCACGAGACCTGGACGACCACCGGCGACGTCGGCTACCTCGACGAGGACGGATTCCTCTACCTGACCGACCGCAAGGCGTTCATGATCATCTCCGGCGGGGTGAACATCTACCCGCAGGAGGTCGAGGACGCGCTCGCGCTGCACCCCGCGGTGTTCGACGTCGGGGTGATCGGCGTGCCGGACGAGGAGATGGGCGAGGCGGTCAAGGCGTTCGTCCAGCCCGCGCCCGGTGTCACGCCCGGCCCGGAGCTGGAGGCCGAGCTGCTGGCCTACGTCCGCGAGCGGATCGCCCACTACAAGGCGCCACGCAGCGTGGATTTCGTCGACGAACTGCCCCGCACGCCGACCGGGAAGCTGGTCAAGCGGCGGCTCAAGGAGAAGTACGTGGCTGCGGCCACGGCGAACCAGAAGGAGGAGCCGTGCGAGACGCGGTGATCGTGGAAGCGGTGCGCACCCCCGTGGGCAAGCGTGAGGGCGGCCTGTCCGGCGTGCACCCGGTGGACCTGTCGGCGCACGTGCTGCGCGGCCTGGCCGAGCGGGCCGGGATCGACCCGGCCGAGATCGACGACGTCGTGTGGGGGTGCGTGAGCCAGGCCGGTGAGCAGACCGGCGACATCGGCCGCAACGCCGTGCTCGCCGCGGGCTGGCCGGAGAGCGTGACCGGCGTGACCGTCGACCGGCAGTGCGGCTCGTCGCAGCAGAGCGTGCACTTCGCCGCCGCTGGGCTGATCGCCGGGCACTACGACGTGGTGGTGGCCGGCGGGGTCGAGTCGATGAGCCGGGTGCCGATGGGCTTTCCCGCCCAGGGCAGGAACCCGCTGGGCGAGCAGGTGCTGGCCCGCTACGGCGGCGTGCGGCCCAACCAGGGCATCGGCGCGGAGATGATCGTCGACCGGTGGGGTTTCAGCCGAACCCAGGTCGACGAGTTCTCCCTGGCCTCGCACGAGAAGGCGGCCGCCGCACAGGACGCGGGCGCGTTCGACGACCAGCTGCTGCCCATCGCCGGGGTTACCGCCGACGAGGGCGTGCGCCGCGGCGGGTCGCTGGAGAAGCTGGCCGGGCTCAAGCCCGCGTTCCGCGAGGACGGCGTCATCACCGCCGGCAACAGCTCGCAGATCAGCGACGGCGCGGCCGCCCTGTTGATGACGACCAGCGAGAAGGCCGCCCAGCTGGGCCTGCGGCCGATCGCGCGGGTGCACACCGCGGTGCTCGCGGGCGACGATCCGGTGATCATGCTGACCGCGCCCATCCCGGCCACGCGGAAAGCGTTGCAGCGCAGCGGCCTGTCGATTTCCGACATCGGCGTGTTCGAGGTCAACGAGGCGTTCGCGCCGGTGCCGATGGCGTGGCTGGCCGAGACCGGCGCCGACGCCAAGTCCCTCAACCCGCACGGCGGTGCGATCGCGCTCGGCCACCCGCTCGGCGCGAGCGGCGCCCGGATCATGACCACGCTCGTGCACCACATGCGCGCCGCCGGGATCCGCTACGGCCTGCAGACCATGTGCGAGGGCGGCGGCCAGGCCAACGCGACCATCCTGGAGCTCGTCGCATGAGCGAGTTCCGCGAGAAGGTCCGGGCGTGGCTCGCCGAGCACGTCCCGGGTGACGAGGAGCTGGAGACCGCCAAGCGGTTCCAGGCCGCGTTGTACGACGCCGGGCTGGCCGGCATCACCTGGCCGAAGGAGTTCGGCGGCCAGGGCCTCACCGCGGCCGAGCAGCAGATCTTCGACCAGGAGTCGGCCAACTACGACCTGCCCAACTCGGTGTTCCGGATCGGGATGGGCATGTGCGGGCCGACGATCCTCGACCTGGGCACACCGGAGCAGAAGGCCCGCTACATCCCGCCGCTGCTGCGTGGCGAGGAGATCTGGTGCCAGCTGTTCTCCGAGCCGGGCGCGGGATCGGACGTGGCGAGCCTGCAGACGCGCGCCGTCCGGGACGGCGACGGATGGGTGGTCAACGGGCAGAAGGTGTGGACGACCGTCGCGCACCTGGCCGATTTCGGCGCGCTGCTCGCCCGCACGGACCCGGACGTGCCCAAGCACCAGGGCCTGACGATGTTCCTCATCGACATGCACGACCCGGCGGTGACCGTGCGGCCGCTGAAGGACATGACCGGGCGGGCGCCGTTCAACGAGGTGTACTTCGAGAACCTGCGCCTGCCCGCGGACGCCGTGCTCGGGCAGGTCGGGCAGGGCTGGCTCGCCGCGGTCACCATGCTCGGCCACGAGCGCGTGTCGATCGGCGGGTTCGTGCGCAAGCGGCACGACCCGCTGGCCCACGCGAACCTCGCCGAGACCGCGCGCCGGTACGGGCGCGACTCCGACCCGGTCGTGCGTGCCGAGCTGGCGAAGCTGTACGCGGCGGAGCGGGCGCTGGCTCTGTTCAACACGCGGCTCCGCCAGGAGGCCGAAGCCGGGTCGCCGCCGGGCGCGCGCGGGTCGGTGGCGAAGCTCGCCGGTGCGCAGCTGCAGCAGCAGGCCGTCGCGGTCGCCGGGCTGATCGCCGGGCCGCGGGCCACGGCGTGGGAACCGGGCGACGCGGCCGGGGACGAGCTGGCGCTGGCGATCAACCAGACGCCGTCGTCGAGCATCGCCGGTGGCACCGACCAGATCCAGCGCACCATCATCGGCGACCGGATCCTCGGCCTGCCCCGCGAACCCGTCGTCGACCGCGACGTGCCCTTCCGCGAGCTGCGGGTGGGCACGCAGCGGCCCGCCTGAGAGGAGAGGGATCGTGCAGCTGGTGCTCGACACCGAACAGCAGCAACTGCGGTCGACGGTGCGCAAACTGCTCGCCGACCACAACAACGTCCGGTCCGTGGTGGACGGTGACGACACCTACGACGCCGCGCTGTGGCGGCACCTGGCCGAACTCGGCCTGACCGGTCTGGTCGTGCCCGAGGAGCAGGGCGGCGCGGGCGCGGGTCACGTCGAACGGTGCATCGTGCTCGAGGAACTGGGCCGTGCGCTGGCGCCGGTGCCGTTCTTCGCCTCCGCGGTGCTGGCGGTCGACGCGCTGGCGGCGCTGGGGGACACCGAGGTGCTGCCCGCGCTGGCGGCGGGGGAGAAGATCGGCGCGCTGGCGGTTTCGCCGGAGTGGGGCCCGGCGCCGGTGAGCGCGACCGAGCGGGACGGCGGCTGGGTGCTCGACGGGCACGTGCCCTTTGTGATCTCCGGTGACGTCGCCGACGTCTTCGTGGTGTGCACGGAGTCCGGGTGGTTCGTGGCCGAGGACGCGCGGCGCACCGCGTTGACCACTTTGGACCCCACGCGCGGGCAGGCGAGGCTTGACTTCGCGGGCACCCCGGCGCGGCGGCTGGACACCGCCGATCCGGCCGCGGTGCTGGAGAAGGTGCGGGACCTCGCATCGGTGGCGCTGGCCGCGGAGCAGGTCGGCGGGATCGCGAAAGTGCTGGAGACCACCGTGGAGTACGCGAAGGTGCGGGTGCAGTTCGGCCGCGCCATCGGCTCCTACCAGGCGGTCAAACACGCCTGCGCGGACCTCTACAGCACCAGCGAGCGCGCGGAATCCCTGCTGCGGCACGCCGCGTGGGCCGCCGACCACGACCCGGACGCGCTGCCGCTGGCCGCGGCCACCACGCAGGTGTTCACCGGGCCCGCCTACTTCGCGGCGGCGGCGTCCGGTCTGCAGTTGCACGGCGGCATCGGCTACACGTGGGAGCACGACGCGCACCTGTACTACAAGCGCGCCAAGAGCAGCGAGCTGCTGTTCGGCGGCCACGACGAGCAACTGGCCCGGCTCGCCGGGCGACTGGACGGTGCTTCGTGACGGACCAGCCGGTGCTGCTCGACCGGGCGGGCGCGGTGCTGACCGTGACCCTGAACCGGCCGCACCGCAAGAACGCGATCGACCTGCCCATGTGGGACGGGCTGTACCAGGCCTTCCACGACGCCGAGCGGGACGACGACGTGCGGGTCGTGGTGGTCACCGGTGCCGGCGGCGACTTCTGCGGGGGCGCCGACCTCTCCACCGACGTCGAGGACCACCCGCTGACGCGGATGCACCGGGTGAACGACGTCGCGCTCGCCCTGAACGAGATCTCGAAACCGACGATCGCGAAGGTCGACGGCGTGGCGGTCGGGGCGGGCTGGAACCTCGCGCTCGGCTGCGACCTCGTGGTGGCCACCGAGCGGGCGCGGTTCAGCCAGATCTTCGCCCGCCGCGGGCTGTCGCTCGACTTCGGCGGCTCGTGGCTGCTGCCCCGGCTCGTCGGGCTGCAGCAGGCGAAACGGCTCGCGTTGCGGGCCGAAATGATCGGCGCGGCCGAGGCGCACGACCTCGGCCTGGTCACCTGGACCACACCGGCGGACGAGCTGGACTCCTTTGTGGACTCGCTGGCCGCGGAACTGGCCGAGGCGCCGCCGATCGCCCTGGCGCTGAGCAAGAGGCTGCTCGAAGAAGGCGCCAGCCGGACGCTGCGCGAAGCCCTGGAGGGCGAGGCGCGGGCACAGACGATCAACTTCGCGACCGAGGACGCGCCGGCCGCGTTCGAGGCGTTCCTCGACAAGACCGAAGCGAAATACACGGGACGATGGGCGGTGCGGTGAGTTACGACGAGATCATCTACGAGGTCTCCGACGGGATCGCCACGATCACGCTGAACCGGCCGGCGCGGCTCAACGCGTTCACGCTGGAGATGGCGCACGAGCTGGTCGCGGCGTTCGACGAGGCCGACGCGGACGACTCGGTGCGCGTGGTGGTGGTGACCGGCGCGGGGCGCGGGTTCTGCGCGGGCGCGGACCTGGAGCGGGGCGCGGGCACGTTCAACAAGGACGTGATCGGCGAGGTCGAGGGGTTCGGCGAGATCGACGGTGTGCCACGCGACGCCGGTGGCGCGGTGGCGCTGCGGATCGCGGCGTGCAAGAAGGTGGTCATCGGCGCGTTCAACGGGCCCGCGGTGGGGATCGGCGTGACGATGTCGCTGCCGATGGACATCCGGATCGCCAGCGAGAACGCCAAGTTCGGGTTCGTGTTCGCGCGGCGCGGGATCCTGCTGGAGGCCGCGTCGTCGTGGTTCCTGCCGCGGGTCGTCGGCATCTCGCAGGCCATGGAGTGGGTCGCGACCGGCCGGGTGTTCGACGCCGCCGAGGCTCGCGCCGGAGGACTGGTGTCGCGCGTGGTCGCGCCGGACGAGCTGATCCCGACCGCGTTGTCGATCGCCCGGGAGGTCGCCGACAACACGTCGGCGGTGTCGGTCGCGGTGTCCCGGCAGCTGCTGTGGGGCATGCTGGGTTCGCCGACGCCGTGGGACGCCCACCGCGCGGACTCCCGCGCGCTCCTGCAGCTCGGTGCGGGCAAGGACGCGATGGAGGGCGTGATGGCCTTCCTGGAGAAGCGATCACCGAACTTCCCGGGCCGGGTCAGCGCCGACTACCCCGACGGGGTCCCGCCCTTCCCCGGGACCCCGTGAACCGGTGGCCCGGTCAGAAGCTGAGGTAGCCGCCGTCCACGGTGATCGTGTCGGCGGTGTGGAAGGCGCTGGCCGGGCTCGCCAGGTACACGGCGAGCGCGCCGAAGTCGTCCGGCCTGCCCCAGCGGCCGACCGGCATCCGCGGCAGCACCCGGCGCTGGAACCCCTCGGAGTCCAGCGCCGGGGCCGCCAGCGGCGTGTGCACCCAGCCGGGCAGGACCGCGTTGGCGCGGATGCCGTGCCGGGCCAGCTCGACCGCGATCGACTTGATCATCGCGGTCAGCCCGGCCTTGCTCGCCGCGTACGCCTGCCCGCGCGGCTGACCCTGCACGGCCGCCACGCTCGACGTGCCGACCAGGCTGCCGCCGGTGCCCTGCGCCAGCATCACCCGCGCCGCCGCGCGCAGGGTCAGGAACGCGCCGTCCAGGTCCACCCGGGTGACGCGGCGGAACTCCTCCAGCGACGTCTCGGTGAAGCGGCTGCCCGCGCCGCCGACCCCGGCGTTGACGAAGCAGGAATCCAGGCGCCCCAACGCTTCCACGCTGCGGGCCATCGCGGACTCGACTTCGTCCTCGTCGCCCACATCGCAGCGGACGGCGAGGACCTTGGTGCCGTGCCGGGACAGCTCGGCGACGGCCGCGTCGTTGCGTTCGGTGTTGGTGCCCCAGATGGCGACGTCCGCGCCGGCGGCGGCGAGCGCGCCGGCCATCGCGAGGCCGATCCCGGAATTGCCGCCGGTGACGACGGACGCGTGCCCGGTGAGGTCGAACGGGTTGGTCATCCGCGGATAGTGCCCCACGTTTCTCCCGCCACGCAAGGAGTCGCCTGATGGACTTCGAGTTGCCCGCGGCGCTGCGGCAGCTGCTCACCGACCTCGACCAGTTCCTCGAAGACGAGATCTGGCCCCTGCAACGCCAGGACGACAACGAACGCTTCTTCGACCACCGCCGCGAGTACGCGCGCACCGACTTCGAGGCCGGCGGCACCCCTCGGCGCGAGTGGGAGGAGCTGCTGAAGGAGATGTTCCGGCGCGCCGACCGCGCGGGCTGGCTGCGCTACGGCCTGCCGAAGTCGGTCGGCGGTGGCGGCGGCAGCAACCTCGACATGGCCGTGATCCGCGAGCACCTCGCCGCGAAGGGCCTGGGCCTGCACAACGACCTCCAGAACGAGTCGTCGGTGGTGGGCAACTTCCCGTTCGTGCACATGTTCCTCGCCGCCGGCACGCCCGAGCAGCAGAGCGAGTTCGTCGAGGACATGATCACCGGCCGCAAACGGGTCGCGTTCGGACTGACCGAACCGGACCACGGCAGCGACGCGACCTGGCTGGAGACCACCGCGGTGCGCGACGGCGACGACTGGATCCTCAACGGCGCCAAGCGGTTCAACTCCGGCCTGCACTCGGCGACCCACGACGTCATCTTCGCGCGCACCTCGGGCGAGGGCGGCGATCCCCGCGGCATCACCGCGTTCATCGTGCCCACTGACACGCCCGGGTTCTCGGTCGACTTCCACTGGTGGACGTTCAACATGCCCACCGACCACGCCGAGGTCACGCTCACCGACGTCCGCGTGCCCGGGGCGGCGGTGTTCGGCGAGGTCGGCGGCGGGCTGGCGCTGGCGCAGCACTTCGTGCACGAGAACCGCATCCGGCAGGCCGCCTCCGGGGTCGGCGCGGCGCAGTACTGCATCGACCGCAGCGTGGACTACGCCCGGGCGCGCCGCACGTTCGGCCGCCCGCTGGCCGAGCGGCAGGCGATCCAGTGGCCGCTGGTCGAGCTGCAGACCGAGGCCGAGCTGGTGCGCACGCTGGTGCGCAAGACGGCGTGGGAGCTCGACCACACCGACCACATGCTGATCAGCGACAAGGTGTCGATGTGCAACTACCGCGCCAACCGGCTGGTGTGCGACGCCGCCGACCGCGCGATGCAGGTGCACGGCGGGCTCGGCTACACCCGGCACACGCCGTTCGAGCACATCTACCGGCACCACCGCCGCTACCGGATCACCGAGGGCGCCGAGGAGATCCAGATGCGCAAGATCGCCGGGTACCTGTTCGGGTTCGCGGGGCCGGACAAGCGATGACCGGGCTGGCGGAGGCGCTGGGGCGGCGGCTGGGCGCGAAGATCACCGGGCTGCGGCGGCTCAGCGGTGGCGCGAGCCGGGAGACCTGGGCGTTCACCGCCGAGCCGGGCGGGCGGCTGGTGCTGCGGCGGGATCCGCCGGGGGAGTGCCGACCGGAGGAGATGGCGCGGGAGGCCGCGTTGATCCGGGCCGCGCACGAGGCCGGTGTGCCCGTGCCGCGGCTGGTGGACCACGGCGCGGACCTGCTGGGTTCGCCGTACCTGATCACCGAGCACGTCGACGGCGAGACGATTCCCCGTCGCTTGCTGCGGGAACCGGAGTTCGCGGACGTGCGGCCGAAACTCGCCGCCGAGTTGGGGCGGGTGGCGGCGCGCATCCACGCGATGACCGCCGTGCCTGGACTGTCCTCTGTGGATCCGCTGCATTCGCTGGTGGAGCTGTACGACTCGCTCGGCCAGCCGTTGCCGTCGCTGGAGATCGGGTTGCGGTGGCTGCGGGCGCACCGGCCGGAGCCGGCGGGTGACACGGTCGTGCACGGGGACTTCCGCAACGGCAACCTGATCGTCGGCCCGGACGGGCTCGCCGCCGTCCTGGACTGGGAGCTGGCGCACCGCGGCGACCCGCTGGAGGACCTGGGCTGGTTGTGCGTCAAGGCGTGGCGGTTCGGCTCGCCGCTGCCGGTGGGCGGGTTCGGGAGCCGGGAGGAGCTGCTGGACGGCTACGCCGAGGTGGCCGGGTTCCGGCCCGATCCGGCCGCGGTGCACTGGTGGGAGGTGTTCGGGACGGTCCGGTGGGCCGTGCTGTGCCTGCGGCAGGCGGACCGGCACCTGAGCGGGCGGATCCGGTCGGTCGAGCTGGCGGCGGTCGGGCGGCGGGTGTGCGAGCAGGAGCACGACCTGCTGACCGCGCTCGGCGTGCCCGCTGTCCCGGTCGATGCGGCGGCGGATCCGGTGCCCGACCTGCACGGCCGGCCGAGCGCGGCCGAGCTGGTCGAGGCGGTGGGGGAGTTCCTGCGCGCCGAGGTCGTGCCGGGCACCGAGGGGCGGTTGTCGTTCCAGGCGCGGGTGGCGGCGAACGTGCTGGCGATGGTCTCGCGGGAGTTGCGTTACGGTGCCTCCCAGGAGGCGCGGCACGGGGAACGGCTGGCGGCGCTGGGGTTCTCGTCGCACGCGGAGCTGGCGCGGGCGGTGCGGTCCCGGGCCGTGGTGGTGGCGGACGTGGTCGGGGTGGTGCGGGCCGACGTGACCGACCGGTTGCTGGTGGCGAACCCGAAGTACCTGGAGTCGGTATGAGGGAGATCGCGAGCGGGCTGCGGTTCCCGGAGGGGCCGGTCGCGCTGGACGACGGTTCGGTGCTGGTCGTGGAGGTCGAGCGCGGCACGTTGTCGCGGGTGTGGCCGGACGGGTCCGTCACGGTGGTCGCGGACTGCGGCGGCGGGCCGAACGGCGCGGCGATCGGGCCGGGCGGGGCGATCTACGTGTGCAACAGCGGCGGGTTCACCTGGCACCGGCGCGGCGGGGTGACGATGCCCGGCGAGCAGCCGCCGGACTACCGCGGCGGGTGCATCCAGCGGGTGTCGTGGGACGGCGTGGTGACGCAGCTGTACACGTCGGTGGACGGGCGGCCGTTGCGCGGGCCGAACGACCTGGTGTTCGACGCGCACGGCGGGTTCTACTTCACGGACCTGGGCAAGGACCGGCCGCGGGACAGCGATCGCGGCGGTTTGTACTACGCGCGGGCGGACGGTTCGGGGATCGAGGAGATCGCCTACGGGTTCACCGGGCTGAACGGGGTGGGCCTGTCCCCGGACGGTTCGCGGGTGTACGCGGCGGAGACGGTGACCGGGCGGGTGTGGTTCTGGAACGTCGACGGGCCGGGCCGGATTTCGCGTCCGGCCGGCGCGGTGGGCCCGGCGGGGGCGAAGCTGCTGCACGGTTTCGGCGGCTACCAGCTGCTCGACTCACTCGCGGTGGATTCGGCGGGCAACATCTGCGTGGCGACGATCATCACCGGCGGGATCAGCGTGCTCAGCCCCGCGGGGGAGCTGCTGGAGGTCGTGCGGCCGCCGTCGCCGGACCGCTTCGTGACGAACATCTGCTTCGGCGGCCCCGACCTGCGGACGGCGTACATCACGTCGTCAGGGGTGGGCAAACTCTGGGCGGCGGAGTGGCCGCGACCGGGGCTGCGACTGAACCACGCGGACGCGGCTCCGGCGGACCGCTGACGGGCAAGAATTCACCCGGACGAGCCACCCGCGGACGGCCTCAGCTGCCCTTCGTCAGCTTGTCCAGCTGCGTCTGCAGTTCATCCAGCCGGGCGTGCAGCAGAGCGACCTCCGCGGACAGCAGCGGCACCAGCTCCGGCCCGGCGGCCGTCGCGCCGGTGGTGAACGCCACCGCGCGGTCGTCGCGGTGCACGGGCACCCCGGCCAGGCGGCTGAAGTGCTCCAGCGTCAGCGGCGGCCGGTTGCCCGCGCACGTCGAGCACACCGGCAGCAGCTTGCGCCACCCCACGACCCCGGTGCCGGTCGCCACGAACACCTGCGCCGGCCACCCGCACGCGCACAACCCGGCGTGCACGGCCGTCACCGTCTGCTTCGAGTACCGCACGCCCCGCTCGTACAGGAAGTACCGCCCCGCGGCGTCCACCTCCAGCAGCACGCTCTGCTGGTACTGCGGATCGCACGCCAGGGCGCGGGCGTCGGCGAGTTCGTGGAAGCAGTAGAACCCGCAGTCGCACAGGCGGGACGGGCTCTGGTGGCGGCTGCTCTGCGCGCACTTCGCCTCGGCGATCACCCGGTAGGCGTGCGTGCGTCCGAGCGACACCCCGGTGAACCCGGCTTCGGTGCCGTCCGCGGAGAGCATCGGGTACGCCAGCTTGTAACCGCGGAACGGGACGTCGCGCCGTTCCTGCGGGGTGCGGCGCAACATGGCTCAGCGGTCGGCGGTGACGGGGGCGGGACGCTCCGGTTGGGGGGTTTCGACGGTCTCGCGGGGTTCCTCGACCGGGGTGACCTCTTCGGCCTTGGATTCTTCGACGACGCCCACGGCAAGTTTCCGGCCCAGTCTCATCGCAGCCTCCTCGCGGATCACGGTGCGTTTTTCCAGCGTGACCCGTGAGCGCGGCGATGTCCAGAGCTATTCGAAACGCGCGGTGTCCCCGGCACCCTTTCGGACGATCTCCGGCTCCCCGCCGGAGAAGTCGATCACCGTCGTGGGCTCGGTGCCGCAGTCACCGGAGTCGACCACCGCGTCGACCACGTGGTCCAGCTCGTCCTTGATCTCCCAGCCCTGGGTGAGCGGCTCCTCGTGGTTGGGCAGCAGCAGCGTGCTCGACACCAGCGGCTCGCCCAGCTCGTCGAGCAGCGCCTGCGCGACGACGTGGTCCGGGATCCGCACGCCGACGGTCTTCTTCTTCGGGTGCAGCAGCCGCCGCGGCACCTCTTTGGTGGCCGGCAGGATGAACGTGTAGCTGCCCGGGGTGGCGGCCTTGATCGCGCGGAAGATGGTGTTGTCGACGTGCACGAACTGGCCGAGCTGGGCGAAGTCGCGGCAGACCAGGGTGAAGTGGTGCCGGTCGTCGAGGTGCCGGATCGTGCGGATGCGGTCCAGGCCGTCCCGGTTGCCGAGCTGGCAGCCCAGGGCGTAGGCGGAGTCGGTGGGGTAGACGATGAGGCCGTCGCGCCGCAGCAGGTCGACGATCTGACCGATCGACCGGCGCTGGGGGTTGTCCGGGTGCACGTCGAAGTACTTCGCCATGGGTAGAGCTTAGGATCTTGCGGCCGCCGTGGCCGCCTGGGTGCGTCGCACCCCGGAACGCCGCGGCCTGGTCGCCCGCCGGTCACCCGCTGAAACTCAGGGTGACGGAAGGGAGAACACCATGTCGGTTGTGGTCATCACCGGGGCCAGCAGCGGGATCGGCTGGGCGACCGCGGAAGTGCTCGCCGACGCCGGGCACCGGGTCGTGCTGGGGGCGCGCCGGGTCGAGCGGCTGGCGGAGTTGTCGGAGAAGATCGGTGGTGCGTCGTACCGACGGCTGGACGTCACGGATTCCGCGGACGTCCAGTCCTTCGTGGACTGGGCGGTGGCCGAGCACGGCCGGGTCGACGTGATCGTGAACAACGCCGGGGTGATGCCGTTGTCCGCGCTGGAGCGGCTGAAGCTCGACGAGTGGAACCGGATGATCGACGTGAACATCCGCGGCGTGCTGCACGGGATCGCGGCCGGCCTGCCGGTGATGCGGCGTCAGGGTGGCGGGCATTTCGTGAACGTGGCCTCGATCGGGGCGCACGAGGTGGTGCCGACGGCGGCGGTCTACTGCGCGACGAAGTACGCGGTGTGGGCGCTGTCCGAGGGATTGCGCCAGGAGACCGGCCCGGACATCCGCGTCACGACGATCTCGCCGGGCGTGACGGAGTCGGAGCTGGCGGACACCATCACCGACGCCGACGCCGCGGCGGGAATGCGAACCTACCGCGCGACGACGATCCCGGCCACGGCGATCGCCCGCGCCATCGCCTACGCGATCGAGCAACCGGCGGAGGTCGACGTGAACGAGATCATCGTCCGCCCGGCGGCCTAGGTCACTCGGTGTCAGCGATGCCGGGCCGCTGACGTGTGAACTCTTCATCCGCACGTCACCCACGTATTTCGATGTGTATCGTAAGATACGACAGACATTGAACTTGGGGGTCGCGGATGCAAGTGTCGGAACACGTCCGGCTGCCACAACCGGATCTGGCCCGCATCGACATCGGGACCGTGCTGCACGCTCTGGCCGACCCGGTGCGCCTGCGGATCGTGCGGATGCTGACCGAGGCCGGCGAAGCCGCCTGCGGCGCGCTCGACCTTCCGGTCAAGCCGTCCACGGTCACGCACCACATGCGCACACTGCGGGAAAGCGGCCTGGTCGAGATGGAGCTGCGCGGCAATTCCCGGGTCAGCAAGGTGCGCCGGGAGGAGCTCGACCAGCGCTTCCCGGGGCTGCTCGCCGCCATCCTCGGCGCGCCGCCCGCGGTCACGGACGAAACGGCGGGCACCGAGGGACGGGACGGTAGATGAGCCGCTACGCACACCTGGCCTACACCGAGAGCGTGCGCCGGGAACAGGAGCAGAACGGCAGCGCCTCGGCGGCCGGCCGCGCGCTCGACGGGAGCGAGGCGCCGGATCCGCTGGGCCCCGGCGAGGCGGCGTTCATCGCGGCCCGGGACGGGTTCTACCTCGCGAGCGTCAGCGAGACCGGGTGGCCGTACGTGCAGTACCGCGGCGGCCCGGCGGGCTTCGTGCACGTGCTGGACGAGTACACCCTCGGCTTTGCCGAAGTCCGGGGCAACCGGCAGTACATCACCACCGGCAACGTCCGCGCCGGCGGCCGGGTGGCCCTGTTCTTCATGGACTACCCGCGCCAGGCGCGCCTGAAGCTCTTCGGCCATGCCCGCGTTGTTCCCCTCGACGAGGACCCCGGACTGACGCGGAAGCTGACCGAGACTCGCACGGACGGGCGGGTGGAACGGCTGATGCTCATCCGCGTCGAGGGCGTCAACTGGAACTGCCACCAGCACATCACCCCGCGCTACTCCGAGGCCGAGCTCGCCGAGGCACTCGCGCCCGTCCGGGCCCGCATCGCCGAACTGGAGGAGCAGAACAAGGCACTGCGCGCGTTGCTCGCGGAGAGGTGACCCGCCGCCCACCCTGAACCCACCCCCTGGTCAAGAACGGAACCGATCAGTACCATACCTCAAATGGAACCGATCGGTACCGAAATGGACGCGACCAGCACGCCCGGCGGTGGCGCCGCCACATCGGGGAAGACGTCACACTGGCGGAGCGTCCTGATGCTCGGCTTCGGCACGTTCGCGATCGGGACCGACGAGTTCGTCCTCGCCGGCGTGCTGCCCGAGTTCAGCCGCTCGCTCGACGTCTCCGTCGCCACCGCGGGGCAGGTGGTCACCGTCTTCGCGCTGACCTGCGCGGTGATGTCGCCGATCCTGGCGACCCTGACCGCCGCCTGGCCGCGCCACCGGGTGCTGAAACTGTCCGTCCTGCTCTACCTGCTGGGCGTCGTCGGCACGGGTCTCGCCCCGAACTTTCCCGGGGTCCTCATCGCGCAGGTCGTCGCCGCGGCCGGCGCCGGACTGTACATTCCGGCGGCCAGCGTCACCGCATCCGCGCTGGTTGGTCCCGAGCGCCGCGGCCGGGCCATCGCCGCCGTCACCACCGGGCTGACCGCCGCGACCGCGCTCGGTGCGCCGATCGGCACGGTCGTGGGCAGCGCGCTCGGATGGCGCGCGACGATGTGGTTCATCACCCTGCTCACCGCCCTGAGCCTGGTCGGCGTCCTCGCGCTCGTCCCGCGGGTGTCGGTGGCGGCCCCGGGCGGGCTGCGCCAGCGTCTCGCGCCGCTGGGTGACCGCCGGGTCGTCGTCGTCCTGGCCACCACGCTGGTCGCGTTCACGGCGGCCTACGTGGTCTACACCTACATGGCCGAGGTCTTCGCCCCCGCGACCGGCGGCGACGGCACGCGGCTGGCCGTGCTCATGTTCGCGTTCGGCCTGACCGGCACGGCGGGCAACTTCTACGCGGGGACGCTGGCCGACCGGTTCGGCGCACGCCTGGTGGTCGCCGGTGCGGTCACGCTGCTCGCGGCGAGCCTCGTCGTCCTGCCGTTCGCGACCGGCTCGTTCGCGGCCGCCCTCGTCATCACGGTGGTCTACGGCATCGCCGCGTGGGGCATCACCACACCCCAGCAGTCCCGGCTGATCGCCCTCAATCCCACGTCGGCGCCGCTGCTCATCTCGCTCAACGCGGCGTTCCTGTACCTCGCGATCGCCTTCTCCGGCGTGATCGGGGCGGTGGGGATCGGTGCCGTCGGGGCCCGGTGGATCAGCCTGATCGGTGCCGTGGTGGCGGTGCTGGCCCTGGCACTGTCCGAGCTGGGACACCGCCTGGCCAAGCACGGGTCGACCTCGGCGTCCACCCCGGCCATCTGACCCCACGGACGGGTCGGGGTGCCTCCGCGCCACAACCCAGTGACGTAGTCACCGCAGCAACGAACCCAGTCGCTGGGCCGCGTCCACCACCGTGCGGCCCAGCGATTCCTCGTCCGGCGCCGAAAAGAGCGACAGGCCGATGCTGACCTCCCGCCCGGGCACCACCGCCGAAATCCCGATCACCGACGGCGCGATTTCCCCGTAGGAGACCGCGAATCCGCGCTTGCGGGCCAGCGACACCTCCTCTCGCTCGCCCGGCGCCGGCGGCGCGGCGGCCAGCAGCGCCAGCCCCGCCGAGCCGCGGTCGATCGGGTCCACCTGCCCGGGCTGGAAGCTCACGTGCATCCGCGCCTGCCGCGGCTCCACGATCATCAGCATCCGCACCTCGTCGGCGTTTTCGCGCACCACCAGGTGCGCCGTGGCCTGCGTGAGGTCGGTCAGCTCCTCCAGCACGGGCCGCGCGAGCGTCCGCAAGTCTTGCTCCACCGGCTCGGCCAGCCGCACCAGGCCCGTGCCGAGCGAAATCCGCTTGAACCGGTCCCGCCGGCACAACCGGTGCGCCTCCAGCGTCCGCACCAGCCGGTGCGCCACCGTCCGGTGCACCCCGACCCCCTCGGCGATCTCCGTCAGCGTCATCCCCTGCGGGTGCGCGACGAGCAGCTCCAGGATCTGCAACCCGTTGTGCAGCGTTTTCGACATCCCCGAGTCGACTTCGGACACGCGGGCACCCCCTTGACGACGAACCGGACCGCGACCTACTGTTTCCGTAGTTCGCACGCTGCGTGCGATAATAGCACACTCACCGCAGCGCGCAAGCCCTGGAGGAGGTCATCGTGGACGTGGAGACGCTCGTGCTCGTGCACCAGCTGTACGGCGGGCAGAGCCACCACATCGACGAGGGCCGGGCCCGCGAGTGGGCGGACACGTTCACCCCGGACGGGGAGTTCTGCTCGCCCAGCTACCCGGCGCCCGTCACCGGCACGGCGGCGCTCACGAGGTTCGCCGAGGATTTCGCCGCTCAACCAGGCATCACGCGCCACGTCCTCACCAACCTGCACGTCACCCCCGCGGACGACGGCCTCACGGTGCGGGCCTACCTGCAGATCGTGCGCACGATGCCGGACAGCCCGCCCGAACTCCTCCGCCAGACCACGATCACCGACCACCTCGTCCGCCACGCGGGCGGCTGGCGCATCCGCCGCCGCACCGTGCGCCGCGACGACCTGAAGGAGAACCGATGAGCGACACACGCGCCCAGCACGAGCCGATGACGGCCGTCTACCCGGAATTCGCGGGCAAGGTCGCGGTCGTCACCGGCGCCGCCCGCGGGATGGGCGCGCGCTTCACCGCCGCACTCGCCGCGCGCGGTGTCCACGTCGTCGCCGCCGACATCAACGAAGAGCAGATGCTGGCGACCGCGAAGGAACTCACCGCGGACCTCGCCGGTAGTGACAAGCCGGGCCAGATCGTCGGCGCCCGCATCGACGTCACCCGGCCCGAGGACCACGAAACCGTGGCACAGCTGGCGCTGGAGCGGTTCGGGCGCCTGGATTTCTGGGTCAACAACGCCGGCATCTTCCCGTTCGCGCTCGCCGACGAGATCACGCCGGAGCAGATCAACGCGACCCTGTCGGTCAACGTCGAGGGCGTCCTCTACGGCGCGCAGGCCGCCGCGCGGCACATGGAACCGGGCAGCGCGATCGTGAACATGTCGTCGGTGTCGGCCGTGCGCGTCCGCCGTGGCCGGGCCGCCTACTGCACGTCGAAGGCCGCCGTCGCGCACCTCACCGAATCGCTCGCCGTCGAGTTCGGCGACCGCGGCATCCGGGTCAACGCGATCGCCCCCGGCTACATCGACACCGAGATGACCCGGTGGGTCAAGGAGGACCCGGCCGCGCTTCAGCACGCGCTGGACGTCGTGCCGCTGCACCGCCTCGGCTCGCCGGAGGAGGTCGTCGGACCGCTGCTGTTCCTGCTCTCCGACAGCGCCCGGTACGTGACCGGGCACAGCATCGCCGTCGACGGCGGGTCGCGGCATGTCTGAGTACCCGGACACCGTGCTGGTCACCGGCGCCGCCGCCGGCATGGGCGCCGGTCACGCCCGCGCGCTCGCGGCACACGGCACGCACGTCTGCCTGGCCGACATCGCCGACGCCACGCCGGTGCTCGAGGAGATCGAGGCGGCAGGCGGTTCGGCTTCGGTGCACGAACTGGACGTCACCGACCCGCAGGCGTGGGCCCGGGTCGTCGAGGAGATCCGCGCGACCCGCGGCCGCCTCACCGGTCTGGTCAACAACGCGGGCATCTCCCGTCGCCGGGAATTCCTCGACACCACCGACGAGATCTGGGACCAGGTTCTGCGCATCAACCTGTTCGGCCCGTTCTACGGCATGAAGGCCGTCGCGGAGCTGATGCGCGACTCGGGCGGCGGGTCGATCGTCAACATCTCCTCGATCTCCGGCCAGATCGGCTACTTCTCGCCCGCGTACTCCTCCAGCAAGTGGGGCCTGACCGGACTGTCCAAATCGGCCGCCGGAAACTTCGCGAAGTGGGGGATCCGCGTCAACTCCGTCCACCCCGGACTCGTCGAGACCGCGTTGCTGGCCGGCGCCGACTCGTTCGTCACCTCGGCGGTGGCGAGCATTCCGGCCGGGCGCATGGCGCAGCCCGCGGAGATCACCGAGGCCGTGCTGTTCCTGTTGTCGAGCAGGTCCAGCTACATGACCGGCAGCGAGGTCACGGTGGACGGCGGCCTGGTGTCCAACGGCCTGTACCACCGCATCATCGCCGAAACCGGAGGAGAGCTGGCATGACCGACGAATGGGACGTCGTGGTCGTCGGCGGCGGTGGTGCCGGGCTCGCCGCCGCCATCTCCGCCGCCGAGCGGGGCGCTTCGGTGCTGCTGTTCGAGTCCGAAACCGAACTGGGCGGCTCGACCCAGCTGTCCGCCGGCATGTTCACCGCCGCCGGCACCAGCGTGCAGGCCGCGCTGGGCATCGAGGACTCCGCGGAGCGGTTCTTCCAGCACTACATGGACCTCAACTCCTGGCAGCTCAAACCCGGGCTGATCGAGGCGTTCTGCCGTCAGTCGGGCCCGACGCTGGAGTGGCTGATCGGCCTCGGCGTGGAGATCCCGGCGAAGGTGTCCGGCAACGCGCACACCCCGGGCCTGTGCCAGGCCGGGGTCGAGGACGTGTGGCGCGGGCACGTGCCCAAGGACCAGGGCTACGGCGTGGTGCAGGTGCTCGCCAAGGCCGCCCGCGCGCGCGGCGTCGAGGTCGTGCTCAACACCCGCGTCGAGCGGCTGATCGAGACCGGCGGCCGGGTGGCGGGCGTCGTCGCGGACGGCATCGAGGTGCGCGCGAACGCCGTGGTGGTCGCCAGCGGCGGGTTCGCCCAGGACCCGGACCTGCTGGCCCGCTACTACCCGGCCGCGCTGCGGGCGGGGGAGGACCTGTTCGTCGTCGCCGCCGACGGCAGCCGCGGTGACCACCTGCGCTTCGGCGAGCAGGTCGGCGCGGGCGTCACCGGCCAGGGCTGGGGCCTGCTGCTGCCCACCGCGTACTTCCAGCGGCTGCACCACTGGCAGTCCGGGTTCCCGCCCAAGTCGCGGATCTACGTCAACGCGCAGGGCCGCCGGTTCATGGACGAGGACGCCTCCTACGCGGTGTCCAGCGGCATCATCGAGCGACAGGGTGGCACCGCCTGGGCGATCTTCGACGAGCGCGCCCGCCGGAGCCTGCCGCCCGGGTACGCGCACTGGGACGCCGAACACGTGCTGGCCGAGGCCGAAGCTGGGCGCACACTGCGCGCGGGTAGCCTCGAGGAACTGGCCGGCAAGGCCGGGCTCCCCGCCGACGCGCTGGTCGCGACCGTGCGCCGGTGGAACGAGCAGCTGCCCTCCGGCCACGACCCGGAGTTCCTGCGGCACCGCACGCTCGCCAACAAGGGCGCGACGGGCCACCCGGACCCGATCGGCGAACCCCCGTTCTACGCGGCGCGCCTGCTGCCCGCGGAGCTGGTGTGCACGCACGCCGGACTGGAGATCGACGCGCGCGCCGCGGTGCGCGACGAACGCGGCGAGGTCATCGCGGGCCTGTTCGCCGCGGGCGAGGCCGGGGCCGGTGTGCTCGGGCAGCGCTACGTCGGTGGCGGCAACGCCGTCGCCAACGCCCTGACCATGGGCCGCCTGGCCGGCCTCCACGCCGCGGCCTGACTTCGCCAACTCAACGAGGAGAGACATGAGCGAAACCACCGCTGCCGGGGACCTCGGCAGCCGAACGATCCGCAAGGTCAGCAAGAGAGTCCTGCCGCTGGTCGCGCTGCTGTACGTGTTCAACTACATGGACCGGTCCAACATCAGCTACGCCCAGCTGGGCATGCAGCACGAGCTGCTGATCACCACGGCGGTGTTCGGCACCGCGTCGGCGATCTTCTTCCTCGCCTACGTGGTGTTCGAGATCCCCAGCAACATGATCATGAAGAAGATCGGCGCGCGGATCTGGCTCGCCCGCATCGCGATCAGCTGGGGCATCGTCACCGTTGTCACCGGGTTCGTGCAGAACATCCCGCAGCTCTACATCGCGCGGATCGTGCTCGGCGTCGCCGAGGCCGGACTGTACCCGGGCCTGCTGCTGTACCTGACGCTGTGGTTCCGGCCCAAGGAACGCGGGCGCGCGATCGCGACCCTGGCGATCGCGCAGCCGGTCGCGATGATCCTCGGCAGCCTCACCGGCGGCCTGATCCTCGACCACGTCAACTGGTTCGGGATGTCCGGCTGGCGCTGGGTGTTCATCCTGCAGGGCCTGCCCGCGGTGCTGGTCGGCCTGGTCGTGCTGGCGTACCTGCCGAACAAGCCCGCTCAAGCGAGCTTCCTCTCCCGTGAGGAGAGCGAGTGGCTGGAGACCGAGATCAACAAGGATTACGCGCCGGAGCAGAAGGAGACCTTCTTCGGCCAGCTGCGGGTCATGAAGGACCGCAAGGTGCTCTACATGGCCTTCGCGAACCTGTTCGCCGCGTGCGGCCTGTACGGGTTCACCTTCTTCCTGCCGCAGATCGTCAAGCAGATGGACCCGTCGTACTCGGCGACCAACATCGGGTTCCTCGGTGTGATCCCGTGGATCGTCGGCGCGATCGGCATGCTGCTGGTGGCGCGCAACTCCGACCGCACCGGCGAGCGGCGCGGGCACGTGGTGGCGATGATGCTGCTGGCCGCGATCGGCCTGTTCGGCACGATCCAGTTCCGGCACACCCCGGTCGCGGCGCTGATCTGCCTGTCGCTGGTCGCGATCGGCGTGCTCGGCTACCTCGCGCCGTACTGGGCGCTGGCCTCGCGCGTGCTGTCCAAGGAGCACACCGCGGTCGGGCTGGCCGCGATCAACTCGATCGCCGCGCTGGGCGGGTTCTTCGGGCCGTACGTGATCGGCAAGAACGCCACGGCCGACGACGTGTCGGTGGGCCTGTACTTCCCGATCGCCTGCCTGGTCCTGTGCGCGGTGATGCTGTCCTTCCTCAAGGTGACCAAGGAACGGCGTGCCGCGCCGGCCGCTCATGAGGTAGTTTAGGTATTAACTACTTCTTCCCGGCGATAGGGTTGCGGTCATGGCTGAGGGCGAGCTCGACTTCTGGTCCTTCGTCGAGCTCGCCAACCGCCGGCTCGCCGAGGAGTTCGGCTTCCGGCACCAGCTCGCCACCGAGGTGCTGCTGACCCTGAACCGGGCCTCCAACATCGTCACCTACGACCTGGAGGCCAGCGTCCACCGGCCGCGCGGCCACTCCTGGTCCGGGTTCCGGCTGCTGTTCGTCACCTGGCTGGCCGGACCGCTGGAGGCCAAGAAGGCCGCCGAGCTGACCGGCATGAGCCGCGCGGCGGTGTCCAACCTGGCGAAGACGCTGGTCGCGGACGGGCTGCTGGAGCGCACGCCCGGCGAGCACGACGGCCGCTCGGTGCTGCTGTCGCTGTCCGAGCGCGGCCGGGCCGAGATGGTCGAGGTGTTCCGCGAGCACAACGAGCGCGAGCACGAGTGGACCAGCGTGCTCACCGAGGCCGAGCAGCGGATCCTGGTGATGCTGCTGGACAAGCTGATCACCAACCGCGACCAGTTCGACGTGCGCGGCCGCAACTGACCCTTGCGCGCCGGAGAAGTAGTACATACATTTACTACATCGGACCGGCAAGGAGGCGAGGTCATGGCGTACTACCGGCAGGTCGGTGCGGTTCCCCCCAAGCGGCACACCCAGCACCGCACGCCCGAGGGCGGCCTGTACTACGAGGAGCTGATGGGGGAGGAGGGCTTCTCCAGCGACTCCTCGCTGCTCTACCACCGCAACATCCCGTCGGCGATCGTCGACTCGACGGTCTGGGAGCTCCCGGACCTGACCACCGAGGCCAACCACCCGCTCAAGCCGCGGCACCTCAAGCTGCACGAGCTGTTCCCGGGCGAGGAGTGGAAGTCCAACGACATCGTCACCGGGCGGCGGCTCGTGCTCGGCAACGGCGACGTGCGCATCTCCTACGTCGCCGCCGGTGAGGCCTCGCCGCTGTACCGCAACTCGATCGGCGACGAGTGCGTCTACATCGAGTCCGGCGAGGGCGTGGTCGAGACGGTGTTCGGCGTGCTGCCGTTCCGCCAGGGCGACTACGTGATCCTGCCGCGCGCCACCACGCACCGCTGGGTGCCGGACGGCCCGGTGCGCGCCTACGCGATCGAGGCGAACTCGCACATCACGCCGCCGAAGCGGTACCTGTCCAAGTACGGCCAGCTGCTGGAGCACTCGCCGTACTGCGAGCGCGACCTGCACGGGCCGGCCGAGCCGCTGCTGGTGGACGGCACCGACGTCGAGGTGCTGGTCAAGCACCGCGGCAGCCGGGGCATCGTCGGCACGCGGTTCGTCTACCCTCAGCACCCGTTCGACGTGGTCGGCTGGGACGGCTGCCTGTACCCGTACACGTTCAACGTCAGCGACTTCGAGCCGATCACCGGCCGCGTGCACCAGCCGCCGCCCGCGCACCAGGTGTTCGAGGGCCACAACTTCGTCATCTGCAACTTCGTGCCGCGCAAGGTGGACTACCACCCGCTGTCCATCCCGGTGCCGTACTACCACTCCAATGTGGACTCCGACGAGGTCATGTTCTACTGCGGCGGCGACTACGAGGCACGCAAGGGGTCGGGCATCGGGCAGGGCTCGATCTCGCTGCACCCGGGCGGCCACTCGCACGGCCCGCAGCCGGGCGCCTACGAGCGCAGCATCGGCGTCGAGTACTTC
Organism: Amycolatopsis deserti; assembly: GCF_014653945.1. Classification (GTDB taxonomy): domain Bacteria; phylum Actinomycetota; class Actinomycetes; order Mycobacteriales; family Pseudonocardiaceae; genus Amycolatopsis_E; species Amycolatopsis_E deserti. Next base: position 944,278 of record NZ_BNAU01000002.1, on the reverse strand, counting down.
GACGAGCTGGCCGTCATGGTCGACACGTTCCGCCCGCTGGAGCTGGGCGAGGGCGGCCGCGCGGCCGAAGACCCGGACTACGCGTGGACCTGGGCCGGCCGGGGGCCGAAGTGAACGTCTTCCGCGGATTCCTCGACGACGCGGCGGTGTTCCCGCCCGGGTTGAAACCCCTGGAGCGGGCGGTGCCGGACCACGCCGTGCACCTGGCGTCCGGCTACGGCGAGCTGGTCGGCCCGCTGGTCCTCGCCGCGCCCGCGCTCGCGGAGCTGGGCGCGGTCGTCTCCGAACCGCTGGACCTGGCGGTGACCGCGCCGGGCGGCCCGGCCCAGCTGCCGGACGCTCTGGGCCGGGCCGCCGACCTGCCGGTGCGGCTGGCCGGGTTCGAGGTCGCGATGCCCGCCGAGTCGTCGGTGCCGGAGTTCTTCCGCGCGCTCGAGGTCGCCGGTGACGTGCCGGTGTTCGTCGAGGTGCCGCGGGACGCGCGGCGCGCCGAGGTGATCGCGACCTGCGCGAAGACCGGACACCAGGCGAAGTTCCGCACCGGTGGCGTGAAGGCCGAGCTGTACCCGGACGAGGCGGAGCTGGCCGCGGGGGTGCTCGCCGTGGTCCGCGCGGGTGTGCCGTTCAAGGCCACGGCCGGGTTGCACCACGCGCTGCGCAACACCGACCCGGCGACCGGGTTCGAGCAGCACGGGTTCCTGAACCTGTTGCTGGCGACCGCGGCGGCGCGGTCCGGTGCGTCCGAGGACGAGCTGATCGCGTTGCTGGCCGAGCGGGACGGTGCGCGGGTGGCGGAACTGGTGTCCGAAGTGGACCCGGGCGCGCGGGAGTCGTTCCGCTCGTTCGGGACCTGCAGCATCGACGAACCGGTGGCCGAGCTGGTGGACCTGGGACTGGTCCCGGCCTCGGCACTGGATGGAGGAGTGACGGCGTGACCACGATCGACATCCCCGAGGGGTCGCTGTTCGGGCTGGACAACCTGCCCTACGGCGTGTTCTCCCCGCGCGGCAGTGCACCGCGGGTCGGCGTCCGGGTCGGCGATTCCGTGGTCGACCTGGCGGTGGCCCTGGACGACGACGTGTTCGCCCGGTCGTCGCTGAACGCCTTCATGGCGCAGGGCTACGACCGGTGGGTCGAGGTGCGCGCGCGGATTGCCGAGCTGGTACGGGGAGACGTGCCGGACGCCGCGGTGTTCGGAGTGTCCGAAGTGGATCTGCACCTGCCCGTCGATGTCGCGGACTACGTGGACTTCTACGCGTCCGAGCACCACGCGTCCAACCTGGGCCGGCTGTTCCGGCCGGACGCCGAACCGCTGATGCCGAACTGGAAGCACCTGCCGGTGGGCTACCACGGGCGGGCCGGGACGGTCGTGGTGTCCGGAACGGACATCGTGCGGCCGTGCGGGCAGCGCAAGGCGCCGGACGAGGCAGTGCCGACGTACGGCGAGTGCCGCCGCCTGGACATCGAGGCCGAGCTGGGGTTCATCGTCGGCGTGCCGTCCGAGCTGGGAACCGCGGTGTCCACTGAGGACTTCTCGCGGCACGTGTTCGGCGCGGTGCTGGTGAACGACTGGTCGGCGCGCGACATCCAGGCGTGGGAGTACGTCCCGCTGGGCCCGTTCCTGGGCAAGAGCTTCGCGACGTCGATCTCGCCGTGGGTGGTCCCGCTGCTCGCGCTGGAGTCCGCGCGCGTGCCGACGCCGGAACAGTCGCCGACGCCGTTGCCGTACCTGCGCGAGTCCGAGCCGTGGGGCCTGGACATCGCGTTGTCGGTCGAGTGGAACGGGCAGGAGGTCAGCCGCCCGCCCTATCGCGAGATGTACTGGTCACCGGCGCAGATGCTGGCGCACATGACGGTCAACGGCGCGTCCTCGCGCACGGGCGACCTGTACGCGTCGGGCACGATCTCGGGGCCGGAGAAGGACCAGCGCGGCGCGTTCATCGAGCTGACCTGGGGCGGCAAGGAGCCGGTCACGGTCAACGGCGAGGAGCGCACGTTCCTCCAGGACGGCGACGAGGTGGTCATCTCGGCGACCGCCCCGGGCGCGGAAGGCCGCATCGGCTTCGGCGAGGTGCGGGGAAGGATCCTGCCGGCCACGGAGGCCAAGCGCTGAGGCGAGGGCACCCCAGCGCCGGCCGCGCTGGGGTGCCTCACCGGTAACGGTAGAGCTCCCACGGATCGTGGGCGCTGAAGACGGAAACCTCGTCACCGTGGTCGCGGACGAGCTCGCGCAGCCGGGTCTGGGCGCCGAGGCGCAGGTCGTGGTGGACTTCGGAGCGGGTCTGCACGATGAGCCACCGTTCGGGCGGTGCTCCCAATGCGCCGGGCGGTAGCGGAAGCTGGGCGCCTCGGCCATCGCAGCATCGGGCTCGGCGGCCAGGACGTGGACTTGCGCGCCGGGGAAGTCGGGCAGGCCGCCGCAGTGGTCCACGTCGAGGTGGGTCAGGCTAATGTGCTGCACATCATCGGGGTCATAACCGAGCCGGGAGACCTGGCGCACCGCCGTCTCCTCCTCGGTGAGCGCCGCCGAGCCATCTCGACCCGTGTCGTGCCGAGGGTTTCGCCGGGGTTGCGGACGTTGCCGAGGCCGAGGCCGGGCTCGACGAGGACCAGCCCGTCGCGGTCGGTCTCGATCAGCAGGCAGTGGTTGACGGCGTGCGTCGGCGCCCTCGGTGTTGCGGTTGTACGAAAAGCGTGGCCTGCTCGCCCCGGTGGGCCGCAACGGGTTGCGCGGCACCTACCACCCCGCGGCCCTGGACCGGCTCGCGCGCATCGCCTGCGCGCGGGGCCGGTGGCCGCGCCGGAAGACGCCGAGCTGCGTGCCCGGACTTCAAGCGCGAGTTCGAGCCGTCTCCGGCACCGTGACCTAGCGGCCGGTGAACGTCGCCTTTCCGGGGCCCTCCTCCAGGAACGACCGGACCGCGTGGCGCAGGTCCTCGGTGCGGTAGAGGTCCGCCGCGATCGAGGTAATGTGCTTGTTCGCCTCGGCGACGCCGCCGCTGGCGAAGTGCGACAGCACCCTCTTCGTCGCCGCGTGGGCGCGGGTCGGGCCCTCCGCCAGCGAAGCCGCGAAGGACCGGGCGGCCGCGTCGAAACCGGCGTCCGGCAGCACGCGGTTCACCACGCCCCACCGCTCCAGCACGGCGGCCGGGTACCGGTCGCCCGTCATCACGAACTCCGCGGCCCGCCCGACCCCGGCCCGCGCGGCCAGCCGCTGCGTGCCGCCCATCGTCGGGGTCAGGCCGACGACCTTCTCCACCAGACCGAACGAGGCCCGCTCCGCCGCGAGGATCAGGTCGCACGCCACGGCGACCTCGAACGCCCAGGTCAGGCACAGCCCGTGCGCCGCGAACACCGTCGGGATCTCCAGCGCCGCGATCCGGTCCGTCAGCGCCAGCATCCGGTCGAACAGCTCCTTCGCCTGCTCGGGCGTCTCCTGCGCGGCGAACAGCGACACGTCGACCCCGCCGCTGACGATCTTGCCCTCGGCGCGGATGAGCAGCGCCCGCGCGTCGCCAAGGCGGTCCAGCGCGGCGTCGAAGTCCGCGTGCAACTCCAGCGAGTACAGGTTGAGCGGCCCGGCGTCGATCGTCAGCACGGCCAGTCCGGTGGGTTCGAGGTCCAGGCGCACAGTCACAAGGCCGCACACTAGACGGCGGCGGCCGGGCGCACAGTGATCAGCGCCGCATTCCCGCGCTAGGTCAGGAGCACGGCTGCAGGACCGGCGCGGGCGCCGGGCGGCGCAGCAGTTCCGGCAGCACGGTCAGCAGGCCGAGTGCCGCCAGGCCGGCGCCGAGCCACAGCGGCGCCCGTAGCCCGGAGGTCTCGATCACCAGCCCGCCGAGCGAGGACCCGAGGATCACGCCGAGCGTGATGAACGACGAGTGCACCGTGTTGACCAGCGGGCGGGCGTTGCCGGCGCGCTGCACGCGGGTCACCATCGCCGGGTTCATCGTGACCCCGACCAGGCCGATGCCGAGCATCGCCACCACCGCCGGCGCGGGCAGGTCCGCGAGCAGGGCGAACGCGACGAGGAAGACGAGGTTCAGCGCGAGACCGGTCACCAGCACGGGCACGGTGTGCCGGTCGGCGAGCCGCCCGACGACCAGGTTGCCCACCACGGTGGCCGCCCCGTAGGCGACCAGCAGCAGCGGCACGGTGCCCCCGGCGAACCCGGTGACCTCGGTGAGGATCGGCGTGAAGTAGCTGAACGCGGAGAACGTGGCGCCGATGATGAGCGTGCTCGTCGACAGCGCCAGCCACAGCCGCGGGGTGCGGAACACGCCCAGTTCCTCGCGGAACGTGCCGCCTTCGGCGGGCGGCGCCACCGCGGGCACCCCGGCGAGCGTGGTCAGCGCGGCGACCGCGGCCAGCACGCCGATCGCCCAGAACGCGGCGCGCCAGCCGAAGTGCTCGCCGACGACGGTCGCCAGCGGCAGGCCGAGCAGGGTGCCGAGCATCAGGCCGTTCATCACCACGGCGATCGCGCGGCCGCGGACCTCGGGACGGGTGACCTGCGCGGTCAGCGAGATGGCGACGCCGAAGAACGCCTGCGAGGCGACGCCGGTGACGATGCGGGCGGCCAGCATCGTGCCGTAGCCGCTCGCGGTGGCGGCCAGGACGTTGCCGGCCAGGAAGATCGCGAACAGCAGCATCAGCGCGGTCTTCGGGTTCAGCCGCAGCAGGGCGACGGTGAGCACCGGGCCGCCGGCGGCCATCGCCACCGCGAAGGCGGTGATGAGGTAGCCGACCTGCGGAACCGTGACGCCCAGCCCGTCGGCGAGCTGGGGCATCAGGCCGGCGACGACGAATTCGCTGGTGACCATCGCGAACACGCCGAGGCTCAGCACGTAGATCGCGCGCGGCATGCGCACTCCTTCCATAGACAACTGTTCGTTCCAAAAAACGGGCAAGCCACGAGGGCGGTCAGGAGAGCAGGGACAACGCCTGGTCGACGGCTTCGTCCAGGCGGCGGACGTCGTCGGTCTTGCCCACGACGCGGATGCCCTGCACGAAGGTGACCAGGAACCGGGCCAGCGCGCGCGGATCCTTGTCCGCGGCGAGGCCGCCCTCGTGCTGGGCGCGGGTGAGGGTGCCGGCCAGCGCGGCCTCCAGTTCCCCGAAGGCGATTTCGACGCGGCGCGCCGCCTTCGCGTCGTGGGGGAGGAGCTCGGTCGCGGTGTTGGTGACCAGGCAGCCCTTGCGGTGGGTGTCCGCGTGGCACTCGGCGGCGTAGCCGCGGATGAAGTCGCGGACCGCGTCCACCGCCGGGCCGGGCCGGTTGAGCGCGGTCATCGTCTGGGTGCCGCGCATCTCGCAGTACCGGTCCAGGGCGCGCAGGTAGAGGTCGTGCTTGCTGCCGTAGGTGGCGTACAGGCTGGCCCGGTTGACGCCCAGGTGGTCGACCAGGTCCTGCATCGAGGTGGCCTCGTAACCCTGGCGCCAGAACAGCTCCAGCGCCGCGTGCAACGCCGCGTCGGGGTCGAACTCCTTGGTCCTCGCCATGGTGAGCAGCCTAGCTGATTGCCAACCGATCGTTCCAGTAACCCTGGTTCGAGACTGGTCCGCTGTCCGGTGATCGAGTTGATCGGCAACCGCTCGCGCCCGCGATGTTGCACAATCGAATGATGGATCCGCCGGTGAGGCGGTAACCGGAAGTCGTCGGGAGGCGTGAACTGATGAGCCGCACGGGGCAGGCCGCGCGCGAAGCGGTACCGCCCGAAGCGGTGCTGACCCCCGCCGCGGTGGCGAGCCGGCTCGGTGTCGCGGTGGCGACCCTGCGGAGCTGGGATCGCCGGCACGGGCTGGGGCCGAGCTCCCGCGAACCGGGCCGGCACCGCCGGTACACGGTCGGCGACCTGCGCCGTCTGGAGCGCGTGGTGCACCTGGTGCGTCAGGGCGTGCCGGTGGCCAGCGCCGCCGCGACGGTGAGCGCGGGCGCCACCCTGCCGCTCGTCTCGCCCGGCCAAGTACCCGACCGGGTGGCCAGCCGCCGTCGGCGGTCACTGCGCGGAGCCGCCGAGAAGCTCGACCCGGACGCGTTCCGCCGCATCGTGGTCGGTTTCCTCGACCGGCACGGCACCGTGGACACGTGGCAGAAGCTGCTCGTGCCGTTCCTGCAGGAGCTGGGTGAGCGGTGCGCCGAGCCCGGGGGACCGGTCGAGGTCGAGCACCTGGCGACCGACGGGATCATCGCCGCGCTGCACGCCATCCCACCGGGCCACACCAGCTCCGCGTCGGTGCTTCTGGCGTGCGCGCCGGACGAGCAGCACTCGCTGCCGCTGGAGGTGCTGCGGCACGCTCTCGCCGAACGCGGCCGCGGCGCGATCTCACTGGGTGCGCGGGTGCCGCCCCGATCCCTCCTGACGACGGTCACCGTCCGCAAACCGTCGGCGACCGTGGTGTGGGCGCACTCGGCGGAACTGGCGCGCCAGGTGCCCGCGGAGGAGCTGACCGGCACGCGCCTGTTCGTGGCGGGCCCGGGATGGGACGCGGTGCCGCTGCCGGACGGGACGCGGCAGCTGCGCACGCTGGCCGAAGCGGTCGAGGCGCTGGCCTGAGCGTCAGGGGTTGACGCCGGTCAAGGCGAAGAACTCCTGGCGGGACCGGGCGTCCTCGCGCAGGGTGCCGAGCAGCGTCGAGGTGACGGTGCTCGACCCCACGGCCTGCACGCCCCGCAGCGTCATGCAGGTGTGCTCGGCCTCGATCACCACCCCGACGCCCTTCGGGTGCACGCGGTCGGCCAGCCAGTCCGCCACCTGCTTGGTCAGCCGCTCCTGCACCTGCGGGCGCCGCGCGAAGTGCTCGACGATCCGGGCCAGTTTGGACAGTCCGAGGATGCGTTCGCCGGGCAGGTAGCCGACGTGCGCGACGCCGACGAACGGCAGCAGGTGGTGCTCGCACACCGACCGCACCGGGATCCCCCGCGCCAGGACCAGTTCGTCGTAACCCTCGTCGTTCGGGAACGTGGTCAGGTCGAACGGCCGCGGCGAGAACAACTCGGCGTAGGCGCGCGCCATCCGGCCGGGTGTCCCGCGCAGGCTTTCGGAGTCCAGTGAGACACCGAGGGCCTCGAGGAACCGGGCGGCGTGGAGTTCGGCCGCGGCGAGATCGACCTCCTCGCCGGGATCGTGGACGACGCGCAGGGCGGATTCGGAGTGCACGGGGTGCCTTTCGGTGCGGTGATCAGTGGGCGGGCCGGGTGCGGTGGGCGGGCCGGGGCCGGTACCCCTCGGCCTGGACGTCCTCGTCGGCGACCCGGACGCCGAAGCGGTAGGCGAGCTTGCCGCCCAGGTAGCCGGAGACGCCCAGGGTGGCGAGCGCGGCCGCGGACAGCACGAGCGGGCCGATCCCGACCCGGGCGTCGAGCTCGCCCTGTCGCCAGAAGAAGCCGGCGACGAACGCCCCGGTGACGGTGAGGTTGAGCGTCATGTGCGTCAGCCCGGTCCGGAAGGCCCGGGTGCCGCGCGGCACCGCCAGCAGGTCGAGCGCGCCGGTGGCCGCGGCCAGGACCGCGCCCACGACGCCGATGGCGATGAGCCAGACCGATCCCCGCGCGAGGAACCCCGGCCCGGCGACGATCCGGGACCCGATGTCGAAGACCAGGCTGCTCACCCACGCGCCGATCGGCACGGTGACCAGGATCGGGTGGAACGGGTGACCGTAGGGGCCGGCCAGTACGGCGTTCGCCGGCCGTTTCGCGTCTGCCATGACGACCTCCCTGTTTTCGCCAATGAAGTTTGGTCTTATTGCTCTCTTCCGTCAAGAGTCTGGGATTGTGCCCACGATGTTGGGTGATACCGTGAGGTGATGAGCGAGGGGCCGATCCGGGCGCTGGCCGTGCTCGACGACGAGCTGCGGCGGCGGATGTACGCCTTCATCCGCCAGGCCCGCCGCCCCGTCACGCGGGACGAGGCCGCCGGATCGGTCGGCATCTCGCGCAAGCTCGCCGCGTTCCACCTCGACAAACTGGTCGCGGCCGGCCTGCTCCGCGCGCGCTACGAGTTCGTCGGCGAGCGCCGGGGGGCGGGCCGCACGCCGAAGGTCTACGAGCCCTCCGGCGCCGAGGTGCGGATCAGCATCCCGCCCCGCCACCACGACCTGCTGGCGGACATCCTCCTCGACGCGGTGGTGGACGAAGGCGACACCGAGACCGCTCGCGACGCCGCGGTGCGCGTCGCCCGCGAGCGCGGCCGCGCGATCGGAAGCGGCGAACGCGAGCGGACGCGCCCCGGCCGTCTCGGCGCCGAGCGGGCGCTGACGGTCGCCGCGGAGGTCGCGGGACGGCACGGCTTCGAACCCAGCCGCGAGTCCCCGGCGTGCGTGCGGTTGCGCAACTGCCCGTTCCACCCGCTGGCCGCGCGGGAGCCGGAGGTGGTGTGCGGCATCAACCTCTCCTTCCTCACCGGCCTGCTCGACGGTCTCGAAGCGGCGAGCGTGGAGGCGGTCCTGGAGCCGCGGGCCGGGGAGTGCTGCGTGGAGTTGCGCGGCAAGAGCTGAGTGACAAGGCGGTGCCCTTGTGACAGCGTGACCGCATGATCGAACCTGCCGTCCGGGTCGAGCGCGCCGGCCCGGTGCACACCGTGATCCTGTCGCGTCCGCACGCGCGCAACGCCGTCGACGGGCCGCCCGCTCAGGCCCTGCTGGAGGCCTTCGAGGCGTTCGACGCCGACCCGTCCGCCGCGGTCGCCGTGCTGTGGGGCGAAGGGGGCACGTTCTGCGCGGGCGCGGACCTCAAGGCGATGGGCACCGAGCGCGGCAACCGCCTGGGCGAGGACGGTCCCGGGCCGATGGGGCCGACGCGGCTGAGGCTGGGCAAACCGGTGATCGCCGCGGTCGCCGGGCACGCCGTGGCGGGCGGGCTGGAGCTGGCGCTGTGGTGCGACCTGCGGGTGGCCGCCGAGGACGCGGTGTTCGGGGTGTTCTGCCGCCGCTGGGGCGTGCCGCTGATCGACGGCGGGACGGTGCGGCTGCCCCGGTTGATCGGGGTGAGCCAGGCGATGGACCTGGTGCTGACCGGCCGCCCGGTCCCCGCGGACGAGGCGCTGCGGATGGGTCTGGCGAACCGGGTCGTGCCGGCGGGCACCGAGCGGGCCGCGGCCGAGGAACTGGCGGCGGCGATCGCGAAGTTCCCGCAGACGTGCCTGCGCGAGGACCGGTTGTCGCTGCTCGAGCAGGACGGTCTGGACGAGCGGGCCGCGATGGCGAACGAGTGGCGGCACGGCATGGTCTCCCTGGCCGCCGACGCGGCGAGCGGAGCGCAACGCTTCGCGGCGGGCGAGGGCCGCGGTGGGTCGTTCGGCTAGTCGCCGTCGTTGATCGCGTTGTTCGTGCCGGTGACCAGCCAGCGGGCGACCTCGTGCAGCTTGCGGTTGGTGTTCTGCGAGGCGCGGACCAGCAGGTCGAACGCCTGGTCGTCGGTCACCCGGTGGCGTTCCATCAGGATGCCCTTGGCCATCGAGATGACGTCGCGGGACTCCAGGGCGGTACGCAGCTGCGCCTGGGCGCGCGAGCCGGCCAGGGCGACGGCCGCGTGCGCGGCGAACAGGCCGCCGACGTGCGCGGCGGACTCGTCGAACGCGTCCCGCTCCGAGGAGAACAGGTTGAGCGCGCCGAGCAGCGTCTTCCCGGTGTACAGGCGGATGGCGAGCATCGAGTTGATGCCCAGCTCGGCGGCGGCGTCGCCGAACTTCGGCCAGCGCTGGTCCGCCGCGATGTCCCCGGTGCGGTAGATGACGTCGGCGAACACCGCGTCCACGCACGGCCCCTCGCCGAGCTGGTGCTGAAGCTCGTCGAGGCGCGCCACCCGTTCACTCGACGGGGCGACGGTCTTCAGGCTCCCCGCTTCGAGCAGGGAGATGCCCGCGTCCTCGGTGCCGGGCACGGTCGCCGCCACCGCCTTGACGATGTTCGCGACCGTCTGCTCGACGTCCGGCTCCGGTTCGAGCGTGCGCACGACCGCGCTGAGCGCGTCCGCGAGCTCGAGGTCGGCGGGCCCGATGAGTTCATCCGTCACCTGGACAGTCTTATGCATGGGCGCGGGCGGCGACAGGGGCTGCCCCGTCTTTCACGTCCCGGGACCCCGCGGCGGGCCGACGCGATCCGGCCGGAAGGCGGCGGCGACGCAGGCGGCGCAGGCGAGAACCAGCAGCCCGGCGAGCACCCACGCCCAGGCCGCGCCCATGGTGACGGCGAGGTAGACCTCGACGGCCGCGGTGCCCGCGAACGCGAGAGCGACGGCCAGCCAGAACCACCGGATGGCGGATGAGCGCATGGGAACCACTCCTTGCCGGGATGCCACGCCTATCGCGCCCCGGCGGCGCGGGGTTACCAGGGGCGATCCGAACGCGCCCGCGTGCCTACTCGCAGTACTTCAGCAGCGGCAGGATCGCTCGCTCGGTCAGCGCCGCGGGATCCGGCTCAGCGCACGCCGCCAGCCGGGCCAGCAGGTCGTCCTCGTCAAGGCCGGTTCCGATCAGCACCAGCCGCGTCCCGGGCGCCTGCGCACCCCACGGCGACCGGTGGAACCGCAGGTACGGGCCGACGGTCTGCAGCAGGAACCGGCCCTCGTACCCGGGCACGCCGAAGTGCACCGGACCCTTCATCCGGTACAGCCCGGCCGGCCGCTCGGTCAGGAACGCCAGCAGCCGCCGCGGGTGGATCGGCGTCTCGCACGAAAATTCCACGCTGCGGTAGGCGTCGTGCAGGTGCACGTGGTCCTCGCGCTCGGAGTGCCGCAGGTCGTCGAACGACAACTGCCGCGCCACCGGCTCCCGCACCCGCGCGTCGAACAACAGGCCCGGATCGATCGCACCGAACGACGCCCGCACCACCGGCCGCCCGTCGCTCACCTTGCGCACCAGCTCGTGCAGGCCGGGATCGTCGCACCGGTCGATCTTGTTCAGCACCACCAGATCGGCGAACCGCAGGTGCTCGTCCAGCTCCGGGTGGCGCACCCGGTTGGCCTCGAACTCGACCGCGTCCACGACCTCGACCAGCCCGCCGTAGGCGATCCGCGGGTTCTCACTGGCCAGCAGCATCCGCACCAGGTCGCGTGGTTCGGCCAGACCGCTGGCCTCGATGACGATCGCGTCGATGCCCAGTTCCGGCTCGGCCAGCCGCGCCATCATCCGGTCCAGGCCCGCCGTGTCGACCGCGCAGCACAGGCAGCCGTTGCCCATCGGCAGCATCGCGTCGACCTGCCCGGCCACCGCCAGCGCGTCGACGTTGATCCGTCCGAAGACGTTGACGATCACGCCGATGCGGTGGTCGCGCGCGTGCGTCAGCAGGTGGTTGACCAGTGTCGTCTTGCCCGAGCCCAGGTAACCGGCGACCAGGACCACGGGAATCGGCTCGGAAGTGCTCACCGCGCCACACCCTAGCGCGCGGTGAGCCACGCCGGTGGGATCGCCGCCCCGGCCCGTCGCGGGGTTGCGGCGTGGTCGAGCAGGCGGGGTGCGCACCCGGCCTCAGCCACGCCAGTGGTACTGCCGCTCCGGACGGCCCGTCCCGCCGTAACGCAGCCGCACCTCGGCCCGTCCGGCGGCCACGAAGTGCTCCAGGTACCGCCGCGCGCTGGGCCGCGACAGGTCCGTCACGCCCGCGCACTCACTGGCCGACAGCCCGTCCGGGTGCGCCTGCAGCGCCTGCCGCACCAGCTCGGCCGTCTGCTCGGTCAGCCCCTTCGGCAGCGCTTTCGGCGTGCGGGCGCCGAAGACGGCGTCCACGTCCTCCTGCCCGGCCGTGCTGCGCTGCGCCAGCCGGTGCAATTTCCGCCGCAGCGTGGCGAACTCCTCCAGCTGCGCCTGCAACGCCGACGAGGAGAACGGCTTGATCAGGTAGTGCAGCGCGCCGCCGCGCAGCGCGCCCCGCACGGTCTCCACGTCCCGCGCGGCCGTGATGATCAGGACGTCGATGTCCTGCGTCCGCGGATCGGCCCGCAGCTGCCGCAGCACCGACAGTCCGTCCACATCGGGCAGGTAGATGTCCAGCAGCACCAGGTCCGGGTGCAGCTCACGCGCCGCGCGCAGCGCCTCGGCGCCGGTGTGCGCGACCCCGGCCACGGTGAACCCGGGCGCGCGCGCGACATATCCACTGTGGACCTTCGCGACCATGAAGTCGTCGTCCACCACCAGGACCCGCATCACCGCGGCACCTCCGCTCGCGTCGGCAGCACGGCGGTGAACACCGCGCCGTCGGCGTTGTGGACCGCGACCGAACCGCCGCGGCGCAGGCAGGTCTGCCGGGTCAGCGCCAGCCCGAGCCCGCGCTGCCCGCCGTGCTCGGCGGCCTTGGTGGTGAACCCGTGCGTGAACACCTCGGTCGCGATCTCCGGCGCCACCCCGGGCCCGGAATCCCGCACCACCACCGACACCGCCCCGGCGTCCTGCCGGATCTCGACCTCGATCCAGTCGCCGTCCCGCCCGGCCAGCGCGTCCAGGGCGTTGTCGACGAGGTTGCCGACCACCGTCACCAGGTCCGCCGAGAGCTGGTCGTCCACATCGCCCAGCCGGGTGCCGGGCGCCAGCCGCAGGCCCACGCCCCGCTCGGCGGCCAGACTGGCCTTCGCGATCAGCAGCGCCGCGACCGCCGAGTCGGCGATGTGCGCGGTGACCTCCTCGTGCCACTTCGTCTGGGCCTCGCTGACCAGGTCCACGTAGTGCCGCACCTCGTCGTACTCGCCCAGCTCGATGAGCCCGGCGATGGTGTGCAGGCGGTTGCTGAACTCGTGGGCCTGCGCGCGCAGCGTGTCCGTGGCCCGCGAGGTCGCCGCCAGCTCCTCGCGCAGCGCGGCGAGCTCGGTGCGGTCCCGCAGCGTCACCACGGCGCCGCGCGCGATCGGCATCCGGTTGAGCGCCAGCACCCGCCCGGCCCGCAGACCGATCTGGTCGACGCCGTGCGCCCGGCCGGTGAGCACGTCGGTGAGCCGCTCGTTGAGCCCCAGCTCCGCGACCGGCCGTCCGACGCAGTCCGCGGGCAGTGCCAGCAGGTCGCGGGCCTGGTCGTTGACGAGCGTGACGCGGTGCTGCTCGTCCAGCCCGAGCACGCCCTCCTTGATGCCGTGCAGCAGCGCTTCCCGGTGCTCGGCCAGCGCGGTGATCTCGCGCGGCTCCAAGCCCAGGGTCTGCCGTTTGACCCGCCAGGTGAGCAGCAGCGACCCGGCGACCCCGACGACCGTGGCGATGCCCATCATCGTCAGCGCGGCACCGGGCGAGTTGGCGACCCCCTCGAAGAAGCCGGGTGTCTCGGTGCCGGCCGCGACGATCCCGACGATCTGCCCGGCGTCGCCGATCACCGGCACGTGCGCGACGAGCTGCCCGGAGATCTCGCCGACCCAGGCGCGGCCCTGCAGCACGGTGCTCGCGCCCAGCGGCAGTTGCGTCCGGAGCTGGTTCGGGTCGGGGGAGGTGAGCACGGTCCGGTCGGGCGCGGCGATGATCACCGAATCCGCGCCGGACAGGGTGCGCGCGCTCTCCGCGAACGCCGGCAGCGCGTCCCGCCGGATCGGGTCGGCCAGGCTGGCCCGGACCCCGGCGGTCGCGGCGACCTGTTCGGCGACCGCGAGCAGCTTGCGGCCCTGCGTGTCGGTGAACGTGCGGTCGGACTGCACGGCGGAGTAGCCGAACACGCACGCGAGCAGGGCGAACACGATGATCAGCTGCCAGCCCAGCAGCTGGCGGGCCAGCGATCCTTGCGCACCCACGCCCCTCACTATCGCATCCGCACCGCCCGATCGTGCCGTGACCACAATGACCACAACGATCGATAGGTGCCTAACGGGTGACAGCGGCGCGGCCCCGGTGCACGATGCCGGGCAACGAAGCTCCACAACGAGGTGCGCTGATGAAGAATCGCAAGGCCTGGCTCGCCGTTCTCGGCGCGGCCGTGGCGCTCCTCCTCGTCCCCCCGCTGGTGTCGGCGGGCGGCGAGGAGACCGGGCCCCAGATCCGGGGCCTGCGGATGATGGTCCCCAACTCACCCGGCGGTGGCTACGACATCACGGCCCGCACGGCCGTGAAGGCGATCGAGGACGCCGGGCTCAACGGCAACATCGAAGTGTTCAACCTGCCCGGTGCGGGCGGCACGGTCGGCCTCGGCCGGCTGGTGAACGAGCGCGGCAACGGCAAGCTCGCCATGTCCATGGGACTCGGCGTGGTCGGTTCGACCTACACGAACAAATCCCCGTCGTCGCTGCAGGACACCACCGCGATCGCGAAGCTGACCGAAGAGGCCGACATCGTCGTGGTCAGCAAGGATTCGCCGTACCAGACGATCCAGGAGCTGGTCGAGGCGTGGAAGGCCGATCCGGGCAGCGTGCCGGTCGGCGGCGGCTCGGCCCCCGGCGGGCCGGACCACCTGGCGCCGATGCTGATGGCGCAGGCGGCCGGCATCCCGCCGTCGCGGGTCAACTACATCCCGTTCGACGGCGGCGGCGAGCTGATGGCGTCCGTGCTGGGCGGCAAGGTCGGGTTCGGCGTCTCCGGCATCGGCGAGACCCGCGACCAGATCGCCTCCGGCGCGCTGCGGGCGCTCGCGGTGACCAGCCCGCAACGGGTGCCCGGCATCGACGCGCCCACGCTGAAGGAGTCCGGTGTGGACGTCTCGTTCACCAACTGGCGCGGGGTCGTCGCGCCGCCGGGGCTGTCCGACAGCGACCGGGACCGGCTCATCGGGTTGTTCACGCGCCTGCAGGACACGCCGCAGTGGCGGGACGCCCTGCAGCGCAACGGGTGGACGCCCGCGTTCCAGCCCGGTGACGACTTCGCCGCGTTCCTGAAGTCGGAGAACGACCGGGTGGCCGCGGTGCTGAAGGAGCTGGGGCTGGCATGAGCGTCATCGAGAAGGAGACGGCGTCCGCGCCGAAGTCGTGGTGGCGCACGCATTCCGAGCTGGGTGTCTGCGTCTTCCTGTTCGCCGTCGGCGTGCTCGTGCTCGTCGACGCGCTGAGCATCCCGACCGACTTCACGCAACGCGGTCCGGTCGGGCCGAAGGCGGTGCCGATCCTGGTCGGCTCACTGCTGCTGCTCGTGTCGCTGCTGCTGGCGCGGGACGTGCTGCGCGGCGGCCGCGGCGAGGCCGAGGCGGGGGAGGACGTCGACCTCGACGCTCCCGCGGACTGGCGCACGGTGCTGCTGCTGTCGGGCGCGTTCCTCGCCAACGCGGCGC
This sequence comes from Amycolatopsis deserti, assembly GCF_014653945.1. GTDB lineage: Bacteria > Actinomycetota > Actinomycetes > Mycobacteriales > Pseudonocardiaceae > Amycolatopsis_E > Amycolatopsis_E deserti. Next base: position 929,113 of record NZ_BNAU01000002.1, on the reverse strand, counting down.
TGATCGACACGCTCGGGTTCCCGCTGTCGTCGGCGATCATGTTCTGGGGCGCGGCCTACGCCCTGGGCAGCAGGCACCTGGTGCGGGATCCGCTCATCGCGGCCGGGGTCTCCCTGGTCACCTGGTTCGTCTTCACGGTGCTGCTGGGTGTTCCGCTGCCCGGCGGCCCGCTGATGGGGGTGCTGTAGCTCATGGACCTGTCCAACCTGTGGGCGGGCTTCGGCACCGCGCTGACCCCGTCGCACCTGATGTTCGCCGCGATCGGTGTCCTGCTGGGCACCGCGATCGGCGTGCTGCCGGGCATCGGCCCGGCGATGGCGGTGGCGCTGCTGCTGCCGGTGACCTACGGTCTCGACCCGACCGCGGCGTTCATCATGTTCGCCGGCATCTACTACGGCGGTATGTTCGGCGGCTCGACGACGTCGATCCTGCTGAACACGCCCGGCGAGAGCGCGGCGGTGGTCACCGCGATCGAGGGCAATCCCATGGCGCGCAAGGGCCGCGGCCCGCAGGCGCTGGCCGCGGCGGCGATCGGGCACTTCACCGGCGGCATCATCGGCACGATCGCGCTGGTGCTGCTCGCGCCGCTGATCGCCGGCCTCGCCGTGGACATCGGGGCGCCGGACTACTTCGCGATCATGGTGCTGTCGTTCGTCGCGGTCACCTCGGTGCTGGGCAAGTCCCGGGTCCGCGGGTACGCGTCGCTGCTGATCGGGCTGACCATCGGCCTGGTCGGGCTCGACGAGATGACCGGCCAGTCGCGGCTGACGTTCGGCGCGCTGCACCTGTCGGACGGCATCGACGTGGTGATCGTCGCGGTCGGCCTGTTCGCCGTCGGCGAGTCGCTGTGGGTCGCCGCGCACCTGCGGCACAACCAGTCCGAGGCGATTCCGGTGGGGCGGCCCTGGCTGTCGCGGTCGGACCTGCGGCGGACGTGGAAGCCGTGGCTGCGCGGGCCGGTGATCGGGTTCCCGTTCGGCGCGATCCCGGCCGGTGGCGCGGAAATCCCGACGTTCCTGTCGTACGTGACCGAGAAGCGCCTGTCGCGCAAGCCGGAGGAGTTCGGCAAGGGCGCGATCGAAGGTGTCGCCGGCCCCGAGTCGACGGCGAGCGCGTCGGCGGCGGGCACGCTGGTGTCCATGCTGACGCTGGGCCTGCCCACCACGGCGGTGGCCGCGGTGATGCTGGCGGCGTTCCAGCAGTACGGCATCCAGCCCGGGCCGCTGCTGTTCCAGCGCGAGTCCGCGCTGGTGTGGGCGCTGATCGCGAGCCTGTTCATCGGGCTGGTGCTGTTGCTGCTGATCAACCTGCCGATGGCGCCGGTGTGGGCGAAGCTGCTGCGGATCCCGCGGCCGTACCTGTACGCCGGGATCCTGTTCTTCGCCAGCGTCGGGGCGTACGCGGTCAGCGGTTCGGTGATCGACCTGATCCTGCTGTACGTGATCGGCGTGATCGGGTTCGTCATGCGGCGCTTCGGGTTGCCGGTGCTGCCGGCGATCATCGGGGTCATCCTCGGCCCGGCGGCGGAGCAGCAGATGCGGCGGGCGCTGCAGATCAGCGACGGCGACCTGACCGGGCTGGTGAACTCGCCGCTCGCGATCGCGGTGTACGTGCTCGTGGCGGTGCTGCTGGCGTGGCCACTGGTGCGCAAACTGGTGCGGCGCAAGGAACCGGCTGAGGTGTGAGTCGGGGAGGGCGGCCGCCGGTGGGGCGGCCGCCCTCCTTTTTGTCAGCTGTAGTTCTGCCCCGGCGGCGCACCGGGGATCGGCTTGGCGATGAGCGCGACCGGGATGAAGAAGCAGAGCTGGGCGATCACCAGGGTGAGTGTCCAGAGCTCGCGTTCGTCGTAGTGCGCGGCGACCCTGGCGAACAGGTCGTCGGGGACGCGCTCGCCGGAGGGGTTCGGGCTCAAGACGGCTTCGGCCAGCTCCAGCGCGACCCGCTCGGCGTCGGTGAAGCACGGCGCGTCCCGCCACGACGCCACGGCGGTGATGCGCTCCTCGGTCTCCCCGGCTTCGCGCAGCTCACCGGTCTGCCGGAGGGTGTGGTAGGTGCTGCCGGCGAGCTGCCCGAGGCGCAGCTGCACCAGGCCGATGGTGGTGTCCGGGAGCACGCCGGTGCGGATGGCCTGCTGCGTCGCGGCGCCGATCGCGCCCACCTCCGGGATGAAGCGGGCGGGGTCGGGCAGGCGCGAGCGGTGGGTGGTCGTGGTCATCGGTTTCCTTTCCCGAGGGTTGTGGAAAGTCCGACGACGTGGCGGGCGGAAATGTGAGGTGCTAGGGCAGCAGGCGGGCGACCTTGCCGATTTCGAGAGCCACGTGCACGGTCCCGTCCAGGACGGCCAGCCCGTGCGGTTCCGAGCCCGGGGTGGGCAGCGGGTGGTGCTCGAACTCGCCGTCGGCGGTGATGTGCCCGATCCGGTTCGCGCCCCACTCGGTGAACCAGCAACCGCTTTCCCCGTCCGGGAGGATCGCGTGCGGGCGGGCTTCGCGGTCCGGCAGCGGGAACTCGGTGATCCTGCCGTCCGGGGTGAGGCGGCCGATCTGGCCGGCGCCGATCTCGACGAACCAGATCGCCTGATCGTCGGCGGTGATGCCGACCGGCGCGGCTTTCTCGGTGGGCAGCGCGAAGCGGGTGACCTCGCCGTCGGTGGTGATGCGCGCGATCGCGTCCGCCTGGTTGAGCGTCACCCACAGGGCGCCGTCCGGGCCGGTGACGATCGCCGACGGGTAGGACTTCTCGGCGCCCACGGGGAATTCGGTGAGTTCGCCGTTGTGCAGGCGGCCGACGCGGTCGGTGTTCATCTCGGTGAACCACATCGCGTCGTCCCGGCCGGCGGTGATCCCGTATGGGCCGCAGTCCGGCGGGAGCGCGAAGGAGGTCGCCGTGCCGTCGGTGGTGATCCGGCCGATGCGGTGGTCGCGGATGCGGCTGAACCACAGTGCGCCGTCCGGGCCGGGCGTGATGACGGCCGGCCCGCAGCCGGGGTCGAGCTCGAAGAGTGTGGTGTCGTCGGCGATCCGCGCGATGTGACCACTGTGGACCAGCGTGGCCCACAGTGCGCCGTCCGGTCCGGCCGTGATCCCGTAGGGGCCCTCGCCCGGGACGGTCTGTTCGTCGATCTGCACGTTGGCTCCTTAATGCGACTGTTGTCGCGCTAAGATGCTGGCATGACCGACTCGGCATCCGCAACCGGTTTGCGCCGGCCCGGTGGCCGCACCGCCCGCACTCGGGCGCGCGTGCTCGACGCCGTCACGTCCCTGCTGGTCGAGGCGGGGTTCGACGGGCTGAGCATCGACGCGGTGGCGGAGCGGTCGGGGGTGCACCGGGCCACGGTCTACCGGCGGTGGCGGGACGTGGGCGGGCTGCTGGCGGACGTGTTCGACGCGGCCGCGGGGGACGACTGGGCGCCGGCCGACACGGGTTCGCTGGTCGGGGACCTGGTGGCGCTGAACCGGGAGGTCTTCACGTCGTTGCGGGACGAGTCGTCGGTGACGCGGGCGTTGATCGCGGCGTCGTTCCGGTCCGCGCCCGCCGCGGCGGCGTTGCGGGAGTTCTGGCGGGACCGGTACCGGCGGTGCGAAGTGGTTGTTTCGCGCGCGCGGGCGCGTGGCGAGATCGTGGGCGCGGTGGACGCCCATCGGTTGCTGGTGACCGCGACGGCGCCGCTTTACCACCGGCTCGTCCTGATGGCTGAACAGCCGCGGGAGGAAATGGCCGAACAGGCCGCGCGGGACGCGGCCTGTTCGGTTTTGCCGACCGGTTGTTAGCGGGCTCGGTTACCAGGCCCGTCCGACGGTGTAGGAGCTGGTCCAGATGTTCTGGAGGCGGACCACGTCGCCGGATTCGGGGGCGGCCCAGATCTTGTTGTTCCCGGCGTAGATCCCCACGTGGTAGACGCGTCCACCGCTGGTGAAGAACACCAGGTCACCGGGCCGCATGTCCGATTTGGACACGCTGCGCACGGCGGCCCGCTGGTCGCGGGCGGTGCGGGGAAGATCGATCCCGACCTGCTTGTGCGCGTACTGGGTCAGGCCCGAGCAGTCGAACCCGCCCGGGGTCTCGCCGCCCGAGCGGTAGGGACTCCCGGCCTGCGCGGCGGCAGCCTCGACGATGCGATCACCGGTCGAGAGCTGGGTGGCGCCGGCGGGGGCGGTGAGCCCCAAAAGGGCAGCGGTCGCGACGGCGCAGGCGATCGGGAAAGTGATCATCCTGCGTATTCGAGTGGGCACGGTATGAACCCCTCCTTCAGACCTTGAAGGCATTTCGGTTCTTCTTTCCGGAACTGACTCACCGGCCGGAGTCAGAACCAGCAGCCGATTTCCCAGGGGCCCGATCACGAAACGATATACGCCCGAAGTGGTGAATTAAAACACGATCCGCTTGCGGGGGTTGGCGGTTCCGCTTTATCGGGCTAGTCATGTTGCTTGACGTAGTGGCCTTGTCACGGAGGGTTCACATGGGGGATCGGCCCGCTCGCGGCCGCGCGAGTGGGCTGTTTCGTGCCTGCGCGAGTGGGCTCTTCGTGTCCGCGTGAGCGGACAGTTGGTGGCCGCGCGAGTGGTCCGCTCGTGCCCGCGCGAGTGGAGTGTCGATGGTGGCGCGAGTGGGCCGTTCGTGTGCGCGCGAGCGTGTCCTTTCGTGCCCGCGCGAGCGGGCATGTCGTGGGCCAGTCACGAGCCCGGTCGTGGGTAGGTGTGGCTGCCCGCTCGCAGCCGCGCGAGTGGGCTGTTTCGTGCCTGCGCGAGTGGGTCGTTCGTGTGCGCGTGAGCGGACGGTTGGTGCGCCGCGCGAGTGGTCCGCTCGTGATGGCGCGAGTGGGCCCCTTCATGCCCGCGCGAATGGATTGGTCGTGCCTGCGCGAGTGGGCGCTTGGTGTCCGGGCGAGTGGACCGTTCATGCCCGCGCGAGTGGGCCATTCGTGCCCGCGTGAGTGGGGCAGCGGTCGCCGCGCGAGTGGACCCTTCGCGCGCACGCGAGTGGCCACCTCGTGCGGAATCACGAGCCTCTCGTAGAGCACTCGCGCATCCGGCGCCGGCCGTGGCGGCGCCGCTGGACCACTCGCGCACCGGGCCACCGCCGGCTCACCGCGGCAGCGAGAACCTCAAACCCGCGCCGGCTCGGCTAGATCGAAGCGCACCAGCAACCCGGGCCGCGCCTGGGCTGCCTTGTCGACATCCTCCGTCACCACCACCGCGATCACCGGGTACCCGCCGGTCACCGGATGGTCGGCGAGGAACAGCGTCGGCTTCCCGGACGGCGGCACCTGCACCGCCCCGGTCACCATCCCCTCGCTCACCAGCTCGCCGTGCCGTGCGCGCGGCAGCACCGGCCCCTCCAGGCGAATCCCGATGCGGTTGCTCTCCGACGTCACCGCGTACGGCTGCGCCATCAGCGTCCGCAACGCCGACTCTGTGAACCAGTCATCCCGCGGGCCCGGCAGTATCCGCAGCGCCAGCTCGTCCGACGGGGGCGCCGCCACCGGCGTGAAGCGCGGCGCCGCCACCGGTGCGACAGCCGCACCCACCGGCAACACCATCCCCCGCCGCAACGGGTCGGGGCCCAGTCCGGACAACAAATCAGTCGCCCGAGAACCCAGCACCGGCTCGACCGCGATGCCGCCGCGCACCGCCACGTAACTGCGCAACCCGGTCGCCGGCCAGCCCAGCCGGAACTCCGCCCCGGCCGGCACCCGCAGCGCCGCGTTCATCGGCGCGCCCATCCGGTCGATCGTGATCGGGCACGGCGCGCCGGTCACCGCGATCGTCACCTCGGCCGTGGCCCGCGCCGCGAACCCGCCGAATGTCACCTCGATCGCGGCCGCGCCTTCACCGTTGCCCGCCAAGCGGTTCGCCAACCGCAGCGAGGCCCGGTCGGCGGCGCCGGACTCCGTCACGCCGATGTCGGCGTACCCGGGCCGGCCCAGGTCCTGCACGGTCGACAACGGACCGCTGTCGACGACCTCGAGCACGGCGGCCATGACAACTCCGATTCGTTTCGGGTGCCGTGACCGTACTGATTGTTGAACGATCCTGCAAGAGGAATCTGTGACAGATCGGCCCGAACTGTCAAAAACCGAAGAGGTCGTCCTGCCTCCGCGAAGCCGGACGGCACCGGGGGCACGGCACCTCCCGCGAGGTGATCAGACCGGTCGCCGGATCGACGTCGGTCTCCAGGATCCAGCCGCCCGAGTCCCCGCACGTCCGGCAGAGGGTGCTCGTCTCAGCCATGGTCAGCCTGCCCATCTTCCCCCTCGATGGTCCTTGCCACACCGAGTGTGCGCGGCCCCGCTGGCGGATCGACGGCACCGGCCTGACCCGCCGCCGAGATCGAATCCGCAGGTCAGCGGGCGTGGTACGGCGGAACCACTGCGGTGCTGCGGAAGTCCACAACGGACTCACGAGACGTAGGCCTGCAACCGCGCGGTGCGGGATTCCTCGCGCAGCTTGCCCAGCGTGCGCCGCTCGATCTGGCGGATCCGCTCCCGCGTCACGCCCAGCTCGCGGCCGACCTCCTCGAGCGTGCGCTGGCGGCCGTCGTCCAGACCGCAGCGCAGCCGGATCACCTGCTGCTCCCGCGGCTTCAGCGTGGACAGCAGCTCGTCGATCTCCCGCCGCAGCACGTGGTACGACGCGGGCACGCCGGGCCGCCCCGGGTGGCACAGCAGGTCCGCGAGCACGCTGCTGCCGTCCGTGCCCACGGTCTGGTCCAGGCTGATCGGCTCCTCGTTGTAGGAGAGCAGCTCGATCACCTGGAACGGCGTCAAGCTCAGCTCCGCGGCGATGTCGTCGTGCCCCGGCTCCCGGCCCAGCCGCGTGGCCAGCTCGCGGCGCGCGGCCAGCACCCGGTTGACCTGCTCGGCCAGGTGCACCGGGATGCGGATGGTGCGGGACTGGTCGGCCAGCGCGCGGCTGATCGCCTGCCGGATCCACCACGTGGCGTAGGTGGAGAACTTGAACCCGGGCGTGTAGTCGTACTTCTCCACGGCCCGGATCAGCCCGAGGTTGCCCTCCTGGATCAGGTCCAGCAGCGACATACCACGCCCGGTGTAGCGCTTGGCGATGCTCACCACCAGCCGCAGGTTGGCCTCCAGCAGGCGGTTCTTCGCCTCCCGGCCCTCCTCGGCGATCGTGCGCAGGTCGTCGCGCCGTTGCGGATCGAGCACCCGCGTGGTCGCGAGCAGGTGCTGGGCGTAGAGCCCGGCCTCGATCCGCTTGGCGAGCGTGACCTCCTCCTCGATGGTCAGGAGGTCGGCCCGGCTGATGCCGTTGAGGTACGCCCGGACCGGATCGGCCGGCTCGAAGAGCGGTGGGGTCACCTGCCGTTGCCTCCGACGAGCCAGGGGAGTCTGGTACGCCTAACAGAGTGGCCGACGGCCCTGGCACGGAACCGACAGTGCGGCGGCGTGCGTCGAAGGGAAAAAGGCCAGGTCATGGGAAACCCGGCCGCACGCGGGTGCGGTACGGTGCGGGTCGGCTACGGGTCCGCCGTGAGCGCCGCGGATTTTCGTGCGGTGATCATGGCCGGGTCCGGCGATATCGTTGGCTGGTGGAAGGGGCTCCGCAGGTGATCACGACTGGCCAGCAGCCGCAGGCCGCCGCGCAGTTCGACGCGCGCGGCGGCGGCTCCGCCGAGCTGCGCGCCCAGGCCAGGGGGCAGGCGTGGTTCCGGCCCGTGCGCGGCCGCGGACGGCTCGGCGTGGTGAGCCTGGCCCGGCTGCTGGCGTTCGAGATCGTGCTCGTGGTCGTCGCCGCGGTCGGCGTGCAGGAACTGTGGGCGCTGATCGCCGCGGGCGTGATCGGGCTCGCGGTGATCGTGCTGATGTTCGGCCGCTCGAAGGGCCGCTGGTGGACCGAGAGCCTGATGCTGTGGATGGGCTTCCGGTCGCGCCGCGGCACCTCGGGCGAGAAGCGGGACGACCCGCGGCTGACCGCGCTGTGCGAGCTGGCGCCGGACCTGGTCGTCGAGGACATCGACGGTCCGGGCGAGGGCAAGCTCGGCATGGGCAGCGACGAGGCGGGCTGGTTCGCCGTGCTGGAGGTGACCGGGGGTGCGGACGTGGCGACCCCGCCGGTGCCGCTGGCCGCGCTGGCCCGCACCGCTGCCGAGGCCGAGCAGGCCGGTGTGGTGATGCAGGTCGTGACGCACTCGGTGCCCGGCCGCGAGCCCGGGACCCGCGACCGCGCCCTGTGGGTCGCGGTGCGGCTGGACGCCCGGGCCGTGGCCGAATCGATGATCGACTCGCCCGGCGGGCGCCTGGACGTGCCCGCCGTGCTGGCCGAGATCACCCGCCGCGCCGAGCGGGTGCTGCGGCGGCGCGGGCTGAACGCGCGGATGCTGACCGCGGACGAGGTCGTCGACGCGCTCGCCCGATCCTGCGACCTGCTCCCCGGCGGCGGCCCGGCGCGCGTGCACGAGGCCTGGGAGTCGTGGCACTCCACGCGCCTGACGCACGGATGCTTCTGGATCCAGTCGTGGCCCGACCCCGACCGCGGCACCGGCCTGCTCGCCGCGCTGGCCGAGCTGCCCGCGGACCTGGTCAGCATCGCGCTGCTGCTCGAGCCGTCCTTCGACGGGACCACGCTGCGCTGCCTGGTCCGGGTCGCCGCGACGGCGCAGCGGTACCAGCAGGTGTGCGACCTGGTGAAGACGCTGGCCGAGCGCAACGGCGCCCGGATGTCCCGTTTGGACGGTCAGCACGGCCCGGCCGTGTATGCTTCGGCACCGAGCGGGGGAGGTGCACGATGAACGCCGGACAGTACCCGCCGTCGCGGCCCCAGCCGCCCGCGCAGGCGATGCCGCGGCCGGTGCCGCCGGCGCAGGCCCAGCCCGGACCGCCGCCGGTGCAGCAGCAGCACGCGCCGATGCCGCCCGGGCAGGCCGTGCTCGGCGCCCCGGCTGTGCCGCAGGCGCCCGCCGTGGTCAACGTGCCCGCCCCGGCGCAGGCGCAACAGCAGGGTGCCGCCGAAGCCGCGGCCGCCGCGACGACCGTCGAGGTCGCGCGGCCCGCGCTGGCGATCGGCGTGCCGACGCCGATGCCGCCCCAGCCACCCGGGCCCGGCCCCGCCGGTCCGGCGGTCGGCGCACCGCGCGAGCACCGCGACTGGCGGACGCGACGGCACCGCTCGATCCCGCGCCTGCGGATCGGCGCGCACCACGCCTCCGACGCGGCGCTGGAGCTGCTGCAGGTGTCCGCGTCGTCGGTCGGGCTGCCGCTGGGGCGGGACCAGAACGGGTTCCCGGTGGCGCTGACGTTGTTCCGGCCGGAGCCGGTGTCGGTGAGCCTGATCGGCGGCGCCTGGGCGGCGCGGCTGATGGCCTTCCGCGCGTTGCGGGCCGGGGCGCGGTTGCTGGTGTTCTCGCAGCACCCGGCGGACTGGGTCCAGCTGGGACAGTCGGCGACCGGGCGGACCGACCGGGTCGCCGTGCTGGCGCCGGGTTCGCCGCCCGCGGTGACCGCCAGCGCCGACGCACCGGTGCTGTGCCTGCACGACGCGCCCCAGTCCCAGAGCGAGCCGGAGGCGTGGCAGACGAGGGTGCTGCTGCACCGGCGGCTGACGCCCGAGCGGGTGGGCGCCGTGCCGGGCTCGGACCTGGTGCTGATGCAGCGGCTCACGCCCAACGAGGCCTCGCTGCTCGCCCCGGCGCTCCGGTTGACCCAGCGGACGTCGCAGCAGTTGCAGATGCTGCGGGACGACATGCTGGCCGTGCTCGCGGGGGAGACCAACCACTACGTGTGGGTGGACCCGGCGCCGGCCGAGCGGGCGCGCCTCGGGCGGCCCGGGAGGTACTGACTCCGGGCGCGGGAAGGCCGAACCGCCTGCCGGTCTTCCCGCGCCCGGTCCTCTTGGCGCCTACGGCGCCTAACGGTCACCTTGGGTCCGACCTCCCCCGCCCCCGATGCCTGATTGTGTTTCGGTCGTCGAGCAGGCGTGTCAAGGCGGGAAAGAGTACCTTGACACGCCTGGTCGGCGACCAAAGATCGGCTGTGGATCGGGGGCGGGGGAGGTCTGGGGCGTAGTCGGTCCACTTCCGTCGCCGGCCGCCGGTTGGTGGGGTGAGGTGCTCCGGTGCGTCAGTCCACTGGGGACGTGACGCACCGGAACGCGGTTCAGTTCCGCCCGTCCAGAGCCGACGGTTCCGCCGGCCGGTACCGCTTCTCCCGCTCCCCGGCCGCGACGACCGGACCACCCGGAGTCTCGACCTCGAACGCGGCCTGGTCGGCGACGGGCGCCTTCTCGTCCTTCCGCACGACGCGCTGGGCACGATCGGCGTGCACGACCGGTTTGGCGTGCCGGTCCGGAGCCGTCACCACGGGCACCGGCGCCTGCAGGACGTTCGGGATCTCGCCGGCGGAACCGGCGACGTACTCCTGCGCGGAGTACCGTCCGTCGAACACCGCCGTCGTGCTCATCGGCAGGTTCGCGGCGAACTCCGACTGCTTCCGGTTGCCCTGCTGCGTCTTCCGGCGCTTGCGTTCGGCCATCCACTCGCTGAACGTCTTGCCCGGCGCCTTGCGGTGCGGGTTGGACAGCACCGGCGGTGCGCCCACACCGGGAGGCAGGCCCTCGCGCGTCCCCGTGGGCGCTTCCTTCGCGCTGCCGCCTCGGTTGTTGCGCTTGCTGTCGTTGTTGAGCACCGGAGCGGTCGACGGCGGCGGCTGGAACGCCGGCGGCCGCTCGGACAGGTCGCTCATCAGGGGCGCGCCGGACCGCCGCCCCGCCTGGACGTCCCGGCCGTTCGGCGACTGGCCACCCGGTGGCATCGGCGGGGCCGAGCTCCCGTTGGGGCCCATCGCCGACTCCGCGGTGGGCGGCGCTGGCGGCGCCGACTGCATGGCCTGCCGGTACGCCGAGCTGGCTTCGAGGCTCAGGTGCTCGTCGAAGGGCAGCGCGTTGTCGAACGTCGGTGCGCCGGGCCGCTCACCGCCCGGCTCCTTGGCCTGCGGCTGCTGCGGCACCTGACCGCCCGGCGGCGGGGTGATCGTGCCCGGCGGGTAGAGGTTGCCGTTCTGGCTGAACGACGGCGGAGTGCCGGGAGCGGTCCCCGGAACCGAGGTCGGCGTGGTGTTCAGGCCCAGCGTCGGCGGGACGTTGGCCGGGGCCTTGCCGGAGAACAGGTTGGGAGTGGCGCCCTTGTTGCCGAACGAGGGGGCGCCCGGCGCCTTGCCACCGGTGAACCCGTTCGCCAGCATCGGCGCCGCCCCGCCCGCGAGGCCGAGCAGCGCCGGGTCGATGCCCGGTGCGTTCCCGGGTGGCGGCGGCGTGGTCGTGATCCCGTTCGGCGCGGTCGGTGCCGGGCCGGGCGCCGTGGGTGCGACCGGAGCCGGCCCGGGGGGCGCTGTCGGCGCCTCCTTCCCGTTGAACGCCGGGTTCTCCGTCGGTGCGTTGTTCGCGTTGAAGGCCGGCGAGTCGCCCGGGGCCTTCGGCGCGTGGCCGGGCGCGTTGGGGGCGTTCCCGGGCGCACCGGGGGCGCTACCCGGAGGGGCGCCTGGTGACCCGCCGGGCGGCGTGCCGGGAGCGCCGGGCGCGTTGAGTGTCGGCGGACGCGGGCCGCCGGTCGCCTCCGGGTGCAGGATCGCGTTGAGGACCTCGAGCTTCGGCCCGTGCGCGGCCTCCAGCTTGTAGATGTAGGGCGCGTACTGGTTCGCGATCGTCTGGGCGAGTTTGCGCGCCTGCTGGTCGTACTTCTCGGTGACCTTGTTGCCCGCCTCCAGTTTGTCCTTGGCGTCGCCGGGCTTGGTGCCGACCTTCGCCGCGTAGAACGCGCCCATGTCGTGGGTCGCGTTGTCCATCGCGTCTTTCTTCTCGGCCTTGTAGTCGTCGTACAGGGCCTGCATCTTGGCCTGTGCCTCGTACATCGTGTTGGACAGGCCGTACAGCGCCGTGCTGTTGTGCAGGGCGGCGTCCTGCCACTGGCGCAGGTAGGCCAGCGTCATGCCGACCTTGCCGAGGAAGACCTCCTTCGCGCCGGGCGACTTCCAGTGGTCGGCCAGCGTCTGGGTCTGCTCGCGCAGGTTGTCCGCGACCGTCTGGATCATCAGCTCGACGTTGCCCCACTGCCGGGCGCGGTCGGCGGTGGTGCCGGGCTGCTCGCCCTTCACGACGGCGAGGTAGAGCGATTCGATGCCCTCGCCCTCGAAGTCGTAGGTCTTGCACATCGCGGGGGGCGTCTTCTGCCCGGTGTTGTAGTAGCCCCCGCCGACCCCGGTGCCGATCTTGCTGAGGTCGTAGCCGAAGTAGTCGTCGCCCATGGCCGTCCTACCCCCCTGTCGCCGCGCGTCGGGCCTGCTCGAGCTCGTCGTAGTTCTGCCGGTAGTCGGCGCCGGTCGGCAGGTCGTGCTGGGTGCCGACCGACCGCTCGTCGGTCTTGACGGGCACCTTCTCGTTCTTGTCGCCGTCCCCGTCGACGTCGTTCACGTCCTTCTGCATCGTCTCGGTGTAGTAGTCGCGGGCGTGCGAGCCGTCCTGGAAGTTGTACGTGACCACGTGCTGGCTCGGCGCCGGACCGTCGGACTTGACCGGCTTCCCGTCCTTGTCGTAGGTCTGCGACGTCGTGACCTGGTGGACGACGTTGGGGTCGGAGTCCGTGTCGTGCTTCGTCGTGCGGCGCGTCTCACCGGCCGGAGCGCCGTTGTGGTAGAACGTCGTCACCGTCGTGTTCTCGTGCTCACCCTTGGTCGAGGTGATCATGTACTGACGGGTGCCGTTCTTGTCGTCCAGGTACTCGGTGGTCACCCCGCCGTTCGTCTGCACCGTGCGGGTGCCGCCGTCCGGGGTCCGGTAGGTCGTGATCGTCATGTTGCCGACCACGATCTGGTTGATCATCTTGTCGTTCCCGGTCTGCGTCACGCCGGTGCCGACCGGTGGCGTCAGGTCCTTGGCGATGGTGTGCTTGTCGTTGAGCCAGGACGGGATGTCACCCGGCTTCTTGGCGCCGTCCATCTGGAACGCCCACTCGACGGCGTCGACCATCGCGGCGTTGGCGCCGTCCATGTTCTCGAAGACCTCGCCCATGATCAGGGCGACGGAGGCGATGGCCGTCACGTTCTTGTACAGGTCGGGGATGAACATCCCCATCTCCTGCGCGTTGCGGTCGGCGTAGGCCTGCATGTCCAGGCCCGGCTCGAACATCGTGGACATCATCATGTCCTTGCCGCCGGGACCCTGCAGCGCCGACTGGGCCGACATGGTGTCGCCGCTCAGGTCCTTGCCGACCTGGGCGATGTTCTTGCCGTAGTTGCGGAAGTTCGTCGGGTCCAGCTCGAGCTCGGCGCCCTTGGCGGCCCAATCCGGGGTGGGGACGCTGCCCGGTTCGTCCGGTGTCGGTGCCACGATGTCCCTCCCAAACGTCGTGAAGCCCAGCTCAGATGGCGGGGGCCCACCGGGGGTAGGGGTCGGCGGACCCCCGCTTCCCTAGCCAACCACCTCGAGTCAACCCCGGTGAATCACTTTCCTCAAGCCTGCGGTGGCAGCTCGGCGAGCTGCACCAGCCGGGCGCCCCCGCTGCGGGTGATCAGCCAGCCCCGGCCCGGGGGCAGCTTCTGCGGCCGGATGTTGCCCAGCAGCGGCCCCTCCTCGCGGTTGCCCGACATCAGGATCCCCGGCGAGGCCAGGTCCCGGATCCGGGCGATGACCGGGTCGAACATCGCCCGCGCGGCACCACCGCTGCGGCGCGTCACCACCAGGTGCAGGCCGATGTCGCGGCCCTGCGTCATGTACTCCAGCAGCGGCGCGAGCGGGTTGTCGTGCGGGTTCGGTGCGACCAGGTCGTAGTCGTCGACCAGGATGAACAGTTCCGGGCCGCTCCACCAGCTGCGGGAACGGAGCTGCTCCGGCGTGATGTCACCTCCCGGGAGTCGCTTCTGCATCGCGTCGATGGTCAGACGCACCATTTCCTGAACGGTTCCGCTCGAGGTCGCATAACCGATCAAGTACTCGTCCGGGATCAGCCCGAGCAGGCTGCGCCGGAAGTCGATGAGGGCGATCTGCGCCTGGTCGGGCGTGTACCGGGCCATCAGGCCGGTGGCCAGCGCGCGCAGGAAGGTGCTCTTGCCGGACTCGACGTCGCCGAACAGCACCAGGTGCGGTTCGGTGGTGAAGTCCAGGCTCACCGGCTGCAGGTCGGCCTCGGAGATGCCGATGGGGATGCCGTGCTCGTCCGGGGCGGGCAGGGCCGTGTACGGCAGCATCGGCGGGAGCAGCCGGACCCGCGGCGCGGGTTCGCCGGGCCAGGCGCTGTTGACCGACGACACCAGGTGGGCGATGCCCTCGGCCAGCTCGTCCGCGGTCTCCTTGCCGTCCACCCGCGGGACCGCCGACAGGAAGTGCATGCCGTCCGGCGCGAGGCCGCGGCCGGGGGTCTGCTCCGGGACACCGGCGGCCTGGCGCCGGCCGATCACCGAGTCCACCGGATCGCCCAGGCGCAGTTCGAGCTTGCTGCCGAACATGTCGCGCAGGTTCATCCGCATGTCCATCCACCGGTTGGCCGCGGCCACGACGTGCACGCCGAAGGCCAGGCCGCGGTTGACCACCTCGGCGATGTCGGCCTCCAGGTCCTCGAACTCGGCGCGCAACGTGCCCCAGCCGTCCACGACCAGGAACAGGTCACCGAACCGGTCCTCCGGGAACCGGCCCTCGCGCAGCAGCTTTCGGTAGGTCGTCATGCTGTCGATGCCGTGCTCGGCGAAGCGCTGCTCGCGCTCGGCGATCAGCGTGCGCGCCTCCGCGACACTGCGGCGGACCCGGTCGATCTCCCGCCGGGTCGCGACCCCGCCCACGTGCGCGAGGTCCCGCAGCGCCGCGAGACCGCCGCCGCCGAAGTCGAGGCAGAAGAACTGCACCTCGGCCGGGGTGTGGGTGAGGGCGAGGCTCGCGATCACCGCACGGACGGCGGTGCTCTTGCCGCTGTGCGGACCGCCCACGATCGCCACGTTGCCGCCCGCGCCCGACAGGTCCAGCCAGCACACGTCGCGTCGCTGGTCGGCGGGCCGGTCGATGATGCCCGCGGCGGCGCGCAGCGCACCGCGGTGTTCTCGGAGCCCCGTGGTCAGGCCGCGCTCCGGGTCGTGCACGAGCGGTTCCAGCAGCTTGTCCAGCGACGGCGGCTCCTCCAGCGGCGGCAGCCACACCTGGTGCGCCGGCACACCCCGCCCCTCCAGCCGCTCGACCAGCACGTCCATCAGCGTCTCGCCCATGTCGTCGGACTCGGCGGGCTTCGGCTGCTCCACCGGCTTCTCCGCCAGGCGCGGGCGCAGGTAGGCCGTCGAGTAGTCCTGCACCGGGTCGATCTGGCGGCCCTCGTCGTCGGTGCGCTGGATCGTGCCGCGCCGGTGCACGCCCGACACGTACGCCGCCTTGAAGCGGGTCAGCTCGTCCACGCCGGTCTTGAGGAAGCCGTTGCCGGGGGAGCGGGGCAGCTGGAACGCGTCCGGCGTGCCGAGCACGACCCGGCTCTCCATCGCCGAGAACGTCCTCAGCGCGATGCGGTAGGACAGGTGCGAGTCCAGCCCGCGCAGCCGCCCCTCCTCCAGCCGCTGCGAGGCGAGCAGCAGGTGAACACCGAGCGAACGGCCGACGCGTCCAATCTGGACGAACATGTCGATGAAGTCCGGCCGCGCGGTGAGCAGCTCGGAGAACTCGTCCACCACGATCAGCAGCGCGGGCAGCGGGTCGAGCGGCGCGCCGGCGATGCGGGCCTTCTCGTAGTCGCGCTGCGAACCGTAGTTGCCCGCCTTGCGCAGCAGTTCCTGCCGCCGCACCAGCTCGCCGCCGATCGCGTCCAGCATGCGGTCCACCAGGTGCAGCTCGTCGGCCAGGTTCGTGATCACCGCGCTGGTGTGCGGCAGCCGGTCGAGCTTGGTGAAGGTGGCGCCACCTTTGAAGTCCACCAGCACGAAGTTGAGGATCTCCGAATCGTGCGTGACGGCCAGCGCCAGCACCAGCGTCCGCAGCAGCTCGGACTTGCCGGAGCCGGTGGCGCCGACCAGCAGGCCGTGCGGGCCCATGCCGTCCTGCGCCGACTCCTTGAGGTCCAGCTCCATCGGGCGGCCGTCGGCGGTGATGCCGATCGGCACGCGCAGCCGGTCCCGGTTGGACCGGGTCTCCCAGCTCTTGGCGAGGTCGAACTCGTACGGGTCGCCCAGCCCGAGCAGGTCGGTCAGCTCCAGCGACCCGGACAGCGGCTGCTCGCTCGCGGTCAGCGCGGACAGCCGCAGCGGCGCGAGCGTGCGCACCAGGCCGCGCATCTCCTCGATGCCCAGCGCGTCGGCGGTGCCGATGTTGCCCGCGCCGTCCATCGTGCGGCTGGTCAGGTTGCCGTCCGGGGAGATGTCCAGCACCAGCGTGGCCGCGTCGAGCAGGCGCGGCGGCTCGCCGGAGAGGTCGATGACGGTGACGCCCTCGACGCCGCCCTCGATCATCAGGTGCTCGGAGCCGCCGGTGTCGCCGCCGTCGACGAACACGACCACGTGCGTCGAGCCCTCGATCGGCTGCGTGCCCGGGTTGAACCGCGGCCGGTTGGCCACCACGTCGTCGAGCATCGCCTCCAGCGCCGTCACGCTCGGCGCCACCAGCCGGATCTGGCCGACCGCGTCGGTCTTGGTCGGGTGCAGCGCGTGCGGCAGCCACTTGGCCCAGTCCCACAGCTCGCGCTCGCGCACGCAGAACGCGGTCAGCACGTCGCCCGGCGCGTGGAACGTGCCCAGCTGCGCGACCAGCGCCCGGGCCATCGCGCGCTTGCGGTCGTCGTTGCCGGTCAGGTAGATCCGCGAGAACCCGCGCAGCGCCACCGCGACCGGCAGGTCCGGCACGGTCGAATAGGTGGTCACGAACTTCCGCAGCGCCATCGCGCACAGCGGTTCCAGCTCGTCGATCGGCTTGGTCTCCGGCGGCACGAGCGGCGTCGCGAGTTCCTGTGAGCCCAGCCCGATCCGGATGACGGTGAAGTCCCAGTCGCCGGGACGGCGCTCCCACAGCCGCGCGCTCTGCGCGGTCGACCACAGGCGCGCCGGGTCCGGGTGGCGGTAGAACATCGCCTTGCGCTGCTGGTCGATCGTGTCCCGCACCTGCGCGCGCAGCTGCGACAGCCGGCGCATGTACCGGCGGCGGTTCGCGATCATCTCCTGCTTGCTCGCGCCCTGCCCGCCCTGGCTGATGATCTGGAACAGGATCATGCCGAGCACCGCGACGCCGTACAGACCGCCGGCGACGTACATCAGCGGACCGGACCGGCCCGCGCCGATCAGCAGCGCCATGCCGCCGGTGCCGGCGAGCATCGGCAGGATCATCAGCACCCGCGACCAGCTCTTGCCCGCGGGCGGCGGGTTCTCCGGTGGGGGATCGAGCACCACGTCGCCCGATGGCAGGTCAGGCGCGGGCCGCCGGAGTGGCCGCTTGACTATGATCGTTCCCAAGACCGAAAACCTCCCGAGCGCCCGGGTGCGCCAGCATAGAGCTTTCCGCCAGCCTAGTGTCGCGCTTTAATGGATACTCTCCCAGCCGGTCTCGGGGTCCAATTTGGAGGTAGGGGCAGCATGACGTCGGCGATGGGCACGACCCTCGCGAAGGTGAGCATCACCACGCCCAAGCGCGGGATCGACGTCGCGCTCCCGGAGAACGTGCCGGTCGCGGAACTGCTCCCCTACATCCTGCGGCACGCGGGCGAGGACGCGCCGGACACCGGCGAGCAGCACGGCGGCTGGTCGCTGCGGCGGCCCACCGGCGAACGCCTCGACGGGCAGCAGACGCTCGCCGCGCAGCAGGTGCGCGACGGCGAGATCCTGCACCTGGTCCCCGGTCCGGTGGACTGGCCCGAGATCGAGTACGACGACCTGGTCGAGGCCATCGCCAGCGGCGCCCGGCGCTACGGCCGCAGCTGGGGCCGCGCCGCCACCCGGCGCGCGGGGCTGGTCGTCGCGGCGGTGCTGCTGTGCGGGGGCAGCCTGGTCTCCCTGTTGTTCGAACCACCGTGGCTGGACGCCGGCCTGATCACGCTGTCCGCCGCGGTGGTCCTGACCGCGCTGGGCATCGTCGTGGCGCGGGCGGTGCCGGACGCCTACGCGGGGGCGGTGTTCGCCGGATCGGCGCTGCCGTACGCGTTCCTCGGCGGCTACTTGCCGACCGCGCCGGACCACTTGGGGCTGTTCTCCTTCGGCTCCGCGCAGCTGCTGCTGGGCGCCATTTCGCTGCTGGTCTTCGGCATCGTCGGCTACCTCGGCGTCGGCGCGATGAGCCGGGTGTTCGTCGCCGCCATCGCCACCGGGGTCCTCGGCGCGCTGGGGGCGCTGTTCGGCGGCTGGATGGACCCGGACGCGGCCGGCGCGCTGGTCCTGACCATCGCGATCGGCCTGCTGCCCGGATATCCGTGGCTCGCGCTGCGGCTGGGCCGGGTGCCGCTGCCCGCGCTGCCGCAGCGGTCGGCCGACCTGCTCAACGACGAACCGCACCCGGCCACCCCGGCGGTGTTCGACGCGGCCGCCCGCGCCGACGAACTGCTCACCGGTTTCCTCACCGGCGCCGCGCTGATCAGCGCTTTCGCGTCGATCCCGCTCGCCGTGCACGGCGGTGGGTCGCGGCTGATCATGCTGATCCTCGCGTGCGCGGCGCTGCTGCTGCGCGCCCGGCTGTTCCCGGTGCCGCGCCAGCGGATCCCGCTGCTGGTCGCCGGGCTGTGGGTGTTCGCGCTGCTGGCCGACTGGTGCTTTTCCACCGCGTCCGGCAACGTCGGGCTCGGGCTGTTCCTGCTGGCGCTGGTGGTGCTCGCGCTGCTGGTCGCGGCCGCCGGGCTGGTCTACTCCGGCAAGAACCCGTCGCCGTGGTTCGGCCGCATCGCCGACATCGTGGACGTCATGGCTATCGTGGCCCTCATCCCGTTCGCGGGGTTCATCACCGGATTCTTCGCATACGTCCAGGGCCTGATGGCCTCGATCGGCTGAGGGATAGGCGTGCCCACTCGTCGCGACCAGCTGCAGGCCTACCAGTTCATGATGCAGCGGGTCACCTCCGCGCTCATCGTGCACGAGACCGATCCGGAGCTGACCCCGCTGCGGCGCGGAGTGGGCGCGGTGTTCGCCGGGGTCATGATCGCGGTGCTGATCGCCGCGGGCTTCGGCGTTTACGGGGTGTTCACCGGAGTCGGCGGCACGTCCTGGAAAACGGACGGCGCGGTGGTGATCGAGCGGGAGACCGGCGCGACGTTCGTGTACTCCTCCGGCGAGCTGCAGCCGACCCTGAACTACGCCTCCGCCCGCCTGCTGACCAGCGCGGACAAGGCCGGACCGCACCGCGTGTCCGGCAAGGACCTCGCCGGGTTGCCGCGCAGGCCCGCCGTTGGCATCCCCGGCGCGCCTGCCTCGCTGCCGCCCGCAGACCGCGCGACCGCGACGCCGTGGACGATGTGCTCGGTGCTGGGCCAGAACCTGGCCGGCGCTCCGCTGACCACCACCACGCTGATGGTCGGGCAGTCCATGCCGGGCGGGGCGCCGCTCGGCCAGCGCGCGATCCTGGCCCGCGACTTCACCGACGGCACCGTCTACCTGGTGTGGAACAACCACCGCTACCGGATCACCGACGTCGCGGTGATCCGCTCGGTGTTCGGCGCGCAGGCCGGTGCGGTGGACGCGGGCACGGCCTGGCTGAACGGCCTGCCGGTTGGGCAGGACATCGGCCGGATCGACGTGCCCGGCCAGGGTTCGCCGTCCTCTGTGCTCAGTGGGTTCACCGTCGGCGACGTGGTCTACTACCCGCTGTCCCGCGGCGTGCAGTACTACCTGGTCCGGACCGACGGGCTGGCGCCGCTGACCGAGCTGCAGGTGCGGATCATCTCGGGCCAGTACTCGGTGCGGCCCAAGGAGATCCCCGCCGCCGCCGCCAACGCCGCGCCGACCAGCACCGCCCTGGTCCCGGCCGAGGGCGAGGCGGCGCCGCCGACGCTGCCCCCGGACCTGGTCACCGTGCCCGACGAGGGCCGCGCCGCGCTGTGCTCGGAAACCCACGACGCCCGCACCGACCCGGTGATCTCGATCGGCGGCGACACGAGCGTCCTGGCCGCGGCCATCGACACCACCGTGGAGAGCGGCACCGGCACCAAGCTGGCCGACCGGGTGCTGGTCCCGCCGGGTGGCGTCGCCGTGGTGCGGGTGCTGCCCTCGGCGACGGCGCCCACGGGGGCGTACACGCTGGTCACGGACACCGGCCTGCGCTACCCGGTGCCCGACGACAAGGTGCTGGGTCAGCTGGGGTATTCCGCGTCCTCGGCGGTCGACATGCCCGCCGCGCTGGTGCAGCGGATCCCCGAGGGCCCGACGCTGAACCCGTCGGCCGCGATGGCGTCAGCGGTCCCGTAGTCCACCCGCACCGGGCGACCGTGAACTTCTGACCGAAAGTCTTGACCAGCGGTTTTGGTCCGTGCGAGGGTGGTACGGGGCGACGGGGGGATGTCAGCCGCCGCGCCTACTCTGCTGATAGATGTCCGCACTGTGGTGGTAGAACGTCTCCGAAATGGGGGGTGACAGGCGTGGCCCTGAATCTCGACGAAGACCAAGTGACCCGGTTGAACACACTGCTGCGTGACGCGAAGGACCGCGGCGAAGAGCTCTGCCGGAGCATGCAGTCCGACTACGCGAACGTGGTCGGCGCGAACTGGAAGGGCATCGCCTCCATGGCCGCCCTCGGCAAGTCGGACGAGATGTTGCAGTTCTGGAACAGCCAGCTCGCTCCGATCCTGGACAAGCTGATCACCGGCATCGTCGGTACCCAGAACCTCATGGCCGACCACGAAAGCGACGGCCAGAGCAAGATCAACGCCATCACGCCGGGCATGGGCAACTTCAGCCGCCTGGCCTGACTCGTCGACCACACCGGAAAGGGGTAACGGCATGGTTATTCGCTATGACGACATGGTCGGCACGACCGGGTCGACGAACGTCACCAAGTCGACCGACCTGGCGGACCTGTTCAACGACTTCATGACCCAGGCCAAGGGAATCCTCGGCACCGACTGGGAAGGCCAGGCCTCGACCGCCTTCGAGCAGGCGCACACCGAGTGGAACCAGAAGCTCCTGAGCTACTCGGAGACGCACGCTCAGGTGGGCCAGACGGTCATGCGCACCGCCGAGGAGGCGTTCGCGAAGGACCAGCAGGCGAGGGGCTTCTTCGTCTGAGTTCGTTCGTCACCGCCGGTCCCGGAGCGTGTCCGCGCTCCGGGACCGGCTTGTCTCACGCTCGGAAAGCCGGGGAGGAATCGTTGTGTCAGGGGAGGATCTCAGGACCGCTTCGGGCGGTCGCTGAACAGTTCCACCGGGGGCTCGGGACGCTCGTCGTCGGGCCGGTCCTGGGGGACCGGGGCCAGTCCGGCCCGCCAGCGACGGCGGCGGCCGAGCGGTCCGAACACGACGATCGCGGTCACCAGCACCACGAGGGCGAAACCGCCCGCGGCGAGGCCGAGGGCCCACTCGTCGCTGCGTTCTTCGGCGGCCTGTCGAGCCGCGACCTCCGGATCGACGGTGACCGGGGTGAGCGGCGGCAGCGCCACCGGGTTGCCGGCCACGACATCGTCGGACACCGCCTGGTACGGATTCACCACGCCGTAGCCGTAGGAGGCGCTGCCGGTGCCCTCCGGCGCCGGTGCCGCGGTGGCGTACAGGCGCTTGGCGATGTCCTGATTGGACAGCTGGGGACGGTAGGAGCGGACCAGCGCCACGGTGCCCGCCACGTACGCGGTGGCGTACTCGGTGCCGGCCACGGCGCCCAGCCCGTTGTTCGGGTAGGTCGTGACCACGTTGGCGCCCGGGGCGACCAGATCCACGGCGTCGGCGCGCGAATCGTCGGCCACGAGCCCGTTCTCGGCGAGCGAGGCCACGCCGATCACGCCGTCGTAGGAGGCCGGGTAGGGGACCAGCCCGCCGGGCTCGTTCGGCTGCCGTTCCCCGACCGCCGCGACCACGACGATGTTGCGGGACAGGGCTCGCTGCACGGCGGCGCGCAGGGCCGGGTTGTCCTCGTAGGTGACCGTCGGGACGGCGATCACGGTGGCGTTGCGGTCGACGGCCCAGTTGACGCCCGCGGCCAGCGTCAGCGGCGCCACGCTCTTGCGGGGCTCGCGGCCCGACGGGTAGGAGTCGCCGACGACCTTCGCCGACAGGATCTGCGCACCGGGAGCCATCCCGTGGAATCCCACCACCGTCGTCGGCAGCGCGGCGATGATGCCGCTCACACCGGTGCCAGTGCCGAGGCAGTCCGGGCTGCCGCTGGACTGGCCGGTGTCCGGGGGAGCGAAGGTGGCCCGTTCGGCCAGACGCCCCGTGAGCTGCGGGTTGTCGGCGGCGCCCGTGCTGACCACGGCGACGCGCTGTCCCGCTCCGGTGCTCAGCGGCCACACCCGATCGGGTGCCAGGAGCTGTTGCGACCACGGAACGGGAACCACGAGGCTCCCGGAAACGACACAGTTCTGCTGGGCCTGCGCGGCCGGTGGCGCCACCGTGACGGCGGCGAGGCCGGCGGCCGCGGTGACCAGTGCCGTGCGGAGGCGCTTCGCGTTCACGGCGGCGATGCTAGCGGAGTGACCGGTGATCATGGCAATGTCGCCACTGTGCCGGATGGACGGAGGTAGTCATGAGTTCCCCTTCGGGGCGCGTGAATCCCGCGCTGATCGGCATGCTCGAACAGATCAAGAAGGCCACCGAGGAACTGCCGAAGGCCAGTCGGCGGATGATGGCGCTGACCGGTGTGGGCTGGTCACCGGACAAGCTGGTCAAGGTCGTCGTGGGACCGCGGGGACAGCTGGCCGACATCGACATCGATCCGCGCGTGTTCCGCAAGCCCGACGCCGCCGCGCTGCAGGCGGCGATCCTGGCCGCTTCGCGCGAAGCGGTCATCGACATCAACCAGCAGCGCGAGGAGATCATGGCGGGCCAGTTCCCGGCCGACATGACCTCGCTCCAGCACGAGATGCGCTCCAACGAAAGCGACACCATCGGCAAACTGATGAACCGGCTGGACGCCGACATCTACGCGGAGGGGAAGGACGACCGGTGAGCTACCTCGAGATCAACACCAGCGCCGCGGAGATCCGCTCGCTCGGCGACCAGATCGCGCTCAACGGCAGCGATCTGGCCAAGCTCGCGAGCTCGGCCAACGGCGAACACGAGCAGCTCGCCGGCTCCGACCTGTCCGTCTTCGGCAACGACGACCTCGGCAAGCAGTTCAAGCCGACCTACCGGGACGCCCCGGGGGCGATCAAGATGCAGGGTTTCGACGCGACGCGCGCCGGACAGATCTTCGCGTCGATGAAGCAGATCGGTGACGAGCTGGGTGACCTCGGCGGTGGCCTGCGCGCGGCCGTCGACGGGCAGATGGGCACCGAGCTGGACAACCTGGCGGCGATCAACAAGATCGAGCCGCCCGCCTGATCCGCCGTTTCCACCCGTCCGAGAGGTCCGCCAATGGGAGTGCACAGAACCATCGATGATGGTTTCGCGTACTTCGCACAGCTGTTGGCGGATTTCGGGGACGCGGCGGACGAGTTCATCCGGGACGTCAACGACTGGCTCCCGTTCCCGGTCCTCCCGCCGATCGTCCGCGCGGCGATCGACGGGTGGCTCGGCGAGTACCCGGACGCGCACCCCGACGACGTCCAGCCCCTCGTCGACTTCTGGAGCGCCAAGGGCCTGGACCTGGCCGACCTGCAGGAGCAGCTCAGCACGCTCACCGAGATGGTGACGCAGGGTTACCAGGGCGCCGCGCCGGCGCAGTTCGCCACCGCGTCGACCCAGTTCAGCAAGGTCATCCTCGGCGCGGCGCAGAACGCCATGGCGATGGGCATGGGCGTCGGGCAGTTCCAGACCAGTCTCGCGCTGGCGAAGAACAGCTACGAGGTCATGCTGGTCATGACCGTCACCGAGATCGCTGTCTCGCTGGCCGCCGCCGTGCCGAGCCTCGGCGGGAGCCTCGCCGGGATCCCCGCCTCGATCACGGCGACCGGGCTGGCCCTGCGCGCCGCGATTCGCAAGGCGGTCGCCGAGATCGCGGAGATCTCCATCAAGCAGGTGATCAAGGAGTTCTCCATCAAGGGCGCCGGCGCGGCGATCGCGCGGGGCTGGCGGATCTACCTCGCGCACACCGCGGGCCGGATCGGGGCGCGTGAGCTCGAGCGCAGCCTGATGCGGATCATGCCGCAGTTCAAGAACCCTGCCATCCGCAGGGAGATCGCCCAGCAGCTCGCGCGCGGATACGGCGGTCGCGAGACGCTCGAGCGGATCACCCAGCGCGCCGTCCAGAAGGGCGGCCTCACCCCGGAGATGCAGCGCCGGCTCGCGGAGGAGGTCGCCACGCACGTCGCGCGGGGCGGTGCGGGCAAGGTCATCGGTCAGCGGTTGTTCGGCTACGGCGTGCGCAGCGGTCTGATGTACGGCGCGGGCGGCTCCCTCGCCGGCGAAGTCCTGACCGACATCGAGATGGGCGACAAGTACCGGGTCAACTTCACCAACGTCGCCGCGGGTTTCATCGGCGCCTCGCTGGGTGGCGGGCCGCTGGCGCTGGCGGCGGGACTTCCGGCGCACGTCATCCTCGGTGCCGCGGGCGGTGTGATCGGCCAGATCGGGTCGGTGGGTTTCACCGCGGGCATGGACAAGCTGATGAACGCCGAGGGCACGCCGCACGACACCAACGCGCGGAGTGCACGCGGTGGCCAGCAGGCGGGCGAGGATCCGCTCAGCTGGGACAACCTCAAGAAGGCCGCGCTCGGTGGCGCCGTCGGCGGTGTGCAGGAGCTCTACGCCGGCGGGACGCAGCTGTTCCGGTTCGACCGGTCTTCCATGAGCATGCATTTCGAGCTGGGCGAGCACTTCCAGGCGAACCTGGCCGACCGGCGGCTGTTGGCGGACTTCCGCGCGGGCAACGACTTCTCGAACTTCATCGGCCAGGCACCCGGGCAGGCCCCGGCGGGTGTCACAGGGGCCGGTGGCGGGGCCACGCCGGCCGCGGGGCACTCCGGTGGTGGCACCCAGACCGCGGCGGGCGGCGGATCGGCGGGCAGGTCCGCCGGTTCCAGTGCCGGGTCGGGTTCTGTTGGCGGGTCCGGCGGCGGTGGAGGTTCGGCGGCGCGGGGCGGAACTCCGTCCGGGGCCGGGGGGCCCGGCGGGGCCGGGCAGAGCGCCGGGGACGCGCCGTCCCGCAACGGCCGCACCGGCGAACAGCAGCAGGACCCCCAGCGGGCGACGCCGGACGAGAGCAGCGGACCGGAGACCGGGGACACCTCTTCCGGGGATGCTTCCCGGACCGCGCCGGAGGAACCGCGCCGGGTGGCCACCGCGGGTGGCGACCAGGCCGAGGGGAACCGGACCGCCGAACCGGCGCGCGACACCGGCCGCCCGGCGCAGCCGGACCAGAGCGCGGACCACCGCACCCCGGCCGGCCGGGGCGAGACGGCGGACCGCGCCGGCACGCAGCAGGGCGACACCACGACCACCGACGGCGGTCGTCAGCAGGGCGACTCCGCCCAGAACCCGGATTCGCCCGCGCGCGAGGGGGAGCAGTCCGCCGACACCGCCCAGAGTCCCGACTCGACGACCCGGTCCGGTGACGCCACGCAGAACCCGGACTCGTCCACCCGCGACGGCGACCACTCGGCCGACACCGACCGGAACCCGGATTCGTCCACACACGACAGTGGCCGCTCCGGGGACGACACCCAGACCCCGGATTCGTCCACCCGGGACGGTGGCCAGGCCGCCGACACCGCGCAGAACCCCGATTCCGCCGACCGTGACAGTGACAGCGCGGACAGTGAGGCCCGCGTCACCGACACCCGCGAGCACCGGCAGCAGTTCACCCCGGACACCCCGCCGGAGAAGTTCGAGCGCGGGCCGGAGACGGCGACGGCGGTCACCGCGCGCACGCTCGACGCCCTGAAGGACGAGGGCTACACGGTCCAGGTGGACCGGGAAACCGGCATGTTCAGCGTCATCTCGCCGGACAACCAGACCGCGGAGTTCTTCCTCACGCTGAACGACGACCTGCCCGCCGGCGCGATGGAGGTGCGCGGCGACGAGGTCCACGTCTCGAGCCTGGTCTCTGAAAGCATGGCCGAGGTCATGCAGCACAACCAGGCCATGATGGGCCAGGTCCTGGAGCACCTGTTCGCCCGCGCCCCGTTGCCCGACGAGTTCACGCCGTCCCTGGTGTTCACCCA
This sequence comes from Amycolatopsis deserti, assembly GCF_014653945.1. Lineage (GTDB taxonomy): Bacteria > Actinomycetota > Actinomycetes > Mycobacteriales > Pseudonocardiaceae > Amycolatopsis_E > Amycolatopsis_E deserti. The sequence continues at coordinate 902,926 of NZ_BNAU01000002.1, read as the reverse complement.
CGCGGGCAGGGTCGAGGGTGCGACGGCACCGCGGCCGGGGACGAGGTGGCACGCGCTGCCCCGCACCGTGCAGGCCGGTCCGGACGGGATGCCGTCGACACCGACCGCCCAGGACCTCACCGACGCGATCACCCGCCGCCAGGAGTCCACCCCGGACAACCACTACGCGAGCCCGCGCATCGCCACCGCGCTGCACGGCACCCCGGGCGAGGGGCCGTTGGTCGTCCAGTACGGCAACGGCAACCGCGTCCTCGTACAGGTCCTGCTGGACGACCGCGTCCCCGACAACCACGTGCGAGTCGACGCCGGAACCTGGCAGGTGCGGCCCGACGGGTCCGCGCGCCAGACCGGTGAGGCCACGATCCGGATCGGGCGCGGCGATCTGGACGCGCTGCTGGAGGAGGGCCTGCGCACGGTCGCCGACGGCGTGCCCGGGCGCGACCAGCCGCACCAGGCGGTCAACCACCGCGAGCTGTCGCGCGTGCCGCGCGAGCCGGTCAGCGGCTCGATCACCGTCACGCAGGACACCACCGCGGACAGCGAAGCGGTTGTGCGCGAGTTCGACTCCTTCGCCCGCGGACTGGGCCGGACCACCGCGCCGCAGGCCGTGCTCACCCCGTCCGCACCGTCACTCGGTGACGCGATCCCGCTGCAGCGCCTCCCCGAATCCGGCGTCCGCCTGCCGCAGCGGGTGGAGTTCCACGACGACGTCGTGCGCCTGGTCTACGACGACGTCACGGTCGACGCCGTGCTGGCGGTCGACTCCGAACTGGCGGCGGGCGAGTACCAGGTCGTCTACCCCCGGTTCACCCCCGACGGGGTCCAGGCCGAACCCCTGCAGCTGCGGGTGTCGGACCGGACGCTGAGCGACGGCTTCCAGCGCACGATCGCCGAGCGGGTGAAGTGGCGCCACGTGCTCGGCGAGGTCGGCACGACCCTGCAGGGGCTGGGCGACCTGACCGACGGCACGGTGGCCCTCTACCGCGACCGCGGCATCGTCCCGCTCGCCAGGACGGTCATGACCACGGTCCGCGGCGCGCGACTGGTGCCGGACCCGCTCGCGCCGCGGAGCGAGGACGGCGGGCCGCGGCACCTCGAGGTGCGGATGCCCGACGCCACCTCCTTCACCCAGGACACCGGCCAGGTGATGCGGGCGCTCGTGGACGCGGGTCTGCGCCCCGACACCACCGAACCGCAGTGGGACCACGTGGGATCCGGCCTCGTCACCACGTGGACCAACCCGGTCACCGGCGAGCAGTTCGTGCTGCGGTTCGGCACGCCCGATTCGGTCGCGGCCCGCGCCCACGCCGCGCGGCTGGACCCGGACACCGGCCAGCGGGCCGAGATCCTGCGCGGTGTGCTCGAACCGGACGACCTGAGCGCGATCGAGCTGCCCGGAGGGGAACGCCGGAACGCCTGGGAGCTGGCCGGCGTGGCCGACCACGAACACCGGCCTCCGATCCTCGACCTCGAGGTGCCCGGCGACGTGCTCGACCGGATGCTGGAGCGGCACGGACCGGAGACGACCTCCCCCGAGCACCTCCGGATCGCGGCACGCTGGTTCGGCGAGGGCACGAACCCCCGGTCCGTACTCGGCGACGCCGTCCGGGACGTCGTCCGCCGGCCGGACGTCGCCAGGTTCGACGAAGAAACGGGTCTGTGGGCCGTTCGCGGGGACCGCGACGGGGTGGCGATCGCGGCGGTCGTGGCTCCTGACGGACAGGTCCTGCAGGCCGAACCCCTCCCGGGTCCGAACACCGAAGCGGGCCGTCCGGCCCCCGAGGATCCGAGCACCTGGCGGACGCCGTTCCAGGACGCCGTCGCCGCCGTCGACGGGGCCCGGCTCCGGCAGACCACGCTCGCCGACCTGGCCCAGGACGGGCCGGCCCGGTTCACCGTGGACCTGGACGACGCCTCGGTCACCGATTCACTCGTGCGGGAGTTCGCCTGGCGCGGCTTCGAACACGGCGAGGTCCGCGACGGCCGGGTCACGCTGCGCCACGTCCACTCCGGGCAAACCATCGAGCTGCGGCTGCGCGCGCCCGAACCGGACACCGCCGCGCCGGACACGGCCCGGCCGGATCCCGTCGCCGGCGCGGTGGCAGCGGTGCCGGACGCGGCGGTGACCGAGGAGGGACCGTCCCGCTACACCGTCACCGTCAACCCGGACGACTACCTCGCCGACGGCGTCAAGGTCGCGGAGGAGCTGGAAAGCCGGGGCTTCACGCTGGACGACGTCGACGGCGCCTGGGGCCGGCGCGAGCTGGGCGGCCTCGGCGGGCGCCAGTGGCACGGGTGGCACACCACCTGGACCGCGCCCGACGGCCGTACCGTCGAGATCAACCTGACCACCGAGGCCGGTGTGCGGCACGCCGCGGAGGTGGCCGACCTCGCGCGGCAGCGCGACCGGCTGGGCCGCAACGATCCGCGCCGGTTCTGGCTGCAATCGCGCCTGCGCCACCTCACCGAGAACCCGCCGGTGCCGCAGCACGCGGAACTGACGCCCGCGGTGCGCCGGCGGCTGGCGGGGGGTCGTCTGGCCGCGCAGGTCGCGAGCGAGCTGAACGTGCCGTCGGTGACACTGACCCGGCTCGACGGCGAGGACGACACGCAACGGGGTCACCTGGTCGCCCGCACCCCGGACGGCACCGAGGTCGCGGTCGTGCGGATCCACCACGACCTCGCCGCGTTGCGCGAGGAGCTGGGCAACGTCAGCCCCACGTTGACGATCACCGGCGTGCGCGCGCTGCCGGGCACGGCGGCCGGCATCGCCGTGGCACCGCTGACCGGCGGCAGCACGGTGGCCGAGGTGGTCACGATGCTCACCGACGCCATCCGGCCGAACGGCTGGCACCACCCGGACGTCATCTTCGACGCACGACGTCCGCCGGCCGACCGCATCCGCCTCGACCCGGAACGCGTCGGGCACATCCTCGACGGCAACCGGGGCGGCGGTCACCGCTACGGCACCGGACGGCCGGGCAAGACCGAGTTCCCGGAGCGGTGGAACGAGCACGGTCCGCGTACCGAGGCGATCATCCGCCAGACCGCCGAACACCCCACCCGCGTCGTGTGGAGCACCGAGCACCACTCCTGGGTGGCGAGCCGCGAGCACGACGGCGTCGTCGTCGAAGTCGCCGTGCTCGACGACGGCTGGATCTCGACCGCCTACCCGCTGGAGGGCGGGCGCGGGGTGGTCACGAACCCCGTGCCGACGGAGCCGGCACGGCACGAGGTGCCGCCCACGCTGCCCCAGCCCACTCTGGACCGGCTGGCGATCCGTCACCCGGATCACCCGGCGCGGGTGGACAAGTTCCCCGCCGAGTGGTTCGAACCAGGGCGGATGGAAAGCATCCTCACGCAGGTCGTCACCGACGGCCTGCAGCCCGAGGCACTGGCCCGGCGCCCGCTCGAACCGGTCCACCGCAAGAAACAGGAGTGGGTGCACGGGGACTACGATGGCGTCCGGCTCCGGGTCGCGATCGACGGCGACAACGTCATCCAGCAGGCCGAGCCGCTGGACGACCCGGGCGGTGACGGGACTCCGCAACGCGAAGGAGGGCGGGACGATGGAGCTCTCCGAGGTGGAGATCGCTCGGCGGATGGCGGAACTGCCCGGCAGGTTCCTGGACCGGCTGGACGACGAGGCGCTGAACTCGGTTCGCCGGACGCTGACCGTGGGCGAGTGGCCGATGAGCGTGCAGGCGCTGATCCGGGCACTGCGGAGGCTGGACAGCCCGGTGTCGACGCGGGAACGCGAGGAACTGCGGACGTTGCTGGCGCTGTTCGACAGCCCGGAGGACCCGGAACCGCTGCGGGAACGAGCGGCGCGGGTGAGCGAGGACCTGACGGCGCTGACGGAAGTGCCGAGCCTGAGCGAGGCGGAGGCGACCGAGCTGGCCAGGACGCTGCTGGAGACGTTCGGGCCGCGGATCCCGGAGCCGGACCGCGGGGAGATGGTCCAGTACGCCGAACTGGCGAACTGGCCGGATCTGACGCTGACGACGGTGGAGCTGCTGGAACGGCACAGGGTTCCGGTGACACCGGAGGAGCACCGGATGCTCTGGCAGCTGCTGGACGCGATGGATCTGTCTCGCGAGGGGATGACGGCGATCCCGGTGCGGTAACGGTTCTCGACGACGGAGCGCGCCAGGCGCTGGCCGACTTCGGCAAGTCCGGCGCCCCGGCGATCGCCGACGCGCTCGGCGTGCCGCTGTCCACAGTGGAGGACCGGTTCGACCAGCTGGCGTCGAGCGCCTTCGCGCTGGGGGAGCAGGGCATCGCCCGCGCCTTCCCCGGCGATGACGCGGCCCGCGCGCGGCTCGAGCCGTACGTCGCGGCCAGCAGCGTGTACGACTGGGAATCCGGCCGGGTGGGCTTGCGCCTCGGCCGGCCGGAGGCCGACCTCGCGACCGAACTCGCCCGGGGTGTGGTCACCTCGTTCCGCCAGACCACCCCGGCCGACGACCTCCGGGCGGCGGACACCTCCGACCCGGCGGAGGCCCGCAGGCTGACCGGGCGGCGGCGGGCGGCCGACCATCGGGTCGTCCTGGCGTGGCTGGACGCGGTCGGCGGCACCCGCGCCGAGGCACTCGCCGAGGTGCGGGCCAGGGAGGAAGCCGTGCTCGGGGCCGCGCCCCAGCTCAGCTTCCACAACCGGTTCGACCACACCGCCGAGGCCCTGGCCGCCGTGGCCGACGGCCGGTCGCCGGTGGAGCCCAACCTGGGAGCCGAACGGCAGACGGGGCGGGCGCTCCAGGTCACGACTGCACGCTTCGCCCTCGCGGTCGTGGGCGCCGTGGACCAGGACGGGATGGCGGACGCGGTACAGCGCGCGCTCGAAGACGCGGGCGTGCACGCCGTACGGGAGGCGCACGGTGGCACCACCACGTGGACGCTGACGCACCAGGGATCGTCCTGGCGGCTCACCGTCGAGGTGAGCGAGTTCGCCACCGAACCGAGCGTCCGGGTCCCGCCGCCGCGGTTCGACGGCGCGCGCTGGGTGCAGGACCCGGTGGTGGCGGTGGTCCCGCCGGTGCCGGTCCACCCCGCGTGGCAGTCCGAAGTGGCCGTGACGCTGGTCGACGGGCTGTTGGCCCAGGTGCCGCCCGCCATCCGGGGCCTGGCCGCCGAAGTGGCCTCCGTGGACTGGCCCGCGCTCGCCTCGCGGGAGGTCACCGCGCGCGAACCCGGAATGCAGGCCGCCGACCCGGCGGTCGTGCTCGCGATCGATCCGGTGACGGCCTACGACACCCTCGACCGCACGGTGCCGCTCAACGCCGAACCGGCCATCCCCGGGTTGGTGACCTCGACCGACACGGCGCTGGTCGCGGACACCGTCCGTCACGCGCTGGAGGCCACCGGCGCCCGGGACATCACCTTCGACGGCACGACCGTGTCCGGGGTGTTCGCTGACACCGGCCTCGGTTTCACCGTGCGCATCGATCCGGCCGCGACCCGGGCGCACGTTTCGCTGCCGGTCGTCGAGTTGCGGGTCGACCCGGGCGCCGGTCTGCGCGACGGCCGGTGGACGCAGAACCGCGCGGCCGAGATCGTGCTGCCGCCGGTGACCGTCGAGCCGGGTTGGCGGCAAGCGATGGTCGTCTCCGCGCTGCTGGACGCGCGGGCCAAGGTCGCGCTCCCGATCACCGAGACGGTCCGCGGTCTGGAGACCGATTCGCGCGTGGGGGAGCTGCCGCCGCTGCGCGACCTGGCGGCGGACCTGCCCGCTTCCGGTGCGCCGGTCGGCGAGCTGCGTCAGGGCGAGCGGACCGTGCTCAGCGTGCCGGGGCAGGAGCGCGTGGTGCGGAGCGTGCAGGCGCCCGCCGAACCGTGGCGGGTCCGCACCACCGACCCGCGCGCGATCGAGAACACCCTGCGGGACATGCTCGCGGGCGACGCGGACTGGGCGGGGCGGGTCCGGCCCGACCCCCGCGGGGACGGCACGACCTGGCTGCTCACCGGCCGCGACGACGGGCTGGTGCTGCGGTTCCGGGTGCGCGTCGACCCGGACGCGGACACCGCCCGGGTGGTGCTGCCCGCGATGGACCTGCGGGTCGACGTGGACGCCGCCCGCGACAGCGAGCCGGGATCGCGGCTGACCGGCGGGCGATGGGTGCAGACGGGTGTGGCGGAGGTCGTCGTGCCGCCGCTGGCCGCCGAACCGTCCTTGCTTCGCCGGGCGCTCGTCCCGCTCGCCGCCGAACTCGGGGTCCGCACGCCCGCGGCGCTGCAGTCCGCAGTGGACCGGCAGGCGGCGGCCTGGGGCCGGTGGGAGCTGGTGACGCTGCCCGCGGTGGGCGACCTCGCGACCGGTTCGGTCACCGGGCCGCGCATCGCGGAGCCGGAGCGTCCGCTGCCGACCGCGGTGTTGACCACCGATGCGGCCGAAGTCGAGCTGCCCGCGTCCGAAGTGGACATCACCGCGGATCCGGCCGAGGTGACGCGGGCGGTCGAAACGGCCTTCGGCGCGGCCGGGATCCGCACCGAGACCGTCACGCGTCCGGACGGGACGGTGGTCCGCACCGCCCGGGCCGACGGGCTGCGCTGGCAGTACGAGGTGCGCGTGGATCCCGACGCGACCGCGCCGAGCGTCCGGGTCCCGGCCGTCGAGCTGCACCTGGATCCGCGGACGCAGTCGGACGCGGGCCGCTCCGGCAGCCGCCTCGATCAGGGCCGGTGGGTCCAGGCGGCGCCGGTGGAGATCGTCGTCCCGCCGACGACCGACCACGCGGCGCTGACCGAGGTCGTGGCCGGTGCGGTCGAGCAGGTGAACACCCGGATCCTGGAGGACACCTGGCGCGTCCGGGCCGCGGTCGCGTCGGATTCGCCGCCCCCGCACCCCGGTGACCTGGTCCCGTCCGCGGATCCGGTTGTGGCGTCGCTGAACACCGCCCGCGCGGAGATCGGGGACTTCGCCAAGCGGGGCACGCGCGCCCTCGCCGACGCGCTCGGGGTGACCGAGGACGAGGTCGTCCGCCGCCTCGACGAGAAGCTCGCCGAGGCCTTCGAACTCAACGCGCGCGGCATCGTCCGCGGGTTCGGCGGCGACCAGGCGGCCTGGGACCGGCTGTCGCCCTACCTGCCGGCCGCCGCGGTCTACGACTGGGAGACCGGCCGCGTCGGTCTGGCTGTCGGCGCCCCGGTGGACGTCATCGCGGCCGGGCTGGTGAAGGAGGTGGTCACGTCCTTCCGCGAGCCGCCTGCCGAGGCCGCGCGGACCGCCACCGGTTCCCCGGCCGACCTGATGCTGGACCGGGAGATCGCCGACCACCTGGCGGTGCTGGCGTGGGTCCAGTCGCTGGACGGCCCGCTCAGCGCCGAGCTGGCCGAGGTGCGGACCTGGACGCCGGAGCTGCTGCGCGAGGTGCTGCGGTACCGGTATCCGTCCACCACGGACCACGTGGACCGCTTCACGACGGCCATCCGCCAGGGCGACCCGGTGGTGGAACCGAGCCTGGGGCGGGAGCAGGACCTCTGGCTGCTGCGCGAGGCCGAGGACGTGCTGCGCGGCGGGCCGGGCGGTCACCCGATCCACGTGTCCGCCCAGGTGACCGGGCCGGACCGGGTGGCGTTGCAGATGACCTACCGCGGCGGGCGCACCGCCACGGTCTTCCTGCAGCCGACCGCGTCGGCCGAGGCGATCGCGGAGCAGGTTCGCCTGATCGAGCAGCGGTTCGGTGCCGAGCTTCCGGTCGACGCCTTCGTCACGGCCGCTGAAGTGGAGGCCGTGCTCCGCGAGCTGGGTGTCCAGGACCGCGCGGACGTCACCCTGTCCGCGCACCCCGACGGCGTCACGATGACCGCGCTGGACCGTGCGGGCCGGACGCACCGGATCGAGTTCCGGGCAGGCCAGGACCTGGAGTTGCATCCGGCCGTGCCGGGTGACGACGTGGTCCGCGTCGTCATCCCGTCGCAGGCCGACCCGCGCGCCCGGCTCGCCGAACTGGTGGCGGCGCTGCGGGACGCCATCCCCGCGGGCCCGCCCGCGACCACCGCGGACCAGAGCCCGTCCGCCCCGGCGCCGCCGGCCCCACCCACGCCCGGCCCGTCCGCGCCGGACCCGGCGCCGCCCGCGCCCGACCCCACCGAGACCGGCGACACCACCGACACCACCGGGACCGCCGAGGCGATCCAGGCCCTCCGGGGCGAGGTGGACGCCGCCATCGCCGGCGCCGGCCTGCGCGACCACGGTGGCCAGGTCGCGGTGCGGACCCAGGAGGACCACGTCGAGATCGTGGTGCTCGACCGGTCGGGCGGCCGGCACCGCGCCGAGATCCGCCTCGGCGACGGCCTGTTCGTCGAGCCGCTCGAAGCGCGGGCGGGTGCGGACCGCTTCGCCGTCCCGGCGACGGCCGACGGCCCGACGCGGACCCGCATGATCGAAGGGGAGCTGCGGATCCTCGCCGAGCAGTGGCGCCTGGCCGACGCCGAACCCTTCGCGCCCGGACCCCAGCAGGTGCAGTCGCCGGAACCGCTGCCCATCAGGCCGCGACCGGCGCCCGTCGTGGAGCCCGTGGCGCAGGCGTGGATCCGCCAGGGCGATGGCAGCGACGGTCCGATGCGGACACTCGCCGAGACCGTCGTCGCCCGGATGGCCGGGCATCCGGTCCAGGTCACCGCGACCCGCGTCGACACCGACGAGGTCCACCTCCAGGTCACCTACGGCGACCAGCGGCCCTTCACCGTCGTGGTCCGCGAAGGCAGCGAGGTGTGGCCGTACTTCCAGGACCTGCGCGACGGCGTGCCGGCGCGCGACGACAGGTTCGGCCTGCGCACCGGCAACACCTACGACATCCAGCTGCCCCTGACGGCCCTCGGTGACACCCTGCCGACCGTGGTGGCCGACGCGGTCCTGCAGATCACGCTGTCCCGCTTCCGCACCCAGCTCAACACGCCGGATCCGGTCCGGTTCTCGCACGAGCGGGGCGAAGCCATCCCGGCTGCCGTGGCCGAGCGCGGGGTGGCCCGGGCGGCCCTGGGTGACTCCCTGCGCGCCCCGCTCGTCACCGCGGGCCCCGACGACGGCGCGGTCACCGTGCGGGCCACCGACTCCGGTGGCCGGCCCTTCCGCGTCGAGTTCCGCACCATCGAGGGCGTCGACGCGCCCCGGCTGCGGGTCGCGGTGGGTGACCACCTCGCCTACGTCGTCGAGGTGCCACCGGGCACCACGCAGGCCACCCAGGTCCGGATGGTCGCCGACGGGCTGCGCAACGTCCTCGGGTACCGGCACGCCGTGCTCGGTCTCGGGGACCCGCCGCCGCCCCGCGGGGAGATCGCGCCGGACAGCCAGGCGGACCTGCTGCCCGCGATCCCCGCCGACACCGGCCTGCCCGCGTCCTTCGGCATCCGGGCGATGGATCCGATGGCGCTGTTCCCGCAGGCGGACCCGCTGCGCACGGCCGCGAACGAGATCGCCGCCGGGGTCGGCGAGGACCGTGCCGCGCTGAGCCGGGCCCAGCAGGCCTACACGGCCGCGCTGACCGCGGTCGAGGACGACGAGGCCTACATCCCGTGGGTGGCGCAGCGGCTGGGCGAACTGATGAGCGTGCCGGCCGACGACGCGCGGGTGCTGGAGGCGCTGGCGTCGGCGTACGACCTCACCCGCGCCGAGATCGAGGCACGCGTCATCGAACCGGGCGGCGCCCTGCAGACGACGTACGTCGTGGAGCCGCCGCCGGGCATCGCGCGTGAGATCATCGGCCAGAACGCCGAGATCACCGCGCGGCTCGTCGCGGAGCACCGCCTGCGCCTGCTGGTGGCCGCGGAGAACGCCGGGAACCGTCTGGCCGAAGCCGAACAGCGGTGGACCCGCCGCCGGGACGGTGCCCTCCGCGAGCTCGAGCGGATCCGCCAGGACGCGATCGACGACGGCCTGCCGGCCTGGACCGCGAACTCCGCGACCGCCGTGGCCGAGAGCCGGATCCGGCTGGCCGACGACCGGCCCGGGTTCCGGCCGCGCCAGGACCAGGTCCGCCCGGCCGCGACGTTCGGCTCGCGCGGCTTCGACGTGCGCGCGTTCCGGGGCGCGCGGCGCGGTCTGGCCACGGCGATCCGGCAGCACGAGCCCGCCCGGCGCGCGGCCGAGGCCCGGTACCGGCGAGCCGCCATCGAACTGCGCGAGGCCCGCAACGCCGTCAACGAACGCCGCGGCTGGGTGCCGGCCCTGCTGCGCACGGAGGGCCGGAGCGACACCGGCATCCAGACCGTCGCCAACGCCCTGAACCTGCCGGTCCGGTACGTCACCGCGAGCCGCGCCGCCGAGGCGGAGGCCCCCTTCCGCGGCAACCGGACGGAGATCCTGCGCCTGGCCGCGACGGAGGTCCGCGCCCGCCAGGCCCGCCTGGAGGCGGCGATCGAGGCCTACCTCGCCGCCGAGCGCGCCCGCGACGAGGCGCACCGGAACTACGTGGACGGTCTGCGGGCGGCGGTCAACGCGGCGGCCGACGACGGCATCAAGCTCGTCGAGATCGCCCGCCGCACCGGTCTGACCGACGCCGAGGTCAGCGAGATCACCCGCCGGGTGGTGGCTTCCGGCCGCGCGGAGACCGAGTCGCGCTACGGCCTGCCCTACGTCGACCGCTACCTGGAGGGGCGCGGGCTGCTGGCCAGGCTGGCCCGGCGGTTCCTCGGCACCAGCGCGCTGCTGGACATCGACCACTACATCGCCCGGTTCGAGGCCATCGACCCGGACTCCCCGGACGCGATGCAGCAGCTGATCGACCTCGGCGTCTCGCTGGACACCGCGCTCGCGTTGTTCACCAACCGGTTGTCCACTCGCGACATCAGCGACGTCCACCACCACCTGCTCAGCTACGCGCTGGACAACCAGTACCTCGGGCAGGGCCGGGAGAACGCCGAAGCGGCGAAGACCCGGATGCAGGAACTGCTGGCGTGGCTGAAGGCCGAGCCGAAGGCGAGCCTGGCCGAGCGGCAGCTGCGGTACCGGGCCGCGCGCGGGGACCTGGGCCGCATCCTGTACTCGCCGATCCGCGAGCGCGCGTTCGGCCTGGCCGCGGCCAGTGGCGCCACCTACTACGGTCTCATCAACTCGCTGCGGGCGGGGCTGATCGACAAGAAGAACGTCCTGGAGCTGCAGGGCAAGCTCGCCGACGTCCTGATGCTCAAGATGTACAACGAGCTGCCCGCCGACGTGCGGTGGCGGGCCGACGTCGGCCTGGTCGGCACCCGCTGGGACATCACCGGCGCCGAGGGCTACGACCTGACGATGCTGATGGCCGAGTTCGCCTACCTCGGCGCGGAGCAGACCGACGACAAGGAGGCCATCAAGCAGCTGCTCGGGGACGAGGCGAACACGACCTACAACCCGAAGTGGATCAACCAGCTCAAGCTGTCGGTCGCCGCGGCGGTGCGGGTCAGGACCGACCTCGCCGAGGGCAGGCTGACCGGAACCGCGGCCGAGGAAGCCCGCGCCCTCATCGGCGATCCGGAGTCCGTCCGCAATCCCGTCGACCAGGCCGAATACCTCGAAAATCTCGTCCGCAACGGGGAGACGCTGCGGTACCTGCTGCGGTCGGCCGGGCATCGGGAGATGGCGGCGAGCCTGCCGGCCGAGGTGCCGGAGATGTTCAACCCGCACCTGCTGTCCAAGCTGCGCGGCAACCGGATGACCGGGCAGACCTTCCTGCTGCACAAGGACAACGGGTTCGCCACGGTGGACCTGAACGGGCTGTTCCGCGCGGGGCCGCCGGACGAGCGTGGCCTGGTCCCGATGATGGCCCTGCTGAAGCACTACCCGGAGTTCCGGCACAACCGGATCATCTGGGCCCACCTGGGCGTCGGCAACTGGACGGAGCTCACGGTCGAGCACCTGGACTGGGTCGAGCGCATGCTGGAGCTGGCGCCCGGCCTGCACTACGACTTCTCGTGGACGCCGCTGGGCCAGTACATGCGGGACAGCCCGGAGGTGCTCGAGCGGTTCATCGAGCTCGCGGTCAAGTACTCCGACCGGCTGATCTTCGGGTCGGACGGCATCAGCATGATGCCCAGCACGCAGCTGGACCGGCACTCGACGGAGATGGAGCCGGTCTACCGCGCGATCATCGACCGCTACCCGGATCAGGGCGAGGCGATCGTCGCGAAGCTGCGTGGCGGCAACTACGTCCGGGTGATGAACGAGGCCGAGCGGGACGCGAGCCAGCGGTTCGTCGACGAGTACTTCTCGCGGCACCACAACGCCTGGGTCGAGGTGCTGTCCAACCTGCCGGAGCACGTGCTGAAGGGGTTCCACGCCAAGGCGAAGGCGCTGGTGGAGAACGGGTTCGTGCCGCACCCCGACCAGGCCGTCGGCCCCGGCACCGGCATCGGGGACGGCTCGGCCGCCCGGTCGGCCGAGACCCCGGACGACCGCAGCCAGCGGTTCGTCGACGAGTACTACTCCGAGCACCGCGACGCCTGGCTCGCCACGATGGCCGACGCACCCGAGGAGGTGCGGCAGGCCTTCCACGCACGCGCGCAGGAGCTGTGGGACCGCGGCTTCCGCCCGCGCGAGGGCCGGGCCGAGGGCCCCGCCGGCACCCGGGACGGCATCTGGCGCGAGAACCCGCAGATCGAGTCGGCCATCACGGCCTACCGGATCGTCTACGGCAAGTTCCACCGCACCGAGGCCGCCAAGCAGGTCGTGCGGGACAACCGGGCACAGATCCGCGAGGCCGCCCGCGACCGCGCCGCGCGGATCCGCGACCGCAAGGGCCTCCAGCCGGAGGAAACGGACAAGCTCGGCCTCGGCGCCCCGGTGGAGGCGCTGATCGCGGCGCACTACGCGTTGCAGGCGGCCGAGGGGCTCAGCCGGCAGGAGCAGGAGGCGCTCGTCGGCACAGTGCTCGACAACGTCACCCGCACCGAGGAGCAGCGCCTCGCCAGCGAGGAGAAGGGCAAGGAGCTTCGCAGCTACTGGCGCAAGCGCGGCCTGGTCGGCTGGACCACCAGCACGGCCGTGGCCGGTGCCGGCGCCACCGCCATCGTGATGGGCGCTGTGCCCGCGGCCGTCGCGGCAGCGGCCACCCCGGTCGCCGGTGCCGCGTTCGTCGCGCGGTCGCTGCTGTCGAGCCTGAAGGTCGCGCACACCCAGGACATCCGGGTCACCACCGAGTCGATGATGGAGCGGGAGCGCGTCGACGTCGAAGCGGTGCACCGGCTCATGAAGATGACCCGCCAGCTGATGGTCAACGAGATCAGCCCGGGCGGCCGCAAGCTGCGCGCCGACTTCGCCCACATCGTGGAACGTGTGGTCGGCCAGTTCGAGCGCACGGTCAAGGAGATGCTGGTCGACTACATCGCGACCATCCACTTCAGACTTCCGGACGGGGTGACGGCGCAGAGCCGGCGGGTCTGGGCGAACATGCTCTTCTCGCGGCTGAAGGACTACGTCAACCGGATCATCGGCGGCACCGCGGACTCCATCAACCGGATGAACCCGACCTCCGGACCGGCGGGCCGGGCCTCGCACGTGGTCACCGCCGGTACGTGGCTGCTCAACGGCTTGAACCAGCTGTACCAGGGGCTGATCGGCGCGGGGCTGACCGCGTTCGTGTCGCTCGCCTACCTGCCGTCGTCGGTGTTGTTCGGGCTGACCGCGGTGCCCGGCATGTGGAGCCAGTACGACCCGGTGGCCCGTCCGGGCATGCGCAAGATCCAGAACATCCTGGCCTTCCCCCTGCTGACCGTGGCGAACGCCGCGCTCACCGTGCAGTACCTGAAGGAAGGAAACTGGTTCAAGATCGTCAGCGCGACAACGCTGACCGCAGCGACCGTCAAGCTCTCCCGGATCGGCATCAAGGTCGAGCGCAAGGAGGGCCGGGTCGGCGCGAAGATCGGCCCCGGTGCGATGTTCTTCGCCCAGAGCGCGCTCACCGCCGTCGGCACCGCGATGATCACCAGCAACCCGGTGGTCCTCAGCGCGGTCGGGGCGTTCGCCCTCACCGGGCCGGCGATCTACCTCGCCCGCGGGGCGTGGGCGCGGTTCCGGGCGATCGACCGATTCCAGGCGTCGCGGCACAGCCGGTACGAGGGCAACTCGCAGGAACGGGCGCAGCGGGGCGGGACTCCCGCCCTGCCCGCCGGTGACGGCGCGCCGATCGGCTGGGGCGACGTGCGGCCCGCGCTCGACGAGATCGGCCGGCAGGCCCGGCATCCCGAGCCGGCCACCACGGCTGAGCGCGCCGCGCTCACTGCCAGGATCGCCGAGAACCTCCGCGAGGGTGACGCGGAAAAGCTGGCCGCGCACGCGAAGCAGCCGCCGCGGGAACCGGCGCGCCTACCGGTGAACCGCCGCGGCCCGCGGCCGCCCGCGCGTTCGAGCGGTCCCGGCCGGACGGCACCGCGCGCCTCCGACGAACCGTTCGGCACCGGCCGCGTCGACACCGCCACCGCGCCGATGCCCGCACCGCGCACCGGCCGCGACCCCGGCGGCCTGGGCGAACAGGCGTTCGCCTACCACTCCGCGCCGGGCGAGGACAACGTGTTCGGCGAGCCCCGGGTCGTGCCGTTCCACGAACGCGAGCACCACGTCCTGGGCCGGCCCTGGAACGTCGAGCGGGCGGACGAGCCGGACACCGGTTTCGCCGACGCGCTCGATGCATGGATGCGCAACCACCACGGCGTGGCGGACGAGGACGCGGACGGCGTGTGGCGGTTCACGGACCCGCGGGGCAACACCTTCCGCGCCCGCGTGACAGTCGACCCGGACGCTCCGTGCCCGCGCCTGTACCCGCCGGGGGACGACGGTCTCGCCGAGATCAAGCTGCCCTGGATGCCGGCCGATGGGGGCCACCGCACCGTGCTCCTGGGCAAGACGATGACCCAGGCCCTGCGCTTGCTGCCGAACCTGGTCCAGCCCGTGGCGTCCGCGCCGGCCGGCATCGCCGATTTCGTTCCCGGCCCGGACAATCCGGTCTCGGCGCAGGAGGCGGGCGAGGGCTTCGCCCGGCTGCTCCGGGGTGTCACCTTCGCCGGCGGCACCGTGCACCTCGAGGTCGCCGGCATCGACGCGAACTCGGTCAGCCTGCGTTTCGCCGCCCCGGACGGGCGTTTCGTCGCCCAGCGCATGTTCGTCCGGGACGGCGACGTGCTCCGGGTGCGGCACGACGGCCTCGCCGGTTCGCCCGCCTCCGTCGCTCTCGACGAGTTCCTGCGCGAGCGCTACCGCGAGTGGGGCGTGTCCTCTGTGGACGAGTCCGCGTCCGGTGAGACCGCGGTGACCCGGGCGCTGGCCGGCCAGACCTGGGCTCCGGGGCACGAGGGTCCGCGGTCGGCGCAGGAGGTGCTGGGGCACCTGGCCGAAGAGCTCCAGCACCTGCGAGACGGCCGGAGCCGCCTGGCGAAGCAGCTCGAACTCGGGGCGCGGGGCGGAGCCCAGCAGACCGCGCGCCGGTACGGCGTCACCGACGCGGACGCGCTCCTGGACACGCTGAACCGCCGGATCGCGGCCATCGAGGACATCCTGGCGCGTGGCGGGGCAGACGCGTTCGGGCGGCCGGACTTCCCGTCACCGCGGGAAATCGCCGAAATCGGGGCGCCGGGCCGGGCCGCGCTGAGCGCGCCGCGGGCGGTCCGCCTCCGCGCGGACCTGACCGCTCCGGAGCGCGAGCCGTCCTGGCGTCCCCAGCCGCCGGCCGTGCTCACCCTGGCGTCCGGAGCGGATCTGCTCCTGCAGCGCCACGACACGGTCTATGACGAGATCAGGCTCGGCGAGCTGCCCCGGCACGAGACGACCGGTGGCTTCGCGCGCACCGCCGGGGAGGCCTGGAACCTGCTCGCCGCCGACGGCCGGCTGGTCGTGGAGCTGCCGATCGCCGCCTCGCCGGATCACGTGGCAGAGGTTCGTGCGGGTCTCGGGAAGTGGTTCGCCCGAACCGAACACGTGACGGTGCCGGGCGAGGGGAGACGGATCGTCGCCTCGATGCCGCGCGGCCGTCCGCTGCCGGTCCCGCCGCCCGCGGGACGGGTGCACCTGGCCGCCGCCGGCATCGCCGCTGCTTCGCCCGACGGCGAGTTCGACCACGTCCGGTTCGACGACCTGCCGCCCGCCGCGTTCACCGGCCCGGCGATCGCCGCCGTGGCCAACGGCATGGCGGCCCTGCGCGACGGCGGCACCCTCGCCATCACCAGCAGCATCCGCACCGCCCCGCACCTGCCCGATCTGGTGCACGCGCTGGTGGCCTCCGGCGCCACCACCATCGCCGCGGACGGGGACGTCAACGTCGCCATCACCGCGGACAAGGGCGAGCCGCGCGGCATCGGCCGGGTGTACCGCGAAGCCGTCCGCCGGCTGGAAGCGGCGGGCGCGGACGCCACCGACGCGCCGGAGGACCTCCGTGCGGCGCTGGCGCACGCACGCGCGCTCGCCGCGACGACCGGAACTGCCTCCGGCCAGGCGCGTCCGGTGACCCTGACGCTCGACAACTGGCGCCACGCCGACCTGACCGGCGACGTACTCGCGGAGCTGGCCGGCGCGCTCCCCGCCGGATCGACGATCCGCATCACCACCTCGGCCACCGCTCCGGCCGGGACGATCCGGGTCGCGCTGGAGACGGCGGGCATCGCGGTGACCGCGGAGACGACCACGGGCAGGACCGTCATCACCGGGTACAAGCGGGAGGCCCCCGCCGAGCCCGTGCTCGTCGCCCCGGCGGAGCCCGGCGACCGGCCGCCGGGGATCGCCGGTTTCTTCCCGCACCAGGGGATCTGGGCGCCCGGCCTGGAGTCGTCGGTGCGCGCCTGGTTCGGCGGGCTCGGTGGCCTGGCCGACGTCGCCGACGTCCGGGCGGTCACCGCGGGCGGGCGCGACACCGTGACGGTGATCGTCGACCTCGATCGCGGCCGTCCGGACGCCGCCACCCTGGAGGTGCGGCTGCACCGGGAGGCCGACGGGCGGATCCGGGCGGAGCACCGGTACCCGGGCGCGCCGGAAGCGCCGCCGCGGTCGCGGGGACTGCTTCGGGTGACCCGGCTCCTCGACGACATCTACCGCGCTGACGGTGTCGCGCACGTGGCCCAGCAGGTGTCCGGGGAGCGCGGCGTCGCTCTGGTCGAGGCCGGCTACGGCTGGCACCCGGGCGAGCAGGGCCGTCAGGACGCCGCTCGCGCCATGGCGCGCGTGCGGGACATGCGGAACGCGATGGCCACCGCGGTCCGCCGGAACCAGCGCTTCCCGGTGCGGGGCGGAACCCTTGACGTGGCGCGGACGCGGCGCACGATCGTGGCGGCCGACGCGCTCCTGCTGCGGGCCGCCGAGCACGAGTTCGGCACCCCCGGCTATCCCACCGCGCGCGAGGTGCACGACCTCGGCGCCCCGGGGATGATCCTCGGATTCACCGATCCGTGGCCGGGCAAGGACGTGCTGCGGGAGATCGGCACCTGGACCGCGTACCGGGAACCGGCCCGGAGCGCGGACACCGGCGTGCCGGAGGCCGCCTCGCGAGCCGTCCCGTCCACGTCGGCGGTGGTGCTCGACGGCGCCGACCCCGAGGCGATCCGGGCCCGCGACGGCGCCCCCGCGCCGGAAATCGTGCTGCGGGGCGTCCGGCCGGACCGGGAGACCGGCGTGGTCGACGCCGCGTGGTGGAAGCTGCGTTACGACGGACGGCTGGTCGTCGAGGTCGACCCGGATGTGCCGGTGGACGCCGTCCGGGAGGCGCTGGAGTGGTACTTCGCCGAAGTCGGCGCCGAAATCCGCGCGGACGGCCACGGACGCCTCGTCGGCTGGAGCAAGCGCCGCCGCCCGGTGTACCCCGATCTGCCCGTGGGGCCGCGTGTGGTGGTCGGTGGCGGCCGGGCACCGGACATGCCCGCGCTCGGAGACGGCGATGTTTCGGTCAACATCGCCCCGGAAACGCGGCCCGACGTGCTCGCGGACGTCGCGGCGGCGACGTTGCCGCGCGGGGAGTTCGCCTCGGTCCTTTTCGATGGCGTGCAGGAGACCGCGTTCACCGGGCCGGCGATCGGTGCGCTGCCCAACGCCTTCGACGTCCTGCCCGAGGGTGGCCGTCTCGTGATCACCACCGGCGAGGACGTGGCCGCCCACTTCGCCGACCTGACCGCGCAGGCGATCGCTCTGGGCGCCACGGAGGTGGACTTCCGCGGCATCTGGACGGGTAACGCCGCCGTCGAGATGGTCAAGGGCGACCACGACGCGGCCCGGTTCGCCCACGTCTACGGCGAGGCGGTGACCAGGCTCGAGGCCGCTCTGGCCCGGGGCGACGGCGACGAGGACAGGCTTCGCGCGATGCTCACCCACGCGCGGGACGAACACAGCCGTCACCTGGCCGAGGCCGAAACCCCGTCGGCCGACCGCCCGGTGCGGGTGCGCCTGCACCGGTTGCCCGCCGAGGCGCTCACGCCGGAGGCGGTGCGCCTGCTGGGTGCGGCGCTGCCGCTGGCGTCCACAGTGGAAATCACGCTGGGCGGGGGGACCGACCCGTCCCCGATCGTCACCGCGCTCGCCGAGTCCGGTGTGGACGCTCAGGTGCGCCGGGGACTGGGCGGCTTCACCGTGCTCGGCACCAAGCAGTCCGAGCCGCCACCCGCTCCGGCGCCCGGCCCGGTGAACGAGCCACCGGCACCCGTACCCGCACCCGAGCCTCGGCCGGTGGTGCGCAGTGCCGCAGAGGTCCTGGACGCGGTGCGGCTGCTCGGCGACGCGCTCCCGGACCGCACGCGGGAGAATGCCGCGGGCAGCGTGGCCCAGTTCCGCATGGGCGGCACGCCGGTCACGATCTTCCTGAGCTCCGGCGAGGTCCTGAACACCGCCGAGGAGACGGGCGAACCCGTCGTCGCCCGCTCGGCGGTGTTCACCGAGGACGGGGACAGCCGGATCCAGGTGGAATTGGCCGCCGGCCTCAGCCCCGTCCAGGCGACCCGCGAGATCGCCTACCACCTGGGCCGGTCCCTGCACGAGCTGCAGCAGCGGCGCCAGGGCCTGTTCGCCGGGCTGCTCGGCCGCAAGAAGCCCGCGCTGACGCCGGACCTCGCCGGCCGCCTGATGATCCTCGAGGCGATGGCCCGGCAGCGGGAAGCCGGTGACGCCCCGATCCGGGACCTCGCCGAGATGACCCGCTTCCTGGACCGGATCGCCACCGACCTCCCGGCCGGGCTGGGCATCCGCCAGGTGCAGGCCGACCACCTCACCGAGAAGACCCTCCGGATGCTGGCCGAACAGCCGGCGCCGGACGGCCGGGTCGCCCCACGGACCACCCGGCGCGGCGAGGACCCGGTCACCGTCAACCGGTTCGACCCGGCGTGGCAGGGCACGGAAGTCCCCGTCGCACCGGCCCGCCCCGCGCCGTTGGTGCCCTTCGACGTCATGCGCGACACCGTGGCGCACGGCGACAACGCCTACGCGCTGCTGACCCAGGACCTCGACCTGCCCGCGCTGCACCGGACCTTCGGCGATCTCCTGCCCCGGGCCGTCCAGGTCGCGCACATCCACGGCGCCGACTACCTGGCCCAGCTCGCGCGGCGCTGGGCGGGCGATCTGCGCACCGGGCTGGACGCCGCGACGAACGCGACCCCGCCACGCCGAGTTCCGCGGACGATCGCCGACGCGGCGCCGTGGTTCGGGTTCCGCGCCGACGATCTCCCGGCGTTCAGGGCCTGGCTGGAGCGGGCCGGAATCCCGGCCGACCCGTCGCGGGCGGAGCTGCTGCGCCTGCGCGAGGTCGCCGCCCTGCTGGTGCTGGGCGACCACTTCGTCACCGCCCCGGTCCGCAGGCAGTTCGCCGAAGCCGACCCCGCGGCGATCGCCGACGCGTTCCACAGCCTGCCCGACGGC
The DNA here is from genome assembly GCF_014653945.1 of Amycolatopsis deserti. GTDB lineage: Bacteria > Actinomycetota > Actinomycetes > Mycobacteriales > Pseudonocardiaceae > Amycolatopsis_E > Amycolatopsis_E deserti. The sequence continues at coordinate 883,137 of NZ_BNAU01000002.1, read as the reverse complement.
CTGCCCGCGGCCGCGCTGCTGCCCGGATCGGACGCCGACTTCGTGCCGGGCGCCCGCGCCGAGATCGAACGCCTCCCGCAGGCCGAGCAGGTCCGCCTCGCCCGCACCACGAGGACGCTGCTCGACCTGTACCACCAGGGCGCGCAGATCCCCGCCGGCGCGCCCGAGCGGATCCAGGCCGCGCTGCACGCCCACGGTCCGCGGTTCGCGGCGTGGATGGTCGGCCAGCTCACGGGCGCCGCGGTCACCGACGGGTTCGCCCAGCGGGACGTCGCCGCCGAGCTGACGACGGCCGAAGCGATGCACCAGCTGCCCGAGACGCCGGAACCCGCTGCGCAGCCGGGCTTCGCCGCGGACCGGCGCGTGCGGACCCAGCTCGACGACCTGGCGAAGCTGGCCGAGGCGCACCAGCGCGGCTGGGCGGCCCTGGCCACGGCCACCGAGGGGCGCGACGACCCGGCCGCCGTGGTCGAACGCGCCGAGGAACTGGCCGCCCCGCTGACCGGCGTGCTGGACTCCCTCGGTCCCCGCCTCGACGCGTTGTCGGCGCAGATCGACGAGCTCATCGCCCGGCACGAGACGGGGGAGACCGAGACCGAGGCCGCCCTGACCCACCGGTACCGGCGTCTCGCCGGGGTGCTGGAGCTGGTCCGCAACCGCCGCGAGGACCACCAGGCCCAACTGGAGCGTGCCGACTTCGCACTGGTCCGGCTGCACCTGTGGACCCAGACGGCCGAGGAGGCCCGCGCCGCGGAGGCGGCGAACGCGCCACTGCCGGACCTGGACGGCGAAGCGATCACATCCGCGACCGCCGAGCAGTACATCGAGGTCTCGCGCCGGAACCTGGAACGCGCCATCCAGCGCGCCGAAGAACTGCGACGGCCGCTCGACGTGGCTCTGTCCGAACTGACGCGGGAAGCCGAGTCGCTGCGCCGCGTGCACGAGCAGCATCCGCGGCTCGCCGCCCACGGCGAGGACCTCGACCCGGCCCAGGACGGGTCGCGCGCGCTGCGCCCGGATCCCCTCGGCGAGGACAAGCAGACCGCGGCGACCCTGTCCGAGCGCGACCTGGCCGCCGTCGCGCGGATCTTCGACCTCGTCGAGCAGCACCAGCGCGTCGTCCGGTTCCTCAACGAGCAGGCGCACGAGGGCACGCGCGCCCGCGACTTCGCCGACCTGACCGGCCTCGATCCCGCGGAGCGGCGCGCGGTGGCCGAACTGGAGGCGGTCGAGGACGACCTCCGGCGCCTGGTCAACGGTGACGCCACCGGTGAGGACCACGGCCTCGGCCTCAGCGTCGGCATCGCCCGCAGCGACCACCGCTTCAAGCTGCTCGAGGACGTCATGCGGACGCACCCGCGTTTCCGCGACCGGCGGGCGAGTGTCTACTACGGACTGACGCTGCTCGCCCAGATGCGCACGGCCGCGGAACACCCGTCGCCCGGGCTGGCGTACGCGCTCGAAGCCACTCTCACCGAGAAGTTCGGTGACAAGAACGTCAAGGGCGTCCTCGACGACCGGCTCTACTCCATCAACCTGCAGCAGAGCAACGAGTTCGCCATCAAGACGCTGTTCACGCCGGTGGACGAGCAGGAGCCGCCGGACGCGGTGGCCTCCGCCGAGCCGTCGTTCCACAACGTCGTCAAGGTGACCTGGTGGTCGGGCACGGACGCCTCGCACGGCGGCCGCCTGTTCCGGTCCGGGTTCACCCTGCAGTTCAACGTCGGCCCGTCGCTGGAGCAGATCGAGGCGGGCGCGCACCCGCTGGCGGAGGAGTTCCGCCTGCGGGCCAAGGCGAACTGGATCGAGCAGCACGACGAAGGCGTCCGCATCACCACGCGCGCCGACCTCGACGCGTACATCGCCGAGCACGGTTCCGATCCCACCGAGGGTGTGGCGCTGGAAATGCCGGCGATCGTGCCGGTGATGTGGGTCGACGGCGGCCAGCTGATCGTCGCCGTCCGGCCCGACGCCGACCGCGAGCAGGTGGTCGCAGCGCTGCGCGAGCTGCTCGTGGAACAGGTCGCCGCCTACCGCTCGCAGCTGCCCACGGCCGGTGTGCAGGCCCGGACCACCCTGCTGGTCCAGCTCGGCAGCGGCGCGGGCGTCGCGGCGGGCACGCTCGCCTCGCTCGCGCTCGGCCAGGGACTCAGCGCCCTCTACCTGATCGGCCGCGGGGTCTACCTCGGCTGGGCCACCGCAGTGGCCCCGTCCGCGTACTACATCTCGGTGGCCAAGCAGACCGAGTCCGCCAACGAGATGCGCCGCCTGCGCGCGTTCATCATGCGCGGCGGCATCGGCCCCACCGCCGAATCGCTGACCCAGGGCGCGCACGACACGGCGACGACGTTGCACCCGGTGGCCGAGCTGACCCACACCACGGTCCCGGACGCGCCGCCGCCGGAGCGGCTCGCCCAGCTCACCGGCGAGGAGGTGGCCGACCTCCAGCAGCGCATGACCCGCCTCGGGGCGGAGCTCGCCGAGCAGGTCGCGGCGCAGCGGTTCCCACAGCACTACCTGCACAACGCGGAGCTGCGGAAGACCTTCGCGGAGATGACCGAGGTGCACTGGGAGGACGAGCAGATCGCCGCACGGGACGCGGGAGCCCAGTCCGTGCGCGACGCCGGCACCCTGGTGCTGAAGCTGCCCTCGGGTGAGACGCTCAAGGTCTCGCTGGTGGTGGGCGGCGTCGAGCGCTCGTTCCAGCTGCTCAAGGGCGGCGACGTGCCCTCCTCGGAGCAGCGTTACTGGATCGGCGTGTCACCCAACGCCTACCTCGGCGGGGATGCCGCGATCCGCGACGCGTTGGCCGAGCAGCTGGTGGACGTGGTGACCAAGGGCGCGCAATTGTGGATCCAGCCCACGCTGCAGTCGCTGGCGAAGGAGAACTTCACGACGCTGCCGCTGGAAGCCGCGATCACCGTCGGCTTCAACCTGGCGGCGCACAGCCCCGAGCTGATCTCGCCGCTGATCGTGGGCAGCGCCGGGTCCCGCGGCGGGTTCATGTCGTCGCGCTACCTCAACTTCAAGTACAACGCGCTGGCCCGGAAGCTGTGGGAGGACGCGGTCCGGGAACGCCAGGGCCTCAAGGCGCTCATCGGCGCGAGCGCCAAGATCCAGATGGCGCAGACGTCGGTCCAGCTCGTGGGCGCCAGCGTGGCGGTGAACCGCGGCGTCGCCGCCGAACTCGCCCGGCACCTGCCGGCCAAACCCGCGGAGGAGCTCGCGCCGGACACCGTGCCCGGGCTGGTCGCCGAGGCCGCGGAGAAGTTCCGCGCCCGCGCGATCACCCGCCCCGGTATCAGGTCGGCGCGGTTCCTGACCGCGGAGGAGGTCGCGGCCGAGAAGGCGCAGGCCGAGCACGAGAAGGCCACGAAGGCCGTCGCCGCCGCGGAGAAGGCGGTCGACCAGACCGCGGACGAACTGAGCAAGGCCGAGAAGGAGAACGCCTCGCCCGACGTGCTGGCCCGGAAGGTCGTGGCCGCCGAGGCCGCCGTCGCCGCACTCGAAGCGGCCAAGGCAGCCGAGATCAGGGCCGAGCGCGTCGCCGAGGAGAAGGCCGACGCGGCCAGGGAACCCGCGAAGCGCAAGGCCGCCGGCGAGGCCTTCACCCCGGACGAGATCGCCGCGGCGGTCCGCGAGGGCGACGGTCTGACCGTGGTGATCTCGGCCAACCCGCGCCTGCGCACGCCGAAGGTGCCGGGCGAGCTGCGGATCAAGATCGGCGCCACCGCGGAACTGCCCGGCCACGTCTCGCCGATGCTCACCCACGGGCCGATCTACAAGAACGGCAACACCGACGTCCGCGAGTTCGTGATGCGGCTGCCCGCACAGTGGACCGCCGACGGCACCCGCGTCACAGCCGACCGCCTGGAAAGCTGGATGCACCGGCACGCCGACGACCTGATCGAGCGGGAACGGTTCATGCACCGCCGCGAGATCCGCCAGCTGGGCATCGCCGCGTTCGGCCGCGCCATGGGCAGCGGCGCGGTCAGCGCCGCGGTCAGCGTGCAACAGGGCAACACCGCCGCGGCCGGGCAGTCGGCGACGGAGGCCGGGCAGCGGACCGTCGACGGCGCGATGCGGATGGTCACGGCCCGCAACGCCATCGAGCGGACCGCGGCCCGCCTGCTCAAGGAACTGAACCCCCAGGTGGCGACGGCCCGCGTCATGGACGACTGGGCCTGGGCGCTTGCCACCGAGGTCCGGGAGACCGAGTCCGACCTGCGCGAGCTGCTCGGCAACCACCTGGACGACCCCGCGCTGCGCAGGAAGGCGCGGGAGATCCTCGACCGCCGCGCCGAACTGCCGAAGCCCGGCGTCCTGTTCGAGGAGATCGACCGCATGCGGGAAAGCGGCGAGCTCACCGGCCGCGTCAAGCACCTCGCGAAGGCCCTGCGCTACGGCAACGGCGAGCTCGTCCTGCACATCGACAAGGTCACCAAGCCCGGACCGAAGGAATTGTGGGCCAAGCTCCGGGGCGCGCACCGGCAGCAGTTGATCTTCCGGTTCGTCACGGGTATCCCGGGCGAGCCCACCCGTGTGCTGGCCAACGCGATCGACTCGCACTTCCTGGTCGTCGGCGAGGACGTGGACGAGGCGCTGGACCGGATCTCGCGGATCGTCGCGGTGTACCACCACGGCCCGACCGGCGTGCCGGGCGCGCTCAACCTGATGCTCGACGAGCTCGGCCCGGGCAACGTCGGCAGTTTCATCAACCGCGCCACCACCGAGGCGATGCGGCCGGACCCGAAGCCGAAGCGGCCGGGGGAGGCGGCGCCGGCGGACCCGAGCGCGCGGAACATCGTCATGCAGGCGCTGTCCGGGATCGTCTCGACCACCGTCAACGTGATCTCGGCGAGCTGGTTCCGCCGCGGCGACTTCCTCAAGAGCGAGCAGTTCCGCTGGCGCTACGCCTACGACGGCGCCGTCATGTCCGAGGACCGCGACCAGCTGGCGCAGTACATCGCCAAGCGCACGGCGGAGTACAGCCGTCGGCAGATGCTGGATCTGCTGGAGTTCGCGGAGGCGGCGGGCTGGTACGCGCCGAAGACCGTCGAGGTGTTGCGGGAGGTTCTCGCCGAGGGCACGAAGTCGGCCGCCGAAGTGTTCGCGCGTCACGGTGTCCGCGCGGACCAGCTGCCGGACCGGTGGACGTGGTCCGACCTCGACCAGCACGTGCGCGACAACGAGCCGCCCGCGCTGGCCCGGCGCGAGGCCGAGGAGCTGCTGGCAGAGATCGAAGCCGAGATGCGCGAGAAGGGCGTGCACCCGGCCGACCGCGACCTGGAGCACCTGGCGTTGCGCGAATGGTGGGGCGAAACGGTCATCGCGCTGGCCCGGACACAGCCGGGCACGGAAGGCTTCTACAACCGCAACGTGCGCGTCGACACCTGGTTCGGTCCGGTGAACGTCCGGATCCCGGTCGACGGCGCGTCCTCTGTGGACCTGCGGATCTGGCACGAGGCGGACCTGCTCGCCCGGCTGCGGCCGGTGCTGCCCGGCGCGGCCAGCCAGCTGCCCAACGTCAACCAGATGTGGCAGTCACTGGGCGCCAACCAGGTGCAGACCTTCGAGGAGGGCCGCACACTGGCACCGGGCGAGGCCGTGCCGGACCACGTGCTCGACGACGTCGCGCGGCTGTTCGCCGAGGCGAGCCGGGTCCGCGCGGCCGAGCTGCCGCCGCTGCCCGACGGCTGGCCGTCCAGCGGTGACACGGTGTCGTTCGGCCGGCGGCTGTCCGACCTGACCGAGCAGGTGCACGCGCGGGCCGTCGAGGAGCACGGCGAGCTGCTGAACGTCTTCGCCGTGCCGGAGAAGCCGCTCGCCGCCGTGCGCGAGAGCTGGAACGAGCTGACCAGGCGGCCGTTCGGCCTGGTGCACATGGACCTGCATCGCGGCAACATCCTCGTCCGGGACGACGGCGCGGTCTTCCTCGACTGGGAGCTGGCGCTCTACGGCGACCCGGTCGCCGAGATGGCGCGGCACCTGCACCTCATGCGGTACACGGCGGACGAAGAGGCCCGCCTGCTCCGCCGCTGGGCCGAAGTCATGCCGGCGGAGGCGATCGCCGGCTGGGAGGAGGACCTGCCCCGGCACCGGGCGCACTTCCAGATCAAGTCCGCGATCGACGACACGATCCGGGTGGCGGAGGCGTTCGCCGATCCGGACACGCCTCCCGCACGCAAGACGGAGCTGGTGGCGGATCTGACCGCGAAGCTGAACCGGGCGCACGAGCTGTGGGGCACCGGCCGCACCTTCACCGTCGGCCAGGTCCGGCTGGCGGTGGAGGAGCACGTCTCCGGCACGCTGCCTCCCGGCACATACCCCGTGCAGTCGGTGCTGCCCGCCGGCCCGCTGGAGCCGTCGGTGGAAACCGCCCGCTGGGCGGCCGTGCGGTCCGGACTCGACGTCACCGACGTCCGGATCAGGATCGTGAGCGACCCGGAGATCCTCGCGTTGATGCGTGAAGAGGGCGTGCTGGGCATGACGCCGACGTTCACCGAGGACGAGGTCTGGCTGGCGCCCGAGGCGTTCGCGTCGGTGGACACGCTGGCACGCGTGCTCGGGCACGAGCTGGCGCACGTCGGCCAGCTGCGCCTGGGCGCCCGTCCCACCGCGAACATGGTCCCCCTGCTGGAGAGCAACGCCGAAGCCCACGGCGACGCGGCCGTCGACCGCCTGCACGGCCGCCGGGCCCAGCCGCCGGTCGCCGAGCCGGACCAGCTACCCGCGCCCGAGGGTGAGGTCGTACCGTTCCTGTTCCACGGGGAAGGACATGGTGATGACGACGTTCCAGGTGACCAAGGTGGACGATCTGGAGGCGTTCCCGGGGATCCGGCTGCTGGGGCGGGAAGAGGGGGACCCGATCGAACCGGGGCTGACCCTGACCGATTCGGCGACTGGTCGCGCTTGGTCCGTCCGGTCCGTGGAGTTCCCGTCGCCGCTGGCGCGCCGCAACGGGTGGACGACGGTGCTGCTGGAACGGACGGGGGAACCGGCGCCGACCGTGGGGACGACCCTGAGCAGCGAGTCCGGCACGACCGCGAACAGCTCCGCCTCGCACTGACCGCTCTCGCGCGGCTGCTGCCGGAGCTGCGCCTGTCCCGGACCGACGGGGAGCTGCAGGCCGAGCTCGCGGGCGTGCCGATCGCGGTCGACTACACCGGTTCCGCGACCAGGCGCGGGCCGCGGCTGATGCCGGCCTTCGCCGGGCACCCTGCCGGGCCGACCGGCACGATCCGGCTCCGGCTGGAGCCCGGGACCGGGCGGGACCAGGCCACGCGGGAGCTGGCCGGCCAGCTCGGCCGGGCCCGGCACGAACTGCGTCAGGAGCCCCGGGGCCAGCGGCTCCGTCTCGGCCGGTCACGTGGCCCCGGCGAGGCGACGGCCGTGGACGCCGCGCTGGCCGGACGGCTCCTCACGCTGGACGTGCTCGCGCTCCAGCAGGCCGAGGCCGTCGCCGAGCACGGGGACTCCGCGGTGAGCGGCGATCTCGCCGAGCAGGCCGGGGACATCGCGATCTCGCTGCCCGAGGGCCGCGACTTCGACGCCATCGCCGAAGCACACTTGCAGCCGCTGACCCGCGCCCTGCTGGCCGAGCGGGAGGAGCTGCTTGACCTGGCCGCCCGCGAGGAGCTTCGTCAGCTGTCCCCGGAGGAGCAACGCGACCTTCCCGAGCCGGAATGGGCGGTGCACAACGTGGTCCGCGGCGAGGTCCGCGAGATGACGCGGAAATCGCCGTTCCCGCCGGCACGCGCATCCAGGGTGCTCGGCGAGCGCGGTGGCCTGGTGCCCTCGCCCGAGGCCCGGCTGGCGATCGCCCGGACGGTGTTCGGCGAGAAGGCCGAGCCCTCTACGGACGACCTCGCACGTGCGGCGCGGATGCTCGCGCCGTGGCCGGCCGACCCGGCCGGACCGCTGGCGCACGCCGACGCCGCGATGGTGATCCACGACTACTGGATCGGCCTCGACCTCGACGTCGCGGCGCGGCGGACGTTCGACGGCTTCGCCGACGGCGACCCCGGCAAGCCGCTGCGCAGCGAGCCGGTGGACCGCATCGAGGATCGCGGCGGGCGGTTCCAGCGCCTGATCGACGTTCGCCAGGTGGATCCGGCTCAGCGTGCCGAGCAGATCGCCGCTGCGTACCAGACGGTCGTCAACGCCCTGGCCAGGGCCGGCGGCAACGCGTTCGCCTACGTCGTCGTCCACCGGGACGGCGAGGAACCGCACGTGACCGGCATCGCCGCTCGCCGCGGCGAGGATCCGGTGTTCCTCGACCCGGCGCACGGCAGGGCCGCCTCAACGCCGCTGTACGGCCACGAGGACGGGGTGTACGCCCTCGACGTGATCGTCCACGCCGGACCGGGCAGGTCCGCGGCGGTGGCCGCGGCCGTGCCGATCAACGGCTTGCCGCTGTCGGAGATCAGCTCCCGCCCGCCCACCCAGAGCTACTTCGAGGCGATCCCGCACGCCGATCGCGCCGGCTGGAAGAACCTGGCCGAGCAGATCCACGTCCTCGAGATGATCAACGATGACGTCGCGGCCTACCCCACGTCCTTCCCGCCCGAGGTCGCCGCCCTCTACAACTCCCTGGTCGACGACCGGCCGGCCCGGCTGCAGCTGCGGGCCATCGCGGCAGTGGCCGGTGACCCGGCGCGGTTCGCCATGACGGTCCGGAGCCTGCAGAACACCGCCCGGTGGCAAGGGATCCGCCTGGCCGAGCTGCTCACCACGATGTGGGAGCGTGAGCTGGGGGCCCTGCCCTCCGACGTGGTGACCGCGTCCCCGGTCCGGTACCCGGCCGGCAAGATGTCGGACGAGGAGTGGATCCACCACGTCCTGAAACTGATCGACGCCGAGAAGCTGACCCCCGCCCAGCTGCTCCGCCTCGGCGAGGTCCGGCCCGATCTGCTCGCCCTGCTGAACTCGACCCACGGCGCCACGGACACCAGCGACGAGGTCGGCGCGCCCTACGACCAGCCGGACGGGTTGCGGCCGCCTATCGACAAAGCCGTCGAGAAGCTGCGCAAGGTCCTCCTCGCCAAGGACGGCTCCTACACCGCGAAGCTGAACCCGAAGAAGTGGGCCCCGCTGTTGTGGCGGCCGGGCATCGAGTCGTTCGAGGCCTTCCTCGCCGCCCGGTCGATCTACCACGACGGCGTGCCCAAGCTCCCCGCGATGGCCGCCTTCCGGGGCATCCGCGACGGCGAGCCGTTCGGCTCCGAGCTCGGCGCCGCGGGACGGGTGGAACAGGTCACCGGCGCCCGGTTCGCCACCTATCCCGGCCGCGACCCGGGTGTGCACGCGCAGGGCGCGGTCGAGTTCGCTCTGCGGGAACGGCCCGGCGCGATGGCCCTGATGCTGCACCGGCTCACCGGCGACCCGCACGGGCCGCACGCGGCGGTCATCGCGATCAACCACGAAGGCACGGTGTACTGGCTGACCGACGAGGTGATCAGCGGCAAGCGCCCGCCGCTGCGGCCGCTCACGGTCCGCGAGGTCGCCGGCCGGACCGCCGACCGGCTGCAGCGCATCACCGAAGCCGTCGACGACCTGACGGACCCGGTCGAGCTGGTCCTGCGGATACGGGAACGGTCCCTCCGCAGCCTGGACACGGTCGACCTGGAGCGGCGCCGGCGCATGACGCGCAGGCCGAACTACCCGATGCTGTTCGGGACGGACGTGCTGGTGATCGACGGCGACGGCAAGCCGGTGCCGCTGCGTGGCACGACCCGCAGCCCGATCAGCCAGCTCCCGCCGACCGCCGAGTACGTCCGGGCGGCGGAGGACCACGAGCTCGCGGGGTGGGTCACCCGGGCCGTCGGGCTGAGCACGTCCGAGGCCGATCCCGGGCATCTGGGCGAGCTGGGCGAGGCCTATCGGAGCGTGACCGATCCGCGGGCCCGGCGCCAGCTGGTCGCCTGGTTCCAGGCGGTGGGCGGTGACCAGGCCCTGCTGCGGCGCGGCTTCGGCACCTTCCGCGCCCGCGCGGCCGACGCGCGCCCGGACCTGTCCCCGGAGGCGGCCGTCGAGGCGGCGCTGGCGGCGGAGTGGGACCGCGGACTGGGGGCGCTCGTCCCGGACGAGCCGGCTCCCGGCGCCACGCGGTACGCCGCGCCGCGCGACCTGAGGCCCGTCAGCCTGGCGGAAGCGGCCCTGTCGCCGGGGGAGGACGCGCTGCGCGAGTTCGCGAAGCAGCAACCCGTGCTCGCCGAGCTCATCCGCAAGCACGGGCTGCGCCTGGCCGAGGGGAACGTGGTGGACCTCCGCCGCTACCAGCCGGCCGCGGTCTCGGTCCCCTCCGCCGACCGGAGCACCGCCGAGGACCCCGCCGTGCGCCTGGCGCAGGACCGGGAAACGGCGCGGGCCGAGTTCAGCGCCGCGTACCGGGACGATCCCGCGGCGCTGGACCTGCTGACCGACCATGAGTTCTTCTACACACCGGACAAGGTCGGGATGGTGCTGGTGCACCGCGGGTTCGGGGCCCTGCTGGACTCCGTGCACTCGCGCCAGGACCCGCGGCACCCGGCCAGCCCCTATCCGGTCGCGCACCATCCGATGGCCCCCACCATGACCGGTGAGCTGCGGGAAATGCCCTGGGTGTCCGACGACCGGGCGCTCGTGGAAACGCTGGACCCCCGCCGGCTCTCCCGGGCCGGGCTGCAGACGGACGTGGCCTTCGAGGTGCAGCGCGCGGTGGCGGCCGCGCGACCCGAGCACGTCAGGCAACGGCTGGTCACCCCGCTGCCCGACTCGGACCACGTCCTGGTCCGGCTCCGCGTCGGTGGCGTCGTGCGTGAAGTGGCCGTGTCGAACTCGTTCCCGTGGATGCCCTCGCAGGACGCCGCGCGGTGGATGCGGACCGTGGAGAACGCGCTCATCCACCTGGGCCTGATGTCGGCCGGGTACCACGGCAACGCCGATCACGTGCAGCGGGTGCTGGCGGCGGTGTCCGGCCTGCCGGTGACCCAGTCGCACCTGCCCGGCCGGGGTGAGACGGTGAGCGCGCTGGAGAACCTGCTGCCGGTGCTCGCGGACGCGCGCATGCCGATGCTGGCCTCGATGCCGACGGTCCGGCACGGCGTGTACGTCGCGGCGACGCCGGTGTGGGAGGACGGGGAGATCCGGCTGGACATCCCGGACCTGCGGACCAGGCCCACCATCCCGGTGTTCGCGCAGATGGTCGACCTCGACGATCCGCTGGTGCACGGTCTTCCGCCGCTCCCGGGCGAGGCGCCGCCGCCCGTCCCGCCGGTGCCGGGCGCCGGTGACCCGGGCGTCAACCCGGTCGCGCCGCGCACCCGCCGTCGCGGCGAGGACTTGGCGGTCTGGAACCGCTTCGACGCGAACCTGCGCGGCGCCGACGCCTCCGGTGTGCCCGCGCCGAGCGCCGAGCAGGTGCGCCAGGAGATCCTGAGCATCGTCAACGGAACGGACCGCGACAAGGCGGAGGAGTTCCTCAAGCACTACTGGCGCCAGATGGGCGCCGACGGGGTCTTCCCGCGCCTGAGCACCTCCGTCAAGTACCGCGGGATGGAGGTCCCGGTGCTGCGGCGTCTCGCCGACGGCAGGTTCGTCGTGCACGACACCGACACGCCGCCGGTGAAGTCGGAAACCCTCAAGGACAGCCGGAAGGTCGGCCGCCGCGACACCTTGCCGCCCGCGCGGCGCGCGGACGCGGACCTCCTCGCGGCGGGGCGGCCCGCTCTGCAGGAGTACCTGTCCGAGGCGAACGACGCGATCAAGGGCACGCACCGGCCGGACAGCCGGTTCACCACGCCGCTGGACAAGTTCGACCAGGCCGGGTTCAACGACGTGTCGAGCAACCACTGGAACAACAAGCTGGGCGACATCGCCGCCGAGCACGCGGTGCGCGACCTGCGCAAGGAGTACCGGGAGTCGGGCCGGGGCGACCTGCGGCCGGTGAAGGTCCCGGACCGGGGCGCCCACCACTTCGACGCGGTGTACCGCGACGGCCACGGCCACTACGTGATCGTGGAGGCGAAGGGCCCGAGCGCCGGGCTCAACGTCAACGGCGGCTACGAGCAGGGGCACCCGCAGTACGTGCGCAACATCCTGGACGCGATGGAGAAGCGCGGCGGCTACGAGGGCCGCGTCGCCCGGGAGATGCGGACCCAGCTGGACAACGGCGACCTGCGCTACTTCCACGTGCGGGCCGAGGTGGCCAAGGCCGACCTGAGCGAGTACACCGAGGAAGAGCTGCGGGCCATGCCGGCCGCGGACCGCCCGTACGACATGTACGCCGGGTACGTCCGCAAGGAGTTCGACCTCGGCATCACGACGACGAAGCCGGCGGTACCGTGAGACCCGACGCCGGTGCCGTGCACCCGCGGAGCGACGAGCAGAAGGAAGTGTCTGGAGTGGACTTTCAGTGGCGCCCGGCCAACGAGGTCGAGAGCAGTATGCTGACCGCGCTGCAGGACAGCGACAGCAGGCGCTACGCCCAGTTGCTGCGCGATGCCCCGCTGTACGTGCCGGCCACCCCGGAGCCGGGCGATCCGTGGCCGATGAGCCTGCCGATGCCCGAGGGCAACCACGTCATCGTGTTCACCTCGGAGGAGTCGCTGGACTGGACGCTCGGCGGCGTGGTGGACAGCTGGCGCGAGACCACCATCGCCGGGCTGCGGGAGATCCACCCCGACCACGCCCAGCTCGTGGTGAACCCGGGCATCCCGATCGGCGTGTACCTGGTGCTCGGCGAGGTGGACGACCTGGCCGAGGGGCGTCAGGAACTCGTTCCCGTCGAGGACGTGCAGGACGCGATGGTCGACGAGGTGCTGGGCGAGGTGCGGCGCCTGGTGCTGGAGGAGCTGGGTGGCGACACCGAGGCCGCCGCCGCGCTGCGGCCGGTGAACGAGCTGGAGGAGCGGCTGCGCGACGCGGTGTCCGAACTGGACTTCGACGCGTTCCTGCTCGCGCTCATCGGCGCCGACGTCGTGCTGCCCGCCACGGAGCCGGTCGCTGACCCATCGGTGATCGAGAGCGGCGAGTTCCCGTGGCGGATCCTCGGTGACGCCGAGACGCCGGTGGTGCCAGTGTTCAGCTCCGAGCAGGTGCTCGACGTGGTCGCCCCGGGCGGCGGCCCGCGCGCCAGCGTGTCCTTTTTGGACGTGCTGCTGAACTGGCCGGGCGAGGACCACGTGCTGTGCTTCAACCCGGGCACGAGCATGGAGCTGACGCTGCCCGGGAGCAGCGTGCCGGAACTGGTGACGGCGATCGCCGAGGCAGCGGCTGCCGGCGGCTCCGCGGACGGCCAGTCCGGCAACGGCGCCGCCCCTGGGGCCTGACACACGGAGCTGCTCGGGCACCGGCTTCCGGCTGGCCGTGCCGTCCTGCCGACCGCAGCGGCCCGTGCTGTGAACTCCCTAGCCCGTCCCGCGCACGGCCTCCAACAGGTCGTCCAGCGTGAGGGTTCGCAGGTCGTCCCGGGTGGGGCGGTGTCCCAGCGACCGCAGCCGCGTGGACTGGGCCTTGCGCATCCGCTCCAGCAGCTTGCGCGCCTCGCGCGCGTTGCCGAAGTTCTGGTCGCGCTCCATCTGCGCGAACCACTCCAGCAGCGCCACGTCGAGATCCTCGCCCAGCAGGTAGTCGTCGCTGCGGGCCATGTGCAGGCTGATCGACACCAGTTCCTCGGGGCTGTAGTTCTCGAACTCCAGCGTCTTGCCGAACCGGGACGCCAGACCGGGGTTGGCGTCGAGGAACTTGTCCATCTCGTCGGTGTAACCGGCCACGATCACGGCGACCTCGTCGCGGTGGTCTTCCATCAGCTTCACCAGCGTGTCGATGGCTTCCTGGCCGAAGTCCGCCCCGCTGCCGCTGGAGCGGGACAACGTGTACGCCTCGTCGATGAACAGGACGCCGCCACGCGCCTCCTCGAACGCCGACGCCGCCTTCTCCGCGGTGTGACCGATGTACTGGCCGACCAGGTCCCGCCGCGAGACTTCCTTGAACCGCCCGTTCGGCAGGATCCCCAGAGCCTTGAGCAGCTGGCCGTAGATGCGCGCGACGGTGGTTTTACCGGTGCCGGGCGCGCCGGCGAACACCAGGTGGTTGCTGACCGTGCCGACGGACAGGCCCTCGCTGCGGCGCCACTCGTTGACCTGGATCTCGTCGATCAGTCCGCGCACCTCGGCCTTGACGCTGCCCAGGCCGATCATGGCGTCCAGTTCGCCGAGCAGCTTGTCGACGGTCTCCAAGTCCTGGTGGTTCCCCGTCGTCGCCACCGCACCGACCGGAACCTTGCCGCGCGACGGGTCGCCCTCGCGGATCTCGGCGCGCGCGCCGTCGGCGAGGTGGATGCCCGGCACCGCGGTGTTCTCGACGCGGCAGTCCTCGATCACGCCCCCGCACCCGCGGCCCACGCTGATCCCGACGCCCTGCGTGTCGTGCACCCAGCAGGTGCTGATGACCGGCGAACTCTGGTCCGCCACGGCGATACCGGCGTCACCGGTCTGCGAGATGTCGCAGCGGTCCACACCGGAGTCGCCGGCCTGGTACATGTACACGCCGCGGAACCCGCACCCGGCGATCGTGGTGTGCTGCACCTTCACCCGCGCGCCGAGCCGCAGGATCACGCCGTCGTCAGCGATCTCGCGGATCTCGCAGCGGTCGATCACCCCGTCGGACTCCTCGACGACGATCCCGTACTGCGCGCCGGTTACGTGGCTGTTGCGGATCTCGATGCGGTCGGCGCCGCCGACGTCGATGCCCGCCGCGAACCCGGCGGTGGCGGTGCACTCGACGATCTTGACCTGGCCGCCCCGCACCCGGACCGAGGAGTGCTCCTCGGAGGCGAACTTCAGCCCGATCAGCTCGACGCGGGCGTCGGTCAGCGAGACCACCGGCTGGTCCGGGAACGGCGAGCTGATCGTGACGGTGCCGGGCTCGCGCGCGGACAGGGTCACGTGCTGCCGTGTGATCGAGATCGGCTCGGGGTAGTCCCCGGGGGCGATCGAGATGATGGCGCCCTCGTCGGCCGCCTCGAGCGCGTCGCGGATGGTGGGCAGGGCGCCGCGCTGGTCAGGGGCGACGAAAAGGGTGCGTGGCATGGCTTCCGTGGTTCGGACGACTAGGGTCTGCAGGACAAAAGGTACCCCAGAGAGGCAAGGACGCGTGGAACCTTCCTGGCAGCCGGGCAATGACCTCGAGCACGCGCTGATGGCGGCGATCGAGGAGGGGGACCCCCAGCGCTACGCGCGGCTGGTGCTGGAGGCGACTTTCTGCGTGCCGGTGCTCCCCGATCCCGGCACCCCCGAACGGGAAGAGGTGACACGTCAACTCGGCCTGTCCGAGCACGACATCCTGGTCTTCACCTCGCCCGACGTGCTCGGGCGGTTCCTCGGGCCGGTCGCGCGCGGCCACACCACGGCGACGTTCGCCGAGCTGACCGCGGGCGTCGCGGAGGCGGAGCAGGCCCGCCTCATCATCGATCCGGGCCTGCCCATCACCGCCGTCCTGCCGCCGGCCGTGGTGCCCGAACTGGCCGAGGGGCGGCAGGCGACCGCGCCGGTGTCGGAGCTGCGCGACGTCGTCCGGGACGAAGTGCGCCGCCTCGTCCCGTTGCTGGCGCTCGCGGAATTCGCGGGCGACCGGGAACCGCGGACGGACCTGCCGCCGTCCAACGCACTGGAACACGCGCTGGCCGTGGCGCTGGCGGAGCGGAACAAGGACGCGTACATGCGGGCGCTGGTGAGCGGTGAGGTGGTGGTCCCGACCACGGGACCGGTGCCGGTCAACGACCGGCCGGGCATCCCACCGCTGCCGTGGCGACTCGCCGGCACCGACGAGATCCCGGTGATCACCGTGTTCTCCTCGGTGGCCATGCTGGAGGCGGTCGCCGGCAAGGGCCAGCACCACACGACGGACCTGCTGTTCAACGTGTTCATCCGGTGGCCCGACGAGCGCCACGTCCTGTGCTTCAACCCGGGCGCCGAGACCGAGGTGGTCCTGTCCGGCCAGGCGGTACTGGAGATCACCGACGTGATCGCGGCGGATCTGTCATCCGATGGTGGCGGTTCCTAGCGGCCCGGGTGCGTCTTCTGGTTGTTTGCAGCCACGACCGGGCGTTGGCCCGCACGCGGAAAGGTGATGACTAGCCGTGCCCGAGACCCCGTCCCGCCCGGTGCGGTACCGGCTGCTGGGCCCGATCGAGGTGTCGGGGCCGGACGGGCCGGTGCGGCTGGGCGGGCCGAAGCAGCGGTCGGTGCTCGCGGCGCTGCTGCTCGACGCCGGGCGCGTGGTGCCGGACGAGCAGTTGTTCTCCCTGGTCTGGGGTGCCGCGCCGCCGGCGACGGTGCGTGGCCAGGTGCAGGTGTACGTCTCCGAGCTGCGCAAGCTGATCGGCGCCGACGTGATCAGCCGGCGCGCCCCGGGCTACGTGATCGAGGTCGGGCCGGGGGAGCTGGACCTGCACGAGTTCGACGAGGCCGTGGCCCGGGCGCGGGAAGACCTCGACGCCGGCCGGGTCGGCGAGGCGGCCCGCCTGCTGCGCGCGGCACTCGACCTGTGGCAGGGGCCGGCGCTGGGCGGGGTCACGCAGTCGCTGCTGGACCGGGAGGGCCCGGCGCTGGCGGAGAAGCGGCTGAGCGCGCTGGAGGACTACTTCGACGCCGAACTCGCCGCAGGGCGGCACCGGTCGGTGGTCACCGAGCTGCGGCAGGAGGCCGAGGACAACCCGTTCCGGGAACGCCTGCAGGCCCTGCTGATGCTCGCGCTGCACAAGTGCGGGCGGACTCCCGAGGCCCTGGAGGTCTACACCGCGGTCCGGTCGCGGCTGATCGAGGAACTCGGCGTCGAGCCGGGGCCGTTGCTGCGGGACACCCAGGTGCGGCTGCTGCGCGACGAACCCGAGGAGGGCCCGGTGCCGCGGCAGCTGCCCGGCGACGTGCCGCAGTTCGCCGGGCGGATGCGCGACCTCGCGCGGCTGGACGCGCTGCTGCCGCTGGACGGCAGCGGTGGCCGTCCGTCAGTGTCGGTGGCGGTGGTCAGCGGCGGCGCGGGTGTCGGCAAGTCGGCTTTCGCGGTGCACTGGGCGCACCGCGTGCGGGAGCGGTTCCCGGACGGGCAGCTGTACGTCAACCTGCGCGGCTTCGACCCGGGTGCGTGCACGATGAGCCCGGCGGAGGCGGTGCGGCGGTTCCTCGACGCGCTGTCCGTTCCGGCGCAACGGATCCCGGTGAGCGTCGAGGCGCAGGTCAGCCTCTACCGCAGTCTGCTGGCGGACAAGCGGGTGCTGGTGGTGCTGGACAACGCGCGCGACGCCGAGCAGGTGCGGCCGCTGCTGCCCGGCGCGCCAGGCAGTTTCACGCTGGTGACGAGCCGGAACCAGTTGTCGAGCCTGGTCGCGGTGGAGGGGGCCGCGCCGGTGAGCCTGGACCTGCTGTCCGACGCCGACGCCCGTGAACTGCTCGCGCGGCGGCTGGGTGCGGACCGGGTCGCGGCGGAGCCGGAGGCGGTCGCGTCGATCAACACGCTGTGCGCGCGGCTGCCGCTGGCGCTGGCGATCGTCGCCGCGCGGGCCGCCACCAACCCGGGGTTCACGCTGGGAGAGCTGGCCGCCGAGCTGTGCGCCGCGCGCGGCGGGCTCGACGCCTTCGAGGGCGACGACGCCACCTCCGACGTGCGGGCGGTGTTCTCGTGGTCGTACCACCAGATCAGCCCGGACGCGGCCCGGCTGTTCCGATTCCTCGGGCTGCATCCGGGGCCGCACGTGACCGTCGCGGCGGCGGCGAGCCTCCTCGGGGTGCCGCGGGTGCGGCCGCTGCTGGCCGAGCTGACGCGGGCACACCTGGTCACCGAGCGCGCGCCCGGGCGGTACGCGTTCCACGATCTGCTGCGGGCGTACGCGATCGAGCTGACGCACGAGGAGGACGCGGAGGCGGAGCGGACCGCGGCGGTGCGGCGGATGCTGGACCACTACGTGCACACGGCGCACGCGGGCGCGGCGACGTTGAGCCCGCAACGCGAGCCGCTGGCGCTGGACCCGCCGGCGGCGGACGTGGTGGCCGATCCGCCCGCCGACGCCGGGGCCTGGTTCGCGGCCGAGCACCCGGTGCTGGTGGCGGCGATCGACCGGGCGGCGGCGACCGGGTTCGACACCCATGCGTGGCAGCTGGCGTGCGCGTTGAGCCACACCTTCGTCCGACAGGGCAGGCACTGGCTGGGGGAGCCGCGGACGTACGAGGTGGCGCTGGAGGCGGCCGCGCGGTTGGGGGATCCGGTGGCGCTGGCGCACAGTCATCGGGGGCTGGCGGTGATCCTCACGGCGCTCGGCCGGGACGAGGAGGCGCGTGCGCAGCTCGATCGGGCGCTGGAGTTGTTCGAGGAGCTGGGGGACCTCGGGTACCAGGCGGATGTGCGGCAGGGGCTGACCTGGGTTTGCGATCGGCTCGGGGATTACGCCGAGGAGTTCCACCACGCGCGGCGGGCGCTGGAGTTGTTCCAGGCGGCGGGGAACCGGTACGGGGCGGCCAGTGCGCTGAACAACATGGGCTGGAGTTGCGCGCGCTTGGGGGATCACGAGCAGGCGCTGGCGTACTGCAAGGAGTCGATCGCGGTGCAGGCCGAGCTGGGGAACCTGGTGGGGGAGGCCAACGCGTGGGACAGCGTCGGGTACGCGCAGCAGTCGCTGGGGAACTTGGATGAGGCGGTGCGCTGCTACGAGACCGCCGTGGGGCTGTACCGGCGCCACGGAAGCCGCTACTACGAAAGCCGAACACTAAACCGCCTGGGCGACGCACACCTGACCCGCGGCGATTTCGCCGCCGCCCGACGCGCTTGGCAGGCGGCGCTGGAGCTGCTGGAGGAGCTGGGTTCCCCGGACGGCGGCCAAATCCGCGCGAAGCTGGAGGGCGCGGCGGTTGGCGGGGCCGCCTCCGGCGGGGCGACTCTCGGCGGAGCGCTCGGTGGTGGGACGCGCGGTGGTGGGACGCGCGACGGTGCGGCGTTCGACGACGCCGCCGAGCGGCGGCCGTAGCGCTGGTGCGTCGTTGGGTGGCGACTGTAGCCCTGCTGCGCCGCCGAGCGGCGACCCTAGCGCTGCTGCGCCGCCGGTGGGTGAACGGCCCATTCATGCCCGCACGAGTGGCACTCTCGTCGGCCACCGAGCGGTCCACGACTGGCGCGAAGGCATGAACGGCCCGTTCATCGCCCCACCACCCCGGTTCCCCAGCCGCATGATCACCCTCCGCAACCACTCCTCACCCACCGAACCCACCAGGCAACACGCGCATGAACTCCAGGCAACCAACGCAACCCCCACACCCCTTCGAAGCGTTTTCGAAGCGGCGTTTGTAACTCTGTCGGAGTAACGCGGGAACGGCCGGGCGCACCACTGCGTCCCAGGCTGTGAACGACGAAGATCGGGGGCGGTGAACGAATGAGCGACGGTTCGCGGAGCCGCTTGGGTGCCCTGGTCCAGGGCTTCCGCCGGCGCGCGGGTCTCACCCAGCGCGAGGTCGCCGACCTGGCCGGGCTGAGCGTGGCCGGCCTTCGTGACGTCGAGCAGGGCCGTGTCACGCGCCCGCGCGTGTCCACCCTCCGCAAACTGGGCGATGTGCTCGGCCTGTCGCGAGTCGAGCTGGGTGAACTGCTCCGCGAGGCCGGCAGCGAGCAGGCCACGAGCCCGGGCCTCCGCGTCGAAGTCCTCGGGCCGCTGCGTGTCATCGCGGACGGTGAACCCGTCGACCCCGGCTCGGAGACCCAGCGCACCCTCCTCGCCCTCCTCGCGCTCTCCCCGAACACCCCCGTCGGCCGGGACGCGCTCGTCGAGGCCGTCTGGGGCGACCAGCCCGACTACGGCACCGTCGACCTCCTCCAGTCCCGCATCTCCCGCCTGCGCCGCCGCCTCCAGGCCGACCCGGAAAACGGTTTCATCGTTTCCGCCCGCGGCGGCTACCAGCTCAAGGTCGCCGAGGGCCAGCACGACCTGCTCCTCTTCCGCCAGCTCGTCGCCCGCGCCCGGCACGTCCGCGAGGAAGGCGAACTCGCCGAAGCGTGCGGCCTCTTCGCCGAAGCCGTGGGCCTCTGGCGCGGCGAACCACTCGAAGGCCTGAGCGCGCTGGAATCCCACCCGATCGTCGTCGCGCTCGTGCGGGAGTACCGGGCCGTCGTCGTCGAGTACGCGGGCGCCGCCTCCGATCTCGGCCGCTATCAGGAGGTCCTGCCGCTCCTCCAGCGCGTCGCCGAGGCCGACCCGCTCCACGAGGCCGTCCACGCGCGCCTCATGATCGCCCTCGCCGGCAGCGGTCAGCAGGCCGCCGCGCTGGACGTGTTCGACACGCTGCGCCGCCGCCTCGCCACCGAACTCGGCGCTGACCCCGGCCCCGAACTCGCCACCGCCTACCAGCGCGTGCTGCGCCAGGAGGTCGCGCGCCCGGAGTTCGCCCCGGTTAGCGCCCACCGCCAGCTGCCGCTGGACACCGCCGACTTCAGCGGCCGCGAGACCGAGCTGACCACCCTGCGGGACGGTCTCCGCGCGATCGACGGCGGCACCGCGGTCGGCATCGCGCTCATCGAGGGCATGGCCGGCGTCGGCAAGACCCGCCTCGCCGTGCACGTCGCGCACCAGCTGCTGGCCGAGGGCCGCTACGGCGACTGCCAGCTCTACGTCGACCTGCGCGGACACTCCGACCAGCCGCCCGCCGACCCGGCCGCGGTGCTCGCCTCGTTCCTGCGCCTGCTCGGCGTGCCCGGCGACCAGATCCCGCCCAGCCTCGACGAGCGCGCCTCCCTCTACCGCGACCGCGTCTACGGCCGCGATGTCCTGGTGCTGCTGGACAACGCGGCCAGCGAGGACCAGATCCTGCCCCTGCTCCCGGCCGGCCCGACCAACCTCGTCCTGGTCACCAGCCGCCGCGCGCTCGCCCTCGACGGCGCCCGCACCCTGCCGCTGGACGTCTTCACCCCGGCCGAGGCCCGCGAACTGCTCGTCCGGGTCGTCGGCGCCAAGCGGGTGGAAAATGAACCCGAAGCGGCACGGCGCGTGGGCGAGCTGTGCGGGTGGCTGCCGATGGCCGTCGCGCTCGCCGCCCGCCGCCTGCAGTCGCGTCCAACGTGGACGGTCGCCGACCTCGCCGCCCGGCTGGCCGAAACCGGTGACCGCATCGACGAACTGGCCGCCGGCAGCCGCCGCCTGCGCGCGGTTTTCGAACTGTCCTATCAGGCATTGGTGGCCGACGAACAACGCCTGTTCCGCCTGCTGGGCCTGCACCCCGGCGCGGACTTCACGCCCGAGTCGGTCGGCGCGCTGGCCGGGCTGACCCCGGCGCGGGCGAGGTGGCTGCTGGACCGTCTCGTGGACGAAAACCTGGTCACCGTCGTCACCCGCGACCGGTACCGGTTGCACAACCTGCTCGCCGAGTACGCGCGCGGTCTGGCCCGCGACCACGAGCCGGAGCCGGCGCGGCGCGCCGCGATCACCCGCGTCCTCGACTTCTACCTGCACACCGCGGCCCGCGCCACGCAGCTGATCTACCCGGCCAAGCACATCCCGCTCACCGGCGCCGCGCCCGCGCACGGTCCCGTGCTGCCCGACCGCGAGGCGGCGAAGCGGTGGCTGGAAGCCGAGCGGCCGGGCCTGATCGCGGCGGTGAGCCTGGCCGCCGAGCAGGGCTGGCCGACGCACGCCTGGCAGCTCACCCGGTGCCTGCGCGCGTACCTGTACCTCTACGGCTACAGCCACGACCACGACTGGGTCCACACGCACGAGGCCGCGCTGGCGGCCGCGACCGCCGCGCAGGACCGCGTCGGCGAGGCTCACACCCGCTCCGACCTCGCGGCGGCCTACCTGCACCACGGCCGCGCCGCCGACGCGCGCGAGCAGTTCCTGCGCGCGATCGACCTGCACCGCGAGAACGGCGAGCGCGAACTGGAAGCCACGTCGCTGACCGCGCTGGGCGTGCTGTGCCACCGCGTCGGCGAGTTCCCCGAGGCGCTGCGGCTGTTCCGCGCGGCGGGCCCGCGCTGCGCGGGCGACCCGCGCCTGGAGGCCGCTGTCGCGGCGAACCTCGGCGCCACGCTGGCCACGCTCGGCCGGCTCGATGAGGCCGTCGACCAGTACCGGCACGCGCTGGTGCTGTCCCGGCAGGCCGGTGACCCGGACGCCGAAAGCGGCGCGCTGGCCGACCTCGGTGACGCGTGGCGGCGGCTGGGCCGGCACCGCGAGGCGATCGAGCACCTGAAGGAGGCCGTCGATCTCGCCGAGGCGCACGGCCTGGAGCCGCGGATCGCCTACGCGCGGCACCGGCTCGGCAACACCTACCGCCGGACCGGCCGGTTCGACGACGCGCTCGGCAACCTCAACGAGGCGCTGCGGATCGTCCGCACGGTCAGCGGCCCGGCGACGGAGAGCGAGGTGCTCGTCGACTTCGGGGGCGTGCACCGCGACATCGGCGACCTGCTGACCGCCGCGGACCTGATCGAGGCCGGCCTGCGCACCGCGATCAACCGCGGCGAGCGGTACCAGCAGGCGCGGGCTCTCAACGAGCTGGCGGAACTGCACCGGTGCGCCGCGCGGGCCGGGCTGGCGCAGGACTACTGGCGCCGCGCCTACGCGCTGTTCGACGAGCTGGGCACGCCGGAGGCGGCCGAGCTGCGCGAGTTCACCGGAGACCGCTGGCCCGTGACGTCGGTCGCGTAACCGAACCCAGACTCCCGGCGCGGCCATCGCCCGCCCCGGGACCAGCGGACACGCCGAGGCGCCGCCTCGCCTCGGCGTGTCCGCCACCACCGTCCACGGTGGACGTTAAGTCAGATGAGCCCGTTGCGCAGCGCGTAGGACACCGCGTGCGTGCGGTTGCGCAAGCCGAGCCGGCTGGTGAGGCTGTGCAGGATGTTCTTCACCGTCCGCTCCGAATAGGACATTTCCGCGGCGATCTCGGCCGTGTCCTGGCCGTCGGCGAGCCGCCGCAGCACCTCGGTTTCCCGGCGCGACAACCCGTTCAGCATCAGCTCCCGCGGCGCCAGCACCTCGCGCTGCAGGCGGGCCAGCCCGTGCAGCACCTGGCCCAGCTGCTCGGCCGGCAGGTGGCCGTGACCCTGGTGCGCGTCGGCGATCGCGCGCAGCAGCCGGGTCGTCGTCAGCTCCGCGCGCGGGATCAGCACCACCAGGCCGTTCTCGATCGCCGTCCACAGCTCCGCCGGGCGGGGCGTGCCCGTGATCAGCACCAGCCGCGCGTTGGTCGGGGCGTCGGCCACCAGGTCCGGCAGATCCGCCGCCGACCCGGTCATCGCGACCACGACGTCGGCCGACGAGGGCGGTCCGGTGACCACGTGGATGCCCGGTTTGCCCTGGATCTCGCTGAGCAGGCCCGCGCGCAGGAACACGTCGTCGGCCAGCACGGCGACGCGGACCACGGCGCGGTCGGCCGCCGGAACGGCGTGCAGGCGGGTGGCGGGCCGGCCGCCGGGGATCTCCCGCGTAGCGGTGCGCAACGGCATAGGGCCACCTAACCGTACCGATGCCGGGGGAACCAGGCGGAAGCACCGGCAGGTTTCGGCTCGCGCAGTTCTGCCGGTTTAATGGGTGGCGGTGAGCGAGACACTGGACATAGGGTCGCCGGGGGAGGGTCCGACCTTCGGTGAGCTGCTGCTACGCCATCGCCGCTCGGCCCGGCTCACCCAGGCCGACCTCGCCCAGGCCTCGGGTGTCAGCGTCCGCGCCCTGTCCGACCTGGAACGCGGCCGGGCCCGCGCTGCCCAGCGCCGCTCCACCGAGGCCCTCGCCGACGCGCTCGGGCTGACCGGCGGCGCCCGCGAGGACTTCCTGGCCGCCGCCCGCGACGGCCGCCGCCGCAGGTCCAGACCAGCGCCGTTCGCCGGGCCGCCGCCGGCCGCGGTGCCGGACCTGGTGGGCCGCGACTCCGAGCTGGCCACGCTGCGCCGCGCCGCCACCGATGCGCTGACCGTCCCGAGCGGCGTGGTCGTGTCGCTGGTCGGGCACCCGGGCGTCGGCAAGACCGCGCTGGCCCGCACGGCCGCGCACCTGCTGGCCGGCGAGTTCCCGGACGGCTTCCTGTCGGTCGACCTGCGTGGCATGGACGACCAGCCGGTCACCCCGCGCGCGGCGCTGGACGTCCTGCTGCGCGGCCTGCACGTGCCGGCGGCGGACATCCCGGCCACGGTCGCCGAGCAGTCCGCGTTGTTCCGGTCGCTGCTGGCCGGCCGCCGGGTCCTGGTGCTGCTGGACAACGCCGCCGACGAGGCTCAGGTCCGCCCGCTGCTGGCGGTCGCGACCGGCTGCCTGACGCTCATCACCTGCCGTCGCGCGCTGGCCGGGCTGGAGTCGGCGCGCTGGTTGTGGCTGCGACCGCTGGAGACCGCGGACGCCTCGGCGCTCGTCGCGGCGATCGCCGGGCCGGACCGGGTCCGCGCCGAACCGGAGGCGGCCGTGGAACTGGCGGAGCTGTGCGGGAACCTGCCGCTGGCGGTGCGGATCGCGGGCAACCGGTTGGCGAGTCGTCCACACTGGACGATCGCCTACCTGGTCGACCAGTTGCGCGACGAGAACACGCGCCTGGCGGCGTTGTCGGCGGGGGATCTGCGGGTGCGGTCGGCGTTCGAGATGTCCCACCGGCGGCTGTCCCCGGCCGCGCGGATGGTGTTCCGCCGTCTCGCGGTGATCCCGGGGCCGGACTTCGGGGCCGATCTGGCGAGCGTCGCCACCGGCATGGCGACTGCGGATGTGCGCGCCCACATCGACGAACTGGTCGACGCGAACCTCCTGCAGGCCGGGAGCGTGCCCGGTCGCTACACGTTCCACGACCTGATCCGCCTGTTCGCGCGGGAGCGGCTGGCGGCCGAGGAGGAGGCCGGCTCGGCCTCGACCGCGATGTGTTCGGTGCTGGATCACCTGCTGGACACCGGAATCGAGGCCGGGCGACTGTTCTACCCGGACGCGCTGCGGGATTCGGTGGAGGCGAGCCGGTTCGCCACGCGCGAGGAGGCCGGCGCCTGGCTCGACGCGGAGGCCGCGAACTGGCTCGCCGCGCAACGAATCGCGCTCGCGCGGGGCAAGTCCCGGCAGGTGGTGGACCTGGCCCGCGCGCTGCACTGGTTCTCGGACGGCCGGATCCAGCAGCTGCCGTGGGAGGAGGTGTTCGCGCTCGGCGTCGAGGCGGCGCGGGCGCTGGGCAGCCGGGCCGACGAGGCGGTGCTGCTGAATTTCCTCGGCTGGGCGCGGTACTACTGCCTGGGGGACAACGAGGGTGGCCGCGCCGCGCACCGGGAAGCGCTGGAGATCGCGACGGAGATCGGCGACCGGCGGGAGCAGACGTGGGCGCTCGGTTACCTCGGTTCGGTGCTGCTGAGGTTGGGGCGGCCGTCGGAGGCGCTGGACCACGTCGAGCGGGCGGTCGGCTTGGCGGACATGGACTTCTGGATGGGGCAGGGCTCGATCCGGAACGTGCTGGGGAAGGTGTTGTGCGCGGTCGGCCGTCCGCGGGAGGCGCTGCTGGTGCACCGGGAGGTGCTCGCCGACACCGACCGGTATCGCGACGACACGAACCCGTTCACGTACCGGTTCTTCCGGGCGCTGACGTTCCAGCTGATGGGCCGGGCGCTCACCGAGACGGGGGACTGGCCGGGTGGTGCGGAGGCGTTCGGAACCGCGCGGGCGTTGTTCGACGAGGGCGGTTTTACGGTGGCGGGCGCGGAATGCGCGGTGCAGGAGGGCACGGCGTGGCGGGAGGCCGGACGGCTCGGACGGGCGGAGGACTGTCTGAGGGCGGCGTTGGGGGTTTTCACGGACGTGCTGACGCGGTGGCAGCGGGCGCAGGCGCTGGTTGAGTTGGTGCTGGTACTGGAGGCGACCGAGCGGGGCGTGCTGGCGGAGGAACACCGCCGGGAAGCGCTGGCGGTGTGCGAGGAGCTGGGTACGGAGGCGGCGGCGGAGCTGGGGAAGCGCTTGCTGGGTGGGGTTGAGCCGCGGTGATCACTGGGCTTGGTGGGTTGAGCGGCGTTGACCGCTGGGGTTTGATGGGTTAGCGGGCGCCTCCAGCCGCTTGAGCAGGGGCGAGAGCGTGGCCGGCTCCTGACGACCGCTGGGGTTTGGTGGGATTGACGGAGTAGCGCTGTTCTTCTGGCCCCTGCCTAATCCGGCCTAGCGCTTCAAGGTGTGCTGCGGCGGTTGTGGGTTCGGCCGTGCTCGTTTCGGCCGGTGCTGGCGCGATGAGTGCCGCAGCCCTCGGGGCCGACCTGCCTGCCTCGGCCGCGATCATCCACTGTGGTCACCTGGACCGACTCCTCCAGAGCTCGCGCGTCACAGCCGCCCCGGCTGGGACCCTGTGACCGAGTGTTGACGCGCACGATCGAGATACATACTGTAGGTATGTAACTGTTCGCGACGTTGCGAGGTGTCCATGTCGCACTCGGGGCCCAGTGCCACGGGCCGGATCGAGATCGGTGCCGAGCCGGGGCGGGTGTACGACCTGGTGAGCGATCCAAGCGTGCTGGCTGAGCTGGCCGAGGAGTACAGCGGGTTCCGCTGGCTCGGCGGAGTGACCGGCGCCCGGGTGGGCGCGCGGTTCCGCGGGATCAACCCGTCGCGGTGTGCGGTTGTGGAGCACCATCAGCACGATCACCGACGCCGATGCGGGGAAGCGGTTCGCCTTCGAGGTGCGGTCGCTGGGCATCCCGGTGTCCCGGTGGCAGTACGACATCGAACCGGCCGGCGACGGCTGCGTGGTCGTCGAGAGCACGTGGGACAAGCGGCCGGGTTGGTTTCGTGCGCCCAGTTCGCTGGTCACGGGCGTCTGGCAGCGCGAGGACAAGAACCGCGCCAACATCGCCGCAACCCTGCAACGGCTGAAGGCTCGCGCCGAGCGCCCCTGACGCTTCGGGAAAGCTTGCATCTCTGACGCCCGGGAAGGCCCCGTGCCGACCGGAAATGGCTGAGCCACAGAGCCATTCCCCCTCGCTGCGGTGGAAAAGTGGCTCAGCCACTGGATTTGAGCGTCGCAGCAGGGAAGCCGCTCGCGGTATCGAGTGGCTTATGGGAGCCATAGCGGCGAAGAAGCCGCGGTGGGCGAGTGGTCAAGCCTGGCTGAGTGGCCGAACCAGTGAGGCTCCTGGGCAGCCGGCGCCGCAAGTCCCGGGCTGGACGGGTGGCCGGACAATCTGCTCGGCGCGTGACTGGCCAATCTGCTGGCCGAGTGGCTGGACCAATCCGTTGCCCGCAGCGGGTCAACGGACTGCGTGTGGCTGAGCCACTTGGCCATTTTTGTGGCTTGCGGACCGAATCGGCCTTGAGTGGCTGGGCCAATCCGCCGGGCCGGCGAGCCGCGACGGTCTGCGAGTGGCTGAGCCACCTGGCCACTACAGCCGCGCGATTGTCTTCTCCAGAGTGGTTCGGATCTGCTCCGGGTCGTCCAGGTAGCCGCCCACCATGGCGCCGTCGCGGAGGAGGATCAGCACCTGCGCCGCGTGGGCGGGGTCGGGGTGGCCGGCGGCGGTCAGGGTATCCGTCAGGGTCTGGCGGAACCAAGTCCGATGAGTGTCGACCGCCTGGTGGATCGGGTGCCCTCTGTCCGGGTACTCGGCCGCGGCGTTGATGAACGGGCACCCTCGGAAGCCCGCACCACAGATCTCGTCGCCCAGGGCAGCAGCCACCAGGGCCGGCAGCTGGGCGGGTGACTCCGCCGATCGGGCCGCCTCGGCGAAACGGGCCCGGATCCGCTCGTCCTCCCGCTCCAGGTACGCCCGGACCAGCTCCTCCTTGCCGGGAAAGTGCCGGTAGAACGTCGCCCGGCTGACCTCGGCCTCCTCGATCACCCGGTCCACCGGCAGGCGAACCTGGGCCTCGCGAAGATCATCGATCACTACGACAGAACCATCCGCACCCTCGACCGGCCGCCGGTCATCATGGGGCACTCCTACGGCGGCGCGATCGTGCAGGTGCTGCTGTCCCGCGGCCTCGGCGCGGCGGGCGTCGCGATCGATCCCGCCCCCGTGCGCGGCGTCCTGCGGCTGCCGCTGAGCACGCTCAAGGCGTCCGCGCCGGTCCTGGGCAACCCGTTCAACCTGCGCAAGGCCGTCCCGCTGACGCCGGAGCAGTTCCACTACGCCTTCACGAACACCCTCACCGCCGAGGAATCCCGCGCCGTCTACGACCGGTACCACGTGCCGGCCGCCGCGCGCGTCCCTGTTCGACGGCGCACTCGCCAACGTCAACCCGAAAACGCCGCTGCGCGTCGACTTCCGCAAGCCCGACCGGGCGCCGCTGCTGATCATCGCCGGCGAGCGGGACCACATCGTCCCGGCCAAGATCAACCGCGAGAACTTCAAGCGCTATGCCAAATCCGGTGCCGTCACCGAGTTCCGCGAGTTCCCCGGCCGCACCCACTACATCGTGGGCCAGGAGGGCTGGGAGGAGATCGCCGACTTCGCGCTGGAGTGGTCCACTCAGCGGTAGACGACCAGCGCGCCCCGGCTCTTGCTCAGCGTGATGTCCGGCGGCACCTCGATCAGCTCACCGTCGACGGCCAGGCGCAGGCCGCCGCCGGGCGCGCTGATCCTCAGTTGCGCCGCGGCCGGCCGGTCCTGGTAGGGCGTGCACCAGCGCAGCGTTCCGGTCAGCACGGCCAGCACCACTCGTGTGCGCGCGAGTGGACGTTCCGCGTACACCACGCGGATGTCGAGCAGCCCGTCGTGCAGGCTGGGCCGGTAGGTCGGCGCGAACCCGCGGGGGCGGTACGCGCCGTTGCCCGCGAAGATCATCCACACCCGGCGCGGCTCGCCGTTGACGACCAGCTCCTGCGGTTTCGCCCGGCGCAGCACGTGCACCAGTCCGACCAGCACCGCCGGCCACTTCCCAATTCGCTTCTCCCACCGCTCCCGGTACCGGACGAGATCGGTGTAGAGGCCGGTGCTGCACGTGTTGACGAAGACCTGGTTGTCCGCGATCCCCAGGTCGATCCGCACCGCGGAACCGGTGCGCAACGCGGTGATCGCGTCGTCCGGGGTCTCGACGCCGAGATCGCGGGCGAAGTGGTTGAGGGTGCCCGCCGGGACGACGAGGAGCGGCACGTCGTGCTCCGCGGCGACCCGCGCGGCGACGTTGATCGTGCCGTCCCCGCCCGCGACGCCCAGGACGCGGCACGTCCGGGCGGCTTCGGTGAGGGCGTCGGTCAGGTCCTCGCCGTCCGCGGGTTCGACGATCTTCGCCTGCGGCAATTCGGCCGCGATCCGATCCAGCACCGTCGCGCCCGCGCTGCCCGCGGACGTGTTGACCACCAGGACCAGCCCGTCGCCGGTCGGCAGCGCGGGCGCCGGGCACGGCTCGGCCTCGGACGGGCCGGCCGGGGTGCGCGGCCACCAGGACAGCGTGACCAGGCCGGCGGTCACGCCCAGGCCGACCCCGGCGAGCACGTCGGACGGGTAGTGGGCGCCGGTGACGACACGCGAGGTCGCGACCCCGGCGGCGAGCGCCCCGACCGGCGCGGCCAGCGCGGGCCACTCCAGAGCGGCGCCGGCGGCGAAGGCGGCCGCGGAAGCGGAATGCCCGGACGGGAACGACGTCGTCCAGGGCACGCGCCGCAACTGCCGGACCGGCGGGATGGCGACCGTCGACGGGCGGGCCCGGCCGATGACGCGTTTGCTCAGGCCGTTGGCCGCCGCGCTGGCGATGCCGAGCGCGAGCATCCCGCGGAGCGCGGCGCGGCGGGCGCGGCGGTTGCGGGTCGCGGCGAGCGTACCGCTGACCGCCCACCACAGGCCGCCGTAGTTGGCCGCGCGGCCCAGGCGGGGCAGCACCCGGTCCAGGAGCACGGAATCGGTCGCCGCCACCCGGGCGAACACCTGCCGGTCCACCCGGGACACCCATCGCCGCATGACCCGCAGTCTATGCGCGCTCGGGGCTTGCTTCCGGGTCCGCCGAGGAGTACACCGGGTCTATGACAGGTGTCATAACCCTGGAGGAGTTGGACGGGACGTCCATCGCGCACGTCGCCGACCTCGTCCTGGCCTGCTCCGCCGGCACCCTCCGGAACCGGTTCTTCCTGCCCGGGCAGCCGGAGCCGCGGGACATCCTCGACCGGTACCGGCGCTACCTCCTCGCGGGCCCGCCGCACGGGGTCGCGCTGGTCGCGTTCAGCGGCGGGGCGGCCGCGGGGCTGCTGAACCTGGTGGCCGGTGAGCCGGGGGTGGCGGAGCTGGGCATCATGGTCGCGGACCCGTGGCAGCGGCGCGGCATCGCGACCGGCCTGGCTTCGTGGTTGCGGGCGTCGGGGCGATGGGCGGGTTGGACGGTGCGGGCGGTGACGCAGGCGGACAACGCGGCGGCGAAGGCTTTGTTGCGGGGGCAGGGTTTCCGGTTGTTGCGCGGGGTCGAGCGCGGGGAGTACCGGTACGAGCTGACGATGCCGGGGCTGGGTGACGGGGAGTGGGCTGATGGGGCGGCACGGCCCGAGGCTGAATCGGCTGGCAGGGCTGCGTGGCCGGCGGGGCTGGGGGCGTGACGGGAAATGGGTTGCCGGGGGGCCTGGCGGCGGAGGTGACGGCGTGACGGTGAGTGGGCTGAGAGGGCGGCGCGTGTGGTGCGGAGCCGTGACGAGCAGTGGGCTGCCCGGCCCGACGGGCCGGGGCGTGCAGGAGGTGGCGGAGTGACGCGAGGGCCGCGGGAGCGGATGGTCTACAGCGCGGCGCAGCTGATCCGGACCCAGGGGGTGAGCGGGACCGGGATGCGGGAGGTCGTCGAGCACGCGTCGGCGCCACGGGGGTCTCTGCAGCACTACTTCCCGGGTGGCAAGGACCAGCTGGTGCGTGAGGCGCTGGCGTGGTCGGGCGAGTTCGCGGCCGGGCGGGTCCGTCGCTACGCCGCGGCCGCGCCGACGCCGGCCGGCTTGTTCGCCGGGATGGTGGCCCAGTGGCGGGACCAGTTCCGGGACGAGGGCTTCGCGGCGGGGTGCCCGTTCGTCGCGACGACGGCGGATGTGGTGGCGGGCAACGAAAAGCTGCGGCAGGCGGTGTGCGCGGGGTTCGAGACGTGGCTGCGGCCGGTCGAGGAGAGCCTGCGGGAGATGGGGGTGCCCGAGGCGCGGTGCCGCTCGCTCGCGATGGTGATGATCAGTGCCCTCGAAGGGGCGATCGTGATGGCCCGGGCGCAGGAGGACGTGGCGCCGCTGGACGCGGTGGTGGCGGAGCTGGGCCCGGTGCTGGACGCCGCGCGGGAATGACCGCGCGGGTCTGGGGGGATGCGGCTGGAGGCTGCGGTGCGTTCGGTTGCATCGTGGTGGGGCTGGCGTAGGGGAAGTGGCGGTGCTGGACGCGGCGCGCGGTTGATGGCGCGGGTGTGGGGGGATGCGGCTGGAGGCTGGGGTGCGTTCGGGGGCGTTGTGGTGGGGCTGGCGTAGGGGAAGTGGCGGGGCTGGACGCCGCGCGGGTTGACGGCGCGGGTGTGGGGGGATGTGGCTGGACGCTGCGGTGCATACCCGGGCGTCGCCCACTGTGGACTGCCCCGAGCACTGTCGGGTGAAAAGCCGGCCCTGGAGTTTGCCGTGTGGGCGCACCAGGGAACCACCGCGACGAGTATCCGGAGTGGACCCACCAGGGGCCGCCCCGAGAGGAGGCTCACCGTGAGTGGATGGGTGCGGGTGCACGACGAGCCAGGAGGGCTGAACGCCACGTTCGTCCTCGCCCGGCCGCGGTCCGGCACCGTCGGCGAGACCCAGCGCGTCGCCCACGTCTTCCCGCTGCCCGGGGCGCGGCCGGGCGTGCTGGTCGCCTACTGCGGCTTCGAAGGCCGCCGCGGGGAGCTGGACCTGCTGGACCGCCCCGTCGGCATGCCGTGCGAGCGCTGCCTGGTCGTCGCGGCCCGCCGGGCCGGTGCCGGGTCGATCCCCCAGCAGCGGCGCAACTGAGCGGACAGCCGTCCAGTCACGATACCGAGCAAAATACCTTCTTGACTCGAACTCGCCCGCAAACTTAAAGTACGGTCGTCCACAAACTTTGGAGGGGCGACCATGACGACCGACGTGCTCACCGCATCGCTGCGCGGCGCGCCCTGGAAACGGCTCGCCGTCCTGGGCGACAGCGTCGCCGAGGGGCTGGGGGACCCGGTCGACGGCTACCCGCCGCCGCCGTGGGCCGACCGGCTCGCCGACCTGCTGCGCGAACACCAGCCGGACCTGGCCTACGCCAACCTCGGCGTCCGCGACCTGCGCGCCGCCCAGATCCGGGACACCCAGCTCGCCGCGGCCCTGGACTTCCGGCCGGACCTGGCGGTGGTCGCGGCCGGCGGCAACGACATGCTCCGCCGCTCCTTCGACCCCGTCGCGGTCGAGGAAACGCTTTCCGAAATCGTTTCCGCACTGCGTGAGGCCGGCTCGGCGGTGCTGGTCATGGGTCTGTTCGACATCTCCCGCTCCCCGGTCGCGGCCGAGGACCGGCGCGACGGCCTCCGCGTCCGGCTCGCCCAGCTCGCGGAACTCACCCGCCGCGTCGCCGACCGGCATGGCGCCTGGTACATCGACCTCGGCGACCACCCGGCGTCCGCGGACGCCGGGATCTACAGCGCCGACCGGCTGCACGTCAACGCCCGCGGCCACGCGATCGTCGTCACCGAGACCGTCCGCCGCCTCGCCGCGGAGCTGTCGTGCTGACCCGCGCGCAGGTCGTCGACGGCGCGCTGAGGCAGTACGACCGGTTCGCCGGCCTCGTCGAATCGGCCGCCGCCGAGTGGGACGCGCCGACCCGGTGCACCAAGTGGCGGGTGCGGGACGTCGCCGCGCACGTCGTCGGCAACGCGGTGGACACCGCCGCGGGCACCATCGGCTCACGCAGCCCGGACGAGCAGGCCGCCGCCCTCCGTCACCACGGCCCGGCTGAACTGGCCGCCATGCTCCGCGAAGCCAACGCGAAACTCCACAATTCACTGTCCGAACTCGACGACGAGCTGTGGGCGAAACCGAGCCGTGTGCGGGGCCGGACGATCGGCAACGGCGTCCTGACCCTGTGGTACGACGCCTACGTGCACGGCGACGACATCCGCGCCGCGCTGGGCCGGGAGTCCGAGCGGGACAGTGGCCTGACCGCCGCCGTGCACTGGGTCGCGGAATCCCTGCGCGAGCGGGGTTGGGGACCGGCACACCTGGAGCTGCACGGCTTCGGCCCGCTCGACATCGGCGGCGGGGGAGAAGCCGTCCAGGCCGACGCGCTCGACTTCGTGCTCGCCGCCTCCGGTCGCCGCGACCCGGCCGCGCTCGGCCTCGGCGACGACGTCAACGTGTACTCACGCTGACCCCTTCTGCGCCGCGGCGTAGGCGAGCTTGTCCGGGTTGACGATCGTGTGCAGGGCGACCAGGCCGTCCGCGCCCGGTTCGAGCAGCACGATCCCGAACAGCTCGCCCCACAGGTGCATCGCGATGCCGGGCTCGCCGTTGATCGAGCGCACCGAGAACTCGATGTCGCCCGCGCGAGGATCGTTGACCAGGCCGGCGACGTAGCGGGCGACCCGTTCGCGGCCGGACACCGGGCGGCGCGCCGCGGTGACCTTGCCGCCGCCGTCCGCCCAGGACACGACGTCGTCGGCGAACATCCGCTCCAGCGCCGCCACGTCGCCGTGCACGGTCGCGGCGAGGAACCGCTCCACGATCGCGCGGCGCTGCTCGGCCGTCGCGGTGAAGCGTTTGCGCCCGTCCGAGACGTGCTGCCGGGCGCGCCGGTAGAGCTGGCGGACGTGGGTCTCGTCGAGGTCGAGGATCTCGCCGATCTCGCGGTGGCTGTGGCCGAACGCCTCGCGCAGCACGAACGCCGCGCGCTCCGGCGGGGTCAGCCGTTCCAGCAGCACGAGCAGCCCGACCGACAGCGACTCGCGCTGCTCGGCGGTCTCCAGCGGGCCCAGCTCGTCGTGGTCGGTGAACACCGGCTCCGGCAGCCACGGCCCGGTGTAGAGCTCGCGCCGCGCCCGCGCGGAGGTGAGCCGGGTCAGGCACAGGTTCGTGACGACCTTCGTCAGCCACGCCTCGGGCACCTCGACGCCGGTGCTCGCGTCCCAGCGGAGGTAGGCCTCCTGCACGACGTCCTCGGCCTCGGACGCCTCACCGAGCAGCCGGTAGGCCAGGCCGCGCAGGCGCGGGCGGTTGGCTTCGAACAGGGCGAGACGGTCCACGCCCTCCAGGATGCCCTACCGGCCCTGCTGCGGATCGAAGTCGTCGTGCTCGTCACCCGAGGACGTGCCCTGCTCGCCGCGCAGGACCTCCTGCTCCTCCTGCGAGGAGTCCTCGGCGCCGGGCAGGTCCTCGCGCGGGTCGTCGTGCTTGCGTTCCATGCGCCCGGGCTACCCGGCCGCGGCGGGCCGAAACGGTTCAGGCCGGTGGTTCGGTGGTGCGGTAGATGGTGGTCAGCCACACGTCGAGCAGCACGTCGACCACGTCCGCCTCGGGCACGGCCGGCCCGTCACCGGCGAAGGTGGCGTACAGGACGCGCTCGTTCATCGAGTTCAGCGCGATCGCCAGGTCGCGCGCCGGACGCCCGGCCGGGGCCGCGCCGCGCGCCCGCTCGGCCTCGATGGCCTCCGCGGTGCGGCTGACCCACGTCTCCATCATGCCCGCCCACAGCTCCCGCACCTCGGCGTTGGTGTGGCGGGCCTCGGCCGCGGCGAGCGCGACCGCGCGGTGCGCGCGGAAGGTCGTGTAGATCGCGTCCAGGCACCGCCGCCACCGCTGCGCGGGGCTCGGGCCGGGGGTGTCGAACACCGCCGACGACGCCCGGTCGGCCTCCTCGGTGACCCGGTCGAGCAGCGTGAGCAGCACCGCGTCCTTGGAGCGGAAGTAGAAGTAGAACGTCGGCCGCGAGATGCCGGCGCCGCGGGCGAGGTCGTCGGTGGAGATCTCGCTCAGCGGCCGCTCCGCGAGCAGCCGCTCGGCGGTGGTC
This sequence comes from Amycolatopsis deserti, assembly GCF_014653945.1. Classification (GTDB taxonomy): domain Bacteria; phylum Actinomycetota; class Actinomycetes; order Mycobacteriales; family Pseudonocardiaceae; genus Amycolatopsis_E; species Amycolatopsis_E deserti. The sequence goes on along the minus strand of NZ_BNAU01000002.1, from coordinate 848,250 downwards.
AGGATCGCCAGCTCCCGTTCGTCACCGCTGGGCCGGGGCGCGCGCCGGCCGCGGGCCGGGCGGGTGCGGACGGCGGGATCGGTGGCCATGCCGTCACCGTAGCAGGTGGTCGACGCCGCGTCGGCGTTCTCGACAGAGTGTTGACCGTCTCGACATACCGTTGGTACGTTGCGGGGCAGACGCCGGAGGAACGGGGAAGCGATGACGCTGGAACACGTCGACGTCCTGATCGTGGGTGCCGGGCTGTCCGGCATCGGTGCCGCCAGCCACCTGCGGGCGGAGTGCCCGGGCCGGACCTACGCGATCTTCGAGTCGCGTGGCGCGATCGGCGGCACCTGGGACCTCTTCCGCTATCCGGGTGTGCGCTCGGACTCGGACATGTTCACGCTCGGCTACTCGTTCGAGCCGTGGACCGACGCCAAGGCGATCGCCGACGGCCCGTCGATCCGCGAGTACGTGCGGCGGACCGCGCGCAACCGGGGCATCGACCGCCACATCCGGTTCCACCACCGCGTGGTGCGGGCCGAGTGGTCGTCCGACGAGGCACTGTGGACGGTCGAGGCGCAGCGCTCCGACACCGGTGAGCGTGTGCGGATCACCTGCGACTTCCTGTTCGTCAACTCCGGGTACTACCGCTACGACCAGGGCTACGCGCCGGAGTTCCCGGGCCAGGACGAGTTCACCGGGACAGTCGTGCACCCGCAGCACTGGCCGGAGGACCTGGACTACACCGGCAAGCGCGTGGTGGTGATCGGCAGCGGGGCCACGGCCGTGACGTTGCTGCCCGCGATGGCCGGCGACGCGGCGCACGTGACCATGCTGCAGCGCTCGCCCAGCTACGTACTTTCCCTGCCGGGCACCGATCCGGTCGCCGACAAGCTGCGCGGGGTGCTGCCCGCCAAGCTCGCCTACCCGATCGTGCGGTGGAAGAACGTGCTGTCGGCGATGCTGTTCTTCCAGCTCAGCCGCCGCACCCCCGGTTTCGTGCGGAAGTTCCTGCGCAAGGGCGTCTCCGCCCAGCTGCCCCGGGACTTCGACGTGGACCGGCACTTCAACCCCAGCTACGACCCGTGGGACCAGCGGGTGTGCTTCGTGCCGGACGGCGACCTGTTCAAGGCCGTGCGCAGCGGCAAGGCCGACATCGTCACCGACACGATCGAGAAGTTCACCGCGAACGGCATCCGGCTGTCCTCCGGGCGGGTGCTGGAGGCCGACATCATCGTCACCGCCACCGGGCTGAACCTGCTGCCCTTCGGCGGGCTGGAGCTGGTGGTCGACGGCGAGCCGGTGGAGATCGGCGAACGGCTGGCGTACAAGGGGATGATGCTCTCCGGCGTGCCGAACTACGCGTTCACCATCGGCTACACCAACGCGTCCTGGACGCTGAAGGCCGACCTCGTCGCCGGGTACGTGTGCCGCCTGCTCAACCACCTCGACGAGCACGGCTACACCACGTGCACCCCCGTGCCGCCGCCGTCGGTCACCGCGACCGAGCCGCTGATCGACCTCAAGTCCGGGTACGTGCTGCGCAGCCTCGACAAGCTGCCCAAGCAGGGCCCGGCCGCGCCGTGGCGGCTGTTCCAGAACTACCCGCGCGACGTGCTGCTGATGCGGCACGGCTCGCTGGAGGACGACGCCATGCGGTTCGCGCGCACGGCGAAGCAGGCGAAAGAGCGGGTGGCCTGATGCGGGACTACGTCTTCGACGGCGGCACGGCCGTGGTGACCGGGGCGGCCAGCGGGATCGGCGAGGCCCTGGCGCACGCGCTGTCCGCGCGGGGCTCGAACCTGGTGCTGCTGGACCGCGACGCCGACCGGCTGGCCGCGGTCGCCAAGGCCGTCGGCTCCATTGTGGACGTTTCGACCCACGTCGTCGACCTGGCCTCGGCGGAGGAGACGGCCGCTGCCGCCGAGCGGGTGCTGGCTGAGAACCCGCGCCTGACGTTGCTGATCAACAACGCGGGCGTGGCACTGGGCGGGCGGTTCGACCAGCTGACGCTGGAGGAGTTCGGCTGGGTCGTCGACATCAACTTCCGCGCCCCCGTGCAGCTGACCCACGCGTTGCTGCCCGCGCTCAAGGCCTCGCCCGGCTCGCACATCGCGAACGTGTCCAGCCTGTTCGGCCTGATCGCGCCGCCCGGGCAGTCGGCGTACTCGGCGAGCAAGTTCGCGATCCGCGGGTTCACCGAGGCGATCCGGCACGAGCTGGCCGGCCAGGTCGGTGTCACGTCGGTGCACCCGGGCGGCATCCGCACGCGGATCGCGGAGTCGGCGCGCGTCGGCAGCGGAGTGCCCGGCGGGATGGACACGCGGCAGTGGGAACGCGTGCTGCGGATGGACCCGGCCAAGGCCGCGGCGGTCATCGTGGACGCCATCGAGCACCGCAAGCCGCGCGTGCTGATCGGCTGGGACGCGAAGATCCCGGACCTGCTGGTGCGGCTGCTGCCCGGCGCGCACAGCCGGCTGCTGGGCAGGTTGCGCTGACCATGGACTTCGTGGACGTGCGCGGGCGGCGAGCCCGCTACCGGGTCGCGGGGGACGGGCCGCCGGTCCTGCTGCTGCACGGGATCGGCCGGAGCCTGCGGGACTGGTCGGAGCAGCAGGACCTGCTGGCCGGCTCCTACCGCACGTACAGCGTCGACCTGGCCGGCTTCGGGATGTCGGAGCCGCTGCCGGGCAAGCACACGCTGGCGGCCCTGGCCGGGTTCGCGGCGGACTTCCTGGACGCGGTGGGGGAGAGCGGCCCGGTGCACGTGGCCGGGAACTCCCTCGGCGGCGCGGTCGCGATGCGGTTGTCGGTGGACGCGCCGGAGCGGGTGCGCAGCCTGGCGCTGGTGAACAGCGCCGGTTTCGGCCGCGAGGTGACGATCGCGCTGCGGCTGCTCGCGTTGCGGCCGCTGGGCAAGCTGCTGCTGCGCCCGAGCCGGCCGGCGGCGATGCGGACCGAACGGGCGCTGTTCTTCGACCGGACGTTCGCGACGGCCGAGCGGGTGGAGTACGCGCTGGACCTGGCGCGCCAGCCGCACGCGGCGCGGGTGATGCTGGAAACGGCCCGCGGGCTGGGCGGTTTCCGCGGCGTGCGGGAGGACTGGCGTTCGGAACTGCTCCAGGCGGTGGCCGCGCGGGCGCTGCCGACGCTGGTGGTGTGGGGAGACAAGGACCTGATCCTGCCGGCGCTGCACCTGAACGCCGCGCGGCAGGCGTTGCCGCACGCGCAGACGCGGCTGTTCACCGACACCGGGCACATGCCGCAGATCGAGCGGGCGGAGGAGTTCCACGACCTGGTGACGGAGTTCTGGGCGGAGCAGGTCAGCCCCAGGTGAGCGGGTCGAGGTGGAGGTAGAAGCGCAGCCGGCCGGGGTCGGGTGGGTAGCCGTACCGCCACGCGAACTCCGCATCCGCGGCCCGCGCCCGTTCCTCGTCCGGCCAGGTTTCCCGGGAGTTGGCGAGTAGCAGCGCGAGGTCGGCGTGGCGATCGGCGCGGCCGAGGCGTCCCAGGTCGACGAAGCCCGAGACCGCACTCGTCGGCGGAGCGATGATGATGTTGGGCAGGCAGAGGTCACCGTGGCAGACCACGGTGTCGCCGGCCTCCTCGGCGCGGCGCCGCTCGATCTGCGGCACGAGGCGCGCCAGCAGCTCCGCGGCCGGCGTTCCCTGCTGCTCGTCGGGCAGGAACTCCGGATTCACGGCCTCCCGGGCGACGACGTCCCGCGCCGTGGTGACCATGGTGTCCAGGTCGCGGCTGAACGGGCAGCCGTCCACGGGCACCTCGTGCAGCCGCCGCACCGCATCCGCGATGTGCGGCCACGCGCGGCCGAGGTCTTCGGCGGACAGCCGGTCGGCGGGCACGCCGGGGACCGCACTGGTCACCAGGCACGCGCCCGTGTCCCCGCAGTGCCAGTCGAGCACCCGTGGTCCCGGCACCCCCTGGCCGGCCAGCCAGGCGATCCGGTCGCGCTCGTTCCGGAGACCGGCAGCCTCCGCGGGCGGGACGTGTTTGGCGTAGCGATCGCCGTCCGGACTGCGCAGCACTGTCGCGCCGGACTCGCCGCTGGTGACGGGCACCCAGCCAGGGTGATCACACATGGCGTCACCCTAACCGTGCCGTTCCTACGACCAGGGTGTGACCGGGCGCGGAACGCGTTCCCCGTCCAGCGTCACGTCCACGTGCTCGTCGAAGAAGGCGACGTATCCGGCGAGCTGCACGGCGTCCGGCAGCGGGTTCTCGTACGCCCAGGCCAGGTCCGGGTATGTGCGCCCGCCGACCTCGGCCGACCAGTACCGCGCCCGCCCCTTGTAGGCGCACGCCGTCTCGCGTGTGGACTCCCGCAGCCGGAAGAAGTCCACATCGGACGGTGGCAGGTACAGTCGCGGCGGCAGCGACGTCTCGAACACCAGCAGCGGCGCCTTCGTGTCCGCCAGCGTCACCCCGTCGACCTCCACCCGCACGTGCCGCGAGCTGCGCCGCACGTCCACGCGGTGGAACGGGTCCCGCGGGTGGGCCACGATCGTCTCGTCCTCCTCGCGCCACTCGTCGAACGCGTCGAAGTCGGTGATCACGTACTCCGCGAGATCGGGATCGTCCGGGCGGAACCCGGCACCTTCCAGGACCACGCCGTCCAGGCTCATGGTGAGCGGCGTACCCGGCGTGGTGTGCGCGGCGAACCCGGTGCTCGGGACCAGCACGTGCGTGTTGGGCCCGAGCGAAACCGGGTGCCACTCGACCTCGGCCGGCGCGGCGGGCGTGAGCGAGGCGCGCACGTCGGCCTCCGGGAAGGCGTACTGCGGCACCACCCGCCGCGGCTCCCACACCAGGGCCGCGCGGCCGGAGTCGGCGAACACCTTCCCGCCGGAGGACGCCCGCACCCGCTTGCGCGTCGGCTCGAACCGGAGTTCGGGCAGCTCACGCGCCTGACGAAGGCTCAGCTGCAGCGCCATCCGCCCACTGTCCGCCGCCCCCGGCCCCGAGTCAACGCCCCGAACCTCAACGACGCAGGGCCTTGCGCGCCAGCCAGTTGCCGAGGAACTGCGCGCCCTGCACCAGCACGATGATCGTGACGACCGCCAGCCACGTCACCGCCCAGTCGAACCGGTGGTAGCCGTAGGTGATGGCGAAGTCGCCGAGCCCGCCGCCGCCGACCGCGCCCGCCACTGCCGTCATGTCGACGATCGCGACGAACACGAACGTGTAGCCCAGCACCAGCGGCCCGAGCGCCTCCGGCACCAGCAGCGTCAGGATGATCCGCATCGGGCTCGCGCCCATCGCGCGCGCCGCCTCGATCACGCCCGGGTCGATGGTGACCAGGTTCTGCTCGACGATCCGGGAGATCCCGAACGTCGCCGCGAACACCAGCGCGAACGTCGCCGCCGCGGTGCCCAGCTGGGTGCCCACGACGAAGATCGTCACCGGCCCGATCGCGGTGATGAAGATGATGAACGGGATCGGCCGGATGATGTTGACCAGCACGTTGAGCACGGTGAACACGACCCGGTTCGCCAGCAGCCCGCCCGCGCGCGTGGTGTAGAGCAGGATGCCCAGCACCAGCCCGAGCGCGCCGCCCACGACGAGCGTGACCACCGCCATGCCCAGCGTCTGCGCGATCGCCTCCCAGAACACCGGGCCCAGGGTCTCCCAGTCCAGGCTCATGCCGCGATCTCCTCGATCTCGGTGGTGGCGCGCAGGTCCGCGATGAGCGCGTCGACGTCGGCGTCCGCGCCGATCAGCTCCAGCGTGAGGCCGCCGAACGACCGCCCGGACAACGCCGTGATGCCGCCGTAGACGATCTCGAACCGCACGTTGTGCTTGCCGACCGCGTCGGACAGCACCGCGCCGAGCCGTCCGTCGTCGTGGACCTTCGCCGACACCAGCCGTCCGCCGTGCCGCGCCCGGATGCGGTCCAGGTCGGCGCCGTCCGGGGTGTCCCGCACGACCGACCCGACGAACCGCTGCGCCGTCCGCGTCTTCGGCGACGAGAACACCTCGAACACGCTGCCCTGCTCGATGACCCGGCCGGAGTCGAGCACCGCCACGCGGTCGGCGATCTCGCGCACCACCTCCATCTCGTGGGTGATCACCACGATCGTCACGCCCAGCTCGGTGTTGACCCGCTTGAGCAGCCGCAGCACCTCGCCGGTGGTCTCCGGGTCGAGCGCGCTGGTGGACTCGTCGGCGAGCAGGATCTTCGGGTTCGTCGCGAGCGCGCGGGCGATCCCCACGCGCTGTTTCTGGCCGCCGGAGAGCTGGTCCGGGTAGTGCCACGCCTTGTCGGTGATGCCGACGAACTTCAGCAGCTCGGCCACCCGCTCCTTCCGGCGGGCCTTGTCCCACCCGGCGATCTTGAGCGGGTAGGCCACGTTGCCGAACACGGTGCGCGAGCGGAACAGGTTGAACTGCTGGAAGATCATCCCGATCCCGGCCCGCACGCGGCGCAGCTCGCGCTCGTTCAGCGTGGTCAGGTCCACCCCGTCGACGAGCACCCGCCCGGAGGTGACCGGTTCGAGCGCGTTGACCAGCCGGACCAGCGTGCTCTTGCCGGCGCCGGAGTAGCCGATGATCCCGAACACCTCGCCGGCGCCGATGGTCAGGTCGACGTCTTCCAGGGCGGTGATGTCACCGAAGCGCTTGGTGACGCCCTGGAACTCGATCAGCGTGCTCACTTCTTCGCGGCCCGCACGGTCTGCTCGAGGCGGTCCAGGATCGTCTGCAGGTCGGTGTTGGGACGCTCGACCAGCACGGCGGTGTTCTTCGACTCGGCCTTCACCTCGCCCGCCACCCGCGGATCACGGTAGAGCTGGGCCAGCTTGAGGTAGGTCGGGTTGTCCTTGTCCTGGGCGCGGGTGACGAAGGTGTTGATGTAGGGCTCGGCGGAGGGGTTCGCCGGATCGTCGTTGTACAGCGCCTTCGACGGGTCGAGGTTCGCGTCCAGGGCGAAGTTGTTGTTGACGATCGCGCCGTCGACCGACGGGAGCGCGGCCACGGTCTGCGAGGCGTCCACCGGGGTCACGGTGACCTTCGAGGCGGCCTGGTCGATCTCGGCCGGGGTGGACAGCACGTTCCCGCCGCCGCGCAGCGAGATCAGGCCGGCCGACTGCAGCACCAGCAGGGCGCGCGCCTGGTTGGTCGGGTCGTTCGGGATGGCGATCTGGCCGCCGCGCGGGATGTCGGCCACGGTGGTGTGCTTGCGCGAGTACAGGCTCAGCGGCACCACGTAGGTCGAGCCGATCGGGGTGAGGTCCTGGTTCGCGCTGACGTTGTAGTTGGCGAGGAACAGCAGGTGCTGGAACAGGTTCACGTCCAGCTGGCCCTGCGCGAGCGCCGGGTTGGCCTGCGTGTAGTCGGAGAAGTTGACCAGTTCCAGGTCGATCCCGTTGTCGGAGGCGATCTGCCGGAAGGTCTTCCAGTAGTCGGCGCTCGCGTCGGTGACCCCGACCTTCACGGTGGTGTGGCCGGCGGCGGTGCCGGAGTCCGACGTCGTGTTGACGACGATCAGGACCACGGCGACGAGGACGACGACCACGGCGAGGATGACGCCGATCAGCGGGCCGCGCTTCCGGCGCGGCTTCTCGGGGAGGAGGGCGTCGTCAGAGGAGTTTTCGGACATGGCGCCATCCTGCCGCCGGTCACCGGATCGGGGGACAACCGTCCCACATGGTGATCGGCGGCAGGATGGATTTGCCTTCGATCGTCAGGCTGTGCTAGCAGCGCGCCGTCGAATCATCCGCGGTAGCGGCCCTGGGTCTGGACGTTCAGCTCGTCCATCCGCACCGACTTGGCGCTCGCCGTGCGCGGGTCGCGCAGGGCGAACACGTCCAGGCCCTTCTGGATGTCGGAGGAGTAGATGTGGCCGTTGTAGTAGTAGGCCGACCACGACCCGCCGGTGATCAGCTTCTCGGCCGACAGCGGGCCGCGCTCCCAGTAGGCCAGCTCGACCGGGTGAGCCGAGTCGGTGAAGTCCCACACCGAGATCCCGCCCTGGTACCAGGCCTGGACCATGATGTCGCGGCCCTTGACCGGGATCAGCGAACCGTTGTGCGCCACGCAGTTCTCGGTCGGCGCCTGCTCCCGCGGGATCTTGAAGTAGCTGGCGAACCGCAGGCTGCGGTCGTCGCCGCGGCCGGTGATGTCGTAGATCGCGTCCGCGCCGCGGACCGCGCCGATCGCCGCCGTGCACGCCGGCTGGCCGCCGCCGCCCAGCTCGTCGGTGAAGACGACCTTGGTGCCCTGGTTGTTGAACGTCGCCGAGTGCCAGAACGCGAAGTTCGTGTCGTCCTGGACCTGCTCGATGATCCGCGGCCGCTCGCGGTCGGAGATGTCGAACAGCACGCCGTCACCCATGCAGGCGCCCGCCGCCAGGTCCTTCTCCGGGTAGGCGGTGATGTCGTGGCAGCCCGAGGTCGTGGTGACGTAGTGGTTCGGGAAGCTGCCCGGGATGCCGGGGTTGCCACCGGCCTCGCCGAAGACCACCGGCTCGTTGACCACGGCCGCGGCGGCCGGGTTGTGCACCGGGACCTTGACCACCGAGATCAGGTCGTGCGGCGGCTGGCAGTCCGGGAAGTCGGCGCGCGGGCTGTAGGAGGAGACGTAGAGGTAGACGTCCTGGCCGTTCTTGCCCGGCACCAGGGTGTGGGTGTGCGAACCGCACTTGGTTTCGACCGCCGCCACGTACTTCGGGCTGGCCAGGTCGCTGATGTCGAAGACCTTGATGCCCTCCCACGAGTTCTTCTCCGTGGCGGGCTGGCTGGTGCTGGCGCAGGAGTTGTCGCTGCGCGAGGAGTCGGTGGACAGGAACAGCAGGTTCCCGGACACCGAGACGTCGTTCTGCGAGCCCGGGCAGAGCACCTGGCTGACGATCGTCGGCTTGCTCGGCTTGCTGATGTCGTAGATCGTGAAGCCGCTGTAGTTGCCGACGATCGCGTGGTCGTCGGTGAACGCGATGTCGGTGCCGAGCGCGTCCACGTTGTCGAACGGGGCCTGCTTCGGGATGTTCGCCAGGTGCTGGATGTTGCCGGACTGGCGGACCTCGTCGACCCCCGGGATGCCGGGCTCGGCCGACGCCGGTGCGGCGCCGAGTGTGGTCAGCGACAGTGCGATCGCGCCGATCAGCGCGAACAGCCGGCGTCTGCGTCGGTTCCCCAGAGCCACGTGGCCAACCCCTTTCGGTTCGGAAGAAAAACGAAGTATGACCGAATCCTCCGCCGTGACGACAGCGCCGAAAGTAGGCTTTTTCCTGCGGTACCGTCACGGGGAACGAGAGCGAGGAGGACCGGGGTGCGCGGGTTCGTCGTGGGAACGCTGCTGGCCGCGGCGGTGCTGGCGTCGGGGTGTGCGGCGGAGCCCGAGGCGCCGCCGGTCGTGGTGCCGGGCGCGCCCGGCGAACCGGCCCGGACGATGCCGGCGGACGAGGCGAGCACGGTGGTGCCGCCGAACCGGCACAACGACGCCGACGTCTCGTACGCGCAGCGGATGATCATGCACCACCAGCAGGCGATCCAGATGGGCGAGCTGGCGCCGGCGCGGGCCGCGCGGGAGGACGTGAAGGGCTTGGCGGCCCGCATCGCGGCGACGCAGGCGCCGGAGATCGCGTCGATGACCGCGTGGTTGCGGCAGCGCGGGCTGGAGGTGCCGGGGGAGCACTCCGGGCACCACGGTGCGCACGGTTCGCCGGCCGAGCACGGCCCGATGCCCGGGATGGCGACCGAGGAGCAGATGGCCGCGCTGGCGGCCGCGTCCGGGCCGGAGTTCGACCGGTTGTTCCTGCAGCTGATGACCGCGCACCACGAGGGCGCGATCACGATGGCGACCGAGGTGCTGAGCGCAGGGTCGGATGTGTTCGTGGAGGAGATGGCGACCGACGTGATCGCCTCCCAGACCGACGAGGTGCACCGGATGCGCGCGATGGCCGGCTGACGCGCGGAACGGGAGCGCCGTGTTGGCTGTTGCGGGCGGCGTGTTCGCTGATCGGGGGGCTCACCCGGCGGGTTGCACTTCGAGGGTGATTCGGCCTCCTCGTGGTGCGGGTGGCGCCGCCGAGGAGGATCGTGGACCTCATGGCGGAGCCGAACGTGTCGGGATGGGCTGCGGCCGGCGGCGTCCTCATCCTGGCGATCATCGCGTCCGCCGCCCTGGGCGACGCGTGGTACTTCCTGGCCGGCGTGATGGCGGGGCTCGGACTGCTGGCCGGCATGCGGTCCAGCACGCCGTCACCCTGAGAAGGCCCCCCGCAGGCGGTTCAGCGCCCGGTGCTGCACGACGCGCACCTGGTTCGCCGACAGGCCCAGTGCCGAGGCGGTTTCCTCCGCCGACAGGCCGGCCGCCACTCGCAGCAGCATGATCTCCCGCTCGATGCCGGGCAGCGCCAGGATCGGTGAGTCGGCCGCGGGGGACCGCGCTCCGGCCACCGTCTGCGCCGTCAGTTCGTACACGAGCGCGGGGAACGAGCCGGTCCAGCCGGGCAGCGCGTGCAGGATCGCCAGGCACGCCTCCTGGGCCACCGCGTCCGCGCCGCGCCGCAGCCGCGCGCGGCAGTAGCGCACCACGACGGGCGTCACCGCGGCGACCAGCTCCCGGATCGCCCCGGGGTCGCCACCGAGCGCGGACGCGACGAGGTCCGCGCCGGGCAGCCCCGCGCTCACCACGTTCTGCGCCGCCATCGCGCACCCCTCCTCGACAGGTAGTACGCGCGAACCATGCGCGGGGTTGCCTCGGTAGTGGGCGGTGGCGCCGCGCCCGCGTCGGTCGGGTGGGTGACGACGCGCGAGGTTGCCTCCGCGGGGGTGCCGCCGGGCCAGGGTCTCGCCCCTAGGCGGGCCGTCCGGCCGGGGCCGGCGGCTTGACCCCGCCGGGCGCGGCGCGTTGGGGTGTCCGTCGGGGTGGGTGACCACCCCCCGGGTTGCCCCCATGGCTAGGGTGATCATCATGCGGCTCGCAGTGGCGGTTCTCGCGGTGGTGCTGGCCCTTGGCGCGGTTCCGGCGGCCGCGGCGCACCCGACAAAACTCACCGTCGCCAGTTACAACATCCACGCGGGCGCCGGGCAGGACGGCGTCTTCGACCTCGCCCGCACCGCTGCCGCCGTCCGGGACCTCCGCGCGGACGTCGTCGGGCTGCAGGAGGTCGACGTCCACTGGGACGCGCGCAGCCAGTACCGCGACGAGGCCACCGAACTCGCGCGCGCCCTGGACATGCACGTCTTCTTCGCGCCGATCTACGACCTCGACCCGCCCGCGCCCGGCGCACCACGCCGCCAGTACGGCGTCGCCGTGCTGAGTCGCTTCCCGATCCTCGCCGCGCGCAACCTCGAGATCACCCGGTTGTCGACCCTCACCCCGGACGCGACGCCCGCCCCGGCGCCGGGGTTCGCCGAAGTGACCGTCGCGGCGCACGGCGGGCCCGTCCGCGTCTACACCACCCACCTGGACTACCGCGCCGATCCCGCCGTCCGGCGGGCGCAGGTCGCCGACATGCTCGCCGTCCTCGACCGGCTGCCCGGACCGGAGATCCTCACCGGCGACTTCAACGCCGAACCCGCCGCCCCCGAACTCGCTCCACTGTGGACCGACCTCACCGACGCGGACCCGCGGGCGGGCACCTATCCGGCCGCGGAACCGGTGAAGCGCATCGACTTCGTCACCACGTCCCGGGACTTCGCGACCCGGTCCGCCCGAACGGTCGCCACCACGGCCTCCGACCACCGCCCGGTGGTGGCCGAGCTGGACCGGGTTCCGCCGCGAAAGCCCTGACCAGGCATCAGGCGCCGTGGCGGGTGGAGGCCCTCACCACCAGCTCCGGCGTGAACACGACCTGCTGGTGCTCGTGCCCGGGGTCCGTCGTCTCCTGCAGCAGCAGCTCCGCCGCCGTGCGGCCGAGCTGGCGGCGCGGCTGGCGCACCGACGTGAGCGGCACCGCGGCCGCCGCGGCGAAGTCGATGTCGTCGTAGCCCACGATCGCCAGGTCGTCGGGCACCCGCAGGCGCAGGCTGACGCACGTCTGCAACAACCCCAAAGCCAGCAGATCATTGGCGCAGAACGCCGCTGTCGGCCGCACCGAAGAAGGCAGCCCGGCAAGCCGCTGACCCGCCGTCCTGCCCTCGGCCACCGTCAGCGCCGACGTCGCCAGGTCGACCAGGTTCTCCGGCCCCAGCCCGGCCTCCTTCAGCGCCCGCAACGCGCCCTCGCGCCGGTCGCGCACCTGCCCGAGCGTGTCGGGCCCGCCGATGAACGCCACCCGCCGATGCCCCAGCTCCAGCAGGTGCTGCACCGCGAGCCGCCCGCCCAGCACGTCGTCCACCGCCACCGAACAGTGGTCACCCGACTGCCCGGTGCGGTCCACGATCACCAGCGGGATGCCGTGCGCCGCCGTCTCGGCCAGCACCGGCGAGTCCGGATCGACCGGCGTGATCAGGATGCCCTGCACCCGCTGCTGCTCCAGCCGGCTCAGGTAGTCGCGCTCGCGCTCGGCCCGGTTCGCGCTGTTGCACAGGAACAACGACAGATCGGCCTCGTCGGCCGCGTCCCCCACGCCCTCGGCCACGTCGGTGAAGAACGGGTTGCTCCCGTCGAGCATCACGTACGCCAGGATCCGGCTGCGCCCCGCCCGTAGCTGCCGCGCTGTCTCGTTGCGCACGAACTTCAGCTCGGCCATCGCCGCCTCGACCTTCGCGCGCGTGCGCGGGCTGACGCGATCGGGCCGGTTCAGCACGTTCGACACGGTCCCCAGCGACACGCCGGCCAGCGCGGCGACGTCCTTGATCCCCGCCGCCCGGGGCTCTCCCGCAGCCGCCCCATCCGTGATCGTGCGCGTCACGTGACCCTCCCGTTGAAACGTGTAACAAGCGCCGATGTTATCGGATCGCGACCAGAAAAGCCCGTCTGAACTGCGCTGAAAACTTGTCGTTGACTTCGTGATCCAGCGCATAGTAGCGTCAGCGCGCCAGGTTTGTGAAACCTTTCATTTCGGAGGTCGCGATGGTGCGGCAGGACCAGGGCGCGGTGCCCTTGCTGGAGGTCCGCGGCGTCACGAAGTCGTTCGGCGCGGTGGCCGCCGTGCAGGGGGTGTCGTTCCCCCTCTACTCCGGCGAGGCCCACGCTCTGGTGGGCGAGAACGGCGCGGGCAAGTCGACCATCGTCAAGATGCTCGCCGGGGTGCACCGCCCGGACACCGGAACCTTGCTGGTGGACGGCCGCGAAGTCGAGTTCTCCTCGCCTGCCGACGCCAAGGCCGCCGGCATCGCGGTGATCTACCAGGAACCCACCCTGTTCCCCGACCTCACGGTCGAGGAGAACATCGTGATGGGCCGCCACCCGCGCAAGCGGCTGGGCATGATCGACCGCGGCGCCATCCGGGCCGAGGCGGAAAAGCTGTTCGCCCGCCTGGGCGTGCGGATCGACCCGGGCCGCCCGGCGCGCGGCCTGTCGATCGCCGACCAGCAGATCGTCGAGATCGCCAAGGCCCTCTCCGCCGACGCGCGTGTGCTCATCATGGACGAGCCGACCGCCGCGCTGTCGCTGGTCGAGGTCGAGCGCCTGTTCTCGGTGGCGCGCAACCTGCGCGACGAGGGCGCGGCGATCATGTTCATCTCGCACCGCTTCGAGGAGATCACCGAGCTGTGCCAGCGCGTGACGATCATGCGCGACGGCAAGCACGTCTCCACCGATCCGATGGACGACCTGACCGTGGACGAGATGGTCCGCCGCATGGTCGGCCGTGAGCTGGACGCGTTGTTCCCCAAGCAGGACGTCACCCCGGGCGAGGTCGTGCTCGAGGTGGAGGGCCTGACCCGCGAGGGCGTCTTCCGGGACGTCTCGTTCCAGGTCCGGGCCGGGGAGATCGTCGCCTTCGCCGGACTGGTCGGCAGTGGACGGTCCGAAGTGGTCCAGGCGGTGTTCGGAGTGGACGAACGGGACGCCGGAACCGTGAAGCTGCGCGGCAAGAAGCTCAAGCCGGGCTCGCCGCGCGCCGCGATGGCCGCGGGCATGGCATTGGTGCCGGAGGACCGGCGCCAGCAGGGCCTGGTCATGGACCTCTCCATCGAGCGGAACGTGACCCTGCCGCGCTCGGGCGCGCTGGCGAAGCTGGGTTTCCTGTTCGGCGGCAGCGAGCGCAAGGAGGCGCTGCGCTGGACCGGACGCCTGCAGACCAAGTACGGCCGCCTCGGCGACGCCGTGGGCACGCTGTCCGGCGGCAACCAGCAGAAGGTCGTGCTCGCCAAGTGGCTGTCGATGGCGCCGAGCGTGCTGATCGTCGACGAGCCCACCCGCGGCATCGACGTCGGCACGAAGGCCGAGGTGCACCGGCTGATGTCGTCCCTGGCCGCGGAGGGCGTCGCCGTGATCATGGTGTCGTCCGAGCTGCCCGAGGTGCTCGGCATGGCCGACCGCGTGCTGGTGATGCGCGAGGGACGGATCGTCGCGGAGATCGGCCGCGAGGACGCGAGTGAGGACTCGGTGATGTTCGCAGCGATGGGTCAGGGAGCGGCGGCGTGAACGCGACGAAGGTGGTGGCTCCCACGACGACGAGCCGGTCCGTACCACGGAAGTTCTCCCTCGGCGGCCTGTTCAAGGCGCGTGAGGCGGGCATCGTCCTCGCGCTGGTCGCGCTCGTGGCGTTCACCGCGACGCAGAACTCGCGGTTCCTGTCCGCGCAGAGCATCCGCGACATCCTGCTCGGCACCGCGATCCTGGCCGTGCTCGCGGTCGGCCAGGCCACGGTGATGATCACCCGCAACATCGACCTCTCGGTCGGCTCGGTGCTCGGCCTGTCCGCGTTCGCGGTCGGCTCGCTGCTGCAGGACAACCAGGGCATGCCGGTGATCGTCGCGCTGGTCGTCGGCCTCGCCGTCGGCGCCGCGTGCGGCCTGGTCAACGGCGTCCTGGTGCGGTTCGGCCAGGTGCCCGCGCTGGTGGTCACCCTCGGCACGCTCTACGCCTTCCGCGGCGCGGCCTACTTCTGGGCCGGCGGCGAGCAGATCAACGCCGACGAGCTGCCCGGGCACTTCCTGAAGTTCGGCAACTCCTCGGTCCTGGGCATCCCGTGGCTGGTGCTGATCGCGGTGATCGTGCTGGTCGTCGCCGGGGTCGTGCTGCGCAACTACCGCGCCGGGCGTGAGCTGTACGCGATGGGGTCGAGCCCGCAGGCCGCCGAGCTGGCCGGTATCAAGGTCGGCCGCAACACCATCGCCGCGTTCCTGGTCAGCGGCGCGCTCGCCGGGGTCGCCGGGGTGCTGTTCGCCGCGCGGTTCGGCACCATCGACGCCGCCGCGGGCAACGGCTACGAGCTGAACGTGGTCGCCGCCGCGGTGGTCGGCGGGGTCGCGGTGTTCGGCGGCAGCGGCACGGTGTGGGGTGCGGGCCTGGGCGCCCTGCTGCTCACCGTCATCGGCAGCTCCCTGGCCGTCCTCGACATCAACCAGTTCTGGCAGCAGGCCATCGTCGGCGCGCTGATCCTGCTCGCGATCGGGGCCGACCGGCTGGTCGCTGTCCGGGTCGCCAAGTCACTGAAGAAGAGGGATTCCCATGTCTGACAAGCGGCCGGCCTGGCTGTCCCGCCTGGCGAGCTGGGACACCGCCGTCATCGTCATCACGGTGCTGGTGCTGCTCATCGCCTCCGGCGCGGTGGAGAACTTCGGCAGCAGCCGCAACTTCACCTTCCTGCTGCTGGACCTGCTGCCGATCGCGCTGATCGCGCTGCCGATGACGCTGGTGATCGTGACCGGCGAGATCGACCTGTCGGTGGCGAGCACGCTCGGCCTGACCTCGGCCGTGATGGGCGACCTGTGGAACCGCGGACTGCCCATCGAGACGATCATCCCGCTGTGCCTGGTGCTCGGCGCGGTGCTGGGCGCGCTCAACGGGTTCTTCGTGACCGTGCTGAAACTGCCGTCGCTGGCGGTCACCATCGGCACGCTGGCGCTCTACCGCGGCCTGGCGTTCGTGGTCCTCGGTGACGGCGCGGTGGCCGATTTCCCACGCGCCTACACCTCGTGGGTGACCGGGACGATCGGCGGTGGCCCGATCCCGAACATGCTGATCCCGCTCGTGGTGCTGGCCGTGGTGTTCGGCCTGGTGCTGCACGCGACCCCGGTCGGCCGGTCGGTGTTCGCCGCCGGCGCCGGTGAGCAGGCGGCGCGCTTCGCCGGTATCCGCGTGGCCCGGCTGAAGTTCTGGCTGTACGTGGTCAGCGGCCTGGTCGCCGGACTGGCCGGGGTGCTGTGGACGCTGCGGTACTCCAGCGCCCGCGCCGACAACGGACTGGGCATGGAACTCGCCGTCGTGGCGGCGGTCCTGCTCGGCGGTGTCTCCATCTTCGGCGGCAAGGGCACCCTGCCGGGCGTGCTCGCCGGGGTGGTCCTGCTCGCCACGCTGCAGAACGCGCTGCGGCTGCAGGACGTGTCGAACGAGGCGCTCAACATCGTCACCGGGGTGCTGCTGATCATCTCGGTGCTCCTGCCCAACATCGTCATCCGCTTCCGGGCTGCCCTCCGGCGCCGGGCGACCACATAGAAAGGCGAACGCCAACATGAAGAGACGACTCCTCGCCGGTGCGGTGTCGGCAGCACTCGTGCTGACGGTCTCCGCGTGCGGTGGCACGACGAAGAACGACAGCAGCTCCGCCGGTGGCGGCGGTGCCCAGTCGACCGCGCAGGCCGACCCGAACGCCCCCACCAAGGAGGGCGTCAAGATGGCCTTCCTGCCCAAGCAGCTCAACAACCCGTACTCGGACATCGAGGTCGGCGGCGGCAAGACCGCGCTGGACGAGCTCAAGGGCGAGTACAAGCTGGTCGGCCCGAACGACGCCAGCGCGTCCTCGCAGGTCAGCTACATCAACACGCTGATCCAGCAGCAGCAGGACGTCATCGGGATCGCCGCGAACGACCCGAACGCGGTGTGCCCCTCGCTGAACCAGGCGCGCAGCTCCGGCATCAAGGTGGTGGCGTTCGACTCCGACGCGGCCAAGGACTGCCGCGACGTGTTCATCAACCAGGCCACCACCGAGGGCATCGGCGAGCAGCTGGCGAAGATGGCCAGCGAGCTGGCCGGCGGCTCGGGTGAGATCGCGATCCTGTCGGCGACCCCGAACGCCACCAACCAGAACGCCTGGATCGAGGTGTTCAAGCAGCAGCTGACCAAGCCCGAGTACGCCAACCTGAAGCTGGTGAAGGTCGCCTACGGCAACGACGACGACCAGAAGTCGTTCCAGGAGGCCCAGGGCCTGCTGCAGTCGTACCCGAACCTGAAGGCCATCGTCGCGCCGACCACCGTCGGCATCGCCGCGGCCGCCCGCTACATCAGCTCCTCGAGCTACAAGGGCAAGGTCGCGGTGACCGGCCTGGGCACGCCGAACCAGATGCGCGAGTACATCAAGGACGGCACGGTCACCAAGTTCGCGCTGTGGAACCCCGCCGACATCGGCTACCTGGCCGCCTACGCGGGCGTCGCGCTGGCCTCCGGCCAGATCACCGGCGCCCAGGGCCAGACCTTCAAGGCCGGCAAGCTCGGTGACTACACCATCGGCAAGGACGGCGAGATCGTCCTCGGCCCGCCGACGGTGTTCGACGCGAGCAACATCGACCAGTACAACTTCTGACGCTCCCCGGCCGGGCCGCACCGGCGGCCCGGCCGGGTCTCCACTGAGGACGAACTGTGGCCCGATACTGCTTCTGCCTGCAGGTCAAACCCGAGCGGATGGCCGAGTACGCCGAGCGGCACCGCGCGGTGTGGCCGGAGATGCGGCAGGCGCTGACCGACACCGGATGGCGCAACTACTCGCTGTTCCTCCGGGATGACGGCCTGCTGATCGGCTACGTCGAGGCCGACGACCTGGCCGCCGCGCAGGCGGCCATGGCCCGCACCGAGGTCAACGCCCGCTGGCAGGCCGAGATGGCCGAGTTCTTCACCGGCCTGGAAGAGCGTGGACCCGACGAGGGGTTCCAGTTGCTCACCGAGGTCTTCCACCTGGAAGGAAAGTGATCCCGTTGTCCGACCTGACCGCCGTGAAAGAAGCCCTGCGGGCTCAGCGGATCGAGACGCCTTCGTGGGCCTACGCCAACTCCGGCACCCGCTTCAAGGTGTTCCCGCAGCCCGGGGTTCCCCGCACGCCGGAGGAGAAGATCGCCGACGCGGCGAAGGTGCACGAGCTGACCGGCATCGCGCCGAGCGTGGCCCTGCACATCCCGTGGGACCGGGTCGACGACTTCGGCGCGCTGGCGAAGTACGCCAATGACCTGGGCATCTCGATCGGCGCCATCAACACCAACGTCTTCCAGGACGAGGACTACAAGCTCGGCTCCGTCACCAACCCCGACCCGCGCATCCGCCGCAAGGCCACCGACCACCTGCTCGAGGCGATCGACATCATGGACGCCACGGGCAGCAAGGACCTGAAGTTCTGGTTCTCCGACGGCATCAACTACCCGGGCCAGGACGACCTGCGCACCCGGCAGGACCGGCTGGCCGCCGCGCTGCGCGAGGCCTACGACCGGCTCGGCGACGACCAGCGGATCCTGCTGGAGTACAAGCTGTTCGAGCCCGCCTTCTACGCCACCGACGTGCCGGACTGGGGCACCTCGTACGCGCACTGCGTCGAGCTGGGCCCGAAGGCCACGGTGTGCATCGACACCGGCCACCACGCGCCGGGCACCAACATCGAGTTCATCGTCGCGTTCCTGCTGCGCCAGGGCAAACTCGGCGCGTTCGACTTCAACTCGCGCTTCTACGCCGACGACGACCTGATGGCCGGCGCCGCCGACCCGTTCCAGCTCTTCCGCATCATGTGGGAGATCGTGCGCGCCGACGCGCTGGACCCGTCCTACGGCATCAACTTCATGCTGGACCAGTGCCACAACATCGAGGCGAAGATCCCGGCGATCATCCGCTCGGTGCTCAACGTGCAGGAGGCCACCGCGAAGGCCCTGCTGGTCGACAAGGACGCCCTGTTCGAAGCGCAGCAGAACGGGGACGTGCTCGGCGCCAACGCCGTGCTGATGGACGCCTACAACACCGACGTGCGGCCGCTGCTGGCCGAGCTGCGCGCGGAGTCCGGGCTGGACCCGGACCCGATCGCCGCCTACCACCGCAGCGGATACCAGGAACAGATCGTCGCCGAACGAGCCGACGGCCGGCAGGCCGGTTGGGGAGCCTGAACCACCATGACGAACAATCCCGCCGCCGAACTCATCCAGCGCAGCAACGCCCTGGGCGCCGACCCGCGCAACACCAACTACGCCGGGGGCAACACCTCGGCCAAGGGCAGCGAGACCGACCCGGTCACCGGGCAGCCGACGGAACTGTTGTGGGTCAAGGGTTCCGGGGGTGACCTGGGCACGCTGACCGAGGCCGGGCTGGCCGTGCTGCGGCTGGACCGCCTGCGCGCCCTGGTCGACGTGTACCCGGGGGTGGAGCGCGAGGACGAGATGGTCGCCGCGTTCGACTACTGCCTGCACGGCCGCGGCGGCGCCGCGCCGTCGATCGACACCGCCATGCACGGCCTGGTCGAGGCCACGCACGTGGACCACCTGCACCCGGACTCGGGCATCGCCCTGGCGACCGCGGCCGACGGCCCCGCGCTGACCAAGGAGTGCTTCGGCGACCGCGTGGTGTGGGTGGACTGGCGCCGCCCCGGGTTCCAGCTGGGCCTGGACATCGCCGCGGTGAAGAAGGCCAACCCGCAGGCCATCGGCGTGATCCTGGGCGGGCACGGCATCACCGCGTGGGGTGAGACGTCGGAGGAGTGTCAGCGCAACTCGCTGGAGATCATCCGGACCGCGGAGAAGTTCCTCGCCGAGCGGGGGAGCGCGGAGCCGTTCGGGCCGGTCGTGCCCGGGTTCGAGCCGCTGCCGGAGGAGGAGCGCCGGAAGCGGGCCGCCGCGCTCGCGCCGATGATCCGCGGTCTGGCGTCGACCGATCAGCGCCAGGTGGGCCACTACAACGACAGCGACGTGGTGCTGGAGTTCCTGTCCCGCGAGAAGCTGCAGCCGCTGGCCGCGCTCGGCACCTCGTGCCCGGACCACTTCCTGCGCACCAAGGTCCGCCCGCTCGTGGTCGACCTGCCCGCGACCGCGCCGCTGGAGGACGTCGTCGCGCGCCTGACGGAACTGCACGAGGCCTATCGGGAGGACTACCGCGCCTACTACGAGCGGCACGCCACCCCGGACAGCCCCGCGATGCGCGGCGCCGACCCGGCGATCGTGCTCGTGCCCGGCGTCGGCATGTTCTCCTTCGGCAAGGACAAGCAGACCGCGCGCGTGGCGGGTGAGTTCTACGTCAACGCGATCAACGTGATGCGCGGCGCGGAGGCGGTGTCCCGCTACGCGCCGATCCCGGAGAGCGAGAAGTTCCGCATCGAGTACTGGGCGCTGGAGGAGGCCAAGCTCCAGCGGATGCCGAAGCCGAAACCGCTGGCCGGGCGCGTCGCGCTGGTCACCGGCGCCGGGTCGGGGATCGGCCGCGCCATCGCCGAACGGCTGGCCGCCGAGGGCGCGTGCGTGGCGATCGCGGACCTCAACGCCGAGGCGGCTGAGGAGGTCGCGCGTGGGATCGGCTCGACCGACAAGGCCGTCTCCGTGGTGGCGAACGTGACCGACGCGTCCGCGGTCGCGGATGCGGTGGACGCGACCGTGCTCGCGTTCGGCGGTATCGACCTGGTGGTCAACAACGCCGGCCTGTCGATCTCCAAGCCGCTGCTGGAGACCACCGAGAAGGACTGGGACCTGCAGCACGACGTGATGGCCAAGGGCTCGTTCCTGGTCTCGCAGGCCGCGGCGAAGGCGATGATCGCTCAGGGACTCGGCGGCGACATCGTCTACATCTCGTCGAAGAACTCGGTGTTCGCCGGCCCGAACAACGTCGCCTACGGCGCGGCCAAGGCCGACCAGGCGCACCAGGTCCGGCTGCTGGCCGCCGAACTGGGCGAGCACGGCATCCGCGTCAACGGGGTCAACCCGGACGGTGTGGTGCGGGGTTCCGGCATCTTCGCCGGGGGCTGGGGCGCGCAGCGCGCCGCGGTCTACGGGGTGCCGGAGGAGGACCTGGGCAAGTTCTACGCCCAGCGCACCATCCTCAAGCGCGAGGTGCTGCCCGAGCACGTCGCCGCGGCGGTGTTCGCGCTCACCGGCGGCGACCTGACGCACACGACCGGCCTGCACGTGCCCGTGGACGCGGGTGTCGCGGCCGCTTTCCTCCGCTGAAGCAGGAAGGACTATGTGATGACCCTCGAGCGGATCACCCCGCGCCGCACCCGCGTCGGCCTGGTCGCCGGTGGCCTGGGCGCGTACTGGCCGCAGTTCCCGGAGCTGCTGCCGCAACTGCAGGCCTCCGCGCGGCGCGTGGCCGAGCGTCTGTCCGGAATGGACTGCGAGGTGGTGGACGCCGGGTTCGTCTCGGACGAGCGGGAGGGCGCGGCCGCGGCGGAGAAGCTGCGGGTCGCCGACTGCGACCTGATCATCGGCTTCCTCACCACGTACCTCACCTCCAGCATGCTCGCGCCGGTCGCGCAGCGCAGCGGCTCGCCGGTGCTGCTGCTCAACCTGCAGCCCACCGAGGCGATGGACCACGCGAACTTCGACACCGGGGCCTGGCTCGCCTACTGCGGGGCCTGCCCGCTGCCGGAGATGGCCAACGCCTTCCGCCGCGTCGGCGTCGAGTTCCGCTCGGTGTCCGGATACCTGGAGGACGAGCGGGCCTGGACCCGCGTCGAGCGCTGGATCAAGGCCGCCGGGGTGCGCGCCGCGTTCCGGCACGGGCGGCACGGCCTGCTCGGCCACCTCTACCCGGGCATGATGGACGTCTCGACCGACCCGACCCTGGTGACCGCGCAGCTCGGCGGGCACGTGGAGATCCTGGAGATCGACGACCTGCGGGTGCGGGTCGAGAAGGTCACCGACGACGAGACCAAGGCGCGGATGGACCTCGCCAAGGAGATCTTCGACCTGGACGACTCGGTCGTCGAGGAGGACTTCGCGTGGGGCGCGCGCGTCTCGGTGGCGCTGGACCGGCTGGTCGAGGACTTCTCGCTGGACTCGCTGGCCTACTACCACCGCGGCCTGGACGGCGAGACCCACGAACGGGTCGGCGCCGGGTTCATCCTCGGCGCGTCGCTGCTCACCGCGCGCGGCATCCCGGCGGCGGGGGAGTTCGAGCTGCGCAACTCGCTGGCGATGCTGGTGATGGACCGGCTCGGCGCGGGCGGTTCGTTCACCGAGCTGCAGGCGCTCAACTTCCGGGACAACGTGGTCGAGATGGGCCACGACGGCCCGGCGCACCTGGCGATCAGCGCGCGCCGGCCGCTGCTGCGCGGGCTCGGCGTCTACCACGGCAAGCGCGGCTGGGGCGTGTCCGTCGAGTTCGACGTCAAGCACGGCCCGGTCACCCTGCTCGGGCTCGGGCAGGAGCGGGACGGGCGGTTCACGCTCGTCGCGTCCGAGGGCGAGGTCGTGCCCGGCCCGCTGCTGGCGATCGGCAACACCACCTCTCGCGTCGACTTCGGCGGCAACCCGGGGGAGTGGACCGACGCGTGGTCGGCCGCGGGGGTCAACCACCATTGGGCGCTGGGCACCGGGCACCGCGTCCCGGAACTGGAGGCGGTGGCCGACCTGCTCGGCCTCGAACTGCGCGTGGTGCGGGTGTGATGCGACTGGCGGCCGTCGACCTGGGCGCCTCCAGCGGCCGCGTCATGGCCGGCACGGTCGGGCCGGGCGTGCTGTCGGTGGCGGAGGTGCACCGGTTCCCCAACGGGGGCGTCCGGGTCGCCCACGCGGGTGGATCGACCCTGCACTGGGACATCCTCGGCCTGTATCGCGAGCTGCTGACCGGGGTGCAGGCCGCGAATCAGGCCGGTGCGCTGGACGGTGTCGGCATAGACTCCTGGGCCGTGGACTACGGGTTGCTCGACGCCTCCGGGGCGCTGCTGGGCAACCCGGTCAACTACCGCGACGCGCGCACCGCGGGCGTGGCCGAGCGGGTGCTGGAGACGGTTCCGGCGCGCGAGCTGTTCGACGTCACCGGCCTGCAACAGCTGCCGTTCAACACGCTCTACCAGCTGCTGGCCGAGCGCGACCTGAGCGCCGCCGAGACCATGCTGCTCATCCCGGACCTGCTGAACTACTGGCTGACCGGGGTGCGGGGCGCCGAGCGCACCAACGCCTCCACCACGCAGCTCTACGACGTCCGCTCGCGGGAGTGGGCGGTGGGACTGGCCGAGCGGGTCGGCATCCCGCCGCGGCTGCTGCCGCCGTTGCGCGACCCGGGCACGGTGGTCGGCACGCTGCTGCCGGACCTGGCCGCCGAGCTGGCCCTGCCGGAGCTGCCGGTGGTCGCCGTCGGATCGCACGACACCGCGTCCGCGGTGGTCGGGGTGCCGGCCGAGCCGGGCACGAACTTCGCCTACATCTCCTCGGGCACCTGGTCGCTGGTCGGGCTGGAACTCGACGAGCCGGAGCTGGGCGACGCGGCGCTGGCGGCCAACTTCACCAACGAGGGCGGCGTCGACGGCACGATCCGGTTCCTGCGCAACGTGACGGGCCTGTGGGTGCTGTCGGAGTCGCTGCGGACCTGGGAGGCGCAGGGCACGCCGGTGTCGCTGCCCGCGGTGCTGGCGCAGGCCGCCTCCGTGCGTCCGTTGGCCGCGGTCGTGGACATCGACGCGCCGGTGTTCCTGCCGCCCGGCGACATGCCCTCGCGCATCCGGCAGGCGTGCGCGGAGACCGGTCAGCGCGTGCCGGAAACCCCCGGCGAGCTCGTCCGGTGCGTGCTGGACAGCCTCGCACTGGCCTATCGTCGGACTGTGCGCCAGGCATCGGAGCTGACCGGCAGACCGGTCGACGTCGTCCACGTGGTCGGCGGCGGGGTCCGCAACGAGCTGCTGTGCCAGCTCACCGCCGACGCCTGCGGCGTGCCGGTGCTGGCCGGGCCGGTCGAGGCCGCGGCGCTGGGCAACGTGCTGGTGCAGGCCCGGGCGCTGGGCGCGGACCTGCCGGACCTGGCCGCGATGCGCGCGCTGATCCGGGCCACGCACGAGCTGCGCCGCTACGAACCGTCCGGCCGCGAGGCCGACTGGGCGCGGGCGGCCGCGCGGATCGATCCGAAGGTGGTGGCATGAAGGTCGCCGTGCAGGTCACCTGCATCAACGACGCGATGTTCCCGGACACCGGCAAGGCGGTGTTCACGCTGCTGCGGCGGCTCGGCGTGGAGGCGGACTTCCCGGCCGCGCAGACCTGCTGCGCGCAGCCCATGGTCAACACCGGTTACCTTGACGAGGCCGTGCCGGTGGTGCGCAACTTCGTCGACGCCTTCGCCGGGTACGACGCGATCGTGACGCCGTCCGGGTCGTGCGCGGGCTCGGTGCGGCACCAGCACTCGATCGTGGCGCGCCGCAGCGGGGACGACCGGCTGACCGCGGCCGTGGCGGAGACCTCGCCGAAGGTGTACGAGCTGACCGAGTTCCTGGTCGACGTGCTCGGCGTGACCGACGTGGGCGCGTACTTCCCGCACCGCGTCACCTACCACCCGACCTGCCACTCGCTGCGGATGCTCGGCGTGGGCGACCGGCCGCTGCGGCTGCTGCGCGAGGTGCGCGGGCTCGACCTCGTGGAGCTGCCCGCGGCCGACGAGTGCTGCGGCTTCGGCGGCACGTTCGCGGTGAAGAACGCGGAAACCTCGACCGCGATGGGCGCGGACAAGGCGCGGCACGTGCTGGACACCGGCGCGGAGGTGCTGGTGGCCGGGGACAACTCGTGCCTGCTGCACATCGGCGGGCTGCTGTCCCGGCAGCGCACCGGGGTGCGCGTGATGCATCTGGCCGAAGTGCTCGCCGGGACGGAGAACTCATGAGCGCCACTTTCGTTGGTATGCCCGCTTTTCCGACGGCGGCGCGCGAGGCGTTGTCGGACACCCAGTTGCGCCGCAACCTCGCGCACGCCACCGGCACGATCCGCGCCAAGCGCGCGGCGGTCGTCGGCGAGGTGGACGAGTGGGAGGAGCTGCGCCTGGCCGGCGCGGCGATCAAGGACAACACGCTGCGCCACCTCGACGAGCACCTGCTGCGGCTGGAGAAGTCCCTGACCGAACGCGGCGCGACCGTGCACTGGGCGCGCGACGCGGCCGAGGCGTGCGAGATCGTCGCCGGGATCGCCAAGCAGCACGCGGTCGACGAGGTCGTCAAGGTCAAGTCGATGGCGACGCAGGAGATCGGGCTCAACGAAGCCCTCGCCGCCCGTGGCATCACGGCGTGGGAGACCGATCTGGCCGAGCTGATCGTGCAGCTCGGTGACGACCTGCCCTCGCACATCCTGGTGCCGGCGATCCACCGCAACCGTGCGGAGATCCGGGAGATCTTCCGGGACAAGATGGCCGCGGCCGGTCGCCCGGCGCCCGCGGACCTGTCCGACCGGCCCGCCGAACTCGCCGGGGCGGCGCGGCTGCACCTGCGGGAGAAGTTCCTGCGGGCGCGCATGGCCGTGTCCGGGGCGAACTTCGCGGTCGCCGAGACCGGGACGCTGGTCGTGGTCGAGTCCGAGGGCAACGGGCGGATGTGCCTGACCCTGCCCGAGGTGCTGGTGTCGGTGGTCGGCATCGAGAAGATCGTGCCGACCTGGTCCGATCTGGACGTGTTCCTGCAGCTGCTGCCGCGGTCGAGCACGGGGGAGCGGATGAACCCCTACACCTCGACCTGGTCGGGCGCCACCGAGGGCCAGGAGATGCACGTGGTGCTGCTGGACAACGGCCGCACCCGCGCGCTGGCCGACGAGGTGGGGCGGCAGGCGCTGCGCTGCATCCGGTGCTCGGCCTGCCTGAACGTGTGCCCGGTGTACGAGCGCACCGGCGGGCACGCCTACGGCTCGGTGTACCCGGGACCGATCGGCGCGATCCTGAACCCGCTGCTGCGCGGCACCGGCGTGGACGAGCAGGTCGACTCACTGCCCTACGCCTCCAGCCTCTGCGGGGCGTGTTTCGAGGCGTGCCCGGTGCGGATCGACATCCCCGAGGTGCTTGTGCACCTGCGGTCCAAAGTGGTCGATTCGCACCGGTCGGCGCCCAAGGCCGAGGCGGTGGCGATGAAGTCGGCGTCCTGGGTGCTGGCGGACTCGAAGCGCCTGGGCCTGGCCGAGCGCGGTATGGGTCTCGCGGGCCGGTTGCTCGGGCGGTTCGGGCGAAAGGTGTTGCCCGGCGGGCGGCGCGCGCTGGGACGGCTGCCGTGGCCGGGTTCGTTGTGGAGCAACGCGCGGGACGTGCCGGCGCCACCGGTGGAGTCGTTCCGCGCGTGGTGGCGGCGGGAGGGACGGCGATGAGCGCGCGGGAGGAAATCCTGGGCCGGGTGCGGTCGGCGCTGGCTTCGGCGGACCCGGCAGAGGCTCCAGTGCCCCGCGGCTACCGGTCGGTGGTGCCGCCGGGCGATGTGGTCGAGCTGTTCGCCGAGCGGCTGGTGGATTACCGCGCCGAGCTGACGCGGTGCACCGAGGACACGCTGCCCGCGGCGCTGTCTTCCGCGCTGGGCGGCGCGGCTTCGGTGCTGGTGCCGGACGGTTTCCCGTGGGAGGTGCCCGGCGCGGTGCCGGACACCGGGCAGTCCGCGGCGGAGCTGGACCGGCTGGACGCGGTGGTGACCCTGGCGGCGCTGGCGATCGCGACGACGGGCACCATCGTGCTCGACCACGGGCCGGGACAGGGGCGCCGGGCGGTGAGCCTGGTGCCGGACCGGCACGTGTGCGTGCTGCGGACGGACCAGATCGTGCCCGGCGTGCCGCAGGCCGTGGCCGCGTTGTCCCCGGACCGGCCGCAGACCTGGATCAGCGGCCCCAGCGCGACGAGCGACATCGAGCTGAACCGGGTCGAGGGCGTGCACGGGCCGCGCACGCTGCACGTGTTGCTGGTGTCGTCGTGACGACCGCGCAGCGCCCGGATACGTTGCCGCGGGCGGATCTGGACCTGCTGGAGCTGCTCGCGGACGGGCTGCCGCTGGACGCCATCGCCAGACGGCTGGACCTGTCGGAACGGACCGTGCGGCGGCGGGTGCGAGCGATTTGCGACCGTCTCGGCTTCGCCGCACCCATCCAGGCCGTGGTGTGGGCCGCCCGCCGCGGCCTCCTCTGACCCCAGCCCGACCGCGGAACTCGCGCGCCTGAACGGGGAACTCGCGCCCGCGGGCTCGGCGATCTCCTTACCACGCCCCAAATCCCCCGCGAGGGGGTTCCCTGGCGATCCACCTGGCCGGAATCGGACACCGATCTTGTTCCGAACGTGAAGTCCACGTAACGTTCTCTCAGGTTTTGAAACGATTCACCGTCGAATCAGCGGCCGTCTCCCCACCGGCCGAGGAGGAGCAGCACCGATGCGCTCTCGTTCTCGTCTCCGCAGAATCCTGATCCCGGTCACCGTCGCCGCGGCGCTGGTGTCCGGGGTCGCCCCACCGGGCGTCGCGCAGGGCGGGCTGGTCTCCGTCACCGATCTGCGCACCGCGCACCAGGACCGTCCACTCGGGACGGACGACACCACGCCCGTCCTGTCCTGGCAGAACACCGCCCAGGCGCGTCAGCGTGAGCAGTCCGCCTACCAGATCCAGGCGGCCACCTCACCCGAAGCCCTCGAACGCGGCGCCGACCTGTGGGACACCGGCCGTGTCGCGAGCGCCGACGTCGAAGCCACTTACGCCGGCAAGGCGCTCGCCAGCCGTCAGCGCGTGTACTGGCGCGTGCGCACCTGGTCCGGCCCCGCGCCCTCGGCGTGGAGTGAGCCGACCTGGTTCGAAACCGGCCTCACCGACCAGAAGGACTGGACGGCCGGCTGGGTCACCAACCACGACTGGCAGCTGAGCAGCAAGCCCGCGCGGCCGGTGGTCGTGACCCTGCCCGCGCGGACCGCGCGGTACGTCCGCCTCGACGTCACCAAGCTCGGCCTCCCGCTCGCCGAGCAGCCCATCGACAGCAACAACCGCCTGGTCACCACCGGCACCCCGCGCCGCTTCCCGGACCTGACCCACCGGCTGCAGCTCGCCGAGATGCAGGTGCGCGACTCCGCGAACCCGCCGGTGAACTTCGCCGCCGGGCGGGAAAAGTTCGTCACCGCCTCGGAGACCGAGACCGTCCGCAAGGAGTGGGAGCCCGGCCTGATCGCCGACGGCCTCACCACCTCCAACCCGGAGGAGGCGAGCAACGCCGGCTACCAGAGCGCCGCGCACGACAACCCGAACGCCCCGGTGTGGGTGACCATCGACCTCGGCGCCGACCGCACCTTCGACCAGGTCGTGCTCTACCCGCGCACCGACACCCTCACCGCCGACGGCAAGACCCCGAACTTCCCGGTCGACTACACGATCCAGACCGCGGCCGCCGCGACCGGACCGTTCACCGTGGCCGCGACGGTCAAGGACCAGCCGACGCCGGAGAACTGGCTGCCCGAAGCCCTGCCGTTGTTCGCGAAGGATTTCACCGTCCAGGGCAGCGTGAAGCAGGCCCGCCTCTACGTCAGCGGCCTCGGCGTGTACGTGCCGAGCCTCAACGGCGCCCGCGTCGGCGACGCCGTGCTCGAACCCGGCAACACCGACTACACCGACCGGGTCACCTACGCCGCCTACGACGTCACCGGCCAGATCCGCGGCGGCGGCAACACGATCGGCATCGCGGTCGGCAACGGCACCGCGGACGCGCTGCACACCTCCGGCCGCTACCGCAAGTTCGCCCGCACCGCCAGCGACCCGCAGGTGATCGCGCAGCTCGAACTGACCATGGCCGACGGCAGCGTCCAGCGCATCGGCACGGACTCGAGCTGGCGCACCGCGCTCGGCCCGACGACGGCGTCCAACTGGTACGGCGGCGAGGACTACGACGCCCGCCGCGAGATCCCGGGCTGGGACGCGCCGGGGGCGGACCGCGCCGTCTGGACCCCGGTCACCGCCGTCGCCCCGCCCGCGCCCACCACCAAGCTCACCGCGCGCAGCGGCGAGCCGGTCCGCGTCGTCGAGCAGCTGCCCGGCGCCGAGATGTCCCGCCCTGCGCCCGGCGTGCGGGTGTTCGACCTCGGCCGCAACATCGCCGGCATCCCGCAGATCACGCTGACCGCCCCCGCCGGCACCACGGTCCGCGTCTTCCCGGCCGAGGCGCTGCGCAACGGGCGCGTCGACCAGTCGAAGTCCAACGTCGGCGCGCCGATCTGGGACAGCTTCACCGGCAAGGGCGGCACCCAGACCTGGCACCCCGAGTTCTCCTACCACGGCTTCCGCTACCTGGAGGTCGTCGGCGTCCCGGACGGCGCGCAGCTGTCGGTCACCGGCCTGCGCACCATGGCGGACAACGACTCCGCGGGCGAATTCAGCACGTCCGACGACATCGTCAACGGCATCCACCGGCTCACCCGGCACGCGCTGGAGAACAACATGCAGAGCGTGCTCACCGACTGCCCGAGCCGGGAGAAGCTGGGCTGGCTGGAGCAGGACCACCTGGCGTTCGACACGATCGCCCGCAACTACGACGTCGAGGTCTACCTCGGCAAGATCGTCCAGGACATCGCCGACGGCCAGGAGGCCTCCGGCATGGTGCCCAGCACCGTCCCGGACTACGTGACGCTGGCCGGCAGCTACCGCGACGACCCGAACTGGGGCGGCGCGCTGGTGCTGCTGCCGCTCAAGGCCTACCGCACCTACGGTGACACCGAGCTGCTGCAGACCTACTACCCGGCGATGCGGCGCTATCTGTCCTATCTGGAGGGACAGACCGCGCGTTGGATCGACGGCGGGGTCTACGACTACAGCCTCGGCGACTGGATCACCACCGAGAAGCCGGTGATGCCGCGCGCGATCACCGGCACGTTCGGGGTGTGGGCCATCGCCGACGGGCTCGCGCAGGTCGCCCAGGCCCTCGGCCACGACGCCGACGCGGCCGCCTACCGCGCCCGCGCCGACGACCTCGCCCGGAAGGTGTGGGCGAAGTACTACGACCCGGCCACCGGCCTGTTCGGCGGCGGCGGTCAGGGCGCGACCGCGCTGGCGCTGGACATGGGCGCGGTGCCGGCGGACCTGCGGGCCGCGCAGGTGCAGCACCTGGTGGACAGCATCCAGGCCACCGGCTGGCACCTGATCATGGGCGAGATCTCGTTCCCGTCCGTGCTGCGCGTGCTGTCCGAGGCCGGGCGCGACGACGTCGTCTACCTGATCGCGACCCAGACCACCAGTCCCAGCCTGGGTTTCCAGGTCAAGGCCGGGCTGACCGCGCTCGGCGAAACCTGGGACGGCGGCAGCGGCCAGTCGCAGGACCACTTCATGCTCGGCGCGATGGACGGCTGGCTGCAGACGCGGCTGACCGGCATCGAGCAGACGGCCGACTCGGTCGGGTTCCGGCGCCTGCTGATCGACCCGGCCGTCGTCGGCGACCTGACCTCGGCCACCGGCCGGTACGAGAGCACCTACGGCGAGGTCCGCACGTCCTGGACCAGGACCGACGGCGAGTACCGGCTGGATGTCACCGTGCCGGTGGGCGCCACGGCCGAGGTGCACGTGCCCTTCGCCGGTCACCTCCCGGTCGCCGACGGCGCCCGCTTCGTCCGCGTGGACGGCGCCGAGGCGGTCTTCGAGGTCGGCTCCGGTTCCTGGACCTTCCGCTCGCGCGTGGCCTGAGAGGACACCACCAATGAGAAAACTCGTCTCCGTCCTGCTCGCGGCGGTCACCGCGGCCGGACTGGCCTCCGCGCCTGCCGTGGCGCAAAGCCCCGGCGTCGCCGAAACCACCAACCTGTCCCGGTTCGATCCCGCCGCCTTCGCCAACCCGCCGAAGGACAGCCGGCCGAGCGTCTACTGGTACTGGAACAACACGATCACGCCGGAGATCACCGACCGGCAGATGGCCGAGATGCGGGACAAGGGCATCTACGAGGCCGTCGTGTTCCCCTACGGCGGCGCGTCGATGCAGCCGGCCTTCCTCACCGAGGAGTGGTTCACGCTCATCGAGCACGTCCTGCGCGAGGCGCAGCGCACGGGCATGAAGATGTGGCTGTTCAACGACAACAACTTCCCGAGCGGGCGCGGCGGTCTGAAGGTCGCCGAGGAGCACCCCGAGCTGCGGCTCAAGGGGCTGCTGCGGTCCAGCCGCATCGTGACCGGTCCGGCGACGCTCACCCTCGCCGAGACCACCGGGCTGTCCGTGGACGGCGGCAAGCTCGTCGTGGACCCGGCGACCAAGCCCGGCGGCGCGGCTCTGACCCCGGGCAGTGGCTGGACCGACTACACGGTGACCGGCAAGGTCACGCTCACCACCGGCGGGACGCAGCTGATGGTGCGCAGCGACGGCACGAACGGCTACCTCGTCGACGTGGACGTCAAGGGCAACACCAGCGTGTGGCGGGTCGACGGGGCCCAGCGCACCCGGTTGACCACCGGCATCCCGACGCCCGGGTTCTCCGCGACCCGCGCGCAGACGATCACGGTGACGGTCTCCGGCAACACGATCACGCCGAAGATCAACAACACCGTGCAGCCCGCGGCGACCGACTCGACGTACGCGAAGGGCTCGGTCGCGGTCTCGGCCGAGGGCACCCAGCGGTCGCAGTGGGACACGCTGTCGGTGACCGCGGCGGACGGCACCGCGTTGTGGTCGTCGAACTTCGACAACGCGACTGTGCTCGCGGACTTCCCGGCGGCGCGCGTGAACCTGGC
Organism: Amycolatopsis deserti; assembly: GCF_014653945.1. Classification (GTDB taxonomy): domain Bacteria; phylum Actinomycetota; class Actinomycetes; order Mycobacteriales; family Pseudonocardiaceae; genus Amycolatopsis_E; species Amycolatopsis_E deserti. The sequence continues at coordinate 816,626 of NZ_BNAU01000002.1, read as the reverse complement.
GGGCATCACCGCGGCGGCGGCGCGCCCGGCGGGCACGGCGGACTTCCGGAGCGCCGTCGAGCTGGACCCGGCGAAGGGCACGTGGTCGGTCCCGGCGGGGCAGTGGCAGGTGGACGTGTACTCGCAGGCGCTGCTGCGCGACGACTCCAGCGGTTACGTGCGCGGGTACCTGGACCTGCTCGACCCGGCGGCCACGGACGCGTTCATGGACACCGTGCCGGGTGAGTACGTGCGGCGCTTCCCGTGGGCGATGGGCACCGTGGTGCCCGGGTTCTGGGACGACGAGCCGTTCATCGCCTCGGCGCAGCCGCACCCGTTCAAGCGGCTGCCGGCCTCGCCGGGGCTGGCTCAGGCGATCGTCGCCGCGGGTGGCACCCCGGGCGTGGCGTACCTGGGCGCCGCGGACGGCCTGGATCCCACCGCCGACCCGGCCGCCGGCTACTACTGGCGCGCGGTGAACAACCTGTTCGCCACGAATTACTACCAGCGCGAGGCCGAGTGGATGGCCCGCCACGGTCTCCAGTTGCTGACCAACCCGCTGCTGGACGAGGAGGGCCCGCAGCAGCGCATGCACTCCACCGGTGACCTGAGCAAGGACAACCAGTGGGCGCAGGTGCCGGGCAGCGACATGATCACCGGCGACTACACGCTCGGCGAGCAGACCATGCTGGGCCGCAACGCGGCGTCCGCCGCGCACCAGAGCGGCGCGCCGCGCGTGGCGATGGAGACGTTCGGCAACTCGGGCTGGCAGGTCGCGCCGGAGTTCATGCACGCGACCACCGGTGCGCTCGCCGCGCGCGGCGTGAACCTGACGTTCCTGCACGCCATGTGGACCGACGAGAACTCGGTCAACTTCCCGCCGCCGTTCGGGCCGCGCAGCACGTTCTGGTCGGACATGCCCGCCGTCGACGAGTGGATCGGCCGGGTGATGGAGCTGGGCCGGGGCGAGAACCTGGCGCGGACCGTGCTCGTGCAGCCGCAGCGGGCGGCCGAGCAGACCCGGGTGGCCGACGCGGAGCACACGTTGGACGGACAGTTCGCGGACGCCGCGTACGCGCTGGAGCGGGGCCAGGTCGATTTCGATCTGGTGAGTGACTCGTCGTTGTCCGGCGATCCGGTGGCGCGGTTCCAGGCCGTGGCGCGCGCCGGTGAGCTCCACGTCGGCCAAGCCGCCTACCAGCTCGTGGTGCTGCCGCGGACGCCGGTGCTGGACCTGGAGACGGTGCGGACGCTGGCCCGGTTCGTGCAGGTCGGCGGGCACGTGGCGGCGGTGGGCCCGCTGCCGGCACGGGAGGCGCGCGGCCGGGACGCCGAGCTGGCGGGCGAGCTGCGCGGCCTGTTCGGCGACGCTGGTGCCGCGTGGCAGCGGCGTGGTGCCGGTTCCGTCGCGGTGGTCGGCGACGCCGAGGCCCTGCCCGGGCTGGCCCGGGCGTATGCGGCGGCCCAGTTGGAGCCGGCGGCTTCCAGCGTGCGGGTGTCGCGGACCGCGCGCGGCCAGGACGTCGCATATCTGCTCAACAACGAGAGCGACCAGGCGGTGACGACGACCGCGACGTTCCCCAGCGGCGGTGTCCCGGAGATCTGGGACCCGCGCACCGGCTCGACCCGCACCGCGACGGCGTACCGCGCCGAACAGGACGGCGTGGCGGTCCCGGTGCGGTTGCAGCCGTACGAGACGCTCGCGGTGGTCTTCCGCCACGGCGTCCGGGAGGACGCGCACCTGACCGACAGCACACTGCCGGCCGACGCGGTCACTGTGGACGGACAGTCGCTGCGGGCCACGGTGGTCGCCGACGCGCCGGGTGAGTACCGGCTGTCCGGCGCGGCGAACGGCCGGAGCTACGGCGGCGTGGCGACGGTGACGGACAGGCTGACCACGATCCCGCTGGCCGGGCCGTGGAAGGTGCGCCTGGAGAAGCCGGGCGCGGTGGAGGCGCAGCGCCCACTCGGTTCGTGGACGAGCTTCGACCCGACGTTCTCCGGGAGCGCCGTCTACACCACGACGGTGTCGCTGACGGCTCAGGATCTGGCCGGCCGCCGGTTGCTCCTGGACCTCGGCGAGGTGCACGACCTGGCCACGGTGACCGTGAACGGTGCGGCGCTGCCCACGGCGTTGTGGCGGCCGTACACAGTGGACGCGACGGCTCTGCTGAAGCCCGGCGAGAACACGATCGCGGTGCGGGTGACCAACACGCTGGCCAACTCGCGCAACAAGATCCTCCCGTCGGGCCTGGTGGGCCCCGTGGTGCTGCGGCCGCCGGCCGTGGTCACCGCGCGGCTGGACCTGGGCCGCTGAGCCCCCGGTGCTGCCCCCGGACCACGCCGGGGGCAGCACCCGCTTTACTCCCCATCCCCTGACCTTCCCCGGAGTCCCCTCATGACCAGACTCACCCGGCGCACCTTCCTCGGCGCGAGCGCCGCCCTCGGGCTGGCCGCCGCATTGCCTTCGGTGCCGCCCGCGCTGGCCGCGCCCGGCAAGCCGTTCGCGCAGCGGTTCGCCGCCCCGGGCACCGACACCGCCGCCAAGTTCCGCTGGTGGTGGCCGCACGGGCTGGTCGACCTGGGCGAGATCGCCCGCGAGGTCGACCAGATCGCCGACGCCGGGTTCGGCGGCGTCGAGATCCAGGACGTGCACCACAGCGTCCGCGCCGACCTCGACCCGGCCGGCCACGGCTGGGGCACCCCGGCGTGGCTCGCCGCCGTGGAGACCGCCCTGCGCCGCGCCAAGGACCGCAAGCTGCGCGTCGACCTGGCGCTCGGGCCGTGCTGGCCGACCGCGGTGCCCACCATCACGCCGGACGACACCGCCGCGTGCAAGGAACTCGCCCACGGCGTGACCTACGTCCAGGGCGGCACCGTCTACTCCGGACCGCCACCCGCCGCCGTCGAGCCGCCCGAGGAGGGCGTGCACGAGCAGGACCTCGTCGCCGTGCAGGTCGCCAAGGTCATCGGCTCCACGACGGCCGCGACCGTCACCCTCGACCCGGCGACCGTCCGCACGCTCGGCCCCGGCGAGACCTGGACCGCGCCCGAGGGCACCTGGGCGATCATCGCCTACTGGCTGCGGGGCTCCGCGCAGCAGCCGGAAGCCGGCCCGCACACCGAGCCGCCGGCCTACGTCGTCGACCACTTCAGCCGCGCCGGCGCGCAGGCCGTGATCGACGAGTGGAACACCACGATCCTCACCCCGGCGATCCGCCGTCTGCTGCGCGAGACCGGCGGCGACCTGTTCGAGGACTCGCTGGAGCTCGAAACCGAGGCCACGCCGTGGACACCGGACCACCTCGCCGAGTTCCGCCGCCGCGCCGGCTACGACCTGCTGCCGTACCTGCCGGTCATCGTGCAGCGCAAGGAAAAGTACCCGTTCACCTTCGACAGCGAGACCACCAACCACGTCCGCGACGACCACAACCAGGTCCTGTCCGACCTCTACCACGAAAACCACCTGCTCCCGCTCCGCGACTTCGCCCACAGCCTCGGCATGACGCTGCGCGTGCAGCCCTACGGCCTGCCCACCGACGCGATCCGCAGCGCCGCGCTGCTCGACGTGCCGGAGAGCGAGTCGCTGGGGTTCAAGAACCTCGACGACTACCGCGTGCTCGCCTCCGGCCGCGACATGGGCGGACGGCAGCTGCTGTCCTGCGAGTCCGCCGCCTACGCCAACGGCGCCTACAGCACCACGTGGGACAAGGTGCTGCAGACGATGGGCAGCGTCTTCGCGGGCGGCGTGAACCAGGCTGTTCTGCACGGGTTCTCCTACGCGTCGGCGCCCGGCGCGGCGTGGCCGGGCTTCGCGGCGTTCTCGCCCTACAACGGCACCGGCATCGGCTATGCCGAAGCGTGGGGCCCGCGCCAGCCGACGTGGGGTCACGTCCCGGACATCGCCGGCTGGTTCGCCCGCACGCAGCTCGTGCTGCGCGCCGGTGTCCAGAAGACCGACCTCGCGTTCTTCCGGCAGAAGGGCTGGACCTCCACCGGCATCGGCGCGCCGTGGGCGACCAACGACGGCATCCCGATCGGCTGGACGCACGGCTTCCTGAGCGAACCGATGCTCGACCTGCCCAGCGCGGTCGTGCGCGACGGCCGCCTCGCCCCGGACGGCCCGGCCTACAAGGCGCTGATCCTCGACGGCGACATCTTCCGCAACAAGGAACACACCCTGTCCGTGTCCGCCGCGCGGCGGCTGGTCGAGCTCGCGCGCGCCGGGCTGCCGATCGTGGTGGTCGGCAGCTGGGCCGACGTGCACTCGACCGGCATCGCCCAGCCCGGCGAGAACGACCAGCTCCGCACGCTGCTCGCCCAGCTCGTCGCCCTGCCGCGGGTCCGGGTCGCCGCCGACGCCAACGGCATCCCGGGCGCGCTCGCCGACCTCGGCGTGACCCGCGACGTCGAATACGCCCGCTCGACGATCATGACCGTGCACCGGGTCGAGGACGGCGTCGACTACTACTACCTCGCCAACGCCCGGCACGCCGAGAACCGCCGCATCACCGCGGTGGACCAGGACGTCTGGCTCACCTCCCGCGACCGCTCCGCCGAGCCGTACCTGCTCGACGCGTGGACCGGCCGGGTCGAGCGGATCGGCACCTACGAGCGCGCCGGCGACAAGGTGCGGGTGCGGGTCGCCCTCAACCCGGGACAGTCGATGCTGATCGGGTTCGGTCCGGGCGACCGCAGCCCGCACGCCACCGCCTCGGACGCGGACGTCCGGTTCGACGACGGCAAGCTGGTGCTGCGCGCCACCGCGGCCGGCACCTACTCGACCACGTTGTCCACCGGCCGCGTCGTGCGGACCACTGTGGACGCCGTGCCCGCGCCGGTGCCGCTCACCGCGTGGGACCTCGAGGTGGAGGACTGGCAGCCCGGCCCGACCCCGGCCGAGACGGTGAAGACGAACCACCGGCTCAGCCTGACCGAGCTCACCGCCTGGTCGGCGATCCCCGGGTTGCAGGACGTCTCCGGCATCGGCCGCTACCGCACCACGGTGGACCTGGGCGCGTGGCGTCCCGGTCTCGGCGCCTACCTCGAACTCGGCGAGGTGTTCGACACCTACCGCGTCACGGTCAACGGCCGCGCCCTGCCGCCCGCCGACGTGCTCGACCCGGTGGTCGACGTCGGGCCGTGGCTGCGCCCGGGCCGCAACACGCTCGAAGTCGAGGTCGCCACCACGCTGCTGAACCGGCTGCGCGTGAGCAACCCCGCCGTCTTCGGCATCGCCACCCGGCAGGCCTACGGCCTGGTCGGACCCGCCCGCCTCGTGCCCTACCGCCAGGAGGAGATCCGATGACCGGCCTGACCCGCCGGGGCGTGTTCGGGCTGGCCGCGGCTGCGGGGCTGGTGGCAGCGCTGCCCGCCACGGCGGCCGCCGAACCGGCGCGGCCGCTCGAGCTGGGCCGTGTCCGGCTGCTGGACTCGCGCTACCGGCAGAACATCGAGCGGACCGTCGCCTACCTGCGGTTCGTCGACGCCGACCGGCTGCTGCACATGTTCCGGGTCACGGCGGGCCTGCCCAGCACGGCCGAGCCGTGCGGCGGATGGGAGGCGCCGAACATCCAGCTGCGCGGCCACACCACCGGGCACCTGCTGTCCGGTCTGGCCCTCGCGGCGGCGAACACGGGCGACACCGAACTGGCCGGCAAGGGCGCGCGGATCGTCGCCGCACTCGCCGAATGCCAGGCCGCCGCGCCCGCGGCCGGGTTCACCCCGGGCTACCTCTCGGCGTTCCCCGAGCAGGCCTTCACCGATCAGGAAGCCGGCAAGACCGTGTGGGCGCCCTACTACACGATCCACAAGATCATGGCCGGCCTGCTCGACCAGTACCGGCTGCTCGGCAACCGCCAGGCGCTCGACGTGCTGCTCGGCATGGCGCGGTGGGTCCGCACCCGGATGGCGAACCTGTCTCGCGAAGCGCAGCAGAAGGTGCTGCACACCGAATTCGGCGGCATGAACGAGACCCTGGCGAGCCTCGCCCTGGTCACCGGCGACCGGCAGCACCTGGCGACCGCGAAGCTGTTCGACCACGACGAGATCTTCGTGCCGCTGTCCCGGCGGCAGGACACCCTCGCCGGGCGGCACGCGAACACCGACATCGCCAAGATCGTCGGCGCCGCGGTCGAATGGGAGGCCACCGGCGAGGAGTACTACCGCACGATCGCCACCTACTTCTGGGACCAGGTCGTGCACCACCACACCTACGTTATCGGCGGCAACGCCAACGCCGAGTTCTTCGGCCCGCCGGACCAGATCGTCAGCCAGCTCGGCGAGAACACCTGCGAGAACTGCAACAGCTACAACATGCTCAAGCTGAGCTGGCTGCTGTTCCTGCGGGACCCGTCGCGCACCGACTACCTGGACTACGCGGAGTGGACGCTGCTCAACCAGATGCTGGGGGAGCAGGATCCGGATTCCGCGCACGGGTTCGTCACCTACTACACCGGCCTCGTCCCGGGCGCGCGGCGCAAGGGCAAGGAGGGCGTGGTGTCCGACCCGGGCACCTACTCCAGCGACTACGGCAACTTCACCTGCGACCACGGCACCGGCCTGGAGACGCACGTGAAGTACGCCGAGAACATCTACTACGCCGCCGACGACGGCCTGTGGGTCACCCAGTTCATCCCGTCCGAAGTGGACTACGGCGGCGTCCGCATCCGGCTGGAGACCGAGTACCCCTACGGCGAGACCGTGCGGCTGCGGTTGTCCGGAGCTGGCGAGTTCACACTACGGGTGCGCATCCCGTCCTGGGCCGAGCACGCGAAGCTGTTCGTCAACGGCGAAGCGGTGCGCGCCGAGCCGGGCCGGTTCGCCGTGGTGCGGCGGCGGTGGCGCGACGGGGATGTGGTGGAGCTGCGGTTGCCGATGAGCGCGCAGTGGCGGCCGGCGCCGGACAACCCGGCCGTGCACGCGCTCACCTACGGACCTCTGGTGCTCGCCGCCCGGCACGGCGGGACGGTGCCCGCGGTGATCCCGACGATCGACCCGCGGTCGCTGCGGCGTGAGCCGGGGCGGGCGGAGTTCAGCGTGCGGGCCGGTGACCAGCGGCTGCGGCTGAGCCCGTTCCTGGACGTGCACCACGAGAACTACAGCGTGTACTTCGCGCTGCCGCCGTCGCGCCCCGCGCCGAAGACGATCGCGGTGTTCCGGTTGCAGGACACGCGGGAGGCCACCGGCCGGTGGCCGGACGCGCAGCTGGCCGGTGGCGCGGTGTTCGGCGAGCGAGGCGTGGAGCTGAACGGCGCGGGTGCGCACGTGGCGCTGCCGTCCGGGCTGCTGGCGAACCTCACCGAGGCGACGATCGCGATGTGGGTGCGCGTGGATGTGGTCGTGAACTCCACGCGCGTGTTCGACCTGGGGTTCAACGCCCAGTCGTACGCGTTCCTGACCCCGCGGACGGGCCTGGGACGGGCCCGCTTCGCGATGAAGCTGGCCGGCATGGAGGGCGAGGATTTCGCCGACGCCGCGGTGCCCTTGACGGCCGGGGTGTGGACCCACGTGGCGGTGACACTGGGCGAGCGGATCCGGCTGTACTTCGACGGCACCCTGACCGGCGAGAACCCCGCGCCGCGGATGAGCCCGCTGTTGCTGGGCGCGACGCAGCTCAACTACCTGGGCCGCTCGCAGAACGTGAAGCACCCCTACCTCGACGGCGCGGTGGCGGACTTCCGGGTGTACGGCCGCGAGCTGACGGCGGCCGAAATCCAGGAGGTGATGACCGGGCGCTGACGCCCGGGCCCTTCGTGGACGGGGAGCGGAGTCCGGCGCGATCGGCGTGGCCGCGGCCCATCGTGACGATGCGCCGCGGCCACGTCACCGCTCGCCGCGGCAGGTCCGCGCGGCCGCTGCCAGTGCGATCAGATCAGGTACAGCCACCACTTCTGGCTGGCCGGGCTGCCTGAGTGCGGTCCGGTGCAGTCGTACCGGTACGCCTTACCCGACGCCACGTACTGGAACCCCGCGGTCCGGCAAGCCGATTCCGTGGAGTACTTGGCGTACGGATCCTGCGCGGACGCCGTGCCCGCGCCGGCCAGCACCATGCCAACCGCGGCCGAGGTGACCACTGCCGTCGTCAAAGCTCGCTTCACTGATGTTCCCTCCCAGTCGACGTGGATGATCATCTTGCCACGCGGGTGTGCGGCAGGTCGATCCGTCGAGGAAACCGCGCCGAAACGGCCCCAGTTGAGACCGCTGATGCCGAGATAGCGAATGCTCGAGTCTTCCTGGTGCTTCCAGCAATTGCGACGGAACCCGGGTTGAAACCATTCCTCGCCGGTCGTTGCTCCACGCAGCAGCGTGTCGGGCACGAGGTCCTTGACACACCGTCGGCTGAAGAAGTTGGACGTCGAACACGAACGCCACATATGCCCATCCGGTCCAGGTCGATACGTAGGTGAAGCCGGCGACCCACGCCCGGTTCGAGGCTCGGCGCTGAAGCCCGGGTTGAGCTGGTCGGGGGCTCGAGTGGTGCCCTTGGCGCGGATCGTGATGCGTTGTTCGCCGTTGAAACCGAGTCCTTCCGCCGCCTGCCGCCCTGGGCGCCCCGCGGGGTGTTCTCCAGATACGCGTCGGCGATGTTGCGGTCTGAGAGTGGCCGGCGGCGGGCTCTGCGGTAGGTCCGGGACGTGATCTGGATTCCGTGCTCGGTGAGCGCTCGGCAGATGGTGACCATCATCCTCACGCAAGGAAGCGGTCCCCAACCCGTGACGGTTCAACCCGCCCATCTAGTCGTGCTTGCGGTGACCCGGCTTGGGCGGTCCGGCTGGGAGGTCCTGACGGATCGACGTTCCGGGTGAAAATCTCTGATGTTTTCCGGGTGCTCTGCGAAGCGGCGGGCAGGAGCGCCTAAGATGGTCGGCATGGTGTCCGGCGCCCGGGTTCCCCAGTATCAGCAGCTTGCCGACACGCTGCGCAGCCAGATCATGAGCGGCGACCTGGCGGCAGGGGAGCGCCTGCCGCCGGAACCGGAGCTGATGGCGCGCTACGGCGTGTCCCGCAGCACTTGGCGCGAGGCGCTACGCACGCTCGCCGCGGAGAAGCTCGTTATCGCCACACGGGGCGTCACCGGCGGCACGTTCGTTGTCGAGCCGTCCACCGACGACATCGAGGCCTACTTGCGCAACTCGCTCGTGATGCTGGCCCGCAGCCAGTTGAGCGCCGAACAGATCCTCGAGGCCCGCCGCTTCCTGGAGATCCCGGCCTGCGGGATCGCGGCGGAGCGTCGTTCCGACGAGCACATCGCCGCGCTGCGGCAGTCTATCGTGGACCTTGACGCTACTGTGGATGATGCGACGTGGAGTCCCAACAACGAGTTCCACAACACGCTTCTTGATGCGACGGCGAATCCGCTGCTGCGGGCTCTGCTGTCGCCGATCAGCGCGGCGTTGCACAGGAACATCGAACGCGATCATGCCGGCGTTGGATTCCGGGACCAGGTGTCTCGAGAGCACAAGGAAATCCTCGAGGCCGTCGAGGCCCGGGACGCGGCGGGGGCCGAGGAAGCCATGCGCCGCCACCTGGACAGTCTCCACCCGGTGTACGTCAAGCTCGGCCGGCGCGGCAAGAAGCAGACACCGCGCTGATGTGGGGCCGCGGGATTCCGCCCGCGACCCCACACCGGTCACTGGATCACGCCGCGCTCGCGGAGTGCGCAGATCCTGGACGGGCTGATGCCCAGCTCCGTGAGCACCTCGCCGGAATGCTCACCGACCAGCGGCGGCCCCAGCCGGTTCACCGAGTCCAGACCGGAGATTTGCGGTGCGAAGTCGAACGTCTTGACCGGGCCGACCGCGCTGTCGACGTCCTTGACGAAACCGCGGTGCGCGATCCGCGGATGCGAGAGGCCCTCGGAGAACTCGTTCACCGCCCCCGCCGGGATCCCGACCTCGTGGAACCGCTCCGTCCAGTGCTTCAGCGGGCGGGCCAGGATGGCGTTCCGCACGATCGGGTCGAGCTTCACCTTGTTCTCGATGCGCGCGCGGTTGGACGAGTACAGCGGGTCGTCGACCAGTTCGAGGTGCTCGATCGCGGTGCAGAACTTCAGCCACTGTTCGCGGCTGCCCGCGCCGGCGGCGACGATGACTTGCCGCTCGTCGGCGCAGTCGTACGCGCCGTAGGGGAACATCGTGTGGTGGTTGAGCCCGACCCGCCCTGGCTCGGTTCCGCCGTACCACCACATATACGGGAAGTATCCCGTCCACGTCATCACCGCGTCGAACAGTGCCAGGTCGATCTGCTGGCCGTCGCCGGTGCGCTCCCGGTGGTACAACGACTCCAGGATCGCGGTCAGCGCGTACATCGAACCGGCGATGTCGCACAGCGAAACGGAGATCTTGGCCGGCTGCTCGGGCGTGCCGTTGGTGCTGATCAGTCCGGTTTCTCCCTGGATGATCAAATCGAGGGCCGAGCGGTCGCGATACGGGCCGTCCTGGCCGAATCCGGAGATACGGCACACGATCAGACGCGGGTTGTCGCGCCGGAGTTGATCGAAGTCGATGCCGAAGGATTCCATGGTGCCGGGCACGAAGTTCTCGATCAGCACATCCGCCCCGGCGACCAGCTCGAGGAAGATCTCGAGCCCCTCCGGGGATTTGAGATCGAGGGCGAGGCTTCGTTTGCCGGGGTTGACCCAGGCGTGCCCGGACGCCATCCCGTTGACGATGTCATCCCACAGCCGGACGGGGTCGCCGTTTCCCGGGCGCTCGACCTTGATCACGTCGGCGCCCATCTGCGCCAGCAGCCGGGTCGCCATAGGCCCGGCCACGCCCTGCGTCGTGTCGATGACCCGGATTCCGTCAAGCGCTGATGGCATCCAGCTCACCCCCGGCCGCGTTCCCGTCCGCCTCTGCCCAGTGCGAGCGCTTCTTCAGCATGACCGTCCGCAGGCCCGTCGCGACCTCCGTGCCGTCGGCTTTCCGGCCCGTGAAGCGGTACGTCATGAGCCCGGCGTCTTCGCGAGTGGATTCGCGCACGTCCACGACCTCGCTGGAAGCGTAGAGCGTGTCCTCTCGGTACACCGGGTTGGTGAGGCGGATCTCGGTCATCCCGACGTCCGCGATCGCGTTCTCGCTCATGTCCTCCGTCGTCAAGCCGATGATGATCGCCAGGTTCACCGCTCCCATGACGAGCCGCTCTTCGAAGACGCCATCCATGAGGCCACTCAGGAAGTCGAGGTTGAAGTGTGCCTGCGCGGTGTTGAGGGTTTGGTGTGTGATCGCGAGGTTGTCCTCGTTGCTCACGGTGCGGCCGCGGGCGTGCTCGTACCGGGTGCCGACAGCGAAGTCTTCCCAGTAGTTGTCGTGACTGGTGCAGGCCATGATCAGCGTGTGCTCCGTCCCACGATCGAGCGCGCGATGATTTCGCGCTGGATGTCGCTGGTCCCTTCGCCGATGGGCAGCAGCCCGCTGTCGCGCCAGTACCGGTTCACCGGCGCGTCGATGGCGTACCCGTTGCCACCGTGGATGTACAGCGCGTCCCAGCAGACCTTGTGCGCCATGTCCGCCGCGAACAGTTTGGCCATTCCGGCCTCCAGATCGGCGCGCGCGCCGGAGTCGAGCTTCTCGGCGGCTTGCGTCGCCAGCGCCCGCGCCGCTTCGATCTGCGTCCGCATGTCGGCGAGCCGGAACCGGACGGCCTGGAACTCCTTGAGCGGCTTGTCGAACTGAACCCGCTCCTCGGCGTGGCGAACGGCGGCTTCGTAGGCGGCCTGTGCGAGCCCCACACAGCGGAAGGCGAACCCTGTCCGGGCGATTTCGTAGCCCGCCATGAGTTGGGCGAAGGCGTGGCCTTCTTCGCCGCCGACGAGGTTGTCCGCCGGGACGTCGAGATTGTCGAAGTAGAGCTGGAACGACTTCATTCCCCGATAGCCGGCGGTCGCGAGATGGGTGCCGTCCAGCTTCGGGGGCAGGAACCCATCCCGCGGCTTGTCGACGAGCAGGAGGCTGAGGCCGCTGTGTTTGGACGTGTCTGAGGTGCGCACGTAAAGGAAGAGCACGTCAGCCACGTCGGCGTTCGTGCACCACTGCTTGGTGCCCTTGACGATATAGTGGTCCCCGTCCCGGCGTGCGGTCGTCTGGATGTTCGCTGCATCGGAGCCGGCATTGGGTTCCGTACCGGCGGACGCCGACTGTAGTTCACCGCTGGCGAGGCCCGGCGCGTACCGGCTTTTCTGGTCCTCGGTGCCATGGTGGGCGATGATGCTTCCGGTCACCACGTTGCGCTGGATGAGGCTGCCGACCGAAAGGCTGGCGCGGCACAGCTCCTCGGTGACGACCCCGAGAGCTCGTGCACCGAGCCCGAGTCCTCCGTACTCCTCGGGCGCCATGATCCCGAAGTAACCGATCTTGCCCATTTTCTCGTAGAGGTCGATGGGGATGCGCGCGTCCTCGAGATCGAGTTGCGCCGCGATCGGCGCGACCTCGCGATCGGCGAACTCACGCGTCGCCTCCCTCAGCTCGTCGTAGTCGATCTTGACGGCAGCAGCCATGTGGGCACCTGCTTCCTTGAGGTTTTCCAGGCTGTTCAACGGTTTCCCGTGCAGCTAAAACATCAGAGGTATTGACCGTAAGCAACGCGGGCGAGCCTCGGCAAGGGGCTTGACAAAAAACCTCTGATATTTAGAGTGGGGACCACTCCGACGGCGGCGACGCCCCGGCGCACGCCCCGAGACGACCCGATCGGGAGAGTCATGACCACTGTCGTTCGCACCCGCGGCCTGTCCTTCGAGGACTTCGAAGTGGGCCGGGAGTTCGTCCACCACTGGGGACGGACCTTCACCCTGGCCGAGAGCATCGCCTACAGCACCCGGATGATGCACCACAATCCGATGTACTTCGATGAGCCGTACGCGCGGCGCCTCGGCTACCGCACGATCCCGATCAACCAGTTCCTGGTCTACTCCACTGTGCTCGGGCTGTCCGTCGAGGACCTGTCCGAAGCCGGCGGGCCGTTCCTCGGCATCGAAGACCTGGTGTACGGGGCGGTGACCTACGCAGGCGACACCGTCCGCGCCCGCTCCGAAGTCCTGACGACGAAGGTGACCCGCTCACGGCCCGGCTGGGGCGTCGTGGAATGGCGTACCACGGGGTACAACCAGCGGGACGAGGTCGTCGTCGAGTACCGGCGCGCCAACCTTTCGAAGATGCGGGCAGCATGAGCGGCGGTGCGACCAGGCAGCTGAGCGAACTCGCCGCCGGCGTTACCGCCGGTGGCCCGCCTGCTGCGGTGATCGACCTGACGGGACTGTGCCTCGCGGACTTCCTGGCCGTCGCGACCCTGGGGGCCCGCCTCGAGTCGTCGGAGCCGGTGCTGCGCACGGTCCGCGCGCTGGGCGACGACGGCGGACCCTGCACCGTGATCGGCAGGCGCGGCACGGCGACTCCGGAACACGCCGCACTCCTGAACGGGATGTTCGCTCACAGCCTCGATTTCGACGACACCAACATCCCGGCGTGCTCGCACCCCGGCGCACCTGTCATTCCCGCGGTGCTGGCCGCCGCGGAGCACGCGGGCGCGGCCGGACCCGACGTGCTGAGCGGGCTGGTGGCCGGGCACGAGGTCTGCTGCCGGGTCGGCCGTGCGATCGGCGGGGGCGCGTACGACCGCGGATTCCACCCGACGGCGATCGCCGGCACGTTCGGCGCCGCGGCCGGGGCGGCGAGGGTGCTGGGCCTGGACGCCGCCACGACCGAATCCGCGCTTGGGCTGGCCGGGTCGATGGCGTCGGGGTCGATGCAGTATCTCTGCAACGGTGCGTGGAACAAGCGCCTGCATGCGGGTCTCGCCGCGCGGAACGGGTTGACCGCGGCGCTTCTGGCGGCGTCGGGGTTCCGTGGTTCTGCGGCCGCGATCGAAGGCGACGCCGGCGCTTTGATCAACTTCGGCACGGTACCGGATCCGGGCGCGCTGACCGCGGATCTGGGCAGGACCTGGTACTTGCTCGACACCGGGTTCAAACCCTATCCGTCGTGCCGCCTGACGCACGCCGCGACGGACATCTGCCTGGATCTGCATTCTGAGCTGGGCATGCGACGCGCCGATTCGGTCACGGTCGTGATCAGCCCGCGGGCGGACTCGATCGTGGGTGGGGATGCGCCGCACAAGGTGCGTCCGGCCAATGTCGTCGACGCGCAGTTCAGCGTCCGGTTCCAGTGCGCTGTGGCGCTGCTCGACGGGCAGGTGACGTGGGCGTCGTACGGGCGCCTGGACGATCCGGCTGTCCAGGCGCTCGCTGCGCGGATCATGGTCGCCGTCGATCCGGATCAGGGCCCGGCAGCCGCCACCGTCTGTCTCCAGACCGGCGACGGTGTCAGGCTGGAGCGCCACCGCGACCTGCCGCGCGGCGAGAGCGGCGATCCGGACAACCGCCGGGTCGTCGACGACAAGCTGATCCAGGCAGCCACCGCAGCCGGGTGGCCGGCCGAAACGCTCGGTCGCCTGCGCGATCTCTGCCAGTTGCCGCGAACGATGCCGGCCGCCCGGGCCTGGATCCCGTGGCTGGTTGCGGGAGGCGGTGATCGCCCATGACCGTCCGCCGCCGCAGTTACCTGGTCACCCCGGCGACGTCGACGAGGATGATCGGCAAGGCCGCCCACAGCGCCGCCGACGTCGTGGTTCTCGATCTCGAGGACGGCGTAAGCCCGGACCGCAAGGACGAGGCACGCCGCATCGCGGCCGAAGTGAGCCGCGATCCCGTCTGGTCGAACCGGCTGCTCGCCGTCCGGATCAACCAGCCTGGCACCGGTATGGCGCTGTCCGATCTGTCCGCCGTCCTGGGAAGCAGCGGAAGCCAGGTGGATCTCGTGGTCGTGCCGAAAGTGGTGGCCCCGCGTGACGTGTGGTGGGTCGACACCACGCTGACCGAACTCGATTCCCAGCTGGGCATCGAACACGGGGTGGGAATACAGGTGCTGGTCGAAGACGTCGCCGCGATCGAGCGGCTCACCGAGATCGCCCGCAGCAGTGACCGGATCGAGTCGCTCGTGTTCGGTCCTGGCGACTTCTCCGCGTCGATGGACGCCGATCTCGCGGTGGCGGGCAACGACCGACAGGACCTGTACCCGGGAGACGTGTGGCACTCGGTGCGCACGGCCATCTCCCTCGCTGCGCACACGGCAGGCGTCGCCGCCGTCGATGGTGCCTACGGTGACATCGGCAACCTCGACGGTTACCGGCGGGAGTGTGTCTGGTCGCGGACACTCGGGTTCACCGGAAAGTGGGCCATCCATCCCGCGCAGATCGAGATCGCCAATGATGTCTACGCACCGAGCCGAGAGGCGATCGCGGCCGCGGAACGGATGGTCGCGGCCTATGACGCGGCGGTCGCTGGTGGCGATGGGGCGGCCGCACATGACGGGCACCTCATCGACGCGGCGACCCTCCGGACGGCCCGTGCCGTCCTCGATACGGCTGCCGCGCTCGGACTGCGCGGCCGCCACCCCCAGGAGAAGCTCACCGAAAGCCGGCGACCATGACGCACCAGACCTACGCCGAGGAAATCGCGGCCTTCACCGCGGACCTGACGATCGACGATGTACCAGAGGAAGTGACGGAGCGTGCCCGCCTCCACGCGCTGGACGCTCTCGGCATCGCCCTGGCCTCGTCCACGACCGACTTCGGCACCGCGATTCACCAAGCGGCCCGGCAGCTCGGGACCGGCGACGATGCCGGGGTTGTCGGCTTCCCTACGCGTCTGCCCGCGGCATCGGCCGCACTGGCCAACGGCACGTTGATCCACGGCCTGGACTTCGACGACACGCACATCGGGGCCGTCCACCACGCGACCGCACCCGCGCTGGCCACGGCCCTGGCGGTGGCGGAGGAACACCGCTCGACCGGTCAGGAAGCGCTGCTCGCGTACGTGATCGGGCTGGAGATCGGCTGCCGCCTGGCCGGCGCGGTGCCCGGCGAGCTCCACGACCGCGGGTTTCATCCGACGGGCATCATGGGCACGTTCGCCGCCGTCGCCGTAGCAGCTCGCCTCCGCAAGCTCGACCCGGCCGCGGCGGTCCGCGCGCTCGGCCTCGCCGGCAGCCAGGCCGCCGGTATCCTGGAGATCAACGGGTCCTGGCTCAAGCGCTTGCATCCGGGGTGGGCGGCACACAGCGGGATCGTCGCGGCGACGATGGGCGCTGCCGGCTTCGCCGGCCCCGCCACCGTGCTCGAAGGCGCGCACGGCGTCTACCAAGCGCACGTGGGCCGCGTACCGGACCGGGCCGAAACCGGGCTCGACACGCTGGGGTCGCGGTGGGCGACCACCGAGATCGCGCTCAAGCCCTACCCGTGCTGCCATTTCACCCATGCGTTCATCGACGCGGCCCTGGCTGTGCGGGACGAACTACACCGACGCGGCGCGCGGGTGAGCGAGATCGCCTGCATCGAAGCCCCGACGAGTGAACGGCTCCTGCACCAGGTCACCGAGCCGCGAGAGAGCAAGATCGCGCCGCGCACGATCTACGACGCGCTCTTCAGTATCCAGTACGCGACCGCGCTCGCTCTCGTCACCGGCCGGGTCGACCTGGCCGCCTTCTACGACGAACGCTACGACGATCCCGAGGTGCTTTCGCTGGCGGCGAAGGTGACCTGCCCGGTGGACCGCCGCAGCGACTACCCGGCCCACTTTCCCGGCGAGGTGATCATCCGGCTTGGCGACGGCACCACCGTTGCGCGCCGGGTGCCGGCGAGCCGGGGGACCCCGGACAACCCGCTCACGACAGCCGAGGTGGTTGCGAAGTTCATGACCACGGCGGGGCGGGCGGTGCCGCAAGGCCAGGCGGACACGATCGCCGCCATCGTGCTCGCCCTGGACAAGGAGCCCGATCTGGGCAACCTCGTGAAGGCACTCACCCGCTCCTGAACCCTCCCCGGGGAGAGACAGATGGATGACAACGACGTCACCCACCACGTTCGCCGGGGTGGTGCGAACCGTGTTCGGCGAACGCTCCCGAGCATCCGGTGCACCGTCCCGAGCATTTCGCCATGCGGGAGCGCGGGGGAGCGCCGAGGTCGCCCGGCGCCCGAAGGCCACGTCCAAGATCGGCGCGCTCGTGGCCCGGCTGGCTGCCGTCGAGTCCCTGCAGGCGTCCGCGGGGCGGGGGAGGCCGAGTGTGCGCAGGCCTGGCGGCCCTGGGATGGAAACCTGTATCGAGACCTTCGGCCCGGCTTGTTGACACTGGTGACGCGAGCGAGGGGAGCGCCGGGCATGAACGCAGAGCAGGCCACCACCATGCAGCCGGACGTGTTCCGGCGCGGTCTGCGGCTGCTCGAAGTGCTGGCCGGGATGGAACAACCGGCGAGCCTGCACGCGATCGCGGACGCGGTGGGCTTGCCGAAGGCCAGCACCTACCGGGTGCTGCGCAGCTTGCAGAGCGACGGCTACATCGACCACAGCGGTCGTCGCGGCTATCGGATCGGCAGCCGTTCACTGGCCCTCGCGTCGCTGATCGGCCCGCGTCCTGCGTTGTTGCAACGTGCCCACCCCTTGCTCACGACGCTGGCCGCACAGGCCGGCCACACGACGACGCTGCACTTGCGCAGCGGGTCGCATCGGGTGCTGGTCCTCAGTGCCGCGCCAGCGGCGAACCCGCACCGGCGCGACTTCGACGCCGGCGAGCGCGCCCCGCTCACTTCCGGGTGCAGCGGGCGAGCGATCCTCGCCCACCTGCCAGGGAAAGAGGCCGCGACGGTCATCGCGGCGCACGTGCGGCGCAAGCGGTCCTGGCTGGAGCACGAGCTGGCGACCATCCGCGCCGTCGGGTACGCGATGTCGTTCAGCGACAACCACCCGCACCTCAATGGAATCGGTGCTGCCTTGCTCGACCCCGAGGACGGCTACCCGCTCGGGGCCGTCGCCATCGCCGGCCCGGAGGGGCAGTTGCCGGAGGCGGGATTGCGGCGACTGGCGGCACCGCTCACCGCGGCGGCCGCGAAACTAGGCCCGCTGCTGGCGGCGGCCACCGGGCCGCACGCGTGGATGCGCTTCGGTTCGCTCGATGTCACAATCCAGCACCTCATCAGAACACAGGTTGCGCGAGGCGAGACTTAGATTGCCGCAGCGAACCGGGTTCAGCACAGTGGCATCCATCACGCACGCATGCGCTGGCGTCCCTTTCTCCTACCGGCGTCAGCCCCGATCACGAAGAGCGGATCACATGACGATACCCGAACACCAGGCTACCAATCAGCGGAATTCCTATTCGGCACCGGCACGACTGAGTTCGTTGCCGGTCGTCACCCGGTCACAGAAACTGTGGTGTGCGGTACTCGGGGCGCTGTTCGCGTTCGACCTCGTCGACATCAACTCGTTCTCCTATGCCGCGCCGGCGATCAGCCAGGAATGGGGCCTGTCGCTCAAGGACGTCAGTGCCGTCACCTCAGTGACCTTCCTGGGGATGTTCGCCGGCGGTCTCGTCGGGGGCCGGGTGTCCGATCGCTTCGGGCGGAAGCGGACGATCATCGGGGCCGTACTGGCGTATTCGCTGTTCTCGCTCCTTACCACGCTGGCCACGACGCTCCCGGTGTTGCTCGCGCTGCGGTTCTTCACCGGATTCGGCGTCCAGGCAATGACCGGGGTGCTGATCGTGTACGTCGCGGAAATGTTCCCCAGGCGCTCGCGCGGGCGGTATCAGGCCGTGCTGCTGGGGGTGGGGCTCATCGGGGTCCCGATGGCCGCATGGTTCGCGCGCCTGACGATTCCCGCCGGCCCCGGGATGTGGCGCTGGGTGTTCGTCCTCGGCGCGGCTGGGGCCGTGGTCGGCATCGTCGGCATCCGGATCCTGCCGGAGTCCGTGCGATGGCAGAGCATGCACGGTGATCACCTCGGCGCCACGGCGACCGTCGCCCGGCTTGAAGCGGAAGCCACGAGCAAGGTCGGCGGCCGGTTGCCCACTCCCGTCGAGGAACCGGCCGTTCGCCCCGGCAGGGCAGCGGAACTCCTCCGCGGCCGCAACCGGCGCAACGCGATCGTCATGAGCGTCAGCACGATTCTGATCGTCATCGCGTTCTACGGCTACAACGCCTATGTCCCCACCCTGCTTGTGCACCAGGGATACAGCACGTCCCAGGCACTGAGCTTCACCTCCTACTTCTCGATCGCCGCGGTTCCCGGTGCGCTGCTCGCGTGGCCGGTGGTGGACCGGTGGGAACGCAAGGTGCTGCTCCCCGTGATGACGGTGATCGTCGGGGCGCTGGTGGTCGCGTTCGGGGCCGCCGGTCAGCCCGCGATCGTGCTCGTCACCGGATTCCTGGTGACGATGTTCCTGCAGACCCAGACCGTGTTCCTGTACGCGTACCTGCCGGAGATGTTCCCGACCCCGCTGCGCGGCCTGGGGACCGGCTTGGCCAACGGACTCGGCCGGATCGGTGTGTTCGTCGCAGGATTCGGCACTGCCGGCCTTGTCGCCGTGCTGGGCTTCGGCGGCTATTTCGCGGTGATCGCGGGCGTGCTGGTGCTGGGGGGTGCCACGATCGCTCTCTTCGGCATGCGCACAACCAACCGTCCCCTGCTCGAAGATCAGGCTGCTACCGGCGAGCAGCACAAGGACCAGGCATAGCAGCTGTTCCTCAGCGACGGAGGCGGCTTGCGGCCGGCCGTCAACCAGCGCCGCCACTCGCAGCACCGGGTCGCTTCCGGGCGGTGCGGGTGGCGGCGCCGCACAGCGAGCTCAGAACAACGGTCATCGAGGCGTTCCGTGTGCCGACCACGGTTCGTCTGCCTCGACGGATCGACGGGTGGCGGGTTCGGGTGCGGGCGAGGGTTCCGGATGATGTTGTCAAGCCCTCTCGAATAATTGACACAGCGAGATTCTTTCGCAGAGCGGCACAATGGGTCCTGCTGGACGACAACAACCGGAAGTCCATCGCGGCATCTTCGATGAGAACGAGGTCGAAACGCGGGCCCAGTCGGATCGGTCGAGGACATCTGCGAGCACGCGGATCACCTGCGTCGAACGGTCCTGCGGTATCTCGGCATACGTGATGACGTCCTGAGCCAATCTCGTTGCCGGACCCGGACATCGCGGCCTAGACTGGCGGACGTGATCACCGGAACGGCCTCGCGCCACGCACGGGAAGGCGATCCGGTGACGGTCTGATCGGCTCGCGTGGACCGCCGGGAAGCATCTGCTTCCGCGCTGTTCACCCAACCGATCGAAAGGACTTCGTTGACCGTCACCTTCAACCACACCATCATCGCCGCCAAGGACCGCCACGAGTCGGCCCGCTTCTTCCGCGAACTGCTGGAAGTCGCCGAGGCCCCGTCGTGGGGGCCGTTCGTCAACGTCATGCTCGACGGGGGCGTGCTGCTGCAGTTCGCCGAACCGCCGGTGGAGATCCAGATGCAGCACTACGCCTTCCTCGTCGACGACGAGCTGTTCGACCGCGCCTACGCGCGGCTCGTCGAGCGGGGGATCGAGCACTGGGCGGATCCGCAGACGACGCGGCCGGGGGAGATCAACCACGGGCACGGCGGGCGGGGCGTCTACTTCAAGGACCCCGCTGGGCACGCGATCGAGCTGATCACGCGCCCGTACCTGTAGTGGCCGGGACACCGATGGGGCGGGCGTGCCGGTCACGCCCGCCTTCTCGAGCGCAGCGGCAGCCGGCGGCCGCTCCGGTCAAGCGGTCAGCCGTGCCGCCAGTTCAGGCAGCGCGTGGCCCAGCGGCAGGTCCACCCGCACGCTCGCGTACTTGTCGCCGCGGGTGGGGCCTCTGTTGATGATCGCGACGGGCTTGCCGGCCTCGGCGGCGCGGCGTACGAACCGCAGGCCGGACATGACCGTCAGGGACGAGCCGAGCACCAGCAGCGCCGACGCCTGCTCCACCAGCCGGTAGCACCGGTCCACACGGGACGGTTCGACGTTCTCGCCGAAGAACACCACGTCCGGTTTGAGCACACCGGCGCAGGAACGGCACGGCACCACGCGGAAACCGCGCACCGCGGAGTCCGCCAAGTCCACGTCGCCGTCCGGGTTGATCCGCGTCGCCGTCGCCGTGAAGTCCGGGTTCGCCTCGCGCAGGCGGCGGTCCAGCTCCTCGCGCGGCGTCAGCGCACGGCAGGACAGGCACACCACCCGGTCCAGGCTGCCGTGCAGCTCGACCACGTCCGGTGTGCCGGCCGCCTGGTGCAGACCGTCCACGTTCTGCGTGATCACACCCCCGACCACGCCCGCGGCCCGCAGCGCCGCCACCGCGCGGTGGCCGTCGTTGGGCCGCGCCCGCGCGATCGTGCGCCAGCCGAGGTGGCTGCGCGCCCAGTACCGCTGCCGCGCGTGCTCGGCCGCGACGAACTCCTGGTACGTCATCGGCGTGTGCCGTCGCAGGCTGCCGGTCTCGCCGCGGTAGTCCGGGATCCCCGATTCGGTGGACAGCCCGGCGCCGCTCAGCACGACGACGCCGCCCCCCTCGGCGATGCGGACCACGTCGTCCAGGCTGGTCGTCCGGGGCAGCGGCTCGCCCGCCGGCGTCCAGCTCAGGGTCGGTCGCGTCCGCACCCCACGAGTGTACGTGCGGAAAAATCGGTTGGCCGCCGCGCGCGGGCGCTGCGATCATCGGCGGCCGTGTCCCTCCTGCGCTGGCAGTTCGACCTGACCTGGTCGCTGGCGGACCTGCACCTGAGCGCTCTCACCCCGGCGGACTTCCGCTGGGAGCCAGGGCCGCTGACCTGGCACGTCCGGCCCGCCGGGGACGGCTGGGCGATCGACTGGGCCGACACCGAACCCGACCCCGTGCCGGTGCCCACCATCGCCTGGATCACCTGGCACGTCGGCTGGTGGTGGAGCGTCGCGCTGGACCACGCGCACGGCCGACCGCCCCGCGAGCGCGAGTCGGTCGGCTGGCCCGGCGACGAGCACGCCGTGCCCTGGCTGCGCGAGCTCGCCGCCGACTGGGGCGGCGTCCTCGACCGGCTGTCCGATGTGGACGCCCCGGTGGCTTTCCCGTGGCCCGCCGAGGCCGGGCTGACCGTGGCGCACCAGGCTGCGTGGGTCAACGCCGAGCTGATGAAGAACGCCGCCGAAATCGGGCAGCTGCGCCTGCTGCGGGCGGCTCAGGCAACGTCGGGCTGAAGCCCCTGCCGCACGATGTCCAGGTACTCGCTGATGGCGTCCCGGTTGCGGGCGAGGCACTCGATGCGGCGGGTCATCCGGTCGCGCTCGCGTTCCAGCGTCGCCAGCATCTCCGGCGTGGCGTCCGGGAAGTAGATCGTACGTGGCTTGTTCAGGCACGGCAGGATCTGCTTGATGATGCGGGTGGGCAGCCCGGCGTCGAGCAGGCCGCGGATCTGCAGCACCCGGTCGACGTTGTACTCGTCGTAGTCGCGGTAGCCGTTCGGCAGCCGCCGGGACACGATCAGCCCCTGCTCCTCGTAGTACCGCAGCAGGCGGCGGGGCGTTTCGGTGCGTTCGGACAGCTCCCCGATGCGCATGTGGTTCCCCTCACAGCGATTTGACCTTCACATCTGTGTGATGGTTTCAGCATAACGCCGTGATCGATGTCCTGACTCCTACCAGACTCCCGCTGCGGTCCCTGCTGGCGCTGACGACCGCGGCGTTCATCACCGTCCTCACCGAAGCCCTGCCCGCCGGGGTCCTGCCCGCGATGAGCGCGGACCTGCGCGTCGGCGAGTCCGCGATGGGGCAGGCCGTCACGATCTACGCGATCGGCACCGCGCTGGCCGCGATCCCGCTGTCCGCCGCGACCGCCGGCTGGAGCCGCAAGCGCCTGCTGCTCGCCGGGGTGGCCGGGTTCGCCGTCGCCAACACCGTCACGGCCGTCTCCGGCGCCTACGCGCTGACCATGGCCGGCCGGTTCGCCGCCGGGGTGGCCGCCGGTGTGGTGTGGGCGCTGCTCGCCGGCTACGCGCGGCGGATGGCGCCGGAACACCTGCAGGGCAAGGCGATCGCGGTCGTGATGGCCGGGATCCCGCTGGCGCTGTCGCTGGGCGTGCCGGCCGGCACCTTCCTCGGCGAGACCGTCGGCTGGCGGGTGACGTTCGGCGTGATGTCGGTGATCGCCGTCGTGCTGATCGCGTGGATCCTCGCGGCCGTGCCCGACCAGCCGGGACAGCGCGACGGCTCCCGGATCCCGGTGCGGCGCGCCGTCGCGGTCCCGGGTGTGGCCTCGGTCCTGGTCGTCACGCTGGTGTTCGTGCTGGCCCACAACGTCCTCTACACCTACCTGGCGACGTTCCTGCACGGCGTCCGCGTCGACGCGGTGCTGCTCGTGTTCGGGATCGCGTCGGTGCTGAGCATCGCGATCGTCGGCGCGCGCATCGACCGGCAGCTGCGGGAGCTGACCATCGTCGCGACCGTGCTGGTCGCCGTCGCCGCGGCGA
Organism: Amycolatopsis deserti; assembly: GCF_014653945.1. Taxonomy (GTDB): domain Bacteria; phylum Actinomycetota; class Actinomycetes; order Mycobacteriales; family Pseudonocardiaceae; genus Amycolatopsis_E; species Amycolatopsis_E deserti. The sequence goes on along the minus strand of NZ_BNAU01000002.1, from coordinate 793,309 downwards.
TGCTGGCCGTGCTGGCCGGCAGCGCGGTGCTCGTCTACGTCGCGGCCGGGCTGTGGGGCCTGGGCTGGGGCGGGGTGCCGACGCTGCTGCAGACCGCCGCCGGGAACGCGGGCGGCGAGGCGGCCGACACGGCCCAGGCCGCGCTGGTGACGCTGTGGAACGCGGCCATGGCCGGGGGCGGCGTGGTCGGCGGGGTCCTGCTCGACGCGTTCGGGCCCGGCGTGTTCCCGTGGACCGTGCTGGTGCTGCTCGTGCCGGTGCTGGCCGTCGTGCTCGGCGCCCGGCGGCACGGCTTCCCGGCTAGTTCGTGACCGTCGCGTCCTCCGGCACGAGGACGATCTCGCAGCGCACCGGACCGTCGTCGACCCGCACCGGGACGGCGACGGTCCGGTAGCCGTGCCTGGCGACGGCGAGCGCGTAGCGGCCGGGCAGCAGGCCGGACAGCTGGAACGAGCCGTCCGCGCGGGAGGTGACGCTGCCCGCGACCTCGCCGCGCTCGTCGGCGGCGATCAACAGCGCGCCGGCCACGCCGACGGTGCCGGTGATGCCGCCGGTGGGCGACAGCCGGAAATCGGCCTCGCCCGGTCCGCTCACGGGCGCCGCCTCCGGTTGGTAACCGGCGGCCGAGCAGACCAGGACGTACTCGCCGCCGGGGATGTTCAGCGAATACCGGCCGTTGGCGTCGGTGGCCGTGGTGCCGGTCTGCTGCCCGTCCTTGCTGATCAGGGTCACCGCCGCGCCTTCGAGCACGCCGCGCGCGGAACGCACCACGCCGGTCAGGAAGGTCTCCGCCGGGCGCGCGCGCCCCGGGATGAAGCACGCGACCAGCAGCGCGGCCACGCACGCGGCGCAGCCGATCAGGAACGTGGTGCGGAACCCGTTCAGGCTGGGCACCGGCGTGCCGCCGAAGTCGATCGTCATGCCTGCGAGCACCATCCCGACCACGGCGCTCGACGACGACGTGCCGATCGAGCGCATCAGCGTGTTGAGCCCGTTGGCCGCCGCGGTCTCGGTGGCCGGCACCGCGCTCATGATCAGGCTCGGCATGGCCGCGTAGGCGAGTCCGACGCCGGCCCCGGCCATCGCGGAGAAGATCGCCATCTGCCAGCCCGCGCCCATCAGGGTCAGGCCCAGCCCGTAGCCGGCGCCGAGCACGGTGATGCCGCACAGCAGCGACACCTTCGGCCCGCGCTTGGCGATCAGGCGGGCGGCGACCGGCGACATCGCCATCATCAGCAGGCCGGACGGTGCGACGCACAGCCCGGCGATCACCATCGACAACCCCAGGCCGTAGCCGGTGCCCGAGGGCAGTTGCAGCAGCTGCGGCGGCACCAGCTGGGTCGCGTAGAGCGCGAAGCCGACCATGATCGAGGTCAGGTTGGTGAGCAGGACCGGGCGGCGCGCGGTCGTGCGCAGGTCGACCAGCGGTTCGGCGGTGCGCAGCTGCAGGAACCCCCACGCGACGAACAGCACCACCGCCGCGCCGCCGAAGCCGAGGGTCAGCGTGCTGCCCCAGCCCCAGTCGCCGCCCTTGGAGATCGCCAGCAGCAGGCAGACCAGCGCCGCGGACAGCCCGATCGCGCCGGGCAGGTCGAAGCGGCCGGGGGAGCGGACCGCCGATTCCGGCACCACGAGCACGATCAGCACGAGGCTGACCAGCCCGAGCGCGGCCGCGCCGAGGAACAGGATGTGCCAGTCGAAGTGCTCGGCGACCAGTGCCCCGGCCGGGAGGGCGAGCGCGCCGCCGATGCCCAGCGACGAGCTCATCAGGCCGACCGCGCCGCCGAGCCGCTCCGGCGGCAGCTCGTCGCGCATGATGCTGATGCCCAGCGGGATCGCGCCGATCGCGAAACCCTGCAACCCGCGGCCGATCATCATCGGCAGCAGCTCGGTCGTCAGGCCGCACACCAGGGAGCCCGCGACCTGCAACGACAGCGCCACGATCATCATGCGGCGCTTGCCGTACATGTCGCCGAGGCGGCCCAGCACCGGGGTGGCGACCGCGCCGGTGAGCAGGGTGATCGTGATGACCCACGCGGTGTCGGAGCTGGAGCTGTGCAGCAGCGACGGCAGGTCGGCCAGCAGGGGCACCATGAGCGTCTGCATGACGGCGACGACGACACCGCCCAGCGCGAGCACCGCGGTGAGGCGGCCGGGAGACGGGGACATGCGGCTCCGGAGTTCGTGCACGGATGGTTGCTTGCTGAAAGTACCTTCCGGAACGTCCGGTGCCGAGTGAGTTGTCCCGAAGCTCACTGGAAACCCCGGCGGCGGGCCCGTCCGCGCGAAGCCCGCCGCCGGGGTGGCTCAGCTCTTCGGCACGCCGAGAGCGCGCTCGAAGCCCGGCGGGACCACCACGTCGTCGCGGGTGAGATCGTGGATCGAGGACTTGCCCAGGCCCAGGATCGCCGAGTCGATGCCGCCGCGCAGGATGTCCAGCACGTTCTCCACCCCGGCCTGCCCGTTGGCGGCCAGCCCCCACAGGTACGCGCGGCCGATCAGCACCGCCTTCGCGCCCAACGCGAGCGCCTTGACGACGTCGCTGCCGCGCCGGATGCCGCCGTCCAGCAGCACCTCGATGTCACCGCCCACGGCGTCGGCGATCGACGGCAGCGCGCGGATCGGGGCCGGCGTGCCGTCCAGGTTGTTGCCGCCGTGGTTGGACACCGAGATCGCGGTGACGCCCGCGTCCACCGCCCGCTTGGCGTCGTCCACCCGCATGACGCCCTTGAGCATGAACGGACCGCCCCACTGCTCGCGCAGCCAGGCCACGTCCTCCCAGGTCGGCAGCGGCGTCTGCATCCACTCGCCGTAGGCGCCGAAGAACGTGGGCGCCGTGCCGCCGGGCGGGGTCAGGTTCGGCGTGGTCAGGTCGGGCAGCTTGCGGGTCTTCGCGAAGTCCCACAGCCACTTCGGCCGCGTGATGCCCTCCGGGGCGAACCGCACCATCGCCTTGAGGTCCAGCCGCTCCGGGATGACCGGGCTGCCCCAGTCGCGGCCGGTGGAGAACGACCAGTCCAGCGTCATGATCAGCCCGACGGCCCCGGCGGCGCGGGCGCGCTCCATGCGCTGCACCAGCACGTCGCGGCTGCCCACCCAGTACATCTGGAAGAAGGTCTGCGGGTTGACCGCCGCGACCTCCTCGATGGACTTGCTGGCGAACGAGCTCAGGCTCATCGCGGTGCCGCGCGCGGCCGCGGCGCGGGCCACGGCCACCTCGCCCTCGGGGTGCACGGCCTGCACGCCGGTGGGGGAGATGATCACCGGCAGCGAGATCGGCTGTCCCATCACCGTCGTGCCCAGCTCGCGCTTGTCGGACAGGCCGGCGACGTGCGGGGCGAAGCCGAGCTCGGCGAACGCCGCGATGTTGTCGTCGACCGTGATCCCGCGTTCGGAACCCGCGACCAGGGCGCCGTAGACCGACTTGGGCAGGCGCTTCTTCGCCCGCCGCTGTGCTTCGGCCACCGTCTCGAACCAACCGTTGGACATCTCGTCACTCCGCCTCGCCTGTGAGGGACGCCATTTTGGCACCTGATGCCATATTAGGCCACACGGGCTCGCCGGACGCAAGACCGGGCTTTCCGCAGTCCGCCGGCCACGGTTAGATCGAGCGGGTGTCCTCTTTCCAGCCGGGCGAGCCGGTCGCGCACGTGGACGTGCACGTGGAGCACCTGTCCGGCGCGACGTTGGTGCGCGTCGCCGGCGAACTCGACCACTTGACCGCGCCCGCGTTCGAGGCGGTCGCCCTGCCCGCGGCGCGCGCGTGCGCCCAGCGGCTGGTGATCGACCTGAGCGAGGTGAGTTTCCTGGCCTCGGCCGGGATCGCGGTCGTGCTGGCCGCCGGGGTCGAGGCGCCGGGCCGGGTGCACGTGGTGGTCGGCTCCGGCTTCACCCGGCGGCCACTGGAGATCACCGGCGCCGGCGAGATCGTCCGGTTGTGTACGACGCGCGAGGAGGCTCTGGCGGAGGGCTGACCCGGCGCGCGGCCGCGACGATGAGCGCGCCCGCGACCACGCCGGCGAAGAACGGTGACGGCACGAGCAGCACGCCGCCCAGGGCGCACCCGCCGCGACGGCCCAGCCGAGCCAGGCGGGCGGGGGCGCGCCGCGGCCGGCCAGGTGCCAGATCAGGCAGCCGAGCAGGATCAGCGGGACGCCGAAGCTGCCGGGGCCGGCCCAGAAGGCGTGGCCGTTCGCGGTGCCGTCCAGGAGCGGGACGGCCGCCCACAGTCCCCGGTCCACCCAGCCGGCGAGATCGGTCCAGGCCAGCGCCGCGATGAGGATCAGATGACCGCCGCCCAGGACGACCATGATCCCGCTCGCCCAGCGCAGCTGCTTCACCGCGCCAGCCACGCGCGTTCCCACTGCCGGGTGAGCGCCGGGTAGACGACGAGGTACCGGAACGGCGCGATCAAGGCCATGTAGAGCCGGCCGAACCAGCCGTTGGGCTTGACGAGGACCGCCATCCGCAGCTCGTGGTCGCCGTCCGCGCCGCGGGCCCAGCCCAGGTGCATCACGGTGTGCACCGTTTTGTTCGCCAGTTCGCGCGCGGCCTCGGTGTGCGTCTCGTACACCGCCTTCAGTGGCATTCCGGCGCTGTCCGGGCCGCGCGGGGCGTCGCGGAGGTCGGCGGGCAGCCGGTCGCGGAGCGAGGCGACCCGACGCCGGACGACGGGTCGTCCCAGCCCAGGAGGGCGCCGATCTTCCAGCGCAGGGCGAACAGGAACTTCGCCGCCTCGGGCTGGTTCGCGAGGCTGCCCGTGGTGCGCATCGCGGCGAGCATCGCCGGGAAGTCGTCCGGGCCCGCGCCGGGGGTGCGGAACGACCACACGTCCTCGACCGCGGGGCGGGTTCTACGGCTGCTTCGACGGCCGTCCCGCGTTGCTGGCCGAGATGCTGGACGAGTGGGAACGCCGCTGTACCAAGGAAATCCTGGACAGCGTGGCGGGTGACGGCGTGGTCGAGCAGTACCGGCGCGTGGGGCAGCTGAGCTTCAGCGAGGACCTGCACCGGATCGACCTGGCGGTGCGCGCGTGGGCCCGCCACGACGAGGCGGTCGCGGAGCGGCTGCGGCGGATCGACAACGAGCGGATGGATTTCCTGCGGAAGGTGTTCGGCAGTTTCCTGACCGACCCGGACGAGATCGAGGCGCGCAGCACGCTGGCGTTCGCGCTGGCGATCGGACGGCACTTCATCGCGGCGGACCACCGGGGCCGCACGAAGCACGAGGCGATCCACCTGGCGGGCGAACACCTCCTGCGACGGTGAGGTCTAGTCCCGCCGCAGGCGGATGACACCCCGCGCGAGGTCGACGTCCGGGGGAGCGCCCTGGGCGTCCTCCTCACGCATCATCGACATCGAGTTGGGAGCGGAGGGGTGATGGCGAACAGCTTCTACGGCCCGCTCGGCGATCCGGCGGACGACCGGCTCAGCGGGTTCCGGTTCGAGCCGGCACCTCGTGCATGATCTCGTACCGCTTCGGCCAGTGGGACCAGTACGCCCCCGTGTAGCCCAGCTCGGTCAGCCGCAGGAGGAACGGGTTGTCGGCGTAGTTGTTGTCCTCCGGGCTGAGGCCGGGGCGCGTCGGCAGCATGACCCGGAGCCGGTCGTGCGGGGGGACGCAGTCCCACAGCAGCTGCAGGGCGTGGTCATACCGCCGGCCGGGGCCTGCCTCGTCGTCGCCGACGAGAGCGGGGGAGAAGTAGTAGACCGGTCGGAACCTCCCTGCGCGGTCGAACATGAACTGCCGCTCATAGCTCACCCGGTTGGGACAGCGTTCCAGTGGAGCCAGCACGATCGGCTCCTCGGCGTCGTTGGACTGCAGGCCGGGTACCGCGAGCTCGCCGGCGCTCGCGGCGGCCAGGCGGCGTCCCAGCGGCGAGTACGGGAACACCCGGATGCCCAGCGTGTAGCCGACCACCGTGGCGTCGAGGGACTGGAAGTCGTCGACGCACGCCCGCATGGTCTCCGGAGTCTCCCCGGGCATGCCGAGCAGGGCCTCGACCATCGTGGCCATCCCGTGCTCGGATGCCCACCGGCACACCTTCCGCACGTCGTCGAAGTCGTAGAACCGCGTGCCACCGGCGCTCACCTTCCACCCGTCGAGCAGTTCGGGTCGGGAATGATCCGGGGCCACGTTGATGCCCGCGCACCCGGCCTCGGCGAGCAGAGCCGCGTACTCGGCGTCGAAGGGCGCAGGCTGCACGTAGATCCACAGGCGCAGCCGGTGTAGTGGTGACGACGCGTCACGGGACTTGCGTCGCACGATCTCCCGCAGGACCGCCTTGCTGTGGGTGATGTTCAGGTTGAACTCGCTGTCCGTCGTGTGCAGGTCAAGAACTCCCTGAAGCAGCAGGCTTTCGATCTCGTCCACGACTGCGGTTTCGGCGCGGCGAGCGAACCGGTTCCCCTTGGCGTCCGGCTCCACACAGTGAGTGCAGGCGAACGTGCATCCGTTCTTGGTGAGGATGTTGCCCAGGCCGCCCCGGTGGAAGTACATCTGGTTGTCGACGCGATCCGGACGACCGGAGTGCCGGCGGTAAGGGGTCGCACGCTGGACGAGCGACACGTGGCCCGCGGCGACAACGGGGTCCGCGTGGGAGACGCGGTGGACACCGGCTGATCCCTTGTTGATGAGGAGACCGGGGACCGTTTCCGGTGGTGCGCCGCTCGCGATCGCCTCGGCGAGTTGCACCAATGTGAATTCTCCTGGCCCCTTGACGCCGTAGTCGATTCCGAAGTAGTCGACCAGCGCGTAGGGCATCGACGAGAAACCGACGCCCCCTGCCACCACCGGTGCCCGGGTGCGAGTGCGGACCTGGTCGATGATCGCCTTGTGGGAACCGAGGAAAACACGTTGTTCCTGGGGGTAGATCGTGTCCGTGTTGCGGATCGTCACCCCGACCAGTACCGGCTGCCTGCGACCGAAGTACGCGTCCACCACTTCTGTCCAGTTCTCCCGGGAGAAGGTGAGGTCCAGGACGTCGACGTCGAATTCGGCGTCCTCCAGCGAGGTTGCCAAGATGTCCAGCGCGTACGGCGTGATCGGCGGGTGCACCAGGTTCGGGTTGACGAGCGTGACCAAGCCCTTGCTCACAGTTCCCCCAGAATCTTGGTACTGATGGTATTTGTCGCCCCTTCGCCGAATCAGGATGCAGAAAGATCGGTCTACCGGGTAGGGGCCAGCTGTTCACTGCTTTCCGCCGAACAGGTGAACTGTGCTCACCGCTATTGGTAGATCGGGCGGGTGCGTCGCGGCGCGGCGGATCGCTCGGTACCGTCGTTCCTGGAGGGTCAGCGTGGATCCGGACGATCAGGTGATTCACGTCCGCGAGGAACCCATGGATGAGTTGCCACTCAAGCGATTCGAGTACTACCACACCACGAGGGTGGACGAGTCGCGGGACAAGACCGCGAGAATGATGCGGTCGCACCGCCTCGTCCCGCTGGATCGGCGCGCCTGTGGATTCGAGGCGCGTCACCACGTGGCACCCGTCGGCAAGGCGTCCCTGCACTATGTCAGTTATGGACGGGAGGACGTCCACGTCATCCCCGGACCACTCGAGACCTTTTACGTCCTGTTGATCCCCTACAGCGGACGATGCCTGGTCAACGTCGGCGATCAGAGCCGCGTGATCCTTCCCGGAACTGCCGCGATCATCTCTCCCGATGACGAACTGGACATGGTGTGGGAGCGAGGTTGCGGGCAGCTTATGGTCAAGTTGCCACGAGATGTCGTGACGGTGAGGCTCGAGTCTCTACTCCACCGGCAGATCGATTCCCCGCCGCGGTTCGATCCCTTCATCGACCTCCGGCGTGGCGGCGGCAAACAGATCTGGGATCTCGCGCGCGGCGTCACGGAACGGTTGAGTGCGGGACATTCCCTGCTACTGCAACAAGGGATGCTCGCGGCCGTCGAACAGGTGCTCACCACAGCGGTCGTCTACGCGCAGCCGCACAGCTACTCCAAGGAGCTGGCACGCGTCGAAACACCGGCGGCGTCGAGAGTCGTGCGTGAGGTCACCGACTTCATCGAGCAAGCTCCGGCCTTGCCGGCGTCCGCCGCCGAACTGGCCGCGATCGCCGGCGTGAGTGAACGGTCGCTGCAACGCGCCTTTCGCGAACAGGTGGGTATTTCGCCCATGCGGTACGTGAGCGACGTTCGATTGCGGCGGGTGCGCGAGGAGCTGGAGCGCGCCGGGCGGTCGGGCAGCGACACTGTGACCCAGATCGCAGCTCGGGTGGGGGTGTCGAACTTCGGCCGTTTCGCGCGTATTTACCGGGAGAGGTTCGGTGAGCTCCCCTCGGAGACGAAGCGACGGGCCGCGGTGACCTCGTTGGCGGGAACTGGACAAGAACCTGTCGGCAAGTGAATAGGTCCGGCCGGGTTTCCTTTCTAACGTGGTGTGGTGAGCACCGACTCCCACGAGATGGAAATCCGCGATCCTCGCATCGGTGTCGGATCGCTGGTTCGAAACGCACGACTTCGTCTCGGTTACAGCCAGTACCGGCTGGCGGCCGAGTTGCTGGAGGTGTCGGGTAACTCGGCGATCACCCGTGAGCAGGTAGCGCGGTGGGAACGCGGCAAACGGATTCCACGCTCCTACTGGCGAAGATGGCTGGCGCGTGTTCTGCGCCTACCGGAAACGCTGCTCGATCAAGCGGCTCTTCTCGCTCACCGCGCACGCGGTGCGGGGACGACGGGGCCGCGGCAACAGCCTGAGACCACGCCGGTAATCCTGCCCGCGCCCACCGGTGGCCCGAGTGCCTCCTCACCGCCGGTACAACGTGGCCGACGGAAGCTCGTCGTAGTGGCTGCGGTACCAGGCGGCGAAGCGGCCGCAGTGGCGCACACCCCAGCGGCTGGTCACCGCTTCCACCGTGCAGCCCGCGTTCGGATCTCCGGCGAGAAGATCGTCGTGTATGCGACGCAACCTGGTCAGCCGGATGTAGGTGTTCGGCGAGACACCGAGCTCCTCCTGGAACCGCCGCTGAAGCCAGCGCACGCTCACGCGCGCGAACCTCGCGAGTTCCGGAACTGAGAGTTCCTTGTCGGCGTGTTCGTCGACGAGGGTGATGACGGCCGCGAGATCAGGCCTGATCGGTGTCGTCATGTCCACCTCCCGGAGTGAATACCTTCGCGTGACGACGGCGCCGCCTCAGTTCGAGCAGCACCAGGTCGGACGACGGCAGGCCCCGGAACCGTGCGAGGTGCCGGCCCAGGTCGTCGAGTGCGGCGTCCACCCGCGCGGAGGACAGCCTGGTGTGATCGTCGAGCACATCACGTATCGCGTCGCAGGCCTTGTCGACCTGTCCGGTCCGGAGCCGCAACCCGGCCAGCCGTGCCGTCGTCAGCGCACGTGATCGACGTTCCGACGGGTCGCGTTGTTTCACCGAAACCAGGAGCGCGCGCTGTGCGGCCGCGAGCTCACCGGCGTACTCCAGTACCACGGCACGCTGGTACGTGACGGTCGCGCTGGCGATCCCGGTTGCCGCGACGACGTCTTCGGCGGCGCCCAACGCCTGGTGGGCTTCCCCGTGCCGGTTGGAAGCAGCGAGTGTGACGGCCACGTGGCCCAGGAGTTCGGCCGACTGATCCTTCCGCACACCGTGTTCCGCGGCGTCGACGGCCAGCTCGGCGATGCGGTTCGCGCTCCTGGTGTCGCCCAACATCCACGCCTGGAGACTGATGTTACGCAGGATGCCCGCATAGAGATCCGGGTCCGCGGCCTCCAGCGCCAGCCGGGCGGCGATGCGGAAGTAGGCCAGCGCGAGACCGTGGAAATGGCTGTCGAAGGACATGAAACCCGCCAGGTCGCAGGCGGCGGCAGCGATCGCGCACAGCCTTCGCCGCCCGGCCGCCGGGGTCGCTCGGCCTGCGACGTCCACGACGTCTCCGGCCAGGTAGGCGACGAGCGCTTCGCGTGCGTGCCCGCCACCGAACCGCCGATCCGCCGATCGGAAGGCGGAGGTCATCATCTCGAGACCTTCCGGTGCTGATTCGTCCGGAGTGGACGGTGGTGTCGGTCGTGGGCCAGGCCATGCGGGCAGGTCGAGGTCCGCTTGCCGGTAGATTCGTTCCTCCCGGGTCCCGGTCCAGATCGAGGACAGGTCCGTGCCGGCCAGCCGGCGAAGTGCGGCGAACGCGTCGGCGCCGGGTCTGCCGGGCCAACCTTGCTGTCGATCCTGAGCGTGGGAGAAGCCGGCTTCGTCCGGGGTCACCACCCGGCCCAGTCGTCGGGAGAGGGCTTCGGCGATGTAGAGGGGGGTGTCGCCGCGGGGCGTCGCTCCGCGAAGCCAGTGCGAGACGGATGTCCGGTCGTAGGTCAGAACCCGTCCCGACTCCGAGGCGACGGCGTTGACCGCCCGTGCCAGACCTTCCCGCGTCCAGTTCGCCACAGCCAGCAGCTGCCGCAACTTCTGGTTCGGATCACGTGGCATTCCTCCGTGCCTCCCACAGGCGGACGCCGGGCCGGGTGACGGCTGGAACACCTTCCTATCGCCGATGAAACTCCACGGGCAGGGGCCAATCACGCGGCCATCCCGTTCAACACGTTCAACACCCAAAAGCGCCGCAGGGCTGGCATGCGGTGTTGATCGTCGCTTACATGGAGGACGTAGGTGGCACGTGGTCACGCGAATCGTCCTGTTACTACGGAAGTACGAGGCGGATCAGCCTGGCCCCTATCGCGGAGAGGATCTTCGTGAAAGTCGGTTCCGTGGGCACGGCCCCCGGACGGCGAACAGGTCACTCGTCCCATGCGGAGTCCCTGCCCGACGACGGGTCGGTGGAAATCTGGACCGCTTTGGTGGACGACCTGTGCCTGATGTCGTTCACGGCCTGGACCCAGAAGAACGACGCCGGCCCGGCCCGGGTCCGCGTTCTCGATTCGATCAGCAAGAACAATCTCGTGTACGCACAGGAGGTCGCCGGTCTTTGTCGCGAACAAGATGCACCTGACCGGATCCGGTTGATCCGGCGGTCACCTCGTGACTGGTGGCCCAGCGGTCTTTTCCACGCATCCGATCAGTCATGGCCGGCGGTCGTCGCCCGGGGGCTCATCCTCTCGGCCGGCCTGGTGGTCCTGTCCCGTTCACACTTGACCGAGGTGAGGCAGCCCGGCTGGCGGCGAGTGCTGACGCTCGTGGAGCGCGGTCAGTCCAGGCAGTTCGGTCAGTGGCGGTTGTCGGCCGCCGAGTTTCTCGGTGAGCAGGATCGCCGTGCGGAGTTCGAGCAGGCGTTCCGGGCCACGCTGGCGCGCTCTGGCGACCTCTACCGGGCGGGCGAAGCCGGTGCGTACGACGTGGGTGACGTGCAGTCGCACCATGCGCTGCCCCGTGTCCTGCGCCGGTCGGGCCTGCCGCAGTCCTGGCTGTCCACCTGGTGCGACTACCCGCGCCGTCGGCGGAACGCCACGGCGAGCCGGGCGGCGACCCGGCTCATCGATGACATGCGGTCACGACGTGGGTGGCCGTCACGGCAACGATCACGCGCAGCGGTGAGAACGGTGGGATCATGAGCAGGTTCCAGCACCTCTGCGTGGTGCGCTGGTCCGATCTGGACGCCGGCGGGCACGTCGCCGACACGTCCTACCTGCGCTACCTCGGTGAATGCCGGCTCGACCTGATCTTCCGCCTGCTGCCCCGGTACGAGGCACAGGACCTGGCCAGCGGCAGTCTGATCACGCGGCAGTGCCTGACCTACCTCAGGCCGCTGTGCTACCGGGCGGAGCCGATCACGGTGGAGACCTGGGTGACGGGCATGAAGGCAGCGGTCGTGCGCTTCGCCTATCTCGTCCGGGATCACGCGCACGTCTACCTGGAGGCCGAGGCCGATTTCGTCCCGGTGGACCTCCGGTACGGCACGCCGCGCCGGCTCACCGAAAACGAACGCACGCATTTCGGCGCGTACCGGGAGGCGACGAGCCTCTCGCTCGCGGAATCGACGCGGTACGGAGGTTGAGTGATGAGTGGTGACAGTGGCGCGGTGCTCGCGCCACCCGGAGTCCAGCGCGACGGCGGCTGGGCGACGAGGGGGAGGCTGGCCGGGCACGTGGCGATCGTGACGGGCGGCACGCGAGGACTCGGCCTCGCCATGGCGACCGCCTTCCTCCAGGAGGGCGCCAGCGTCATCTGCGCTGCGAGGCGGGAGACGTCTCTTGCCGACCTCACCGCGGTGCACGGTGACCGGGTGCGCGTCGCCACGGTGGACGTCTGCTCGGCGGAGTCGGTCCAGTCCCTGATGGACGGAGCGATGCGGCAGTTCGGGCGCGTGGACATCCTGGTGTCCAACGCCGGCGTCAGCCGCAACGGCAAGATCGTGGACCTCGGCGAGCGGGAATGGCGGGAAGTGCTGGACACCAACCTGACCGGCGCTTTTCACTGCACGAAGTACGTGGTCCCGTGCATGGATGCGGCCGGGGGCGGGCGCATCATCAACATCTCGGCCGGGATGTCCTCGCGGGTCGCGCCCGGCGCGGCCGCCTACTCCGCGTCGAAGGCCGCGCTGGAGATGTTCACCCGGGCCTCCGCCGTCGAGCTGGCGAAAAAGGGCATCCTCGTCAACTGCATCGCTCCCGGGTTCGTCAACACCGGGATGTACGAGCCCCTGCGCGACGACGAACGGCTGCGTTCGCGGTACGAACGCATGATGGTGTCCGGTCGGCCGGGCGAGCCCTCGGAGGTCGCGGCCGCGGCCGTGTTCCTCGCCAGCGCGGAAGGCTCTTACGTCAACGGGCACGTCCTGGAAGTCAACGGAGGTCTGTTGTGGTCCTGATGGAGCGACTCGCCAAGGGGGAGAAGACCGTGTACGTCGACGTGGAGGTCGAAGGCGCGGTGGCCACGATCCGGATGGACCGGCCACCGCTCAACGTCCTGAACCTCGAGCTGCTGAACTCGCTGCGCGAGGCGGCGGAGGAGATCGCCGCCAGGCAGGAGATCAAGGCTGTCGTGCTGTACGGCGGCCCCGAGGTGTTCTCCGCCGGAGCCGACATCCGCGAGCTGGAGCAGCTCACCGACGAGGAGGCGCCGGAACACGCCAAGGCGATGCAGGACGCCGTGATGTCCGTGGCGCACCTCCCCGTGCCCGTGATCGCGGCCATCCGGGGTGCGGCGGTGGGCGGAGGGTGCGAGCTCGCCCTCGCCGCCGATTTCCGCGTGTGCGCGGACAGCTCCGTGATCGGCCTTCCGGAGATCCTGCTGGGCGTCATTCCCACCGGAGGTGGGACGCAGCGCCTGACCGCGGTGGTGGGTCTGCCGAAGGCGAAGGAAATCGTCTACTCGGGACGAGCACTCGACGCCGAGGAAGCCCGCGAAATCGGACTGGCCGACCGCGTGGTCGCAGACGGGGAGGTGCTCGCCGAGGCGAAACGCTGGGCGGCACGGTACGAAAACAGCTCGGCGACGGGACTGCGGGCGGCCAAGGCTGCTCTCGAGTACGGGCAGGACGACGGCCTGGCCGTCGAACTGGAGAACTTCGTCGAGTCCTTCCGCGCGCCAGACCGGACGATTGGGATGCGCAGCTTCTTCGAGCACGGACCCGGCCGGGCGAAGTTCGGCACGGGCACGGAAAGGGCGGGACAGGAATGACCACTGACGTGGGGATCATCGGTCTGGGCAGGTACCTGCCCAGCGAGGTGCGTACCAACGAGGACGTAGCCGCTCGTACCCCTGGAGTGAACGCGGAGTGGGTCGGGCGGCGGACGGGGGTGCTGACCCGGCACGTCGCCGCGCCCGGGGAAGCCGCTTCGGACCTCGCCACTCCCGCCGCCGAGGCGGCGCTGTCGGCCGCGGGGCTGGATCCCGCACAGGTGTCCCTGCTCGTCGTGGCGACCACCACCGCTGACGAGCCCAGCCCGGCGACAGCGTGCCGGGTGCAGGCATCGCTGGGAGCGGTCAACGCGGTGTCCTTCGACGTCAACGGCGCCTGCGCCGGCTGGCTGTTCGCCGTCAAGATCGCGCGCGACTGGCTGCGGGACAATCCGTCGAGCGGGTACGCGGTCGTCATCGGCGTCGAGGTGTTCTCCCGGTTCCTGGACCCGGACGATCGCGCGACCGCGGTCATCTTCGGCGACGGTGCCGCCGCCGCGGTTCTCGGACCGGTTCCCGGGGGCGCGGGATTCGACGACATCCGCCTGGGTACCGAAAGTGCTCTCGCGGACGCGGTGGTCGTGCCCGGTGGGGGGAGCCGCATGCCCGCCAGCCTGTCCACAGTGGAGCAGCGAGCGCACACGATCCGGATGGACGGCCGGGCGGTGACCCAGTTCTTCCGATCCCAGTTCCCGCAGTTGCTGTACGGGTTGCTCGAGGACCACGACCTCAAACTCGACGACATCGACGCCTTCGCCTGTCACCAGGCGAATCCCGTCCTGTTGCAGGCGGTCGCCGCCGAGCACGGCATCGATCCGGACCGGCTCATCGTCGTGGCCGACCGCATCGGCAACATCGGCTCCGGATGCACGCCTTACGCGATCGCCGAGGCCGTGGCCCGGGGACGCGTCCGCCAGGGCTCACGGGTCATCCTCGTCGCGTTCGGCGCCGGCATGACGTGGGGTAGTGCCTTGCTGACCTGGGCACCGGACGTGCGACTGCTGGATGCCCCGCCCGCCCTCACCACCCGTCCGAAGGAGAGTGCGTGATGACGACCTCCGGTGTCATCGGGCTCGGCATGAGCCTTCCACCCGACGTGGTCTCGAACGAGAGGCTGATCGGGGACAACGGGCTCGACTCCAGTGACGAGTGGATCAGGACGCGCACCGGGATCGGCGCGCGGAGAATGGCTGACGAGTACACGAGCACCGGCGATCTCGGTGCCGCCGCCGGTGCCGCTGCCCTCGCGTCCGCCCGGTTCGTGACCGGCGGTGACGTGCGTCCGGACATGGTGATCCTGGCGACGACCACGCCGGACCACCGGTGCCCGTCGACCGCGCCGCACATCGCGCACCGCCTGGGGCTCAAGGATGTCGCGGCGGTCGACGTCTCCGCGGCCTGTTCGGGGTTCGTGTACGCGCTGTCCCTCGCCCACGCGCTGGTCGTCGCGGGAACGTACCGGCAGGTCCTCGTGGTCGCCGCCGAGACCTACACGACCACGTTGATCGACCCGCACGATCGGGACACCGCGATCCTGTTCGGCGACGGCGCGGGCGCGGCCGTGGTGGCTCCCGCGGCACCGGGTGATCCCGGTGCCGTCGAGTCCATCGAGCTGGGCAGCGACGGCACCGGACTGGACGTGTTCCACGTGCCGGCCGGCGGCTCCAGGTCGCCCTTCCGGATGAGCCAGGGGCCGGTCGAGGAGCTGTACGTCAGGATGAACGGGCGCGCGCTCTACACCAACGCGGTTCGGCGGATGACCGCCACAGCCAGGGCCGCGTTGAGCGGAGCCGGCTGGTCGGTCGAGGACGTCGACGTGTTCGTCGGTCACCAGGCGAACCAGCGGATCCTCGACAGCGTGGCCGAGCACCTCGGCCTGCCGCCCGGCCGTCAGCAGGGAAACCTCCGCGAGCTGGGGAACACCGCCGCGGCGTCGATCCCCCTGGCGGTCGCGGACGCCGCTCTTCGCGGCGCCGCCCGCCCGGGCGACCGCACCCTTCTCGCGGCGTTCGGCGCCGGATACACGTGGGGCTCCGTGGCCATGCGATTCCCGGCCGCTGTGCCCTACAGCCTGGCTCCGCACGCCGCGGGTGCACCGGAGCCCGCGGTGCCGGGTCGCCGGGTCGTCACCCCCGCTTGATCGCAGTTCTAGGAGAGGAACCGATGACCGAACGGTACGAGCAGCTGACCCGGACCCTCGTCGAGAAGTTCTCGGCCGACCCCGACCAGATCACCCCGGATGCCACGCTGGCCGAACTGGGGCTGGACTCGCTCGCGGTCGCCGAGTTGTTCATGAATCTGCAGGACGAGTGGAACGTGCCCCTGCAGGACGACATCGACTCGATGGAGCTGACCCTCGACCAGGTCGTGAAGCTGGCCGAGCCGGCGGGATGACCGTGGTGTTCCCGGCCGGTGATCGTCACCGGCCGGGAACACCCTTCAGGTGCTTCGGGCGTTCCTGGATGCCCACGGTCATCAGCGCGATGTCGATGTAGCGCTGGGCGACCTCCTCGGGCGCCATCGGGCCCGTGGGGTGGTACCAGCGCGCGATGGACTGGCACATGCCGAGCAGGGCGCGGGCCGTCTCGGCGGGCTGGGCCACCGTGAACATCCCCTGGACCGTGCCGTCGGTGACGACGCGGACCAGCAGGTCCTCCACCTCCTTGCGGATCGCCGCGTAGCGTTTGCGGTTCGGGGCCGACAGGTAGCGCAGTTCGACGTCCAGGGTCGCCAGCTTGACGCGGTGCGTCATGTACAGCACGACCGCCTCGATCATGTTCACGAACTGCAGGTCGGGCCGGTCGCCGGCGTCCTCGACCGCCGCGCGGGCCCGCCACGCCACCTCGAGCGTGCCCTTCTCCAGCAGCGCGACGAACACGCCCTCCTTGTTCTCGTGGTGGTAGTACAGCGACGGCACCGTCTGGCCGACTCGGCGCGCGATGTCCCGCACCGACGTGCCGTAGAACCCGCGCTCGTAGAACGCCTGGAGCGCCGCGGCCAGCAGGGGGGTCAGGTCGAGTGGCTCGAACGTGCGCCAGTCGTCCCGCCCGTCCCGCGCCGGGCGGGTCTTCCTCGCTGCTGCTTTCACGCCTGTCCACCCGACTTTCGTCCGTTGCCGGTGCCTGCCAACGTTACGCCCCGCCTCAGTAGATCGCGGCGTACATGATCTTCTCCTGCGTCGCCTCCGCACGGCTGAACTCCGCGACCGCGCGGCCGAACCTGGTGACCAGGATGCGGTCCGACACGGCGAGGATCTCCGGCAGGTAGGAGGATATGACGATCACCGCCTTGCCCTCGTCGGCGAGGGTGCGGATCAGGTGGTGGATCTCGTCGATCGCGCCGACGTCGACGCCGCGCGTGGGCTCGTCGAAGATGACCACCTCCGGCTCGGCGACCAGCGACTTGCCGACCACCACCTTCTGCTGGTTCCCGCCGGACAGCTCGACGATCTTCGCGTCCGCGTTGATCGCCTTGATGCGCAGCTTCTTCGACCACTCGTCGGCGATGCGCCTGCGCTGCGAGGAGGACAGCAGCCACTGCCGCCGGCCGCGGCGGGAGGCCAGGTAGCCGAGGTAGATGTTGTCCGCCACGGTCATCGTCTCGAAGAACCCGTCGAGCTTGCGGTCCTCGGTGATGTAGACGATCCCGTCGTCGATCGCCTGCTTCGGCACCCGGTAGCGGACCGGTTTGCCGTTGAGCAGCACCCGCCCGCCGTGGATCCGGTTGCGCTTCAGCGCGCCCGTGACGATCTTGGCCGTCTCCGTCCGGCCGCTGCCGATCAGCCCGGCGATGCCGAGCACTTCACCGGCGTAGGCCGAGAACGACATGTTCTTCACGACGTTGCCGAGGATCAGGTTCTCCACCTCCAGCACCCGGCGTCGCCGCACGCCGCTCTCCCGGGCGGCGGGCCGGTTCCGCGCGGCCCCGTCGAGCGAGCGGCCCACCATGTACCGCACGATCTCGTCCCGCGAGGTCTGCTTCGCGTCCAGGCAGGCCACCCGCTTGCCGTCGCGCAGGACCGTGACGCGGTTGGCGATGGCGAGCGACTCCTCCAGCGCGTGCGACACGTAGATGATGCCCAGGCCCGCGGCGCGCAGGTCCTCGATCACGTTGAACAGGTGCAGGGTCTCCTCGGGGGTGAGGCTCGCGGTCGGCTCGTCGAAGATGACGATCCGGGCCCCGGTCCGCAGGGCGCGGGCGATCTCGACCATCTGCTTCTTCGCCGCCCCGAGGTTCGACACGTACGCGGTCGGGTCGACGTGGAAGTTCATCGACTGCAGCAGCTGCTGGGCGCCGATGTTGAGGGAGCGGAACCGGGTCAGCAGCTTTTCGTGGCCGAGTTCGATGTTCTGCGCCGCGGTCATCGTCGGCACCAGGCTCGTTTCCTGGTAGACCATCGCGATGCCGTGGTCGAGAGCCTCGTGCGGGCGCCGGAACGACACTTCCTCCCCGCCGATGCGCACCACCCCGCTCGAGTGCTGGACGGCCCCGGCGAGGATCTTGCACAGCGTCGACTTGCCCGCGCCGTTCTCGCCGACCAGCGCGTGCACCTCGCCGGCCCGCAGGTCGAAGTCGACCTCGGAGATCGCGTGCACCCCGCGGTAGGTCTTGGTCACCTTCGCCATGTCGACGAGCAGTGTGCCGTCACCGGCCGGATCGATGTCGAGCTGCTCCACCAGCGACTGGCTCATCGCGCGTCACCCGCCCTCGTGATCAGGACCTCGTCGCCACCGCGGACCGCGATGAACAACCGGTCGCCGTACTGCTTCACCGACGTCACCCCGTGCCGCCGCCCACCACCGCGGCTGTGCAGGCTGCGAAGCGGATAGCCGTCCGGGTCCAGCCGGGTGACCAGGCCGTAGGACCGGGGCGGCGCCCACGGTTTGATCACGCCGAGCTTGCGGATCTGCCCGCCCTGCAGCGGTTCCAGCCCGGAGTCGAGGCCGCGCAGCGCGGGCCGGATCCACAGGTCCGGGTCGATCGTGCGCATCATCTCCTCGACGTAGTCGCGCTGGGTGAGCACGAACTCGACCAGCTGGGTGCGCAGCGCGAACACCGCGAGCCAGTACCCGCCGCTGGAGGCCGGGCTGATCCGGCCCGGGTAGCCGGGCAGGTTGTCCCGCAGCACCTCCGGCCGGCCGGGATCCGTCAGCGGGTAGCGCACCAGCCGGTGCGACCACGCCTCGCTGACCACGAGCGCGTCCTCGTCCGCGGTGAGCGTGACCCCGCTGGGGTGGGCGAGTCCGCGGGCCAGCACGGTGGTCCGGCGGGTCCGCGGGTCGTACCGCAGCAGCCGGCCGAGGGCGTTCTGCTCCATCAGGTCGCGCACCCAGTCCCCGCCGTGGTGGCGCAGCGACCCGTCGGTGAGGTAGATCGTGCCGTCGCCGGCCACCGCGACATCGGTCAGGCAGTGGGTGGGCACGCCGTCGGAGTCGGCGTCGACGAGGACCTCGGTGCCGCCGCCCTGGTCGATGCGCACGAGCCCGAGACCCGCCACGCACACCAGCAGCCCGCCCTCGTGGTCGGTGGTGATCGCGCCGGCGTCGCCGGGCACGGTCGCGGTGACCTCGTGGTGGGCGAAGTTCAGGCCGTACCGCCGCACCACCTTGTCGGCCGTGGTGACGTACAGCGACCCGAACGCGTCACGGACCACGTCGTCGGGCTCGGGCAGCTCGTCGATCGACTCCTCGATGCGCTCCAGCGCGTCGTTGGGGGTCAGCCCGCCGTCCAGCGGCGGGATCGCCCGCGCGCCGGACCGGCCGGGGAACAGGAACTCCTTGACCAGCTCCCACGCTTCCACTCGTGGCATCGTTCCTCCTCAGCTCACCGACGCGTGGCGCGTCTCGCGTGCCGCGCCGGCGGCCGCCGCGGGCAGATCGCGCACCTTGATGCGGCCGATGCGGTTGTTCTCCAGCCCGCCGATGTACAGGTAGCCGTCGTGCTCGCGCATCGACGTGATGGTGGAGTGCTTCTTCCCGCCCGGGTCCCAGTAGGTGTCGAGCACCTCGCCCTGTTCGGACACCCGCACCACACAACCGTGGTTCATGCTCGGGTAGAGCCACTCGTCGCGCGGGATGCGCTTCATCATGCGGCGCCGGAACTTCGGCATGCGCATCGCGAGGTCGTAGGCGGGGGAGCGCATCCCGCAGATCGCCACCCAGTAGGCCCCGCCGGAGGCGCGGTTGATGTTGTCCACGTAGCCCGGGAAGTTGTCCATGAACACCTCGAGCCGGCCCTTCTTCGGGCCGCTGTGCCAGTACCGCAGGATGCGGCACAGCCAGGTCTGGGCGATCAGCACCGATTCGCCGTCGTGGGAACAGCACACGCCGTTGGGGAAGACCAGGTCCGGCACCGCGGTCCGGGTCTTGCCGGTGGCCGGGTCGTAGCACAGGAGACGCCCGTTGGGCCGGCCCTCGATGCCGTCGAGGACCCAGTCGGCCATCTCGAACCGGTTGGTGGCCTCGCTGAAGTAGATCTTGCCGTCCGGCGCGATGTCGAGGTCGTCGGGCAGCCGCAGCCGCGAGTCGTCCCGCAGCCGGGTCCAGGTCCGGTTCGTCTCGTCGGAGAGCTTGCGGTGCTTGCCGTCCGGGGAAACCGAGTACAGGCCCATGCCGCCGACGCACACGATCAGGTTGCCCGCGGCGTCGAAGGCCAGGCCCAGCGGGTGACCGCCGATGCGCGCGAAGATCTCCCGGTCGCGGTAGTCCTCCCCGGAGAACCGCAGGATCCAGCCCTGCCGCGTGCCGCAGTAGATCCGGCCCTGGTCGTCGAGGATGACGTCCTCCGGTCCCTCGACCTCGCCGAGACCGATCTCCTCGGCGTCGCTGAGCCGGTCGTTGACCTCGTAGCGGGTACCGGAGCCGGGCCGCACGTCCGGTGGGGTGCCGTACTCGACGAGTGTGGGGTTGACGTAGGTCTTCTGGATCGCCTTGCCGCGGTTCTTGCCCCACTTCGTGTCGAGCCCGACGGCGATGATCAGCACGACGGCCAGCGCCGTCTGCAGGACCTCACCGCCGACGTCCATCAGCAGCAGCCCCTTGCCGAGCAGGCTGATCGTGGCCGCCCCGATGAAGGCCCGCCACACCGTGCCCTTGCCGCCGGACAGGCTGATGCCGCCGAGGATCACCGCGGTCAGCACGCTCAGCTCCATGCCCTCGCCGACCCGGGCGCTCGCACTGCCCAGCCGCGCGGCGTAGAAGACACCGGCCAGCGCGCACAGGGCGCCGGAGATGACGTACCCCAGCAGCAGGACCCGTTCCACGCGGATGCCGGCGTGCCGCGCGGCCCGCCTGCTCGCGCCGACCGCCGTCACGTGCCAGCCGAACCGGGACCGGCTGAGCAGGACGTGGCCGGCGACGAGCACGACGAGCAGCGTGACGAAGCTGAACGGGATTCCGGCCACCTTGCCCGTGCTGAACCAGTCCCACACCGGGTCCATCAGGAACACCGTCGCGGTCTGCGCGGAGTAGTGCAGGTCCAGCAGGTTGAGCACACCGCGGAAGATGATCAGCGTGACGAGCGTGGTGAGGAACGGCCGCGCCTTGAGGTAGGCGACGATCGACCCGTTCACCGACCCGAGGATCGCGCCGACGACGACCGTCAGCAGGATCGCCGGCACCACGGGCACACCGACGACGGTGATCAGCAGGAGCACCACGATGTTGCACAGCCCGAACATCGAGCCGACGGACAGGTCGATCCCGCCGGAGATCATCACGATCGCCATGCCGAGGCAGACCAGGGAGATCTCGGCGAGCTCGGTGGCCGAGGACAACAGGTTCGCGGTGGTGGCGAAACCCGGTGCGGCGATCGAGAAGAAGACGATCACCCCGACCAGGATCGCCAGCGGGATGGCGGGTTCCATCCACCGCTTCTCGAAGAGTTCGGCGAACAGCTGCTGCGGGGAAAACCGGTACCGCAGGTGGCGCAGCCGGGTGCCGAGGTTCTCGTTCTCCAGAACGTTGCGCTCCGGAGGCCGGCGCCGGGCGGGCACGGGCCGGACTTCCGTACTTGCCGTCATGGCGGTCCCTCTCGGTGCCGGTCAGGAAACGGTGAGCCCGTCGCTCTTGCCGTCGTAACACATGTTGGGCTGGTTCCAGTTGGTCTTGTCGATCTTGACCAGCGGTGTGTAGTCGGCGATGCGGGCGGTGCCGGGCGCCTGCCCGGACTGCAGGAGGTACTTGGCGATGGCGACGATGTCCTTGCCCTGCGTGGGCACCGAGTAGCCGTAGGACTGGTGGAACATCCCGTCGCGGATGCCCTCACAGGTGATCGAGCTGTGGTCGGAGGTGAACACCTTGACCTGCCCGAGCTTGCCGGCTTCCTTGATCGCCGCCGCCGAGCCGTACTGCATCTGGTCCCAGAACCCCCAGCTGGCGCACAGGTTCGGGTGCTGCTGGATCACGGTCGCGGTGATGTCGTGGGCCTTGGTGCGGTCCCAGTTCGCCGCCTGGGTGGACACGATCTTGATCTCCGGGTGCTGGTCGAAGATCTCCTTCGCGCCGGCCATCACGTCGAGGGTGAACCCGGAGGTCGCGTCGCCCTGAACGATCTGCACCTCGTGCGAGGTGGGGGTGTTCGCGCCGCACTCGTTGACGATGTCGCTCGCGATGCGGCGGCCGAGGTCGATGGTGTCGGCGCCGACGAAGGCGTCGGACTTGTAGTTGCTCACCATGTTGATCTGGATGACGTAGATCCCGGCCTGCTCGGCCTGCTGGATGAGCTTGGCGAGGATCTGCACGTCGAAGTTGTGCACCACCAGCACCGCGGGCTTCTCGTTGATCAGCGACTGCACGGCTTCGGCCTGTTTCGCGGTGTCCCAGTTGGGATCGCGCAGCACGTAGTTCAGCCCGGCCGCCTTGAAACCGGTCTCCATCTGCCGGTTCCACTCCTCCATCAGCGGGGTGCCCAGTCCCACCGGGACGAACGCCACCGTCTTGCCGTTGATGCTCTGCAGGGCGTGGTCGCGCAGTTCGCCCGCCGAGGCGGTGGGCGGGATCTGGCCGCTGCTGGTCGACGCCGTGTTCGCCCTGGTGCCGGTGGAACAGCCGGTCGCGATGAGCATCGCGGCGGCGCCGAGCGCGAGTGCGCGGACCGCGCGGGTACGAAGTGGACGCATGGGAGGACCTCCTTGTCCTTCGGGTGGATGTCTGGGGTGTCAGTCGCCCTGGCGGACGGTCTCTTCGTCACGCGGGTGCAGCCGGTTGTCCAGCACGAGGGCCCCGAGCAGGATGAGACCCTTGACGATGTCCTGCTCGTGGGTGTTCATGTTCATGATCGTCATGCCGTTGAGCATGATCCCGATCAGCGCGGTGCCGGCCACCACGCTCGCGACGCTGCCCCGGCCGCCGACCAGGCTGATGCCGCCGACCACGACGACGAGCAGCACGTCGTAGATCAGCGAGCCGTCGATCACCTGGGTGTTGAGCCCGCCGACCGCGCCCGCGGTGACCAGGCCGCCGACGAACCCGATCGCGGCGCTGGCCGTGTACTCGAACACGGTCAGCGGTCGCACCGCGATGCCGGTGATCGCGGCCGCGCCGGCGTTGTCCCCGTGGGCGTAGATGAAGCGCCCTCCGCGGGTGCGGGAGAGCATCAGCTGGGCGAGCACGGCCACGACCGCGAACACGATGATGGGGACCGGGACACCGAAGACCGTGCCCTGGCCCAGGGCCAGGACGAACTCGCGGTCACCGGGCAGTTCCGCGATCAGTCCGTCCAGGACGGTGGTGCGGGCCAGGCCGTAGACCAGCAGGCCGGAGGCCAGTGTCGCGAACAGGGCCGGGATCTCGACGAACGCGATCAGGAACCCGTTCAGCAGTCCCATGATGACGACGATGCCGAGCCCGGTCAGCAGCGCGACCGGGGTGCTGACCGGGGTGCCCATCAGCTGGATCGCGACCGCGGTGGCCACGCCCATCGAGGCGATGAGGGAGAGGTCCATCCCCCTGGCGATCACCACGACCGCCATGGCCACCCCGAAGATCCCCAGCGAGGAGACGCTGCGGACCAGGTTGACCAGGTTGTCCACGTTGAGGAACCCGTCGAGGGTCAGGCTGAAGACCACGAACAGGGCCACGACCACGAACAGGACCACCTGTTCCTGGGAAATCCGGTTCCGAAATGACCGCCGTGACCTCGGTAGAACTGCGCTCATCGCCACTCCATTGTCCGATGCGCGGGTTGTCTAGCGAGCACTAGATAGGATTGACGGAAAAGATACACGGGTTCGTTTTCCAGACAAGTCCACGTGGTGTGCGGAGCCGGGTTACCACCCGTTGGGGTGAGGTGGGCGGCGACGGCGGCGGGCGTGCCGGGGTAACACTTCGGTATCACGGCGCCGCACTGGTCCCTGCTCCGGGCTGCTCGAACCCCTTGTCCTGCAAGGAAGTTTCAGTCCTGAATGGTCAAAGGTTAAACCGCATCCGCGCGGCGGGCCGCGTTGTCCGCGACGCGAACTTGACAAACGAGCCGGCGCGTGCCCTACTTATCGGGCGTTAGATAGCCAGTGGTGTTCAGGGACGCGACAGGGAGCGGTGTGACGTATTCGCCGTCGCGCTGATTTCCTTTTGCCGCATTTCCCTTTTCCGTTTCTCGTGCCGATCACCGTCGCTTGAGAGAAAAACCGCATGCTTCCTTCTACCTGGGCCCCGCGGCTGCGGGTGCCGCTGATCGCGGCGCCGATGACCGCCGTGTCGGGTCCCGATCTCGTCGTCGCCGCCTGCCGCCAGGGCGTCATCGGCTCCTTCCCGACGCACAACGCGCGGACTCCCGCCCAGCTCGACCGGTGGCTGACCCACATCCGGGAGGCCCTGCCCGCAGCGGCGGCCCCGGTCGCGCCCAACCTGGTCGTGCACCGGTCGAACCCGCGGCTGCGGGAGGACGTGGACTGCCTCGTGCGCCACGGGGCCGAGCTGGTCATCACCAGCGTCGGGTCCCCGGAACCGGTGATCGGGCCGCTGCACGACGCCGGGGCGCTCGTGTTCGCCGACGTCGCCACCCTGCGCCACGTGGACCGCGCCGTGGCCGCCGGCGCCGACGGTCTCGTGCTGCTGACCTCCGGAGCCGGTGGGCAGACGGGGTGGAACAACCCGTTCGCCTTCGTCCGGGCCGTGCGGGAGGGCTACGACGGACCGGTTGTGCTGGCCGGTGGGGTCAGCGACGGTGTCGCGCTGCTCGCCGCTCGCCTGCTGGGTGCGGACCTGGCGTACATGGGCACCAGGTTCATCGCCACCGAGGAGAGCCTGGCCGGTGACGACTACCGGCGGGCGCTCGTCGCGGCCTCGCTCGACGACATCGTGCAGTCGCGCGGCCCGAGCGGGTTGCCGGCCAACTTCCTCGCCGAGTCGCTCCCAGCCGGTGACGGCTCCGGGCACCCCGCCCGGTTCGACTACCGGACGCTGCTCGAGCCACCCCGCGCCTGGGCGGCCGGCCAGACCGCGCACAGCGTGCGCCGCGTGCAGAGCGTCGCCGAACTGGTCGAGTCCACCCTCGCCGAGTACGCCTCGGCCCTCCGGGCCGTTCCCGTTGGTCCCCTCGCCGAGGCCGGTGCGGCCGGAAAGGAGTTCTGATGTCGTTGTGGGGAACGCTGCCGGGTGTGCTGGACCGCGCCTGCGCGTACTACCCGGACCGGGTGGCCGTCGTGGACGGTGCGCGCCGCATCCGGTACCGCGAGCTGCGGGACTGGTCCGACCGCGTCGGCAACGGCCTGCACGAACTCGGGGTGCGGAAGGGGGACCGCGTCGGGCTGCTGATGCCGAACTGCCTGGAGTTCATCCCGACGCAGCACGGGATCTGGAAGGCCGGCGCGGCGATGGTGCAGATGCCGGCCCGGGCCTCCGCCGAGGACCTCGCCTTCTTCCTGGAGCAGTCCGAAGCCTCGGCTCTGATCTACCACGCCCAGTTCGATGCCGTGGTCGGGAAGTTCCGCGGACGGCTGCCGGGCATCCGCCGCTACATCCGGCTGGGCGGCGGGGAGGACCAGGCGGACACGTGGGACTACGGGATGGTGTTCAGCGCGGCGCCGACGGAGACCCCGGTTCCCGAGCCCGCCCCGGACGACCTCGCCTACGTCGCCTTCACCTCCGGCACGACGGGCACCCCGAAGGGCGTCATCTACACGCACGAGGCGTGGTCGCACTACATCGTGACCGCAGGGCTGGAGATCGCCGACACCCGGCCCGGCGAGGTGTTCGCCCACGGCGCGCCGCTCACGCACTTCACCGGCGCGTTCGTGCTGCCCACCTTCATGCGCGGCGGGACGAACGTCATGCTGCCCACCCTGGACATCGACCTGCTGCTCGACACCGTGGCGAAGGAGCGGGTCACCGCGACCGCGGTGGTGCCGACCGCGTTGTACCTGCTGCTCGACCACCCGCGCCTGGCCGACACGGACCTCTCGTCGCTGCGCACGGTCATCTACGCCGGATCGCCGATCGCGCCGGAACGCCTGCGCCAGGCGCTGGCCGCGCTCGGGCCGATCTTCGTGCAGACCTACGCCGGCCACGAGCCCGGGTTCCTGACCACGCTGCGCAAGGAGGACCACCGGCTGGGCACACCGGAGGAGGTCGCGCGGCTGGCGTCGGCCGGACGCCCGATGTTCCACGTCGAGATGAGCATCCAGGACGAGTCCGACCGCATCCTGCCGGTCGGTGACGTGGGGGAGGTCTGCACCCGGCAGGAGGGGCAGATGGTCGGCTACCTCGACCCGGCGCTGGACGGTGAGGCGATCCGGGACGGCTGGGTGCACTCCGGCGACATCGGCTACCTCGACGACGACGGCTACCTCTACCTGGTCGACCGCAAGAAGGACATGATCGTGTCGGGCGGGTTCAACGTCTTCCCGCGGCAGGTGGAGGACGTCCTGGCCCGGCACCCCGCGGTCGCGCAGTGCGCGGTGTTCGGCGTGCCCGACCCGAAGTGGGGTGAGGCGGTCAAGGCGGTCGTCGTGCCGAAACCGGGGTCCGGCGTCGACGCGGCGGAGCTGATCGCGCTGGTCAAGGAGCACAAGGGCAGCGTGTGGGCGCCCAAGTCGGTGGACTTCGTGTCGGCGTTGCCGCTGAACGCGTCGGGCAAGGTGGACAAGAAGTCGCTGCGCGCGCCGTACTGGGCCGGGCAGGAGAGGCGGATCGGCTGAGGTGTCAGCACCCGGCCGAGCGGGTGCCCGGCGGGCTGAACTCCAGCCAGAGCGCGTTCGTCCGGGGGAGGACGTACGTGGGGCTCTCCGGGCGGCGCCAGTCGTCCGGGACGAGGACGTACTGGCCGCCCGACTGGAGCAGCAGCTTCAGCCCGGGGTAGCGGTACTGGAACGCGCCGTCCGGGGCGGGGCAGTGCACTTCGCCCGGGAGGGTGAGCATCTGGGTGCTGTAGAGAACCACTGCGGGGCGGGTGGGGAGCGCGCGTTCCGTTTCGAACGCGCGGCGGACGCCGACCTGGCCCGCGTAGTCAGCCACCGCCCAGAACAGGCCGAACGTCACCAGCGCGTAGGCCACCAGCCACTCGGCGACCCCGTGCGCGCTGCCCGCGGGCGCGCTCCACCGCCGCCACGCGAAGATCAGCAGCACCACGGCCAGCGCGAACCCGAGCCCGGGCAGCGCGGTGAACCGCCGGTAGGGCACCGGGTCCAGCGCGATCGCGAAGGTCACCGCGAGCAGTGCCGCGCCCAGCACCGCGGCCACCGGCGTCGCCCGGCGGAGCAGGGTCTGCCAGGCCCGCCGGGAGAGCCGGAAGCGCAGGAACCGGATCACGCCGAGCACCAAGAACACCGCACCGGCGATCTCGGCGATCGGCAGCAGCAGCCCGTCCACCCCGCGCGCCAGGATCTCCGGCGTGGTCTGGCCGAGCAGCGTGTAGTGCACCCGGAAGTAGCTGAAGAACACCTGCGTGGTCAGGAAACCGAAGTAGTAGAGCAACCCGGTCAGCAGCGTCGCGTTCGCGGCCAGGGTGCCGATCACGCGCAGCGCGCGGGCCGGCCCGGTCTGCGGGCGGGGGCGTGGCGGCGACAGCCGCGAGCTAGCCACCGGAGTCGGTGGTGTCCGGAGTGGACCGCTCCGAAGAGGACTCCTCCGTCGTGGTCTCGTCGGTGGTCTCGCACGGGGCGGCTGTGATGGTGATCGTCCCGCCCGGATACACCGGGTCCGGCGAGATGTCCGGCACGCACTCGCCCGAGCCGACGATCCGCACCCGCACGCCGCACCGGTCCGGGCCGCAGAACTCCGCGAGCTCCCGCAGGATCGCGCCCTGCGCGCTGGTCGGACCCGCCGCGCGGACCGTGCTGTCGTAGTTGATCGGGCTGCCCGGCACCCCGGGCGGGTTGTTCTTCGACGTCCGCGTCCGCTCGGTGGTGTCGGCCGTCGTGCCGGAGCCCGTGCCGGTCGTGTCCGTCGTGGTGGTGACTTCGGGCGGGCTGTCCGCCGTCTGTTCGCCGGGGATCGGCGACCCGCCCGCGCACCCCACGAGGGTCGCCACGATCAGTAACGTTCCGTAATACCTCCGCATAGCTCACCGTCCCGGAGGGAGTTCCTGCTTATCAGGACGCGCCCGGACCGCTGCCTGATACAGCAGCCGGCTCCTCCCTTCGGGTGAATCAGCGCGTCCGGTGGCGCGTGGGCAGCAATGGCGTGCTCGCCCGCGCCGGGATGGCGTACGGGCTCTTCCCGCCGTCCCGGGGGAACAACACGGTCATCCAGGTGCCTTCGCCCCCGACCCAGGCCGGCCGCCGCTCGGCGCTCTCGAAGCGCGTCGGCTGGCGGGTCGACAAACCGCCACTCAGCTCGATCTCGCCGCCCTCGGCGTAGCTCGCGAACACCCGCCCGACCGGGGTCACCACGACCGACGCCGGGTGCCACCCGGTGCGGCGCGCCGAGGAGTACCGGCGCAACCAGCTCACCGCCGCGAACGCGGCGACCGGGGTGCCGGCGAGCCCGGCCAGGCCGGGCACGACGAACATCGAGAGCCGGACCGGGTCCGTGTTCGTGTCGTCGAGGGTGCGGACGCGGCCGGGGTCCGCGGGGTCGTAGATGACCAGGACCTGTTGGTACGGCTGGAAGCGCTGCGTGGTGTCGAGCTCGATCAAGGCGGCCCGGCGGGTGTCGCCGACCGGGTAGGTCACCTCGATCGTCCCGTCCCCCCGGCGCGGCTGCGTCGCCGTCACGACGGTGGCGGTGACCCGTGTCCCGGTCTCCAGCAGCTCCCGCTCCTCGCCGGTGATCCGGTCGAACTCGGCGGAACTGAAGATCAGCAACCCGAGGAACGCCACCGTGCCGGCCGCCGCCAGCCCGGCCGGCACACGCAACCGGGACAGGTGCGCGGCCGCTCCGACGTCGCCGGGGCCGGTCGGCACCCAGCGCTGTGGAGGGGCAGGCGCACCGGACGCCAATTCCCGCGCGCGTGCCTGGGCGAACCTGTGCCAGTAGATGGCCTCGACCGCCAGGAGGACGGCCGCCGCCGACAGCAGTATGGCGAGGGCCACCGCGACACCGAGCTGGGTTCCATCGAGGCCGCCGGTGATCGCGCCCGCGACGAGCACCCCGATCACGGCCACGACGGCGAGGCAGGAGCCGGCGAACCGGTTCCGCGTTCTCCGGCGTCTTCGGACGTCGTCGTCGGACGCGATGCCCGTGGTCATGATCCCAATCTACTGACCCGCGCTTGTGACCGGTGCCACTTTGACAACCACCTCAGGCTCCCTGAGGATCGGCAATTAACCATCTGGTCCATTGAGAAGGAGCACGACGTGGTGGCTCAGCCGGGTGCCGACAGGGCGCGTCCGAGGAAGGCGGCACTCGCCGCCTGGGTCGGCAGCGCCCTCGAGTACTACGACTTCTTCATCTACGGCACGGCGGCCGCGCTGGTGTTCGGCAAGATCTTCTTCCCGGCCTCGGATCCGGCGACCGGCACGCTGCTGGCCCTGTCCACCTTCGGCGTCGGGTACGTGTCGCGGCCGCTGGGCGCCGTCCTGCTCGGCCATCTCGGCGACCGGTTCGGGCGCAAGCGCGTGCTCGTGCTCACCCTGCTCCTGATGGGCCTGTCCACGGTGCTCGTCGGCTGTCTGCCCAGCTACCAGACCGCCGGGGTCGCCGCGCCGATCCTGCTCGTCGCGCTGCGGCTGCTGCAGGGGCTGTCCGCGGGCGGCGAGCAGGCGAGCGCGAACTCGATGTCGCTGGAGCACGCCCCGGAGAACCGCCGCGCGTACTACACCAGCTTCACCCTCAGCGGCACCCAAGCCGGACAGATCGTCGCCACCGCCGTGTTCCTCCCGGTCGCCGCGCTGCCGCAGGACGCGCTCCTCTCGTGGGGCTGGCGGGTGCCGTTCTGGGGCAGCGCGCTGATGGTCCTCGTCGGCTACCTGGTGCGCCGCACGGTCGAAGAGACACCGGTGTTCGAGCAGGAGGTCCGCAGCGGCGAGGTCAGCAAGCTGCCGCTGGTCGTGCTGCTGCGCGAGCACTGGGCCGACGTGCTGCGGGTGATCGTCGCGGCGCTCATCGCCTCGGTCAGCACCATCTTCACCGTCTACGCCCTGTCCTACGCGGTCAACACGGTCGGCCTGAGCAAGACGCCGATGCTGTGGGTCGGGGTGCTCGCCAACGTCGCCGCCGTCGTCTCGATCCCGCTGTGGGCCAGGCTCGCCGACCGCGTCGGGCGCAAACCGCTGTTCATCGCCGGGTCGCTGGGCTGCGCGGTGCTGATCTTCGCCTACCTCGGCGCCATCGCGGCCGGCAGCTGGGTGCTGATCTTCGCCGTCGGCATCGTCCTGTTCGGCGTCGTCTACACCGCCACCAGCGCGGTGTGGCCCGCCTTCTACGGCGAGATGTTCCCGGCGCGCGTGCGGCTGTCCGGCACCGCGATCGGCACCCAGATCGGCTTCGCCATCAGCGGTTTCCTGCCGACCGTGGCCGCCGCGGTCGCCGGTGGGGGCACCGGCGCGTGGCTCGGCGTGGCGATCTTCACCGCGGCGCTGTGCCTGGTCAACGTCATCGCCGTGGCGACCGCGCGGGAGACCTACCGCGTCCCGACCGCGCGGCTCGGCCTCAAGGAAACCGTGCCGGCGGAGCCGGTGGGCGCCACGCGGTGAGCGAGTACGAGGTCCACGCCCTCTGCTACGGCCGCCGCGAGGGCACCCGCGGACAGCACTTCCTCTCCTGCGCCGCGGGTGAGGCCGACCAGCCGCACCCCACCGCGTACTACGTGTGGCTGGCGCGGTCGGCCCAGCTCACCGTGCTGATCGACGCGGGCATCCACCCGTCCCGGGTGCCGGCCGGCCTGGCGTACCGGCGGCCGGCCGAGCTGCTCGCCTCGATCGGTGTCGCCACCGGGGACGTGGACCTCGTGGTGCTCACCCACCTGCACTACGACCACGCGGGCACGGTCGCGGACTTCCCGGCCGCCCGCTACGTCGTGCAGCGGCAGGAGCTGGACTACTGGACGGGACCGTGGGCGAAGCGCATCCGCCGCGAGCACTGGCTGCTCGACGAGGACGCGCTCGACCACGTCCGCGGCGACCGGCTGTCCGAAGTGGACGGCGACGCGGAGGTGCTGCCCGGGCTGAGCGTGCACCTGGTGGGCGGGCACACGGCCGGGATGCAGATAGTCCGCGTCGCGACCGCCGCCGGGCCGGTCGTCGTGGCCTCGGACGCCAGCCACTTCTACGAGAACCTCGACGACGACCGGCCGGCGCCGCTGCTGCACGCGATGCCCGGCGTCTACGGCGCGTTCGACCGGATCCGCGAACTGGGCGGCATCGTGCTGCCCGGCCACGATCCGGAGGTGCTGGCGCGGTACCCGGCCGCGGGACGGGACGTCGTCCGCGTCGCCTGAAGCCGGGTACCGCCGGGGCGTCAGGCCGCTCGGTCCAGCGCGGCCGGCGCCTCGGCCCGCACCAGCTCGCGGCGCTTGGCGTCGGTGGCCCACCACTTCCGCTTGCCCGGGTGGCGCGCCTCGTAGCCCAGCTGCCACACGATGCTCCGGCAGATGACCTCCTTCACCTTCGCGCCCAGCCGGCCGCCGATGTAGGAGGGCTTCGCGGTGTCGTCCTTCGTCGAGAACTGGAAGATGCCGTGGTGACGGCCCAGGCTGACGCACAGCCCGGCGAACCCGACGTCGATCGGGGCGGGCTTGCTGCCCGCGATCCGGGCCAGGACCGTCTGGGCGGCCTGCGGGCCCACCTGCACCGCGGCCTGGCAGCTCATCCGGACCGGCAGGCCCGAGGGCGCCGCCGAGTCCCCGGCCGCGACGATGCGCTGGTCGTCCACACTGGTCAGGGTCTCGTCGGTGAGCAGGCGGCCCAGCGCGTCGGTGGTCAGGCCGCTGCGGGCGGCGAGGTCGGGGACGCCGAACCCGGCGGTCCACAGGGTCACGCCGGACAGCAGGGCGCGGCCGTCGCTGAGCTGGACGGCGTCGCGGGTCACCGCGGTCACGGTGACGTTCTCCAGGACGGTCACCCCGAGTTTCGCGAGCCGGCCGGCGACCGACTTCCGTCCGCGCGGGTGCAGGTACGGGCCGAGCTCGCCGCCGCAGACCAGCGTCACGGCGCGGCCCCGCCCGGCGAGTTCGGCTGCGGTCTCGATGCCGGTGGGGCCGCCGCCGACGACGGTCACCGTGGACGCCGCCTCGACGAGCGGCTTCACGCGCTCGGCTTCCTCGAGGCTGGCGAGCGGGTGGGCGAACTCGGCCGCGCCGGGCACGCTCGGGTCGGCGCTGCCGCTGCCCACCGCGTAGACCAGGTAGTCGTAGCCGATCGTGTCGCCACTCGCGAGGGTCACGCGCCTCCCAGCCGCGTCGATCCGGGTCGCGGTGTCCACGACCAGCCGGACGCCCCCGGCCAGGACCTTCCGGTACTCGACGACCGCGGGGTTCGTGCCGGCGACGAGCTGGTGCAGGCGGATCCGGTCGACGAACTCCGGGCGCGGGTTGACCACGGTGACGGTCACGTCGTCGCGCTGGGTCAGCCGGTTGGCCGCCATGACCCCGGCATAGCCGCCGCCGATCACGACCACTTCGGTGTTGCCGCTCATGGTGTCTCCTCTCCAAGGGGGTCGACCACTTGACAACACGGCCCCCGCGGTCGTGACAGCACGTGAGCCGGATCACTCCGGGCGCGTGAACACCAGCGGCACCGACCGGGTGCCCCACTCCGCCCAGCGGGCCATGAGGATCTCGCCCGCGACCGAGAAGTCCCTGGTGGCGGCCAGGAGCTCCTCGAGCGTGAGCACCAGCATCATGCGGGCCAGCGGGGCGCCCGGGCAGGCGTGGATGCCGGCGCCGAACGGGATCGCCTCGCGCAGGTTCGGCCGGTCCAGCACGAAGTTCTCGCCGTCTTCGAACACGCTCTCGTCGCGGTTGGCCGAGGTGTAGACGAGCGCGATCGGCTCGTCCTTCCGGATGAGCCGTCCGCCGATGACCACGTCCCGCTTCGGCGTGCGGGACATGCCGCGGTAGGGCGTGTAGAGCCGCAGGTACTCCTCGACGGCGGCCGGGATCCGCGACGGCGTGGCCCGCAGCGTCGCCTGCAGGTCCTTGTCCCCGGCCAGGTGCGCCAGCATCGTCCCGATGAACACGCTCGGCGCCACCATGCCGGTGACCAGGAGCTGCCGCACGCAGCCGAGCACCATCTCGTCCGGGAACGGCTCGCCGCCGGGGCGGGCGGCGAGCAGGGCCGTGGTCAGGTCGTCGTCGAGCGGCGCCGCCCGGCGCTGCTCGATCACGTCCGCCGCGATGCCGTAGAGCACCCGGCTGCCGCGTTTGACCTCCTCGTCGTCCACCACCTGGATCGCCCGCACGTACTCCGCGCTGATCTGCTCGATCCGCTCGGCCAGCTGGACCGGCAGGTGGAAGAACTCGGCGAACACGTGCGCCGGGAACACCCGGGCGTACTCGGCCGCCACATCGGCTTCGCCACGCGCGACCAGCCCGGTCAGCAGCTTCCGGGCGTGCGCCCGCACGGCCGGCTCCAGCTCGGCCATCTTGCCGCGGGTGAAGAACCGGTTGATGATCCGCCGGTAGTCGGTGTGCTCGGGCGGGTCGAGGTGCAGCGGCGGGCGCCGCCCGGTGAACGCGAACTTCGGCACCACGTTCTGGACGCTGGTGGTGAACGTGTCGGCATCGGACAGCACGGCCCGCACGTCCTCGTGCCGGAACAGCGCCCAGAACCCGCCGTAGGTGGCGCTCCGCGCGACCGGGCAGCGCGACCGCATGTCCCGGTACTGCTCGTGGGCGCTGGTGAACGTCTCGGGCGCGAGCGGGTCGAAGTCGTGCTCGTCCGGGCGCGCGGGAACGGGCGCGCTCATCGGGCGACCGCCCGCAACGGCAGTGATCGCGGACCGAACTCCGGCCAGCGCGTCATCCCGATCGGACCGTCCAGTGTGAACAGTTCCGTGCGGGCGAGCAGTTCCTGCAGGGTCACGGTGATCTCCATCCTGCCCAGGCCCGCGCCGGCGCACCGGTGCGGGCCCGAACCGAAGACGATGTTGCCGCCGGCCGGCCTGCCGGCGAGGAAGGTGTCCGGCTCGGGGAACACGGCCGGGTCCCGGTTCGCCGCGGTGAACACGAGCGCGATCGGTTCCCCGGCCCGGATGCGCTGCCCGCCCAGCTCGACGTCGCGCACCGCGGTGCGCGCGAACCCGCGGTAGGGCGAGTAGAGCCGCAGCAGCTCGGGTACCGCGGCCGGGATCTCGCCGGGGTGGCGGCGCAGGTGGTCCTGCAGCGCGGTGTCGCGGGCCAGGTGCGCGATGCAGCTCGCGATGGTGACGCTGGCGCCGATCATCGACGCGGGCAGCAACTGCCGGATGGTGCCGACGACCATGTCGTCCGGCAGCGGTTCGCCCCCGTCGCGGGCCGCGAGCAGGGCCGACGGCGGGTCCTCGGCCGGGTCCAGCGGATCGGCCCGCCGCCGCGCGACGAGCGTCCGCGCGATCTCGTACAGCTCACCGCTGGTGCGGCGCAGGCCGTCGTCGTCGCCGTCCTGGAAGGCGCGGTTGTAGGCGTCCGCGGTGTCCCGGACCGCGCCGATCTCGGCGTCCGGGATGTTCATCCAGCGGGCCACCGTGAAGCTGGGCACCCGGTAGGTCAGCTCACAGGCGTCGAACCGGCCGCGCGCCACGAGGTCCGCGACCAGATCGCCGACCAGGGCGCGCACCGGGGGCTCCAGCGCGGCCGTGCGCTCGGCGCGGAACAGCGGCGCGAGCGCCCGCCGGTAGACGGTGTGCTCCGGCGGATCGAGGTGCAGCGGCGGGCGGCGGCCCGCGGCGCGCACCTTCGGCACCACGTTCTGCACGGAGTTGACGAACTGCGCCGGATCGCTCAGCACCTGGCGGACCTCGCGGTGCGCGAGCACCGCCCAGAAGCCGCCGAACTCCGGGCTGTGCACGACCGGCGAGGCCGCGCGCAGGCGGTGGTAGTGGTCGTGGATGGCGAACAGGTCGTGCTCGGCGAGCGGATCGAGCCTCACGCTTCCACCTTCCGCGGGACGACGGCGGGGACGGTGGTGGTGCGCGGCAGCAGGCGGCGGCCGATCGTGCACGCGGTGATCGCCGCCGCGGCGAGCACGGTCACGTAGGCGGCGACCATCCAGCCGCTTCCCGTCGCCTGCACCAGCACGCCCGCGACCAGCGGGGTGGTGCCGCCGAGGATGGCGTCGCTGGTCTTGAAGCTGAACCCGGCGCCGGTGACGCGGTCGGCGGGGCGGAACAGCAGCACGTAGATCGGCACCGAGGAGATCACCATGCCGTTGACCGCGATCTGCCCCAGCGACAGGGCGACCACGATGAGCGCCGCGTTGCCGTTGTCCAGGGCGGCGAACAGCACCCACGCCAGGACGGCCAGCGCCCCTGCGCTCACCTGGTAGAGGCGGCCCAGCCCGATCCGGTCGACGCGGGGGAGCAGCAGGATCGCGGCGATCACGGCGAGGACCTGCGCGCTCGTGGAGAACGTCAGCATGGTCGAGCGGCTGATCCCGGCGTGCGCCACCGCGTAGGACAACGTGTAGGTGTTGAGCAGGTAGATGCCGGCCCCGGCGGCCCCGGCGATGAAGAACACCAGCGCCATCTGCCGCCCGTTGCGCCGGATCACGCCGGGCAGGCTCGGCCGGGCCGCGGGCGCGACCTCCCGCCGGAACACCGGCGACTCGTCGACGCCGAGACGGATCCACAGCCCCGCGCCCACGATCAGCGCGCTGACCAGGAACGGGATCCGCCAGCCCCACGAGGTGAAGGCCGCGTCGGACAGGGCGGCGGACAGCGGCAGCACGGTCAGCGCGGCCAGGATCGAACCGATCGGGCCGCCCACGCCGACCGCGCCGCCCCAGAAGCCGCGCTTGTGCTCCGGCGCGTGCTCCACCGCCAGAGTCGCCGCACCGCCCCACTCACCGCCGACGGCCAACCCCTGCGCCAGGCGCAGCACGGTGAGCAGGACCGGGGCTGTCACACCGATCGCCGCGTACGTCGGCAACAGTCCGATGCAGACGGTCGCGACGCCCATCAGCAGCAGCGCCGACATGACCACCGTGCGACGGCCGAAGCGGTCGCCGATGCGGCCGAAGATCAGGCCGCCCAGGGGTTTCGCGATGAACCCGGCGGCGAACGTGCCGTAGGCGGCCAGCGTGCCGGCCGCCGGGCTCAGCGACGGGAAGAAGACCTTGTTGAGCACCAGCGCGGACATGGTGCCGTAGATGCCGAAGTCGTAGTTGGCCAGGCAGGCGCCCATCGGGCCGGCGAGCAGCGCCCGCTTGCCTGCCGGGCGGGGGACGTCAGGGGTCACGATGCCTCCACGCTGAGGACGGGGGAGAAGCTCCGCGTCGAAACGCTACATCGTGATGTCCGATAGGGCAATGAGGTGTCGCCTATGGTTCGCCGAGGGGGCCCGCCCAGTCCAGGTCGTCGTCCGACGGGAACGCCTCCGGCGCCGCGCCCCGCGTGATGTCGGTGCTGGTGCGGTGGGCGGCCAGTCCGGCCAGTTCCGGCGCGTGCGGGGTGATGATCTGACGGAAGCGCTGCTCGGCGACCGGGCCGAGGGCGTCGTAGATGTCCAGGAAGCACCGGCGGGCACGGGCGCGGGGCCAGCCGGCGGGCAGGAGTTCGCCGGGCAGGTCCGGATCGAGGTCCGGGAAGGCCCGCCACTCGGTCATCACCCGCGTGCGGCCGACGAGCGCCTCGGCGGGGCCGACCTCGCCCGCGGCGACCCGTTCGCGCAGGCCGGTCCAGCGGGCGAGGAAGTCCGCATAGGACTGGCTCAGCTCGTCGAGGTCCCAGGCGCGCAACGGGTTTCCCGCCGGCGGGACCCGCTCGCTGACGTCCGCGCGGGCCACGGTCGCGGTGCCGACCCCGAGGCCGCCGAGGACCTGCAGCGCTTCCGCGGTGCGGTCCCACGGCGACACCCAGACCCCGTCGTAGAGCGGTCCGAACCCGAGCCAGCGCAGCCGTCCGCGCAGGGTGCGCCGGTCCTCGCGCTGCGACTCCGGCACCGAGAACATCGCGAACGTCCAGCGGCCGTCCCACTCGCGGTCTTCCGCGCCGAACTCGAGCAGGCGGCGCAGGTGGCTGATGATCAGCCGGTGCGTGCGGTCCGGGACGCCGTAGGCGGTCCGGCGGCCGTTCTTCGACGTGGTGACCAGGTGGCGGGCGGCCGCGCGCTGGATCGCCGCGCGGGCCGCGGACTCGGTCAGGCCGAACTCGCGCAGCAGGTCCACCAGGGCGGCCGAGGGCAGGTGCTCGCGCCGCCAGAACCAGTAGTCGCCGAGCAGCGTGCCCAGCAGGCGCTGCGAGTGCCGCGGGGCCGGTCCGGTCATGGCGGGAGTCTAGTGGTCTTCCATTGAGTGACAGACTCGTTGACGGTCGTCATGACAGATGTTCACAGTGAGAGTCCCCCAACGAAGGGAAGACGTGGACGTGAAACAGTTCGTGTGGAAGGTTCTGGCGGCCGCCGTGGCGGCCGTGACCCTCACCGGTGCGACGGTGGGCCTGGCATCGGGAACGACTCCGGAGAAGGCGAACCGGCCGGCGATGGAGCAGTTCCACCCGGTGGTGCGCGAGGCCGCCGCGAACACGCGGGACCTGGCCGTCGAGTACACGGTGTACCGGCCGGCGGACCTGGACGAGATCCACGGCCGGCTGCCGGTGGTGGTCATCGGCAACGGCGCGTGCCGTCACCTGGGCAACAACGAGCTGCTCGCCACGGAGATGCTGGTCGCCGCCCACGGGTTCGTCGTGGTCGCGGTCGGCGCGGTCGACCAGCCGGCGAACGGCGAGAACGGCACCCCGCGCCCGGAGGTGATCACCGACGGCATCACCTGGGTGCAGCGGGAGAACGACCGCAAGGGCAGCGACCTGCGCGACCGGCTCGACCTGAACCGCGTCGCGGTGGCCGGGCACTCCTGTGGCGGGCTCGAAGCGCTGGTCGCGGGCGCGGATCCGCGGGTGAAGTCGGTGGCCTCGCTCAACAGCGGCTTCTTCGCCGACGGGCGGTACGGGTACGGCCGGGACGAGCTGGCGAAACTGCACACCCCGGCGTTGTTCCTCGACGGCGGACCGTCAGATGTGGCCCACGAGAACAGCCTCGCCAACTACGACCTGGCGACCGTGCCCGCCGTGCGGGCGACCAACCCGGGCGCCGGGCACAGCGGGTTCTGGTACGGCCTGCGCGACGGGCAGGTCGACGCCGCCATGCGCGAGGAGGCCGTCGCGGTGCTGGTGAACTGGCTGGACTTCACCCTCAACGGCAACCCGGTGGCCCGCGACTACTTCCTCGGCTCGTGCACGCTGTGCTCGGCGCCGGGCTGGGAGGTCGCCTCGAAGAACTTCCCGGTCCGATGAGGCGGCTCGCGCGTGCCCTGGTGGCCGCACTCCTGCTCACCGCCGGAGCCGTCGTGCCCGCGTCGGCGGCGGACTGCCCGGCCGGCGCGTCCTGTCTGCGGGGACAGCTGGCCGACGGCACGCCGTACCTGTTCGTCAAGCCGGACCACTGGCAGGGCACGGTGATCGTCGGGCTGGACTTCGCCTCGAGCGGGCTCGGTGATCCGCTGACCGCCCGGCTGGCCTCCCGCGGCATCGCCGTCGGCGGCACGACCCGCACGGTCACCGGGTGGAACATCGCCAAGGCGATCGACAACCAGGCCGAGGCGCTGGCCCGCTTCGAGGCCGCGTCCGGACCCGCGAAGCAGGCCATCGCGTCCGGCGAATCCATGGGCGGGTTCGTCTCCGCCGGGGCGGCGCAGGTGCACCCGGAGGTGTTCGACGCCGCCGTGCCGTTCTGCGGTGGTCTCGGCGGCGCGGTCGGGCAGTGGAACCAGAAGCTGGACACCGTGTTCACGCTCAAGACGTTGTTGTTCCCGGACAGCGATCTGCCGGTGACCGGTATCCCGGCGGACGTGCCGGGTGTGCAGCAGGCGTGGATTTCCGCGCTGGCCGGGGCGCAGGCGACGCCGGAGGGCCGGGCGCGCATCGCCCTCGCCGGGGCGATCGGTCAGCTCCCGGAGTGGGGACTCGCGCCCGACGGGTCCGAGACGCCGCTGCCCAGCACGGTGACCGAGCGCCAGGAGGGCACCTACCTCGCACTGGCCGGCGGGCCGTTGCCCTACATCGGCCAGGCGATGAGCAGCCGGCGGCAGATCGAGCAGCTGTCCGGCGGCAATCCGTCGTGGAACACCGGGGTGGACTACGCACGGCAGCTCGGCAACGACCCCGCGGTACGGGAGCTGTACCGGCAGGCCGGGCTGGACCTCGGCGCGGATCTGGCGCGGCTGGCCGCGGCACCACGGGTGGCGGCCGATCCATCCGCGGTGGCGTACCTGAGCCGCGGCATCGTGTTCGACGGCGAGCTGGACATCCCGGTGCTGACCGTGAACGCGACCGGCGACCAGATCTCCACGGTGGCCCAGCAGCAGTCCTACGGCGCGGTGGTGCGGTCCGCGGGCCACGGCTCGCTGCTGCGGCAGACGTACGTGCAGACCGCCGGGCACTGCACGTTCACCACGGACGAGCAGGAGACGGCCATCGACGTGATGCTCGACCGGTTGCGCACCGGGCACTGGCCGTCCACCTCGCCACAGGTGATGGGCGACCGGTACGTGCCGTACACGCCGCCGGTGTTCAACCGGCCGTTCACCGCAGCGGTGTCTCCCGGACGGTGACCACCGCGGTGAAGGCCAGCAGCGCCAGCGGGATCGCGGCGAGGAACGCCAGCTGCAGCCCGCTGGTGTAGGTCAGGTGCACCGCCTCCGCGACCGCGGCCGGGAGCCGGGCGATCTGTTCGGGAGTGCCGAGCAGGTCGCCCGGCAGCCCGTCGCGGAGGCGGGACGCGATCACCGAGCCGAAGGCCGCCACCCCGACCGCGCCGCCCAGCGTGCGCGCGAACGTGGCGGCCGAACCGGCGACGCCCAGATCACCGGGACCGACCGCGTTCTGCGCCGCCAGCACCAGAACCTGTTGCGCCATCCCGGTTCCCGCGCCCAGCACGGCCATCGCCGCGGCGAGCCACCACGGGGAGGTGGCGGGCGTCAGGGGGGCGAGCATCACCAGGCCGGCCACCAGCGCCGCGCACCCCACCGCCGGGAAGACCTTCCACCGGCCGGTCGCGACGACGAACCGCCCGGTGACCACGGACGCCACGATCATGGTCCCGATCTGGGGCAGCATCAGCAGGCCCGCGGTGATGGCGTCGTGCCCGCGCACCACCTGCAGGTACTGCGGCAGGTAGATGATGCCGCCGAACATCACCGCGCCCAGCAGGAAACTCGCGCCGACCGCCGCGGCGAACGACGGCACGCGGAACAGCCGGGGCGGCAGGATCGGATCCGCCGCGCGCAGCTCCCGCACCACGGCCGCGGCCCCCAGCCCCACGACGGCCAGGTCCACCAGCACGCTCGGCCAGGACAGCCACGGCCACGCGCTCCCCGCCGCGGACAGCAGCAGCACCAGCCCGCCCAGCGCGCCCGCCAGCAGCGCGCCACCCGCGTAGTCCACCGGTGTCCGCGACGGAACCGGCACCCGGTGCGGCGCCAGCCGCACGAGCACCGCCGCCACCGCCGCGATCGGCACCACGCCGAGGAAGCACCACCGCCAGCCCCAGGCGCCGACCACCAGGCCGCCGGCCAGCGGCCCGGCGACCGACGCGACCCCGAACGACAGCCCGAACCACCCGGTGTACCGGCCGCGGTCCCGGGCCGGCACCAGCCCGGCCACCAGGGCGTTCGACAGCGCCAGGATCCCGCCCGCCCCGGCGCCCTGCACCGCGCGACCGGTGATCAGCCAGC
This sequence comes from Amycolatopsis deserti, assembly GCF_014653945.1. Classification (GTDB taxonomy): domain Bacteria; phylum Actinomycetota; class Actinomycetes; order Mycobacteriales; family Pseudonocardiaceae; genus Amycolatopsis_E; species Amycolatopsis_E deserti. The sequence continues at coordinate 752,485 of NZ_BNAU01000002.1, read as the reverse complement.
CCATCGCCGGCGCCGTGCCCGCGACCAGCGAGCCGGCCACGAACACCGCGATCGCCGCCAGCAGCAGTGGCCGCGGTCCCCGCCGGTCGGCGCCCTTGCCCCACAGCGGTGTCGCGGCGGTCATGGTCAACAGCGCCGCGCTCGCCACCCACGCCACCCGGTCCTGACCGCCCAGCTCGCCGGCGATCGTCGGCAGCGCGATGCCCGCGATGGTGTTGGTCAGCGACGCGGCGAACAACGCCACCAGCGCGCCGCCGAGCACCGCGGGCATCGAAGGCGGTTCAGCGGACCTCACGATCCAGCCAGTCGCTCACCGTGGCGGTGATCGCCTCCGGCGACGCCTGCCGGACGTCGACGTTGTCCGCGTGCAGTTCCAGCACCGGGATCCCGGCCGCCCGCAGCGCGCGGGTCGTGAAGTAGCCGCCGCGCGCGTCGTCAGAAACCAGGTGCACCACGCCGTTCACGCCGTGGTTGCGGGCTTCCTTGACGTACCACTCGGCCGACCACGGTGGCGTGTACAGCTGGTCGGAGAACGCGGCGAAGCGCGCCGCCAGCGCCCGCAGCGGGTCGTCGCCGTAGCGCAGGTAGCCGTCGGCCGCGATCGCCAGGTACATCGACCACACGAACACCGCGCCGTGGCTGTCCTGGAACCGGCGGTAGAAGTCCAGGTCGAACCACAGCCCGCGGCCGATCCACATGAGACGGACGCGCTCGTCGTCGCACACCGCCGCGCCCGCCTCGATCCGGGCCGCGACCTCGTCGTGGAACGCGCGGGCGGCGTCGCGGGCCCACTCGGTGCCGCGGTGCCACTGCGGCACCATGACGCTCGGGATGCTGTCGGTGACCGCGAGCGGGCACGGCCGGGCGGCCGCGATCAGGTCCCGGGTGCGCCGGTTCCACTCCTGCTGCTCGTTGACCAGCGCCATGACCTCACGGAACCGGGTCTCGGAGAACACCCGCCCGGTGGTCTGTTCCAGGAACCGGATCAGCCCCTCCAGCTCGCCGACCATCAGGTCGAGCCGGTCGCTGCCGATAGCCTCTTCCCAGCGGCGCGGCATCAGCTCCCACCACCGCACCGGCACGTCGTCCGCCGCCGCGCTTTCCAGCGGGTAGAACGTGATGCCCGGCTGGGCGTCCCAGACGTCGAAGATCTTCCGGGACGCGTCGCCGGTGGTCTCGGCGAGCACGAGGGACGGCCTCGGCAGACCGCCCCACGGCGCGTTCGCCGGATCCGGGTCGAACAGCGAGGCCAGCGACGTCGAGCTGTACTGCTCGACGTAGTCCGGGTAGCCGCGCTCGCGCAGCAGCGCCAGGTAGTCCTGGGTGCGCCGCTTCGCCGCGACGATCGAGGCCCACCACTGGTTCACCACGTACGGGATGCCCATGGCGCGGAAGATTTCCTGCGGTGCGTCGGCGTTGACCAGCGCCAGCGGCCCCTCATGGGCGCGCAGCTCGGCGAACCACTGCTTCTGGTACGCGGTCGCGGCGGAAGCGGAGGCCAGACGGGTCACGACAGTTCCTTGATCGCGGTGCGGGCTTCGGCGGTGAGGCCGCCGTACGGTTGTCGTTCCAGCAGCACCGACGGCAAGCCGGTGGCTTCGCGCTGGGCGGGGTAGTCCCACGGTGGTGCGTCGTCGTGCTCCCGCGCGTAGGCGATCAGCGCTTCGGCCCCGCACTCCCGCGCCGCGGCGGCGGTGTGCGCGGCGCGGGCGCGGATCGACGCGCGCGGCGCGGACGGGCCGTTGTGCTGGTAGCGCTCGGCCAGCGCCAGCTCGGTCGGCGCGCCGACCCGGCGGTGCCACAGCAGATCGCCCCAGTCGTGGTCCTCGCCGACGATCAGCAACCCCGCCTCCTCCAGCATCTCGTACACCTCCGGGCTGTCGTGCCCGCTGCCGGTGAGGAACACCCGCCGTCCCGGCACCGGGGCGTGGTCTTCGTCGAGCACCGACTCCACCAGCTCGATCGCCTGCACCACCGGAAGCGCCGTCGTCCGCGCCACGATGGACAGTGCGCGCGTCCCGCTCAGCCGCCCGCGCCGCCGCAGGGCCGCCATCTCGCCGAGCAGCGCCCGCAGCCGGTCGTGCGCGGTGATCGCCTCGGCCAGCGCCGGGTCCGTGATCACCGAACCCGTCCAGGACTCCAGCGTCGCCCGCAGCTGCCGGACCTTCGCCAGCACGTACCGCGTCGTCGTGCGGTGCGGCAGGTGCAGCACGTCGACCAGGTGCAGCGGCGGCAGCACCACCGCCGGCTCCACCCGCCGCAGCTCCCGCAGCGCGTAGAACAGGCGCAGCGACGCCTCGCAGTCGCGCGAGACCACCAGCCCGTCGAGCCGGCCGAACTCCCCGGCCAGCAGGCGGGACAGCAGCGACCGCACCGCCGGATCGAGACCGCGGCCCAGGTACTTCTCGCCCAGCGTCCGGTCGGCACCCGGCCGCCCGGCCAGCCGCATCGGCACCGCCCCGGCCGCGGTGATCAGCTCCACCGGGACGTCCGCGCCCACGTATCCGATCACCGGGCGCATCAGATCACCGCGTCGGCGGCCAGCTCCGCGAGCTGCTCGGCGCTGTACCCCAGCCGCTCCCGGTACACCTGGTCGTTGTGCTCACCGAGCGCCGGCGCCGGCCGGTCGAAACCCGCGCGGGCGCCGGAAAACCGGATCGGGATGCCGGTCGCGGACAGGTCCGCGACGACCCCGTGCCGCGGATGCGCGAGCGGCACCACCTCTTCGCGCTGCCGCACGAGCGGATCACGCACGGCTTCCCGCGGTTCCCGCACCGGTGCGGCCGGGACGCCCTGCGCGGCGAACGCGTCGACCACCTCGTCCACCGGGCGCGTCCGGCACCACTCGCGGATGAGGCCGTGCAGCTCGTCGGCGTTGCGGACGCGCTGGTCCCGGCTGTGGAACCGGCCGTCCTCGACGAGGTCCGCGCGCCCGATCGCACGCAGCACACCGTGCGCGAACGCGTCGGTCGGCGCGCACAGGGCGACGTGACCGTCGGCGGCGGGCAGGATCCCGAACGGCGCCAGCCGCGGCACCATCGACCCGGTGCGCTGCGGCAGCCCGACCGCGTCGAAGGCGTCGAACGGCTCGCACGCCACCAGCGAGGTCAGCGCGCCGAGCATGGACACGTCGACGTGCTGCCCCTCGCCGGTGTGCTCGGCCTGCATCAGCGCCGACACGGTGCCGATCACCGCGAACAGGGGCGCCAGCATGTCGCCGACCGGCAGCCCGAACCGCACCGGGCCCTCGTCCGGCTCGCCCGCGGTCATCATCACCCCGCTCAGCGCCTGGATGATGGAGTCCATCGCCTTGCCCGAGCCCGGACCGCCCTGCGCGCCGAACCCGCTGATCGAGGTGTAGACCAGGCGCGGGTTCAGCTCCCGCACGGCCGCGTAGTCGATGCCGAGCCGGTTCGTCACGCCCGGGCTGTAGTTCTCCACCAGCACGTCGGCGTCGCGCACCAGATCGGCGAAGACCGCCTTCGCACGGGGGTTCTTCAGGTTCAGGGTGACGCTGAGCTTGTTGCGGCCGCGGACGAGCATCGACACCGACATGTCGTCCTCGCCGCGCCGCGTCAGCGACAGGCCGTCCCGGCCGAGGTAGGGCGCGTTGTTGCGGGAGGAGTCCCCGCCGGTGAACGGGTTCTCCACCTTGATGACCGTGGCGCCGAGCCCGGCGAGCAGGAGCGTCGCGTACGGGCCGGCCAGCGCCGTGGTCAGGTCGATGACGGTGCGCCCGGCGAGCGGCTGGTCGGTCATGACGTCCCTTCGATCTCGTCCAGCAGGACCCGGTCACCGCGCGGCGCGAACCGCCCGTTCAGCCCGGCTCTGCGGGTGATGTCCTCGATGTAGCTGGTCACCCGGTCGCCGTCGGGGGTGCCGCCGCACGGCACCGGCGCACCGCGCTCGTCGATCCAGCACGGCACGAACCCGGCCTCGGTGAGGCCGTCGCGGTCGAAGCCCAGCCAGGCGATCGCGGTGTTGCGGCTTTCCGGGTGGAACGGGTAGGCGGGCATCCGCGGATCGGGCGCGAACCCGTACAGCTCCTTGCGCCGCCGCGACCACGCCTCCAGTTCCGCGCTGGAGTCAGCGCCCGTGCCCGGGGTGAGCGCGTGGGTGACGGTGACGAAGTTGCCGAGCCCGTGGAAGATCGGTTTGCCGCGGTGGGTTTCGATCCCGCGCATGATGTGCGCGTGGTGGCCGAACACGGCGTCGGCGCCGGCGTCGATCGCCGCGCGGGCCACCGGCTTCTCGTACATCGCGACCGCGGCCGGAGTGTGCCCGACCCCCTTGTGCAGCGACACCAGCACGATGTCGGCGTCGGCGCGCAGTGCCCGGATGTCGTCGGCCATCGCGTCCAGGCTGTCCGGATCGGCGAAGGTGTAGATCTTCGGCGGCCCGCCCGGGCTCGCGTGGTCCAGCTCGTAGTGGGTGAGCACGTGCACGTAGGCGCAGCCGGGTTTCTTCGATGTGGCCCAGGATTCGCGTGGGCCGACGCAGTTGTAGGACAGCACCCCGACCCGCAGGCCGTCGCGCTCGATGATCGCGGGCTTGCGGGCCTGGTCCAGGTTCGGCCCGGCGCCCGTCGGCACGAGACCGGCTTCCCGGGAGTGCCTGATGGTGTCGGCGATGCCGACCTCACCGGCGTCGCAGATGTGGTTGCCCGCCAGCGTGACGATGTCGAAACCGGCCTGAGCAAGCGCTTTCAGCGCCGCGGGGTCGGCGGGCGGGGCGGGCACGTCCGTGCTCTGCGAGACCGTCGTGGTCGAGTGCGGGACCTCGACGTGACCGATCGTCACGTCGGCCGACCGCAGCAGGTCCGCGGACGGCGCGAGGAAGGACGCCGGGTCCGGTTCGTCGAGGATCAGGTCCCCGACCGAAGCGATCGTGATCACGACACACCCTCCATCGTCGCGTTGTGGCGGGCCAGGAACGCCCGCAGCCGCGGGGTTCGCGGGTTGCCGAACAGCTCCGCGGGCGGGCCGGACTCGACGATCCGGCCGGCCTCCATGAACACGCAGCGGTCGGCGACCTCGCGGGCGAAGGCCATCTCGTGGGTCACCACGACCATCGTCATGCCACCGGCCGCCAGGTCCCGCATCACGCCGAGCACCTCGCCGACCAGCTCGGGGTCGAGCGCGCTGGTCGGCTCGTCGAACAGCGTGATCCGCGGGTGGGTGGCCACCGCACGCGCGATCGCCACGCGCTGCTGCTGGCCGCCGGACAGCTGCCGCGGGTAGTGGTCCGCGCGGTCGCGCAGGCCCACCTGCGCCAGCAGCTCCAGCGCCTCCGCCCGCGCCTCGGCGCGGTCCCGGCCGTGCACGCGCACCGGCGCTTCGGTGACGTTGCGCAGCACGGTCATGTGGGGCAGGAGGTTGAACTGCTGGAACACCATGCTCATCCGCCGCCGCTGGGCCGCGACGCGCCGCGCGCTCAGCGGGCGCAGGCCGCCGCCCCGCCGCTCGTAGCCGAGCAGCTCGTCGTCGAGGTAGATCGCCCCGCCGTCGATGCTCTCCAGCTGGTGCACGCACCGCACCAGCGTCGACTTGCCGGACCCGGACGGCCCGATCACCACCACGACCTCACCCTCGTGCACGTCCAGGCTGACGTCGTCGAGGGCGGCGTGGTCGCCGAAGGACTTGCGCACGTTGCGCACGCGCAGCACCGGCCCGGTCATTTCCGCACCCCGTGTCCCCGTGAGAAGTGGCGTTCCAGGCGGCGCTGGCCGATGGTCAGCAGCGTGACCACCGCCAGGTACCACAGGCACGCGACGATGAGCATCGGCACGATCTGGTAGGTGCGGTTGTAGATGACCTGGACCGAGTGCAGCAGGTCGGCCATCGCGATCACCGACACCAGCGCGGTGCCCTTGAGCACGCTGATGAACTGGCTGCCCGCCGGCGGGATGATCGTGCGCATCGCCTGCGGCAGCACCACGCGCACGAACGTCTGGCCGGGCGTGAACCCCATCGCCCTGGCCGCGTCCCGCTGACCGCTGTCGACCGACAGCAGCCCGGCGCGGATGATCTCGGCGAGGTAGGCCGACTCCACCAGCGACAGCCCGATGATCGCCGCGGTGAGCGGGGTGATCACCAGGTTCGCGTCCCAGGAGGCGAACACCGGGCCGAACGGGATGCCGATCGACAGCCGCGGCAGCAGGTAGGCGAGGTTGAACCAGAAGATCAGCTGCACCAGCGGCGGGATGCCGCGGAACACTCCGATGTAGACGGTGGCGGCCCAGCGCAGCGGCGCGAAGTCGCTCAGCTGCGCCGCGGCGAGCAGCCCGCCGACGAGCGAGCCGATCGCCATCGCGACCACCGCCAGCAGGACGGTCGTGCCGAGCCCGGCGAGCACGGTCGAGTCGAACAGGTACTCGGCGACGACGTCCCACTGGAAACGGGAGTTGCCGATCAGGAACCAGGCGAGCTGGGCGGTGACGACGGCCAGGACGATCCCGGCCACCCAGCGCCAGGGCCGGATCCGGTGGCGCGCGGTGGCGACGTCGTCGGCCGGCTCCGCGGTGAGGGTTGTCATGGGTTCTCCGGGGTCAGCGGGACGTGGCGGCGTTGAGCAGCGGTTTCTCGACCGTGACGTCGGTCAGTCCCCACTTGTCCATGATCCGGCGGTATTCGCCGCTGTCGAACAGGGCCTGGAAGGCGTCGCGCAGGACCGGGCCGAGACCGCTGGTCTTGGGCACCAGCAGCGCGAGGTTGTCAGCGGTCGCACCCTGCGCCTCGGTCTGGGTGACGTAGGTGAAGGCGCCCTTCTGCGCGGTGGTGACGTCGATGGCGGCGGCCTGCGTCATGCCGGCGGCGTCGGCGCGGCCGGACTGGGCGGCGAGCATCGTCGCGTTGGTGTTGTCCAGGCCGACCGTGGTCGTGGGCTGCCGGCCGGCGCCGGTGCAGTACTGGGAGAGCTTGTTCAGCTGCTCCTCGACGATGCTCGCGCTGACCACCGCGACCCGCTTGCCGCACAGGTCGTCCACGGTCTTGATGCCCGCGGTCGAGCCGGCCGGCACGACGTAGGAGGTGCGGGTGGTCATCCAGGTGATCGAGTCGAACTGCTGCTCGCGCTCGGCGGTGGCCTTGACCGGGCCGTTGAACGCCTCGTAGCGGCCGCTGAGCATGCCCTGCAGTGCGGCCGGGAGGTTGCTGACCACGACGGTCTGGGTGCGGACACCGAGGACCTGGCCGAGCGCGTCCTGGAAGTCCTTGTCGATGCCGGTGACACTGGTGCCGTCGGCGCCGACGGTCCGGTACGGCGGGTGCGAGTCCCCGGCGAATCTGAGCACGCCGGAGTCCTTGACCTGCTGCGGCAGGGCGTCGTGCAGGGCGGGCACGGTGGCGGCGCCCGGGCCGGGACCCGAGCCGGAGGAGGCCTGACCGCATCCGGTGACGACGAGGACCGCGGCCACCGCGAGGAGGAGGGGACGGCGGAGGGTGAGGCGCATGGCGTGTTTCTCCCTGCGTTGGGCCTTGCCAGGCGATCGAGGAGGGTGGTTGTCGAAGTTGTGGACGAGCGTCGCACGACCTGTCGCCTATTTCAAGACCTGTGTCAGACTGGGCCGGTGAGCGTGAAGAAACCGGGGGCCGCGCTGCCCCGTCCGCAGAACGGCGCCGAGCCGCAGTTGCTGCTCACGTCGCTGCTGGGCGACTTCTGGTACTGGCGGGACGAGCACGTGCCGGCGACCGCGCTGGTCCGGCTGCTGGCGGACTTCGACGTGACGGCCGACGGCGCCCGCGCGGCGATGCGGCGGCTCGTGGCGCGGGGGCTGCTCACGGTGTCGCGGCAGGGCCGGACCACGGCCTACGGGATCCCGCCGCGCACCTCGGAGGTGATCGTCGAGCGCACACACCGGATGCTGACGTTCGGCTCGACCGCGCCGAAGTGGGACGGCCGCTGGACGGTCGTCGCGTTCTCCGTTCCCGAGCAGGACCGCACGCTGCGCAACAACCTGCGGTCGCGGCTGCGGGTCCTGCGCTTCGCCGCGCTGTACGACGGCGTGTGGGTGTCGCCGCACGACCTGGGCGAGGAGGCCCTGGTGGTGCTGCGCGAGCTGGGCATCACGACGGCGACGGTGCTGCGGTCGACCGAGGTGCCGGGGGGGCCGGTCAGCCCGGTGTCGGCGTTCGACCTGGAGCCACTGGCGAAGGAGTACCGCGAGTTCGCCGACCGGTACGAGCCGCTGCTGCAGAGCCTCGACGACGGGCTCATCGGGCCGAAGCGGGCGCTGCGGATGCGGACCGAGCTGCGGGTGGACTGGCGGCGCTTCCCCGAGACGGATCCGGACCTGCCCGCCGAGCTGCTGCCGGCGGGGTGGGACCGGGCGCGGGCGCAGCGGGTGTTCGTGCAGATCTACGACCGGCTCGGTCCGCTTGCCGAGATCCGGTTCCGGCAGATCCTCGGTTCGGTGGCGCCGGACCTGGCCGAGCACGCGTCGCACCACGACTCGGCGACGGTCGCGGAGCTGTTCGCGACGCTCGGAGACCGCCGCGCCCACGGTGACACCCCGTTCGAGCAGGCAGCCAAGGCGCGGCGCATCGCGGAGGCCGCCCGGGAGAGGCGCTGAACCCGGGTGTGCCGGTGGACCGGTCCGCCGCCAAAAGTATACTCAGGCGAGAAATCGTCTTGGTTTACTTTCTGGGGGCATCATGAGGACCTGGTTCATCACGGGCGCGTCCGGCGGTCTCGGGACCGCGATCGCCCGGCAGGCGCTCGCCGCGGGGGATGCTGTCGTCGCCACCGCGCGGCGGCCGGAGCGCATCGGGCTCACCGGCGACCGGCTGCTCGCGCTGCCGCTGGACGTCACCGACGAGAACGCTGCCCGCTCGGCGGTGGCGCGCGCGGTCGACCGGTTCGGCCGCATCGACGTCCTGGTCAGCAACGCCGGCCGCGGGCTCTTCGGCGCGGTGGAGGAGACCTCGCCGGCCGAGGCGCGGGAGCTGTTCGACATCAACGTCTTCGGGCTGCTGGGGGTGACGCGCGCCGTGCTGCCGGTGATGCGCGCCCAGCGCGGCGGGCATGTGCTGGCGATCAGCTCGATGGGCGGCTTCTCCGCGGGCGCCGGCTTCGGGGTGTACGCGGCGAGCAAGTTCGCCGTCGAGGCGCTGCACGAAGCCCTGGCCGAAGAGCTGGCGCCCTTCGGGGTGAGCGTCACCATCGTCGAACCGGGCGTGTTCGGCACCGGCTTCGGCGCGGCGTCGGCCCAGGTCGCGCAGACGATCGACGCCTACGCCGCACCCGACTACGCCGATGACGACGGGGATCCGCCCGGCGACCCGGCCGACGCGGCGGCCGCGATCGTCGCGGTGGCCGGAACCGCCGACGCGCCGCTGCGGTTGCCGCTGGGCCGGGACGCGGTCGCCCGCATCCGAGCGAAGCTGGACCAGGTGGCAGGCGACCTCGGCGCCGCGTGACGCTCCACTCGTTCGCCTGGTCGGCCCTCGCCCGCCGCGACACATTCGGGTGAACTGGACCGAGCACGAAACGACGGACGAGGAGGGGGCCCGTGACGCTGCCGGAATGGCTGCTCAAGGAGATCGACGAAGTAGGAGACCACCCGGCGTTCGCGGGCGTCGACGAGCTGCATCGCCGGCTGCGCGGGCTCGCCGCGGGCTACGGCGAGATCGCGACGCTGCAGCGCGTGGGCACGTCCCGGCACGGCGAGCCGCTGCTGTGCCTGACGATCGACGGCGAGCCGGGTGATCCCACCGCGCTGGTCTTCGGGCTGCCGCACCCCAACGAGCCCATCGGCGGGCTCACCGCGCTGCACCTGGCCGAACGGTTGTGCGCCGATCCCGGGCTGCGGGCGCGGCTGCGGCACCGGTGGCGGATCATCGCGTGCATCGACCCGGACGGGTTGCGGCTCAACGAGGGCTGGCTGGCCGGGCCGTTCACGCGGGAGCACTACGCGCGGCACTTCTACCGCCCGGCCGGTCCGGACCAGGTCGAGTGGACGTTCCCGCTGGACTACAAGGACGCCTACTTCGACGCCGCGCTGCCGGAGACGCAGGCCCTGATGCGGCTGATCGACTCCGACCGCCCGGATCTGGTGTGCTCGCTGCACAACAGCGAGCTGGGCGGCGTCTACTACTACCTCAGCCGGCCCGAGCCCGCGCTGCACCGGACGCTGCAGGCGCTGCCCGGGCACGTCGGGCTGCCGCTGGACCGCGGTGAGCCGGAGGCGCCCTACATCGTGCGGCTGGACGACGCGATCTTCCAGGGCACGTCGATCAGCCGGGCCTACGACTACCTGACCGGCCGGGGCGAGCCGTGGACCAACTCGGCCGGTGACAGCACGGCGTCCTACGCGGGCCGGTACGGGGCGCTGACGCTGGTGACCGAGCTGCCGTACTGGACGTCGGACACCGCCGACGACGACAGCCCGGCCGGCACCGGGTACGCGTCGGCGCTGGCCGCGCACGCCCGGGCTCTGGCGGACCTGTCGACGCTGATGGCGGACACCATCGAGGCGGTGTCGGGGGCGCTGATGGTGCCGGACTCGCCGTTCTGGCGGGCGAGCCGCTCCTTCGCGACGATGATGGCGGCCGGGGCGCGCAGTGCGCGGTCGCGTAGCACGGCCCCGGAGGCGGATCGCCCGGCCACGGTCGCCGAGGTGGCATCCCTGGCGGAGGCCACGCACAGTTTCCGGTTGCGGTACGGGGGGATTCTGTTGCGGGCGCTGGATGGGGAGCTGGGGGTGGGGAACACGCGGCCGTCGGTGCGGGCGGCGCGCGAACGGGTGGCGGCGCGGCATGCGGAGTGGCTGGCCGAGGATGCCGCGCTGGGGGACTACCGGACGATTCCGATCCGGCATCTCGTGGCGACGCAGTACGGGGCGGTGCTCGCTGCTGCTTCTCAGGTGGCTGGGGTTTTGTAGCCGCCCCGATTTTTCATTGTTTCAACGGCCGATCAGGGGTTGTCAAGGCGGGAAAGAGTACCTTGACAACCCCTGATCGGCCGCAGAACTGGGCTGTGGATCGGGAGCGGGGGAGGGCTGGCCGGCAAGGTGGTTGCTTTTCGTTGCCGGCTTGCGGACAGGCAGCCGGCAACGAAAAGCATCACCCCCACGAGCCACCCCTCTCCCGCAACCCGATCCCCAGCCAAATCGGTTGCCGAGCAGTCGGGTCAAGGTACTCTTTCCAGCCTTGACGCGACTTCTCGGCAACCGAACAATTGAAGATCGGGTTCGGGAGGGGCAGATCCGGGCGTAGCGAAGCGAAGCCGGCGCATTCAGCCGCGCGCAGCGCAACCACCCGCGTAGCGCCCGCCGGCTAAGAAACCTTCGAAGGATGCGTAGCCAACGGCATCACGCGAATATCCATGTACGGGAACAACGGCAACCCCGACAACACCTCGTGCAACTCGTCGTTCGACTTCACGTCGAAGATCGAGATGTTGGAGTACTCACCCACGATGCGCCACAGGTGCGGCCACTTCCCCTCCCGCTGCAGCTGCTGGCTGTACGCCTTCTCCCGGGCGACGATGTCCGCCCGCACCGAAGGGTCCATATCGGGCGGCAGGTGCACATCCATCCGGACGTGGAACAACATGGGTGAGTCCTCCAGATCGGCGAGTGTCAGGCAACGGGGTCGAGCACGAAACCGTAGGACACGGTCTCGCCGCCGTCGGCCGGCTTCGGGTCCAGCACCAGCTCCGGCTTGACCGCCGAGGCGATGTCGTCGTCGTTGTGCTCGTCGCCGGGGAAGTACAGCTGCGCGGTCAGCAGTTCGTGGCCCGGCGCGGACACCTTGACGTGCAGGTGCGCCGGGCGCCACGCGTGCCAGCCCGCGGCGGCGATCAGCTTGCCGCACGCGCCGTCGGTCGGGATCTGGTACGGCGCGGGCCGCACGGTGTGGATCTCGAACGAACCGTCCTCCTCCACGGAGAACGTGCCGCGCAGGTTCCACTCCGGGATGCCGGGCGCGAACTGCGAGTACAGGCCGTCGGCGTCGGCGTGCCACAGCTCGACCTTCGCGTCCTTCAGCGGCGTGCCGTCGACCGAGGTGACCGTGCCGGTCCACACCAGCGGCGTGCCGCCCTCGTTCTCCCGCATCGGCACCGAGCCGCGCGAGCCCTGCTCCGGCGCGCCGGGCACGTAGTACGGGCCCTCGATGGTGCCCTTGTTGCCCTTGCGGTGCGAGGTGGCGACCTCCTCCACCACGTGCTCGACCCACACGTCCAGGAACAGCGGCCACTCGCCGTCCTCACCGACCTGGATCAGCCACGCCTTCAGCGCGTTGTACTCGTCGTAGGTGACCTTGTGCTTGCGGATGGTCTGGTGGACGGCGTCGAGCACCTCGCGCGCCAGCAGGCTGACCCGCTCCTTCGGGGTGTCGGCCACGGCGGCGAACTTGTCGGTCTTGAACCGGGCCGTGGCGCTCGCACCGGACTCGGCGGCCGCGGGAGCGTGGTGGGTGGCGGTCATGGGATCCTCCTTGATTCCTTGATATCCGGGGGAGTTTCAGCGGTCCTGGCGGTAGCGCTCGAGCTTGGCCGGGTCGATCTCGATCCCGAGCCCGGCGCCGGGCCGGATGTTCAGCTCACCGTCGTGGATCTCCAGCGGTTCGGTGAGCAGGTCGTCACTCATGTCCAGGAAGTTGGACAGCTCGCCCGCCCGCCGCGAGGTGAGCGCGTAGGACGCTCCGAACGCGACAGTGCACACGGAACCGATCTGGCCGTCGATCTGGTTGCCCATCACGACCTCCAGGCCCAGTCCCTCGGCGAGGTGGTGCACGCGCTGCGAGTGGGTGAACCCGGTGCGCGCCGTCTTGATGCTGATCGCGGTGGCCGAGCCGGCCAGGATCTCGCGGGTCACGTCGGCCGGGGTCACGGCCGATTCGTCGGCGATGAACGGCACGTCCAGCTGCGACACCAGCCAGCGGCGGCCCAGCACGTCGTCGGCCGGGCACAGCTCCTCGGCGAACAGCAGACCGAGGTCGGCCATCTCCTTCATCGCCATCGCCGACTCCGAGGCGGTCCAGCCCCGGTTGCCGTCGACGTACAACTCGACGTCCTCGCCCATGCCCTCGCGCAGGGCGCGCACCACGGCGGTGTCCAGCGAGACCGGGCGGCGGCCGACCTTGACCTTGAACGTGGTGATGCCGTGCTCGTCGCGCATCCGCTGGGCCTCGGCGACCATCGCCGCCGGCTCGTCGAACCCGAGCATGTGCGACACGCGCATCCGGTCGGTGTAGCCACCGAGCAGCTCGGTGACCTGCACGTCCAGGGTGCGGCCGAGCGCGTCCCACACGGCCATGTCGATCGCGGCCTTCGCCGCCGGGTTGCCGACGGTGCGGGCCAGCCGCGAGGCCATGGCTTCGCGCTCGAGCAGGGTCAGGCCCACCACCTGCGGCGCGAAGATCTTCTCGATCACCGCGATGATCCCGGCCTGCGTCTCGCCGTAGGTGAACGGCCGCGGCGGCGCCTCGGCGACGCCGGTGATCCCGTCGTCGGTGTGTACCCGCACCAGCACGTGCTCGGCCACGTGCACCTCGCCGGAGGCGAACTTGAGCGGCTTGCGGTACGGGATGGCGAACGGGATCGCCTCCACCCGCGTGATCTTCATCGGCTGACCTCGTGTCGTTGGGGGGCGAGAGCGGCCTCGAGCACCTCGAGGACCGACCGGACGAGCGGGGAGTCGTTGTCGCGGCGCCAGGCGAGGGCGAGCTCGACGGTGCCGGCGTCGGCGAGGTCGCGGAACACGACCCCGGCCAGCGGCAGCGCGCGGGCCGACGCGGGCAGCACCGCGATGCCGAGCCCGCCGGCGACCAGTGCCAGCAGCACCGCCGTGCCGGCCGCCTCGTGCTCGCGGCGCGGGCTGAACCCGGCGGCCTGGCAGCTGCGCATGACGGCGTCGTTGACCACGGAGTCCTTGCTGGCGTAGCTGATGAAGCTCTCGGTGCGCAGGTCGGCCACGGACACCACGGGCTCGACCGCGAGCCGGTGGTCGGCCGGCACGGCGAGGATCAGCGGCTCGACCTCCAGGGTGTGCAGATCGATGTCCTCGCCCTGGGCGGGCGGGCGGAGCACGGCCAAGTCCAGGTCCCCGTTGCGGAGCCCGTCGCACTGGGCCGGGGTGAGCAGGTCGGCGTGCACCTCGACGGCGACCCCGGGCAGGTCCCGCTTGACCGCGCGGGCGATGCGCGGCAGGTGCGAGAACGCCGAGGTGCCGGTGAACCCGACCCGGACCAGGCCCAGGCGGCCGTCGGCGATGCGGCGCACCCCGCGCACGCTGTCCTCGACCGTGTCCAGCACCCGCCGCGCCTCGGCCAGCAGAAACTCACCCGCCGGGGTGAGCCGGACCTGCCGGGTGGTGCGGGTGAACAGGGGCGCGCCCAGCTCGGCCTCCAGCTGCCGGATCGCGTGTGACAGGGCCGGCTGCGCCATGTGCAGGCGCTCGGCGGCCTTCCCGAAGTGGCAGGTGTCGGCCACGGCGGTGAAGTACCGCAGGTGACGCAGCTCCATCGCCGGCCTCCTTCCCGCTCCTCGTCGTGGATTCATTCACCGTAGGTACGGATATTGAGTCAAGACAAGGAGCGATTCAGTCTGGATTGATCGATGCCATCGATTAATAGCACCCTGGGTCAGGACTAGGTAATCGCCCGGTGTGACTGGGGCCACCGGTTGTCAAGGTCAGGGGAACACGCAGAGCCGAGCAGTGCCGCTGAGGCCGTTGGAGGTTTCCATGACCGAGACCGTGGACCACGTGTCGGCCGTCCTCGCCGACGCCGTCGTGGAGGACCGCGAGGCCGGGATCTACCGGGCGAACCGCCGGATCTTCACCGACGAGGAGATCTTCGAACTCGAGATGAAGCACATCTTCGAGGGCAACTGGATCTACCTCGCCCACGAGAGCCAGATCGCGAACCCGGGCGACTACTTCACCACCTACATCGGACGGCAGCCGGTGGTGATCACCCGGGATTCCGGCGGTGAGCTGCACTGCCTGATCAACGCCTGCGCGCACCGGGGCGCGATGGTCTGCCGCCGCAAGACCGACAACCGGATGACCCTGACCTGCCCGTTCCACGGCTGGACCTTCCGCAACGACGGCAAGCTGCTCAAGGTCAAGGACCCCGACGGCGCCGGCTACCCGCCCTCGTTCAACACCGGCGGCTCGCACGACATGACCCGCGTGGCCCGCTTCGACAGCTACCGCGGGTTCCTGTTCGGCAGCCTCAATGCCGACGTGCTGCCGCTGGAGGAGCACCTCGGCGACACCACGAAGATCATCGACATGCTGGTGGACCAGTCCCCGGAGGGGCTGGAGGTGCTGCGCGGCTCGTCCACCTACACCTACGACGGCAACTGGAAGGTGCAGGCCGAAAACGGCGCGGACGGCTACCACGTCACCGCGACGCACTGGAACTACGCGGCCACCACCGCGCGCCGCAACACCGGTGAGTCCAAGAACGACACCAAGACCCTCGACGCCGGCAGCTGGGGCAAGTCCGGCGGCGGTTACTGGTCCTTCCCGCACGGGCACCTGTGCCTGTGGACGTGGGCGGGCAACCCGCAGGACCGTCCACTGTGGAACCGGATGGACGAGCTGAAGCAGAAGTTCGGCGACGCCAAGGGCGAGTTCATGGTCAAGGGCTCCCGCAACCTGTGCCTGTACCCCAACGTCTACCTGATGGACCAGTTCTCCACGCAGATCCGGCACTTCCGGCCGATCGCGCCGGACAAGACCGAGGTGACGATCTACTGCATCGCGCCGAAGGGGGAGAGCGCCGAGGCCCGCGCCTGGCGGATCCGGCAGTACGAGGACTTCTTCAACGCCTCCGGCATGGCCACCCCGGACGACCTGGAGGAGTTCCGCTCCTGCCAGCTCACCTTCCGCGCCACCGCCGCGCCGTGGAACGACATGAGCCGCGGCGCCGAGCACTGGCTGACCGGCCCGGACGAGGTCGCGCTGGCGCTGGACATGAAGGGCGTCATCTCGGCGGGGCAGAAGAACGAGGACGAGGGGCTGTACCCGGTCCAGCACGGCTACTGGCGGGACACCCTGCGCAAGGCGATCGGAGCGGCGGAATGACCACCGGGACCAAGACCATCACCCAGACCGACATCGAGCAGTTCCTCTACCGCGAGGCGCGCTACCTCGACGACCGCGAGTTCGAGAAGTGGCTCGAGTGCTACGCCGACGACGTGGTGTTCTGGATGCCCTCCTGGGGCGACGACGACCTGCTGACCGAGGACCCGCACAGCCAGATCTCGCTCATCTACTACCCGAACAAGGGCGGGCTGGAGGACCGGGTGTTCCGGATCCGCACCGAGCGGTCCAGCGCCACGTCGATCCCGGAGCCGCGCACCAGCCACAACATCACCAACGCCGAACTGATCGAGCGCCGCGGCGACATCGTGGACGTGCGGTTCAACTGGCACACCATGTACTTCCGCTACAAGACGGTCGACCCGTACTACGGCACGTCGTTCTACACGATCGACTTCTCCGGGGAGTCACCGCTGATCCGCCGCAAGACGGTCATCCTGAAGAACGACTACATCCACCACGTCGTCGACGTCTACCACATCTAGAACCTGTCACGGGCTGGTTTGCGTGGCGGTGCGGGTGGCGGAACCTCAGACGCCCCCTCGCTGTGGGATCGCCTCCTCATGAATTCCCACCCGCCAGCCCGACCACCACCCCTGGTGGACGCGCTCCGCGCGGCGGTGTCACCCACCACGTCGGCGCTGTCCTCGCGAGGGGACACCCGCCCGTCGCCCACCACCGCCCTCAACCGACGCGCTCCGCGCGGCTGAGCCGACTCAGAACCCGCGGCGGTGCCGGTTGACGGCCCGTCACAAGCGGCTTCGCCGCTCCACCACCTTCGCCTGAGCACCAGGAGTCACCATGGCTTTCCAGGTCGCACTGTCCTTCGAGGACGGTGTCACCCGCTTCATCAAGTGCGAGCCGGACCAGACGGTGGCCGACGCGTCCTACCGGCAGCGCATCAACATCCCGCTGGACTGCCGCGACGGGGCGTGCGGGACGTGCAAGGCGTTCTGCGAGTCCGGCGACTACGACGGCGGCACCTACATCGACGACGCGTTGTCCGCCGACGAAGCATCGCGGGGTTATGTGCTGCCGTGCAGCATGAAGCCGAAGTCGGACCTGGTGCTGCAGATCGCCAGCACCTCGGCGGTGGCGAAGACCCAGGCCGCGACCTACACCGCGACGCTCACGGGGCTGGAGCGGTTGTCGCCGACGACGTTCGCCCTCACGCTGGAGACGCCGGACCGCGACAAGCTGGCGTTCCTGCCCGGGCAGTACGTCAACATCGAGGTCCCCGGCACCGGCCAGACCCGGTCGTACTCGTTCAGCAACGCCCCCGAAGACAAGCAGCTGACGTTCCTGGTGAAGCTCACGCCGGGCGGGGTCATGTCGGACTACCTGACCGAGCGGGCCGCGCCCGGCGACGAGCTGCGCTTCACCGGCCCGAACGGCAGTTTCTTCCTGCGCGAGACGCAGCGTCCGGTGCTGCTGCTGGCCGGCGGCACCGGGCTGGCGCCGATCCTGTCGATCGTGCGGGCGATGCGGGCCTGCGGGTCGGGACGCCCGGCGCACCTGATCTACGGCGTGAGCACCGACGACGACCTGGTCGAGATGGACACGCTCGCTTCGCTGGCCGCCGAGGTCGAGGGGCTCACGTGGGACTACTGCGTCGCCGACCCGGATTCGAGCGCGCCGAACAAGGGCTACGTGACCAGCCTGATCCGCGAGGAGCACCTGCACGGCGGCGACGTGGCGGTGTACCTGTGCGGCCCGCCCCCGATGGTCGAGGCGGTGCGCAAGCACTTCGCCGAGGCGGGCGTGGAGCCGACGGGCTTCTACTACGAGAAGTTCGCGCTCTCCGCCGCCGCGGCGGAGACGAAGGCTGAACCCGCTCCCGTGACCGCACCGGCCACGCAGGCTCCGGCGCCGACGGCGCCGGTGGTCCCCGCCGCTCCGGCCGCCGCGTCCCCTTCGCCGGAGCGCGCGGGGGCGAGCCGGACCGTGGCCGGGCAGGCGATCTTCCCGCCCGCCGAGCTCGCGCCGCTCCGCGGCGGCGCGAGCCCCGACGAAGGCCAGGCCCGGCGGGCCATCGCCGGGCAGGTCATCTGGCCCGGCGGCACCGGCGGCACGCTCGACCCCGGTGAGCCGCTGCGGCCCACGGCCTCCCGCACCATCGCGGGACAGGAGATGCTGCCGCGGACCGAAACCGCTCCGCTCACCGAACCCGGGCGCTACGAGATCGGCGAGGAGCACCCCTCGGTGCACGAGTCGGATGCCGTGTTCGAGGCGCGGCAGGCCCTGGAGCTGGGCGCGGTCGAGATCACCATCGGCCGCCTGTCCTCCCAGCAGCTCGCCGGGTACCGCCTGCTCGCCGAGGCCACCGTGCCCTATGTGGACGGTGACCGGTTCCTCGACGCCGCCGCCTACACCGAGACCAACGCGGCCTTCCACGACTACCTGTTCACCCTGACCGGCAACGAGCACCTCCTGCAGGCCTACCAAGCGCTCGGCGTGAAGGGCCACATGACGGAGACCCTGCGCGACGCCACCTGGTGCCACCCGCGCTGCACGCAGGACCACCTGGACATCGTCGCCGCGTTCGAGGCCGGTGACCGGCAGGCCGCGCGCCGTCTGGTGGCCGAGCACGCCGAGCGCTCGAAGATCACCATGCGCCGCGCGATGGACGACGCGAAAGCCGCGCGGCGGCCGAAGTTCCTCAGCCCCGGCCGCTTCGACGGCAAGGTCGTCGTGGTCACCGGCGCCGCGCAGGGCATCGGCGAGCGCGTCGCGCGGCGGATCAGCGCCGAGGGCGGCACGGTCGTCCTCGCCGACCGGTCCGACCTGGTCACCGGCGTGGCCGACGAGCTCACCGGCGAGGCCCTGCCGGTGCTGGCCGACCTGGAGACGTGGCAGGGCGCGCAGGCGGTGGCCGAGGCGGCGATCGCCCGGTACGGCCGGATCGACGTGCTGGTCAACAACGTCGGCGGCGCGATCTGGTTCAAGCCGTTCACCGAGTTCACCCCCGACCAGATCGACGCCGAGATCCGCCGGTCGCTGATGACGACGCTGTACTCGTGCCGCGCCGCGCTGCCGTCGATGGCCGCGCAGGGGCACGGCGTGATCGTCAACGTCTCCTCCGCCGCCACCCGCGGCATCCACCGCATCCCGTACTCGGCGGCCAAGGGTGGCATCAACGCCATCACGGCCTCCCTGGCGCTGGAGTACGCCGACGCGGGCATCCGGGTGGTCGCGACCGCGCCCGGCGGCACCGAGGCCCCGCCGCGCCGCATCAGCCGCGGCGGGTCGGCGCTGGAGACCGAGCAGGAGCGGGCCTGGTTCCAGGCGCACATCGACCAGACCGTGAACTCGTCGCTGATGAAGCGGTACGGCACGCTCGACGAGCAGGCCGCCGCGATCACGTTCCTGGCCTCCGACGAGGCCTCCTACATCACCGGCACCGTCCTGCCGGTGGCCGGGGGCGACCTCGGCTGAAAACCCGGCGGCCCCACCCCGGGGCCACCGTCGCCCACCCCACACCGGGAGCCAACATGTCCGACACCGACGCAACGAGGCGCCGGCGCACCGTGTCCTGGGTGGTCGCCTTGTCGACGATCGCCCTCGTCTTCGACGGGTACGACCTGGTCGTCTACGGCACCGTCCTGCCCACCCTGCTCGCCGACCCGGCCCAGCTCGGCCACATCAGCCCCGGCCAGGCCGGGGCGCTGGGCAGCTACGCCCTGGTCGGCGTGCTCGTCGGGGCGCTGGCCGCGGGCGGCCTCGGCGACTGGATCGGCCGCCGCAAGATCATGCTGCTCAACCTGGCCTGGTTCTCGATCGGGATGGGGCTGACCGCCCTCACCCAGAACGTCACCGCGTTCGGCTTCGGCCGGTTCGTCACCGGCATCGGCGTCGGCGCGCTGGTGGCGACCGTCGGCGCCCTGGTGGCCGAGTTCGCGCCGGCCGGACGCCGCAACCGGCTCAACGCGATCGTCTACAGCGGAGTCCCCGCCGGTGGTGTGCTCGCGTCGCTGCTGGCGCTCGTGCTGGCCGACGCCGTCGGGTGGCGCGGGCTGTTCTGGGTCGGCGCGCTGCCGATCGTGCTGGTCCTGCCGCTGGCGATCGTCAAACTGCCGGAGTCGGCGAAGTGGCTGGCCGCCCGCGGCCGGGACGCCGAAGCCCGGGCGGTGTCGGAGCGGACCGGTGTCCCGCTGGTCGCCGAGCCGCCGGTGACCGACCGCGTGGGCTTCCCGGCGCTGGCGACTCGCGCCCTGGCCTGGCCGACCGCGCTGCTCGGGCTGATGAGCTTCGCCGGGCTGCTGCTGACCTACGGCCTGAACACGTGGCTGCCGAAGATCATGTCCGACAACGGGTACGGCAAGAGCTACTCGCTGACCTTCCTGCTGGTGCTCAACCTCGGCGCAATCGTCGGCGGCCTGCTGGCCTCGCTGTGGGCGGACCGGGCCGGGGCGAAACGGGTCGTGGTCACCACGTTCGTGCTCGCCGCGCTCACGCTCGCGCTGCTGCCACTGGACCTGCCGCTGGTCGCGCTGCTGCTCGCGGTCGCCGTGGCCGGGGTCGGCACGATCGGCACCCAGGTGCTGATCTACGGGCTGGTGTCCAACTACTACCCGACCCGCGCGCGGGCCGCGGGCGTGGCGTGGTGCGCGGGCTTCGGCCGGCTCGGCGGGATCGTCGGGCCGGTGATCGGCGGCCTGCTGGTCGGCGCCGGGCTCGGCGGGACCACGGCGTTCTACATCTTCGCCGGGGTGGCGCTCGCCGCGGCGCTGGTCACCGCACTGGTGCCGCGGGCGCAGCACGCCGACGTTCCGCTGCCCGCCGTCGCGCCGGAGCCAGCCTAGAGTGACCGTGTGGTCCACCGTCGCCCGCAGCTGATCGCCCGCGCCGCCGCGCTCGCCGCACTGGAGAGCGTGGCGGCGCCGGCGTTCGTGCTGGTCACCGGCCCGGCCGGGGTGGGACGGACCGCGCTGGCCGACGAGTTCGCCGACCGCCACGACGGGCGGGTGCGGCGCGCGGCCGGGGCGCCGTGGGAGTCCGGCCGCGCCGGGGGAGTGCTCGCCCAGCTCGGCGGCGCCGACGGGGTGGCCATTGTGGACGATGCACAGTGGGCGGACCTGGAATCGTTGCGCACGCTGGTCTCCGCCGTCCGGCACGACCACGACGCCCGGCCGCTCGTCGTCGCCACGTGCGTGAGCGGTGACCACCACGTGCCCGCGGCGGCGCTGGAACTGCTGCACCGCGCCGCGACCACGACCGTGCGGCTGGAACCGCTCACCGCGTCCGAGGTCGGTGAGCTGGCCGCCGCGCACGGTGTGCTGCTGCACCCGTCGATGGCCGAGCGGCTCTGGCGGCACACCGGCGGCATCCCACGCCACGTCGTGCACCTGCTCGGCGAGGTGCCGGCCGCGACGTGGGCGCGGTTCGACCCGGACCTGCCCGCGCCGGCCGCCGTCGCCGCGCGGGTGTGCGAGGCGCTGGAGTCCTGCTCGCCCGCGGCGCGGCGGCTGGTCGAGGCCATCGCGGTGCTCGGGCCCGGCACCGCCGTGCGGGACGCCGCGTCGCTGGCCGCGGTCGACGGTGACGTGCTGCCCCTGCTCGACGAGGCGTGCGCCGCGGGGCTGGCCCGGTTCGCCCCGCACGGTCTCACCGAAGCCGGCCCGCCGGACCCGATGGTGCGGGCCGCCGTGCTCGCCGCGATGGGCCCGGCCGCCGCCGCGGACGCGCACCGCCGGGCCGCCGACCTCATCGAGGACCCGGTCCGCCGCATGCACCTGCTGGTCGCGGCGTCCCCGGTGCCGGACGCGGCGGTCGCCGACCGGCTCGACGAGCTGGCTGCCGAACGCGCCGCCGAGGGTGCGTGGGGCGTGGCGGCGTCGCTGCTGTCGAGCGCCAGCCGCCTCACCGACGACCGGCTGAAACGGGAAAGCCGCCTCACCCGCGCCGTGGATGCGTTGATCGGCGCTGGGGACGCGTTCGCCGCCGCCGCGCTGACCCCGGAGGTGGAGAGCCTGCGGGAGACACCGCTGCGCAACGCTGTCCTGGGGTATCTGGCGATCGTGCGTGGCCGCGCAGCCGAGGCGGAAACCCGGCTCGGCCGCGCCTGGGACCTGGTCAACGCCGGACGCGAGCCGGACGTCGCGGCCCTGATCTGCCAGCGGTACGTGCTGCACTCGCTGTCGCGGTGCCGCGCCGAGGACCTGGTGCGGTGGGCGGACCGGGCGATCTCGCTGGTGCCCGCCGACGCCCCGGCGGCGGTGGAAGCGGCGGCGATCCGCGGGCTGGGCCTGGCCGGCAGCGGCCGCGCGGACGAGGCGCTGGCCGGGTACGCCGAGCTGGCCGAACGGGTGCAGCACGGTGCGCAGGCGCAACGCATCCAGATGGGCCGCGGCTGGCTGAACCTGATGGTCGACGCGATCGACGAGGCGCGGGTGGACCTGGAGATCGCGGTGCCCACGACGTTCCTCGGCGGCTCGACCCGGATCTCGCTGTGGGCGCGCGGGTGGCTGGCGCGGGCGCAGTTCCTGGCGGGGGAGTGGGACGAGGCGCTGCGCACCGTCGCGGAGGCGGAGCCGCTGCTGGACCGGTCCGGGATCGTGCTGGCCGGGCCGTTGCTGGCGTGGACCGCGGTGGCGGTGCACGCGCTGCGCGGCGACTGGGAGCGGGCCGAGGAGGCGTTGCGCCGGGCCGACGCCGGGCCGCAGGACTACGAGATCATGCGGGTGCCGTCGTGCCTGGCGCGGGCGCACGTCGCGGAGGCGCGGGCGGACTCGGCCGGGGTGCTGCGGGCGTTGCGGCCGCTGACGATGCCGTGGGCGGGCGGCAGCATCGACGAGCCGGGGTTGTGGCCGTGGGCGGACATGTACGCGCACGCGCTGGTGCTGGAGGGCAAGACCGCGGAGGCCGGCGCGTTCCTCGAGCCGCACGAACGCCTCGCCGCCGACCGCGGGCGGGTCTCGGCCCGGGCCCGCCTCGCCGCGGCGCGCGGACGGCTGCTCGGCACGCAGGGTGATGTGGCGGGGGCACGGGCGGCGTTCGAGGAGGCGCTGTCGTTGCTGGAGGACCTGCCGCTGCGCTACGACCTGGCACGGGTGAACTTCGCCTACGGGCAGATCCTGCGGCGGGCCGGCAAGCGCCGCGAAGCCGACACGGTGATCAGCACCGCGCGGGAGTCGTTCGCCGCCCTGGGAGCCGCGACGTACGTGGCGC
Source organism: Amycolatopsis deserti (assembly GCF_014653945.1). Classification (GTDB taxonomy): domain Bacteria; phylum Actinomycetota; class Actinomycetes; order Mycobacteriales; family Pseudonocardiaceae; genus Amycolatopsis_E; species Amycolatopsis_E deserti. Next base: position 729,264 of record NZ_BNAU01000002.1, on the reverse strand, counting down.
GCTGCGACCGCGAGCTGAAGGCCGGCGGGGTGCACGTCCCGCGTGGCCGCGGGTTCGACGAGCTGACCCCGCAGGAGGAGGCGGTGTCGCAACTGGTCGCGAGTGGACTGTCCAACCGGGAGGTGGCGGCGGAGCTGTTCCTGTCCACGAAGACGGTGCAGTACCACCTGACCCGGATCTACGCCAAGCTGGGCATCCGGTCGCGAGCGGAGCTGGCCGCCCGGCGCCGGTCATGACCGGACGTCGGCGGGTCCTGCCCGGCCTGCTCCAGCGCCGCCGGCCAGGGGAACCGGGGCGCCTGCGGCACCGGCTCGGCCAGCGGGCCGGAACCGGCCGGACACGGCCGCCGCACCCGCCGCGGCCCGGCGACCGGTTTCGGCCGCCGTTCGAGCCGCGGCGTGCGGATCTCCTCATCGAGGTCGTGTACGCATGCTGAACTCACGGCCCACAGTGCGTACACCAGAGTGGCTGACGGTCAGCGGTCGAACACGTCCTTCGCCGCGTCCTTGACCTTCTCGCCCGCCTGCTTGATGTCGGCCTTGCCCTGGTCGCCCTTGCCTTCGGCCTCCCACTGCTCGTTGCCGGTGGCCTTGCCGAGACCTTCCTTCGCCTTGCCCTTGAGCTCTTCCGCCTTGTTCTGGGTCTTGTCTTCGCCGCTCATCTCCGGTCCTTCCGGTCGGTGTGCGGTCGGAATACCCCCGCGGACGATCCTTATCCCCGGAAAGGCGTTGACAGCCGATCTGACTGTAACTAACTTCGTTACAGTCAAGATCGAAGGGACGACGGTGGGTCTCAGCAGCAGGAGCGCGGTGGCGATCCACGCGCTCACCATGTTGGCGCGCTGGAGCGACCGCTCGCTGACCTCGGCGGAGATCGCGGAGAGCCTGGCGAGCAATCCGGTTCTCGTGCGGCGCATCCTGGGCAGCCTGCGCAACGCCGGCCTGGTGTTCTCCACGGAGGGCCGTGGCGGTGGCTGGTCCCTCGCCCGCGCCCCGCGGGAGATCACCCTCCACGCCGCCTACGCCGCCGTCGAGGAGGGCCGGATCCTGTCGCGGCACGCCCATCCGCCCAGCGAGGCGTGCGAGGTCGGCCGCAACATCTGCGCCCTGCTCGAGACGGAGTTCCGCGAGGCGGAGCAGGCCATGGAAGAACGGCTCGGCCGGACGACGATCGCGGACCTGCTGCGGCAGATACTGACCATCGAGCGCGAGTACGCGCCGGCGAATCGCTGACCCCGGCAATGGCGGAGGCACGTCCTCCGCCTTTTTCTCACCCTAACTGTAACCACAACAGTGGCAGTTGATGCCGCGAAAGGACGCCCGCATGACGCGCACACCGGCCCCCGCCGAACGAGCCGGCTCGACGACGGCCCTGCTGGCCGTACTCCTGCCGGCCGTGCTCGTCACGGTCGTCGCCAGCGACATGGTCAACCTCATGCTCCCGTCGATCGGCGAGCAGTTCGGGGCTACCGAGGCCGAGCTGGCGTGGGTCGTCACCGGCTTCCTGCTGGTGTTCTCGGTCGGCATCCCCTTCTACGGCCGCGTCTCCGACCGCGTGAGCCTGCGGCGTCTGTTCGGGTTCGCCCTGGTGGCCTACGCCCTCGGGAGCCTGATCTGCGCGCTGGCCCCGGAGTTGCTGGTGCTGGTGCTCGGGCGGGTCGTGATGGGGGTGGGCGCGGCCGCGCTGCCGGTGCTCTCGATCATCGCCGTCACCAGGTTGATGCCGGCGGACAAGCGCGGGATGGGGATCGGCGTGGTCTCCTCGGCGGCGGGCATCGGCACCGCCGCCGGGCCGGCCATCGGCGGGGGGATCGGCCAGTTCCTCGGCTGGCCCGCGCTGTTCTGGCTCATGTTCGTGGTCGCGCTGGTACTGCTGCCCGCGGCGTGGCGCGTGCTCCCCGGCGAGTCCCCGGTGGGCGTGGCCCGGTTCGACCTGCCCGGCGGCGTCCTCCTGGGCCTCGGCGCCGGGCTGATGCTGTTCGGCATGACCCAGGCGCAGGTCGCCGGCTTCACCCAGCCGTCGTCCTGGGGCAGCCTGGTCGTCGCGGTCGTGGCGCTCGCGCTCTTCGGGTGGCGCACCGTCCGCGCCGCGCAGCCGTTTGTCCCGCCCGAGTTGTTCGCCAACCGGGTCTACCGGGTCGCGGTCGCCGCCCTGTTCCTGGCGATGCTCGTCAACCTCGGCGCCCTGGTGTTCGTCTCGCAGCTGGTCGTGGACGTCAACGGGCTCACCCCGGGCGCGGGCGCCCTGGTGATGATCCCCGCCGGGGCCGCCGTCGCCGTCCTCTCGCCGGTGATCGGCCGCCTCGCCGACCGCGTCGGCACCCGGCCGCTGGTGCTCGCCGGGCTCACGGCCATGGCCCTGTTCGCCCTGTTCCTGTCGACCTTCGCGACTCGCACCTCGGTGATCCCCGCGGGCATCGGCATCCTCGGGTTCAGCGTCGGGTTCATCTCCGTCGCCACCCCGATCATCAGCGCCGCGGCGGGCGCGCTGCCTGCCGAGCAGGTCGGTGTCGGGCTCGGGATCCTGCAGGGAGCGCAGTTCCTCGGCGCCGGCACCGGCCCGGCCCTGTTCGGCGTGCTGGTGACCGCGCGGCAGCACAACGGCAGCGGCGCCGTGAACCCCCTGCACGCCGGTTCCGAGGGCGCCGCCTACTCCGACGCGTTCCTGGTCATGGCCGTGGTCGCCGTCCTCGCGTTGATCGTCGCGTTCCGGATGCGCCCCGCCCGCACGGTCTGAGGGGTCAGTCCAGGCCGTCGCGATCGGCCCACTCCAGCAGCGTCTCCAGGGAGTAGGTGGTGTCGTCGATGCCGGCGTGCAGGTCGCCGAGCTTCGCGAACCTCGCGGGGACCGTCGCGATCGTGCAGTCGCCCGGTTCGACGTCGTCCACCTCGTCCCACGCGATCGGCGTCGACACCGTCGCCTCGGGCACGCCGCGCACCGAGTAGGCGCTGGCGATCGTGTGGTCGCGCGCGTTCTGGTTGTAGTCCACGAACACCAGCGCCGGGTCGCGATCCTTGCGCCACCACGTCGTGGTCACGTCGTCCGGGGCGCGGCGTTCCACCTCGCGAGCGAACGCCAGCGCCGCCCGGCGCACCTCGCTGAACCCCCACCGCGGCTCGATCCGCACGTAGATGTGCAGACCGCTGCCACCGGAGGTCTTGGGCCAGCCCACCGCGCCCAGCTCGTCGAGCACCTCGTGCGCGACGTGGGCCACCCGACGCACCCGCGCGAAGTCGGCCTCCGGGCCGGGGTCGAGGTCGATGCGCCACTCGTCGGGCTTCTCGGTGTCCGCGCGCCGCGAGTTCCACGGGTGGAACTCGACAGTGCTCATCTGCACCGCCCAGATCACGTGCGCCAGCTCGGTGACGCACAGCTCGTCGGCGTGCCGGTCGTAGCGCGGGAAGTGCACGCGCACCGTCTCCAGCCACGGCGGCGCCCCGGCCGGTACGCGCTTCTGGTGCACCTTGTCGCCGCTCACCCCGGACGGGAACCGGTGCAGCATGCACGGCCGCTCCCGCAGCGCGCGCACGATCCCCTCGCCCACGGACAGGTAGTACCGCGCCAGGTCGAGCTTCGTCTCGCCCCGCGCCGGGAAGTAGACCCGCTGCGGGTTCGAGATCCGCACCGTGTGGTTCCCGACCTCCAGCTCCACCGCCGAGTCCTTGGCCATGCAGCCGAACCTAGCGTGAAAACGCCGTCGCGGCGGGGTGCCGGGCGAACCCGGCACCCCATCGGCGTCAGGGCGCGATCTCCTCCAGGGTGCGCCCGCGGGTCTCCTCGGCGAACACCGCGGCCACGATCGCCCCGACCAGCGTGATGCCGCTGATCAGCAGGAACACCGAGCCCAGCGCGGTGCCGCCGGCGTAGACCGCGCCGACCAGGATCGGCCCGAGGATCAGGCCCAGCCGGTTCATCACCCCGCCCAGGCTGCAGCCCAGCGCGCGGCTGCGTGTCGGGTACAGCTCGGGCGTGTACAGGTACAGGCTGATGTTCACGGCGAAGTTGAACACCGCCGCCAGCGACGACCACACCAGCAGCTGCACCGGCGACCCGGCGCCGAGCGCGCCCAGCACCACCAGCATCGCGGTGGTCGCGCCGAGGCCGACGGCCAGCACCATCCGGCGCCCGATCCGGTCGATCACCAGCGCCGCCAGCACGCAGCCGACCAGACCGGCGCCCGAGGTGGCGGTGCTGTACCAGAGCGCCTGGCCCAGCGGCAGGTGGAACACCCCGCGGTAGATCGTCGGCAGCCAGGAGGTGATGCCGTAGTTGGCGAGGTAGCCGACGAACCAGATCGTCCACACCGTCAGCGTGCGGCGCCGGTAGCGGCCGGCGAACAGGTCGCGCAGGGCGTTGCCGCGCTGCTGCGGCTCGGTGACCGGCGCCGCGGCGGCCGGCGCGGGCAGCGGCTCCCCGGTCGCGCGCTGGACCTTCGTCTCCATCGTCGCCATCGCCGCGGCGGCCTTGTCGTACTTGCCGCGCGAGGCGAGCCAGCGCGGCGACTCCGGCACCTTCTTCAGGATGAGGAACGCCATCAGGCCGGGCACGGCGGCCAGCAGGTACAGCGAGCGCCAGCCCCACAGCGGGATCAGCCACGCCGCGACCAGCGCGCTCACCGCCAGGCCGGCGGGGAACACCACCTCGTAGAGCAGCACGAACCGGCCGCGCTTGTGGGCGCGGGTGATCTCGCTGATGTAGGCCGCGGCGGTCGGCACCTCACCGCCGATCGCGAGGCCCTGCACGAACCGCAGCACGAGGAACGGGGTGAGCGAGTCGCAGGCGGCCATGCCGGCGCTGCACAGGGCGCTGACCGCGACGCAGATCGCGATCACCTTGACGCGGCCGATCCGGTCCGCGGCCCAGCCGGAGACCAGGGCGCCGGCCAGCATCCCGATCGAGCCGATGGTCAGCGCCGCGGTGCTGGTGGCCGCCGACAGGCCCCATTCGCGGGAGAGCACCGGCAGCGTGTAGGCGATCAGCAGCTGGTCGAACGCCTCGAAGAAGGTCACGATGCCGATCAGCAGGCGAACGCTGATCTGCCAGCGCGACATCGGCAGCCGTTCCAGCCGGGCCGCGATGTCACCCTGCGTCATTGCGGGTGTGGCGTCGATGCTCATTCGGTCTCCTCGTCGGGCAATAGTGTGCGGGCTGAATCGAGGAATCGCACTGCTTCATCCCAGGTGTCGTCTTCGTCACGCAGGGACAGCCAGGACTCGCCCAGGTTCGCGGCGAGCACCGGCAGCTCGGGGAGACCGGGCCAGGGGCCCTCGCGCGGCTCGACGCCCACCACGGGCAGGCCGTGCGCGGTGGCGGCCCACGCGGCGAGGTGGGCGCCCTGGCCGAGCCCGGTGAACGCGGTCGCCGGAACCCCCGCGCGGCGGCTCAGGTGGTCCAGCGCGCCGGCCACGTCGGCGGCGAGGTCGTCGGGTGCGAGGGCGGCGAAGTTGCCGCGCGGGAAGACCCGCCCGCCGGTGTCGTAGTAGAGCAGCGGCGCCACGGCGAGGTACCCGCACTCGGCGAGCGCGCGGCAGGCGGCCTCGGCTTCGGCGGTGAGCCCGCGCTCGTCGTGCAGGACGATGACGGCCGCGCGCACGGGTGCGGTGGGGTAGCGCACGAGCAGCGGTGCCGCGGTCTTGAGGATGCGGCGCCGCCGGTTGGCGGGGGCGTGTCCGTGGTGGTGGTGGCTGGTCGCCGGGGTGGTCATCAGTCCTCCCGGGGGACGGGCACCGGGGGCACGAACGGGCGCGGCGCCGGGTCCAGCGCCGTCACATCGACCTCGATCACATACGGGCCGTGCTGCGCGACCGCCTTCTCCAGGGCCTCGGCGAACAGTGACGGCTTGCTCACCAGCTGGTACGGCAGGTCCAGCGATTGCGCCAGCCGCGAGAAGTCCGGCGTGTAGAGGTCCACCCCGGCCCGCGTACCGCCGTGGTGGTCCTGCATGTTGCGCAGCACGCCGTACCCGCCGTCGTTGAACACGACCAGCACCAGCCACGGCTTCTCCTGCGCCAGCGTGCCCAGCTCGCCCAGGTGCACGGCCAGCCCGCCGTCGCCGGCCATCACCAGCGTCGGCGCGTCGCGGCCGGCCAGAGCCGCCCCGATGCCGGTCGCCAGGCCCTGCCCGATCCCGCCGCCGACCGGGAACAGGTTGGTCCGCGGATCGTGGATGTCGAGCAGCCGGTTGCCCCACTGGCTCGACGGGATCGTCACGTCCCGCGCGATCACCGACTCCCGCGGCAGCCCCGCGCGCATCGCGTCGCAGATCTCGGCGTACGGGCCGATCGCCTCGCGCAGCCGCGACCGCACGGCCGCTCGCGTGGACACCGCCCGCGCGCGCCACGCCGGATCACCGGAGCCGCCCCGCAGCCGCCGGAGCACCGCCGCGGCCTCCCCGGCGATCCCGGCCGTCGCCGGGTGGACCCGGCCCAGGGCCGCGGGGTCGACGTCGATCTGGATGTGCTGCTCGGGCAACGTCAGGTGGTAGTGCTTGGTCTCGTTGGACCGGAAGTGCGTGCCGATCGAGATCAGCAGGTCGGCCTCGGCCAGCAGGTCCTCCGCCGCGGTGGCGAAGTTGCCGACCACCAGCTCGTGGTCCTCGGGCAGCGTGCCGCGCCCGGAGTTGCTGGTGAACACCGGTGCCTGCAGCCGCTCGGCCAGCTCCCGCACCTCGTCCCGCGCGTCCACCGCGCCGCCACCGGCCCAGATCACCGGGCGCCGCGCGGCGGCGAGCAACTCGTCCGCCCGGGCCAGCGCGTCCTCGTCCGGCTCCGGCACCGGAGCGGGGGTCTCCGCACCGCGAGCGGTGAACGTGTGCCGCGCGTACTGCAGGTCGATCGGCCACTCCACACTGGACGGTCCACACGGGAGCGTCACCGCGTGCCGGACCGCCTGCCGCAGCACGTCCTCCGCGTCGGCCACCGAAGTGATGGTCGCCGCGTGCTTGGACACCGCGGTGAGCATCCCGAGCTGGTCGCGGGTCTCGTGGATGACCCCGCGCCCCTGCCCGAGGTAGGGCGAGTCGATCTGGCCGGTCACGTGCAGCACGCGGCTGCCCGCGGTCAGCGCCTCCACGAGCGAGCCGGCCGCGTTGCCCGCGCCGGTGCCGGTGCTGGTGATCGCGACCCCGAGCCCGCCGCGGGCGCGGGCGTACCCGTCGGCCGCGTTGACCGCCGCGGCCTCGTGCCGCACCGGGACGAACCGCAGCCGCGCCGCGATCGCCTCCACCAGCGGCAGGTTGTGCACGCTGACGATGCCGAACGCGGTGTCGACGCCGTTGTCGACCAGGATCTGGGCGAGCAGATCCCCGCCGTTGCCGTGTTTCACAGGTGTCTCCTCAGACGTATCGGGCGACGCCGCCACCGACGTCGAGGGCGGAACCGGTCACATAAGAAGCTCGGGGCGACAGCAGCGCCACGATCGGGAACGCGACCTCGTCGGCGGTGCCGAGCCGGCCGAGCGGGATGCCGCGGTCCGCGGCGAGCGCCGAGGTCCACTCCTCCCAGGACAGCGCGGTGCCCGACTGCTCGTACCGGCGCCGCCACTGGCCGGTGTCGACCAGGCCGAGGCACACCGAGTTGACCCGCACGTCCGGAGCCAGCTCCGCGGCCAGCGTCTTGGACAGGTTCAGCAGCGCCGCTCGCGCCGCCGACGTCGCGGCGAGCTTCGGTTCGGGCTGGCGGGACAGGATCGCGTTGACGTTGACCACCGCCGCACCCGGCCGCAGCCACGGCTGCGCGGCGCGGACCACGTGCAGCACCGAGAAGATCTTCAGGTGCAGCTCGCCGCGCCACTGCTCGTCGCTGGTGTCGGCCAGCCGCGCCATGAGCGAGCGTCCGGCGTTGTTGACCAGGCCGTCCAGCCCGCCGAACTCCTCACCGGCGCCGGTGACGAACCGGCGCACGTCGTCGGCGTCGAGGACGTCGCAGGCGGCGGTGTACAGCCGGGCGCCGGACGCGCGGGGCAGATCGGCCAGCGCCTTCTCCAGCCGCACGCCGTCCCGCGCGCACGCGGCGACGTAAGCGCCCTCCGCGAGCAGCATCGCGGCGGTGGCGAGCCCGACGCCGGAGCTGGCGCCGGTCACCACGACCGCCCGCCCGGAAAGTCGCAGGTCCATGAAAAGCTCCTAGTGGCAGACGAATCCGCCGTCGACGACCAACGTTTGCCCGGTGATGAACGAGGCGGCGTCGGAGAGCAGGAACTCCACCGCGCCCACCACGTCACCCGGTTGCTGCGGCCGGGTCAGCGCCCGCCCCTCCGCGTAGAGCTGGTGCCGTTCCCGCGGGACCCGCTCGGTCGCCTCGACCTCGGTCAGGCCCGGCGCGACCGCGTTCACCGTCACCCCGTCCGGCCCGGCGTCGCGCGCCATGGCGCGGGTCATCGCGATCACCGCGCCCTTCGACGACACGTAGTGCACCAGCCGCGGTGGCCCGAACAACGCGACGTCGGAGGCGATGTTCACGATCCGCCCGCCGGTGGCCGCCAGCTGCGGGTACAGGGCGCGGGCGACCAGCCACGGGCCGCGCGCGTTGACCGTCATCAGCCGGTCCCACGCCTGCACCTCCAGGTCGGCGAAGTGCTTGCCGCCGACCCCGTCGGCCATCGCCGCGTTGTTGACCAGCCCGTGCAGCGGCCCGATCTTCGCCACCTGTTCGGCCAGGTGCGCCACCGAATCGGGATCGGCGACGTCGGTGTCGATCCGGTGCACGGTCCGGCCGCGTTCCTCGAGCTGCGCCACTCCGCGCGCGGCCCGCTCCGGATCGCGCTCGGCGACCACGACCTGCGCCCCGGACGCGCCGAGGGCGTCGGCGATCGCCCAGCCGAGCCCGCGCCCGGCGCCGGTCACCACGATCAGGCGCATCGCGCGGCCTCCACTTCGGACAGGAACTCCAGCAGGACCTCGTTGAACTCGTCCGGGCACTCCTGGTTGGCCGCGTGCCCGCCGCCGATCACCCGTAGCCGCGCTCCCGGGATCTCGCGCGCCAGCAGCCGGCTCTCCTCGACTCCGGTGACCTGGTCGTCAGCGCCGACCACGACCAGCGTGGGCACGCTGATCCGGCCGAGCACCGGCCCGTGGTCGGTGGTCGCCATCGACTCCGCGGCCGCGCGGTACCCGGCCAGGCGCACCCTGGCCATGGTCGCTTCGACCTTCGCGCGGGTCGACGGATCAGAGCACAGGCGCGGCGCGCGCCGCCGGGCGAATTCCGCGGCACCCACTTCGGCCAGCTCGTCCACCCGCGCCCGCATCCGCGCGGCGGCCTCGGCGCTGGTGCCGGAGCCGCGCGTCGAGTCGGCCAGGGTCAGCGACAGCACGGGGTGCTCCAGCGCCAGCCGGGTCGCGATCACCCCGCCCCAGGACACACCCACCACGTGGGCCGGTTCGTCGAAGATCCGCGCCGCCTGTTCGGCGTACCAGCCGATGTCGGCCCGCTCCGGATCCGGCGCGTCCCCGTAGCCCGGCGCGTCCCAGGCCACCACCCGGTGCCGCCTCGACAACACGTCCACCTGCGACTCGAAGGACGCGCTCGACCCGCCGATGCCGTGCAGCAGCAACACCGGGGTCATCGGAACACCACCCGCGGCTCGGCCAGCGCGGCGATCGCGCCGAGCACCGCGTGCGGCACGACTTCGCTGCTCGTCGGCGTCCGCGGCGAGGGCCGGTTGCGGATCTCGAACCGGTACGACCCGGCCGGCCCGTCGGCGGTGATGACGTGCGAGGTCAGCTCGGCGGCCGGGTCGGCGACCACCGCCGCCTCCACCACGTCCCAGTCGCCCACGGCCAGTGCCACCGAGGCCGCCACGTTCGCCGACTTCGGGAACGCCGCGGTCACCTCGCGCGCCGGGCCGCGCATCAGCTCGACCGGCTCGGCGGTGGTCCGCAGCCGCGCGGCCTCCTCGTCGGACATCCACGGCTGCACCAGGTTCGCGGCCCGTTTCGTGGTCTCGATGGTGACCCGGGACAGCGGCGCCATCCGGGCCGCCGCCCGCAGCAGGTCCAGCCCGCCGATCGCCCCGGTGGACAGGTGCAGCTCACCCGGCCCGGCGGACAGCAGCTTGTCCAGCAGCGCGTCGTCGGCCAGGGCGCCGACCGACACGACCAGCAGGTCCCGCCCGGCGGCGAGCACCTGCGGCCCCAGCTCCGCCAGCGCCCGCTGCCCGGCCGCCTCGACTACCAGGTCCGAAGTGGACAGCAGCTCGTCCAGCGACACCAGCGGCAGGTCCGTCGCACCTGCCGGGTCCACGACGCCGGACAGCGCCGCGCCCGGCACGGTCCCGTCGCGCAGGGCGCGGGCGACCACGCCGCCGATCGAGCCCGCGCCGATCACCCCGGCCCTCATCCCTGCCACCACGCGGTGTAGCCGGGGTCGGGCACGCCGGCCATGTGGGTGCGGACGTCCTTCGACGGCGGGCCCGCGGTGCCCCACAGGTCGGACAGCTCGGGCGTGCGCCGCCACACCCGGCACAGCCACGCGTCCTCCACGACCTGCTCGACCTCGGAGGTGTACTCGCACACCAGCCCGGCCGGATCGGCGAAGTAGCCGAACGTGTTGCTGCCCGGCCCGTGCCGCCCGGGACCCCACAGCGGGGTGATGCCGTTGTGCCGCAGGCGCCCGATGCCGCGCATGAAGTGGTCGATCGAGGCCATCTCGTAAGCGACGTGGTTGACCGACGCGAACGGCGCCTGGTTGAACGCGATCACGTGGTGGTCGGCGTTGCAGCGCAGGAACGCCATCTGGTGCTCGGACCAGTCGGAGATGCGCATCCCGAGCACGCGCGTGTAGAACTCGCAGGCCGCGTCGATGTCAGCGGTGTTGAGCACGACGTGCGCGAGCTTCCGCGGCACCGCGGGGTGGCCGTCCGGATCGTCCGGGGTCACCGCGAACACGTCCGCGGACAGCTCGATCAGCCGGCCCTCCGGATCGGCGAAGCGCAGCCCGTAGCCGCCGCCGACCTGGTCCAGCTTGCCGGGCTCGGTCACCAGCGGGATGCCCTGGGCGACCAGGCGCGTCGCGGCCTCGTCGATCTCACGCGGCGTGGCGACCGCGAAGGCCACCTTGCCGAGCGCGTTGCGCTCCGCCTGCTGCAACTGCAGCACGTGGTGCTCACTGCTGGTGCCGCGCAGCCACACCGCGCCGGTGTCCTGCTCGACCTGCCGCAGCCCCCACACCTCGCGGTAGAACTCGCCCGCGTCGGCGCACGCGGTGGAGCGCAGGGTAACCGACCGCAGCGCCCGCAACCGGACGACGGGTTCGGACATGGTGTCCTCCAAGGGAAGTTGTCAGGCGACCGGGACCGGCGCGGCGGTGGCGGGTTCGGTCAGGCGGGCCACCTGTTTCGCGGCTTCGGCCTTGAGCAGGCGCCGCATGCGGACCAGCGCGATGTCGTGCTGGTAGAGGTTCTCCCGGTCCCACGCGTCGGCGGGCATCGCCTCGGCCATCTCGCGGTCCTGCTCCAGCACCGCGTAGTGCCGGGCCTCCAGCCGGTTGCGGTAGAGGAAGCGCCAGCTGTCCCGTTCCCAGCCGGAGACCTTGCGGCAGCGCCAGAAGAACCCGGCGTGCCGGTTCTCCGAGATCGCGGCCAGCCCGGCGACGATGGTGAACGGCCCGCCCGGCCCCGCGGTGTCCGGGTACGGGATGTCGAGGGTGACCCAGTCCGCGCCGCCGTGAGTCAGCTCGACCCAGTCGAAGTTGACGCCGCGCTGGTCGGTCTTCTCGAACACGAAACCCTTGTCGGTCGCGCGGATCTGGAAGACCGCCTCCCGCTTGCCGGCGAACATGGTGTGGCTGTTGCGGTGCAGGAACGCGCCGTGCATCGGGTCGAGCAGGTTGTCCAGCGAGTACAGGTAGGGCGCGTCCCATTCGACGTAGCAGAGGAACTGCGACCACTCGCCACCGGCGATCGGCTCCGGCACCTCCAGCGGGGCCGGGGGCGCTGACTCGTCGAGCCCGAACCAGGCGAAGATCGCCCCGGCGTGCTCCTCCGCGGGGAACGTCCGCAGCACGCGGCGGCCCTCCAGCGCGCAGCCCGGGCTGCCCGGCACGGACACCACCGTGCCCTCGGCGTCGACCTGCACGCCGTGGTAGTTGCAGGCGACCCGGTCGCCCATGTGCACGCCCTGCGACAGCCGCGCGGCACGGTGCGGGCAGCGGTCCTCCTGGACGTGCACGGCACCGGCCGCATCACGCCACAGCAGCAGCTGCTCGCCCGCGCGCTCGATCCGGACCAGCTCACCGGGACGCACGTGCCCGGACGGGCACAGCGGGTACCAGCGGTCCCGCAGCCCGAACCGCAGCAGGCCCTCGGTGGTGTGCAAGGGGTTCACGACTGGTTCTCCGTTCCGCTCAGGCGGGCCAGTTCGGCGGTGAACGACGACTCGGTCCAGTCCTCGCCGCCCGCGGGGCGCACCCCGGAGGAGTTGAGGGCGGCCACGACGCCGGGCAGGTCGTGTACGCCGCGGCCGTAGATCGCCTCGAGTTCGTCGCCGAACGCGTTCTCGTAGCTGGAAGGCATGTCCTCAGTCCTCCACGTCCAGGACGAGCTCAGCGGACCGGCTTCGCGACACGCAGATCAGCATCGTGCCGCCGGCCGCCTTCTCGTCGTCGCTCAGCAGGAAGTCGCGGTGCTCGGGTTCGCCGGCGAGCACCTTGGTCTCACACGTGCCGCACACCCCTTCGCGGCAGGAGTTCGGCACGGACACCCCGGCCCCGGCGAGGGCGTCCAAGATGGACACCCCGGCGGGCACCGGCACGCGCCGTCCGGACCCGCCGCACACCACGTCGAAGCCGCTCTCCGGCCCGGCCGGTTGGGCTTCGGGGGCGCGGAACCGCTCGACCCGCAGCATCGAGGCGTCCGGGAGCGCGGCCTCGACGGCGGCGATGAGCGGTTCCGGGCCGCAGCAGTAGACCAGCGTGTCCGGCCGGAGCCCGGCCAGCTCCGCGGCCAGGTCCGGCGGTCCGCCGTGCTCGTCGTCGGCGTGCACGCGCACCCGGTCCGCGGGCAGGTCGGCCAGGAAGGCCATGCTCGACCGGGAGCGTCCACAGTAGAGCATGTCCCATTCGGAACTCCGTTGTTGCAAGTGGTTCGCCATCGCCAGCAGGGGTGTGATGCCGATGCCGCCGGCGATCAGCAGGTGCCGCGGGGCGTCCTCGAGGGCGAAGTTGTTGCGCGGCCCGTCGACCTCGATCAGCGTGCCGGGCGTGAGGCGCTCGTGCACCCAGGCGCTGCCGCCGCGGGAGGACGGCTCGCGCAGGACGGCCACGGTCCAGCTGTGCCCGTCCGCCGGGTCGCCGCACAGGGAGTACTCCCGGACCAGCCCGTTGGGCAGGTGCAGCGACAGGTGCGCGCCCGGCTCCCACGCCGGCAGGGCCGCCCCGGTGGGGTCGCGCAGCTCGACGCGCACGACCCCGTCGGCCAGCCAGGTGCTCTGGTGAACTCGTACCGTCCGGGTCATGGGTCAGTCGCGGGTCACGCCGTGCATCGGCGAGGTCGGCGGGTAGGTCGGCAGCTGCGGCTTCTGCGCGCCGATGATCACGGCGAACAGGGCGTCGGTGTCACCGATGTTGCGCAGGCTGCGCGGCACGCCGGCCGGGACGCGGATCAGGTCGCGGTAGCCCAGCACGCGGCTGGCGGTCTTGGTGCCGTCCTCCACGTCGTGCACGGTGACCTCGAGGGTGCCTTCCAGGACGAAGAAGACCTCTTCCACGTCGTGGTGGGTGTGCTCGGGGCCGATCGCGCCGGCCGGCAGCCGCATGTTGGAGAACGTGAAGTGCTCCGAGGGCAGGATGCGGTTGTCGGTGTCGTGGTTGCCGGTGGCGCCGGAGCCGATGTAGCGGACCTGCGCGCGGCGGAACTGCTCGCCCGCCTTGGCCTGGAAGCCGAGCGTGTCCCAGTCCTCGTAGCGCGATTCGCGGGTCGCGATGCAGGAGTCGATCAGTTCCTCGAGGCCGGCTTGCGTCGTCGTCACGGGATCTCCTTGGATGTCTTAGCTCTAAGGGAACTTGGGAAGAGTTTGTAGCACCGTCGCCCGGGCGCCGACAACCCTTAGCGCTAAGTTTTCTGCTGGATGGTTTCGATGCGGTTAACGCCTTCCAATTAACTTAGAGCTAAGTTATTCTGCCGAGCCTGGACGGCGTGTGGAGGTGGCTCGATGACAGTGCCCGCGGACGAGATCCTGGTGGCCGGGCGGTGGCGGCGGGGCGGTGGCGCACCGCTGGAGTGCGTGGACCCGGCGACCGGTGAGACGGTCGCGGTCGTGCACGGCGCGTCCGCCCGGGACGTCGACGAGGCGGCCCGCGCGGCTTCGGTGGCCGAATGGGCGGCGTTGCTGCCGCACGAACGGGCGCGGGTGCTGGCGCGGGTCGGCGACCTGATCGAGCGGGACGCGGAGTCTCTGGCCCTGCTGCAGACGCGCAACACCGGCAAGGCGCTGCGGGAGACGCGCGCGCTGGTCGCGAGCGCGGCCGCGACGTTCCGGTTCTACGCGGCGGCGCTGGAGACGATGGAGACCGCGCTGACCCCGCAGCGCGGGCCGTGGCTGACGATGTCGGTGTACGAGCCGATCGGCGTGGTCGGCGCGATCACGCCGTGGAACTCGCCGATCGCCAGCGACGCGCAGAAGATCGCGCCCGCGCTGGCGGCGGGCAACGGCGTGCTGCTCAAACCGGCCGAGGCGACCCCGCTGGTGTCGCTGGCGCTGGCGCGGCTGGTGCTGGAGGCGGGGGTGCCCGCGCCGCTGTTGTCCGTGCTGCCGGGACCGGGGTCGGTGGTGGGCGACGCGATCGTGCGGCACCCCGCGGTCGGCAAGGTGGCGTTCACCGGCGGCACGTCAACCGGGCGGGCGATCGGGCGGATCGCGGCGGAGAAGGTCATGCCGGTGACGATGGAGCTGGGCGGCAAGTCGCCGACGATCGTGTGCCCGGACGCCGCGGTGGAGCAGGCGGTGGCCGGGATCCTGTTCGGGATCTTCTCGTCCAGCGGCCAGAGCTGCATCGCCGGGTCGCGGATCTTCCTGCCGGCCTCGCGGTACGCCGAGTTCCGGGACCTGCTGGTGGCTGGTGCGTCCCGGCTGCGCATGGGACCGGGCACGGCGGAGGACACGCAGGTGGCGCCGCTGGCGACGTTCGCGCACCGGGACCGGGTGGCGGCGCTGGTGGACCGCGCGCGTGAGGAGGGGGCGCGGGTGCTGTGCGGGGGAGAGGTGCCGTCCTCGGCGGGCGCCTACTACCCGCCGACGCTGCTGGAGGGGCTGGCGAACTCGTCGAAGACCTGCCAGGAGGAGATCTTCGGCCCAGTCGGGGTGCTGCTGCCCTACCGGGACGAAGACGACCTGGTGGCGCAGGCGAACGACACGGTGTACGGCCTGGCGTGCGGCATCTGGACCGCCGACTACCGCCGCGCGTGGCGCCTGGCGCGGCGGATCGAGGCCGGGACGGTGTGGATCAACACGTACAAGCAGTTCAGCATCTCGACGCCGTTTTCGGGCATGAAGGAGAGCGGGCTGGGCATCGACAAGGGCCGCGAGGGGATCCTCGGGTACCTGAGGCAGAAGAGCGTGTACTGGGGCCTGGACGAGGCGCCGCTGCCCTGGGCCGGCTAGCGCCGCTTCTGGCGGTCGGCCAGGGCCTGGATCCGGGCGATCGCCTCGGCACGCGAGTCCGCCGGGCCGGGTCCGGCGGGGAGCGGCAGCATCGGCTCGGGGCGGTGGTGGAGCAGCAACGGGTTCCCGATCATCTCGAGCCCGTTGTCGCCGCGGAGGTAGCGCTGCGCGAACCGCACGCCCGCCGGCCTGCCCTGCTCGTAGGCGTCGACGAACACCGCCTCGGTCCGGTCCTCGTCCAGGGTCAGGAAGCCGTCCCAGGCCAGCGCGACGTGGCGGGGCACCGGGTCGGCGGCGGCGAGGTCCTGCCGGGCCAGCGCGACGCTGCCCTCGACGGTGAAGTTCTCCTCGGAGTCGACGTAGCGCGTCGCGACCTTCTCGCCGTCGGGCAGCACGGCGAGCACGAAGGGCACGAACCCGGACTCGGTCGCTTCCGCGTTCTCGACCGCGAAGTCGATCGCGTCGAACAGGGTCGCCACGGCGTCGTTGCCGAGGTTCGGCACGGGGTCGGTCATCGGGCAGCCTTCCGGGAGGATGATCTTTCCCCGGTCCGACTCACCGGCGCCCGGAACGGTTCCCGTCGGTTTCGGCCCGGTCGGCCATCTCGGCCAGCCGGATCGAGTGCTCCAGACGGCTCAGCAGCTGTGCCAGCTGGGTCCGCTCGGTCTTCGTCAGGCCGGCGAGCATCCGGTTCTCGTTGGCGAAGTGGACCTCCGCGACCTTGTCGGTCAGCGCGCGGCCGTCCTCGGTCAGTCCGATGTAGACGATGCGCCGGTCGGTGGCGTCGCGCTCGCGGTAGACCAGGCCGGCCGCCTCCAGCTTGTCCACCCGCTGCGTGATGCCGCCCGTGGTGAGCAGGTTCGCGTCGGCCAGCTCGCCCGCCGTCCGGCGGTACGGGGCGCCCACGCGGCGCAGCGCGGCCAGGATGCCGAACGCCGAAATGTTGATCCCGTATCGCCCGAACACACGGTTGAGCTGCACCGTGTAGCCGTCGAAGGCCCGGTGCAGCCGCCCGAACACGGCCAGCGGGGAAGCGTCGATCTCCGGCGTCTCGCGGCGCCACTCCGCGAGCATCAGGTCGACCGCGTCCGGCTGCGGCTTGTCGCGCTTGGGCATCGGTTCCCCCTCGGAGTATTTTCACGGTAAGAATATCATCGCTAAGATAGCTCCGGCGCCGTGCCCGGCCTCGCCCCGGGACGTCCGGCTCCGTAACCTGTCCGGGTGACGACTACGGACGGTCCGACCGTGGACGGTGCCGGTGGGCTCTTGGCGGGGCGGTACCGGCTGGAGAGCCGCCTGGGCGCCGGCGCGATGGGCGTCGTCTGGCTCGCGCTCGACGAGCGCCTCCAGCGCCCGGTCGCGGTGAAGCAGCTGTGGCCAGGGCCGGCGCAGAGCGAGCAGGCGCGGCAACGCATCATGCGCGAGGGCCGGATCGCCGCGCGGCTGCGTCACCCGCACGTCGTCACCGTGCACGACGTCGCCGAGCACAACGGCCAGCCGGTGCTGGTGATGGAGTACGTGCCCGCGCGCAGCCTCGCCGAACTGGTCGCCGAGCAGGGGCCGCGCACGCCCCAGACCGTCGCGCGCATCGGGGTCCAGGCCGCCTCGGCGCTGGCCGCCGCGCACGCCGCCGGGATCGTGCACCGCGACGTCAAACCGGGAAACCTGCTGGTGGCGGACGACGGCACGGTCAAGATCGCCGACTTCGGCATCTCCCGCGCCACCGGCGACGCCGCGCTGACGCAGGCCGGGCTGGTCGCCGGCACCCCCGCCTACCTGGCCCCGGAGATCGCGCGCGGCCAGGAGCCCACCCCCGACTCCGACGTGTTCTCCCTCGGCGCCACGCTGTACGCGGCGGTTGAGGGCGTGCCACCGTTCGGCGAGGACGAGAACTCGATCGCGCTGCTGCACCGCGTGGCGGCTGGGGAGGTTTCGGCGCCGCGGAACGCCGGCCCGCTCGCCCCGGTGCTGACGGCCATGCTGGACCCGGACCCGGCCCAGCGGCCCGGCGCGGTACAGGCCGTGACGGCGCTGCAGGCGATCGTCGACGGGCAGCCGGTGCCGCCGCGGACGCTGAACCCGGCGCGGGCGCGGACGCAACCGGTGGTGACGCCGTCGTCGCCCACGGTCCCGGTCGCCCCGGTCGGCGGCGGGACGCTGCTGAACCAGCAGCCCGCCGCGGCCCCGAACCGGCGGCGGCTGCTGCTGCCGGTGGCCGGGGCGGTGCTCGCGGTGCTGGCGGTGGTCATCCTGTTCACCCAACTCACGCCGGACCCGCCCGCTCCCTCGTCGACAGCGCCCGCGCCGCCTGCCGCGCTCGACGCCGGGTCGATCACCGCGGCGGTCAGCGAGTACTACGCGTTGCTGCCCGCCCGGCCGGACAACGCCTGGGCGCGTCTCGGGCCGCGGATGCAGGCGCAGGGCCAGGACGCCTACCGCACGTACTGGTCGCGGGTCACCGGCCTGACGGTCACCACGCCGCCCGCGGTCGTGGACGCCAACACGGTGTCGGTCACGATCGCGCTCACCTTCGAGGACGGCCGCGTGGTCACCGAGACGCACCGCCTGGGGCTGATCCCGGCCGCCCCATCCCCGCTGATCGACAGCGACGCGGTGCTCTCCAGCGAGACGAGCACGCCACCACCGCCGCCCCCGCCCCCGACGACGGCCGCCGAGGACCACAAGGCCGACGACGAGCAGAAGGACCGCAAGGCCGACAGCGGCGACGACCACCCCGGCCGCGGACACGGCCGCGGCCGGGGTGGCTAGCCCGGCTCGCGCGGGTACCCGCGCGGCGAGCGGGTATGTCACGCGGGGACGAGCATGGCCGCTTCGGACGTGAGGAGACCGCGATGACCGACCCCCGCCGCGAGGACCTGGACGAGGAAGCCCGGCCGGCGACCGAGCAGGACGAGGGCCTCGGCGAGGAGGACGCCTCCCTGCCGGAGGACCGCACCCCGGCCGGCCCGGGCGAGGAGGCCTGAGCACGCCCGCGCGGCCTGCGTGCGCGTAGCAGCACCGCCCCTGGTCGTGGCGGCCGGGCGCGGCGGCTACTGCGGCACCGTCGAGCCCCGGGCCACCAGCTTCGCCCGGAGTTGGACGTGCTGGGGGCGCCTCGGGGCGCCCGCGGCTATCCGGTCCAGCAGCTGCCGTCCCGCGCGGGCGCCCAGCTCGTACGTCGGCTGCTCGACGATCGTCAGCTCCGGGCGCACCAGCGTCGTCCACGGCTCGTCGTCGAAGCCGATCAGCGACAGCTCCGACGGCATCCGCAGCCCGCGGTCCTGCGCCGCCCGGTACGCGCCCGACGCGAGCACGTTGTCCGTGCACAACACCGCCGTCGGCGGCTCCGGCAGGTCCAGCAGCCGGTTCAACGCGTCGTAGGCCGACGAGCGGTCGTACCGCGCCGACGCCACCAGAGCGGCATCCACCGGCAACCCCGCCGCCTCCAGCGCGCTCACGTACCCCCGCAACCGCACCGCGCTCGGGAACAGCCCCCGCCGCCGGTTGCCCGCCCGCACGCGCGCCAGCTGGTCCCCGGCCTCCGTGATCACCCCGATCCGCCGGTGCCCCAGCTCGGCCAGGTGCCCGACCGCCTCCGCCGCCGCGTGGTCGTTGTCCACCGTGACGCTGTCCGCCTCCGGCACCCCGCTGACCTGCCGGTCGATGAGCACGACCGGCACCCCGGCGTCCATCGCCCGCCGCAGGTGCGCCCCCTCGCCGGGCCGGGCGGCCGCGACGATCACGCCGTCCACCCGCTTCTCCGACATCACCGACACCGCCCGCTGCTCGGCCTCCAGCACTCCGCCGGTGTTGGCCAGCAGCACCTCGAACCCGGCCGGCGAGGTCACGTCGGTGATCCCGCGCAACGCGGTGGCGAAGAACGGGTTCGCCACGTCGGTCACCACCACGCCGATCGTCTGCGTACTGCCGGTCACCATGCTGCGCGCCAGGCCGTTCGGCCGGTACCCCAGCTCGGCCGCCGCCGCCAGCACCCGCTCCCGGGTCCGCTCGCTGACCTGCCCGTACCCGCCCAGCGCGCGCCCCGCGGTCGCCGTCGAAACGCCCGCGGCCCGCGCCACGTCGATCAGCGAGGCCGCCCCGTGCGTGGTCACCCGCATGCCTCCCCAGTGCACAAGCCGTTTTCCGAAGAACTCTTGACTGATGCTACTACCGACTGAGAAGGTTCTCACCCAACAGGTACTGAGAAGGTTCTCACTCAAGCGAGGCCCAGCACATGACACTTCGGATCGGCGTCGACACCGGTGGCACGTTCACCGACGTCTGCGCCCTCGACGAGCAGACCGGGCGCCTGTACGTGCGCAAGGTGTCCAGCACCCCGGACGACCCCGGCCGGGCGATCGTGACGGGCGTGTCGCAGCTGCTCGACGAGATCGGCGGACGCGACCTCGGCGACGTCGGCTACTTCGCGCACGGCACCACGGTCGGCACGAACGCGCTGCTCACCGAGCGCGGCGCGCGCACCGGCCTGCTCACCACCGCCGGCTTCCGCGACCTGCTGGAACTCGGGCGCGGCCGCCGTCCGTCGCTCTACGACCTGCAGGCCGACAAGCCCGCCGCCCTGGTGCCGCGCGACCGGCGGCTCGAGGTGGACGAGCGCGTCCGCCACGACGGCCGGATCGAGCGCCCCCTCGACGAGGACCAGGTCCGCGCGCTCGCCCGGCAGCTGCGGGAGCAGAACGTCGAAGCCGTCGCCGTCTGCTTCCTCTACAGCTTCGTCGACCCCGCCCACGAACGAACCGCCGAACGCATCCTCACCGAGGAGCTGCCCGGCGTGCACGTGTCGGTGTCCTCGGCCGTGCTGCCGGAGTTCCGGGAGTACGAGCGTCTGTCCACAGTGGTCGTCAACGCCTACCTCGGCCCGGTGGTCGCCCGTTACCTGGCCCGGCTGCGCACCCGGCTGAGCGAGCTGGGCCTGCGCGCGACCCCGCACGTCACGCAGTCCAACGGCGGCATCATCCCGTTCGAGACGGCCGAGCGGATGCCCTCGCGCATGGTCCTGTCCGGACCCAGCACCGGTGTGGTCGGCGCCGCCGAGATCGCCCGCGCCGCCGGGTACCCGGACATCATCACCTTCGACGTGGGCGGCACCTCCTCCGACGTCTCGCTCGTCCAGGACGGCGTGCCCAAAACCTCCAGCGGCACCGAGATCGACGGCAGGCCGGTGCGCGCGCCGATGCTGGACATCCACACCGTCGGCGCCGGTGGCGGCTCGATCGCGTGGATCGACGCCGGTGGCGCGCTCAAGGTCGGCCCGGGCAGCGCTGGCGCCGATCCGGGCCCGGCCTGCTACGGCCGCGGCACCGAGCCGACTGTCACCGACGCCAACGTCGTGCTGCGCGTGCTCAACCCGGAGTACCTGCTGGACGGGCAGATGAAGATCGACGCCGAAGCGGCCCGCGCCGCGGTGTCCACAGTGGCCGTTCCACTGGGGATGGACGTGCTGGACGCGGCGCAGGGGATCGTGCGGGTCATCACCGCCAACATGGCCCGCGCCATCCGCGTCATCTCCGTGCAGCGCGGCTACGACCCGCGCGACTACGTCCTGGTGCCCTTCGGCGGCGCCGGCCCGCTGCACGCCGTGCGCCTGGCCCGTGAGCTGGGCATGCGGACCGTGCTGGTGCCCGAAACCCCGGGCGCGCAGTGCGCCGCCGGACTGCTGATGACCGACATCCGGGCCGACTTCCTGCGGACCCGCATCTCGCCACCCGATCACGACATCGTCGCCGGGGTGTTCGCCGAGCTGGAGGCCGAGGCGACCGAGTGGCTGGCGGAGGAGCACGTCCCGGCCGAGCGCCGCCGCGTCGAGCGGTTCGCCGAGATGCGGTACGCGGGCCAGAACCACGAGCTACCGGTGCCTGTCCCCGAGGGCGTGATCACCGCGGACACGGTCGCACAGCTGACCAAGCGGTTCGCCGCCGAGCACGAGCGGATGTACGGATACTCCTCGGCCGAGGACGACGTCCAGGTGGTCACCTTCCGCCTGCGGGCCATCGGCGAGGTCGCCCGCGCCGAACTGCACCGCGCCCCGCTCGGCGACGCGGACGCGAGCGCCGCCATCCGCACCACCCGCGAGGTCTACCTGCCCGAAAACGGCGGCTTCACCGAATGTCCGGTGTACGACCGCAGGCTGCTCGAACCCGGCCACCGCCTCGAGGGCCCCGCGGTCGTCGAGCAGATGGACACCACCACCTTGCTGCTCCCCGGCGACGTCGCCGTCGTCGACGAGCTGCGCAACCTCGTCGTGACGGTGGGCCGATGACCCACACGGAAGGGAAGACCATGCAGGACCCCGTGCTGGTCGAGGTGATCGGCTCCGCGCTGTCGTCCATCGTGGAGGAGATGGGCGAGACGCTGGTGCGCGCGGCCTACTCGACCAACATCAAGGAACGCCGCGACTGCACCGCCTCGCTGTTCGACGCCGCGGGCCGGATGCTCGCCCAGGACGAGGGCGGCTCGCCGCTGCACCTTGGCTCGCTGATGGGCATCGTCGACGAGATCACCCGCCGCTACCCGGCGGGCACGATCTCCGACGGCGACACGTTCATCGGCAACGACCCGTTCACCGGCGGCGGCTCGCACCTGCCCGACATCGTGCTGGTCTCACCGGTGTTCCTGGACGGGGAGATCACCGCGTGGGTGGCGAACCTGGCCCACCACGCCGACTTCGGCGACCGCGGCCACGCGCACATCTTCCAGGAGGGCCTGCGGATCCCGCCGGTGCGGCTGATGCGCCGCGGCGAGCTGCAGAACGACCTGTTCGAACTGATCCTGCTCAACTGCCAGGTGCCGCACGAGCGCCGCGCCGACCTGCGTGCCCAGATCGCCGCGAACCGGCTGGCCGTCACCCGGTACACCGAGCTGGCCGCGCGCTACGGCCGCGACACGCTCGTCGCGGCGGCCGCGGCGCTGTTGGACTACACCGAGCGCCGCACCCGCGCGGCCATCGCGAAGGTCCCCGACGGCACGTACACGTTCACCGACCGCTTCGACTGCCCGGAACTCGACGACGAGCTCGACCTCGGCGTCACCGTCACCGTGCACGGCGACGAGGTCACCTTCGACTTCACCGCGCCGCCGCAGGTCCGCGCCAGCGTCAACGTCGTGTGGACCGCGCTGTACGCGGCGGTCTACTACTCGCTCAAGACGCTGGTGGACCCCGACATCATCCCGAACGCCGGCCTGCACCGGCCGGTCACGATCAACGCCCCGCGCGGCTCGGTGCTCAACTGCGTCGAGCCGGCCGCGGTCAACGGCCGCAGCGAGACCTGCCAGCGCGTGGTCGACCTGATCCACGGCGCGCTCGCCGGCGCCGTGCCGGAGACCGTCACCGCGGCCAGCAACGGCGCCAACACCGGTGTGCACTTCTCCGGCGTGGACAGCCGCACCGGACGCTACTTCGTCTACCTGGAGACCATCGGCGGCGGCTGCGGCGCCCGGCTGGGCAAGGACGGCATGGACGGCGTGCAGGTGCACATGACCAACACCAGCAACCTGCCGGTCGAGGCGCTGGAGACCGAGTACCCGCTGGTGGTCGAGGAGTACGCGCTGATCGACGACTCCGGCGGCGACGGCCGCACCCGTGGTGGCATGGGCATCCGGCGCACGGTCCGCGTCGAGGAGTCCGACGTGCACTTCTGGCTGGACACCTCGCGGCAGCGGTCCCAGCCGTGGGGCCTGTTCGGCGGCGGCCCGGGCGCGAGCGCCGGCGTGGAGCTGTCCGACGGGGCGCAACCGGTCGAGCACGGCTACACCCGCCTGCAGCCCGGCGACCGGGTGTCGATCCACACCGCGGGCGCGGGTGGCTACGGACCGCCGTCGGAGCGCGATCCCGAGCAGGTCCGCCGGGACGTCGCCGAGGGCCGGATCTCGGCCGAGCGCGCCCGCACGACCTACGGGGTGGAGGCATGATCCGCACCGCGGTCATCGGGTTCGGGGTGTCCGGGCGGATCTTCCACGCCCCGTTCCTCGCCGCCGACGACGCCTACTCCCTCGACTTCATCGTCACCGGGAACGCGGAGCGGGCAGCGCAAGCCCGGGCCGAGTATCCACAAGCGACGGTTCTGGCCACCCCCGGCGAGCTGTTCGCGCACGACCTCGATCTGATCGTGATCGGCACCCCGCCGGCCACCCACGCCGATCTCGCGGCCACCGCCCTGGACCACGGCCTGCACGTGGTGGTGGACAAGCCGTTCACGGTCACCAGCGTGCGGGGCGAGGCCCTGATCGAGCAGGCCCGGCGCGCCGGCCGCGTGCTCACGGTGTTCCAGAACCGCCGCTGGGACGGCGATTTCCGGACCCTGCGCAAGCTGATCGACAACGGCGAGCTGGGCACCGTGCACACCTTCGAGTCCCGGTTCGAGTGGTGGAAACCCCAGGGACCACGCGACTGGAAGGCGGGTGCCGGTGCCGCGGACGGCGGCGGCATCCTGTTCGACCTCGGCACCCACCTGATCGACCAGGCGGCCCAGCTGTTCGGCCCGGTCGCGGACGTGCACGCCGACGTCCTCCGCCGCGGCGCGGGCGCGGGCGACGACGACACGTTCCTCGTGCTGGCCCACGAAAACGGCACCCGGTCGCGGCTGTACATGACCGGCCTCGCCGCCCTGCCCGGGCCGCGGTTCCACGTCCTCGGCGACCGGGCCGGCTACACCAAATGGGGCCTGGACCCGCAGGAGGACGCGCTCAAGAACGGCGCGCGCCCCGGCGACGACGGCTTCGGCCGGGAGCCGGAAGACAACTGGGGCACGCTCGGCGTCCGCGGCGACACCCGGCGCATCGAGCCGGAACCCGGGAACTACGGCGAGTTCTACCGGCTGCTCGCCACCGCGATCGACGGCGACGGGCCGCCCCCGGTCGATCCGCGCGACGCGGTGGACGTTCTTCGCATCATCGAGCGGGCGCACGCCCGGAAGGGGGATCTTTCCCGATGACCGCAGGCAAGCACGTCGTCGTGGTGGGCGGGGGCGTCCTCGGCGTCTCCACGGCCACGCACCTGCAGCGCGACGGCGTGGCGGTGACACTGGTGACCGAGGGTGAACTGGCCGACGGCGCGTCGGGCCGGTCGCTGTCCTGGCTCAACTCCGCCGGGACCCGCTCGGCGGCCTACCACGCGCTGCGGATGGCCGGTATCGACCGCTACCGCACGCTCTTCGCCGAAGACCCCACCCGGGAGTGGCTCCGCTTCGACGGCGGGCTGCACTGGAGCCTGGACGAGGACGCGATGCGGGCGCGGCACCGCGCCGAGGTCGCGCACGCCTACGACTCGAAACTGGTCGCCCCCGCGGAGATCCCCGGCCTCGACCCGGTCGCGGTGCCCGAGGTCGCCGTGCACAACCCCGGCGAGGGTTGGGTGTCCCTGCCCCACCTGATCGAGCACCTGGCCGCGGAGTTCACCGCGCTGGGCGGCGAGATCGTCACCGGCGCCGGGCGCGCGAGCGTCACGACGGCCGGGGGAGTGGCGACCGGCGTGACCACCACCGGCGGGCAGCGGTTCGAGGCCGACACCGTCGTGGTGGCGTGCGGCGCGGCGACTCCGTCGGTGGTCGCCGAGCTGGGGGTGTCCATTCCGGACGCCTCCCCGCTGTCGATGCTCGTGCTCACCGAACCGGCCGAAACCGGCGTCAAGACCGTGCTGAACACCCCGCGCGTCGCGCTGCGGCCCAACCCGGGCGGCACGTTCGCGCTGGACCACCACTGGTACGAGGACCGGATCACCGAGGTGGCCGACGGCACGTGCTCGATCGACGAGTCGGTGGTCAAGGAACTGGCCGCCGAGGCTTCCGCGCTCCTGGACGGCGGGGTCACGCTCACCGCCGCGTCCTGGAAGCTCGGCCGCAAGCCCATCCCGGGCGACGGCGAACCGGTGTTCGGCGAGCTGTCCGCCGTGCCCCGGTGCTTCGTCGCCTTCACCCACTCCGGCGCGACGCTCGGCCTGATCGCCGGCGAGCTGCTGGCCGGCGAGATCCGCACCGGCGAGCCCCACCCGATGCTGGCGCCCTTCCGGCCGGACCGCTTCCGGCCCTGAACCCCCGCAAGGAGAACCGTGACCGACCACGACACGCGGGCCCCCGCGACCGACCTGCGCTCGCGTCGCAAGGTGATCATGTCCGCGATGCTCGGCAACGTCGTCGAGTACTACGACTTCGGCCTCTACGGCACCCTCGCCGTGATCATCTCCCGCCAGTTCTTCCCCGAAGGCGACGCCACCGCCGCGCTGCTGTCCACCTACGCGGGTGTGGTGCTGTCCTACGCGCTGCGGCCGCTGGCGGCGATCGTGCTCGGCCCGCTGGCCGACCTCAAGGGCCGCCGGTTCGTGCTGCTGCTGACGATCGCGGTGATGAGCGTCGGCACCGCCGGCATCGGGCTGCTGCCCACCTACGCGGCGATCGGTATCGCGGCGCCGATGATCCTGTTGTTCTGCCGGGTCCTGCAGGGCATCGGCGCCAGCGTGGAGTACACCACGGCGGCCAACTTCATCTTCGAGCACGAGCGCGGCAACCGGCGCAACTACCTCGCCGGGCTGTCCGTGGCGTCCACTTCGGTCGGTCCGCTGCTCGCGACCCTGGTGTCCTACCTGGTGATCTCGGTGATGCCCGCGCAGGCGTTCAACGACTGGGGCTGGCGCATCCCGTTCCTGCTGGCCATCCCGATGGCGCTGGTCGGCATCTACATCCGCCGTCACGTCGAGGAGACCCCGCAGTTCAAGGAGATGGCCGAACTGGCCGAGGCCAGCAAGGTCAAGCAGACGCCGTTCCGCACCGCGGTGCGCGAGCACTGGGGCGCGATGCTGCGCGCCATCGGCCTGGGCGCCGGTCAGCGGGTCGGGTCGTTCGTCATCCAGGCCTACTTCGTCACCGCGATGGTCAAGGCCGGGTTCGCCGAGAACAACGCGCTGCTCGCCTCGCTGCTGACCTACGCGATCGGGCCGATCCCGGCGATCTGGGGCGGCAAGCTCGCCGACAAGCACGGGGCGCGGATCCCGCTCGTCGTCGGCTACGGCCTGTTCGTCGTGCTGACCGTGCCGACGTTCCTGGCGATCGGGTCCGGTTCGCTGTGGCTGGCGGTGGTCGCGGTGGTCGCGTTCACCTTCATCAACAACTTCGTCGGCGCGCCGCTCACCACCGCCTACGTGATGAGCTTCCCGGCCGAGGTGCGGGCCAGCGCGTCCGCGCTCAACTACAACATCGGCACCACCGCGCTGGGCTCGACCGCCGGCCTGATCGCGGTGTGGCTGTTCGACCTCACCGGCACCAACGCCGCGTTCGGCTGGTACATGACGGCGATCTGCGCCGTGTCGATCCTGGTGGCGTTGTTCGCGATGCCGGCCGCGGTCGACGAGCAGCGCCGCAAGACGCTGGCGGAGGCCTGATGGACGCCCGCACCGCCGGTGAGCTGGCCCGCTCGGCCGTCTACGGTCCCAAGGAGCCGGTCGAGGCCCAGCGCGGCATGGTGGTCACCTCGCACCCGCTGGCGGTGCGGGCCGGGCTCGACGTGCTCCGCGACGGTGGCACGGCCGCCGACGCGGCGCTCGCGGCGGCGGCGACCCAGCTGGTGGTCGAACCGCACATGACGGCGCTGACCGGCGGGCTGGAGATGCTGCACTGGGACGGGGCGCGCGGCGAGGCGAGCTACCTCAACGGCAACGTCGCCGCGCCGCTCGCCCCGCTGCCCGGGTTCACCGGCGCCGACCTGACCACCGGCCGGGGTGTCCCGGTCCCCGGCTGGTGGCCGGCCTTCCGCGCCGCGCACGAGCGGTTCGGCCGGCTGCCGCGGGCCCGGTTGCTGCGCGACGGCATCGAACTGGCCCGCGACGGGTTCGCGGTCAACCCCTACCTGTTCGGCGAGATGTACGCGCACCGGGCCGAACTGGGCTGCCACGAGCAGGCGCGGGAGGTGTTCCTGCCCGGCGGCAGCCTCGTCGCGCCGGGGCAGACGCTGAGGCAGGAGCGGGTCGCGCGCACGCTGGAACGGCTGCGGGACGAGGACCTGGACTACTACCTGGGCGACTTCGCGCGGGCGTTCGCCGCCGAGTGCCGCCGCGGTGGTGGGGTGATCACGCCCGACGACTTCGCCGCCTACCAGGCGCAGTGGTTCGAACCGTTGCGCGGCACCTACCGGGACGTGGAGGTCGTGGCCTCCGCACCGCCCGACGACGGCGGGTGCCAGCTCATCGAGGCGCTCAACATGCTGGAGCTGGTGGACCTGCCGGGCCCGGCGCACTCCTGCGTGGACACCCTCGACCTGCTGGTGGCGGTGCACAACGAGGTGTATTACGCGCCGCCGCGCACGGCCGCCGCCGATGTGGAAACCCTGCTGTCCAAGGAGTTCGCGGCCCGGCGCGTGGACCGGCTCGGCGCCCTGCCGCCGGCCGTCCCGGCGCCGGTGCCTGGCACGATCCACGTGACCGTGGTGGACGAGCAACGCAACATCGCCTCGGTCACGCACTCGCACATGGCCTCGCCGTGGGTGAACGGGCTGTTCGCCGAGGGGTTCCAGCTCTCCGGCGGCGGGTCGTTCTTCCAGCGCGGCATGCCGTGGCCGGGCGAGCGCGCGTCCGTGTACCTGGCGCCGAACCTGGTGCTGCGGGACGGGGTGCCGGTGATCGCGTCCGGGTCGCCGTCGGTGTCGCTGGTCGCGTGCGTGCTGCAGAACCTGGTGAACCTCCTCGACTTCGGGATGTCCATCGAGGAGTCGGTGGCCGCGCCGCGGTTCGGGGTGCGGCCGCACGAACCGGCGGCCGGGTGGTTGCCTGGGGTGACGCTGGAGCACGGGTTCGCGCCGGAGGTTGCTTCCGCGTTCCGGCGGCGGTGCGCCGAACGCGGGCTGTGGCTGCGTGATCTCGGGCCGTGGCACTCGCTGACCGGCAACTTCGAGGGCGTGACGCTGGAGGGTGGGCTGCTGCGGTCCTGTGCGGACCCTCGCCGCAACGGCGCGGCGGAGGGTTACTGACCGGTCTTGGTCTACGTGGCGCAACGCTGTGGTCGCGACGCAGCAACTTCGCGCCGCGCGGGTGGTTTCCGGGTTTGATCGATCACCCGGACGGGTATCGCTGGCCGGTCCCCATCGGAACAGGACCGGCGGCGCGGCCTGTCCTGCCGGCAGAAAGAGTTGCCATGATCGTTCTTGGCGTCATCTTGCTCATCGTCGGTTTCCTGACCGGCATCAACATCATCTGGACGATCGGGATCGTCCTCCTGGTCGTCGGTGCGGTCCTGGCGATTCTCGGTACCACCGGCCGGAAGGTCGGTGGCAGGGCGCACTGGTACTGATCCGGGCCACCACCGGTGCCGGCCTCCCTCGCGGGGGCCGGCACCGCCGTGTGTGGATCGGAACCGCCACGGTTTCAGGCCAGCAGGTGGTCCAGTCCCGCGGCGGCGAGCGCCACCCGGGACGCGTGGCTGGCCGGACCCACCTGCACCGGTATCCGGGCCGCCGTCAGGGCCAGCTCCGCGGCGCCGGACACCGACAGGAAGTCCACTGCGGACAGGTCGACCTCGATCCGCCGCGGGCGCAGCCGCCCGGCCGCCGCGAGCGCCTCCGCCAGCGACGGGACCGTCAGCAGGTCCACCTCGCCGGCGACGTGCACCCGCACCACCTCGTCGTCCAGTACCGCCGTCCGGATGTCCACTTCCGCCCGGCCGGAATCCGTCACGCCGCCCTCACCTCCCCGCACAGTCTGAACACGGTTCAAACGCGCGGGAGGCATCTCGGTGCGGATTCACCGGATCCAGTGACGGCGAAGGGGGTTTACCGGCCGGTGATCAGCTTCTGCGTGCGGACCGCGATCGTCTGGAGGTCGAGGTTCGCGTAGTTGCCCAGCACGGCCAGGACCCATCCGGCCTCCGGGTAGACGTCGATCGAGGTCGAGATGCCGTACGTGTTGCCGCCACCGAGCCCGAACGCCCACTGCTCGCCTGCGATGCGGCTGACCGGGCCGTAGCACTGGAACGCGGCGGGCGCGGCGGCGGCACCCGGCGGCGGCTGCGGCACGGGCATGGGCAGTTTCCCGCCGAGGACCAGCGCGGTCGTGGCGTGGCCGAGCAGGCGTTCCTGCCCCAGTAACCGGCCGAAGAGGGCCAGGTCTGCGCAGGTGGTGAACGCGTCGCCGGCCGGTGTGCCGACCACGGTGCCGAACTCGGTGATCCCGTCGGTCAACGCGCCGCTCGCGTCGCGGTGGTAGGGGTGCGCGGCGGTCCGGTCCGCCTCCCACTCCGCTCGGGTGCGGAACCCGGTCCGGGTCATCCCGGCCGCGTCGAACACGTGCTGCCGCACGTAGTCGTAGTACGACTGGCCGCTGACCGCTGCCACGATCGCGCCGAGCAGGTGGTAGCCGGAGTTGCTGTATCGCCAGGCCGCCCCCGGTGGAAAGGCGGGTGCGGTCTGCCGGACGAGTTCGGTGGTGCCGGTCATGGTCTGTTCCCGCGTGGTCCAGCCGGCCGCGGCATCGTCGTAGCCGGGCAACTCGTGGAAGTCGCCGTAGCCCGAGGTGTGGGTGAGCAGGTGGTGCACCGTCACGGTGTCCGGGAACCCGTCGAGGTAGGTGCTGATCGGCGCGCCGAAGCTGAGCTTGCCCCGCTCCGCCAGCTGGGCGACCGCCACGGCGGTGAACAGTTTCGTGACCGATGCCAGTGGGAAGGTCGTGTCCGGACCGTTCGGGATGCCCCGTCGCTTGTCGGCCTGGCCGTAGGAGCGGGCGAGCACGGTGCGGCCGTGGCGGGTGAGCAGGAGCGAACCGGAGAACTCGTCGCGGGCCGCCATGCCGGCGACGTGCCGGTCCAGCTCACCGCCGGGCCGCAGGCCGGCGGGCACCGCGCCGGAGCGGTCGTCGGCCACCGCGGTCCCGGCCGCGAGCACGACCGGTGCGGCGCCGAGCAGGCCCAGGACCGAACGCCGGGTGGGTAGGGCCGTCATGGAGTGTTCCTTCCGTCGAAGTGATCAGCGGAAGGTCTACCGGGCGGCGGATATCGGTGACGGTGGGCGCGACCATACGGAATCCATAGGTCCGGGTTTCCGGCCTAGTCCCGCCGGCCGACGCCGATCAGCGCGCTCGCGTCGAGGGTGTCCAACCCGGCGTCGCGCAGGCCCTCGGTGAAGCGGGCACGGACCCGGCCGAGTGCGTCGGGGGACAGGCCGGTGACGAAACCCCGCATCGCGGAGCCGAGGTAGAACGTCCAGGCGTCGTCCGGGTGCAGCGGCTGCACGTAGCGGACCTCCCGCACCTCGGCGTCCCGCAGCCCGATCGACGAGAGCCAGTCGCCGAGCTTGTCCGCCGTGTCGACGCGCGCGCTCTGGTTGGGGCGTTCCGGCGCGTCCGCGAGGGCGGGGTTGTCCGGCAGCGCGGCGGCGCGTCCGATCGGGACGATGCGGCCCATGCCGTCGGCGCGCCACGTGCTCACCGCGAACCGGCCGCCCGGGCGGAGCAGCCCGGCGAGGTGGCGGGCGCCGGCGTCCATGTCGGGGAAGAAGAACACGCCGAACGAGCTCTGCACGACGTCGTAACCGTCGTGGGGCCAGGCGAGGACGTCGGCGGCCGTGAAGCGCAGCGAGCGCAGGCCGAGGGCGGCCGCTTCCCGGCGGCCCTCGTCGAGCAGGCCCTCGGCGATGTCGACGGCGTCGACCGAGCCCTCCGACCCCACCGCGAGGGCGGCCGGAATGGCGGAGGCGCCGGCGCCGCAGCAGGCGTCGAGCACACGGTCGCCGGGCTGTGGCCGCGCCACGGCGGTGAGGATCTCGCCGAGCGGCCGCCACAGGCGAGCCGACCAGGCGGCGAACTCCGACCGGGCGGCGGTGAACACACCGGCGACGGCTTCCGGATTCATCGGCACTCCATTGTGGACTCGGTTGGTGGCGGGCTCGGAGTTCCACGGTACTGCAGGCACGCCCGTTCTCACCCCCACGCGGCTCGCAGCGCCTCGTCGGTCAGGGTGTCCTCCGGCGGTCCTTCCCCGAGAACGCGGCCGCGGTGCAGCAACACGCAGTGGTCGGCGCTGCGCGCCTCGGCGAGGTCGTGGGTCGCGTGGATGACGGTCACCCCGCTGTCGGCGACCTCGCGGAGCGTGCCGGAGATCGCCTGCCGCGCGGGCACGTCCAGCGCCGCGGTGGGTTCGTCGAGCAGGAGGAGCCCGGTTTCCTGCGCGAGGGCCTGTGCGACCAGCACGCGCTGCCGCTGGCCGCCGGAGAGCGCGGACAACCGCCGCCCGGCGAGCGAGTCCACGCCGAGCCGCGCCAGGCACCGGTCGACGACGGCCCGGTCCTGACGTGACAACCGCCGCCACGGCCGGCCGGCCCAGCGGCCCATCCGGACCGTGTCGCGGACGGTGATCGGCAGCAGCGGCGGGACGGCGTCGTGCTGCACCACGAGAGCCGGACGCCCCGCGGGCCGCTCGACCACCCCCGCGACGGGCCGGACGATCCCGGCGAGCACCCCGAGCGCGGTCGACTTGCCCGAGCCGTTGGCGCCGACCAGCGCGGTGACGGCGCCCGCCGGAAAACCGGCGGAAACCTCACGCAGGACGATCTGCCGGGCGTACCCGGCGGAGATCCCGGTCAGGGCCGCGCCCGTGGGGGTTGTCGTTCGGGTCATCGCAGCTCACCTTTCCCGGAGCCGTTCGCGCCGGCGGGTGACCGTCCGGGCGCGACGTGTGCGCGGTGTCATGGCAGTTCACCTTCCCCGGAGCGGGATGGCGGTGGCTGGGGCCACCCGCTTGGCCCGGCCCGTTCGGGTCCGGGGTCATGGCCTCTCACTGGTCCGTGAGCCGGCCGCGCCGGGCGGGGAAGCGGACGGAGAGCTCGCCCCGGCCAGGCGGGCTGGTTTTGCTCTGGGGCATGGCCCCTCACTGGTCCGTGAGCCGGCCGCGCCGGGCGGGAAGCGGACGGAGAGCCCGTCCCGGCCAGGCGGGGCCGGTTCCGCTCTGGGGCAAGCCCCTCACCGCTCTCGGATCCGCTCGCGCCGGGCGGGAAGCCCCGCCCACCCCTGTGCCGGTCCGGGTTCTGCTCGGGTTCGTGCGCCTTACCCCTCCCAGGGCCGTCCCCGCCGCCCGGGAAGCCGGGAAACCCCCGCTCACGGCCGCCCGCCGTCCGGATTGTGCTCCGCGTCATGTCACCTCACTTTGTAATGATTATCGTTTTCACTATAGGGTGACCCACCGTGGAGTGGTTGATCGCCCCGTTCGAGGTGTCCTTCGTCCAGCGGGCTTGGTGGGGAGGGGTCCTGGTGTCGGGCGTGTGCGCGCTCGCCGGGACGTGGATGGTGCTGCGGGGACTGGCGTTCCTCGGCGACGCGATGTCGCACGGCATGCTGCCCGGCGTCGCGATCGCGGCGTTGCTCGGTGGCAGTCCGCTGCTCGGCGCGGCCTGCAGCGCCGGCGCGATCGCCGCGGGGGTCACCGCGCTGGGCCGGTCGCGCCGGATTTCCCAGGACACGAGCATCGGGTTGCTGTTCGTGGGCATGCTCGCCCTCGGCGTGATCATCGTCTCCCGCTCGCAGTCGTTCGCGGTGGACCTCACCGGCTTCCTGTTCGGCGACGTCCTCGCCGTCGGCGGCCGCGACCTGCTGTTCCTGTCCGCCGCGCTGGCCGTCGCCGCCGTCGTGGCGCTGCTCGGCCACCGCTCGTTCGTCGCGCTGACCTTCGACGAGCGCACCGCGCACACCCTCGGTCTCCACCCGCGACGGGCGCACGCGGCGCTGCTCGGCCTGGTCACGCTCGCGATCGTGGCGTCCTTCCACGTCGTCGGCACGCTGCTGGTGTTCGGCCTGCTGGTCGCCCCGCCGGCGGCCGCGCTGTACTGGGCGCGGCGCGTGCCGGTCGTGATGCTGATCGCCGCGCTGCTGGGCGCCGTCGCGACGACGGCCGGCCTGCTGATCTCCTGGCACTGGGGGACCGCCGCCGGTGCGACTATCGCCGCGGTGGCCGTCGCCCTGTTCGGGCTGTCGGCCCTGGCCGCGCGGCTGCGTGACCGCGTGCCCCGCACGACGCTGACCCTGCTCGCCGCCCTCCCGCTCGCGGCGTGCGCCGCTGAGCCGGTACCCGTCGAGCCGCCACATGGCTACATCGAAGGCGCCGAGGAGACCGCCGAGGCGCAACCGCGACTGGTCATCGCCGACCGGACCGGCGAGGTCCGCGTCCTGGACCTGATCACCGGGCAGACGACCGAGCTGGCCCCGGCGCCCGGCGCCGATCGCATCGCCACCGACGGCCGCTTCGCCTACCTGTCCGCCGGCCGCACCGTGTACCTTGTGGACAGTGGTTCGTGGATGGTCGACCACGGCGACCACGTGCACTACTACCGCACCGCGCCGACGGCCGCGGGAACGCGTCCCGGTGGCCCTGTCGTCGCAGCCCACGCCGACAGTGCGATCACCACCCTGGTTTCCGAAGGCCGCACCACGCTGAAGGACGCCGGGGAAACCGCGGGCGCCGCGATCCCGCTGGGGGAGCGGCTCGTGGTCGCCGACGGTACCCTCGAGGTCCGTGGTCGCGATGGCGCCACCGAATCGGTGCTCGAACCTGCGTGTACCGATCCGCGCGGCACCGCGCTGACCCGGCGGGGAGCGGTGTTCGGGTGCGCCGACGGAGCCGTTCTGGTGTCCGAAAAGGACTTCGCGGCGGTGCGGATCCCTTTTCCGTCCGCGGTTCCGCCCGGCGAACGCCCGGTGGAGTTCAGTCACCGGCCCGGCAGCACCACCCTCACCGCTCGCGCGGGCGATGCGGGCGTGTGGGTGCTCGACGCGACCGCGAAGACCTGGCGCCCGTTCGACACCGGTCCGGTGGTGGCCGTCAACGCGGTCGGCTCCGGCGGAGCCCTGCTCACCCTGACAGCCGACGGCGTGCTGCACGCGCTGAACCCGGAAACCGGCGCGGAAACCGCGCGACGCCCGTTGATCAGCGGGCCGGTCGATCCAGGCGCGACGATCCAAGTGGACACCAACCGCGCCTACATCAATGACGTCGCCGCCCGGGTGGTGCACGAAATCGACTACGCCGACAACCTCCGGATCGCGCGCACCCTGCCCGTCGGCATCGCGCCGGCGCTGCTCGTGGAGACCGGGCGATGAACCGCCTCGTGGCCGCGGTCGTGGCGGCGGTGCTGGTGCTCACGGGCTGCGCCGGCGGCGGCGACCGCGCCGGGGTGGTCGTCACGACGAACATCCTGGGCGACGTCACCCGCGCGATCGCCGGCGACCAGGCGGAGGTCACCGTGCTGATGCGGCCCGGCGCCGACCCGCACTCGTTCGCGCTCTCCGCGCAGGAGGCCGCGCTGCTGGCCGGCGCCGGACTGGTCGTCCACAACGGACTCGGTCTGGAAGAGGGCGTGGCCCGCAATGTGGCGGCGGCCGCCCAGGCGGGCGTGCCCACGCTCGCCGCGGGCGAGGCCGCCGACCCGATCCCGTACGCCGAGGGCGAGCCCGACCCGCACTTCTGGACCGACCCGCGCCGGATGCGCCTGGCGGTGCGGGCGATCGCGGACCAGGTCGCCCAGGTGCCCGGGGCCGACGCGGCGGTCGTGCGGGCCAATGCCGAGGCGTACCTGCGTGAACTGGACGCGCTCGACGCCTGGATGACCGAGCGTTTCGCCGCGATCCCCGCCGATCGCCGCAAGCTGGTCACCAACCACCACGTGTTCGGATACCTGGCGCAGCGCTACGGATTCGAGGTGGTCGGCGCCGTGGTGCCCAGCGGCACCACCCTCGCGTCGCCGAGCCCGTCCGACCTCGCCGGGCTGGCCGGCGCGATCCGCGCCGCCGGGGTGCCGGCGATCTTCGCCGACTCCTCGCAGCCGGACCGCCTCGCGCGAGTGCTGGCCGACCAGGCCGGGGTGCACGTGCGGGTCGTTCCGCTGCACTCCGAATCGCTGACCGCGCCGGGCGGGGGAGCGGCGAGCTACCTCGAGATGATGCGGTCCAACACGGACGCGATCGTCACCGCACTTGCCGAGAACCGATGAGAAAGGTTGTCCCCATGAGAAAAGCGCCCGTGGCGCTGTCCATTGTGGCTTGTTCCGTGCTGGCCGCGTGCGGCACCAGCCCGTCCGCCGCGCCGGAGATCGCCAACCCGGTTGTGGTCACCTACGACGGCGGGCTCCTGGTGCTCGACGGCGCCACGCTCGAGCAGAAGGCGGACCTGCCGCTCGCCGGGTTCAACCGGATCAACCCAGCCGGCGACGACCGGCACGTGATGGTCTCCACCACGGAGGGTTTCCAGGCGCTGGACGCGGTGTCGGCGGAGCTGACCGAGGTGAAGTTCCCCGGCGCGAAGCCCGGTCACGTCGTCCGGCACGCCGGGCGGACCGTGTTGTTCTCCGACGGCACCGGGGAGGTCACCGCGTTCGACCCGGCCGCGTTGTCGAGTGGGCAGCCGGCGACCGAGGTGTACCGGGCGGCCGAGCCGCACCACGGGGTCGCCATCGAACTGTCCGACGGGCGGCTCGTGGTGACGCTGGGCAACGAGGAGGAGCGGCGCGGGATCGTCGTCCTCGACGACGCGCGCAAGGAGATCGCGCGCAGCGAGGAGTGCCCGGGCGTGCACGGCGAGGCGACCGCGGCCGGCGAGGCGGTGGTGATCGGGTGCGAGAACGGCGTACTGGTGTACCGCGACGGGGTGATCACGAAGGTGGCGAGCCCGACGGAATACGGTCGTATCGGAAACCAGGCCGGTTCCGACGCGTCGCCGGTCGTGCTGGGGGACTACAAGCAGGACGAGGACGCCGAACTGGAACGCCCGCGGCAGGTCTCGCTGATCGACACCGCGACCGGCACGCTGCGGCTGGTCGACATCGGCACGAGCTACACGTTCCGCTCGCTGGCGCGCGGGCCGCGGGGTGAGGCGCTGGTGCTGGGCACGGACGGCGGGATCCGGGTGATCGACCCGGCCACCGCGCAGGTCACGCGGACGATCCCGGTGACCGCGGCGTGGGAGGAGCCGCTGGAGTGGCAGCAACCCCGCCCGGCGATCTTCGTCCGGGGAGCCGACGTGTACGTGACCGACCCGGCGACGCGGCAGGTGCACCTGGTCGACCTGGGAACGGGGCAGAAGCGGACGAGCGTGACGCTAGCCCACGAGCCGAACGAGCTGAGCGGCGTCGCGGGCCACTGATCGGAGGGGCGGTCGCTCCGGTGACCGCCCCCTCGGCCACCGGGGCGCTGGCGCCGGTGGCCGAGGAGCCGCGCTGCCCACTGTTTCGCCGGTGGGTGGCGCGGACATCGTTGCGTTACGAGGCGGCTCCACTAAGGACGTTCCAGCACCAGGTCCGCGCTGTCCACCCCCGCCGCGATCGGGGCCACCGCCGGGCGCGCGGTGGCGTTCGTCAGCGTGTACTGGCCCGCCGTCAGCCGGTCGAAGCGGTATGTTCCGTCCGCCCCGGTGACCGTCCCGGCCACCCGCCGGCCCGACAGGTCCCGCAGTTCCAGCGCCAGCCCGGCCACCGGGCGGCCGTCCGCGGTCACCGTTCCGGTCAGGGTGCTGTGCGTGTCCAGCACCAGGTCGACCTCGTGCTCCCGCCCACTGCCCAGCGGCACCACCGCGGCCGCGGGGTCGGCCCCCGGTGTGGCCGCCACCAGCGTGATCTCGCCGGCGTCGATGCCGGTGATCCGGTAGCCACCGTCCGGATCGGACACCGTGCTGGCGATGACGTCCCCGCCCGGCCCGACCGCGGTCACCGCCGCCGTCGCGACCGGCTGCCCGCTGTGCCGGTCCCGCACCACGCCCCGCACGCTCGTCGCCGGTTCGAGGGTGACGTCCAGCGGCGCCACGGGCTCCGCCTCGAGCGCGACGACCGTCGCGTGCGGCTGGAACCCGGCGCGCGAGACGATCAGCACGTAGTTGCCCGGCGCGAGACTCCCCAGCCGGAACGTGCCGTCCGCGCCGGTGCGGGCCCGCGCCACCTGCGCGCCGACCCGGTCGGTCAGCGTCAGCGTCACGTCCGCCAGCGCCCGCCGCCCGCTGCTCACCCGGCCGGTGAGCGTCACCTCCGCCGTCGTGGTCATGGCCGCTCCTTCCGAACGAGGTCGATGTCGTGCCGCTGGGTGAGTCCGGCGCCCACCGGCACCGTCTCGTGCACCACCGGGTGCTCGACCGCCACCAGGGTCAGCGGCTCCGCGGGCAGTGCCGACAGCGCGTACCCGCCGTCCGAACCGGCCACCGCGCTCGCCGCGACGCTCCCGTCGGCCCGGTGTGCGGTGACCGTGACCAGCGCCGCGCCGCCACGAACCGTGCCCGAAAGCCGGCGCCCGGCCGCGCGAGCGACGCGCCGCGCGGGCAAGAAGGCGGCGACGAACAGCGCCACGAGCGCCGCGCCCGCGCCGATCGCCAGCACCACCCGGAACCCGTTCTGCGACGGCACGGTCACCGGTCCCAGCGAGACGGTCATCTGCGCCAGCACCACCCCCGCGACCGCGCTGGAGGTCGAGGTGCCGATCGAGCGCATCAGCGTGTTCAGGCTGTTGGCCGACGCGGTCTCCGACACCGGCACCGCGGACATGATCAGCGCGGGCATCGCGCCGTAGGACAGGCCGATCCCGGCGCCGATGACGCACGAGGCGATCAGCAGCTGCCACACCTCGCCCATCAGCACGATGGTGAGCCCGTACCCGGCGGCGACCACGAGCGCGCCGAGCATCAGCGTCACCCTCGGGCCCCTGGTGCGGGAGATCCGCGCCGACACCGGGGCAGTGGCCATCATGACCAGGCCGGACGGCGCCATCACCAGCCCGGCCACCAGCATCGTCTGGCCGAGCCCGAACCCGGTCGCCGTGGGCAGCTGCAGCAACTGCGGCAGCACCAGCGACATCGCGAACATGGCGAACCCGAACACGACCGACGCGATGTTGGTCAGCAGCACCTGCCGCCGCGCCGTGGTGCGCAGGTCCACCAGCGGTTCCTTCGCGCGCAGCTCCCACCAGCCCCACACCATCAGCACCACGACGGCGGCGACGAACAGCCCGAGGGTCAGCCCGTCGCCCCAGCCCCAGTCGGCGCCCTTGGAGATCGCCAGCAGCAGGCACAGCAACGCGACCGACAGGCCGAGCGCGCCGGGCAGGTCGAACCGCCCGCCGGTGCGCACCGCCGACTCCGGCACCAGCGACACGACCAGCAGGAACGCGACCACCCCGAGGCCGGCGGCGGTCCAGAACAGCACGTGCCAGTCGGCGTTCTCGGCGATCAGCGCCGCGGCGGGCAGGCCGAGCGCGCCGCCGACGCCGAGGGAGGCGCTCATCATCGCGGTCGCCGAGCCGAGTCGTTCGGCGGGCAGCTCGTCGCGCATGATGCTGATGCCCAGCGGGATCACGCCCGAGGCCAGGCCCTGCAGCGCGCGGCCGGCGATCATCGGCACCAGGCTGCTCGACAGGCCGCACGTCACCGACCCCGCCACCAGCAGGACGACGCTGACCAGCAGCATCCGCCGCTTGCCGTACATGTCGCCGAGGCGGCCGACGGTCGGCGTCGCGACCGCGGCGGCCAGCAGCGTGGCGGTGATGGCCCACGCGGTGTCCGCCGACGAGGCGCCGAGCAGGCCGGGCAGCTCGGGGACCAGCGGGATGATCAGGGTCTGCATCAGCGAGACCACGATGCCGGTGAACGCCAGGACCGGCACCACGCGGCCGGTGCGGGCAGAGGACATGGCAGAAGCCTCCGGGAGAATTAAATCAATCGATTGACTTAGCGTAGCAGACCGGGTTAGGGTGCATTCGGGTGATCGGTAAAATGCCCGGACGCGGGCCGCCTGGCCTGCCCTGATTCCCCGCGGTGGTGACGATGACGACGAGGACGGCACGGGCCGATCGCGTCACCGCCACGCGCGAGGCGATCCTCACGACGGCCGAACGGCTCTTCGCCGAGCACGGCGTCTACGCGGTGTCCAACCGGCAGATCAGCGAGGCGGCAGGGCAGGGCAACACGGCCGCCGTGGGCTACCACTTCGGCACGAAGGCCGATCTCGTGCGGGCGATCGTGCGCAAGCACACGGCGGAGATGGAGCGGATCCGCGACCGGATGGTGGCCGAGACCGGGGATTCGGACGACCCGCGCGACTGGATCGCGTGCATCGTGCGGCCGGCCACGGAACACCTGGCGGCGCTGGGAAATCCGACGTGGTTCGCGCGGTTCAGCGCGCAGGTCACCACGGACCCCGCGCTGCGGGACATCTTCGCCGAGGACGCGTTGTCGTCGCCGTCGATGGTGAAGACGCTCGAAGGGCTGAAGCGCTGCCTGCCGGAGCTGCCGGCGGAGGTGCG
Organism: Amycolatopsis deserti; assembly: GCF_014653945.1. Lineage (GTDB taxonomy): Bacteria > Actinomycetota > Actinomycetes > Mycobacteriales > Pseudonocardiaceae > Amycolatopsis_E > Amycolatopsis_E deserti. The sequence goes on along the minus strand of NZ_BNAU01000002.1, from coordinate 689,422 downwards.
CGCCGAGCGGAGCGCCATGATGCGCCAGCTGATGGTGCACATGAACGCCGAACGGGAACGCGCCCTGGCCGACGGAACCCCGACGCCACGGAAGAACTGGCACGACGCGGCGACCGGCTTGATCGACGCCGTGATGGGGTTGTGGATGGCACCGGTGAGCGGGGCGCGCTGACCGCCCGGGGTCAGACCCACGGCGGAGCGCACACCTAACCATCACCCCAGCGTCGGCTCTTGCACCACGCTCCCCGGACCCGGGAGGCTGACCGTATTCGCGTGGCAGCCGGTCGAACTCCCCGTAGTCGGGCCGGTCAGTCGGCGGCGGTCCGTCGAGGATCAGCACGCCAACGGCGATTGCAGCCACAGCCCCGATGGCGAGGCGCCGCCGGGGTTTGGGGGATGGGCGGTAGCGAGGGAGCCGGTGGGTGTGATGGCACCGGCGGTGGAAGTGGCGGGGGGTTGCGGAATCGGCGGGTGCTGCGGGTGGTGCGTGCGCAGGCGTGGTGGTACCGGCGGCGGGAGCGGCGGCGGTCGTGGGGTTTGTGGGAGTGGCGGCGAGTGCTGTGAGTGGTGGGTGTGCAGGCGTGATGGCACCGGCGGCGGGAGCCGCGGCGGTCGCGGGGCTTGCGGGACGGTGGCAAGCCGCGGGTGGTGGGTCCGTAGGTGTGGTGGAACCGGCACCCGGAGCCGCGGGAGGCACCGGCGCCCCGCCCCTGCAGTGCGGCGGTTGCCGCCCGCCCTGCGGTGCTGCGGTTGGCGTCCCGCCCTGCGGTGCGGCGGTCGGCGCGCCCCTGCGGAGCCGTCGCGGGTGGCGCGCCCCTGCGGAGCCGCCGCGGGTGGCGGCTCCTTGACCGGTCGTTCGGAACCAGCTCCTCACCGGCGGGCTGCGCCTGTCGTGCATGGGGCGTCCACCTGTGCGGGCACCACGTCGTGCCCCGACAGGCGGAGAACCCCAGCACCACCTCACCTCAGCAGTCGGAGACCTGCCGGATGCTGGGGTAGTCGAGACCGTACTGGTAGTCGATCAAGCCGAGTTCCTGGTCCCGCGACGGCGGGATTCCCCAGCAGTGCCACAGGTCCCACAGGTTGTCCCACCCGGTGACCAGGATCCAGTTCGACGAGCAGTTCATCCAGTGCGCGTACCCGTTGGTCGCGTACTTCCCGCACGGCTGCTGGACCGTCACCGGAGCGGCGGCGCTCGCGGCCGGGGCCGCCGCCACCATGACCGCGACAGCCGCTCCCACGGCCAAGGACGCGGTGCGTTTCATGTTTCCTCCCCAGAATCCCCCTGGCGGCAGACCTGCCGCACACCTCGAGCGTGCCACAGGATCGCTTGCCCGCCAAGGAGATCCGGCCCCCCGTCACCCGTGTGGCGGTCAGGCCGGCACGGGCGGCGTCCCGTGCGTGTGGAACGACTCGATCGTCTTCAGGCCCCACGCCTGGCCCTTCGCCCGCTCGGCCTCGGTCCAGGTGACCGGTTCCCAGTCGGGCGCGAAGATCAGCCGCGCGGTCGGGTTGCACAGCTCGATCCGGTTGCCGCCGGGCTCGTAGACGTACAGGAAGAACGTCTGCTGGATCGCGTGCTTGTGCGGCCCGGTCTCGATGAACACGCCCTTGTCCAGCGCGATGTCCGCGGCCCGCAGGATGTCCTCCCGCGTGTCCGTCGCGAACGCGATGTGGTGCAGCCGCCCGGACGAGCGCGTCCAGTCATTGGTGTAGACCAAGTCGTAGGACTTCTGCGCGAAGTGCGTCCACTGCCCGGAAATGACCCCGCTGTCGAGCCGGATCTGCTCCGTCACCCGCCCGCCCAGCGCGTCGCAGACGAAACCGCCGTTCGCCGCGGCGTCCTGGGCCAGGTAGTTGACGTGGTCCAGCCGCCGCACGCACACCCCGCGCGCCGGGTAGGCCTGGGCCTGGTTCTTCAGCGACGGCCGCAGGTGCTCGGGCGGGTCGTACTTCTCGGTCTCCCAGTAGATCTCCATCTCGTGCCCGTCCGGATCGCGGAAGGCGTACGCGGGCCCGATCCCGGGGTCGCCGTCCACCCAGCCGATGCCCAGGCCGCGTTCCTCGATCGCAGCCACCCGCCGCTTGAGGGCCGCCTCGCTGGACGCGCGCATCGCGGTCCGCCCCACCCCGGAGGTCTTGGCGGCGGTGAGCTTGACGCTGTGGTGCTCGTAGTCGTCCCACGTGCGCAGGTAGACCGAGTCGCCCTGCGAGCCGTTCTCGGTCAGGCCCAGCACATCGACGAAGAAGTCCAGGCTCTTCTCCGGTTCCGGCGTGAGCAGCTCGACGTGGCCGAGGTGGGCGATCTCGTGACGGGGCGAGGGTTGCAGGTGGGGCATCGATGCCTTCCAAATCAGTCAGTGACGGGGAAAAACGGTGCCGTCGAACAACTTCCGCGCTGTGCGGATGACGGTCGAGCGGCGCACGCGGGGTCCGGGCGCCAGTTCGACGCCGACGTCCAGCGTGCCGCTCGGGTGCTCGACGCCGACCGGCGAACCGGGCGGCGGCGCGGTGAACAGCTCGTGCCCGGCCGCGCCGTCGAGCATCAGCGCGGTCACCACGCTCACCGCGCCCAGCACGCCGATCGACGGGTGCGGGCGCAGCGGGATGAACGTCCGCGTGCAGATGGCGCCGCCGTCGCGCGGCGCGGCCACCAGCGTCGTCTTCGGCACCGACGTGCCGCCGACGTCGCCGAGGCCCATCAGCTTCCCGGCCGCCAGGCGCAGCGCCTGGATTTCCTCGGCCAGCCCGGCCAGTTCGTCCACCGGTTCGTATCCGGTGAGGCCGAAGTCGGCCGCGCGCGCCACGACGACGGGCATCCCATTGTCCACACAGGTCACCGAGATGCCGCCGATGTCGTCGACGACGTTGCCGGTGGGCAGCAGGCTGCCGCACACCGACCCTTCGGTCCCGGTGAACTCCAGCTCGACCGGGGCGGCGGTGCCGGGCACGCCGGAGATCGCCGTGGTGCCGCGGTAGTCGACCGTCCCACCGGGAGTGTCGAACGTGGACACCGCGATCGAATCCGTGTTGACCATCCGCACCCGCACGCTGGTGCGCTCGCCACCGGCGGGCACCAGCCCGCGCTCGACGGCGAACTGGCCCACCCCGGCGAGCAGGTTGCCGCAGGTCTGCCGGTCGGAGACGGTCGCCTCCTCGATCCCGATCTGCAGGAACAGGTAGTCGACGTCCCGGTCGCCGTCGGCGGGGGAGACGATCGCGACCTTGCTGGTCACCGGCTGCGCGCCGCCGAGCCCGTCGATCTGCCGCGGGTCGGGCGTGCCCATGATCCGCAACAGCAGGTCGTCGCGCTCGGCGGGATCGGCGGGCAGGTCGGAGGCGAGGAAGTAGGCGCCCTTCGACGTGCCGCCGCGCATCAGCATGCAGCGCACGCTCATCCGCGCTCCAGTTTCGCGTACTCCTCGGCGGTGACGTACCGGACGCCCAAGCCGGCGAGCTTCTCCCGCAACCCGTAGCGGTCCAGGCCCAGCTCTCCGGCGCGGAACGCCTGCCGCGTGGCCTCTTCCTTGTCCGCCCGGGCCCGCGCCGCGCGCAGCCCTTCGCCGACCAGTTCGCGGGGCACGCACAGCACGCCGTCGTCGTCGGCCAGGATCGCGTCGCCGGGGCGGATGGCCTGCCCGCCGATCACGATCGGCACGTTGACCGAGCCCGCGGTCGCCTTGACGGTGCCCTGCGCGCTCACCGCGGCCGACCACACCGGGAACCCCATCGCACGCAGGTCCGCGACGTCCCGCACGCCGGTGTCGATGACCAGGCCACGCACTCCGCGGTGCCGCAGCGCGGTGGCGAACAGCTCGCCGAACAGGCCGTCCCGCGAGGGTGAGGTGGTGGTGACGACCAGGACGTCGCCGGGGCCGCACTGCTCGACCGCGGCGTGGATCATCAGGTTGTCGCCCGGCCAGCACAGGGCGGTCACGGCGGTGCCGCCGATGCGCGCGCCGTCCTGGATCGGCCGCAGGTCCGGGCCGAGCAGGCCGGTGCGGCCCAGCGCCTCGTGCACGGTCGCGACGCCGAACTCCGCCAGGGCGGCGACCTCGTCCGCGTCGGCGCGCGGCGGATCGGTGACGATCACCCCGGTCATGCCAGCGCCCCCGTGACCTGCGGGTACACCCGGACGTAGGCTTCGCCCACGGTGGTGTGCGGCAGGCCGAGGTTCGGCCCGGCGTTGCGCTTGAGCTGCACGCCGCGCCGCTTGGCGAGATCGGTGTAGTAGTCCCACATGTGCTGCTGTGCGGGCAGGCACTCCATGGCCTTGCGCTTGCGGTCGAACACCGGCGTGATGTCCAGCAGCACGTCCGGCTTGAAGTCGCACTGCTCGGGCTGGTGCGGCTCGAAGAAGAACACCGGGGGTGCGCCGAGCGGGTCGCCGGGCGCGTCGTAGCCGATGGCCTGCGCCAGCACTCGCGCCTGCAGCGCCATCCGCGCCGCCGCCGGGTGGTCGCCGTTGTAGGGGTCGGACAGGGTGTGCGTGAGCACCACGGTCGGGGCCAGCTCGCGGTAGACGTGCACCAGCCGGTCGACCAGCTCCGGCGACTCCCGCAGCGGGTAGTCGCCGGCGTCGAAGAAGCGCACCTCCGCGCCCAGCGCCGCGGCCGCGTTCTCGGCCTCCTCGCGGCGGATCGCCTTGATCTCGTCCAGGTTCTTGCCCTCGCGCCAGGCGCGGGCGGACTCGCCGCGCTCGCCGAAGCTCAGGCAGACGACCGTCGCCCGCTCGCCGCGTTCTGCGGCCAGGGCGATCGCGCCACCGGCCCGCCACACGAAGTCGCCCGCGTGCGCGCTGACCACCAGCAGGCTTCCTGTCGCCGGGTTTGGCATGGGTTTCTCCTCGGTTCGGCTCGTGCTGCAGTCAGGATGCTTTTTGCGGCCAAAATTGTCAACAATCTTGTGTCCAGGATCGGCGCCCAGTGCCCGTCGGTCGAGCTGTTCGGCGCCGCCCGGTTCGTGGCCGGCCTCGGCCTCGGCGGGCTGCTGCCGTCGGCGATCGCGATGGTGACGGAGTACGCGCCGCCGTGGCGCAAGAACCTCAGCGTGACCATCGTGATGACCGCGCACCAGGCCGGCGGCGCGATCGCCGGTGCGCTGGCGATGTCCGTGGTCGAGTCGCTGGGCTGGCGCTGCGCGGCCGGTGGCGATCCTGTGGTTCGCGCTCACCGCGGTCGGGGTCGGGCTGCCGGCGATCCGCATGCCGCTGCCGCTGACCTACGTCGTGGTGTTCCTGATCGGCGGCTGGCTGTTCACGGACGCTCATCTACTCCAGCGTCGGCGCCCACTACCCGGCCGGCGTGCGGGCCACCGCGCTGGGGTGGGTGTCCGGCATTGGGCGCTTCGGCGCGGTGTTCGGGCCGTGGCTGGGTGGCATCCTCGTGGCGAGCCAGTTGTCCGGGCCGGGCTTCGCGGTGTTCGCCGTCGCGGGCCTGCTCAGCCCTGCGATGGTGGCGCTGGTACGGCGGCCCGCTGTGGGGAGGCGGTCCCCGGGGCACGTGGGCTGAACCGCCGGGGACCTGGTCGGCGTCGCTGCCCGGGCAATGACGAGACCTGGTCCCACTGTCCTCCGACCCCCGCCCCGGCGGTAGGGCGTTTTCTCGACGGTGGACGGCGAGGAACACCGCGATCGCGTCCGCGGCGTTCCGGTCCACCCGCTCGCTGCTCCCCTGGGGCTGGCTGGCCACGGTGTCCCAGCAGGCGTGATTCACCCGTACCGGTGGGCCGTGCCGGTTCGTGCTCACGTCGAGGAGTCGCTGCGGGGGGTGCCGGGCGCCCGGTCGCACGATCGGACCGCGCGCCACCCCCGACGGCTACGGTGCGATGGCATGCCGAGGGTGTCCCGGCGAACCTGATCTTCAGCCGAACGGGGAATGGTGGTTTGCGGGCCCCGGCGGCGCGATCGAGACTCGGGGACATGGTCAACAGCGGTGGCAATGACATCCTGGCCGAGCGCGAGATCGAGTTCTCGTCGGCTCTGCGTGGTTACGACCGCCGGGAGGTCGACGCCTACATCCGCCGGCTGCGCGCGCGGGCCGGGCACCTGGCGAGCGAGCTGGAGGAGAAGGAGCGGCGGCTGTCCGAACTGGGCGGTGACCCGTCGGTGCCCCTGCAGATCGTGGGGTCCGGCAGCATCGGCGCCCGGGTCGAGCGGATCATCGCCCAGGCCGAGGTGGAGGCGCGCGAGATCCGCGAACAGGCCGAACAGGACGCCGCGGAGACCCGCAAGGCGTACGAGGACCAGGCCGAGGAGGCCCGCCGCCAGCGCGAGGACCTGGCGAAGCGGGCGAACGAGCAGGCGCAGGAGATGATCCGCCGGGCCGAGGAGGAGGTCGAACGCCTGCGCGCCACCCGGCAGACCCTGCTCGCCCAGCTGGTCCGGATCGGCGAGATCATCGACACGGCGGCCGAGCAGGCGGCGCGCACCCCGGACATCCAGCCGCCCGCGCTAGACCTGCTGCCCACCGGAGCCGCCGACGAAAAGACCACAGTGGACTCTGACGAGGACGAAGAGCTGGCGGATACTGCGGAGTCCGATGTGGACGAGGCGGCGGACGAGGTTCCGGAGGCGCCGGAGCCGCGCAAGCCCGCCGAGACGGGCAAGATCAGCCCGGCGATGCTGGCGGCCAAGGCGCGCCGGCAGGCCAAGCAGGACGCGGTGGCCGAAGCCTGACGAGGTTTTTTCTGCCCGGCGGGGGAAATCCGCTCGCGGACGGCGCTATCCGGCCCGGGTGGGTGTAGCGTCGGAGGTGTCGAGAGCATCTCGCGCACCGGCGGTCAAGCCGGCGCCGTTCTCGGCCGCTGAAGCCGACCCGGTCACGGGCCGGGGGCAGGAGCACCGGCATGTCGTCGGGCCCACACGTTCGCACCACCACCCCGAAGGCCGGTACGGCCGCCGGGCCGCCGCGGCTGAAACTCCGAGCGAGTCAGAACCCGACGGCGCCCACCCCGGGGTACGTCGACGGGGCTTGGTGGCCCCGGTCGCGTGACCTGTCCGCGGAGCTGCCGGCACTGCGCGCGGTGCTGGCAGCCCGCCTCGGGCCGATCGACCGGATCGCCTACCACACGACGGCCTGGGATCCCGCCGTCCGCCACTTCGACCGGCGCGGGTCGCTGACGCCGGTGGTGGGGTACCGGAGGCAGGGTTCGGACACGGTCTCCGTGACGACCACCGCGGGCGACAGCCTCGTCCTCGTGGTGGTGCCGCCCGCCCGCGTGTAGGGCTCGGGGGTACCGCACCAGCGCGCGGCCGTCTGCCGGGCGCCCGCCCGCGGTGCTTTCCTCGCCGCGCTCGCTCCGTGCGCCGCCGGCTCAGGCGTAGCGCGCAAGGGGCGCGGCCGTCGCCGGCCGACGCCCAGGCGGATCGGGCGACCGCCCGCTGGTTGCCCCGCCCGCCGTCCAGCCTCAGGCCTACCGCGCCAGTCGGCCGCCGGCCGGGCACCGCCCGCCCGCGGTTAGTTCTCCACGTACCGCGCCAGGCGCGCGGCCAGCTCGCTCCGCCCCACGTCCACCGCGAACACCGGCCGTGGCGCGCTGGAGCGCTCCGCGGCGATGACGTCCGTGACGAACCGCGCCACGGCGGCCGGCTCCGGGACCACGTCCTCGCCCGCGAACCACGCCAGCACCACCGGCGGCTCGCCCGGATCGGTCTCCACCGCGACCGCCCAGCCGTTGCGCTCGCTCCACACCAGCATCAGGTCCTCGCCCGGCCGCGTCGGCCACCGGCGGGTCAGCCCCAGGTACGCGGTGGCCGTGTCGCTGAGCTCGAACGACGTCGCCTCCGCAGGCACCCCGACGGCCTCGGCCACCGCCCGCAGGTATCCGGCGAGCCCGCGGCTCAGTTCGGTCAGCCCGGCGGCGCGACGATCCATGCGACCAGCCTAGTTGGGCGCCCTCCGCGCCTGAGCCGCTCGGTCAGGAACCGGCGCAGCGGCTTCGGCCGGTCAGCCGGTGCACGGTGCCGGTCGCCCGGTCCTCGCTGCCACGGCGGATGTGGTCGTCCAGTGCGCCGAGCGCGGCGGCGAAGTGTGGCGCACCGGTACGCCGGTGCGAACGGTCGAGACGATGCCGTCTCGTCTGTAGCGCGACTCGTAACGCGTATTCACACGTCCGTAACCACCTCTCGGTTTCTTGTGGCGACAATCAGTTTCGTGAAACGATAAGCCAGCACAGAACCGGGAGACCGAGATGACGCTCGACGTGCCACCCGCGCCGGCGGCCGCGCCCGACCTCGCCGCGCGCGCCCGTGCCGACGGTGTGCGCTTCCTGATGGCCCTCTTCGTCGACCTGACCGGCAAGCCCTGCGCGAAGCTCGTGCCGGTCGAGGCCGCGCGCGAACTGCAGGAGGAGGGCGTCGGGTTCGCCGGGTACGCGGTCGGCGCGATGGGCCAGCAGCCCTCCGACCCCGACCTGATCGCGATCCCCGACCCGGCCAGCTACACGCTCCTGCCGATGGTGCGCGAGGGGCTGGCGCTGGTGCACTGCGACCCGCACGTCGAGGGGCGGCCGTGGCCGTTCGCGCCGCGCGTGATCCTCAAGTCGCTGCTGCGGCGGGCCACCGCCCGGCAGCTGGAGCTGTTCGCCGGTGCGGAGGTCGAGTACTTCCTGGTCAACCGCGACTCCGACGGCCGGCTCGTGCCCGCCGACGCCCACGACAACGCGGCCCGCCCCTGCTACGACGCCCGCGGCCTGACCCGCATGTACGACCACCTCACCGGTGTCTCGTCCGCGATGAACGCCCTGGGCTGGGGCAACTACGCCAACGACCACGAGGACGCCAACGGCCAGTTCGAGCAGAACTTCGCCTACGCCGACGCGCTCACCACCGCCGACCGCGTCATCACCGCCCGGTACCTGATCTCCACACTGGCCGAGCGGCGCGGCATGACCGCCACCTTCATGCCCAAGCCGTTCGCGGACCAGACCGGCTCCGGCATGCACCTGCACCTGTCGCTGTGGAACGCGGGCACGCCGCTGTTCCCCGGCGGCGAAGCGTTCGGACTGTCCACTGTGGCGCGCCGGTTCCTGGCCGGCATCCTCGCGCACGCACCCGCCCTGCAGGCCGTGCTCGCGCCCACCGTGAACTCCTACAAGCGCACCGGCGCGACCTCGACCCGCTCGGGCGCCACCTGGTCACCGCGGCGCGCGACCTACGGCGGCAACGACCGCACCCACTACGTGCGCATCCCGGACGGCAACCGCGTTGAGCTGCGCGGCGGCGACGGCTCGGCCAACCCCTACCTCGCCCTGGCCGCGGCGCTCGCCGCCGGTCTGGACGGCATCGAGCGGGGGCTCGACCCGGACACCGCCGGACGCCCGGAACTGCCGCCGACGCTGCTGCACGCGATCGACGCCCTGGGCGCGGACCCGGTGGTCACCGCCGCACTGGACGCCGCCGGGCCGGGCGTGGCCGAGTATTTCGCCGGGCTCAAGCGCGAGGAGTTCTTCGACTGGCACGGCACCGTCGGCTCGTGGGAGCACGACCGCTACCTGACCGCGTTCTAGGAAGGAGACCCGCCATGTGCGGAATCGTGGGGCTGCACCTGCGCGATCCCGGGCTGTACCCGCGGCTCGGGCAGTTGCTGGAGGGGATGCTGTGCCAGGTCGTCGAGCGCGGCCCGGACTCGGCGGGCGTCGCGGTCTACGGTGACCGCCGCCGCTGTCCCGAGGGATACGCCGCGGTGTCACTGCTGTCGGCCGACACCGAGAAGTTGCGCAAGCGCTTTCCTGACGCTGTAGTGACCGAAGCCGGCGACACCACCGTGCTCGCCGCGCCCCTGTCCGTCGAGGACCTGGTCGCCGCCCTGCCGGGCGAGCGCATCGTCGGCGCGGGCGCCGATCTGACCGTCTACAAGGGAACCGGACACCCGCGGGAGCTGGCCGCCACCTACGACCTGGCGCACGCGCAGGGCTGGCAGGGCCTCGCCCACACCCGGATGGCCACCGAGTCGGCGGTCACGCCCGAGGGCTGCCACCCGTTCTCGGTCGGCCCCGACCAGTGCCTGGTCCACAACGGATCGTTCGCCAACCACGCCACCATCCGCCGCGAGCTGCGGGCGCGGGGCGTGGAGTTCGACTCGGACAACGACTCCGAGGTCGGTGCCCGGTTCGTCGCGCAGCGGCTGGCGGAGGGTGAGGACCTGGACAAGGCGCTGCGCGCGTTGTGCGAGCGCTTCGACGGCTTCTACACCCTGCTGGTGACCAGCGCGGACGGGTTCGCCGTGGTGCGCGACGCGATCGCCTGCAAGCCCGCGATCATCGCCGAGACACCCGCCTGGGTCGCGATGGCCTCGGAGTTCCGCGCGCTCGCGGACCTGCCCGGCATCGCAACCGCCCGCATCTACGAGCCCGAGCCGGAAAGGGTCTACGCATGGCAGCGCTGATCGACCTCACCCGCAGCAGCGTGCGGGAGCTGAACGCCGAACTGCACGCCCCGGTTGCACGCGAGTACGAGGTGCGGCACCCGCAGGGCGCCCACGCGCTGGCCGCCGGGATCCGCGACGACATCACCGTCGACATCCGCGGCCACGCCGGCTACTACTGCGCGGGCATGAACGACGGCGGCACCGTCACCGTGCACGGCAACGCGGGCACCGGGGTGGCCGAGAACATGATGTCCGGCCTGGTCCGGGTCACCGGCGACGCGTCCCAATCGGCCGGGGCGACCGGACACGGCGGGCTGCTGGTGATCGAGGGCTCGGCGTCGATGCGCTGCGGCATCTCGATGAAGGGCATCGACATCGTGGTCGGCGGCGACATCGGCCCGATGAGCGCGTTCATGGCGCAGGCCGGGCGGCTCGTCGTGTGCGGCGACGCCGGGGACGGCCTCGGCGACTCGATCTACGAGGCCCGGATCTACGTGCGCGGCGCGGTCGGCGGGCTCGGCGCGGACTGCGTCGAAAAGCCGATGCGGGAGGAGCACCTCAGCGAGCTGAAGGACCTGCTCGCCGTCTCCGGCCTGGCGCACGACCCGTCCGAGTTCCGCCGCTACGGCTCCGCCCGGAAGCTCTACCACTTCGCCGCGCACAACTCGTACTGACCAGGAGCAGCTGATGACCGACCCCGCCCTGCGCGAGTCCGCGACGTTCGACCGCGCCACCATCGCCGCGATCCAGCGCGCCGCCGAAACCGGCGTCTACGACATCCGCGGCTGGGGCGCCAAACGCCCGCTGCCGCACTTCGACGACCTGCTGTTCCTGGGCGCGTCGATGTCCCGCTACCCGCTCGAAGGCTACCGCGAGCGCTGCGACACCGACGTCGTCCTCGGCGACCGCCACGCCAAGTACCCGCTGCACCTGGACATCCCGGTCACCATCGCCGGGATGAGCTTCGGCGCGCTGTCCGCGCAGGCGAAGGAGGCGCTCGGGCGCGGCGCGTCCGAAGTGGGCACGTCCACCACCACCGGCGACGGCGGCATGACACCCGAGGAGCGCGGTCAGTCCAAGCACCTCGTCTACCAGTACCTGCCCTCGCGGTACGGCATGAACCCGGCCGACCTGCGCAAGGCGGACGCCATCGAGATCGTGCTCGGCCAGGGCGCCAAACCGGGCGGCGGCGGGATGCTGCTCGGGCAGAAGATCTCCGAGCGCGTCGCCGGGATGCGCACGCTGCCCGCCGGGATCGACCAGCGCTCGGCCTGCCGCCACCCGGACTGGACCGGGCCGGACGACCTGGCCATCAAGATCCTGGAACTGCGGGAGATCACCGACTGGGAGAAGCCGGTCTACGTCAAGGTCGGCGCCACCCGCACCTACTACGACGTGAAGCTGGCCGTCGCCGCGGGCGCGGACGTGGTCGTGGTGGACGGCATGCAGGGCGGCACCGCGGCCACCCAGGACGTGTTCATCGAGCACGTCGGCATCCCCACGCTGGCCGCGATCCCGCAGGCCGTGCAGGCGCTGCAGGAACTCGGGCTGCACCGGAAGGTCCAGCTGATCGTCTCCGGCGGCATCCGCACCGGCGCCGACGTCGCCAAGGCGATGGCCCTGGGCGCGGACGCGGTCGCGATCGGCACCGCCGCGTTGATCGCGCTGGGTGACAACCACCCGCGCTACGCGGCGGAGTACGCGAAGATCGGGTCAGCGGCCGGGTTCTACGACGACTTCCAGGACGGCCGCGACCCGGCCGGTATCACCACCCAGGACGAGACACTGGCCGCGCGACTGGACCCGGTCGAGGGCGGCCGCCGGATCGCCAACTACCTGCGGGTGCTCACCATGGAGGCGCAGACGCTGGCCCGGGCGTGCGGGAAGGCGCACCTGCGCAACCTCGAGCCCGAGGACCTGGTCGCGTTGACCATCGAGGCCGCCGCGATGGCCCGCGTGCCGCTGGCCGGGACCGAGTGGATCCCGGGGGTGTCGCGGTGAACGCCGAGGTGGTGATCGTCGGCGGCGGTCTGGAGGGCACCGCGGCGGCGTGGGCGCTGGCGCAGCGCGGCGTGACGGACGTGGTGGTGTGCGAGCGGGACACCGTCGGTTCGGGCGGGACGGGCAAGTCCAGCGGCGTGGTGCGCTGTCACTACGGGGTGTCGTCGCTGGCGGCGATGGCCCGCAAGGGGATGGAGCTGTTCGAGAACGCCGCCGAGATCCTCGAGACCGATATCGGGTTCCACCAGACCGGGTACGTCGTCGGCGTCGGGGAGTCCAATGTGGAGGCGCTGCGGGCCAGCCTGGCCGATCAGCGGGCGGTCGGGGTGGCGACCGAGGAGATCGACCGGGCCGAGGTGGCGAAGCTGTGGCCGGTCGCGGATCTGGACGACTTCGCCGCGTTCGCGTGGGAGCCGCGCGGTGGCTACGGCGACGCCTACTCGACGGCGCAAGCGTTTGCCGCGGCTGCTCGGGCGGCGGGGGTCCGGATCCGGCAGGGCGCGGCGGTGGCCGAGGTGCTGGTGTCCCGGGAGCGGGCGACGGGGGTGCGGCTGGCCGACGGGTCGGTGATCGGGGCGTCCACAGTGGTCGTGGCGGCCGGGCCGTGGTCGGTGCCGCTGCTGGCCGCGCACGGGATCGAGCTGCCGATCACCGTGCACCGGGAGCAGATCGTGCTGGTCGACCCGGGGGTGGACCTGGGGGCGGTGCCGGTGTTCTCGGATCTGGTGTCGCTGCAGTACGTGCGGCCCGAGGTGTCCGGGGAGATCCTGTTCGGCAACAGCGACCTGGCCCGGCTGCACCCGGCCGACCCGGACGACTACGCCAACCGGGCCGACGCGGACTTCCTGGAGCTGGCGGTGGAGAAGATGGCGCGGCGGTTCCCGGGACTGGCGGACGCGTCGATCGCGAGCACCTACGCCGGGTGTTACGACGTGACGCCGGACTTCAACCCGGTGATCTCGCCGGCGCCGGTCGACGGGCTGGTGGTGGCGGCCGGGTTCAGCGGGCACGGGTTCAAGATCTCGCCCGCGGTGGGTGCGCTGGTCGCGGACCTGGTGGTCGACGGCAAGAGCGCCGACCCGGACGTGCCGGAGGCGGATTTCCGGTTGTCGCGGTTCGCCGAGGGTGCGTTGCTGACCAGCCCGCACCCGTACGTGGGGGCGGGGGAGATGCGCTGAGTATCATCGGTGGATGGGCGGGCAGTCGTGAGCAAGGACGAGGCACCTGCCGGGCCGGCCGCGCGCGAGGTCGACAAGCCGGCGCCACGGCAGGGCAGGCTGGAGCGGGCGATCGCCGGGCAGGTGCGCCAGCTGCGGCACGCCCACGGCCTGACGCTGGCCGAGCTGGCGGCGCGCACGGGCATCTCGGTGGCGATGCTGTCCAAGATCGAGAACGCGACGATCTCCTGCAGCCTCACGACGCTCGACCGGTTGGCGGACGCGTTCGACGTGCCGGTCACCGCGCTGTTCCGAGCAGCCGACACCCAACGCGAGGCGGTGTACACCCCGGCGGGCGCCGGAGCGCGAATCGTGCAACGCGGAACGCGGGTGGGTCACGACTACACGTTGCTGGGTGCGCTGCGGGGGCCGCACAAGCGGATGGAAGCGCACATCGTCACGCTGACCGAGCGGAGTGAGGAGTTCCCGCTCTTCCAGCACCCCGGGACGGAGCTGCTGTACATGCTGGAGGGCGAGATGGTGTACGGCCACGGGGAGGCCAGCTACACCATGCGCCCGGGCGATGCGCTGCAGCTGGACGGCGAGGGTGTGCACGGGCCGCGGGAGCTGGTGAAGCTCCCCATCCGGTTCCTGTCGGTGGTGGCTTACGGGGAAGTGGCGCCGGAGGGGTGAGGCCGGCGGTGGTGGGGGATGTGCGGGGGCCGGGAACGGTGTGGCTGCCCCCCCGGCCTTCCGTCCCACCTCGCCAACCGGCGGACGGCAGCGGAAGGGGCCCGGCGCCAACCTGGGCCGCAGTTCACCTCACCAATCGGCGGACGGCAGCGGAAGCGGGCCCGACGTCAACCTGGGCCGCAGTTCACCTCACCAATCGGCGGACGGCAGCGGAAGCGGGCCCGACGCCAACCTGGACCGAAGTCCACCCCACGAACCGCAAGCCGGCGGCGCAAGTGGACCGACTACCCCAACCAGACCTCCCCCGCCCCCGATCCACAGCCGATCTTTGGTCGCCGACCAGGCGTGTCAAGGTACTCTTTCCCGCCTTGACACGCCTGCTCGGCGACTGAAACACAATCAGGCATCGGGGGCGGGGGTGGTCGTAAGGTGACGTTTGGCGCCGTGAGGCGCTCTTTTGAATCCGCCCGTAGGGCGGGCTCTTCGCCTGCCCGAGGCGCGGCTTTAAAGATCAAAAGATGTCCTCGCCGGACGGGCAGGCTCCGGGATGACGGGAATGCAGGCACGTCACCTCGGGTGGGTGGGAGCTGGGTGGTCATCCCGTCGCCTTCCGGTTTGTGCATATCACCTTGAGCCAGGGCCGCAAGGTTGGCATGTCATCTCACGCGAGCACAGATGTTGCGGCCCTGGCTCAAGGTGATCGTCACGTGACAGGCGACGGGATGACCACCCAGCTCCGCTTTGGTGCAAAGCACGGCGCTGTGCGCCGTCAGTTGGCGCAGCTGAAGCTGCTTGCTGTGGCTGGGTCGCCTGCTCGGTAGCGGGGCCAGGTCGGGTATTCGCAGAGTGGCCTGGTTCGTCCGGTGGCCGCGTCCGTCACCACCGGGGCCTTGGGCGCCTCGCGGTGTTCGGCCCAGTTTTCGAGTGCGGTGAGCGAGTCCCAGGCTGCGGGGAAAGCCGCTCCGATGTTGGCGTGGTTCGCGCCGGGGACCAGGTAGAACCGCGCGAAGGCATCCGTCGCCCGCTTGCCCAGCGTGCGTTCCACCCGCTCGAAGTAGTCCACTGTAGACCGGTGGCTGACCAGCTCGTCCGCGGTGCCGTGCAGCAGCAGGAGTTTGCCGCCGGCCCGGGCGAACGGTCCCAGATCCGCGTTGTTCACGTCCTGCAGCGCGGTCAGCTCGCTGATCCGGCTCTGCCACGGGCCCGGCCGCCGCGGGTCCAGCGTCAGGGCGTCGAAACCGGGGTCACGGGTCACGAAGTACCGGACCCACTGGTCCCAGAATTGCACACCGTACCCGGCGGCCGTCGGCATCGGGGTGGCTGGGGCGACCGTGCCCATGCCGAGCAGTGGAGTCGTCATGGCGGCGCCCGACAGGAACGGGAAACCGGGGTAACCACGCTCGCCGCTCGCCACGCGGTACTTCCACCGCAGCGGCTCGGAAAGCGCCTTCACCGCGCCGATCTGTACGTCCGACAGGCACGTGTCACCGGTGTCCGCGCCGCCGGGGCACCGCAGCACCCGCGGGTCGAACCGGCACCCCGTCTCGTCCGAGATCACGCCGTCGCGCAGGCCGTCCAGACCATCACAAGCCTGGATCACGCTGCGGTACAACAGAGCCTGCTTCGCCGGGTTCGGGAACGCGCCCGGTTGCGACAGCACCTGCGCCTCGTAGCCGAAGAACAAGTCCAGGCTCGCCGCGTTCCACGCGGGGTACACCGAGATCACGCCGTCGAAATCCGCGGGCCACCGTTGCGCTACCGCCAGTGCCTCGCGGCCACCGGTCGAGCCGCCCGCGAAATAACTGTACGACGGGGGCGCCGAATACCGCTTCGCGATCACGAACATCGCCGCGTCCCGGGTCTTCTTCAGCGCGTCGCCGGAAAAATTGTGCACCGCCTCGTCGTTGACGCCGAACGAGCCGTCGAGCGAAGTGGCCGGGACGTGCGTCGGCGACGCTTGGTGCCCGGAGTCGCCGGCGAAAGTCGCGTAGCCGCGCGCGAGTGGCGTCGGCCGGTCGACCGGTCCGAACGGGACGTTGCCCGCCACGTTCGGGATCGTGCCGTTGTACCCGCCGCCCCCGAACATCAGCGCCTTGCCGTTCCACTCGGCCGGGAGCGCGACCCGCATCCGGATGTCCGGCGCCGCCGGGTCCACCGGGTGCAGCGCCGCGTCCACCTGGCAGTACGTGCCGGTGACCTGCGCCGCGGTCACCGTGCCACCGCTGGTCGGCAGGCCGATCGCGGTGGCCGGGATCGCCAGCCCGGCCAGCTCCGTGCACGCCGCCACCGGATCCGCGTGCGCGGGCGCCGCGAATGCCGCGGCCGCCAGCGCCGGAACGAGCACGGCAACAGACCTTCTCATCGACGATCCTTCCCACGCGCCGGTGCGAGATCGTCAGGGTAGGCAGCGGGCGGGAAGATCCACCATGTCGGCGGACCACACCGTCGATCAGCGCGTCATGTGCTTGATCGACATCACCACGGCGTCGGTGAAGGCACGAGTGCCGGCCGAGCCGCCGAGGTCCCGCGTCGCCACGCCACCGCGGATCGTGTCCGCCACCGCGTCACGGATGATGCCCGCGACCCGGGCGGGCGCGGGGTCGTCGTGGCGCTCGCCCAGCCACTCCAGCAGCATCGCGGCGGAGGTGATCATCGCGACCGGGTTCGCCACGTCCTGCCCGGCGATGTCCGGCGCCGATCCGTGCGTGGCCTGCGCCATCCCGCGCGTGGCCGACACGTTCACCGACGGCGCGATGCCGAGCGAGCCGGCGATCTCCGCGGTGAGGTCGGACAGGATGTCGCCGAACATGTTCTCCGTGACGATCACGTCGAACTCCGGCGCGCGCCGCACCAGGGCGGCGGCCATCGCGTCGATGTGGGCGTCGTCGACCGCGACGTCCGGGTACTGCCGGGCCACCTCCCGGCAGGTGTCCAGGAAGAGTCCACTGGTCATCCGCAGCACGTTCGCCTTGTGGACCACCGTCACCCGCCGGCGCCGCCGCCGCGCCAGACGGAACGCCTCGTGCGCGATCCGTTCCACCGACTCGCGTGTGAAGATCGCGTGCGCGATCGCCACGTCCGGCGTCGGCATGAACTCGCCCGCGCCGGCGAAGGTGTTGCGGTCGGCGTAGAAACCCTGGGTGTTCTCGCGCACGATCACCAGGTCGGTGCCCGGCACCAGCGCCCGCGCGCCGTCGAACGCCCGCGCCGGGCGGATGTTGGCGAACAGGTCGAAGTGCTTGCGCAGGAAGCCGCTCGGGTTGAGAGGCGAGCGGTGCGGCTCCGGGTAGGACGCGTTGTCGTGCGGGCCGAGCAGCCACGCGTCGGCGCTGGTCAGCGCCTCGACCGTGGAGTCCGGCAGGGGAGTGCCGAACTCGTCGATCGCCGAGCGGCCCACCGGCAGCGGCACCCACTCGATCGCGAGCGCGCCGGCCGCCGCGTCCACCACGCGGACCGCCGCCGGGACGATCTCCGGACCGATGCCGTCCCCGTCCAGAACCCCGAGCCGGTAGGTCCTCCTCATGCCGGATCCGTGAAGCGCGGCGCCCGCTTCTCGAACGACGCGGTCACCGCCTCGACCTGGTTCGGGCTGCCGATCAGCGCGGTGATCTCCCGCTGCTCCGCCGCGAAGCCGGCCTCGTGGTCGCGCGGCAGGTCCAGCAGGCGCTTCGCGGCGCGGACCGCGTCCGGGCTGCGTCCGGCGATCGACCGGGCCAGCTCCAGCGCAGCCGCGCGCGGATCGTCGGCCACCCGCGTCGCCAGGCCCAGCGCGACCGCCTCCTCGCCGCTGACCATGCGGCCGGTGAAGGTCAGCTCCTTCGCCACGTCGCGGCCGACCAGCTCCGGCAGCACCTGCGTGCCGGTCATGTCCGGGATCAGCCCCCACTTGATCTCCAGCACGGACAGCCTGGCGTCCGGCGCGACGATCCGGATGTCCGCGCCCAGCGCGACCTGCAGCCCGCCGCCCAGCGCGTGCCCGGTGATCGCGGCGATCACCGGCACCGGCAGCTCGGCCCACACGTAGGCCGCGCGCTGCCCGGTCGCCTTGGCCGGGCCGTCCGGCGGCGGCAGGTCGACGTCGGCGCTGATCCGGTCGCCGGAGCGCATCGCCTGGAACGCGGCGAAGTCCAGGCCCGCGCAGAAGTCCGGCCCCTCGCCGGACAGCACGACCGCGCGCAGCCCCGGCTCGGTCTTCAGCCGCTCCCCGGCGCGCACCAGGGCCGCGAACATGGCGGGGTCCAGGGCGTTGCGCTTGTCGGCCCGGTTGAGCCGCACGTCGGCGACGCCCTGGCTGATGTCGATACTGACGCGGTCCATGGCGCCAGTCTCACCCGGCGGGGGCGGCGGGGACAAGATCAGCGCACCACGCGCGCCGAGTCGCGTTCGACCAGTTCCGCGCTCAGCCGCACGGTTTCCCGGGGGCGGTCGGGGTCGGCGATCCGCCGCAGCAGCAGCTCCACCCCGGCCGAGCCGACGTCGTCGGCGGGCAGCCGGATCGTGGTCAGAGCCGGCTCCAGGTAGGCGGCGAACGGGTGGTCGCCGTAGCCGAGCACCCGCACGTCCTCGCCGACGGTCAGCCCGCACTCCCGGATCGCCTTGTAGACCCCGAGCGCGAAGTAGTCGTTGCCGGTGACCACCAGGTCCGGGTGGTGCTCGCGGCTGATCAGCCCGGCCGCGAGCCGGTGCGCGTCGTCCGGGCGCCACGGCAGCGCCGCGTCCCGCGTCCGGTGCCCGGGCACCTTCAGCACCAGCGAATCGCCGCCGAGCGCCCGGCGGAACCCGGCGATGCGCGCGGCGACCGTGCTGATCTCCAGATCTTCCTCGAACAACCAAGCCGGCCCCGGGCCGGCCACGCGGGACACCGCGTCCGCCACCGCCTGCTCGACGTCGATGCCGACGAAGTCGAAGCCCAGCTCCGGGATGTCGCGGCTGAGCAGCACGACCGGCAGCCCGGCCGCGGACAGCTCCGCCCACACCCCGGGCCGGTGCTGGATCGGCACCGCCAGCACCCCGTCGACGCCGAAGCGCAGCAGCTGCTGCACCGCGCGTTCCTCGTTGTCCTCGTTCTCCTCGGTGACCAGCAGCAGCACCGAGTACCCGGCGACGCGGCACTGCCGCTCCACCGCCGAGATCAACGCGGCGTAGAACGGGTTCGACGGGTTGGTGATCACCAGCGCGAGTACCATCGTGGTGCCCGAGACCAGCGACCGGGCGTGGCTGTTCGGCACGTACCCCAGCCGCCGGGCCTCGGCCACGATCATCTCCCGGGTGGCCTCGCTGACCTGGTCCTTGCCCGACAGCGCGCGCGACACCGTGTTCGCGGACAGACCGACCCTGTCCGCGACGTCACGCAACGTGACCCGCCGAGCGCGCACCACCAGCCGACCTCCGGATCAACCCTTGCCAACAAGATAGATGCGCAGCTTCCCGGTCGCGCCGGGACCCACGGTGCAGCGCACCCGCAGCCACTGCCCGAACCCGCTCACCGGCCAGGTGATCAGGCCGGGGGAGTCGATGCGGTGCTCGGCGTCGTCCAGCGGGCACCAGTGCAGCCCGTCCGGGGAGATCTCGGTGCGGAAGACCAGCGGGCCGTCCGCCTCGAGCGCCTGCACGAAGAACCGGGCCTCTTCGGCCCACGGCAGCTCGTAGGGCTCGGTCGCGAAGTCCTCGCGTACCACGGTGTTGCGTTCCAGCACAGCCGTCATCGTCGAGCGCATGTCGTGCCTCACCACTCCACCGAGATCAGGACCGAGTCCAGGAACAGGAAGTTGCGCACGCCGCAGTGCGTGCGGACCGAGAAGTAGAAGTTGAGCAGGTTGTCCAGCGTGCCGTAGCGGTCCGGGTAGGGCGGCACCGGCACGTCCCGCATGTCCATCACCCGGTCGTTGAGCTGGAGCTCCACATTGGACCGGGTGCTGGTGTCGATGTCCCACCGCAGGTAGTGCCAGTTGATCTTCGTCGGCACCTCGTTGACGCACATCTCCAGCGGCTCGCCGAAGGTGCGCCAGTCGTCGGGGTCGGGCGCGGTGAAGTCGGCGGCGTAGGGCAGGGCGAACTTGCCCTCCTGGTGGTCGCGCGGCGTCGGCTCCGGCACCACCGGGTACATCCAGCGGTTCGTCATCTCGCCGTCGAGGTTGGTGTTCTGGTAGCGGATGACGTTGTGGTAGCGCAGGCCGCCGTCCGAGCAGATGTCGGTGGCCACGGTGAACGCGCCGAACTGCGACTCCGACGGGTGCCGGTTGCCGTCCCAGGGCACCGACGCCGGCGCTTCGTGCCCGACGGTGGCCTCGGCCTTGAAGGCGAAGTGGGTCTCGATCCGCACGCGGCCGCGGCCGGCCATCGTCAGGCGGCGGATGCCGGTCGCGGTGTGCCCGGGGTAGGGGCGGGTCGCGAGCTTGAGCGCGTAGTTGCCGCTCAGCGTCCCGTGCGTGCCGACGTCGAAGAACGTGCACGAGGACAGCTGCGGCGGGCGGAAGTCGCGCATGTGGTCGTCCACGGTGTCCAGGTCGCCGCGGCCGTCGTAGTTGCCGAGCAGCTCGGTCCAGCCGTGCGTGGTGGAGTCGAACCGGTCGAAGCACAGCACCCGGGACAGCGGGTTGTACTTCGACAGGGCCGTCTCATTAACGTTCATGGAAGTCAAAGCGGTTCCTTGTCTCTTGACCGCAGGGAAAGCGAACTCGTAGCCTGTCGCCACCATGAACGTTAATGTAGACGTTCGCAAGACGCAACGAAGGGTCTGCGATGAGACTCCGGATCAGCCGGGCCACGGTGGGCTCGACCGTGGGCACGGCACTCGAGTGGTACGACTTCTCCCTCTACGGCACGGCCGCCGCCCTCGTGCTGCCGCAGGTGTTCTTCCCCTCCGGTGATCCGGTCGTCGCGACGCTGTCGTCGCTGGCCACGTTCGCCGTCGGCTTCTTCGCCCGCCCGGTCGGCGGGGTGATCATCGGCATCCTCGGCGACCGCGTCGGGCGCCGCACCATGCTGTTCGTGACCCTGATGGTGATGGCCGTGGCGTCCACGCTGATCGGAGCGCTGCCCAGCTACGCCACCGCCGGGGTCTTCGCGCCGGTCGCGCTGGTGCTGCTGCGGGTGGTGCAGGGGCTTGGTGCCGGTGGCGAGTACGCCGGGGCGATGCTGCTGTCCGCCGAACACGCCGAGACCAGGGCGCGCGGCATCAACGCCAGCGCGCCGACGCTGGGCAACGCGGTCGGCTCGCTGGTGGCGACCGGCGTGTTCTTCCTGACCTCGGCGCTGATGTCCGATGCGGACTTCGCCGGCTGGGGCTGGCGGATCCCGTTCCTGCTCAGCTGCCTGGTCGGCGTCGCCGGCGTGATCGTGCGGCTCAAGGTGCCGGACAGCCCGGAGTTCGAGCGCGCCAAGCAGGAGGGCCGCAGCACCCGGGCGCCGCTGCGGGCGCTGTTCGCCACCTCCGGGCGCAAGATCCTGCCCGGCATGCTGATCTCCGTCGCGCCCAACGTGATCAGCTACCTGCCCTCGGTCTACGCGCTGAGCTACCTGTCCAAGGAGGTCGGCACCGCGGCGTGGGTCGGCCTGCTCGGCATCGTCATCGCCAACGCGCTCAAGGTGGTCACGGTGCCCACCGCGGGCTGGCTGTGCGACCGGTTCGGGCGGCGGCCGGTGATGATGACCGGCGCGACCGCGGCGGCGCTGCTGTTCTACCCGTTCTTCTTCCTGCTCGACACCGGAACGCCCGTGGTGATCTGGGCGGCGCTGGTCATGCTCTACACCCTGTGCAACGACCTGACGCTGGCCTCGCAGGCGACGATGATGTCCGAGCTGTTCCCGGTCGGCTACCGCTACACCGGCGTCACGTTCACCCGGGAGATCGCGGGCGCGCTCGTCGGCGGGTGCATCCCGTTCGTCGCGGCCGCGCTGACCTCGGCGTCCGGCGGCCAGACCTGGCTGATCGCGCTGGTCTGCGGGCTGTTGTGCCTGCTGTCGGTGCTGGGCGCGCGGTTCATCGCCGAACCGGAGCACCTGCGCCGCCGCGACGCCTCGCCGGTGCCCACCGCGGCGGGAGGGTGACGCCGGGCACTCCGGCACGTACCATGACGCCGACCCGACCGGACGTTCGGTAATTCGAGGCGAGGAGGCCGAGGTGGGCGCGTTCCCGATGACGCTGGACGCCGGCACCACGACGAGCCTGGAGTCCTGGCGCGACGTGCTGGCGCGCGCGTTCGTGCCGCTGGACGTCGTCTCGATCGGGAACCGGTTCCACGGCCGGGTGGCCGCCCGCCCGATGGCCGACCTGCAGGTTTCCGTCGTCAGCTCGACGCGCCAGGTCACGCGCCGGACCCGGAGCCTGATCCGGCGCGGGTCCGGCGACCTCTACAAGGTGGGGTTGCAGCTGCGCGGGCACGGTGTCGTCCAGCAGGACGGCCGGACCGCGCGGCTGGCGCCCGGCGACCTGACCGTGTACGACACGAACCGGCCCTACGACCTGGTCTTCGACGACGACTTCGAGATGCTGGTGCTGGTCGTGCCGCGGCGCCGGCTGAAGCCGCGAGCGCCGCGGGTGGACGATCTGACGGCGGTGACGATCCCCGGCTCCGGTGGCAGTGGCGCGCTGACCTCGGCGTTGTTGCGCGGGCTGGACCCGCGGGTGGCCCAGCCCGGGCCGGAGGCGGCGTTCCTGTCCGACGCCGCGGTGGACATGCTGGCCGCGTGTTTCGCCGCGCGGGGCGAACCGCCCGCGGACACGGTGGTGACGGCCGCGCAGCGCTACATCGACGAGCACCTGTCCGACCCGGGGCTGTGCCCGGCCGAGGTGGCCGCCGCGGTGCACGTGTCGCTGCGCCAGCTGCAGAAGCTGTTCGAACGCCGCGGCGCGACGATCACCGGGTGGATCCGGGACCGCCGGCTGGAGCGGTGCTGGCACGACCTGGCCGACCCGGCGCTGGCGACCCGCCCGGTGGCGGCGATCGCCGCGTCCTGGGGCCTGGTCGACGCGGCGCAGTTCAGCCGCACCTTCCGCGCCCGCTACGGCCGCACGCCGCGCGAGCACCGGGCGCAGCTGGTGGCGGGGTAGCGAACGGTGTTCGTCCAGCGGGTCCGGCTCGCCCCGGACGCGGATCTGGGCCGCTACCCGTTCACCCTGCCCGTGGTGTCGCACCTCGCCCGCTCCGGCGGCCTGCCGCTGGCGCCCGGGGTGACCTTCCTGGTCGGCGAGAACGGCAGCGGCAAATCGACCCTGGTGGAGGCGCTGGCGGTCGCCGCGGGTTTCAACCCCGAGGGCGGCAGCCGGAACTTCGACTTCGCGACCCGCTCCAGCGAATCGGCCCTGGGCGACCACCTCGTCCTGACCTGGGGCCCGGCCAAGCCGCGCACCGGGTTCTTCCTGCGGGCGGAGTCTTACTACAACGTGGCCGCCCGAAATCGAGCGCCTCGACCGCGACCCGGGATCACCGCCCCTGCTGCCCGCCTACGGCGGCGTCTCGCCGCACGAACGCTCGCACGGGGAGTCCTTTCTGGACCTGGTGACGCACCGGTTCGGACCGAACGGGCTGTACCTGCTGGACGAGCCGGAGGCGGCGCTGTCGGTGCGCGGGTGCATGGCCGTGCTCGCGCGGCTGGCCGAACTCGTCCGGCAGGGCAGCCAGATCGTGGTGGCCACGCATTCGCCGATCCTGCTCGCACTGCCCGGCGCCACGATCCAGGAGATCGACGACAGCGGGGAGATCACGCAGGTCCATTACGACGACGCGCTGCCGGTGCGCCTGACCCGCGACTTCCTCGCCGCGCCGCAGCGGTACCTGCGGCACCTGCTCCCCGAGAGCTGATCTGGTGCGCACAGGCACAAGAGCCGTGCGCGCAGACGCAAGACCGGCCGCCGTGAGGTGCCGCATCCTCGGGGCAGACGGCCCGTCCGGGTCGTGATCGACGCCGATCGCCGAGGAGCACCGCCCGTGACCACCACCGAGACCTTCCCCAGCCAGCTCTTCCTAGCCGGCCAGTGGCGCGACGGCACCGGGGGCACGTTCGCCGACCTCAACCCGGCGACCGAGGAGAAGCTGGTCGACGTCGCCGCCGCGTCGCCGCAGGACGTCGACGCCGCGGTCGAAGCCGCCCGCGCGCAGCTGTCAGGGGAGTGGGCCGCCCTGACCGGCTCGCAGCGCGGCCTGATCCTCAACCGCGTGGCCGACCTGATCGACCGCGACGCCGAGCTGCTCGCCCGCCTCGAGGCCCTGGACATCGGCAAGCCCATCGGCCAGCCGGCCGTGCTCGACATGCCCAACGCCGCCCGCACGTTCAGGCACTTCGCCGGCTGGGCCGACAAGATCACCGGCCAGGTCATCCCCACCGACGGCTACCTGGGCCGCCCCACCCACTCCTACACCCGCCGCGAGCCGGTCGGCGTGATCGCCGCGATCATCCCGTGGAACACCCCGCTGATGATCACCGCGTGGAAGCTCGCGCCCGCGCTGGCCGCCGGCAACACCGTCGTGGTCAAGCCGCCGGAGGACGCGCCGCTGTCGATCCTGCACCTGGCGAAGCTGCTGAAGGAGGCCGGCCTGCCCGACGGCGTGGTCAGCGTGCTGCCCGGCCTGGGCGAGGTCACCGGACAGGCGCTGATCGACCACCCGGACGTCGACAAGATCAGCTTCACCGGCAGCCCCGAGGTCGGCAGGCACGTCGGCGTCGCCGCGGCCCAGTCGTTCAAGCGCATCACCCTGGAGCTGGGTGGCAAGTCGCCGCAGATCATCCTCGCCGACGCCGACCTCGAGGCGGCCATCGGCGGCACCGCGATGGGCCTGTTCTTCAACCAGGGGCAGGTGTGCGCGGCCGGCACCCGCGTGCTCGTGCACCGCTCGCTCTACCACGACGTGGTCGACGCGCTCGCCGGCGCCGCCGACCAGCAGGTCCTCGGCGACCCGCTGGACCCGGCGACCACGATGGGCGCCCTGGTCAACAAGAAGCAGCAGGACCGCGTCCTCGGCTACATCGAGAAGGGTCGCGCCGAGGGCGCCCGGCTCGTCGCCGGCGGCGCCCGGCCTGAGCGGCCCGGCTACTTCGTGCAGCCGACCATCTTCGCCGACGTACGCAACGACATGACGATCGCGCGCGAGGAGATCTTCGGTCCGGTCGGCTCGGTGATCCCGTTCGACGACCCGGAAGAGGCCGTCCGCATCGCCAACACCACCACCTACGGCCTCGCCGCGACCATCTGGACCCGCGACGTCAGCGCCGCGCACACGCTGGCCGCACAGGTCCGCGCCGGTGCCGTCGGCGTCAACGGCTGGGCGCCGATCGACGCTGCCCTGCCGTGGGGCGGCATGAAGTCCAGTGGGGTCGGTCGCGAGCTGGGCTGGAGCGGGATCCTCGCCAACACCGAGGAAAAGGTCGTCACGGTCGTCCTGTAAGGACACTTCGGCTCGAGGAGGAGCGAAGCATGCCCATCACCACCAAGGTGTCCCTGGTCCGCCAGGCCCCAGGCACCTACGAGACCGCGACCGTCGAACTGGACGATCCGCGCCAGGGCGAGGTCACCGTCAAGCTGGCCGCGTCCGGCCTGTGCCACTCCGACGACCACGTCGCCACCGGTGACGTGCCGGTCGCCGTCTACCCCTACGTCGGCGGGCACGAGGGCGCCGGTGTCGTCACCGCGGTCGGCCCGAACACGCCCGGCTACGAGGTCGGCGACCACGTCGTGTTCTCGTTCCTGCCCGCCTGCGGCAAGTGCGAGTTCTGCGCGCAGGGGTTGTCCAACCTGTGCGACCTGGGCGCCTCGCTGCTCACCGGGGCGCGCGCGGACGACCCGACGAGCTTCCGGATGACCGAGAACGGCAACCCGGTCGGGCAGCAGTGCGGCATCTCGACCTTCGCCGAGTACACCACCGCCTCGGTCGACTCCGTCGTCAAGATCGGCAAGGACATCCCGCTCAAGGCCGCCGCGCTGGTCGGCTGCGGTGTGCCGACCGGGTGGGGTTCGGCGGTGAACTCGGCGAACATCAAGCCCGGCGCGGTCGTGATCGTCATGGGCATCGGCGGGATCGGCGCGAACGCCCTGCAGGGCGCGGCGCACGCCGGCGCGAAGACGATCATCGCCGTGGACCCGGTGCAGTTCAAGCGCGACAAGGCGAAGGTGTTCGGCGCGACGCACGCGTTCGCCACGATCGAGGAGGCGGCCGACTTCGCGCGGTCGCTGACCAACGGGCAGGGCGCGGACGCCACGATCGTCACGATCGGTGTCGTGCAGGGTGATCACGTCGGCCAGGCGCTGGCGTCGATCCGCAAGGCCGGTACGGTCGTGCTGACCGGGCTGGGCAACATCACCGAGGCCGGGGCGCCGATCGCGTTGGGCGACCTGACGCTCATGCAGAAGCGGTTGCAGGGCTCGCTGTTCGGCGAGTCCAACCCGCGCCGCGACATCCCGAACCTGCTGCGCATGTACCAGGCGGGCCAGCTCAAGCTGGAGGAGCTGATCACGAAGGAGTACCGCCTCGACGAGGTGGCGCAGGCGTACGAGGACATGCACGCCGGCCGCAACATCCGCGGCCTGGTGGTCTTCGACTGAGACGGC
Organism: Amycolatopsis deserti; assembly: GCF_014653945.1. GTDB lineage: Bacteria > Actinomycetota > Actinomycetes > Mycobacteriales > Pseudonocardiaceae > Amycolatopsis_E > Amycolatopsis_E deserti. The sequence goes on along the minus strand of NZ_BNAU01000002.1, from coordinate 662,660 downwards.
GGACGGCCCGGCGCTCGACGGGGGCGCCGGGCCGTCCGTGTTCACCGGCCTTCGCAGAGAGCGGTTTCCACCACGGTGTACCGGGTGGGCGCCTCGGTGTTGTTCACGAGCGCGTTGGTGACCAGCGAGGCGTGCCGGCCGTCGTCGGTGACCATCGTCAGCGAGCTCCAGCCCTTGGTGTCCCCGGCGTGGCCCCAGGCCTGACCGCCGCAGGGCAGGTCGAGCCGGAAGAGGCCCATGCCGCCGCCGTCACCGGTGGTCGAGTGCGAGCCGCCCGGGATCGCGGTGGTTTCGCGCATCTCGGCGAGCGACGCGGGGGAGACGACCTCGCCCGCGGCCAGGGCCTGGTGGAAGCGGGTCAGGTCGGCCTGCGCCGACACGAGCGAGCCCGCGGTGCGCAGCAGGGAGGGGTCGAGCCAGGTGGTCCGGTCGAGCCAGAAGTAGGCCGGGCCGAGGCGGCCGCCCTCGTAGCCGTGCAGGGCGGGCGCCGCGACGTTGTGGTCGCCCGCGGCCGGGAAGTACGTCCCGGTGAGCCCGAGCGGGGTGATGATCCGGGCGGTGATGGCGTCCTCGGCGGGCTGCCCGGTGACGGCCTCGATGAGCAGGCCGAGGATCTGGTAGTTCGTGTTCGAGTACTGGAACCCGCCGCCGGGCGCGAACACCGGCGGGCGGGACAGGCCGTCCCGGACCAGTTCGAGCAGCGAGTAGACGCCGTCCGGGCCGGCGTCCGGACTGGGCGCGGTCTGGTTCTCCGGGATGCCGCTGGTGTGGTTGAGCAGCTGCCGCACGGTGATCAGGGTGCCGTCGTAGCCGTTGCCGGTGACCACGCCGGGCAGGTAGCGCTCGATCGGCGCGTCCAGCTCGACCGCGCCTTCGTCCACCAGCTGCAGGACGGTGGCGGCGGTGAACGTCTTGGTCTGGCTGGCGACGCGGAAGTGGTCGGTCGGCTGGATCGCCACGTTCTTGCCCGGGGTGGCGGTGCCGCTGCGCACCGTCCACGAACCGGTGGCGTCGCCGGCGAACACCGACGCGCCCGGGCCGGCGTGCGCGAGGTAGCTGTTCAGCGCCGCCTGCGTGGCCGCGTGGCTGGTTTCCGCCGCGGCCGGGCTCGCCGCCCCCAGCGTGGTGACGGCGACGAGCCCGAGCAGGGCCGCGAGGTGTCTGGTGGTCATGGTCGCTCCTCCCCAGTGGTCAGTGCCACGGGACGCTAGGGGCGGCCGATGAAACCCGGGTGAAACGGCTGGTCAGCCGTTGGCCTCGGCGATCAGCTTCGCCAGCGCGTCCGCGGTCAGCGGGCTGCCCGGGAAGGCGGACATCCGGCTCAGCGGCAGGCTGCCCACCAGCGAGATCGTCCCGGGGTCGGCGATCAGGCGGGCGATGGGGCCGCTGTCGGCCGACGCGAAGGCCCGTCCGAGCAGTTCCGCGCCGCGCGGGTCGGCGAACCATTCGGCCACTGTGGACTCCCCGGTCAGCGGCAGCCGCACGTCGTCGCCGGTGACCTCGGCCGTCGCGGTGGTGTGCAGGTGGCGCGAGGACGACCCCACCGCGCAGTGGTACTCGCCGCCCTCGACGACCCACCGGTGCAGCCGCGTGTCCCAGTAGGCCAGGTCCTCCCGGGCGATGTGCAGCACCACTTCCGTCGTCTCGCCCGCCGCGATCGGGACGTTGGCGAACGCCTTCAGCTCCCGCGGCGCGCGGCGCACGCCGGAGCCCGGCACGCTCACGTACACCTGCACCACCTCGCGCCCGTCCCGGTCGCCGGTGTTGGTCACCGGCACCCGCACCTCGATGCCCGCGTCCGTCGCGGTCGCGCGGGCCTGTCCGTACTCGAAGGTGGTGTAGGACAGCCCGAACCCGAACGGGTAGGCCACCTCCAGCTCGCGCGCGTCGAAGCCGCGGTAGCCGACGTGCAGGCCCTCGCCGTAGCGCACGTGCCCGTTCTCGCCGGGGAAGTCCAGATAGGACGGATGGTCGGCGAGCCTGACCGGGATGGTCTCGGCGAGCCGTCCGGCGGGGTTGACGCGTCCGAAGAGGACATCGGCGATCGCGCTGCCCCCGGCCTGCCCGAGCAGCCAGCCCTCCACGATCGCCGGGACCGCCGCCTCCCACGGGCGGGTCAGCACCACGGCGCCGTTGGACAGCACCACGACCGTGCGCGGGTTCACCGCGGCGACGCGCTCGATGAGTTCGCGGTGCGCGGCGGGCAGGTCCAGGCTGTCCCGGTCGGCGCCTTCGGTTTCGTGCTCGCTGCCCACGAAGACGAGCGCGACATCGCAGTCCGCGGCGAGGGCCACCGCTTCGTCCACGTCGTCGTAGCCGGGGGCGAAGCGCACCGAGGCCGATTCGGCGAGAGCGGTGAGCGCGTCGTCGAGCCGCGTCGGCGTGATCTGCGAGCTGCCGCCGCCCTGGTATCGCGGGGTGCGGGCGAACTCGCCGAGCACCGCGAGCGACTGGCCCTCCCGCAGCGGCAGCACACCGCCTTCGTTCTTGAGCAGCACGATCGCGCGCCCGGCGATCTCGCGGGCGAGCGCGTGGTGGGCGTCGGCGTCGTAGCCGGCCGGCTCCCGCTCGGCGGCGCGCTCGACCAGCGCGCGCACCCGGTCCGCGGCCGTCCGGAGGGCCGCCGGGTCGAGCCGCCCGTCCGCGACCGCCTCGGCGAGCGCGCGGTCACCGGTCTCGTCCGGGCCGGGCATGGTCAGGTCCAGCCCGGCGGCGACGGCGGCCACCCGGTCCGCGACAGCGCCCCAGTCCGAGACCACGACCCCCCCGAAACCCCACTCGTCGCGCAGGACTTCGGTCAGCAGCCAGCGGTTCTGGCTCGCGTAGACGCCGTTGATCCGGTTGTACGAGCACATCACGGTCCACGGCCGCGCCTGCGTGACCACCCGCTGGAACGCGCGCAGGTACATCTCGCGCAGGGTGCGCTCGTCGACGTCGGCGCTGATCCGCATGCGGTCGGTCTCCTGGCTGTTGACCGCGAAGTGCTTCAGCGACGCGCCCACGCCGCGGCTCTGCAGGCCGCGCACCCACTCGGTGGCGAGCACGCCGGTGAGGAACGGGTCCTCGGCGAAGTACTCGAAGTTGCGGCCGCCCAGCGGGGTGCGCTTGAGGTTGATGCCCGGGCCGAGCAGCACGGCGACGTCCATCGCGCGGCACTCGTCGCCCAGCGCCTCGCCCATGCGGCGCAGCAGGTCCGGGTCCCAGGTGGAGGCCGTCGCGACGGCGGGCGGGAAGCAGGTGGCCGGGCGCCCGGTGACCACGTCGTGCTCGTTCGCCTGCAGGCGCACGCCGTGCGGGCCGTCGGTGACGGTGATCGAGGGGAGGCCGGCGGCGGGCGTGGTGTGCCAGAAGTCGTTGCCGCTGGTGAGGGCCGCCTGGTCGGCGACGGTGAGATCAGGCTCCACGTGGCGTCCTTACCTAATACCTAGTAGGTACTCGGTAACCTAGGATGTCGACGTGGCGGCAGTCAACACACGGCGGGAGCGGACGCGCCTGCCCGCGGCGCAGCGGCGCCGGCAGATTCTGGACGTGGCGACGCGGCTGATCGGCGAAGGCGGGTTCTGGGCGCTGTCGATGCAGGACGTGGCCGACGCGTGCGGGCTGACCGTGCCCGGGCTGCTGCACCACGTCGGGTCGAAGGACGGGCTGCTGCTGGCCGTGCTCGACCACCGGGACGCCGAGGACTTCCGGTCGCTGGCCGGGCAGCTGGGCCTGTCCGAGGGGGCCGAGGGCTGGCCGCGGGGGATCTCGCTGGCCGAGGCGTGCGAGGCGCTGGTGCGGCGCAACGCCACGCAGCCGGAGATCGTGCGGCTGTTCTCGGTGCTGCAAGCCGAGTCGCTGGCCCCCGGCCACCCCGCGGCGGCGTACTTCGCCGCCCGGCAGGAGCGGGTGCTGGCCGAGTTCACGGCGATGGTGGCCGGTCGCGTGGCGGATCCGGAGTCGCTGGCACGCCAGGTGGTGGCGGTGATGGACGGGCTGCAGATCCAGTGGCTGCGCGACCCGGCGGGCACGGACCTGGTGGCCGAGTGGCGAGCGGCCGCGGAGCGGTTGTTCGCGGGGCTGTGACTAGTCCGGCAGCAGGCGGAACAGCAGGATGATCCCGAGCGTGAGCACGGCGCACGCCACGGCCAGCCACACGTAGCTCTGCATCGGCGAGTCGTACAGGGTGTGGACGTTGCCGTGGCGGTTCACTCTGCGGCCGATGACGCGGATGAGCACCGCGCTGAGCACGAAGCCCGCGACCCACCCGATGTCGGTGACGAGCGAGTGCCCGTCGAAGAGGTTCTGGACCACCGCGCCCACGATCAGGCCCAGCAGGAGCAACGGCCCCACCAGGCAGCCCGCGCCGGACCACCGGACCGCACCGACCGGAACCACCGGCCCACCCCCTCACCGCCGCCCGTGATTATCGATCATCGGCGGCGGCAGTCAAGCGTCCTTCTCGTCCAGTGTCACGTTTCCGCGGCCCAGTGGCTGCCGGGCAGCTCGGTGACGATCACCCGCACCGGCTCCTTCTCCTCGGTGTGCTGGGGTCCGTCCCCGTCCTGGCGGACCCCAGCACCCGATCAGCCCACCGACACCGGCGTCTCCGCCGTCGCTCGGTCCGCCGCTTCCCGCTCGGCGCGGCCCCACGTCTCGCGCGTCAGCAGCGCCGACACCAGGCCCAGCGCGGAGTAGGCGAGGAACAGCAGCGCCGGCCCGAGCCAGCCCAGCCACAGGAACAGCAACGTCGTCACGAACGGCGTGATCCCGGAGATCATCGCGGAGATCTGGTACGCCAGCGAGGCCCCCGAGGAGCGCGTCTGCGCCTGGAACAGCTCCGGGAACCACGCACCCTGCGCACCGGCGAGCGCGTTCTGGCACACCGCGTACGACACGATCACCGTGACCACGATCGCGATGATCGACGCCGTGTTCACCAGCAGGAACATCGGGATCGCCCACAGCGCGCCGAACAGCGTCACCCACACGTAGACCGGGCGCCGTCCGATGCGGTCGGTCAGCCCGCCCCACGCGATCGTCGCCCCGATGCCCACCGCCGAGGCGATGCACAACGCCATGATCGTCTCGCCGCTGGACGCCAGCTCCTCCGACTTCAGGTACGAGATCATGTAGGTGATGGCCACCGCGTAACCCGCGGTCTCGGCGATCCGCAGCCCGATGCCGCGCAGCACGTTGCGCCAGTCCTCGCGCAGCACCTGCACGATCGGCGCCTTCACGATGTCGCCGCTGTCGCGCACGTCCTCGAACACCGGCGACTCGGGCACCTTGGCCCGCACGATCAGCCCGACGATCACCAGGATCAGGCTGGCCAGGAACGGCACCCGCCACGCCCAGTCGCCGGAGAGGTTCACCGACACCAGGAACACCAGGTTCGCCAGCAGCAGCCCGATCGGGAACCCGGCCTGCACGATGCCGGTGAACGCGCCCTTGCGGCGCCACGGCGCGTGCTCGTAGGTCATCAGGATCGCGCCGCCCCACTCGGCGCCGTAGGCGACACCCTGGATGATCCGCACCGTCACCAGCAGCGCCGGGGCCAGCACGCCGGCGGTCTCGTACGTCGGCAGCAGGCCGATCGCGAACGTGGCCAGTCCCATCACGATCAGGGACGCCACCAGCACGGGCTTACGGCCGATCTTGTCGCCGAGGTGACCGCCGATGATCCCGCCGATCGGCCGCGCCACGAACCCGACCCCGAGCGTGGCGAACGCCGACAGCGTGCCGATCACGGGTGAGGCGTTGGGGAAGAACGCGTGTCCGAAGTAGAGGGCCGCGGCGGTGCCGAAGCCGATGAAGTCGTAGCTCTCGATCACGGCCCCGGCGGTGGAGCCCCAGGCGACGCGGCGCGCATCGGGCGTGCCGTGCACCGGGCCGCGCATGGTGAGCGCTTCGCTGCGCATTGTCGATTGCCTTCCTGTCAGGGGCCACCACGACCCTACGTCGCGGTGCCCTCCTGTTAACAATGCAGGACATCGTGCGTGCTCGACGCGGCTCTGTCAACAACACGTATCGCGTTCTACCTGCTTGTCACCGGCAAAATGTGCGTAAACCTTGTCTGTTGACACTTCTCTGTTAACATTGCCGTCCATGGAACGAACCGGATGGCCGGGCTGCTCGACGATCAGCTTCCGGCACCTGCCACTGCCGTCGGCGCTGGCGGTCATCGCGGAGTGCGGGTTCGGCGAGATCGACCTCGGCGCGCTGCCGGGGGTGTGCGACCACGTGCCCTACGACCTGACCGACGACGCGGTGCGCGCCGTCGCCGCCGAGGTGGCGGCTTCCGGTCTGCGGGTCCGGTCGGTCAACGGCGACATCGGTGACCTGAACCGGCCGCACGACGAGGCCGGGCGGGCGGCCCACCTGCGCCGCCTGCTCGACCTCACCGCGGCCTGCGGGGCGGACGCACTGGTCCTGCCCTGCGGCGCCCAGTCCCACGAGTCGGTCGCGACCCTGGACGAGGACCTCGGCCTGGTCGCGGCCCAGCTGCACCGGGCCGCCGAAGCCGCGGCCGGACACGGCGTCGCCATCTGGGTCGAGGCCCCGCACTACTACCGCTTGTGCTGGAACACCGACCTGGCCGGGCGGCTGGCCGAGCGGCTCGACCCGGCCGTGGGCCTGGTGCTCGACACCAGCCACGTCGTGGCCTCCGGCGGCGACCCCGCCGCCTACGCCGAACGGTTCGCCGGGCGCATCGCCCACGTGCACCTGCGCGACGCCACCCCGGGCCACATCAACCACAGCATCGGCAACGGGGTGGTCGACTTCGCGGCCACGTTCGCCGCGTTGCGTGCCTCGGGCTACCGGGGTGCCAGCTCGCTGGAACTGGAGACCCGGGACGTCACCGACGACGAACGGCCGGCCGCCGCGGTCAAGGCCGCGACCTTCATCGCCGGCCTGTGAACCCATGCAAGGAGAACACCGAAATGCCTGACACGCAGCGCACCGCCGTGATCACCGGGGCCGGCGCGCCCCGCGGGATCGGCAAGGCCACCGCCGCCCGCCTCGCCCGCGACGGCTGGGCCGTGGCCGTGCTCGACCTGAACGAGCCCGCCGCCAAGGAGGCCGCCGACGAGATCGCCGCCCAGACCGGCGCGCCGGTGTTCGCCCACGGCGTCGACGTGGCCGACGAGCCGTCCGTGCTCGCCGCCTACCGGGCCGTGCGCGCCGAGGTCGACGCCGGACGCCTGCCGGGCGTCGGCGCGGTGGTCAACATCGCCGGCATCACCTCGCCGGTGCCGTTCCTGGAGACCACGCTCGAGCTGTGGAACAAGGTGATGGCGGTCAACGCGACCGGCACCTACCTGGTCACCAAGGCGTTCCTGCCGGACCTGATCGAGGCCGGCTGGGGCCGGATCGTGAACATGTCGTCGGTGTCGGCCCAGCAGGGCGGCGGCGTGTTCGGCCGCACCCCGTACAGCTCGGCCAAGGCCGCGATCCTCGGCTTCACCAAGGCGCTGGCCCGCGAGCTGGGCGACGCCGGGGTCACCGTCAACGCGGTCGCCCCGGGCGCGGTGGACACCGACATCCGCGTCGGCACCACCGACGAGCTGGAGGCCGCCATCGTCAAGGGCATCCCGCTGGGCCGTCAGGCCACCGTCGCCGACGTGGCCGGCGTGATCGCGTGGCTCACCAGCGAGGACGCCGGCTACCTGCAGGGCACCACCATCGACATCAACGGTGGCTCGTTCCTCCACTGAGGACGGACAGTGCGATGACCTACCTGAGCAACGATCCGGCGAGCTTCGCCGAAGACGCCCTGGCCGGGTTCTGCGAACTGCACGCGGACACCGTGCGGCGCGTGCCTGGCGGCGCCGTCCGCCGCAACCGGCCGTCCCGGCCCAAGGTGGCCGTGCTGCCCGGCGGCGGGTCCGGCCACTACCCGGCCTTCTACGGCATCATCGGTCCCGGCCTGGCCGACGGCGCGGTGAGCGGCAACCTGTTCACCTCACCGTCGGCGCAGGACGCGGTGTCGGTGGCGCGGGCGGCGCACTCCGGCGCGGGTGTCGTCTTCACCTACGGCAACTACGCCGGGGACGTGATGAACTTCGGCCTGGCCACCGAACGCCTGCGGGCGCAGGGCATCCGGGCGGAGAACGTCGTCGTCACCGACGACATCGCCAGCGCGGAGCGGCCCGCCGACCGTCGCGGCATCGCCGGGGACTTCACCGTCTTCAAGGTGATGGGCGCGGCCGCCGAGGAGGGCCTGGACCTCGACGAGGTCGTCCGGCTGGGGCGCAAGGCCAACGACGCGACCCGCACGATCGGCACCGCCTTCGCCGGATGCACGTTCCCCGGCGCGGACGCCCCGCTGTTCACCGTGCCGGACGGGCACATGGGCCTCGGGCTCGGCATCCACGGCGAACCCGGCCTGCGCGACGTGCCGCGGCCGACCGCGCGGGAACTCGCCGGGGACTTCGTGCGGCGGATCCTCGCCGAGAAACCGGCCGGGGCGGGCGAGCGGATCGCGGTCCTGCTCAACGGCCTCGGCTCGGTCAAGCACGAGGAGCTGTTCGTGCTGTGGACCGACGTCAGCCGGCTGCTGCGCGACTCCGGCCACACGCTCGTGCGGCCCGAGGTCGGCGAGCTGGTGACCAGCCTCGACATGGCCGGGGTGTCGCTGACCGTGACGTGGCTGGACGACGAGCTGGAGCGGCTGTGGACCGCGCCCGCGTGGACGCCCGCCTTCCGCCGCGGCACCATCACCGCCGCCGAGGGCGAGGAGACCGTCGCGGAGCTGACCGACGACGCGCCGCGCTTCAGCGAGGCGACCGCCGAGTCCCGGGAACTGGCCGCGACCGTGCTCGACGGGCTGCGCGCGGTCCGGAAAGCCCTGCATGAAGCCGAATCCGAGCTGGGCGCCATCGACGCGGTGGCCGGCGACGGCGACCACGGTCGCGGCATGGTCCGCGGCATCGACGCCGCCGTCACCGCCGCCGAGGCCGCCTGGCACGCCGGCGCCGGGGCGGGCGACGTGCTCGCCGCCGCCGGGGACGAGTGGGCCGCCCGCGCCGGCGGCACCTCCGGAGTCCTGTGGGGCGCCGGGCTGCGCGCGGCCGGCGAGGTCATCGGCACGGGCGCGATCGACGCCCGCGCCGCGGTGGCCGCGTTCGCCGAGCGCGTGATGTCCCTCGGCGGCGCCGAGCCGGGCGACAAGACGCTGGTCGACGCGCTCGTGCCGTTCCGCGCGCGGCTGGGATCCGGGACCTGGGCCCAAGCCGCGGCAGCGGCCGAGGAGGCCGCGCGCGCCACCGCCGATCTGGTGCCCCGCAAGGGCCGGGCCCGTCCGCTCGCCGAGCGCAGCGTCGGCACCCCGGACCCCGGAGCGGTCTCACTGGCCCTGATCGCGCGGACCGTTTCGGAGTACCTCGAAGGAGGGAAGCGATGAACTACCGCATCGTGGTCGGCTGCGACGACGCCGGCCTGGACTACAAGGAGCAGATCGCCGCGGACCTGCGGGCCGATCCGCGGGTGGCCGAGGTGATCGACCTCGGCGTGCACCGCGGCGCCGAGGACGTCCACCGGCCCTACCCGGAGATCGGGCTCGCCGCGGGCGAGGCGATCCGCGACGGCAAGGCCGACCGGGCCGTGCTGGTGTGCGGCACCGGCATCGGGATGGCGCTGTCGGCCAACAAGGTGGCCGGCGTGCGGGCCACCACCGCGCACGACTCGTTCTCCGTCGAGCGCTCGGTCCTGTCCAACAACTGCCAGGTGCTCACGCTCGGGCAGCGGGTGGTCGGGCTGGAGCTGGCGCGGCGCCTCGTGGCAGAGTGGCTGGGATACACCTTCGACGAGCGGTCCGCCAGCGCGGCGAAGGTATCGTTGATCAGCGAGTACGAGCGGTGTTGACGACCAGCCCGGGGAGGGCGCGCGTGGTGAAGGAGCCGAACCGCAACCTGCGGCAGATGGCTGTCGACACGCTGCGCCAGGCCATCACGACCGGCGAGTTCCCGCCCGGCAGCCACCTCGGCGAGGTGCAGGTCTCCGAGCAGCTCGGCATCAGCCGCGGCACCCTGCGCGAGGCGTTCCGCCAGCTCCAGCAGGAAGGGCTGGTCGAATACGGCGAGCGCGGCCGCGTCACGGTCCGCTCGATCAGCGAGAAGGACATCATCAACACCTTCACCGTCCGGGCGGCGCTGGAGGCGCTGGCCGGCGAGACGCTCGCGTCGAGCTACTACCGCGAGGAGCACTGCCGCCGCCTGCGGGCCGCGGTCGACCGGATGGCGCGGGCCACCCGGGTGTCGCTGGAGGCCCAGATCGAGGCCGACCTCGCCTTCCACGAACTGCTGGTCGAGCTGACCGGCAACGACGCGCTGGTGCGCTCGTGGAAGCTGCTCGAAGGGCCGATCCGCATGTGCATCATGTACCGCGGCCTGGAACGCGCCCTGTCCAACATGAGCCCGGGCCGCCACCTGGAGATCGTCACCGCGATCGAGTCCGGCGACCCGGTCAAGACCCAGAGCGTGATCTCCGAGCACATGGTCGCCACCGCGCAGGCCCTGCTGTTCGGCACCGTGCGCACCCGCCCGCGCATCGAGATCACCGGCGAGAACTGACTTTCTCTTCTCGGGCGGTTTCCCGCCCGCATCACGGAAGCGACGCACTCCATGACTGCATCGATCGCGCCGTCGGCCACCCGTGCCGGCCGCGTCGCCGCGGCGGCCCACCGCATGCGGCACCACATCCTGAACATGGGCGAGGCCCAGGGCCAGGGCTACGTCGGGCAGGCGCTCGGCGCCGCCGACCTGCTCGCCACCGTCTACACCGACCAGCTGCGGCTGCGGCCGGAGGACCCGGAGTGGCCGGAGCGGGACCGGTTCCTGCTCTCCACCGGGCACTACGCGATCGGGCTGTACGCGGCGCTGGCCGAGGCCGGAGTCGTGCCGGTCGAGGAGCTGGAGACCTACGGCTCCGACGACTCGCGCCTGCCGATGTCCGGCATGGCGACCTACACCCCGGGCATGGAGATCTCCGGCGGCTCGCTCGGTCACGGGCTCACCGTCGCCGTCGGCATGGCGCTCGGGCTGCGGCTGCAGGGCTCCTCGGCGCGCGTCTTCAACTTCCTCTCCGACGGCGAGCTGGACGAGGGCTCGACGTGGGAGGCCGCGATGGGCGCCGCGCACCACCGGCTCGGCCTGCTCACCGCGATGGTCGACATCAACGCGCTGCAGGCCGACGGTCCCACCGCCGGGGTGCTGCGCACCGAGCCGGTCGTGGACAAATGGGAGGCGGCGGGCTGGTTCACCCGCCGCGTGGACGGCAACGACATCCCCGCACTGCTCGCCGCGTTCGACGAGATCGCCGAGCGGGCCCGGCCGGACGGTCCGCCGTCGGTTCTGCTGTGCGACACCCGGATCGGCCGGGGCGTGCCGCTGCTGGAGACCCGGGAGAAGGCGCACTTCATGCGCATCGACGAGCACGAGTGGGACATCTGCCGCCGGCAGCTGGACGAAGGGGCGCACGCGTGACCACCACCAAGCGGCTGACCACGTCGGCGATGATCGCCTCGTTCGCCGACCCCGGCCAGAAGACCGCCAGCGCGCCGTTCGGGCACGCCCTGGCCGCGCTCGCCGAGCAGGACACCCGGGTCGTCGGGCTGACCGCCGACCTGGGCAAGTACACCGACATGCACATCTTCGCCCAGGCACACCCGGACCGGTTCTTCCAGGTCGGCATGGCCGAGCAGTTGCTGCTCGGCGCCGCCGCCGGCATGGCCGAGGTCGGGCTGGTGCCGTTCGCGTCCACCTACTCGGTGTTCGCCGCGCGGCGGGCGTACGACTTCCTGTGCCTGGACATCGCCGAACCCAACCTCAACGTCAACGTCGTCGGCGGGCTGCCCGGACTGACCACCGGCTACGGGCCGAGCCACCAGGCCACCGAGGACATCGCGATCTTCCGCGGCATGCCGAACCTGACGATCGTGGACCCGTGCGACTCGGTCGACATCGAGCAGGCCGTGCCGCAGCTGGCGGCGTGCGAGGGCCCGACCTACCTGCGGTTGCTGCGCGGCAAGGTGCCGACGGTGCTCGACGAGTACGACTACCGGTTCGAACTGGGCAAGGCCAAGGTGCTGCGCGGCGGCAACGACGTCGTGTTCGTCTCCAGTGGACTGATGACGATGCGGGCCCTGCAGGCGGCGGAGAAGCTGGCCGCGCACCGGGTCGACGTCGCGGTCGTGCACGCGCCGACGATCAAGCCGTTCGACGAGGCGACCGTGCTGCGCGAGATCGCCGGCGACCGGCTGGCAGTGACGCTGGAGAACCACACGGTGGTCGGCGGCCTGTTCGAAACGGTCGCCTCGGCGGCGGTGCGGGCCGGGGTGTCCGGCCGGATCGTGCCGGTCGCGCTCCCGGACGAGTTCCTGGCCGCAGGCGCCCTCCCGACGCTGCACGACCGGTACGGGCTGGCCGCGGGCCGCGTGGTGGAGCGGGTGCTGGCCGAATTGGGTTGAACGCCGTGCGCTACCCCCGGACGGGGGTAGCGGCCTCGCCGGGGAGTCGACGTGCCCTGGTCACGCGGGTACCGTGGTGCGACCGACGATGATGTGGTGCGAGGAGGACGGACGCCGATGTCTGACGCCCGCTCGGTGCTGCATGGGGAGTTGGCGGGCGCCGCCCGCGCGGCGGGGCTGCCCGTGGTGTTCGGTGGCGAGGTGATCGACGGGCGGCTGCGGTTGTCCGGCTTCGTCGGCACCCGCACCAGCGCGCTGCACAACCTGGACGTCCTGCCGGGCGCCGGCCTGGGCGGCCGCGTGCTGATGCAGGGCCATCCGATCGCGGTGAGCGACTACGGCAGCGCCCGCACCATCACCCACGACTACGACCGCCCGGTGCTCGCCGAGGGGCTGGCGTCGATCATCGCCGTGCCGGTGCGGGCCGGCGGCCGGTGCCGCGGCGTGCTGTACGGGGCGGTGCGGCGGCCGGTGACGTTCGGCGACCGCGTCCGGGACGCGCTCATGGAGTCCGGCAAGCGGCTGGCCCGCGAGCTGAGCGAGCGCGACGCGCTGACCGCCCGCCTGGAATCGCTGTCCCCGGCCGCCACCCGCGAGGAGCTGCGGTCGGTGCACTCCGAGCTGCGGGCCATCGCCGGAGCCCTGCCGGACCCGGAAGCGCGCCGCCGGATCTACGCGGCCGCGCAACGGCTCGTCGAACTCGGCGAGGGCAAACCGGTGCGGGGCCCGCAGGTGCGGCTGTCCACCCGGGAGACCGACGTGCTCGCCCAGGTCGCCCTCGGCTGCACCAACGGCGAGGTCGCCGAGCGGCTGTCGCTGTCGCGGGAGACCGTGAAGGCCTACCTGGGTTCGGTCATGCGCAAGCTGGACGCCCACACCCGCCACGAGGCCGTCGTCAAGGCGCGCCGCCTGATGCTGCTGCCCTAGCACGGAAAAGAGCCGGTGGCACCGCGACGGCGCCACCGGCTTTCCCCGTGCTCAGGCCGCGGTCGGTTCGCTGGCCTGCTCGGCCGTCATCACGGTGCCGCGGGTTTCCTTCAGCGCCAGCGTGGAGGCCAGCGAGATCAGCCCGGTCACCGCGAGCATCACGCCCACCGCGATGCTGCCGAAGCTCGCGGTCAGGTTGGGCGCCACCAGCGGCGGGATCGCCCCGCCGAGCACCCCCGCCAGGTTGTAGCCCAGCCCGGCGCCGGTGTAGCGGAAGCGGGTCCGGAACAGCTCCGGCAGGAACGACCCGGCCGGCCCGTAGGCCACCGCGAAGATCACCAGCGTGCCCACGACGCCGATGCCGAACGCGACCGGGCTGCCGGTGTCCAGCAACGGGAACAGCACCAGCGACCACACCACACCCAGGGCGGACGAGTACACGATGACCCGGCGCCTGCCGAGCCGGTCCGACAGCACCCCGGCGACCACGATGACTATGCCGAACACGACCGCCGCCGCGATGCCGATGCCCAGCACCACCGGCCGCGTGAGCCCGGCCCCGGTCTTGCTGGTGCCGTAGCTGGTCAGGTAGGTCGTGCCCATGTAGAAGAACGCGAACAGCATCGTCAGCGAACCGGCCGACAGCAGGATCTCCCGCGGCTGCTTGCGCACCGCCTCCAGGAACGGCAGCCGCTTCGGGCGGTCCAGGCCGGTGCTGCCGCCCGCGGCGACGAAGGCCGGGGTCTCCGCGATGCTCATCCGCACGTAGAACCCGACGGCCACCAGCAGGATGCTCACCAGGAACGGCACCCGCCACCCGTAGTCCAGGAACGCGGCGTCCGCGTCGCCCATCACCAGGTTGGTCACCAGGAACGTGCCGCTGGACAGCGCGAACGCGATCGCCGGGCCGAGCTGGGGGAACACCGCGTACAGGCCGCGTTTGGCGGGCGGTGCGTATTCCGCGGTCAGCAGGGTCGCCCCGGCCCACTCACCGCCGACCGCGAGCCCCTGCGAGAACCGCAGCACGACCAGGATGATCGGCGCGGCCACCCCGATCGTCGCCGCGCCGGGCAGCAGTCCGATGAGGACTGTGGCGATGCCCATCAGCAGCAGCGTGGAGATCAGGGTGCGCTTGCGGCCGATCCGGTCGCCGAAGTGTCCGAAGAGGATCGCGCCGACCGGCCGGGCGACGAACGCGACGGCGAAGGTGGCGAACGAGGCCACGGTCCCGGCGGTGGCGCCCAGCGCGGGGAAGAACACCTTCGGGAACACCAGCGCGGCGGCGGTGCCGTAGATGAAGAAGTCGTAGTACTCGATCGTCGTCCCGACGCAACTGGCCACGGCCACCTTGCGCATCGGGACCGCCGGGGTCTGGCTCGACACGGGTTCTCCTCGTCGTTGAGGTCTGATGGGCAGGAATGGTCCGGTATGGACAAACCGGGCGCTACCCCCATCCGTGGGTATCGCCCCGGCGGCGGCCGGCGGCATCATGTCGGGCAGCCCGGAACGAAAGGACACATGCGGTGAACGCGACCGATGCCTACCGTGCGAGCAGGGACCAACTGGTGGCGCTGCGGGAGGACCACGCCCGTGCCGTGGCCGAGTTCCGCTGGCCCGAGCTGGGGGAGCGGTTCAACTGGGCGGTGGACTGGTTCGACGCGATCGCCCGGGACAACGACCGCCCGGCGCTGGTGATCGCCGAAGAGGACGGGTCCACCACGCAGCGGTCCTTCGCGGAGATGTCCCGAGCCTCGGACCGGCTGGCCGCGTGGCTGCGCGAGCGGGGCGTGCGCCGCGGCGATCCGGTGCTGCTGATGCTCGGCAACCAGGTCGAGCTGTGGGAGTCGATGCTGGCGATCATGAAGCTGGGCGCGGTGATCCTGCCGACCACGAGCGCGGTCGGCCCCGCCGACCTGACCGACCGGATCGCCCGCAGCGGCGCGAAGTTCGTCATCTGCAACGCCGCCGACACCGCCAAGTTCGCCGACGTGCCCGGCGATTACACCCGGATCAGCGTGGGCGAGGCCGACGGCTGGGCCGACCTGCGCGCCGCCGCGGACCTGCCGCACGTGCCCTCGGAGCACCCCGGGACCGCGCCCGGCGACCCACTGCTGCTGTACTTCACCTCGGGCACCACGTCCCGGCCGAAGCTGGTGGAGCACACCCAGGTGTCCTACCCGGTCGGACATTTGTCCACAATGTACTTCCTTGGATTGCGGCCGGGCGACGTGCACCTCAACATCTCCTCGCCGGGCTGGGCCAAGCACGCGTGGTCGTGCTTCTTCGCGCCGTGGATCGCCGAGGCCACGATCTTCGTCTACAACTACCGCCGCTTCGACGCCGCCGCGTTGCTGGAGCAGCTGCGGGCGCGGGAGGTCAGCTCGTTCTGCGCGCCGCCGACGGTGTGGCGGATGCTGATCAACGCCGACCTCGGCGAGCGCCCGGCCGCGCTGCGGGAGGTCATCGGGGCGGGCGAGCCGCTCAACCCGGAGGTGATCGGGCAGGTCCAGCGCGCGTGGGGGCTGACGATCCGGGACGGTTTCGGGCAGACCGAGACCACCGCGCAGGTCGGCAACACGCCCGGCTCGGCCGTCAAGGCGGGGTCGATGGGCCGCGCCCTGCCCGGGGTGCCGGTCGTGCTGGTCGACCCGGCGAGCGGGCAGCCGCTGACCGGTCCGGGTGAGGGCGAGATCTGCCTGGACCTGTCGCGGTCGCCGGTGAACCTGATGACCGGCTACCGCGGCGACCCCGAGCGCAACGCCGAGGCCATGGACGGCGGGTTCTACCACACGGGTGACGTCGCCACGATCGACGCGGACGGCTACATCACCTACATCGGCCGCACCGACGACGTGTTCAAGGCCAGCGACTACAAGATCAGCCCGTTCGAGCTGGAGTCGGTCCTGATCGAGCACCCGGCCGTGGCCGAGGCGGCGGTCGTGCCTGCGCCGGACCCGGTGCGGCTGGCCGTGCCGAAGGCCTACATCGCGCTCGCGCCCGGCCACGAGCCGACGAAGGAGACCGCGCTGTCGATCCTGCGGCACGCCCGCGAGAACCTCGCGCCGTGGCAGCGGGTGCGGCGGATCGAGTTCTTCGAGCTACCGAAGACGATCTCGGGCAAGATCCGGCGCGTCGAGCTGCGGTCCCGTGAGGACCAGCTGGGCACCGGCAGCCCGGCCGAGTGGCGCGACGACCAGTTCCCGGACCTGCGGAGCTGAGGCGCGCCTCCCTCGCGCAGTAGGTTGGAGGCGAGCAACCAGTGAGGGAGGACGATCGTGGGTCTGAAAGTCGGCTACAAGGCCTCGGCGGAGCAGTTCGGTCCGCGGGATCTGGTCGAGTACGCCGTGCGGGCCGAGGAGCTGGGCCTGGACTCGGTGATGGTCTCGGACCACTTCCTGCCGTGGCGGCACGAGGGTGGGCACGCGCCGTTCGCGTTGTCGTGGATGTCGGCGGTGGCCGAGCGGACCAGCCG
Organism: Amycolatopsis deserti; assembly: GCF_014653945.1. Taxonomy (GTDB): domain Bacteria; phylum Actinomycetota; class Actinomycetes; order Mycobacteriales; family Pseudonocardiaceae; genus Amycolatopsis_E; species Amycolatopsis_E deserti. The sequence continues at coordinate 645,813 of NZ_BNAU01000002.1, read as the reverse complement.
GGTGCAGATCGGGACGAGCGTGCTGACCCCGACATTCCGGTACAACCCGGCGGTGATCGCACAGGCGTTCGCGACGATGTCGTTGTTGTCGAACGGCCGGGTGATTCTCGGTGTGGGCACGGGTGAGGCGCTGAACGAGATCGCCGTGTCGGGGCGGGAGTGGCCGGAGTTCAAGGAGCGGTTCGCGCGGTTGCGTGAGGCGATCCGGTTGATGCGTGAGCTGTGGACGACCGACAACGTGTCGTTCGAGGGTGAGTACTACACCCTGGTCAACGCCAAGATCTACGACCGGCCGGAGCAGCCGGTGCCGGTGTATGTGGCCGCGGGTGGTCCGGTGGTGGCGAAGTACGCGGGCCGGGCCGGGGACGGGTTCATCTGCACCTCGGGCAAGGGCATGGAGCTCTACACCGACAAGCTGATGCCGGCGGTCGCCGAGGGTGCCGCGGCGGCGGAGCGGGACGTGGCGGGCATCGACAAGATGATCGAGATCAAGATGTCCTACGACCGGGACCCGGAGCGGGCGCTGGAGAACACCCGGTTCTGGGCGCCGCTGTCGCTGACGCCGGAGCAGAAGCACAGCGTGTCCTCGGCCGAGGAGATGGAGCGGCTGGCCGATGAGCTGCCGATCGAGCAGGTCGCCAAGCGGTGGATCGTGGCGTCGGACCCGGACGAGGCGGTCGCGCAGATCAAGCCGTACCTGGACGCGGGCCTGAACCACCTCGTGTTCCACGGTCCGGGCCACGACCAGGAGCGATTCCTGAGCCAGTTCGCCGAGGACGTGCTGCCCCGGCTGCGCGCCCTGGCCTGATCGATGACGCCGCTCACGGGCCGAAGCGCCCGTGAGCGGCGGCGTTGCGGCCTCGCCCCCTGGGCTGTCCCGGTTTGGTCTGCCGCGGCTGGGCGCCCTGGCCTGATCGATGACGCCGCGCACGGGCCGAAGCGTCCGTGAGCGGCGCCCTGCTCGGGCGACTCGCTGCTCGCAGCTGGCGGTCCCTGTCGCGGCTGCGTGCCTGGACTGAGTGCCCACGTGCCTTCGGCGGCCCGCCCGTGAGCGGCGCCGTCGCTGCCTCGCCCCCTGGGCTGTCCCGGTTTGGTCTGCCGCGGCTGGGCGCAGGGCGCGACCCCCGGCCATTTCCCGCCTCTCGTGCGCCCGTCCGTGAGCGGCGTCATGGTGCGGCCCCTCCTCCGGCGAGAGTAATTTCGGGAATTAGCGAAATGTCGAAGGACGGTGTGGTGCTTCCCGAGTGCAAGGCCCTGGCGAACGAGACACGGCTGCGCATCCTGGAGTGGCTCAAGGACCCGGCGGCGCACTTCCCGGTGGCCGGCGAGCCGGCCGGGCCTGGGGTGTGCGTCGGGCTGATCCAGCGGAAGGCGGGCACCTCGGCGTCGACCGTGTCGGCGCACCTGGCCATCCTGCAGCGCGCCGGGTTCCTGCTGGCCACGCGGCAGGGCCAGTGGACCTACTACCGGCGCGACGAGGACCGCATCCGCGCCTTCACCGAGCGACTGCACCGCGACCTGTGACCCGGAAAAGGTGAGCCCGTCATGTCCCCAGCACTGTCCGTCCTGGATCTCGCGCCGATCGCGCCCGGCCAGACCGCGCGCGAGAGCTTCGCGGCCAGCGTGGCCCTGGCCCAGGCGGCCGAGCGCAGCGGCTACCGGCGGGTCTGGTACGCCGAGCACCACAACATGGCGTCCATCGCCTCCAGCGCGACCAGCGTGGTGATCGGGCACGTCGCCGAGCACACCTCGACCATCCGCCTCGGCGCGGGCGGCATCATGCTGCCCAACCACTCGCCGCTGGTGATCGCCGAGCAGTTCGGCACCCTGGAGACGCTGTTCCCCGGCCGCATCGACCTCGGGCTCGGCCGTGCGCCGGGCAGCGACCAGCAGACGATGGTGGCGCTGCGGCGCGACCCGATGTCCGCCGACTCGTTCCCGCAGGACGTCCTGGAGCTGCAGGCGTACCTGAGCGGCAAGACCGTGCAGGGGGTGCGGTCGGTGCCGCGCGCCGAGGGCGTGGTGCCGCTCTACATCCTGGGCTCGTCCCTGTTCGGCGCGCAGCTGGCCGCGCAACTCGGGTTGCCGTACGCGTTCGCGTCACACTTCGCACCGGACTCGCTGCACCAGGCCGTCGCGCTGTACCGCGAGCGGTTCCAGCCGTCGGAGCAGCTGGCCGAGCCGTACGTGATCGCCGGTGCGAACGTGTTCGCGGCCGAGGACCACGACGAGGCCGAGGCCCAGCGCACGGTGGCCTACCGGGCGCGCACCCGGGCGATGTTGTCGCAGGGCCGGGCGGGCGCCAACTTCACCGACGCGGAGATCGACGCGTTCCTGGCCTCGCCCCGCGGCCGCGGCCTGGCGGGCATGACCCGCTACACCGCGGTCGGCACCCCGGACGAGGTCCGGGCCTACCTGGAGAACTTCGCGGCCGACGCCCAGGCCGACGAGCTGATCCTGGCGCACCACGCGCACGACGTCGCGGACCGGGTCCGCTCGATCGAACTGACCGCGAACGCCATGACCGCGGTCGCCTAGGCAGGCGGCGTCCGGGGCGGGGGAGCCAGCCGCGGCGCATGCCGAGCGAGTTCCCCCGGCGCGAGATCCCGGCACGGCGATTCTCCCGCGGCGCGCGTGCGCATGAGGCCGCCGTGTCCCGGTTCACCCCACGCGGTGCGGAAGTCGTCCTGCGGCCCGCCCCTCCGGCCGCCGGGTAATATCGGCCGGGTTGTTGAGCAGACAGCGACCGGGTGCGGGCCCGGTGCTGTCATCACTGGTCGCTCGCCCCCGTTTCCGGCAGTGGTAGGGAAGGACGCGACCAGGATGAGCGACGGTGCGGCAGGCCAGCTCGAGCACCTCGACGAGGTGACCCGTGCTCTCGAGGAACTGGCCGGCACGGTCGGGAACACCGACGATTTCGGCGTGCTGCTGCGCGTGGTGTGCGAGCAGGTCGTGCGCGTGGTGCCCGGGGCCGACATGGCGTCGATCACGGTGCTCGACGGTTCGGGCGCGCGGTCGGTCGCCTCGACCGACGACCGCGCCGCGTGGATCGACGAGGCCCAGTACGCCGAGGACGACGGTCCGTGCCTGCGCGCAGCGCGCACCGGCCAGGTGGTCCGGGTCGAGGTGGGCACGGCGCGGCAGTTGTGGCCCCGCTTTTCCGAGGTCGCCGCCGGGCACGGCGTGGCGAGCTACCTGGCGTCGCCGCTGCAGGTGCGCGACGAGGCGATGGGCGCGATCAACCTGTTCGGGTTCGGCGAGCACGGGTTCCGCGACGTCGACCAGAAGTACCTGGAGCTGTACGCGACGGTGGTCGACACGGTGCTGCACCTGTCCAGACGCGCGCTGCGCACCCAGGAGCAGGTGCGGCAGCTGCGTGCCGCCATGCGCACGCGCGGGGTCATCGAGCAGGCCAAGGGCATCCTCATGGCGGCCAGACGGATCAGCGCGGACGAGGCCTTCCGGCTGCTGGTGGGGCAGTCGCAGCGGGAGAACGTCAAGCTGCACACCATTTCGGCGCGGTTCGTCGCCGAGCACTCCGGCCACGAGGTGGACCCGGACGGCAGCCTGCCGGACTGAGGCGTCAGGCCGCGGGCGGGACCGCGCCGGTGATCGTGAAGACCCGGTCCAGGCCGGTCAGCTCGAGGGGCCGCCGCACCGCGCGGTTCGTGCAGACCAGGGACAGCTCCTGCCCGGCGGCCTCGCACTCGTGGGACAGCTCGACCAGCAGCGCGAGCCCGCCCGAGTCGAGGAAGCCGACCTGCTGCAGGTCGAGCACCACGGCGCGCGGCGGGGGCACCGGCGCGCCCGCGCGGGCCGCTTCCAGGCCGTCGCGCAGGTGGACGACGGTGCCGGCGTCGATTTCACCCGTCACGGTCACGACGAGCGCGTCGGAGCGGTATGCCCACTCCACTTTCAGGTTCGTCACGGGACCTCCTGGGCAAGCTCGTCGGCTCGCGAAGAACAGGGCGGGACGCGTTGATCGCGCACCGCGGGCGGGACATTGGCGAGCCACAGCTGCTTGTATAACCGTGACGTGGCCGACCTTACCCCATCGCCAGGCTAGGCTCGCCCGGGCGAGGTGCGGCGGGTCGCGGGGAGGAGACGAGGTGTCATGAGCGAACTGGTCCTGTCGGCTCCCGAGGTGCTCACGATCGCGCAGGAGCTGGCCGAGATCGGCAGGCTCGTCGAGGACGACGACGTGAGCGCGACCCTGTCCCGCTACGTCGCCCGGGCCGTCGCGCTGCTGCCGGGTTGTGACCGCGCGGCTATCACGGTGCGCACGGACGTGGGAACCGCCGAGGTGCTGGCCGCCGCCGGGAAGCCGTTGCCGGAGCCGCCGACCGACGGGTCCGGCCCGGATCCGGTCACCGAGGCGCTGGCCTACCGCGAGCCGCGGCGCCTGGACGACACCGCGACGGACCGGCGCTGGCCCGCCTACAGCGCGCACCTGCGGCGGCACGGGTTCGGCAGCGCGCTGACGCTGCCGCTGCCCGGCGCGGAGTCGGGTGCCGCGTTCAGCGTGCTGTCCACGGAGCCCGGTCGTTTCGGCGACGACTCGCACGACCTCGCGCTGCTGTTCACCCTGCACGCCGGGGTGGCGTTCGACAACAGCGCGCTCTACCACGACAACATCCGCCTGCTGGGGCACGTGCAGACCGCCCTGCGCACCCGGACGGTCATCGCACAGGCCCAGGGCCTCCTGATGCTCCACGACGACCAGTCCGCGGAGGAGGCGCTGGCCGCGTTGAAGCGGATGTCGCAGCAGCGGAACGTCAAGTTGCGCGACGTGGCGGCCGCGCTCGTGGCAGCCCACCACGACGGCCGCTTGGGCGAGGTACTGCGCTGACGGTGCGCGGTGCTGCCGTGCGGCTGGTGATGGGCTGGGGCGCGTTCGCACAAGGGGTTATCTCCCGCCCGCCGGCGCAGCCCCGCCTGGCGGAGCCGGTGAGCCACTCCGCCGCGGGCACGCCACGCGCCGCGCCGTGGGCGGGCCACTTGCCCGCGAGCCCTGCGGCGCGCGGGCCCTGCGGCGCGCGGGCCCTGCGGCCCTATGGCCCACGGCCCTCCCGCGCCGGGGCCGTGCGCCGCCGGCCGAGCCGCGATCCGGCCCTCTCACCCGCGGCTAGTGACGCACCAGCAGGCGGCTCATCAGCGGCAGGTGGTCTGAAGCCGCCGGAGTCCCGTCGAGCACGCGTGTCACCAGCGGGCTCACCGAGCGCGACGCGTACACGTAGTCGATCCGCCGGTCCGGCGCCTCCGCCGGGTAGGTCGCCCCGTCGCCCTTGCCGGACACCGGCCAGGCGTCGGTGAAGGCCGCGTTCAGCGTCGCGATCTCCGGGGCCTCCGGGAGCGCGTTCAGGTCGCCCACGAGCACCGCCGGGGAGGTGTCGCCGATCAGCTCCGTGATCTGCCGCGTCTGCTCCGCGCGGTCGGCCTGTGAGCTGGCCGCCAGGTGCGTGTCGAACACGTGCACCGCCACCCCGCGCACGTCCACCACCGCGTGCAGCAGCCCGCGCTGCTCCTGTCCCGGCGAGCGGTACAGGTACGTGTTGTCCCACGCGGTGATCGGGTAGCGGGACAGGATCGCGGTGCCGTACTGGATCCGCGGGCGGCCCGCGGCGGGCGGGTCGCGGTCGATGTTCGCGCCGAACACCACGTGGTAGCCGAGCATCCCGGCCAGCTCGGCCGCCTGGTCGGCCCACCCGCTGCGCGCCGAGTAGTGCCGGTCCACCTCCTGCAGCCCCACCACGTCGGCGCCGCTGTCCCGGATCACCCCGGCCACCCGCGCGAGGTCGAGCACGTCGTCGGTGCCCTGCGCGTGGTGGATGTTGAAACTCAGCACGGACAGCACCCGCTGCCGCGGCTCGCTCGCGTTCGCGGGCAGCACCGCCGTCCCCAGGATCGCCGTCAGCGTCAGCACGATCGTCACAATTCTGCGCACCCGGCGATCTTCGACCGGGCACATGAGGACGCGGTGAACGAGCGGCGAACGTTTCAGCGCCAGCCGGCGTCGGGTGCGACGTCGCGGACGATCGACTCCAGCAGGTGCGCGTTGTAGTCCACGCCGAGCTGGTTCGGGACCGTCACGAGCACCGTGTCCGCCGCCCGCACGGCCGCGTCCTCGGCGAGCTGCTTGGCGATCACGTCCGGCTCGCCCACGTAGGACTTCCCGAATCGCGCCACCCCGCCGTCCAGCCAGCCGACCTGGTCCTGGCTGTCGCGCTCGCGTCCGAAGTAGACCCGATCGGTGTCGGTGGTGATCGGGATGACGCTGCGGCTCACCGACACGCGCGGCTCGCGGATATGGCCCTGCCGCGCCCACTCCTCGCGGAAGATCGCGATCTGCTCGGCCTGCAGCTCGTCGAACGGCACCCCGGTGTCCTCGGTGAGCAGCGTCGAACTCATCAGGTTCATCCCCTGCTCGGCGGCCCACTTCGCGGTGGCGCGGGTGCCGCTGCCCCACCAGATCCGCTCGTACAGGGTGGGCGACTGCGGCTGGATCGCGAGCATGCCGGGGCGGCCGGTCATCCGCGGATCGGCCCGCACCACACCGGCGCCCCCGATCGCGGTGCGGAAGGTCGCGGTGTGCCGGCGCGCCATGTCCGCGTCGGTTTCGCCGTCGGCGGGGACGTAGCCGAATGCGGACGCCCCGTGCAGCGCGGGCTCGGGGGAGCCGCGGCTGATGCCCAGCTGCAGGCGCTCGCGGCTGAGCAGGTCGGTCGCCGCGGCCTGCTCGGCCAGGTACAGCGGGTTCTCGTAGCGCATGTCGATCACGCCGGTGCCCAGCTCGATCCGCTCGGTCCGCGCGGCCATCGCGGCCAGCAGCGGGAACGGCGTCGAGAACTGCGGCGCGAAGTGGTGCACGCGCAGGAACGCGCCGTCGACGCCCAGCTCCTCGGCCGCGACGGCGAGTTCGACCATCTGCCGCAACGCGTCACCGGCCGTCGGCGTCGGCGTGCCGGGCTGGTGGTGGCCGAACGAGAGGAACCCGATCTTCTTCACACGTGTATTGTCCAGGATTCGATTGGCGACTGGGGGCCGCGATGTTTCTCGTAACTGGTGCGACCGGCACGGCAGGCGGAGCGGTGGTGCGCGCGCTCGCCGAGGCCGGTGAGCCGGTGCGGGCGCTGGTGCGCAAGCCCGATGCCGAGGTGCCCGGCGCGGAGCCGGTCGTCGGTGATCTCAACGACCCGGCGAGCGTCCCGTTCGACGGTGTGACCGGCGTGTTCCTGCTGTCCGGGTACGCCGACATGCCGGGCCTGCTGGCGCGGGCGCGGTCGGCCGGTGTCGAGCGGGTGGTGCTGCTGTCCGGCGGGTCGGCGGCGCTGGCGGACCTGGACAACGCGGTCTCGCGGTACATGACGTTGTCCGAGCGGGCCGTGCGGGAGTCCGGTCTGGCGTGGACGTTCCTGCGGCCGCGGGCGTTCATGTCCAACGCGCTGCGCTGGCTGCCGCAGCTGCGGGCGGGGGACGAGGTGCGTGTGCAGTACCCGGACGTGCCCGCGGCGTGCATCGACCCGGGCGACATCGCCGCCGTGGCCGTCCGGGCGTTGCGCGGTGGGCACGAGGGCCGGACGTACGAGCTCACCGGCCCCGAGGCGCTGCTGCCGGCGCAGCAGATCGCCGTGCTGGCGCGCGTGCTGGGGCGGGACCTGCGCGCCGTGGGCCTGTCGAACGAGGAAACCCGAGCCGAGATGGCTGCCGCGATGCCGGCGGAGTACGTGCAGGCGTTCACGCAGTTCTACGCCGAGGGCACGCTCGACGAGGCCACGGTGCACGCGGACGTCGAAGAGGTGACCGGCCGGCCGCCGCGCACGTTCGAGCAGTGGGCGCGCAAGAACGCGGACGCCTTCCGCTGACCCTGACGCCGCGGCGCTCGCCGGGACTACCGGCGGAAAGCGGGCTTCGCGACGGGAGATGCCCGCCACGGCACGGACCCCGCGGGGGAGCGGGATGCACCCGCCGGTGCCGAACTCGCGCGGCTGCGGCTGGATCGCGCCCGGGAGCGCGGAACTCGCGCGAAGGCGCGTGGGAGCGTGGAACTCGCGCGAAGGCGCGTGGGACTCGCGCCCGGGAGCGTGGAACTCGCAGCCGTGAGTGCCCGCGCCCGTGAGAGCGCGACTCCCGCCGCGTCAGCGGGGTACGTGCGCGCCTGAGTGTGGGACTCGCGGCCGTGAACGGGGAACTCGCGTGCCTGAACTCGCGCGACCGAACGTGGGACTGGCGCGCGTGAACGCGGGACGCGCGGCGCACGCCCGCCTGCACCCAGCCTGACCAGGACCGGAGCGCGCTTCACCACCCCGGTGTTGACACCTCCGGAAGTGGATGTCACTATTCCCCGCAGCCCCTTGGAATCGTTTCCAACACGGAGCGTAACGAGCTGGAAACGTTTCCAAGGCCACGGACGACGACGGAGCGACAATGACGTCTACACGGGCCACGCTGCTGCAGGTGGCCGAACGAGCCGGGGTGTCCCTGGCCTCGACCTCGCGCGCCTTGCACGGCACCGGCGCGAGCCCGGCCATGATCGAGCGCGTCCGGGCCGCCGCGGAGGAGCTGGGCTACAGCCCGGACGCCATCGGCCGGTCGCTGCGCATGAAGAAGACCTTCCAGATCGCCTTCGCGGTCGCCGACATCGGCAACCCGGTCTACGTCGAGATGATGCGGGCCATCCACGAGGTCCTCGCCCCGCACGGGTACCGCGTCGTGGTCATGACCACCGGCGACACCTCCACCTCGACGACCGACCTGGTCCGCAGCCTGAACAGCGGCTTCGTCGACGGCATGGTCATCAGCCCGCTGCGCACCGACGACCGCCTGATCGAGGCGATCCAGCAGGCCGCCGTCCCGGTCGTGGTCATCGGCCGTGCCCTGGACGCCCACGGCATCAGCTCGGTCTCCACCGACTCCGCGGGCGGCATCGGTCAGGCGGTCCGCCACCTGCAGGACCTGGGCCGCCGCCGGATCGGCTTCCTCAACGGCCCCCTCGACACCACCCCCGGCCAGGCCCGCCAGCGCGGGTTCGAGGCCGCGGCCGGCGCGCACCACACCATCGAGATCGCCAAGGACTTCACCGTCGCCGCCGGCCTCACCGCCGCCCGCCGCCTGCTGGCCGCCGCCCCGGAGCGCCTCGACGCCATCGTCGCCGCCAACGACCTGCTCGCCATCGGCGCCATCCACGCCATCCGCGAACTGGGCCTGTCCGTCCCCGGAGACATCGCGGTGACCGGCATGGACGACACCGAGATCGGCCGCGTCTTCCACCCGACCCTGACCAGCGTCTCGCTCGGGAGCACCGAGCGCGGGCGCGCCGCCGCGCAGCTCATGCTCCGCCTCGCCGACGACGCCGACCAGGACGCGCAGCAGGTCACCGTCGGCCCGGAGCTGATCGTGCGCGGTTCCACCGTCCCCGCCGCCGGCGGGCTCACCGAGGGAGGCCGGCGATGACCCTGGCCGCGGACACCCGCGCCCCCGCACCCGCCCCGGCGCCCCGCAAGCGCGGCGGGGGCACGATGGCCCGCTCCCGCCGCCGCGAGGCGATCGCGCTGGTGATGCCGTCGCTGATCCCGATCCTCGTGCTCAGCGTCGCGCCCCTGGTGATGGGCCTGGCACTGGCGTTCACCGACGCCCGCCTGGTGCGCGACCCGGACTACGACTTCACCGGCATCGACAACTTCACCAAGCTCGCCGGCAACGCGTTCTTCTGGGACAGCCTGCGCATCGGTCTCATTTGGACAGTCGGGGTCACCCTGCTGCAGCTGGCCGCGTCGATGGGCCTGGCGCTGCTGCTCAACTCCGGACTCAAACTGCAGGGCCTGACCCGCGTGCTGGCGCTCATCCCGTGGGCCATGCCGCCGGTCGTCGTGGCGATCATGTGGCAGATGATCTACTCGGCCAACGGCGGCCCGCTCAACGCCTTCCTCGGCAGCGTCGGCCTGCCCGCCGACACCAACTGGCTCGGCGACTTCTCCACCGCCCTGCCCGCGGTGATCGTCGTCGGCGTGTGGGTCGGCATGCCGCAGACCACCGTCACCCTGCTGGCCGGCCTGCAGCAGATCCCGCAGGACCTGCACGAGGCCGCGGCGGTGGACGGCGCGGGCGCGTGGCGGCGGTTCACCGCGGTCACCTGGCCCAGCCTGCGGCCGATCGTCACCTCGATCACGTCGCTGAACTTCATCTGGAACTTCAACTCGTTCTCGCTGGTCTACGTCCTCACCGAGGGCGGACCGGGCGGAAAGACGATGGTGCCGGTGCTCTTCATCTACCTCGAGGCGTTCAAGAACCGCAACATCGGCTACGCGGCGGCGATGGGGCTCGTGCTCGTGATCATCGTCGTGCTGCTGCTGGCGGTCTACCTGCGGTCGCAGTTCCGCGACGACCGCGCCGGACAGGGGCGGTGACCCGGATGCGCGTCCTGTTGCGTCCCGCCCAGTACCTGGCGCTGGCGGCCTACATCCTGTTCCTCGGCTTCCCGCTGTTGTGGCTGATCTCGGCGTCGGTGAAGTCCTCCGGCGAGCTCAACTCGCTCACCGTGAGCCTCCTGCCCCAGCAGTGGCACTGGGACAACTACTCCGACGCCCTGGACCGCCAGGGCCTGGTGCACTCGGCGGGTAACAGCCTGGTCGTGGCGCTGGTGTCCACCGCCCTGGTGATCCTCATCGCGCTGCCGGCGTCCTACGTGCTCGCCCGGCTCAAGGGCAAGATCCGCGCCGCCGGCGTGGGCTGGATCCTGGTGTCCCAGGTGTTCCCGGTGGTGCTGGTGATCCTGCCGCTGTTCCTGATCCTGCGCACCATCGGGCTGGCCGACAGCCTGGCCGGGCTGACGCTCGTGCACACCACCTACACGCTGCCGTTCGCGCTGTGGATGCTGCAGGGCTACGTCGCCGCCATCCCGGTCGACCTGGAGGAGGCCGGCGCGATGGACGGCGCCGGCCGGTGGACCGTGCTGCGCCGCATCGTGTTCCCGCTCCTGATGCCCGGCATCGTCGCCACCGCGATGTTCAGCTTCGTCTCCTCCTGGAACGAGTTCTTCTTCGCGCTGGTGCTGTTGCAGTCGCCGGAGAACTACACCCTGCCGATCACGCTGAACATGTTCATCGGCGGTGAGGGCAAGGTGTCCCTCGGACCGCTCGCCGCGGGCGCCGTGCTCGCCGCGATCCCCAGCATCGTCTTCTTCACCATCCTGCGCCGGAGGCTCACCAGTGGGCTGATGGCGGGGGCGGTGAAGGGATGAACCACGGAAAAACGAAAGGTCGGTCAATGAAGTCTCGACGTGTGGTGGTGGCCGCGCTCGCGGCGGCCGCGAGCCTGCTGTTCACCGCGTGCTCCAGTGGCGGTGACAGCGCCGGCGGCCCGGTGACGCTGAAGTTCCAGTCCCTGTCCGACCAGCCCGCGGCCATCGCGGCGACGAACAAGATCGTCGACGACTGGAACAAGGCGCACCCCGACGTCAAGGTCGAGGTCGTGCAGGCCGGCTGGGACGGTGTCTACGACAAGCTGATCACCCAGTTCAACGCGGGCAGCGCGCCGGACATCATCCACTACGAGGCGGCCGGTGTCGTGCCGTTCGCCAAGGACGGCTACCTCGCCGACCTCACGCCGTACCTGTCGGAGCAGAAGAAGACCGACATCCCCAAGGGCGTGCTCGACTCGGTCACCGTGGACAACCAGGTGATCGCCTACCCGACCGAGCTGCAGTCCTATGTGGTCTTCGCCAACCGCGCCCTGCTGCAGAAGGCCGGGGTCACCATCCCGTCCGGGGACACGATGAGCTGGGACCAGCTGCGCGAGATCGCCAAGGCGACCACCCGCGACGGCGCCTTCGGCCTCGGCTGGGGCCTGTCCAGCCCGACCGCCGCGATGGTGGCGCTCGCGCCCGGCTTCGGCGGCAAGTACTTCGACGGCACCGGCACCGACGCGAAGATCAGCGTCGGCCAGGGTGAGATGGCGCTGCCGCAGCTGGTGGACGCCATGGCGCACCAGGACAACTCGATCCTGCCGGTCACGCTGACCCAGTCCGGGTCGAAGGCACTGGCGCCGTTCTACGCCGGGCAGACCGCGATGACCATCCAGGGTTCGTTCCAGGCCGCGAACATCGCCAAGGACGCCCCGGCCGGGTTCGACTGGGTCGTGCTGCCGCCGCTGGCCGGCCCCGCCGGTCCGGCGCAGGCCGCCAACCCGCAGACGCTGTCGGTGAACAAGGACTCCGCGCACGTCAAGGAGGCCGCCGAGTTCATCGAGTTCTTCACCGGCACCGAGAACCTGGCCGCGCTCAACGAGGCCGACGCGCTGATCCCGGCGACCACCTCGGCCCGCCAGGCGCTGACCACGAAGCTCGGAGCGCAGAACGGCTGGAAGGAAATCCTGTCCTCCGGCCAGTACCTCACCTCCGCGCCGTACCTGTTCGTCGACAAGTACGCGCAGTGGAAGGACACCGTCGCGACCCCGGCCTACCAGAAGTTCCTGGCCAAGCAGATCGACGCAGCCGGCCTGTCCAAGGAACTGACGGACGGCTGGAACAGCATCAACCGGTGAGCGACCGGTCCTCGACCATTGAGAAGGGAAACGTGAAGCCGGTGACCTGGCTGGAAGACCGAGCGGTGGCGGTGATCACCGGGGCGGCCGTGGGGGACGCGCTGGGTGGCGCCACCGAGGGGTGGACCCCGGAACAGATCGAGGAACGCCACGGCGGCCGGGTGACCGGCATCGTCGGTCCGTGGTTCCCGAACTGGCGGGACGCGCGCCCGATCGCGCCGTACCACAAGGGGGACGGGCACGTCACCGACGACACCCTGATGACCCGTGCGCTCGTCGAGGTGTACGCGAAGCGCCGCGCGCACCTCGACGCGTACGCGATGGCCGAGGACCTGGTGCCGTTGATGATCGGGGAGCCGCGGTGGGTCCCCGAGCTGGAGTCGACCGCGCTGCTGCTGCAGCGGGTGTTCCTGGCGGAGAAGTGGATCGTCGCCCGGCTCCACTACGGGCACGTCGACCCGCGCGAGGCCGGGGTCGGCAACGTGGTCAACTGCGGCGCCGCGATGTACGTGGCGCCGGTCGGGCTCGCCAACGCCGGGGACCCGCGTGGTGCCTACGCGGAGGCGATCGACCTGACCGGCGCCCACCAGTCCAGCTACGGCCGGGAGGCGGCCGGCGTGTTCGCGGCGATGGTCGCGGCATCGGTCGCCCCCGGCGCCGGGGTCGAGGACGTTGTCACGGCGGCCCTCGACGTGGCGCACGACGGGACGGCGGCCGCGCTGCGGGCCGTGGTGGACGCGTTCGAGGGCTGGACTTCCGCCCCGGCGAACGACGAGGAGGAGCGTGAGCTGGCCCGGCTGATCCGGGACACGGTCGCGCCGTACGACTCGGTCGGGCCGGAGTACCGGCAGATGTCGATGGACGCGCGCCGCCCGTCGCGGACCAAGTCGATCGAGGAACTGCCCGCCGCGCTCGGGTTCGTGCTCGGCCACCGCGGCGACTACCGCGGCGCGGTGCTGGGCGCGGTGAACTACGGCCGGGACGCCGACTCGATCGCGGTGATGGCCGGTGCGGTGTGCGCCGGGCTCGGCGGCACCGCGGTCGTCCCGGCGGAGTGGATCGACGCGATCGGCGAGGCGAGCCGCATGGACCTGCGGGAGACCGGCCGGCTGATGGCCTCGGCCGCGGCGGACATCCTGAAGGCGGACCGGGAACGCGCGCTGGCGCGGCTGCGGACCCTGGACGAGCTGGACAACGCGGGGGCGCGGTCGTGAGCGTGATCTGGGACCTCGCGCGCGAGCGGGAGGCCACCGGCGGGGGCCCGGCCGTCGAAGAGAGGGACACGACAGCGGCCGTGGAGTTGCGCTGGGACCGGCGGGAAGGGCTGCTCACGCGTACGCGGCCGGCCGGGGAGACGGGGGCGTGGTCGTGAGGCTCACCTGGGCCCAGCCCGAGGACCTGCTCGCGCACGAGCTGGTCCAGTCCGCCGCCGAAGGCCGGGACGTCACGGGCATCCGGGACCGCTGGGTCGCGGCAGGCGGGGATCCGGTGCCCGCGGTGAGCGGCGCCGGACCGCGTCCCGCCGGCCCGGAGCTGCGGGCGCTGGCCCGCGACCTGCTCGACGAGCTGGCCGCGCTGCCCACCCCGCCGGCGCCGCACGAACCGGACGACTGGCACGCGATCGTCGCGTTGCTGCCGCCCGCGCCGGAGCTTTCCGGCGGCAGTGGACGCGTGCTGGACGCGTGGACCGGCCGCGCCGCCGGCTGCCTGCTCGGCAAACCCGTCGAGAAGATCCCGCGCGAGGGCATCGAGGAGATCCTGCGCGCCACCGGCCGCTGGCCGCTGGACCGGTGGTTCACCGCGGTGGGCCTGCCGGACGAGGTCGCGCGGCGGTGGCCGTGGAACCGCCGCTCCGCCCCGACCTCGCTGGAGGAGAACATCGACGGGATGCCGGAGGACGACGACCTCAACTACCCGATGCTCGCGCTCACGCTCCTGGAACAGCGCGGGCGCGGGTTCACCACCGACGACGTCGCCCAGCTGTGGCTGGACAACCTGCCCGCCGGGCGCGTGTTCACCGCCGAGCGCGCCGCCTACCGCAACATCCTCGACGCCCGCCCGGTGCCCGAAACCGCCACGCACCACAACCCGTTCCGCGAGTGGATCGGCGCGCTCATCCGGACCGACGTGTTCGGCTGGGTGTCGCCGGGCGACGTGCGTGCCGCGGCCCACCTCGCCTGGACCGACGCCCGCCTGAGCCACACCCGCAACGGCATCTACGGCGCGATGTGGGCTGCCGCGCTCGCGTCGGCGTCGATGGTGTGCGACACCGTCGACGAGGTCCTCGACGCCGGGGAAACCGTGCTGCCACCGGAGAGCCGCCTCGCGCAGGCGGTCCGGTTCGGACGGTCGCTGGCCGGGCTGGGCACGAGCGCCGGGCTGGACCGCCTGCACGCCGAATACGGCCACCTGCACTGGGTCCACGTCCTCAACAACGCCGCCGTCATCGCCTTCGCCCTCGCCCGGGGCGGCGGCGAGTTCGGGCCGAGCGTGTCCATCGCCGTCACCGCGGGCTGGGACACCGACTCCGCGGCCGCCACCGTCGGCGGGGTCGTCGGCGCCCTGCGCGGCGTGCCGGACCAGTGGGCGAAACCGCTGGACAACCGCATCGCGACCTCCCTGCCCGGCGGGGAGCAGCGCATCACCGACCTGGCGGCCCGCACGGCCGCCCTGACCGTGGAACGAGGTGCCGCATGACCGGGCAGGTCGTGGTCGTCGGCTCGGCCAACGTCGACCTCGTCGTCGACGTGCCGCGCCATCCGGCCGGCGGGGAGACGATCCTCGGCGGCGACCTGCGCCGCACTCCCGGCGGCAAGGGCGCCAACCAGGCCGTCGCCGCCGCCCGCGCCGGGGGAGCGGAGACCACGTTCGCCGGCGCGCTGGGCACCGACGAGTCCGCGGACCTGCTGCTGGCCTCGCTGGAGCGGGCCGGGGTCCGCACCGATCTGGTGTCCCGTGTGGACGCTCCGACCGGGACTGCGCTGATCACGGTTTCCCCGGACGGCGAGAACGCGATCGTCGTCGCGCCGGGCGCGAACGCCCGGTTGGAGCTGACCGCCGCCCAGGTCGAGCGGATCGCGCACGCCGACGTCGTGCTGGCCCAGCTGGAGATCCCGCTCGGCACGGTCCGCGCGGCCGCCGCCGCGCGACGCCCGGGCGCCGTGATGGCCCTCAACGCCGCGCCGTCCCGGGACCTGCCCGCGGACCTCTGGGACGCGGTGGACCTGCTCGTCGTCAACGAGCACGAGGCCGCCGACCTCGCCCGCGCCGAGGGCACGCCGGAAGACCTCGCCAAGGTGCTGCTCGAGCGCGTGCCCGCGGTCGTCATCACCCTCGGCGCCGACGGGTCCCTGGTCGCCGAGCGCGACCGGGAAACCGTGCGCGTGCCGGGGATCCGGGTGGCGGCCGTCGACACGACCGGTGCCGGGGACACCTTCTGCGGCGTGCTCGCCGCCGGGCTCGCCCGCGGGCTGGCCCTGGCCGAGGCGGCCCGGCTCGCCGGTGTCGCGGCCGCGCTCGCGGTCACCCGGCCCGGCGCGCAGGACGCCGTTCCCGCCGCCGCGGAGGTCGAGGAGAGCGCGCGATGACCTACACGTTCGACCCGCTCGTGCCGCGGCCGATCGACCGGCCCACCGAGGTCCCGCTCGGTCCGCTCACCGAGGAGCAGTTGATCGCGCTGGACGAGGCGAAGATCTTCGCCGGCCCGCCGGACCCGGCTGACCGCCCGGCGTGGCGGGAGCGGCTGCGCGAGTGGCGCGAGGACGCCCGCAGGCGCCACGGCTACACCGGCGCGGCCTACGAGCGGCCCGGCGCGGCATGGGCGGCGCGGTGCCGCACGGTCGCGCAGGTGTGGCTGTGGGACGAGCTGCTGTACGACGTCGAGCGGGGCCGGTTCACGCCGGAGAAGTTCCTCGCCGACGCGCGGGAGCGGTTCGCCGGCCTGGACGCGGTCGTGCTGTGGCACGCCTACCCGGTGATCGGCCTGGACGACCGCAACCAGTGGGACTTCTACCGCGACGTGCCCGGGCTGACGGAGCTGGTGCGGCAGTTCCACGACGCGGGCCTGGGCGTGTTCGTCGACTACAACCCGTGGGACGTCGGCACCCGCCGCGCCGGGGACGACCTCGGGGAGCTGGCCTCACTGGTCGCCGACCTCGGCGCGGACGGTGTCTTCCTGGACACCCTGAAGAAGGCCGAGCCGGAGTTCGTCGAGGCCCTGGAGCGGGCCAAGCCGGGGATCGTGCTGGAGGGCGAGTCGAAGCTGCCGGTCGAGCGGATCGAAGACCACGCCTCGTCGTGGGCGCAGTTCTTCGCCGACTCGCCGGTGCCCGGTGTGCTGCGCGCGCACTGGTACGAGCGGCGGCACATGCAGCACCACGTCCGCCGCTGGCACCGCGACCACACCGAGGAGCTGCAGTCGGCGTGGCTCAACGGCGTCGGCGTGATGGTGTGGGAGGTCGTCTTCGGCGTGTGGGTTGGCTGGTCGCGCCGGGACGCGGCGACCGTGCGGCGCATGGTCACCGTCCAGCGCGCCGCCGAGGACCTGCTGCTGCACGGCGAGTGGACGCCGCTGGCGGAACTGGCGCCCGGCGCCGAGGAGGCCGGCGTGTACGGCTCCCGCTGGGACCTCGGCGACCAGACACTGTGGACGGTCGTCAACCGCAGTGACCAGGACTACACCGGGCCGGTCGCTCCCGGCACCCCGTTGCTGGGGGAGGGCGTGCCGGCGAGGGGGATCGCGGCGTTCCTGCGGGCGGCCTCGGAACCGGCGTGGGTACGGGAGTTGCCGGACCTGCCGCACGACCCCGACGCCCGGTTCCCACACCGCCTCGCGGTCCCGCGCACGCCCGCCCGCAGCAGCGGCACGCCCGACCCGGACGCCGTGGTCGTGCCCGCCGGGCCGTACGTGCTGACCGTCCGCTACCGGGCCCGCGAGACCGGGATGTACCAGGGCGCGCCGTACGTCGACGAGTGGAAGCCGTTGCCGCCCCGGCTGCACGACGCGCGGACCCTGCAACGGGACGGCGTGCTCGCCAACCCGGTGGCCGTCGCCGCGACCGAGGTGACCAACGCGGAGTTCACCGAGTTCCTGGAGCGGACCGGCTACCGGCCCGCCCAACCGCACCGGTTCCTGGCCTGGAACACCGATCCGGACGCCCCGGTGACCTATGTGGACCTCGACGACGCCCGCGCCTATTGCGCCTGGCGCGGCGGCCGGTTGCCCACCGAGGACGAATGGCAGCTCGCCGGGGAGACCGGCCGGTTGCGCCGCGGCGAGCCGGCCGTGTGGAACTGGACCGAGAGCGAGCACTCCGACGGGCGCACGCGGTTCGTGATGCTCAAGGGCGGCTGCGACTACCGCGCGGAAGGCTCCGACTGGTACGTCGAAGGCGGCCGCCGCGACCCGGACTACAGCGTGAAGCTGCTGCTGCCCGGCCTGGGCCTGGCGCGCAGCGCGACCGTGGGTTTCCGCTGCGCGTGGGACCTGCCGGAGGTGACCGCGTGACCGTCTCCCGCGACCCCGCCGCCGGGGCACTGGCCGGGCTGCGTGTCGTCGATGCGGCGACGCTCTTCGCCGGGCCGATGGCCGCGATGCACCTGGGCGACATGGGCGCCGAGGTGATCAAGGTCGAGCACCCGGGCCGTCCGGACCCGGCGCGCCACCACGGCGTCGCCAAGGACGGCGTCAACCTGTGGTGGAAGACGCTCGGCCGCAACAAGCGCGCGATCACCGCCGACCTCGGCAAACCCGGCGGCCGCGAGGTGTTCCTGAAGCTCGCCGAACGGTCGGACGTGATCATCGAGAACTTCCGGCCCGGCACGCTGGAGCGCTGGGACCTGGGCTACGACGAGCTTTCCGCGCGCAATCCGCGGCTCGTGCTCGCCCGGGTCACCGGGTTCGGGCAGATCGGGCCGTACCGGCGGCGGCCCGGGTTCGGCACGCTCGCCGAGGCGATGAGCGGGTTCGCCGCCGCCACCGGGGAGCCGGACGGGCCGCCGACGCTGCCGCCGTTCGGGCTCGCCGATGGCATCGCCTCGCTGGCCACCGCCTACGCGATCATGGTCGCGTTGTCGGCGCGGGAGCGGACCGGGCGCGGGCAGGTCGTCGACACCGCGATCGTCGAGCCGATCCTGGCGATGCTCGGGCCACAGATCACGCGGTGGGACCAGCTGCGCTCGGTGCAGCCGCGCACCGGCAACCGGTCGGTGAACAACGCGCCGCGCAACACCTACTGCACCGGCGACGGGCAGTGGGTCGCGGTGTCCACGTCGGCGCAGTCGATCGCCGAGCGCGTGATGCGGCTCGTCGGGCGGCCGGAGCTGATCGACGAGCCGTGGTTCGCCAGCGGCGCCGAGCGCGCCAAGCACGCCGACGAGCTGGACGAGGCGGTGGGCGCGTGGATCGCGCGGCACACCCGGGACGAGGTGGTCGCCGAGTTCGAGGCCGCGCAGGCCGCGGTCGCGCCGATCTACGACGCCGCGGACATCGTCTCCGACCCGCAGTTCCGCGCACTGGGCACGATCCACGAGATCGAGGACCCGGAGCTGGGGCCGACGCTCATGCAGGGGCCCATCTTCCGGCTGTCCGGCCACGACGGGGTCATCGCCCACACCGGGCGCGCGCACGGCGCGGACACCGAGGAAGTGCTGGGGGAGCTGGGTTTCTCGGCGACCGAGGTGGCGAAGATGCGCGAAGAGGGGGCGGTGTGAGCGCGCCGGCGTTGACCCTGCTGTACGTGCCCGCCGACCGGCCGGACCGGGTGGCGAAGGCGCTCGATTCGGCGGCGGACGTGGTGCTCGTCGACTTGGAGGACGCCGTCGCGCCGGCCCGCAAGGACGAGGCGCGCGCCCACGCCGCGCGGCTGCTGTCGGCCCCGCTCGCGCGGCGGGTGCAGGTGCGGATCAACCACGCGAGCACGCCGTGGCACGCGGCGGACCTGGCGGCACTGGCCGGCCTGCCGCCCGAGGTGGGCGCGCGGATCCCGAAGGTCGAGTCACCGGAGGAAATCCGCGCGCTGGCCGACGCCCTGCCGGGCCGGGAGCTGCACCCGCTGATCGAATCCGCGCTCGGCGTCGAGCGGGCACTGGAGATCGCGACGGCCTCCCCGCAGGTCGCGTCGATCGGCCTCGGGGAGGCCGACTTGCGGTCGGACCTGGGCGTGACCGACGAGGCCGGGCTGGCGTGGGCACGCAGCCGGGTGGTCGTCGCCGCGCGGGCCGCGCGCCTGGTCCCGCCGGTCATGTCGGCGTATACCAACGTGCGCGACCTCGACGGGCTGGCGGCGTCCTGCCGGGCCGGGCGGGCACTCGGCTTCCGCGGCCGGACCGCCATCCACCCGGCCCAGCTGGAGACGATCCGCGCCGCGTTCCTGCCCAGCGCCCAGGAGGTCTCCCGGGCGCGTAAGGTGCTGTCCAGACTGGACGACGCCACCGCGGCAGGCGTGGGAGCGATCGCCCTGACCGACGGCACGTTCCTCGACGTCGCGATGCTGGAACAGGCGCGCACGGTGCTCGCTCTGGCCGGTGAACGACCGGACGTGACTGCCTGACGCTGCCTCACGTGCGGCGGCCGACGAACGCCAGCATCCGGGTTTGCTCGTCCGCGCCCGGTGGTGGCGTCACCTCCGGGCCGAAGAAGCCCGGCCGGCGCACCACGTGCTCGCGCGCCCAGTCCGCCGCCAGCGCCACCAGGTCCGCGTCGAGCCGGACGTCCATCCCCAGCGCGTGGCCGATGTCCCACGAGTGCACCACGGTGTCGGTGATCATCAGCGGCACCACCGCGGCCAGCGGCACCTCACCGATCCCGGTGATCGACGTCGTCCGGGCCAGCGCCTCCCCGGTCAGCGCCGGCACTGACGCCGCCCGCGCCTTGCGCCACGTCTCGACCGGGTCGTCGCCCGCCATCGCGCCCGGGTTCGGCGAGCCCGGCGCGCCCGTCCGCTCCGGGTCCGGCTCGCCGGTCGCCCACGCTCGCATCTGCCGCTGCCCCCAGATCAGGTGCCCGGCGACGTCCCGCACCGTCCACTCCGCGCACATCGACGGCGCGTCCCACCGCTCGTCCGGCACCGCCGCCAGCACCGCGTCCAGCCCGTCCTGCGCCCGCCGGTACCGCTCCATCAGCTCCATCGCCGACTCCTTTCCTCGATGCCCCGAGGACGAACGGCACCCGCCGGACTCGACATCACGCCGGCACGAATTCCAGCCCCCTGTGCCCGGTGACGACCCGGCCTCCGGTCGGCGGCGGGAAGTGCGTGCCCAGCAGTAGGGTGCCGCTGTCGGCCAGTGCGGCCAGCAGCGATCGCCGCGTCGACTCCGCGAGCGCCGGGTCGATGTCGACGCAACTGGTGATCTCCGGATGGGCCAGCTGGACCGGGTGGTGCACGCAGTCGCCGGTGATCACCGCGCTGTCGGTTCCGCTGGTCAGCCGCACGGCGACGTGTCCCGGCGTGTGTCCGGGCGTGGGGACCAGACGCACACCGGGAGCGATCTCGACGCCGTCGGCCGGCACGTCGACCAGGTCGAGCAGTCCGGCGTCCGCCACGGGCTCGACCGAGTCGCGGAACATCTGCCTCCGCGACTGGTCCATGTCGTAGCCCGACCAGAAGTCCCGTTCGTCGCGTGAGGTGAGGTAGCGGGCGTGTGGGAAGGTCGGCACCCAGTCGCCGTCCGCCCATCGGGTGTTCCAGCCGACGTGGTCGGTGTGCAGGTGCGTGAGCACTACCAGGTCGACCGACTCCGGCGGGAAACCCGCCGCGGCGAGCCGGTCCGGATAGCCGGTGCGCAGGTCGTGCCAGGCCGGGTTGGCGCGCTGCTTGCCGTCGCCGATGCCGGTGTCGACCAGGATCCGCGACCCGCCCGCCGAGACGGCGAAGCTGTGGCTGGCCAGGCGCGGCACGCCGCCGTCCGCGAAGTGGGGTACGAGCCAGTCGTGCCGGTTCACGACCTCCGGCGTCGCGCCGGGCAGCAGCCACGGACCGGTCTCGGGCGGCAGCAGCACCTCGTCGATCCGCTGCACGGTGATGTCACCCACGACCCACATCGCTACCTCCTAAAGGCGAACCGTTTGCGTTAAGCTTAACGCAAACACTTAGCGTTAGGAGGGTGTGCATGTCATCCGAAGACCGGCCCGAGGTGGTCGCCACCGCCGAGCACATCGACACCGTGGTCGCGGTCCTGCGGGAACTCGACCTCGGCGAGACCTCCCCGGCGGCGGTCTACCGGACGGGGGAGCACGATGCGTCCCGCTGACCTGACGTTGGCCGCGGCCGCCGCGGCTGTGCGGAACCGCGAGCTGTCCCCGGTCGAACTGGTCGACGACGTGCTGGCCCGCATCGAGGAGGCTGAGCCGCGGCTGGGCGCGTACGTGACCGTCACGGCCGACCGCGCTCGCCAGGCTGCCCGGGACGCCGAGCGGGAGATCGCGACGGGCGGCGTGCGCGGGCCGCTGCACGGCATCCCGATGGGGCTCAAGGACCTGATCGACGTGGCCGGGCTGCCGACCACGGCGAGTTCGCGCGTGCGGGCCGGGCACCGGGCGTCGGCGGACAGCGCGGTCGCCGCCCGGCTGGCGGAGGCCGGCGCGATCCTGGTCGGCAAGACCCACACGCACGAGTTCGCCTACGGGCTGATCACGCCGCAGACGGTCAACGCCCGCGACACCGGGCGCGTCGCGGGCGGGTCCAGTGGCGGGTCGGCGGTGGCGGTCGCGGCCGGGATGGCGGCTTTTTCGCTGGGTACCGACACCGGTGGGTCGATCCGCGTGCCCGCGGCGCTGAACGGGGTCGTCGGTCTCAAGCCGACGTATGACCTGGTGTCGCGGGAGGGCGTGGTGCCGCTGTCGTGGTCGCTGGACCACGTCGGGCCGATCGCGCGCACCGTCGAGGACGCCGCGCTGGTGATGAGCGTCCTTTCCGGAGTGTCCGCTGTGGAGCGCCCTGGGCTGCGGGTGGGAGTGCCTGGCAACTACTACTTCGATCGTCTCGATCCCGAGGTCGAATCCGCGGTGCGGGCGGGGATCAGCCGACTGGAAGCGCTCGGTGCGCGGCTGGTGGACGTCGAGCCCCATGGCGCGGTACGTTCAGGCCGTCCAATGGGGACTGATGGTGCCGGAAGCAAGCGCTTACCACGAGCAGACGTTGTGCTCGGTGCCGGAGCTGTACGCGGCGGACGTGCGGGTCCTGCTCGAAGCCGGCCGCCGGATGACCGCCGTGGACTACCTGCGGGCCCAGCGCACCCGGACCCTCATGCGTCAGGAGTGGTCGCGTCTGATGGAGACGGTCGACGTGATCGCCGCGCCCGCCGTTCCGGTGACCGCGGTGCCGGTGGGGCAGGAGAGCGTCACGTGGCCGGACGGGACGGTGGAGAGCGTCGCGGACGCGTACGTGCGGTTGTCCGCACCGGCCAACATCACCGGGTTGCCGTCGTTGACCGTGCCCGTCGGGGAGGATCACGCGGGCCTGCCGATCGGGATGCAGCTGATCGGCCCCGCCGGCGGCGACGGCGTGCTGCTGGGGTTGGGGCAGGCGCTGGAACGTTGACCCTCCAGCCGCTGGAGGGCCTAGGTTCGGGTGCGTGGCGTGTGCGGAGTGTGGCGGGGCGGGTCCCTGCGAGGAGTTGTTCCACATCGTGCTGGCGCTGGACCACTCGCGGCAGGAGCCGTGGGGACCGCTGCACGGGGTGACCGTGGCGTGCTTCCTGCTGCAGCACCCGAGCCGGCTGCCGGCGCCGGACCGCGGGCGGGCGTGGGCGATCGTGCGCGGTTTCGTGGACGGAGGTCTCGCCGCGGTCGCCGATCTCACCGACGCGGTTCGCCGGGCCAACTCGCACCGGGCTCGCGGCGCGCTCCCGATCCTCGACGTGCCGCCGAGTGTTTCGGGGCCGTTCGAGGTCACGATCGTCGACGTCGCCCAGGACGGGACGTTCCCCGCGGCGGGTTTCGCCGCGCGGGTCCGGGCCTGGGCGCAGGCGACGCTTGACGCACATTCGTTGCGTTAAGCTCGTGGCGTGAGCCGTAAGCCGATGGTGCGTCCGGGCGGCCGCAGCGCGCGGGTGCAGGAGTCCGTGCACGCGGCGGTCCGTGCTCTGGAAGCCGAGGTGGGACGGGAGGCGCTGACGGTGCCGCTGATCGCCGCGCGGGCCGGGGTGACGCCGTCGACGATCTACCGCCGCTGGGGGGACCTGCACGAGCTGCTGTCGGACGTCGCGGTGGAACGTCTCCGGCCCGACTCGCCGCCGGAGGACCGCGGGGAGCTCGCGGAGGACTTGTCGGTGTGGGCTGAGCAGTTCCTGGAGGAGATGGCCGCGCAGCCGGGGCGCGCCTACATCCGGGACGCGCTCCTCGGGGACGACACCAACGCCGGCCGGTGTTCGGCGTACGCGGCCGAGCAGATCTCGGTGATCCTGGCGCGGGCGGCCGAGCGGGGGGAGCGGGCGCCGGACGTCGAGACGGTGGTGGACCACGTCGTGGCGCCGATGATGTACCGGATCCTGTTCCGCCCGGAGGGGCTGGAGGCGGCCTACGCGCGCCGGCTGGTGGCTGAGCTGCTCGGCTGAGCTCCGCGCGCGGTTGGGCGCTTCGTGCCGCGCACGACTGGAGCCTTCACGCGCCGACGGCTGGGTTGCTCACGCGCCGACGGCTGGGTTTCTCGCGCGGGATGGCTGCGTGTCCCGCCGGGCGCGGGGGTGCTGGGTTCTCGCGCGGGGATGGCTGCGCGTCCCGCCCGGCGCGGGGGTGCTGGGCGTCTCGTGCAGTGACGGCTGGTCGTCTCGCGTGGCGATGGTTGGTCCTGTCGTGTTGGGGCGGTTGGTTCTCTCGCGCGGGGACGGGTGGTCGCTTCGTGTGGTGATAGTCGGTCCTGTCGTGGGGGATGGCTGGTTGCCTCGTGTGGCGATGGTTGGGCACCTCGCGCGGCGATGGCGGGGCGTCTCGTGTGGCGATGGTCGATGGTTGGTCCTGCCGCGCGGGGATGGCTGGGCGTCTCGTGCGGCGACGGTTGGTTCTGTCGCGGGGCGACGATTGGTCACCTCGTGAAGACACGGTTGGGCCAGTCGCCCAAGCGCGACTGGCCCAACCATGTCAACGTCTCGCACCAACCGGACCTACCGCAGCGCGTCCACCACCCGGGAGGTCGCCTCGGCGAGGAGTCTGTTGTCGTACGAAGCATCGGCCGTGTCCCGGCTCGACATCACCGCCAGCACGATCGGCGCGCCCGTCGGCGGCCAGATCACCGCGATGTCGTTGCGGGTGCCGTAGTCGCCGGTTCCCGTCTTGTCCGCCACCTGCCACTCGGACGGCACGCCGGCGCGGATCAGCTCCGCCCCGGTCCTGTTGCGGCGCATGATCCCCACCAGCAGGTCCCGCTTGTCGGCCGGCAACGCCTCTCCCAGCAGGAACGCCCGCAGGCTGCCCGCCATCGCCCGCGGGGTGCTCGTGTCCCGGATGTCGCCGGGGATGGCGGAGTTCAGCTCGACCTCGAGCCGGTCCGGGTGGGTCGTCGTGTCGCCGGTTTCGCGTAGCACCGCCGCCAGCCCGGCCGGGCCGCCCACTTCCGCGAACAGCAGGTTCGCCGCCGTGTTGTCGCTCTGCAGCAGCGCCGCCTCGGCGGCCTCGCGCACCGTCACGCTCCTCCGGTCCTTCGTGATCGGCGAGTTCGGCTGCACGTCCGCGTCGGTGTAGGTCAGCACCTTGTCCAAATCAACGTCGCGCCGCAGCACCGCGCCCGCCAGCAGCGACTTGATGGCCGACGCGTAGTTGAACCGCTCGTCGGCCCGGTGCGCGATCTCCCGCCCGGTCCCGGTGTCGATCGCGTACAGCCCCAGGCGCGCGTCGAACCGCGACTCCAGATCGGCGAAGGACACCTGTGGCACCGGCGCCGCAGTCGAAGTGGTGGGCGGGGGTGCGGCGGCACACGCCCCGGCCAGGCCGAACACGAGCAGAACCGCCACAGCACGAAGAGTTCGAACAACCATGGCCCCAGCCTTCCGCGCCCACTCGATACCGTCGAAGACCAAAACGAGGGTTTTCATGCGTATCCGGCATACGATGCGGGTGTGGCGTCCGAGGTCGCGCGGATCCTGAAGGGGTTCGGCATCGAGGGGATCACCGTCCGGCACCCGATGCAGGAGCTGGCCGACACGCCCGCGGAGCGCTTCGACCGCGGTGAGGTGCACCTGGCCTACGCGCTGGCGGTCGACGCGGGGACGGCGGGCCGCGGGCACCGCATCCCGCAGCTCGACGTGACGCGGGCGAGTTCCGGTTCGGCGCGGGCGTTCGCGGATCTGCTGCAGGCGCTGTGGACGCCGTCGGCGATCCCGGCCGAGGTCGCCGCTCGGGTGCGGGAACTGATGCGGCACAACGTGGTCCGGCACCGGCTGGCGCCGGATTTCGTGTCCGACGCGTCGATCTGGTCGTCCAAGACCGGCACGTTGTTGACACTGCGGCACGAAATCGGGGTGGTCGAACACGCCGACGGGCAGGCCTTCGCGGTCGTGGCACTGACCGAGTCGCGCGTGGCGGCCGCGCAGCAGCCCGGCGCGGAAGCGGTGATGGCCCAGGTAGCGCGCCGGCTGCGAGACCACCTGCGGCTCAGCCACAGAGCGAATGGCCGAGCCACTCGACCACCGCCCGTCCGAGCCACTCGGCCACCGGCCTATCGCGCGAGCGGCCCAGCTCTGTCCGGTGGCTGAGCCACTCGGCCGCTTGCCCATCGAGCCGGCCGGGCAGCTGGGCAGGCGGCCCGGCCGGGCCCCGCCAACCGCGGGGCCGCCCCGCGGTGTCTCCGCGCCCGCGGCTCCGCCAGCCGCGGCGGGGTCACCCCCGCGGCTCCGCCGACGCGGCGTCCGCGGCTTTGCCGCTAGGCAATCGCCGCGCGGAGGGTTTGTCCCATCGCCGCCGAGTCGTGGTCGGGCTCTACTCCGTCCACCAACAGCACCGTGCCTGGGAGGTGGTCGGCGCGCAGCGGCACGATCTCCTGGTACGCGGGCGAGTCGTACCAGGCGCGGGCGTCCTCGATGGTCGGGAAGCCCAGCATCACCAGGTGGCCCGGCCACTCGCCCTCCCGGACCTCGACCGGCGCGCCGTGCACCAGGAACCTCCCGCCGAACGGGTCCAGCGTCGCCTCGATGCGTTCCAGGTACTCGGCCACGTCGGGGTGCGGCTCGGCGGGCAGCAGGTGGGCCAGGGCGTATGCGGTCATCGGGTCCGTCCTTCCTCAGCGGGTGATGACCCCAGCCTGCGGCGGCTCACGTCGAGCGTCGATTACCCCGGAGGTAACGTCCCGGCGTCGGCCGCGGCTGTGGCGGCACGACAGGTAACGGCACGACGTCGGCGGCGCTTGCCGCAAACCGGGTGCGGCACTAGGAAGCCTGCCGCGCCCCCGAGTACCGCGGCCCCAAAAACGTCACTGCGTCGCCAGTGCCTGACGCGCTCCGGGGTGCAGCGGCACCGGATCGGTGCGCGTCGCGTTCTCGGGGGTGATCTCCTTCGCCGCCGGGTGCACGCTCTCCAGCTCCGCCTTCTTGTCGAAGATCAGCTTCGTGATCGCGCACGCGTCGCTCGCCGGGAAGTCCTCCCGCACCAGCAGCAGGTTCGGCACCACGATCGTCGGGACGTCCGCCGGCTGCCCGTACGTCGCCGCGGGGATGGTGCCCGTGTCGTACACCGTGTTGATCTGCTTCAGCGCCGCCAGCTGCGGGGTGATGTCGATGAACTTCACCTGCCCCTTCATCGTGGTGGTGATGTCGGTGATCTGCGCCGTCGGCAGCCCGCCGGACCACACCAGCCCGTCGATCGTGCCCGACTTGATCCCGTCCGCGGTCTTGGCCAGGTCCAGCCGCTGCGCCTGCACGTCGGTGTCCGGGTTCAGCCCGGCCGCCTGCAGCAGCCGGTTCGCGATCACCTCGGTGCCCGACTTCGGCGAGCCCGTCGAGATCCGCTTGCCGCGCATGTCGGCGATGCTGTTGATCCCCGAATCGGTGCGCACCAGCACCTGCGTCGAGTTCGGGTAGAGCCGCGTCAGCGCCTGCACCTTCTGCGGCTTGCCCTCGAAACTGCCCTTGCCCTGCACCGCGTCGGCCGCGGTGTCGGCCAGCGAGAACGCGATGTCGTAGGTGCCGTCGACCAGCTGCTGGATGTTCTGCACCGACGCGCCGGTCTCCGCCGCGGTCGCCTTCAGCCCGGTGTTGTTGCTGATCAGCTGCGCCAGCCCGCCACCGAGCACGTAGTACACGCCGCCGCTGTTGCCGGTGGCGATGGTGAGCCTGCCGTTGCCGGCCTCACACGCCTGGTTCCCGCCCGCCGCCGGCTGGTTCGGTTGTTTCCCCCCGCAGCCCGTCGCGATCAGGGCCACCGCCACCAGCGCCGTCAGCAGTCGTTTCATGCCGCCTCCTTCGGATCACGAGATGCGCGGCCGTCGCGGCCACGCCGAAGGCCAGGCCCGCCGCGATCGGCCCCGGCTCCAGGTAGAGCAGGCACACCGCGGCGGGCACGAACAGCGCCCGCACCGCGGGGTGGACCGGGCCGAACAGCCACCCGCCGGTCACCACACCCAGCGCGGCGACGGCGAGCGCGGACACCGCCAGCACCCACACCACCGTCACCGCGTCGGACTGGAGCAGCAGCGCCGCCCCGTTGTCGGTGAGCACGAACGCGATCGGCACCAGGAACGCCGGCAGCGTGTACTTCCAGCACTGCCACATGGTCGCCATGACCCGGCCGCCGGTGATCGCCGCCGACGCGACCGCCGCCAGCGCCGTCGGCGGCGTGACCTCCGACAGCACCGCGTAGTAGAAGATGAACATCGCGCGCTCGGCCGGGGCCACGCCCAGTGTCTCCAGCGCCGGTGCGATCACCACCCACGCGATGATGAACGACGCCGTCACCGGCACCGCCAGCCCGAGCACCCCGACCGCGACCGCGGACAGCACCACCGTCAGCGCCAGCACCACCGTGGGGTTGTCGGTGAGCGCCCGCGCCACGTCGACCAGCGCGTCGGCGAGTTCCAGCCCCAGCCCGGTCTTGGTGATCGTCGACGTGATCACCCCGGCCGCCGCGCACACCGCGATGACCGGCAGCGCGCCCCGCACACCGCGGGACAGCGCGCTCACCATGTCCACCGCCCAGCCGCGCAGGTCCCGCCGCCGCGCGATCAGCGCGAACAGCGCCGCCACCCCGGTCGCGTACACCACGGCCGCGAACGGCGGGATGTCCAGCGCCAGGAACACCACGATGATCGCCAGCGACAGGAAGTGGTAGCCGCCGCGCAGCAGCAGCCGCCACGGGTCCTCGCGTTCGACGTCCACCGGCTTGGCGTGGAAGCGGCGGGCGTCGGCCTCCATCGCGAACACGATGCCCAGGTAGTACAGCAGCGTCGGCACCGCCGCCCAGATCAGCACCGTGAGGTAGGAGGTCTGCAGGTACTCGGCGATGATGAACGCGGCCGCGCCCAGCGTCGGCGGGGACAGGATCGCCCCGATGCCCGACGCGGCGAGCAGCCCGCCGGCGTTCTCCCGCGGGTAACCGGCGCGTTGCAGGATCGGCCAGGTGATCGAGCCCAAGCTGACCGCCGTCGCCGTGCCCGAGCCGGACACCGTGCCCAGCAGGAACCCGGACAGCACCGTCGTCCGGCCGGGTGCGGTGCGGGAACGGCGGAACGCGGCGAAGGAGATGTCGACGAAGAACCGCCCAGCCCCGGAGGCCTCCAGCACCGCGCCGTAGATGGTGAACAACACGATGTAGCTGGCGGCCACGTCCAGCGGGGTGCCGAAGAACCCGCTCGCGTCGTTGTAGAGGGCGTTGATGATCTGACTGAAGTCCACGCCGGCGTGCGCGATGCCCCAGTTCGGCGGCAGGTAGCCGCCGTAGTAGGCGTAGGCGAGGAAGAGCAGGCAGACGATCGGCAGCACCCAGCCGGTGGTGCGGCGGGTCGCCTCCAGGATGAGCAGGAGCAGCAGCGCGCCCGCGACGATGTCGAGCGTGGACAGCTGCCCCTGCCGGTCGAGGAAGTCGTCGTAGCCGAACAGCACCGGGTACAGGCCCACCACGAGCGCCACCACGGACAGCGCCCAGTCCAGCACCCACGGGTTGTCCGGCGTGCGCCGCGAGCGCGCCAGCGGCCGGTAGCACAGGAACACCAGCGGCAGGGTGCTGCCGAGGAAGATCACCAGGTAGAACTGGTTGCCCTTGCTGTAGGGGAAGAAGACCTGTTTCAGCACGAGCAGGGCCACGCCGAGCGCGGCCAGGTAAACCAGCAGGTCGGGCCCCCGCGACAACCGGCGCGCGGGCCGCTCCTCGTCGTGCTCGGCGACGATGTCACTGACGTCGTCGCCCTTGACGGCCTTGGTCATCACCGCTCCTTTGCGATGATCACACCTTAGGTCCCTTACCGGTCATACGGAAGGTTTCGCCAGTGCTCGGCCGCCTGCGCCATGTCGCGCCGCAGGTGCTCGAAGAACCGGCTGGTGTTCCTCAGCCGGGCCCCGGCGGGGGAGTCGCCGAACACCTGCGCGCCCCGCCGGGCGCAGTCCGCCCACAGCGTCATCGACCGGACGCTCACCAGCCACGCCTGGTACCAGACGTGCTCGTCGATGACGTACCGCTGCCGGCGGCCGTCGCGCTCGCGCCGCGCCAGTCCACGCTCCTCGAGCCAGCGGACGGCCGTGGAGACCGACGCGGGACTGACCCGCAGCCCGGCGACCAGCTCGGCCGCGGTGAGGCTGCCGGTGTCGCTGGTGAACAGGCCGACGAGGACCTTCGCCATCATCGGCCGGACACCGGTCTGGACCATCATCGCGGCGAAGTGCTCCTCGAACTCCCGCGGATCGCCGCCCCGGGCCGCCGGTGGTTCGGGCGCGGCGACCGGGCGGCGGCGCTGGGCGCGCCAGGCGGTCGCTTGCTGGGCGCGGTCGGCGCGGTAGCCGTGGGCGCCGCCGTTGCGCGCCACCTCGCGGATGATCGTCGACTTGGGCCGCCCGAGCCTGCGGCCGATCTCGGCGAAGCTCAGCCCCATCCCCAGTCCGGTGGCGATGCGGCGGCGCTCGTCGAACGTCAGCCGGGTGCGGGCCGGTGCATTCGGCTCCAGGCTCATTGCACCGATAGTAGACCGGTGACCTGGAATGGCCTTGCACACTGGTTGTTCCGCTCGCGAATGCGCCTCTAGCGTTCGCGGAGTGCTGAAGCGACTGACCTATCCCGACGGACACCGCGGCTGGCTGGCGACGAGCCACGAACTCGTCCGGGAGGTGCTGGCCGACCCGCGGTTCAGCGCCCGCTCCGACCTGCGGCACATGCCGGTCCCCGGCGCGTCCGGCACCGGGGCGCCCGCGCCGCCCGGCATGTTCATCTCGATGGACCCGCCGGAGCACACGCGCTACCGCCGCTTGCTCGCCGGCCAGTTCACCGTCCGCCGCATGCGGCAGCTCGAACAGCGCGTGCGGGAGATCAGTGACGAGCACCTGGACGCCGTGGCGCGGGAAAGGGGCCCGGTGGACCTGGTGCGCACCTGGGCGCGGCCGATTCCGGCGCAGGTCATCTGCGAGCTGCTCGGGGTGCCCTACGCCGAGCGGGCGCGGTTCCAGGGACACGCGCTGGACCTGTTCCGCCTGGACCAGACGCCGGAACAGGCCGCGGCGGCGTACTCGGCGGTGCACGGATTCGTCCGCGACCTGGTGGCGGCCAAGCGCGCCACCCCGGCCGACGACCTGCTCAGCGGGCTCCTCACCAGCGACCTCACCGACGAGGAGCTGGTCAACATCGGCTTCGCGCTGCTGGGCGCCGGGCTGGACACCACGGCCAACATGCTCGCGCTGGGCGTCTTCACCCTGCTCACCCACCCCGGCGCGCCGGACGTGCTGTGCGCGGAGCCGGACCACGCGATCGAGGAGCTGCTGCGTTACCTCAGCGTCATCCCGTTCACCGTGCGCGCGGCCCTGGCGGACGTCGAGCTGCACGGCGAGCGGATCGCGGCCGGCGAGTGCGTCACCCTTTCGCTGCCCGAGGCCAATCGCGATCCCGCGCGCTTCGCCGACCCCGACGTGCTCGACCTGCTCCGGCCCGCCGCCGGGCACGTCGCGTTCGGACACGGCGTGCACCAGTGCCTCGGCCAGCAGCTCGCGCGGGTGGAGCTGCGGGTGGCGCTGCCCGCGCTGTTCACCAGGTTCCCGGCGCTGCGGCTGGCGATTCCCGCCGGGGACGTGGTGATGCGGACGGACAGCCTGGTCCGCGGGGTGGACGAACTACCGGTGACGTGGGCGGACTGAGTCTGGCCACTGTGGACGGTCAGGCGTGGTCGCCGAGGTTCCACTCCCAGCCGTTGAACCCCTCGAGCAGGTACGGGGCGAGCACCAGGCGCCCGGTGGTGTTGCGGGGCGGCTGCGGCCGCTGGGGGCGCTGGGACGCTCCGCCGGGTGCGCCGGGTTTGCCTGGTCTGCGAGGCAGGCATGCGTTGTGGGTAGAGAGCGGGGACGGTCGACCGCTCGGAATCCCGTTGCCCGCCTGACTTCCGTGCTCAAATGAGCGCCCACCGCGTGCCCGTGTGCCTCTGAATCCCGGTTCTTTCGGGCAACGCCGGAGGAAAACGGCGTTCCGTCACCCCTTGAGTGCGTTGTGATCTCCACCGTGTGCCGCTGGGTCGCTCGACAGCGGGCGCCCCGGCGCCGACACTGATCAACGAACAAGCCACACTGGCCGTCCACGCCTCACGGCCCCGCGTCCCGAGGCCGGAACCCGAAAGGTGACACAAGCGTCGATGGTGTCTCGGTTCGACTTCACGCTGGGCAGCGTGGAGGCCGTCGTCGTCGGGCGGGCGCTGGGCGTCGACGTCCGCGTGTTCCCCCTGCGCATCAGCCACACCACCGTGGACCCGCTCCGCTTCGCCAGACTCGCGCTCCGCGTGCACGCCGACCTCGAGGACCGCGGCCTGTCCACCCGCGGCGAGCTCGACGCCGGCGTCCGCACCGCGTTCGAGTTGCTCGGCGACCACCGCGTCACGGTCACCGCCAGCGGGTCCGACTCGCGCGCCGGTGACCTCGCCGTGCACGCCGCCACCGACGGCGCGCAGGCGCTCGTGATCCGCCAGGCCCCCGGCGAGGACAGGCTGTGGTTCTCCCTGTTCCCGGACGAGGACCTGGTGTCCCGCGTGGCCGGCTCGCTCACCCCGGCCGACGCCGCGCCCGGCACGCCGCTGTCGGTGTCGCGCCGCGAGGACGAGCGCCCGCGCTCGGCGCTGGCCGCGCTGCGCCAGGCCGAGGAGGAATTCGACGAGGAGGAGACCGAGGCCTTCGGCAGCCTCCAGGTCACCACGGTCGTGCGGTCGCGGCGACCCGCGCGCGCCCGCGCGGTGTCCGAAGAGGACCGGCTCGAAGAGGTCCTCGCGGCGCCGCGGCGCGGCGGCGGCTACTTCACCGCGCACGGCCGCGGACGCCACGGCGAACGCCGCTCGGCCACCCCGGTCACGTGGCTGGACACCGAGGACGGGCGGTACCTGGTGAGCACTCGGACCGACGCGACCGGGACGATCACCGCGACCTACGCGCCCGCGGGATTCCCGGCGGTCGCCGAAGCCGTCCGCGACATGATCGCTGCCGTCTACTGAGATCGGGGAGGAACCGGGGATGAGCGAGGAAGCGCCGAAGGCGGACACCGCGGTCCGGATGGTGCAGGCCGTGGCGCTGAAGCGGCTGGCCACCGAGGGCGGGTTCGCCGTCGACGAGCGGACCGGTGACAAGATGATCCAGGCGCTGCAGGGCATCGTCGACGCGCTCGAGGCGCGCTGGTCGGCGCTGCAGGCGTTCGGGCAGGCGCCGCCGATGAGCGACACCGCCACCGCGAAGTGGGTGTCGGACGTGATGGTGAAGACCGCGAGCGACGAGCGCGGCCTGCTCACCCAGCTCACGCGGGCCAAGGCCGAACTGCCCACTTACATCGAGGCGATCAAGCTCGCCCAGGAGAACTACCGGTCGCAGGACGGCGAAACCGGGACCACGTTGCGGCGACACCGCGCCGAGCAGGCCTGACCGAGCAACCGCGAAGGGGAGAAGATCGTGGAGCTGTCCGACGTCGGCGGCGGGGTGCAGGACGTCACCGCGGACCCGAGCTCGCCCTACTACATCGGTCCCATCGGCCACGACCACACCTCGGGCGACGAGATCCGCGAGGAGGTCACCCAGCAGGTCGACGAGGAGATCGCGAAGGGCTGGCTGGGAGAGGTCGTCACCCCGCTGCTGCGCGACGAGACCATCCAGCGGCGCTACGAGCAGCGCATCGTCGCCATCCGCGACAGCGTCGACGACGGGGTCGAGATCCGCGACCACGGCACGGCGCCCAGTTCGTTGTGGGACAACGCGACCCACCAGCAGATGCTCGACGCCATCACCACCAACGCCGACTCCGCCGCCGTCGCGGTCACCTCGGAGGAGTGGGTGCGGCTGGGCGAGGAACTCACCGAGCACCAGCAGAACCTGGCCGGCGCCATCAACGACAGTCTCGCCGACTGGCAGGGGGAGGGCGGCGACGCGGCCCGCAAGCACCTCGCCGACGTCGGGCTGTGGCTCGGCAACACCGCCAAGGGCGCCACGCTCACCGGCCGCCAGCAGGAGATCCACTCGCAGGCGCTGAACGAGACGCAGAAGCAGATGGCGGCCAACCCGCCGGTGAACTTCGACGTGCAGGCCGCCAACGCGCACCTGCAGACGATCACCGACCCGGTCGTGTACGCACAGCAGGCGCAGCTCGACCAGCAGGCGCTGCGGCAGTCGGAGGCCGCACGCCAGCAGGCCGCGCGGATCATGACCCAGTACGACGACACCGTCGCCGGCGCCACCATCACCCCGGCGTTCGTCGCGCCGCCGAAGCTCGGCGGGCCGAACGCGCAGATCGCGTCGCTGCGCACCGGCGCGACCGTGCCGGCCTCGGCGCGGATCCCGGCCACCGAAGCCGGTGCCGCACAGGCCGCGAGCCTGCGCTCGGCCACCACCGCGGTCCCCGGCGCCGGCACCGGGGACGTGCACGCGGCGGTGGCCACGGCGAGCCTGAGCTCCCCGTCGCTGCCGACCGGTTCGCCCGTGCCCGGCCTGGACACCGCGGGCGCCGGCGCCGGGGCCGGCGCGCCCGCGCTGAACACCTACAGCGGTTCGTCCGGCTTCGGCGGCGGAACCGGTGCCGTGCCGCAACTGTCCACTCCGGACTACCCGGCCGGAACCACCGGGAACTACAGCGGCGGCACGCTGGAGAACCACGCGTCGGTGCCCGACCTCGACATCCCGGACTCGACGGTGGCCTCCTCGGCGGTCGACACCGGCACGTCCGGCAGCTCGTCGGCGCGCATGCCGACCATCGGATACTCCGGCGGTATCAACGGCGACAGCATCGCCAGCCGTCTCGGGGGCCCCACCGTGAGCGGCAACCCGTTGGCCGGGCTCGACTCCGTCAGTGGCCCGGCGGGGACCCCGCTCGGCGGCGGCACCAGCACCGGGGCCAAGGGCCTCGGCGGCGCGGGCGGTGCCGGCGCGGCGGCGCTCAAGGGCCTCGGTGGTGGCGGCGTTGGCGGCAGTGGCCTCGGTGGTGCCGGTGGTGCAGGTGGCGTCGGTGGTGCGTCGGGCGCGAGCGGCGCCCGGCTCGGCGCGGGTGGTGTCGCCGGTGCCTCCGGCGCGGCGGCGGCCGCCGAAGAAGCCGCGGCGGCGCGTGGCGCGGCGGGCGCGACCGGCGCGGCGGGCCGGGCCGGTACTCCGGCCGCGGGTGGCATGGCCCCGCACGGTGGCAAGGGCCAGGGCGCGGAGGACAAGGAACACCGCGTCGCGGACTACCTCGAAGGCGACCCCGGCCTCTTCGAAGGCGGCGACGTGGTCGCCCCGCCGGTCATCGGTGACTGGAAGACGAACAAGAAGGAAGAGAAGAAGTAACCCTCGTGTCCTACGAAGTCAACCCCGACGAGCTGCGCACCCACGGCAGCCACCTCGACGCCCTGTCCGACCGGCTGAACACCGCGGTGGACGCCGCCAACACGGTCGTCATGGACGACTCCGCCTACGGCCTGCTCTGTGCCTTCCTGCCGCCGATCGTGAACGCGACGACGCAGGGGGACGCGGTCGAGGCGCTCAAGGCCGCGGCCGAGGGCGTGCGGATCATCGCGGGAAACATCCGCACCGCGGCCACCAGCTACGAGGAACAGGACGCGACCAACGCCGAGCCGTTCGAGCGGCAGCTGCGCGAGGCCACCCCGGTGAGCCCGCGGATCGGCACGGTGGTCCGGTGACTTCGGCGAACGGACTGGGCGAACTCATGCGCGACCCCGACGAGGCGGCCGCGCGGATGAACGCGTGGGCGCAGGGGCTGGCGCAGAAGGCCGAGCGCTACCGCGCGGCGCAGGCGCGTACCGAGGAGATCCGGCTGACTTCGGCCAACACCGACGGCTCGGTGCGCGTCACGGTCCGCGCCGACGGCAGCGTCACCGATCTGGACCTGTCCGGACGGGCCCGCACCATGCCGCTGGACGAGCTGTCCGCGCAGATCCTGGCCACCATGCGCCGCGCGCAGGCGGGTATCGCCGCGCAGGTCGCCGAGGTGATGCGGGAGGAGGTCGGCGACGAGGACCCGCAGACGCGCTCGCTGCTGGTCGACAACCTGCGCAGCCGGTTCCCCGATCCGGACGCCGACACCGACGACGAGCGGGCGGCCGCCGAACCCGCCGAGGAGCGGCCGCAGGCCCGCACGGACGACGACGAGGAGAACAACCCGTGGTGAACCCCCTGGTCGCGCAGGAGCAGAGCTCGACGACCGCGATCTCGGGGATCTCCCTCCTGGAGGGCGCGCAGGACCTCAAGAAGGCCATCGAAAGCGGCGACTGGGCCTCCGGCGCGCTGGGGGCCGCCGCGGCCGGGCTCGACGCGCTCGGGTTCGTGCTCGACCCGTTCGGCTCGGTCCTCGCCGCCGGCGTCGGCTGGCTCATCGAGCACGTCGGCCCGCTCAAGGACGCCCTCGACGCGCTGGCGGGCAACCCGGACGCGGTCAAGGCCCACTCCGAGACGTGGCAGAACATCGCCACCGAGCTGGGCGAGATCGGCACCGACCTGGCCAACCAGGTCAACGCCGACCTGACCGGCTGGACCGGCCCGTCCGCCGACACCTACCGGCAGCAGGCCAAGGACGTCGGCGACCTGCTCGCCGCGGCGAAGGAAGCCGGTGAAGGCACCGCCAGCGGCATCGAGACCGCGGGCACCGTCGTCGCCGCCGTGCGGACCCTGGTGCGCGACATCATCGCCGA
The DNA here is from genome assembly GCF_014653945.1 of Amycolatopsis deserti. Taxonomy (GTDB): domain Bacteria; phylum Actinomycetota; class Actinomycetes; order Mycobacteriales; family Pseudonocardiaceae; genus Amycolatopsis_E; species Amycolatopsis_E deserti. The sequence goes on along the minus strand of NZ_BNAU01000002.1, from coordinate 609,022 downwards.
AGTCGTCGGGCACATGATCTCGTGGGCGCTGCAGGTGATCGCCACCCTCGGCATCGCGCTGGCGTGGGTCGTGCCGCAGGTGATCAGCGAGGTCGCCAAGACCGCCGCCAAGATCGCCGACATCACCGGGAAGCTGACCCACGCGCTCAAGGCGCTCTCGGAGCTGCTGAAGAAGGCCGGCGGCATCTTCACCGACACCGCGGGCAAGCTGAAGAAGATCAAGACCGACAAGCCGCCGACGTCGGCCGAGCCGGACAGCCTCCCCGCGGGCCCGAAGAGCGTCGACCCCATGGCGGGCAAGGGCGGCGGCACCATCCCGAACAGCACGGCGAAGACCCCGCCGCCGGACGTGGCCAAGGTCGCCCCGCCGCCCAAGCTCGACGACACCCCGGGCGACACGACCAAGGCATCGTCCACACCGGACACCCCGCCGGTCTCGGCCCCGCCCAAGCTGGACGGCCCGCCGCCGGGCGGCACGGCCAAGTCCGCGCCCGAGCCCGGCCCGGCCCCCGTGGCGCCGCCGCCGAAGCTCGGCGCCTCCACCACGCCGTCTTCGGCCGGCGGCACCCCGAAGGGCAACCCGGCCACGACGAAGGAGCCGGGCAAGAAGGACTGCGAGTTCGACCCCATCGACGTCGCGACCGGCGACGTCCTGCTCACCGAGGTGGACCTGGTGGTCCCCGGCGCGCTGGGCGAACTCATCACGCGCAACCACGTTTCGTCCTACCGGGACGGGCGCTGGTTCGGTCCGTCGTGGACGTCCCTCCTGGACGAACGGCTGACCGTGGCGGCGGGCACGGTGCGCTACCACTCCGCCGACGCCATGGTGCTGACCTTCCCGGTCCCGGCGCCCGGCCGGTCCGCCGGTGTCCAGCAGGGCCCGGTGCGGCTGCTGCACGCCGACGCCGACGACTACGTGGTCACCGATCCCGGCCGCGGCCTCACCCGGCGGTTCGTGTTCGCCCCGGGCGCCCGGGACGAGCTGCTGCTGCGTGAGGTGCGCACCGAGGACGGCGAGTTCGTCGTCCTGGACCGGGACGCCGACGGCACGCCGGTCCTGCTGACCCACTCGGCGGGCGCGCGGATCGCCTTCGACACCGCGGACGGCCGCGTCCGGTCCGTCCGCGCGCTCTCCCCGGCGGGGGACGTCCCGGTCGCCCGCTACGACTACGACGAGCACGGCCACCTCGCCCGCCGGTGGAACTCCGCCCCCCGGCCGGCGCTGTACGAGCACGACGCCGCGGGCCGGATCACCGGCTGGACCGACCACAACGGCTCGTGGTACCGCTACGTCTACGACGACGCCGGGCGCTGCGTGCGCACGGTCGGCGACCGGGGTTTCCTCGACGGCGCACTGGAGTACGCCCCGGGCCGCACCACGACCACCGACTCGCTGGGGCACCGCAAGACCTTCGAGTTCGACGCCGAGGGCAACCTCGTCGCCGAAACCGACAAGCTGGGCGCGGTCACCCGCAGCGAGTGGGGCCCGAACCGCCTCCTGCGTGCCCGGACCGACCCGCTCGGCAGGCGGACCGAGTTCGAGCACGACGCGGCGGGGATCCTGCGCGCGGTGGTGCGCCCGGACGGTAGCCGCGCCGTCATCGTCGAGCACACGGCCACCGCGCTGGAGATCGCGGTCACCGAGGGCGGCCGCACGTTCCGGCGCCGCTACACCGACCCGGTTCCCGACCCGTACACCACCCCGCTCGGAGTGTCCGAAGAGGACGACGACGAGGCGGGGCGGACCCCGGCGCAGGCCGGGCCCGCGGTCGAGGAGGACCTGTTCGGCCGCCCGCGCGTGCTGCGTGAACCCGGCGGCCCGGTCACCCTGGCCTGGACGGTGGAGGGCGACCTGCGGGCGGTGACGACCGCCGACGGCGCGCGGCGGCAGTGGACCTACGACGGCGAGGGTGGCGAGACGTCGCACACCGACGCCCTGGACCGCGTGACCGTCACCGAGCGCGGTCCGTTCGCCATCGTCACGGGCACGGTGGACGCCACCGGCGCACGCACGCTCCGCCACTACGACACCGAACTGCGCTTGACGGCCGTGACCAACCCGGCGGGCCAGACCTGGACGTTCACCTACGACGCCGAGGGGAGGCTGACGAGTCAGACCGACTTCGACGGCCGCACCACGCAGTGCTCCTACGACGCGGCGGGGCAGCTGGTCCGGCTGGTCAACGCCGCGGGCGAGGTCGTGGACCACCGCTACGACGCGCTCGGCAACCTGACCGAGCGCACCGCGGCCGGCGTGACCGAGACCTACCGCCACGACCCGGTGGGCAGGCTGGTGCACGTCGCGGGCCCGGGCGCGGAGATCACACTGGAGCGCGACGACGAGGGCCGGGTGGTGCGCCAGACCGCCGCCGGCCGCACCACCACCTTCGGCTACGCCGACGCGTACTCCACCAGCCGGCGCACACCGTCCGGAGTGGACGTCCACTGGGGACGCTCCGAGAGCGGGGTGGACACCCTCACCGTCGGCGGTACGACGCTGACCCTGCACCGCGACGAGAACGGCCGCACGGTCGCGACCAACGTGGGGGCCACACCTGTGGTGCGCAGGGATTTCGACGCGCGCGGCAGGCTGCTCGCGCAGCAGACCCCGGCCGGCACGTGGCGCTACCACCGGCGGCCCGACGGCAGCATCGACGCGCGGGAGGACCCGTCGGGCGGCGCCCGCTACGAGTTCGACCGGCTCGGCCGCGTCACCGCCGTGCACACGCCCGGCCACACCGAACGCTACGCCTACGACGTGCTCGGCAACGTCGTGCTGTCCCACCCCGGCGGCGGGGCGGAGGCCGGCCCGCGGCACTACCGCGGTGGTCTCGTCGAAGCCGCCGGCGTGGTGCGGTACGACCACGACGCGCAGGGTCGGCTGGTCCGGCGCACGGTGCCCGGCCCGGCCGGCGAGCTCACCTGGTCGTTCACCTGGGACGCCCACGACCACCTGACCGGCGTCCGCACCCCGGACGGCGCGGTGTGGCACTACCTCTACGACCCGATGGACCGCCGGGTCGCCAAGCAGCGCCTGGAGCCGGACGGCACGGTCGCCGAGCGGGTCGAGTTCGTCTGGGACGGCAACACCCTCGTCGAGGCCCTGCACACCGTGCGCGGTGCGCTGGTGTCGGTGCTGACGTGGGTGCACCACCCGGACGACGGCAGGCCGGTGGCGCAGGCGGTCACCGGCCCGGACCGGACCACCCGGGTGTCCGTCCTGGTCACCGACGACGTCGGCACGCCGGTCGAGGCGGTCGACCTCGGCGACGGCACGGTCCGGCCGCTGCGCACGACGCTGTGGGGCCTGACCCGCGGCGGTGACGGCGACGCGACGCCGCTGCGGTTCCCCGGGCAGTACCACGACGCGGAGACCGGGCTGCACTTCAACGTGTTCCGCTACTACGACCCGGCCACCGGCCGGTTCGTCTCGCCCGACCCGCTGGGCCTCAACCCGGCGCCGAACCCGCTGGCGTACGTGGCCGATCCGCTGATGCAGTCCGACCCGCTCGGCCTCACCGGCGGCGGGTTCGACGCCGGTGACTTCCGGCGGTTCTCCGGCCGCTCCACCGCGGGCAAGTGCAGTGCGCAGAAGACCCCCGCGCCGTCGTTCACGCCGTACCCGAAGACCAAGCCGAAGAAGGGCAGCACCTCCGGCAGCACGTCGTCGGCGGGACCGTCGACGCCGGCTCCGCCGAGGGGCACGAAGGATCCCGTCAGCGGCCGGTTCACCTCGCAGGGCGGCGGCACCACGTCCGGTCCGCAGGTGCTCGACGGCAGTCCGCGTCCCGGCGGCTCCAAGCCGCAGCCGGGCGAGCTCACCGACGTCATCGACCTCAACAAGACCAAGCACTCGAACTACAGCCCGGAGCTGCAGACCGAGCTGTCGAAGGTCAACGGGTACAACCCCGACGGCGACAACCGGTGGATCCGCGGTCACCTGCAGAACGACAACCTCGGTGGCCCGGGCATCTCGAGCAACATGACGCCGCTGACGTCCACGGCGAACAAGAACATGTCGGGCACGTTCGAGGGTCCGCTGAAGAACGCCAACATCCGGCTCGACCAGCTCAAGAGCCAGATCCCGACGGACGCGCAGCTGGGACGGGCCGGGTTCGACCCGAGCCAGTTCGACAAGGTCCGCAAGGACATCCAGAACCTCACGGTCGAGTACAAGGTCGACGTCAGCCCGGACGTGAAGTTCCCCAACTCGCCCAACCCGTTCGAGCGCTCGATCCGCAAATACCTGGTGCTCGACGCCGAGTACAAGGGCCTCACACCCGAGGTGCAGCAGTACATCGGGTTCGCGAAGGAGAAGAACTTCCTGCCGAAGCTGCCGCCGCCGGGCACGAAGATGGACACCCTGACGGGCGCGTTCTCGTAGCGCCGGTGGTGCGCCCACCACCCGCTCCGCGCCCGGCCGTGCCGACCGGTGCGGGCGGGTACCGTGGCCGCCATGGCCGGCCCCGATCTGCGCTTCTACTTCGATCCCGTCTGCCCGTTCGCCTGGATGGCGAGCAAGTGGGTGCGGATCGTCCAGCGGCAGCGCGACTACGACGTGGACTGGCGGTTCATCTCCCTGCGGCTGCTCAACGCCCACATCGACTACGACGCCCACTTCCCGCCGGAGTACGAGGCCGGGCACACGCCGCGGGGCTGCGGCTGCTGCGGGTCGCCGCGCGCATCCGGCACGAGCGCGGGCGCGAACCGATCGGGGCCTTCTACCAGGTGCTGGGGGAGGAGACCTTCGAGTGTGAGCCCGTGCCCGGCGGCGTGGCAGCGGCCACCCACCACGGCGTCCACGACCTGGCGACCTGGGCGTTGAGCCGCACGGGACTGCCGGCGGACTACGCGGACGCGCTCGACGACCCCTCGTGGGACGCCGTCATCCAGGCGGAGACGGACGAGGCGCTGACGCTGACCGGCAAGGACGTCGGCACGCCGATCCTGCACTTCGAACCGCCCGGGGGCACCGCACTGTTCGGCCCGGTGATCAGCAGGCTGCCCGGCGAGCGCGAGGCCCTCGAACTGTGGGAGCACGTCGTGGCGTTGTCCCGGTTCCCCGGGTTCGCCGAGCTCAAGCGCAGCCTGCGGGAACGGCCCCAACTGCCCGCGTTCGGCGTGCCGCCCGGCGAGGCCGGGCTACAGGAGGACTGGCACGGCGGGAGCCGGCGGCAGCGCCCCTGACCCGCGGCGTCAACACTGACCCGCGGCGTCTACACCGGACAGTGGACCGTCGGCCGGGCCGGTGGCGCCGGAGCGCCCGGCCGAACGCCTCTGCGACGACCGGCTCCTTGACGCGAATTAGAACCTGTTCTACCTTCGGCCAGTCGGCGTTGTTTGGTGGAAGGTGGGCAATGATGCGAACCCGTGCGGCCGCGCTGCTCGAACAGCCGGGCAAGTGGCAGATCGTGGACATCGACCTGGACGAGCCGAAGGAGCACGAGGTCCGGGTCCGCTTCGTGGCGGCCGGGCTGTGCCACTCCGACGACCACGCGACCACCGGCGACATGCCGACCCCGCACCTGCCCCTGATCGGCGGGCACGAGGGCGCGGGCGTGGTCGAGGCGGTCGGACCGGGCGTGCGCAACCTCGCCGTCGGCGACCACGTCGTCGCGCAGTTCGTGCCCTCCTGCGGGCGCTGCGAGGCCTGCTCGTCCGGCCGCGGCAACCTCTGCGACCTGGGCATGTACGCGCTGAGCGGCTGCATGGCCGACGGCACCTACCGGGCGCACCTAGACGGCGCGGACGTCGCCCAGATGACCATGGTCGGCACGTTCGCCCAGCACGCGATCGTCCCCGAGTTCTCCCTGACCAGGATCGACCCGGAGATCCCGTTCCACGTCGCCGCGCTGCTGTCCTGCGGCGTGTCCACCGGCTGGGGCTCGGCCGAGTACGGCGCGCAGGTCTCCGCCGGGGACACGGTGATCGTGATGGGCGTCGGCGGCGTCGGCATGAACGCGGTGCAGGGCGCCCGCGCCCGGGGGGCCGCGCACGTGCTCGCGGTCGACCCGGTCGCCTTCAAGCGCGACAAGGCCCTGGAGTTCGGCGCGACCAAGGCGTTCGCCGACATCGACGAGGCCGCCGACTTCGCCCGGTCGGTCACCAACGGGCAGGGCGCGCACTCGGCCATCGTCACCGTCGGCATCACCACCGGCGACCACGTGGCCCAGGCGGTCAACGCGATCGGCAAGTTCGGCACCGTCGTGGTCACCGGCATCGGCGACGTCAAGGACGAGGGCCTGCCGATCAACCTGTGGGCGTTGTCGATGATGCAGAAGCGCATCCAGGGCGTCATCTTCGGCATGGGCACGCCGACCTACGAGATCACCCGGCTGGCCCGCATGTACCAGGCCGGCACGCTCAAGCTCGACGAGCTGATCACCACCACGTACACCTTGGACGAGGTCAACCAGGCCTACGCCGACATGCACGCCGGGCGCAACATCCGCGGCGTCATCCTGCACGAGAGCTGATCAGCCCTTCGGTGGGCGCAGGCACGCGGCGGCGACGACGCCGGCCGCGACGATGCCCGCCAGGGCCAGCAGGCTGAACCACATCCCGTCGGAGAACGCGGCCCGCGCGGCGTCGGCGATCTGCCGGCCCGCCGGGCCGGACCGTTCGGCCACCGCCAGCGCCCCGGCGAGCGAACCGTCCGCGGCCTCCCGCGCCGCCGCGGGCAGGGCCTCCGTCGCCGGGCGCACCGCCGGGGTGTAGGTCGCCGACAGCACGCTGCCGGCGAGCGCGATCCCCAGTGCCGCCCCGATTTCCCGCGTCGCGTCGTTGACCGCCGAGGCCACGCCGTACTTGTCCGGCGGCACGTTGTCCAGGATCGCGCTCGTGGCCGCCGGTGCGGTCAGCCCGAGCCCGCCGCCCAGCACGCACACCGCGACCGCCAGTTCCGGGTAGGAGCTGTCCGGTCCGAGCCGCCCCAGCAGCACCACCCCGGCGATCACGACGAGCAGCCCGAGGCAGGTCAGCGGGCCGAGCCCGAGCCGCTGCGCGATGGCGGCCGAGGCCATCGACAACGGCAGCAGCGACACCGCGATCGGCCACAGCACCAGTCCCGACTCCAGCGGCCCGTAACCCTGAACCAGCTGCAGGTACTGCGCCAGCACGTACAGCGCGCCGAACGCGGCGGTGAACTGCACGGTCACCGACACCGACCCGGTCGCGAACGCGCGGTTGCCGAACAACCGCACGTCCAGCAGCGGAGCCGCGTGCCGTGCTTCGAACCACGCGAAGACACCGGCGAGCACCACCCCGGCGGCCAGCGCCACGATCACTTCGGCGTCGGCCCAGCCCAGGTCCGCCGCCCGCAGGATGCCGAACACCAGCGCGCCGATCGACAACGCGCTGAGGACCGCGCCGACGGTGTCGAACCGGTGGGGCACCTGCTCGCGCGACGTGGGGACCGTGACGCAGGCGAGCGCCAGCAGCAAGGACAGCACGGCTGGGCCGAGGAACACCGAATGCCACGAGAAGTGCTGCAACAGCAATCCGGCGATGACCAGCCCGCCGAGACCGCCCAGACCGGCCACCGCCGCCCAGATGCCGATCGCGCGGCCGCGCCGCTCCGGCGGGAAGCTCGCGTTGATGATCGACAGCGTGGCCGGCATGATCATCGCCGCGCCCAGCCCGGTCAGCGCCCGCGCCGTGATCAGCCAGGCCGGCGACCCGGCGAGCAGGGGAGCGGCGCAGCTGAGCGCGAACACCACCAGCCCGGCGATCAGCACGCCGCGGCGGCCGTGGCGGTCGCCCAGCGCGCCCATCGGCAGCACCAGGGCGGCCAGCACCAGTGTGTAGACGTCCACGATCCAGGTCTGCTGCGCCTGCGTCACCCCGGTGTCCGCGGCCAGCGCGGGCAGGGCGGTGTTGACGATCGTGACCATGGCGATCACCAGGCCGACCGCCGAGCACATCACGGCCACGGTCCAGGCCCGGCGCGCGGCGGACGACGACGAGACCTCGGACCGTGCGACGACGCGCATGCCACCTCGCTTCGATGCGAAACGAAACTGTCGGTATCGTAGCAGTACTGGCAGTTCTGAAAATAGTTCTGGGAGAATCCGGGAGTGACGACGCAGCAGGTTCCGGGCCGCCGTGACCCGCGGCTGGACCGGTCGCGGTCGGCGATCCTGTCCGCGGCCGTCGCCCTGCTGGCCGAGGGCGGCGTCCGCGCGGTGACGATCGAGGCGGTCACTTCGCGCAGCGGCGTCGCGCGATCCACGCTGTACCGGCACTTCCCGACCAGCACCGAGCTGCTGGCAGCGGCTTTCCAGGAGCTGCTGCCACCGCTGGACCCGCCCGTCGATGGCGCGCCGCGTGACCGGTTGCTCCGCCTAGTGCTGGCGCAGGCAGCGCAGATCGAGGGGGCGCCGTCGATGGCGGCGCTGGTCTGGATGGCGGCGATCGGCCTGAGTGGCACGCCGGACGAGGGGGAGCGCACCCGGCTCGCCGCGCTGCGCGAACACGTCGTGGACACCTATCGCCGCCCGTTCGACGCCGTGCTCGCCGACTGCCTGCCCGGTGACCCGGACGTCGACTTCGCGGCCGCCCGGCTCGTCGGCCCGCTGCTGTTCAACGCCCTGATCCTGCGGCGGCCCAGCGACGAATCCTTCTGCGCCCGCCTGGTGGACGACTTCCTCGCGCGCCGGTGATCCGCCGGAGCTGCTACTCTTCAATCACTCAGTTGATTTAAGAGGGGGCTCCGCATGGATTTCGACCCGGCCGCGCTCCGCGCCAAGTACCGCGCCGAACGCGACCGCCGCCTCCGTCCGGACGGCGCCGCCCAGTACCGCAGCGTCGAGGGCGCCTTCGGGTACTACGCGGACGATCCCTACGTCGAACCCGGGTTCACCCGCGAGCCGCTGCACGACACGGTCGAGGCCGTGGTGATCGGCGGCGGTTTCGGCGGCCTGCTCGCCGGTGCGCGGCTGCGGGAGGCCGGGGTGGAGAGCATCCGGGTCGTCGAGAAGGCCGGCGACTTCGGCGGCACGTGGTACTGGAACCGCTATCCGGGCATCCACTGCGACATCGAGTCCACTGTGTACCTTCCGCTGCTGGACGAGCTGGGCTACGTGCCGGAGTGGCGCTACGCCCCGGGCGCGGAAATCCTCCGGCACGCGCAGGCGATCGGACGGCACTACGACCTCTACCGCGACGCGTGCTTCCAGACCGGCGTCACCGAGCTGCGGTGGGACGATCCGGAGTGGATCGTCAGCACCGACCGCGGCGACCGGATCCGCGCCCGGTACGTGGTGGTGTCGAACGGCACCCTGGACCGGCCGAAGCTGCCCGGCATCCCCGGGATCGAGACGTTCACCGGTCACACGTTCCACACCAGCCGGTGGGACTACGGCTACACCGGCGGTGACGCGGACGGCGGCCTGACCGGGCTGGCGGGCAAGCGGGCCGCGCTGATCGGCACCGGCGCGACCGCGCTGCAGGTCGTGCCGCACCTCGGCCGCGACGCCGGGCACCTCTACGTCTTCCAGCGCACCCCGTCCTCTGTGGACGTGCGCGCCAACCGCCGCACCGACCCCGAGTGGGCCGCGTCCCTGGAGCCGGGGTGGGCGGCACGCCGCCGGGAGAACTTCCTCCGCGTGATCACCGGGTACCCGGTGGAGGAGGACCTGGTGGCCGACTCGTGGACCAGCAGCGCTGGGCTGCTGGGCAACCTCACCCCCTCCGCGATGCGCGCGATGACGCCCGAGGAGGAGGAGCTCGCCGACTTCCGCAAGATGAACGAGCTGCGTGCGCGCGTGGACGCGATCGTCGAGGACCCGGTGACGGCCGAGAAGCTCAAGCCCTGGTACCGCTACGCGTGCAAGCGGCCCGGGTTCAGCGACGAGTACCTGCAGACGTTCAACCGCCCCAACGTGACCCTGGTGGACACCGCGGACTTCGGCGGCGTGGAGCGGATCACCGGCAGCTCGCTGGTCGTGGGTGACGAAGAGTACGAAGTGGACTGCGTCATCTTCGCCACCGGGTTCGAGGTCGGCAAGTCGGACGTGCTGACCGGGCGGCTGCCGGTCTTCGGGCGGGACGGCCGGTCGCTGCTGGGCACGTGGCGCACCGGGCCGCGCACGCTGCACGGCTTCTACAGCCACGGCTTCCCGAACCTGTTCCACCTCGGCCCGCTGCACAACGCCAGCTCGGTCAACTTCGTGCACATCCTGGACGAGCAGGCCACGCACGTCGGCGCGGTGGTCGCCGAGGCCCGCAAGCGCGGGGTGCTCGTCGAGCCCACCGTGGCGGCCGAGGAGGAGTGGCTGCGCACGATCGAGCGGACCGCGCCGGACCTGGAGCAGTTCCTCACCGAGTGCACGCCCGGCTACTACAACAACGAGGGCAAGCCTCGCAAACGGCAGTCCTTCGGCGAGGGACCGGTCGCGTTCCACGAGCTGCTGCGCGAGTGGCGCCGCGGCCCCGGGCTGGCGGACGTTCTCGGTGGGTAGCCGGGTCGTCGCGCCGGGCCCGATGCGCGGGTCCAACGGTGTCGCGTTCGGACCGGACGACCGGCTGTACGTCGCGCAGTTCCTCAGTGGACTGATCAGTGCCGTCGATCTGGCCGCGGGTGACGTCGAGGTGGTCGTGGGCGCGGACAGCCCGGTGCGCTCGCCGGACGACCTCGCGTTCGGACCGGACGGGTCGATGTACATCACCGACCTGGTGCCCGGACGGGTGTGGCGGCGCGCGCCGGACGGGCGGTACACGCTGGTGTCGGACGAGGTGAAGCTGCCCAACGGCATCGCGTGCGCCGGGGACCGGTTGTTCGTCAACGAGATGCGGATGGGCGGCCGGGTGCTGGAGCTGTTTCCCGCGGGCGGGGAGCCGGTGGTTCTCGCGGACGGGCTGGAGATGGGCAACGCGATGCAGCTCGGGCCGGACGGGTTGCTGTACTACCCGCACATGGCGACCGGCGAGGTCTTCCGCGTGTCGCCGGACGGCGGGCCACCGGAGCTGGTGGCCGACGGGGTGCACGAGCCGGTCGCGGTGCGGTTCGACCGGGGCGGGGAACTGCTGGTGCTGTCGCGGGGCGCGGCCGGGATCGTGACGCGGATTTCCCCGGCTGGCCGGTCCATTGTGGAGACCGGGATCGCGGGGCTGGACAACGCCGCGTTCGACGAGGAGAACCGGATGTTCGTGTCCAGCTTCGCCGCGGGCGGGATCGCCGAGGTGCACCCGGACGGGCGGACGCGCGAGGTGGTGCCGCCTGGGCTCGCGGGCCCGTTCGGGGTGACGGTCGATCTGGGCGGCACCGTGTTCACGGGTGACCACTACCGCGTGACGAGCGTCGACGGGACGATGCGGGAGATGCTGGTGTTCAGCCACGGCATCGCCGCGGACGGGCCGCTGCTGCACGTCACCTCGCAGTACGGCGACGTGCGCACCTACGACCCGGCGGCGCGCACGGTGCGGACGCGGGCGGCGGGGCTCGCGCAGCCGATGGGCCTCGCGGTGGGGGACGGGATGCTGGTGGTGGCCGAGTCCGGGGCGGGGCGCGTGGTGGCGATCGATGAGTCCGACGAGCTGAGCGTGCTCGCGGAGGGATTGGCGCGCCCGGTGGACGTCGCGGTGGCCGAGGGAACGTGGTACGCCAGCGACGAGACGCGCGGCACGGTGGTGCGGCTGCCGGACGCGGTGCCGGTGGCCTCGGGACTCGAGGCGCCCCAAGGGATCGCGGTGCTGGGGCAGGAGCTGTTCGTGGTGGAGGCGGGCGCGCGCCGCCTGACCGCGGTCGATGTGGGCACGGGGGAGACCCGGGTGAAGGTGGCGGACCTGGCGGTCCTGCCCCCGTCGGAGGCGCAGCTGTTCGCCCACGGAATGCCGGGGTTGCCGGGCCGCTTCGCGGGCGTTGCGGCGGCGCCGGACGGCGCGTTGTACGTGGCGGCCAACGGGGAGGGCACCGTGGTGCGGGTGGTGCCGCGCTCGGTGCGTGGCGCGTGATGGCCCGCTTCGCGGCGGCGCCGGGTGGTGTGCTGTATGCGGGGGGGCCAACGGGGAGGGCACGGTGGAGCGGGTGGTGCCGCGGGCCTGAGCGCCATCGATCCGGGCGCGGGGACGCCGGGCCTGCCGAGGCTTTGCGGCCCCCGGGATGGCGCACTGTACGTGGCGGCCACTGGCGAGAGCACCGTGATGCGGGCCGCGATACGCGCGGTGCCTGCCGGGCCGCTTCGCGGGCGTTGCGGCTGCGCCGGAGGGCGCGTTGTACGTGGCGGCCAACGGGGAGGGCACCGTGGTGCGGGTGGTGCCGGGCTCGGTGCGTGGCGCGTGATGGCCCGCTTCGCGGCGGCGCCGGAGGGCATGCTGTATGCGGCCAACGACGAGGGCACCGTCGCCCGTGTACCGCCCGCTCGGTAGTTTGGGCCCGTGGGGACAGCGGAGGACGAGCCGGACTGGAGCGAGTGGCAGCGGCCCGCGCCGGGCGTCCGCCAGCGGCGTCACGACATCCTCCTCGCGCTGCTGGTCCTGCTGACCTCCGCCGGCATGCTCGTGCTCGTCAACAGCATGGGCGCCTACGCCTTCGGCTCCGCGCCCGCGCTCACCGAACAACTGCTCTGGACCGCGGCGCTCACCCTGCCCCTCGCGCTGCGCCGCCGGTTCCCGCTCGTCGTGCTCGCCGTCGTGGGGGCCGTGTTCATCGCCGCGCAGGTGCGCCGCATCGGCGACGGGTTCATGCCCTCGGTCGCGTTGTTCCTGGCCATCTACAGCGCCGGCGCCTGGGCGCGGAACCGCCGCTGGGCGCGGTGGACCCGCATCGCCGTGATCGTGGCGATGTTCGCCTGGCTGGCCGTCGGGCTGGTCTGGTTCCTCGTCGAGCCCACGCCGTTCCCCGGCGCGCGCGGGCCGCTCGACCCGGTGCTGGCGACCGTGCTCTACCAGGTCGTGTTCAACCTGATGTTCTTCCTGGCGGCCTACTTCTTCGGCGACCTCGCCTGGCGGTCGGCGCGCGGCCGGGCCGAGCTGACCCGCCGCGCCGACCAGCTGCGGGCCTCCCAGGAGGAAAACGCCCGCGGGGCCATCGTCGCCGAACGCATCCGCATCGCCCGCGACCTGCACGACGTCGTGGCCCACCACGTGTCCGTCATGGGCATCCAGGCCTCCGCCGCCCGCCGCGTCCTCGGCACCGATCGCGAGCTGGCCGCCTCCGCCCTGCACACCGTCGAGGAGACCGCGCGCACCGCGATCAGCGAGCTGCGCGGGCTGCTCGGCGTGCTGCGCGCCGACCCGCGGAGCGAACCCGGCCCGGCGGACGACCACCAGGCCTCCCCGGGACTGGCGGAGCTGCCCCGGCTCGCCGCCGCCACCCGGGCGGCCGGGCTCGAGGTGCGCTACGGCGAATACGGACAGCCGCGCCCGGTCCCGGACAGCGTCGCGCTGACCGCGTACCGGGTCGCGCAAGAAGCACTGACCAATGTGGTCAAACACGCCCGCGCCCGCACCGCCGACGTGCGCGTGCGCTACCTCGACACCAGCCTGGAAATCGAGGTCACCGATGACGGCCGCGGCCGCGGCGCCACGTCCGGAAGCGGGTTCGGGCTGCTCGGCATGCGGGAGCGGATCGCCGTCCACGGCGGCGAGTTCGAGGCCGGCCCGCGCCGCGACGGCGGCTTCCTGGTCCGCGCGAGCCTGCCCACCCCGACCGCCGACCGTGAGGAGCTGACGCGACCGTGACGGACAGCCTGCGGGTGGTGCTGGCCGACGACCAGGACCTGGTGCGGGCCGGCTTCCGGGTCATCCTCGGGACGGAGCCGGGCATCGAGGTCGTCGGCGAAGCCCGCGACGGCGCCGAGGCCGTCGAGGTCGTCGCCCGGACCGGCGCCGACGTGGTGCTGATGGACGTGCAGATGCCCGGCCTCGACGGGCTGGAGGCCACCCGCCGCATCCTGGGCGACCGGCCCGGCGACGCCCGCGTCAAGGTGGTCATCCTGACCACGTTCGACCGGGAGGACTACCTGTTCGAGGCGTTGCGCGCCGGGGCGAGCGGGTTCCTGCTCAAGAACGCCTCCCCGGAGGACCTCATCGAGTCGGTCCGCGTGGTCGCCCGGGGCGACGCCCTGCTCTCCCCCGAGGTGACCCGGCGGGTGATCAGCCGGTTCACCACGCCCGCGCCGGTCGCCGGGCACCGCCCGCCCGAGCTCACCGACCGCGAGTTCGAGGTCCTGGTGCTGATGGCGCGCGGCGCGAGCAACGGCGAGATCGCCGCCGAACTGGTGCTCGGCGAGACCACGGTCAAGACGCACGTGTCCCGGATCCTGCGCAAACTCGGCCTGCGCGACCGGACTTCGGCCGTGGTGTTCGCCTACGAGCACGGCATCGTCGCGCCCCGCACCGCCTGAGCGGGGTCCTCCGCCAGGAGGACCCGCGAATTCGGCCGTCGGCCGGACGACCGGGACGCCGCGTTCGCCTAGCGTTCCGGTCATGTTGACCGTGACGTCCCTGTCCCGGAGCTTCGGCGAGCACCGCGTCCTCGACGACGTGTCGTTCGAGGTCCGCCCCGGGCGCATGACCGGGTTCCTCGGCGCGAACGGCTCGGGCAAGACCACGACCATGCGGATCGTGCTGGGGGTGCTGGCCGCGCACGGCGGCACCGTCGCCTGGTGCGGCCGCCCGATGACCCCCGCGCAGCGCCGCCGCTTCGGCTACATGCCCGAGGAACGCGGGCTCTACCCGAAGATGAAGGTCGGTGAGCAGATCGCCTGGCTCGGCCGCATGCACGGCCTGGACGACACGGCGGCCCGCGCCGCCACCGCGAAGCTGCTGGAGCAGCTGGACCTGGCCGACCGCGCCGGCGACCGGCTCGAGGAGCTGTCCCTGGGCAACCAGCAGCGGGCGCAGGTCGCCGCAGCCCTCGTGCACGACCCGGACATGCTGATCCTGGACGAGCCGTTCTCCGGGCTGGACCCGCTCGCCGTCGACATCGTGCTGGGCGTGCTGCGGGAACGCGCCGCCGCCGGGGTGCCCGTGCTGTTCTCCAGCCACCAGCTTTCGCTCGTCGAGCGCCTGTGCGACGACGTGGTGATCATCTCCGGCGGAGCGATCAAGGCGAGCGGAACCCGCGACGAGCTGTACGCGCGGTACGGGACGGCGCGGTTCGAACTCGTCGTCGCCGGGGACGCCGGGTGGGTGCGCGACGAGCCGGGCATCGACGTGGTCGAGGTCGACGGCCCGCGGGCGGTGTTCGACCTGACCGGTGACGCCGGCGGGGAGCAGCGGGTGCTCGCATCGGCGTTGCGGCGCGGGGAAGTGCGCAGTTTCGTGCCGGTCGTGCCCTCGCTCGAGGAGATCTTCAAGGAGGCCGTGTGATGACGACCGTGACCGAGCGCGCTGGGGAAGTTTCGTTCTGGGCGCAGACCCGGCTGGTGGCCGAGCGCGAGATCGGAACCTTCCTGCGCTCCAAGGGGTTCTGGATCGGGCTGGTGGTCTCCCTGGCCGGCTTGTTCGCGGCCGCCGTGCTGCCGTCGGTGTTCGCGGGCGGCCCGCCCTCGGTGGCGGCCGTGGGACCGGCCGCGGCGCAGTCGGTGTCCGGTGTGGACCTGGACGTCCGAGAGGTCGCCGACGTCGCCGCCGCCCGCGACCTGGTGCGCTCCGGGGAGGTCGACGCCGCGATCCTCACCGACGCCGGCGGGATCCGCGTGCTCGGGTTGTCCAGTCCACCGGAGGACGTCGTGCGGGCGCTGAGCGCCGCGCCGCCGGTGGAGCTGCTCGAACCCGGCGCGGTCGGGCAGGGCGTGCAGCAGTTCGTGATCCTGGTGTTCGCGCTGGTGTTCCTCATGATCAGCATGGGCGGCATGGCGATCGCGCAGAGCACGGTCACCGAGAAGCAGACGCGGATCGTGGAGATCCTCGTCGTGACCGCGCCGGTGCGGGCGCTGCTGGCGGGGAAGGTCCTGGGGCACACCGCGCTGGCCGTGGGACAGTTGATCGTGCTCGCCGTCGCCGCGCCGATCGCGTTGTCCCTAGGCGGTCAGACGGCGCTGCTGGCCGTCGTGGCGCCCGCGTTGGGCTGGTTCGTGCCGTTCGTGTGCGTGGGTTTCGTGCTGCTGGCGGCTATGTGGGCGGTCGCCGGGTCGGTGGTGAGCAGGCAGGAGGACCTGGGATCCAGCATGGGCCTGGTCATGCTGCTGGTCATGGGGCCCTACTTCCTGGTGATGTTCTTCTCCGGCAACCCCGCGGTGATGGCGGTCCTGTCGTACGTGCCGTTCTCGGCCGCCGTGGCGATGCCGGTCCGCATGTTCACCGGCGACGCGCACACCTGGCAAGCGCTGCTCTCGCTCGGCGTGTTGTGTGGGTCGGTGGTTCTTGTCGTGCTGCTGGCTTCCCGTCTGTACTCCGGCGCGCTGCTGCAGATGGGCGGCAAGGTCGCGCTGCGCCGGGCGTGGCGCAGCGCCGCCTGACTCACTTCGACTGCGGCAGCGTGACTCTGCCCTTGCGGGCGCGAGGCGCCGACGGCGGCGGCACGACCGGGCCGATGTCGCCGTCCGGGGCCTCATCCAGGTCGACGATCACCGGGGCGTGGTCGCTGGGGCCGGTGCCCTTGCGCGCGTGCCGGTCCACCCACGCCGCCGCGACGCGCCCGGCCACCGGGGCCGAGGCCAGCACCAGGTCGATGCGCATGCCGAGGTCCTGGTGGAACATGCCGGCCCGGTAGTCCCAGTAGGTGAAGACGCGCTCGGACGGCCAGCGGTCGCGGATGACGTCACGCAGGCCGAGATCGGTCAGCGCGGCCAGCGCGGCCCGCTCCGGCTTCGTGACGTGGGTGTGGCCCTCGTAGGCGGCGGGGTCGAACACGTCGGCGTCGGTGGGGGCGATGTTCATGTCGCCGCAGAGCATGGTGGCTTCCGGGCCGCCGGCGACGACGTCCCGCAGCGCGGCCAGCCAGGCCAGCTTGTACTGGTAGTGGTCCGAGCCCGGGGTGCGGCCGTTGGGCACGTACAGCGAGTGGATTCGCACGCCGGCGCAGGTCGCGGCCACGGCGCGGGCCTCCGGGTGCGGGAAGCCCGGCGCACCCGCCACGCCGGTGACGACGTCCTCGAGGCCGACCTTGGACAGGATCGCGACGCCGTTCCAGCGCGGTTCACCGGCCAGGGCGGCCTCGTAGCCGCGGGCGGCGAGTTCGTCGCCGAGCAGGTCGCGGAACGCGTCGTCGGACAGTTTGGTTTCCTGCAGGCACACCACGTCCGGCTGCCGCTGGTCCAGCCACGGCAACAGCCTCGGCACCCGCTGCTTCACGGAGTTCACGTTCCAGGTCGCCACGCGCACGCTGCCCACGCTAGTGCGGATCGGCCCGCGCCGCGTACCGCGAGGGAGAACGCGTCGCGGGGGGTCCGGGGTTGCCTTTCTGCGACCAACCACACCCGTGGGCATCCGCGCCGCGCCGGTGGTCGTCTTTCCGGGTGTGAGCCGATGAGGTGAACGCCTCACGCTCGGAAAGGGGAGATCGATGATCAAAACTGGATCCGTACTCGCCGTCCTCGCCGCCGCGACCGCCGTCGCCGCGGGCCCCGCCCAGGCCGCGCCGGCCGATCTGGAGTGCACCGCCACGCAGGTGGCCACCGAGCTGATCCCCGGAGGGGGCGCGGCGGGCGTCCGTGCGGGCTACCTGCAGATCACCGCACTGCCGGGGGAGGCCTGCACCCTGGCCGGCGTCGCACCGGTGCGGCTGGTCGGCGCGCACGACGTGCTCGTCGGCCACGACGCGCCCGCGGACACGCCGACGGTGTACCTGCGGGACGGCTCTTCGGCCTACGTGCGGCTCACCTGGACGGCGCGCGCGCCCTGGCGTCAGCAGACGCCGCTCGCGGTCAGCATCGAGCCGGACAGCCGCGTGGGCGAGCCGGTGATCACCGCGGACTGGACCCTGGGCCCGGTGGACGCGACGTGGATCAGCCACACCATCCACGTCGGGCCCGCGACCGCCGGCCCGGCGCCCCGGAGCTGACGGTTTCCGGCCGGGGCGGCTCGATCGCGGCCGCCCCCGATCACGCGTCGACGAGCAGTTCAGCCGCCGACGAGCAGGTCAGCCGTCGACGAGCAGGCCGCGCAGGGGGCCCTGCAGCCGTTCCGCGCGGCGGGACACGCCGGGGAGCAGCACAAGCCGGTGCGTGCGTGGTTCGCCGCGGCGTTCACGCTCGGCCTGCTCCTCGGCGATCGGACGCCACAGCCCGTCGACGACGTCCGTGGGGTCGGTGTCCAGCTCCAGCGCGGGGCGTCTCAGGTGCTCGGACCACAGGCGCAGGCGCGTGGCGCGGATCAGGTCTCGGTCGTCGGTCGCGACGTTGACCTCGGTGTCGTTGAACAGTGAGTGCTCGTTGAGGTTGGCCGAGCCGATCGTCATCCACTCGTCGTCCACGATGCCGAGTTTGGCGTGCACGTACACCGGGGCGGACGAGTCGCCGTCGTGGCTGCTGATCGTGGTGGCCAGCAGCCGGCGGTTGCCGTCGTCGGCGTCCAGCAGCCGTCCCAGCTGGCCGCGCGTGGTGTCCGCGCCGTTGCTCGGTTTGCGCGGCAGCAGCAGTACCACGCGGAAGTCGTCGTGCGGCGGGTGGCACAGCTTGTCGATCAGCACCTCGGCGATCTCCGGGGACCAGAGGAACTGGTTCTCCAGGTACACCAGCCGGCGGGCGGAGCGCAGCGCGCGCAGGTAGGCGTCGAGGATGGTGAACTCGCCCTTCGGGGCGAAGGCGTAGGTCTTGTCCGGCACCGTGCGCAGCAGTTGCACGTCGCTGGTTCCGGCCGGTTCCGGGGTGGCGGGTTCCGGGAGGTCTTCACCGGCCACCTCGGTCCACCGCTGCCGGAAGTGCCCGGCCACGTCGGCGACGACCGGTCCGTGGAGGCGGGTCATCAGGTCGTGCCAGCCGATCGGCCGGTCCGGCGGGTGTTCGGGGCTGTCGTGGCGATCGCCTTCCAGCGCGGTGAAGTCCACCCCGCCGACGAAGGCGACCTCGTCATCGACGACGACGAGTTTCTCGTGGTGGCAGTGCATCGTCCGTTCGCGGGCGTCGAGAACGCACCGGACGGCGGTGTTCTCGGTGAACTTGCGTTGCTCCGCGCGGACGAGCCCGCGGGTGGGCTGGAAGGCGGGCACCGGTGGGCCGGCCCACACGAGCAGCCGCACGTCGACGCCGCGCTGCGCGGTCGAGGCGAGCAGGTCGCGCAGGGTCGGCGCGTCCGGTTCGCGGGTGAGGCGGAAGTCCGGGCTGGCGTGCCAGTTGGCGATGTGGACGTGGGACTTCGCGGAACGGATCGCCGACGCGATGGCGGGCAGCGCCTCCTCGCCGTCGACCAGCACCTCGAGGTGGTTGCCGCGCCGGACGGCGGCCCGCCCGCCGAAGCGGTCCCCGGCCCCGGAGGGCTCCAGGACCTCCCCCCAGCCGAGCCGGCGCAGGCGGCGTTCGTGGTGGGAGCGCAGCGCGTGTTCCAACCCTTCGCCGAGCCGTTCGTCCACCTTGTCCAGGAGCGCGCGGAACGTCTTCATCCCACCCATGTCACTACAGATCGGGCGGTTTCGCCGGGCAAGATGGGAGGATGTACGAGTGCCGGCCCCAACGCGAGGCGCTCCGCGGCTGGGAAGGAACGCGGTCCGCGGAGTCCTCAGCTGCGGCTCCCGGCGGGGGGCTGCGGCGGCCGGTCGCGATCGCGGCGCCGGAGGGGAAGGCGTCGCGCGGGATGGGGTGGTGGATCCCGTGATCGGGCGGTGGGCTGATGAGCCCCGATAGCGGCGAGCCGGCTGCACGGGCGCGCGCCTGGGCCGAGGCGATCGCGGCGCTCGTCGAACGGGGCACCGGCGTGCGGGGGCAGCGCGCGAGCACCGCGGACATCCAGCAGGAGATCCGGTTCGTGCCGCCCGGCCCGGCGAGCCCGGTCCTGGTCATCGTGTGCGAGGAGAGCCAGGGCTCCCTCTCTCTGGAGCGCATCCGCGGCGTCAGCGTGCTCTACGAGTTCGACGGCGAACCGGACGAGCTGCCGCGGCGGTGGGAGCGGGACCGGCGGCGACGGCCCTGGCTCTCGGAGGTGGACCTGGCCGACCACGCGATCGCAGTCCTGACCGCCGGCTACCGTTTCCGCCGCGTCCCGTTCCACGAGGAGTTGCGGATCAACACCACGCCGCCGTTCCGGTGGATCACCGTGGACCTCGGCTGGCCGCCCTTCTCGTTTCACCGCTGGGCCCCTGTCAAGCCATCCGGTTCTCGTGCGGGCGCCCGCACGAGAACCGGTTCCGACTAGGCGAAGCAGGCGTTCAGCGCCAGCCAGCCGTGCCACGCGCGGGTCACGCCGAACTGGGCGTTGAACCGCAGCGCCGCGCGCACGTCGTTCTCCGACGCGCCACCGCGCACGGCCCGGCCGATGTGCGTGCGGAACGTCTCCCCGAGCGTCTGGTAGTGCACGTCCACGCTCAGGCTCGCGAACCCGCGCTCCCGCTCGCTCAACGTGCCCGGCCCGTGCCCGGACCGCATGCGGGACTGCAGGTCGAAGTGCTCGAGGAAGTGGCCGTCCAGCTCGCCGACCCGCGCGCGAACGGCCGCGGGCAGCGGGCTGGGCGCCGCGTCCGGGCCGGTCGAGACCAGGTCGTCGCTCAGCGGTTCGGCCTCCGGGTGCGGGATGCCGTGCTGTGTCTCGAACTCCGCGAGCCGTTCCAGGCCCGCGGCGGCGGCGTGGTAGCCGCAGTCGTAGGAGAGGAACCGCAGCAGCTCACGGATGTCCGCAGTGGACACCCCGCGGTCCAGGCCGGCCCGCACGTGGGTTTCGAAAGGCAGCCCCAGCGTGCCCTGGCAGACGTCGGCCACCACGGACAGGAAGGTCTTCTCGCGGTCGGTCAGTTCCGGGATGGCCCAGGCGTGGCCGGTCGTGGCGCCGGCCATCTGGGCGAACACCGGGTCGAGCAAGGTGCTCTCGGTCGTCGTCAAGGGCCACTTCGCGGCGGCGGCCGAACGCGCGCGGTCAGGGCGAGCGGCTGCGCGAGGAGATCGTCGAGGCCGCGGCTGGCATGCTCGACGAGCTGGCCGACGACGAGGCGTTGTCGCTGCGTGCCGTGGCGCGGGCGGTGTCGATCGCCGCGACCTCGGTGTACCTGCACTTCCCGGACCGCGACGCGCTCGTGCTCGCCGTCCTGCAGCGGTGCCACGAGCAGCTCGTCGAGGCCGGTGACGCCGCGGCCGCGGCCGCCTCGGATCCCGCCGCCGCGCTGCGCGCCCGCATCCTCGCGCAGGCCCGCTGGGCGCGCGAGCACCCCGGCCTCTACAAGGTGCTCCGCGAGAGCGGGGTGCACCGCCGGCTGGGCATGCCGTTCAAGAAGGTGCTGGTCGAACGCACGGTCGCGGCGGTCCAGGCGTGCATGGACGCCGGCCTCGCCCCAGCCGACGACCCCACCACCGTCACCATCGACCTCCGCACGGCGGTCAACGGCATGCTCGCGCAGCGCATCAACGAGCCGGACCTGCCCTGGCCGCCGGCGGAGGAGCAGATCGACCGGTTCCTGGTCAAGCTCGTCGGCCTCCACCCCGCCTGAGCGCCCTCAGGCCGGCCGCACCTCGGCCTCGCTGGAAGATGCCGGCGTCGACGACTAGTCCGAAATGCTCGGTGCCGGTGCGCCGGCGTCACCGGGGCCGATCTGCTCGCCGCGCTCCAGCGGTTCTCGGCCGACCTGGCCTGACCGCCCGTCGCCCGGCGCGAGCGCGCGCCCGGCCTCGGCGAACACCTCGCGCATCCAGCGGTGCTCCGGGTCGTCCTCGTGCATCGGATGCCACCACAGCGCCTCCACCAGCGGCACCGGCTCGAACGGGCACGGCAGCACCCGAACACCGTCCACACCGGACAGCCGCGCCGCGAGGTGCCCCTGGATCAGCCCGATCCGCTCCGTCCCGGCGACCAGGTGGGGGAGTGCGAGGAAGCTCTCCACGACGGCGGTCACCCGCGGCTCGATCCCGAGTGCCTGCAGCTGACGCGCCACCGTGGTGAACGCCGTCGCGGACAGGTAGGTGAACACCCAGGGCAGTTTGCGCAGGTCGTCCATCGTCAGGGTGCCGCCGACCCGCTCGTTCCCCGTCGCGACCACGCAGCACCACGTGTCGGAGAACAGGTCGGCGTGCGGGGTGCCGTGCAGGAACCCGTGCGGCAACAGCACCGCGTCGGCCCCGCGCAGGCTCTCCGGCGCCTGGTCCACAACGGACGGTGTGGTGGGCTCGAACCGCAACCGCATCCCCGGCGCGCGCTCGTCCAGGATCGCGCCGACCGCGCCACCCAGCACGGCCATCACGTAGTCCGAGGCCAGGATCCGGAACTCCCGCCCCGAGGTGGCCGGGTCGAACCCGGGGTGACGGCTGAACGCCAGCCGGACCCCGGTCAGCGCGGCCTCCGCGCGCGGGCGCAGCTGCGCGGCCAGCGGGGTCAGCTCGTAGGCGTTGCCGTTGCGGACCAGCAGCTGGTCGCCGAAGTGCCGGCGCAGCCGGGCGAGTGAGGAGCTGAGCGCGGGCTGGCTGAGCCCCAGTCGCCCGGCGGCGCGCGTGACGCTCTTCTCGCGCAGCAGCGCGTCGAGCGGGACGAGGAGGTTCAGGTCCAGGTTCGTGAGGTTCACGGTCTCCCTCTCCGTTCGCCGTTGACTCGGGGACGACGGGCAGTCTAACCTCAAATCAGAATCAGCATGTTAAATTTATTTTTGACCGACCACTGGAGGTCGCTGTGCACTTCTCCGCGTTCCTGACCACCCGGTCCTCCGGTCCGGCCGACGACCGGCCCGTCATCGCGGCGATGATCGACCACGCGGTGGACGCCGAACGTCTCGGTTTCGACGCCGTCTTCCTGCCCGACCACCACTTCACCGGCTACGCGCCGCCGGCCAGCGACCCGGTGGTGTTCGCGGCCTACCTCGCCGCGAAGCTGCCCCGGCTGCACTTCGGGTTCTCCGTGCAGACGATCCCGCTGCACCACCCGGTGCGCTTCGCCGAGCGGCTCAACCTCATCGACCAGCTCACCGACGGCAAGGTCCTGGTCGGCACCGGCAGCGGGACCACGCCCGAGGAGATGATCGGGCTGGGCATCAACTACCAGGACACCGCGCGGCTGTCGGTGTCCAACCTGGAGATCGTGGAACGCCTGTGGGCCAAGAAGATCTCCGATCCGCCGGTGGAGTTCGACAACGGGCACTACCGCGGGTCGGTCGTCTCCCGGATCGTGCCCGCCCCCTATTCGGCGGAGGGCCCGCGGATGATGTCGGTCGCGGCCCGCCCGTCGAGCACGCAGCGCGCCGCGGACAAGGCGCAGCCCGCGTTCATCCTCGCCTTCACCCCGCCGACCATCGACGACGGGCGGCCGCTGGAGCACCTGCGCCGCTACTTCCGGGCCTACCGCGAGGCGCTGGAGGCGGCCGGGCACGACGAGACGCGCGTGGCCCGCGCCCTGGAGTGGACCACCCACACCTACCAGCACGTGCACGTCGCCGAGACCGACGAGCAGGCCGAGGAGGAGCTGCAGCTGCTCATGGAGCAGTACCAGGAGGCCATCGAGCGTGAGCACGTGGCGAACCTGGCCGCGGAGCGGATCACCGGCGTCACGCTGCCCCCGCCGCCGGACGCCCGCAAGCCCGGCTACCAGCGCACCTGGTGCCTGTGGGGCAGCCCGGAGACCGTCACCGAGCACCTGCGCGAGATCGCGGACATCGGCATCGGCAACGTGCTCGGCGGGTTCCTCGGCGGTCCGCTGACCCCGGAGCGGGTGGCGCTCGGCCGGCGGTCGATGGAACTGTTCGCCACCCGCGTCATGCCGCACTTCCGGACGGCGGCGTGACCGGCGCGCTGGACCCGGCGCGGCGGGCGGCCCTGACGGCGGGGGAGACCGGGTACCGCACCCCGGCCGAGCCCGCCGCCGGGCTGCGGCCGATGTACCTGGTGGACGGTCCGCTCGGCCTGGTCAGCCCCACCTTCGACGAGCGCGAGACGTCACTGCTGCTGCCGAGCGGGATCGCCCTGGGCGCCACCTGGGACCCGGACGTGGTGCGATCCGTCGCGGCCGCCGAGGGGTCGGAGGCCCGCCGCCGCGGCTTCGACGCCGTCTACGCCCCCAACCTCAACCTGGCGCGGACCGGGTTGTCCGGGCGGACGTTCGAGATGCTGTCGGAGGATCCGCTGCTGGCCGGTGTGCTGGGCGCGGCGTTCGTCGAGGGGCTGCAGGGGCAGGGCGTCGCCGCGGTGCCGAAGCACCTGGTGTGCAACGACACCGAGACCGAGCGGCAGCGGATGAGCGCCGAGGTCGACGACACCGCCTTGCGCGAGGTGTACCTGCGGCCGTTCGAGCACGCCGTGCGCGCGGGGGCCTGGGCGCTGATGACCGCCTACAACCGTCTCAACGGGACACCGTGCGCGGCGCACGCCGGGCTGCTGGCGATCGTCAAGGAGGAATGGGGTTTCGACGGGCTGGTGATCTCCGACTACTTCGCCCTGCACGAAACCCTCGGGCCCGCGCTCGCCGGGCTCGACCTCGAGATGCCCGGACCGGCGATCCACTTCGGCGCGCGCCTGGCGGAAGCCGTCGAGCGCGGGGAAGTGCCGCAGGCGCGCGTCGACGACGCCGTGACCCGGTTGCTGCGCCTGGCCGCTCGGGTAGGTGCGCTGGAGGGGAGCGAGCGGCAGGTCAGTGCTCCGGCGGTACCCGCCGGTCGCGCCCACGGGGTGCTGGTGGAGGCGGCGGTGGCGTCGTTCGTCCTGTGCCGCAACGAGGACGTGCTCCCGCTGGACCCGGGTGTCCGTCGGCTCGCGGTGATCGGGCCGAACGCCGACCGGCCGTGCTTCCAGGGCGCCACGTTCGGCCGCATCCGGCCCGATGGTGGCGCCACCACACCGCTCGACGCTCTGCGCAAGCGCTTTCCCGGCGAGATGGTGCACGAGCGCGGAGTGGACGGGGTTCCGGCGGCGCCGCTGGGCGCCTTCGAGGTGTCCACACCGGACGGGCGGCCGGGTGTGCTGCTGGAGCACTTCCGCGGCGGCGACCTGGTGTTGTCCGAGGTTCGCGCGGACAGTGCGTTCATCTGGTTCGGCGAGGTGCCGGGCGCCGGCCCGACGACTGAGCCGGGGATGCTGCGGTTGACCGCGGTGTTCACGCCGGCGGCCGACGGGCCGTGGACCTTCGCGGCGGGCGGTTCCGGCGCCACGACGCTGTCGGTCGACGGGACGGTGCTGGCTTCGCGACCGGCTCCCGACCCGGGTGACGTGATGGGGCAGGTCGCCCGGGCGGAAACCACCGGCGCCGGAATCGAACTGCGGGCTGGGAAACCGGTGACCGTGGTGGCCGAGATGACGTCGGCGGGCAGTCGCGTGCAGGCGCTGACGGTGTCGTGCACCCCGCCGCCGGAACCGGGCGCGCTGGCCCGCGCCCGGCGGCTGGCGGCCCAGGCCGACGCGGTGGTCCTCGTGGTCGGCGACGAGCTGGAAACCTCGCGCGAGAGCCGGGACCTGACCTCCTCGGCGCTGCCCGCCGCGCACCAGGAGCTGATCCGCGCGGTCGGCCGGGTCAACCCGCGGACCGTGGTGGTCGTCAACGCGGGCCGGCCGGTCGACGCGCCGTGGGCTTCCGACGTGGGCGCGGTGCTGCAGGGCTGGTTCGCCGGGCAGGGCTTCGCCGACGCGCTGGCGCGGGTGCTCGCGGGCGACGACGAACCCGGCGGACGGATGCCGGTGACCGTCCCGCTGCGCGACGAGGACCGGTCCACGCACGGGGAAACGCTGGACGCGGACCTGCGCCGGGACTACACCGCCGCCGAGCCCACGGGCTACCGGCACCTCGCGCTGAGCGGCACGCGGGCCCGGTTCGCGTTCGGCTCCGGGCTCGGCTACACGACGTTCCGCTTCGGTTCCGCGCGGTTCGACGGGCACTGGGTGCGGGTGGAGGTGACCAACACCGGTGCGCGGCGGGGGCGCGAGGTGGTGCAGGTGTACGTCCGGGCGCCGGGCGAGGCGGACGCGCGGCTGGCGGGATTCGCCGGCGTGCGGCTCGATCCGGGGGAGACGGCTGAGGTGGCGGTCCCCCTGGACGAGCGAACGTGGCAACGCCGGCGCGACGGCCGCTGGGTGGTGCCGCCGGGCGGGCACGAGGTGCTGGTGGGCCGCTCGGCGGAGGAGATCGAGCAGGTGCTGACCCGGGAGTGGTGAGGAGGTGGTGGGGGGATCGGCGTCCCCCACCACCACGTGGTCGTTTTCCCGCCAGCGTCGCCCTTCGCGCCACTTCTACCGTCGTGGCCGTGGACATTGATCTTTCGCCGGCCCGGCCGGTGCTCCGCGCACCGGTGGTGGGGTTCCTGACACTGGCCGCCGCGGTGGGCACCGCGACCCTGTATCCGCTGCAACCCTCGATCGCGGAGGTCGCCGGGTCGCTGGACGTCCCGGCGACCGTCGTCGGCTCGGTGCTCGCCTGCGGCCCGGCCGGGTACCTGGCCGGGCTCGCGGTGCTGGTCCCGCTGGTGGACCGGTTTCCGCCGAGAACGGTGGTGGCCGCGCAGTTCGCCGCGCTCGCCGCCGCCCTGGCACTGGCCACCGTCGCCGGGTCCGCCGCGCTGCTCGGGCTCGTGCTCGCCGTGATCGGCGCCGGCTCCGCGGTGGGGGCGCAGCTGAGTTCCGTCGCGGGACGGTTCGCCGAGCCGCGGCGCCGGGCGACCGTGCTCGGCGTGGTGACCTCCGGGATCTCCGCGGGCATTCTCGCCGGGCGGATCGGTGGCGGCTGGCTGACCGGGCTGATCGGCTGGCGCGGCATGCTGCTGGTGTTCGCGCTCGCGTGCGCGGTCCTCGCGCTCGCCGCCCGTCTGGCGCTGCCCGCAACGCCTGGCCGCGCCGGCGCCGGTTACCTGGCCACGCTGCGCGGACTGCCGGGGCTGTATCTGAGGTTCCCGGGGTTGCGACTGGCTGCCGGGCGCGGATTCCTGTGGTTCTTCGCGTTCTGCGCGGTGTGGGCGGGCATCGCGGTCGCGCTGTCGCAACCGCCGTTCTCGTATTCGCCGGAACGGATCGGCGCGTACGCGGCGGCCGGGCTGCTCGGCATCGTCGCCACCCGGATCGCCGGGGCGTGGACCGACCGCGTCGGCGCACGACGGGTGATCCTCACCGGACTCGCGCTCGCCGCCGCGGCGACGCTCACGCTCGGCCTTTGCCTGCCGAACACGGCCCTCACGCTGGTCTGCCTCGGTCTGTTCGACGCCGGGCTGTTCGCCGCGCAGGTGGCCAACCAGAGCACCGTGCTCGCGCTCGACCAGGCGGCGCCCGCGCGGTTCAACAGCGCCTACATGGTCGTCTACTTCATCGGCGGCACCCTCGGCACCGCGGCCGGCGCGGCCGCGGTCGGCCGGTTCGGCTGGACCACGACCGCGACGGTCAGCGCCGCGGCGATCCTGGCCGCCGCCGGGATCACCGCGAGCAGCCGGGCCGGATCCCGGTGACCGCGCCGCCGTGGGCGTCCTCGGCGTTACAGCCCGGCCGCGATCTCCGTGATCGCCCGCAGCGAGGCCACCGAACCGGTCGTCGGCACGTACTCCAGTCCGAACGGGCCCCGGTAGCCCAGCTCCCGCAGCTCACGCAGCCGCGCGGCCCAGTCGACCGTTCCGGTGCCCGGTTCGCCGCGGTCGGGCAGGTCGGCGATCTGCACGTGCGACACCAGCTCCATCGCGCCGGCCACCTCCCGCGCGGGAGTCTCACCCATCTGCAGCGAGTGGTAGGCGTCGTAGAGCAGGGCGAGCCCGGGGGAGCCGACCTCGCGCACCGCGGCCAGGCACTCGGCCGTCGTGTCGAACAGGGTGCCCGGGTGGTCGACCTTCGTGTTCAGGTTCTCCAGCACGATCGTCACGCCGTGCGCGGCGGCGATCTCCGCGCCGGCCTTCAGCGCCTCCACGACGATGCCGTGCTGCACGGCCCGCTTCAGGTACGGCAGGCCGACCCCGGAGCCGGTGACGATCCGGGTGCAGCCCAGCCGGTTCGCCACCGCCACGGCCTCCCGCACGTGCCCGAGGAACCCTTCGTGGGTCTTCGCGTCCGCGAGCGTGAGCCGTCCCTCGATCAGCATCGTGTGCAGGGTCGTCCCGGTGGACGTGAGGGCCTTTTCGAGGCGGTCGAGGTCCTTGTCGCTGTGCGACCAGATCTCCACCACGTCGAAGCCGTGGTCGGCGGCCGCGCGGACGCGGTCACCGGGATCGTCCCCGGCTTCGCGGAACAGCAGCTCGATGTTGACGGACAGGGGAAGTGACACGGGATCTCCCAGCTTCAGATGTGGTTGCGGTCGAACAGACGTTGCGCGTACCAGCCGTTCAGCATGGCGCTGCGCGCCGGGTTGGGCGTCTGCTCGCTTTCGAACACCGCCCAGCCGGACCAGTCGCGCAGCAGCGCGGCGACGGCGGGGAAGTCGACCAGGCCGCCGCGCGTGCCGCATTCGTAGAACCAGCGGTCGATCTCCCGGGCGCCGCCTTCGGACAGCATGCTCGCCTCGGCGTGTGGGGCCAGCCGCTCACCGGCCTCGTCGACGTAGCGGGTGTCCTTGAGGTGCAGGTGATCCACGCGGTCGAGGTGCCCGGACAGCACGCGCACGGGGTCGAGGCCCGCGACGGTGAGTTCGGCGGTGTCCACGGTCAGGCCCACCAGGTCGGGGTCGGTGCCGGCGAGCAGCTGCGCCAGGACCTTCTCGTCGGCCGCCGCGGACAGGCAGTCCACGTGCAGCGACACCCGCACCCCGGACTCCGCCGCCATCGCGCCGACGGCGTTCCACCCGTCCGCCGCGTCGACGAGACGCCCGTCGGTCAGCGCGCCGTGCCCGGGCAGAGCGCGCACCACCAGCCGCTCGGCGCCGGCCTCGGCGAGGAACTCCGCGAACGGCCGCAACGACTCCACGATCGCGGCGTGCTGACCGGTGTCCAGGATGGATCGGCCGTGGCTGAGCTCCTCGTCCACCGGCTCACCGGGATCGACGTAGTACGAGCACACCCGCAGGCCGGTTTCCCGCACCAGGTCGAGGAAGGCGGTGGTGGAACCGTAGGTCGCCGCGATGGAAGTGGGGCGGCCCAGCGGGTCCCACCGGCCGGTGCCGGCCCGCAGCTCCACACCGGTGAAACCGCACGCGGCGATCACCTTCAGCGCGCGCCGGTGCTGTTCGGGGCGGGTGAAGTCGTCGAAGTTGGGTTTCCACTGGTTGATGGCGTAGCCGAGGTGGATGGTCATGCGCGGATCTCCGAGAGGACGTTGCGGGCGTACCACATGGACAGTGCGGTGGCCTCGGCGTAGTCGCCACCGATGTTGGCCTTGTCGTGCTCGACGGTGATCCAGCCGGTGTAGCCGGTGTCGCGGAGCGCCCGCATCAGCCGCGGGAAGTCGACGAGCCCGCCCTCGGTGCCCATTTCGTGGAACCAGCGGTCGGTCTGCGGCGCCATCAGCTCGGCGTCCGGGCTGTGCCGGTAGGCCTGCGTGGTGTCGACCTGGCGGGTGTCCTTGAAGTGGAAGCCGGAGCAGCGCTCGTGCAGGTCGAGGAACAACGCGACCGGGTCGAGCCCGGCGATGCAGTGCTGCGCGGTGTCGCAGAAGAAGCTCACGTACCGCGGATCGGACCAGTCGTAGAACTTGCGGATGTCGGACTCGGTGCGGATGGCGCAGAAGAACTCGTGGTGCGCCGTCGTCCGCACGCCGAACTCGGTGAGCGTCATCTCGCCGACGCGGCTCCAGCACTCCGCCGCGGCCTTGATCTTGTCGTCGGTGACCGGCGCGGCGGCGGTGTAGAGGCTCGCCGGCATCACGATCAGGTTCTCGATCTCCAGCGCCTGCCACATCCCCAGCATCCGCCGCGTGCTCTCGACGATCTCGTGGTGCGTCCCGCGCACGTGCGGATCGGCCAGCCGCGGGTCGTACATGATGCCGCGGAACAGGTTCACGATCTTGCCGATGCCGTGGTCGCGCAGGTAGTCCTGGTAGTTCGCGACCGAGCCGAACATGCCGGTCAGCGCGAAGACCTGGAAGTCGAACATGTCCAGGCCCTCGAACCCGACCGCGCTGATCTGCTTGACGAAGTCGTCCATGTGGCGGCGGGCGGTGTACTGCGTCACGGGCCCGCGCGGGCTGTCCGCCCGCCAGTGGTCCATGTAGCTCCAGCGGAGCGCGGTCATCGTCGATCAACTCCAGAAGGTCGGGTGCACCAGTGAATCATAATTATGATTCTGATTCTAGTCTTTGGTCTGGGAGGGCCAGTGCGCAGGCGAGCCCGGCCGCGAAGCACGCCGCGGCGGTCGCGAACACCGGCGCGTAGGACCCGCCCGCCGCCCGGGCGACCAGGGCGCCGAGCACGGCCGCGCCGACGGTCACCCCGGTCTCCCGGACGAAGGCCAGTCCTGCCGTGACCGCTCCGGCCCGCCGGGCGCCGCCCGCGTCCTGCGCCACCACGACGACGATCTGCATGAACAGCCCGGTGCCCAGGCCCAGCAGCGCGAGCAGGGCCGCGACCACGGGCAGCGGCGCCGCGCCGGCCCACGCCAGTGCCGCGGCCGCGCCGCCGGACAACGCGCACCCCGCGACGGGGAAGGGGCGCCACGCGCCCCAGCGGCGCACCGCGAACCCGGAGGTGTTGACCCCGGCGACGATCCCGGCGGTGACCGGCAGCAGCAGGAGCCCCGACGTGGTCGCCGAGGCGGCGGTACACCTCCTGCACCCACGTCGGCACGTAGGCCAGCACGCCGAACAGGCCGATCCCGCCGGTCAGCGCCAGCACGCAGCTCAACCGCACCGTGCGGTCGCGCAACAACGCCACCGGGAGGACCGGGTTGGCGGCCCGCCGCTCCCACCCGAGAGCGACCGCGCCGGTCACCGCGGTGAGCGCCGCTGCCGTGGTGGTGACGGCGTTCCAGCCGGTTTCGGCGGCCGTGGTGGTGACCAGGACGAGACCGGTGGCCGCCGTGGCGAGCAGGACCGCGCCGAGCGTGTCGAACCGCCCGCGCCCGGCGAGACCGCGGTCGGCCGGGACGGCGGCGCGGACGAGCACGACCGCCGCGGCCCCGAGCGGCAGGTTGAGCCAGAAGACCCAGCGCCAGGACGTGACGTCGGTGAGCCAGCCGCCGAGCAGGGGACCGGCCACCGTGGCGATCGCGTACACCGCCCCGAGCGGCCCGAGGAACGCGGCGCGCTCGCGAGCCGGCACCGCGCCGGCCACGACGGCCTGCGGCAGCACCAGCAATCCGGCGCCACCGAGGCCCTGCGCCAGCCGTGCGGCGGCGAGGAACGCGACGTCGCCGGCGAACCCGCAGGCGGCGGACGCGGCCACGAACACCGCGATCGACAGGGTCAGCACCCGGCGGTGCCCGAAGCGGTCGCCCAGCGCCCCGGCGGCCGGCATCGCGGCGGTCAGGGCCAGCGCGTAGGCGGTGACGACCCATGAGGCGCGCGACGGTGCGCCCAGTTCGGCGACGATCGCGGGCAGCGCGGTGGCGACGATCGTCTGGTCGAGCGCGCCGAGCGCGGTGACGAGGAAGAGGCAGGCGAACAGGGCGCGGCGCCCGCTTGCGGTGGGGGCGAGGGGCACGGAGGACTCCCTGGGGGCGGCGGCCGGGTGCTGTGCGGTGGGCGGGGGCGCGGGGGAGTCTCTGGCGCCACGGCGGCGACCGGGCGCGGTGACGAGGACGAGGCGGGCGAACAGGGCGCGGCGCCCGCTTGCGGTGGGGGCGAGGGGCACGGAGGACTCCCTGGGGGCGGCGGCCGGGTGCTGTGCGGTGCGGTGGGCGGGGGCGCGGGGGAGTCTCTGGTGCCACGGCGGCGACCGGGCGCGGTGACGAGGACGAGGCGGGCGAACAGGGCGCGGCGCCCGCTTGCGGTGGGGGACACGGGAAGGCTCCTGGAACCGACGGCGGCGACCGGGCGCGGAGAGGGGTCGGCTCCCCGACGGGCGGCTCGCGGGCGCACCCCGCCGTCGCCGGGATTATGCACCACGTGCCCAGCGGCCGGGAGCGCTCGGCGCGGTGTTTGCCCAGGTCACGCGCGCGGCATCGGTCCCGTGGATAAGCAGAATCCGAACTATGAATTTCCTTTACACTGACCCGGTGCCGCATCGTGGTCAGGGTCTTCCCCGGCGCCACGACGGCGCCGTTGTGCGCAAAGGAGCGGCACTGTGGACATCACCAGCGACGTCACCCCGCGGGTGACGCCCGGACACGCGGTCCGGCTCGGATGGCGGGAGAAGCTCGGCTACGGAGCCGGCGACCTCGCCTCGAACCTCTCCTGGAACCTGGTCGGCGGCTTCCTGCTCTACTACTACACCGACGTCGCCGTGGTGCCGGTCGCCGCGCTCGGCACCCTGTTCCTGGTCGCCCGGCTGCTGGACGCGATCGTCGACCCGGCGATCGGCGTGCTGGTCGACCGCACGCGTTCGCGCTGGGGCAAGGCGCGGCCCTACCTGATCTTCGCGTCGATCCCGTTCGGCGTCCTCGGCGTGCTCACCTTCACCGTCCCGGACATCGGCGACACCGGGAAGCTGATCTACGCCTTCCTCACCTACCTGACGCTGGGCCTGCTGTTCTCGCTGGTCAACGTCCCGTACAGCTCGCTGCTGCCGATGATGACGCGGGATTCTCAGGAACGCATGCAGATGGGCGGGCTGCGCGCGATCGGCAGCTCGGTCGGATCGATCATCGTCACCGCGGGGACCACGCCGTTCGTGGCCCTGCTCGGCGGCGGGAACGAGCAACACGGCTGGACCATCGCGACGCTGATCTTCAGCGTGCTGTCCGTCGGGTTCTTCGTGTTCACCTTCCTGGTCTGCAAGGAGCGCTACGCGCTGCCGCCGGAGACCGACTCGCTCCGCCCGCGCGACGCGATGCGCACCCTGTGGGGCAACCGCGTCTGGAAGATCACCTTCGTCTACGGCGTGCTCAACTTCGTGCGGCTGGGCATGGTGCTCGCGGTGACCGTCTACTTCGCACTGTCGGTGCTGCACGCGCCGTGGGCGATCTCGGTCCTGCTGCCGCTGGTCTCCGGCGCGATGATCGTCGGCGGGTTCGTGGCCCCGGCGTACTACCGGCGGTTTGGCAAGCGGCGCGGCAACATCCAGGCGCTGGCGGTCGGGTTCGTCTTCTGGGCCGCGATGCTGCCCCTGGAGAGCAGCTTCCCCGCGTTCCTCACCTGCTACATCCTCGGCACGCTGGCGATCAACCTGTCGATGGTCTCGATGTTCACCATGGTCGCCGACACCGTCGAGTACCAGCAGTGGCGCTTCGGCACCCGCAACGAGGGGCTGCTCTCCTCGGGCATCAGCTTCGCCACCAAGGTCGGCTCGGCGGTCGGCGCGGCCGCCGTCGCCTACGGCCTCGGCCTGGCCGGCTACACGCCCGGCGAGGCGAACGGCTCGGCGCTGACCGCGATCCGGGTGATGTTCTACGGCGCCCCGCTGCTGCTGATCGCGCTGCAGGCGCTGACGATGGCGTTCTGGGACCTCGACGGCAAGCACGAACGGATGGCCGAGGAGATCGACCGCGCGAGCCGCGCGAAGGAGGAGGGCTGACGTGAACCCGTCCGACGGCGCCGAGTTCCGGCGCGCGCTGAGCCACTACCCGACCGGCGTCTGCGTCATCACCGCCGGCACCGGCGTTTCGATGGTGGTCGGCACGTTCACCTCGGTGTCGCTGGACCCGCCGCTGGTGGGCTTCCTGCCCGACCGGGCCAGCACGTCGTGGCCCCGGATCCGCGAGACCGGCCGCTTCTGCGCCAACGTCCTCGCCGCCGGCAGCGAAGGGCTGTGCCGGGACTTCGTGCGCAAGGCGCCGGACCGGTTCGCCGTGCACGGCCTGCCCGGTCCGGCACCGTTCGGGCCGCGGCTGTCCGGCACGGTCCTGCGGGTCGGCTGCGACATCGAAGCGGTGCGCCCGGCCGGCGATCACGAGCTGGTGCTGGGCCGGGTGCGCGCGCTGGAGGTCGAGCCGGAGGCGGGGGAGCCGATGGTGTTCCTGCGCGGCCGCTACGCCGCGGCGGCGGTGCCGGCGTGATCCCGGTGTCGCCGTCGGTGACCGCGGTGCCGTACGGTCGGCCCGTGGAGAGCGTCAACGCCCGGGTCCGGGAGCCCAAGCAGGAACGCAGCCGGCTGTCGTTCGACAAGGCACTGGACGCGGTGATCGCGCTGCTGGTCGAACGCCGCTCGGACTCCTTCACCCTCGCCGACG
The DNA here is from genome assembly GCF_014653945.1 of Amycolatopsis deserti. Taxonomy (GTDB): domain Bacteria; phylum Actinomycetota; class Actinomycetes; order Mycobacteriales; family Pseudonocardiaceae; genus Amycolatopsis_E; species Amycolatopsis_E deserti. The sequence goes on along the minus strand of NZ_BNAU01000002.1, from coordinate 574,869 downwards.
TCGCCCAGCGCGCCGGGGTGTCCACCGGGTCGATCTACGGCCGGGTGAGCAGCAAGGACGACCTGATCCGCACCGCGCACGCCCGCGAGATGGAACGGATCGGCGACCAGCAGCGCGCGGCGTTCGCCGAGCCCGCCCCGGCGGGGGAGACCTTCGGCGAGGCGGTCGAGCGGGTCATCGGCACGGCGGCCGACCTGCTGCGCCGCAACGCGCCGGTGCTCGGCCCGTTCATGCTGCTGGCCAACACCGACGCGCAGATCGCCGAGCTGGGTGGGGCCGCGCACGCGGAGCTGCGGGAGGCGTTCGTCGCCGCGCTGGCCGAGCGGGCGGACGAGATCAGCCACCCCGAGCCGCGCCGCGCGCTGGAGTGGAGCTTCACCGTCGTCTACAGCGTGCTCGCCCGCTGGCTGGCCCTGGGCAGCACGCAGCAGGCCTCCGGCGAGGGGGAGTGGTCGGACATCCTGGCCGACCTCGCGCGGATGGTGCTGGCCTTCCTCACCCAGCCGGCGGCGCCGCCGAAGAAGCGCCGCCGCTGACTGTTCCGCCGCGGAAGGCCCTCGCTTTTCGCGGCTCACAAAACTAGAATCATCATGCTGAATCTGAAAGTAGAGGAGATCCCGTGAGCGCCCCTCCCGACCGCCCGCGCCGCGGCGTGAGCCTGTATTCCTTCCAGGAGGAGTACTTCCTGCGCACCATGTCCGTCGAGGACTGCGTCGCCGCCTGCGCGTCGATGGGCGCCCTGGGGATCGAGATCATCCCGGAGCAGTCCATCCCGGGCTACCCGGTGCTGACCGACGAGTTCGTGGCGCGCTGGCACGGCTGGATGGCGACCTACGGGACGACCCCGGTCGCCACCAACGCCTTCCTCGACACCAAGCTCCACGCGGACCGCTGGCTCACCCTCGACGAGCAGGTGGCCTCGCTGCGGCGCGACATCGACATCGCGGCCCGGCTCGGCGCCGGCATCGTCAAGGCCACCATCAACTTCTCGCCCGAGGTGATGGCCGCCGCCGCGCCCTACGCCGAGGACCGCGGCGTCCGGTTGCTGCTCGAGGTGCACGCGCCGTTCCACTTCTCCCACCCGTGGATCCTCGAGCACCTCGAGGTGATGCACCGGTTCGGCCCGCACGTGCTCGGGCTGATGCCGGACATGGGCGTGCACGTCCGGCGGTTCCCGCGCGTGGTCAGCGAACGCGCCCTGCGCGACGGCGCGCGGCCGGATCTCGTCGACTACATCGTGCGGACCTACGACGACCACGGCGACACCCACGCGCTGATGGACATCGTCAACTACCGCGGCGGCGGGCCGGTCGAGTTCGGCCTGGCGCGCCAGGCCACCCACTACATCTGGACCGAGCCGAAGGACATGCTGGAGCACCTGCCGTTCATCGGGCACGTGCAGGCGAAGTTCTACGAGATGACCGACGAGGGGTACGAGTACAGCATCCCCTACGACGAAATCGTGCCGGTGCTCGCCGACGGCGGGTTCACCGGCTACCTGTCCAGCGAGTACGAGGGCAACCGGCACATCCAGGACGCCTTCCCCGTCGACAGCGTCGAGCAGGTGCGCCGCCAGCAGGAGATGCTGGCGCGGCTGCTCGGCGAAACCCCCTGAGGAGATCGCAGTGTTCGACCAGTACATCGTGTGCGGCCTGCGCGCCCGCGGCGAGGACGGCGGGGAGGTGGAGGTGCGGATGCCCTACTACCGCGGGCTCTTCCTGTCCATGGTGGAGGCCGTGGACCTCGTCCTGGACGGCACGCCGGTGCCGCCGGAGCGCACCACGTTCACCGTGCACGGCAACACCTACACCTTCGCCGAACTGCCCCGGGTCACCGACGACCGGTGGGAGATGGGGGAACGCGCGGTGCTCGGCTTCACCACCGACGAGCCGCTGACGCCGGGCGAGCACGACGTGGCCGTCTCCGTGCGGCTACGCATCTCCTACATGCCGGTGCCCGGCGGCGGGCGCGACCGCAAGCGGCTGGTCCTGGCATGAGGGCGTTCCCCGATGCGGTGGACGTCGCGATCGTCGGGAGTGGACCGTGCGGCGCGGCGTACGCGCGGATCCTGTCCGAGACGCGGCCGGACCTGCGGCTCGCCACGTTCGAGGCCGGGCCGTTGCTCGCCGATCCACCGGGCGGGCACGTGAAGAACATCGCCGACCCCGCCGCGCGGGAACGGGCGCAGCGACGCTCGGAGGGGCCCGGTGGTTCCCGGCGCGGGCGGCCGGGGACCTTCCTCCTCGGCGGCGAGGGACTGCCCGCCGCGGCCATGTCCACCAACGTCGGCGGCATGGGCGCGCACTGGACGGCGGCCTGCCCGCGCCCCGGCGACAGCGAGCGGATCGGGTTCCTGCCGGACCTGGACGACCTGCTCGACGAGGCCGAACGCCTGCTCGGGGTGTCCGCGCACGCCTTCGACGACGCGCCCTTCGCCGCCGAGGTCCGCAAACGGCTCGCCGCGGCCTTCGACCCGGGCCGCAGCGAGGACCGCCGGGTGCGGCCGATGCCGCTGGCCGTGCGGTGCGATCCGGACGGCGCGCTGACCTGGTCCGGGGCCGACGTCGTGTTCGGCGAGGCGACCCGGCGCAACGAGCGGCACACGCTGTTCCCGGAAGCGCTGGTGACGCGCGTGCTCGTGGAGGACGGGCGGGCGTGTGGTGTGCTGGTGCGCGATCTGCGGGACGGCGGTGAGCACGAGGTCCGCGCCGCGCGGGTCGTGGTGGCCGCGGACGCGCTGCGCACGCCGCAACTGCTGTGGGCGTCCGGGGTGCGGCCGGCGGCGCTGGGCCGCTACCTCAACGACCAGCCGCAGGTGGTGTTCGCGGTGCGGTTGCGGGATGTCGGACCGCTGGAGATCGATCCGCGGGGCCGGTCGCGGATCGTGCGGCAGAGCGGGGTGAGCTGGGTGCCGTTCACCGACGCCGAACCCTTCCACGGCCAGGTGATGCAGCTCGACGCGTCCCCGGTGCCGCTAGCGCCGGACGACGTGCCCGCGCCCGGATCGATCGTCGGGTTGGGCTGGTTCTGCGCGAAGGACGTGCGGGCCGAGGACCGGGTCGAGTTCGACGACACCGCGCGCGACGGCTACGGCATGCCGGCGATGCGCATCCAGTACCGGCTCACCGTGCGGGACGAGGCCGCGCTGGACGCGGCTCGCGCCGCGGTGCGCCGGGCCGCGTCCGCGCTCGGCGAGCCGCTGGACGACGAGCCGATCACGCTCCCGCCCGGGGCGTCCCTGCACTACCAGGGCACGGTCCGGATGGGGCGGGCCGATGACGGCACGTCCGTGTGCGACCCGTCTTCGCGGGTGTGGGGTGTCGAGGGCCTGCACGTGGCCGGCAACGGCGTCATCCCCACCGCGACCGCCTGCAACCCGACGCTGACGTCGGTGGCGCTGGCCGTCGCCGGGGCCCGGCGGATCGCGGAGGAGATCTGATGGAGGTGGACAAGATCGCGACGGTCGTCCCGGTGGCCGACCTGCCCGCCGCGGTCGCCGTGTGGTCGCGGCTGCTGGGCGCGGACCCGACGTTCGTCGACGGCGACCGGTGGGCGCAGTTCGACGTGGCCGGGGCGCGGGTGGCGCTGGCCGGGACGGACAGCGTGACGTCCGGACCCGGGTTGCTGCTGCGCGTCGCCGACCTGGCCGCCGCCCGCACCGAGGCCGAGGCCGCGGGCCTGAAGGTGGGCCCGGTCGAGGAGGGCCCGCACGAGCTGCGGTGTCTGGTGTGGACAGACGAAGGAATGGAGGTCGTGCTGCACAGCAAGTAGCACCGGGTGGGTGCGGTGCTCCCTGGTCGCACCGGTGCACGGGGAGCCCACACCGGCCGCTACACCGTGACCGGCAACCGCATCGACTACGTGGACGACACCGGCTTCACCGCGACCGGCGACGTCCTGTACCACGAGCACCTCGTCCTCCACCGGGAGAGCTGACCGGCGCCGCGGGGCTAACCTGGCCGCATGAAGAGGACGTCGTTCGCGAACTGGCCGTGCTCCATCGCCCGCACCGTCGACCTGCTGGGCGACGCCTGGACGCCCCTGGTGCTGCGCGAGGCCTTCTACGGCGTCCGCCGGTTCGACGACTTCCAGCAGTCCCTGGGAATCGCCCGCAACACGCTCACCGACCGGCTGCGCCGGCTCGTCGAGCAGGGGCTGCTGGAGCGGCGGCCCTACCAGGACGAGCCCCGCCGCCACGAGTACCTGCTCACCGAGCAGGGCCGGGACTTCTTCCCGGTGCTGGCCGCGCTGTCCCGGTGGGGCGACCGGTGGCTCGCCGGTGACGAGGGCGCGCCGATCACCTTCCACCACGAGCCCTGCGGCCACGACACCCACGCCGAGGTCGTCTGCGCGCGGTGCGGTGAGCCGCTGCGCGCCGACGAGACCCGGATGCGGCTCGGCCCCGGGTTCCCGGAGCGGCTCAAAAGCAGGCCGGACGTGCGGGACAGGTTCTTGACAAGCTAAGTCTTATTAAGCAACTCTGATGGCCGGACCCCGCGACGACGAGGAGGACGGCCGGCGATGGAGTGGAGGGGCGCGCGCTACGCGGACACCCCGACCGTGGAGGTGCGCACCTGGATCGACGCGCCGCCCGAGCGGGTGTGGGCCCTGGTGTCCGACATCGGGCTGATGCCGGAGATGAGCGACGAGCTGCGGTCCGTCGAATGGCTCGACGGCGCCACCGGTCCCGCGCCCGGCGCCCGGTTCGTCGGGCGCAGCAAGCACGACGCGCTGGGGGAGTGGGCGGCCACCTCGCAGGTCGTGGAGTGCGAACCGCCGCGGGTGTTCGCCTGGGCGGTCGGGGATCCGGACGAGCCCAGCGCGACGTGGCGGTTCCGGGTGGAACCCCGCGACGGCGGCACGGAGTTGTCGCAGTGGATGCGGCTGGGGCCGGGCCGGTCCGGGTTGTCGCTGGCGATCGACCGGATGCCGGACAAGGAACAGAAGATCGTCTTCGTGCGGATGCGCGAGTTCGAGCGCAACATGGCCGCGACGCTGGAGCGCCTGAAGAAGCGGGCGGAAGCCTGATGCGCACGGCGACGACCGTCGAGGCCTCCGCGGGCTTCGGCGAGGTCGCGGATTTCGTGGTGGAGGCGGAGAAACTCGGCCTCGACATCTGCTGGGTCGCCGAGGCGTGGGGCTCCGACGGGCCGTCCGCGCTCGGCTACTTCGCCGCGCGCACGGAACGGATGCTGCTCGGGTCCGGCATCATGCAGGTTGGCACGCGCACACCGGTCGCGGTGGCGCAGACCGCGATCACACTGTCCAATCTGTCCGGTGGACGGTTCCTGCTGGGGCTGGGCGCGTCCGGCCCGCAGGTGATCGAGGGCCTGCACGGGGTGCCGTTCGCGCGGCCGCTGGCCCGGGTGCGGGAGACCGTGGAGATCGTGCGCCGCGTGCTCGGGGGCGGCAAGATTTCCTACTCCGGTGAGGAGTTCACGATCCCGCTGGCGGGTGGGGACGCGGTGCCGATGCGGCTGTCCATGCGCGCCGAACACGACATCCCGGTCTACTTGGCGACCCTGTCCCCGGCGATGTTGCGGCTGACCGGCGAGATCGCCGACGGGTGGCTGGGCACCAGTTTCGTGCCCGAGGGCGCCGGTGACGCGTATTTCGCCCACCTGGACGAAGGGCTCGCGCGGAGCGGGCGGACGCGGGCGGATCTGGACGTGTGCCAGGGCGCGGAGGTCGCGTTCGCGCCGGATGAGGACGCGCTGCGGGCGATGGTGGCCGGGCGGAAGAAGGAGCTGGCGTTCAGCCTCGGCGGGATGGGTTCGGCGTCGACCAACTTCTACAACCGCGCCTACAGCCGCCAGGGCTGGGCCGAGGTGGCGGCCGAGGTGCGGAATCGTTGGCAGGCTGGGGATCGCGACGGCGCGGCCGCGCTGGTGACCGACGAGATGGTGCTCGGCACGACGCTCATCGGCACCGAACCGATGGTGCGCGAACGGTTGCGCGTGTGGCGCGACGCCGGCGTGGACACCGTGCGCCTCTACCCGGCCGGCGACACCCTGGACGCACGCCTGGCTACCTTGGCGAAGGCGATCGAACTGGTGCGTTCGGTGTGAGTTTTCGCTTGCAGCGAAAGGGGTTTCATGGCGCCGTCCCCGCTGTCTAAGGTGGACGCGGGGGGTGGACATGCAAACTCTGACCGGAAGTGCCGCTGGCGTGCCGTACACGGCGCTGCCGCCGGAGGTCGACGGTCCCGCGCCGTTGATCGTCACCTGGCACATGCTGGACGCGCCACGCACGGACGCGGCGTTCGCGGCCGCGCTGCCGATGCGCGGGGTGCCGGCCTGGCGGGTGCACCTGGGCATGCCGATGTGCGGCGCGCGGATGGTCGACGGCCGGGTCGACGCGGTGATCGAACTCGCCCGGAAGGACGCGTTGCTGGCGTTTCTGGCGCCGTTCGCTCGGCAGGCGGCCGAGGAGTTCCCGGCCGCGCTGGAGGCGCTGCGCCGTCAGCTGCCGGTCGACGACTCGCCGGTGAGCGTGCTCGGCGCGTCGCTGGGCGGGGCGGTGGCGCTGAGGGTGCTGGTCACGCAAGCGGTTGCGGTGCGGGCGGTGGCGCTGGTCAACCCCGCCGTGCGGCTGCGCACGGTGGTCCCGCTGACCGAGGGCCTCGCCGGGCGCCCGTACCACTGGACGGAGGAGGCGCACCGGGTCGCGGAGGAGTTCGACTTCGTCGCCCGCGCGGGCGAACTGGCGGCGGACGTGCCGCTGCTGCTGGTGAGCGGCGAGCAGGACCACCCGGACCTGCGTGCGGACGCCGCCGCGCTGGTCGCCCGGCTGGCGGACGCCGAGCTGGTCGACGTGCCGGAGCTGGCGCACCCGCTGGCGGAGGAACCGGGGCTGGAGCCCGCGCCTCAGCTGCCGACAGCGAAGGCGGTTGACGAGGTGCTGACGCGGTGGTTCACCAAGCAGCTCGCCGCCTGACAAGCCGCGGCCCTCGGGCAGGCCTGGCCGCCGAGCGAGGCTTCCGCCAGGCCCCGGGTGCCGCGGCTGGACCGGCCGGTGCTCGACCTGGTGGGCACTGCCCGTGGCCCGCGCGTACCCTCCGGTCCTCACGCTTCTCGGCTCCCTCCGCCCACCGCGCCCGCGGGAGCGGCCCGGTCAGTGGTCCCAGGTCAGCATCATCCGCTCGGGGCCGCGCGTGGACAGCCCCTCCTTCCAGTCGATGCCGGCCTCGCCGTCGGCGAAGCGCAGGCCGGGCAGCCTGCGGAGCAGCGTGTCGAGCGCGACCTGCAGCTCCATGCGGGCCAGGGGCGCGCCCAGGCAGTGGTGCACGCCGTGGCCGAAGCCGATGTGCGAGGTGTCCTGGCGGCGCAGGTCGAGTTCGTCGGGGTCGGCGAAGACCCGTTCGTCCCGGTTCGCCGACGCCAGCGCGGGCAGCACGGCCTCGCCCGCGCGCACCAGCACCCCACCCAGCTCGATGTCCTCCGTCGCGTACCGGGCGATGCCGGCGCCGAGCCCCAGCGGCACGAACCGCATCAGCTCCTCGACAGCCTTCGGCACCAGGCTCAGATCCGCGCGAAGCACGGCGAGCTGCTCGGGGTGCGTCAGCAGCGTGTAGACGAAGTTGGGGATCTGTGACGCGGTCGTCTCGTGCCCGGCGACCAGCAACGCCATCGCGAGCATCACCAGTTCCTCTTCGGACAGACGATCCTCGTTGTCGCGCGCGGCGACCAGCCCGCTGAGCAGATCGTCGCGCGGCTCGGCGCGGCGCTGGGCGATCAGGCCCTCCAGGTAGGCGTGCATCCTGCCGGTGCAGTCCACCACCTCCTCGGGGGTGAACTTCGTGGTGGACAGGAACGCGTCGGACCAGTGGCGGAAGTCCACGCGGTCCTCGTAGGGCACGCCGAGCAGCTCGCAGATCACGGTCACCGGCACCGGCAGCGCGAACGCCTCGACCAGGTCGGCGGGCGGCCCCTGGTCGAGCATCGCGTCGACCAACCCGTCGGCGATCTCCCGCACCCGTGGCCGCAACTGCTCGATCCGCCGCACTGTGAAGGCCTTCGTGACCAGCCGGCGCAGGCGGCTGTGGTCCGGCGGGTCCATGCTGAGGATGCCGCCGGACTGCGAAGGCTGCGGCCGCATGCGGGGTTCGTCGTGCTGGAGGCTCGCGGCGCGGCTGAACCGCGGGTCGCCGAGCACGACCTTCACGTCCTCGTAGCGGGTGGCCAGCCAGCCCGGTTCGCCGTACGGCAGCCGGACCCGGCTGAGCGGCTCGTTCGCGCGCAGGTTCGCGAACATCGGCTCCACGTCCAGCCGCTCCGGCAGGCTGAACGGGTAGCTCCGGGGTTCCGCGGTGGTCATCAGCGACTCCTCGACGGGTGAACTTCGCCCGAATCATTCCGACATGTGGTGTTTTTCCAACACCTGTCGGAGCCCATTAGACTGATCCGGTGTCCGCCCCGCAAGTACCCGATCGCCGTAGCCGCCGGTCACGGTCCGCGCTGGAGGCCGCGCTGCTGGAGCTGATCGCCGAGCGCGACCTGGGTCAGATCTCGGTCTCCGACCTGACCAAGCGGGCGGACGTCAACCGCTCCACGTTCTACGAGCACTACACCGACGTGCACGACCTCGCGGCGGCCGCGTGCACGGACATGTTCGACGAGCTGGTCGCCGCCGCGCACGTGCTGCTGCCGAACGAGGACCCCGCGCCGATCGAAGCGCTGGCCAGGATCTTCGTGCACGTGGCGGAGCACGCGCGGCTGTACGGCGCGTTGCTCGCCGGCAGCGCCCGGGTGATCAACCACCTGCACCACCGCCTCGCGATCGCCATCCACGTGCACCTGACCGGCACCGGAGCCCCCACCCACGCCGACGACCCGGCGGAAATCCCGCACGACCCGGCGGCGGCGCTGCTGGCGGGCGCCCTGCTGGGGACCGTGATGGATTGGCTACGCCGCGGCTGCCCCGGCACGCCGGAGGGCATCGCGGCGGAGATCTGGCCGCACCTGGTCGCGGCGGGTTCGGTGGGGCGCTGATCCACTCGCCATCGGACCCCGGAGCCGCCGCGGTGCGACTGTCGCCGTCCAACGCTGGGTACGTGGTCCCCGCCTGCGGATGCCCGTCGCCAGCGCCGCGCCGCCGAACGGGAGGCCGCCCGCTGCGCCCGCCGCCGCGGTGAACTGCCGCATTGTCCGGCCGCTGTCGCACACGGTGCTCAGCGCCGGACGTGGGTCCTGGTCGGGTTCGTGCAGCGCCGTGTCGCAGGTGATCCCGGCCGCCGAGACCTCCGAGGTCGCCGCCCACACCGCCAAGGCTGCGCACAGCGCCGCCACGAGAACGAGACCGCCGATGATCACCCGCACCCGCGGCGGTGTAATGCTCCCGATCAGTCCGCGATCAGTCGCGATCAGGGCCACCCGGCAGGAAACAGCTACCCCGGCGCCGGAACCATAACGACCACACCGCGCCGGGCTATCCGGTCTCCAGCCGCTGCGCGATCGGGCCGCGGGCGGGCGCCGGCGGGTCCTTGGGCAGCTTCTCCACGGCGCGCGCGAACTCGTCCCAGTTCGCGGCCTCCTTGAGCCGGAACTGCGCCGGCTTGAAGTTCGGGCTCGTGACGTCCAGGCCGAGTTTCGGGTCCTTGAAGAAGGTCCGGCCGTTCTCCTTGGCCATGTCCTCGAGCATCGCCGTGAAGTGGCCGGCGAGCCGGTCGCCGGCCTCGGCCAGGTTGTTCCGCGCCGCGCGCACGTCGGCCCGGAACTGGGCCATGATGCGCTGCGGGTCGGTCTCCTCCCAGGTCTTCGTCAGCTGCTTGATCTCGCCGACGACCTTCGCCACGTTCTCGACCCCGCTCACCACGTCCCCGGACTTGGCGGCGGAGACCAGTCCGGCGGTGCCGTAGAACATGTTCAGCGCGAACTCGACCTTCGCCGTCGTGCGGTCCTTCTGCGCGTCGGCGAGGGCCTTGGTGATGTTCGCCGCGAGCTTCTCGGCGTTGTCCTCACCGGTGCGCACGAGCAGCGCGTACTGCTCGAGCACCTTGTCCAGGTACGCCGCGTAGGCGGACTGGTTCCCGACGAACGCCTTCAGGTCGTTGAGCCTGCTCGTCACCGCGCGGGCGGCCGACCCGGTCCACTCGGCGAGGTTGCCGGTCGCGGTGGTGAACTTCTCGTCCACGTCGTCGACGGTCACGTTCGCCGCGGCCAATTCGCGCCGGGCCTCGTCGGCGGCCCCGGCCGCACCGCCCTGGTAGCCGTGCAGTTCGCCGAGCAGGGAGTAGGCCTCCCAGACCACGTCCTTCTTCTTCGCCGCGTCGATCGACAGGTTCCGGACGTATTCCTCGGTCTGGGTGCCCACCCCCTCGATCACCGGTGGCGGCGACTGCTGGAGCAGGATCTTCGCACACTCCTCGATGACCCCGGCCAGTCGCAGGAACTCGGCGAACAGCTGTTCCCGGTACTCCTCGTACGCGCTCAAGGCGGTCAGCCGTCCTGGCCGTCGGCGCGGGCGTACAGCGCCTTGATCTTCAGCATGGCCTGTCCTGCGTACTCCAGTTCGTCCTTGACGTGCACCTGGCGGCGCTCGACGAGGTCGGTCATCCGCGCGATGACCCCTTCGAGTTTGCGCAGCGGCAGGTTCTCGGTGTCCCCGCGCAACAGCTCGTCCAAGGTGGACCCGTCGGTGAACTGGACGTTCGCCCGGCACTTGTGCACCCGTCCCGCGACGTCCTGCGCCCAGCCGGCCGCCTCGGTGAGGGCCTTGCCCGCCGCCTCCAGACTGCTCAGGTCGACCTCGTAGCCGTTGCTCAACCCAGCTTCCCTCCACGCTCCCAGCGACCGGGCGAGTGTGCCGCGCGGACGGGGCGGCCGTACAGGTCCATTCCGGACAATGTCCGGTTGCGGTCACAACCAGCCGCGGCGGACGGCGGCCACTCCGGCGGCGAACCGGCTGTCGACCTGCAGGATCTCCAGGATCGCGCCGACGTGGCGGCGGACCGTGCGCACCGCGGTGCCGGTCTGGCGGGCGATCGCCTCGTCGGTGAGGCCGGCCGCCAGCAGGTGCAGGACCTTGTGGCGGGCGGGGGTGAGCTCGGCCGGGGCCGCCTCGCCGATGGTCGTGGTGTCCGGCGCGTGCCAGAGCGCGTCGAACCACTCGGCGAGGAGGCCGAGCAGGGCGGGGGAGCGGATCAGCAGCGCGCCGTCGGCGCCCGTGCGGTCGATCGTGACCAGCGCGACGTGGTCGTCGACGTGCATCATCTTCACCGGCACCGACCGCCGGATGCGAGCCTGCTCGCCGGCGCGGACGGACTCCTCGATGCTGTGCGAACCCCACTCGTCCGAGGCGTGCTCGGTGTCGTAGAGCATGCGGAACTCCACCCCGGCGGCGATGGCGTCGGGCGGCGGCAGGAGCAGGCCCTCGGTGGTCGGGTTGTGGCCGGACCGGGCGTTGAAGGTGGCGCGGAGGAGGCGGCGCGGGGAGCGGTAGAGCCCCGCCGCCAGCCGGGACATCTCGGCCGGATCGCGGACCGCCTGGACGTCCTCACCGTCGAGCGCGTCCTGCGACAGGCCGGTGGTCGGGGCGACCACGTCGGCGAACCGCTCCCACGACTCCGCCAGGCTCGCCTGCAGCGCCGACAGGTGCCGGTGCTGCCGGTCGATCAACCGGCGCAACGCGATCACCGGGTGCACCACGCGCACATACCGCTGGTCGCCCGTGCCGGCCATCGAGACGAGCCCGGCGTCGAGCAGTTCCCGGCCGGCGGGGTCGTCGAGGTCGAACCGGCCTGCCCCGGACCCGGCCGGGATCTCACCCGCGGCGTGCAGGCGTTCGTACGCCTCCGCGGCCGCCTCCGACACCAACCCAGCCAGCACCATCGCCACCACGGTTCCTCCTGCCACCCGGAAACGGGGACATCATCACCCGGCGGCCCGTCCGGTGCGTGCGGTGGGCTCCGACCGCGAGCATCAACTGACAATTGATCTGGACGCACCCATCCCCGGCGCCGAGATCTTCGACGCGCTGCTCGCGCCGCACTGTCCGCTGAGGCCGCTCCCGCTGGCGGCGAGCCTGCAGGTCGAGCACCGGCATCCACTACAACGCCGGCGCCGAGCCGCTGGACTACCGAGTCCGGAGTGGACGGTGTGCTCGGCGGCCGATGGCGGGTGGATCGCCGCGGCCGGGCGGGGGATCGCGATCCTGGACGACGGGGTGCGGTGGCTCGCGCGGGTGGTCCCGGAGTCGATGCGCATGAACGACGGGGTCGCCGATGGGTCCGGCCGGTTCTGGGCGGGAGCGATGGCATGGGACGCGCGACCGGACCACCTGCATAGCATCTCTGCATCATGATGCGCAGATGCTATGATGCAGAGGTGCGAACGACGATCGATCTTCCCGAAGATCTCCACCAACAGGCGCTGTCGATAGCCCGCGACACGTCTCGGACGCTGAGCGAGATCGTCGCGGAGCTCATGCGTCGTGGCCTCGGCCAGGGCAAGTCGCCGGAGGTGTCGCGGAGTCCCGCGACGGGGCTGCCGGTGGTCAGCCTGGGCAAGATCATCACGACCGACGACGTGCGCTCCCTGGACGACGACGAGTGACGAACCTGCTCGATGCCAACGTGCTCATCGCGCTGGTGGTGGCCGACCACGTCCACCACCAATCGGCCGAAGCGTGGTTCACCGGCGTGGACGACGACTTCGCCACCTGCCCCGTGACGGAGGGAAGCCTGATCCGTTTGCTCCTGCGTGAAGGCCAGACGGCGGTTGATGCGAAGGCGGTACTCGCCGCCTTGCGGAGCAACGAACGGCACAACTTTTGGCCGGACTCGGTGTCCTACAGCGAAGTGCCGATGGACGGCGTGTTCGGACACCGCCAGGTCACCCACGCTTATCTCGCGCAACTGGCCCGCGCTCACGGTGGCCGGCTGGTGACCTTCGACCAGGGGCTCGCGAAACTGCACCCCGATGTCACGGATCTCCTCCCGGCGATCCCGTTCCAGTTCCAGGCCTGACCCTCCGGGCTGGTCAACGTCGCCGCCGACGCCTACTTGCCCCGCCCAGGGGCTCATCCGTGACCTCGAAGCCCACGGTTAGGGTGGCCGGGTGAGTGCGACCCTCCAGGCCAAGGACCTGACCGCGGGCCACGGGCACCGCACCCTCTTCTCCGGTCTCGACCTGGTGGTGGCGCCCGGTGACGTCGTCGGGCTGGTCGGCGTCAACGGCGCGGGCAAGTCCACGCTGCTGCGGATCCTCGCCGGGGTGGACCAGCCCGAAGCCGGCGAGGTCCGGCTCACCCCGCCCGGCGCGACCGTCGGGTACCTGCCGCAGGAGCCGGAGCGCCGGCCGGGCGAGACGGTGCGCGAGTTCCTCGCCCGGCGCACCTCCGTCGCCGCCGCGCAGGCCGAGCTGGACGCGGCGACCGAGGCCCTCACCGCGGGCACCGACGGGGCCGACGACCGCTACGCCGCCGCGCTCGACCGGTGGCTGGCACTGGGCGGCGCGGACCTCGACCACCGGGCCGAGGAGGTGGCCGTGGAGCTGGGGCTCTCGGTCGGCCTCGACCAGCCGATGACCTCGCTGTCCGGCGGGCAGGCGGCCCGCGCCGGGCTGGCGTCGCTCCTGCTCAGCCGCTACGACGTGTTCCTGCTCGACGAGCCCACCAACGACCTCGACCTCGACGGCCTGGCCCGGCTCGAGCGGTTCGTCACCGGGCTGCGCGCGGCGACCGTGCTGGTCAGCCACGACCGCGAGTTCCTCGCCCGGACCGTCGACCAGGTGCTGGAGCTGGACCTGCCGCAACAGCAGGTGCGGCTCTACGGCGGCGGGTACGAGTCGTACCTGGAGGAGCGCGCCGTGGCGCGGCGGCACGCGCGGGAGGACTACGAGGAGTACGCGGCGACCCGCGCGGCGCTGGAGACGCGGGCGCGCACGCAGCGGGCGTGGATGGAAAAGGGCGTCCGCAACGCGCGGCGCAAGGCCGGGGACAACGACAAGGCCGGGCGCAAGTTCCGCGCCGAGGCCACCGAGAAGCAAGCCGCGAAGGCCCGCCAGACCGACCGGATGATCGAGCGGCTGGAGGTCGTCGAGGAGCCGCGCAAGGAGTGGGAGCTGCGCATGGAGATCGCCGCGGCGCCCCGGGCGGGTGCGGTCGTGGCGACGCTGCGGGGTGCCGTGGTGCGGCGCGGCGAGTTCACGCTCGGGCCGGTCGACCTGCAGATCGACTGGGCCGACCGGGTGGCGATCACCGGCGCGAACGGGGCCGGGAAGTCGACGCTGCTCGCGGCGCTGCTCGGCCGGGCCGCGCTGGACGACGGGGTGGCGTCGCTGGGGCCGGGGGTGCGGGTCGGCGAGGTCGACCAGGCGCGACGGCTGTTCCTCGGCGACCTGCCGCTGGCCGAGGCGTTCGCGCGGGAGGTGCCGGAACTGGCCGACGCCGACGTGCGGACGCTGCTGGCGAAGTTCGGCCTGGCGGCCGCGCACGTGCTCCGCCCCGCCGCGACGCTGTCCCCGGGCGAGCGCACGCGGGCGGCGCTGGCGCTGCTGCAGGCGCGCGGGGTGAACCTGCTGGTGCTCGACGAGCCGACCAACCACCTCGACCTCCCGGCGATCGAGCAGCTGGAGTCCGCATTGGACGGTTACCCGGGCACCCTGCTGCTGGTGACCCACGACCGGCGCATGCTGGAGGCGGTCTCGCTGACCCGGCGGCTGGAGGTCGCGGAGGGCAAGGTCACGGAGCTCTGATCCGGTGGCGCACGCGGCTCGCACGCCTCCGCGCGGACTGGCCGGCCGTGTGATCCCCAGCGCCGGGCGCACCTTCCCCAGCCCGGTCAGGCCTTCGGCTTGCGGCGGGGCCTCGCCGAGCGCGGGGGTGCCGCGCGCATCCGCTCGCGCACCCCGCTCAGGATGCCGCCCAGCGTGGTGAGGTCCCGCCGCGACAGCCCCTCGAACAGCATCGTCCGCACCACCTCGACGTGCCCGGGCAGCACGCGCGCCACCATGTCCCGGCCGGCGTCGGTGATCGTCACCGTCACGCTGCGCTCGTCGTCCTCGGACTGGCGCCGCGTGACCAGCCCGGCCTTGTCCAGCAGCCCCGCCTGGTAGGTCAGCCCGCTGCGGCTGTAGACGACCCCGTCGGCCAGGTCCGTCATCCGCTGGCTGCCGCCGGGCGAGTTCGCGAGCCGGGCGAGGACCTGGAACTGCACCCAGCTGAGCGGCCCGGTGGCGCGCAACTGCTGCTCCACCGCGTGCTGCAGGAGGCTGCTGACCTCCATCAGCGCGAAGTAGGTGTCCAGCTGCTCGGCGTCCAGTGCGTCGTGGCTCACGTCCGGAGTCTACTTGCTTCGACTTCGAAGCGTGGTACGGTCTCGATATGCTTCGAATTCGGAGCAAGAATCGAGGAGAGATCATGCGAGCAGTGCGGTACCACGAGTACGGCGGAGCCGAAGTCTTGCGTCACGAGGAGGCGGAGCGGCCGGAGCCCGGGCCGGGTCAGGTCCTGATCCAGGTCGCGGGCACCAGCTTCAATCCCGTCGACGCCCTGCTCCGCGCGGGTGAGCTGCGCGAGGCCTTCCCGCTGCGCCTGCCCCACATCCCGGGCGTCGACGTGTCCGGCACCGTCGCGGAGACCGGCGACGGCGTGACCGGCTTCCGGCGCGGCGACGCGGTGATCGGCTTCCTGCCGATCATCGACGGCAGCGCGGCCGCCGAGTACGTCCTCGCCCCGGCCGAGGCGCTCACCGCCGCGCCGGAGTCGGTCCCGGCGGCCGACGCCGCGGCCCTCCCGGTGGTGGGTCTCACCGCCTGGCAGGCCCTGTTCGAGCTGGGCGAGGTGCGGGCCGGGCAGCGCGTGCTGGTCAACGGCGCGGGCGGCGCCGTCGGCGGATACGCGGTGCAGCTGGCGGCCCGGGCCGGGGCGACAGTCGTCGGCACGGCACGCGATGCGCACGCCGGCCGGCTGCGGTCCTACGGCGCCGCACAGGTCGTCGGCCACGGCGACTGGGACGCGGTGCGCGAACCGGTCGACGTGGTGGTGAACCTGGCGCCGGAGACCCCGCCGGAGCTGACCGCGCTGGTGCGCGACGGCGGGATCGTGGTGACCAGCGCGACGCCGCCGGAGCCGGACGAGTCCCGCGGCGTGCGCGCCGCCCGCGTCTTCGTCCGCAGCGACGCCGCGCAGCTCCGGCACCTCGCCGAGGAGGTCGACGCCGGGCGGCTGCGCATCCACGTCGCCGACCGCCGCCCGCTGAGCGAGCTGGCCGCGGTCCACGAGGAGGCCGCGGCCGGGAAGCTCGCCGGCAAAACGGTGCTGCTGCCCTGACCGGCCCGCTCGCGGCGGCGCGCTAGGGAAGTGGGCGTCCCGGGACGCCGACTTCCAGCGTGAGCACGCCGGGTGTCGGGGCGGGGGAGAACAGCGAGAAGTTCGCGATGTAGAGCGTCTTGTTCCCGGCCCGGCCGGTGCCGAACGCCGCGGTGCTCGGCTGGTTCAGCCCCTCGGCCGCGGTGGCCAGCGTCGTGATCGATCCGTCGCGGTCGATGCGCAGCACCAGGTTCTGCGTCCCGACCACGGCGTAGATCCCGCCGTGCACGTCCAGCGCCAGACCGTCCACACCGACCAGCAGCGGCGAGGACACCAGCACCGACGGCGTGCCCGCGCTGCCGTCCCGCCGGATCGGGATCCGCACCAGCGCACCGAGGTCGGTGTTGGCGACGATGACCTCCTCCCGCAGCACCGCGATGCCGTTCGCGCCGATCGGGAACCCGGCTCCGGCCGCGCCGGTGCCCGCCAGCAGCGGGCCGTCGGCCCACAGCTGGGCACTGCCGCCCTTCGGGATCCGCCACACCGAACCGCCGGCCGAATCGGTCACGTACACCGTGCCGTGCTTGTCCAGCCGCAGGTCGTTGGGGAACACGATGGCCCCGGTGCCGGGCAGGCGGACCGGCGTGCCGTCCCGGCCGACCCGGTACACGCCGCGCTTGTCCGGGTTCGTCTGAGCGGTCTGCAGGTCGATGGCCGGCTCGGCCGCGTAGATCGTGCCGTTCGGCGCCACCGCGAGCCCGGCCGGCCCGGCGCCGCCCGCGGTGCCGAAATCGGCCACGACCGACTGGGTGCCGTCCGGGGTGATCCGCCGGATCTGGCTCGCCGGGAGCAGGCTCACGTACAGGTTCCCGGTCTTGTCGAACGCGACCCCCTCGGGGAACTCCCCGGCCGCCGGGTCGAACGTGACGAACGTCTGCACCGGGCTCGCCGCGGCCGCTACGGCCGTGGGCAACGCCAGTGTGGCGGCCACCGCGGCGACGAGGATCCGTCCACAACGCATCGCGTCCACCTCCTCGCTGTTACGGACACCTGCGAAGCAGCGAATTATGGGAAAGGCCGCTAAGGGATCGCTAACGAATCCCCCGGGAGGTCCGATGGAGTTCCGCATCCTGGGTCCGCTGGAGGTGCGCGACACCGGCGAGCTCGTGCCGTTGCCCCGCGGCCGCGGGCGGGCGCTGCTGGCCCTCCTGGTCGTGCACGCCGGGCAGGTGGTCGCCACCGACCGGCTCACCGACGAGCTGTGGCAGGGCAACCCGCCGCCGACGGCGGGCACCGCGCTGCAGGGCCTGGTGTCGAACCTGCGCAAGCGGCTCGGCGGTGCCCTGATCCGCACGCGGCCGCCCGGTTACGCGCTGACCGCGGCCGCGGCCGACATCGACGCGAACCGGTTCCGCGTGCTCGTCGACGCCGCGGCCGGCGCCGGCCCCCGGGAACGCGCGGACCTGCTGCGCCGGGCCCTGCGGCTGTGGCGCGGTCCCGTGCTGGCGGAGTTCCGCGCCCAGCCGTTCGCGCAGCCCGCGATCGCGGCCCTCGACGAGCTGCGCCTGTCGGCGCTGGAGGAGCGGATCGGCGCGGACCTCGCGCTCGGCCGCCACCCGGAGCTGGTCGGCGAACTGGAGGCGCTGGTCGAGGCCCACCCGCTGCGCGAACGGCTGCGCGGACAGCTGATGCTCGCGCTCTACCGCACCGGGCGCCAGGTCGAGGCGCTCGGCGTCTACCGGGCCGCGCGCAGCACCCTGGCCGAGGAACTGGGCCTCGAGCCGGGGCCGGGCCTGCGCGGACTGGAGGTGGCGATCCTCCGCCAGGACCCGGCCCTGCTCGCGCCCGGGTGAGTCACCGCCGCAGCTGCGCCACCTTGTCCAGCCAGCCCAGCTTGTGCGGGTTGTTGATCCCGTAGATCCGGGTGATCCGGCCGTCCTCGACCACCAGGCTCAGCGCGGCGGCCGAACCCTCGACGTCGAGCCGGACGCCCGGCATCCCGTTGACCCAGGTGGCGCTCGCGGTGAAGCCGGTGCGCTCGGCGGCGTGGGCGAGCAGCGTCGCGACCCGCTCGGCGCCGATGACCGGCTTGCGCGCGGCCGGCACCACGCCACCGCCGTCGGAGATCACCACCACGTCCGGAGCCAGCACGTCCACCAGCGCGCGCACGTCACCGTTGGACACGGCGGCCAGGAAGCGCTCCACGGCCGCCTGCTGCTGCGCCCGGTCCACCTGCATCCGCGGCCGCCGCGCGGCGACGTGCTCGCGCGCCCGGTGCGCGATCTGCCGCACCGCCGCGGTGCTCTTGCCGACCGCCTCGGCGACCTCGGCGTACGACAGGTCGAACACGTCGTGCAGCACGAACACCGCCCGCTCGGCCGGCCCGAGCGTCTCCAGCACGGTGAGCATCGCGATCGAGACGTTCTCCGCCAGCTCCACGTCCTCGGCCACGTCCGGCGTGGTCAGCAGCGGCTCGGGCAGCCATTCCCCGATGTAGTCCTCACGCCGCCGGGACACCGACCGCAGCCGGTTCAGCGCCTGCCGCGTCACCACCCGGACCAGGTACGCCCGCGGGTCGCGCACCTCCGCCTGGTCCACATCGGCCCAGCGCAGCCAGGTTTCCTGCGCCACGTCCTCGGCGTCGGCCGCCGAGCCGAGCATCTCGTAGGCCACGGTGAACAGCAGGCTGCGATGGGTGACGAACGGGTCGGTCACGGGTTCCTCCTCGGGTCGCTCGTCATGCAGACACCGCCCGGCGCGCGGATGTGACATCCCGGTTCACGCCGCCTCCAGCAACCGTCCCCCGGCCAGGTGCAGGCGGCGCTCGACGCCGATGCCGGCCAGGAAACGCTCGTCGTGGCTGACGACCACGAACGCGCCCCGGTAGGCGTTCAGCGCGGCCTCCAGCTGGCCGGTGCTCACCAGGTCGAGGTTGTTCGTCGGCTCGTCGAGCAACAGCAACTGCGGCGCGGGCTCGGCGAACAGCACGCACGCCAGCGTCGCGCGCAGGCGTTCGCCACCGGAGAGGGCCCGCACCGGCAGGTGCGCCCGCGCGCCGCGGAACAGGAAGCGCGCCAGCAGGTTCATCCGATCGGCCGGAAGCATGCCGGGCGCGGCAGCGGCCAGGTTCTCCGCCACCGTGCGGTCGTCGTCGAGCAGGTCCAGCCGCTGCGACAGGTACGCGACCCGCCCGTCCGCCCGCCGGATCGAACCGGCGTCCGGCTCCAGATCACCGCTGACCAGCCGCAGCAACGTCGACTTGCCCGACCCGTTGGGCCCGGTCAGCGCGATCCGTTCCGGCCCGCGCACGGCCAGGTCCACGCCCGCGCCGAACAACTCCCGCTTCCGCAGACCCTCGCCGAGGAACAGCGTCCGCCCCGCGGGCACCGCCGTCCGGGGGAGTTCCAGGACGATCTTCTGGTCCTCCCGCAGCGACCGCTCCGCCTGGTCCAGCTTCGCCTTCGCCGCGCTGACCCGCGCCGCGTGCGTGCCGTCGGCCTTGCCCGCCGACTCCTGCGCGTTGCGCTTCAGCGTCCCGGCGACGATCTTCGGCAGCCCGGCGCTGGCGATGTTGCGCTGCGCGGTGCTCGCCCGCTTCGCGGCCCGCTCCCGGGCCTGCTGCATCTCGCGCTTCTCCCGCTTGACCTCCTGCTCGGCGTTGCGGATGTTCTTCTCGGCGACCTCGCGCGCGGCCTGCACGGCTTGCTCGTATTCGGTGAAATTGCCGCCGTAGAAGGTGATCCCGCCGGCCTCCAGTTCCGCGATGCGGTCCATCCGGTCGAGCAGCGCGCGGTCGTGGCTCACCACGAGCATGCAGCCGGACCAGTCGTCGAGCACGGCGTAGAGGCGGCGCCGGGCGTCCAGGTCGAGGTTGTTGGTGGGCTCGTCGAGAAGCAGCACGTCGGGCCGCCGGAGCAGCTGGGCGGCCAGCCCGAGCGACACGATCTGCCCGCCGGACAAGGTGTCCAGCCGCCGGTCCAGCGTGACGTGGCCGAGGCCGAGCCGGTCCAGCTGGGCGCGCGTGCGCTCCTCGACGTCCCAGTCGGTGCCGATCGTGGTGAAGTGCTCCTCGGCCACGTCACCGGCCTCGACCGCGGCCAGCGCCCGCAGCACCGGCGCGATGCCGAGTACCTCGGCGACGGTGAGGTCGCCGGTCAGCGGCAGATCCTGCGGCAGGTACCCGAGCAGCCCGTCCACGGACACGCTGCCCGCCGACGGCCGCAGCTCACCGGCGACGAGCCGGAGCAGGGTGGACTTCCCGGCGCCGTTGGGCGCGACCAGACCGGTGCGCCCGTCCGGGACGGTGACGGACAGCTGGTCGAACACGGGGGTGTCGTCCGGCCAGGAAAAAGACAGGCCGGACACGACGATACGAGCATCGGACATGACGAAGAAACCTCGGAATGCGTGGCGGAACGAGTGGACGACAAGACGGCCACGACGGCAATGCCTGCCGGTGGCCAGCTAGCTCCGGGACTCACCCGGAGATGTCGTCTTCACCTGCCACGTGGGGTCTCCTTCGCACGAGTCACTCCACTTTGATCATAGCAGCTCCAGCGATCACCGCACGGCTATAACGCCCGGCCCGGCCCGCACGATTCAGTGTCATGGACGACGCCGACCTGTGGCGGGCCATCGACACCTAGCGCGTGGCGATCGCGGACCTGCTGGACGAGCTGACCGGCGACGAATGGGCCCGCCCGTCGCTGTGCGAGGGGTGGACGGTGCGCGACGTCGCGGCCCACCTGGCCACCCAGTACCGGACCAGCCTCCGGGACGCGCTGGCCGCCGCGATCCGGGCGCGCGGCGACGTGAATCGCGCGATCCACGATTCCGCGTGCGCCTACCCGGGCACGGACGGGCTCGCCACGGAGATCCGCGCCCTCGCCGGGTACCGGCGCACCCCGCCGAGCATCGGCGTGCACGAGGTACTGCTCGACATCCTCGTGCACGGCTTGGACATCGCGCTGCCGTCGGGCAAACACCTCGCTGTGCCGCCGGAAGCCGCCGCGCACGTCGCGCAGCGGCTGTGGGCCAAGCCGCGGATGTTCCACGCCCGCCGCCGTTTCGGCGGGTACCACTACCGCGCGACCGACAACGGCTGGTCAGTGGGCGAGGGCCCCGAAGTGAGCGGCCCGGCGTGGGCGATCATGCTGCTGTTCGCGGGCCGCCCCGCCGCGCGGGCGCACCTCACCGGCCTGCGTTAGGCGGTGACGTCGAGCGCCGCGCGGACGATGCTGTCGCTGTCCAGGCCGTGGTGCCGGTAGACGTCCTCCAGTGAACCGGACTGGCCGAAGCGGGTGACGCCCAGCGCGGTCGTGCGCACCCGGTTGACGGTGGCGAGGAACGACAGCGTGTGCGGGTGTCCATCGAGGACGGTCACCAGCGGCGTGGCGCGGTCGGCCGGGAAGACCTGGTCGAGGACCCAGGTATCGGCGTGTTCGTGGCCTTGGCGGGCGCGAAGCGCGCGGTGGAGCAGATCTGGGCTCGTCACGCACACGACGTCGGCGGGAACGCCGATCTGGTCCAGGCGCGCCGCGGCGTCGAGGGCCTCGGGCACCACCGCGCCCATCGCGGCGATCGTCACCGCGGCGTTCTCGGTGCGGCGCAGGGGATAGGCGCCGGCGACGACCTGGCGGCGACGGCGTTCGCGGGCAGCCGGGTCGCCGGGCACGGCGGCCAGCGTCTGGTCGACGGGGCGGGTGGACAGCCGCAGGTACGCGGAGCTGCCGCCGGGTTTGCCGAGCTGGGCGAGGGCGGCCAGCAGTGTCCACTCGGCATCGAGGGCGAACGCCGGTTCGTAGGTGAGGCAACCGGGTTGCTCCAGCCCGATCGACGGCGTCTTGATCGACTGGTGCGCGCCGCCCTCGGGCGCGAGGGTCACGCCGGACGGGGTGCCGATGAGGATCGACTGCCCGCCCGCGTAGATGCCGTAGGACCACGGTTCCAGCGCGCGTTCGACGAACGGGTCGTAGAGCACGCCGATGGGCAGCAGGGGCTGGCCCCAGCGGCTCCAGGTGGCGCCCAGTTCGCCGAGCAGGCTGACCAGGTTGGTCTCGGCGATGCCCAGCTCGATGTGTTGCCCGGTGGGCTTTTCCCGCCAGTGCAGGATGGTTTCGGCGTCGTCGGCGAACCAGTCCGGGCGTTCCTGCACCGACCACACGCCGACCTTGTTGACCCAGCCGCCCAGGTTCGTGGTGGAGCTGACGTCCGGGCTCACGGTCACGACCCGGCGGGCGGTCTCGGGCGCTTCGCGGGTGAGGTCGAGCAGGGCGCGGCCGAGCGCGGCCTGCGTCGTGGCGGTGCCGGTGGGGGTGCGGCCGAAGTCCGCGGGCACCGGCGGTGGTGCGACGGTGGGGATTTCCGGGCGGCGCAGGCGTTGCGCGGTCCGCCGGCACAGCGCGTGCTCCGGGGTGCCCTCAGGGAAGGCGCGCCACGGGTCGTCGAGGTCGGCGCCGAGCCGGTCGGCCAGCTCGCGCATCTGGGCGTCGGACAGCAGCGCGGAATGGTTCTGCGGGTGGCCCTTGGTCGCCAGGCCGTGGCCCTTGATGGTGTAGGCGAAGATCACGGTCGGGCGGGTGTCGTCGATCTCGCCGAAAGCCTGGTCCAGCGCGGTGACGTCGTGGCCGCCGAGGTTGGCGATCGCCTCGACTAAGGCGGTGTCGTCGAGGCCCGCGACGAGTGCGGCGATGGCCTTCGCGCCCGGCCCCTCGCCGGGCAGGCGACGGCGCAGTTCGGTCGCGTCGCAGCGCAGCAGGCGCTGGTATTCGGGGTTGGTCATCGCGTCGATGCGCTGCCGCAGTTCGGTTCCGCCGGGGCGGGTGAACAGTTCCTCCAGGAGGCGGCCGTATTTGAGCTTGATGACCTGCCAGCCCGCGGCGGCGAACATGCCCTGGAGCTTGCCGGCGGCGATGTTGGGCACGATCCGGTCCAGGGACTGGCGGTTGAGGTCGACGATCCAGACGATCTCACCCAGCTCGGCCACACCCGGGTCGAGCACCGCCTCCCACACCGCGCCCTCGTCCAGTTCGGCGTCGCCGACGAGGGAGTACTGGCGGCCGGTGCCCGCGCCGCCGAACGCGGTGTCGACATAGCGCCGGGAGACCGCGCCCCAGATGGGGGCGGTGGCGCCGATGCCGACCGAGCCGGTGGAGTAGTCGGCGGGGTCGGGATCCTTGGTGCGGCTGGGATAGCTCTGCAGCCCGCCGAACTCGCGCAGCCGCGGCAGGTAGGAGGCGTCCAGCTCGCCAAGCAGGTAGTTGATCGCGTGCAGCACCGGCGAGGCGTGCGGCTTGACCGAAACCCGGTCCCGCGGGCGGAGGTGGTTGAACCACAGCGCCGTCATGATCGAGACCATCGACGCCGACGACGCCTGGTGGCCGCCGACCTTCAGTCCCGACGGGTTGGGCCGCACCCGGTTGGCGTGGTGGATGATCGCGCTGGACAGCCACAGCACCCGGTCCTCGACCGCGCGCAGCACGTCGGTGTCCAGCGGGGTGACGGCGGGGTCGCTCATCGGCCATCCTCGATCCGGGGTGCAGGTTGCTCACAGTGAAGCAACCTGCTGGACTGATGCTCAACAGTCCGGCCCGAAGTTGAGCAAAGTGCCCAATCGCGGGCTTCCGCACGGATCGAGAGGCGAGCAGAATGCCCCATGACGGCCCGGTCGACGCGGTGGACGCCCGGATCCTGCTGGAACTGGCCGAGCACCCGCGCGCGACCACGCTGGCCCTCGCCGACCGGGCGGGAATCTCCCGCAACACCGCCCAATCCCGCCTCGCGCGGCTGGAGAGCAGCGCGCTGGACTCGTTCGAACGCCGGATCTCCCCGGCGGCGCTGGGGTATCCGCTGTCGGCGTTCATCACGGCGCAGGTGACCCAACGGCTGCTCGACGAGGTCGCCGCCGCACTCGCCGG
This sequence comes from Amycolatopsis deserti, assembly GCF_014653945.1. Lineage (GTDB taxonomy): Bacteria > Actinomycetota > Actinomycetes > Mycobacteriales > Pseudonocardiaceae > Amycolatopsis_E > Amycolatopsis_E deserti. Next base: position 550,705 of record NZ_BNAU01000002.1, on the reverse strand, counting down.
CGTGCCCGAGGTGCTGCAGGTGCAGGGGATCTCCGGCCCGGTCGACCTGATGATCCAGGTGGTCGCCCGCGACGCCGACGACCTTTACCGCATCGCCGGGCTGATCCTCGCCATCCCCGGCGTCGAGCGCACGAACACCGCCCTGGTGATGCGCCAGCTCCTCGGCTACCGGATCACGCCGCTGCTCCGGCAAGCGGCGGAACCGTCCTAGGTGGACTTGGCCATCAGGTTGGTGGCAGGCGGCTGATGGGTGGGGGCCGCCGACTGCGTTGTGGCCACACCCCGACCAGAGGCTCTCCCCACCACCAACGTCCTGGCCGAATACACCTAGGCGAACCGCCCTGGGGGATTTCCGGTGTTCGGTGCGTGGCCCGGCTCACGCCAGCTCGGCTGAAACCACCGCCGGCAGCTCGCGCAGGCGGGCCAGCAGGTGGTCGATCTCCTCGCCCGGCAGCAGGACCGCGCAGACCATGCTGCTCTCCCGGACGCCCTCGCGGATGTCGACCGACAGTTCGTGCACCGGGCGGCCCTGCTGGGACAACGCGCCGATCAGGGCGGGGACCTGCGTGGCCCCGCCGGTGAAGTACGTGGCGATCCGGCGCCGGACGAGCAGAGCCGAACGGGGGGCCGGGGTGTCGAACGTGCTGACGGACATGGCGGATCTCCAGGAACATCGAAAAACCGGATGGATCCGGGCCAGGTCCCGAAGAAGAGAAGCGATCGCCGAACTGCGCGCCGGCGACCTGGGTTCAGCCGGCGCGCCGGGTTACGAGTCGCTGGGACGTCAGGCGCTGCACGGCGCAAGATTAACACGACCCCGCCCCGATCGCCGAGACCCGTGATCGGGGCGGGCAGAATACCGGCCGGTTCCCGCTGGCCGGGCGCTACCCGACGACCCGGTACCGCAGGTGCGTCACGCCGTGGCCGTCCAGCCGCCGGATCTGTTCGAGCTCGACCGGGGCGTCCTCGCGCGAGCCGAACAGGCGGCGGCCCGCGCCGAGCAGGACCGGGACGAGGTGGATCTCCAGCTCGTCGAGCTGCCCCGCGGCGAGCAGCGCCTGCGCCGCGCCCGCGCCGTGCACCAGGATCGCGTGATCGCCCGCGGCGGCCCGGGCGTCGTCGGCGCAGGCGGCCACGTCGGTGTAGAACCGGGCGCTGCCCGGCGGCTCGTCGCCGGGATCGACGTGGTGGGTCAGGACGTGGATCGGCACGCCGTCGTGGTGGTCGCCCTGCCAGCGCCCGGCGAGCTCGAACGTGCGCCGCCCGGCGATCACGGCGCGGGTGGCCATCGCCTCGCCGAACACCTGGCCGTCCGGGCCGGGGGAGTGGCGGTGGTCCAGCCAGTTGAACAACCGCCCGCCGCCGCGCCCCAGCTCCTGGCCGGGACGGTCGTCGGGGCCGGCGATGTAGCCGTCCAGCGACATGGACATGTAGAGCCGGGTCGTTGCCATCGAACCGTCCTTCCGCTCGGGTGTGTCTCACCATCACGTCGGACGGCCGCACCGCGTTTCGACAGGTTTCTAGGCCTCGTTTCCCGGGGAGAGGTCGCGCACCGACTGGAACCCCAGCTGGGGGCCGAGGCCGGCGGCGGTGGTGCCGTCGACCGGGCGCAGCAGCAGGCCGACGTGGTCGCCGGTGTCGTGCCGGGACAGGATCTCGCCCGCGAACCAGCCGGCGCAGTCGTCGAGCACCGGGACGCCGCCCGGGCCGGGATGCCACGCGCAGCGGGTGAACTTGTCGGTGTCGAACCCGGTGTGGCTGCCGAACAGCTCGGCCAGCTCGCGGGCCGAGGCGTCGAGCCGGTGCACGACGAGCGTGGCGGCCCGGGCGGCGACTTCGAAGGTGTGGTTGTTCTTCGACAGCCACACCATGAACCGCGGCGGGTCGATGCTGCACTGCGCGGCGAACCCGACGAGGCAGCCGGCGCGCCGCCGCCCGTCGGTGGTCGTCACGACGAACATGGGGTAATCCAGCGCCCCGACGACGGTCTCGAATCCTTCAGGTGCCACGGCTCAGTTCTACCGCGACCAGCCGGCGGCAGCGCACCCAGCGGACCCACCAGAACAGCGCGAGCGGCGCGAAGAGCGCGGGCCAGACCAGCCGGCCCCAGCCCAGCTCGCCGCCCCAGGCGAGGCCCAGCAACACCTGGAGCACTAGCAGCGCCGTCCACCCCAGCGCGGCGCGCAATGCCCTGCGGTTCTCCGACATGAAGTGATTGGAACATCGCACCGGGCGTCGTGTCACACCGGGCGCGGTCGCGGTGTCTGGTGGGCGAACTCGGACTACGAAGGAGAACTCCCATGAACGTCGCCCTGTGGATCGCCGCCGGGGTGCTCGCCGCCGTCGCCCTCACCGGGGGCTTCACCAAGTCGTTCCTGCCGGTGCGGAAGCTGGCCGCGGCGCACGGCGGCGAGTGGACCGGTGACGCCCCCGAAGGGCTGGTGCGGACGCTCGGCGTGCTCGAGATCCTCGCGGCGATCGGGCTGATCCTGCCCGCGCTGACCGGGATCGCGCCGGTGCTGGTGCCGGTGACCGCGGTGTGCTGGATCGCGCTGATGATCGGCGCGATGATCACGCACCTCCGCTACGACGGCGGCGCCCGGTTCGCCGTGCTGAACCTGATCTACCTCGCGATCGCGGCGTTCGTCGCGCTCGGCCGCTTCGGTTTCCAGCCGTTCTGAGGTACGCGCGGTCAGCCGGCCAGGATCGCCTCGATGTTCTCCATGATCCCGGCCGTGTCGCTCAGCCCGCCCAGCACGATGACCTTCATCCGCGCCCGCTCCTCGTCGTAGGCGGTTTCCAGGCGCAGCGGCTGGTCCTCGGAGCTGCGGTTGGCCGTGGCCGCCATCAGCAGCGTCGCCAGGCGGCTCGCCGTCTCGGGGCTTATCTCGTCGATCTCCACGATGCTCGACACGTCCACGTGCCGCGTCCCCGATCCGCGCGGCGGGGCGCTCGCGGCGCGGCCGGTGAAGGCCTCCAGGTCCTTCTGCGCGATGCGGTACTGCTTGCCGATCCGGACCGCCTTGAGCCGCCCCTCGCGGACGTACCCGCGTACGGTCCGGACGTGCAGGCCGAGCATCGAGGCGACCTGGTCGACGGAGTACAGCTTTTCTTCCACAGCGGGACCATACACAGGAGGATGGGGAATGATAGGGAGTGTCGCCACCCGGCTCAGTCCACGGTCAGCACCAGCTTGCCGAACTGGTCGCCCGCCGCCAGGTCGGCCAGGGCGCGCGGGCCGTCGTCCAGCGAGTAGGTGCGGTGGACCACCGGCCGGATCTCGTGCTCGGCCACCAGGGCGAGCATCTGCGAGAACTCCCGCGCGCTGCCCATCGACGTGCCCAGCACGCTGATCTGCCGGAAGAACATCTCACGCAGCGACAGGCTGACCTCCGCGCCCGTCGTGGCGCCCAGGGACACCAGACGTCCGCCAGGGCGCAGCACCGACAGGCACTGGCCGAACGTCGCCGAGCCGACGCTGTCGACGACCAGGTCCACTGGCTCCGCCAACGCGGTGCGCCAGTCCTCCCCGCTGCCGACCGCGCGATCGGCGCCCAGTTCCCGCGCCCGGCGGCACTTCTCGGGACTGCGCGAGGTCACGCTGACGGTGGCGCCGGCCGCCTTGGCCATCGCCAGGGCGAAGGTGGCCACCCCGCTGCCGATCCCCGGCAGCAGCACGTGGTCACCCGCGCGGAGCCCGCCGCGGGTGAAGAGCGCGCGGTACGCCGTCAGCGCGGCCAGCGGGAGGGCGGCCGCCTCGGACCAGCCGAGGTGCGCCGGTTTGGGCGCCACGTTCTTCGCCGGCACCACGACGTACTCGGCGAACGTGCCGTCGGTGGGCACCCCGAGGATGGCGGGCACCTCCGGCACGCCGCCGGGCTCGTCCCAGTCCAGCGACGGGTTGACCACGACCTCGGTGCCGGGCTCGACCGCGGCCCCGGGCCCCGCCGCGACCACCACGCCGGCACCGTCCGACCCCAGCACGACCGGCGCGTCACCCGGGCCGCGGGCGCCGACGAGGAACAGGTCGCGGTGGTTGAGACCGGCCGCGCGGAGCGCGACCACGACCTCGCCCGGCCCGGGTCGCGGCGACGGAACCTCCGTCACCCGCACACCCGTGAGCCCCGCCGCGTTCCCGTGCACCACCGCCGTCATCGTCGTCACGTGCGCGAAGCTAGCAGCGGCCCGGGACGCGCCTCGATCGTTCGCGAACCGGGTCACAGCACGGAATTTTCAGAACGTGAACCGCCCGCCGTCACTCGAGGGCGGCGTCGAGGGTGATCGTGGTGCCTGCCAGCGCGGCCGAGACCGGGCACGTCTCCTTGGCGTCCTCGGCGATCTTGCGGAAGTCGTCCGGGCTCGCACCCGGCACCGTCGCGCGGACCGCGAGCGCGATGCCCTTGATCTCGTACCCGCCACCGGACTTGGGGCCGAACGACACCGTGGCCGTGGCGCGGATCTTCTCCGGCGGGGTGCCGGCGCGGCCGAGCAGCCCGGACAGCTGCATGCAGTAGCACGAGGAGTGCGCGGCCGCGATCAGCTCCTCGGGACTGGTCTTGCCGCCGGACTCCTCGGCGCGGGCGGGCCACGAGACCGCGAACGTGGTCAGCTCCGAGGTGTCCAAACTGGTCTCCCCGGACCCGCTCGGCAGGTCGCCGGTCCAGGTGGTGGTGGCTTGACGGTCGGTCATGGCGGACCTCCTCCGGTCGTGCGCCGAGTACCCGGACCGGTCACGGGTGGCCGGCGTGGGCGGCGGGCGCGCGCGCCGTGCACACCTGACCCGTCTCCGGCCCGGTCAGCAGGCGCTCCAGATTGTCCTCGAACCCGTCGGCCATCCGCCAGTCGGCGGCGAGGACGAACAACGTCCGGCCGTCCTCGCCGCCCAGCGTGCACGCGAATCCGGCCCGGTCCAGCGGGACGGTGCCGAGGACCTCGCCGCCCTCGGCGACCCGCAGGCACGCCGGTCCCTCCTCGGTCCAGCCCGGTGTCCAGACGGCCCCGTCGGCGTCGAGGACGATGCCGTCGCCCGGCAGCGGGGCCCAGACCCGCCGCCCGCCCAGGGTGCCGTCGGGGCGGATGTCCAACGCGGTGAGCGTGCCGGCGAACGACTCCGACACGATCAGCGTCGCGTCGTCGGGGGTCACCGCCATGCCGTTGGGGAACGCCAGCCCGTCCGCGACCCGCCGCACCGTCCCGTCCGGCCGGACCAGCGCGACGAACCCGGGCGCTTCCCCCGCGCCCGGGTGGAAATCGGTGCCCCCGTTAACGTAGATGTCGCCCCGGCCGGTCACCACGATCTCGTTGAGGCCGGCGCCCAGCCGGCTCAGGTCGGCGTGGTCGGTCAGCGAGCCGTCCGCCTCCTGCCGCAGCAGGCGGCCCTCCGGCCCGGCGACCACCAGCAGCCGCCCGTCTGGCAGCCAGTCGATCGAGAATGGCAGAGTCGTCGGCACGGTGGCCATCACCTCGGCGGTGCCGTCCAGACCGACCGCCAGCACCTGCCCCGTCCCCCAGTTCGCCAGCCAGAGCCGGCCCTCGTGCCAGCGGGCCGACTCGCCGATCTTCAACCCGGTCAGCAGAACCTCGCACATCATGCCGCTCCTCACGGTCGAGGGAACCTGTTCACCGGTTACACGAACGGCGGCCGGCCGGATCGACACGTCACCACCACGCGTTGCGCGTGGCCGGGTCCTTCACCGCCCCGCCGACCTTGGTCCCGGCGGTGTGCTCGGCACCGCTGAGATCGGCTCCGGAGAAGTCGGCGTGTCCGAGGTCGGCGTACTCGAAGTCGGCGCCGGTGAAGGTGGAGCCGGAGAAGTCGGCGCCGCCCAGCTTGGCGCTGTCGAACCGGGCGCCGGTGAAGTCGGCGTGCTCGGCGAACACGAACCCGGCCGTCAGGTCCGCGCGGTACAGCGACGCGCCGGCGAGCGTGGCGCCGGACAGCCCGGTCAGCCCCAGCCGCGCGCCGCTCAGGTTGGCGCTGCTGAGGTCGGAGCCGATCAGCGACATCCCGCTCAGGTCGCCGTCCACCGCCCGCACCTCGCGCAGGCACAGCTGGCGCAGGTCGACGACCATCGGCTCGGGATCCCGGGCGACGTCACGGCGGGTCAGCACCGCGAAGGCGGCCGCCACGTCCGCCGGCGTCGGCGGGCACGGCCTGCCCTCGGTGCGCGGGCTGGTGGAGCGCAGGAACGCGGACAGCACCTCGACCATCGTCGCCTGGTCCCGCGGCGAGTCGACCGCGATCCGCTCCAGCGCGTAGATCCCGCCGAGCCGCCGGTGCAGGTTCTCGGCGCCCTCGGCGCCCAGCTGGTCCACGGCGCGGGTGTACCGGTCGGTGATCTGGCCCTGTCGCGCCACCTCGATCTGGTCGCGCGTGGCCTCCAGCGAGATCGCGGTGAACACCAGCGCGCCGACCGCGGTGACCGTGGTGACCATCCCGCCGATCCGGGACCAGTTGTCCGCCGCGGCGGGGCGCTGCCGGGTTCGCGACCACAGCACCCCGGCCGCGACGAGCGCCACGACGGCCGCTGCCAGGGGCCACCACCTGGTCAGCAACGCCTGCCACGACGTCACGGCGCGGGCCAGCTGCCAGCCGGCCCCGGCGACGGCCAGCACGACGAGAGCGAGCGCCGCCCGCCGGGACCGCCGCCGGTTGCGCAGGTCGCGCTCCCGGCGGCGCAGCGCGTCGCGTGCGAGATCCTCGTCCACGTGCGGTAATCGCCGGAACACGCCCCGATGTAACGTCAGACCCGCGCGGCTTGCCGTCCCGGGGACAGCACCCCGGCGGCGAACGAGGCCACCGCGGCGGTCACGGCGAACACGGTGAACCCGCCGCGGAACCCGTCGAGCGTCTCCGCGACCAGGCTCGCCGCCGCGACGCTCGACACCACCGCCGCTCCCAGCGACGCGCCGAACTCGTGGAACGTGCTCACGATGCCCGACGCGATCCCGGCCTCGTGCGGCTCGACCTGCCCCAGCGCGGTCGCCGACGCCACCACGAACAGCACCCCGGTGCCCGCGCCCGCGACCGCGATGCTGACCGCGACGACCGCGGCGTTCATGACCAGCGCGGGGATCGCCAGGCCGAGCGCGGCCACCAGCAACCCGGCCACGGCCAGCGGGCGCGCGCCGAAGCGGCCGATGACCCGGCCGGTGAGGTTGGCCGCGGCCATCGTCAGCAGCGCGACCGGCAGGAACAGCAACCCGGTCACCAGCGCGCCGAACCCGCGCTCCTGCTGGAAGTAGAAGGTGCCGAGGAAGAACACCGCGACCGTCAGCGCCGTCGCCATGAGGATGAGGAACGTGCCGGTCGCCACCGGACGGCGGACCAGCAGCCGGACGTCCATCAGCGGCGCCCGCGTCCGCCGCTGCCACGCCACGAACAGCACGTAACCGACCGCGGCCGCCAGCACCAGCCAGCCGGTGGTCGCCGTCAGCCACCCCTGGTCACCGGCGTTGATCAAGGCGTAGACCAGCGCCCCGGACGAGGCGGTGACCAGCAGCGCGCCCAGCACGTCCAGCCGTGCGCCCGGGGCCGCGGCCGCGCCGCGCGGCAGCATCCGCGCCAGGGCGGCGACGATGACGAGCCCGATCGGCACGTTGATCCAGAACACCCACGGCCAGCCCGGGCCGGCGGTGAGCAGGCCGCCCAGCAGCACGCCGAGGGCCGCGCCCCCGCCACCCAGCGCCGACCACACACCCAGCGCCTTGTTCCGCTCGTCGCCGTCGAACAGCGCCACGACCAGGGACAACGCCGACGGCGACAACAGCGCGGCGCCGACGCCCTGCGCGATCCGGCCGCCCAGCAGGACGCCGGAGGACCCGGCGAGCCCGGTCGTGAGCGAGGCGAGCGTGAAGATCAGCAGGCCGGCGAGCGCGATCCGCTTGGCGCCGGCGAGGTCGGCGAGCCGGCCGCCGAGCAGCATCAGACCGCCGAAGGTCAGCGTGTACGCGCTGACCACCCAGGTCATCGCCTCGCGGCTCATGCCCAGGTCGGTCTCGATGTGCGGCAGCGCGATCGCCACCACGGTGACGTCGAGGATCAGCATCAGCTGGGCGACGCCGAGGAAGCCGAGGATGCGCCAGCGCAACGGGTGCCCGCCGGGCGCGAAGGAATCCGACATGATCAACTCCGGGTTAACTCGTACGACTCAGTACGACATGCAACCGGCATGCTAACTCGTACATTCCCGTACGAGCTAGACTGTGGGGGTGAGCACCACCGCACGACCGCGCCGGCGGGCCGACGCCGAACGCAGCATCGCCCGGATCGTCACCGCCGCCCGGGAGGTCCTCGGCCGCGATCCGGACGCGAGCATCGACGACATCGTGAAGGCCGCCGGGGTCGGCCGGATGACGCTGTACGGGCACTTCCCGAACCGGGCGGCGCTGGTCGAAGCCGCTCTCGCCGACGCGCTGCGGGACGGGGAGGAGGTGCTGTCCGCGGTCGACCTCGACGGCGACGCGCGGGACGCGCTGGCCCGGTTGATCGTGCCCAGCTGGTCGCTGGTGGCGGAGTCGACGAAGCTGCTGCAGGCCGCCGAGGGGCTGCTGCCCGCGGCCCGGATCCGCGAGCTGCACCGGGAAGCCGCCGGCCGGGTCGAGGACCTGATCCGGCGGGGGCAGCGGCAGGGCGTGTTCCGGACCGACCTGCCGGTGACGTGGCTGGTCAACGTCGTGCACTACGTCCTCAATGGAGCGGCGGAGGAGACCCGCGCCGGGCGGTTGAGCGCCGAGGAAGCGCCGGGCGTGGTGGCCGCGACGGTCCGGTCGTTGCTGGCGGACTTGCCTTGACGTCCGCGTCAACCCGCAGAATCGCGACCGTGTTCACACAAGCAGAACTGGATTACCTTGGCACGCAACGCATCGGACGGCTCGCGACGGTGTCGCCGGGCGGGCAGGTGCAGAACAACCCGGTGAACTTCTTCGTCGACGACGGCACGATCGTGATCGGCGGGCACGCGCTGGGGGCGTCGAAGAAGTTCCGCAACGTCCAGCGGGGCAGCACGGTCGCGTTCGTGGTGGACGACCTGGCGACGGTGGACCCGTGGGTGCCGCGGGGCATCGAGATCCGCGGCACGGCGGCGGCGCTGACCGACCAGGAGCCGCCGGTGCCGTACTTCTCGCGGGAGACCATCAGGATCACCCCGGCGCGGATCATCAGCTGGGGAATCGACGGCCCCCGCGCGAGCCGCGCCGTGTGATCGGTTTGCTGGGGCGCGCCGGCTTCCACGGCCCGGGAGGGTTGTGACCGCTGCCAGGAGCGCCGCGGAGTGCCTGTGGCGCCGGAGGGTGCTGGGACACCGCGGAGTTGGTGGGGCCGGTGCGTGGTGGCTCCCGGAGAGCTGTGGGTGGGCTGGGCGCTGCGGAGTGCTTGGGGCGCTGGACGGTGCTGGGACACCGTGGGTTTGGTGGGGCCGGCGCGTGGTGACTCCGGAGAGCTGTGGGTGGGCTTAGCGCTGCGGAGTGCTTGGGGCGCCGCCGCCTGCGGCGGCGGGCCCCGGGGACCCGCAGGTTGCGGAGGCCAGCCCGTGGGAGCTCCGGGAGGGGCCGCGGGTGCGTAGCGGTCGCCAACCCGCGGCGTTCCGCTCAACCTGCGGCGAATTCCCTTACGCGGCCTGGGTTTCCGTGGTCAGCTCCTCCCATCCCAGCCGGGCGCCGGTCTCGTGTTCCGTGGTGAATCGCTCTTCGCCGAGGGATGTTCGCGTTGTGTGTTCGATCCGGTTCACGTCGGCGCGTTCGGCGGCGGGTAGGGGAGCTCCCACGGAGCGGCGGGCGTGGTCGCTGGCTCCCAGCAGCCTCGCGGCCTGTGCGTGCTCGCCGGCCAGGGCGTGTGCGCCGGCCAGGCCCTCGAGCGCCAGCGCGACCGCCCGGGGGTCCGTGCCGCGCCGCGCGATCTCCAGGCCGCGCCGGTGCCAGGTGAACGCGCCCTCGGCATCGCCGCGCAGCTCGGCCACGAAACCCAGCTCCGCGCACACCAGCGTGTTGCCCGGCTCGTGCTCGACCAGCCCGTGCCAGTCCAGCAGCACCCGCAACTGCCGCTCCGCCTCGTCCAGCGCGCCCTCCCGGCGCGCGCCCAGCGCCAGGCCCGTCCGCGCGTACATCTCGCCCGGCGCGAACCCGCTCTCCACCGCCACCCGCCGCGCCCGCTCGTGCAGCCGCCGCGCCTCCGCGAAATCCCCGGTGAGCAGCGCGGTGCGGCCCAGCCACGACAGCTGGTAGGACACCTCCGGCCACAGCCCCAGCTGCTCGGCCCGCCGCAGGCTCTCGGTGTGCAACCGCTCCGCGTCGGCGTACCGGCCCTCGAACGACGCCAGCGTGCCCAGCACGAACGACGCCTGCACCTGCCCCCACCGGTCGCCGACCGCGGCGAAGATCTCGGCGCTCTCCTCCGCCGCCGCGCGGGCGCGGGCCAGCTCGCCGCGCGCGATCAACTGGCTGGCCGACTCGGCGAGCCCGGCCGCCGTGCCCCAGCGGTCACCCAGCGCGGCGAACCCGTCCAGAGCCGCCCCGGTCAGCTTCGACGCCCCGGCCAGATCCGCGACCGTGCCCAGCACGTACCCGAGGAACCACAGCGCCCGCGACCGCGTCCCCACGTCGGGGATCGTCGCGGCCTCCTCGGCCACCGCCGGGTCGATCCGCCCGCCGGCCAGCACCTCGAGCCCCGCCAGCCACGCCCGCGCGGCGGCCCGCCGGCCCGGTGCCACCTCACCCGGCACCGCCAGGGCCGCCCGCAACGACCGCAGCGCCTCGCCCAGCCGCCCGCGCAGGAACCAGTACCACGCCAGGCTCGTCACCAACCGCAACGCCTCGTCCGCCGCGCACTGCCGGACCAGCGTGTCGAGCGCCGCGCGCAGGTTCGCGGACTCCGCGTCCAGCGTCTCCAGCCAATGGCACTGACCGCTGCGGCGCAGCAACGGATCGGCCCGCTCGGCGAGCGCGGTGTAGTACCGGGCGTGCCGCGACCGCACCGGCTCGGCCTCCTCCGCCTCGGCCAGCCGCTCCAGGCTGTACGCGCGCACCGACTCCAGCAACCGGTACCGCGGGCCCAGCTCCCCGTGCTCGCACACCACCAGGGACCGGTCGACCAGCCGCCCCAGCACATCGACGACCGCGCCCGGCTCGCCCCCGCAGACCTCCTCGGCGGCCTCCAGCCCGCATCCTTCGGCGTGCACCGCGAGCCGCCGCAGCACCAGACGCTCCGAAGTGGACAGCAGCTCCCAGCTCCAGTCGATCATCGCGCGCAGGGTGCGCTGCCGCGCGGGCGCGTCGCGAGCACCGGTGGCGAGCAACCGGAACCGGTCGTCCAGGCGCGCGAGCAGCTCGTGCACCCCCAGCGCCCGCACCCGTGTGGCCGCGAGCTCCAGCGCCAGCGGCAGCCCGTCGAGGGTGCGGCAGATCGCGGCGACAGCGTGCACGTTCCCTTCGGTGAGCGCGAACCCTGGCGCGGCGGCCGCCGCCCGCGCGACGAACAGCCGCACCGCGCTGAACTCGCGCACCGACGGCAGCACCTCCGCGGCCGGCCGCTCCGGATCGGCGTGGCCCGCGGCGGGGATGCCCAGCGGCGGCACTGTCCACAGTGTCTCGCCGGTGAGCCCGAGCGGTTCCCGGCTCGTGGCGAGGATCCGCAAATCCGGCGCCGCGGCCAGTAGCCGGGCCGCCAGCGCGGCGACGGGCTCGACGAGGTGCTCGCAGTTGTCCAGCACCAGCAGCGTCCGGCGGTCCCGCACCGCGTCCGCCAGCCGCGCCGTCAGGTCACCGGCGTCGTCCCGCACCCCGAGCACCGCGGCCACGGCTTCGGCGGGCTGCGCCGGGCCGTGCTCGTCCAGCCCCGCCAGCTCCACCAGCCACACCCCGTCGGGCACGGTCAGCCCGGCCGCGATCTCCAGCGCCAGCCGGGTCTTCCCGACGCCGCCCGGACCGGTGAGCGTCACCAGACGCGACCGGTCCAGCAGCTGCCGGACCTCGCGCACCGCCGCCTCACGGCCGACCAGATCCGTCAGCGGCACCGGCAGGTTCGACCGCGCGGCCGCCGCGGGCGGCGGGTCCAGCGCCGGGTCCTGCCGCAGGATCGCCTGCTGCAGCTCGGCCAGCTCGTGCCCCGGCTCCAGGCCCAGCTCGTCGGCCAGCCGCTCCCGCAGATCCGTGTAGGAGGCGAGCGCCTCGCTCTGCCGCCCCGACCGGTACAACGCCCGCATCTGCAGCGCGCGCAGCCTCTCACGCAACGGGTGTTCGGCCACGAGATCAGTCAGCTCACCCGCCAGCTCCGCGTGCTCGCCCAGCGCCAGCCGCGCCTGCGCCAGCTCCTCGACGGCGGCCAGCCGCTCCTCCTCCAGCCGCTGCGCGTACCCGGCCGCGAACGGCTCGTCCGCGAAATCCGCCAGCGCCGGCCCCCGCCACAGCGCCAGCGCCTCCCGCAGCAACGCGGCCGTGCGCGCCGGATCCCCGCCCGCCTTGACCCGCCCCACCAGCGCGCGGAACCGGCGGGCGTCCACCGCGTCCTCCGGCGCCCGCAACGCGTAGCCCGGCGGCTGCCGCACCACCAGCTCACGGGCACCCGGCTCGGCCCGCTCGAGCGTGCGGCGCAGCTGCGAGATCTTCGTCTGCAACGTGTTGGCCGGGTTGCCCGGCAGCCGCTCGCTCCACAGGTCGTCGGCCAGGCGCGCCACCGGGACCGGCCTGCCCTCGTGCACGAGCAGGTCGGCCAGCAGTGCGCGCACCTTGGCCTCCGGCACCGCCACGGCGGCACCGTCGGACGCCTGCACGGCGAGCGGACCCAGCACGGAAAACCTCACGGAAGCGACAGTAGCGGGGACCACCGACAGAAAACCGTGCGCGAACCGTGCGCGGCCCCCGGCACGGTGATCACATGACCACAGACAAGCCATCCGTCACGGTGCTCGGCCTCGGCGCCATGGGCACCGCGCTCGCCGGAGCGCTGCTGTCCGCGGGTCACCCGGTGACCGTGTGGAACCGGACCGCGGCCAAGGCCGACGCCCTCGTCGAACGGGGCGCCGCGCGGGCCACCAGCCCCGCGGAGGCCGTCGCCGCGAGCCAGGTCGTCGTCGCGTGCCTGCTCGACTACGACTCCGTCCGCGAGGTGCTCGACCCCGAGTCGCTGCGCGGCCGCACCCTCGTCAACCTCACCAACGGCACGCCCGGCCAGGCGCGCCGGTTCGCCGAGTGGGCGGCCTGCCAGGGCGCCGACTACCTCGACGGCGGCATCATGGCGGTGCCGCCGATGATCGGCACCCCGGCGGCGTTCGTGCTCTACAGCGGATCGGCCACCGCGTTCGACCGCGCCCGCCCCGCGCTGAACACATTCGGCGAAAGCGTCTTCCTCGGCGAGGCGGTCGGCCGCGCCGCGCTGACCGACATCGCGCTGCTCACCGGCATGTACGGGATGATCGCCGGCGTCCTGCAGGCGTTCGCGCTCGTCACCGCAGACGGGACGCCCGCCACCGACTTCGCACCGCTGCTCACCCGCTGGCTCAACGCCATGAGTGGCTGGGCGGACGGCGCCGCGAAGCAGCTCGACAGCCGCGACTACGCCACCGGCGTCGTGTCGAACCTCGGCATGCAGGCGGCCAGTTTCGGCAACCTCCACCACACCGCCGACGAGCAGGGCGTCAGCTCCGAACTGCTCGCCCCGCTCGGCCGGCTCATGCGGCAGCGCGCCGCCGACGGGCACGGCCACGAGGACCTCACCGGAATCATCGAAATCCTCAGGAAGGACGACAACGCATGACCAGCGCGAGCCTGATCGGCCTGGGCCCGATGGGCCAGGCCATGGTGCGGGTGCTGCTCGACCACGGCACCGACGTCACCGTGTGGAACCGCACGAAGAGCCGCGCCGACGACGTCGTCGCCCGCGGCGCCGTGCTCGCCGCCACCCCCGCGGAGGCGGTGAAGGCGGCCGAGCTGGTGATCCTCAGCCTCACCGACTACCAGGCGATGTACGACGTGCTCGGCGACGCCGGCGAGGCGCTGGCCGGACGCGTCGTGGTGAACCTCAGCTCGGACACCCCGCGGCGCACCCGGGAAGCCGCCGCGTGGCTGGCCGAACGTGGCGCGACCCTGGTGGCCGGCGGGATCATGGTCCCGGCGCCGCTCGTCGGCGCGGAGGCGTCCTACGTCTTCTACAGCGGGCCCCGCGACGTCTTCCAGGCGCACGAACCGGTGCTGCGGCACATCGGACGGCCGGAGTACCTGGGGGAGGACCACGGCCTGGCGCAGCTGTTCTACCAGGCCGCGCTGACGATCTTCCTCACCTCGCTGTCGGCCTACCTGCAGGCGTTCGCGCTGCTGGAGGCCGAGGGCGCGGAGCCGGAGCGGCTGGTCCCGTTCGCGAAGGAGGCCGCGGGGCTGGGGGCGACCTACCTGGACGAGACGGTGGCCAACATCCGGGCGCGCACCTACCCCGGCGCGCTGAGCACGGCCACCATGATGGGCGCAACCGCCGACCACATCGCGCAGGCCAGCCGGGACGCCGGCGTGGATCTCGCCCTGCCCGAAGCCGTCAAGTCCCAGTACGACCGCGCGATCGCCGCGGGCCACGGCCGGGACAACTGGACCAGCCTGTGGGAGGTCGTCGCCAAGCCCCGGTGACGAATTTTCGCGGGGGTTGTCGAATCCGGCGGTGCTCGATCGATGTCTTGAGGACAGCAACGCCGGATTTCACGAAGGAGCACTCCATGCGCACCCTGATCACCACCGCGTTCGTCTCGCTCGACGGTGTCGTCGAAGGCCCCGGCGGGGAGCCGGGCTACCGGCACTCCGGCTGGACCTTCCAGGGCATCGAGTTCGACCCGGCGGCCTACGAGATCAAGGGCCGCGAGCAGGGCGAGGCCACCGCGATGCTGCTGGGCCGGGTCAGCTACCAGGCGTTCGCCCCGGTCTGGCCCGGCATGACCCAGGAGTTCCCCGGCTACAACGCGATGCCGAAGTACGTCGTGTCCACCACCCTCAAGGAGGAGGACCTGGTCACGAACTGGGGCGAGATCACCATCCTGCGTTCGCTGGACGACGTGGCGGCCCTGAAGGAGACCGAGGGCGGGCCGATCATCGTCCACGGCAGCGCGGCGCTCAACCGCGGCCTCGCCGACGCGGGCCTGATCGACCGCTACCACCTGCTGCTGTTCCCGGTCCTGCTCGGCGCGGGCAAGCGCCTGTTCAGCGACACCGACAAGGACAAGCAGAGCCTGCGGCTCGTCGAGAGCGAGTCCTACTCGAACGGGATCCAGAAGCTGGTCTACGACGTGGTCCGCTGATCCCGGAGCGGGCCGGCCGTCGCTTCGGCGGCCGGCCCCGCACGTGTCGCGCTCGTGCGGGCGGGCCGCCGTCGACGTCGAGTGTCCACCTACTGGTGGACGTGCCGGCCGTAGGGCACGGCGCTGACCAGCGTCACCCGCACCGTTGCGCCGCTGGGGACCTGGTAGGTCCGGGACTCGCCCTGGCGGGCGCCGGTCAGCGCGCGGCCCAGCGGGGAGTCGGGGGAGTAGACCTCCAGGTCGTCGCTCGCGCCGTCGCGGACGCCGAGCAGGAAGGTTTCCGTCTCGGGGTCGTCCTCGAACCGGACGGTCAGCACCATGCCCGGCTCGGCGATGCCGTCGTCGGGCGGAGTCTGCCCCACGACGGCGCGGCGCAGCAGGTCCTCCAGCTCGCGCGTGCGCGTTTTCCGTTGCCGTAGCCCGGCTTCGTCCGGCTCCTCGCCGGCCGGGGCGCGCAGCGCGGCCAGTTCCTCGCGCAGGCGCGCGTACGCTTCCTCGGTCAGCCACACGGTGTCCATCGGGTTTCCTCGTTCGTTCGGCCGGGCGGCGGTGCGCCGCCGGAGCAGGGTGGCGTTCGCGTCGTCGGCGAAGCCGGCCGCGACGCGCAGCAGGATGTCCCGTTCCACGCGCAGCAACGCGTTCTCCGCGCGGAGGAACTCCAGGTCCTCTGTGGATCCCATCGGCGGGCTCACCGCAGCGGGTCGAACGGCCGCAGGGATTCCGGCTGTTTGCCGGTGACGATGTGCTCGGCGAGCAGCTTCCCGGTGACCGGCCCCTGGGTGAAGCCCCACATGCCGTGCCCGCCCGCGACGAACACGCCCGGTTCGGTGGTGGCGCCGATGACCGGGAGGCCGTCGCTGCTGACCGGCCGCGGGCCCACCCAGGTGTCGCCGCGCTCGTCCCAGCGCACGCCCTCGAAGA
Organism: Amycolatopsis deserti; assembly: GCF_014653945.1. Taxonomy (GTDB): domain Bacteria; phylum Actinomycetota; class Actinomycetes; order Mycobacteriales; family Pseudonocardiaceae; genus Amycolatopsis_E; species Amycolatopsis_E deserti. The sequence goes on along the minus strand of NZ_BNAU01000002.1, from coordinate 534,515 downwards.
ACGGGGCCGCCGACCGGACGATCGCCTGCACGCGCCGCTCGTCGGGCGGGTCGTCGGGCCCGCGGAACTCCATCGTCCCGGCCACCCGCATCGCGTCCCGGTAGGGCGTGCACGCGACGCGCACGGTGGGCAGGTACACGGGTTGCCGCAGGGGCGTCTCCGTCGGGACCGTGAAGGAGTAGCCGCGCCCGGCGCGCACCGGCACGCGCACGCCGAGTTTGCCGGCCAGACGGCTGATCCACGCGCCCGTCGCCAGCACGGCGACGTTCGCCGAGAAGCTCACGTTGTCCCGCGACACGACTGTCACCGCGTGCCGGTGGTAGCGGATCGACCGCACGTCGAACCCGGCGCGGATGGTGCCGCCGCGGTGGCGCACCGAATCGGCCAGCGCCCGCACGAACCGGCCGGGGTCGGCGTACCGCTGGCCGGACAGCTCGATCCCGGCCCCGGCCCGGTCGGACAGTTGCGGCAGTCGCGCGCGGACCTCGCTCGCGGTCAGTCCGGTGTGGTCGGCCCGGGCCCCGGCCGCGGTGAAGCGCCGCAGCTCGGCGAGCAGGGCCCCGGCCGCGCCGGCCGATTCGAACACCGCCGTGACCGGGGCCTCGACGGTCGTGGCCGTCACGCCGCCGCGGGTCAGGGTGTCGAAGGCGTCGAGGCAGTCGTCGTTGAGCGCCAGGTTGGCGGTCACCACCCGGCGCCACGCGGGCCAGGTGCAGTGGGCGGCGAACCGCAGCAGGAACGACCACAGCGCCGGGTCGGCGGTTCGCGGCACGTACAGCGGGGCGTCCCGCTGCAGGAGCGAGGTGAGCCCGGCGCGCCGCACGCCCGGTTCGTTGAGCGGGATCGCCAGGCCCGGCGAAAGCCAGCCCGCGTTGCCCCACGACGCGCCCGCGGCGACACCGGTGCGGTCCAGCACGGTCACCCGCACCCCGTGTTCCTGCAGGAACCAGGCCGTCGACAGCCCGACGATCCCGGCGCCGACCACGACGGCGGACCGTGGTCCCGCACCTCGAGCGGCCTCGTTCACCGCAACCTCCCTGACTCGGCGTTCCGTCCCGAGCATCGCTCCGCCGGCCGGGGAGCACGGTGTCCCAAACGCACAATTTGCCGGGTTGGGCTTGTAGGATTCGCACATGGTCAAGCTCGACCGTCTGATCACGATCCTCGGCACCTACGGCGCGCGGCTGCTCGGGTCCGCCGACCGTGAGGTCGAGCTGCGCAGCGTCGCCCTGCACGACCCGGTGCGGCAGGAGTCCGGGGTGGGCGACATCTTCCTCGCCGTCGGCGTGCCCACGGTGTCCGAGGCGATCCGGCTCGCGCGCCAGGCCCGGGCGGTGGTGGTGGTCGTGCGCACCACCGAAGCCCCCGCGCCCGCCGCGGACGGCATCGCCGTGCTGGTGGTGGAGCCGAGCGTGTCCTGGAGCCAGGTCGCCGGCGTGGTCTACGGGCTCGTGCTGGAGGGCCGCGAGACCGAGTCCGGCCGCGGCCCGGCCGACCTGTCCGCCCTGGCCGACACCATCGCCGCCGCGGTGGGCGGGCCGGTCACCATCGAGGACCAGTCCTCCCGCGTGATGGCCTACTCCAGCGAGCAGCACGAGGCCGATCCGGTGCGGCAGGACACCATCCTGGGCCGCCGCGTGCCGGACCGGGTGCGGGCGCTGTTCGAGCGGCAGGGCGTGTTCACCCACCTCGCCCGCTCCGATGAGCCGCTGTTCGTGCCGGCCTCACCCGAGCACGGGCTGCACGGCCGCTCGGTCGTCGCGGTGCGCGCCGGCCGGGAACTGCTGGGGTCGGTGTGGGTGTCGTGCACCGCGCCGCTGGACGCCACGCGGGCGCGCATCCTCACCGACGGGGCGCGCACGGTCGCGCTGCACCTGCTGCGCTGGCGGGTCAGCGCGGACCTGGAGCGGCAGGTGGAGTCCGAGCTGGTCATCCAGCTCCTCGAAGGCGATCCGGACGCCGACGCGGTGATCCGGAAGCTCGGCCTGCCCGCATCCGGCCTGCGGGTCGTCGCGGTGCAGGCGCACACCGCGGCCGAGCGCAACGCCGGTCTGCTGCTCGCGTTCGAGCGCGCCACGACCGGGTTCGGGTGGTCGCGGGTCGGGCGCAGCACCCTGTTCGGCAACACCGTCTACACCGTGCTGCCCGCCGCCGATCCGGCGCCGGCGTTCCACTGGGTGCGGCAACTCGTCACCGGCCTGCCCGCGCACCTGCGGATCGTGGCCGGCGTGTCCGGGGAGTGCGAGGTCGCGGAGCTGCCGGCCGGGCGCCGCGAGTCCGACGAGTGCCTGACGTTGCACGACCGGCTCGGCCACGGGGAAGCCGTGTGCTACGACGATTCCTGGCACCAGGTGCTCTTGCAGCGCTTGCGTTCGGCGGCGGCGACCGGCCGGATTCCGGCCCGCGGCCCGGTGGCACGGTTGGCCGAACACGACGCCGTGCACGGCACCGAACTGCTCCCGACGCTGCGCGCGTGGCTGGAGGCGCAGGGCGACTTGGCCCGCGCCGCCGCCGCGCTGGACGTCCACCAGAACACGGTGCGCAACCGCTTGCGCCGCACCACGGCGGCGGTGCCCGGCCTGGACCTCACCGATCCGGCCCGGCGGCTGGCGATGCTGATCGCGCTGGCCGTGCACGAGTAGTTCAGCAGCAGTGCTCGCCGCGCCAGGCTTCGCGGCCCTCCTTGACCGCGACCGCGGCGATGACCAGCGCGACGACCGGGTCCGCCCACGACCAGCCGAACAGCGAGTTGAGCAGCAGCCCCGCCAGCAGCACGCCGGACAGGTAGGTGCAGAGCAGGGTCTGCTTGGAGTCGGCGACCGCGCTGGCGGAGCCGAGTTCCCGGCCGGCGCGCCGCTGGGCGTAGGACAGGACCGGCATGACCAGCAGCGACGCCGCGGCCAGCGCGATCCCGACGGTGGAGTGCTCGGCCGCATCTGCGCCGACCAAGCTGCGCGCGGTTCGACGGTGACGTAGGCGGCCAGCGCGAAGAACGACACCGCGATCACCTTCAGCGCGGTGCGTTCCCGGGCGTGGAGATCGGCGCCGGAGAACTGCCAGGCCACGGCGGCGGCCGAGGCGACCTCGATCACCGAGTCCAGCCCGAAGCCGACCAGCGCGGTCGAGGAGGCGACGGTGCCGGCCGAGATGGCGACGACGGCCTCGACGACGTTGTAGGTGATGGTGGCGGCGACCAGCAGCCGGACGCGGCGCTCGAGAGTGCTCCGCCGTTCGGTGGCGGAGCAGGTGTCCGGTGGGGTGACGGGCAGGTGGAGCGGGTCGGTCATGGAGTCGCCTCCGCTCTGCGTGTGGCGCCGAGCAGCAGCGAACAGTACAGCCAGCGCTGACCTGACGGCAACGGTCACCTCCGGCGGGCGGTGGCCGGTGCGCGCAGCGCGTCCGGGTGACCACTCTTTACAGTCATGTCCGGTTTGCCTGATACTGGCTCGCGAGGGGAGTACTTCCCAAGGTCCTGGCCGGTCAGTACGGACACCCGGCGTGTCCCCGGCGGGGCGCCCGCTGACAGCGGGTGAAGGAGACCTCGGACGCTGACCGTGTTCGAGGAGGCCTCGCCATGCCACACCCCGTCGTTGTCGTTGCCGCGCCCACGTCGTCGATCGGCACACCCTGGCTGTGGGGGATCAGCATCGCCGTGCTGCTGGCCCTGCTGGTGACCGACTTCCTGGTCACCCGGCGGCCGCACGAGGTGTCCCTGCGCGAGGCCGCCGGGTGGTCGGTGTTCTACCTGACCCTGCCGCTGCTGTTCGCGCTGTGGTTGTGGACCGCGTTCGGCGGGCCGCAGGCGCTGGAGTTCGCCACCGGGTTCGTCGTCGAGAAGTCGCTGTCGGTCGACAACCTGTTCGTCTTCATGTTGCTGCTGGCGGCGTTCGCCGTCCCGGTCGAGGTGCAGCAGCGGGTGCTGCTCTACGGGATCGTCGGCGCGCTGGTGCTGCGGGGCGTCTTCATCGCCGCCGGTGCGGCGCTGCTGCAGGCCGGGACGTGGGCCTTCCTGGTGTTCGGCGCGATCCTGTTCGCCTCGGCGGTCAAGATCCTGCACGAGGCGCTGCGCGGCCCGGAAGTCGACCGCGACGTGTCGCGGATGCGGTCGGTCCGGCTGCTGCGCAAGCTGATGCCGGTGACCGACGACTACCGCGGCACGCGCCTGGTGGTCCGCGAACAGGGGCGCCGCGCCCTGACGCCGCTGACGCTCGTGGTGGTGGCCGTCTTCGCCACGGACGTGGTCTTCGCGGTCGACTCGGTGCCCGCGGTCTACGGCATCACCGAGGACCCGTTCCTCGTCTTCACCACGAACGCCTTCGCGCTGCTCGGCCTGCGCGCGCTGTACTTCGTGCTGCACACCGCGCTGGCCAAGCTCACGCACCTCAACCACGGCCTGGCCGTGATCCTGGCCTTCATCGGGGTCAAGCTGGTGCTGCACTGGGCGCACGAGGTGTGGCCGGGGGTGCCGACCATCCCGACGCCGGTCTCGCTGCTGGTGATCGTGCTGATCCTGGCCACGGTCACGGTGACCAGCCTGCGATCGCGCTCGCGCCGTGAGGAACCGGCCACGCGGAGCCGATCATGACCGACGCGCTGGTGGACGCCGGCCTCCTCGCGCTGCTCGTGGCCGCAACGATCATCACGGCGGCGGTGCTGATCGCCGCCCGGCCACCCCGCTGACCGGGCGGCGCCGAGCGCTCAGTAGATGTTCGTGTCCGTGAACGAGCTCTCGTGGCTGTTGATCTGCGCCCGCAGCGCGATCTGGTCGAACACGCGGATCTCGCGCGTGATGCGGCCGCCCTGCACCAGGAACTGCGACACCCCGATCAGGTCGACCGGCTGCCCCGTCAGCGGCCCGAACTCCGGCACGCCCCGGTAGGAGCCCTTCATCACCCACAGCACCGCGATCCGCAGCCCGGCGTACCGCTCCGCGTCGTTGGTCTGGATGTCGCGCACCTCGAACCGCGCGTCCGGGAACGGGGCGACCTGGGTGAGCAGGTCGCGCTGGTAGCCGTCCGGGCGGAGGACCGTCCGGTCGCCGATCGTGTGCAGGAACAGATCGCGCGGCATGAAGTCGGTGACCTTGTGCAGCCGGCGCGAGTTCCACACCTCCTCGATGAACTCCAGCACCATCTCGCACTCCGGCCGGTGGTCGTCCGGGCGCGGGCCGCTGTCGCCCGCCGTCAGGACGTCCGCCGGGGCCGGCTTGGTCATCGAGCCCTCGTAGCCGCGGAACCGCAGGCCCCGCGCCACCTCCGCCGGGTCCAGCCCGAGCTGCAGGCAGTCGGCGAGGTCGTCACGCACGACCCACTCCTCCACCATCCGCCCGCGGCGGTAGAGGCAGTTGGCGATGGTGCGCTTGCGGATCGGCGTCGGCACGCCGTTCACGATGTGCGTGTCCGCGGAGAACACCAGGTGCGAGCTGAGGAAGGCGTCGTCGCCGCGGGCCTCCCACACCACGTCCTCGGCCTGGCCCACGTGCTGCGGCACCTGCGCGATCCGCATCAGGCTGCCTTCGATCACCCCGTCCCGGCCGACCACCGTGCCCAGGCCGCCGTGGACGATCGAGTCCGGCTCGTAGTTGTCGACGATGTAGGAGATGTCGCGCTGGACCCAGATCCGGTCGGTGACCTCGCGGATGAAGTCGTCCGGGTCCTCGTAGGGCTGGTAGGCGACCGGATCGAGGGGCATGAGGGGTCCTTTCCGTGCAGGGGACGGGCACGCCGACTGTATCCGTATGCATGATCGACGGCAAGAGCGGACATCCCGCTGTGATCTGCGTCTTGACCGCACCTCACGACCGACCTATGTTGCTCTCCATACGTATGCAAACGGCTCAGCCGTTGTGGCACAATGGAGGTGTCATGTCCACCGTCGCGCCGACCACCGCCGCGCCCGCCGACGCGCCCGGACGCCGGAAGGTGATCCGCCGCACCATCGTCGCGGGCAGTATCGGCAACTTCGTCGAACAGTTCGACTACGGGTTGTACGGCTACATGGCGCCCGTCCTCGCCGCCTCGTTCTTCCCGGCGAGCGACCACACGGCCAGTGTGCTGAGCGCCTACGCGGTGATCGCGATCGCGTGCCTGGTCCGCCCGCTCGGCGGGACCATCCTCGGCCGGTGGGGCGACCGGTTCGGCCGCAAGCGGGTTCTGCTGTGGACGGTCGTGTTCATGGGCATCTCCACGGCCCTGATCGGCGTGCTGCCCACCTACCACCAGATCGGGCTGGCCGCGCCGGTGATCCTGCTGTTGCTGCGGGTCGTGCAGGGCATGGTCGCCGGCGGCGAGTACGTCGGCGCGGTCGCGTTCGTGGTCGAGTGGGCCGAGCCGCGCCGCCGCGGGTTCTACACCTCCTTCGCGTCCAACAGCTGCTTCTTCGGCATCCTCGCCGGCGCCGGCGTCGCCGCGCTGATGAGCGCGGTGTTCACCGACGAGGCGCTGCACAGCTGGGGCTGGCGCATCCCGTTCCTGGCGGTCCTGCCGCTGTGCCTGATCGGGGTCTGGCTGCGCAGCCGGATCGAGGAGTCGCCGGAGTTCGTCGCCGCCACCGACCACGGCACCAACGTCGTCGCCGCGCCGTTCCGCGAGGCCCTGCGGTCCCAGTGGCGCCCGATCCTGGTGTTCTGCGGCGCCTCCATCATGCTGGCGATCCTGTCCTACACCTGGGTCACCTTCTACCCGGAGTACCTGTCCGACACGCTCGGCCTGCCCAAGTCGGCGGCCTGGCTGTCCAACATGATCTCGGTCGCCGTGCTGATCCCGCTGCTGCCGCTGGCCGGCGCGATCTCCGACCGGATCGGGCGCAAGCCGATGCTGATCACCGGCGCGCTGTGCTGCATCTTCCTGGTGCCGCTGGCGTTCTGGGTCGGCCAGTCGGGCACCTTCGGCGGCGCGGTCGCCAGCCAGCTGATCTACATCATCCCGGAGTTCTTCCTGACCGGCATCGTCACCGTGTGCGCGGCGGAGCTGTTCGCCACCCGCACCCGGTTCAGCGCCAGCTCGATCGCCTACAACAGCTCGTTCTCGATCTTCATGGGCATCACGCCGTTCGTCGCGACGCTGCTGGTGTCGACCTTCGGCACGATCTACGCCGTGTGGGTCTACCTGGCGGTGGCGGCGGTGCTGGCGCTGGTGGTGATCACCTTCTTCATGAAGGAGACCTTCCGCAGCGAGCTGTCGGCCGACAAGTTCGCGCGCTGAGTTCCTCCTCAGGACACCGGCGGCCCCTCCCCGCGCGGGAGGGGCCGCCGGTGTTCGAGCATCTCGTTGCGCATCAGCAGGTCCACGGCGAGCCGGGCGAGCTCGGCGGTGGCGGGGGAGAGCCGGCTGTGCTGCCGCCGGACGAGCGCGAACGTGTTGTGCAGCGGCGGGTCGAAGGTCGTGGTGTGCAGGCGCAGCCCTTCGGTGCGCAGCAGCCGCTCGGCCACCGCGCGGGAGAGGAACGTGTCACCGAGCCCGCGCGCGACCAGGTGCAGCGCTGCCTGGGCCTGCTCGACCTCGATGAACGGCTCCAGCCGCACCCCGGCCACCTGCGCCCGCTCGGCCAGCTGCAGCCGGTCCGGGTCCGCCCAGCCCACGTGCGCGTCGTAGAGGACGAGCCGCCGCGCGGCCATCGTCGCGATGTCCACCGGCGCCGCCACGTGCGCCGGGTCCGTCGACACGTAGAGCACCTCGTCCCGCGCCAGCGGCGTGACCTCCAGCCCGGCCGGGGTGACCGGCAGGACCACGATGCCCGCTTCCAGGTCCCCGGCCGCGACCGCTTCCGCGACGCGCGCGGCGTTGACCCCGACCAGCCGGACGCGCACGTCCGGGTGCGCGGTGGCGAAGCGCTCGCCGAGCTCGGCCAGCAGGTAGAAGTCGGCGTTGCGGAACAGGCCGAACGAGGCCACCCCGCCGGTCAGCCCGCGCACCGCCTTCACCGTGTCCTCGGCGTTCTGCGCCGCGGACACGGTCTGCTGCGCGTGCGGCAGCAACTGCGCGCCCGCGGGGGTGAGCGTCAGCTTGCGCCCGCCGCGGTGGAACAGCTGCAGCCCGCACTCCTCCTCCAGGCGGCGCACCAGTTCCGAGACCGCCGCCTGCGTGTAGCCGAGCGCGTTTCCGGCGGCGGTGAACGAACCGAGTTCGGCGGCCGCCACCAGCGCGCGCAACTGCGTCAGAGTCACAAGGAAATGCTATAGGTCTCCCAACGGAAGACAAGGTGGTCCTGTGGCCGGAGCCGAACTAGCTTTCCGGGCATGTACTTCACCGAAGCCACCCAGCGCCGCTTCGCCGGCCGGTTCACCGTCGTCAAGGAGCCCGCGTCCGGGGGCGCCCCCGCCCAGCGCGACCCGGGCGTCATCGACACCGTGACGCGCATGCTCGAGAAGATCCGCGCCGAGGGACTGGGCGCCGTCACCCGCTACGCCGCCGAACTCGACGGCTACGACGGACGTCCCCTGGAGATCTCGCGCGAGGAGATGCGCCGCAGCGGCGACGCCCTCCCGGACGACCTGCGCGCGGCCATCGAACTCGGCGCCGCCCGCACCGCCGCGTTCGCCAAGGCGTCCCGGGACACGCTCAAGGACCTCGAGGTCGAACTCGAACCGGGCCTGGTCGCCGGATACCGCTACGTCCCGGTGCAGCGCGTCGGCGCCTACCTCCCGGCGGGCCGGTTCCCGCTGACCGCCAGCGCGTTCATGACCGTCAACGTCGCCAAGGCCGCCGGCGTCCCGTCGGTCGTCGCGTGCACTCCGCCGCAGCCGCACGGCGGCCCGAACCCCGCCGTGCTCTACGCCGCGTACGTGTCCGGAGCGGACCGTGTTTTCCTGCTCGGCGGGGTGCAGGCGCTCGCCGCGATGGCCTACGGCCTGGTCGGCGACGCGCCGGTGGACATGCTCGTCGGCGCGGGCAACGCGTTCGTGGCCGAGGCCAAGCGCCAGCTGTTCGGCACCGTGGCGATCGACCTGCTCGCTGGACCGTCCGAAGTGGCCGTGATCGCCGACGAGACCGCCGACCCGGAACTGGTCGCCGCCGACCTGCTCGGCCAGGCCGAGCACGGCCCGGACTCGCCCGCCGCGCTCATCACGACCAGCGCCGGGCTGGCGGCCCAGGTGGCCGCGGAGGTCGACCGGCAGCTCGCGACGCTGTCCACCGCGCCGATCGCCGGCCCCGCGTGGCGCGACCACGGCTCAATCACGGTGGCGGCCGATCGGGAGACCGCGGCGGCGCTGATGGACGACCTCGCGCCGGAGCACCTGGAGATCCAGACCGCCGACGACGACTGGTACCACACCCACCTGACCGCCTACGGGTCGCTGTTCCTCGGACCGTGGAGCACCGTCGCCTACTCCGACAAGGGCATGGCCGGGACCAACCACGTGCTGCCCACCGCGGGCGGCGCGCGGCACGGCGCCGGGCTGTCGGTGTCCCGGTTCCTGCGGCCGCTGACCTACCAGCGGGTCGCGCGCGAAGCCACGCCCGCCCTCGCCGGCGCCGTCGAGGTCATCTCCGCCTCGGAGGGCATGGCGGCCCACCGCGCCACGGCCACCCTGCGCACGCAGCGGCTGGCGCTGCAGGAGGTCTGATGGGACGGCCGCTCACCCTCGCGCTCGCTCAGGTCCCCGCCCGCCGCGACCTCGACGGGTTCGCCGGGCACGCCACCGCCACGCTGCGCCGGTTCCCGGGAACCCGGCTGCTGGCCTACCCGGAGCTGCACGTGACCGGCGAGTCCGAAGTGGACACAGTGGACGCTGCCGAGCCGCTCACGGACGGGCCGCGGCACCGGTGTTTCGCCGAACTCGCCGGGGACCTGGGCGTGTGGCTGTGCCCGGGCAGCGTCGCCGAACTCGGCGACGACGGCCACGTCTACGACACGGCCGTGGTGTATTCGCCCGAGGGTGAGCCGGCCGCCGCCTACCGGAAGGTCTTCCCGTGGCGCCCGCACGAGCCGTTCCGGCCGGGCCGGGAGTTCGTGGTCTTCCCGATCCCCGGAGTCGGCCGCGTCGGGCTGTCCGTGTGTTACGACGCCTGGTTCCCGGAGGTCACCCGGCACCTGGCGTGGCTGGGCGCCGAGCTGGTGCTCAACGTGGTCCGCACCGACACCGCCGACCGCGCACAGGAGGTCGTGCTCGCCCGCGCCAACGCGACCGTCAACCAGCTGTTCGTCGCCAGCGTCAACGCGGCCGGCCCGACCGGAGCGGGGCACTCGGTGCTGGCCGGGCCCGAGGGGCAGGTCCTCGCCGAGCTGCCCGGCTCCGGCGAGGGCGTGCTCACGGCGGTGATCGACCTGGACACCGTGACGGCCGTGCGCCGGCACGGCAGCTTCGGCGTCACCCGGGTGTGGGACCAGCTGCGGGAGGACGACGAGCCGATCCCGATGCCGCTCTACGCCGGCGCGCTCACCCCGTCGGCCTGGGCCGCGGCCGAACGACGGCGCACCGCACCGGCGTGAGGCTCACCGCGGCGCGTGCGTGCCCCGCGGCACCAGCTCCGTGGCGAACATGACGCGGCGCGGTGCGTCTTCGGCGCCACCGGAAAGGCGCTCGACCAGCAGGTCCGCCGCGGCCTGGGCCATCCCGTGCAGGTCGTGGCGGACCGTGGTGAGGTCGAAGGTCTCCCAGGACGCCATCGGCAGGTCGTCGAACCCGATGAGCGTCAGGTCGCCGGGCACGTCGATGCCCAGCCGGCGCGCCGCGTTCATCGCGCCGATCGCGATCACGTCGTTGCCGCAGAACACCGCCGTGGGGCGGGGGTCGGAGGCCATCAGGTCGAGCAGGCCCTGGTAGCCGGTGCCGTAGTCGAACGGCCCCCGCCGCACGCGGTGCCGCGGCAGGCCGACCCCGGCCTCGGACAGGCCCACCCGGAACCCGAGCTCGCGGTCGCGCCCGGTGGTGGTCTCCGCCGGACCGCCGATCAGGGCGACGTCGGTGTGCCCGAGGCGCACCAGCTCCTCGGCGACGAGCCGGCCGCCGGCCTCGTTGTCCACCACGGCGGCGTCGGCCTTGTCGTTGCCGGTCTCGCGGTTGAGGAAGACGAACGGCAGGCCGCGGCGGTGCAGCTCGGCGGGCAGGGCGGACCCGATCAGCGCGGTGGTGAGCACGACGCCGTCGATCGAGCGGTCGAGCAGCCGCTCGGTCTCCAGCGCCGTCTCGCTGCGCTCGGTGAACAGCATCATCCGGTACCCGTGCCGCTCGAGCGCGTCGTGCAGGGGGCCGATCAGGTGCGGGTAGAACGGGTTGGTCAGGTCGGTGACGACCACCCCGACGCGGCGGGTCGAGCGCGTGGACAGGCTCCGGCCCGCTTCGCTGGGCACGTACCCGAGCGCCTCGGCCGCCTCCCGCACCCGCGCCCGCGTGGCCTCGGAAACCCGGTGGTCCCCGCGCAGCGCCCGGGAGACGGTCGGCTGCGAGACCCCGGCGAGCCTAGCCACGTCATGGCTCGTGATCGACATCGGCGCCCCTTCCGGCAGATCGTCCGTGCATACGCATCCTAGCCGAACTCGGCAGAGCTTGGGCTTGACACACGGGTGTTCGTGATGGTGTTCTGCATACGTATTCAAGACGAGTTCGACAACGAGCTGCGGAGGGTGTCATGGTCAACGGCGAGGGGTGGGTCCCAGCGGAGGAGCTGCGGCGCCGGACGATCCGGCGGACCGATTTCGTGTCCTGCAACCAGGCGTTCATCGACTGCCGGACGCCGGGTTCGGACCGCAAGGAGAACTACTCGATGATCGGCCCGGGGGTGACGCAGAACCCGGACCAGGTGGTGAACCTGCGTGAGCCCCACGGGTTCAACATCGGCGCGGCGGCGATGCCGCACGGCATCACCAACAACCTGCACCTGCACTTCACCGCCGAGGTGTTCCTGTGCTTCCGCGGCGAATTCCTGCTCCGCTGGGGCGCCGACGGCGACGAGGGCGAACTGGTGCTGCGCGAGGGCGACATCGCCTCGATCCCGACGTGGATCTTCCGCGGGTTCACCAACATCGGCCCCGACGACGGCTGGTTGTTCACCGTCCTCGGCCACGACGACACCGGCGGCATCATCTGGGGCCCGTCGGTGCTGCGCGAGGCCGAACGCCACGGCCTGTACCTGAGCGCGGACAACCAGCTCATCGACACCGTCGCCGGGGACGAGGTGCCCGACCCGGCCGAGCTGGTCCGGCCGATGGCCGCCGAGGACATCGCCGCCCTGCCCTCCTACGACGTGGCGAAGCTGCGCCGCCGGGTGGCGACCACGGACGACCTCCAGTGGTCCAGCCGGGCCCTGCTGGGCAGCGTCCTGCCGGGCGGGCGCGCCGAGCTGGCCACGGTGATCGGCTTCGGCATGACCGAGGACCGCGACCAGGAACCGCGGATCTACCAGCCGCACGGGCACAACGTGGCGTGGCTGCGCGCCGAGCCGGGCGAGGGCCTGCTGCCGCACCGCCACGACGAGACCCAGGTGCTGATGGTGAAGGACGGCGAGTGGGAGGTCACGCTCAACCGGCACGACGAGGTGAGCGTGCGGCTGGGGCCGTGGGACATGGTGTCCGTGCCGCGCGGCGCGTGGCGCAGCGTCCGCAACGTCTCCGACGACACGGCCACCCTGCTCGTCGTCAACAGCGGGGACGGCCGGGTGCGCCTGGAGTGGGACGAGGAGGTCGTCAAGGCGGCCGCCGACGCCGGGGTTGGCGTGGACCACAACGGTTACCTCGCGCCCTACCACCTGCTGCCGAAGCCGGCCGGGCGATGACCGAGCCGCCGGTGGTGCTGGTCCCCGGGATGCTGTGCGACGCGGACCTGTGGGCCGGCGTCGAGCTGCCCGGTCCGGTGGTGCACGCGGAGATCACCGCGCCGACCATCGGCGGCATGGCCGAGCAGATCCTGGCCGCGGTCGACGGCCCGTTCGTGCTCGCCGGGCTGAGTCTCGGCGCGATCGCGGGTTTCGAGGCCGCCCGGCGGGCGCCCGGGCGGCTGGCCGGGTTCTGCGCGATCTCGACCAACGCCGGTGCGCCGCGACCGGAACAGCTCGCCGCCTGGACCGAACTGGACCGCCTCACCGCGGACGGCGGGTTCGACGACGCCGTCGCGCGGATCCTGCCGACCATGTTCGCCGACCCGGATCCCGCGCTGCGGCAACGGTTCCGGGACATGGCCGGGCGCGTCGGGCCGGGCACGTTCCGCGCCCAGCTCGCCGCCCAGGCCACCCGGCGCGACGCCTCCGCCGCGATCGCCGGGCTGTCCTGCCCGGTCCTGGTGCTGTGCGGCGAGCGCGACGCGCTGTGCCCGCCGGCCTTCCACCACGCCATCGCCGCCCACGCGGCCGAAGCCACCCTCCGGGTGCTCCCGGAGGCCGGTCACCTGCTGACCCTCGAGGAACCCGCCGCCGCGGCCACGGTGCTGCGCGACTGGCTCCCGTCAACCCGATGAAGGAGTTCCCATGCCCAAGGTCCTGAAGTCCGCCGTCCCCGTCGAGCAGGTCGCCGCCCAGCGCAGCGACGTCGCCGAGCGGGTGCGCGCGATCATCGCCGACATCCGGGAGCGCGGTGACGCCGCGGTCGCCGAGTACTCGGCGAAGTTCGACTCGTGGTCACCGGAGTCGTTCCGCTTGTCGCCCGAGCAGATCGAGGAGATCGTCGCCCGGGTGCCGGAGCAGGTGCTGGCCGACATCCGGTTCGTGCAGGACCAGGTGCGCACCTTCGCCCAGCACCAGCGCGACTCGCTGCGCGAGTTCGAGGTGGAGACCCTGCCCGGCGTCCACTTGGGACAGAAGCACGTGCCGGTGGCCGCCGCGGGCGCCTACGTCCCCGGCGGGCGGTACCCGCTCACCGCGTCGGCGCACATGACGATCGTGACCGCGAAGGTCGCCGGGGTGCCCCGGGTGGCCGCGTGCACGCCGCCGATCCGCGGCGAGGTGCCCGAGGCCACCGTCGCCGCCATGCATCTGGCCGGCGCCGACGAGATCTACCTCCTCGGCGGTGTGCAGGCGGTGGCCGCCCTCGCCGTCGGCACGGAGACCATCGGGCGTGTCGACCTGATCGCCGGCCCGGGCAACGCCTACGTCGCCGAGGCCAAGCGGCAGCTGTTCGGCGAGGTCGGCATCGACCTGTTCGCCGGGCCGACCGAGGTGCTGATCGTCGCCGACCACACCGCCGACCCGTTCGTCGTCGCGGTGGACCTGTTGTCCCAGGCCGAGCACGGCCCGGACTCGCCGGCGGTGCTGATCACCACTTCGGAGGACCTCGCGCGGGAGGTGCTCGGCCACGTCGAGGCGCTGCTGCCCGGCATGCCGACCCGCGACTTCGCCGAGCCGGCGTGGCGCGACCACGGTGAGATCCACGTGGTGGACAGCCTCGACGAGGGGTTCGCCCTGGCGGACACCTTCGCCTCCGAGCACGTCCAGGTGCTCACCGAGCAGCCGCGGCAGGCGCTGGAGAAGATGCGGGACTACGGCGCGCTGTTCCTCGGCCCCGGGACGTGCGTGTCCTTCGGCGACAAGGTGATCGGCACCAACCACGTCCTGCCCACGCGTGGCGCGGCCCGCTACACCGGCGGGCTGTGGGTCGGCAAGTACCTCAAGACCGTGACCTACCAGGAGGTCACCAGCAGCGAGTCGAGCGTGCGGCTGGGCGAGGTTTGCGGGCGCGCGGCCCGGGTGGAGCTGTTCGAGGGGCACGCCCGGTCCGGCGACGTGCGGGCGGTCGAGTTCCGGCGCGAGGAGCTGCCGTGGAACCCGGCGTGAGGGGGCGCACCGCGCTGGTCACCGGCGGCGGCAACGGACTGGGCCGCGCAATCGCCGTGGCGTTGTCGCGTGAGGGTGCGCGGGTCGTGGTGACCGGGCGGCGAAAGTCTGTTTTGGACGAAACGGTCGCGGCACTGCCGGGGCCCGGCCGGGCCGCCGTGTGCGACGTGGCCGATCCGTCGTCGGTCGCGGCGCTGGCCGCCGAACTGGCCGACGAGGAGATCTCGGTGCTGGTCAACAACGCCGGGGTCGCGGGGCCGGTCAAGCCGCTGACCGAAGTCGAGCCGGAGGAGTGGGACGAGGTGTTCGCGGTCAACGTCCGCGGCGTGTACCTGGTGTGCCGGGCGTTCCTGCCGCCGATGGTGGAGCGCGGGGCGGGGGACGTCGTCAACATCGCGTCGGTGAGCGGGAAACGGCCGTTGCTGCGGCGCACGCCGTACTGCGCGTCGAAGATGGCGGTCATCGGGTTGACCGCCACGCTCGCCGGGGAGGTCGGGCCGTACGGGGTGGCGGTGAACTCGCTGTCGCCCGGGCCGGTGGAGGGGCCGCGGATGGCGCGCAACTTCCGGCTGGAGGCCGAGCGCACCGGGGTGAGCTACGACGAGGCCGAGCGGGCGTTCGTCGGACGGGCGGCGCTGGGGCGGATGGTGACGGAGTCCGAGGTGGCGGCCGCGGTGCTGGCGATGCTGCGGATGCCGGGGCTGTGCGCCGCCGATATCGACTTGTCGGCGGGAATGGTGGCGCGGTGAGCGTGGTGGATCGGCCGCTGTGGGCGGGAGTGTGCGTCGCGCTCGATCTGGCGGCGGCGGAGGTGGTGGCGCGGTGAAAACCCTGAAACAACGGCTGTCGGCGGGGGAGCGGCTGCTCGGCGGCCTGCTGCGGCTGCCGTCGGAGACGCTGGTCGAGATGGCCGGGGTCGCCGGGCTCGACTTCGTGGTGCTCGACTGCGAGCACGGGCCCGCCGATCTGGTGCCGCTGCAGCAGCACGTGGTGGCCGCGCAGGCGCACGGGCTCGGGGTGCTGGTCCGCGTCGGCGCGGCCGAGCCCGCGCTCGTGCTGCGGGTGCTGGACCTGGGCGCGGACGGGATCATCGTGCCGCACGTGGACACCGCGGAGCAGGCCCGCGCGGTCGTCGCGGCCGCGCACTACCCCCCACTGGGCGAACGGGGTTTCGCGACGTACAGCAGGGCCGGACGGTTCGGTGCCCGCAGCGTCGCCGAACACTTGGCACGCTCGGCGGAGACGACGCTGGTCGTGCCGATGATCGAGACGCCCGTCGCGTGCGCGGCCGCGGGGGAGATCCTGTCCGTGCCGGGGGTCGACGCGGTTCTGGTCGGCCCGGCGGACCTGTCCGTCGCGATGGGACTGACCACCGGAGCCGCCGACCCCCGCGTGGCGCAGGCGATGTCGGAGGTCGCGGCCGCGGCCGAGCGAGCGGCCAAGCCGATGGTGAGCATCGTGGGCAGCGCGGAGCAGGCCACGGCGGCCCCACCGGGCGCGGTGATCTACAACCTGGCGCACGTGCTGCTCCACACGCTGCGCGACCTCGCGGCGGCGCGTCGAGCCAAGTGACCGGGTGATGCCAGGGGCGTTCCGCCGGGGCCGGGCCGATGACCGATCCGGCGCCGGCCTTGGTCACGGGCGCCTGCCGGCCCGCGTCAGGCCACGGCGGCCTCGATGACGTGGCGCCGTGGGGTCGCCCGGGTGATCGCGACGCACTCGAAGCCGGCACCGGCGAGCAGGGCCCGCCACTCGGGTTCGGTGCGTTCCCGGCCGCCCGCGAAGACGAGCATCATCAGGTCGAGGAACTTCCCGGCCGGGTCTTCGTTGGGCGGTCCCAGAACGGCGTCGACGACGAGCAGGCGCGCCTCCGGGTGCATCGCGGCGCGTACGCACCGCAGAATCCGCCCGGCGTCGTCGTCCGGCCAGTCGTGGAGGATGTGGGCGAGCAGGTAGGCGTCGGCCCCCTCAGGCACGGAGTCGAAGAAGTCCCCGGGTACGACCCGCACCCGGTCGGCGACACCGCAGGCCCGGAGGAGGGCGTCCGCCCCGGCGGTGACCTGCGGCTGGTCGAGCAGGATGCCGCGCACCGACGGGTTGGTGGTCAGCACGTCCGCGAGCAGGGCGCCGCTGCCGCCGCCGACGTCGGCGACGACCCGGTAGCGGCTGAAGTCGTGGACCTCCAGGATGCCGCCGTGGTCGCCGCGGGACACGGTTCGCATCGCCGCGTCGAAGATCTCTTGGTCGCGAGGGTGCTGGCGGAAGTAGTCCCACATGCCGGTGCCGAGGGCGTGGACCGTCGCGACCTCGCCCGTGCGGACACTGTGCGACAGCTCGCCCCACACGCGCCACTGGTAGTCCGAGCCGAGCATCCGGGCGAGGGGATCGACCGAGAGCGGGTGATCGCGGCGGAGGTACTCGCCCATCGCGGTCAGCCCGAAGCGCTGACCGGCGTCTTCGTGGAAGATCCCGAGAGAGGCGAGCGCCCGGAGCAGGCGGTACAGCGACGGAGCGTGCGTCCGGGTGGTCGCGGCGAGCTCCCCGGTGCTTCGCGGGCCGTCCCGCAGCAGATCCGCGACCCCGAGTTCGGCGGCGACGCTCAGCGCCCGCGCGAGCTGGTGCGCCCGCGCGATCCGGATCAGTTCGACGAACTCGTCAGGCGGGTCAGCGGCCATGCTCCCTCCCGGGGTGGTGGTGAGTCAGTCGCGGCGCTGTTCGCCGGTGTTACCGCGGGGCGCCGAGCCGGGGAGGTGCGGCGGGGAACGCGAACGGCTACCGGTGGTCGTCGTGAGCCAGTCGCTCGATCGCGGTGCTCGCGCGGACCGCGGAGCGGAACGCGGCCACCGTGTCCCGGTGGTCGCGTCGCCGGGAGGCGATCGCCACGGTGGCGCGCGGCCCGTCCAGGGGGAGGTAGCGGACGCCGGGGTGCGGGAAGAAACGTGCCGCGGGCTCGCCGTGCACGCCGAGGCGGCCGGTGGTCGCCACCGCGGCCGGGATGCCGGCCGGTGAGCGCACCCCGGCGGGGTCACCGGGAACCGGCGCGCCGCCCCAGTCGGCCAGCCCCGGCTCGCCGACCAGGGTGATCCACGGCCGGCCCGCCACATCGGCGCCGGTGAGGTGGTCGGCGTCGGCCAGGTCCGACTCCGCGGGCACGACCGCGCAGCGCCCGGTGGCCATGACGGTCTCCACGACCAGGTCCTCGGCCCCGCCGATGTCGTGCACGATGGCCACGTCCACCTCGCCGGTGCGGACCGCGTCGTACTGGCTCGGCCAGTCCAGTTCGACGTAGGTGAGCCGCAGGCCGGGGCGGCACCGCGCGAGGAGCGACCGGGTCGCGGGCCATCGGTCGGCGAGCCCGAAGCCCAGCACACCTATCCGCAGGACCGGCTCGCCGGGGTCGCCCTCGGCCGCCACCATCAGGGCGTCCAGCTGCGCCAGCACCCGGCGGGCGCGGGGCAGGAACCGTTCACCGGCCTCGGTGAGGGCGACGCGGCGGCTGGTGCGCTCGAACAGCCGCGTGCCGAGTTCGCGTTCCAGCTCGGCGATCCGGCGGCCGAACGGCTGGGCCGCGATGTAGTGCGCACGGGCGGCGCGGCCGAAGTGCAGTTCCTCGGCCAAGGTGAGCGCGTAGCGCAGCGACCGGACGTCCATGTCCACCACCTCTTCCGCGGGCCGGCCGATTCTACGCGCGCGCGGCGCCCGGATCACAACCGTTCCGGCTCATGATCCCGGCCCCGGTTCCGGGCGATGCTGCTCGCAAGCTACGACGCCACGGAGGTCGACGATGGGCCCGCACCGCACCCTGGTCCGCAATGGACACGTCCTGACGATGGACCCCGCGCTCGGGGACCTGCCAGCCGGGGACGTGCTGATCGAGGACGGGGTCATCGCCGCCGTGGCCCCGTCGCTCCCGGTGACCGACGCCGAGATCCTCGACGCGACCGGGCACCTCGTGCTCCCCGGGCTGATCGACACGCACCGGCACACCTGGCAGTCCCTGGTGCGCGGCATCTGCGGCGACTGGACCCTCGCCGACTACTACTTCGGCATCCGCCTCGGCGTCTCGCCCGCCTACACCCCCGAGGACGTCCGGCTCGGCAACTTCTTCGGCGCGGTCGACGCGCTCAACTCGGGAGTGACCACGATCCTCGACTTCTCCCACTGCAACAACACCCCCGACCACGCCGACGCCGCGGTGCACGGCCTGCGGGAGGCCGGCATCCGCGCCGCGTTCTGCTACGGATTCTTCGAAAGCTCCCCGGAACGGTCCCGGTTCGGCGACCACGCCGCCCGCGTCGCGGACTTCCACCGCATCGCCGACACCCACTTCGCCTCCGACGGCCTGCTCACGCTCGGGGTGTCGCTGTCGGAACTGTTCGGCCTGCCCTGGGAAGACACCGTCGCCGAGCTCGCCGCCGCCCGCGAACGGCAGGCGTTGCTCGTCAACCACGCGGGCTGTGTCTTCGGCAGCGTCCTGTGCGCGGGGATCACCGAGATGGACGCGCTCGGCCTGCTCGGACCGGACATGGTCCACGTGCACTGCACCGCCTTCGGCGACGCCGAATGGGACGCCCTGGCCCGCAGCGGCGGCAAGGTGTCCATCTCCGTGGAGACCGAGATGAACATGGGGTTCGGCCGCCCGGTCTTCGAACGGTGTCGCCGGCACGGGATCGCGCCGACCCTGTCGGCCGACGTCGTCTCCCTCAACAGCGGCGACCTGTGGCACGAGCTGCGGTTCGGGCTCGCGTGCGCCCGCGCCGACGCCGTGGACCCGGTGAACCTCGCCGGAGCGATGCCCGACGCCGTCCCGATCACCGCGCGCGAGGCGTTGAACTGGAGCACCGTCAACGCCGCCGACGCGCTCGGCCTCGGCGACCGGATCGGCTCGCTGACCCCCGGCAAGCGCGCCGACCTGCTGCTCGTCGGCGGCCCCGCGATCGAGCAGCACCCGAGGGTCGACCCGTACGCGACGCTGGTCTTCCAGACCACGGCGGCCGACGTCCGGACCGTGCTCGTCGACGGCCGCGTCGTCAAGCGCGACGGCGTGCTGACCTCGGCCGACCTGCCCGTCCTCACCGCCGAGGCCGATGCCGCCACCGACCGCATCCTCGGCCGGATCAAGGACGCGGGCCGCGCGCTGCCTGGAACACCGCCGGGGGCGTGGGCCGCGGTCGAGCCGTCGGCGCGGCAGTACTACGAGCAGGCCGTGCTCGCGGCGAAGAACGGGGCACGCCGGTGAAGTGGGTGACCTACGAGTCGGAGGCCGGCCGGCGCACCGGGATCCTCGACGGCGACAACGTGCGGGGGCTGCGGCCCGGTGTCAGCCTGGTGTCGCTGCTCGAGGCGGGCGCCCTGGCCGAAGCGGGGGACAGCGCCCGCCGCACGCCGCACGAGGTCCGGCCGCTGGCGGAGGTCCGACTGCTCGCGCCGCTCCCGCGGCCGCCCTCGGTCCGGGACGGGTTGTGCTTCCTCGACCACCTGCGCGGCTGCTACCGCGCGCTCGGGCGCAGCGAGCAGCTGCACCCCGCCTGGTGCGAGGTCCCGGCGTTCTACTTCACCAACGCCGCGGCCGTCGTCGGTCCCCACGACGACGTTCCGGTGGCGCCGGGCAGCCGCATGTTCGACCTCGAACTGGAGGTGGCGGCGGTGATCGGGCGCGGTGGCCGCGACCTGCCGCCCGCCACGGCCGAACGGCACATCGTCGGCTACACCCTGCTCAACGACTGGACCGCGCGCGACCACCAGCTCCGCGACCTGGCCCTGGGACTCGGGATGGGCAAGAGCAAGGACAGCGCGCTCACGCTCGGACCGGCCCTGGTCACCGCCGACGAGCTCGACGAGCACCGCGAGGACGGCCGGCTCGCGCTCGAGCTGTCCGCCACGGTCAACGGCGAGGAGCTCACCCGCGGCACGCTCGACCGGATGGACTGGACCTTCGCCGACCTCGTCGCCTACGTCTCGCGGGGTGCGGACCTGGTGCCGGGGGACGTGATCGGGTCCGGCACCGTCCCCGGCGGGTGCCTGCTCGAACACGTCGGCACCGGCGACCTGGCCGGGTTCGGGCGGTGGCTGCGGCCCGGCGACGTCGTCGAACTGCGTGGCCAGGGACTGGGGGAGACCAGGCAGACAGTCGTGCCCGGCGCCGAGGTCGCCCCGCTGACCGGAATTGCGAACCGCGAGGAGCGCCGATGCGTGAACTGATCGACATTTCGGTGCCGCTGCGGGCCGGGATCGCGTCCGACCCGCCGGGACTGCGGCCGGAGATCGACTACTACGACCACGCGCGGACCGCGGGAGACCTGCTGGCCTTCTTCCCCGGTGCGACGGTCGAGGACCTGCCGGACGGTGAAGGCTGGGCGCACGAATGGGTCCGGCTCACCACCCACAACGGTACGCACCTCGACGCCCCCTACCACTATTCGGCCACAATGGACGGTGGGGCGCGGGCGATCACCATCGACGAGGTGCCCCTGGAGTGGTGCCTGCAGCCGGCGGTGAAGCTGGACTTCCGGCACTTCCCCGACGGCTACGTGGCGACCGCCGCCGACGTTGAGACCGAGCTGACGCGGATCGGGCACGAGCTGTCGCCGCTGGAGATCGTCGTGGTCAACACCGCCGCCGGCGCGCGATACGGTCGGGACGACTACGTGTCCTCCGGTTGCGGCATGGGCCGGGAGGCGACGCGGTACCTGCTCGACCGCGGCGTGCGGCTCACCGGCACCGACGCCTGGAGCTGGGACGCCCCGTTCGTCCACACCGCCGCCCGGTACGCGGCCGAGTGCGACCCCGCGGTGATCTGGGAAGGCCACCGCGTCGGCCGCGAGATCGGCTACTGCCACCTGGAGAAGCTGCACAACCTGGAACGCCTGCCCGCGTCCGGCTTCCAGATCGCCTGCTTCCCGGTGAAGGTGCACGCCGCGTCCGCGGGCTGGACGCGTGCCGTCGCGATCCTCGAACAGTGACCGCCCTCACCGCCGGGCGGCACGCCGACGTGCTGCTGATCGAGGCCGGGCAGGGGACGGCTCGACGCCGGGTCCGTCCTGCTCGTCGGTCTCGGTGAGCCTTAACGAGGGCGAGCCCTACGGCTACACGCCGCGGGGCGGCACCGGTTCGGGCGTGCGGACGCTCGAGCTGGCGGAGGCGAGGTCATGACGTCCCCGCGCCCGGTGGTCACGAGCGCGGCGCGGATGAACCCGTTCGTGGCGGACATCGCCGATGGGGACGCGGGGATCACCGTGTCGGTCTTGTGCTGCGCCGCAGTGCTTCCGGGGTGCTGATCACGCCGGTGTGCGCGTCGCGGACCTTCGTCAGCGCCGCGGTCATGATCCGCTTCTCCTCGTCGGTCAGGTACTGGCTGAAGTGCTCTTCGATGCCGCGCAGGTACTGGGGCGCGGTGCGGCGGAAGGCGCTCGCGCCCTCGTCGGTCATCGCCGCCCACACCACCCGGCGGTCCTCCTCGTCGCGGATCTTGGTCACCAGCCCGGCGGCGACCATCTCGTCGACCAGCCGGCTCACCCGGGTCCGGCTGAGCACGACCCGGTCGGCCAGATCATTCATCCGCAGCCGCCGCTGCGGGCCGGCGTTCAGCTCCAGCAGCACGTCGTACCAGGTGAGGGGGATGGTGCCGGCCCTGGTCAGGTCCGAGTCGATGGCCCGCAGCGCCGCGTCGTGCGCCAGCAGCATCGCGCGCCAGGCCGCCAGGCCGGTGTCGTCAGCAGTGTCCACGACGAACAGCATAACTACTTGTGTGCGTGCGCACGCATCTATAGTGTGGGTGTCCGGGAAACCCAGGAAAGGGGAAGACATGACGGGATCAGTGACGCCCACCCGGCGGCTCGGCGACGTGGAGCTGCCGGCCGCCGGCACCTGGCGAATCGACCCGGGGCACGCCGAGGTCGGCTTCGTCGGCAGGCACTTCATGCTCACCAAGGTCCGCGGCCGGTTCACCGCCGTGGACGGCGTGGTGGAGGTGGCGGAAAACCCCGCGGACAGCAAGGTCTCGGTGACCATCGAGATGGCGTCGGTGCACAGCGGCGACCAGGCCCGCGACGACCACCTGCGCTCGGCCGACTTCTTCGACGCGGAGAGCAATCCCACCGCCACCTTCACCTCCACCGAGGTGCGGTGGGAGGGCAACGGTGGCTCGATGACGGGGGATCTGACGATCAAGGGCGTGACCAGGCCGGTCACCCTGACGGTCGACTACCTCGGTTACGCGCAGGACCCGTGGGACAACCACCGCGCGGTGTTCTCGGCCCGCGGCCGGATCAACCGCGAGGACTGGGGGCTGACCTGGAACATGCCGCTGGCCAAGGGCGGTCTGCTGGTGTCGAAGGAGATCGACCTGGAGCTCGAGGTCGAGCTGATCCACGCCGGCTGACCACGGCCCGGCGGGGGCGGCGCGGCCCCCGCCGGGCGACCCGCCAGCTTCCGGCCATCCGGGACGACGCGAGCGGTGAGAATCCCTGGCGTGGACGGCGTGGCAGATCTCGGCGCACTCGTGCGGTCCTACCCGGCTGCGGCAGGCGGCCGTGTGCCTGGTCGCCACCGCCGGCCGAGAACTCGATGACCGCGCCGGTGTGGGTGGGGAGCGCGTGTTTCGGGCTCAGCGTGCTGCTGCTGCCCTACGGGCTGCGGCGGCTGGTGCAGGGCCTGAGGCACCGCGGCGAACGCATCAACCTGCACACCGGCGGGTTCGTGCACCACCGCAACGCCGGGGCGCGCACGGAGTTCCGGTGGAGCGACATCGCGGTGGTCGACGCGCGCGGGATCTGGCAGCCCGGCAAGCTCGGCCACCGCATCGGCATCGACTGGCGCTGCGTCGTCAAGCGCGCCGACGGGCGGAAGGTGGTGGTGAACTCCTTCTACCCCGGCGCGCGGGACTTCGCCGACCACATCGCCCAGGCCGCCGCACCCCGGCCGCAGTGACCGGGCCGGCTGGTCGCCCGGCGGGGCTCCGGGGATTGAGCGACCCGGTAGCGAGCAGGCCTGCGCAGCGGCGCTAGGCGCGTTGTGCTCGGGCCGGACGGCTGACCGTCCACCCGGGCCCCTCAGGGCAAGCCGGTGCGGGGGCGGGTCCGGTTCGGCGGTGCCTCATCACATCCACGGCACCGGCGTCCGGCTCCTCAGCGCAGGCCGGCGAGCGCGCCGGGTCGGTACCGCCGCGCCCGCCCGCAGTGCCCCTCAGTACACCTCGGTCAGCAGGTCGAGCACCTTCGCCTCCGTGGGGGTGCGCGGGTTGTTCCGCGTCACCGGGTCCTGCACCGCCGCGCGGGCCAGCTCCGGCAGCATCTCCCGCGCCACGCCGAGGTGCCGCAGCGGCTTCCGGATCTCCAGCGGGCCCGACAGCTCCCGCACCGCGGCGATCATCGCCGCGGTCCCGTCGCCTTCGGCACCGAGGGCGCGCGCGGCCTGCGAGTGCGCCTCGGCCGCGGCGGGGGCGTTGAACGCGATCACCTCCTCCAGCACCGCGGCCAGCGCGATCCCGTGCGGCGTGCCGGTGTGCGCGGTGATCGCGTGCCCGATCCCGTGCACCAGCCCCAGCCCGGAAATCGTCAGCGCCTGCCCGGCCAGATGCGCGCCGAACATGAGCTGCGCCCTGGCCTCCAGGCGCCGCCGTCCCGGTGCGCCACCGGTAGCCAGCGCCCGATCAGCGTCACCGCCTGCTGGGCGAACGCGACCGACATCGGGTTCGCCCCGCGCGAGGCCAGCGACTCGATCCCGTGCACGAGCGCGTCGACGCCGGTCGCCGCGGTGACCCGGGACGGCAGCCCGAGCGTCAGCTCCGGGTCCAGTACCGCGATCCGCGGCCGCACCGACGGGTGTCCGATGTAGACCTTCCGCTTCGCGCAGGTGTCCTCGATGACCCCGAACCCGTTGGTCTCCGCGCCGGTGCCCGACGTGGTCGGCACCGCGATCACCGGCAGCCCGTCCGCACCGTCCCACAGCGAATCCGCGTCGGCCGCGGCGGCGTCCGGGTTCCCGGCCAGCAGCGCGATGCCCTTGGCCGCGTCCAGCGGCGAACCGCCGCCGAGCGCGATCACCACCGCCCGGCCGAACGCCCGGGCACGCGCGGCACCGCGGTCGATCTCCGCCGCCGAGGGGTTGGCGCTGATGTCATCGTGGATCTCGTGCTCGATACCCGCGGCGTGCAGGAGCTTGCCGACCCGTGGCGCGATCCCCGCCGCCTGCAGCCCCCGGTCCGTGACCACGAACGCGCGCTGGTGCCCCAGCTCGGTCACGAACCGGGGGAGGTCCGCCACCGCACCCGCGCCGAACTCGACGCGGCAGGTGGGTTCGATCGTCACGCGCCCGGCGGTCACAGCGCGGCCGCCGGGGTCAGGCGGAACGGACGGCCGGCCAGCCCTTCGTACAACCGCACCGGGCTCATCTCCCCGGCCAGGTCGCCGAACTGCGCCTTGGCCCGCCGGTAGATCTGCTCGACCAGCGCGGACACCTCCGTCGACACGCCCAGCTCGCGCCCGAGGTCGACGGCCAGGCCGAGATCCTTGCACGCCAGCGCCATCGCGAACGAGTCGTCGTAGTCGCCGTCGGCGAGCACCGACTCGATGTCGCGCTCCAGGAAGTTCGACGCGGCGGGGCTGGCCAGCAGCGACGCGCGCAGCACCCCGAGGTCCACCCCGGCCTTCACACCCATCGCCAGCACCTCCGAGGTCGCCACCACGTGGCAGAACCACAGCAGGTTGATCATCAACTTGGCCGTGTACCCGGATCCGGCGCCGCCGATGTGCAGGATCCGCCCGGGATCGCCCATCGCGGTGAACAGCGGCATCGCGCGCTGGAACTGGGTGGCGTCCCCGCCGACGAAGATCTGCAGGGCGCCCGCTTCCGCGCCGCGCGCCATCCCGCTCACCGGCGCGTCCAGGCGGTGCACGCCGCGGGCGTCGAGGACCTCCTGGGCGACCCGTTCGGCGGCCGCCGGGGTGGAGGTGGACATGTCGACCCACAGCGCGCCCGGCTCGAGCTCCGCGGCCGCGCCGCCCCGCAGCAGCACGTCCTCGACGACGCGCGGGGTGGGCAGCATGGTGATCAGGACTTCGGCCGCCGCCGCGCACTCGGCGGGGCTGCCGGCCCAGGTCGCGCCGAGGGCCAGGTGCTCGGCCGCCGCCTCCGGACGGGCGTCGTGCACGGTGAGCTGGTGACCGGCGTGGATCAGGTGGCGGGCCATGTGCCTGCCCATGTTGCCCAGTCCGATGAATCCGACTCGCATGGTTGTTCTCGCAATCCGAAGCTGGTTCGAAGAGCCGACCGTCAGGACAGGTCGACCCAGGTGGTCTTGAGCGCGGTGTAGGCGTCCAGCGCGTGCAGGGACTTGTCCCGGCCCGCCCCGGTCGCTTTGAACCCGCCGAACGGGGTGATCACGTCGCTGGCGTCGAAGGTGTTGATCCAGACGGTGCCGGCCCGCAGTATCCGCGCCACGCGGTGCGCGGTCGTCACGTCCCGCGTCCACACCGACGCGACCAGGCCGAAGTCGGAGTCGTTCGCCAGCCGCGCGCCGTCTTCGGCGTCCCCGTCGAAGGTGATCACCGACAGCACCGGGCCGAAGATCTCCTCGCGGGCCACGGTCATGTCGTTGGACACACCGTCCACAATGGTCGGCTCCAGGAAGGTCCCGCCCGTTTCGGCGAGGATCCGCTGCCCGCCGAGCACCGTCTCGGCCCCCTCGGCCCGCGCGGTGTCCAGGTAGCCGAGGACGCGCCGCAGCTGCGTCTCGTCCACGATCGGGCCCATCACGGTGGCCGGGTCCAGCGGATCGCCCACCCGGAAGGTCTCCCGCGTGATCTTGACGATCTCGTCGAGCAACCGGTCCTTCACCGCGCGGTGCACGATGAGCCGGGACCCGGCGTTGCAGGTCTGGCCCGCGTTGTAGAAGATGCCCCACGCGACCGCGGACGCGGCCGCCGGGATGTCGGCGTCCGGCAGCACCAGCTGCGGCGACTTGCCGCCCGCCTCGACGGCGACCTGCTTGCCGTTGGACTCCCCGGAATACACCTGGAAGCGCCGCGCGACCTCGGCCGAGCCGGTGAACGCGATCTTGTCCACGCCCGGGTGCCTGCCCAGCGCCTGCCCGGCGACCTCACCCCGGCCGGGCACCACGTTGAGCACCCCGGCGGGCAGCCCGGCCTCGTGCGCGAGCCGCGCCAGCAGCAGCGCGGCCAGGGACGTCTGCTCGGCCGGTTTGAGCACCACCGAATTCCCGGTCGCCAGCGCCGGCCCGAGTTTCCAGGACGCGATCAGCAGGGCGTAGTTCCACGGCACGACCGCGCCGATCACCCCGAGCGGCTCGCGCGTGATGAACGCCAGCGCGTCCCCGGGCGCGGGCGCGACCTCGCCGTAGGTCTTGTCGATCGTCTCGGCGTACCAGGCGATGGTCTCCGCCGTCTTGCCCACGTCCACGCGCAGCGCCTCGGTCACCGGTTTGCCCATCTCGAGCGTGTCGAGCAGGGCGAGTTCTTCGGCGTGCGCGGTGATCGATTCCGCCCACCGCAGCATGATCCGCTTGCGCTCCTTGGGCGGCAGGCCGCGCCACCGGGCGTCGTCGAACGCGGCCCGCGCCGCGCGCACCGCACGGTCGACGTCCTCCGCGCCGCCGGCCTGGACCTCGGTGAGGACCCTGCCGTCGCGCGGGGAGGTCGAGGTGAACACCTCGCCGGAGAGCGCGTCGGTGAAGGCGCCGTCGATGAACGGCCGGGTCTCGAAGGTGATCCGCTCGGCGGCGGCCAGCCACCCCGCGTGGTCCCGCTGCGCGGTCATCGGATCCTCCACCGCCGCACGGCGTCCTCGTCGAGTTCGACGCCGAGGCCCGGCGCCTGTGGGACTTCCAGCTCACCGGCGGCGTTGATCATCACCGGTGCGGTGAGCATGAAGTCGCGCCGCTCCGGCGTCCAGCCCGGCGGGTCGAACGGGAACTCGAAGTACGGCCCGCCCCCGACCCCGGCGGCGACGTGCAGGTTCGCCAGCACGCCGATGCCGTTGGTCCAGCTGTGCGGCGTGAACTGCCGGTGCTTGAGCTGCGCCAGCTCGGCGAGGGTGCGGGCGCGGTGCATGCCCACCGCCAGCACGACGTCCATCTGGTAGACGTCCAGCACGTCGTGTTCCAGGTACCGCAGCAGCTCCGGCACCGAGTGGTGCATCTCGCCCGCGGCGATCCGCACGCCCGGGTTGTCCGCCCGCAGCACCCGGAAGCCGTCCAGATCGGCGTACGGCAACGGTTCCTCGACCCAGAACACGTCCAGCTCGGCCAGCCTGCGCACGATCCGGCGCGTCTTCACCAGGTCCGAGGCGTCCGCGGTGTCGCCGGCCATCCGCCAGGACTGGTTGAGGTCGACCATGATCTCGAAGTCCGGGCCGAGCGCGGTGCGCACCGCCTCCACCGCGGCGATGCCGTCGGCCACCCGGTCGCGGTCGATGCGGATCTTGATCGCCCGGAACCCGGCCGCGCGCGCCTTCAGGGCGGTTTCCACTCGCTCCTCCGGCGACTTGAGCTCGGCGCTGGAGGCGTAGGCGGGCAGGGACCGGGCCGCGTTGCCGAACAGCGCGGCGACCGGCAGGCCGGCGGTCTTGCCGATGATGTCCCAGAGCGCGACCTCCAGCGGCCAGTAGTGGCCGCCGTGGAAGTTGGCGGTTTCGATCGCCTTCACGTGCCGCACGATGTCCAGCGGGTCGGTGCCCAGGAACAGGTCCCGGAACGCCTCGAACCCGTCCATGGTGTCGCCGGAGCCGATGCCGGTGATCCCCTCGTCGGTGTGGACGCGGACGATCGTGGCGTCGAAGTGCCGCCGCGGCTCGGGATCCCACGCCGCGCGCAGCGGCGGGTCCAGCTCGAGCCGCAGCCGGTCGAGCGTGATGTCGGTGATCTTCATCGGGCGGTCTCCCGGGCGGGCGCGGACTCGGCGAGCAGGGCGGCATCGGGCTGGTAGAACGGGTTGGCCGCGCCGGCCCGCGCCGCCTCCCGCACCTCGGCCGGAGTCGGCGTGCCGGCCACGGCCGCGCGGATCGCGCCGAACGCGGCCGCCCGCTGGTTGCGGAAGGACTCGTCGAGGTCGGCCACGCCGGGGTTGACCCAGATCGCGGCGATGATCAGCAGGTCGTCCGCCTCGGCGGCCGGGATCAGCCCGTGCTCGACCGCGTCGGCGACGCCCTGCGCCAGCCCGGCCTGAGCCGAGCCCCAGGTGGCCCGCTCGTGCAGATCGCCGGAGGCGGCCGCCTTGGTGACGAACAACGTCAGCGGCTTGACCGGCACCCCGGGCCGCAGCACGGCCACGAACGGCACGTGCCCGGCACTCGGGGTGGCCAGCGCGGTCGCCCAGGCGGTCTCCACGGGCCCGCCCTTGCGCCCCACCACGATGTTGGTGTGCGCGGCGTCGACGCCCGTGCCGACGAACGACTCGCCGACCAGCGCTGCAGGCGCGAAAGTCATGGGAACTCCAGAAGTGGCGGATGGTGTTACGCAGCCGAACGGTAAGGAGCCGGGGCGGCGGGCGGCAAGGAGTTCCGGATGATCGCAACGTCGGTTGCGCTGGCGGCAACTCCGGGCGTGACCAGCGCCGTTTCCGCTGGTTTACGCTACCGCCGTGAGTTCGGAGGGCACCGGTGCGGGTGCGCGCAACCAGGGGCATGGCCTGCGCCGGGACATCGACCTGCTCGAGGCGCTGGCGTCGGAGGAGGCCCAGCACGCCGGCGGTCTCGGCGTGGTCCGCCTGGCGCAGCTGGTCGGCCGGGAGAAGAGCCAGGTGTCGCGCGCGCTGAAGGCGCTGGCCGGGGAAGGCATCGTCGAGCGCGACCCGGACACCCTGGAGTACCGGCTGGGCTGGCGGTTGTTCTCCCTGGTCGCGCGCACGGTCGAGGACCGGCTGCTGCGCGCCGCGGAACCGGTCATGCGCTCGCTGTCCGGTGAGCTGGAGGAGACCGTCCACCTGTGCGTGCTGCGCGACAACCAGGTGCTCACCCTGCTGTCGGTGTCCGGGCATTCCTTCCGCGTGCAGGGCTGGGAAGGCCGGGGCGTGCCCGCGCCCTGCACGTCCGCGGGCCGGGTCCTGTTGCAGGACGCCACACCTGACGACCTGTATGTCCGGTTCGGACTGCGCGCCGACCTCGGCGCGGACTGCCCGCGCTCGGAGGTGCGCACGCTGCCCGACCTGTGGTCGCGGATCCAGCGGAGCAAGCGAGACGGTTACGCCGCCGTCCGGGAAGAGTTCGAAGAGGACCTCGTCGGGGTTTCCGCGCCGGTGCGGGACTTCCGCGGGCGCGTGGTCGCCGCGCTGAACGTCTCCGCGCCCAAGGACCGGTTCGGCACGCGGCTGGACGAGGCCGGGCGGGTCACGGCGCGGGCGGCCGGGGCGGTGTCGGAACAGCTGGGCTGGCGGATGCGCGCCGTCCCGCCCGCGTCCCGGCGCTTCACCTGAGGCGGTTGTCCTCACCGCAACTCAGGTTGCGAAACACCGGGATCTCTTGCCGCGCAACGCGACCGGCTCATACGTTCCCTCGCGCCAGGTCAGGGTGTGAGGAGAACAGAATGGACATCGACGCGATCGCCAAGGCCGCGGCGGGGGAGGGCGACCTGTTCGTGGGCGGGCGATGGCTACCCGCCACCGACGGGCGCACCTTCCCGGTCTTCGACCCGGCCACCACCGAGCCGATCCGCGAGGTGTCCGCGGCCTCCGCCGAGGATGCCCGGGACGCGTTGCGGGTGGCGCAGGACGGGTTCCAGCGGTGGCGGGAGGTCGCGCCGCGGCGCCGGTCCGAGGTGCTGCACGCCGCCTTCGCCGCGATGCACGAGCACGCCCCGGCCCTCGCGCGGCTGATCACCCTGGAGAACGGCAAGGCCTACCGCGACGCGCTCGCCGAGGTCTCCTACGCCGCCGAGTTCTTCCGCTGGTTCGCCGAGGAGGCCGTCCGCATCGGATCCGGCTTCGCCGACGCGCCCGGCGGCGGTTACCGGCACGTGGTGCGCAAGCAGCCGGTCGGGGTCGCGGCGTTCGTCACCCCGTGGAACTTCCCGGCCGCGATGGCCACCCGCAAGATCGCGCCCGCACTGGCCGCGGGGTGCTCGGTGGCGCTCAAGCCCGCGCCGGAGACCCCGTTGACCGCACTGGCGATCGTCGGGCTGCTCGCCGAGGCCGGGTTGCCCGCCGGGGTGTGCAACGTGCTGCCCACCGACCGGGCCGCGGAAGTGGGCGGGGTGTGGCTGGGGGATGAGCGGGTGCGGAAGTTCTCGTTCACCGGATCCACCGCCACCGGCCGGGTCCTGCTCCGGCAGGCGGCGGACAACGTCGTCAACGTGACGATGGAACTCGGCGGGAACGCCCCGTTCATCGTGTGCGCCGACGCCGATGTGGACGCCGCCGTGCGCGGGGCGATGGACGCCAAGATGCGTGGCGGCGGCGAGGTGTGCATCGCCGCCAACCGGTTCTACGTGCACGCCGACGTCGCCGGCGAGTTCACGGCCAAGCTCGGCGAGGCGATGGCCGCGGTCCCGATCGGACCCGGGCTCGCCGACGGGGTCGGCCTCGGGCCGATGATCAACCAGGCCGCGGTGGACAAGATCGCCGGGCTGGTGGCCGACGCCGTCGCCCGCGGCGCCACCGTCGTCGCGCAGGGCCCGCGCCCCGAGGGACCCGGCTGGTTCCACCCGGCGACCGTGCTCGCCGGAGTCCCGGACGACGCGGAGATCATGCACACCGAGGTGTTCGGGCCGGTCGCGCCGATCACCACCTTCACCGACGAGGCCGATCTGCTCGCTCGCGCCAACGATTCGGTGCACGGCCTCGCCGCCTACGTCTACTCGGGCGACCTGGGCCGCGCCCTGCGCCTGGCCGACCGCCTGGAGACCGGCATGGCCGGCATCAACCGCGGTCTGATCTCCGACCCGGCGGCGCCGTTCGGCGGCGTGAAGCAGTCCGGGCTCGGCCGCGAGGGCGGCCGCGAAGGGATCGACGCCTTCCTGGAAACCAAGTACCTCGCCGTGGACTGGCCCGCCTAGCCACCGCTTTTCCCCATTCCCCCACGAGAACAGGACGGATCATGGCAGCGTTGCCCGATACCGACACCGGCGGCTCCGTCACCGACGAGCGCGGCCGCCGCCGACTGCGCACCAAACTGATGCTCGCCACCCAGGTGGGGCAGGGCATCGACGGCTACATCCTCGGCGGGATCGGCGCCGCGATGCCCGCGATCGTCGCCGACATGCACATGTCGGACTGGACGGCCGGGCTGATCGGCGCTTCCGCGCTGGTCGGCATCTTCGTCGGCGGGCCGCTGTTCGGCTGGTTCGCTGACCGCTTCGGCAGGCGGATCGTGTTCCTCACCGACATGATGATCTTCCTGGTCGGCTCGGTCGCGCAGTTCTTCGTGGACAACGCGTGGCAGCTGTTCGTCATCCGGCTGGTGATGGGCATCGCGATCGGCGGCGAGTACGCCATCGGCGCGCCCCTGCTGTCGGAGTACGCGCCCCGGCACAACCGCGGTCGGCTGCTCGCCAGCCTCGAGGTCAGCTGGTACGTCGGGTTCATGCTGGCCTTCGCGGTCGGCTACGCCCTGTCCGATGTGGACGACGGCTGGCGCTGGACCCTGGGCAGCAGCACGCTGATCGCGCTGGTGTGCGTGGCGCTGCGCGGCGGCATCCCGGAATCGGCCCGGTGGCTGCTGAGCAAGGGCAGGCGCGCGGAGGCCGAGCAGCTGATCCGCCGCTACGGCATGGACGTCGACGTGGACACCGAACTGGCCGACGGCGAGCGGCGCAACAGCCTGCGCCTGCTGTTCACCCGCCGCCGCCTGCGCAGCACCGTGTTCGCCAGCACGTTCTGGGCGGCGCTGGTGCTGCCGTACTTCGCCATCGGCACGTTCTCCCCGCAGGTGCTCCAGGCCCTCGGCCTCGGCGACGCGCTCGCCGGCTCGCTGGCCAGCAACGCGCTCGCGGTCCTCGGCGTGGCCGCGGGATGCCTGCTGGTCGAGCGGATCGGGCGTCGCAGGCTGCTGATCCCGCCGTTCTGGATCACCGCGGCGGCGCTGGCGCTGATCGGGTTCTGGCCCACGGCGCCGATCGTCGTGGTCGTCGCGTGCTTCCTCGTGTTCGCCTTCCTCAACGCCGCGTCCAGCGCGCTGACCGCGGTCTACCCGCTGGAGGTGTTCCCGACCGCGATCCGCACGACCGGCGTCGGGTTCGCCACCGCGATGAGCCGGGTCGGCGCGGCGATCGGCACCTTCCTGCTCCCGGTGACGCTCACGCACCTCGGCGTGGGGCCGACGATGCTGATCGGGGCGGGCGTGCTCGCCGCGGGCGGCCTGCTCTCGCACTTCCTCGCCCCGGAAACCGCCGGGCTCGAACTGAGCCACGCCGCCCGCGCGGCGACCGAGGCAGGCAACCGGTAGGCGGGGGACACCGGGCAGGGCGACGAGCTCGCCCTGCCCGGTGCGGTCACGCCGCGGCGACCGGTTCCACCGGAGCCGCGGCACGGGCGCGCGGCAGGGCGAGGCTGACCAGCAGCCCGACGACCATGCCGGCGGCGGTCAGCAGCACGACGAAGAACTCGCCGTCCGCGGTGGCCGTGCGCAGGGCCTCACCCGTCGCCCCTTCGGTGCCGATGTCGGCGAGCGCGGTGAACACCGCCAGGCCGATCGCGTTGCCGATGTTCAGCGCTGTGGAGGCGATTCCGTTGGCGACGCCCTGCTCGTGCGCGGCGGTGCCGGTGGCGGCGGCGATCCACATCGCGGTCCACACCACGCCCTGGCCGACGCCGGACACGACGAGACCCGGCACCAGCACGCCGTAACCGGCGCCGGCGTCGAACCCGATCGCCATCGCCGCCGTGCCGACGACGCCGACCGCGAAGCCGATGATCAGCGTGGTGCGCAGGCCGATGCGGGTGGTGAGCCGCTCACCGAGCTGGGTCCCGGTCGCGATCGCCAGCGAGGGCACCAGGAACGCGAGCCCGGTCTCCAGTGCGCTGTAGCCGTGCACGCTCTGCATCAGCACGGTCAGGAAGTAGGGCAGCACGCCGAATGTCGCCATGTAGATGAACGTGACGGTCATGCCCATCGTCAGGCTGCGGTTGGTGAACAGCCGGAACGGCATGAGCGGGTCGGCGCTGCGCCGTTCGATCACCGCGAACGCCACCAGCAGCACGGCGGCCAGCACGAACGCGCCGATCACCAGTGAGCTGCCCCAGCCCTGCTCGGGCCCCTGGACGAGGGCGAACACGAGCAGCGTGGCGCCGCCGGTGACGGTCAGCGAACCGGGGAGGTCGAAGCGGCGCTTCGGCCCGCCCGCCGGGTCGCGCGGGATCACCGCCAGCGCGGCCAGCGCCACGAGGCCGGCCAGCGGGACGTTGACGTAGAAGACGGCGGGCCAGCCGAAGTTCTCGGTGAGCACACCGCCCAGCAGCGCCCCGATGGTCAATCCGCTGGCGCCCGCGCCGCCCCAGACGGCCAGTGCCCGGTTGCGCTGCGGCCCCTCCGGGAACAACGTGTTGATCAGCGACAGGGTGGACGGCAGCAGCAGCGCGCCGCCGATCCCCTGCACCGCACGGGCGACGATGATCGTGGCCGGGCTTGGCGCGAGGCCGCCGGCCAGCGACGAGACCGCGTAGAGGGCCAGGGCGAACACGAAGACCCGGCGGCGGCCCAGCAGGTCGGCGGCCCGGCCGCCGAAGAGCAGGAACCCGCCGGCGAACACGACGTAGGCGCTGACCACCAGCTGCTGGGTCTGGCCGGGGAAGCCCAGCTCCGCGCCGATCTCGGGGAGGGCGACGAACACGATGTTGAGGTCCAGGGCGTAGATCAGTTGCGCGAGCGCCAGCAGGACCAGGATCCAGCCCGTCCGCCGTGCGGCGGGCTGTCGGGGAACAGCGGACATGCGAGAGGACACCTTCCGGATCGGAGGGGAACGGAGGGACGTCGTCGGCCCATCCGCGGTACGACTGTACGAATAATTACGTACGATCGTACTGTGGTGCAAGCGGGGTCCGTTGATTGTTCGAAAGTCGGTGTACGGTAGTACCGTGAGGTACCGTCACCCGGAGCGTGAGCAGATCCGCATCGACGGCGTGCTGTCGGCGCTGGGCCACCCGGTGCGGCTGGCCGCCGTCCGCGTGCTCGCCGGCGGCGGCGAGCACAACTGCACCAGCGTGCTGACCGAGCTGGGGATCCCGGCCAAGTCGACGATGACCCACCACTGGCGGGTGCTGCGGGACAGCGGCGTGATCATCCAGGAGCCCTCCGGGCGGGAAAACCTGCTGACCCTCCGCCGCGACGACCTGGACGCGCGCTACCCGGGCCTGCTGGACGCCGTGCTGGCCGGAGCCCGCACCGACGAGGCGGGTTCCTGACCCAGTACGACGGCCCCGCCCGCGCGTAAACCCGATGGCCGTTCGAGGCTGGTGTTGTTACCTCGTGGATCGGTCGTGCCCGTCACGCTCGTCGTCAGGGCTGCCTGGCACCGACACAACCGGTTTGGTGTCCGTACCTGCGGTACGCATGGGAGACTGACGCCGTGGTGGTACGCGGCGAGCGTGATTCCCTGGCGACGAGCCTGGAGCGGTTGCGGGGCCCCCTGACCGGTTACTGCTACCGCATCCTCGGGTCCGCCAGCGACGTAGAAGACGCCGTACAGGAGACGATGCTGCGAGCGCTGCGGGCGATCGACAGCTATGACCCGGATCGCGCCGGGTTGTCGACCTGGGTGCACCGGATCGCCACAAATGTTTGCGTGGACATGCTGCGCGGCGCGCAGCGCCGAGCGTTGCCCTGGGACATGGGGCCGGCCGCGTCCGGCTCGGACATCGGTATCCCGCTCCCACCAACGCGGTGGGTCGAGCCGTTGGCGGACTCTCGTCTTGCGGACACCGTTGACCCGGCCACCCTCGCGGTCCGGCATGAGACGCTGCGCCTTGCCTTCATCGCAGCGCTGCAGTGGTTGCCGCCGCGCCAGCGTGCGGTGTTGGTGTTGCGGGATGTCCTCGGGTTCGCCGCCACGGAAGCCGCCGAGGTCATGGAGATGTCGGTGGCCGCGGTGAACAGTGCGCTGCAGCGGGCCAGGGCCACGCTGTTGGAGCATCGGCCGCGCCCGGCCGACCCACCGGACCTGGACGACAGGACTCATCGTGACCTGCTCCAGCGCTACATACACGCTTTTCAGGCGCACGACGTGCCCACGCTGCTCGAGGTGCTGGCCGACGATGTCCGATCCGGCATGCCGCCGTTTGCGTGGTGGCTGGACGGGCCGGCCCGAATCGGCGCCGCGATGACCGGGACGGACGCCTGTGCCGAGGACCGTCTCGTCCCGGGTGCGTTGGTCAACGGGTGTTGGACGCTCGGCCAGTACCGGCCGGACCCGAACGGCGCGCTAGTGCCGTTCGCGCTGTTGGTGATCGAGTTCCGAGGCGGGCGGATCAGCGAGATCGTGACGTTCCTGGGCTGCGGTGACCGCTTCGCGGAGTTCGGTCTGCCGGAGATACTCGAAACCTGATCCCCGGGGACCGATGAGTCCGACTGCTGCCGGTCGTACAAGAGGCGACACATCGGCTACCACCGGAGGCTTTCGTTCATGTCACCGACCCAGACAGACCTCACGCCGCACGTCCGCGCCGAGCGGGAGCGACTGGCCGGTCTCCTTGCTGGCCTGCAGGACGACGAGTGGGACAGTCCGTCCCTGTGCCGGGGCTGGCGGGTGCGTGAGGTCGTCGCGCACATCACCATGCCGTTCCGTACGAGCCTGCCCAGGGTGGTGGTGGGGCTGGCCGCGGCCGGCTTCTCGTTCAACCGGTACGCCGACCGGGCGGCCCGTAGGGACGCTGCCCGGATGTCCGGGGCCGAACTGCTGGCCGTCCTGCGGGCCAACATCGCCAGCCCCTGGCAGCCGCCGGGCGGGGGCCCCGCCGGCGCGCTGAGCCACGACACCATCCACGGCTTGGACATCACCGAGCCGTTGGGTCTGCCATCGCCGCCGGTCGAGCGAATCGCTCTGGTCCTGGCGAACGCCACACCGCGCAGCCTCTCCTACTTCGGCGTCGATCTGGCGGGCATCCAGCTGCGGGGTACCGACGCCGATGTCCGGATCGGTGACGGAGAGCCGGTTGAGATGCCGGTCAAGGACATCCTGCTGACCATCACCGGGCGACGCCCGCTGTCGATCCGAACGAAGTGAGAGGCTCACCTCGTGACGACGCTTGGGCACGAGAGAGGTGCGCGGGTCTCCTGCTGGAACAGAAGACCCGCGCCGTGTTCGGCCACGACAGTACCGACGGCGCGGCCGCGGACAAGGCGGTCGCGGCCGTCGCGCCGTGGGCGGTCAACTGATGCGGTGAGCGTGCAGTACCTGCCTGCTCGAGCACGCCACCCGTGGCCCGCGCATCCGCGGCCGAGCCCGGGATCGGGTTGATCGGTGTGGTCGTCGTGTCTGGATGGTCGGCGACGCTGCGCGCTGTTGGTGCTGCTGGCGGCCCTAGCATCACCGGGCAACGGCCCCGCCCCGCGGGTGCGGGACGGGGCCGTGATCCGGCGCTGCCGGGCCGTTTTCCGTTGTCTCAGGCGGTCGTTCGCGCGTAGTGCTCGGCGATCTCGTCGCTCGTGGTGAGCCACACGTCGTCGTGGCTGGCGATGTACGCCAGCGCCTCGTCGAGGTAGCGGGCGCGGAACGGCTGGCCGATCACGAACGGGTGCAGCGGCAGCGCCATGACGCGGCCACCGCTCGCGGAGTCGGCGTAGAGCTGGTCGAACTGGTCCTTGATGATCTGCAGCACCTCCGGACCGGTGAGCCCCTGGGTGATGAACATAAGCAGGTCGTTGACTTCGAGCGTGTACGGCACGCTGAGCATGCCGGGCACGTTCAACCGGTACGGCTGGTCGTCGTTGGTCCAGTCCAGCACGTAGCTCAGGCCGAGTTCGGACAGCAGCCGCGGCGTGTGGAACGTTTCCGTCAGGCCCGGGCCCATCCAGCCCTTCGGCCGCTGCCCGGTCGCCTTCTCGATCGTGGTGACCGCGTCGGTGAGGATCGCCCGCTCCTCGTCGATCTCGAGGTTCGCGTGCAGCCGCGAGTTGGTCTGCCCGTGCACGAGCCACGCCCAGTCCCGGGCCCGGCCCGCCTCGATCACCTGCGGGTAGTGCTGCGCGACCTCCGAGTTGAGCAACGCCGACGCGCGGATGCCGTGCCGGTCCAGGATGTCGATGACCCGCCAGATGCCGACGCGCAGGCCGTAGTCGCGCCAGCCGTAGTTGAGCGCGTCCGGCACCAGCGTGTTCGTGGACGCCCAGATGCTGGTGGACGGCTTGTCGACGTGGAAGTGCTCGATGTTGAGACCGACGTAGAACGCGAGACGGGCCCCGTTCGGCCAGGCGATGGGCTCCCGTTCGGTGATCGGCTGGTAGTCGAAGAGTTCGAGGCTCATGCGGTCAGGGTGCAACGTTCACACCAGTGTGAAGGTCAAACCACCGGAAGTGTGACCGCGCTCGCTGCAGAAAGCCAAATGTCAGACGTTGAGTGTCACGGAAGTGACGGGAGGGGAAGCGGATACCGGTCGCGCTCGGACCGCTGGAAGGTTCCGCGCAGATCGGCATCTGGGCCCCGGTCCTGCTGGTGGTCAGCCGCATGCTGCAGGGCCTCGCCGTGGGCGGGGAGTGGAGCGGCGCGGTCCTGCTGGCGGCCGAGCACGCGCCGGCGAGCAAACGCGCGTTCTTCAGCAGCTGGCCCCAGGTCGGGATCCCGGCGGGGCTGGTCCTGTCC
Organism: Amycolatopsis deserti; assembly: GCF_014653945.1. Taxonomy (GTDB): domain Bacteria; phylum Actinomycetota; class Actinomycetes; order Mycobacteriales; family Pseudonocardiaceae; genus Amycolatopsis_E; species Amycolatopsis_E deserti. The sequence goes on along the minus strand of NZ_BNAU01000002.1, from coordinate 496,076 downwards.
TCGGCGGTCTTCTACTTCGTGGGACTGATGCCCGAAGCCGCCATGATGAGCTGGGGCTGGCGCCTGCCGTTCCTCGCCAGCGCGATCCTGGTCGGGATCGGTCTCTACGTGCGGCTGCGCATCGACGAGTCGCCGGCCTTCCGCGCGGTGCGGGAACGCGGTGAGGTCGCGAAGTTCCCGGCCGTCGAGCTGGTGAAGACCGCGAAGAAGTCGATCCTGATCGCGCTGCTGGCGCACGCCGGCAACAGCGTGGTGTTCTACATGGCGTCGGTCTTCGGCCTGAAGTACGCCGCCGAGCGCGGCGCGGGCAGCGGGGCCGTGCTGCTCGCCCTGATCGTCGCCGCCGCGCTGCAGATCGTGACCATCCCGCTGGCCGCGATCCTGGCCGACCGGTTCGGCCGCCGCCCGGTCCTGATCGCCGGGGCGGTGCTGACCGTCCTGCTGGCGTTCCCGATCTTCTGGCTGCTGGGCACCGGGCAGTTCGTGCCCTGCCTCATCGCGCTGGTCCTCGCCATCTCGGTCCTGCACGCCCTGCTCTACGGCCCGGAGGCCAGCTTCCTGCTGGAACTGTTCGAAACCCGGCTCCGCTACACCGGTTCCGCCGTCGGCTACCAGATCGGCAGCATGCTCTTCAGCGGCCCCACGCCGTTCCTCGCGGCGGCCCTGTTCGCCTGGGCCCAGTCGATCTGGCCGCTCGCGACCTACATGGTCATCGCCGCGGTCCTGACGATCATCGGGGTGTCGATGGCGAAGGAAACCCGCGCGATCGAGTTCGTCTCCACCAAGCCGTAGGCGCGGCCACGGCCGGTCCGGCGAGCAGCACCCGATGTCTCGATCAATGAGCCGGGGCCGTTGAGCCGCGCGGCGGCGGCGCTCATGATGACCGCTGCGCGCGCTCAACCACTCCTGCGGCATGTATCGAGGTGGATACTGTGCTCGGACACAACCGGACCGGCAGTGTGGCCCCCGGATCGTCACCGGTGTCCCCGGTGGACGGCGACGCAGTGCTGCGCAAGGTCACGCGGCACTTCCTCCCGTTGATCGGCCTGTGCTACATCGTGCTGTACCTGGACCGGCTCAACATCGGCGTCGCGGCGCTGACGATGAACAGCGAGCTGGGCATTTCCGCGACCGCCTACGGGTTCGCCGCGGGGATCTACTTCTGGAGCTACACGCTCCTGGAACCGCCCAGCAACTGGGTGTTGTCCAAAGTGGGCGCTCGCAAGTGGATCTCCCGGATCATGGTGACCTGGGGACTGGTCACCATCGGAACCGCCTTCGTGCAGGGCGAGACGAGCCTGACGATCATGCGGGTGCTGCTCGGGGTCGCCGAGGCGGGTTTCTCGCCGGGCATGCTGTACTTCGTCTCCCGCTGGTACCCCAACGCCCGCCGGGGTGCGGCGATGTCCTGGATCGTCACGTTCATCTGCATCTCCGGCCTGGGCACCCCGCTGATGACCCACCTGCTGGGCCTGCACGGCTTCCTCGGCCTGTCCGGCTGGCGGTGGATCTTCATCGTGACCGGGATTCCCGCGGTGGTCCTGGCGTTCGTGTGCCTCAAGCGGCTGCGGGACACCCCCGCCGACGCCGGGTTCCTGTCCGCCCCGGAGCGGGACTGGCTGACGAAGGTGCTCGCCGACGAGGCCAAGGGCGCCGTCGGGCATGGGCCGCGCGCGTTCCGGCGCGGCCTCGCTGAACCGCGGGTGTTGCTGCTGGTGCTGGTGTTCGTCTGCGTGACCTTCAGCCTCAACGGCTACCAGCTGTGGATCGCGCAGATGCTCAAGAGCTTCGGCCTCGGCACGCACGCCGTCGGCTGGGTGGCCGCGCTGCCGCCGCTGCTGGCGATCGGCCCGATGCTGTGGTGGATGCGCCACTCCGACCGGACGCGGGAGCGGGGGCGGCACTTCTGCGCGGCCGCGCTCGTGGCCGCCGCCGGGTTCGCGATCGCCGCGCTGTCGCTGGCCACCCCGGTCGTCGCGATCGCCGGGTTCTGCGTCGCCGGCATCGGCCTCTACACGGCGATGGGCATCTTCATCACCATCCCGGCGAGCTTCCTCACCGGCGCCGCGCTCGCGGCCGGCTTCGGCGTGATCAACGGCCTGGGCAACCTCGGCGGCTACTTCGGACCGCAGGTCGCCGGGCTGCTCAAGGACGCCACCGGCGGCTACGGTCTCGCGATCGGCTCGTTCGGCGCGGCGATGGCGGTGGCCGCGCTGGTCATCCTCGGCCTCAAGCGGCTCACCAGCCGGGCGGTGGCGCGATGAGCGGCGCGTTCGGGCCCATCCGGCAGAACGGCTACGTCGTGCGGGACCTGCGGCGGGCGGTGCGGCACTGGACCGAGGTGATCGGCGTGGGCCCGTTCTTCGTGATCGACGACCAGCCGCTCACCGGATTCCGCTTCCGCGGCGAACCCAGCGACGCGCGCATCAGTGTCGCGCTCGCCCAGAGCGGTGGGATCCAGATCGAGCTGATCCAGCCGCTGGACGACGCGCCGTCGGTGTTCGGCGAGTTCGCCCGCTCGGGCCGGGAAGGCTTGCAGCACATCGCCTTCTGGACCGACGAGTTCGACGCGGCGATGCGGGACGCGGCCCGGCGCGGCCTGACCGTCCTGCAGGAGGGGTGTTCCGGCAGCGGGGCCCCGGACGAGCGGTTCGTGTACTTCACCGCCGAGCACCACCCCGGCACCATGATCGAACTGTCCGAGACCCGCGGCGCCAAGGGCCGGTTGTTCCGCGCGGTGGCGGCCGCGGCCGAGGGCTGGGACGGCACCGACCCGGTGCGGGACATGCGCTCCCTGCTGGGCGGGGCGTCGTGAGGTCCGCCGTGGTCACCGGGGGAGCCTCCGGGATCGGTCTGGCGACCGTCGGCCGTCTGCACCGCGACGGCTGGCACGTCGTGGCCGCCGACCGCGACGCCGCGGCGCTCGCGAAACTGCCCGCGGACGACCGCATCGTGCCGGTGACCGCGGACGTCACCGACGAGGACCAGGCCGGCCGGATCGTCGCCGTCGCCGACGACCTCGGCGACGGGCTCGGCGCCGTCGTCACCTGCGCCGGGATGGTCCGCAACGCCGCGGCGGCCGAGACGTCCGCGGCCGACTTCCGGCACTCGCTGGAGGTCAACCTGACCGGCACGTTCCTCGTCTGCCGCGCCGCCGCTCGGCGGATGCTGCGCCGCGGCACCGGGGGTTCTTTGATCACCATCTCGTCGGTGTCGGGTCTGCGCGGCGGGCAGCAGCGGGCCGCCTACGCCGCGTCGAAGGGCGGTGTCGTCGCCCTGACCCAGGTGCTCGCCGCCGAACTCGGTCCCGCCGGCATCCGCGCCAACTGCGTGGCGCCGGGCGCCACCGACACCCCGCTGGTGCGGGTGGCGCACCCGCCGGCCGTCCGCGACGCCGTGCTGGCCGCGATCCCGCTGGGCCGCTACGCACAGCCCGGTGAGGTCGCGGCGGTGATCGCGTTCCTCGCCGGGGACGAATCGGCGTTCGTCACGGGCCAGACCTGGTGCGTGGACGGCGGGCAGACGGCCGGCCCCGGCTGGCGAACGGGAGAGGATTCATGACACCGCTGGTGATCGGGGTCAACCCGAACGAGAACATGATGCGCGAGGACAACCCGCACGTCCCGTGGACACCCGGCGAGATCGCCGCGGACGTCGCGGCCTGCGCGGCCGCCGGGGCGACGGCGGTGCACTACCACGCCCGGACCGACGACGGGGCACCCGACCACAGCCCCGAGCGCTACGCCGAGACCTCCCGCCTGATCCGGCAGCGGTGCGACGTCCTGCTCGCCCCGTCGCTGGCCAACGGCCCGGGCTTCCCGCTGGAGCGCAGGCTCGCGCCGGTCACCGAGACGGCCGGGGACGCGCGCCCGGACTTCCTGACCATCGACATGGGCTGCGCGATCATGGACCTGTGGGATCCGGCGCGGGCGCGGTTCCGCACGGACGACAAGGTGTTCGTCAACGACACCGCGACGCACCGGGCGTTGTTCGCCTGCGCCCGCCGGCACGGCCTGACGCCGTGGCTGGCGTCGTTCACCGTCGGCTGGACCAGGACGATCGCCGCGCACCTGGCCGCCGGGGAGGTGCCCGGGCCGGCGGTGGTGCAGTTCGTGCTCGGCGGGCCCGAGTTCCTCGCCGCCCATCCCGCGACGGTCGCCGGCCTGCGCGCGCACCTGGACTTCCTGCCGCGGCACGACGGCCTGGCCTGGATCGTGTCCGCGCACCGCGCCGACATCCTCGAACTGGCCGAGGAGATCGTGCGCCTGGGTGGGCACATCACCGTCGGCGTCGGCGACCACCCGCACACCGCACGCGGCTGTCCCACCAACGCCGAACTCGTCGAGCACGTCGCCGCGGTCGCCCGGCGGGCGGGACGGCCCATCGCGACCCCCGACGACGCGCGGCGCATCCTCGGCGTCACACAACCGGAAAGGAGCGACCTCCATGCGGGTGGTCGATGACCACAGTGGACCGGTCCGCACGGTCCTGCGCCTCGGCGGGCTGTCGGTGGCGGTGATGGACTCCATCGCCTTCGCCACCGGCGAGCACGCCGGGCAGGCGATCGTGACCGGATCCCACGGCGGAACCAGCGCGGGCGAGTACGCCCGCCGGTGCGGGGTCGCCGCCGTGGCCTGCAACGACGCCGGGATCGGCAAGGACGGGGCCGGGGTGGCGGGCCTGGCGGCGCTGGACGGCGTCGTCGGCGTCGCCGTCGGCCACGACACCGCCCGGATCGGCGACGGGCACGACACCTGGGCGAACGGGATCGTCAGCTACGCCAACGCGACCGCCCTGGCCGCCGGGATCCGGGTCGGCGAACCGCTGTCGGCGGCGTTCACCAGGCTCGCGGCGAGGGGTGTGCCGTGCTGAGGACGACGGTCGCCGAGCGGGGCGGGCGGCGGGTGGTGCTGCTGGACAGCATGTCCCAGGCCGAGCACGCCGACCGCGGCCAGATCATCGTCGCCGCGTCCAACGGCGGCGTGGAGTCGGGGCGGATCGCCGTGCTGAGCGGGTGCGCGTGCGCGGTGTTCAACGACGCCGGACGCGGCAAGGACGACGCCGGCATCGCGGGCCTGGCGGTCATGGACGAGGCGGGCGTGCCGGGCGCGACGGTCGGCCACCTGACCGCGCGCATCAGCGACGGCCGCGACATGTGGGACAACGGCGTGCTGACGCACGTCAACGAAGCCGGGCTCCGGGCCGGGCTGCGGGTGGGGGACCCGCTGCGGAGCGCGATCACCCGCCTGCTCGAGGAGGTGGCGGCGTGACCGGGCGTCCGGTGATCGTCACCGTCGCGCCGACCGGCGGGATGCTGACCCCCGCGCAGCACCCGCACGTGCCCACCCAGCCCGAGCGGATCGCCGAGGACGTGGCACGCTGCGCGGCGGCGGGCGCGAGCGTCGCCGCCCTGCACGCGCGCCGCCCCGACGACGCGGCCACCTGCGACCCCGCCGTCTACCAGGAGATCAACGAGCTGGTGCGCGACCGCTGCGACGTCGTCATCAACAACTCCACCGGCGGCGGGCTCAACGGGGACATGGTGCGTGACACCGAGTACGGCGCCGTCGTCGACCACGACCAGCGTCTCGCCGGGGCCCGGGTCGGGGCCGACACGTGCACGCTGGACACGATCACCGCGTACGTGAGCGGGCCGGACGGCGAGACGCTGATGAGCACCCCGCGCTGGTTCGCGCGGCGGCTGGCGGCGGCGTTGCAGGAGGCGGGCGTGAAACCCGAGTGGGAGGTGTTCAACCCCGCGCACCTGGTGGTGGACATGCCCGCGCTGATCGAGTTCGACCGCGCGCCGTACGTGGTGAACTTCGTGCTCAACCAGCACGAGACGTTCCAGAACGCCCTGCCGTACACGCCCGCGATCCTGCGCGGGCTGGTCGGCCTGCTGCCCGCGGGCGCGGTCTTCTCCGCCACCGTGTGCGGACCGGACCCGCTGCCCGGCCTGGTGCACGCGCTCGAACTCGGCGGGCACGTCCGCGTCGGCATCGAGGACAGCCCGTTCGACGCCGACGGCAGGCCGATGACCAACCTGGAACAGGTCGAGCGGGTGGTCGAGGTCATCCGGGACCACGGGTGCGAGCCCGCCACCCCGGCGCAGGCCCGCGCGCTGCTCGGTCTGGGGGAGGCGGCATGAGCGCGCCGGTCGCGGTGGTCACCGGCGCCGGCAGCGGCCTCGGGCGGGTGATCGCGCGGGCCCTGCTCGCCGACGGCTACCGGGTCGCGCTGGCCGGGCGCCGGGCCGGCCCGCTGGCGGAAACCGCCCCGGACGGCCTCGCCGTGCCGACCGACGTGTCCGACCCGGACTCGGTCGGCGAGCTGTTCGACCGCGTCACCGCCACCTGGGGCCGGGTCGACCTGCTGGTCAACAACGCCGGGGTGTTCGGCCCCTCCGGCCCGCCGGACGAGATCCCGGTGGCGGAGTGGCTGTCCTGTGTGGACATCAACCTGACCGGCGCCTTCCTCTGCGCGCGGGCGGCCTTCGGCGTGATGCGCCGCCAGGACCCGCGCGGTGGCCGGATCATCAACAACGGGTCCGTCTCGGCCCACTCGCCGCGTCCCGGCAGCATCGCCTACACGGCGACGAAACACGCCATGACGGGACTGACCAAGTCGCTGTCGCTGGACGGCAGGCCGTTCGGGATCGCCTGCGGGCAGATCGACATCGGCAACGCGGCGACCGAGATGACCGCGGGCATCGCGGCCGGCACGCGCCAGGCCGACGGGACACTGCGGCCGGAACCGACGTTCGACGCCGCCCACGTCGCCGCCGCCGTCCGCTACATGGCCGGGCTCCCGCTGGAGGCGAACGTCCAGTTCCTCACCCTGACCGCCACCACGATGCCGTTCCTGGGCCGCGGTTAGCGGCGCGGGGCCAGCACCGGGCGCACCACCGACTCGGCCATCGCGAGCTCCCGCGTGATCGCCAGCGCGGTGGTGCGCACCGCGGCGTCCACCCGTGACAGGTTGATGCGGCCGGCCAGACCGGAGATCGACAGCGCGGCCAGCACGGTGCCGTCCGGGCCGAACACCGGTGAGGCCACCCCGGTCACGTCGCGGAACGACTCCTGCCGGTCGAAGGCCACCCGCGCCCGGCGGACCCGGTCCAGCTCGGCCCGCAACGCGTCCGGGTCGGTGATCGTCCGCGCGGTCAGTCGTTTCAGCGGTTTGGCCAGCGTGCGGTCGAGGTGGTCGGCGGGCCCGAACGCGAGCATCACCTTGCCCGAGCAGCTCGCGTGGGCCGGCCAGCGGCCGCCCGTGCGCAGCGGCAGCCGGGGTGCGCGCTCGCCGCGCAGGATCTCGACGTGCACCACCTCACCGTCCTGCTCGACCGCCAGGCCGATGTTGTGCCCGGTCGCTTCGTGCAGGACGGCCATGTGCTTGCGGGCCGCCTCGTGCAGGCTGCGGGGCTGCGGAACCAGCTGCCCCAGCTCGAACAGCAGCAGCCCCGGGCGGAACGCCGTGCCCGCCCGCTCGAGCAGCCCGACCCGGGCCAGCTCCCGCAACAGCCGGTGCGCCGTGGCCCGCGGCAACCCCGTCCGCCGCGCGACCGCCGCCGCGCTCACCGGCAGCTCCGCGCCACGGAACTGCTTCAGGATCAGCGCGGCCCGCCCGAGGGCGCTGATCTCGCCCTCGTCCCGATGTGCCGGACACATGAGAGCATCCTGCCCCACCGGCGGCCCCGCGCGGCGCACGTGTCCCGATGAACGAGACAACCCGAGCAGCTCGAGAGTTCACCGCCGGCCGCGGTGCTTCCCGGACCGCCACACCACCCGGATCTCCGACAGCAGCTCCAGCGGCTTGGCCGGCACGGTCTTCGGCAGCGAGCCGGCGAACCGCAGCGGGTCCTTGCGCAGGCGGCGCAACATGCGCTTCGGCTTGCTCGCCAGGCGCTGGCGGAGGTCGGCCAGGTACTCGCCCCGGATGTCGCGGCCGAAGGTCCGGCCGCAGGCGGTGCAGGTGACCTGCGCCAGGAGACGGCCGGCGTACACCACCTCGTGCACGGTGTCCGTGCCGCACCGGGAGCAGGTCAGTTCCGCGTGCCTGACGGTGTCCATCGTTGCCTCATCTCCGGTAGTTCGCCGAGGCCAGAACCTGCTCGGCGATCACCAGGTCGTGCGCGTAGGTGACCTTGATGTTCTCCTGCTCTCCCGCGACCCAGCGGATGGGGAGATCGGAGAAGCGTTCCATCACCGACGAGGTGTCGGTGCCCTCGAACCGTTGCCGCGCCGCCTCTTCGTAGGCGTCCAGCAGCGGGCGCGCGTGGAACGCCTGCGGGGTCTGGGCGCGGATCGCGGTGCCGGCGGGCAGGTTCTCCAGCCCGTCGGCCGCGACCGCCATGATGTCGTCGGCCGCGAGGCCAGGCACCGCGCCCCCGTGCCGCCGGGCCGCCTGCAGGACTCCCGCGATCAGCTCCGGGCTGGCCAGCGGGCGGGCCCCGTCGTGCAGGAGCACGGTGTCGACGGCGCCGCTGTCGATCCGTTCCGCGAGGTGCCGCAACGCCCGCAGCTCGGACTCCTGCCTGCTCCGGCCACCGTGCACCACCTCCACGTCCGCGCCGTCGACCTCGCGTTCCAGCACCCACTCGACGAGGTCGTGGTCCTGCGGCCGGGACACCAGGACCAGCACCCCGATGCCGGGAACCTGGGCGAAGGCGCTCAGCGACCAGGACACCAGCCGCCGCCCGGCCAGCGGCAGGTACACCTTGTTCACGTCGGCCCCGACCCGGGTCCCGGAACCGCTGGCCAGCACGACCGCGGCCGCGTGGGAACGTTGCGCCATGCCGCCGATCATAGGGACAGGATCTCCTGCAGTGAGGTGAGCAGCCGGGCGGCGTCCGCACCATCGCCGACCCGGTGGTCGACGGTGAGACCGACAGTGCACCGCAGCGCCACCCCGATGCCGCCGGGCACCGGAACCACCTTCTCCTGCACCCGGCCGACCGCCAGCGCCGTCGCCTGCGGGGGACTGAGCAGCGCGTGGAACGCGTCGACCCCGAACCCGCCGAGGTTGGACAGGGTGGTCGTGCCGCCCGACATCTCGGCGAGCGTGAGCTTCCCGGCCCGGGCGCGCCGGACGACGTCGCGGACACGCCCGGCCAGGCCGTCGTCGAGATCCGGATCCCGCAGCACCGGAGCGAGCAGCCCGCGCGGGGTGTCCACGGCCAGCGCCACACCGACGTGGCCGTGCCGCCGCACGTCGCCGTCCGCCCACTCGGCGTTGAGCTCGGGGTGGCGCCGCAAGGCCGTCGCGAGAGCGCGCACGAACACCACGGTCCAGTCGCCCCCGGTCGCGGTCATCTCGAGGTCGCGGTAGACCACGAACTGCGGGACCTGTGCGCTGGCCGACATCCGCCGGGCGATCACCGCGCGCGGGCCGCGCCGCGGTCCGACCTCCAGCGGCGGGAGGTCGGATAGCCGGATCGTGGCCGCCGGACCCGTGGGCGTGATCGTGGCGAGGTCGATCCCGCGTTCGGCCGCGGCGCGCCGCGCGGCCGGGACGGCGGCGACCCGCGCCGGTCCCGCCGTCACGGCCACGGGCACGGGTTCCGGCTCCGGTTCCGGCACTGGCTCCGACTCGGGGACGGGCTCCGGCGCGGGCGTGTCGAAGAGCCCGTCCAGCAGGTCGTCGGCCGTGGTGGCGAGGTAGGCGATCGGTTCGCCCACCGCGACGACGTCCTCCGGCTGCGCGACGATCCGCACCAGGGTGCCGTCGGCGGTCGCCTCGACCTCCATGTCCACCTTGTCGGTGGTCACCTCGCACACGACCTCGCCGGCGCGCACCTCGTCGCCCTCGGCCTTGTGCCAGGTGACGAGCGTCCCCTCGGTCATGGTCATGGACATCTTCGGCATGACCAGCGGCGCTTCCTTCATCACCACCTCCGCACCAGTTCCGTCGCCTCCCGCACGATGTCGCCGGTCTGCGGCACCGCGGCGCGTTCCAGCTGCGGCGCGTAGGGGATCGGCACGTCGAGCCCGCACAGCCGGGCGATCGGCGCGCGCAGGTGCCCGAACGCGGGCGACTCCCCGATGGTCGCGGCGATCTCGGCCATGAACCCCGCCGTCTTCGGGGCCTCCTGGACGAGCAGCGCCCGGCCGGTGCGGATCACGTCGTCCACGATCGGCCGCGCATCGAGCGGTTTGAGCGTGCGCGGGTCGATCACCGACGCCTCGATGCCGTTCCCGGCCAGCTCGTCCGCGGCTTCCAGCGCACGCGGCACCATCACGCCGGTGGCCACGATGGTCAGGTCGGCGCCGGTCCGCCGGACCGCGGCCTCGCCGAGCCGGGCGGGGGAGGCCGCTTCGGGCACCGGCCCGCTCTGCTTGTAGAGCAGCTTGTGCTCCAGCACGATCACCGGGTTCGGGTCGTCGATGGCGGCCAGCAGCAGGGCCTTGGCGTCGGCCGGGGTGGCCGGCATGACCACCTTCAGCCCCGGCACGTGCGCGAACCACGCCTCCAGGCTTTGCGAGTGCTGCGCCGCGGCGCCGGTGCCGGAGCCGGTGGGCGCCCGCAACACCATCGGGACGGTCGCCGCACCGCCCAGCATGAAGTGGATCTTCGCGGCCTGGTTGACGATCTGGTCCATGGCCTGCGCGGTGAAGTCGGAGAACTGGATCTCCACGATCGGCCGCATCCCGGCGAGCGCGGCCCCCACCGCGGCGCCCACGATGCCCAGTTCGCTGATCGGCGTGTCCCGGATCCGCTCCTCGCCGAAGCGGTGCACGAGATCACCGGTGACCCCGAACGCGCCGCCGTAGGTGCCGACGTCCTCACCCAGCAGGAACACCCGATCATCGGCTTCCATCGCCTGGGCGAGCGCTTCGCGCACCGCCTCGGCGTAGGTGAGCGTGCGAGTCTCCGTCACTGCCGTCATTTCGCGTACACCGCCTCGGTCAGCGAGTCCGCCGAGGCGTCCGGTGCGGCGTTGGCGGCCCGGATCGCCGCCCGCACCGCCTCGCGCGCCTCGTCCCGGCAGGCCTGGATCTCGTGCTCGCCCAACGTGTGCGCGACCCGCTGTTCGAACCGCGCGATCGGGTCGCGTTCGCGCCACTGCTCGATCTCTTCGCGGGTGCGGTAGAGGTTCTTGTCGCTCTTGGAATGCCCCTTCCAGCGGTAGGTCGTGGCCTCGACCAGCGTCGGGCCCTCGCCCGCCCGTGCGCGGGTGACCGCGTCGGCCACCGCGTCGTGCACCGCCTGCGGGTCGTTGCCGTCCACCGTGACGCCGGGGATGCCGTAGGCGGCGGCGCGTTCGGACAGCTGCTTGACCCGGAACGCCCGGCTGACCGGCATCGACATGCCGTAGTGGTTGTTCTCGCACACGAACACCACCGGCAGGTCCCAGATCGCGGCCAGGTTGACCCCCTCGTGCCAGGCGCCCTCGTTGACCGCGCCGTCGCCGAAGAAGCTGACCACGACCTCCCGCCCGCCGCGCATCTTCACCGCCAGCCCGGCACCCGCGGCGATGGGCACGCCGCCGGCGACGATGCCGTTCGCGCCGAGGTTGCCGGTCGCCACGTCGGCGATGTGCATCGAGCCGCCGCGGCCGCGGCAGTACCCGGTTTCCTTCGCCAGGAGTTCGGCCATCATCTCGTCCAGGCGCGCGCCCTTGGCGATGCAGTGGCCGTGGCCGCGGTGGGTGGAGGTGATGTAGTCGCCGTCGGCCAGCGCCAGGCAAGCGCCGGCCGGCACGGCCTCCTGCCCGATCGACAGGTGCATGGTGCCGTGCAGCAGGCCGCGCGCGAACAGGTCGTCCACGGCTTCCTCGAACCGCCGGATCGTCCACATGGTGACCAGCGCCCGGCGGGCGAGGTCACGGTTCCCGATCAGGTCCATCGTCGGTGCCCCTTCAGGCCGGGATCAGGTCCCGCACCGGCTCGCCCTGCAGGAGCCGCTCCTGCAGGCGCCGCAGGGACGCGATCGTGGTGGTCTCGTCGACGGCGACGTCCGCCGTGGTCAGCACGGTTCCGGCGGGCACGTCGCGCAGCACGCGGGCGCCGGCGGCCAGGCCGAGCGGCACGTGGCCGCCCGCTCGCGCCGCCTCCGCGGAATCGGTGATGCCGTAGACGGTGTCGCCGCCGATGCCGTCGATCAGCTCGCCCGCCGCGAGGTTCCGCTTGGCCACGGCCAGCACCTCCGCGTTCCACGCCACCGGCGCCAGGCTGGCCGTGCGGTCGAGCACCGCCTCGGCGACCGACAGCGGCGCTTCCACGCTGGCCAGGTGGTAGGGCCGGTAGAACGTGTAGTACGGGCCGGGGCCCATGCCCAGGTAGGCCATCTCCGCCATGACCACCGGATCGTCGCTGTGGCCGATCACGAACACGCCCGGCGCGACCGGACCGGTGCAGTAGTCCACGACACCGGCCGCGGGCAGCTGCCCGCCGTCGGCCGCGGGGCGGAAGATCTTCCCCAGATCGTCCACAGTGGAGTAGGGGCCGGTCATGCCGCGGCGGCTCACGCGGAGGTCCACGCCGTTGGCGAGCGCGGCCATCTCGATCATGGTCTTGGAGCCGTCGACGAAGCTGGCGAGCATGTGCGGGTTCATGCCCTTCGCCGCGGCCTCCGCGGCGACCGAGTCCGGCGTGGCCGTGGGGTCGAGCGGGTTGTTCTTGCCCTTGCCCGCGCAGACGACGGTGAAGCCGATGTCGCGCACGTAGTCGGCGAGTGCCTTGCACTCCACCGGTTCGTCGCCGCGGCACACGGTGTAGACGCGGCCGAGACCGGCGGCCATCCGCGCCAGCAGCAGGCCGACGGTGACGTCGCACTCGACGTTGAGCAGGGCGATGTCCTTGCCCGCCAGCAATCCGGCGAACGCGACCCGGGCGCCGACCTCGGGCACGCCGCTGGCGTCCACGATCACGTCGACCGGCAGGCGGGTCAGGGCCAGCGCGTCGTCCACCACGACGGGGCGTCCCTGCGCGACCGCGCTCGCCAGGTCCCCGTCGGTGGTCGCGCCGGCGCGCCCGGCGCGGTCGAACGCGTGCACCCCGCGTTCCGGGGCGATGTCGGCGATCGCGGCGACCTCCATGCCGTCGATCCGGGCGGCCTGCACGACGAAACCCAGCCCCATCTGGCCGGCGCCCACCAGTCCGATGCGGACCGGCCGGCCCAGTTCGCGCTCCCGGGCTCGCAACCGATCGACGTAGCTCATCGCGACACCTTCCCTGTCTGCACATATGTGCAATTCATTTGCACGCCAGTGATTTCTTGGTACCACGGCGGCGATAATCAGCACAACCCTTCGCGTTGTCTGCACATTTGTGCACAGTGAGAGCACGAGAAAGGCCGGCTTCCCGCGTGGGAAGCCGGCCTTTCTTTTTCTGCGTTGTTCAGGCTGCCGCGCGTTGTCCCGCGGTCAGCCGGGACACCATCGTCCGCGCGTCGGCCACCGCCTTGGCCACCGCCTTCGACGGCGCCCGGTCGGCGAGCGTGCCGAGCGGGCCGGTCAGCTCCGGGCGTTCCCGGAAGCGGGCGAAGACCGACGCACCCTCCATCGCCAGGGCTCTGGTCACCGCCTCCCGCCGCCGGTCGACGACCAGCAGGACCACCGCGCCGCGCAGCTTGCCCTTGGCGCGCCCGGTCACCAGCAACACGCCGGCGCGGTTCTCCTCCGCGGCGACCTGGTTGACCACCCGGGCGTAGCGCATGTGCTGGCGGTAGCTGAAGAAGCCCGCCACCGCGAACCCGGCGACCAGGATCGCGGCGGCCTGCCAGGTCACGTCGGACTCCCGCCGCTGAGTGACAGCTTCGCCCCGGCGGCGGGCAGCGACACCGTGCCCTTGCCGTGCACCGCGCCGGGCAGCAGGGTCGTGCCCTCGTCCGGGTTGAGGTAGACCACGATGTGCCCCAGCGTCCGCAGGTTCTCGTGGGCGCGCTCACCGACCGCGGTCAGCTCGATCTCCGCGTCACCGAGCCGGAAGACGTCGCCGACCCGGACCTCCCGTTCCGGCCCGGCGGCCGGGGAATGCACGACGCTGACGCTTTCCAGCGCGTCCGGGATCGGATCGGCGTAGAGGATCACCACCCCGCCGTCCACCATGTCCTGCGCCTCCTCGCCGGCTCGCAGGATCGTGCTCTCGTAGTACACCGTCATCGTCGACACCTCACAGTCCGAAGCTCGCGCCCCAGGCGATGATGACCGCCAGCGGCGCCGTGATCAACCGGCTGATCAGCACCGCGGGGGTGCCGACCGCGACGGTCTCCGGTTTCGCCTCGCCCAGCGCCAGGCCCACCGGGATGAAGTCGCAGCCCACCTGCCCGTTGATCGCGAACAGCGTGGGCAGCGCGTACTGCACCGGCAGCGCGCCGATCGCGATCTGGCTGCCCATCAGCGTGCCGACCACCTGCGCGATCGCCGCACCCGGCCCGAGGATGGGGGACAGGAACGGCAGCGACACCACCAGCGAGATCACGACCAGCCCCAGCGGGTTGCTCGCGATGGGGGACAGCACGTTCGCGATGCCGCGGGCGATGCCGGTGTAGTTCACGATGCCCAGCAGCAGGCTGACGTAGGCCATGAACGGCAGGATCGTGGTGAGCGTCAGCTCGACCGTCTGCCGTCCGGAGGCCAGCATCGTGTTCACGAACGCGCCGACGCCCGAACCGAACTTCACGAACACGCCGGACACCGAGTCGAACGCCCGCCCGAACCCGGTCGACTGCCCGCCGGTCACCGTCGCGGCGACGTCCCGCGCCGACGGGCGTTCTTCTCGCGGCGGCACCTTCGGCGGCGCGGTGCCTGTCTCGCCGTCCGCCTCGGCGACTTCCTTCACGCCGACGGCGGAGACGAACAGCTCCTCGGTGATGAACTTCGCCAGCGGCCCGCCCGGGGCTCCCGGGTAGACGTCCACAGTGGGCAGACCCTTGCGCGGGTACACCCCGATCCGCGCCGTGCCACCGCAGTTGATGACCGCGGCGACCACCTCGTCGTCGGGTACGGAGGTGTGGAACCCGTCGACCGCCTCCGCGCCGGTCAGCTCCGCGATCCGGGCCGCCACCGGGTGGACACCGCCGCCGGTCACCGACAGGACCTTGTTCCGCTTGCCGTCCACCCGCAGCAGCAGGCCCTTGCCCCAGCCGCCCTCGCCGGGACGGACGAACACCGCGCGGGAGGTGTGGGTTTCGGTCATTTCGCACCACCCTTGGCCGCCTCGAACTGCCGGTCGAAGTCCGCGAAGACCTCGGTCCGGCCGGTTCGCTTGATCATGAACGCGGTGATCCGCTCGGTCACCACACCACGGATGAAGATCACCACGATGCCGACCAGGAAGTACCGCAGCGCCAGCGGCACCGTCGACTGCCCGAGCTGGGCCACGCCGTTGGCCACGCCCAGCCAGACGAACAGCTCACCGGCGTTGGCGTACGGGAAGAACGTGGTCACCGGGTGCACGAACGACACCGCGGAGTCGTAGAACGCCGGTTTGTGCCGTTCGGGCAGGAACCGGCCGAACGAGTAGGCCATCGGGTTGGTCAGCATGAGCACGGCCAGGACCGGCATGATCGTGTAGCGGGTGATCCACCACCGCGCCGACCACTGGACCGCTCTGGTGACGCGCTGCTCGCCGATGAACGTGGTGATCGCGTACATCGCGGTCAGCAGCACGATCAGGGTGGGCAGGATGCCGGTCACCAGGCTCACGAACTGCTCGCCGGAGGCGTTGAACAGCCCGATGAAGTGGCTGCCGAGCCACTCGAGGACACCGAGGGGACCGGAACTGGACCCGGTGTCCGCCTGCTGCGCCATTACAGCAAGCTCCGCCATGTTTTTCCTCCTTGTCGGCCCCCTGACCAAACGCGTCTGCACATAGGTGCAAAGCTTCTTCACGTTTGACAGTGATGTGTGTAACATGCCGGTCCAGCGGGTCACAACCCCCAACGCGAAGGAGCGAGATGCCTGAGATCACAGTCCGGATCGCCTCGCCGGTCGGCCTGCACGCCCGTCCCGCGAGCCAGTTCGTCAAGGCCGCGGCCCGGCACGGCGGACCGGTCTCGATCGCCCGGCCCGGCGCGGACCCCGTGGACGCGCGCAGCATGCTTTCGGTCCTGGGCCTGGCGATCGGCCACGGCGAGGAGGTCGTGATCAGCGCCGAAGGCGACAACGCCGACGCGACACTCGCCGAACTGTCCCGGCTGGTGTCCACTCCGGACGCCTGATGCCGCCGCCCCGGGAACAGCAGCTGCTGGTCAAGGCGGCGCGGCTGTACTACGAGGAGGGCCGCTCGCAGCACCAGATCGCCGACACGCTGGGGGTGAGCCGCTCCAGCGTGTCGCGGATGCTGACCGCGGCCAGGGAACGCGGCATCGTGCAGATCCGCATCAACGACCCCGCCGGACGGGACCTGGACACCGAAGGTGAGCTCGCCGCCCGGTTCGGGTTGCGCGACTGCCGGGTGGCCGAGAACGCCACGGGCGAGCGGCCGCTGCCGCGCGTGGGCGAGCTCGGTGCGCGCTGGCTGCTGGAAAACCTCCACTCCGGACAGCGGGTCGGCGTGTCGTGGGGGCGCAGCCTGCAGGCGGTCGTGCAGCACGTGCCCGAAGAAAGCGTGCTCGACGTCGAGGTGCTGCCGCTGGTGGGCGGCCTGTCCTCGGTCGAATCGGCGATCACCGGCGAGGAGCTGGTCCGCGACCTGGCCACGCGGCTCGGTGGCCGGTTCCAGCTCCTGCACGCGCCCGCGTTGCTGACTTCCAAGGCGGGGCGCGACATCCTGCTCGCCGAACCGTCCATCCGGGACGCTCTGGACCGGGCGCGCAAGGTGCACGTGGCGATGGTCGGCATCGGCAGCGTGGGCGTGGGGTCCTCGGCGGCCCTGCTCACGGCCATGGAGCTGACGCCGGCGGAACGCGACGAGTTCGAAAGCCACCACCCGGTGGGGGACTTCTGCGCGCGGTTCTTCGACGCGGACGGGCGGCCCGTGCCCGGGCCGGTGGACGACCGGGTGATCAGCACGTCGTTCGCCGACCTGGCCGGCATCCCCACGGTGGCCGGTGTCGCGGCCGGAACGGAAAAGGCGCGCGGCACCCTGGGCGCCCTGCGGACCGGTGTTCTCGACGTCCTGATCTGCGACCAGTCGCTGGCGCGCGCCCTGCTCGACTGAAAGGTGTTGTGCATGCTGGAAACGAGGCTGTCCGGGGTCGCGGTGAGCCCGGGACGCGCGAGCGGTCCCGTGGTGCGGGTCGCCGAATCGCTGGCTGAGCCCCCGCGCACCCCGGCGCCCGCCGATCCCGCGGCCGACGCCGCCCGGATCGCCCCCGCCGCGGCGGCCGTCGCCGGGCGGCTGGAAAAGCTCGCTGCTGCGGCGCAGGGCGAAGCGGCGGACATCCTGTTCACCACGGCCGCGATGGCGAACGACCCCGGACTGGTCGGCGAGGCCGAGCGGCTGGTCACCGTCGAAGGGGTGCCCGCGCCGCGAGCGGTGTACGAGGCCGCCGACGGGTTCGCCCGGTCACTGGCCGCAGCCGGCGGGTACCTCGCCGAGCGCGTGCGCGACATCCAGGACGTGCGGGACCGCATCGTCGCCGAGCTGCTCGGTGTCGAGCCGCCGGGCGTGCCGGAGCTGTCGTCGCCGAGCGTGCTGGTCGCGCGTGACCTCGCCCCGGCCGACACCGCCGGGCTCGACCCGGCCCAGGTGCTGGCGCTGGTGACCGAGCAGGGCGGGCCGACCAGCCACACCGCGATCCTCGCGCGAGCCTTGGGTATTCCGGCGGTGGTGGCGGTGCGCGGGGTGCTGGACCTTGCCGCCGAGGCGCTCGTCGTCGACGGCGACGCCGGAACGGTCGAGCCGGCCGATCCGCGTGCCCCGGTGGTGGCCGCGGACCGGCGGGCGGCGGCGGAGTGGAACGGGGTGGGCGCGACCGCGGACGGGCACGGCGTGAAGATCCTCGGCAACGTCGGTTCCGTCGCGGACGCGCGCGCCGCCGCGGAAGTCGGTGCCGAAGGGGTCGGGTTGTTCCGCACCGAATTCTGCTACCTGGACGCGCCGTCCGAGCCGTCCGTCGCCGAGCAGCGGGCCGCCTACGCCGCGGTGCTCGCACCGTTCGCCGGCAAGCCGGTGGTGGTCCGCACGCTCGACGCCGGGGCCGACAAGCCGCTGGCGTTCCTGGCTCCGGAACCCGAGCCGAACCCCGCGCTGGGCGTGCGGGGTGTGCGGATCGCGTTCGACCGGCCCGAGGTGCTGGACCGCCAGCTCGAGGCGATCGCGGGCGCGGCGGCGGATTCGGGCGCCGAGGTGTCGGTGATGGCGCCGATGGTGGCGACCGCGGAGGAGGCCGCGTGGTTCACCGTGCGGGCGCGGGCCGCGGGAATCGCGCGGGCCGGGGTGATGATCGAGGTCCCGGCGGCGGCGCTGGCCGCGCGGGAGATCCTGGAGGTGGCCGACTTCGTCTCGGTGGGCACCAACGATCTCGCGCAGTACACGTTCGCGGCGGACCGCCAGCTCGGCGCGGTGGCCGGGCTGAACGACCCGTGGCAGCCCGCGCTGCTCCGGCTGATCGCCCTGGTCGGCGACGCCGCGCGGGCGGCGGGCAAGCCGGCCGGGGTCTGCGGCGAGGCCGCCGCCGACCCGCGACTGGCCCGGGTGCTGGCCGGGCTGGGGATGACGAGCCTGTCCATGAACGCGGCGGCCATCAGGCCGGTCGGCGCCGCCCTGGCCGCGGCAACCCTGGCCGACTGCGAGACCGAGGCGCGTCTAGCGCTCGCCGCCTGACCCGCGCGAGTGTCTACGGCGGCCAGCTGTGCACCGGCTGGTTGGTGTGCATCTGGTCGCGGTAGCCGGCGACCAGGGAGCGCAGCGCGTCGGACCGGTTCATCGCCGTGGTGTCGAACAGCCGGTGGAACCGGCGTTGCTGCCAGGTCGCGCCCGTGGTGCCGGTGAGGCAACGCTGCTCGATGATCCCCAGCAGCCGGTCCCGTTCATCGGCGTCGACGTCCCATTTCCGCAGTCCCTCGTCGGCCATCGGCAGCAGCCTGCGCAGCACCAGCTCGGCGACCGGCACCGTGCCCAGGCCGGGCCAGTAGATCGCGGCGTCGATCCCGTTGCGGGCGCAGGTGTGGAAGTTCTCCTCCGCCGCGCTGAACGACATCTGCGTCCAGATGGGACGCTCCTGCTCGGCCAGGGTGCGGACGAGGCCGAAGTAGAACGCGCCGTTGGCCATGGTGTCGACGACCGTGGGCCCGGCGGGCAGGACGCGGTTCTCCACGCGCAGGTGCGAGCGGTCCCGGGTGACCGCGTAGATCGGCCGGTTCCAGCGGTAGATCGTGCCGTTGTGCAACCGCAGTTCGTGCAGTGACGGCGTGTCGCCCCGGTCGAGCACCTCGAACGGGTCCTCCTCGGAGCAGATGGGCAACAGCGCCGAGAAGTACCGGGCGTTCTCCTCGAACAGGTCGAAGATCGAGGTGATCCACCGCTCGCCGAACCACACGCGGGGCCGCACCCCCTGGGCCTTGAGTTCTTCCCGGCGGGTGTCGGTGGCCTGCTCGAACAGGGCGATGCGGGTCTCGGCCCACAGGTGCTTGCCGAGCAGGAACGGCGAGTTCGCGCCGAGGGCGACCTGCACCCCGGCGATGGCCTGCGCGGCGTTCCAGTAGGCCGGGAACTGCGCGGGGGAGACCTGCAGGTGGAACTGGGTGCTGGTGCACGCCGCCTCGGGCACGATCGTGTCGCAGGTGGTGCGCAACCGTTCCGCGCCGTCGATGGCGATGTGCAGGTCCTCGCCCCGCTCGGCCAGGATCTGGTCGTTGAGCAGCGCGTACCGCGGGTTCAGCGAGAGCGACGCGCCGGTCAGGTGGTCCTGCCGCAGGGTGGGCAGGATGCCGATCATGATCAGGTGGGCGCCGATGCGGTTCGCGTTCGCCTCGGCGGCGTTGAGGCTGGCGCGCACGTCGTCTTCGAACGTCTTCGCCCCGCCGCCGTTCAGCCGGCGGGGCGAGACGTTGATCTCGAGGTTCCACTGGCCCAGCTCGGTCTGGAAGTCCGGGTCGGCGATCGCCTCCAGCGTCCTGGCGTTGCACATCGTGGGCTCGCCGTGCTCGTCGACCAGGTTCAGCTCGATCTCCAGCCCGGTCATCGGCCGCTCGAACTCGAAGTGCGACTCGCGCAGCATGCGCGCGAACGCGTCCAGGCAGCGGCGCAACCGGGCCCGGTACCGGGTGCGATCGGCCCCGGTGAACGTGTGCTGTTCGACTTCCTCACCCATGCGGCCTCCGGCAGGACCCCCGTATTGTCCCACCGATCGCCCGGCGGTTCAGCACACGAGCGGCCGCGCCTCTGGCCACGGTGCGCGCCCGGCGACGCCGAACGGGCGAGAAGCCGCGGTCCAGCTGGCGCGGCGGCAGTTCCGCAGCGGAACGCGGATCCAAAATGCAGGCTCTGGCGAACGAACTCGGCGTGAGCCCGACGACGCTGAACCGCTGGGTCGGCAGCCGCGACCGGCTGCTAGGCGAGAGCGGATGGCGGGCCTGGTGCGGCAGATCGGCACCATCGCGCTGTACTGGCTGACCGGCACCGGCGCCTCCACCGCACGGTGGTTCTGGGAGGCGCTGAGGTGGGTGCCCCGCAGCGCGGCGGAGGAGAACACGCGGCCGGCGACCGTGCCCGCCCTCGGCCGTGCGGGCCCTGCTCCTCGACGCGCGCACCTGGCCGTCCGGGTCGCCGATCGGCGCCTGGTGCCGGCGCGGCCGGCGCGTTCCGCACCGGCAAGGTCCGCCTACGAGGGCGCCGGAAACCCGCAGCTCAGCGACTACCGGGCCGTGGTCGAACCGAGCGAACGCCCCGGCTGGCACGGCGCGCGCGTCGGCTCTGCGGCGTGTTCCGCGAGCCCGGTCGCCATGGTCTGCATGAAGCGGTAGCGGAGGCGCTCAGTGACGGGGGGACAAGGTGGGCCACCTTCACCGCTCGCGGTGCGACCGGGAACCGGCAGAATCGGGGCATGAACGGCATGAAGAGCAGTGAGCTGGCGGAGTTCCTGCGGACCTGCCGGTCCCGGATCAGCCCCGAGGAGCTGGGCCTGGGCGGTGAATCGGCGCGGCGCCGGGTGCCCGGGTTGCGCCGGGAGGAGCTCGCCCAGCTGGCCGGGGTGAGTGTGGACTACTACACGCGCCTGGAGCAGGGGCGCAGCCGCAGCGCTTCGGCTGAGGTGCTGGACGCTCTGGCCACCGCGCTGCGGCTGAACGACGCCGAGCGCCAGCACCTGATGGACCTGGGCCGCCCGGAACCGGCGGTGCGCAAGCGGCGCGCCCGGCCGCAGCGCGTGGATCCGGCGACGTTGCGCCTGGTGGAGATGCTGGACGAGGTGCACTCGCCGGCGTTCGTGCTGGGGCGGCGGCTCGACGTGCTGGCGCACAACCGGCTCGCGGGGGCGCTGATCACCGACTTCCGGACGCTTCCCGCCACGGACCGGAACCAGGCGCGGTTCGTGTTCTTCGACCCGCACGCGCGTGAGCTGTACCAGGACTGGGAGGCCGTCGCCGCGGACACGGTGGCCATGTTGCGGCTGGATGCCGGCCGCTACCCGGACGATCCCCAGCTGGCGGCTTTGATCGGTGATCTGTCCATCCACTCCGAACAGTTCCGGAAGTGGTGGTCCGACCACAAGGTGCACCGGCGCACCACCGGGACCAAGGGCTACCACCACCCGCTGGTCGGCGACCTGACGGTGCAGTACCAGGCACTCCACCCGGCCGGTGACCCGGACCAGGTCCTGTTCGTCTACACCACCGAACCCGGCTCGGCGTCGGAGACCTCGATGCGGCTGCTGGCCAACTGGAACAGCACCGAGAAACAGGACCGCGAGCTGCCGGTGCGCTGACCGCTCGGCGCGACGGGCCCTGCCCCCACCTGGGGCGGGGCCCGTTCGCATGTCGGGTGGCCCGGGTTGTCCCGGATGAACCGGGCCGGGCCGCCGCCCGCCGCCGGCCGCCGGGCCGACACCGCGGCGTTGCGGCGGCTGCTCGGCGCGCCGTCCAGAGAGGACGGACGGCGCTTTCGGAGCCGCTCAGACCGCCTGGGCGGTGGGCAAGATGGTGATCTCGCTGAGGTTGACGTGGCGGGGCGCCACGGTGATGAACGCGATGGTCTCGGCCACGTCGGCCGGGCTCAGGCACTCGATGTCGCGCAGCAGGTCGGCCATCAGCTTGCTGGCGTCGGGATCGGTGACGTGGTCGGGCAGTTCGGTGTCGACCATGCCCGGCTCGATCGCCGACACCCGCACCATCTTGCGGCCCAGCTCGACGCGCGCCAGGCGGCTGAAGTGGCTGAGGTAGGCCTTCGTCCCGGAGTAGACGGAGAACTTCTCCAGGATCCTGGCCGCGGCGATCGACGAGGTGTTGATCAGATCGGCCGGGCCGCCCGCGGCCGCGGCCGCGACCAGGTGTGGCACGAACGCGCCGAGGACGTTCATGACGCCGGTGACGTTGAGGTCGATCTGGCGCTGCCAGTCGTCCACCCTCAAGTCCTCGATCGGGGAGATCAGCTGTACCCCGGCGTTGCTGACGACCAGATCGGGCCGGCCCAGCCGCTCGGCAACCCGTCGGGCGGCCGCGGTGACGGCGTGCCGGTCGGTGACGTCCAGCGGGAGGGCGAGCGCGGTGCCGCCCGCGGCGGTGATCCGGGCGGCCAGCTCGTCGAGGTTCTCCTTGCGTCGCGCGGCGACCGCGACCTTCGCGCCCAGCGCCGCGAGCCGTTCGGCCGTGGCGGCCCCGATCCCGCTGCTGGCGCCAGTGACGACGGCGACGCGTCCGTCGAGCGGGGTTCCGGCGATGACCTGTGACATGACGGTTTCCTATCCGGTTGGCGGGCTTTCGTCCCGATGCCTTCACACAACCAGTCCGGAAGCCGGAAATGGGGCCGCAACCGCGCCTCCGCTGTCGGAGGACAGTCCGGTCCCCCAACCTCGTCGGCGATCGGGTGGTCCACTCTGTCCCAGGACGAGCGAGGCCCTTTTCGACGCCCTGTTCGCGGCTCGGCGCTGGTTGAGTGCATGGCACAACCCCCGTAAGCGAAGGAGAGACGACGACATGGCTACTTGGCTGATCACCGGCGCGTCCCGCGGCCTCGGTGCGGAGATCGCCCGCGCGGCACTGGCCGGCGGGGACACGGTGGCGGTCGCGGTCCGCGACCCGGACCGGCTCCCGGACGACCTCAAGACCGCCGACCGCGTGTTCCCGGTCGCGCTGGACGTCACCGACACGGCCGCGATCGCCCCGGCGGTGGAGTCCGTGGTGGACCGGTTCGGCGGGATCGACGTGCTGGTCAACAACGCCGGCCGCGGTCTGCTGGGCGCGCTGGAGGAAATCAGCGACGCCGAGGCGCGCTCGCTGTTCGACCTCAACGTGTTCGGGCTGATCAACGTCACCCGCGCGGTGCTGCCCTACATGCGTGAAGCGGGCGGCGGGAAGCTGGTCCACATCGGATCCCGGTCGGGTTTCGAGGGCGAGCCGGGGGTGAGCATGTACAGCGCGTCGAAGTTCGCCGTGGCCGGCATCAGCGAGGCGCTGTCGGTCGAGCTGGCGCTGTTCGGGATCCAGAGCATGGTCGTCGAGCCGGGCGTGTTCCGCACCGACTTCCTCGACGGCAGCTCGCTGTCCTTGCCGGGCAAGCGGATTGCGGCCTACGACGGCAACCCGGC
The DNA here is from genome assembly GCF_014653945.1 of Amycolatopsis deserti. Classification (GTDB taxonomy): domain Bacteria; phylum Actinomycetota; class Actinomycetes; order Mycobacteriales; family Pseudonocardiaceae; genus Amycolatopsis_E; species Amycolatopsis_E deserti. The sequence goes on along the minus strand of NZ_BNAU01000002.1, from coordinate 472,448 downwards.
GCACGCGACGCTGGACTGGGTCGGCGAGGCCAACCACACCCAGCTGGGCGACCCGGTGAAGGGCGCGGCCCTGATCCACGAGGTCGCCGGCCAGGACAAGCTGCCCACGCACCTGCTGCTCGGCCGCGACGCGATCGACCGCTGGCAGGTCAAGGTCGACCGGATCGCCGACGACACCGAGCCGTGGCGCGCGAAGTCCATCGCGACCGCGCACGAGGACTGAGCGAGCCGCGGGCGGGCCGGAGCCGGTCCGCCCGCGGCCGGGCCTTCACGCCGAGCGGGAACGCAGGGTTTCCGGGGTGAAGACCGCCGCGATCAGACTGACCAGCGCGCCGAACACCAGGTACCCCGCGGGCGCGTAGGTGCTCTGCGTCGCCTCCACGATGGCGGTGGCGACCAGCGGGCCGGCGCCGCCGAAGAGCACCACGCCGATGTTGTAGCCGATGCCGACCCCGCTGTACCGGCGGGCGGTGGGGAACAGCTCGGCGAAGATCGCCGGCTGCGGCGCCAGCATCAGCGCCTCGCCGATCACCACCAGCGCCAGGCCCGCCACCAGGAACCCGAACGACAACCGGTGCAGCAGCAGGAATCCCAGCGGTGCGGTGACCAGGACCCAGATCGCCCCGGCGATGAGGAACGGCTTGCGCCCGATCCGGTCGCACAGGCGCGCGAACACCACGGTCAGCACCATCATCACGACCATCGCGGCGAACCCGGCCAGCTTCGCCTGCGCGGCGGGCACGGCCAGCTCGGTGGTGAGGAACGTGGGCCCGTACACGAGCAGGACGTAGGTGCACATCGTCGGCGAGCACACCAGCGCGGCGATCCGCAGGATCGAGCGCCAGTCGTGCCGCAGTGTGGCGCGCAGCGGGGCTCGCTCGTGCCCGCCGGTGGCGGCCACCCGCGCGAACTCGGGCGACTCGTCCAGCCGCAGTCGCATGTAGAGCCCGATCAGGCCCAGCGGCAGCGCGATCAGGAACGGGATCCGCCAGCCCCACGACTCCAGCGCGGCGGGGGAGAGCACCTCGGTGAACAGCAGCGCGGACAGGCTGGCCACCATCATGCCGAGCACGATCGTGATCGTCTGCCAGCTGCCGTAGTACGCTCGCCGGCCGGCGGGGGCGGTTTCGATCACGTACGCCACCGCCCCGGTCCACTCGCCGCCCGCGGACAGGCCCTGCGCCAGGCGCAGCACCAGGATCAGCACCGGCGCGGCGACCCCGATCGAGGCGTACGGCGGCACCAGCGCCATCAACGCGGTGCCCAGCGAGATCAGCAGGATGATCGCCGACAACGCGCTGCGCCTGCCGTAGCGGTCTCCGATGTGGCCGAACACCACCCCGCCCAGGGGGCGCACCACGAAGCTCACGCCGAAGAGCGCGAACGTCAGCAGCAGCGCCGCGGTCGGGTCACCGGCGGGGAAGAACAACTTCGCGATCGTGGACGCGAAGTACCCGTACAGCACGAACTCGTACCACTCGATGAAGTTGCCGATGCACGCGGCGACGATCGATTTCCGTTGCGCCGGCGTGATGCCGGCGCCGGTACCGGCCTGCGACTGGGTCCGGATGCTCATGGTGTGCTCACTCTCCTGCCGGGGCGACGCTGCCCCAGTGCGGTGTCCCCGCGACGGGGACGTGGTCGACGTGGTCGAGGTAGGTGCCGAAGCCGATGTCGAGGCGGATCCCGCCGTAGCGGGCGGAGGCCACCTCCCGGCACGGCAGCAGCTGAACGGGGTCCGCGGTGGAGGGCCGGAGGGTCACTTCGGCCGTGCCGTCCCACGCGCCGCCCGGCTCGGAGGTGCGGAACGGGATCCGCACCAGACGGCTGATGTCGTAGCCGGTGCCCTCCGCGCTGGGGATCAGCTTGAGCGCGAAGTGGTTGCCGAACCAGGCGGGAACCGGGTCGAGCGGGCCGGCGGGTGAAGTGGCCCTCGCCCGGACGGTGACGATCTCGATGTCGTTGGCGGTGACGATGCGGCCGGTGACCTCGCCGCCGTCCTCGGTGAGGGTGACGGCGCGGGCCTGCTTCTTGGGCAGCCCGAAGATCTCCCGGCCGAGGGTCCCGTGGTTGAGGCCCTCGATGAAGAACGTGAGCGGGTAGGCGCCGACCTCGCCGTGCCGGTGGCAGCGCACGCTGATCCCGGCCTGCAGGTACGGCGGCCGCTGCTCGACGGTGCCGTCGGGCAGGTGGAACCCGGCGCCGAGGAACTCGGCGACCCAGATCCCGACCAGCGGGTCCGCCGTCGCCGCCAGCGGCGCGGGAAGCAGGCTCGCCACGGCCTGCGGATCGGTGCGGTACTCGAGGGTGAGCCAGCGCAGCCGCACCGACTCGGTGCCCACGCCGTACAGCGGCGCGAACGGGGGCATGGCGACGACGGGTTCGGTCACGGTTCCTCCTAGGCGCGCACGGACTTGGTGATGGCTTCGGCGATCACCTCGGCAGACGGGATCACGGCGGCGGCGAGTCCCGGCGCGGCCGGGATGCGGGCGTCGGGCGTGCCGACCCGCACCGGCGGGCAGCGCAGCGGCACCCCCGCCTCGGCGACGGCGGCGACCACCTCGCCGCCCACCCCACCGACGGTGTGCGCCTCGTGAGCGACCACCAGCCGCCCGGTGCGGCGCACGCTGGCCAGCACGGTGTCCAGGTCGAGCGGGCGGACCCAGCGGGCGTCCATCACTTCGGCCTCGATGCCGTCGGCGGCGAGCCGGTCCGCGGCTTCCAGGACCCGGTGCTGCAGCGCGCCCCAGGTGAGGACCGTGACGTCCCGGCCGGGCCGGCGCACGGCCGCGCCCCCGATCGGCCGCACCTCGCCGCCGAGCCGGACCTCCTGCTTGCCCGCGTGGTAGAGCGTGCGGTTCTCGATCACGATCACCGGGTCGTCGCACCAGATCGCGGACAGCAGCAGGTCGTAGGCGTCCTGGTGGGTGGTCGGCAGGCACACCCGCAGCCCGGGTACGTGGGCGAAGAGCGCCTCCAGCGACTGCGAATGCTGCGCGCACGCGCCGGGCGCGTTGCCCTGCTGGGTGCGCACGGTCAGCGGCGCGGACAGCGCGCCACGCGAGACGTAGCGGACGTTGGCGGCCTGGTTGACCAGCTGGTCGAACGCGACCAGGGAGAAGTCGGCCCACATGATCTCCGCGATCGGACGGCGCCCGAACATCGCGGCCCCCACCGCGCCGCCGAGGATGGCCGACTCCGAGATCGGGGTGTCGAACACGCGGTCGCCGAACTCCTTGCGCAGTCCCTTCGTCACGCCGAACACCCCACCGGGAGCGCCGACGTCCTCACCGAACAGCAGGGCTTCCGGCCGTTCGGCGAGCGCGCGGCGCAGCGCGGCGTTGACGGATTCGGCGTAGGAGAGGTTCTTCGTCTCAGGCATACAGGTGCTCCAGAACGGTCGAGGGGTCGGCGAGGGGATCGGCCAGGGCGCGGGCGGAGGCGTCGGCGATCTCGCGGTCCACGCGCGCGGTGAGTTCGTCCAGTTCGGACTGGGCGACGCCGAGGGCGAGCAGTTCGCGGGTCAGCCTGCCGATCGGTTCCGCGGCGAGCGCGGCGTCCAGGTCGCCGGCGGGGCGGTAGTGCTGCGCGTCGCCGATGTAGTGGCCGACGATCCGCTGGGTCATCGCCTCCAATAGCACCGGGCCCGCGCCGGACCGGGCGCGGCGGACGGCCTCGGCCACGGCCTGCCGCACCGCCTCGGGGTCATTGCCGTCGATGCGCGCGCCGGGGAACCCGTAGGCGGAGGCACGCTTGAACAACCGGTCCACACGCACCATGTCGGCGATCGGGGTGAGCTCGGAGTAGTGGTTGTTCTCCACCAGGAAGATCACCGGCAGCGACCGGACGGCGGCGAAGTTCATCGCCTCGTGCACCGCGCCCTGGTTCATCGCGCCGTCGCCGAACGCGGCCAGCGCCACCCGGCCGGACCCGTCGAACGTGGCGGCCAGCGCGGCGCCCGCGGCGATCGGTGCGCCCGCCCCGACGATGGAGTTCTCGCCGTACATCCCGTACTCCGGCGCGGTGAGGTAGGCCGAGCCGCCCCGGCCGCCGTTGATCCCGGTGGCGCGGCCGAGCAGCTCGGCGAACAGGGCGCGGGGCGGCGCGCCGCAGGCCAGTGTCCAGCCGTGGCCCCGGTAGGTGGGGAACACGGCGTCGCGGGTGAGGTCGAGCGCGGCGCACGCGCCGGTGTAGATCGCTTCCTGGCCGTTGCACAGGTGCACCGAGCCGACGATGTCGCCGCTCGCGCGCAGGCGTGTGACCTCCTCCTCGAAGGACCGGATGCGCCGCATCGACTCCAGATGGGCCAGCAGTGCCGCTGTTTCGGGCATGGGGGTACCCACTCTCCTTTTCGGACGGTTGGGGAAAGGGCGGTTCAGGCGCCGCCGTCGACGGTGAGAACCTGCCCGCTGACGTGCCGGGCGGCGGGCCCGGCCAGGAACTCCACGACTCCGGCGACGTCGCCGGGTTCGCCGGCCGCTGCGAGGTCTTCGCCGGCTTCGGCGTAGCGGGCGCGCAACCGGTCGGTGCCGATCGGGCCGGGGGTGACGGAGTTGACCCGGATCCCGTGCGGGCGGAGCTCACGTGCGAGGTAGCGGGTGTAGTGCGCCACTGCCGCCTTGGCGACGCCGTAGTGGGCGTAGCCGCCGTCCGCGGTGGGCGCGAGCCCGTTGATCGAGCTCATCGTGACGATGCTGCCGCGGCCCTGCGCCCGCATCGGCGCGACGACGGCCCGGCAGCAGTGGATCGTGCCGTACAGGTTGAGCCGCAGCACGGCCTCCAGCTCGCCGAGGTCCACTTCGGACGCGCGGTTGCCGTGGATCGGGCCGGTGCCGCCACCGGCGTTGCAGACCAGCACGTCCACCCCGCCCCACGCGTCGAGCACCGCGCCGATCGCCGCGTCCACCGCGGCCGGGTCGGTCACGTCGCACCGCAGGCCCATCACGTCCACACCCTGGGCGGCGACCTCCGGCACGACCTCGCCGCCGAGGTCGGCGTCCACCACCGCCACCGACGCCCGGAGGCCGCCAGCCGCACCGCGATCGCCCGGCCGATCCCGCGGCCGGCGCCGGTGACCACCGCGCGGGCGGAGTCCAGTGTCCTCACGAGACCTCCCGGTCGGTGCGCGGTGGTGCGTCGGGCGAGGGCACGGTGAGCCGGCCGGTGCGCAGCAGCCCGGTCGCCATCGCCGCCGCCTCCCGCACCTCCGCGATCAGCCACGACCGCCGCTCGGTGAACCGCGACTGCGGCACGGACACGGTGAACGCCCCGGCCGGCATCCCGTTCTCGCCGAAGAACGGCGCGGACACGCAGCAGACGCCGTCGCTGAACTCCTCCAGGTCCAGTGCGTAGCCGCGGCGGCGGGAGGTGGCCAGGTCCACGGTCAGCGCGTCGAAGTCGGTGATCGTGTGCGCGGTGACCGCCTCCAGCGGCACACCCGCGAACATCGCGGCGACCTGCTCCTCCGGCAGGAACGCCAGCACCGCCTTGCAGGAGGCGCGGGCGTGCATGTGCCCGGTGTAGCCGACGTCGAGGTTGCCCACGGACAGCGTGTGCAGGCCCGAGATGTAGTGCTGGAGGATCAGCGTGCCGTGGTTCCAGCCGGAGATGTAGGACGTCTCGCGCGTCTTGTTGTGCAGGCGCGTGAGGATGACCGCGAGCTCCGGGGAGGGCCCGGACCGCCGTTGCAGGTGCCGGCTCAGCGACGCCGCCTTCGGGCCCACGTCGTAGTACCCGCCGGGCAGCCGGACCACGTGCCCGCTGGCGACCAGCGTGCGCAGCAGGTGGTAGCAGGTGCCGATCTTGATGCCGAGCTGCCGCCCGAGCACCTTCGCGGTGGCGGTCCCGTCGGCGGCCGCCACCGCCTCCAGCACCTGCAGGCCGCGCTCCAGCGTGTGCAGCACGGTCGTGCGCTGCTCACCCATCGCGCACCACCAGCCTGGCCAGGGTCAGCGCCAGCACCTTGGCGGCCCGCACCACGTCCGCTTCGACCACGCACTCGTCCGGCGCGTGCGCCCGGGTCACGTCGCCGGGGCCGAAGATCGCCGTCGGCACGCCCCGGGCGCCGAAGTACGCGGCGTCGGAGCCGGCCGTGAAGCCGGTCAGCGACTCCGCGCCGGTGCACTCCCGCTGCGCGGACCGCAGGGCGGTGATCAGCGGGTGGTCGGCCGGGGTCTCCCACCCGGGCAGGCCCTCGTGGTCCCACCGCACGGACGGCGGGTGGTCCCGCAGCCAGTCGTCGGTCGCGGCGACCTCCGCGAGCACGCGCTCCACCTCCCGGCGCAGCTCGGCCGGAGGCTCGCCGGGCATCAGCCCGATCCGCCCGGACATGGTCGCGTGGTCGGGCACCGCCGCGCGCCAGCTGCCCGCCCGGGCGGTGCCGATCGCGAACGGGATCGCGGTCGGCACATCGGCGAACAGCGGGTGCCGGTAGGCGGCGCCGCGTTTGCGCGCCAGCTCGGCCAGCGCCTCGCGGACCCGGATCAGCTTGTCGAACGCGTCCACCCCGCGCCACGGGGCGGAGGTGTGCGCGGCGACGCCGGTGACCTCGACGGTGAAGAACAGCAGACCGGTGCTGACCGGCACGATCGCCCCGCCGGTGGGCTCCAGCACCAGCGCGGCCGCCGGGTCCGGCACCTCGCGCACCGCCGCCCGCGTGCCCGCCCCGGTGGTCTCCTCGGCGACGACCAGCTGCACCGCCACGTCGAACGGCAGGTCCACCCCGGCCTCGCCGAGCGCGGCGAGCGCGTACAGCCCGGCCGCGATGCCGCCCTTCATGTCGACCGAGCCGCGCCCGTGCACCAGGCCACCGTCCCGGTCACCGGAGTAGGGCAGCCGGGACCACGCCTGCTCCTCACCCGCGGGCACCACGTCGACGTGGCCGTTGAGGACCACGCACGGCAGCCCACGACGGCCCGGGTACCAGGCGATCAGGTTCTCCCGCTGCGCGGCCCGCGGCTCCCCGGAGGCCTCCTCGAGCGGCTGCCGCGTCACCGGCCAGTCGCGGGCGGTGAACCAGTCGGCGTACCGGCCGGTGACCCGGTCCTCCCACCCGCTCTCGCTCGGGTCCCGCACGGTGGCGGCCAGGAAGGACAGCATGTCCTCGGCCAGGGCGTCGACCCGGGCCGTCACGTCGGCGTCGGTCGGTCGCATGGTCACCTCCTGCTTCCTCGGCTGGCCGACACTGTGCGGCCCCGGAGGCGCCCATTGCATCAGAGTGAACCCGTTTTTCGACTATCTGAAATTCAGGCCTGGCGACGGTGAGCTCGCCGGGGAGGCCGTCCTAGCGTGCGCAGGCGTCGTCGTCCGCTGAAGGAGGAGCCCGTGCCCCACGCTGAACTGTGGCAGCGCCACCGCCAGGTCATGCCGTCCTGGATGCAGCTCTACTACGACGAGCCGATCGAACTGGTCCGCGGCTCAGGGCGCCGCGTGACCGACGGCGAGGGCCGCGAGTACCTCGACTTCTTCGGCGGCCTGCTCGCCACCATGGTCGGCCACGACATCCCGGAGATCACCGAAGCGATCCGGGCGCAGGCCGGGCGTCTGCTGCACTCCTCGACGCTGTACCTGATCCGCAGCCAGGTCGAGCTCGCCGAGCGGATCGCGAAGCTGTCCGGCCTGTCCGACGCGAAGGTCTTCTTCGTCAACTCCGGCACCGAGGCCGTCGAGACGGCGCTGCTGCTGGCCACGCAGCGGCGCCGGTCCCACCAGGTCCTCGCCCTGCGCGGCAGCTACCACGGCCGGTCCTTCGGCACGGTCGGGGCCACCGGCATCCGGGGCTGGTCGGCCACCGCGCTCAGCCCGCTCGCGGTCACCTACGTGCACAGCGGCTACCGCTACCGCAGCCCCTTCGGCCACCTGGACGACGCCGCGTTCGTGGCGGCCTGCGCCGACGAGCTGCGCACGATGATCGAGACCTCCACCGCCGGGGACGTGGCGTGCCTGCTGGCCGAGCCGGTCCAGGGCGCGGGCGGGTTCGCCACCCCGCCCGAGGGCTTCTTCCCGGCGATGAAGGCCGTGCTCGACGACTACGGCATCCTGCTGATCTCCGACGAGGTCCAGTCCGGGTGGGGGCGCACCGGGCGGTCGTTCTTCGCCATGCCCGGTTTCGGCGTGACACCCGACGCGATCACCTTCGCCAAGGGCCTCGGCAACGGCGTCGCGATCGGCGGGGTCGTCGCGCCCGCCGGGCTGATGGACTGCCTCGGCGCGAACTCGATCTCCACCGCCGGGGGCAACCCGCTCGCCACGGCCGCCGGTGTGGCGACCCTGGACTACCTGCTCTCGCACGACCTGCAGGCGAACGCCGACAAGGTCGGCGAGCACCTGATGACCGGCCTGCGCGCGATCGCGGAAGGCTGCCCGCTCGTGGGCGAGGTCCGCGGGATGGGTCTGATGATCGGCGTGGAACTCGTCGTGCCCGGCACCCGCGAGCCGGCCGTCGCCGCGACCCTGCGCGTGCTGGAGGCCGCCCGGCAGCGGGGGCTGCTGATCGGCCGCGGCGGGCTGCACGGCAACGTCCTGCGGGTCACCCCGCCGATGACCGTCACCGTGGCCGAGGCGGACGAGGCGCTCACCGTGCTGCGCGAGGCCCTGACCACTGTGGAACGAACTGAGGAGAACGCATGATCAAGCGCTGGAACCCGAGCACCGTCGCCGCCCCGATCGGGATGTACAGCCACCTGGCGCACGTCCCGCCCGGGCACGAGCTCGTGGTGATCTCCGGGCAGGTCGGCGCGCTGTCTGACGGTTCGCTCGCCGGTGCCGACGCCGAAGCCCAGACCGAGGCGGTGTTCGCCAACCTCGAACGGCTTCTGACCGCGGCGGGTGCGCAGCCCCAGCACCTGGTCAAGGTGTTCAGCATGGTGGCGGGCACCGAGCACCTGACCGGCTTCCGCGCGGTGGTGAAGCGGACCTTCACCCGCTGGTACCCGGACGGCGACTGGCCGGCCCAGTCGCTGATCGTGGCGGCAGCGCTCGCCCGGCCGGACATCCTGGTGGAGGTCGAGGCCATGGCCGCGGTGCCCCGGTGACGCCCGCCGAGTTCCGGGCGCTCTTCCCGGCGCTGCGCGACCAGGTGTGGCTGGACACGCCGGGCGCGCCGCCGGGGGCGGAGCCGGTGGTGACGGCGATGCGCGAGGTGCTCGACGCCTGGTCCTCCGGCGGGTTCGACTGGCTCGCCTGGGACGGGGCCGCGGCCGATGCGCGGGAGCTGTTCGCCGGATTCCTCGGGGTTCCGCCGGGCACGGTCGCCACGGTGTCCTCGCTCGCCGAGGCCGCCGCCACCGTCGCCGCGTCCCTGCCCCGCGGCCGGGTCGTGGTGGCCGAGCAGGACTTCCGCAGCAACCGGTTCCCCTGGCTGGCGCGGCACGACGTGGTGAGCGTGCCCGCGCGGGACGGCGTGACCCGTGCCGAGGACCTGATCGCGGCCCTCGACGGGGACGTGGCGCTGCTGGCGGTGAGCGAGGTGACCAGCCGCGAAGGGCAGCGGCTGGACCTTCCCGCTCTGCGCGCCGCCACCGACCGGGTCGGGGCCCGGCTGTTCGTCAACCTCACCCAGTCGCTCGGCGTGCTGCGGTTCGACCTGGCCGCGGTCCGTCCGGACTACCTCGCGGTGCACGGCTACAAGTGGATGCTGTGCCCGCGTGGTGCGGCGTGGCTGGTGGCGCGGCCGGACCGGGTGGCCGGGCTCCGGCCGCTGGCGCCGGGCTGGAAGTCGACCGCCGCCCCGCACGGCTACTTCGGCGGTGACCTGGACCTGGCGCCGGACGCCGCCCGGTGCGACGCCTCACCGGCGTGGTTCTCCTGGCTCGGCGCCTGCGCCGCGCTGCGCCTGTTGAGACGCGTGGATCCGGCCGCGGTGGAGCGGCACGTGCTCGGCCTGGCCGGGCAGCTGACCGACGAGGCGGCAGCACTCGGCCTGCGACGAGTCCACAGTGGACCGGCGTCGCACATCGTCGTCCTGGCCACCGCCGACGCCGACCGGATCGCCCGGTCGCTGGCCGGGCACGGCGTGCGCGCCACCGCACTGGGCGACCGGGTCCGGTTCGGGTTCCACTACTTCAACGACGAGTCCGACGTGGCGGCCGCGGTGCGGGCACTCGCCGCCGGGCAGGCCCGCTAGGAAGCCAGCCCGCCGTCCACGACGAACTCCGCGCCGGTGACGAAGGCGCTGGCCGGGGAGACCAGGAAGAGCACGGTCGCCGCGACCTCCTCGGCCAGCCCCCGCCGCCCCAGCGGCGTCGCCGCGAGGACCTGGGCGTTCCACTCCTCGGTGATGACGTCCAGCATCCCGGTGTCGATGAACCCGGGGTGCACCGAGTTGACGCGCACCCCGTGCGCACCCAGCTCCACCGCGGCGCACTTCGTCATACCCCGCACCGCCCACTTGGTGGTGGAGTAGGCGATCTGCCCGGGATACGGCCGGTGCGAGGCGATCGAGGAGATGTTCACGATCGCCCCGCCACCGGCCGTCTTCATCACCGCGCTCGCGGCCCGCATCCCGAGGAAGGGGCCGCGCTGGTTGACCCGGTAGTGCTCGTCGAAGTCCTCCGGCGCCGTCCCGGTCACGTCCGGGCCCGGCCGGTAGATCCCGGCGTTGTTGACCAGGATCGTGGGCGGGCCGAGTCGTGCGACCGTGGTCTGGAGGAGCCGGTCCCACGAGCGCTCGCAGCCGACGTCGTGCGGCTCGTACACCACCCGGTCGCCGAGTTCCGCGGCGAGAGCGCGCCCGTCGGATTCGCGCCCGCCGGCGATCACCACCGCCGCGCCGGCGCCGGCCAGCGACCGCACGATCGCGGCGCCGATGCCGCGCGCGCCGCCGGTCACGATCGCGACCTGCCCGTCGAGTTCGCGGCTCACCACGGCGCGATCCCGTCGACGAACCTCCGCAGCGCCCGGTTGACCACCTCGGGCTGCTCCTCGGTCACGAGGTGCCCGCTGTCCGGGACGCGCACGAACTCCGACCCCGGCAGGCGGGCGTGCATCGCCTCGGCGCGGGCGATCGGGATCCCGCCGTCGTCCTCGCCGTGGATGATCAGCGTCGGCACCGTGATCTCGGTCAGCCTGCCGAGCCGGTCCTCCCGGTCGATCCACGATCGGTACTCGCCCCAGACCGAACGCGACGGGCGCGCCCGCCACTTCCGCACCCACCGCCGCACGTGCTCCGGGTTCTCGGCGATCGTGCGCGGCCCGAAGATCACCGGTACGAACGCCTCGGCGAACTCCGCGCTGATCGGCTCCTCGGTGTCCATCGGCTCCAGCAGCGCCCCGAACCGCGCCCGTTCCTCCGGCGTGTACGCATCCGCCATGGTGGACACCAGCACCAGGCCGGCCAGGCGCTCCGGGTGCTTGAGCGCCAGCTCGATCGCCATGAACCCGCCCACCGACATGCCGACCAGCACGAACCGGCCGATGCCGTCGACCACGTCGAGGCAATCGCCGACCAGGTCGTCCAGCGAGCGTTCGGTGCCGTAGCGGGACGTGCCCGCCCGGCTGGTGTAGGCGACGGTCCGGTAGGCCCCGGCCAGCGCCGCGATCTGCGGGTCGAACATCGTGCGGTCGAGCAGCGTGCCGTGGCTGAACACCACGGCCGGGCCGTCGCCGCGGTCGAGGACGTCACTGTCCAACATGGACTTCTCCCTTCACCGATGGAGCCACCCGCTCCCGGAAGCACAGGGCGGCGACGAGAGCCAGCAGCGCCGTCGCGGCCAGGTACCCGGCGGGCGCCAGCGAACTGCCGGTCGCGCCGATCAGCCACGTCGACACGAACGGCGCCGTGCCGCCGATCAGCGCCGCCGAGATGGTGTAGGCGAACGACGAACCGGCCGAGCGCACCCGCGCCGGGAAGATCTCCGTCATCGACACCAGCGTGGTCGACACCAGCGCCCCCATCAGCGACCCGAGCACGACCTGCCCGGCGATCGCGCCGGCCGGGGAGCTGCGGATGACCGCGAGCGCCGGCACCGCCAGCACGGCGATCCCCGCGGAGAACGTCACCAGGACCGGGCGGCGCCCGATCCGGTCCGACCACGCCGATACCCACGGCATCGGCACCAGCGCGGCGACCGCGCCAGCGAGCGTCGCGGTGAGCGCCAGCCCGGTGCCGAACCGGACGGTCTGCGTCAGGTACGACACCATGAACGTCAGCACCAGGTAGAACGCGGTGGTGTGCAGGCCGGCCAGCCCGGCCACGGTCAGGATCTCCCGCCGGTACCGCAGCGCCTCCCGCAGCGGCGACTGCGCCACCTCGTGCCGGTCGGCCAGCGCGCGGAACTCCGGCGTGTCCTCCAGGCGCAGCCGGATGTAGAGGCCGACGATGCCGAGCGGGCCCGCGACGAGGAACGGGATCCGCCAGCCCCACGCGGCCATCGCCGCGTCACCGAGCGTCGCGGCCAGCGCGACGACCACCAGGCTGCCGATCACGAACCCGACCACCGCGGAGAACATCAGCCAGCTCGTGGCGAACCCGCGCCGCCCTGGCGGGGCGTGTTCGATCATGAACGCCCCCACGCTGCCGAACTCGCCACCGGTGGAGAAGTTCTGCAGCCCGCGCAACACGACGAGCAGCACCGGCGCGGCGATGCCGAGCGTGGCGTACCCGGGCAGCAACCCGATCGCGAACGTCGACCCGCACATCAGCAGCAGCACCGTGACCAGCACCGGACGACGGCCGATCCGGTCGGCCAGCGGGCCGAAGAACAGGGCGCCCAGCGGGCGGAACCCGAAGGTGAAGCCGAACACGCCGAAGGTGGCCAGCAGCCGGGCCATCGGATCGGCGCCGGGGAAGAACGTCGCTCCGATGTGGACGGCCACGAAACCGTACACGGAGAACTCGTACCACTCGACGAGGTGGCCGAACACCGTGGCGAAGTAGATCCGCCTGCGCGGGACGGGGGACTGGGTCACGACGCGCTCCCTTCGAGTGCGCTGGGGGTGGTGGGCCGCGTGGTTTCGTCGGCGAAGACCTGCTCCAGGGTCTTGCCGGTGACCCGGGGCCCGAACAGGCGGATGACGAGCGCGCCCGCGGCCAGCAGCGCGGCCATCACCGCGAACACGCCGCCGAACCCGATCGAGCCGAACGCCAGGCCGATGACGACCGGGGCGGTGAGCCCACCCGCGTTGCCCGCCGTCGAGGCCAGCCCGGCGCCGGTGGCGCGGATGGCGGTCGGGTAGACCTCCGAGCAGTAGGGGAACACGATCCCGGAGATGCAGGTGATGCAGATCGACAGCGCCATCCCGATCAGCAGCAGGGCGATGCTGTCGTGCGGCACGACCCCCAGCGCGAGCGAGGCGAGCGCGGCGAAGCCGAAGAACGTCACCAGCAGCGTGCGGCGCTCGAACCGGTCGCTGACGGCGATCGCGGTCAGGTACCCGATCGGCTGGGCCACGAACAGGAAGAAGCTGTAGGTCGCGGCCACGCCGGGGTCGACCCCGATCTCCAGGAACAGCGACGGCATCCAGGTGAAGAACCCGAAGAAAGCGAACAGGAACACGAACGAGCCGAGCCACGTCGCCACCGACACCCGCGCGAGACCGCCCCGCCACACCTGCAGCGGCGACCAGGACACCGCGGGCGCGGCCGGTGCGACGACGTTCACCGGCGGCACCGGCGGCAGGGCGGCGCCGCGGCGGGCGGCGATCACCCGTTCCTCCAGGCGGCTCACCACGGCGTCCGCCTCGTCCACGCGTCCCTGGCTGAGCAGCCACCGCGGCGACTCCGGCAGGGATCGCCGCCACCACAGCAGGACCAGCACCGGCAGGCCGCAGATCACGGCGGCGATGCGCCAGCCGCCGTCCAGCGGCACGACCAGCGAACCGAGCACCGCCGCGGCCACGTTGCCGAGCGAGAAGAACAACGTCACGCCACTGACGAACCGGCCGCGGTTGTGCCCGGTCGCGAACTCGGAGATGTAGGGCGAAACGATGGCGGCCTCCGCGCCCGCGCCGAGCCCGCCGATCACGCGGACCACGAGGATGAACGCGAACCCGTTGGCGAAGGCCAGCGCGATCGAGGCGGCGCAGAACAGCAGCAGCGCGTAGAGCATCACGCGTTTGCGGCCGAACCGGTCGCCGACCACGCCGGCGAGGATCGCGCCGACGATCATGCCGACCGGCGCGGCGCCGCCGATGAGCCCGATCTGGGCGTTGTCGAGACCGAACTCCGCTTTCAGGTGCGGCAGCATGAATCCGATGATCACGATGTCGAGCGCCTCGAACAGGTGGCCGAGGCCGCCCGCGAAGAGGATGCCGTACTGCGGGCGGCTCATCGGGAGCCGTTCGAGCCGGGCGAGGATGGTGCCGGTGGACATGGCGGCCTCCAGTGCAGAGGGCAGGGGGGAACGCCCGGACGGGCCGGGTCGCGTGGGGGAGTGGGATCAGGCGGTGCGCGTGGTGGCCGCGACTGGTTCGCCGAGCGGGCGGGCGGCGGTTTCGGGCAGCTTGCGGGCCAGCACGAGCCCGACCGCGAGGGCGATGACCGCGAGGTAGAGGGCCGGCGCGAGCGGGCTGCCGGTCGCCGCGGCCAGGGCCGCCGCTACGAGCGGGGCGGTGCCGGCGATGGGGCCGACCCCGAGGCTGTAGGCCAGCGCCGAACCGCTGGACCGGGTGCGGGCCGGGAACAGTTCGACGAGCACGATCGACGACATCACGTTGAGACACGCCTGGGGGACGGCGAACAGGCACATGCCCAGCAGTGCCAGGCCGGGCGATCCCGAGCCGACCAGCAGCAGCACCGGCACGGCCAGCACGGCGTGGGCCAGCGCGCCGCCGACGTAGACCGGACGCCGTCCGGCCCGGTCGGACACCCACCCGGCCACCGGGCAGATCGCGGCGTAGAACAGCAGCGCGATCGAACTCACCGCCAGCGACGCGGACCGGTTGCCCGTCGCCGACATGGCGTTCGTGAAATACGTGGCCAGGTAGTAGAACCCGACCCCGGTCACCGAGGCGCAGGCGAAGGCGAGCAGCAGCGTGCGGCGCTCGGTCCGCAGCGCGGTGCGCACCGGGGTGGCGGCGACCTCGTCCCGCTCGCGCAGGCTCCGGTACACCGGCGTCTCGTCCAGGCGCAGCCGCAGGTACAGGCCGACCGGGCCGAGCGGCGCGGCGAGCAGGAACGGCAACCGCCAGCCCCAGGACTGCATCTGCGCCGGGGTCAGCGGGTTTTCCAGCAGCAGCACCGATCCGGTGCCCGCCACGACGGCCAATCCGCCGGAGGCGGAGATCAGGCTGGCGCGCAAGCCGCGGCGGCCCGGCGGAGCGTACTCGGCGAGGAACGCCGACGCGCTCGTCCACTCGCCGCCCGCGGACAGGCCCTGGACGCAGCGCAGCAGCACCAGCAGCAGCGGCGCCCAGAACCCGATCGCGGCGTACGACGGGAGCACGCCGATGAGGGTGGTGGCGCCGCTGATCCCGACGACGGCGGCAGACAGCGCGGCGCGGCGGCCGCGCCGGTCGCCGAGCGAGCCGAGCAGCGCGCCGCCCAGCGGGCGGAACACGAACGCGATGCCGAACACCGCCAGGGACGCCAGCAGGGAGGCGACGGAATCGCCGGTGGGGAAGAAGACGCGGCCGAGGGTGACGGCGACCGCGCCGTAGACGGCGAAGTCGAACCACTCGGTGAAGTTGCCGACCAGGGTGGCCGCGAGGACCGCGGAGGGAGAGCGCATCGGTGAGCTCCTGGGGGAGAAGCGGTGTGGCCGGCCCCCATCCGGCCACACCGGCCCGGCTTACTTGGTGTAGTCGATGATCCCGCGGATGATCTTGCCGTCGCGCAGGTCCTGGTACCCGTCGTTGATCTCGTCGAGGGTGTAGCGCGCGGTGATCAGCTCGTCGAGCTTGAGCTTGCCCGCGTCGTACATCCGCAGCATCTTCACGATGTCGTACTGCGGGTTGGACGAGCCGAACAGCGTGCCCTTGATGGTCTTCTGGTTGAACACCAGGTCCGAACCGGACACGTGCACGGTGAGGTTCTCCGGGTTCGCCACGCCGGTCACGACGACCGTGCTGCCCTTGCCGATCACCGCGAAGGCGTCCGCGATCACCTTCTCCGTCATCACGCCTACCACGCAGATCGCCTGGTCGGCGCCCTCGCCCCAGGTCAGTTCGCGCACCGCGGCGGCGGCCTCCTCGGCGGTGGCGAAGGCGTGCGTGGCGCCGAACTCCAGCGCGGTGTCCCGTTTGAACGCGACCGGGTCGACGCAGACGACGTTCTTCGCCCCGGCCTGCACCGCGCCCTGCACGGCGTTGATGCCGACACCGCCGATCCCGTAGATCACCGTGGTGTCACCGGGTTTCACCTCACCGGCGTTGACCGCGCTGCCGTACCCGGTCGGTACGCCGCAGCCGACCAGCACCGCCTTGTCCAGCGGCAGCCAGTCGTCGACCTTCACGCACGACAGCTCGGACACCGTGGTGTACTCGGAAAACGCGCCGAGCATGCAGAACGCGCCGATGTCGCCGAGCTCGGGGTCGTGCATGCGGAAGGTGCCGTCGGGCATGCTGCCTTCGAGGATCGTCGCGCCCATGTTGCACAGGTTCTGCTTGCCGGTGGAGCAGTAGCGGCACTTGCCGCAGCTGGGGATGAAGCTGCACACGACGTGGTCGCCCTCGGCTACCCGGGTGACGCCCGGGCCGACGCGCTCGACGATCCCGGCGGCTTCGTGGCCGCCGACGATCGGGAAGCGCACGACGTTGTCGCCGTCCATCATGTGCAGGTCGGAGTGGCACAGCCCGGCGGCGGAGACCTTGAGCAGGACCTCGTTGGGGCCGGGCTCGTCGAGCTCGACCTCCCGGACCTCGAAGGGCTGGTGGTAGCCGGTCAGCACGGCGGCGCGGGTCTTCATGGTGTCTCTTCTTTCCGTTCGCGGGGGAGGGGTCAGCCGTGGAAGGTCCACACGGACTTCGTTTCGAGGTAGCCGTCGAGGCTGTCCGGGCCGAGGTCGCGGCCGTAGCCGGACTGGGCGAAGCCGCCGAAGGGCGCGGCCGGGTCGGTCAGGCCCCAGCCGTTGACGTAGACGGTTCCGGCGCGCAGGGCGCGGGTCATGGCGTGCTCGGTGGCGACGCTGCCGGTCCACAGCCCGGCCGCGAGGCCGTAGTCGCTGGCGTTGGCGCGGCGGGCGGCCTCCTCGGCGTCGTCGAAGGGCAGCACGACCACGACCGGGCCGAAGATCTCCTCGCGCGCGCACTCCATGTCGTCGGTGGCACCGGCGATCACGGTCGGCGGGTAGAAGAAGCCGCCACCGGTCGGCAGTTCCCCGGCCTGGTGCACCTTCGCGCCGTCCGTGGCGGCCCGGTCGACGTAGCCGCGGACCCGCTCGACCTGGCGTTCGTTGACCAGCGGTCCGAAGTCGACGCCCGCGTCCAGGCCGTGGCCGATCGACAGCGCGGCGGCCTCGGCGAGCAGCTTGTCCACCACCTCGTCGTGGATGTCGCGCTGCACGAACAGCCGCGACGGCGCGCTGCAGGTCTGGCCCGAGTGCCAGAAGATCCCGCCCGCGGACCCGGCGACGGCGGCGTCGAGGTCGGCGTCGCCGAAGATGATGTTCGCGCTCTTGCCGCCCAGCTCGAGGGTGACCCGCTTGAGCAGGTCCGAGGCGTCGCGAGCGATGCGGCGGCCGACCGCGGTCGAGCCGGTGAACGACAGCTTGCGCACGCCCGCGTGCGCCACCAGCGCCTGCCCGGCCTCGTCGCCGTAGCCGGGCACCACGTTGAGCACGCCGGGCGGCAGACCCGCCTCGACGGCGAGTTCGGCCAGCCACAGCGCGGACAGCGGGGTCTCCTCCGACGGCTTGAACACCACCGGGCACCCGGCGGCCAGCGCGGGCGCCATCTTCCAGGCGCACAGCAGCAGCGGGAAGTTCCACGCCGTGATCGCCCCGGCCACCCCGACGGGTTCCCGCTCGGTGCGCACGTGGATGCCCGGGTGCGAGACGGGCACCGTGGTGCCCTGGATCTTGCTCGGCCAGCCCCCGTAGTAGAGGAAGGTCCGGGCGGCGAACTCGACGTCGATCGCGCGGGCCGCGCCGCGCACCTTGCCCGCGTCGAGCACCTCCAGCTCGGCGAAGGAGTCGGCGCGGGCGTAGATCGCCTCGCCGATGCGGGTCAGGACGCGCCCGCGCTCCAGCGGGGTCATCCGCCGCCACTCGGAGGCGGGGTCGAAGGCGCGCGCGGCGGCGGCGACCGCGTCGTCGACGTCGGCCGCGCCGGCGCACGCCGTGGTCGCGATCGGCTCGCCGGTTCCCGGGTCGAGCACCGGGCGGGTCCGGCCGCTGCGGGCCTCGCGGCGCTCGCCGTCGATGAACAGGTGGGGTTCCGCGGCGAGGCGGGAGGCCACGACGGGAGCCAGGTCGCGGGCGGGTGTCGTCGTTGACATCAGCGTCTCATCCTCTTCGATATTTGATACAAACTGCTTGTGACGGAGGCTACGTCAGGGCGACTAAGGTGTCCAGACTGCGGCGGAAAAACCTAGAAAACGCAGCTAGTGGCATTGATTCGCTCGTGAGGCTTGTCTGATCATGTATCAAACTTGTACCGTCGTGGGTGTTCATCGAAGACTGCTGGAGGTTCCGATGCCCGCCGTCGCCGCGGCCCGCCCCTTCCGGGACGGGCTGCTGAAGCTGACCCCGCCACGCCTGCTCGGGTCCCGGTGTGACCGGTGCGCCACGGTCGCGTTCCCGGCGCGGGAGTTCTGCCCCGGCTGCCGGACGGTCGACGGCATCGGCGAGACCGAGCTCTCGCCGGACGGGACGGTGTACAGCTTCACCGTCGTCCGGCAGGCCCCACCCGGCGTCGAGGTGCCCTACGTGCTGGCCTACGTCGACCTGCCGGAGGGGGTCCGCGTGCTCGCCCAGATCAGCGGGGTCGCACCCGAGGACGTCACGATCGGCCTGCCCGTGCACCTGGAACTGGCGACCACGGGCCAGGACGCCGACGGCGCCGACCTGGTCGGCTACCGGTTCCGCGCGGGGGTGGCGGCATGACCCTCGCACCCGCCCGCGTCGCCGGCGCGGGCATGATCCGGTTCGGCAAGTACCCGGCCGAGGTGACCCTCGAACGCATGGCCGTGGGCGCCGCCCATGCCGCGCTCACCGACGCGAGCGCCGAACTGTCCCACGTGGACGCGCTCTACGTCGGGCACGTGTTCGGCGGCCCGGTCGCCGGTCAGCGCGTCGCGGCGCAGCTCGGCCTCGACGGGCGGCCGGTGTCCAACCACGAGAACTACTGCGCCAGCGGGGCCACCGCGTTGCGCGAGGCGTGGGTGGCCCTGGCCGCGGGCCTGCACGACGTCGTGCTCGTGATCGGCGTGGAGAAGATGACCGACCGGGTGTCCGGGGGCGTGCGGCCCGATCCGGGTGACCTGGACGCGGCGGTCGGGTACGTGATGGCGGCCGGCCACGGGCTCAGCGCTCGCCGGTACATGGCCGACCACGGCGCGACCCGCGAGCAGATCGCCGCGGTCGCGGTGAAGAACCACGCCCACTCGGTGCACAACCCGTTCGCCCAGTACCAGCGGCCGGTCAGCCTGGCGGAGGTCCTGTCCGCGCGGCCGATCGCCGAACCGCTCGGGCTGCTGGACTGCAGCCCGATCTCCGACGGGGCCGCGGCGATCGTGCTGTGCAGCCCGGCCGGCCTGCGGCGGCTCGGGCTGACCGGCTCCGTGCCACGCATGCTGGGCTGCGCGCTCGTCAGCGGCAGCGTGCGGCCGGGCACCGGCGACGTCAACGAGGAGGACGTCTCGCGCCGGGCGGCCGAGGAGGCATGGAAGCTCACCGGTGCCGGCCCGGAGGACATCGACCTGGTGGAGATGCACGACTGCTTCACGATCGCCGAGATCGTCCGCATGGAAGGACTCGGCCTGGTCCCGCGCGGCGAAGGCGCGGCCTGGACCGAGGCTGGGCACACCGCGCTCGGCGGGCGCCTGCCCGTCAACCCCAGCGGCGGCTTGTTGTCCCGCGGCCACCCGGTCGGCGCGACCGGCGTCGCCCAGGCCTGCGAGCTGACCTGGCAGCTGCGCGGCACCGCCGGGGCCCGCCAGGTCGAGGGCGCGCGCGTCGGCCTGAGCTACTGCAAGGGCGGCACGGTCAACGGCACGGACGGAGGATCGGTGACGACGCTGGTGATGTCCCGATGACGCAGGTGACCACGACCGTGCACGTGCAGGGCGGCTCCGCCGCGCTCACCACGGCACTGTCCACACTGGAATCTCCGGTGCCCGCCGCGTGCCTGGCCCCGGAGCTGCCCGGCGAACGGGACCTGGAAGCGCTGTCCGACGAGCTGCTCGACGCCGAGATCGGTGACGTGCTCGCCGGTGTGCTGGCCGAGGTGCAGCGGCAGCTGCCCGCGCTGTCCGGGGCAGGACGGCTGGTGTTCCTGCTCCCGGCCGCGGCCGCGCTGGGCCGCCCGCACGCAACCGCGGCCGGGGCGGTCGCGGGCGGTGTGCTGTCGATGGCGCGGACGCTGGCGATCGAGCTGGCCCGCGACGGCATCACGGTCAACACGCTGCTCTACGCCGACGGCGCCGAAACCGCGGTCGCCCACCAGGTGTCCGCGCTGCTCGCGGCCGAGGGCGAGGACATCACCGGTCAGGAGATCTACGTGACTGCGGGCAGCGGCCTGGGGAGGTTGCGGCCATGAAGACCGCGCTGGTGACCGGCGGCGCCGGCGGCATCGGCCGGGGCGTTTGCGAACGGCTCGCCCGCGAGGCCGACGTCGTGGTCGTCGCCGACCTCGATCCGGCGGAGGCGGCGGCGGAGATCGGACCGAAGGCGCGGCCGATGGTCCTGGACGTCGCCTCGCCCGAATCCCGCGAGCAGGTCGCCGCCGCGTGCGTGGCGGAGTTCGGCGGCGTCGACATCCTGGTCAACTGCGCCGGGGTGCTCCAGGACGCGCGGGTCGGCCGTCTCGACCCGGCGCTGTTCCGCCGCCTGCTCGCGATCAACCTCCTCGGGCCGCTCGCCCTCACCCGGCTGCTGCTCGGCCCCATGGCGCGGCGCGGCGGGGGAGCGGTGGTCAACATCGCCTCCCGCGCCTGGCTGGGAACCTTCGGCTCCACCGCCTACTCCACGGCCAAGGGCGGTCTGGTCGGCGCCACCCGCTCGCTCGCGCTGGAGGTCGCGCGCCAGGGCGTCACCGTCAACTGCGTCGCGCCCGGGTTCGTCAGCACGCGGATGACCGACGGGCTGCCGGACCAGATCCGCGAACGCACCCTCGAGGCGATCCCGGTCGGCCGCGCCGGGCAGCCCGGCGACGTCGCCGACGCGGTGGCCTACCTGGCCGGCGCCTCCTACGTCACCGGGCAGGTGCTCGTCGTGTGCGGCGGGCGCAGCATCGGCGACCCGTACCGGCGGCCGGCGTGAAGGGAACACGGATGGGACCGCTGAACGGACTGCGCGTGGTGGAGTTCGCCGGGCTCGGCCCGGCGCCGTTCGCCGCGATGATGCTCGCCGACGCCGGCGCCGAGGTCGTCCGGATCGACCGCCCGGGCAGCGTCCGGCACGGCGGCATCCTCGACCGCGGCCGCCGCACTCTGCACCTCGACCTCAAAGCCGACGACGGCCTGGCCCGGGCCCGGGAACTGATCACCTCCGCCGACGTGCTCATCGAGGGGTTCCGGCCGGGTGTCATGGAACGGCTGGGCCTGGGGCCGCGGGCGTGCGCGGAGCTCAACCCGCGCCTGGTCTACGGCCGCATGACCGGCTGGGGGCAGCACGGCCCGCTGGCCGCCAAGGCCGGGCACGACATCAACTACCTCGCCGTCACCGGCGCCTTGCGCTCGATCGCGCGGCGGGGACAGGCGCCGGTGCCGCCGCTCAACCTCGTCGGGGACTACGGCGGCGGCGGGATGCTGCTCGCCTTCGGGCTGCTGGCCGCGCTGCGGGAGCGCGACGCCACCGGCCGCGGCCGCCTCGTCGACGCCGCCATGGTCGACGGGGTCAGCCTGCTGATGTCGGGTATCTGGCAGCGGGTCGCCGACGGCCGGTGGCAGCCCGAGCCCGGTACGAACGACATCGACACCGGTGCGCCGTTCTACGACGTCTACGAGACCGCCGACGGCGAATACGTGGCGGTGGGCAGCATGGAGCCGCGGTTCTACGAGCGGTTGGTGCGCGCGCTCGGCCTGGACCCGGCCCAGCTGCCGGACCAGTGGGACCGGGCGTCCTGGCCGGCCACCAGGAAACTGTTCGCGGAGATCTTCGCCGGCCGCACCCGCGCCGAGTGGGCCGCGGTGTTCGATCCGCTCGACGCCTGCGTCACGCCGGTGCTGAGCATGACCGAGGCGGCCGCCGACGCGCACCTGTCGGCGCGGTCGACCCTGCGGGTGTGCGACAACCGGGTGGAACCGGCACCCGCCCCGCGTATCACCCCGATCGTCGAGGAGTAACGTTGATAAAGTATCCGGCAGCAGCGACACGGGGACGGGGTGGCGGCATGGCCAGGACGGCACAGCCGAAGCGGCGGAGCATGAGCGACGAGGTCGCCGCCCACATCCGCGAGCGCATCTTCGACGGCACCCTCGAACGCGGGCAGCGCGTGCCGCAGGACGCGATCGCCGCCGAGCTCGGCGTGAGCCGGCTCCCGGTGCGGGAAGCCCTCATCACCCTGGAGACCGAGGGGCTGGTCGACACCGAGCCACACCGCGGCACGTTCATCGTGCCGATCCGCCAGGAGGACATCGAGGACCACTACCGGATCTACGGCATGGTCCAAGGCCTGGCGACCGCGCGGGCGGCGACGCGGATCACCGAGCCGGTCCTGCGCAAGCTGGAGGAGCTGCACGAACAGATGCAGCGCAGCACCGACGGCGACGAGCTGCACGACCTCAACTGGGAGTTCCACTCCCTGATCAACAAGACCGGGGGCAGCCGGCGGCTGCTGTCGGTGCTGCGGCAGCTGTCCCGCAACCTGCCGCGCTCGGTGTACGAGGTGCCCTCCGGCGGCGGTCCCGAGGCGAACAAGGGGCACGCCCGCATCCTGCGCGCGCTGCGGGATGGCGATGCGGCGGCCGCCGACGCCGCCAGCCGGGAGCACGTCCGGCTGGAGGGGGACCACGTGGTGCGCACCCTCCGCGACCAGGGCGTGCTGGCCGACGACGCGTTCTGAGCAGGCCCGCTTCCGTCCGGGTCTTGCTTTCGCGCCCGAATTTATACATTATCAAGTATCAGACGACGAGGGAGTCGTGATGAACAGGCCTCTCGCGGCCGTCGCCGGGGTGGGCACCACCCGCTTCGGCAAGCTGCCCGGCCTCTCCGCCGACGATCTGGCGGGCTGGGCCCTGCGGGAAGCGCTGGCCGACGCCGGTCTGGGCGTGCGGGACATCGACGGGCTGGTCGCCTGCCGGGTCACCGGCTATGAATCCTTCGCCTCGGCCCACGGACTGCAGCCCCGGTGGTGCGTGCCGCTGCCCGCCGAAGGCCGGATGTGCGGGGCGGCGATCGAACTGGCGACCGCCGCGCTGCGCACTGGGCAGTGCCGGGCCGTGGCGCTGGTCTACGGCAACGACGGTCGCTCGGCGGGTGCCACCTACGGCGCCGGTGGCACCGGGTACACCGCCGCGGGGGAGGGCTACGGCACCGCGCCGGAACTGACCCGGCCCTACGGCATGACCTCCCCGGGCGCGTTCTCGGCGCTGATGTTCCAACGGCACCGCCACCAGTACGGCACCACCGAGGAGCAACTGGCCGAGGTGGCGCTGACCTTCCGCCGGCACGCCGCCCTGAACCCGGTGGCGGTGATGCGCGACCCGCTCGACCTGGAGACCTACCTGGCCTCGCGCTACATCGTCGAACCGCTGCACCTGTTCGACTACTGCCTGATCAACGACGGAGGCGTGGCGATGATCCTCACCACCGCGGAGATGGCCCCGGATCTGCCCCGGCCGCCGGTCTACGTCCTCGGCGCCGCCCAGCGGGCCCAGTTCCTCCGCTCCGACTTCCCGCCCGAGGACTTCTGGGCCGGGGCGATCGGCGAGGCCGGCGCGGAGTCGCTGCGCCAGGCCGGCATCGACCGGGCCGACGTGGACGGTCTGATGCTCTACGACAACTTCAGCCCCAACGTGCTGTTCACCCTGGAGGGCCTGGGCTACTGCCCCCGCGGGGAATCCGGGCGGTGGATCCAGGACGGACGGATCGGCCTGGGCGGTGAGCTCCCGGTCAACACCTCCGGCGGGCATCTGTCCGAGAGCTACCTGCAGGGCTGGGGTCTCAACGTGGAGGCCGTGCGCCAGCTGCGCGGCGAATGCGGCGCACGGCAGATCCCCGGCGCGACCCACATCCAGTACGCCTGCGCCGCGCCGCTGGTGTCCTCCGTCGTGTACGGGAGCCGGCCGTGAACACCATCGACCTCACCCCGCACCTGGCCGGTCTCGAAGCCGGGCAGCTGCGCGTGGCGCGGTGCCGGGCCTGCGGGGAATCCCGCTTCCCGCCCAAACCGGTCTGCCCGCACTGCCGGGTCCACGGTGACATCGAGTGGTTCACCGCGGCCGGCACCGGCACGGTGTGGTCCTACGCCGTGTTCCGCAAGGCCTATTTCCCGCCGCCGGGACCGCAGCCGCCGTACGTCGTCGCGGTCGTGCGGCTGACCGAGGGCGTGCAGATCATCAGCAATGTCACTGGCGACGTCCGCGTCGGCCTGCCCGTGACGGCCACGTTCGAGCGCGTGAACGGCACCCCGCTGGTGCGGTTCCGGCCCGCCTGAAGGAGTCCACTGTGGATCACTACCGGCTTCTCGACCAGGACACCCTGCCCGCGGTGTTGCGTGCCCTCGGCGAACACTTCGGCGGCCACGAGGCCGTGGTCGCCGCCGACGGCCGCGCCACCTTCGCCGGCCTGCTCGGCGTGTGCGAACGCGTGGCCGCCGGCTACGCGGCCGCGGGCCTGCGCCCGGGGGACCGGGTGGGTGTGCTGCTGCCCAACGGGCTGCGCTGGCTCACCGCCACCCTCGGCGCGCACCTCGCCGGTCTCGTCGCGGTCCCGGTCAACACCTGGTACCGCTCCTCCGAATACGCCTACGTCATCGAGCGCGCCGGGCTGCGGACCGTCGTCACCGACGAGAAGCTCTTCGGCCGCGACGTGCTCGCCGACCTGGCCCAGGCCGGGTACCGCGAGCTCTACGGCGAGTCCCACCGCGAGTACCTCGGCGCACTGACCTGGCCGGCCGGCGCCGAGCTCCCCCCGGCACTGCCCGCCGGCCCGACCGTCGACGTGCCGGTCGGCCCCGGCGACCTCGCGGCGATCCTGTTCACCAGCGGCAGCACGGCGAAACCCAAACCCGTGCCGCTGCGCCACGGGCCGCTGGTGGCGAACCCCCGGGAGATCGGCCGCCGCCAGCACTTGCGCCCCGGCGACCGGCTGTGGATCTCGGCGCCGTTCTTCTTCGGCTACGGCACGGCCAACGCCCTGCCCGTCGCTCTCACCCACGCGACCACGCTCTGCCTGCAGGAGCGCCTCGACGGCGAGGAAGCGCTGGCCTTCATCGAGCGCGAGCGCTGCACCGTCTACTACGGACTCGCGCCCACCACCAGGGCGTTGCTGTCGGCGCCCTCGTTCGGCAAGCGCGACATCTCGTCGCTGCGCACCGGCACGTGCGGGTTCACCGCCGAGGACAAGCGCCTGGTGATCGAGGAACTCGGCGTCACGCAGGTGTGCAGCATGTACGGGCTCACCGAAGGCTACGGGCACTCCACGGTCAGCGATGCCCTCGACCCGCTGGAGGTCAAGCTGAGCACCTGCGGCACCGCACTGCCCACGCAGCGCGTCCGGATCGTCGACGACACCGGCGAACCGTGCGCCGCCGGGGTCACCGGGGAGATCGAGCTGTCCGGCGCGGTGATCGATGGCTACTTCGACGCGCCCGAGCTCGACGCCGAGGCCATCCGACCCGGCGGCTGGTTCCGCACCGGGGACCTCGGGTGGCTCGACGAGCACGGCCGGCTGCACTTCGCCGGGCGGCGCAAGGAGATGATGAAGATCAAGGGCATCAACATCGCGCCCGCCGAGGTCGAGGACATCCTCATCGGCCACCCGGCGGTCGACCAGGCGTTCGTCATGGGCGTGCCGGGCGACGACGGCGACGAGGTGATGGCCTGCGTGCTGGTGCCCCGCGACCCGGGCGCCGACCGGGACGGGCTCGTCGCCGACCTGACCGCCCACATCCGGGCTCACGCGGCCGGTTACAAGGTGCCGTCGCGGTTCGTGCTGGTGGCCGGGTCCGACCTGCCGCTCACCGACACCGGCAAGGTCAGCAAGCTCAAGCTCCGCGAGGTGTTCGATGCCTGAGATCCGGTTGCTCACCAGCGGTGCCGGCTTCACCGAAGGTCCCTTGTGGACCAGCGACGGGCGCCTGCTCGTGACCAGCGTGTCCCGCGGGCAGGTCCTCGAGCTCGACCACCGCACCGGGGCCGTGGTGCGCCGCACCGAGACCGGCGGCGGCCCCAACGGGCTGGCAGAGGACGAGCACGGCCGGGTGTGGATCGCCCAGAACGGCGGCTCGGTGCGGCCCAGCAGCTCGCACCGGCCGGCCACCGCGGGACTGCAGACCCTCCTCGGCGGCACGGTCCTCGACGCGCTCACCAGCGGCGTACGCGCGCCCAACGACCTGGTGCGCGGCCCGGACGGGCGGATCTGGTTCACCGACCCCGGCAGCCCCCACGAGGAGGGCCCCGGCCAGGTGTGCGCCTACGACCCGCGCGACGGCCGGCTCGAGGTGATGGCCGAGGGCATCGGTTTCCCCAACGGGCTGGCCTTCGACCTCGACGGCGTCCGGCTGGTCGTCGCCGCCACCCGCGAACGCCGCCTGCTGCGCTACGCCTGGGACGGGGCGTGCCTCCGGTTCGACGGTGTCGTCGCCGCGCTTCCCGGCGGGCCGGACGGTCTCGCGTTCGACGCCGAGGGGTGGCTCTACGCGGCCCTGCCCGACGCCGACCGGATCGCGGTGGTCGACGCCGACGGCACACCCCGGGCCCCGATCCGCTTCCCGGACGGCACCTTCCCGACCAACCTCTGCTTCGCGGGCCCGGCGCGCGACACGCTCGTCGTCACCGCGGCCAAGGGCGGCCGGGTGCTCGCCCTCGACGGCGTCGCCACCGGGCCCCGGCACCTCGTGCCGTCAACCACCACCGTGAGGACACACCATGGCTGAGCTCACCACCGAAGAACGGTTCATCGTCGACACCGTCCGCGACTTCGTGGACCGCGAGGTCCGCCCGGTGGCGCGGGACCTGGAACACGGCAACGTCTACCCGGAGAAGCTCATCGATCAGATGAAGCAGATGGGCATCTTCGGCCTGGCGATCCCGGAGCCGTGGGGCGAGGTCGCGGTCTCGATGCCCTGCTACGTCCAGGTGACCGAGGAGCTGGCCCGGGGCTGGATGAGCCTGGCCGGGGCGATGGGCGGCCACACCGTGGTCGCCAAGCTGCTGGTGAACTTCGGGACTCGGGAGCAGCAGGACCGCTTCCTGCCGCGGATGGCCACCGGGGAGATCCGGGCGACCATGGCGCTGACCGAGCCGGGCGGCGGATCCGATCTGCAGGCGATGACCACCACCGCCCGGCGCGACGGGGACCACTACGTGGTCGACGGCGCCAAGACCTGGATCACCAACTCACGCCGCTCTCAGCTCGTCGCCCTGCTGTGCAAGACCGATCCCGCCGCCACACCGCCCCACACCGGGATGAGCATCCTGCTCGTGGAGCACGGCGACGGGCTCACGGTGTCGCGCGACCTGCCGAAACTCGGCTACAAGGGCGTGGAGAGCTGCGAACTGTCCTTCGCCGGCTACCGGGCCCCGGCGGATTCCCTGCTCGGTGGTGTGGAGGGCGAGGGGTTCGCCCAGATGATGAAGGGTCTCGAGGTGGGGCGGATCCAGGTGGCCTCCCGTGCCCTCGGCGTCGGGCGGGCCGCGCTGGAGGACTCGCTGCGCTACGCCCAGCAACGGGAGACGTTCGGCAAGCCGATCTGGCGGCACCAGTCCATCGGCAACTACCTGGCGGACATGGCCACGAAGCTGGAGGCCGCGCGTCAGCTGGTGCACCACGCCGCCCGCCGCTACGACTCCGG
This sequence comes from Amycolatopsis deserti, assembly GCF_014653945.1. Taxonomy (GTDB): domain Bacteria; phylum Actinomycetota; class Actinomycetes; order Mycobacteriales; family Pseudonocardiaceae; genus Amycolatopsis_E; species Amycolatopsis_E deserti. The sequence continues at coordinate 444,398 of NZ_BNAU01000002.1, read as the reverse complement.
GCAGCGGTGCGACATGGAAGCGGGGATGGCGAAGCTGTTCGCGTCGGAGACGGCCATGGAGGTCGCGTTGAACGCGGTGCGGATCCATGGTGGGTATGGGTATTCGACGGAGTTCGACGTGGAGCGGTACTTCCGGGACGCGCCCCTGATGATCGTGGGTGAGGGCACCAACGAGATCCAGCGCAACGTGATCGCCCGCCAGCTGGTCAACCGGAACCGGATCCGTTAGGGAGGGTCATGTCGGAGGTCGTCGAGCGCACCGAGGTGTTGCTGCCGGAGCCGGCGCGGGCGCTGGGTGCGTTGCTGGATGTGCCGGTGCCGGATCTGGCGGGCGGGGCGGGCCTGCCGCTGTTGTGGCACTGGCTGTATCTGCTGGACCGGCCCGCGCAGGCCGATCTGGGCCCGGACGGGCACCCGGTGCGCAACTGCGTGCCCGCGCCTCCGGGCCAGGGCCGGCGGCGGATGTGGGCCGGCGGTCGGGTCCGGACACACGGACCGCTGCGGTGCGGGGAGCCGGCGACCCGGCGCACCCGGGTGCTGTCGGTGCGGGACACACAGGGCCGGTCCGGGCCCTTGACCTTCGTGGTGGTCGAACACCGGATCTCCCAGGGCGGGCGGGTGGTGGTCGACGAGCAGCAGGACATCGTCTACCGCACCGCCACCTCCGCCGCCCCGCCCGCGGCCGCGGGGACACCGGCGGCGCCCGCCAGGCCCGGTGAACGGGAGATCGCGGTGACCCCCACCCTGTTGTTCCGGTTCTCCGCGCTGACCTACAACGCCCACCGCATCCACTACGACCGCGACTACGCCCGCGACGTGGAGGGCTATCCCGGGCTGCTGACCCACGGGCCGTTGCAGGCGCTGGCCATGGCCGAAGCCGCCCGCGCCACCCGCCACAACGGCCAGGGGGCGTTCTCCTACCGGCTGGTGTCACCCCTGTTCGACCACCAGGGACTCGTCGTGGCCGCGGTCGAGGACGCGGACGGGGTCACCACCACGGCGCGGGACCTGCACGGGCGCCAGACCGCCACCGGAACACTGCGGGAGGCCTGATGGTGGCGAGTGCGCGCAGTTTCCTGTTCGTGCCCGGGCACCGCCCGGACCGGTTCGCCAAGGCCGCCGCCTCCGGCTGCGACGTGGTCGTGCTCGACCTGGAGGACGCGGTCGGCGCGGACAGCAAGGCCGAAGCGCGTCAGCACGTGCGGTCCTGGCTGGCCGCCGGCCACCCCGCGGTGGTGCGGATCAACGCACCCGGCACCCCCTGGTTCACCGACGACCTGGCCGCGGTCGCCGACCACGCCACCGCGGTGATGGTGCCCAAAGCCGAAGACCCAGCCGTGCTGGACGCCATCCCGGCCCTGGTGATCCCGTTGATCGAGACCGCGCTGGGCATCACCCGGGCAGTGGACGTGTGCGCGGCGGCATCGGTGGTGCGCCCGGCGTTCGGCAGCATCGACCTCGCCGCCCAGCTCGGCCTCGACCCCACCTCCCACACCGCCCTCCAGCACGCCCGCTCCACGCTGGTGCTCGCCGCCGCCACCACCGGCCGCGCCGCCCCCATCGACGGCGTCACCACCACCCTCGACAACCCCGAGCCGCTCCACGCCGACCTCGCCCACGCCATCGAACTCGGCTACACCGGCAAACTCTGCATCCACCCCCACCAGACCGCACCGGTCAACACCGCCTTCACCCCCACCCCCACCGAAATCCACTGGGCCACAGAAGTCCTGGCCTGCGTCACCGACGGCTCCGTCACCGTCCACAACGGCCACATGGTGGACCGCCCGGTCATCCTCCGCGCCCAGACGATCCTCGCCCGCGCGCGGTATCGCTCTTGACCGGTTCCCTCAGCCGGGCACGATGCTGAACGCCCGGATCTTGCGGTAGATCGTGGCCCGCGACATGCCGAGGTCGGCGGCGGCGCGCTCCTTGTTGCCGTTGTTCGCCGCGAGGCTGCGGACGATCGCGTCGCGTTCCATGATCTCCAGGCGGGTCAGCTGGCGCCGGGTGACGGTCCGGCATTCGGCAGGCAGGTCGTCCACCTCGACCACACCGGTGCGGCGCCGCCGGGAGACCTGCGCCAGCACGTCGTCGAGCTGACCGACGTTGCCCGGCCACGGCAGCCGCATCAGCTGGCGCAGGCACGCGTCCGAGACCTCGAGATCGCGGTTGCCCGCGTGGCGGGCCAGCAGGGCGGGCACGAGAGGGCGCACATCTTCGATGCGGTGGCGCAGCGGCGGCACCTCGACCGTGTGCGCGAAGAACGGCATGAGCCAGTTGTGGATCTCGGACCCGCGCGGGTCCTCACCCACGGTGACGGCCACCCAGGCCGGCGCCTCGTCCGGCGGAGCGGCCTGCCAGGTGGTGAACAACTCCGAGAGGCGCTGCATCCCCTCTTCGGTGAGCGCGTCGGCGTGACGCAGGATCACCACCGGCGAGTTTCCGCAGCTCACCTCGTCGGCCAGGGCGTGCGCCCACGCCTCGTAGTCGCCCACGGGAGCGCAGTCGAGCACGACCTGCCGGCCGGGCGCGTGCCGCCGGGCGACAGCCTGGGCGAGCGCCGTCTTGCCCGTCCCGGTCTCGCCGGTCAGCACCAGCCAGTTCCGGCCGGTGATGCTCGCCTCGGCCGCGGCGCACGCCTGCCGCCAGACCGGGCTGCTGCCGGCGAGCCCGGGCAGCCGCACCTCGGCGCGACCGGCGGCGCGCCGGGGCACCGCCTGGTTCTTCACCCGGAACAGTCCGCCCACCAGCGTCGAGCCGTGGTGGACCGGGCGGTACTCCAACCGGGCGACCACCCCGGACGGGAGGTCGGCCAGGACCGTGGCCGGCGTCGGCGACCCCGCGACATCGGCCGTGTGGGTGATCAGCGCCGCCCGGTCCGCCGCGTCGTACAGGTCCTGGGCGTGGTTGTTGACCATCACCACGTCCTCGTTGACGGCGATGATGGCGCCCGAGCCACGCCGGCAGGAAGCGAGGTACTCGCGGAACAGCGCCAGCTCACGCGCACCCGCCCCGGCGAGCATCGCCTCCTCGATCCGCTTCGCCGTCGTGCGGGCCAGCGTCAGCAGCAGCGGGCCCGGCGCACCCGTCCAGGAGGTGAGGTCGAGCACGCCGACCAGGTGACCGCGGATGGGGTGGTGGATCGGCGCGCCGGCGCATTCGAAGGCCGCGAGGCGGCTGTTGAAGTGCTCGAAGCCGGACACGAGCACGGGTTGCTGGCATTCGAGTGTCGTGCCGATCCCGTTCGTCCCGATCGACTCCTCCGCGTAGCTGAAGCCCGGTGCGAGGCAGATCCGGTCCAGGCCGGAATGCAGCGCGTGGTCCGGGCTGGAGCGGCTCACCACGAGGCCGTCGGCGTCGGTGAGCAGGATGGCGACCGGGTGATCGGACAGTTCGGTCGTCAGGTTCTCCAGGATGGGCTTCGCGCAACGCACCAGGAGGCTGTCCTCGTCGCGGTCGGGTACGAAGATCGGGTCGGGCTCGTCGGCGTCGATCCGGTGCTCCAGCGCGCGCCGCCACGACGCGGAGATGATCTCCCGCACGCCCGCCAGCTCGGGCACCGGCCTGGACAGAAACTTCTCCCGCAACGCGCTGACCTGCGGTTCCGACCGGTGTCCTGGCCTCGTCACCACCGTCTCCTTCGACGTCGCGTGCTGTGGTCGCTGGGCTGATCCGCCCACGAGAACACATCGTGGCCGAGATCGTGCAGTGTCCCGGTCTCACATTGAGACAGAACTCACCTGCGATGCGCAACACACTCTCCCCCGTCAGTGACGACTGCCGGGCGGCGAGACCCCGGCCCGAGGAGGCTGAATTGAGCAGGCAGAGTCTCACCAAGGCGCACAACAAGATCACGGAGTTGTCCTGGGAGCCGACCTTCGCCACGCCGGCGACCCGGTTCGGCACGGACTACACGTTCGAGAAGGCCCCCAAGAAGGACCCGCTCAAGCAGATCATGCGCTCCTACTTCCCGATGGAGGAGGAGAAGGACAACCGCGTCTTCGGCGCGATGGACGGCGCGATCCGCGGCAACATGTTCCGGCAGGTGCAGCAGCGCTGGCTGGAGTGGCAGAAGCTGTTCCTGTCGATCATCCCGTTCCCGGAGATCTCCGCGGCGCGGGCGATGCCGATGGCCATCGACGCGGTGCCGAACCCGGAGATCCACAACGGACTCGCGGTGCAGATGATCGACGAGGTTCGCCACTCCACGATCCAGATGAACCTCAAGAAGCTGTACATGAACAACTACATCGACCCGGCGGGTTTCGACATCACCGAGAAGGCGTTCGCGAACAACTACGCGGGCACCATCGGCCGCCAGTTCGGCGAGGGGTTCATCACCGGTGACGCGATCACCGCGGCCAACATCTACCTGACGGTCGTGGCCGAGACCGCGTTCACCAACACCCTGTTCGTCGCGATGCCCGACGAGGCCGCCGCCAACGGCGACTACCTGCTGCCGACGGTCTTCCACTCGGTGCAGTCCGACGAGTCGCGGCACATCAGCAACGGCTACTCCATCCTGTTGATGGCACTGGCCGACGAGCGCAACCGCCCGCTGCTGGAGCGCGACCTGCGCTACGCCTGGTGGAACAACCACTGCGTGGTGGACGCCGCGATCGGCACGTTCATCGAGTACGGCACGAAGGACCGGCGCAAGGACCGCGAGTCCTACGCCGAGATGTGGCGCCGCTGGATCTACGACGACTACTACCGCAGCTACCTGCTCCCGCTGGAGAAGTACGGCCTGGTCATCCCGCACGACCTGGTCGAGGAGGCGTGGAACCGGATCACCAACAAGTTCTACGTGCACCGCGTGGCGCAGTTCTTCGCCACCGGCTGGCCGGTGAACTACTGGCGCATCGACGGCATGACCGACGCCGACTTCGAGTGGTTCGAGGACAAGTACCCGGGCTGGTACAGCCAGTTCGGCAAGTGGTGGGAGGCCTACAACCGGCTGCGTTACCCGGGCCGGAACAAGCCGATCGCGTTCGAAGACGTCGGCTACGAGTACCCGCACCGGTGCTGGACCTGCATGGTGCCCTGCCTCGTCCGCGAGGACCTGGTGGTCGACAAGGTCGACGACCAGTGGCGGACCTACTGCTCGGAGACCTGCGCCTGGACCGACAAGGTCGCCTTCCGCCCGGAGTACGAGGGCCGGGAGACCCCCAACATGGGCCGGCTCACCGGCAAGCGCGAGTGGGAGACGCTGCACCACGACCGCGATCTCGCCGACATCGTCGCCGACCTGGGCTACGTCCGCGACGACGGCAAGACCCTCATCCCGCAGCCGCACCTGGACCTGGACGACCCGAAGAAGCTGTGGACGCTCGACGACATCCGGGGCATCCGGTTCGCCAGCCCGAACGTCACGCTCAACCAGATGACCGACGCCGAACGCGAGGAGTGGGCCGCGGCCTACCGCGCCAACCCGAACGTCACGGTCGCCTGACTGGCCTGAGGACCCGCGGACGGCGGTGTGCCCCCACCGCCGTCCGCCCCCTCCGGAGAATCGAGAGACCAATGGCCGACAAGCACCGCATCTCCTTCGAACCGGTCGACATCGAGATGGAGGTCGGCGAGGACGAGAAGATCCTCGACGCCGCGTTCCGCCAGGGCATCCACCTCATGCACGGGTGCCGCGAAGGCCAATGCTCGGCGTGCAAGTCGTATGTGCTCGACGGTGACATCCAAATGGAGCGCTACTCGACGTTCGCCTGCAACGACGCCGAGGTCGAAGAGGGCTACGTGCTGCTGTGCCGGGCGCACGCCTTCAGCGACTGCACCATCGAGCTGCTCAACTTCGACGAGGAAGAGCTGCTCAACTCCGCCCCGCTGCAACAGATCCGGACCGAGGTCCTCGAGGTCGTGGAGCACACGCACGACATCGTCGGGCTCAAGCTCAAACCGGTCGACCCGCCCGCCTACGAGTTCAAACCCGGGCAGTACGCCGACCTCACCATCCCCGGCACCGACGAGCACCGCTCGTTCTCGATGGCCACGATCCCGTCCTCGGGCGACCACATCGAGTTCGTCATCAAGAAGTACCCGGGCGGCAAGTTCTCGTCGCTGCTGGACGACGGGATCGCGCCCGGCGACACCATCGACCTCACCGGGCCGTACGGCAACTTCACGCTCAAGAACGGGCACGTGCTGCCCCTGGTGCTGATGGCGGGCGGCGCCGGCATGGCCCCGGTGCTCAGCCTGCTGCGCCACCTCAGCGAAACCGGGGACACCCGCCGGATCCGCTTCTACTACGGCGCCCGCACCGCCGCGGACCTGTTCTACCTGGACGAGATCCGCGCACTCGGCGAGCGCCTGCCGGACTTCGGGTTCGTCGTCGCGCTCTCGGAGTCCGCCGAGGGCGCCGAAGGGCTCGGCGTCACCGCGGAACCCGGCATGGTCACCGACGTGGTGGAGGCCAGGGAGCCCGAGCTGCACCGCAGCGAGGTGTACCTGTGCGGCCCGCCGCCGATGGTGGACGCGGCGCTGGCGCTGGCGGCCCGCCAGGGCGTGCCGGACGACCAGGTGTTCTACGACAAGTTCACCACATCGGTTCGCGACGAGTAGACATCGCAAGGAGACAACACATGACGAGCAGTGCGAAGACGCGCAGCTTCCCGAAGGTGGAGTTCACCGACTCCGAGGCAGGCGCACTCGAGTTCCCCAGCTCGAAGAGCCGCGCCTACAACTACTTCAAGCCGGCCAAGCTGCGCGCGACCGTGTACGAGGACGTCACCGTCGACGTGCAGCCGGACCCCGAGCGGCACCTGAGCCAGGGCTGGATCTACGGCTTCGGCGACGGGCCCGGCGGCTACCCGAAGGAGTGGACCTCCGCGAAATCGTCGAACTGGCACGCCTTCCTCGACCCGAACGAGGAGTGGGAGCAGACGATCTACCGCAACAACTCCGCGGTGGTCCGGCAGGTCTCCCTGTGCCTGGAGAACGCCAAGCGCGCCGGCGCCTACGGCAACTGGAACACCGCGTGGCAGAAGTTCATCGCCCGCAACCTCGGCGCCTGGATGCACGCCGAGAACGGGATGGCGCTGCACGTGTTCACCTCGATCCAGCGGTCCGGCCCCACCAACATGATCAACACCGCGGTGGCCGTCAACGCCGCGCACAAGATGCGCTTCGCGCAGGACCTCGCGCTGTTCAACCTGGACCTGTCGGAGTCGCTGGACACCTTCGACGGCTCGGTGCACAAGGAAGTCTGGGCCTCGGCCGAGGAGTGGCAGCCCACCCGCAAGGCCGTCGAGGAGCTCACCGCGGTCGGTGACTGGGCGGAGCTGCTGTTCGGCACCAACGTCGTGTTCGAGCAGCTGGTCGGCCAGCTCTTCCGGTCGGAGCTGGTCATGCAGATCGCCGCCACCAATGGCGACTACATCACCCCGACCATCGTCGGCACCGGCGAGTACGACTACAGCCGCGACCTCGGCTACACGCGGGCGCTGTTCCGGATGCTCACCCGCGACGAGCAGTTCGGCGAGAGCAACCGGGAGCTGTTCGGCCAGTGGCTCGCGAAGTGGGTGCCGCCGTGCCTGGACGCCGCCTACGCGCTGCAGCCGATCTGGTCGCAGCCGGCCGAGAAGGCCCGCACGTTCGCCGACTCGCTGGCCGCCACCAAGGAGAAGTTCGCCCAGCTGCTCGAGGAGATCGGGCTGGACACCCCGAAGGAGTTGGACAAGTGAGCAGCACCATGCAGTTCGGTTCGCAGGCCGGGTCGTCGAACATGTGCGGCGTCACGCTGATGAACACCCCGATCGGGCGCGTGGTCGCCGACGTGATGGGGGCCAAGAACGGCGTGTCCCTGGTGGAGTACCCGTCGATGATCCGCGTGGACGGCACCCGGCTGCTGGAGTTCGACTACGACGAGCTGACCGAGGCACTCGGTGAGCCGTTCGACGGGTCGATCTTCGAGGAGATCAGCTCCACGCACTACGGCCGCATGGTGCACCTGGACGACCGCACCCTGCTGTTCGCCAACCCGGAGGACGCGGCCGAGTACATCGGTTTCGACCTGTCCGCGCACGGCTGACGAAACCCCGCACTCGTGGTGGCGGGCCGGGCAGGCCCGCCACCACGGTTCCACCGAGCACCAGCACCGCGAAGGGCGAGCGATGTACGAAAAGGACGGCGAAAAGTACTACGTGGTCGACGGGCACGTCCACATCTGGGACGGCCGGGCGTCCAACCACAAGAACGTGCACGGCAAGCAGTTCATCGACTGCTTCTACGACTACCACAAGAACCTCAGCCCGGAAGAGGTCGTCTGGGACTACGACACCTACACCTACTACGGCGCCGAGCGGTTCATGAAGGACCTCTTCGGCGAGGGCTACGTCGACCACGCCATCTTCCAGGCCACCCTGCTCAGCGACTTCTACCACACCGGGTTCGGGCAGACCGAGGAAGCGTTCGGGCTCACCCGGCAGCACCCGGACAAGCTCACCTACAACCACGCCTACGACCCGCGCCACGGCGAGGCCGGGCTGGAACAGCTGCGCCGGGACGCGGAACGGTTCGGGCTCAAGGGCGTCAAGCTCTACACCGCCGAATGGCACGGCGACTCGCGCGGCTACAAGCTCGACGAGCCGTGGTCGCGCCGCTACCTCGAGGAGTGCCTGGAACTGGGCATCCGCAACATCCACGTCCACAAGGGACCGACGATCCGGCCGCTGGACCGGGACGCCTTCGACGTCGCCGACATCGACAAGGTCGCCACCGACTACCTCGACCTCAACTTCATCGTCGAGCACGTCGGGCTGCCGCGGCTGGAGGACTTCTGCTGGATCGCCACGCAGGAGTCCAACGTCTACGGCGGACTGGCCGTGGCGATCCCGTTCATCCACACGCGGCCGCGCTACTTCGCCCAGATCATCGGCGAACTGCTGTACTGGATCGGCGAGGACAAGATCCTCTTCGGCAGCGACTACGCCCTGTGGACGCCGAAGTGGCTGGTGGAGAAGTTCGTGGACTTCCAGATCCCCGCCAACATGACCGAGTACGCGCCGATCACCACCGACCAGAAGAAGAAGATCCTCGGTCTCAACGCGGCCGCGTTGTACGACCTGGACGTGCCCGGCGAGCTGCGCCTGCCGACCCAGGCCGGTGACGCGGACGCCGAGGTCGCGGCGGGGGCTGGTGCCTCATGACCCAGACCGCCGTGTCCGTGGAAGCCGAAGTCCTCGCGGCGCTGTCCACGGTGCTCGACCCCGAACTCGACGAGCCGGTGACCGAGCTGGGTTTCGTCCGGTCCGTGGCGATCGACGACGAGGGCGTGGAGGTGCACCTGCGCCTGCCCACCTCGTTCTGCGCCCCCAACTTCGCCTACCTCATGGTGGCCGACGCCTACGACGCGCTGGCGACGGTGCCCGGGGTGGGGCGGGTGCGGGTGCTGCTCGACGACCACCACGACTCCGACAAGATCAACACTGGAACCGCCGCCGGGCTCGGTTACGTCGGGACCTTCGGCGTGGAGGCGCAGGACAGCCTGGACGAACTGCGCCGCACCTTCCAGCGCAAGGCTCACCTGGCCGCGATGGAACGGTGCTGCCGGTCCGTGCTGGCCAGCGGCGCGTGGACGATCGAGGAGCTGCCGCTGCTGGAGCTGTTCGACCTGCCGGAGGGCCGCCTGAAGTCGGCCCTCATGCGGCGGCGCGAGGCCGTCGGACTGCCCAACCACTCGCACGCGCGGGTGATGGTGGACCACGACGGCACCCCGGTCACGGGGTCCGACGTGGCGCTGCGGTTGCGGCTGGCCACCGCCACCCGCGTGTCCATCGAGGGCAACGCCCACTTCTGCCGGGGCCTGCTCGCCACCCGTTACGCCGGCGTCGATCCCGCCGGCTCCGCCCCGGTCGTCACCAACACCAGGAGCCACCCATGAAAGCCGCACAGGTCACCGGCTACCACCGCAACCTCGAACTGCGCGACGTCGAGGAACCCAAGATCACCGGGCCGCTGGACGTCGTGGTCCGGGTGGGCGCGGCGGGCGTGTGCCGCACCGATCTGCACATCCTGGAAGGGCAGTGGGCGGAGAAATCCGGTGTCGCCCTGCCCTACACGATCGGGCACGAGAACGCGGGCTGGGTGCACGCCGTCGGGGACGCGGTCACGAACGTGGCGGTGGGGGACAAGGTGATCCTCCACCCGCTGATCACCTGCGGCCTGTGCCGGGCCTGCCGGCTCGGCGACGACGTGCACTGCGAGAACTCGCGCTTCCCCGGCATCGACAGCCACGGCGGGTACGCCGAGTACCTGCTCACCTCGGCCCGCTCGTGCGTCAGGCTCGACGACAGCCTCGAACCCGCCGACGTGGCCGCGCTCGCCGACGCCGGGCTGACCGCGCAGCACGCCGCCGCGAAGGCCGCGAGGGTGCTGCGGCCGGGGGAGGTGTGCGTGATCATCGGTGCCGGCGGTCTGGGCCACATCGGCATCCAGTGCCTGAAGGCGATGAGCGCGGCCACGCTCGTCGTCGTGGACCGCAACCCCGCCGCGCTGCGGCTGGCCGAAGAGGTCGGCGCCGACGTCACCGTGGTGGCCGACGGCAACCACGTGCGCGCGGTGCTGGAACTGACCGGTGGGCACGGCGCCGAGGCGGTGATCGACTTCGTCGGCGAGGGCGGTTCCACGTCGGAGGGCGTCCGTATGCTGCGCCGCGCGGGCAACTACTACGTGGTCGGCTACGGCGAGAACATCGACGTGCCGACCATCGACATCATCTCGACCGAGATCAACTTCATCGGCAACCTCGTCGGCTCCTACACCGACCTGCAGGACCTGATGGTGCTCGCCGCCCAGGGCAAGGTGAAACTGCACACCGCCCAGTACCGGCTGGAGGAGTTCCAGCGGGCCATCGACGACCTGAGCGCGGGCAAGGTCCGCGGCCGGGCGATCCTCATCCCCTGAATCGCGGGTTCTTCCCACCACGGAAAGGAAACAGCAATCATGGCGAAGCAGCTGCGGTTCAGCGTCGAGGCGCGGCGCCGGCTCGAACTCGGCGTGAACACACTGGCCGACGCGGTCAAGGTCACCCTGGGCCCCAAGGGGCGCAACGCGGTGCTGGAGAAGCTGACCGGTCCGCCGACCATCACCAACGACGGCGTCACCATCGCCAGGGAGGTGCAGCTGGCGGAGCCGTTCGCCAACATGGGCGCCCAGCTGGTCAAGGAAGTCGCGATGAAGACCAACGGGGCCGTCGGCGACGGCACCACCACCGCGACGGTGCTCGCCCAGGCGATGGTGCGGGAGGGGCTGGCCGCCCTCGGCGAGGGCGCGAACCCGATGCGGGTGCGCCGCGGCATCGAGGAGACCGTCGAGGCCGTCGTGGAGTACCTGCGCAAGTCCGCGGCCCAGGTGTCCGGTGAGGCCGAGCTGGAGCGGATCGCCACCCTCGCCGCCAGCGACGACGAACGCATCGGGCGCGTGATCGCCCAGGCGCTCGCCGCGGTCGGCCGGGAAGGTGTCGTCGAGGTGGAGGAGTCCGACGAGCCCGGCCTGGGGGTCGAGCTGGTGGACGGGATCGAGTTCGACCACGGCTACACCTCGCCGTACATGGTGACCGATCGGGACCGGATGGAGGTCTCCTACGACGACCCCGCCATCCTGCTGACCAACAAGAAGATCAGCCAGGTGCAGGACCTGATGCCGACGGTGGAGGCGGCCCGGCGCCTGGACCGGCCGCTGGTGATCCTCGCCGAGAACGTCGACGGCCCCGCCCTGCAGATGATCCTCAGCGGGAACGTGCACGGCACCTACCCCGCGGTCGTGGTCCGCGCGCCCGGCTTCGGCCACCGGCGCGTGGCCGAGCTGGAGGACCTCGCCGCCGCGCTCGGCGGCCGGGTGATCAGCGACGACTCCGGGCTGACCCTGGCCGAGGTCACCGAGGCCGACCTCGGCCGCTGCGAGCACATCACGATCACCGAGGACACCACGACGATCATCGGTGGGGCCGGTGACGAGCAGGCCGTGCGGGCGCGGATCGGCCAGCTGGACAAACAGCTCAAGCGGGCCCGCATCGAGCACGACCAGGACAGCCTGCGGTTGCGCATCGCCCGGCTGACCGGCCGCATCGCCGTCGTCCGCGTCGGCGCCGCCACCAGCGTCGAGCTCAAGGAGCGGATGCTGCGGGTCGAGGACTCGCTGGCGGCGGCCAGGGCGGCGCTGGAGGAAGGGATCGTGGCCGGCGGCGGGGCGTCCCTGGCGCAGGCCGCGCGGTGCGTCGACCTGGTCGGGCTCGACGGTGACGCGGCGCAGGGCCGGGAGATCGTGCGCCGCGCGCTGGGGGAGCCGCTGCGGTGGATCGCGGCCAACGCCGGCTACGACGGCGAGGAGGTGCTGGCGCGGGTGTCCGGGATGGACAACGGTGGCGGGTTCGACGCGCTGACCGGCGAATACACGGATCTCTTCGCCGCCGGTGTGGTCGACCCGCTCAAGGTGACCCGCTCGGCGCTGGAGAGCGCGGCGTCCATCGCGGCCCTGCTGATCACGACCGAGACCGCGATCGTGGAAGAGGTGCTGGTCAACCCGGGCGCCATCATCGCTCCCGGCGCCGGGGACCTCGCCGAGGGGATGGTGCGCCCGTCCAACATCTACTGAGCGGCGCACAACGGCCCCACGCACGTCCTCTCCGGGACGCGCGTGGGGCCTTTCTGCTCAGCCGGCGGCGACGGGCAGGTGCGCCCGCACGTGCTCCAGGGCGGCGCCGATCAAGTCGCCGGGTGCACAGTGGACGTCGGCCAGGCCGGCGGCCACCGCGGCCCGCGGGCCGTAGCGCACCCCGCGCGGCGGTGCGGGCTGGACGACCCCACCCGAGATGATCCGGACGCCGGCGGCCTCGGCCAGGCGGTACCCCGCGCCGATCGCGTCGCCGTTGAGGGCGGCCACGACCGGAAGCGGATGGCTCCGCAGAGCCTCCAGGACGAGCGGCAACCGCTCCAGCACCGCGGCGCGGGCGGGCACACCGGTGGGCGCGACATCCGGTGCGAAGACGCCGTGCGCCCCGGTGAGGACGATCGGGTGCGCGGGGCCGATGTAGGTGATGGCCGCGGCGAGCCCGTCGAGCAGCTCGGTGTCCAGCGGCCGGGGTGCGGTGCGGATACGCACCACCACCGCTCCCGACTGGTAGTGCAGGTCCAGCATCGTCGCCTCCTGGCAAGCGCTTCCGGTGCCCGCACGCTACCGAGGCGACGCGGCCGCCCCTGTCTCACAATGAGACCTCCGCGGGGACCGCACTCTGGTGTCATCGGGGGAGTGCGAGTCCGGGGACGAAGGGATGGTCGCGGTGACGCTGGAAGAACTGTCGATGCCGGTCGTCGAGGACCGGACCGAGGAGGAGACCCTCGAGCACGTGGGGTGCCTGGAGCGGGCGCTCGGCGACCTGGTCCGGGCCGGCTGGCGGATCGACCCGGCGGGCGGCTGAGCGCCACACCCGTCGTCAGTCCCGCACGGCGAGTTCGCCGAGCTCGGACCAGTCGTCCTGGTCCACCACCGTGTTCACGATCCGCGGCGTCTCGGCGAGGTGCTTCGGAAGCGTCTCCCGCGCGGCCCGGAAATGCGCGGACCGCACGTGCCGGGCGCCGGCGTCGGCGTCGGCGAACGCCTCGACCAGGACGTACTCGGCCGGGTCGTCGACGCTGCGGGACCAGTCGAACCACAGGCACCCCGGCTCCGCGCGGGTCGCCTCGGTGAACTCCCGCGCGATCTCCGGCCAGTGGTCGGCGTAGGTGTCCTTGACGCGGAACTTGGCCGTGATGAAGATCATCTGCTGCTCCTTCTGCCGACTGTGTCCGGGTTGGTGTAACACCCGGCGCCGGCACCGGCTGTCTCGATCTGAGACGACCACGGCCGGTCACGCCCAGGTGACCAACGCGTCCAGCGCCTCCACCCGGGACCCGGCCACCAGCAGCGGGTTCACCTCGAGCGCGGACAGCCGCGGGCCCAGCTCCACGGCCACCTCGCCGATGCGCGCGATCACCTCCGACAGCCGCCCGAGGTCGGCCGGCTCCGCGCCGCGCGCGCCGGTCAGCAGGCCGTACCCGCGCAGCTCGGCCAGCGCCGCACGCACGTCCTCCGGGGTGACCGGCAGCAGCCGCAGCGCGGTGTCCCGCAGGACCTCCACCCACACCCCGCCCAGCCCGATCGCCATGGTCAGGCCCCACGCCGGATCACGCACCACGCCGACCAGCAGTTCCACCCCGCCCCGCCGCTGCGGCTGGACCAGGGTGGCCGCGTCCGCATGGCCGTGTGCACGCAGCGCGGCGACCACCTCGCGGTGCGCCGCCCGCACCTCGTCCGGCCCGGTCAGCCCCAGCCGCACGCCGCCGATGTCGCTCTTGTGCCCGAGCCCCTCCGCCGCGGCCTTGAGCACCACCGGGTACCCGAACCGCTCGGCCGCGGCGACCGCTTCGGCCTCGTCCGCGGCCAGTTCGGCGGGCACCACCGGGATGCCGTGCCCGGCGAGCAGCCGCGCCGACCGGTGCTCGGCCCAGACCTCGCCCGGCCCGGCCGGCGCCGGTTCCGCGGCCGGCGCCACGTCCCGCACCTGGCGCACCGCCTCCGACCACCGCACCACGTTGCCGATCGCGGTCATGCCGTGCTCGATCCCGCCCGCCACGTGCGGGAACCCGGTCTGCGCCTGTACGTACCGGCCGAACTCGGTGATGTCGGCGAGGACGTTGCTGACCACGACCACCGGCACGCGCGACCGGCGAATCCGCTCGGCGGTCGCCCCGGCGATCTGCAGCGTCACCGACGGATCGGCCGGCGCCACCCGGGGCAGGTCGTTGAGCAGCAGCACCGCGTCGATCCCCGGGTCCTGCGCCACCACCTCCAGCGCCCGGCCGAGCAGGGTCCGGTCCACCACCACGTACCCCGTCACGTCCAGCGGGTTCTGCACGGTCGCGAAATCCGGCACGATCGCCGCCAGCCGCTCGACCGTCGACGGCGCGAACGCGGGCAGCTCCAGGCCCTCCTGCTCGGCCCGGTCGGCGATGATCTCCGACGCCCCACCCGAGGGCGTCACCACGCCGAGCCGCCGCCCGTCGACCCGGCCCACCGAAGCCAGCAGGCCGGCGGTGATGATCAGGTCCTCCAGCGAATGCACGCGGACCACCCCGAACCGGCGGAACGCCGCGTCGATCACCCGGTCGTCGCCGACCAGCGCGCCGGTGTGCGCCTGCGCGGTGTGCGAGGCCAGCGCGCTGGTGCCGATCTTCAGCGCGACCACGGGTTTCCCGGCGCGGGCGGCGCGCAGGCAGACCCGGGCGAACTCCGCGGGGTGCCGCACCGACTCCAGGAACAACGCGATCACCTTGGTGTCCGGGTCGTCCACCAGGTAGGACATCACGTCGGTCACCGAGACCATCGCCTCGTTGCCCATCGACGTGAGCAGGCTCAGCCCGACGTTGCGGGCCTGGGCGAAGGACAGCACCGAACTGGCCAGCGCGCCGCTCTGCAGCACGACGCCCACCGGGCCGGACTGCAGCGGCGCGGGGATGGGCAGGCCGTAGGGCGTGGTCCGGCCCGCGGCGTTGATGTAGCCGTTGCCGTTGGGGCCCAGCACGGTCAGCCCGTGCTCGACCGCGAAGGCCACGATCTCGTCCTCGAGCCGTTTGCCCGCCGGCCCGGTCTCGCCGAACCCGGCGGTGAGCACGACGTAGTTGCGGATGCCCAGCCCGGCGCCCTCCCGCAGCACGGACAGCACCGCGGTCGTGGGCACCATGACGAAGGCCAGGTCGACCGGCTCACCGATGTCGGTCAGGCTGCGGTGGGCGGTCTCGCCGTGCACCACCTCGGTGCGCGGGTTGACCAGGTACACCTTGCCCGCGAACTGGTGGTCCCGCAGGTTCTGGAAGGTCGACAGGGACCACCCGGACTTGTCGGTGGCGCCGACGAGCGCGATGGAGCTGGGGCGGAACAGCTCGAGCAGCGAGCGTGTCATCCGGTCACTCCCCGATCCCGCCGAGGCGCGCGTGCCCCTTCAGCAGGTTGCGGGCGATGGTGCGGCGCTGGATCTCGTCGGTGCCCTCGAAGATGCGCAGCAGCCGCAGCTCCCGGTACCACCGTTCGATCGGCAGTTCCTTGGTGTAACCCATGCCGCCGTGGATCTGCAGCACCCGGTCCACCACCTGGTTGGCCATCAGCGCCCCGTGCAGCTTCGCGATCGAGGAGGCGTGACGCGCGTCCAGGCCGGTCTCCACCCGCCAGGCCGCGTACAGCGTGAGCCACTTGGTCGACTCGATCTCCACCTGGGAGTCCGCGATCTGCCACTGGATGGCCTGGTAGTCGGCGATCGGGCGGCCCATCGAATGCCGGATCTTCGCGTAGTCGATCGCCATCTGCAGCATCCGCTCGGCCGAGCCGATCGCGCGGGCCGGGATGAGGTAGCGGCCCTGCCCGATCCAGCGCATCGCCAGCTCGAAACCGCGGCCGACCTCGCCGAGCACGTTCGCGGCCGGCACCCGCACGTTGTCGAACACCAGCGAGGCCGGGCCCCACTGCCCCATGGTGGGGATCGGCTCGGACTTCCAGCCCATGTCGCGGTCGGCCAGGAAGCAGGTCACGCCCCCGTTCGCGCCCTTGTCCGGATCGGTCACGGCGAACACCATCACGAAGTCGGCCTCGTTGCCGCCGGTGATGAACACCTTCTCGCCGTTGATCACCCAGTCACCGCCGTCGCGCACCGCGCGGGTCCGGATGTTGCGCGCGTCGGACCCCGCACCCGGCTCGGTGATCGCGAAGCAGGACCGGCGCTCGCCCTCGATCGTCGGGATGAGGTAGCGCTGCTTCTGCTCCTCGTTGGCGAAGTAGAGGATGTTGTCCGCGGTGCCGCCGAAGCTGAACGGGACGAACGTGCGCCCGGTCTCCATGGCGACGATCGCGGCCATCACCGCGCCCAGGTTCATCCCGCCGTACTCCTCGGGCGTGTTCACGCCCCAGAACCCGGCTTTGCGGGCCTTGGCCCGCAGCTCGGTCAGCACGCCGGGGTCCAGCCCCGGACGCCCGGCGCGCTCGTTGCGCAGGACCTCCGGTTCGAGCGGGATCACCTCGCGGTTGACGAATGTCCGTACGGTGTCGCGGATCTGGCGTTCCTCGGTGCTGAGCGAGAAGTCGACCATCGACGCGGTCCTCTCTGCGATGTCCGGCGGGTGAATTTCTAGAACCGAACTCTAGGAAGATGTTCAGACTGCGTGCCGGACGCGGTGCGTGTCAAGACCATCACGCGAACCTGTCCGGTAACCTGTTCGGCGACAGCGAGGAGGCGCGGATGGCACGCAAGGCGAGCGGGAACGCCTGGCAGTGGAGCCGGACCGCGGAGACCCGGCGGGTGATGCTGGGTGCCGCCCGTGAGGTCTTCTGCGAGCAGGGCTTCGCCGACGCCAGCATCGCCGAGGTGGTCCGGCGCGCCGACTCCAGCGTCGGCAGCCTCTACCACCACTTCGGCGGCAAGACCGAGCTGTTCCTCGCGCTGTGGGAGGACCACCAGTCCGCGCACGAGCACGCGGCCGCGGCCGCGGTCGCCAAGGCGCGCGCGAACGGCGAAGAGGACCCGCTGGAGCTGTTCATCGTGGGCGCCCGCGCCTTCCTCGAGGGCTCGTGGCAGCGCCGCGACCTGTCCCGGCTGTTCATGGACGGCGGCGGCCCGCCCGGGTTCGAGCTGATCCGCCGCACCCGCGGCCGGGAGTGGGTCCGGCAGAACGCGGTGCTGCTCGGCGCCGGCACCAGCTCGGTCGACCGGCTCACCGTCGCCGTGCTGACCAGCATCATCGGCGAGGCCGGCCGCGAGATCGCCACGTCGTCGTCCAAGCGCGAGGCCAACCGGATCGCCGAGGCCGCGATCGTGCTCATCCGCCGGCTCAACCCGCTGGACGTCTGAGGTCCGGAGTGGACATCCCGGCTCCTCGGCGGTGATCAACCCGTTTGCGGGAGTCCGCGGCCCGTGGTGGCTGCCTAGTATCGAATGAGATTCTAGGATTACCTCGGGAGGCGCAGCCATGTCCGAACCGGCCGAACGGGAGCGGCTCCGCTACGCCTGGCGGGCGCTGTCCGTGGTGAGCATGGCGAGCATCGTGACCGCACTGGGCAGCAGTTCCCTCAACGTCGCGCTGCCCGAGGTGGTCCGGCACTTCGACGCCGGCGCCGCGGCCGCCAGCTGGATGCTGCTGTCGTTCATGCTCGCCAACACCGTGCTGATGGTCGTGTTCGGACGGCTGGCGGACCTGTTCGGGCGCCGCACGCTGTACCTGTGCGGGCTGGCCACCTACACCGGGGCCAGCCTGCTGCTGGGGTTCTCGCCCGGCGCGTGGTGGCTGGTCGGGCTGCGGGTGGTGCAGGCCGCCGGCGGGGCGATGCTGCTGACCAACAGCGCCGCGATCCTCACCGACGCCTTCCCACGCCGCCACCTCGGCCGCGGCATGGGCATCTACATCGCGTCGTTCTCCGTCGCCCAGCTGATCGGTCCCACGCTCGGCGGGTTCCTTACCCACCGGTTCGGGTGGCAGTGGGTGTTCTGGTTCAACGTCCCGCTCGGCCTCGCCTGCCTGGCCTGGGGAGCGGCGACGCTGCGCCGGAGCGGGGGCGCCGGGCCGGACCGGGGCATCGACCTGCCCGGCAACCTGCTGGTGCTGGTCTCACTAGGCGGGCTGCTGTTCGGGCTGTCCCAGGCCGGCGAGCGCGGCTGGACGGACCCGGTCGTGCTGGCCGGGGTGGCGCTGTTCGCCGTGCTCGTGCCGGTGTTCGCGGTGGTGGAACGGCGCAGCCCACACCCCGTGGTCGACGTCCGCCTGTTCGCCGATCGCGTGTTCGCCCTGGGACTGCTCGCCTCGTTCCTCAACACCGTGGCGAGGATGGCCGTGGTACTGCTGGTCGCGCTGTTCTACCAGGCGGTGCACGGCGAGGACCCGGTGTCGGCCGGGCTGAAGGTGCTGCCGTTGTCGGTGGCGGCGATGATCGCCTCGGCCTGCGCCGGGCCGCTGCACGCGCGGATGAGCGCGCGGGCCGTGGCCGCGCTCGGCACCGCGACCGGCACCGCGGGCCTGGCGGTGCTGCTGGCCTTCGTCTCCGCGGACGGCTCCTACGCGCCGGTCTGCGTCGCACTGGTCCTCATCGGCGCGGGTTCCGGGATGTTCATGCCCGCCAACACCACGGCCCTGCTGGACGAGCTCCCGTCGCACCGCGTCGGCATCGTCAACGCCATGCGGCTGATGGTGCAGAACACCGGCGTGGTCATGAGCACCGCGCTCGCCCTGTCGCTGGTGACCAGCCCGCTCCCGGCGGCGCTGCGGCCGTCGGTGTTCGCCGGCACGCTGTCCCGGCTGCACCCGGCGGAGGTCGGCCTGCTGGTCACCGGCTACCGGCTGGCACTCGGCGTGATGACGGCGATCTCGGCGGTGGCGGTGCTGATCTCGGTCGGGGGCCGGACCACCGCGAACCGGCGCACGCCCGACCGGACTACGGTGGGCTGACCGACACACCCGGGGGGCCATCGTGCTGGAGTTCTTCAAAGCGATCCTGGACGCCGTCCTGGCGATCACGCCGAAGGCGCTGACCGCGCGCAAGGACGCGAAGCGCAACGCCCTCGGCGCCGAGCTGTTCGGGCTCTACCTGCGCGCGCACCGGATCCTCGACACCGGGGAGCACCTGGTGGGACTGCTCTCGGAGGCCGCCACGATGAGCGACCAGGAGCGCGACCACCCGCGCACGCAGAGCTGGTGGATCGATCACCTGTACGCCACCCTGGCGGAGCAGAGCGGCAACTTCAGCCTGCTGAACGCGGAGCTGACGCGCCTCGGTGGCTGTCTGGCCGCACTCGACCCCGACGCCTACGGGCGCCTCAAGCGCGTCCTGTGGCGGAAGTCGAGCCGGATCAACGATCTGCGGTCCGCCCTGGCCCGCCGGATGCTGCCGGAGGCACCGGCCCTCGGCCTCTACCCGGGCCACGACCCGGTCACCACGTTCGTCGGCCTGATGGAGCCCGTGCGGCCCAGGACCGAACCGGAGGGGCTGGACCTGCGGCGGCCGCTGACCCCCGAGGCGCGCGAGAACATCTCCCGCTACCTGGCCGTGCACCGGCCGCAGGAGCAGCTCGCCGAGATCCGCACGCAGCTCAAGACCCTGCACCAGGCGCTGGTGGCCACGTTCTCCCTCGACGACATCCTGCTCGGCCTGAGCGCCGGGGCCGGCAGGGCCGACCCCGGCGGGCTCCTGCCCCGCTAGTTCGCCGTGCGCTCCAGCGACGAGGTCGTCACCACGGCACGGCCCCGGTGCGCCCGCCACGGGCCGTGGAAGGCGAAGGCCGCGGGGATGAACAGCAGCAGGCACAACGCCGCGATCCCCAGCCACGTCCGCCAGCCCGCCGCCTCCACCAGGTGCGGGATCACGAACAGCACCACCACCGCCATCACCTTCGACAGCGCGCCGTAGAGACCCCACGCGCTGCCCTGCAGACGCGGGTCGACGTCCTCGGCGTCTTCGGAGTAGTTCGCCATCCACGGGCCGTACGCGACACCGAGCGCCCCGCCGAGCAGGGCCCCGGTGATCATCAGGTGCACGTGGGACACGCCCGGGTCGCCCATGAGCAGGATCAGGTAACCGGTGACCAGCACGGCCACCACCGAACCGGCGATGCAGATGGGCTTGCGCAGCTGCAACCGGTCCGACACCCGCCCGATCACCACCAGCGTGAGCAGGTTGAGCACCCAGAACGCGGACATGATCCCGGACGCGGTGGACGCCGACAGCTCGAACGCGGCGGCCAGCATCGTCTGGCCGAACAGTGACAGCGTCATGTACATCACCAGCCACAGCGAGATGCCGATGACGTGCGCCCAGATGTTGCGGTGCCGGAACAGGTCCCTGGCCCGCGGCGGATCGGCCCGTCCGACGTCGATGGCCTGCCGCTCGCTCTGCTGGATGCGAGCCCGCAGCTCGGGAGACAAGTCCGCGATGTTGAACATGATCACCACCGAGATCACCAGCGAGAACGCGCCCATGATCACGAACTGCGACCGCCAGTTGTCGTCGAACAACGGCAGCGTGGCGCCGGCGACCGCGGCGGCCAGGAAGTTCGCCCCGACCGGGCCCCAGGTCCAGAACCCGAACGCCTGAGCACGCCCCATCCGCGGCGAGAAGTCGCGCACCAGCGGTGCGGTGCCCGCCATCGCCATACCGTCCACAATGGAAAGCACGATGCGGACCAGCAGCAGCTGGGTGGGGGAGTGCACGGTGACCATCAGGAAGCAGCACACCGCGGTGCAGAACATCAGCGGCACCAGCAGGCGCACCCGCCCCAGGTGGTCGGTCAGCCTGCCGCCGACCGCGGAGGCCAGCGCCCCGGCCAGCACCCCCGCCGCCGACACCAGCCCGTAGGTGGCCAGCGACATGTGCAGATCCTTGAGCAGCAGCGGGACGACGGGGGCGATCTGCGCCTCGTACGACCCGACGAGGATCGCGAGCACGGCCATCGTCAGGATCCGCATCCGGCGGGCGCCGGTGGGATATTCGTCCAGTTCGCGTATCGGCAACAACCTCATGGGCTCGACCCTTCTGTGCGTACTTGCCCGTCTGGATGCGGCGCCGGCCCGGGTCAGGCCGGCCGGATGACGGCGGTGCCCCGGTCGATGACCACGGTCCCGTCCTCCCGGGTGGTGCGGAACGTCGCGTTCTCGCCCTCGGCCCAGATCGACACCGTGAGCGCCTCGCCGGGGAACACCGGCGCGCTGAACCGGCCGGACATCCCGGCGAAGCGCGCCGGATCGGACCCGGCGAGCGTGTGCAGCAGCGCGCGACCGGTCACCCCGTAGGTGCACAGGCCGTGCAGGATCGGCCGCGGGAACCCGGCCCGCGCCGCGAAAACCGGGTCGGAGTGCAGCGGGTTGCGGTCCCCGGACAACCGGTAGAGCAGCGCCTGCTCTGGCCGGGTCCGGTAGGTGACGCGGTGGTCCGGCGGCCGCGCCGGCTCGGACCAGTCCGCCACCGGGCCGCGCGGCCCGCCGAACCCGCCTTCGCCGCGGATGAAGACCGCGCTGCGTGAGGTGACCAGGGTGTCCCCGGACTCCGGCTCCACCGCCCGGGCCTGGCTGACCACCAGCGCGCCGGAACCCTTGTCGTAGATCCCGGTCACCGTCGCCGAAACGCGTGCGGTGCCCGACGGCGGCAGCGGCCGGTGCAGTTCGAAGGACTGCTCGGCGTGCACCAGCATCGCGCGGTCGAAGTCGCCGAGGTCCCGCCGTCCCGGCGCTTGCGCGGCCAGTACCGCGAAGGTCGGCAGCACCTGCTGCCCGATGCCGGCGGAGTTCTCCGTGGTGAAGGCCAGTTCGGCGGTGGGGTCGTCCAGACCGGCGCCGACGCCGAGTGCGTAGAGCAGGGTGTCCGTGCTGCTCCAGCTCTTGTCCACCGGCTCGGACTCGAGTCCGATCACGTCGTGGTTGAGTGACATGGGCCCGTGTTCTCCTCGCTGCGGCGCCGTTGCCGCGTCGGGGTTGTCTCACGACCAGGTGGACCGGACACGAATACTAGAATTCAATTCGTCTATTAGAGGCGCCGCCGACGATCAGTGTCAAGACTTGACAAGCGCGCCCGCCGAGCCGAAGGTCATTTCAGAACCGAGTTCTAAAACTTGCGGCGGAAGGCGGGACGGCATGGGACGCCTGGACGGACGGGTCGCGATCGTGACCGGAGCGGGCCGGGGGATCGGCGCGGCGGTGGCGCAGCTGCTGGCCCGCGAAGGGGCGCAGGTGGTGGTCAACGATCTCGGCACCGGGCTGGACGGCTCGGGCGCCGACACCGCGCTCGCGGCCGCGGTCGCCGAGGAGATCGCCGGCGCCGGCGGCACGGCGGTCGCCGACACCTCCGACGTCGCCGACCACGCGGCGGCGGAGAAGCTGGTCGGCACCGCGATCACCGAGTTCGGCCGCCTGGACGTGCTGGTGAACGTGGCCGGCATCCTGCGCGACCGGATGGTCTTCAACATGACCGAGCGCGAGTGGGACGACGTGATCCGGGTGCACCTCAAGGGCACGTTCAACACCACCAAGTTCGCGGCCGCGCACTGGCGCTCACTGGGCGAGAGCGGCGCGCACCACCGGATCATCAACTTCACCTCCGTCTCCGGCCTGCACGGCGCGCCCGGCCAGCCCAACTACGCCGCGGCCAAGATGGGCATCGTCGGCCTGACCTATTCCAGCGCCCGCGCACTGGCCCGCTACGGCGTCACGGTCAACGCCGTCTCGCCCGGCGCCGCCACCCGGATGACCGCGTCCATCCCCGACGAGCGGCGCCGCGCACCCGCTGCCGACGAGCACTCGCCGGACAACGTGGCCCCGCTGGTGGCCTACCTGGCCGGCGAAGGGTCCGGCTGGATCACCGGGCGGATCCTGCACGCGGCCGGCTACCAGGTCGCGCTCTACAACAACCCGGAACCGGTCAGCCGCATCGTGGGCACCGGACCGTGGGACCCCGACGTCCTGGCCGCGCGGATCGAGCAGGCCTTCGGGCCGCTGCTCGGCCGCTGATCCGTCCACAGAGGAGAGACATGCCCGGCCGAAAGCCCGTTCCGGTGCCCACCCCGGAAACCCAGCCCTTCTTCGACGCGGCCGCCCGCGGCGAGCTGCGGATCCAGCGCTGCCTCGACTGCGGCGAACCGTTCTTCTACCCGCGCCCGTGCTGCCCGTTCTGCGCCTCGGCGTCACTGGAATGGTTCACCACCAGCGGCCGGGCCACGCTGTACTCCTACACCATCACCCACCGGCCGGCGCCCGGCTTCGAGCAGGACGCGCCGTACGCGATCGCGGTGGTGCAGCTGGCGGAGGGGCCGCGGATGATGACGAACATCGTCGGCATCGACAACACCCCGGACAACCTGGTGCTCGACATGGACCTGCGGGTCACCTTCGAAACCCGCGGTGACGTCACGATTCCCCAGTTCACCCCGGCCGGGACGGAGGTGCGGTGATGGACGTGGTGATCGCGGGCGCGGCCGAGACCGACGAGATCGGCGTGCTGCCCGGACATTCCACCATGCGGCTGCACGTGGAAGGCGCGCGCAACGCGGTGGCCGACGCCGGGCTGCGGATGTCGGACATCGACGGCATCGCCAGTGTCTCGTCGCCCGGCCCGATCCAGGTGGCGGACGCGCTGGGCATCCGGCCGCGGTGGATCGACGGCACCGGCGTCGGCGGCACCTCGTTCCTGCTGCACGTGCGGCACGCGGTCGAGGCGATCCGGGCCGGGCACGCCACGACCGTGCTGGTCACCCACGGCGAGTCGGGCAAGTCCCGGGTCGGGGCGGCGCGCGGCGCGTTCCCGGCGTCGAGCCCGAACGCCCAGTTCGAGGTGCCGTACGGGGTGACCGGCCCGCCGAGCATGTTCACCATCCCGCTGCTGCGGTACATGAAGGAGTTCGGGCTGACCGCCGAACAGCTGGCCTCGGTCGCCGTGGCGCAGCGGAAGTGGGCGGCGCGCAACCCGCGGGCCCGCTACCGCGACCCCATCACGGTCGAGGACGTGCTGGCGTCGCGGATGATCTCCTACCCGCTGCACCTGCTGGAGTGCTGCCTGGTCACCGACGGCGGCGGGGCGCTGGTGATCACCTCCGCCCAGCGGGCCCGGGACCTGCCGCAGCCGCCGGTGCACATCCTCGGGACCGGGGAGACGTTCGAATCGCCGCTGATCTCGCAGATGGCCGACTTCACCACGTCGGCCGCGTTCCGACGCTCCAGCGCCGAGGCGTTCGCCGAAGCCGGCATCACCCACGGCGACGTGGACCACCTGATGATCTACGACGCGTTCGCGCACGTCCCGATCTACGGCCTGGAGGACCTGGGTTTCCTCCCCCGCGGCGAGGCCGGCGCGTTCATCGCCGAGGGCCACACCGAACCGGGCGGCCGCCTGCCGATGAACACCAACGGGGGCGGCCTGTCCTACACCCACACGGGGATGTACGGGATGTTCCTGATCCAGGAATCGGTGCGGCAGCTGCGCGGCCAGGCCGCGGCGCAGGTGCCCGGCGTGGAGATCAGCGTGGTGCAGGGCAACGGCGGCATGTTCATGGCGGCGGGCACGCTGGTGCTGAGCAACCGGACGGCGTGAACGGGCACCTCGGGTGCCGACCTCCCCCGCCCCCGCTCCTTGACCACAGATCGGCTGTGGATCGGGGGCGGGGGAGGTCTGGGGCGTAGTCGGTCTTCTTGCGTCGCCGGCCGGTGGTTAGCGGGTGGTTGGCGTGTATTGGGAGCGGAGCCGCTGTTTGGCGAACTTCCCCGTGGCGGTCTTGGGGATCTCGTCGAGGAAGAACACCTGGTCGGGCAGCCACCAGGAGGCCACGCGGCCGCGGAGGTGCTCCCGGACGGCCTCGGCGGTGAGCGTGGCCCCGGCGGCGGGCACCACGCACGCCACCGGGCGTTCGCCCCATTTGTCGTCGGCGACCCCGATCACGGCGGCCTCGGCGACCCCGGCGTGTTCCATGATCGCGTTCTCCAGCTCGACGGAGGAGATCCACTCACCTCCCGACTTCACGAGGTCCTTGGTGCGGTCGACGATGCGCACGTAACCGTGGCGGTCGATGGTGGCCACGTCCCCGGTGCGCAGCCACCCGTCCCCGGTGAAGGCGCCCGTTCCGGGGTGCGCCCCGAAGTAGCGGGCGGCGATCGTCGGGCCGCTGACCTGCAGCTCCCCGGGGCTCTGGCCGTCCCACGGCGCCTCGCGCCCGTCGTCGCCGACGATGCGGACCTCGGTCAGCGGGACGGCCGGCCCGGGCGTGGCGAGCAGCGCCCGCTGCTGCTCGGGCGTGCATCCGTCGTGGACGGTGGCGATCCGGGAGGTGGTGACCACCGGGCTGGTTTCGGTCATGCCCCAGGCGTTGGTCAGCGGCACGCCGATGGCCTCCTGGTAGGCACGCGTGAGCGCCTCGTCCACCGCGCCGCCACCGGACACGATCTGGCGCACCGCGGAGAAGTCGTGCCGGCCGAGCAGGGGGAGCAGGCCGCGCCAGATCGTGGCGACCGCCGCCCCGAAGGTGACCTTGTGCCGGGCGAGCATGCCCGCCAGCTCCGGTGGGCTCATCGCCGGTCCGGGGAGCACGAGGTCGGCCCCGCACAGCATGGCGCTGTAGGGCAGACCCCAGGCGTTGACGTGGAACATCGGCACGATCGGCATCACCACGTCGCGCTCGTTGATGCCGAAGGTGTCCACCATCAGCAACAACGCGGCGTGCAGCACCACCGAGCGGTGGCTGTAGAGCACCCCCTTGGGATCGCCGGTGGTGCCGGAGGTGTAGCACAACGCGGCGGCGGTGTTCTCGTCGTCGACGGTGAACTCGCCGCCGGTGTCACCGGCCCGGCCGAGCAGGTCTTCGTAGTCGACGACGCGGTCGTCGTCCGGGATTTCGGCGTCGCTCCCGTCGTCCATCACCACCACCGCGCGCACGGTGGTGAAGGTGCCCGCCAGGGGCCAGATGACGGGCAGGATGGAGCGGTCGACGAACAGCACGTCGTCGGCGGCGTCGTTGACGATGTAGGTGATCTGCTCGCCGAACAGCCGGTGGTTGATGGTGTGCAGCACCCGTCCGGTGCAGGGCACGGCCAGATAGAGCTCGACGTGCCGGTGGCTGTTCCAGGCGAACGTGCCCACGCGCGCGCCGGCCGGCACGCCGAGCTCGTCCAGGGCGGCGGCCAGGCGCCGCACCCGCGCGCACACCTGCGCCCAGGTCATCGTCGTTTCCCCGCCGACGCGGCCGGACACCACGGTCTTGTGCCCGAACTGGCGTTCCACGCGCCGGAAGACGTGCGGCAGGGACAGGGGACGGTCTTGCATCAAGCCGAGCATGGGGAACCTTCGGTGTCGGGGAACTTTTCAGCGGGTGCACACGAAACTGGACGCGCGATCCGGGTCACCGGCGCGGTAGCGCGGCCACTCCGGGTATTCACACAGCGGACGGGTGCGGTGGTGCCGCGTGTCGGTGACGACCTGATCCTCCGGGGACTGTCCTTTTTCGACCCAGCGTTCCAGGGCGGACAGCGAGTCCCAGCCCGCGGCGAAGGCCGGTGCGCCGGCGTTGGCGTGGTTGGCTCCGGGAACCAGGTAGTACCGCAGGAACCGTTCGGTGGACCGTGGGCCGAGTTCGTCGCGCACCCGCTGGTAGTAGTCGCTCGTCGAGCGGTCGGAGACCAGCTCGTCCGCGGCGCCGTGGAGCAGGATCAGCTTGCCGCCCGAGGCGGCGAACCGGCGGAGATCCACGTCGTTGCGGTCCTGGATCGTGGACAGCCGGCTGATCCGGTCGAGCCACTCGCCGGGGTCGCGGGGATCCACGGCGAGCGCGTTGTGCCCCGGATCGCGGGTCAGGAAGTACTTGACCCACTGGTCCCAGTACTGCATCCCGTAGCCGCTCGTCACCGGCATGGGATCGGCCGGCGCGGTGGTGCCGAAGCCGAGGAACGGGGTCCGCATGTCCGCGCCGGAGAGGAAGGGGAAGCCCGGGTACCGGGTCTCGCCACTGGCGACCCGGTACGGCCACTCGAACGGGGAGGACATGGCGATCACGGCGGCGATCTGCGGGTCCGACAGGCAGGTCACCCCGGTGTCGGCGCCGCCCGGGCAGCGAAGCGCGTGCGGATCGAAACGACAGCCGCCCGGGTTCGAGACGACCCCGTCCTCGACGCCGTCCAGGCCGTCGCAGGCGTCGACGACGCTGGTGTAGAGCAGCGTCTGCTTCGCCGGCCCGGGGAAGGCGCCGGGGCGGGCCAGGATCTGCGTCAGGTACCCCAGGTACAGGACCTCGGCGAGGTTGTTCCAGGCGGGGTAGGCGGAGATCACGCCGTCGAACGCCTCCGGCCACCGTTGCGCGACGACGAGGGCTTCGCGGCCCCCGGTCGAACCGCCGGCGAAGTAGACCTCGGCGGGCTTCGCGCGGTAGGCGTGCCGGATGAGGTACAGGCTCGCGTCACGCGTCTTCTTGAGCGCGTCCCCGGCGGCGAAGTTGTGCAACGCCTCGTCGTTCACGCCGAACGACCCGTCCAGCGACGGAGGCGCGGCCGGGCTCTGCTGGTGGCCGGAGTCGCCGGCGAACACCGCGTATCCCCGGGCCAGCGGGGCCGGCTGGTCCACCGGGCCGAACGGCACGTTGGCGGTCAGGTCGGGAATGGTGCCGTTGTAGCCGCCACCGCCGAACATCATCCCCTTGCGGTTCCAGTCGTAGGGCAGCGCCACGCGCATCTTGATGGCGGGCGCGGCCGGGTCGACGGGGAAGATGTCCGCGTCGACCCGGCAGTAGGTCGTGTCGCCATTGGTCTGCACCGAGGCCGACGTGACGTGACCGCCGGTGGTCGGCAGGCTCATCACCGGGGCCGGGATGTCCATCCCGTCCAGCCGGACGCACGCCGGTGTGGTCGGTTGTCCCGCGGTGGCCGCGGGGAATCCGGCGGTTCCCGCGAGCACGACCATGGCCGCCAGCACAGCTGTCGTTCTGCGCATACTCTCCTCCTCTCAGCGGTAGAGGTGCGCGCCGGGGACGGCGTGCGGATCGTCGCGGACCTCGGCGGGGTTCGTCTCGGGCAGGAACCACGCGCTGACGAAGGTGATCAGGCCCATGAGCGCGATGTAGGCGGCGACCGGCATGGTGCTCCCGGTCCGCGCGATGAGCGCGGTCATCAGGAACGGCGTGCCACCGCTGACGATGATCGCGGACAGCTGGTAGGCCAGTGAGGCGCCCGAGTAGCGGACGTTGGGCGCGAAGAGCTCACCGAGGAAGCTCGCGATCGGGCCGTAGGTGAGGCATTGGAAGACGAAACCCACCACCACCGCGACGAAGATCAGCGGCAGCGAGGCGCTGTCGACGAGCCAGAAGTACGGGAACGCCCACAGGGCGACGCCCAGGCCGCCGATGAGGATCAGCGGACGGCGGCCCACCCTGTCCGAGAGGTGACCGGACCAGGGGATGGTCACCAGCATCGCCACGGAACTGGCCAGCACGACCGCCAGCAGCGGGTTGCGCTCGAGCTCCAGCGAACCGGTGCCGTAGCTCAGCAGCCCGGAAATGCTGACGTAGAACAGGCTGTTGGTGGCCGAGAGGATCCCGCAGCCGAGGAGGATGGTCAGCCAGCGGCTGCGCAGGACCTCGGCCAGCGGGGCCCGCACCACCGCCTTCTCCGGCCGCGACGCCTGCCGCTGCAGCTCGCGGAACTCCGGCGTGTCCTCCACTTTGGTCTGGATGTAGAGGACGACGGCGAACATCACGACGCTCACCAGGAACGGGATGCGCCAGCCCCAGCTGAGGAAGGCGCCGTCGGGCATCAGGCTGCTGGCCGCCACGAAGATCAGGTTCGAGATGATCACCGCGACGGGGACGCTGGTCTGCCCGAAGGTTCCGGCGAAACCGCGCCGCTTGGGGCCGGCGGACTCGGTGAGCAGCAGCACGATGCCGCCCCACTGGCCGCCGGCCGCGAGCCCCTGCACGAAGCGCAGCACGACCAGCAGCGTCGGGGCCAGCGCGCCGATGCTCGCCGCGCTGGGCAGGCAGCCGATCAGGAAGGTCGCGGCCCCCATCAGCGCCAGGCAGGTGACGACCACCGGTTTGCGCCCGTACTTGTCACCGAGGTGCCCGGCGAGCACCCCGCCGATCGGGCGCGCCACGAAACCGGCCCAGAACGTGCTGAACGCGAGCAGCGTCCCGGTCAGGGCCGAGGAGTGCGGGAAGAACACCTTGGGGAACACCAGCGCGGCCGCGGTGCCGTAGAGGAAGAAGTCGTACCACTCGATCGAGCTGCCGATCAGGCCCACGGCCAGCAGCTTGCGGAAGGACCGCTGCCGGGCGGTGCCCGCGCCGGGCTGTCCGAGCTGTCCGGGCTGTCCGTCGGGTTGGGCGAGCGGAGTTGCCATACATGCCGCCTTCGTTGGGAGCACGGGTGATGGCGGTCAGGTTAGGGGCGCCGCTACCGGGTGGTTGAGGTGTGTATCATCCACACCTCACGCCGTTTCGGTGGGTCTTTCTTCCATCTGGCGCGGAGGAGGGATGGCACGGTGGCCAGTGATCCCGCGGGCGAGTCGCGCTCGCTCACGCGCCGGCAGCGCGAACTGGCGTCCTTGTACGCGACCGCGAAGTCGCTCACCGCGCTGGGTGAGCTCGACGAGGTGCTGCGGTCGATCGTCCGCCACGCCCACGACCTGATCGGCACGGACTTCACCTACCTGTCGCTGGTCGGCGCGGACGGGAGACTGTCGGCCAGGGCGTCGGAGGGGACGATCTCCGCGTCCTTCCTCGCCGCGTCCATCCCCGCCGACGTGGGGCTCGGCGGCAAAGTGCTGGCGTCGGCGAGCCCGCACTGGGTGCGCGACTACGCCGCCGCCGCCGGCATCGACCACGATCCGGACTTCGACCGGGTGGTCGCCACCGAAGGTCTCGTCGCGCTCCTCGGCGTGCCCCTGGTCATCCGGGGCGAAGCGGTGGGCGCCCTGTTCGCCGCGGACCGCTCCGAGCGGTCGTTCCAGGCCGAGGAGATCGCGTTGCTGAGCGCCTTCGCCGATCACGCCGCGGTCGCGCTCGACAACGCCCGTCTCTACGACGCCAGCCGGACCGCCCTGCGGGAGCTGCGGATCGCGTACCGGAAGATCGAGGAGCACGTGGCGGTCATGGAGCGGGCGCAAGCCAGCCACGAAGCCCTGACCGGGGTCGTGCTCGCCGGCGGGACGCCCGGTGATGTCGTCCAGCTCCTCGCCGATCAACTGGGCGGGAGCGTCACACTCCTCGACCGGACCGGTGCCGCGGTGGCGCACCGCGACTCGGCGTCGGATCCGTGCCGGGCTCCCGCTGACGCCGACCTGGCCCGCGCCGTCGAGAACGCACGACGGTCGGGCCGCTGCACGACCTCGGTCGACCCGGCTGGAGTCGCCCACAGCGTCGCTTCGATCCAAGCCGGCGACAGCTATCTCGGCGCGCTGGCGTGGAGCCGCGAGGCGGGCGCCGACCACGGCGTCCGCGACGACATGGACGTGCGGACCCTCGAGCGGGCCACCCACATCCTGGGGCTGCTCATCCTCAAGGAGCGGGCCGTCGCCGAGGCCAGCGAGCGGCTGAGCGGCGAGCTGCTGACCGAGCTCATGGTCGGCGGCCCCGGGATCAGCCCCGCCCAGCGCGCCCGCGCCCGGGCCCGCAACATCGACGTCGACCGGCTGGACCTGGTCCTCGTCGCGGACTCGCCCACGTCCTCGCCGACCGATCTGGCGCGGTACCTGCACGACATCGCCCGCGACTACTGCGCACTGGCCGGTGAGCACCTGGGCCGCGCCACGATGATCCTGCACAGCGACGACGACGACCGGACCGTCGAGGAGGTCCACCGCCGGCTGCGCCGGATGACCGGCGCACCCGTCATCGTGGTGGGGGAGCGGGCGGTCAACCACGACTGGGCGCGGGCGTTCTCACTGGCCGGCCGCTGCGGCGCCGTGGTGCGGGCGATCGGGCACACCGACCTGGGCGCTACGACCGCGCGGTACGCCCTCTACGCGATGGTCTTCGACACCGA
The DNA here is from genome assembly GCF_014653945.1 of Amycolatopsis deserti. GTDB lineage: Bacteria > Actinomycetota > Actinomycetes > Mycobacteriales > Pseudonocardiaceae > Amycolatopsis_E > Amycolatopsis_E deserti. Next base: position 412,881 of record NZ_BNAU01000002.1, on the reverse strand, counting down.
ACGGGTCCGCGACCTCGACCGCTTCATCGCCGGCTCGATCGGCCCGCTCCTCGACTACGACCGGCAACGCGGCACCGACCTCGTCGGCACGCTCAACGCCTTCTACGCGAACCGGGCCAACGTCGCGGCGACCGCGCGTGCGCTGCACCTGCACGTGAACACCCTGCTCAAGCGACTGGACCGCGCCGGCGAAGTGCTCGGCTTCGACTGGCGCCAGGAAAACGACCTGGAACTCCGCCTGGGACTCCGCCTGCACCACCTCGCGGCGATAGCCCCCGCACCGGACCGCTGACCGCCGGCGCGATCTCCTCACCCGACGCGGTCCAGGTCCACGCCCGTCGTCTCGCGGCTGGTCGCCACCGCGACCACCGTGATCGCCATCGTGAGCACCAGGTAGCCGATGACCGTGCCGACACCGAAGCTGTCGATGAGCCACACCGCGATCAGCGGCGCCGGCGCCCCGGCGATGATCGAGGAACCCTGGAACACCAGGGAGGAACCGGCGTAGCGGTAGCGGGTCGGGAACAGCTCGGTGATCCACGCGGCCTCCGGCCCGGCGAGCATGCCGTGGAAGAACGCGCCCACGCACACGCCCAGCCACAACACCGGCACGCTGGAGGTCTGCACCATCCAGAAGAACACCGGCGCCCACACCACCAGCGCGACCGCCGGCACCAGCATCGCGGTCTTGCGGCCGACCCGGTCGGACCAGTGCCCGCCGCCGATCATGCCCGCGAACTGGCACACCGACGCGAACGTCACGGCCAGCACCACGTCCCCGCGGGCGTAACCGAAGTACCGGGTGGCGTAGGCGATGACGAAGACGGTGTAGATGTAGAACGCGATGTTCTCCCCGAGCCGCATGCCCAGCCCGTGCAGCACGGCCCGCGGCCGGGACAGGGCTTCGAGCACACTGGACTTCCGCTGCCCCGCGGCGCGCTGCTCGGCGCCGGCCTGCGCGGCCTGGAACACCGGCGACTCCTCGACGCTGCGGCGGATCCAGAACCCGATCACCAGCAGCGGCACGGCGACCAGGAACGCCACCCGCCAGCCCCACGCGTCGAACGCGTCGCCGGGGAACACGGCGGCGAGCACGGTGACCACGACGGTCGCGAGCACGGTGCCCAGCGGCGCCCCCGCCTGTGGCCAGGACGCCCAGAACCCGCGCCGCTTCGGCTCGCCGTACTCGCTCACCATCAGGACCGCGGCGCCGAACTCACCGCCGAGCGCGAAACCCTGCGTCATGCGCAGCACGACCAGGAGCACGGTCGCCCAGATGCCGATCTGGTGGTAGGTGGGCAGCAGCCCGATGGCCGCGGTGGACGTGCCGAGCAGCAGGAACGTGGTGACCAGCATGGGTTTGCGGCCGAACTTGTCGCCCAGGTGGCCGAACACCACGCCGCCCAGCGGCCGCGCGATGAAGCCCAGGCCCTGCGTGGCCAGGGCGAGCAGCAGTTGCACCACCCCGCTGCCGCCGGGGAAGAACAGCGGGCCGAGCACGGTCGCGGCGAGCACGCCGTAGATGGCGAAGTCGTACCACTCCAGCACCGATCCGGCCATGCTGCCGGCGAGCACGCGCCGGAAACCGGTAGTGGACGGCCGCGTGCCGTGGTCCACTCGTGACACCATTGTCAGTTCCTTTCGAAGATCAGCGAAAAAACAGTCAGAGCCCGAGCGTGATCCGCCCGCCGCGGGCCCGGGAGCAGCAGGTCATCATCTTCGTGCCGGCGGCCCGTTCGGACTTGGTCAGGACCACGTCGCGGTGGTCCACCTCGCCGCCGAGCACCGGCGCTTCACAAGTGCCGCACAGCCCTTCCTCACAGTCGCTGGGGACGTCCACGCCGGCCGCCCGCAGCGCGGCCAGCACGGTCTGGTCCGCGGCGACCCGCACCGTGCGTCCCGAGTCGGCGAGCTCGACGTCGAAGGCGTGCTCGACGCTGGGGTCCAGAACCCGTTGGGTGGTGGTGAAGTGCTCGACGTGCAGAGCGTCGCCCGGCCAGTGCGCGCTCGCGTCCTCCAGGGCGGTGAGCAGCCGGTCCGGTCCGCAGGCGTAGATCTGGGTGCCCTCGGCGGGTTCGGCGAGCAGCGCGGCGACGTCGAGGCGGGTTCCCGCGGTGCTGCAGTGGAGGTGCAGCCGGTCGCCGTGGTCGCGCCGGCACCGGTCGAGCAGCGCCATCGCGGTGGTCCGGCGGCCGCAGTAGTGCAGTTCGTAGCTGCCGCCGGCAGCCTTGACGCGGTCGGCCATCGCGATGATCGGCGTGATGCCGATGCCGCCGGCCACGAAGATGTAGTGGCGCGCCGCGGGGTCGAGCCGGAAGTGGTTGCGCGGCCCGCGCAGGGTCAGCGTGCTGCCCGGCCGCAGGTTCTCGTGCACGTACCGGGAACCGCCGCGGCTGTCCGGATCCTTCAGCACGGCGATGCGGTAGGTGGTGCGGTCGGCCGGGTCGCCGCACAGCGAGTACTGCCGGGACACGTCGCCGAGTTCCAGGTCGATGTGCGCGCCGGGGGACCACTTCGGCAGCGGTTTCCCGTCGGCGGCGGCCAAGGTCAGCTCGACGACGTCGTCGGCGGCGCGCTCGGCGGACAGCACGGTGACGGTGTGGGTGACCGTGCGTTTCGACGGTTCACCGATGCGCACGGGTTGCCGTGCCGCGAGGATCGATGGGTCCTTCCGCTCGGGGTTCGCCGCGGGATCCCAGTGCACCCACAGGTGTTCCGGGCCGCGGAAGGAGGTGTTGGGGACGTAGCTGAACTTCTGGCCGGGTACGAGTTCCAGGTGCGGGAGGCGGCGGGTCAGCTCCTCGAGGAACACCTGCAGCTCCATGCGGGCCAGGTTCCGGCCCAGGCACTGGTGGCTGCCGTAGCCGAAGGTCAGGTGGTCGGTGGCGTTGTCCCGCCGGATGTCCACCTCGTCCGGGTCGTCGAAGTGCCGCTCGTCGCGGTTGGCCGAGGAGTTGACGATGAGCAGCTTGGCGCCGCGCGGGACCGGGACGCCGCCGATCGTGGTGTCCCGGGTGACGAGCCGGCGCCACGCGGCGACCGAACCGGAGTGGCGCAGGCATTCCTCGACGGCGCCGGGGATCAGGCCGGGGTCGGCGCAGATCTCCTCCCACACTTCGCGGTTCTCCAGCAGCAGCTTGATCGCGTTGGCGGCGGCGTTGGCCGTCGTCTCGTGGGCGGCGACGATGCCGGCCATCATCATCGAGTGCAGGTAGGAGTCGGTGATGACGTCGGGGTGCTCGCGCTGGGCGCGGATGCTGTAGGGCATCCAGCCGTGCCCGGAGGGGTCCTTGCGCAGCTTGTCCAGCACCGTTCCGGCGTACTGCCAGAACCGGCCCACGTTCTCGGCCACCTCGACCTGCTGTTCGGGTGAGGGCCGGCCCCACGTGTTGACCGTGTGGGCGATGGAGTACTTGCGCAGGGTCGCCATGTCCTCCTCGGGGACGCCCAGGAAGTGCAGCGCCACGGTGAGCGGAACCTCCCACAGCAGCTCGTCGACCAGGTCGGCCTTGCCGGCGTCGACGAACCGGTCCACGTACTCGCGGACCAGGCGGCGCACCATCGGCTCGTGGTGGGCCAGCTGCTCCGGCGTGAACGGCTCCATCAGCACGCGGCGGCGCGGCATGTGCTCCGGCTCGTCCTCGTTCACCAGCGTCCGGTTCATCGCGTAGCCGTACTTCGCCAGGGTCGCGGTGGCCTCTTCGGAGACCGGGGTGATCTTCTCCAGCGCGATCGAGGGGGAGAACGTGACGTTGTCGCGGAACACCGCCTTGACGTCGTCGTAGCGCGTGACCACCCAGTAGCCGAGCGACGGGCTGTAGAACACCGGCTCCTCGTCGCGCGACCAGCGCAGGGACGCGGGCGGGTCGGCCTGGTAGTCCTCGCCGAACGGATCGAACGCGGCCGCGTTCGCCGACACCGGGCACGACCCTGTGCTCATGCTGCTGCCTCTCACCAGGAGTTTTACCAATAACGCGCATTGTGTCGCGTTGAGCGAACTGCGATGAGGGTAAGGCGGGGTGCGGAGGGCGTCAAGATTCCTCAGGCGGAGAGCAGCTGCTCCAGCTGGCGGGCGGTGCGGAGCACGGCTCGCGCGGCGGTTTCGGTGTCCAGCCCTTCGATGGCGACCACGCCGACCGACCGTTCGACGGACGTGGCGCCGGCGGGCACGCGGATGCCCGCCGCCACACCGACCGCGCCGCGTTCGAGTTCCCCGCGGGTCAGGCTGTAGCCGTCGCGCCGGGCGGCGCGGACGGCCTCGGGCTCACCGGGTTCCTCCGGTCGCAGGGCCAGGATCGCGATGCCGGCCGCGCCCAGGGTGAGGGGATGCCTGCTGCCGACCCGGTAGCCGACGGTCAGCACCTGGTCATCGGGCTCGGCGACCTGCTCGGCCACGCACGAGTCCCCCTCCGCGGCGGAGATGAACGCGGTGGCGTGGGTTTCGTTGGCCAGCGCCTTGAGCAGCGGTCGGGCGTCGAGGTGGAACTGCGGCGCGAACCGGGACGCCAGCACGGCCAGCCCGACCGCGAGCCGCACCCGCCCGTCCTCGGTGCGCGCGACGAGCAGGTGCTCCTCGAGCGTCGCCACGATGCGGTAGCAGATGGCCCGGTGCACGTCGAGTTCCTTCGCCAGCTCGGCGACGGAGACCCCGTTCGGCGACTGGGAGATCACCTCGAGCGCACGCAGGCCCCGGTCCAGAGTCTGCAACGTGCTCATGGCCGCCCCTTCTTCACCGTCCTGCGCCCCGAACCTTACTGGCCGCCGTGGCACGCTGTGTCATGGCTCGAATCCTGATCACCGGTTCCGCCGACGGCCTCGGCCGCGCGGCGGCGCAGACCCTCCTGGACGAGGGGCACGACGTCGTCCTGCACGCGCGCAACAGGGAACGCCTCACCGCGGTGCGGGCGCTCCTCGACCGGGGTGCCGCGGCGGTGGCCGGGGACCTGGCCGACGTGGCGCAGACCCGCGACGTCGCCGAGCAGGTGAACGCGCTCGGCACCATGGACGCGGTGATCCACAACGCCGGCGTGTACACCGGCGCGCGGATCCTGCCGGTCAACGTGGTGGCGCCCTACCTGCTGACCGCGCTCGTCCGGCGTCCGGCGCGGCTGATCTACCTGAGCAGCGGCATGCACCACGGCGGCCGGCCCTCGCTGCGGGGCCTGGACTGGACCGGCCGCCGGGTCACGGCGTCCTATTCGGACAGCAAGCTCTTCCTGACCGCCTTCGCCGCCGCGGTCGCCCGGTTGTGGCCCGGCGTGTACGTCAACTCGGTGGACCCGGGCTGGGTGCCGACGAAGATGGGCGGCCCAGGCGCCCCCGACGACCTCCGGCTCGGCCACCGCACCCAGGAATGGCTCGCTACCAGCGACGACGCCCGCACCACCGGCGGCTACTGGTACCACCAACAACAACGCGAGCCCCACCCCGCCACCCAGGACGAACACTTCCAGGACGAGCTGCTGGCCGAGCTGGAGAAGTTCACCGGCACCAGCCTGTAGCGCCGAGTGGTCCCGCCACCGACGAGTGATCCGTACCTGCCTGGCACGCGGCGGAGGTCAGCCGCTTGCGCCGGGCCCGTGCGACGACCTCGGTCAGCGCACGCGAACGGGCTCGAAGGCGGCCCAGTTGTGCAGCTCGTACCCGTCGCCCGACCTGCGCACCTCGGCGGCGCCGTGGCCGGGAAAATGAGCGGGCACGACCAGCGCCCTGGTTTCGGCGGCCTCGTCGAGCAGCCGGCGCCGGGTCGCGCGCGCCTCGGCCGGGTTCTCGCAGAAACAGCTGTTGGCCGCGGGTTCGGCCACCTGGATCGGGCTGTGCACGAGGTCGCCGACGAAGAACGCCCGGTCCGTGCCGGAGGTGAGCCTGAGGACGGACGAGCCGGGCGTGTGCCCCGGTGCCGGGGTGAGCGTGAGGTTGCGGTCGATCCGGAAGCTGTCCTCCCACAGCATCGCGAGGCCGTGATCGAGGATGGGAACGATGCTGTCGGCGAAGACGAGATGACTGCCCCGGCGGCGCAGCCGGTCAGCGTCGGTACGCGCCGGCGGCCGTCGGTGCTCGTTGACCGGATCAAAGTACTGCCGGTCGATGCGGGGGATGAGGTAGCGGGCGTTGGGAAAGGTTGGCGCCCACTCGCCGTTCACGAGGTGGGTGTTCCAGCCGACGTGGTCGTAGTGGACGTGGGTGTTCACCACCAGATCGACGTCCTCGGGTTCGACCCCCGCCCGGCGAAGGTTGTCCAGAAAGGGCGTTCGGAGGTGGTCGAACACCGGAATCTGCGGCCGGTCCCGGTCATTCCCGGCCCCGGTGTCGACGACGATCGTGCGTCCCTCACTGCGCAGGACCCAGCTCTGAATGGCGCAGTGATAGGCGCCGGTGTCCGGATTGCGAAAATCCGGCCCCAGCCTTGCGAGCCCTTCCGCGGTGCTGTCGGGCACGATGTCGCTGACCATCCGCAAGGGCCCACTCCACTCGAGGACGCGCGTCACGGTCACGTCACCCAGCTGGATCGTGTCGTGCATGACTGCAAAGTATGCGATCGCTCCGCCCGCCCCACGAAGATCGACGGATTCGTGCAGCAACGCGGCGATCTGGGGTAGAAGCGTGCATGCTGCTCCATGGCTGGCCGGCCAAGGCGACGTCCTGGCGGCCGTGGTGCACAGCACCGCGATGGGTGGGCACAAGATCGGAACCGGCTTGATGCCGGGGGAGCGGGCTGACCTTCACCCGCGGCCGAGCAGTATCCGCCGGCCGGACCGGTCGGCAATGATTGTCAGCCGGGGCCGATAGCGCCGACGACTCGGCCGGCGGCTCGGGTGCGCGTAGGCGTCCCGAACGGCTCGGCCACCATGGTCAGCTCGTCACGCCCGCCGGTCGAGGGTCTCTAAGGCCGTGTGGCGCCGGAGTGTCGGGATGACCACGGACGTCGCGGGCCGAAATCACCGGGGACCTTCGTCGTTGTGCTCGAGCACAGGGGTCATCGCGGTCGGGTGGCTCTGTGCAAAAGGTGCCTGCCCGAAGCGGGGGAGTGGGTTCGAGAGTGGTCTGGCACCGATCCGGCCGGAGCTGGGCGATGAGTGGCTTCGTGATCCGGTCTCGCAGCGGGACCGGGATGACCCGCACCTGATCAATGCCGCGCCGCCCGAGCGGTCAGTCGCCGTGTTCGTTTGTGACCAGGCCCGTGGACCGCGGCATAGTGGTGGCTGGCGGGTGCTGATGGTTCGGCTGCGCGCAACCAATTCTGCCGTTGAAACGGTGCGCGGGTCAGTCGTGCTGTGGGATGAAGTCGGACAGTCGCAGATCGAGGATCTGGTCGGCGATGTCCGGGTCGACGTCTAGCAACGTTGCCAACGTGGCCGCCGCATCCGGCCGGCTGGCGCACTCGGACAAGGTCTTGATGACGACGTCCGGTTTCCGCCGGGCTGACGTGATCGCGTCGCGCATCATCTGCCAACGGGTGGGGCTGCTCATGGGGTGCGCCTTTCGCTGGACGAGCCGGTCGCTCGGCATGGCCTCCGGGCTTGACGGTCAAGGCCGGAAACGCGGGGGCCTTCCTTCGGCGAAGGCCGCCGCGGCCTCGCGTGCGTCGGCGCTGAGGGCGGCCTCCACGCTGGCGGCGGTCTCTCTGCTCATGACCTCCTCCGGGGAGCCCTGCCAGCCCTGGTCGAGCAACCGCTTTGCCAGCCGCAGCGCGATCGGGGACTTGTCCCGCAGCGTGGAGACGATCTTGTCGACTTCGGCGTCCAGGTTGTCGTCCGCGACGACGCGGTTGACCAAACCCCAGGTGTGCGCTTGTGCGGCGGTGAACCGTTCGCCCAGCATGATGATCTCTTTGGCGACTGCCGCGCCGGCAGACCGGGGCAGCAGTGCCGTGAACCCGTTCGTCACCACGAGACCTACCGACGTCTCGCTGAAGCGGAACACGGCCGACTCCGCGGCCACGATCAGGTCAGCGCTCAGCGCGATCTCGGCTCCGCCGCCGATCGCGTATCCGTGGACGCGGGACACGACGGGCACTGGGCAGGCACGGATACGGCGAGTGATCTGGTGCAGGGCATCGGTGGTCTCGGCCAGGTCTTCTTCGCTCATCCGCGTGTTGCGGTCGTCCTCGGCGGACCATTTCAAGTCGTGGCCGCTGGAGAACGCGCGTCCGGCTCCCCGGACGACCACTGCGACCAAGTCGTCCCCGACTGTGCGGAAAGCGTCGTCGAACGCCCCGAGCAACTCCGGTGTGAGTGCGTTCAACCTATGCGGGCGGTTGAGAGTGAGGCTGAGGACATCGCCGGTTCGTTCCACGAGGACGGTCGGTTCGGTCATGGGTCGAGAGTCGCAGGCAACTGGCGGGGTGCTCGTGTGCGGCGGGTGAACTGTGCCCAGCCGGGGGACCGGTGGGCCGGTGCACCAACAGCCTGGGCGAGGTAGGGAAACAGGTACCTTCGCGCATCCGGGATGAGCCTGGAGCGGTGATGCTTTCGCTATGTCGAATCCCGCGCAGGTCTTCCCGCCGACACCGTCGCCGACCGGTGGCCGGCAGCTCGCCGCGACCTTGCGACGTGAGGACGCCGCCGAGGAGCGCATCGGTCTGTCGCCGCACGATCGGGTCAGTTGCCCGGTGCATCGCCGGTGGCTTTACCAGTGCGTTTCTTCGCCCGCGCACGCGATCCGGGTTTCCGGGCATCGGTGGTGCCGCAGTTGCGACGTCGCCGCGATCGTCGCGGTCGACGAGTTGACGGGCGCGGTCGTCGTCACCTGCCCGCGTTGCGGCAGGGCGTTGGACAGCGTCGCGAACCGCCAATTGCTCCGGGCCTGCCGAGCGAGCATCGTCGCCGCTCGGCAGGCCCGGGACCACAATCGTGAGCGGTGGGAAGCACCCAGGCCGGTCACCGGCGGAGGCGGCCGAGGCGGTCGGTCAGCCGGTCGGCGAGCCAGCCGAGACGAATGGTCGCCGGGTTGACGACGCCGGGGGCGAAGCGCGGCGACTCCCGCCAGACGGTGCGGAGGTCGTCGTGCATTGCTTCCCCAGCCAGGTGATCGGCGAGCAGGGTGGCGAGATACGGTGCTTGTGGCAGGCCGTGTCCGTTGCAGGCCATGGAATACGCCACCCGGGGGGTCGCCTGGCCGGCGACTGCCAGGTTCGCGGGCGTCATTCCGATCCATCCTCCCCACGCCCGCCGCGGCGAGATGTCGCCCAGCGTGGGGAAGCGTTCGCGGAAGCCGCGGACGAGGTCGTCCACAACGGCCCGGTCCGGCAGCCGGTCAGCCTTCGGGTGCCGCGACATCTGGAGCTTCCGGGTGCTGAAAACGATCGTGTTCCGGTCTGTCGTCCGGAAGCTCTGCATGAGCAGGTGGGTGGTGACGATCGGGACCCGGCTGGTCCAGCCGGCATCGTCGAGCATCTCGGGGGGCACCGGCTCGGTTTCGACCGCGGTCACCCACACCGGGGTACTGAGACGGCGCGGAGCGATTTCGAGCTGGTTCGTGAACGCGTTGGTCGTCAGGATCGCTCGTTCGGCCCGGATCCGCCCGCCTGGCACCGCGATCTCCACCGAGTCACCGGTGTCGGCGACGTGCTGCACCGGTGTCTGCTCGAAGACCCGGATCGTCGATGCGCGAACCAGGTCCCGGACGCCGAGTGCGAACTCGCCGGGGTTGAGGATGCCGCCGACGTGGACGTGGACTCCGCCGTGGAAAGCTGGTGGAATCCCGGCCTGGTCGGCGGTGGCCACCGTTGATCGCTTGCCCGACTTGGTGGTCGCGCGGACGCGCCGGAACCCTGCCGCTGTGGGCGCCGCGGAGAAGACGCCGGTCTGCCGGTAACCGCAGTCGATGTCCTGACTGGCGATCAGTTTCTCGGTGTGTGTCACCGCATTCCTGGCGAACCGGAAGAGTCCTGCCGCGCGATCGGGGTAGAAGCGCGAGAGGATCCGGGGGTCGCTGCCAACGGTCCCGGTCACGTAGCCGGCGTTACGCGCGCTGGCACCCCATCCGCAGACGTCCGCTTCCACCAGGATGACGTCGTGGCCGAGTTCGGCGAGCCGCAGCGCGGCCGCCATCCCACCCAGCCCGCCGCCGAGCACCGCGATCTCGCAGGACAGGTTGCCGTCCGCGGCCGGTTCGAGCGTCGTCGGCCGGTCGGCCCAGCCGCTGCCGGACAGGTACGTCATGTTCATAGGGAGGACACCGTTTCAGATCCGCTCGGCGACGACTTCGACGACCGGGCCGTCGGGGCGGTTGTCGACGAACCGCGCGAGTTGCTCGAAGTAGAGGTCCGGATCCACCGCGCCTTCGGGTCCGTGCACGCCGAGCGCCGTGACCTGGCCCCGGCACAGCATCAGGGCGGCGACCGCGAGCGGGTAGCCGGTGACCTCGCCCATGTTCGCGGCCGGGATGATCAGCGGCGACGCGCCGACACGCGTGGGTACGCCGTCCTTGACGCCTTCGGCCACCGCGAAGAGGTCTCGGTGAATGGTGGCGGGTCCGGCCGCGGGGCCGTTGATGTTCGGTTCGTGCACGATCGCCTTGGCGGCACCGGGGACGTCGAGTTCGCCGGCCCGCACGCGTTGGGCGATCCGCTGAAGGGCTTCCATCAGGCCGCGGCGTGCGACCATCAGGTTGTACGACTCCTGGATCTCGGGACGCACCCGCGGGAGCGTGAGGGGCTCTGGATGACCGCAGACCCAGGCCGAGTCCTCGCCGACGCCGGGGTAGCTGAGTTTGATCTCGTCGAGGGCGTAGGAGTCGACGAGTTCGCCGCCGCGGCGGACCTTGATCGGTTCGGTGCAGTTGTGGATCCAATGCTCGCCCGCGGCGTTCGGCCTGTCCTCCTCGCCCGGGGGCGGTGGCTTGAGACCGCCGATGCGCCAGGCGGTGTAGACCCGCTCGACCTCGTCGAGACGGTTCATGCAGAGCATCGCGAGCAGGTTGCTGGTACCGGGGCTCGCGCCCATGCCGATGACCGCGGTGACGCCCGCACCCCGCGCCGCGCCGTCCAGTTCGAGCATCTCCAGCGTCGGTTCCCAGTCGTCGCAGATGTCGAGGTAGTGCGTGCCGGTCGCGATCGCCGCGGCCAGAACTTCCCGGCCGAAGCGGTAGAAGGGGCCCGCGCAGTTGAGCACGACGTCGACATCTTGCAGCGCCGCACGGAGTGCCCTGGAGTCCGAGATGTCCAGCCCCGCCGCTTGGGCCTTCGCGCCGAGCTCGGCGGCGAGGGCGGCGGCGCGGTCGTGGTCGCGGTCGGAGATCACGATCGTCTCGACCTCGTCAGCCTGCGCGAGGGCGCGGCAGGCGTAGCCGGCCATCTCGCCGGCGCCGCCGGTCACCAGGATGCGCTTGGGGGCACGGGGATTCTCGGGAGCTGCTGTCATAGCGGCAGTGTGGGTGTGCGGCGGCCGGCCGGCGCTTCGCGCGGCTGTGATGTGCCCGTACGGGGGATCGTCCGGTGCCGCACTCGAGTGCGCCGGAACCTCGGCGGGGAGCAGGTACGCCGTCTACTCGATGAAGGCGTTGAGCGAGGTGATGTAGAACTCCGCCATGCCTTGCGGCAGCGCCGGGCTCAGCCCGGCTGGACCGGCAGAAAAGCGGGTTGTCCCAAAGCCGTTCAGCAGTTGCTCGCCTGGCGCCCACGCTGTGTTGCTGCCCGAGTAGGCGACGTAGCCGCGGGGAGTTGCGACTGCTCGCTGCTCCCGTGAGGCCGCAAACGCCGACACATGCGTCATGTCCCGGGCGTTGCTTGCCTGTACTCATCGTCTGATCGTCCGGCGCCAGCACGGCGGCCTCGGATGCGCGGGCACAGAGAGTGCGGGAATCGGGTAGGCCGACCAGTCGGTTCCCCCGAAGGGGCAGACAAAGGTCCTCGTCGCCGGACCGCGCGACCTCTACGGGACAGAGTAGTGCGGTAGTCCGTCCGCACAGCCAGAACTGGAGTCATGGTCCGATGACGCTTCCCGACAGTCTCTTCGCAGCGTTACGGCGATCCGCGGCCGAAACGCCCGACACGGAGTTCCTGCGGGTCTCGGGGCAGGTGTTCACGTATCGTGAGGCGCTGGACCGGGTCGAAGCGACGGCGCGGGGTCTTCGCGCGCTCGGTGTCGAGCCCGGGGATCGGGTCGGGATCATGGCCGGCAACTGCCCGGAGGCCGTTTGGGCCTGGTTGGGTGCCAACGCAGCGCGGGCGATCGACGTGCCCTTCAACGCGGAAGTCCGCGGCCGGCTGCTGGACTATCTCGTCAAGGACGCGGCGCCGCGGGTGCTGATCGGGTCGCCGGACCACCTCGCGGCCGTCGCGGCGACCAGCGACTACGACCCCGAGGTCGTCGTGCCGATCGGCGAACGCGGTCCGGACGGGGCCAGGCCGCGTTCCCGGCAGGTGCCGTTCGGCGAACTCCTCGAGCTCGGCCGGTCCTCGGGCGGAGATCTGGAACCGCCCGGCCCGAACGAGATCGCCACCATCATGTACACCTCGGGGACGACCGGCCCGTCCAAGGGCGTGATGCTGCCGCAACGCTATTACCCGGGCCAGGCCGGCCATGGCGACAACCTCTTCGGGTTCCGCCCGGACGACGTGTACTACCTGGTGCAACCGCTTTTCCACATCGACGCGCGGTCTTACGTGTCGGCGTGCTTGTGTTTCGGTGGCGTTGTCGCGCTCGGCGAACGCTTCAGCGTGCGGGATTTCTGGAACGAGGTGCGCGAGCACGGCGCGACGATCTTCGGCACGATCGGCACGATGCTGTGGCTGCTGTACAAACAGCAGCCGCGACCCGACGACGCCGACCTCCCGGCCCGGATCGCGGTGTGCTCGTCCACGCCGCGAGAAATCATGCTGGATTTCGAGAAGCGCTTCGGGATCAAGATCGTCGAGAGCTACGGAATGACCGAATGCCTGTTGATCACGGCGGTCCCGCCGGAGGAGACCCGGTTGGGAAGTATCGGGAAACCGGTCGCCGAAATCGAAGTTCGGGTGGTGGACGACCACGACGTGCAGGTCAGCGCCGGCGAGGTCGGCGAACTCGTCTACCGGCCGTGTGATCACTTCTCGATGATGCAGGGCTATTGGAACAAGCCCGAGGAGACGGTCGAGGCGTGGCGCAATCTCTGGTTCCACACCGGGGATCTCGTGCGGCAGGACGAAGAGGGCTGGATCGAATACATCGGCCGGAAGAAGGATTCGATCCGACGGCGCGGCGAGAACGTTTCGGCGTGGGAGGTGGAGCAGGCGGCCGCGGCGCATCCCGACGTCCTGGAGGTCGCGGCGATCGGTGTGCCGTCGGAGGTCGGGGAGGAGGACGTCGCGGTGCTTGTCGTAGTGGCTCCGGGAGCCGATCTGGAACCGGGGGATCTCGTCGAGTTCCTGGGCGAAGATCTCCCGCGCTTCGCCGTGCCGCGCTACGTCGAGTTCGTGGACCGCCTGCCCAAGACGCCTTCGGAGCGGATCGAGAAGCGCAAGGTGCGCGAACGCGGGATCACCGCCGCGGCGTGGGACGCGAACGTGGCGCTCGGACGGCGCTGAGGAACCGGAAGATCAGCCATTGCGAACAGACGGAATCCGGCTCATCCCCACGGGGTGAGCCGGATTCCGTTCCGCGATTCACCGCCCCATAGTCTCGCGCCAATTGGCGGGTACGACGGCGAAGTAGACCCGGGTGCCGACCTTTCCGGACGCGGACACCGTCGCCCCCTTTTCGACGGCGATGACGTCGCCGGGAGTGCCGACGACCGTGTGGCCGTTCACGCGGATCTTCAGCTCGCCCTCGAGGACGTACAACGCTTCTTCGTAGGGCTGGACCCATTCGTCGGCCGGTGCGTCGTCGACGAACTCGGCGAAGCCGGTCGCGAGATCGACCAGCCCCGAGCCGACCGTGCGCCGGTCGATGCTGATGGGGCCGATGGCGTCGCGGTGGGCGGGATCGAACTCCAGCTTCCTTGCGGAGGGGGCGTTCATGCTTCGTTCCTCTCGGCTGCGGGGGGCGGCATTCCCCGGGTAGTCCCATGTTGTCGCATTTGGCCGGGCAGGCACTCCCCCGTAAGGGTGCGCAATCGGCAGGGAACGGCCCGGCGCTGTGGCGATGTGATTACCGTCTCGGCGACTCGAGCACAGACTGGAGAACCACATGGAAAGCACGCCGCCGACGAAGCCGGCCGTTTCCGCCGCCTCCGGCGAATCCGTCGCCGCCCCGCAGCTCGAAGGCAAGCTCGGCACCGGCGGGCTCCTTCTCACCGTCCTGGCGTTCAACGCGCCGATCGGAATCATGGCCGGGCTGATGCCGGTCGTGATCGTCATCGGCCTCGGACCGGCGACGCCGTTCGTCTACCTGGGAACCATGGTCCTGATGCTGCTTTTCGCCGCCGGTCTGGTGGCGATGGCCCGTCACATGTCGCAGCCCGGCGCGTTCTACAGCTACATCACCCACGCGATGGGCCGGACAGCGGGACTCGGCGCCGGTTTCGCCGCTCTCGCGACCTACGTGATCCTCGCGGCCGGCACCTACGTCTTCATGGGCATCGTGATGAACACGATCTCGACCGGCCTGCTGCACGGGCCCGATCTTCCGTGGTGGGCGTGGACGCTGCTCGCCTGGTCGGTGGTGTCGGCCCTGAGCCTGTTCAACATTGACATTTCGACCAAGGTCCTCGGGGTATTGCTCGTCATCGAGGTCGCCATCGTGCTGGTGTGGGACCTGCGGGTGTTCGTCGACGGCGGTCCGCAGGGCCGCGGCCTCGACCTCGCCGCCGGGGCCGGCAACGGCTCCTGGGGACTCGCGCTGCTCTTCGCGATCGCCTGCATGACCGGCTTCGAATCCGTCCAGGTGTTCCGGTCGGAGACCCGCGACCCGGACCGGACGGTTCCGCGCGCGACCTACCTGGTGATCATCATTCTCGCCGGCTTCTACGCACTCAACTCCTGGGCGTACCTCACCGGCTTCGGGGTGGAGGGCACGCTGGAGGCCTCGGCCGCGCCCGCGGAGAGCTTCTTCGGCAGCCTCCAGCAGTATGTCGGCACGGTCGCCCGGGACGCCGCGAACGTCCTGGTCGTCACCAGCTTGTTCGCTGCCATCCTCGCGATCCAGAACATCGCCGCCCGGTACACCTTCACCCTTGCGCGGGACGGTGTGCTGCCGTCTCCGCTCGCCCAGGTTCATCCGCGCCGGCACGCCCCGGCCCGGGCGGCGGCAGTGCTCGCCGGCGTCGTGACCGCGGTCGACCTGGTCCTCGCGATCGTGCGCGTCAACGAGGCCACCTGGTACGTCGCGCTCCAAGGCCTCGGGCTGTGGGGACTGATCGCGCTGATGGCGTGGACGGCTGTGTCGATCATCGTGTTCTTCCGCAAGAACAAAAACCTCGAGTCCTCAGTCTTCAAGACGATCATCGCGCCGGCGATCGCGACGGTGGGCTTCGTGGTCGTGCTTTTCCTCGCGACGAAGAACACCGATCTCCTGATGGGCGGCGACGGGACGGTCGGCCGTTGGTGCATCGCGGCCATCTGCGTGATCGCCCTTGGCGGCATGGCCTACGCGCGTTGGTTGCGGTCGGCTAAACCTGAGGCCTGGACGCGCATCGGCGCACCGGAAGACATCCACTGAAATCCGCGAAAGAAAGCAAGGTATCAAACGATGAAGCCATACGACCCGACCATCGAATCCGCATTGGACGCGGTTCGCGTCCGTTTCCGTGGAGAGCTGCTGGAACCGGACGACCCGTCGTACGACGAACAGCGCAAACTGTTCAACGCCTGCCACGACCAGCGTCCGGCGCTGATCGCGCGCTGCGCGGGAACGGCCGACGTCGTGGCAGCCGTGCGGTACGCCACCTCGAACGGGCTGGAGATCGCAGTCAAGTCGCAGGGACGGCACATGGCCGGCTTCGCCTCGGCGGACGGCGGGGTCGTCATCGACCTGGCTCCGATGCGGTCGGTCAAAGTGGACCCGAAGGAGCAGACCGCCTGGGTGCAGACCGGTGCGAACGGCGCCGATCTCGAAGCGGCGACCCTCGTGCACGGACTGGGTGCGGTCGTGGGCGCCGCGACGTCGACCGGAGTCGGCGGCGTCGTCCTGCACGGCGGGATCGGCTGGATGTCGCCCAAACTCGGGTGGGGTGTCGACACCATCCTCGAGGCCGAGGTCGTCACGGCCGACGGTTCCGTCCTTCGCGCCGCGCCCGACGAGAATCCCGACTTGTTCTGGGCGCTGCGCGGCGAAGCCGCCAACTTCGGTGTCGTCACCTGGATCAAGATGAAGCTGCACCCGATCGGGCCGATGCTGGCGGGAGGGTTGATCTATGACGGGGCGGAGGCCGGGGAGATCCTGCGGTTCCTGCGCGAGTTCAACCTCAGCGCGTCCGGCGACTTCACCCTGATGCTGGACTTCCTCCCGGCGCCCGCGGAGGACTGGATTCCGGAGCACCTGCACGGGAAGCTGGTCTTGTCGGTGACCGTCGTCCATGTCGGCGACGACCTGGAACGGGGGCGCAAGGACGTCCAGCCGCTGCTGGACGCGTTCCCACCGGCCGTCGGCGAACTGGGCGAGCGGGAGCTGCTCGAATTCATGCTCTCGATGGACGCGGACTACCCTGCCGTCCGGCAATGGTACGACGAGGAGCAGGTCGGCGAACTGACCGACGAGGTGATCGACACGGTCGTCGGGCAGGCCAGGTTGCTGGCGGAACGCGGGCTGACCGGATACCTGATCATGTACTCCTACCGGGGCGCCTTGGCCGACGTTCCCGACGACCCGGGTTGCTTCCCGCGTGGCCGCCGCGGCGCGTGGAGCATCGGGACAGCGGCGTTCTGGGAAGACGCATCGGGAGACGAAGCGCATGCTTCCTGGTCGGACGAGACCATCGAGGCCGTGCGCCGAACCGGCGCCACCACCGGGATCGTGTACGGGAACGTCCAGCAGGTCCCTGACGTTGAGCGGCATCGCAAGGCGCACGGCGACGAAGCGTGGGCGAGGCTGCGGGCGGTGAAGAAGCAGTACGACCCGGAGAACGTGTTCCACCGCAACCACAACATCCCGCCCGCCTGACACGGCGAGGCGGAACGGCGAAGGCCTCCGGTCGTGCGGGCGACCGGAGGCCTTCGCTGTGTTGTCATGGTTGTTTTCCGCCGTCGATCCAGGCGCGGAGCAAAGCCAGATCTTCCTCTGGCCACAGGACGTCACAGGGCGTCGTGCCGTCCTCGATGTGCTCGTAGATCAGTTCCGCGCGCGGGCGGACATCGGCGTAGGACGACAGGTCGAACGCGTAGCGCATGACGCGGACGTCTTGCTCCCGGAACAGCGGTTTGATGTCGCGTTCGAAGCTGACTTCTTCAGCCACGGCGGGCCGCTTCACGACTCACGGATCGACACGACCATCCGTGCCGGCTCGTGGACGAAGGACGCCTGGCCCTCCTCGACGTCGTTGACGACGACCTCGAGAGAGGAGTCGCAGAGCGCGGAGAGGATCGTTTCGCTGATCAGCTTTGCGACGTGGCGGCCCGGGCAGGTGTAGAAACCGGTGCCGAAGGTGGTCTGCAAGGCTCGGTGGTCCCGTTCCAACCGGTACTCGTTGGGCTTTTCATACGTTTCCGGGTCCCGGTTGCCGAACGCCCACAGCATGGCGAGAGGGGTGCGACGCGCGCCGCCAACCGGTTCATCGACCTGATCACCGCGGCGCTGGAGCGCGAAATGAGCACCGACAAGCACGACCTGCTCGTCGATCTCGCGAGCGATCACGCGAACATGGGCGAGCTCGGGCGTCCGGAAAACGTGTGCACCCACTTCGGGGTGGCGCTGCCGGACGCGTTCAACACCGCGGGCGCGGCAGCGGCGAACAACGTGCTCGGACTCGGGAGGAAGAAATCAGGCAGCATCGCGAAGATCTCGTCGCTTTCGGCCGGTGTCAAGCCGAGCACCGTCTGCCAGAAACCGGCCAGCACCGGATGGACGAACTCCGGCACGAAGTCGATCTCCGGACGCCCGGCGACCGAGTCCAGCGCACCGCGCACCGCCTGGTTCGCGGCGTCTTGGAAACGGCGCACGCTCTTGGGCGTGAGCTCCCTGCTGATCAGGGACTTGGCGGGCCGATGTTCCGGTGGCTGCATGCCGAAGGTGCTGGCGCGCATGAAGCGGTCCTGGAGCCCTCGACGTCGTTCAGCACGTCTTGGTGGCTGACGTCCTGGTGCGTGCCGAGCGCGATGAGGTCGGCGTTCCGGTAGACGACCACACCGAGGTTGTCGTGCCTCAGCAGTCCCTGATAGTCCCGTCGGCACAGATCGTCGGCGATCCAGTCCAGGTCGGCGCCGAAGTCCGGTGACTCGATCTCGGTGAAGACCGGGAGATCGTCGATGCGGTGAATTCCGGTGCTCGTACCAGCAGCTCCGATCATCTCATTGCTCATGAACGGCGCTCCTTTCGGTCGGTGTGGACGTGGTGCCCATTCACTCGCATCCGGACTTCACATCGGGGCGAACGCTGCGGATCTGCCCGTTCGGGGGCGGGCAGCCGGAACCGCGCCCGTCCAGGACGATCCCCTGAACGGGCGTGGTCCGCCGCGGATCTCGTTTCCGGCCAGGCGGAACCGGTACCACTGGAGCAGGAACTTCAGCCGCGCACCGCGGTTCGCGATCGAATTCTGGAGGGTCTGATGGCCGCGAGGGAACAACCTGTCGAGCAGCTCAATGTCGGCGACCCCGAGTTCTGGCAGGAGGGGCCGCCGCTCGAACTTTTCGCCCGGATGCGCGCGGAATGCCCGGTGCACTGGTCGGGCCCGCCGGGCCCGCAGGACATGCCGGGCTTCTGGTCGGTGACCAGGGCCAAGGACATCGAGGCGGTCAGCCGGGACTGGAAGACCTACTCCTCGCAGCGCACCGGGATCGACAACCTCGACAACAAGGTGATCACCGAGCTGGACAACAAGACGTTCATCGCCATGGACCCACCGCGCCACGACCGGTTCAAAACCCTGTTCCTGGAACGGTTCACGCCGTCGCGGATCGCCGCGGACGAACCGTGGATCCGCGGCATCGTGGACACCGTCTTCAGCCGCATCGAGGGGAGGGAAACGGTCGATCTGGTCGAGGAGGTCGCACAGCCGATCGTCTCGCGGGTCATCCACGGCATGTGCGGGATCCCGGAGGAAGAGGACGCCAAATGGGCCGCGTACATGAATCGCTACATGGCCCGCGAGGACCCGGGGTACAACCCAGGAGGGTTGGACGAGTACGTGAACGAGTTCGTTCCGTTCCTCGTGCGGGAGGCGACGAAGATGATCGAGCCTCGTCGCCGTGCGGACGCCGGCCCGAACCCGGGCACGGAGGACTTGATCAGCGTGATGGTCAACGGTGAGGTGGAAGGCGCGCCGTTGACCGACGAAGAGATCGCGATGACCATCCTGCTCGTGCTTTCCGCGGGCAACGACAGCACCAAATCGACCTACGTCAGCGCGATGAAGGCGCTGATGGAGCACCCCGACCAGCTGCAGCTGCTGGTCGACGATCCGTCGCTGATCCCCAGCGCGGTGGAAGAAGCGCTGCGGATGTTCCCGCCGTTCACGAGTTTCTGCCGCACGGCGACCCGCGACGTCGAACTCGGCGGAAAGCTCGTGCGGGAAAACGAAAAGGTTGCCATGTGGTACTCCTCGGGCAACCGGGACGAGAGCCGGTACGAGAACCCGGACGTGTTCGACGTCCGCCGCAATCCCGAGCACCAGGCGTTCGGTGGCGGTGGCAGGCACTTCTGCCTCGGCGCGGCTTTGGCCCGGCTCGAACTGCGGCTGATGATCGAAGGCACGCTCAAACGCTATCCGGGCATCCGGTTGGCCGGAGAAACTTCGAGGGCGTCGTCGTATTCGCTCAACCAGTACACGGCGATGCCCGTCCGGCTCCGCTGACCGCTGGGAGCCGCCCGTTTCGCACTGCTTCGCCGGGCCGCACCTGTGCGTGCGGGCCCGGCGAATCGGTCAGCGGTCTCCTGCCGGGTTCCGGGCTATCCAGATCGCGATCTGAGTACGGGCCGTGAAGCCCAGTTTGGCGAGAACCTTCTCCACGTGCCCTTCGGCGGTGCGCCGGGAGATCACCAGTTCCTCGGCGATCTGGCGGTTGGACATGCCCTCGGCGACCAATTCGGCGACCTGGCGTTCCCTGCGGGTCAGGCGGGTTGGCGGGGGTGGGGGAGCTGTGCCGCCCGTGGCCTCGGGCAACGCGTACCGCAGCAGCTCGTCGACACCGAGTTCGCCGCCGCGTGCGCGGGCGGCTTCGTAACAGCTGTCGCCGACGCTCGCGCGGGCCAGCGCCTCGTAGTGCGCGCGCTTGCCTTGCAGATGACGGGAGCCGATCGTCCGCCAGATCCGGTCGGTGCCGCCGACGAGCACTCCTGCGCGCTCCGCCTCGCCTTTCGCCGCGGTCGCCCAGGCGAGCACTTCGAGCGTCAGGGCCAGTCCGAGCGTGTCCCGGAAGACCCGCTTGATGCGCAGCACCTCCAGCAGGGTCTCCTCTGCTCGGTGCGGGTTCTCCTTCTTGAGCAAGGAGATCAGTGCGCGCAACCACATCGCGTACGAGAGGTTCCAGCGCTCGCCCTTCGAGCGGCAGCGCTCGAAGAGGTCGTCGGCCAGTTCCATGGCGTTGTCGAATTCGTGCAAGAGCGCGTACGTCGTCGCCAGCTCGACCACGGCGGCGTCGTGGTATTGAGCGGCCATCCCGGTCTTGTCGTATTGCCGCATCGCTTCGGTGAACAACGGAATCGCGGACCGGATCTCGCCGTGCCCGAGCGCCCGGCGGAATCCGATCACGTGGTTGGCGAGCGCGAGGGCCGGCTGGTCGCCGAGGTCGAGCGCCATGTCGCGGGCCCGCTCCGGCATCTCGTGCAGCGCGGCGTCGTCTCCGCGGAAGGCCGCGATGTAGGCGCGCGTCGCCAGCGCCCAGGCGTGCTCGTGGGACGGCTCCGACAACTGGGCCAACCCTCGGTCCAGCCACACCCGAGCCTCGTTCAGATGGTCCGTCGCCGACCAGAACCACGGCTGGGCCGCGATCCGGAGTCCGGTCGCCACCTCGCCGGGGCGGGTCATCGAGTACTCGAGCGCCAGCCGGATGTCCGCGTGATCGAGCTGCAGCCGCACGGCCCAGTCCACCTGACGCGGGCCCGCCCACTGTCGCGTCGCGGTGTTCACGAGGTCGGCGAACCAGTCCCGGTGCCGCCGGGCGAGGGACGGACCTTCGCCCGACTCGGCCAGGCGGGCCTGGCCGTACTCGCGGATCGTCTCCAGCATCCGGAACCGGACCTGCCCACCGTGCTCCTCGCGGGAGACGACGGATTTGTCGACGAGACCGGCGAGGGTGTCCAGGAGGACCGCGGGCGGCAGGAGGTCGTCGGTGCAGACTGCCTCCAGCGCGTCGACCGCGAATCCGCCCGCGAAGACTGAAGCGCGCGCCCACAGGAGCTGTTCGGCGGGCGTGCAGAGGTCGTGGCTCCAGTCGATCAACGCGCCGAGCGTCCGGTGCCGGTCCGGGAGATCGCGGATGCCCTCCCGGAGCAGCTCGAAGCGGTCGTCGAGGCGGTTGGCCAGTTCCGGCAGGGTCAGGACCCGCAGCCGCGCGGCGGCGAGTTCGATCGCCAGCGGAATGCCTTCGAGACGCCGGCACAACCGGACGATGGCGGCTTCGTTGTCCGCGGTGATCGCGAATCCTGGCATCGCGGCGGTCGCGCGGTCCCGGAAGAGCGCGACCGCCGAATAGTCCAGTGCGGTGCCGTCTTCGGACGGTCCGTCGGGGTCAGGCACGCGCAGCGGCAGCACCGGGTAGAGGTGCTCGCCCGCGATGCGCAGTGCGTGCCGGCTGGTCGCGAGCACCTTCAGATCGGGTGCCGAGCGCAGGAGCCGGCCCACGAGGGCAGCCACGGCGTCGACGAGGTGCTCGCAGTTGTCCAGCACCAGGAGCATCCTGCGGTCGCGCACGTGCTCGTCGAGCGCGACCGCAGCGTCCACTTCGGGCCGTTCGCGGATTCGCAGCGCGTCGAGCACCGCGTGGGGAAGCAGATCGGGTTCGGTGAGCGAGGCGAGTTCGGCCAGGCAGACACCATCGGGGAACGCCCGTCGCATCTCGTCGGCGGCCCGAAGCGCCAGCCGCGTTTTGCCGACCCCGCCGATGCCGACGAGCGTCACCATCCGCGCGGACGAGAACAGTCGCCGGATCGACTCCAGGTCGCTGTGCCTGCCGACGAAGCTCGAAACGTCGGCAGGCAGAGCGGTTTCCGGCGTCGAAGGCTCAGACACCAAGCCTGTCCTCCTCGGTGCAGCGCTGTGCCAACGCCCTTCGCGGGTCGCTCGGTGGCCCAGGAAGCTAGTCGAGGATCGCGGTCGCGTCCAGCTCGACCAGCCAGCCGGGCTCCGACAGCGCCGTGACGCCGACCAGGGTCATCGCGGTCCGGCCCGCGCCGGCCTCCCGCGCCGCCGCGGCGAGGCCCTGGTAGAGGTCGTTCAGGGTGGCCTCGGTCGGGTCGACCACGTAGATCATCAGCCGCACGATGTCGGCGGGCGTGCCGCCCGCGGCTGCGACGGCCGCGTAGACGTTCTCGGCGGCGCGCTGCGCCTGGCTCCGGTGGTCGCTACCGACCAGCTTGCCGTCGGTGTCGACGCCCACTTGTCCCGAGGTCACCACGATCCGGCTGCCCTGGGCGACGACGACCTGGGCGAACCCGTGCGGGCGGGCGAGGGTGTCGGGATCGATCTTCTCGTGCGGCATGCGCGCACCATGTCCTTTCTCGGGGTGGAATCGGGGCTTTCGATCGGGACAGCGCCCGTCCGGGGGATCGGTGGTCAGGGCAGCAGGCCCAGGTGCTGGGCGCGGCTGGCCGCGCCCGCGCGGTTACGCACGCCCAGCTTGCGATAGACGGCGCTGGTGTGCTGCTTGACCGTCCAGCGGGACAGGCACAGCGCCTCCGCGACCTCCTGGTTGCTCATCCCCAGGGCCAAGTGCTGCAAAACGGACAGTTCGCGCTGCGACAGCTGTTCCGGCAAGGTCGACGCCGCGCCTTTGGCGAATACCCGCGCGCCCGCCGCGACGCGGCGGATCGTCGACACGATCGCGGCGGCCGGCATCTGCTTCGGGACGGCCGCGACGGCGCCGTGCAGCTGGGCCGAGGCCGCCGACAGGCGTCCCTCGCCGGACATCAGGACGATCCGGACGTGCGGCATCCGCTCCTTGAACGTGTGGCACAGCTCCAGCGCGGACCGTCCGCCGAGTGACGTGCTGACGAGCACCAGCTGCGGGTTCTGCCGCCTGGCCACCTGCCACGCCGCATCCGCCGAGCCGGCCGTGAGGCAGGAGCCCACCCACCGCTCGGCCGACAGCAGCGCGCGCAGCCCGGCCAGCACGAGCTCGTTCTCGTCCACCACCAGCACCTGCTGGACCTGGCAGCGGTCGTCGGGTGCCCGTTCGTCGTCCATTTCGACCCGATCGACGGTGACCAGGGTCATTCGCAACACCTCCGCAGTTCGAAGCTGTGCCCAGAATCACTGCGCAGGGCGACGGGGGCACGCGGGAAACTACCCGCACACCTACCTGTGTGGGGGTTCCATCGCCTGGCTGACCGCCGGGACGCGGACGTACGATCGCCCGATCGCACTCCGTCCGCGCACGTAGGGACCCCATGGCAGAGAAGCCGAGCACCGTGCCCGCCGACCTCACGAGCTTCGTCGGACGCCGGCAGGACGTCGCCGCCGTCCGGCAGTTGCTGACCACCGCCCGGCTGGTGACCTTGACCGGCATCGGCGGGGTGGGGAAGACGCGGCTCGCCCTGAGCGTGGCCGCCGAGGTGCGTAGGGCATTCCCGGACGGGACGTGCCTGGTCGAGCTGGCCTCGCTGAAGGATCCCGCGTTGCTGCCGCACACGGTGGTGGACGCGCTGGGGATCAGCGAGCAGTCGGCCCGGCCACCGGCCGCGATCGTGTGTGACCACCTGCGGGACCGCCGCATGCTGCTCGTCCTGGACAACTGCGAGCACCTCATCGACGCCGCCGGGGAGCTGACCGGCCAGGTGCTGCGGGCCGCGCCGCACGTCCGGGTGCTCGCCACCAGCAGGCAGGCCCTCCGCCTGACCGGCGAGCACGTCTTCCCGGTGCCGCCGCTGCCGGTGCCCGAACCGGGCGAACCGCTGGAACCGGGCACCGCGACCCGGTTCCCGGCTGTCGCGCTGTTCGCTGAGCGGTCGGCGGCGGTCGTTCCCGGATTTGAGCTCACCGCGGCCAACGAGCAGGCGGTCGTGCGGCTGTGTCGCCGGCTGGAGGGGATTCCGTTGGCGATCGAGCTGGCGGCGGTGCGGCTGCGGGTGCTCAGCGTCGACGATCTCGAGCGCCGGCTCGACGACCGGTTCCAGCTGCTACGCGAGGGCAACCGCGACGACCCGGAGCGGCACCGGACGCTGCAGGCACTGGTCGACTGGAGTTACGAACTGTGTACTCCGGGCGAGCAGGTGCTGTGGGCCCGGGCGTCCGTGTTCGCAGGCGGATTCGACGCGGCGGCGCTCGAGGCGGTCTGCACCGACGAGACACTGCCTGCCCGAGCTGTCCTCGACACGGTCGCCGGCCTGCTCGACAAGTCGGTCTTCATCCGGGAAGACCGGGACGGGCACGCCCGGTTCGCCATCCTCGAAACCCTGCGCGAATACGGACAGGCCCGCCTCGCCGAAACCGGCGCGGAGTCCGCGGTGCACCACCGGCATCGCGACTATTACGCCGGTCTCCTGGAACAAGCCGACACGGAGTGGGGCGGTCCCCGGCAGCTGGAGTGGGCGGGGCGGCTGCGCGCGGAGCACGCCAACCTGCGCCGCGCGTTCGAGGCGTGCCTCTCGGATCGGGGAACCGCGCGCCGGGGTCTGCGCATGGCCGGCATGGTGTGGTTCTGGCTGGCCATGGACCACATCACCGAGGGCCGGCTGTGGCTGGAGCGGGCGTTGCCGCTCTGTCCGGAACCGACCCGGGAACGGGCGTGGGGCCTGGCGACCACCGCCTACCTCGCGAGCGTTCAGGGAGACGAGCCCGGAGCGACCCGGTTGGCCCGGCAGGCGGCCGAGCTCGCTGAGCACCTCGACGACCCCGGTGTGCGGGCCTACGCGAAGCACGTTCTGGCCGTGGGCCACTACTTCGACGCCGACCTGTCGGAGGCGATCGCCCTGTTCGACGAAGCGCTCGAGCAGTACGAACAGAGCGAGGTGGAGCAGCAGTACCCGGATCTCCTGCGCACGGAGATGGCGTGTGTGCTCGTCCTGGCCGGAGATTTCGATCGGGCCGCGCGGGTGCTCGAGGAGTTCTTCGACCACTGCGCCCAGGTCGGGGAACGGTGGCAGTTCTCCTACGCGTTGTGGGTGCGCGGCCTGCTGAACCTGCTCGCCGGGAAGCCGGAGCAGGCGGAAGCCGATCTGACCGAGGCGATCCGGATCAAGCGGATGTTCCACGACACGCTCGGGCTCGCCCTCGCGCTCGACCTCCTGGCCTGGACGATGGCGGCGCAGGGACACGGTGATCGGGCGGCCGCGCTGTTCGGCGGCTCCGCCACGTTGTGGGGATCCCTCGGGTCGCCGCTGGTCGGGTCGGTGCACCTGATCGAGCACCACGCGCGGTTCGAGCAGATGGCCCGGAAGCAGCTGGGGGAGGCGGAGTTCCAGGCCGCGTTCGACCGGGGGCGCGCTCTGCACCCCGACGCCGCTTTCGCGCTGGCCCTGGGAGAACTGTCCACGGCGTCAGCCGCGACGCGGAAGCAGGGCTCCGTCCTGACGAAGCGAGAACGTGAGGTCGCCGAGCTGGTGGCGGAGGGACTGACCAACCGGGACATCGCGGCGCGCTTGGTCCTGTCCACGCGGACCGTCGACGGGCACGTCGAGAAGGCGCTGACGAAGCTGGGCTTCACGACACGCACCCAGATCGCGAACTGGATCGCCCAGCAACGGAAGAACGCCGGCTGAGCCCCCGATCGGGCTGTTTTCGTCTTCGGCCGTGCGGGCGGCGGCGGATCGGCTGCCATGGTGCCGCCATGACCAACGCATACGTTCCCGACTTCGACCTCACCGGCCGTCGCGCACTCGTGACCGGCGCCAGCCGCGGCATCGGGCAGGCGATCGCGGTGGGGTTCGCGCACCAGGGCGCGCACGTGATCGGTGCCGCCCGCTCGGAAGACGGCCTGAAGGAGACCGCGAAACTGGCCGCCGACGCGCCCGGCAGCGTCACCCCTTACGCGGTCGACCTTCGCTCGCCGGCGGCGATCGAAGCGTGTGTCGAGGATGCGGCGAAGACGCTGGGCGGCCTCGACATCCTCGTCAACAACGCCGGCGACGACCACGACTCGTCCATCGAAAAGACGGACCTGTCGGTGTGGCAGCGGGTCCTGGAACTGAACCTGCAGTCGTGCTGGCTTCTCACCAAGGCCGCGTCGCCGTACCTGAAGGACGGCGGCGGGAAGGTCATCAACATCGCCTCGGTGCTCGGCCTGGTCGCGATGCGCAACGACAGCGCCTACATCGCGGCCAAGCACGGGCTGATCGGGGTGACCCGCGCGATCGGGCTGGAGTGGGCCCGCAAGGGCGTCCAGGTCAACGCGATCGCCCCGGGCTACGTGGAAACGGCGATGCTGCCGGACCTGGCGGCGAACGAGGACGTCGCGACCTTCATCCGGCACCAGGTGCCGATGGGGCGCTGGTCGCAGCCCGCCGAATTCGTCGGCCCCGCGGTCTTCCTGGCCTCCCGCGCGTCCGACTACATGACGGCGCAGGTCTTGGTCGTCGACGGCGGCGTGACCGTCCAGTAGCCCGCCGCGGTCTTTGACGCGCGCTCGGCGCCCGCGGACAGCGCGACCTGAACGCGCTGTCCGCGCTGTGCCGACGAAGCGTCCCCCCGCGCGCGCGGCCGGGCTTCCCCGCGCACCGCGGAAGGGCACGTCGCCGCGTGGATCGTCAGGCGACGCGGCGACGTCGCCTGACGATCCACCGTCATCAGCGGTGGCTGACGACGGTGCGGATTCCCTCGCCTCGCTTCATGTCCTCGAACGCTTCGTTGATGTCCTCGAGCGCGATGCGCCGCGTGATCAGCGATGCGAGATCGAGCCTGCCCAGCTGGGCCAAACCCAGGATCCGCGGGAAATCCACCGGAGGGTTCGCCGAACCGTAGTTGGAACCCACGATGCTCAGCTCCATCATGGCGACGAGCGTCGGGTCGGCCTCGAACGTGACACCCGACGGCGGCATGCCCACGAGCACGGCCGTGCCCCGGGGGCCGAGCACCCCGATCGTCTGCTCGATCGTGGCCTTGAGGCCGATCGCCTCGAACGCGACGTCCGCTCCGCGCCCGCCGGTCAGTTCGGCGACTGCGGCCGAGACGTCGGTCTCGCGTGCGTTGACCACGTGCGTGGCGCCGAAGTGCTTGGCGGTCGCCAGCTTGTCCTCGTGGACGTCGACCGCGATCACCATGCCGGCCGACTGGGCGACGCAGCCCTGGATGACCGACAGCCCGACACCGCCGAGCCCGATCACGACGGCGGTGTCGCCGACGGCGATCCGCGCGGTCTTGGTCGCGGCCCCGAATCCGGTCGTGACGGCGCAGCCGACGACGGCAGCGACGTCCAGGTGGGAGCCGGCCGGGATCGGGATCGCACCGGTCTCCGGGACGACCGTGTACCCGCTGAACGAGCCCGTCCCCATGTAGGTGTAGATCTCCTGGCCGCCCTTGCGCAGCCGGGTCGTGCCGTCGACCATCACGTTCGAGCCGGTCGTCGCCATCATCCGCTCGCACAGGTTCGGGCGGCCGACCAGGCAGAACCGGCACCGCTCGCAGCCCGGCGTCCAGGAGAGCGACACCGGGTCGCCCACCGCATGGCGGGTCACGCCCGGCCCCACCGCCTCGATCGTGCCGGCGCCCTCGTGCCCGAGCACGATCGGGACTTGCGGCGGCCAGCCACCGTCCAGAGCGTGCAGATCGCTGTGGCAGACGCTGCTCGCGGCGAGCTTGACCATGACCTCGCCCGGGCCGGGCTCGGCGATCTCGATCTCCTCGACGATCAGCGGCTCGTTGACGCCGTACATCACCGCGGCGCGGGTCGTGCGCCCTTCGAATCCCATTGTTCGGTCCTCCTGTCACACGCCGGTGCGAATGAGCTTGCGGTTGGCGAATTCGTCCAGTCCGAACCGCCCCAGCTCGCGGCCGAAGCCGGAGCGCTTGGTCCCTCCGAACGGCACTTCCGGGCCTTCGCCACCGAAGGTGTTGACCGACACCATCCCGGCGTCGATCCGGTCGGCCACCCGCAGCGCCTGTTCCTGGTCCGCGCTGAACACGTACGCTCCGAGCCCGAACGGGGTGTCGTTGGCGACGGCGATGGCCTCTTCCTCGGACGCGACGCGGTAAACGTGGGCGAAGGGGCCGAAGAACTCTTCGCGGGCGGCCTCGTTCCCGGGGGCGATGTCGACCAGCACGGTCGGCTCGACGAACGCACCGTGCCGTCCGCCGCCGAGCGCGACGCGCGCGCCACTCGCGACGGCCCGATTCAGCTGATCGGCCAGGAAGTCCGCGGCCGCCACCGAGGACACCGGCCCTAGCAGCGTGTCCGGTTTCGCCGGGTCGGACGGCCGCAGTTTCCGCAGCGCCGCGAGGAACTTCTCCAGGAACGGCTCATACACCTCGTCGGCGAGGATGAACCGCTTGGCGCCGCAGCAGACTTGCCCGGCGTTCTCGTAGAACCGCGCCCACAGCGCGCATTCGACGGTCGCGTCGAGGTCGTCCGAACTGAGCACGATGAACGGGTCCGAGCCGCCGAGTTCCAGCACGACCTTCTTCAGGTGCTGCCCGGCGATTCGCGCGACGGCCGAGCCGGCGGCTTCGGACCCGGTGACCGAAACCCCCTGCACCCGCGGATCGGCGAGGACGTCCTCGATTTGCGCGCTGGTGGCGTACAGCATTTCGTACGCGCCTTCGGGATATCCCGCGTCGGCGAAGATCCCCGCGATCGCCGCGGCCGATTCGGGGCACTGCGAGGCGTGCTTGAGCAGGATCGTGTTGCCGAGGAGCAAGTTCGGCGCGGCGAACCGCGCCACCTGGTAGTACGGGTAGTTCCACGGCATGACCCCGAGGACCACCCCGATCGGAGTGCGCCGGATTATCGCCTTGCCCGGTGTCGTCAGCAGTTCCAGTTGCTCGTCGGCGAGGAACTCCTCCGCCTTGTCCGAGTAGTACTGGAAGATGTCAGCGCAGACGTCGACCTCGCCGAGTGCGGATGTGATCGGCTTGCCCACTTCGCGCACGACAATGCGGGCGAGGCCCTCGCGCCGCTCCCGGTACAGCGCGGCAACCCGGCTGAGAAGAGCGGACCGTTCGGCCAACGGCGACGACCGGCCCCAGTTCCGGTACGCGGAGTCCGCGCGGTCGATGCCGGCTCTCACCTCCTCGTCGGTGAACGTCGCGAACTTCGAGACCGTCTCCCCGGTGCTGGGGTCGGTCACGGTGTACTTGCTCATCGGGTCCCTCGCTCGTCAGCTCGTCCGGGCGCTGCGCCATTCAAGGCACACCCCGCGCCTCGCGGACGGCGTGGCCGGCATTGAGCGCCCGTCCGGGGGAAGGCACGCGGAGGCCGCGCGGCAGCCACCCATGTGGGCACATTTCTTGCGCAGCGCTACGTCTCCAGCGCCGAGTGGCGTTTTCTGGTCCGAGAGCGACGTGCTCGCTTCGGCCGGATGGCGACCTCGTACACGCTCACCCAGGACACGGCGATGCCCGTGCGGTTGTGCTGAACCGACCTCCCCCTGAACAACGACAGGATTGCTGATGGAGACAGCGGACGACGGCAGGCGCCCGGTGGTGGTGCTCGGCGCCGGTGTGGCTGGGCTGACGGCCGCGCACCAGCTCGCCACCGCGGGCGTTCCGGTCGTCGTGCTCGAGGCCGGCGACCGGGTGGGCGGGCGGGCCTACACCGTGCGCGAAGGGTTCGCCGCAGGGCAGCAATGCGATCTTGGCGGCGAACTCCTGCTGGGGCCGTCCCAGGCAATTACGAAGCTCTGCGCCGAGGTGGGCGTCGAACTCTCCGAGCCGTTCTGGCTGTGGCGGGACGACACCGCGCCCGAGGAGCTGTTCGTGCACGGGATGCTCAACGAAGGCCACATCGTCCTCGGCGGAGAGGCGCTCCGGGGTGAGCGGTTCGCCGCCGTCGACCGGGAGATCCGCGCGGCCGTGCGGACCCACCCCCCGGCGCGCCACGAGCTGGTCAGCCAGTGGGTCGGCCGCCTGGACCTCTCGCCGGACGCGGAAGCGGCGCTGATCGCGATCTCCCACCTGGTCCCGTACGAGACGCACCAGATCGACGTCTCCGGGGTGCTGGTCGAAACGGGCCACTTCACCATCCAGCGCATCGTCGGCGGGTCACAGGTCCTGCCCGAGACGCTCGCGAAAGACCTCGACGTGCGGCTGAACTCGCCGGCGCGTGCGGTGCGCCAGCGCCGTGACGGCGTCGAGGTCGAGCTGGAAAGCGGGGAGCGGCTGGCCGGCGATCGGGTGATCGTGGCCGTTCCGGCGTCCATCACCGGCGCGCTGAGTTTCGACCCGCCGCTGCCGGCCAACCTGATGGCGGCGCTGTCGTCGCTGCAGCGTGCGCGGGGCGGCAAGGTCGCCTGCCAGTACGCCGAAGGCGACGCTGTCCGCGCGGCGCTGAGGCAGGTGGTGTCATCGGACGGGCCGGTCAACACGGCGTTCGTGAGCAACCAGTACACGACCGAAGGTCCCGCCGTCGTCAGCGGCTTCATCACCGGTGACGACCGGTTCGTCCTGGAAACCGAAGGGGCCGCGGCCGACGCGCTCGACGCCGTCGTCGAGGCGGCCGTGGGTGCCCCGGTTACCCGTCTCGCCAGCCGGCAGCACAACTGGACGACCGACCCGTACGTCAGGTCGGTGAGCACCTACGCCGACTTCACCGGACGCGGGGGCGCCTTCGCCGCCCAGTTCGCCGTGCCGCACCACCGGGTGCATTTCGCCGGCGACCACACCGACGTCTACTACCAAGGAACTCTCGAAGGTGCGGCGTTGTCCGGCCTGCGCGCCGCGGGCGAAGTGCTCCGCGCGTCCGAATCGTTGGCCCAGAAGGAAATCGAAGCAGGGTTGGTGCGGGCATGAGCACTGTCGTCGTCGGAGCCGGGCTCGCGGGACTCGCCGCAGCACGCAAGCTGCAGGCGGCCGGTGAGGAAGTCGTCGTCCTCGAAGCGACCTCGCGCGTCGGTGGTCGCACCCGCACCGAGCGGGACCGCCTGCGCCACGGCCAGCCCGCCGACCTCGGCGGGTCCTTCATCGACCTCGGCCAGAACCGGATCCTGCGCGCGTGCGCCGAGTTCGGGGTGAAGCTGACCCCCACCATGAACCTGCTGCGGCCCGGGCCGGACGGGCGGGTCGATATCGCCTCCGTTCTGGAGAACACCGTGGTGTGCCAAGGGCGGCGGCTGACGCCGGAGGAGTCCGCGAAGGTCGCTGACGAGGTGCGCGCGGCGCTGAACGCCGTTCCGCCGGTGGCTACGGAATCGATCGCGTCGTGGACGGCGCGGGCTCGGCTGTCGCCGTTGGCCCGGACGTTGGTCCGGGCACAGGCGGGGGCGAACCCGGTGCACGAGCCCGAAGAAACCCCGATGTCCACGATTCACCCGCCGCACTCCGGGAAGACGTGCTGGATGATCCCGGGCGGCGCCGATGCCCTTGCGACCGCGATGGCCGCGGGCCTGGACATCCGGTTCGGCCAGGTGGTGCGCTCGATCCGCCAGAACCAGGAGACCTTCGAGACCACGGTCAAGACCGCGTCGGCCGAGTTCACCACCGCGAACGTCATCGTCGCGACACCGGTGACTCCGACCCGCCGCATCAGCTTCGACCCGGTGCTGCCGGAGTGGAAGACCCAGGCCCTGCTGACCACGTCGATGTCCCAAGGCGGCAAGGTCGCCGGGCAGTACGCCGGCGGAACCGAGCTCCGGCGGCGGCTCGGGACGACCGTCACGAGCGACGGGCCGATTTCCTTCGCCTGGGCCGGCGAGCCGGGTGAACACGACACGGTCGTCGTCTACGGCCTGGTGCCCGACCTGAGCGACGGCTTCCTGCGGGACGAAGACCGGGCGCTCGCCGCGCTCGACGACCTCGTCCGGGTGGCGTCGGGCACCGAGCCCGAGCGGCTCTCCGGCGTGCTCCAGGATTGGACGAGGGACGAGTACGCCGGGGGCGTCGTGTCGTGTCCGATGGCCGACTTCCCGCGGCTGCCCGCGTTGCTGGCCCGTGCTGTCGGCTGGGGAAGGATCCACTTCGCCGGCGAGCACACCGCGGAGCACTGGGTGAGCAGCATGGACGGTGCGCTGCGCTCGGGCGACCGCGCCGCCGACGAGGTGCTGCTGCAGCGGTCCCTGACGCCCACCGCCTGGCGAAAGACGGCCACCTGACATCCATCCCCGTCCACGATGAGCCGCTGGGCGGTCCGAACTCGTGAGGGGCCGGTCACTTCGCCGGGCCGTCGCCGAGGACGAAGCCGCCTTCCGCGCGCCCGCCGGCGGGCTGAGGACCGGCCGATGAATGCCGGCCTGCCCAGTCCGATCAGGCCGGCATTGTGTTGCGCGGGGTTCAAGTCCCGTCGTGCGCGGCCCGCAGCAACTCGCTCAGCGCGATGAACTTCTTCCGCGGCCGCCCTTGACCGGTGCCACGCGACTTCTCCGCCGCGTCGATCCGGTGCCACCCGGACTTGTCGACGACGTCGACGCCGCGGGCGGCCAGTATTCCGGCCAGCGCCGCCGGGTCGTGTTCCGGAGCGCTCAGCCGGTCGTCGGCCAGGTCCTGCAGGATGCTGTCGACCGTCTCAGCCGCGTCGGCCTTGTTCGTGCCGATGATGCCGCGGGGTCCGCGTTTGATCCAGCCCGAGCAGTAGAGCCCGGGGACGCTCTCATCGGACGACGGTTCGACGACACGGCCCCCGTCGTGCGGGACGGTCGCGGTGACCGGGTCGAACGGCAGGCCCTCGACCTCCGCGCCGCGGTAGCCGATCGCGCGGAACACGGCCGACGTCGGGATGGTCTCGAGACTGCCGTCCGTACGCCGGAAGGTGATCGATCGCACCTGGTCGCCGCCGTCGATCGAGACCGGTTCCAGCCCGAAGCGCAGGCGGATCACGCGATCGGCGTGCCGTCCGGCGTCGCGTGCCGCGCGGAGCAGGATTTCGTGCCGCCGACCGTGATCGGGAGCTGCGGCGACCTCGCCGGGGTCGGCCCGCAGCGCGATGCCGTCGAGCTTCGAGAGGGCGAGCAACTCGCTGAGCGAGTACGCGGCGTGCTCGGGTCCTCGCCGCGCCACGATGTCGACCTCGCGGATGCCGGACCGCGAGAGCGCCTCGAGAGCCGTGTCCGAGATGTCGGTGCGTCCCAGCACATCGGGGCCGAGGAGCAGGGTCCGTGCCACGTCGAGGGCCACGTTGCCGTTGCCGACGACGACCGCCCGGTCGCCGCGGACGGTGAACGAGCGTTCCGCGAACTCGGGGTGGCCGTTGTACCAGGCGACGAAGTCCCGGGCGGACCAGACGCCGGCAAGGCGCTCGCCCGGTACGCCCAGCTCGCGGTCGGCCCCCGCGCCGCCGGCCCAGATGACCGCGTGGTGGTGGTCGAGCAGTTCCGGCAGCGTGATGTCCCGGCCGACCTCGACGTTGAAGAAGCAGGAGACGGTGCGGCGATCGAGGTAGGCGCCGAACCGTTCGGCGATCGACTTGGTGCGGACGTGGTCCGGGGCGACGCCGGTGCGGATCAGGCCGAACGGCGTCGGGAGCCGGTCGAACACCGAGACCGTGACGCCGGGGATCTCGCTCAGCAGGCCGGTGGCGTACATGCCGGCCGGGCCTGACCCGACGACCGCGACCCGGAGGCTGTCGTGCCCGTCGGGGAGGACGCGCCGCGTGTAGCCGGGCACGTCCGCCTTGGACAGCGGATGCGCGTCGAAGTACTCGGCGTTGAGGTCGACGTAGTCGCTGTAGTGGTCCGGGACCTCGTAGTCCGGGTAGATCGCCTCCACCGGGCAGGCGTCCATGCAGGCGCCGCAGTCGATGCACGCTTTCGGGTCGATGTACAGCTGTTCGGTGTGGGTGAAGTCGGGGTCGCCGGGGCGCGGCCGGATGCACTGCACCGGACAGGTCGGCACGCAGGAGGCGTCGTTGCAGCATCCTTGGGTGATCACGTAGGCCATTGCGGGCTCCGATTCGGTTCGGGAACGAGGTCCTCCCACGGCGTGCGGTCCCGGATCGCCTGCCGGTAACGGGCGACGTCTCGGGGTGCGTTCACGCACAGCGCACCGCGGACGACGCCGTGGCGGCCGAAGACGACCGAGATGCCGTTCGCGTCCAGCCGCCGGACCGCCGACACGTCGGCGTCCGAGGTGATCCCGACGCTGTGGATCTTTTCGCCGAACTGGTCGGACCAGAAGTACGGGACGTGGGTGTAGGGCTCGTCCGAGCCCAGCAGGCTCAGTGCGGCGTGCTTCCCCTGCTCGACGGCGTTGAGCCAGTGCTCGACGCGCATGTCGTGGCCGAACAACGGGTTGTGCCAGCGGGCGATGTCGCCGGCGGCGACCACGCCCGGGAGCGTTGTGCGCAGTCTCGCGTCGCAGACCACCCCGTCGTCGATCGAGATGTTGCTCCCGCCGAGCCAGGCCGTGGCCGGGGTGACCCCGACTCCGGCCACGACGAGGTCGGCTGTGAGGTGGGTCCCGTCGGAGAGAGCGATCTTGGACTGGTCGCCGGACCGCTCGATCCGCTCGATCCTGCTGCCGACGTGCACCGAAACTCCATGGGCGGCGTGCAGGTCGGCGAACCATCGGCCGGTCTCCGCCCCGACCACGCGGGCGAGTGGGGCGGCTTCGATCTCGATCACCGAGGCAGCCAGGCCGAGTTCGCGGGCGGTCGCGGCGATCTCCAGGCCGATGAACCCGGCCCCGATGATCACGATGTGGCGCCCAGGGCGGAGTTCGGCGTGCAGCGCCGCGGCGTCGGACAGCGTCCGCAGCACGCGGACCGGGCCGGTCTGCTCGGTCTGGTTCCAGGTCCGCACCGCGGAGCCGGTGGCGATGACCAGGCCGTCGTAGGGCAGCCGGCTGCCGTCGGCGAGCACGACCTGCCTGGCGGCCGCGGAAAGGCGCACCGCGCGCTGACCGAGCCGCAGCGCGATGCCGTGTTCGTCGTACCAATCTCGCGGCCGCAACGCCACGTCCGCGGCGCCGGGGCCCGCTTTCAGCGCTTCCTTCGACAGCGGCGGCCGGTCGTAGGGCAGCTGCGGTTCCGCGCCGACCAGCGTGACGTCGCCCTCGAAGCCGCCCTGACGCAGGGCCTCGACGACGTTGACGCCCGCGACGGACGCGCCGACGACCACGATCCGGTCCATGGTCAGCAGTCCCGGAGTTCGAGCGCCTTCGTCGGGCACGCGCGGACGGCGGTTTCCGCGTCCGCACGCCGTGCGTCGTCGATCTCGTCGACCAGGACGACGACCTTCCCCGTCGTCTCGTCGACGTCGCACAGGTCCGGCGACTCCATCATGCAGCAGGCGGTTCCCTTGCACGCGGCGATGTCCGCGACGATTTTCAGTGTCATCGGGCGTTCCTTCTCCATCGAGGCAGAGGCCGACTTTCGCGCCGGACGGCACGGTCGGGCTCGTTCCGCCGGGAAAGACAGCCCGAACGGGGGGCGGATCCCTGGCATGCCCGCGTCGAAACACGTGGTTTCGCGGGTGCTGGGGAAGTCGCCCTGCCTGATCCCGAGGTACACACGGTCGGCAACCCGCCCATCCGGGCGCGATCCGCGCACAGCGTGCGGCGACGCTGCGGTGGTTCCCGCACGATCCGGTGCGCCACCGCATGTTCTGGAGGAGGACAGATGACGGCTTCCGGCGATCCGCTCTTCGCCTTGCACCACATCGGCATCGTCACCGCGAAGGAGCGTTATCACGACGTCGTCGCCACTCTCCTGGGTTGCCTCGGCGGCGTCGTCGAGGAAGAGGGCGGCGATGACAAACTGGACATCCTCGGGTCGTGGATCCAAGTGGGGGCCGGCCTCCGGCTCGAGGTGTTCGCTCCGCGGCACCGGATTGACACCCCGATCACGAGGTACCTGGCCAAGTCGGGCGGCGGGCTGCACCACGTTTCCCTGGAGACCACCGAGATCGGCGCGTGCAAGGCGCTGGCCGTCGCCGGCGGTGCCGCGATCGTCGGGGAGTCTGCCGACCACGACGGCTGGGCGGAACATTTCATCGACCCCGCGCAGACCGGCGGTGCGCTGCTGCACTGGATGCAACGCATCTGACGGTGGCACACCGGCATCCCCCTGTCGGGCCCTGAATCGGCGCCGGCTCGCTCGAAGTTCACCAACGTCTGGGACCGTGACGCCCGTCAATGAACAAGCGCTTAGTTACTTGGAGATCCGATGCGTGAAGCCGTCATCGTCGCCACGGCCCGCTCGCCCATCGGCCGGGCCGGCAAGGGGTCGCTCAAGGACCTGCGACCCGATGACCTGGCCGCGACGATGGTGCGCGCGGCGCTGGCGCAGGTCCCCGAGCTGGACCCGCGGGACATCGACGACCTGCTCCTCGGCTGCGGCCAACCCGCTGGCGAGTCGGGCAACAACCTGGGCCGCGTGGTGGCCGTCCTCGCCGGGATGGACCACCTGCCCGGCGTCACGGTGAACCGTTACTGCTCGAGCAGCCTGCAAACGACCCGGATGGCGCTGCACGCCATCCGCGCCGGCGAGGGTGACGTCTTCGTCTCCGTCGGTGTCGAGA
The DNA here is from genome assembly GCF_014653945.1 of Amycolatopsis deserti. GTDB lineage: Bacteria > Actinomycetota > Actinomycetes > Mycobacteriales > Pseudonocardiaceae > Amycolatopsis_E > Amycolatopsis_E deserti. The sequence goes on along the minus strand of NZ_BNAU01000002.1, from coordinate 376,120 downwards.
CCGTGAGCCGGTACGGCAACGGCGTGTCCGACAACCCCGAGGGCCGGAACCCGGTGTTCGCCGACGCCCAGGTGCGCACCGGCAAGTTCGCCGAAGGCGGCCAGACCTGGGCTGACCCGCGGACCGAGGGCGCCCTGCCGGACGTTTACATCGCGATGGGGCAGACTGCGGAGAACGTGGCCCAGCTCAAGGGCGTGTCCCGCGCGGAGCAGGACGCCTTCGCGGTCCGCAGCCAGAACCTGGCCGAGCAGGCCATCGCAAGTGGCTTCTGGGCCGGCGACATCACTCCGGTGACGCTACCGGACGGCACCGTCGTCCGGGCCGACGACGGCCCGCGGGCCGGGGTGACACTGGCGGGCGTCGCCGGGCTGAAGCCGGTGTTCCGTCCGGATGGCACGGTCACCGCCGGCAACTGCTGCCCGCTCAACGACGGCGCCGCCGCCGTCGTGATCATGTCCGACACCAAGGCGAAGCAGCTCGGCCTGAACCCGCTGGCGCGGATCGTCAGCACCGGGGTTTCCGGGCTGTCGCCGGAAATCATGGGTCTCGGCCCGGTCGAGGCCTCCCGCAAGGCACTGGCACTGGCGGGTCTGTCCATCGGTGACATCGACCTGGTGGAGATCAACGAGGCTTTCGCGGCGCAGGTGATCCCGTCGGCGCGTGACCTCGGCGTCGACGTGGACAGGCTCAACGTCAACGGTGGCGCGATCGCCGTGGGGCACCCGTTCGGCATGACCGGCGCGCGGCTCACCAGCACGCTGATCAACTCCCTGCGGTGGCACGACAAGCAGTTCGGGCTCGAGACCATGTGCGTCGGCGGTGGCCAGGGTATGGCGATGGTGCTGGAGCGGCTCTCGTGACCGGCCGGACCGCGATCGTCACCGGCGCCAGCCGCGGGATCGGGCTCGCGATCGCCGAACGGCTGGTCGCCGACGGGATGCGGGTCGTGATCACCGCCCGCAACAAGGACGCCCTCGACGAGGCAGTCGAGCGGCTCGGCGCGGAGCACGCGCTCGGCGTGGCCGGGCGGGCCGATGACGCTGGGCACCAGGAGGAGGTCGTCCGGCGGACACTCGACACGTTCGGCAGCATCGACTTCCTGGTGAACAACACCGGCATCAACCCGGCCTACGGGCCGATGACCGGACTCGACCTCGATGCGGCGCGCAAGACGGTCGAGGTGAACTGCATCGCCGCGGTGTCCTGGGTGCAGAAGGTGCACGCCGCCTGGATGGGCGCGCACGGCGGGGCGATCGTCAACGTCTCGTCGGTGTCGGGCATCCGGCCCGCGCGCAACATCGGTTTCTACGGCGCCACCAAGGCGATGCTGAACTCGATCACCGAGTTGCTCGCCCTCGAGCTCGGACCGGCCATCCGGGTGAACGGCGTCGCGCCGGCCGTGGTCAAGACGCGGTTCGCGGCGGCGCTGTACGAAGGCCGCGAAGCGAAAACCAGCCGGGCCTATCCCCTCAAGCGCCTCGGCGTGCCCGACGACGTCGCCGGGGTTGTCGCGTTCCTGCTGTCCGACGACGCTGCCTGGCTGACCGGTCAGACAGTCGTCCTCGACGGCGGCGGAACTCTCACCTCGAGCGTCGAGTGACCACCCACCACACCAACTGGAGTGATCTCATGAGTTCACCACCGCGCACCGCCATCGTGACCGGAGCGGCCCGCGGAATCGGCGCCGGCGTGGCGAAACGGCTCGCCGCCGACGGGTTGGCCGTCGCCGTCCTCGACCTCGACGAATCCGCGTGCCAGAAGGTCGTCGACCAACTGACCGCCGACGGCGGGCGCGCGCTCGCCGTGGCCGTCGATGTGACCGACGAAGCGGCGGTGACCACCGCCGTCGGGCGGGTCGCGACCGAACTCGGTGATCCGGCCGTCCTCGTCAACAACGCCGGAATCATCCGCGACAACCTGCTGTTCAAGATGAGCGTCGACGACTGGGACGCGGTCCTGGCCGTCCACCTGCGCGGCTCGTTCCTGATGAGCCGTGCCGTCCAGGGGTTCATGACGAAGGCCGGCTGGGGACGGATCGTGAACCTGTCCAGCACGTCGGCGCTCGGCAACCGCGGCCAGGCGAACTATTCGGCGGCGAAGGCCGGGCTGCAGGGGTTCACCAAGACGCTCGCGCTGGAACTCGGCAAGTTCGGTGTCACCGTCAACGCCATCGCACCGGGCTTCGTCGAAACCGAAATGACCGAGGCGACCGCCGCGCGCATGGGTATGTCCTTCGAGGACTTCCGCGATGCCGTAGTCGCTCGGATCCCGGTGAACCGCTCGGGCCTGCCCGCCGACATCGCCCACGCGGTCTCCTTCTTCACCAGCGAGGGCGCCGGATACGTCTCGGGCCAGGTGCTCTACGTCGCTGGAGGGCCGACCGCATGAGGGTCTTCCGGGGTATCGAGGAACTCGAGGGGGCCGTCGGCACGCATCTGGGCTACTCCGAGTGGCACACCATCACGCAGGAGCAGATCGACGCGTTCGCCGAGAGCACCGGCGACCACCAGTGGATCCACACCGACCCGGTGCGCGCTGCCGAGGGCCCGTTCGGGACGACCGTCGCGCACGGCTACCTGACGCTGAGTCTGGTGCCGATGCTGCTCGGGCAGATTTTCACGGTCGAGGGCTTCCGGGCCGCGGTCAACTACGGTGCGAACAGGCTCCGGTTCCCGGCGCCCGCGCCCGCCGGGTCCCGGGTGCGCGCCGGCGCCGAGCTGGTGTCGGTCACGGCCGGTTCCGGCGGATGGCAGCTCGTTCACCGTGTCACGATCGAACGGGATCGCGGCGGCAAACCCGCCTGCGTCGTCGAAACCGTGAGCGTGGTGACACCGTGACCGCCGCGCAGAACCCGGCCGGTCTCGACCTGCGCCGGCTCCGGCAGTGGCTGCCGACGGCTGTCCCCGGTGCCGGGGGCGAGCTGTCCGCGAAACTGATCGCGGGCGGCAAGTCCAACCTCACCTACGAGGTGACCGACGGAACGAGCACGTGGATCGTGCGCCGCCCGCCGATCGGGCACGTGCTCGCCACCGCACACGACATGGCCCGGGAGTACCGGGTGATGGCCGCACTTCAGGACACCGATGTCCCGGTGCCCAGGACGCACGCACTGTGCGAGGACACGGCGATTCTTGGTGCGCCCTTCTACGTGATGGAGCGAGTCGAGGGGATCCCGTACCGATACGCGGGGGACGTCGCCGGGTTGACGCCGGAGCGGGTTCGCGTGATTTCGGAAGCGCTCGTGGACACGCTCGGCGCGCTGCACTCGGTCGACCCGGCTGCGGTCGGCCTCGCGGGCTTCGGTCGCCCGGAAGGTTTTCTGGCTCGCCAGGTGAACCGGTGGAAGAAGCAGATCGACGCTTCTCGCACTCGCGACCTTCCGGCCGCCGACGAACTGCACAAGCAACTCGCCGCGAGGGTTCCCACGGAGTCCGCGGCCGGGATCGTGCATGGCGACTACCGCCTCGACAACGTCCTCGTCGATGCGCAGGACCGGCTGGTCGCGGTGATCGACTGGGAGATGGCGACACTCGGCGATCCGCTGACCGACCTGGCGCTCATGCTCGTCTACGGCCGGCTCGCCGACGCCTCGGTGAGCGACCTGATCGCCGATGTTTCCACCGTGCCCGGTTTCCTCAGCGAGAAGGAGATCGTCGAGCGATACTCCCGCGGCAGCCGCCGCGATCTGTCGGAACTCGGTTTCTACGTGGCGCTCGCGTCGTTCAAGCTCGCGGCCATCCTCGAAGGCATCCACTTCAGGCACGTCCACGGCCAGACCGTTGGCGAAGGATTCGCTGGAATCGGCGACGCCGTCGTGCCGCTGCTGGAGAGCGGCCTGCGATCCCTGCAGGAGTACCGCTGATGGAATTCCAGTTGGACTCCCGGACCGAGCACCTCCGCACCGAACTGCTCGACTTCATGGACTCGCACGTGTACCCGTCCGAAAAGGCCTTCGCCGAGCAGCTGGCCGGACTGGACAACCGGTGGGCCTGGGACTCGGCTCCCGTACTCGCCGACCTGCGCGCCGAGGCTCGCCGACGTGGGCTGTGGAACCTGTTCCTCCCGGGCGAGCACGGCGGGGGACTCACCAACCTGCAGTACGCACCCCTGGCCGAGATCACCGGTCGTGCCCTGCACCTGGCGCCGCCCGCCCTCAACTGCGCGGCGCCGGACACCGGCAACATGGAGGTGCTCGCTCAGTTCGGCACCGAAGAGCAGCGACGGCGGTGGCTGACCCCGCTGCTCGACGGCCGGATCCGGTCGGCGTTCGCGATGACCGAGCCGGACGTCGCTTCGTCGGATGCCAGCAACATCGGCACACGGATCGAGCGTGACGGCGACGAGTACGTGCTCAACGGGCGCAAATGGTGGATCACCGGAGCGATGAACCCGAACTGCCGGATCTTCGTCGTGATGGGCAAGACGGACCCGGGCGCCGACCGCCACCGGCAGCAGTCGATGATCCTCGTCCCGCGGGACACCCCGGGCCTCGTGGTGGAGCGGGGCATGGAGGTGTTCGGCTACGACGACCACGACCACGGCGGCCACGCCCAGCTGACGTTGACCGACGTGCGGGTTCCGGCCGAGAACCTGATCGCCGGTGAGGGAGACGGGTTCGCGGTCGCCCAAGCCCGGCTCGGCCCCGGGCGCATCCACCACTGCATGCGCTCGATCGGCGTTGCCGAGCGGGCGCTCGAGCTGATGTGTGCCCGCGCGGAAGAACGGGTCGCGTTCGGCAAGCCGCTCGCGGAGCAGGGCGTCGTCCGGGACTGGATCGCCGAGTCGCGGGTCCGGCTCGAACAGCTGCGGCTGCTGGTGCTGAAGACGGCCTGGCTGATGGACACCGTCGGGAACAAGGGCGCGCATTCCGAGATCCAGGCGATCAAGATCGCGACGCCGCGGACGGTGCAATGGATCATCGACAAGGCGATCCAGGTGCATGGCGCCGGTGGGCTCTCGCAGGACTTCCCGTTGGCCGCCGCGTATGCCGGGATCCGGACGCTCCGGTTCGCCGACGGCCCCGACGAGGTGCACAAGAACGCGCTGGCCCGCGCTGAGCTGCGCCGGCAAGCCGAACAGAGAGGAAGGCGATGACCGCCGAAGAGCTCCGCGAACGGGTCGCACAGTTCCTGGCCTCCCACGACCCGGCCACCACCGATCCGCTGGCGTTCCTCCGGGCACGCTTCGACGCGGGCCTGGCGTGGATCTCCTATCCGGAAGGCTGCGGTGGCCTCGGGCTGCCGCAGTCCCTGCAGCCGGACGTCGACCGGCTGTTCGCCGAAGCGGGTGCTCCGACCAACCGTCCGGAGGCCAACGGAATCGGCCTCGGCATGGCCGCACCGACGATCGTCGCGTTCGGCACGGATGAACAGAAGGACCGGTACCTGCGCCCGCTGTGGACCGGCGAAGAGATCTGGTGCCAGCTGTTCAGCGAACCCGGCGCGGGCTCGGACCTCGCGAACGTTGCCACGCGCGCGGTGCGCGACGGCGCCGAGTGGGTGGTCAACGGCCAGAAGGTGTGGACGTCGGTCGCGCACCTGGCCAGGTTCGCGATCCTCCTGGCGCGCACCGACCCCGACGTGCCCAAGCACGCCGGCCTGACCTACTTCCTGTGCGACATGAACGCGCCGGGCGTGGAAGTGCGTCCGCTGCGGCAGATCACCGGCGAGGCGGAGTTCAACGAGGTGTTCCTCACCGACGTGCGGATCCCCGACAGCCAACGGCTCGGCTCGGTCGGCGAAGGCTGGAAGGTCGCCAACGCGACGCTCAACAACGAGCGCGTTTCCATCGGCAAGTCCGCCGAGCGGGAGACCGGCATGATCGGCGTCGTCGCGCGGACCTGGCGCGATCACCCGGAACTACGAACACCGGAACTGCGCGAGCGCTTGCTGCGGCTGTGGGTCGAAGCCGAGGTCGCCCGGCTGACCGGAAGCCGGCTGCGGCAGAAACTGGCCATGGGCCAGCCCGGTCCCGAAGGCTCGACGATGAAACTGACCTTCGCGCGCCTGAGCCAGCAGCTGTCCGGGCTCGAACTGGAGATCCTCGGTGAACACGGGTTGCGCTACTCCGACTGGACCATGGTGCGTCCGGAATCGGTGACGTTCACCGGCCGCGACGCCGGATACCGCTACCTGCGGGCCAAAGGCAACTCCATCGAAGGTGGCACCTCGGAGATCCTGCGGAACATCGTGGGGGAGCGCGTGCTGGGCCTGCCTGCCGAGCCCCGGGCCGACAAGAACGTGCCGTGGAAGGAGATTCCCCGATGAACGAACTCGACCTGCTCCCGAACGAACTCGAACAGGACCTGCGGGCGACCGTGCGGGACCTGCTGCAGGACCGGTGTTCGTCACCGGAGGTGACCGCCCTGTACGACGGTGACCGATCGGTCGTCGCGGAACTGTGGAAGGCACTGGCCGAGGACCTCGGCCTGGCCGGGCTGTTGGTCAGCGAGAAGCACGGCGGCCACGGCGCGTCGGCACGAGAGGCGGCGGTGGTCCTGGAAGAGCTGGGCCGCTCAGCCGCGCCGGTCCCGTTCCTCACCAGCTCGGTCGTCGCCACCACCGCGCTGGCCGGCAGCGACGCCGACCTACTCGGCGAATTGGCGGCGGGCACTCGCACCGCGGCGCTGCTGGTGCCCTGGTCGACCGCACCCGGTGCGGACCTGCCGGTGCTGCGGTTGGACGGAGACCGGATCACCGGCACCGTGACGAGCGTCGCCGGGGCAACCGAGGCCGACGTGCTCTTGGTCATCGCCCAGACCGCTGGCGGCCCGGCGCTGTACGAGGTCGCGGCCAACGCTGCGTCGGTGACACCGGTCGTCTCCCTCGACATGTCCCGTCAACTCGCCGACGTCCACCTCGACGCCGTCCACGGTCGCCTCGTCGTCGCCGACGGTGCGGCCGCGGTGCGGCGCGCGCTGGAATGCGGCGCGGGGCTGCTGGCCGCCGAACAGGTCGGCCTGGCCCGCTGGTGCCTGGAGACCACCGTCGAGTACCTCAAGATGCGCAGGCAATTCGGCCGCACCGTCGGCGGGTTCCAAGCCCTCAAACACCGATTGGCCGACCTGTACACGAGCGTCGAGTCGGCCGCCGCGGCAGCCCAGTACGCCGCGGCAGCCCTCGCGACCGGCGATCCCGACACTCCCGTCGCTGTTGCCGTCGCACAGGCATATTGCGGCGACGTCGCGGTGGTCGCCGCGGAGGAAGCGGTTCAACTGCACGGCGGCATCGGGATGACCTGGGAACATCCGGCCCACCTCTACCTCAAACGCGCCAAGTCGGACCAGATCGCGCTCGGAACCCCGGGTGCCCACCGTTTCCGGCTTGGGGAGCTGGTCGACCTTCCCGCCTGATCCGCGATCAAATCTTGGCCGGCCAACTGTCGGGCGGCGGTGATCACCTTGTTCGTGACGCCAGCCGTTGGCGCGGCACTGCGGGGCGGGTAGCGCTACGACGCGGTACCCGCCCCGCGGCTGTGCTTCGACGAGGTCGGCCCTGAATCAGGGATGCTTGCGCAGTCAGCAGGTCAACGCCGTTCGACCAGGTCTTTGACGCGGCGGAGGGTGTCGGGCTGGACCGCGGGGGCCTGCTGGACGAATCGCGCGGTCGCTGGAAGGCAGACGCCGTAGTAGCCGATCACGGCGACCAGGTACAGCGTCGAGGCCGACGACGCCGTGACGACCAGGACGGACAGGACCGCTACCAGCCCGATGAGCTTGGCCAATGGCCAGGTATCCGCCGTCGGCGGATCGAGCCGCCGCACCAGCCGATCGGTCCCGATCCGCATTCCGATGGCGACGACGACGGCGATCAGCGCGGGCAACCATCCGGCTCGAAGGCTGGCGACGATGCCCAGTCCCGGTGGCAGGAGGTCCCAACCACCCAGCTGAACCGGCCGCAGGCAGAACGGGTTCTTCAGCTCGACCGGATCGCAGATCTCGGCGCCGATGTAACTGATCCAGGCGCCCACGACGGCGAGTGCCAGACTGAAGGTCGCGATCGGCCCGCAGAGGAGATTGTGGCGGCGGGGTCCATTTGTTCAATTTTGCATCAAATGCAATTCCACCTATTTAAGGGTCGCGTGGCGCCGGCCGAGGTAGAGCGCGACGTGGGAGATGCGGCTTTGGTCTGTCCCGAGCAGTCGAACCCTTGGTCGCCGTTGTCGGGTCCGTTGACTGGGCGGGGGGGGGGGGGGGGGGGGGGGGGGTGNNNNGGGGGACTTGTTCCAGGGGTGCTCTATTCCTCCGCGTCTGCGCTTTCTCGTCGAGTTTTCGGTTTGTCGGTGTCGCTGTGGGTCTGCACGAGGGGGAGGTAGATCGTGTCAACGATCTCGGTGATGGTGTGGTCGGCGATGGTGGCGGCGCCGCGGATGAGGTACTCGTGGCGAAGCAGGTCGACGGCGACGGTGGCGATGGGGGGCGAGAGTGCTTCGGGGCGGGCTTGCCCGCGAGCGACCGCCCGGCCCAGTACGGTCAGCCAACGGGTGAGGCTGGCATCGAGCATTTGATCGTGTGTTCCATGCCGCGGTCAAGGCCGCCGACCCCGCCGCCCTGGTGGTGCTCGGTGGGGCGGTGCCAGGAGCGATGCTCGGCGACGGCCCGGCTGGAGCGCAGACGTGGGCGAGTTTCTTCGGTCAGGTGTTGCGCGACGGGCCCGAATATTTCGACATCTTCGACATCCACCCCTACGGTGACGCCTACGAGGTCCCGGCTCTGGTGCGGACATGCCACGCTCAGCTGGCCGCGCACGGGTGCCGGCAACCCGTCGTCGCCAGCGAACACAGCGGCCCCCTGCCGACAGACTTCCCCGACAACCATCCGTACCTGGCCGAGGTGCTCGCAGCGCACCAGAAGCAGTTCCTCGGTGAGGTGCGCATGCCCGACACGATCGAGGACATGCAGGCCGCCGAAGACCCCGCGGTGATCGCCCTCTACGAACGCATGGACGAGCTGCCACCGACCCTGCAGATGTTCATGGCCGGATGGCCGACCGAACTCGACGACAAGCGTCATCGGATCGCCTGCCGAGATCTGGTCGTCCGAACCGTACTGGCCTTGTCGGCGGGCGTGCGGCGCAACCTCTACTACGCGATGGGCCCCGAGTGGAAACTGGACCGTGCCCTCCGCATCGCCCCGATACTGATGTTCGACAAACTCAAACTGATGGACTACAGCGACGACACCGTCAGCCACCGATACCCGGCCGCCGACACGTTCGAACTGTTGACACGTCACCTCGACAAGGTCGAACGAGTTGACCGGATCACCGTGCCCAACCACCCGGACCTGTACTTGTTCGAGATCCGGCGAACCAACCGCACACCACTGCTGATCGCCTGGCAACGACACGATGGTGCGGACCGGGAAGACCTGCCCTCGATCGAACTCACCTGGGAATGGCCATACCCCAGCGCGCACGCGGTGGACGCCCTCTGCGTCAGCGTGCCCACGGAAACCCACGACGGAAAGCTTCGAATCCCCGTTTCGTCGACCCCTGTCTTCATCGACACCACCCCAGCCGAACGCCCCGCAATACCGCCGAGCACGCGTTGAAGGCAAAACTCGACCTCATCGACACGGACGATGAGGCCAGGTCCTGTCCACCTGCTTACCTCCCCTTGATCGTCCGGACCACTCCTGAAGTTTCCCGGTCGGCGGTCTCGCGCAGGGGCTCGAACGTAGTGTTCGGACGCGGAGCCGATCTTCGCCGTGTGAGGGCTGAACTGCCGGACCTGCTTCGCGCCATGGAAGCTGGTGAATCGAGCGGCGGCGCTCGGTGTGCGGATGGCCTACGTCGTCGACCACGCGCCTCCAGGAACAGTGCACCTTCTCGCCGAAGGGTGGTCAGGGTTCATCGAAACGGTCCCGCTCGCCGACTGGGTCCACGATGTTTTGGACAGGCACCCGCGCAAGCTCAGCAAGCTGCTTGCACATGACGGAGCGCGCGAACGGCACATCTTCATCTGGGCGACCATGGGCAGCAAATTTCGATCCAGGACCTGCTGATGAAGCGTGAGCAGGCAGCGATCGCAGAGCAGGCGGCTCTGGGCCGGACGGTTCCCCACGCCCCGCAACTGCTCTGAACGAACCGCGCTGACCAGCAGTGGCAATTCCGCAGGTCAGCGCGGTATCGCGTAAATAGTTCACACATAGGGCTCTGCCAAGTGTGCTCAACGCGCCTCAACGGCAGCAAACCGCAGGTCGGAAGCCGTGAACCGAGTCATGCAGGTGAGTAGACAGCGCGAGCACTTAGTACTTCGGGCGCGGACGGACGAGCGAGCCGTAGGGCTGGGCCAATTGAGTGGACTCCGTCGATGGGGTCCAACGGGTAGTTGTCAGGTCGGTACCACTTGACGCCCTGGGGTCCACTGGCGGCGCTCACACCACCCGCGGCCGATAACGGATCAAGAACGCGGGTAACGGGCAGGGCAGTGTGATCGACATTCTCCAGGACAACCTCGAGGGGACCGATGACACGCCACCACTCCAGCACCGGACACCGGATGGGGATGCTGGCCGCGGCCAGCGCGGCCGGGCTGGTGTTACTGGGCGGCTGCGGCAGCGATGCCGGCCAGGCCACCAGTGCCGCCTCCACTCCGGCCAGCGCGACCACCACGCCCAGTTTCCAGTCGATGTTCTCCAGCACTACTCCTAGCCCGCCGCGCTCAACTGGCCCGCGCGGCAACATCATCAAGAAGGTCGGTGACGTGATCTACTGGCGCGGCCCCACGGCCACGTCCGCCGATCCTGAGTTCGTCGTCACCGAGATCGCGAAGCAGAGGTCCCAGTATGGTGGCCAGCAGGTGATGGTCGTGACCTTCCGCGTCCAGACCCGCTCCGACGCCGCGCTGGCCCAGGAACTGTCGCTCGCGCTGACCCCGGTCGTCTATGTCACCGATCCCGACAGTGGCGAGGCCAAGTCACCGGGCAGCGGCCACGAATTCGGTAACCGCCCCGAGATCTTCGGCACGAACAAGATCTACGAGTTCGCTTACGAGTTCGACCTCGCCGACGTCTACGACCACGGCTGGCTCACCCTCAACAGCAACGGCGGCCCGGGCGCCGGCGTGGACATCCAGTACGACCTGCGGTAGCCCGTGCCCGGCACCGATGACAACCCGGTCGCGACCACGCCACCGGCATCACATCTGCCATCCGACTTTGCTGCCCTGGCGGCATTGATCTCCGCGGCTGGCTTTCGACCAGGTCGTCACCCAGGCCTCCCCGGGAACCGGGCGTGTATCTGGCGCGCTCCCACGGCACCATCGTCTACGCCGGCATGGCCGGTGAACGCAGCGGCAGAGGCATCCGCGGCCGGCTCGCGGTCTACGCCTCGGGCAAGGGTGCCGTGAGCGGGCTCGGCGAGGCCGCGTTCAACCGCGCCCTGGCCAACCCAGTATGGGCCTGCGCCCGACTCGCCGCGCTCGAGGCCGGACAGGTCCAGACCGGCAAACAGTGAGCCAGCGTCGCGATCGGGCACGCCTCCCTTGAACTTGCCTGGGCCGTGATAGCGGACCAGCCGACGGCGGTGCAACTCGAGGCTCGGGCGATCGCGACGCTACGGGACCGCTGCACCCTGTGTAACGTCCGGCGTGAGCCGCACCGCAACTGCTACCCTGCCAGCCGTCCCGCCGGTGCGGGAGGCAGGGCTGCTTGACAAGGATGCGAAGCGCGCCCGAGACCGCGATAAGGAGAATTATCGCGGGGGTTTCGGCTTCGTTGCTCGGCGCAGTCAACCAGCGCGGTTGGTGGCATGGGACAGAACTACTAACACGGCGCGATCTACTACTCAGCTGACGCCCCTGTCTAACCTACCACCGCGAATCATCCCCGCCCTACAGTAGCGGGCGCTACAACCATTCACCAACCGCCACATCCTCTGCCAGAGTCCGCGGCAGGAGAACGCGTAGTCCCTTTTGTCCTGTTACTAGCTACGCTGAGCGGTGGGAAAGTTTCTTCCTGCTGGCAACGCTCATCTGTTAGGCGGATGGTGGACCGTGTTGCTCTGTTCGAGTCAAGATGGCTCCATGGTGTTCCGGGCATTAGATAGTTTGTGTTAGAAAACATCCTGTTGCGTCGCTTCGGCGTTGCCTACTGATTCTCTGGGGGATCTGCCGTGAATTCGTCGTGCGTTAGATTTCGCTCGCGTGCAGTCATGCTGCTCGCGGTCGTCGTGACCGTTGTTTTGCAGCTGCTCACGATTCCGGTTTCGGCGCAGGGAGAAACGGTGGCAGGTACGGCGCCGTTGTCTGAACGCGCAAGACTTGTCGATATCTGGCTCACGGCCGGTCCGACGCTCAAACAGGCCGCGGAGCAGGCCTTGCTCGGCTCGGACGCCGATGTGGCTGCCTTCTTGGCCAGAGGCGTTGCTCAACCAGCGGCGATCGACGACAGAATCACCGTCAACCAGATGCTTACGGGTGGTGGCGTCGCGACGCAGACAGCAGCTCAGCAGGCCCTGGATTCGACGGACTCGGCGGCGATCCGCACCTTTCTGGAGAGTGGCTGGCAGAACGCGTCGGCCAACGACTTGCGGATCCGGGTCGATCAGATGCTCGCCGCTGCCGGGCCGGAGCTGGCGCAGGCGGCACAATCCGCGCTGGACGCGAACACCGTGGAGGCGCTCGAGCTGTTTCTGAACACAGGCTGGCAGACGCCGTTCCAACACGATCTGCGCATCCGGGTGAACCAGGCGCTGGCCAGTGGTGGCCCTGAGGTGCAGCGAGCCGCGCAAAGCGCGCTGGACGACGGCAGTGTCGACGCGCTCACCCTGTTCCTCGACTCAGAACTGGCGATCGCACAGGCCCGCGACCAGGAGACTGCCACGATCGCCCAGCTGGCCGGGATCGCCAAGGACGCGAGCGAGGAAGCCGCCCGCGAGACACAACAGTCCAGGGACGCAGCGGACCGCGCTGTTACCGAAGCGCAGCTGGCGCGCGACGCCGCCGAAGAGGCGGCGCGTGCGACGCAGAGCGCGCAGGGCAACGCGCAGCAAGCGGCGGACGCGGCAGCGCACGCCGCTGATGCGGCGAACCGCGCCGCTGACGCTGCCCGTGAAGCGATCACGGCGTCAAACGCCGCCAGCGCTGCCGCGCGAACCGCGGCCACGGCCGCGTCGCGCGCGGCCACGGCGGCGGCGATGGCCAGCCAGGCCGCTACCCGGGCGTACTCTGCTGCTGCGGCTGCGGCGGGAGATGCGACCAAGGCGTCGGAGGCCCGAGTGGCAGCACAGGCAGCGCGAGACGTCGCGGCGTCCGCGCAGACCTCAGCTGCGGCCGCGCAGGCCGCCGGCGATGCGGCGAACCAGGCGGGAATCGCCGCAGGAGCGGCCCGCAGTGCGAGTGATCACGCGGCCGCTGCCGCGACCGCGGCCGACGAGTCGGCCGGATATGCCGCGGCGGCAGGTGCAGACGCATCCAAAGCGCGGGCGGCAGCCGCCACGGCCCGCGCGCAGGCCGCGAGGGCAACGCGGGCGGCCGACGCGGCGACAGCGTTCGCCCGGGAAGCTGCCGACGCTGCCTACCGGTCGCGCGACGCGGCCAACCGTGCGGCACAGGACGCGCAGGCCGCCGCTGCGGCAGCCGATGCGGCAGCAGAACACGCGGGCAACGCGGCTGAAGCCGCGCAATTGGCGACCCAGCACGCCAATGCCGCCACGGCCGCGGCCAATATCGCGACCGACGCTGCCGCGCAAGCCGGCCGCGTCTATGACGCCGCGCGCCAGGCGGACGCCGATCGCATCGCGGTGGACGCCGAAGAGCTCGACGCGGCCGCCCAGGCTGCGGCAGCGGCGGTCGCTCAGCAGCAGGCCAGCGCCAACTGGGCAGCGACGCAGGAAGCGAACCGGGACGCTGAGACCAAACAGCTGCTCGCGGCGGCGCAAGCACCCGGCGCCGACCCGGCACTGGTCATCGCCAACGGCCGCCGGGTCGCGCTGCGATTGGCCACGAGGGCGGGGCCGTGGGGCAAACAAGCCGCGATCACCGCGCTGTCCGGTTCGGACATCGAAATGGCTGACTACGTGCTCCACGGACTCGACCATGCCGCTGGCCTGGACGACCGGGAAACCCTGACGAACCTGGCAAAGACCGGCAGTGACGCGATGCGCGCCGCCGCGGACGCCGCGCTCGCCGGAACCGACGCGGACGTGCGGGCGTTCCTGTCCAACCCCCAGTACCCGGAGCGTGCTACCGAAGACCGAGTCGCGGTGAACCAGATCCTCGCCACTGCTCAGCAGGAAGGCCGAACGGTCACGCAGTCGGCGGCGCAGCGCGCGCTGGATACCGGCACCGACGCGGCTTACCGCACCTTCCTGGACACGACGCAGTACACCTCGGCCAGGACCGATGACAGGATCAAGGTGAACCAGATCCTGGCCGCAGATGCCAGCGGGCCGGAAGTCAAGGCCACCGCGCAGGCAGCGCTCGACGGGCCACCGACCGCGTTGCGGCAGTTCCTGGACTCGGGCCGATACATCGCGGCCCGGCACGACCAGGAGGCCGCGACGCACGAAGCCGAGGTCGCGGGCCTCGTGATGCAGGCCGCGCAGCAGGCCGCGCTTGCGGCGCAGAACGCTGCCGAAGCACAGGTCGCCGCCGCAACCGCGCGCGGCGCGGCGCAGGACGCGGCGGGGTACGCGCAACAGGCACAGGACTCGGCCACACAGGCGGCGAACTTCGCCGCGCAGGCGCACAACTCGGCACTGGCGGCCGAACAATCGGCCCGGGACGCAGCCGCGTTCGCGGCCACCGCCCGCCAGGCGGCCGCAACCGCACGCGACTCGTCCTACCAGGCCACACGGTCCGCCGCGTGGGCGCAATCGTCCGCGAAACAGGCCTCGAACTACGCTGCCGGCGCGTACGCGGCCAAGCGCAACGCCTACAACTCCGCCATCGCGGCGGGGCAGGACGCTCAAGCCGCACTGGAAGCCGCCGAAACCGCCCTGGCCACGGCGACGCAGAAGGCCAACGACGAACGGACAGCGCTGGCGTTCCAGCTCGCGAACACGTGCAGCAAATACCCCAGCGGGTCGCTGGCCTTCAAGGACTGCGTCTATGCGTCGGGGCAGATCGCGGTCAACCCGGTCGAGTTCGCGCTCAGCCGGTCGCAAATCTGCGACATGATGTACGACCAGGGCAGCCCCGGCTACCAGAACTGCCTGCACGACGTACTCAACCCGGACTTCACCACCTACCGGATCCTCGACCTCGCACAGGCGATCACCAACCTCGCCAGCGCGACCTACATCGGCCTCGGCGCATACTTCGGAGCATTGGGATGCGCCACGTCGGCGATCTGCGGTGCCGTCGCACTGTCAACGATGCCTGAAGGCACGGCTTTCCTGACATGGACCGAACTAGCGGTCGGCGCGGTCCGGGGTGGAGCTGCCAGCGGTACGGTGGCCACTCAGGTCACCGGTGTCTTGGAGCACGCCACAACCGAATCCCGCGCCATCGCCTCCGCAATATCCAGGGAAGCCCAGCTGCAAGCGGCAGCCGAGGAAGCGGAACGCATCCGACGATTGGGGATGGATCCAGCCCGGGGATGGGAGTTCCGACAGCAAGAGATGGAAGCGGCTGTCAAGCTTGAAGAGTTGCTTGGTGTTCAACTGATCCGTTGGCCTGCAGGCAAGGGGCCCGACTGGGTGGCTTTAGGAAGCGGCACCACCTACGACCTGATCGGCCCGATAAATACCGCGTTCTTCGATGCGCAGTGGGCGGCGGGCAACATACAAAACGCTATCCAGGGGCACCTCGGCAAGGCGGACTTCATCCCCGTCTGGCTGGACGGGCTGACAGCGGAACAAGCGCTGAAGGTGCGGGAGTATATTGAGCCCTTCCAACCTCGCGTGTTCATCCTGGAGTGAAAAAATGTCCTACGACCTCATCATCGGTAGCGGGCGCGAAGACGAGACGCAGCACGACGTGATCTGGAATGCCTCCTCCGGCGTTGCGGTATGGGTTCTCAGGGAGATCAGCAGGCGGGTCACCGACGGTGAACTGAAGACGAGCCTGCGGCAATTCGCCGAAGACCGGTACAGCTACATTCCGCTCACAGTGTTCACCGAGTCGCAAGTGGCTCAGGTGCTCGCGGTCATCCTTGGTCCGCTGCTGAAGGCGGCACGTGAAGAGTGGACGCCCGAAAACGACCTGCACAATACGCCGGAGATTATCGAAGAACTCGTCCAAAAAACGGCCACAATGGTGGAAGCAATCAACGGTCAGCGACGCTCGGAAGGTCGGCCAGAACTGCAGCCGTACCTCGGCGGAGACTCGCCTTTGCGCCAGTGAACGGTCTGTTGAGAAGTTGTGTGATCCGACAATCGAAAATGGTCGGTCTCGACTGGTTGCGGCCACGCTAAACCGTTGGTTTGGTGGGTGTTAAATGTCAAGAAATTGATTCAGAATTATCTTCAGCAGTTCGGATTGGCGCGAGCTGAAGTTCGAAGTCAACGGAGGGGATCGAGTGAAATTACGCAAACGAGGCGTGCTCCCGGCTCTTGCTGCTGCATTGTGCGTCGCGGTATCCGTCGGGTTTTGGACTGCGTCCGCGAACCCGGCGCCCGCTGTTCAGGCTGACGCGCCGTCACCCTTGGTCGAAGACTTTTCGTATCCCGGGGCAGACGCCATCGAAGCCCAGTACGGCGTGACTTTGATCTCCGGCGACGGGCACATCGTCTTCGCGGACTGCGGAACGCCCGTGGAGAACGGTGTCGGCGTGTTGCAGGTCCGCACGAGCGAGACGATCGGCGCCGACGGAGCTGGGCTGATTTGTTTTAAGATCCTGGGCGTACCGGGGCACCTCGACCTGATGGTGCCCGCGGTGTACGAGATTCGCGGTGACGGCCGGACTTCCGGAGCCGGCCACAAGGTCAAGGCAGAGCTCACCACGGACGACGGGGATCACACCACGGTCAACGTCAACCCCAGCGGCAGTACCCCGGTCGGTATTGGGGCGAGCCCGAACAACGAACCCACCACCTTGCTCAGCCTCGACGCCACCACCTGACCGACAGCACGTTTGGAGTTCTCATGCGCACGTTTTCTCGAAGACGGCTCCGCCTTGGCGCGGCGCTGGCGCCGTTGATGGCCGGAGTACTACTGGCCGCGCCAGCAGCGAACGCCGCTGGCGGCTCGACCACCGCCTACCCGTTTCTCGTCAAGGTCACCAGCTCGTCCGGAGCCTGCAGCGGTGTGCTGACCGCACCGCAATGGGTACTCACCTCCAGCGCTTGTTTCCCCGACACAACCGGGGCCGGTGCTCCCGCGCACGCCACCACCGCGATCATCGGCCGCACCAACCTGTCCGGCACCAGCGGACACGTCGTTGACATAGCCTCCGTGCTCCCACAGGCGGGGCGCCCGCTCGTGCTCGCTCGCCTGGCCCAGCCCGTCACGGACATCGATCCGATACCGATCGCTACCACCGCTCCGCAAGCAGGGGAAACGCTACAGCTGGCGGGGTACGGCCGGACGGCGACGGAGTGGGTCCCCAACCAGCCCCACACAGCCACCGTCGCCGTTGAGGCCGCCGGCACGACGACGTTCACGGCAACCAGTTCCGTCGGTCCCACAACATGTAAAGGTGATTCGGGTGGCCCCGCCTACCGCGACGCCGGCGGTCAGCGGGAGCTGGTCGGCCTGAACCACACCTCGTGGCAAGGTGGCTGCCTTGGCGAAACCGAGACGCGGACCGGCGCCACCGAAACCCGCGTCGACGACCTGCACGACACACTCGTCGCGCAGATGACCTCGGCAATCGTTGCCCGATACCTCGGGCTCGGCGGGGCAAGCTCGGCCCTCGGCGCCGCAGTCGGCGACGAATACACGGTGGCTGGCGGCATGGGGCAGAACTACGAACACGGCGCGATCTACTACTCGACCGCGACAGGCGCGCACTACGTGCAGGGACCGATCCTCACGGACTACCTCGAACTCGGCGGACCCGCCGCGCTCGGTTTCCCCACCACCGACGAGAACATCACACCCGACGGCGTTGGCCGCTACAACCACTTCAACCTGACG
Source organism: Amycolatopsis deserti (assembly GCF_014653945.1). Taxonomy (GTDB): domain Bacteria; phylum Actinomycetota; class Actinomycetes; order Mycobacteriales; family Pseudonocardiaceae; genus Amycolatopsis_E; species Amycolatopsis_E deserti. Next base: position 358,099 of record NZ_BNAU01000002.1, on the reverse strand, counting down.
TCCGGCGCCTCCATCTACTGGACCCCCACCACGGGAGCGCACGAAATTCAAGGCGCCATCCGCGACAAATGGGCCGCACTCGGCTGGGAAACCGGACTGGGCTACCCCACCACCGACGAAACCGCCACCCCGGACGGCGTCGGGCGCTACAACGACTTCAGCCTCCCCGACGGGGCCTCCATCTACTGGTCACCCAACACACCGGCCAGCGAAATCCAAGGCCAGATCCGCACCAAGTGGCTCCAACTCGGCGGTGCGCCGACCATCGGCTATCCCACCATCGACGAGACCGCCACCCCCGACGGCATCGGCCGCTACAACCACTTCAACCACCCCGACGGAGCCTCCATCTACTGGTCACCCAGCTCCGGCGCACACGAAATCCAGGGCGGCATCCGCACCAAATGGGCGGAACTCGGCTGGGAAACCGGCCCCGGTTACCCCACCACCGACGAAACCACCCCGCCCGACGGCGTCGGCCGCTACAACCACTTCACCAACCACACATCCATCTACTGGAGTCCCGCCACGGGCCCGCACGCGGTTGCCGGGACCATCCGCGACACCTGGGCATCCCTCGGCTGGGAACGAAGCCGTCTCGGCTACCCCAGCAGCGACGAATACAGCATCCCTGGCGGTCGTCGCAGCGACTTCCAGCACGGCTACATCACCTGGGCCAGCGTCAACAACACCACCCAAGTGATCTACACCTAACGACATGAAACAGGGCTGGTGTTCCGAGACCCCGGGGCACCAGCCCCATGCCGTGCGGGGACCACGCGACAATCCAGCGGGCCCCGCTCGCTCAAGGGTGCCCTGGGGCAAAGCTGGGGCAGGGCGCCGTCAGCGACGGGAGCCAACCGCAGAGAACAGCGCGAACTGCCCCAGACTGCCCCAGTTGACCAGGGGATTCTCGAAAGCCGCAGGTCAGAGAGGGTAGCGCACCACATTGGCAGTGTGAGGGTCGAGCTTCCCCGCGGTCGAAAAAAAGAGGGGGCGGCCGAGCAGGAGCGAAACTGGAGCGCCGTGTCTTCGAGTGCTGGCCTGGATCATCCTCAACGTGTCCCAATGACACCATCCTGGGCAGGGGGTTCTCTATTTGTGCAGGTCAGCGGCTTGAGTGTACCACGCTGGGGGTCAAGGGGTCGCGGGTCGCATGTTCTGTCCAGCTCGTCTGTCCACGCGAGCCGACCGGCTGTAACTGCAGGCTCGGGTGGCCGGATCTTCTGGTGTTGCGGCCGAGGTGTTGGGGGCGGAGGCGGTAGCGGTTGCGTAGCTGGCTGGTTCCGACGCCTGCCTGTTGTGGTCGAGGCCGCGGCGAGGCAACGTGAGTGTCTCCCCTGTCTCGGCGGCGATCTGGTCGTGTGGTTCGAAGCTTGCGGGGAGCACCGTGGGGAGCAAGCTGGGAGCAGGACTGCGGGCTGAACGGTCCGGAACGAGGCCCAACGGACCTGAATGCCGCGCACTGACCTGCAGTAGTCGAATTCCCGCAGGTCAGCGCGATATCACGGACGTAGTTCACACCTAAGTGGTCGTGAGCCATGACGCGTCCAAACTTAGCCGCGGTTCCGCCAGGATCGTTCATGGGAGCGGCATGACTTCTTCAATGACGAGCGTTCCCGCGTGTTTATGCTGGTCAACCCAGGTCCCACCCTTTTGTTGGCCCCGCCCAGGACTCGAACCTGCGTGGCACGGCACGGTTGCTGCGCTGCCCGCTGAGTAGTGCGAGCAAGTCGAATGTCGCTCCGCGTGGGGCTGGACAGAGTCAGGACGACCCGCCGGAAAATGATCAAGCGAGCAACAACAGTCCCTGGCCAGAACCGGTGGGCCGGGCGGGGCTCGAACCCGCGGCCAAGGGATGAGAGTCCGAAATCACCCTGCAGGAGGAGATCCTGCAGGCAGGACTGGCCCCAGGTGCGTATTTGGCGCGTCCGTGGCAGGCGTGGGCCTGGGTTCATGGACAGGTTCATGGACAGGACGAGCGCCGTCGCATGGTTTGGTCGCTCGTCGTTTCCGGAAGGGGCAGCGCAGGAGGCCGCCGCCGTGGAGGAGCCATTGGCCGCTCATCCGGGCGGCGTCGGGGAGGCGAGGGACGTGACGAGGCGCGGGCAGGTCGATCAGTGAGGCGGCGAGTAGCTTCACGTATCAGTTGACGTCGAGGACGTCTTCGATGTCGGCCTCAGCGGTGCCGTTGGTCTCGGTCAGACAGACGAGGCGGCGCTCGTCGAGCAGACCACGGCTGGCCACCTGCGCGATCCGCTGATTGCCGCCCCCGGCGACGTCCATCAGGACCGTCTCCTTGAAGTCGCTGCCGCCGAGCAGCGAGACAAACGTGCGGGTACCTGTCTAGTCCGTCGGCGGGAGTGATGGTCCAGCGGGGATCGAGCGGGGTGCCGACCGCGCGTGGGATCACATCGAAGGATAAGCGGTTCCCCGGCGACGAGGGCGCCGCCACCGGACCTCGTGCGCTCGCCCGCCCGGCCGGCCAATGGTTACCGACGGGTTGCTCATTGTCGGACAATCGACCGTTGACCGCTGGACCGGCTGCCGGTCAATTTACGTCCATGACGACGACACTCACTGGCTCGCACCCCGGTACCGCGGCGGTGCGCCGGCGGATGCGGGAGTTGCTTTCGGCGCCGGGCTGTGTCGTGGCGCCTGGCTGCCACGACGCGCTCGCCGCTCGGATCGCCCAGGACGAGGGTTTCGACGCTGTCTACCTCTCCGGCAACGCCGCGTCGGCCGGGCTGCTGGGCCGGCCCGACGTCGGCCTCGCCGGCCTGTCCGAAATGACCCAGCGGGCGCGCTGGGTCGCGAGCTCGCTGCGGATACCGGTTGTCGCCGACGCGGACGCTGGCTACGGTGACGCCCACGCGGTCGCCCGGACCGTCACCGAGTTCGAGCACACCGGCGTCGCCGCGATCCACATCGAGGACCAGGACCTGCCCAAGCGGTGCGGCGCCATGGGCGGCGTGCGGATCGTGCCGTTCGACGACGCGGTGGCCCGGCTCCGGGCGGCGCTGGCCGCGCGGACCGACCCCGGGATGCTGATCATCGCGCGGACCGACGCCCTCGCCCTGGGCGATCTCGACGAGGCGGTCCGCCGGGCGGAAGCGTTCGCCGAACTGGGCGCGGACCTGGTGATGGTCGAAGACGTGGCCTCCGCGGAGCAGGTTGAGGCCCTGCCGCGACTGCTGCCCGGCGTTCCCCTGCTGTTCGACGCCTTCGAGGTCTGGCCGTGGACCGTCCGGAGCACGCGTGAACTGGGCGAGCTTGGGTACAAGATGGTGATCATGTGCCTGTCGACGACGCTGGCCTACGCCCAGGCGGCGCGCGCGGTGCTGCGGTCGATCAAGACGCGCGGATCGGCCCGCGAGGTCGGCGAACTGCTGATGCCGCTCGGCGAGTACGAGCGGGTCCTCGGCGCCGACGAGTTCGATGTGGAGGGTCGGCAGTGAGCGGCGGCGAGCGCGTCTGCCTTGTGACCGGAGGTGCCGGCGGTATCGGCAGGGCGATCACGGAATCCCTGGCGGGGCGCGGCGACCGTGTGGCGGTGCTCGATGTGGACGAGCGCGCGGCGGCCGAGGTCGCGCGGAACCTGCCCTCGGCAGAGGGCACGCACCACCTGGGACTCGGGTGCGACCTGCGGTCGGAAACCTCGGTGAGTGCGGCGTTCGACACCGCCGAACGGGAGCTCGGTGGCTTGCACATCCTGGTGAACAGCGGAGGTGTGCGTGAGATCGTGGATGTCGTGCGAATCTCGGTGGCGCAGTGGCGCGAGGTCATCGACGTCAACCTGACCGGCACGTTCCTCACCTGCCGGGAGTTCGCCGTCCGTGTCGCTCGGCTGGGCGACACCGCTCCCAGGGCGATCGTGAACATCGCCTCGGTCGCCGGGCTGGTCGGCATCAAGAACCGGCCCGCGTACTCGGCGAGCAAGCACGGCGTCATCGGATTGTCGAAGAACTTGTCCACCGATCTGGCCCGGTACGGCATCAGGGTCAACGTGATCGCGCCCGGCACGATCAGGACCCCGATGACGGAAGGCTATTTCGCCGACGAGGGGTTCGTGTCCGCGCTCTCGGCGCTCGTGCCGCTGGGCGCGTCCGGCACCGTCGGCGACGTCGCCGCGGCCGTTGATTTCCTGACCGGAGAAGGAAGCGGATTCGTCACCGGAGCCGTGCTCACCGTCGACGGCGGGTGGTCTGCGGAGAAGGGCTACAGCGTCGATCCCGGCAGCGCGTACTTCGCCGCCGCGAACGGCACGCCGGCACCCGGCACGAGGAGGGCCGTCCCGTGAACGGCATCCTGGAGCGGCGCACCCTGCGGGAGCAGGTCGTCGACAGCCTCCGTTCGGAGATCGCCGCCGGAGCCCTCCGGGCGGGCACGCCGCTGGTGGAGACGGCCTTGAGCGCGCGGTTCTCGGTCAGCCGCGGCACGGTGCGCGAGGCGCTGCGGGAGCTGCACGAGCGCGGCCTCGTCGTGCACCAGCCGAGGACCGGCACGTTCGTCCGGCAACTGAGCGCCGAAGAGATCACCGGTGTCTACGAGGTCCGCGCCGCGCTCGAAGGACGTGCGGCGATGGCGATCGCCCGGTCCCCTCGCTGGGCCGAGCACGCGGACCGGCTGGAGGAGCTGGTCGACGCGATGCACCGTGCCAGGCGAGAACCCTTCCTGAAACGGATTCGCGTCGACATCGAGTTCCACCGGGAGCTGTGCCGCCGATCCGGCAACACGACACTCGCGCGCTCCTGGGAGCTCTTGGTCGGCCAGATGGACAGCGTGCACTCCGGAATGGGCGAGTCGACCGTCGCGCCGCTGATGTCCACCGAGGACCACCTGGTCATCGTGGACGCGATCCGCTCCCGTGACGCCGCGCTGATCCAGCGCACCATCGACCGGCTCATGGCGCATTCGGCCGAGCAGTTGCTCAGCTCGCTCGCCAACCCTGGCCGCACCACGACCAGCTTCGCGGACAACCGGCTGCCGTCCTGAGGCGGCCCGTTCCGGCAAACCCGCAGCTCGGCACGCGCAGCCGTGACGCCCACCACCACGATCGAAGGTACTCGACGAGGAGACCGCACATGGCCAACGAACAACACCTGCGATCCCGCCGGCGGGACGGAAACGCCGTGCCGACGGGGTCGGCGCCGAGGACGGTCGTCCTCGCCAGCACCGTCGGCACGACCCTTGAGTTCTACGACTTCATCGTCTACGGAACCGTCGCGGCGCTGGCGTTCAACAAGCTGTTCTTCCCGGCCGCCGCGGCCGGGGTGGGGACACTGCTCGCCCTGTCCACGTTCGCGGTCGGGTTCCTGGCCAGGCCTGCCGGAGCCGCGCTGTTCGGCCACCTGGGGGACAAGATAGGCCGCCGTCGGACGCTGATGCTGACCTTGACGACCATGGGTGCGGCGACCGTCCTGATCGGACTCCTGCCAACCTACGGAACGATCGGTTTCTGGGCGCCGCTCCTGCTGGTCGTCCTGCGCGTGCTCCAGGGCGCGGCGGTAGGCGGCGAGTGGGGCGGCGCGGTGCTGCTCATCGGTGAGCACGCGGGCGCCGGCCGCCGCGGCAGGGCCACCAGCTTCGCCCAGCTGGGCAGCCCGGTCGGGCTGCTGCTGGCCAACGGCGTCGTCCTGGGGATGGTCGCCCTGGCCGGCAAGGAGGGGTTCCAGGAGTGGGGCTGGCGGGTGCCGTTCTTGCTCAGCTTCGTGCTCATCGTCACCGGCGTCGTGCTGCGCCGCCAGGTCGAGGAGTCGCCCGTGTTCCGGCAGCTCCAGGCCGAGCAGACGATGGCGAAGTCGCCGGTGGCCGAGACCTTCCGCAGGCACTGGAAGCGGCTGCTCGTCGCGATCGGGGTGACCGTCGTGTCGTTCGGCGGCTACTACGTCTTCACCACGGTCGCGCTCGCCTACCTGGCACTACGTGGCGTTCCGAGTTCCTACGGCCTGTACGGCACGGTGATGGGCGCCGCGGCGTCGGTTCCGGTGATCCTCGCCAGCGGCGCCCTCTCCGATCGTTTCGGCCGCCGGCCCATGTACGCGGTGTCCACCATCCTCATGGGACTGTGGGCGTTCGCGTTCTTCCCACTGGCCGGGACCGGGTCGCCGGGTGGTGTCATCACCGCGATCGCCGTCGGCATCGTGGTCTGGGGCGTCCTCTACGGGGCGCAGGGCGCGTTCCTGCCGGAACTGTTCCCCTCCCGGGTCCGGTACACGGGCGCCTCGCTCGCCTACCAGGTGACAGGTGCGCTCGGTGGCCTGGTCCCGGTGGTGTCCCTGTCGCTCCTGGAGGGATTCGGCACCGCCTTCGCGATCGCCGCGTTCGTCGCGGTGACCGCCGTGATCTCGCTGGGTGCGCTCGGCACGGCGCCGGAGACGGCCCACCTGGACTCCAGCGAGCTGGAGGCGGGCCAGTGAGCGCGCTCGAGGTCGAGCACCACCACGCCGAGGTCGGCGAGGTGCGCCTGCACTACGTCACGGCGGGAGTGCCCCACGGCCGCGGGGCGGACACCGTGGTGCTGCTGCACGGCTGGCCCCAGACGTGGTACTGCTGGCGGCGGGTGATTCCCCTGCTGGAGAACGATTTCCACATCGTCGCGCCGGACCTGCGCGGGTTGGGTGACTCCTCGCACGCGTCCGGTGGTTACGACGCGCGCACGGTGGCCGGTGACATCGACGTCCTGCTCCGGGAACGGCTCGGGCTGGACCGCTTCCACGTGATCGGTCACGACTGGGGCGGTATCGTCGGCTACGGCCTGGCCGCACACTTCCCGGGACCGGTGGCGAGCCTGACCGTTGTGGACGTCGCGATTCCCGGCGACGGCAGCCCGGACATCAGCCAGGGCGGACGCCGCTGGCACCACGCACTGCACCAGACCGCGGATCTGCCCGAGAAGCTGGTCGCGGGCCGCGAGGAGATCTACCTGGGCTGGTTCTACGACCACTACGGGCACCGGCCGGACGTCATCACCGAGGACGAACGCGCGGAGTACCTGCGCACCTACACCGATCCCGGTGCGTTGCGAGCCGGTTTTGAGTACTACCGGGCGCTGGAGCGGACCGCCGCGGACAACGCGCGCCGGTCCGCCGAGTACCGCGTCGGGATCCCCGTTCTGGCTCTGGGCGGGGCGGCCGGCTGGGGCCGGGGCGATCAGGTCGCCGACTCACTGCGCCGGCTCGCCGACGACGTCACCGGTGGTGTCGTCCGGGAGGCGGGTCACTGGGTGCCCGAGGAACAGCCCGCCGAGCTGGTCCGGCGGTTCCGCGCACACCTGGTCGCCCGGTTTTGACGATCCACCAAGACCACCTGCCGGTCTCTTTGGTGTTCGGACGAAGACACGGTGCCCCGCGCCCCGGCAGGATCTGCAGGAACGGCCGGAAATCCCAGTGAGGAGAACACCGATGAGAGGCGAGGATGTCCGTTCGCTGATCGTCAGCGAGCCGACGGGGCCCGATGCGCTCAGGATCGGATCGCTCAGCCTCTTGCCCGCACCGGACGAGGTCGTCATCGACGTCCACACGGCGGGCGTGACGTTCCCCGACCTGCTTCTGACCCACGGGCGGTACCAGGTCAAGCCCGAGCCCCCCTTCGCGCCCGGGCTGGAGGTCGCCGGGATCGTGCGGTCGGCCCCCTCCACAGCCGGTGTCGTGCCCGGTGACCGGGTCATCGCGTTCACCGGCCACGACGGCGGCTACGCCGAGACGGTGGCGGTGCCCGCGCAGCACGTCGTGCCGGTCCCGGGCACCATGGGCTTCGACGAGGCCGTCGGCCTGATGGTCAACTACCAGACCTCCTACTTCGGTCTCGTCGAGCGCGGCCGGCTCCGTGCCGGCGAGACGGTGCTGGTGCACGGAGCGGCCGGGGGTGTGGGCACCGCGGCGGTGCAGATCGCCCGCGGGCTCGGCGCTCGCGTCCTGGCGGTCGTCAGTGACGAGGGCAAAGCCGACGTCGCCAGGGAAGCCGGGGCGGAGGAGGTCATCCTCGTCGGCGACTGGATCGACGAGGTCGGCGAGCGCACCTCCGGCCAAGGCGTCGATCTCGTGTACGACCCGGTCGGCGGCGACCGCTTCGACGCCAGCCTGCGCCTGATCCGGCCACAGGGCCGCATCCTCGTCATCGGGTTCGCCGAGGGGCGAATCCCGCAGATCGCGGCGAACCGGCTGTTGCTCCGCAACATCGACGCCGTCGGCGTCGCGTGGGGACACTACGTGCCCCACGACCCCGCGTTGATCCGCCGCGTCGGCGGGAAGCTGAACGAGCTCGCCCAGGCGGGCCACGTCCGTCCGCTCGTCGGCGCGACCTACGCGCTGGAAGACGGCGCGCAGGCGCTGAAGGACCTCGAGGCGCGCAAGACCGTAGGCAAGAGCGTGCTGAGGCTGCGCTGACATGACCGAGCGGAATCTGACCGGGCGCACCTTCCGACCGTGGACCTACGAGGTCGGGATCGAAAAGATCCGGGAGTTCGCCACCGCGCTCGGGCACGGCGAGGCCTGCTACTTCGACCGCGAGGTGGCCCGGTCGATGGGTTTCCGCGACGTCGTGGCGCCCCCGATGTTCGCGGTGGTGTTCTGCAAGTGGATGGGGCCGGCGGTCCGGCACCCCGACGTGGGCATCGACTACGCGCACATGCTCCACGGCGGGCAGGAGTTCGAGTTCGGCGCGCCCGTCTGCCACGGCGACGTCATCACGACCAGCGCCGCGGTCGCGGACGTCTACGCGAAGAGGGACCTCGAGTTCTTCGTGTTCTCGTCCCATTCGGCGAACCAGTTCGGTGAGACCGTCGCCGACGGGCGGTGGACGATGATCGTCCGCGGCACTGACGGCTAGTCATGCGGAGGTGACATGTCCGGACCCTTAGGTGGCGTGCGGGTGGTCGAGCTCGGCGGCATCGGGCCCGCCCCGTTCGCCGCGATGATGATGTCCGACCTCGGTGCCGAGGTCGTGCGGATCGACCGGCCCCTCGGCGGCGACCTCGGCGAGCACCAGCAGCATGAGCTGGATCTGCTGCTGCGCGGGCGCCGGTCGATCGCCCTGGATCTCAAGGCGCGCCGCGGCCAGGAGACCGTCCTGCGCCTGCTCGACCGTGCCGACGTCCTGCTCGACCCGTTCCGCCCGGGCGTCGCCGAACGGCTCGGGATCGGGCCTGGGCCGGCGCTGGAACGCAACCCCCGGCTGATCTACGGGCGGATGACGGGCTGGGGCCAGACCGGTCCGCTGGCCCCAGCCGCGGGGCACGACATCAACTACGTCGCGCTGGCCGGTCCGCTGGCGGCGATCGGGCGCCGGGACGCACCGCCCCCGCCCGTGCTGAACCTCGTCGGCGACTTCGGCGGCGGCGGCATGGTCATGGTCGTCGGCGTGCTGGCGGCCCTGCTCGAGCGCGCCGGGTCCAACCGGGGCCAGGTGATCGACGCCGCGATGGTCGACGGCACCGCGGCGCTGTTCGCCAGCATCGTCGGGTTCATGAACATGGGCGTGTGGAACGGCAACCGGGAGGACAACTTCCTCGACGGGGGCGCGCCGTACTACGACTCCTACGCCACCGCCGACGGCCGGTACATCACGATCGGCTCGATCGAACCGCAGTTCTACACCCTCCTCCTGGACCGGCTGGGCCTGGACCCCGGCGAGTGGCCGCAGGATGACCGGTCCCGCTGGCCCGCCCTGCGGGTCCGGCTCAGCGAGATCTTTGCCTCCGCGACCCGCGATCACTGGGTGGAGGTGTTCGAGGGCACCGACGTCTGCTTCGCGCCGGTGCTCACCGTGGACGAGGCGATGGCGCACCCGCACCTCAAGGCGCGGGGGACCTACGTGACCGAGTTCGGCATGCGGCAGCCCGCTCCCGTCCCGCGCTTCGACCGCACACCGGGCTCGATCCAGTCACCGCCCTGTTCCCCGGGTGAGCACACCAGGGCCGCGCTGGCCGACTGGGGCTTCGCCAAGCGGGAGATCGCGGAGCTGATCGAAGCGGGCGTCGCAGTCGACCGTCCCCGGGTCGCCTCGGCATGACGGGGAGCGGGCACGTGAAACGAGGCGGAACCTTCGAGCTCACCGTGACCCCGGACCGGTACCTGCCGCACCGGTACGCGGGGGCCTCGGAGGACTTCAACCCCATCCACCTCGACGAGGAGTACGCGCGCGGAGTGGGCCTGCCCAGCAACATCCTGCACGGTCTGTACACGATGGGCATCGCTGCTCGCGCGGTGATGACGGCAGCCGGTGGTGATCCCCGTGTCCTGCGCCGGATCGCGGTGCAGTTTCGCGGTTTCGGCGTGCCGGAAGAGGAAATCGTCGTCCGGGGCTCGGTCCGTGCGGCGGACGGCGCGGGGATCGTGGCCGATTTCGCCGCCGACCAGAACGGCCGTCCGCTGATCCGTGGTGGCGAAGCGGTCACCCGGTCCTGAGGAGGAGTACACATGGGACAGTCCGGCAGCTCGGCCGCGGACGAGTGGAAGCGCGTCCTGGGCACGCTCGACCAGGACCCGGAACGGGGCTTCAACCTCGCCCACGAGTGCTGTGGACGCTGGTCCGCCGACGCCGATCGGCTCGCGCTCGTCATGTGCCACCCGGACGGCAGCTCACGGCGCCACACCTACCGCGACCTCTTCGGCCAGGCGAGCCGGGCCGCCGACGCCTTCGTCGCCGCGGGGCTGCGCCGCGGGGCCAAGGTGGGCGCGATCCTCACCCGCCAGGTCGAGGCCTGGATCGCCGCGCTGGGCGCGTGGCACGCCGGGATGGTCTACGTCCCGCTCTTCTGCGGGTTCGGGCACGACGCCATCGCGCAGCGGCTCAACGCCGCCGGAGTCGAGGCCGTTGTCGTCGACCAGCGCTGGCGGCAGGTTCTGGAGGCCGCCCGGCCGCTGCTGCGGCGCGACATCCAGGTGTTCACCGTCGCCGGTGCCGACGGGGCGGGTCCGCTCGAGGGCGACCGGGACTTCCTCGCCGAGCTCGACGCCGGCCACCCGGTCACGCCGATGGCCGACACGGCGGCGGACGAGACGGCGGTCGTCATGTTCACCAGTGGGACGACCAGTGAACCCAAGGGGTGCGTCATCCCGCACGCGGGCGTGATTTCGCTGCTGCCCTGGTTCGACCACAGCGTGACGGCCGGTGAGCAGGACCTCCTGTTCACCACCACGGACCCGGGGTGGTCGTTCGGCCTGCTGTCCACCGGTGCGGCCCCGATGGTGCGCGGGGTCGCCCGGGTCATGTACGCCGGCGACTTCGATCCGGATGCCTGGCTCGACGTCGTGGAACGCGAGGGGGTCACCTGCCTGACCTCCGTACCCACGGCCTACCGCCGGCTGGTCGTGGCCGCGGCCGAGCGGGGCATCCCGTCCACGGTGCGCTGTGCGGTGAGCGCGGGGGAGCCCCTGGACGCGGACACGGCCGCGCGGTGGCGGCGGTTGTCGGAGGCACCGCTGCGCGACGGATACGGCCAGACGGAACTGGGCATGGTGCTCGCCGACCTCGCCGACGACGGCAGGGAGACGGTGCCCGGCTCGCTCTCCGGGGTCGTCCCCGGCTGGGAGGCGCGCCTGCTCAGCGAGGACGGGGAGTTCGTCGAGGGTCCCGGCCAGGGGGAGATCGTCTTCCGGCGCCCGCTCTACCAGCTGACGAGCAGCTACGCCAACGCCCGGGACCTGTGGGAGTCCCGCCTGGTCGGCGGGGAGTGGTTCCGGACCATGGATGTCGTCCGGCTCGACGAGGACGGCCGGTGGTGGTTCGTGGGACGGGGCGACGACGTCATCGTCACCGCCGGGTACAACGTCGGCCCCGGTGAGATCGAGTCGGTGCTCACGTCGCACCCGTCGGTCCTCGAGGCGGCGGCGGTCGCGGCCCCGGATCCACGGCGCGGATCGGTGGTGCGCGCCGCGGTGGTCCTCGCCGCCGGGGTCACCCCGTCAGAGGCCCTCACCGCGGAGCTCCAGGACATGGTGCGCCGGGAGATCGGACGGCACGCCTACCCGCGCATCGTCGACTACGTCCCCGATCTGCCCAAGACGGTGACGGGCAAGGTCCGGCGCGCATCGCTGCGGGATCAGCCGCCGCGGCTCGCGGACGCCGGGTAGTCAGGGCGATCGGATGGCGGCGAGAACGAGTTGTACGGCCAGCCTGGCGTCCGGATCGTCCAGATCGAGTGGGGCCAGGTCGGCCAGCCGTTTGAGCCGGTACCGCATCGAGTTCGCGTGGATGTGCAGCGCCTCCGCCGCGCGCCGGACGTCGCCGAACGAGTCGAGGTACACCCGCAGGGTCCGCTGGTAGTCGGTGCCGTGCAGGCGATCGTGCGTGCTCAGCCCGTCCAGCAGACCGCGGGTCAGGACGGGGCGCGCCCGCAGGAAGGACACGACCTCGTGGAGGAGGACCTCGTGCCGCAGGGCGCTGAAGCAGCCGGTGCGGCGCTCGCGCGCCTGGAGGACACGCAACGTCAGGTCGGCCTCCTCGCGGGACCGGAGAGCGGACGCGAGCCCGTGCACGGCCGAACCGGCCGCAGCGCACACCGGTGCCCGCGCCGCCCGCTCGAGGTCCGCCGAGGTCTCCCGCACCAGCTGGTCCACGGTGGCCTCGGACAGTTCCGGTGCCACGTGCAGCAGGTAGGTCCGCGCGCTGAGCGTGGCCGCGAGCCAGGTGTGCGGCTTCATCCGCGCGTACCGGGACAGCGCGCGCAGCGCCACCGCGCCGGGGGGCTGGATCCCGGTCCCGAAAACCAGGATCACGGCGTCGACGTCGTCCCCGTCGACCTCGAGCTCTTGGGCCAGCTGGGCGGCGGGCAGGTACCCGCCCAGGAACCGGCGGAGCAGCCGGGCCCCTGGATGCTCGCCTCGTGCGCGGCCTCGGCGGGCGAGTTCGGGGGCCACGATGCCGGCGAAGTCGCGGGCGAGGCCTTCGACGTCCGGGGCCAGCTCCGCGTCGTCACTCATGAGCCAGAGGTAGCCCACCACGCGCCCGTCCGATCGGACCGGCCGGATGTAGCGCCGCAGCGGCGACGGCCAGGGTGCGTCGAGCCGGATGAGCCGGTCGTCGCGCTGCAGGCGTTGGCGGATCCCGGACTCCTCCATCCACCGCAACCAACGGTCGGGGGTGCGGCGGTTGAGGATCGCCGACCGCCGCGCCTCGTCGTTGGGCTGCCCGGCGACCGCCGAGTAGGCCAGGACGCGAAAGTCCGCGTCCTCGACCACCACGGGGCCGCCGAGCAACCGCGCGGCCGTGTCGACGGCCTCGAACAGGTCCTCGACGGGCCCGGGCTCCGCCGGGAGCTCGCTCAACCGCCGACCTTGCGGTCACCGGCGGTCCAGTACCGGTCCCGCAGCTGCCGCCGCATGATCTTGCCCGACCCCGTCTTGGGCAGCTCGGTCACGAACTCCACGGACCTGGGTTTCTTGTAGCTCGCGAGGTTCGCCGAACAGACCGCCACCACCTCCTCCGGGGTCAGCGAGTACCCGTCGCGGACCACGACGACGGCCTTGAGCGCCTCGCCCCACACCGGGTCCGGGACGCCGATGACGGCGACCTCGGACACCGCGGGCAAGGTCGACACGACGTTCTCGATCTCGGTGGGGTACACGTTGAACCCGCCGGTGACCACCATGTCCTTCTTGCGATCGACGATGTAGAGGTAGCCGTCCTCGTCGAACCGCCCGAGGTCACCGGTGCTCGCCCAGCCCTCGGCGTCGACCATGTCCGCCGTCGCCTCGGGCAGGTACCAGTAACCCATCATCGTCTGGTCGCCGCGCACAGTGATCTCGCCGACCTCGCCGTGGGGAACCTCGGCGCCCGCGTCGTCGACCAGCTTGACCTCGACGAACGGGCTGATCCTGCCGGCGCTCGCCAGGCGTGCGGGAATCCCGCTCGCCGGGTCGAAGGAGTGGTCCTGCCGGGACAGGCAGGCGATGGGGATGGGCAGTTCGCTCAGCCCGTAGAACTGGATGAACACGTCCCCGAACACCTGGCGCGCCCGGGCCAGCCGGTCGGGCGCGATCGGCGATCCGGCGTACACGACGGTGTGCAGCGACCCGTAGTCCCCGGTGCGCTGCTCGGCTGCGAGCACCAGGAGGTTCAGCATCGTCGGCACCATGGGCAGGATCGTCACCCCGTGCCGCTCGACCAGCTCCAGTGTTTCGGTGGCGTCGAACTTCGGGCAGGTCAGGTGGGTCGCTCCCCGGACGAAATATGACGGAGCGACGTACCCGCTGAGGTGGCTCAACGGCGCGACGTGCAGTACGAGGTCGTCGTCGCGGGCCGGTGGCAGCTCCACGAGCTCGTTGCGCACCATCGCCGCCCAGTTGGCGTGGCTGAGGGTCGCGCCCTTGGGCATCCCGGTCGTCCCGCTCGTGTACAGGATCGCGGCCGGCTCGTGGGGGAGCGGCGGCGCGTAGGGCGCGGGTGCCGCCTCGCGCAACTTCTCCAGCGTCGTGTCACCCGGGCCGCCGTCCACGGTGACCACGTGCCGCAGCGCGGGCAGCTGGTCACGCACCCCGGCCAGCCGCTCGGCCCACTCCGGCGCGGCGAACACCACCGCTGCGGCGCAATCGGTGAGGATGTGCACCACCTCGCGCAGGTGCAGCCGGATGCTCAGGGCGGTCCGCACGAAGCCGCCGAGGAACAGGGCGTGCTCGATTTCGAAGAACTCAGGGCAGTTCCCCAGTAGCAGGACGCCTCGGTCGCCCCGCCGGACGCCCAGGCCGGTGAGCCCGCCGACGATGCGGTGGACGCGCTCGCCCAGCTCGCGGTAGGTGATCGCCCTGTCCCCGTGGCCTACGGCGATCCGGGAGCCGTACTGCCGGTAGCCCCGCTCGTAGAGGTCCGCGACCGTGACCTGAGTGGCACGCTGCCGGTGATCCAGTCCGTCGGGGCCGATCACGCCGGAGCCCCCGGACGTGCCCTGACCCACCTGGGTCGTTCCGCTGAGCATCGTCGCCCAACCTCCTCGCCCGAAACAGCGGGTGTACTGATCGGTCTGGAATTGCCAGTCAAATGCTGATTATGCGTGTACCGATCGGTATAAACAAGTACCGCAGGTCGTGCGTTCACCGTCCGGTGAACCGGGCTTTGCCCGGGCCGTGCTCGAGAAAGGACTCCATGCCGATCGTGCGGTCCTCGGTGGCGAACAGTTCGGCGAACACCTCCGACTCGAGGTCCAGGCCCGCGGTCAGGTCACGGTCGAGCCCGCCCTCGATGGCCTTCTTCGCCGCCGCGTAGGCCAGTGCCGGTCCCTCGGCGAACTGGGCTGCGTAGGCGTGGGCCCGGTCGTAGACCTCCTCGGCGGGCACGACCTCATCGACCAGGCCCATCTCCAGGGCCTCGGCGGCGCCGACGAAGCGGCCGGTGTAGACGAGGTCTTTCGCCGCGGCCTCGCCCACCAGCCGCGCGAGTCGCTGGGTTCCGCCGCCTCCCGGGATCACGCCGAGCAGGATCTCGGGCAACCCGAGCTTCGCGTTGTCCGCGGCGATGCGGCGATCGGTGCTCAGAGCGATCTCGAGCCCGCCGCCGAGCGCGTACCCGGTGATCGCACTGACCGTCGGCTTCGGCACCGACGCCAGCGCACCGATGCCCGCCGAGATCCGCCGCGACTGCGCGGCCATCTCGGCGTGGGACGCCGACGCGAGCTCACGCACGTCGGCGCCGGCGGCGAAGGTCTTGGGTCCGCCGTGGATCACGACGGCCCGGATGTCCTCGCGCGCGGTCAGGGTCACGGCGACCTCGGCCAGTTCATCCCGCACGGTCCGGTTCAGCGCGTTCACCGGCGGCCGGTCGAGGCGGACGACGCCGACCCCGCCCTTCACCGTCAGCTGAACATGCTCAGGCATGGGCTGCTCCTGTCTGTATCGATCGGTACAAACGAGGGTAGGGGCGCGATTCGATGGTGTGCTGTGAGCTTTGGCATAGGGCGATGATCAGGCAGACCGGGTGGTCCAGAAACGGCGGAGTAGGGTGGGGCCATGGCCGACGCTGATCTGCACTTCTACTTCGACCCGGTCTGTCCCTTCGCCTGGATGGCGAGCAAGTGGGTTCGAACGGTCGCCCGGCGCAAGCGGTACGACGTCGAATGGCGCTTCATTTCGCTGCGGCTGGTCAACAGTCACATCGACTACGACACGCACTTCCCGCCCGAGTACGAGGCTTCGCACACCGCTGGCCTGCAGCTGCTGCGGGTGGCGGCGAGCATTCGCCGGGAACACGGCCCGGAACCGGTCGGCGCGTTCTACGAGATGCTCGGCGAGGAGACCTTCGAGCGTGAACCGGTGCCGGGCGGCAGTGCCGCCGCGGTGCACCGGGGCGCCCGGGCGCTCGCGATCGAGGCGTTGCGGCAGTGCGGGCTGCCGGAGGACTACGCGAACGCGCTGGAGGACACCGGCTGGGACGCGGAGATCCGGGCGGAAACCGACACCGCCCTGGCGCTCACCGGCAAGGACGTCGGCACGCCCATCCTGCATTTCGAGCCGCCCGAGGGCACCGCGCTCTTCGGGCCGGTGATCAGCCGTCTTCCCGCCGAGGAGGAGGCGCTCGAGCTCTGGGACCACGTGGTGGCGCTGGCGCGGTTCCCCGGGTTCGCGGAGCTGAAGCGCAGCCTCCGGGAACGTCCCCAGCTAATGTCGTTCGGCGTGCGGGAGGGTGAAGTGGGGCGGCAGGAGGACTGGCACGGCGGGAGCCGCCGCCAGAAGAAGTAGGCGGTCCGGTTGGCCGGACCGCGGTGGCTCGCAAGCGTCTGGTGGGCCGGCAGTGGGGTGGGACTAGCGGTGCGGCGGGAGCCGCCGTCGGAAAGAGGCGTAGCGCGGCCGGCCTGGAGCTGGTGGCCGCGGGCGGTCAGGAGGTCGATTGCGGCGGCTGCGGCGGTCAGAGGATGGCGGCCGGAGCCGGTTCTGCGGCGGGTGCCGCCGTCGGCTGGGCGACGTGCCCGGTGGGCCGGAGCTGGCCGTGGATCACCAGGTCGGTGAGCCGGTCGGCGATGTCCTCCGGGGACAGCGGGCCGCGCGCGGTGTCGAGCCAGACGTGGGTCCAGTTGAACATGCCCAGCACACCGAGCACGACCACCCGGTCCGCACTGGCGAAGACTCCTTCGCGTACCCCCTCGCGCAGCACCTCGGCGAAGAGGTTCTCGTACTCGTCGCGCAACGCGGTCAGCTGCGTCGCGCGCTTGCCGCTCAGCGCGTGCATTTCCCGGATCACCACAGTCACTTCGTCGCAGCGCGCGGCCATGATGCGCAAGTGCTCCCTGGCGAGCGCACGCAGCTTCGCCGTCGCGGGGATGTCTTGCGCCACCACGGCCCTGCCCCGTTCGAGCGCCTCCTCGACGTGGCGCTTCGACAGGTCGTACAACAGGTCCTCTTTGGACCGGATGTGGTAGTAGAGAGCGCCGCGCTGCAGACCGGCCGCCTCGCCGAGCTCGGCGACGCCGGTGGCGTGATAACCCTTGCGTGCGAAGATCTCAGCCGCGACGCGCAGAATGCGCTCGTGGGTCGACTCGCCCGACGTGTCCCGCCGGTGTGCCATCGTTCCTCCCCGTTCGCCGATCGGTGCCAGCGTACCGATCAGTATAGGAATCGCAACGGGCAGCGATTGGCCGACGAAGCCGACCGCGGGTCGTTCCACGTACCACCCGTAGCAACGCGGCAGCAGCCGGTGTACCCAGCACCTTGTGAGCGCAGTCACTCATCTGGGTGAAGTCCAGACGCGGCTGCTCGATCAGGGATTGACTCGCCACAGATCGCCTGTACCGTTCGGTCCGACGTTCGGTACTGACCGATCGATACAGAGCCATCGGACAACGGAGTGGCGATGAGCGGAACTCTTTTACGGCGGCGATCCGGCCTGCTGGCCAACATCTCCCAGGAGCAAATCGTCCTCGTGGTGGTCGTGGCGCTCTTCGTGGTGTTCGGCCTGACCCTCAACGGCTTCCTCCAGCTGAACAACCTCGTCAACCTGGTCCGCAGCGTGTCGTCACTCGGAATCTTCGGCGTGGCGATGGCGGTCGTGGTGGTCGCACGCGGTATGGACCTCTCGCTCATCGCTTCGATGGGCGTCGCCACCGCAGTGGCGATCCAGCTGATGCGCACCGAAGTCAGCACGCCCGTCGCGCTGATCGTGGGCATCGGGATCGTGCTGGTGATGGGGCTGTTCAACGGTTTCCTGATCGCGTTCGCCGAGATCCCGGCCCTGTTCGCGACGCTGGCCTCCGGTCTGCTCGTCTACGGCCTGGCGCGCACGACCGTCCTCGATGGACTGATCGCCGAACTGCCCGGCGACCGGCACTTCGTCGTCGCGCTCGGTCAGGGCACCTTGTTCGGCATCCCGGTCCCCATCATCGTGTTCGTGGTGACCGCGGTGCTGGCGCAAGTCATGCTGGCGCGGACCAAAACGGGCCGGTTCATCTACGCGCACGGCGACAACGCGGGCGCGGCGGCCCTGTCGGGAATTTCCGTCCGGCCACTCACCATCTTCGAGTACATGGCCAGCGCCACGATCGGGTTCGTCGGCGGCCTCGTCGTCGCCGGATCCGTCGGCGGGCTCAACACGCAGGTGATCGACAGCTCGCTGATCTACGACGTGCTGCTCGTCGTGGTGGTCGGTGGCATCAGCCTGGTCGGTGGGCGGGGCAGCGTGCTGAGCGTGGTCGTGGGCACCGCACTGATCGGTGTGATGCTCAACGGGATGACCATCCTCAACATGAACACTCACGAGCAGGACATCATCAAGGGCTTGATCCTGCTCGCGGCGCTCGTGCTGGACAACCGGCTGCACCCGCGTGACGAGGAGACCGTCCGCCAGGGCGACTGAACCCCGGACAACGAATTTCGACCCAAGGACAAGGAGGTCCTGCCATGCGAATCGGCAAATCGCGGATGCTGCGGATCAGTGGGCTCGCCGCGGCCGCCGTGCTGGCTGTCACCGGCTGCTCGACCGGGGGCAGCGCCCAGACCACGGCCGCGGGAAACAACCAAGTGCCGCCGACGGCTTCCGCGGGAGAGCTGCGCGACCACGCGCTGAACAGCTTGCAGGGCAAGACAGCCGCGTTCGTGCCGGTCGGCATGGGCACCCCGCTGATGGAGGAGTGGAACCGGCAGCTGGAACGCGGGTTCAAGGCCGCCGGCATGAACTACGTGCTGCGCGACCCCAACTGGGACACCGCGAAGCAGGCCGAAGCCGTGCAGTCGCTCATCAACGACAAACCGGCTGTCCTGGTGGTGCACAACTTCGACGTGCAGATCCTCGCCAAGCTCATCCAGCAGGCGCAGCAGGCGGGGATCTACGTCATCCAGATCAACATGGTGAGCAACTACAAGTCCGACGCCTTCGTCGGCGCCGACACCATCGACCTCGGCCGCCGCATCGCCACCGACATCGTCGCGCAGTGCGGTGCGAACACACAGACGTCGCACGAGGTGCAAATCGTCCAGGGTGACGCCACCTCCGGGTTCACGCTCGACGTGATGGCCGGCGCGAAGCAGGTCTTCGACCAGCACCCGGAGATCAAGATCGTCTCCACGCAGGCGGCGAACTGGGACCGCACCAAGGCCCACGACATCACCGCGACGGTGATCCAGCAGCACCCGAACCTGTGCGCCAGCTGGGGCTTCTGGGACCAGATGCAGTACGGAGCGGCCGCCGCGATCAAGGAGGCGGGCAAGCTCGGTCAGGTCAAGGTGTTCACCTCCGACCACAGCAACATCGCCTGCGAGGGTGTGCGCGACGGCATGTTCTTCCAGTCCTACGGCTACTCGGTGCCAACGCAGGGCACGGACATCGTGGCGATCGCGAAATACCTGGTCCAGTCCGGGCAGGCCCCCGGCACGGCCCGGATCGCCGACTACACCCCGCTGGTGAAGATCGACAAGAGCAACTGGAACCAGCCGAACATGTGCTACGACGGCAAGAACGACGGGCTGACCGTTCGCTGATCCCATCCCCGCCGGGACGCCTCCCGCCCGCGGCGTCCCGGCGCGCCCCAGCTCCGGAGAGGGAGAACCATGACGGCAACTGCGGAGGTGCGGCCCGCGACATCGCGGCGCCGCCCACCTGAGCGCAACGTCCGAGAGCACGAAACCGTTCGCGACCGGTTTCGCCACCTGCGTTACCGCGCCTCGCCGCAACAGTTCTTCGCTGAGCTGTTCGAGAAGAGGTGGATGGAGCCGGCAATCCCGCTGGCCATCCTGATCGCGGTGATCGTGTTCTTCTCCGTCGCGGCCCCGGGTTTCGCCACCTCCGCGAACCTGTTGTCGACGGCGGCAGAGCTCGCGGAGATCTCGTTGATCTGCCTCGGCATGGCCGTGGTGATGATCTCCGGGGGCATCGATCTGTCCGTCGGCTCGATGTTCGGGCTGTGCAACATGATCGCGATCCTGCTGATCACCGTCGTCGGGGTGCCGGTCGTGCCGGCGATCCTGCTGACGCTGGTGGCCGGTGCCCTGCTGGGCGCCACCAACGGCACGATCGTCGCCTACCTCAAGGCGCGGCCGTTCCTGACCACGTTGGTCACGCTGATCATCTTCCGTGGCGTGCTGAACCTGCTCGACCTGCACTACTCGGCCAAGACCGCGTCGGTGTTCGTCATGGACCCGGTGTGGGACTGGTTCGGCACGGGCAAGGTCGCCGGCCTGCCGTTCAGCTTCGTCACCTTGCTGGTGGTGCTCGTCGTCGGGCACATCGTGCTCAGCAGGTCGCGGCTCGGGTGGCACATCACCGCGGTCGGCGCGAGCCGTCGGGCCGCCCGCCACGCGGGCATCCGCGTGGAGCGGGTCCTGCTGATCAGCTACGTCGTCGCGGGGGCGCTGTGCGCGCTGGCGGGCGTCTTCTACGCGGCGCGGCTGAGCAGCGCCAGCGCGCGCGTCGGCGAGGGTCTCGAGCTGAACGTGCTGACCGCGGTCATCCTGGGCGGCATCAGCCTCACCGGCGGCAAGGGCACTGTCTGGCGAGCCTTCATCGGCGCGGCGACGATCAGCTTGCTGGGCAAGGGTTTGTTGCTGATGGACGTGGGCGGCGAGGTACTGCAGACCGTGCTGGCGGTGGTGCTGATCGTCGCCGTGGGTCTGGACACCAAGTGGGGCAAGAACCGCGGCAAGGCCATCCAGAAGACCTACGTCAACCCGACCCTGGTGGAGTACGGCCCGCTGCCGGACGTCCGGCCGGGCTCGGGCAGCCCGTTCGCGATCAACGACCGGCTGCGCGACGCGGAAGCGATCGGGCTCGGCGAGGTCGAGGGTCCCGAGGATGTGATCGTGGACTCGCAGGGACGCGTCTACTGCGGTACCCGGCAGGGTTGGATCCTCCGCTTCTCCGGACCCGACTTCAGCAAGCGCGAGGTCTTCGCCCGCATCGGCGGGCACCCGCTGGGCATGGCGTTCGACGCCGACGAGAACCTGATCGTGTGCGTCGGCGGCATGGGTCTGTATTCCGTGTCCCCGGACGGCAAGCACCGCAAGCTCTCCGACGAGACCAACCGGACGTGGATCCAGCTGCGGGACGACTCGCGGTTGCGCATGGCCGACGACCTCGACATCACGCCCGACGGCAAGGTCTGGTTCAGCGAGGCCACCACCCGCTTCGACATGGCCGACTGGATCCTCGACGGCGTCGAGGGCAGGCCCAACGGGCGGCTGCTCTGCTACGACCCCGCGACCGGGAAGACCCGGACGGTGATCCGGGATCTGGTGTTCCCCAACGGGATCTGCAGCTGCCACGACGGCGAGTCGCTGCTCATCGCGCAGACCTGGCTGTGCCGCATCCTGCGGTACTGGCACAGCGGGCCGAAGAAGGGCGAGCTCGAGATCTTCATGGACAACTTCCCCGGCTACCTGGACAACATCAACCGGGCCTCCGACGGAACCTACTGGGTGGCGCTCAACGGGATGCGTTCACCCGCCTACGACCTCGCGATGCGCATGCCCACCTTCCGGCGCCGCATGATGAAGCGCATTCCGCGCGACGAATGGCTCTACCCGAGCATGAACCACGGTTGCGTGGTCAAGGTGTCCGATGCCGGAGAGGTGCTGGAAGCCTACTGGGATCCGGGCGGGGAGAAGCACTCCACCATCACGTCGATGCGCGAGCACAACGGCTACCTCTACATCGGGGGGCTCGAGAACAACCGGATCGGCCGCGTCGAGCTCCGCGCCGATCGACCCGAAATGGCCACCACCGAGCGGGCGGGCCGTCCCGCCACGGTCGGCTGAGGAGGAGGACCGATGCCCCGAGTCGAAGCCTGGGAACTGGTCAAGGAGTTCCTCTTTCCCGGCAGGTCCGAACACCGGGCCATCCCGCCGCTGGACGGCGGGCTCACGCCGGACGACGAGCTCGACGCCGTCGCGACCGCGATCGGCGGCCTGACCGAGCCCGAGGACGTGTGCCTGGACGAGCGCGGCGACCTGTACGTGAGCACCGCCGACCGGGTGGTGCGGGTGTCCGGTCCGGACTTCGGCCACTCCGAGGTGCTCGCCACCCTGCCGGGGCCGGCCGGCGCGCTGGAGCCCGGTCCCGACGGCCTGCTGGTGGGTGTGGCGGGGACCGGCCTGATGCGGCTGGGCCGTGACGGAGCGGCGGAGCTGGTGACCGCGGCAGACGAATCCGGGGTGCCGATCCACTGCCCGACGGACGTCGCGCTCGCCGGCGACGGCACGATCTACCTCACCGACGGGTCCACCCGGCACCACGGCCGTGACTGGATTCGGGACTTGATGGAGCAGAACGCCTGCGGACGGCTGCTGCGCCACGACCCCCGGTCCGGTCGCACCACCGTGCTGGCCGGCGGACTGGCCTACGCCAGCGGAGTGTCCCTGACACCCGGGCAGGACGCGCTCGTCGTCTGCGAGGCGTGGGCGCACCGGGTCCGCCTCTACCCGCTGGCCGGCGGAGCCGCTCGCATCTTGCGGGAGAACCTGCCCGGCTACCCGGGCCGGATCAACCCGGCCCCGGGCGGCTACTGGCTGGCGATGTTCGCGCTGCGCACCCAGCTGGTGGAGTTCGTGCTGACCCAGCGCGACTACGTCGAGGAGATGATGCGCACGATCGAGCCGGACTACTGGATCCGCCCCGCGTTGCGTGGCCTCGACTCCGGCCTGGAACCGTTGCAGGGCGGCCAGATCCGCAAGCTCGGCGTGATCAAGCCGTGGGCGCCACCCCGGTCCTACGGCCTGGTGGCCCGGCTGGACGAGGAGGGCTACGTGGTCTCGAGCATGCACAGCCGCGGCGGTGGCCGGCGGCACGGTGTCACCTCGGCCCGCCAGTGCGGAAGCCGGCTGTTCATCGCGGTGCACGGCGGGGACCAGGTGCTGGTGACCGGCGCGGGGGAGGCGTGATGAACCAGTCCATCGTGGAGCAGCTGGAGATCGACCCGGCGACCGGGCAGACCCTGCTGGTCGAGATGTCGAAGGTGACCAAGACCTACCGCGGCGTGCACGCGATCCACGACGTCGACTTCGACCTGCGCGCCGGCGAGGTGCACGCGCTGGTCGGCGAGAACGGCGCGGGCAAGTCGACGCTGTGCAAGATCCTCGCCGGCGCGGTGCAGCACTCGAGCGGGGAGCTGCGGATCGGTGGCGAGCTGGTGAACTTCCGCCGCCCGCACGACGCGCTCGAACATGGGATCGCGATGGTGTACCAGGAGACGAGCCTGGTGCCGACGATGACCGCGGCGCAGAACATCGAGCTGGGGCACGAAAAGGTGCTGACCCGTTTCCGCTCGCTCAACATCGGTGCCCAGCAACTGTTGCAGTCGATGAACTTCCACGTCGATCCGACGGACTACGTGTCCACCTTGGGCGCGGCGAAGAAGCAGATGGTGGAGATCGCGCGGGCCCTGCGCTCCCGGGCGCGGATCGTCATCTTCGACGAGCCGACCGCCAGCCTCACCCCCGAGGAGACGCTCCACCTGTTCAACGTCATCGACGATCTTCGCGCGGCGGGCCTGGGCGTCATCTATGTGTCGCACGCCCTGGAGGAGTCGCTCAAGATCGCCGACCGGGTCACCGTCCTGCGTGACGGTGAAAGGGTGGCGTGCCTGGAAGCGGCCAAGACCAACCGGGACGAGATCGTCCGGCACATGGTGGGGCGCGAACTGGGCGGCGCCGCCCGGGTGGAGCCGCGTCGCACAGCGGACGTTCGCAAGCGCCGCGTGCTGGAGGTCGAGAACCTCATCCTGGGCAACGTCGTGAAGAACATGTCGTTCTCCGCCTACGCGGGCGAGGTGCTCGGCATCGCTGGCCTGATCGGCAGTGGCCGCACGGAAACCGCGAAGATCATCGCCGGGGCGCTCAAGCGCAACCGCATCCACGGTGGCCGCGTGCTGCTCAACGGGAAACCGGTGCGCTACCGGGTGCCGAAGCAGGCGATCGACGACGGGATCGTCTACATCACCGAGGATCGCAAACTGGACGGGTTCTTCGAGACGATGACCATCGCCGAGAACCTCTACCTCGGCCTGCTCGCCTCGCGCAAGGGGCGGCGGCAGTGGTGGTTGTCCTCGGCGCGGCGCAAGCGGGTGGCGAAGGAGTGGAGCGACCGGCTGCGGATCAAGGCGATCAACGCCGACGCGAAGATCGTCGAGCTCTCCGGCGGGAACCAGCAGAAGGTGGTCGTCGGCAAGTCGCTGGTGGCGGACCCGGAGGTGGTCATCTTCGACGAGCCGACGCGCGGTGTGGACGTCGGCGCGATCGAGGAGATCCACCAGTTGATCCGGCAGCTCGCCGACGAGGGCAAGGCGGTCATCGTCATCTCGTCCTACCTGCCGGAGATCCTCGCCGTGTCGGACCGGATCCTGGTCGCCCGGTTCGGTCGCACCGTGGCCGAGTTCAGCCGGGAAGAGGCCACCCAGGAAAAGATCATGTACGCCGCGATCTTCTGAAGCGGAGCGAAAATGGACAGTTACACGGTGGCCGAGCTGCTGCGCAAACCGCGCCTGGCCGGCCGGGTCAACGAAGGCCGCGTGGCGGTCGTCTTCGAAAGCCGTGAGGTCACCTTCGACGAGCTCGACGAGCGGTCGGACCGGCTCGCGGCCGCCCTGCACGCCCAGGGTTTCGCCAAGGGGGACCGGGTCGGCGTTCTGCTGCACAACCGGGTCGAATGGGTGGAGCTCTTCTTCGCCGTCGCCAAGCTCGGCGGGGTGGTGGTGCCGCTCAACTACCTGCTCAAGGCCGGTGAGCTGCGCTACATCCTGGACGACTGCGCGGCGTCCTGGGTGGTGTACGAGCAGGCGCTGGAACCAGTGGTGAAGGAGCTGCGCGCCGGCGGGTCGGCCGCCCGGTACGTCGGCGTGGGCACCGTGGACGGGGATTTCGCTTATGAGGAGCTGATCTCGCAGGCCGGCCCGCCGCCGGAGGTCGAGGTCGGCTCGGGAGACCTGTTCCTGCTGCAGTACACCTCCGGGACCACCGGTGCGCCGAAAGGCGCGATGCACACCCACGCCACGGTGTTGTGGAACTCCTTCCACCAGGTCGTGGATTACGGCATCACCGCGGACGAGGTGTACCTGGTGGTGCCCGCTTTGTGCTGGGCGGCGGGGTTCCACGACCTCGCCCTCGCGACGTTGTGGCGGGGCGGGCGGGTGGTGCTCTCGCCCAGTACCGGCTTCACCCCCGAGCGGTTCCTCACCATGGTGGAACGGCACCGGGTGACGTCCGTGCTGCTCGTTCCCACGGTGCTCAAGCGTGTGCTCGGGCATCCCGGTTTCGGCGACCACGACGTCAGCTCGCTGCGCCTGATCTGCAGCGGCGGCGAACCGGTGCCGCTGACCGCACTGGCGGACGCTCGCCGCCTGCTCCCGTCCTGTGCGGTGCTGCAGGTGTACGGGATGAGCGAGTTCCCCACGATGATGACCTACGTCCGACCCGACGAGGCCGTTGGCAAGGCGGGCTCCGCCGGGCGCGCCTGCAGCGCGGCGGAGGTGCGGGTGGTGGACGAGCGCGGGCAGGACACCGCGCCGGGCGAGGTCGGCGAGATCATCTGCCGCTCGCCGGCCACGATGATCGGCTACTACGGAAAGCCCGACGCGACAGCCGCCACCCTCGAGGGTGGCTGGCTGCACACCGGTGACCTGGCCCACGTCGACGAGGACGGCTACCTCTACATCTCCGGCCGGTCGAAGGACATGATCATCACCGGCGGCCTGAACGTGTACCCGGCCGAGGTGGAACGCGTGGTAGCGCAGCATCCAGCGGTCCTCGAGGCCGCGGTGGTGGGTGTCCCGGATCCAGGGTGGGGCGAAGTCGGCGCAGCCATGGTGGTCCTGCGGCCCGGGTCCGAGGTCGGCGAGGAGGAGCTGACACGGTACCTGAAGAGCGAGCTGGCGAACTACAAGATCCCTCGCCGGTTCACCTTCACCGACACGCCGCTGCCGCGCACGACCTCGGGCAAGGTGCAGAAGTTCCGGGTGCGGAACCTCCTGGATCTGCGATGACCGCGCCTGAACGCCGGTAGCGCGTCTCCGGGCGATATCATGTGGATCGTTCGGTCCACGATCGGGAGTGAGGGCGGCGTCGGTTATGACGGTCACGAGTTTCGAGGCGAACAGGGCACGCGTGATCGGGATCGCGGCGGATCTGTTCGCCCGGAACGGCTACCACGGCACCGGGATGGCCGAGCTGGGGCAGGCGGTCGGGCTCGGCCGGGGCGCGCTCTACCACTACATCGGCAGCAAGGAGGCCGTGCTCTACGCGATCAGCAAGGAGCAGGTCGACAAGATGAACAGCTACGCCGAGGAGCTGCTCGACCAGGAGCTCGCTCCGGAGGAGCTGCTCCGGCAGATGGCCCGCGGGCTGTTGGCCAACATCGCCGAGCACCGCTCCGAGTGGGCCGTGTTCTTCCGCGAGTACACCGCACTGACCGGTGAGCGCCGGGACCACGTCATCGCGGCCCGCGAACGGTACGAAAGCTACTGGCGGCAGGCACTGGACAACGGCGTGCGTGCGGGGGTGCTGCGCCAGACCCCGCGCTTGCTGGTGAAAGGGATCCTGGGCATGCTCAACTACACGTACCTGTGGATGGAGCCCGACGGCGAGCTGAAACCCGACGAGGTCGCCGACTTGTTCCTCGACGCGCTGATCGACGGCATCCGGGCCTGAGGCGGATCGTAGCGGCCCCTACGATTCCGCGCCGGCCTGCCTCGCGAACATTGTGACGTGTACCGTTCGGTACGAAATTGCTTGTCGGTGTTTGTCCGCTCTGCTACAAACGGAGCACACCGGCTGCCCGCCAATGGGGTTCGGGCCGGGTTTCTCTCGCCGGGCCCTGGTGCCGGCAGGCCCGTTCTCCTTACCCTTCCGCGGCTTCCCGTCGCCGGTGTCGCCGACATGGGAGGAACGACATGCGAATCGACGACAGCGCTGCCCTGGTCACCGGCGGTGCGTCAGGGCTCGGCCAGGCGACGGCCCGCCTGCTGGCGGAGAAGGGGGCGCGGGTCTTCGCGCTCGACCTGCCCGCGGCGGTCGCGGCGGCCACCACGGTCGAGGGGGTGACCTATGTCGAGGCCGACGTCACCGACTCCGACCAGGTGCAGGCGGCCGTCGACAAGGCCGCCGGCGCGGGCGTGCCGCTGCGGATCGCGGTGAACTGCGCGGGGATCGCCCCGTCTGCCCGTATCCTGTCCCGCTCGGGCAGGCACGACGTGGCACTCTTCCGCAAGGTCCTCGACATCAACCTCGCCGGCACCTTCACCGTGCTCGCTGTCGCCGCCGAGGCGATCGCCACGACCGAGCCGCTGGCGGACGGCGCCCGCGGAGTGGTGGTCAACACCGCGTCGGCCGCCGCGTTCGACGGACAGATCGGGCAGGTCGCCTACGCCGCGTCCAAGGGCGGCGTCGTCGGGCTGACCTTGCCCGCGGCCCGGGATCTGGCGTCGTCGGGCATCCGGGTGATGACCATCGCGCCCGGCATCATCGACACCCCGATGATGGCCACCGTCGCCGAAGAGTACCGAGCCGGGCTCGCGGCCGGAGTTCCGTTCCCGCCGCGGTTCGGGCGGCCCGACGAGTACGCGCGGCTCGTCGCCACCATCGTCGAACACGATTACCTGAACGGCGAAGTCATCCGGATGGACGGAGCGATCCGGATGGCGCCGCGATAGGGAATCCACCTGTGTGGGGGCGGGCGGAACTCTGCCCAAAGCCTTGTACTGATCGGTCTGTACAAGTATTGTTCGAAGCAGTCCAGCGTCGGATCCCGGGAGGAAACGTGGCCAGTAGCGCGGGGTGTGCCCTCGTCACCGGCGGAGCGGGTGGAATCGGCCGCGAAGTCGTCCGGCAACTCGCCGAACGCGGACTGCACGTCATCGTCGCCGACCTCGACACCGATGCCGCCCGCCGCGCGGCCGACGAAGCCGGAGCCGCCTCCGCGGTGGCCTTCGACGTGGGCGACCCGGGTGCCTGGAAAGTGGCGGTCGAAGCCGTTGGGGCCGCGGGTCTTCCCCTCACCGCGCTGGTGCTGAACGCGGGCGTCGCACTCGGCGAAGCGGAGCTCCTCGACGTCGACCCCGTGGCCTATCGCCGCGCGTGGTCGGTGAACGTCGACGGAGTGGTCTACGGCTTGCAGGCCCTCGTGCCACGGCTGCTGGCCGCGCGCGGGCGCGCGGTCGTGACCGCGTCACTCGCGGGCATGACCGCGGTGCCGTTCGATCCGGTGTACGCGATGACGAAGCACGCGGTGATCGGCTTGGTCCGGGGCTACGCGCCCACGCTCGCCGCCAAGGGGGTCGGGCTGCACGCGGTCTGCCCCGGCCTGGTCGACACGCCGATGCTGGGCGCCGCCCGTCCCGAGCTTGACCGGCTCGGCTTCCCGCTGGTCACCGTGCGCGATGTGGCGCGCGCGCTGGTCTCGTGCGCCGTCGGCGACGACCCGAGCGAGGTCGTCGTCGTGCAGCCCGGCCGGGAGCCGGTCCCTTATCGCTTCGCCGGCGTGCCCGGCGGCCGGACGGGCGGCCCGATGCCCGCCCTGCCGTCCCGGCTGCCGATCGGCACCCGCCGGTCGGTGTGAACCCGCCCCAGGGAGGAACCATGACATCAGTGCGCGACGCGGTCATCGTCGACGTTGTGCGCACGCCCGTCGGCAAGGGGAAGAAGGGCGGTGCGCTGTCGCATGTCCACCCCGTGCACCTGCTCGCCGACGTCCTCACCGCCCTCGTCCAGCGCGCCGATCTCGATCCGGCCCTGGTCGACGACGTGATCGGCGGTTGCGTCACCAAGGCGGGGGAGCAGGCGATCAACCCCACTCGCAGCGCCGTGCTGGCCGCGGGCTTCCCGCTCTCGGTGCCGGCGACCACGATCGACCGGCAGTGCGGTTCCAGTCAGCAGGCGGTGCACTTCGCCGCGCAGGCGATCCAGGCCGGCGCGGCCGACATCGTGATCGCCTGCGGTGTCGAATCGATGTCGCGGGTGCCGATGCACTCCGACGCCCAGGGTGCCGACCACCTCGGCACCCGGATCGCGGAGCGGTTTCCCGGTGGCGGGCTCATCGGCCAGGGGCTTTCCGCCGAGCTGATCTGCGCCCGCTGGCAGCTGGACCGCGACGAGCTGGACGAGTTCTCCGCGGTCTCGCACCACCGCGCAGCAGCCGCGCGGGATGCCTTCGCGCGCGATCTGATCACCGTCACCGATGCGCCGGAGGTGACCGTCGACGAGACCGTCCGGCCGGGGACCACGGTCCAGACGCTCGCCGGGCTCCGGCCGTCCTTCGTGGACGAAGCGGCTGCGCGGCGGTTCCCCGAGATCGACTGGAAGATCACGCCGGGCAACTCCTCGCCGCTGACCGACGGAGCGGCGGGCGTCCTGCTGATGAGCGCGGAGAAGGCCGAGCAGCTGGGCCTGACCCCGCGGGCGCGGGTGCACTCGATGGCCGTTGTCGGGGACGACCCGATCGTCATGCTCATGGGCGTCGTGCCGGCCACCCGCGCCGTGCTCGAGCGCGCCGGGCTCACCGCCGACGACATCGACCTGTTCGAGGTGAACGAGGCGTTCGCGCCTGTGCCGCTGGCCTGGATGAACGATCTCAAGGTGGAGCACGACCGGCTCAACGTGCACGGCGGTGCCATCGCGCTCGGCCACCCGCTGGGCGCCAGCGGCGCCCGGATCATGACGACCCTCGTCGGCGCGCTGGAGCGCCGCGGGGCCCGCTTCGGGCTCCAGACGATGTGCGAGTGGGGCGGCATGGCCAACGCCACGATCGTCGAGCGGATCTGATTCCTCTTTTCCGATAAATCTCACGCACTTATTTCTATAGACCGATCGGTACAATACTGTGATGGATGCAGACGACAGCATGACGGGTGAGCGGGTGGCCTTGGTCACCGGCGCCTCCCGCGGTATCGGAGCCGGCATCGCGCAGCAGCTCCTCGACCGGGGCCTGCGGGTTGCCGGGACCTACCGGACCGGCGGTGAGCTCGTCGAGAAGCTCGCCGCGGTCCACCCGGACCGAGTTCTGCCGGTGCCCTTCGACCTCGCCGCGCCCGAGGGCGCCGGTGCGGCGATCGAGCAGGTCACCGGCCAGTGGGGCCGGCTCGACACGCTCGTCCTCAACGCGGCGGTCTGGCACGGCGGCAAGCTCGCCAAGATCGATCTCGACGACTGGTGGCAGGTCGTCGAGGCGAACCTGAGAAGCACCGCCGCGCTCGTCCAGGCCGCGATCCCGTGGCTGACCCGGGGAGCGAGCCCGAGCCCCGGCGTCGTGCTGGTCGGCTCCGCGGTCGGCTCAGTGGGCTTCCCAGGCGACACGGCCTACGCGAGCGCCAAAGCGGCGGCCGTGGGCTTCGCCCGCTCGCTGGCGAAGGAACTCGCACCCAAGGGAGTCCGGGTCAACGTGCTCGCGCCGGGCTTCGTCGACACCGACATGACGTCGGCGATCCCGGACGCGGCACGCGCCAGGATCGCCGATGCCACCTTGCTCGGACGGTTCGGCACGGTCGAGGAAATCGCCCGTGCCGCGGTTTTCCTGGCCGAGGACGCGACGTTCTGCACAGGTGCGGTGCTCGCCGCCGATGGCGGCTGGACGCTTTAGATCTCAAGGAGGAAATGATGAACGCAGGCCTGCCCGCCGACGAGTACCGGAAGCTGCGCGACAGTGTGCTCGCCACGATCTGGGACGAGCTCGACCCGCTGGAACACCAGATCGAGGACACCGAAACCATTCCTTATGACATCGTCATGCCCGCGCTTCGCTCGTGTGGCGCGTTCGGGCTGATCGTGCCCCAGGAGTACGGCGGCGCCGGGCTGTCGATGGCGCAGTACCTGCCGATCCTGGCCGAGTTCGCCAAGATCCAGGGCGGCATCCGCGCGATCGTGCACGTGCACAACTCCTTCGCGCACGCGCTGTCCGAGATCGGGAACGATGCTCAGAAGAAGGAGATTCTGCCGGGCGCGGCGACCGGTGAGAAATCGCTGGCCTTCGCGCTCACTGAGCCTGGCAACGGGACCGGCGCCGACCTGTCGACCACCGCGCGGCGCGAGGGTGACGAGTACGTGCTCAACGGGCGGAAGTGGCTCATCACCAACTCCGACATCGCCTCACATTTCCTGGTGTTCGCCAAGACGTCCGACAAAGACGTTTCGGCGCTCATCGTGCCGCGCGACACCCCCGGGTTCTCCATCGCGCCGCTGCCGGAAACGATGGGCTGCAAGGGTGCCGAGCACGGCGAGCTGACGTTCGAGGATGTGCGGGTGCCGGTGTCGGCTCTGGTCGGCGCCGAGGGCGAGGGCGGCGCACACCTGGAGCGGGCGCTGGAGATCAGCCGCGTGTTCATCGCCGCTTCCTCGCTGGGCACGGCGTCGCGGGCGCTGGAACTGTCGCTGAAGTACGCGCAGGAGCGGGTCACCTTCGGCAAGCCGATCGCGCAGCGCCAGGCAATCCAGCGCTACCTGGCCGAGATGGCCGCCGACGTGTACGCGTTGCGCGGCATGCTGGCCGACGCGGCGTCCAAGTGGGACAGCGGCAAGCGGATCCCGGCCGAGTCGTCACTGGTCAAGCAGTTCGGGCTGGAGGCCGTCGGCCGGGTCACCGACCGCGCGCTGCTGGTGCACGGCGGGATCGGCTACACCCGCAAGTACCCGATCGAACGCCTCTACCGCGACGCGCGGCTGAACTGGCTGGAGGAGGGCACGCCCACCATCCAGTACATGGTGGCCGCCCGGGAACTGCTCGGCGGCTACACGTTCGAGGACGCGTTCGCGGTCGCCAGCTGACCGACGACACGACAGATCCGGCCGGGCGCCCGGGGCGCCCGGCCGTTGTCGTGTGGCGGTGCTCGCAAAAGCTGGGCTACGCGGGCGGGACCGCTTATGTTTGACAGTGATGTCAAACATGAACTCAAGGAGGCTGCCGGTGTCGCTTGTGAACTCGGTGGAAGTGGTCGAGTCGTTCTGGCGCGACGTGTGGAACGCCGGCAACCCGGACGCCGCGGACCGCTACGTCGTCGAGGACTTCGTGATCACGAACGCGGGCGAGCGCATCGAAGGGCGCGAGAACTTCAAGGCGTGGATCCGGGCTTTCCTCGAGAAGATCGACGACTTCCGGCTGGAAGTCATCGAAACGTTCCAGAACCACGACGGCAGCCGTGTCGCCTCGCGCTGGCGGGTGCACGGCCGCAACAAGGGAATATTCGGCACCGAGCCCGACGGCCGGCCGATCTCGTTCAGCGGAACCGCGGTGTGGGAAGTGCGCGAAGACGGCAAGCTGCTGCACAACCACGTCGAGCGGGCTTCGTGGGAACTCTTCCAGCGTCTGACCCGGCAGTCGGCCTGACCGTGCGCCGCGGGCCCGCCGGCCGTGGCGGTCGCGAGGTCTCCCGGCACGGTCGAACGCGTCCCGTCGCCACCGGCGCCGGCCGTGTTCCGGTGGCGGACGGTTGTAGTCCGCTCGGCGTTGCCGCCGCTGTCGCTTTCGGACACACTGCGGCCGCATCCAAGCTGACTGCGGGCGGCCCGAGTGGCCGAGTACCGGCGCCTTCGGCCGGGGCCGATCCCCGATGACGCGAAGATGGCCGGCGGCCCTGGTGCTCGCGTTGATCGCGGGTGCCCTGGCCAGCGCTTCCGGCGTCGCTCTCATTCAGACCGTGGCGGCATGCCGGTGGCTGCTGCATGGCGCGCCGGTGCCGGTGGTTCTTTTCGCCCCGGTAGTGGCGGCGCTGGCGTACGGGCCGTTGCTGGCGGTGTGCGCGCCAGAGGGCGGGGGCGGCGGGGTTCCGCAGGTCCGGCGAACGCTCGCGACGGCGGAGCCACTCCGTCCCCGCGTCGCCGGCGTCAAGGGGATTGCCGCCGGTCTCACCCTCGGCTCCGG
Organism: Amycolatopsis deserti; assembly: GCF_014653945.1. GTDB lineage: Bacteria > Actinomycetota > Actinomycetes > Mycobacteriales > Pseudonocardiaceae > Amycolatopsis_E > Amycolatopsis_E deserti. The sequence goes on along the minus strand of NZ_BNAU01000002.1, from coordinate 324,853 downwards.
GGGGTCGGCCGGGAGCGAGGGCCCGATCATCCACATCTCCGCGGCAGTCGGCTCGGTGCTGGTTCGGCTGCCGCGAGTACCAGCGACGCTGGTGCGATCGACGGTGGCGTCCGCCGTGGCGGGCGGTGTCGCCGGGTCCTTCCAGGCGCCGATGACCGGCGTCGTCCTGGTCGTGGAAGTCCTGCTGACCGGCATGAGCCCGCTCGAACTGGCCGCGATGGTGGCTGGGGCCGTCGCCGGAACCACGGTCGCCTGGGCCCTGCCGGGGGAACCACTGCGGCTGCCCGGACCGGACATCGCCGGGGTCGGCCCGCACCTGGCCACCGTGCCGGTGGCGCTGCTGGCCGGGGTCGCCGGGGTCTTGCTGGTCTGGAGCCTTCGAGTGGTGCGGCGGGCGGCCGATCTGGTGTGGCGGTGGTCCGAGTGGGCGCGCCCGGCCGTCGGTGGGGTGCTGGTGGGCGCGGCTGTACTCGCGGTGCCCCAGGTCGGGGGGATCGGGCAGGACGTCATCATCGACGTGGCCACGGGAGCCGGCAACACCGGCGCCCTGCTCCTGTTGGCGGCCGCGAAGATCTTCGCGACGACCGTCACCCTCGGCGTCGGCGGGGTGGGTGGCACCATCGGTCCGACGCTGTTCCTCGGCGCTGCCGTAGGCGCCGCGTTCCCCGTACCGGGGGCGGCCGTCGTGGGGATGACTGCCTGCCTCGCGGCCGGGGCCCGTGCTCCGGCCACGGCGGTCGCGCTAGCGGCCGAGCTGAGCGGGGCGGGTCTGCTCTCGTCGCTCGTGCCCGCTGCGGTGATCGGCAGCGCTGTGGCAATGCTGCTGTCCGGAGGCACCATCTTCGATCCCGGTAGAGTTGCTCGAGCGTGGGGCAGAAAGGAGCTTCATGGCCGGGGTACGGCAGTTCGACGAGCGAGTGGCGCTCGAGCGCGCGCTCGACGTCTTCGCCGAGCGGGGGTTCCGCGCGACGTCGATGCTCGACCTCGCCGCTGGCACCGGCGTCCAGCGTGGCTCGCTGTACCACGCCTACGGGGGGAAGGAGGAGATCTTCCTTCGTGCCTTCGGCGAATACGCCGACCGCTTCCTCACCGGCGCCCGCGAGGCGCTGAATGGCCCCGACAAGCGGACCGCCTTGCTGTCCTTCTTCGACTACTGCATCGTCATGTTCTCAGCCGGTTCCCCGTCCCGCGGCTGCTTGTCCACCCGCACGGCCGTCGAGGCCGCTCCGGATTCCCCCCGCACGGAAGCCGCGGTCCGCGTCATGCTGGACAAACTGGAGGACCTTGTCCACGACGCGCTTGTCGCCATTGACGACGGCGTGGACCTGGCCGTCGAGCTCCGGGCGGCCGCGCGCCTGGTCGTCACCACCACCCGTGGCATCGCTGTGATGGAACGGGTGGACCACGCGACTGACGACCTTCGCGCCATCGCCGAAACACTGGTCACCGCGCTCGTGAGCCGGTGAGTCCCCGACCCAGTCGGCTCGTTCGCCCCTGGCGGGCGGAATGCCGCTGAGCGCATAGGAAACCGTCGCCTGCGACGCGCCCGCGGCCTGGGCGACATCCATCACCGTGACACGTCGCCCGAGGCCGTGGGCCGCCGTTCAGTGCCGGCGCGGCGTGAACAGGAGCGCGGTGAACGTGATCGCGCACGCGAGGACGATGTAGAGGGAGATCACCCAGGAGCCACCGAAGCCGGCGAACAGGGCGGCGGCGATGAACGGCGCCGGCCCGCTGGTGATCAGCCCGCCCACTTGGTACGCGACCGAGACGCCGGTGTAGCGGTGCTCGGCGTCGAACAGCTCAGCCAGGAAGCCGGCCATGGCGCTGTAGCTCAGCGCGTGCCCGACGCAGGCGAACAGGAACATCGCGATGAGCACCGCAGCGGGGGCGCCGCTGTCGATCAGCCAGAAGAACGGGAACGCGGCGAGGGCCGAGTAGACCGCCCCAGCCAGCAGGATGTTCCGCCTGCCGATGCGGTCGGCGAGGACGGCGACCAGCGGCACTGCGGCAATGTCCAGCAACGAGGCGACGATCAAGCAGGTCAGGACCGTGCTGCGAGAGATGCCGACCTCGCCGGGGCCGTACGACAGCACGAACACGGTCACCACGTAGAAGGGGATGTTGGAAGCGGCTTGGGCGAACAGACCGACGAGAACGGAGCGGGGGGAACGTCGCAGGGTGTCCTTCAGCGGGAATTTCGACACTTCCCGGGCCTGCGACACCTGCTCGAACTCAGGCGACTCGCTGAGGCGGGAACGCACGTAAAAGCCGACCGCGATGAGCACCGTGCTGGCCAGGAACGGCAGGCGCCAGCCCCAGGACAACAGTTGGTCCTTCGGCAGCTGTTGCACCGCGAGGAACGCCGCGGCCGACAGCACGAGCCCGGCCGGCACGCCCGCCTGCGGCCAGCTGCCGTAGAAGGCCCGCCGCCGCGGCGGAGCGTGCTCCACCGCCATCAGCACGGCGCCGCCCCATTCGCCGCCGACCGCGAAGCCCTGGATCAGCCGCACGAGAACCAGCAGGAGAGGCGCGGCGAGGCCGATCTGGGCGTAGGTGGGCAACACGCCGATAGCGACCGTCCCGCCGCCCATCAACAACAGGGACAGGATCAGCATCCGCTTCCGGCCGAGGCGATCGCCGAAGTGCCCGAACACGATACCGCCCAGCGGGCGCGCGACGAACGCGACGCCGAACGTCGCGAAGGCCGCGAGAGTCCCGGCCAACGGGCTCAGGGTGGGGAAGAACTGGGTGTTGAACACCAGGGTCGCCGCCGAACCGAACAGGAAGAAGTCGTACCACTCGATCGCCGTGCCGACGAAGCTGGCGAAGGCCACGCGCGCGGGATTGATCCGCGCCGCCTGTTGTTGCTCGACCACCATCATTACCTCCAACGACTTCGGGGGAGATTCGCTTCACCACGCGGCGCTTTGTACAGGTCGATCTGATCCGTTCCTGGCGGTGGTGCCGGGCCGGGTGGATGCCGCCTGCCCCGCATGAGAGCTTGAGCAGGAGGCAAACGACGCGCCCAGATCCAGGGGAGCAATGGTGCGCGTCGTTGTCTGAACTATATGCATATTGACCGGTCGGTACAAGGCACTGAAGGAAAGCGGATGGCCGTGCATTTCGGCTCCGGTGGGACGGTGGTGGCCGCAATGCCCGCGACGAGGTGGTCCAGGCATCACGGTGGGGTCCGAGGCGGTCCGGTGGCCCACGTGCGGGACTTCGACGACAGGCCGCACGGAGTTCACCGGTCACATTGCCGTGGGCGTGCCCATCTGGCTGGAGGGGGTGTGATGGCCCGGCAGGGAACCGTGCTCGGCTGGTCGCACTTACGAGCGGCTGGCACCGCGGGTGACCGCACGGGGCGTCGATCGGGCGACGGGTCACTCGCTGTCGGTTCGCCACTGCCGCCGCAGGCGTTCGCGGTCCACGACCCGCCCCCCGAGCACGACATCGGCGATGCGGCGGGTGTTGGTGATGTCCGCGCGTGGGTCGGCGTCGAGGACCAGCAGATCGGCCCGCTTGCCGACCTCGATGGTCCCCCGGTCGGTCAGCCCCAGCAGGTGGGACGAGCGCCGGGTGGCGAACTCGATCGCCTCGATCGGGGACAGGCCCGCCTCGACCAGCGCTTCGAGCTCCCGGTGCTCGGCGAGCCCGGGGAGCTGCGCGAGCAGGCCCGTGTCGGCCGAGTAGACGAGCCGGACGCCGGCTTGGTGCAGGGTGGCGAAGTTCTCCTGCAGGCGGCGGTAGGTCTCACCGGTGTCGAACAGTGGCTCCCCGCCTCGCGCCTGCATGCGGCCACGCAGCTCCTCGATGGCGGTGGCCGGCAGCGTCTCCCGCACCGCCGGATCGTCCAGCCATTCGGTGCGCGTCGGGCCCTGCACGCTCATCGAGGTGAAGACCGCGGTGTCGCGCTCGATGAGCCGTTCGATCAGCTCCTGGTCCGGGGCAGGGCTGCGGGGCATGTGGGCGAGGATGTCGGCACCGGCGTCGAGCGCGACCTTGGCGTCTTCGGCGGTGTAGATGTGCGCCGCGGCCTTGATCCCGTGCTGGTGGGCTTCGTCGACGATCTCCCGGCACGCTTCCGGCGACAGCTTGGCCGCGGCACCACCCCGGTCGTCGATCCAGAACTTCACCGCGTCGACCTTCCGCCCCGCGAGCTCGCGCACGAAGGCCCGGCCGTCCGCCGGGTCGGTCACCTGGTGAACCGCGTCGACGGCGAAGAACGGCGCACCACTGGCCTGCCCGGGGCCGGGCGCCGCGACGAGGCCAGAGCCCGCGGTGAAGAAGGTCGCCAGGTCCGGGTCGTCAAGGGTTCCGGAGCGTTGCTCGTCGCGGATGGCGATCTCGATGCCGTTCCGGTCGGTCCCGAGGCACTGGAACGTGCTTATCCCGTAGTAGACGAACCGGCGGAGGTGGTCGAGGATGTTCTCGCGCGAATAGAAGCCCTGATCGCAGACAGTACCTCGCATGTAGCCGATGTGCCCGTGCGGGTTGACCAGCGTGGGAATGACTGTTTTGCCCCGCAACGAGACCACGGTCGCGCCGGTGAGGTCGCCGGCCGGGGCCTGGCTGAGGCCGGTGATTCGTCCATCTTGGACAGTGATCACGGCGTTGTCGACAACCGTGGTGCCGTCGCCTACGATCACCCGCGCGTCGGTGAACGCGGTCGTTGCGAGGGGTTTGTCCTTGCTCATGGGTTGCCGCCTTTCGTGAGAACGGACCGGGAATGCGGGGGCTGGGGCGTCACTGATAACGGGCGGCGCGTCGCTCATAGGCCGCGTAGTCCATGAGGGACTCAAAGGTGTGCTGCCCCAGCATCAGGTCGCCAAGGTCGGCGACCTCCCGGCCTTCCTTGAGTGCGTCGAGAACCGCTGTGACGCTCTTGGCCGCCGCGCCGATGAGGCTGTACCACAGCAGGAGGATGTCCGCTCCCGCGTCGGCGTACTCCGCGAGCGTGCTGCCGGGGCGGTCGCCGCCCGGAGCGTCGAACACGTCCGCGGCCACCATGACGGGGGCGTCGATGCGCGAGCGGACCTGCTTCAGCTTGGCCGCGGGGATCGCGGGAGCGAAAACGGCGTCAGCCCCGGCCGCGACACAGCTCTGCAGGCGGCTGACGGCGTCGTCGATGTCCCGGTAAACCCAGGCCGCGTCCGACCGTGCGATGATCTGGAAGGTCGGATCCGTGCGGGCGTCCACCGCCGCGCGGATGCGCTTCGCCATCCGCTCGGGAGACATCAGCCCCGCCGGTCGCGATGTGTGCTTGCCGCCGAGGTTGTCCTCGATGTGGATGCCCACTACGCCGGCAGCCTCGAAGGCCCGGACCGTCCGCCAGATGTTCTCGGGCTCGTAGAAGCCGTTCTCGCCGTCCACCAGGACGGGCAGCTCGGTCGCCTCGACGATCCGGCGCGCCGCGTCCACCATTTCGGTCATCGTGATCAGCCCGACGTCCGGCTCGCCGAACGTGCTCGCGGCGGCGGCGAAACTGCCGAGGTAGGTCGCGGGGAAACCGGCGCGCTCGACGAGCTTCGCGGTGAAGGCGTCATAGGCGCCCGGGAGCACGAGTGGCGCGGGGGACCGGACGAGCTCGGCGAAGGCCGCACGGCGCTGGGCTGGGGTCGACGGCACGATGGGGCTCCTTGATGCGAAGTGCGGACGGTTCGCACGCCCGTGGCGCGCTGGGGGTGCCGCAAGGCTGCTGACTTGCTTTCAGCAAGCTAGCATTGCTGGATTTCTTCGTGCAACCCAGCGAGGGCGGCTCAGTTCCTCGAGTGGTGGGCTGTGCCGGCCCCGTGTCCAGCTGGCTAGCTCGGAGCTACTCAAGTGGGTACGATCGTGGCGTGCCCAAGACGCTCGGCAAGGACTCGACTTGCTCCATCGCCCGGACGCTGCAGGTGCTCGGCGACAGCTGGACGCTGCTGATCGTCCGGGAGGCGATGCTGGCGGGCTCGACACGGTTCCAGGAGTTCCGGGAGGAGCTGGGAATCGCGCCGAACATCCTGGCCAAACGGCTCGCACAGCTGGTGGACGAGGGGCTCATGGAGCGGCGGACCTATCGGGAACCGGGGCTGCGGGCCAGGGAGGAGTACGTGCTCACCGAAGCCGGCCGCAGCCTGAACGTGGTCATGGCGGCCCTGGCGAGCTGGGGCCGCGCGTACCGGCCGCGTCCCGGCGGCACCTCGCCACGCTTCACCCTGGAAGACACGGGGACGGCCGCCCAACTGGCTTTCGTCACAGCGGACGGTCAGTGTGTGCCGCCCGCACAGCTGACCGCCCGGAGGACCGACGACGCCACGCTGGGGGCCGCAGACGGGGTATCGGCTGCCCAGGCGAGCTGACGGCGGCAGGGCAAGGGTTTTCCCCATCACGCGCTCTGGACCACTACCAGGCGTCGGAGTCCGCACGCTGCACCGCCGCACTGGAGGACGACCGGCCCGTCCGCCTCGTGTTGCGCGATTGGCTCTGCTCGATGGTCGAGCTCACCGACTTGCCGGGCTGTCTGGTCATCCACACCGCCACCGAGGGCACGGACGACCCGGAAACCACTCGGCGCGTGGATGCGGCATTCCACGGCACGATTGCCGCGATCGCCGCGTTGTTGCGCCGCGGGATCGCCGCCGGTGAACTGGCTGCCGACCTCGACGCGGAGGCCACCGCCGACCTGCTGTTCACCACCCTCGCCGGGCTGCGGGTACGCCACCGCGCCGGCCACGACCTGCAACGGCTGCGCGCGCCGGTCGACCAGGCGCTACGCGTGCTGGGCTGACCCTTCGGTGGTCACCGCCGGCAGCCTGGTTTGCGCGGCGCGGCGCAGCGGGACGTCGCGTTGCTTCATCCCGCCGCCTCGTCGCCGGCAGCCGGTGGCGACCCAGCATGAGGGTCTCCAGAGGAGCGGCCTTGTGCAAGCACTCGGCCCACTCCGCGTCCGGATCGGAGTCCGCGGTGATGCCCCCACCGACACCGAGGTCGACGAGGTAATCACCCCCGCCACCCGGGTGCAGTTCGAGTGTCCGGATCGCGACGTTGAGTTCCGTCCCGGCGATGGGCGAGACCAGCCCGACGGCTCCACAGTAGACCCCGCGCGGCTCCCGTTCGACCTCGGCGATGAGTTCGAGCGCCCGGATTTTCGGTGCACCGGTCACCGATCCCGAGGGGAACACCGCGCGCAGAAGCCTGGCGTCGTCGACATCCGCGCCGAGGTGCCCTTCCACGGTGAATTCGAGGTGCCAGACCCCTGGGCGCTTCGCGCACGATGAGGAATTCGGGCACTTTCACCGAGCCGGCTCGGCTGACCCGGCCGAGGTCGTTGCGCACGAGGTCGGTGATCATCACGTTCTCCGCGATGTCCTTCAGGGACCGTCGCAATGCGACCGCGTTGCCGGCATCGGCGGGCCCTCGCCGCGACAAGGTGCCCTTGATCGGACTCGATCGGACGTGGCGCCCACGTCGCCTCACGAACAGTTCCGGCGACAGCGACACGATCGCCCCCAGTCGCCCGGGAGGTACGCCGAGCGCCGGGCGCGGGTCGCGGCGGTCCCGACCGCAAACAACTCACTCGCGCAGCCGTCGAAGACGCCGTGGAAGCGCGTGCAGATGTTGGCCTGGAACAGTTCTCCCTCGGCGATCGCTCGGATACACGACTGCACGGCCTCACGGTGCGCGCGGAGATGCTGACCTCGTCCTCCGGCCTCACCGGACGGTTGAACCGGCTCGGCGCGAAGTCACCCGGGGAACGAAATGATCCGCCGGCACCCCGCAGGGCAGGGCAGGACGTGCTGGGCCGGCACGACCTCCGGGGCGGGCACCCGCCGGTCAGCCCGTCGCCGACCTCGGCTTGGCGCGGAGCGGCGTGTCTCCTGTCCGGGGCCACCTCAGCCGAGTGTGGGAGCGCGACGCCGAGTGCGTCGTGCAACGCTCATCGCCGGTAGCGAGGGTCCAGCGCCCCGCCGGCCGGGGCCCAGCCGATTCTCCCTGAGTCCCACCCGGCGGTCAGGGGGACCCACCAGAAGAAGGTGACCTTGCGCTCGGTGAACAGCCACCTCCCGTCCTGGCGCTCCAGCGAATCGGTGTAGCGGCCCGCGGCCACCTGGGCCTCGCCGTCGACCACGCAGGGCTGGTACAGCCAGGTTTCCCCGGTGGCGGTGTCACCGTCGACCGTCACCGTCTCGTTGGCGCTGAAGTGCCACCACGCGGTGAGCGGACCGCGCTGCAGACCCGCGAAGAACGTCCGCAGTTCACTGCGCCCGCTGGCGGTGGACAGGCCGACGAACCGGCCCTCCTCGGTGAACAGGCCGGCGAGCTCGTCCCAGCGCCCGTCGTCGAGGTACTGGCAGTACCGCGCACGCAGCTGGCCGATCTCCTGGACGTCTTCGAGCCGCCGGATCCTGGCCTCCAGGTCACCCATGCCGCCTCCCTGCTCTCCGCCTCAGTACGAACGATCGTTCAGACGATAGGTGGGGGCGGACCCGGTTGGCAAGGAGTGCCCGCGGTCAGTCGCGGGTTTCGAGCAGGGCGAGCGCGTACCGGGCGTGCTGCTCGGCGAGGGCCTTCCGGGAGAGACGTCCCCCGGCGCGGTACCAGGTGGAGATCGCCGAGCACATCGACACGATGTTCCGTGCGGCGCCATCGGGGTAGGGGGTGGTGAACCGGCCCTGGGCGACGCCCTCGGAAATGATCTCCCCGAAGATGGCCTGGGTGCTGTCGCGGGCGCGGACGACCCGCTCCCGGTGCTCGCCGTGCAGGTAGCGGATCTCGCTGATGGCGACCAGCGCTGCCGTCTGGTGGTCCACGACGAACCCGACGTAGGCCTTGACCGCTTCCCGCATCCGGTCGGCTGGGTCGTCCCCGGCGGCCTGGACCGCGGTGCTGGTGCGGTTCAGAAGCTCGTCGTTGGCCCGCTGGAGCAGTTCGGCGAGCAGGTGCGACTTCGACGGGAAGTAGTTGTAGAGGTTGGACAGGCTGGTTCCGGCGCCGGCGGCCACATCGCGTGTCGAGGCGCCGTTGAAGCCCTTTTCCCCGAACGCGGCCAGGGCTGCGTTGAGGATCGCCGCCTTGGTGCCCCGGCCGGTTTCGCTGATCAGCGCGGCAGCAGCAGAACGACTGTTCATCCGGCGAGATTACACGTTCTTGACGGACCTCCGAGCGACTGGTTCGCTGGAGTAAGAACGTTCGTTCAGGCACGAGGAGGCGTGAGCATGGCGAGTGCGCGCATGCCGCCGGCCCTGGGCCGGGGCGTTCCCGCCGGCCGCGGACCGCCGGGTCACCCGCGTTCGTGCCCCAGTTCGCCGCTGATCGCCTTCGCGGTCTCGAGCAGCACGGGGACCACCTCCTCGCGCATCCGGTCCGGCGTGGTGCGCCCGGTCGAGGTGGAGGAGGCGACCGCGGCGATGACCCGGCCGTGGTGGTCGCGCACGGGTGCCGACAGCGAGATGAGCCCCTCCTCGCGTTCGTTCACCACCAGCGACCACCCCTGTTCCCGGACGCGCGTCAGGATCTCGCGGAACTCGGCCGGATCGGTGACGGTGTGGGGGGTGAGTCGAGGGAGGCCGCATTCGGCGATCACCTCGTCGACCCGCTCGTCCGGTTCCCACGCCAGCAGCACCCGGCCCAGGGACGTCGCGTGCACGGGGACACGCGTGCCGGGGGACACGGTCACGCTCAACACCCGGCGTACCGGCACTCGCGCGATGTAGACGACTTCGTTGCCGTCCATCACCGCGAGGGTGGCCGACTCCCCGGTCCGCTCGGCCTGTCGCATCAAGTGCGGCTGGGCCAGTTCGGTGAGGGCGTGCGTGGCGGTGTAGTGCTGGCCGATGGACAGCACCCGCGGCGTCAAAGTCCAATGTGGGCCAGACGAGGCCACGTAACCGAGTCGTTGCAAGGTCAACAGGACCCGGCGCACGACCGGTCGGGACAGCCCGGTCGCCGTCGCGAGCTCGGCCACTGTCGGGTTCGGACGGTCGGCGTCGAACGCGGTGAGCACCGCCAGGCCGCGTTCCAGGCCCTGGATGTGGTTCTGACTCGTCTTCTCGTCGTCCATCGGCTCCATTTTCCTCAGTTCTCTTGACAGCCCGCGCGAAGTGTCACACGATCTGCCAGACGTACACTATCCGTTCATCACGTACACATAGTGTACAGGAGGTGTGGAGCATGCCGGTCGATCCGCGAGCATTGCGGCGGTGCCTGGGCCACTTCGCCACCGGGGTCACGGTGGTCACCTGTGACGGGGACGGAAAGCCGCACGGGGCGACGGTCAACGCGTTCAGCGCGGTGTCGCTGGATCCGGCACTGGTGCTGGTGTCGCTCGACCGCCGGTCGAAGATCAGCAAGTACCTCGAGGGCGTGCCCTTCACCGTCAACGTGCTGAGCGAGCCGCAAAGCGAGGTCGCGCTGCACTTCGCGGGCAAGCCGATGGCCGGTGCGCCGGACTGGCGGCGTCCGGATCCGCAGCTGGCACCGCAGCTGGGTGGGGCGCTCGCCACGATTTCGTGCACTCCGTGGCGCTGCTACGACGGCGGCGACCACGTGCTCTACCTCGGTGAGGTCGCCGGCTTCGAGGTCGCCGGCGGGGACCCGCTGGTGTTCTACCTCGGCGGCTTCCGCCACCTCGGTCCCGTCTACCAGGCGGCGCCGTGGCTGCAGTCCGGGGACAGCCCGGGCGTGTCGTGGTTCACCGCCTCCGTCTGACGCACATCCGCTATTGCAAAGGAGCAAGAGCATGACCGCACAGGAGTCCACGCCCGGCCGGGACGGTGCCGCGGACGTACGGACCACCCGCCCGTTCACCGGCGAGGAGTACGTCGAGTCGCTGCAGGACGGCCGGGAGGTGTTCCTCTACGGCGAGAAGGTCAAGGACATCACCACCCACCCGGCTTTCCGCAATCCCGTTCGGATGACGGCGCGGCTGTACGACGCGCTGCACGACCCGGCCAAGCAGGACGTCCTGACGGCGCCGACGGACACCGGCAGCAACGGGTTCACGTTCCCGTTCTTCCGCAGCCCGCGCACGCGCGAGGACCTCCTCGCCGACCGCAACGCGATCGCCGAGTGGGCGAGGATGACCTACGGCTGGATGGGCCGCAGCCCCGACTACAAGGCGTCGTTCCTGGGCACGCTGGGCGCGAACTCCGAGTTCTACGAACCCTTCTCCGGCAACGCGCGACGGTGGTACGCCGAATCGCAGGAAAAGGTGCTGTACTGGAACCACGCGATCGTCCACCCACCCGTCGACCGCAACAAGAAGCCCGACGAGGTCAAGGACGTGTTCGTCCACGTCGAGAAGGAGACCGACGACGGCCTCGTCGTCTCCGGGGCGAAGGTCGTGGCGACTGGATCGGCACTCACGCACTACAACTTCATCGCCCACTACGGCCTGCCGTTCAAGGACCGCGAGTTCGCGCTGGTCTGCACCGTGCCGATGAACACGCCCGGGATGAAGCTGATCTGCCGCAACTCCTACACCAGCATGGCCGCCCAGATGGGCTCGCCGTTCGACTACCCGTTGTCGAGCCGGCTCGACGAGAACGACACGATCTTCATCCTGGACAAGGTGAAGATCCCGTGGGAGAACGTGTTCATCTACGGCGACGCAGACAAGGTGAGCAGTTTCGTCCCCGGCTCCGGTTTCCTGGAGCGGTTCACCTTCCAGGGCGTCACCCGCCTGGCGGTCAAGCTCGACTTCATCGCCGGCCTGCTGCTCAAGGGGGTGGAAGCGACCGGCACCAAGGACTTCCGCGGCATCCAGACCCGCATCGGCGAGGTCATCAGCTGGCGCAACCTGTTCTGGGCGCTGTCCGACGCGATGGCCGCGAGCCCCAGCGAGTGGAAGAACGGCACGTTGCTGCCGAACCTGAACTACGGCCTGGCCTACCGGTGGTTCATGACCGTCGGCTACCCGCGCATCCGCGAGATCATCATGCAGGACCTCGGCAGCGCCCTGATCTACCTGCCCTCGCACGCGTCGGATTTCTCCTCACCCGAGGTCCGGCCCTACCTCGACCGGTACGTGCGCGGGTCCAACGGCTACGACTCGGTCGAGCGGGTCAAGCTGATGAAGCTGATCTGGGATTCCATCGGTACCGAGTTCGGCGGCCGTCACGAGCTCTACGAGCGCAACTACGCCGGCAACCACGAGGGCGTGCGGTTCGAGCAGCTCATCGCGATGGAGCAGTCCGGTCAGGCCGACGCCATGCGCGGTTTCGCCGAACAGTGCATGGCCGAGTACGACCTCGACGGCTGGACGGTGCCCGATCTGATCAACAACGACGACGTCTCGCTGCTGGGCAAGCGGTGAGTACAGAGAGGACTCCCGCCATGAGCACGACAGACCCATCCCCGACGGCGGCCGCGGCCGGTGCCTCGGCGACCCAAGCCTTCCTTGCGCGCCGGGACGGCGGTTCGGGCGAGCTCAGCCGCGAACGCGTCGCGACGGTGGTCCAGGCGGTGCTGGACGGAGTGCACGAGGCCATCCGCACCCACGAGGTCACCTACCCGGAGTTCACCGCCGCCAAGCAGTGGCTGATCGAGGTCGGCGAGAGCGGCGAATGGCCGTTGCTGCTCGACGTGTTCGTCGAGCACGAGGTCGAAGAAGTGGCGGCCCGCGCACAGCACGGCACCAAGGGCAGCATCCTGGGCCCGTACTACCTGCCCGGCGCCCCCAAGCTTCCGTCGGTGGCGACGCTGCCGATGCGCGACGACGAGCCGGGCACCCGGCTGGTGTTCGCCGGGCAGGTCCGCGACACGACCGGCGAGCCAGTCCCCGGGGCCGAGCTCGACATCTGGCACGCCGACCACGCCGGCTACTACTCGGGATTCGCCCCGCACATCCCGGAGGGCAACCTGCGCGGTGTCGTGGTCGCCGACGGCGAGGGCCGGTTCGAGATCAGTACCGTCCAGCCCGCGCCGTACCAGATCCCCACCGACGGCCCGACCGGCAAGCTGATCGAATCGGCGGGCTGGCACCCCTGGCGGCCGGCGCACCTGCACCTGATCGTGCGGGCGCCCGGCTACCGGCCGATCACCACGCAGCTGTACTTCGCAGGCGGAGACTGGCTCGATTCCGACGTCGCGCAGGCGACCAAGCCGGAACTCGTGCTCGACCCGCAACCCATCTCCGACGGGCGCGAGCGTGCGGAGTACGACTTCGTGCTCGAACCGGCCTGAAACTCCCCGGCGCCGACCAGAGGAGCTTCGTGATGAGCGATCTTCGCATCGACCGCGTCGAAACGGTCGTGCTCGATGTGCCGCTGCGGCGACCGCACCGGTTCGCCCGCGTCGGGATGGACGTCCAGCCCGTCCTGCTGGTGTACCTGCGGACCGCGGGTGGCGTCACCGGCGTGGGGGAGGGCGTCGTACCCGGCGGCCCGTGGTGGGGCGGCGAGTCGGTGGAGACCATGCAGCTCGTCATCGAGCGGTACCTGGCACCGATCTTGCTCGGCCGCGAAGTGGATGACATCGCGGGGATCGAGCGCGACATCGGCGACGTGGTGGCGGCCAACCTGCACGCCAAGGCGGCCGTGGACATCGCGCTGCACGACGCGTGGGCCCGGTGCCTGGGCGTGCCGGCGCACGCGCTCCTCGGCGGGGTCGTCCGCCGCTCGGTTCCGGTCACCTGGGCACTGGGCACCGAACCAGCCCCGGTCGTCGTCGAGGAAGCGCTCGCCAAGCTCGACGCCGGGACCCACCGCACCTTCAAGCTGAAGATGGGTGCTCTGGACCCGGCCGACGACGTCCGGCGCATCACCGCCATCGCGGACAAGCTCGCCGGCGCGGCGGGGTTGCGCGTGGACGTCAACGCGCGGTGGGACCGCGGCACGGCACTGGCCCACCTGCCCCGCCTCGCGGACGCCGCCATCGAGCTCGTCGAGCAACCCGTGCCTGGCGCCGATGTCGAGGCCCTCGCCGAGATCAACCGCGCGCTGCCGATCCCCGTCATGGCCGACGAAAGCCTCCGCACCCCGGGCGACGCGCTCCGCCTCGCCAGGCTCGCCGCTGCCGACGTGTACTCGCTCAAGATCAGCAAATCCGGCGGCCTGAGGGCCACCAGGTCCATCGCGGAAGTCGCAGCGGCCGCCGGGATCCCCGCCCACATGGGCACGTCCATCGACGGTCCGGTCGGCACCGCGGCCTCGCTGCACCTGGCGTGCGCAACGCCCGCGGTGACGTGGGGGAGTGAGCTGTTCGGGCCCCTGCTGATGCGTGCCGAGCACCTCGCCACCCCGCTGCGCTACGAGGGCGGGGAGCTGCACCTGCCCGACGGGCCCGGCTTCGGCGTGGAGCTCGACCCGGGCGCGGTGCGCGCGTTCGCCCGGAGGTGACCATGCGGGCCGGGCTCGGAGCTGATGTCCGTCCCTCGTCGGAAGAGTGCGTGCTGTGGCGCGCGCTCGGCGAGGTGCCCGCCGGGTTCGGCCCGTCGGTGGTGACGCTGGGCGTGTTCGACGGGGTGCACCGCGGACACGCCCGCCTGATCGACCGCGCGGTGGGCTTCGGCCGCGCCCGGAACCTGCCGGCCGTGCTGGTCACCTTCGACCCGCACCCGGCACGCGTGCTCGGGTTACCGCGGGACACCGCGGCGTTGAGCACCGTCGAACGCCGAGCCGATCTCGCCTTCGGGCTCGGGATACGGGCGGTCTGCGTGTTGCCGTTCACCCGTGAGTTCGCCGCGCTCTCGCCGTCCGAGTTCGTCGAGCGGGCCCTGGTCGAGCGGCTGCGTGCCGAGGCGGTGGTGGTGGGCGCCGACCTCACCTTCGGTCACCGCGCCGCGGGCACCGTGGACACCCTCCGGGAGCTCGGGGAACAGCGCGGCTTCACCACGCACGGTGTCGGGCTGTTGCCGGCCGAGGCCGGCGTCCGCTGCTCGTCGACCCACGTCCGGGCCTGTCTGAGGCGCGGAGACGTGCGCGGGGCGGCGCGAGCACTCGGCCGTCCGCACCATGTCGAGGGGACGTTCCGGCCGGACGGGCACGGCAGGACCGAGCTCGTCGTCGCGTCCGGCACCGCCCTGCCCGCGCCCGGCCGCTACTGGGGGCGCCTCGGCGGCCTGGGGCCTCTCCCGGTGTGGGTGACGGGCGAGCAGCGGGTGATCGTGCCCGTCACGTCAGTGCGGCCGGGACCGGGCGGTATCGACTTCGTGGCCTGAAGCGGCGGATCAGCGTCCAATGTCGACTCCGTCCGCGGTGCGGGCCGGCGCCGCCGGGGCTTGACCGAGGACGGGCCGGCTGCTTGACTGACCTGAACGGTCGTTCGTTCTGAGCGGCCGTGGTGGACGATCGATGAGGAGGTCCCCCGGTGTCTACGGACCGTGACGTGTCCCCGTCCGCCCGGGCCGATGCGGCTCACGGCGGTCTCGTGGTCGACGAGAACAGAATGCGGAAGCTGGCCTTCGCCTCCATCGCGTCGACCGTGCTCGAGTGGTTCGACTTCCTGGTGTATTCGACGGCGGCGGCGCTGGTGTTCGGTCCGTTGTTCTTCCCCACGCTGGGCGGCGTGCAGGGCACGCTCGCGTCGTTCGCCACGCTGGCGGTGGGATTCGTCGCGCGTCCGCTCGGCGGGGTGCTCGCCGGGCATGTGGGGGACCGTTACGGACGGAAGGTCCCGCTGGTCGGCTCGATGCTGTTGATGGGTGTGGCGACGTTCGTGGTGGGACTGCTGCCGACCTACGACACCGCCGGGATGTGGGCGCCGGTCCTGCTCGTCATCGCGCGGATCGTGCAGGGGCTGGGTGTCGGTGCGCAGTGGGGTGGTGCGGCGATGCTGCTGGTGGAGCACGCGCCGGTGGCCAAGCGCGGCTTTTACGGCTCGCTGGTCAACACCGGCACCATCCTCGGCGCGGTCCTCGGCAACGGGTTCTTCCTGCTGCTCACCGCCCTGGTGCCGGCGGATTCGTTCGAGGCGTGGGGCTGGCGGATCCCGTTCCTGTCCGGGCTGGTGCTGGTGGTCGTCGGGATCTACGTCCAGCTCAAGATCGAGGAGAGCCCGGTGTTCACCGAACTCCGGCACGCCTCCTCGGCGGCCGCGCAGCGGGCCGGCGTGCGCAAGGCGCCGGTCGGGCAGGCGATCCGCCTGTACTGGCGGCAGATCCTGCAGGCGATCGCGGCGTTCTTCGTGGTCAACGGAACCTTCTATATCTTCATCTCCGGGATTCTCGACTACGGGACGAAGACACTCGGGCTGGACCGCACGCCGATGCTGCTCGTGGTGATGCTCGCGGGGCTGACGCAGGTGGTGACCATCCCGGTGTTCGGCGCGTTGTCCGACCGGCTCGGGCGCAAGCGGATCTACCTCGCGGGCGCGGTGGCCATGGCGGTCGCGGGCTTCCCGATGTTCTGGCTGATCGACACCGGCAGCCTGCTGTGGCTGGGCGTCGCGCTGGTCGTCGGGTTCACGATCCACGCGTCGATGTTCGGGTGCCAGACCGCGATGTACGCCGAGATGTTCCCGGCGGACGTCCGGCTCTCCGGAGCGTCACTGGGTTTCCAGGTGGCGTCCGTGCTGGCCGGCGGACTGGCGCCGATGATCACCACGGCCCTGGTCGCCGCCTCCGGCGGATCGTCGGCGGTGTCGCTGTACATCATCGCGATGGCCGCGGTGACCTTCGCCGGGGTGAGCACCATCAGGGAGCGGTTCCAGCGCGACCTGTACGCGGTTTCGTCCGACCGGACGGACGGTGCGGCGTGACCGGCGGAGGTGGGATGTACTTCGAGGACTTCCGGGTCGGGCAGCGGTTCACGGCGGGACCGAGGGTGGTGGCCGAGGAGGACCTGGCCCGGTTCACCGCGCTCAGCGGCGACGATCACCCCCTGCACACCAGCGTCGAGTACGCCTGGGCCACGTCGTTCGGGGAACCGGTCCTGCAGGGCTCCTTCGGTGCGGCGGTGGCGGCCGGGCTGTGGACCCGGCTGGGGCTGGTGACCGAGTCGATCGTGGCGGCGACCGAGGAGAGCTGGACCTACCACCGGCCGATCAAGGTGGGGGACGAGCTCTCCCTCGCGGTGACGATCGTCCGCCTGCGGGACGGCCCTGGAGGCGGCCAGGGACTGGTGACCCGGTACAACGAGCTGCTCGGCGCCGACGGCACCGTGATCCAGTCGGGCACGGCCACCGCCCTCGTGCGGGCGGGTGACGGAGGGCCGCGGCCCACCAACCGGGACGTGGGCACCGTGGCCTGGGGGAGACAGCTCGCGGACGCCCTGACGGCGAACCCGGCGTTCACATCCGCGGTCGCGTCGTGGGACGGCACCATCGGCTTGCGCGGCGGCGAGCACGAAGTCCACCTGCGCGTCTACCGGGGCCGGATCATCGACGTCACCCGCCGGTCGCCGCACGGCGCCACGTTCACCTTCGGGGCGAGCGAGCAGACCTGGGCGGATCTGCTGACCGCGGAGGAGAGCCGGTTCGGCGCCCGGTTGATGACCGGGGAATTCACCCCCGGCGGTGATCCGTACGAGTACCTGCGGTTGACCAAGGCCCTGGAGATCATCGTGGAGGTCGCCCGCGACCTCGCCCGTACCGAGCACAGCGAGGTGGTCGCGTGAAGGTCACCGCCCACCACCTGGTGCTCGACGGCCGCATCGGGTTCGCGCAGGACGCCGCACCGCGGGAGCCCAACGGAACCACGTTGGTGCTGGTGCACACCGCCGGGCAGAGCGGTGTGCAGTGGCGGCACGCGCTGCGGCCGCTGAGCGAACTGGGCTACCGGCTGATCGTGCCCGATCTGCCGGGCCACGGGCATTCCGAGCCTGCGCCCGGGGGCGCGGTGCGGGACCTGCGCGAGTACGCGGACTGGCTGGTGCGGCTGCTGGACGTCCTGGAGGTCGCGCGGCCGGTGGTGGTCGGCTGCTCGATCGGCGGCAAGATCGCCCAGGACCTCGCGGCGCGGTACGGCGACCGGCTGGACGCGGCGGTGTCGATGTGTGCCGAGTCGGGACCGGGACGGGTCCAGCTGCACGCGCTGGAACGGGAACTGGAGGACAGCGCCGCGGCCGCGCGCGCCGATCGCACTCACCTGGGGACCCGCGCGGTCGTCGGCCGCCGGGTGGCCCGCGGGCGCGCGGAACTGATCGCGCGCATGCATTGCCGGGAAGATCCGCTGGTGTCCACCAGCGACCTCATCGGGTGGGGCACGCACGACGTGCGCCCGCTGCTGGCGGGCATCCCGTGCCCGATCACGTTCGTGGCCGGCGAGGACGACCTGTGGGTCGATGCGCGATCGGTGGCCGAGTCCGCCCGGCAGGTGCCGGACGGCCGGTTCGTCCTCCTCCCGGGATACGGGCACTACCCGATGGAGGAGATGGACGACTTCGCGAAGGTCCTGGACGGCTGGCTGGGCGAGATGAAGGAGGGACGACCGTGACACCGCGCCTGCTCGATGTGTTCGCCGGACTGGCCGATGCCGAACCCGACGCCGTGGTGCTGTACGACGCCGACGCCGGCCGGTCCCCGGCGCGGCCGCTCACCCGGCGGCAGTTGCGCGACCTGGCCGCCGGAATGGCCGAGGATCTGCGCGCGCACGGGATCGGCGCGGGCGACTGCGTCGGTGTCTGGCTGCCGAACTGGTCCCACGCCGTCGCCACGCAGTTCGCCGCGCTGGCGGTGGGAGCGCACGTCATAGGGATCAACACCCGGTACAACGTCGATGAGGTCGCGCACGTGCTGCGCATGGCCCGGCCGCGGGCGGTGGTGATCGCCCACGACTTCATGAACCTCGACCTCCGCCGGATCCTGCACGCGGCGCACGAGGCGGCGGCGACCGAGCCGCCGGTGTGCCTGGTGACCACCGCGCCCGGGGCCGCACCGGCGTCCCCGGGCGCGGTGGCGGCCTACGACGTGGGCGGTGGGGCGTCGACGTTCCCCCACGCGTCCGGCGGCGGTGAGCTAAGGCCGTGCCCGGTCCCGGGACTGGCCACGGCGTTCACCACCTCGGGCTCGACCGGCCGCCCGAAACTGGCCGCCCACGGCGAATCCGGCATGGCCGAGCACCTCGTCGCCGCCGGCGAGCGCATCGGCCTGGGACCCGGGCACGTCATGCTGGGCGCGCTCCCGTTGTCCGGGGTCTTCGGGTTCGTCGCGGCGATGGCTGCGATCTTCTCCGGCGCCGCGGTGGCGCTGGAGCCGGTGTTCGACGCCGACGGCGTCCTCAGCGATATGGTGCGGCACCGGGTGACCCACGTTATCGGCGCCGACGACCTCCTCGGCCGCATCGAGCGGGCCTGGCAGTCCCACCCCGTGCCACTGCCGTTGCGGTGGATCGGGATCGCGGACTTCGAGGGCCGGTCCCGGCAGCTCGCGGCCTGGGCGGAGCGCGAGTTCGGCGCAGGCGTCGCCGGCGTGTACGGCTCGTCGGAGCTGTTCGCGCTGACGGCGTTCTGGCCCGGGCGGTATCCGCCGGAGCTGCGGTGGTCCGGGGGCGGCCAGGTGGTCACGGAGGCGATCGAGGTGCGTGTGGCCGACCCGGTCACCGGGGAAACCGTGCCGGACGGTGCCGAGGGCGAGATGCAGTTCCGCGGACCGAACGTCGTCGACGCCTACCTCGGTGATCCCGCGGTCGCCGGCGAGGTGTTCACCGAGGACGGCTGGTTCCGCAGCGGCGACCTCGGCCGGCTGGTCGCCCCCGGAACCGTGCAGTACCTCTGCCGGATCGGTGACGTGCTGCGGTTGCGGGGATTCCTGGTCGACCCGGGCGAGATCGAAACCCGGCTTGCGGCGCACCCCGCGGTCGCGATGGCCAAAGTCGTGGGCGTGCCCGGCGGCGACGGCGGCACCGTCGCTGTGGCCTTCGTGGTGCCCCACGGCCCCGCCCGGCCCGGCGAAGACGAGCTCAAGCAGTGGTGCGCCCAGACCCTGGCCAAGTTCAAAGTGCCGTCCCGGGTCCGCCTGATCGACGAAATGCCCACCACCTCGGGCACGAACGGAACCAAGATCCGCGCCGCCGCGCTGCGCGAGCTGGCACTGCGAGAGGGAGTCTGACCATGAACCACGAGGTCGTCATCTGCCACCCCCTGCGCACCCCCGTCGGCCGCTACGGTGGTGCGTTCAAGGCGTTGTCGGCGACCGAGCTCGCCGCGCACACCCTGCGGCAGCTGATCGAGCGCACCGGCCTGCCGGTGGACCGGGTCGACGACGTGCGTCTCGGGCAGTGCTATCCCAGCGGGGAGAGCCCGGCGATCGGCCGGGTCGCAGCGCTGGACGCCGGGTTGCCGGTGACCGTGCCCGGCGCGCAGATCGACCGCCGTTGCGGATCCGGGCTGCAAGCCGTCATCGACGCCACCATGAGCGTCGCCACCGGCGGCGCCGAGGTCGTCATCGCCGGGGGCGCCGAGTCGATGAGCAACGTCGAGTTCTACACCGACGAGATCCGCTGGGGCGTCAAGGGCGACGGGCCCCGGCTGCACGACAGGCTCGCGCGGGCCCGGGTGACCGCCGGCGGGAAGGACCACCCGGTGCCGGGCGGAATGCTCGAGACGGCCGAGAACCTGCGGCGCGAGTACTCGATCTCCCGGCGGGAACAGGACGAGTGGGCGCTGCGCTCCCACGAGCGTGCGGTGAAGGCCGCCGCCGACGGCCGCTTCGCCGAGGAGATCCTGCCGGTCACCGTGCCCGGCCGTCGCGGCGCGCCCGCCACCGTCGTCGACACCGACGAGCACCCGAGGCCCGGCGTCTCGCTCGACGCGCTGAGCGAACTGCGGCCCGTCATGGCGAACAGCGACCCGGAGGCGACCGTCACCGCGGGCAACGCCAGCGGCCAGAACGACGGTGCGGCCGCGTGCATCGTCACCACCCGCGACACCGCGGCGGAGCTGGGGCTCACGCCGATCCTGCGCCTGGTGAGCTGGGCGGTGGCCGGGGTGCCGCCGCGCACCATGGGCCTCGGACCGGTACCGGCGGCCGCGAAGGCACTGGACCGGGCCGGCCTCGCACTGGCCGACATCGAACTGGTGGAGATCAACGAGGCGTTCGCCGCCCAGGTGATCGCCTGCTTCCGGGAATGGGACCTCACCGACCGCGACCTGGAGCGGGTCAACGTCAGTGGATCCGGCATCTCGCTGGGCCATCCGGTCGGGGCTACGGGCGCCCGGATCCTGGCCACGCTGGCCTACGAGATGCGCCGCCGCGGGGCGCGCTACGGCCTGGAGACGATGTGCATCGGCGGCGGCCAGGGCCTCGCGGCCGTCCTGGAGCTGGTCGAATGACCGCTGCGCTGCGCGGCCTCCGGGTCGTGGAGGCCACGAGTTTCGTCGCCGGTCCGCTGGCCGGCATGACACTGGCGCAGATGGGGGCGCAGGTGCTGCGGCTGGACCCGGTCACCGGGCCGGTGGACGCGGGCCGGTGGCCGTTGAGCGGGACCGGCCGGAGCCTGTTCTGGGCCGGCATGAACAAGGGCGTGAAGTCCGTCACCGTCGACTTCCGCGTGCCGGAAGGGCAGGAGCTCGCCGCCGCGTTGATCACCGCGCCCGGCCCGGACGCCGGCTTGTTCGTCGACAACACGATCGGCCGGGATTTCCTGTCCCACGACCGGTTGCGCGCTCGCCGAGCCGACCTCGTGCACGTCCACATCCAGGGCTATCCCGACGGCCGCGCCGCCATGGACTACGCGGTCAACCCGCGCTACGGCGTGCCGGCGCTGACCGGTCCGGCCGATTCCCGCCGTCCGGTCAACCACGTCCTGCCGGCCTGGGACATCGCCACCGGACTGCTCGCGGTGTCCGGGCTGCTGGCCGGGTTGCACCGGCGGGCGGTGGACGGCCAAGGGTGCCTGGTCGAGCTGGCTCTGGCCGACGTGGCCGCGGCGCACGTGGCGCATCTGGGCTGGTTCGCCGAGGTAGCCGAGGCCGGCCAGGACCGGCCCCGGCTCGGCAACCACCTGTTCGGCGCCTTCGGGGTGGATTTCGCGTGCGCCGACGGTCGCCGGGTGGTCGCGGTGGCGATCACCCGCGCCCAGTGGCGGGACCTGATGCGGATGACCGGGACGGAAGCGGTGTTCGCGGCCCTGTCGTCGGTTCACGGCACCGATTTCGACGTCGAGGGGGAGCGGTACAGGCAACGCGGCCTGATCGAGGCGGTGCTCGCACCGTGGTTCGCCGCCCGCACCGTGGGAGAGGTGCTCGAGGCGGCGCGCGGCACCCGGGTGATGGCCGACGAGTTCCGTTCGCCCTCGGAGGTCGTGGCGGCCTGGCGACGGGGCGCGGAGTCGCCGGTGCTCACCGAGGTCGAGCAGGCCGGGGTGGGCCCGATGGTCACCGCCACCTCCCCCCTGCGCTGGAACTCGCGCTACCGCGAGGCCGAGCCGGCGCCGGAGTTCGGTGCGGACACGGAGTGGGCGTTGGCCGAGTTGCTCGGGATGTCCGGCCGGGAGATCGGGAGGCTCGCCGACAACGGGCTGATCATGACGAGGAGAGATGACAGCGATTACGCGTGAACTGTGCCGGACCGAAGGATTGACCGACGTCCAGGACGACATCCTCAAAACAGTCCGCGCGTTCGTGGACGACCGGATCATCCCGGTAGCGACCGAACTCGAACACGCCGACGCCTACCCCGCCGACATCGTCGAAGGGATGCGGGAACTGGGCCTGTTCGGGTTGACGATTCCCGAGGAGTACGGCGGGATCGGCGAGTCGCTGCTGACCTACGCGCTGGTGGCCGAGGAGATCGCCCGCGGCTGGATGAGCGTGTCGGGCATCATCAACACCCATTTCATCGTGGCTCACCTGCTCGTGCACCACGGCACCGAGGAGCAGAAACGCCACTACCTGCCCAAGATGGCCACCGGCGAGATCCGGGGCGCGTTCTCCATGTCCGAGCCCGGCTGCGGCTCCGACGTGGCCGCCATCCGCACCCGCGCCACCCCGCACGACGGTGGGTACCTGATCAACGGCCAGAAGATGTGGCTGACGAACGGGGGATCGTCGACCCTGGTCGCGGTGCTGGTCAAAACCGGTGCCGGCGCCGGGCCGGCGCACCGGAACCTGACCACCTTCCTGGTGGACAAGCCCGCCGGCTTCGGTGAGGTGGCGCCGGGGCTGACGGTTCCGGACAGGATCGAGAAGATGGGTTACAAGGGCGTCGACACCACCGAGCTCGTCTTCGACGACTACGAGATCGCCGCCTCGCAGATCCTCGGCGGCGAGCCCGGTCGCGGGTTCTACCAGATGATGGACGGCGTCGAGGTCGGGCGGGTCAACGTCGCGGCCCGCGGGTGCGGGGTGGCCTGGCGTGCGTTCGAACTCGGCGTCGCCTACGCGCAACAGCGGGAGACCTTCGGCCGGCCGATCGCCGATCACCAGGCGGTGCTCTTCCGCCTGGCCGAAATGGGCACCAAGGTCGAGGCGGCGCACCAGATGATGGTGCGGGCGGCGCGCAAGAAGGACTCCGGCGAGCGCAACGACCTGGAGGCCGGGATGGCGAAGTACCTGGCCTCGGAGTACTGCGCGCAGGTGGTGGAGGATTCCTTCCGCATCCACGGCGGTTACGGTTACTCCAAGGAGTATGAGATCGAACGGCTCTACCGTGAGGCGCCGATGCTGCTGATCGGCGAAGGCACCGCCGACATCCAGCGGATGATCATCGGGCGCCGGCTGCTGGAGGACTACAAGCTGCGGTGATCAAGGAGGACGGCCCGCCGATGCGGGTCATCCTCTGCACGCCGACCATGACGGCGTTCTTCTTCCCGGGGCCCGCTCCCGCGTCGTTCGACCGCGCGCCCGCTGACGCTGTCGTCGGACATCTCCTCGACAACCGTTCGCCGAAAGAACCAGGGCGCGAATTGAATGGTGCGATCAGCTCGGACAGCGACTACGGCCTCGACAGTTCGGTCCAGGCTGGCGGCCGGTGACCGGGTCGACGCCGGAGAGCACCACTCGGAGGCTGTCGCCGCGATGCTCGAGGCGGCCACGCTGGCGGGCTTCCGGGCGGGCTCGAGCAATCACCCTAGGATGCTCGCGCCCAGGGCTGCACCAATGATCAACATCGTTGATCCGTCTGAAGTAGTTCCCGCTGGTCAGAACCGGTGGGCCGGGCGGGGCTCGAACCCGCGGCCAAGGGATTATGAGGCATCCGTCCGTGGGGGGCGGGTGACGACCAGCGATTTCAGATGCTTGGAGGTCGACGATGGGTGCGAGAGAGGCGGTGGCGGGCGCCAGTTCGCACCCACACTCGCCCCAGGGAGAACTTCCGACATCGCCTTGCCGAACCGCCGCCGCGCTCGCGCCCCGCCGGAAAACCTCACCAGATCACTTTGGAGAAGCGCTGGCATCATCGAAGCTGCGCTCGCGAACGCCTAGGCTTACGAAGGACGCTACAAAGAACTCAGTGATCCTTCACCTCACCGCGCTCTGCCAGGCCACGCATCACGTGGCGCAACGTGTCCTCGATGGCGGGGCTGCCCTTCCGATAACCCAGCACGTTCATGGTCGCTCGGCGTAGCTGGGCGGCGTCGTGGTTGGGATCGTTCTTCGCGGCGAAGCGCATTGCGTTGGCGATTTCCTCCGGAGCGATTTCGTGGAAGGCGCGGTCACCGGAAGCCTGTGTGCGCCGGAAGCCTTGCCACGTCTGAGGGTCGAGCTCCGCAGGCCATGCGTACCGACGACCGAGTCCCTTCGTGACCAAGTAGCCCTTCGGGAGCTGACGCAAGAGGAGGTTCCGCCGGTCCTCGCGCACCCGGTGGAGGCCGAAGCGCCGGTGAACCAACCGCGAAAGCCGTTCGAGCTCGATCGGGCCCTCGGCGTCGATCACTTCCGCTATCGCCTGCTGGACCAGCCGCTGTACGGTCTTGTCCTCGGCGAGCCGGTCGATCTGTTCGCGCGTACCAAGAGGTTCGGGTTCGTAGGCGACGAACACGGCTGCGGCCGATCCGGGTTGCGACGACTCGGCAACGGGCACGAGCCCGCGGATTGCGCGATCGGGAGCTGCCGCTGCGTGCGTTGCCGCAGCCGGCAACTCGGACTCGGCCGGCTCCGCAGTGACACGCACGTCGGTGGCCGGTGCATGAGCAGGCCGCACGGGCACAGCCGCGATGGCGTCTTCGATGCGACGCAACACCGCCTCGCGATCGATGATCCACTCGGGTAGCCAGACGCGGACGACGCGCTCCCAGTGCATCAGCTTCTCCAGCAACACCGGTGTGGCGTCGCGGTCGGCGACCGTGGGACGTCGTGCCCAGGCCGGGCCGTCGAGGAGGACCGCGACCTGCCGCCGGCCGGCCCCGGGAGCGCTGACAGTGAGGTCGATCGTGAACTGCGACAGCCCGACGTTCGTCTCCACCGCGTAGTTCCGCGCGGTCAGCGCGGCTGCCAGTTCCTGGACCACCCGCTCGACCCGCTCGTTGCCCCGGCTCGCGACGTCGCCGGAACGGCCGACGCCTCCGGCCGCGACCTCGAGGTAGGCGCGCAGGTGCTTGAGTCCCACGGAATTCGTGCGGGAAAGATCAATGTCACTGGGTGCGAACGAACTGAACACGATCACCTGGGTCCGAGCACGGGTGATCGCCACGTTGAGCCGGCGCTCCCCGCCCTGGAGCGTGAGTGGCCCGAAGTTCAACGGCAGCTGCCCGGTCTCCACGTTCCTGGAAAATGCCAGCGAGAACAGGATGACATCACGTTCGTCACCCTGGACGTTCTCGAGGTTCTTGACGAACAGTTCTTCGCCGTCCTGGCGGGTGAGCGCTGCCTGGATGCGTTCGTCCGTGCTTTCCTCCAGCAGGTTGAGCAGCAGATCGCGTTGCTGGATGTTGAAGGTGACCACGCCGATCGAGCGGCTGGCCGTCGCCGGGTTCTCGAGCAACCGCTCGATTTCGGTTACCACCGCCTCGGCTTCGAGCCGGTTCGTGCGGGTGGCACCGCGGTCGTAATGGCCGTCGATCCGCCGCCAGCTGATCCCGCTCTCCGGCTCGCCACCAGGAGAGGGAAGGCTGGCCAGTTTGTCCTCGTAGTAGTGGCTGTTCGAGAACGAGATGAGCGACTCGTCGGTGCTGCGGTAGTGCCAGGTCAGCGATTCCCTGGGCAATCCCGATTCCACGCACTCGGCGAGGATGCTGTCCAGGTCCTCGGGAACCGAGGTCAGCTCCTCGTTGTCGTCGGTGTGCGAGGCTTCCATGATCGAGGTCGGCGGCATCTGCTTCGAGTCGCCGACTACCACTACCGACCGGCCGCGCCCCATGGCTCCGACAGCTTGGGCGACCCTGATCTGCGAGGCTTCGTCGAAGACGACGATGTCGAAGGTCACCGCCCCGGGCTTGAGGAAGTTGGCCACGGAAGCCGGGCTCATCAGGAAGCACGGGGTGAGCGTGGTGACGATCTCGGGTGCGAGGGCGCAGGCGTCGCGGAAGGACAGCTTGTCCCTCCTGCTGTTGAGCCGCCGCACGAGTTCGCCCGCCTTGGCCTGGAAGTCCTTGTCGACGGCCGGTCTGGCAGCCACCAGCTCGCTGTCGAGGCGATGTGGGTACTGCGCGCGGACCTCGTCGGACAGGCGGAGGTAGTCGCCGACCTGTTGCTCGTGTGCCCCGGTATCGAAGAAGCGCAGGTCGTTGGTGGTGAGTCGCTCCTCGAGCGCGGATTGGGCCTGGCCTCGCAGGAACGCCAGCTCGAGGTCGTCCGCGGGGAGCTCGCCCTCCAGGATCTGACGCCGGAAGGCCGACAGACCGGCCTGGGCCAGGATGTCGCAGTGCCGCAGGAGCGCGCCCCAGCGCTGGATCGGCAGGATGCCCAGAGAGCCGAGCTCGGCTGCCCAGACCCGGCCGTCCCGTGCCCAGGCCCCTGTCCATCCGGCTTCGGCCGACCACAGGGAGAACTCGGCGTCCGTGGTCGCCAGGAGCGAGAGCCATCGAGCCCACGTCTGCGTCAACCGGGTGAGGAACTGCTGTGGCAATCGCGGGCCCAGTTCCGCGAAGGCCCGCCACAGCGCGGGCAGGTCGCCGAGCAGCCGGCGTGACACCGTCAGCCGGTGCGCGGCGGTCTGGAGCGTGTTCACCGAATCAGGCAGCGTCGGTAGCCACGTGCCGTCGAGGGCCAGGCCTGGCACTGCCTGGACCTGTCCGAGCAGTGCGGCCGCCGCGGTTCGGGCCGCCACCGCAGCCTGGAACGCCTCGAGCACGCTCGTTTCGTCCAGCCGGGCACCGGGAGCGACGTGTGGCTGCAGCGCTTCGACCAGGCGCATGCGACGTTTCTTCTTCCCCAGCAGGCCCGTGGCGGCTTCGGAGGCCAGTGCCTCGAGCTCGGTGAAACCGGGCAGCGAAAAGAACCCGGGCTGGAACGTGGTCAATGCGGGCTGGTGGCGCTGGTGGAAGTCGGCGAGCGCGTGTAGTGCCGCTGCCACGGCGGCATCCCATCCAGGGTGGCTCGCCGCCGTGGTCCGCGAGAAATCTGGCAACACGCCGTCGTGTGCCAGCGCGGCGGCCTCGAGCGCGGTGCCGAGCAGGGTGGGGTGGGGCAGCGCGGCGATCGCCGCACGGAGGGCCTGAGGAAGCGCTTCGAACTGCTGCCGGAGCGTCTCCAGTTCGGCCGCGAGCGCCCCCAGTTCGGTGCCGTCCAGTCCGTCGACGACGCGGACCCCGGAGATCGACCAGTGATGACCCGGGCGGATCTGCGCCGACCGGGCGGCGGCCGGCAGTTCACGGCAGGTGTTCTCGATTGCCGCGCGCGTGGCCGCGTCGAGGGTGAAGTAGGTGGGCGGCACGACAGCCGCGGGACCGTCGCCGTGGGCGAGTTTGGCCTGGTAGGCGGACCACGCCGAGAAACCGGCGGCGTTGGTGTCGTGGAGCTGGCCGGGATAACGGGACAGCGTGGCGATCCGGGCGCGGTAGCCGGCGGTGAGCGCGTCCCAGCTGTGCTCGTCAGCCGTGCCCTGGTGTTCCAGCGAGGCCTTGAGCTGCTGGTGGATACTTCGCAGGCTCTGCTTGCGTCCGTGGAGGTCGAGGCAGAAGTCGGTGAGGCCGATCGCCGCGAGACGCCGTTTGACGACCTCGAGCGCGGCTTGTTTCTCGGCGACGAAGAGCACTGTCTTGCCCGAGCGCACGGCGTGGGCGATGAGGTTCGTGATGGTCTGGGACTTGCCCGTGCCCGGTGGGCCTTCGAGCACGAAGGAATGGCCCTGTTCGGCGAGGGCGACGGCGCGCATCTGTGAACCGTCGGCGGCGATGGGGAGGTGGAGTGCGCTTTCGTCCACACTCACGTCAGGCAGTCCGGACCGGAGCCGGAACGGTTGCCCGGAGTTGTGGACCAGGTGCCGGACCACCTCGTTGCGCTCGAAGACCTGCCAGTGGTCGGTCAGGTCCCGCCACATCTGGAAGGTTGAGAACTGCAGGAGCCGCAGACTGGCCGACTCGTCGATCCGGTAGTTGAGGTCGTTGTCGATCAGAGCCTTGCGGATGGCCCGCAGCGACGCGGTGATGTCGATTCCGGCGTCGTCGGTGATCGGGTCCTCGAGTTCCCTGATCCGCACGCCATGGCGAACCCGAAGCCACTGCACCAGACAGTAGTTCGGCGCGGCTGTCTCCGCTCCGTCGATCACGATGGTGTAAGGGCGGCGCCCGGTGCCACCCTCGATCCGGACCGGTAACAGGAACAGGGGAGCATGTGCCTCGCCGGAGGGGGTCGGGTGCACGAGGGCACCCAAGGTCAGGTAGAGGTAGTTGCCCCCGGTCTCCTGTTGGAGCGTGCGAGCATCGCGCTGCAGCCCTCGCATCCGCGCGACGTAACCGGCCTGGGTCACCGCCGCGTAGACCCTCCGGTCCCGGGTCAGCTCTTCCGCGATCACCTCGTCGGGCAGGTCCTGCGCCCGTCTGACACCGCGCAGTTCCTGCAGCCCGCCGAGGGTGTCCTGAGCGACGACGTGCACGGCCTTGCCCTGGTGTACCAGGTCGTCGAGTTCGGCCAGCGAGCCGGCAGGCGTGTGCAGGTCGACGCCTTTGCCCCGCTTGGGCAACTTGAGCAGCGGATTGCGCAGGCTCAAGTCGAGAAGAGCGCGCCGCCACGCCCGGACACGTGCGGGTGCGTCGTCCTCTGCTGCCCGGGGCTCGAGGTTCTCCTCCTGGTCCAGGGCGCCGTCGATCTCCAGGTCGGCAGGCAGTGCCACGGCGGTGCGTATCGCCTGGTCCGCGGCGTCCAGTGCCGCGGCGGGAGCCGTGGTGTCGGCGGAGGGCAAGGGCCGGATCCCCGACCGGTGCGCGAGGTGGATGTCGACCATGCCGTGCAGGGTCAACGGCCCGCGTAGATGGGCACGCCCGGCTGCCACGGCGGCAGGAAAGGCGAGCGAGCTCCCGCCCGGCGCCACGCCGGTCAGCTCGACCGCGACCGCCTTCTCCGACTCGACGAGGTTGATCATCTGAGCGGGTTCGAAGCTGACGGTTTCCGGCAGGCGGTCCTCGTGGAGGAAGAAGCCGGCGAACGCATGTCCCTCGACGATCCAGATGAGGGGATGCAACCCGGCCTGTTCGAGGCAGGCTGCGTAGGTGACGGACAGATCGATGCAGTTGCCGAGCCGGTCACGCAGCACGGCAGCGGTTGTCCTGATCTTCTGGCCCGTTTCTTCGAACGAGGCAGGCAAGCCGAGGTAGCCGATCTTCTGCTCGCGCAGGGCTTCGTAGATCGCCGCGCCGATCTGGGCCGCGCGCCGTGGGCCGGCCTGGTAGCCCTGCAGGGAGCCGGACCCAGTGTCCCGCTCCAGCAGCCGCGCAGCCGACCGCAGGACCTCGATGACGGCACCGGTGTTCGGCTGGACGAACGCGGCGACCGACTCGAACAATGCCGGCGCGTTGAACCACTCATTGTGGGCGAGTACCCGGGAGGGGGCCCGCAGGACCAGTTCACGCTGGTCAGCCGCGCGGACCGTGATGCGGTAGTCGACCGGGAAGGCCTCGTTCGCCCGCTTGAGCGCACCGGTGTCCGGCGTGAAGCCGGGGAACTCGTCCCAGCCGGTGGCGTCCTTGCCCTCGATGACGGGGATCCGGCGGCGCCAGGCCTCGCAGAGCGGGCCGTCGGGACCGAGCAGCTCGAGGATCACCTCGATGTCGCGGACCGCTTCGTCGCCGCTGTTCTCCACTGACAGGTGCCGGACGACGGGCACCCGGTTGTGGACCAGCGCGTAGTACATCGCCGGTGGGTGGAGGAGCTCGATCCGGAGACCGTCCTCCTCGGCGGCGGCGGTTTCGAACAACGGGGTCGTCATCATGCTCGCATTCGGGCAGCTCGTCGGTCGCGGAGATCGTCTTTCGGGTAGTCGGCGGAAAGGGGTGATTCGTTAGCGCGAGCAGGTTGAGGCCGCCGCATCCACGGCGTGGCGGGCGTGCGCGCACGTCGTGCCCAAGCGCAAGTCAGCGGTATCCAGAGCCGAGCGGCTCAGTTGGGGACGTGTTCTGCGAGATGCCGGAGTCCGTGCGCGAGGGTTCGGCGCCAGACGTTGGCCGGGTCGGTCAGAGGGCGGTGCCGCGTCACCGGCGCTGTGTACATGTGGTGCGAGCGGCACAGGCCGCAGTACCACATCCAGTACCGGATGCGGTCTCGCTCCACCCGCAGCACGTGGAGGCGCCCGTCGTGAGGAAGTGGCAGCGATTGGAGGAAGCGCCGCGTGCGGCTCGCCCCTGATCCGGTTTTCCGCTTGGTGCGTTTGGCGATCGATCGATTGTGCCAGTGTCGCGGCGCCAGTACGTACGGATCACGCCGGTAAGGGCACAAATAGGGCTCTACTGCCGTATCGAGGTTGTTGTGGCGGATGAAGGCGATCGCGTCCTGCTCCGTGGCGAAAGCGACCTTCTGCGGACTGATGGTGCAGACGAGGAGCTGCGTCACGGATCCTTCTCCAGTCGGGATGGTGGGGCTGGAAGCGTGGCTCCGGGCGAGCGGCGCGGATGACGGGACTACGTGGCCAAACCTGCGGTGGACATTGGATTTCGCTGCGTGCGTCGCTCGGGTACCTGGTCCTGTTACCACCTGAGTGTGTAGCGAGGATCACAGTGGGTACGAGCCTTGATACGAAAAGTAATGTGAAGTCGCTTCCGGGGTGAGCGCTGCAGCTTCCCCGGTTCGGCGGGACCGCGCGCTGTGGGTGTAGTGCGCCTGCACGGCGCCGGTGGCGCTGGGCGCGGCGTATGCCTCCTACCGGCATGGGCTGCAGTTCGCGTTGCGGTTCGGTGCCGACGAGGCGACGGCGGCGACCTGGCCGTTGATCGTGGACGGCATCCTGACCACGGCCGCGGTCGAGTTGTGAAAGACGACCGGTCGTCGTGCCGGTGGCTGGTGGGCGGCGTGGTTGTCCTTCGTGTTCGGCATCGTGCTGTCGCTGGCGATCGTGGTGGCGGTGGCCCCAGAGCTGAGTGTGTTCGCCGTGGCGGTGGCGGCGTGCCCGCCGTTGGCGTTCCTGCTGGCGGTTGAGTTGCTCAACCGTGCGCTCAAGCGGCACCGCGCCGAGACCACAAGCGAGACCAGCACCGAGACCGGCGAGTCTGGCGAGGCTGGCGACGAGACCCGGTCGGTGGTGCGTCTCGCCGTCGGCTCGGACGTGACTCGCCGGCCAGCTGAGCCGACCGCAGAGCAGAGGATCGTGGGCGTACTACATCCGTCCGGGCCAAGGGCCGAACGTTGACCGGCGCGAAGCTGGACCGGATCGCGGAAACGAGCAACTACGGCCGTCGCCTTCTGCGGGAGTGGCGGCGGCAGCGCCGCACCACGGAGGACGCGGCGGTTGATCATCAGTGCTCCAGATCGGTGCGCGGGGCCTTCGAGCTCAAGTGAGTGTTGTCGAACGTCCCTGGTGGCGTGCTCGATGTCAGGTAGTGATCACTTGGAATGTGGCGGCGAGTTCGCGGTCCGGGCTGACCTTTCTGCTGTACAGCGGCCTGCAAGGGGTCGCGGCCAGCCGGACCATGAGTTCGACGAGGGTCACAGTTGAATCATCGTGGTGGTGGATCTCGGCGAGGCGGGCGAACTCGGTTATGACGTCCACCACGCTGCGGTTCGCGGTGACACCGAGATGAACGGTCTGCATGTGCTGCTGTTCCTGGTCGACGAATGTGGCGGGAGCCTGGTGGACGGTCAGCGCCGTGCTGATCTGCTCGGCGATCCTGCTGGTCAGGGTGACCGCAGGTGCCAATGCAGCAGCACGGGCAGCAACGTCATCTCGTTGACCAGCAGCACGATCCGTGGCCGCCAGAACAGGACAGTGGCATACCACGGACCCAGCAACGTCGTGCCCCAATCGTCGTCCCCCGCGATTGACGGACCCGCCAGAGGCAGCAGTTTCTTGGTGGCAGGCACGATCAGCACCCGTCCATCCTCCACCACCTACGACTGCGGCGGGCCAGGCAGCGGCTACGGATGAGAGCGACGTTGCCGGGCGCTGCGGCAACGTCGCTCTTCACCGTGAGTCACGCGGCACCTTGAGCCTCGGCCGTGCTGACGCGTTCGGGACCGGTCGCGTGAGCACCGGCCAGTGCGACAAGCGCCTCGTCGAGCAGGCGCCGGACGGCGGAGTTCAGGGCGGTGCACTCGCTGTCAATCTTCGACGCCGACTTCTGGATCGTGGCGGACAGCTTCTTGACCGAGTCGATCTTCACCAGGTGGTTGAGTGCTTCGGCGATCTTCTCCTCGGCCGTGGCGACCTGGTGGACGCCCTTGCGGCTTGCCGTCGCGATGGCGGTCGTGCGCAGAAGCATGATCACGGTGCGCAGGAGATCGGGGCTGTCGGTATCAGGGTCGAAGGCCAGCACGAGCCGCTGAGCCCCGATCACCCGGAGAGTCTGCCCACCGTTCTGGTCGATGGTGCGGACGAGGCCCAGCGAGGCGACGGCGTCACGGTTGCGCTCGGCTTCGGCGAAGTAGTCGGTCCAACCGGTGCGGGCCGAGTCGGTCATCTCGATGACGACGCGGGCGACGCCGTCGTTCAGGCTCAGCACACCGTCGCCCTTCTTGCAACGAGGCAGATGGCCCGTCGTCGCGCTGGTGTCCGTGTAGTCATCGCCGAGACCGGCGGCGATGCCCACCAGCATGGTGTGCACCGCGCCGGCGTAGGACTCGCCCTTGATCGGCGTCACCTTGGCGAGGGCCGTCGTGGCCTCGTGGACACGCAGTACGGTCCACACCTCCTCGATCTTGCTCGTCAGCTCGGCGTGCTGCTTGGCCAGTTGCTGGGTGAGCTGTTCCTGCTGGGCGGTGAGTTCGGCGGCGTGCTTGGCCATCGGGGAGGTGGGGTCGGATGGGTCGAACTGCCGAGCGGCCTTGGCCAGCAGTTCGGCTGTTCCCGCGCTCACCTTCGCGTCGAGCTCGGTGCTGAACTTGTCGAGCACCGGCTGGAGGCGCTCGACAAGTTCAGGGCTCTCACCAGCGAAGATTCGGCGCAGCTCGGCGTTGAGGTCCTGCTTCGCCGTCATCACCGCCGTGGTGAGCTCCTTGCGACTCTGGCTGTCCGCGTCCGTAATGGCCGTCTTGGCGTCACGGGCCGCCGCCACGACGGCTTCGGACGCTTCCTTTACTGCTCGCGCCGTGAGTTCGGCCGCCTGGGCGGTGGA
Source organism: Amycolatopsis deserti (assembly GCF_014653945.1). Lineage (GTDB taxonomy): Bacteria > Actinomycetota > Actinomycetes > Mycobacteriales > Pseudonocardiaceae > Amycolatopsis_E > Amycolatopsis_E deserti. The sequence continues at coordinate 291,363 of NZ_BNAU01000002.1, read as the reverse complement.
GTGGGCGGTTTTGTCTCCGACATCCTTCAGCAGGCGTTCGAGCGCTTGGGCCTCCTGAGCTTGTCCGGTCACGCTCAGTGCGTGGGCGCCGATGCGTACGGCCTCGGTGACGTAGTTGGTCAGGTCGGCACTCGTGAGGGTGTCGAGGTTCTCCACGAGCGGGCCGCGCTCGCCGGAGACCCAGCGCTGGGCCTCTCGTGCGACCTCGCGGTCGTGGATCGTCAGTCGCTCGATGACGACCGCTGTGGCGTCGTTGTCGAAGTGGGCTGGGTGCTTGATGTGCTGGGGCATCGCGTTCTCCTGCGGGAAGCGCTGCCGATGATCGACAGCGGGCCCACACAGGTTGAGCCGAGCCGGGCAGTGTTGTCGCATATTAACGTAGATAAGTAGGGTTATCACTTCTCCTAGCCGCGATATGGGCAGTTCTCGATACTCTCTGTGTCGTGAGTCGGCGGATAGACCGAGGAGGTGTGTCGTGGCAGGTGGGGGGCCTACGTTGACGTTGCAGGACGTCGCGGATCTCGCTCGTGTCCGTCGTCCGGTCGTGAGCATGTGGCGCAACCGGCCGCGCGTCCGCGGTCTGCATGTGCCCTTCCCCGCCCCTGTCGAGGTCTCGGGCGGGATGGAGCGCTTCCGCCGCGGAGACGTCGTCGAGTGGCTGGAGCGCACTGGCCGAGGTAACAACCCCGAGGCGAATCTCGACGCACCAGCGTTGAGCGTGCCCGATGACGTGCCCCTGGATGAACTCGTCACGTGGCTCTGCCTCGCAGTATTGACAGGGGAGGAACTGGCGGACACGACAGCGGAGAACCGCATCACCCTGGCGCGCGGTGTCGATCCCGACGACCGGGTGCTGTTCCGCGAGGTGGAGGCTTCCGTGCCGGCCGTCTGCACGCTGCGGTTCATCGATGACCTGGTTGAGGCGTCGTACGGCCCGCGCGACGCACTCGACCGGCTTGAACAAGGAAGGGCCGCGCGGACGCTGGGCGCTCGTGATCTGACCTCCGATGCAGTCGACCTCATCCATGCCGTCGCCGAAGCCTGCGCCCTCCACCTCGACCCCGAGGGCGTGCCGCTCGTGCACATCGGTCCGGCGTCGAGCGTGACGCTCGCGCTCGCTGACACCTTCACCCATCTCGTGGCGCCCGGCGGCACTCCGGAGCTGCGGGACATCAGACGTAGGGCGGCGATTCGCGAGATCGAGACCGTCAACGACGCGGCAGGCCCTGGCGTCCGAGTGCTGTCGGCTATCGGCAGGCCCGCCGACGAGGTGCTCGACCTGGTCGACAACCTCGTGCTCGATCTCGGCGAGGGTGAACTCGCGGTCGTCATCGGCCCGGCTGGCGTCCTGTGTGACGAGCTAAAGGGAGAGCAGGAGCGACACCGAGCGCAGACCCTCCGCTCGGAGAGCCTCGCCGTCGCGCTGCGCCTTCCTCGGGGCATGTGGCGTGAGGCGCACCGGCAGGCACTGGGCCTGTGGGTCTGCGCGACCGGAGGGTCCATGCAGCGGCCGCTGGTCGCCGACCTAGCCGCGTTCACCCGAGACGAGCTGGACCTCGGCGACCTCGCCTCCGACGTGACCGGCGCGCTGGCAGCCACGCGAGGTCGTGCCTTCCGCTACCTTCGCCCGCACGACCTCCCGGCGATCTTGAGTGCCCGCACTGTCGTCGTGCCCCGCGGGGTGCGAGCACTGCGGCTCGCGACGACGGAGGTCGAGAGGCACCTCGCCGTCATAAACGCGGCGACCCTGGTGACGAGCGAGCCGATCCAGCCTTTCGAGGTGCTGGCCGAATCTGCCCCCGGCGCGATGCTGCTGCGCAGGCGGTCGCTGGGCGAACTGAAAGACCTGGGGCACGTGCGGGTGCTCCGCGGCAGCCGGATCGACCACAGTCACGGCAACCCTGTCGGGTCCGTTGCGGTCCTGTCCGCGACCAACCCACGCGGCACTGTGCGCCTCGACCCGTTCGATGCTGCGCGGCTGTACTCGCGCGCCGCCCGAACAGATCCGGGGGATGTGGTGTTCGCGGAACGGCCACGCCCGATCGCGAGGGTCGACGACCACGGCGGATCGCTAGTGGCCTCCCCGTCGAAGATCCTTCGGATCAGTTCGCAAGCGGGAATCGGCCCCCACGCGGTGGCGGCGATCATCAACCGGCTGCCGAACGAGCCGACCGAGTGGCAGACCTGGAGCGTGCCGATCCTCGACACCTCAGAGGTGGAGCGGCTGGAAGAGGCACTTCTCGCCGCAGCGAACCACGAGACCACCCTGCGGCGGCACCTGGACGCAACACGGGATCTCGTCACAGCCATGATCGACGGAGTCGCCGCTGGCGCGGTGACTCTCATCACGCGGACAACGCAGTAGGAAGGAAAGGCAGCATGCCTCCCCGTACGAAGAAGGAACCGTCGGCACCTTCGACGATGAAGGAGCTGAAGGACACGCTCTGGAAGGCCGCCGACCGGCTCCGCGGCTCGCTGTCCGCGAACCAGTACAAGGACGTCATCCTCGGCCTGGTGTTCCTCAAGTACGTCTCCGACGCCTACGACGAACGCCGCGAAGCCATCCGCGCCGACCTGACGGCACAGGACTACGACGAAGAGCAGATCGCCGACCTGATCGACGACCCCGAGGAGTACCAGGGGTATGGGGTGTTCGTCGTGCCGCCCACCGCGCGCTGGAAGTACCTCGCGCAGTACGCCAAGGGCAAGCCCGCCGAGGGCTCCGAACCCGCCAAGAACATCGGCCAGCTCATCGATGAGGCGATGGATCTCGTCATGAAGGCCAACCCGTCGTTGCAGGGCACGCTGCCGCGCCTCTACAACAAGGACAACATCGACCAGCGACGCCTCGGCGAGCTGATCGACCTGTTCAACAGCACCAAGTTCAGCCGCCAGGGCGAGCACCGCGCCCGCGACCTCATGGGCGAGGTCTACGAGTACTTCCTCGGCAACTTCGCGCGATCGGAGGGCAAGCGGGGCGGGGAGTTCTTCACCCCGCCCAGCGTCGTCCGGGTGATCGTCGAGGTATTGGAGCCCTCGCGCGGGCGTGTGTACGACCCGTGCTGTGGCTCGGGTGGAATGTTCGTGCAGACGGAGAAGTTCATCTACGAACACAACGGCGATCCGAAGGACATCGCCATCTACGGCCAGGAAAGCCTGGAGGAGACCTGGCGGATGGCGAAGATGAACCTCGCCATCCACGGCATCGACAACAAGGGCCTCGGCGCCCGGTGGGGCGACACTTTCGCACGCGACCAGCACGCAGACGTCCAGATGGACTACGTGATGGCCAACCCGCCGTTCAACATCAAACACTGGTCCCGCAACACCGAAGACCCCCGCTGGAAGTTCGGCGTCCCCCCCGCCAACAACGCCAACTACGCCTGGATTCAGCACATCCTGTACAAACTGGCTCCAGGCGGCAGCGCTGGCGTAGTCATGGCCAACGGGTCAATGTCGTCGAACTCCAATGGCGAAGGCGCCATCCGCGCCCAGATCGTCGAAGCCGACCTCGTCTCCTGCATGGTCGCGTTGCCGACCCAACTGTTCCGCAGCACCGGCATCCCGGTATGCGTCTGGTTCTTCGCCAAGGACAAGCGCGCCGGCAAGCACGGCGCGGTCGACCGATCTGGCCAGGTGCTGTTCATCGACGCCCGCGAACTCGGCTACATGGTCGACCGCGCTGAACGCGCCCTGTCGAACGAGGACATCGCCAAGATCGCCGACACCTACCACGCCTGGCGCGGCACCCGCTCCGCCGCCCAGAAGAACCTCATCTACGAGGACATCCCTGGGTTTTGCAGGTCAGTGGGCCTACCCGACATTAAGGCCGCCGACTACGCGCTCACGCCAGGCCGTTACGTCGGCGCCGCCGAAATGGAAGACGACGGCGAACCTATCGACGACAAGATCCAACGACTCGCAAACGAACTGCTTGCTGCCTTTGACGAGTCGGCACGTTTGGAGAAGGTCGTCCGCGAGCAGTTGGAGCGACTCGATGTCTGAGTGGAAAGACCAAATACTTGGCGATCTGGCGGAAATCATCACAGGTGCTACACCTAAGGCGACCGAAACTGATTCATGGGGAGATGAAATTGATTTCATTACGCCAACTGATCAGAGGAACAACTCCAGGGAAGCGTTTCCCCAACGGCGACTATCTCAAATCGGCGCGAAAAGACTCTATAAACGATTGGTGCCAGCTCAATCGACCAACCTGACTTGCATTGGGTCGACCATCGGCAAAGTTTCGATGGCCGCACGCGAAGCTGTGACCAACCAGCAGATTAACAGCCTGATCGCCCGCCAGGGAGTCGCGGACCCTACATTCCTTTACTACTTGATCAAAAACTGGAGTTCCACACTTCGTATCGAAGCCAGTGGGTCGGCAACGCCGATTATAAATAAATCAGTCCTTGCTCGCTATAAGTTCAAGGTGCCCGGCCTCCAATGGCAACGTGCAATCGGGGACATACTGGGGACGCTCGACGACAAGATCGCCGCCAACGAACAGCTGATCGCCAAAGCCGACGATTTGGCGAGTGTCAAGTGGATTCTTGCTTGCAGGAGTGGGTCCACCGTTCCGTTGTCGTCCTTGGCTCGGTTTGTAAACGGCAAGGCCTTCACGAAAGACGCATCGGGAGCAGGGCGTGTTGTAATACGTATCGCGGAGCTTAACTCAGGAATCGGCGCGTCGACCGTGTACAACGATATCGAGGTTCCGGAAGACCATCTGGCACGTCCTGGCGATTTGCTGTTTTCCTGGTCTGGATCGTTGACCGTGGCTCGATGGTTCAGAGAAGAAGCAATTGTGAACCAGCACATCTTCAAAGTTATTCCGACAGGCAATCTCCCCATCTGGCTGGTTAACCATGCATTGCGCGACAAGTTGCAGGAGTTCAAAGCGATCGCCGCCGATAAGGCGACCACCATGGGGCATATCCAACGCCGCCATCTCGACGAGCCAGTGACCATACCCGAATCGGAGCAGATCGGCCGATTCGATGGACTGATGTCCGCCCTCTGGGAACGTGCACTTGCCGCCGAGCAGGAAAATCTGCAGCTAGAGAGCACTCGGGACCAACTGCTCCCGCTCCTCATGTCCGGAAAAGTCCGCGTGCGAGACGCCGAGAAGGTTGTGGAGGGTGTTGTGTGATGGCGGGGCAGCCGGGGTTCGGTGAGGCGGAGTGGGAGAGCGTCGCGCTAGATACGCTCGCCGAGCAGGAGTGGCGGTCACTCCCAGGCGCAGCGATCGCGCCTGGCGCTGAGAGCGGGCGGGCGTCGTGGGTTGACATCGTGCTTCCGGGTCGGCTGCTGGCCAAGATGCGGGAGTTGAATCCGCAGGTGCCAGCGGAGTACCTGGAGCAGGCGCTGGCCGAGATCATCCAGCCCACCTCGCAGGACGCGATCGCGGAGAACTACCGGCTGCACCAGATTTGCGTTCAGGGCTACCGCGGGATCAGCTACGTCGACGCTGATGGCGTCGAGCAGAATCCGACAATCCGGCTGGTCAGCCACCAGGTCGGCGACAACGAGTTGCTTGCGGTCAATCAGGTCACCGTCCGCACGGCGGAGGTCGAGCGCCGCTTCGATGTGGTGCTCTATCTCAACGGTATGCCGGTCTCGGTCTTCGAGCTGAAGCAGGCAGGCGCCGCCAAGGCTGACCTAGACGCGGCGCACACCCAGTTGGCGACCTACCTGCGCGAGTTCCCGATGGCGTTCCGATTCGCCGTGGTGACCGTGATCAGCGACGGGATCACCGCTCGCTACGGCACGCCCTTCACGCCGCTGAACCACTACTCACCCTGGAACGTCGATGACGACGGCAAGCCGGTGAAGCTCGGTGAGCCGCTCGATGACGTGCACCTCGGCACCGAGTTGGAGTTCCTCATCGAAGGGGTGTTCAACCCGGAGCGGTTCCTCCAGTTGCAGCGGAACTTCACTGCGTTCGACGGCGGGGCCGAGGGGTACGCGAAGCGGATTGCCAAGCCGCACCAGTACTTCGCGGTCACCAAGGCGGTGGGCTCGACCGTGGCCGCTGTGGAGAGCAACGGCAAGGCCGGGGTCGTGTGGCACACCCAGGGGTCGGGCAAGTCTATGGAGATGGAGCTGTACGCCCACCTGGTGGCCGCGCAGCCCAAGCTCAAGAACCCGACCATCATCGTGGTGACCGACCGCAAGGAGCTGGACGGGCAGCTGTACGAAGCCTTCAACCGATCCCGTCTGCTAAGCGAGTCCCCGATCAAGGTGACGACCCGCGCGCAGCTGCGCGCGGAGCTGGCCAATCGGGCGACGGGTGGCATCTACTTCACCACGCTCCAAAAGTTCGGTCTCAGCAAGGCTGAGAAGGACGCCGGATTGGATCATCCGCTGCTGTCGGACCGCCGCAACATCATCGTCATCGCCGACGAGGCCCACCGCAGCCACTACGACGATCTCGACGGCTACGCCCGCCACCTCAAGGACGCCCTGCCCAACGCCGCGCTGATCGCGTTCACCGGGACACCGATCTCCTTCGACGACCGCAACACCCGAGAGGTGTTCGGTGACTACATCGACATCTACGACCTCACCCGCGCGGTCGACGACGGCGCCACCGTCCCGGTCTACTTCGAACCGCGTCTGATCAAGGTAGGGTTGACCAAGGACGTCAGCGAAGAAGACCTCGACCGCGCTGCGGACGAGGCAACCCTCGGGCTTGACGAGGTGGAACGCGCCAAGATCGAGAAATCCGTCGCCGTGATCAACGCCGTGTACGGGGCACCCGCACGTCTGGAGGCACTGGCGGCTGACATCGTCCAGCACTGGGAGACCCGCTCGGAGCAGATGCGCAAGTTCATCGGTTCCCCCGGCAAGGCGTTCATCGTTGGCGCGACCCGGGAGATTTGCGCCCATCTCTACGACGAGATCATCAAGCTCAAGCCGGACTGGCACCACGACGCCGTCGACAAGGGCGTAATCAAGGTCGTCTACTCGGGCTCGGCTCAGGACATCATGCCGGTGGCCAAGCATGTCCGGCGTGATGGGCAGAACAAGGTCATCCAGAAGCGGCTCCGTGACGCGGACGACGAGCTTCAGGTCGTCCTGGTCAAGGACATGCTGCTCACCGGCTTCGACGCACCACCGCTGCATACGCTGTACCTCGACCGCCCTCTCAAGGGCGCGCTGCTGATGCAGACCCTGGCGCGGGTGAACCGCACCTTCCGCGGCAAGCCGGACGGCCTGCTCGTCGCCTACGCGCCGCTCGCGGACAACTTGAGCAGGGCACTCGCCGAGTACACCGATACCGACAGGGCCAAGAAACCGGTCGGCAAGCACGTCGACGAGGCCGTCGACCTCACCACCACGCTCATCGCCTCCCTCGACGAGCTGTGCGCCGGCTACCCGTGGCGGGCGAAGCTGGATGGAGGTCCGAAGAGCTGGGTCAAGGCCGCCTACGGGCTCACCAACTACCTGCGCTCTCCCACCACCCCGGGCAACCAAGTGCCGGAAGGCGACGAGACGCTCGGTGACCGATTTCGCAAGCTGGCCAACCAACTGGCCCGTGCGTGGGCGCTGTGCGCAGGCGATCAGACCCTCGAACACCTTCGCGTCACGGCAAGGTTCTACGAAGAAGTTCGCGTGTGGATGGGCAAGTTCGACGCCCAACAGCGGCAGGCCGAAGGCAAGCCGGTGCCGGAGGAGATCCAACGGATGCTCTCCGCGCTAGTAGCCACGTCAACCGCATCCGGTGAGATCATCGACATCTACGACGCCGCCGGCTTGCCGAAGCCGTCGCTGTCCGACCTTGGGCCGGAGTTCCAGCTCAAGGCTCAATCAGCGTCGAACCCGCACCTCGCCATCGAAGCGTTGCGCGCGCTGCTGGTTGAGGAGTCGGATCACGTCACGCGGCACAACCTCGTGCGTCAGCGGGCATTCTCCGAGCGGATTGCCGAGTTGATGCGCAAGTACACCAACCAGCAGCTCACCTCGGCCGAGGTGATCGCCGAGCTCATCGAACTGGCCAAGGAAGTCGCTGCGGAGGGCAACCGGGGCCAGCGCTTCGATCCTCCTCTGTCCCACGATGAGTTGGCGTTCTACGACGCGGTCAGCACCAACGAGTCTGCCGTTGAACTCCAGGGCGACGATGTGCTTGCCCAGATCGCGCGCGAACTGGTAGCGGTCATGCGACGCGACGTCAAGACCGACTGGACGGTGCGAGACGATGTCCGGGCCAAGCTCCGATCGTCGATCAAACGGCTGCTCGTGAAGTACAAGTACCCGCCGGACAAGCAGCCCGAAGCCATCAGGCTCGTGATCGAGCAGATGGAGGCAATGGCACCTCGCTACGTCTTGGACGGTAATAGTGCAAACGATGTTGCATCGTCCACTACCAATCGTGAACCGTGACAGGCGGCACAGCGGGCACATTTGACGCACGTGATGCCGCGGCGCTACGTGCATGCAAAGGACTCAACCAGTCGGAGCTCGGGAGAGCACTCGGACACGGGCTCAGGATCGTTTCCGCGGGAGGAAACCATGGCGAATACTGCTATGCAGACTTCGCAGCTCGTAAAGTGGACCGCTGTCAAGAACAGCGTGGAGTGGCCAACTCTGCTTGTCGGGAACGGCGCCTCCGTCAACCTGTGGAGGAGCTTCGCGTACCCGAGCTCGTACGAACAGCCGAACCTTCGACAGTCGTCAAGGCCGTCTTCGCCGATCTTGACGTCACCAACTTTGAGACGGTACTGGAAGAAATTCACCATGCTCATGTGGTGGCCGAAGGATTGGAGGACGCCACTGCAGCTATCGATGCGCAGTAGAATCAAGCAAGGGATGTTCTATTCGACGCAGTCCACGGTGCACACATCGACTGGACTCGGTTTACCGAGGATAGATTCGACAAGATCGCTAGGTCATTCAGGACCATAAGGCCGTCTATACCACGAATTACGGCCTCTGCATGTATTAGGCTTGCATGATTTAGTCCACCGCATTAGAAAGCGACCCCGTAATTGACTTTTTCTGGAACCATCCTGGACTGGCATTTGACCCTGAGAATGTGTAGGTTGACCTCGGTCCGTTATGTACCATCTTCGCGGCGCGATGCACCTTTTGGCAGGACGATCATGGCAACAACGGAAAGTGGACCAACGCCAACGATGGGAACCTGCTATCACTGGTTTCGAAACTACCCGCCGGGGTTGAGCAATCGGCCACTGTTCGTCAGCGAGGGATCGTCCAAGGCGAAGCTGCAAACGATAGGACGGTTGCCGTGCCTGACCTTCTGTCTGAACTCACTCAGACGTGATCAGGGAAACACTGTCATCTTCGGTCACTCGTTCAGCAATGAAAACAAGCGCAGCGTCGCCGCGCTGAACGACGGCGCGTCGCGCGAGTTTGCCGTATCAATCTACCCATGCGATGATCGCCAGTGGATCATCCATGAGAAGGTTCGCATCGCCGGGATGCTCGGTGAGAAAACGCGTTTCTTCGACAGCGCCACGCGTCCACTGGGCGGCCCGGCTCTGTCGATTCAGCGATCCTCCAGTCTTGCCTAGCGCCGAGGCTGGCCCCGCCTCATTTCGCCGACACGAGAAACCGCGGGGTGAGGATGACTGCGCGCCAAACCTGCAGCGTTTCACACCCTTTTCTACCTGAGCGAGATGTGTCAGCCTAATTCTCAGGAGGATTTACGAACGGCTATCCGAGAAACTGATTCAACGGATAATTGTCCAGGTGTCGGGCAGCGTGGTGAACTGGACTTCAGTGCTCCAGGTGACGACCGGTACGTCAAGTGCCCGCGTGTGGAATGACCCTGGGGAGGCGGCAGCGACGTGATGGCTGTAACCGCACCTACCACTACTACACCTGCTAGAATCTCGCTCGCTACGACGCCAGCAAATGCGACTTCAACGCCTCAACGCCAACGCCATCGCCCACGAACAGCAGCAGCACCAGGCGGCACACTCAAACCGGCACGCCGAACTCGCCGCCGCCGACAATGAACTGACCAAGACCGGCCAAGCCATCGACCGCTACCTGACCGTGTTCGAGCGCGAGGACGACGGAACAAGGACTCGTCGCCGACCGGCTCACCGAACTGCGCGCCAAGACCAAGCAACTCCGCGTCCGCCAAGACGAACTCACCCTCGCGCTCGACGACGAACCGGCGGCACCGGAGCCCGCTACCCTGGCGGCGGTAGCCGAGATCATCACCAACGGCAGCCATAACCAGATCAAGAGCCTCGTCGAAACCCTGGTTGCGAAGGTGACCGCCACCGGCCCCGGCCGGCTCATCCTCGTCTTCCGCATCCCCCAACCCCGCAACAACGACGAGGCCGCAATCGCCCTATCAGCGGAAACGGCTCCCAACGGAGTGGTTCGCACAATGACTAAACCGGTGGGCCGGGCGGGGCTCGAACCCGCGGCCAAGGGATTATGAGTCCCCTGCTCTAACCAGCTGAGCTACCGGCCCCAGGCGGGCGCACCAGCGCCCGCGCCCCGTCGAGGGGTGGACGACAACATATCGCACCTCCACCGGCCGCCGCCGCGGTGGGCGGGTCACCCGGACGGCCCAGTGGTGGTGCACCTGCGGTGTCGAACCGGTCAATCCGCCCGCCGCAGCGCCTAGGATGAGCTCATGGCGGGCGGTGCGGTGCTCTGGTGGGGGTGCGGCGCCGGCCGGATCCTCGTGCACGTGCACGCCCGGAGGTAACGGCGCCGGGAGGGTACGTGAGAGGTCGGTTCGCGGAGCAGCTGTCCGAGCGGGTTCTGGTGTTCGACGGGGCCATGGGCACCGTCCTGCACGTGGCCGGCAATTCGCTCGATCGGGCCCTACCCGAACTCAACCTCTCGAACCCCGAGCTGGTCAGCACGATCCACGAGAGCTACGTCGCCGCGGGGGCGGACGTCCTGCTCACCAACACCTTCGGCGCGAACCGGCTTCGGCTGGCCGGGCACGGCTGCTCGGTGAGTCCCCGGGACATCAACCTGGCCGCCGTCCGGCTGGCGCGGCAGGCGCGGCGCGGGGTGCATCGGACGATCTTCGTCGCCGGTTCCGTGTCGCCGGCGGTCAGCGCGAGCCAGCGGGCCGGGGTGCGCGCCGACGAGCGGGCCGAGGCCGTGCGCGAGCAGGTCCAGGCCCTGGTCGACGGCGGGGTCGACCTGCTGGTGCTGGAGACCTTCGGCTACCTCGACGAGCTGGTCGAGGCCGTCGCTCTGGCCGCCGAGGTCACCGACCTGCCCATCGTCGCCCAGGCGACCTTCGCGAACACCGGCCTCACGCCCGGTGGCGAGACCCCGCGCGAGGTGGTCAAGGCGCTCGCGAGCCTGCCGGTCACCGCGGTCGGCGCCAACTGCACCGCCGGCCCCCAGCACATGCTCGCGATCCTCGACGAACTCAAGGACGCCACCGACCTGCCGGTGGGCGTGCACCCCAACGCGGGCATGCCCCGCCGCACCGGCCGCCGCTTCAGCTACCCGGTCACCCGCGCCCACTTCGGCCGCTACGCCCGCCGCTACGCCGAGCACGGCGCGTCGATGATCGGCGGCTGCTGCGGCACCACGCCCAGCCACATTCGGGAGGTCGTCGCGCGCCTGGCCGACCTGCGTCCCCGCCAGGCCGGCCCCGTCGCGGCGGTGCCCAAGCCGCGTCCCGCGCCGCCGCAGAGCCCGCTCGCCCGGCGGTTCGCGCGGCCCGGCTTCGTGCTCGCCGCGCAGGTCACCCCGCACGGCGAGCCGGAGGACGTCGAGCGCGTCCGCGGCGCCGGCCTGGTCCTGGTCCGCGGCAACTTCGGCGAGGCGCTTCGCCTGGAGCGCGAGGCGGGCGTGGACACCATCACCACCGTCACCGCCTGGGACCGGTCGCTCGCGGCGCTGCAGGCCGACCTGCTGGGCGCGCACGCGTTCGGGCTGCGCACGGTGGTCTGCGAGACCGGCACGCCCGCGCCGCTGGGCGACTACCCGGGTGCCGACGGCGTCTGGGAGGTCGACTCGGTCGGCCTGATCGGGCTGCTCGCCGGCCTCAACGCCGGCCGCGACCACACCGGCCTCACCCTGGCGACCCGCACCGCGTTCCACATCGGCGCGCGCGTCAACCCCGGCGCGGAGGACCCGGACGCCGAGCTGGCGCGCACGAAGGCGAAGATCGCCGCGGGCGCGCAGTTCCTCATCACGCGGCCGGTCTACGAGCTGGAGGGCCTGTCCCGGTTGGCGACCGAACTGTCCGGTGTGGACATCCCGGTGCTGGTGGCGATCGCGCCGCTGTCCGGGTTCGCCGAGGCCGAGTACCTCGCCTACGAGGTCCCGGACGTGACGATCCCGCCACGCGCACTGTCCGAACTGGAATCCGCGGGGGAGCGGGAGGCCGAGGTCGGGCTGGCGCTGGCCGCGGAACTGCTCGATGGGGCACGCGAGCTGGTCCGGGGTGCCGTGGTGGTCGCCGACGAACACCCGGGGAAGATCGAATCGCTTCTGCGGCAAGAAAAATCGACGGTTTAACTCGGCCCGGTCGCGGTGCTACTCTCGCTCGATGGCCCTGTCGCGCAGGACGGTCCTGAAGCTGGGGGCACTCGGCACGGTCGGGTGCGCCGCCGTCACGGGCCGAGCGGCGGCCGGTGAATCACCACCCGTCGAACGCGCCCTCCGCGACGCGATGCGAGAACTCCACGCCGCACCAGGCGGTCCGCCGGCCATCACCGTCGCGATCAGACGCGACCACGGCACGGCCTTCCACAGCGTCGGTGTGTCCGATGTGGCGACCGGCCGGAAACCCCGCGCGGGAGACCACATGCGCGTGGCGAGCGTGGCGAAGGCGTTCAGCGCGGCGACCGCCCTGGTGCTGGTGTCCCGGGGCCGGCTGGGACTCGATGACACGGTCGGGCAGCGGCTGGACGGTTTCCCTCCGCGGTGGTCGGGGGTGACCCTCCGCCAGTTGCTCGGCCATACCAGCGGAATCCCGGACTTCAGCCGGTCGCCCCGGTTCGTCGAGGCGCTCGTGGCGTCGCTGCAGGACCCGCCGCCTCCGCGCGCCCTGCTCGGCTACCTCGACGACCCGGGCCCGGACTTCCCGCCCGGCACCCGCTACGCCTACTCCAACTCGGACAACATCCTCGTCGCGCTGATGTGCGAGGCCGCCGCCGGCGCCCGCTACGAGGACCTGCTGCAGCGTCTCGTGACACAGCCGCTGAACCTGCTCAGCACCAGCCTGCCCCGCGGTTCCGCGCTGCCCGAACCGTTCCTGCACGGCTACGACGGCGACGAGGACGTGAGCCGCCTGGTCGCGGCGGGCTGGAGCTGGGCGTCCGGGGGAGTGGTGTCCACACCGGCCGATCTGGCACGGTTCATCGCCGGGTACCGGGACCTGCTGCACCCGGCGGTGCGCGCCGCGCAACTCACGTTCCGGCCGGGTGGTTCCGAACCGCCCGGGCCGGGCACCAACGCGGCCGGTCTCGGCATCTTCCGCTACGACACCCGCTACGGCCGCGTCTACGGGCACACCGGCAACACCCCGGGCTACACCCAGTTCGCCGCGGCCACCCGCGACGGGCGCCGCGCCGTCGCGGTCAGCGCCACTGCCCAGATCACGCCGGGCAGTGACCCGGTGCTGTTCGAGCGGTTGCGGGGGATCTACGAACTCGCCGTCGGCGCGCTGCTTCAGACCAGCGTGAGGTCGTGAGCGACCACCCGCCCGGCGTGGATCACCGTGCGGTGCGGCAGCCGGTCCTGCACCGCGGCCGCGGGTGCCTCACCGTCCAGCAGCACCAGCTCGGCCGGATCGCCGACGGCGACGCCCGGGCGGTCGTGCACGCCCCGCAGCGCCGGCAACGACGGGTCGATCACCGTCGCGCCGCCCCAGGTACCGACGGCCAGCGCGTGCTCCACCACGTCGTCGTTGCGGAACCCGTTGGTGAACGCCAGCTGCCAGGTGCGGTCGAGCAGGTCCGCGTTGCCGTAGGGCGACCAGTAGTCACGCTGGCCGTCGTCGCCCAGGCCGACCCGGATCCCGGCCTCGGTGAGCCGCCGCAGCGGCAGCGTGTTGCGGCCGGGCGGGGCGACCGTGGCGACCGAGATGTCCAGCTCGGCCATCTCGGCCAGCACCTCGTCCAGCCGCGGCAACGGGGTGTGCGCGAGCGTGAAGGCGTGCGAGATGGTGACCTTGCCGCGCAGGTCCAGCGCCCGCGTCCGCTCGATGATCAGCTCGAGGCTGAACAGGCCCAGCTCGCCGGGTTCGTGCAGGTGGACGTCGACGGCGACGCCGAACCGATCGGCCAGGCCGAACACGATGTCCAGGTGCCGCACCGGATCGCGGTCCAGACCGCACGGGTCGATGCCGCCCATCACGCCGGCGCCGTTGCGCAGCGCGGCTTCCATCAGCTCCGGCACGCCGGGTTCGCGTAGCAGCCCGGCCTGCGGGAAGGCGATGATCTCGACGTCGGCCCGGTCGGCGTGCGTTTCGCGGGCGGCGACGACGGCTTCCAGGCGCTCCAGTTTGCAGTCGGCGTCGACCTGGGCGTAGCCGCGGACGCGGGTGACGCCGTGGGCGATGAGCAGGCCGAGCATGTGGGTGGACCGCTCAGTCATCGACGCCTCGGCCTCGCGCCAGTGGGCGCGGTCGTGCAGCATGTTCGCCCACACACCCCCGGGGGAGTCGTTGGGGCGCCACGGCAGCCCCAGCCGCGTGGAGTCCAGGTGGACGTGCACGTCGGAGAACGACGGCACGAGCAGCCGCCCCTCGCCGTCGAGACGGGGCACCCCCTCGGGCGCGGCAGTACCGGCCGCGGTCACCGCCGCGATGCGGCCGTCTCGGATCTCCACGTCGGACAGGGGACCGCCCCACGGGCGCACGCCGGACAGATACAGGTCGTTCACCGGACCAGGATCGCACGACCGGCGCGGGTGCCCGCCTCGATCCATCCAGGGTGGGGTGACGGTGGTCCGGCGGGCGACCGGGCAGGCGCTGGAGAACGCCGCGCTGCTGGCACGGACCAGGCGGACACGGCCGAGTCCGGGCAGGCGAGGCAGGCACTGGACGAGATCGCCTTCTGTTCGCTGGCCGGGGCGGCGCTGCTCATCGCCCTGGTGGGCGCGCTGCGCCACCGCTGGGACCTCGCGGTCGCGGCGGACGGGTGATCGTGCTCGGCCAGCCCAGCCGCCACCACGATCGCCATGACCCTGCTGTTCGCCGCGGTGCAGTGGGCGGTGGGGAGCGGGCAGTACACGCTCACCGCGAAGTGGCACCGGCTGTCCGACACCCTGGCCGCCGACGCGATCGCCCTCGGGCTGGCGGCGCTCGCGTCGTGGTGGCTGGCGCGGCGGAGCGCGGTGCACCCGTACGAGGGGAACCGGCGGGTTGGCCGGGTGGTCATCGGGTCCATCGCCGCGCTCGCCGCCCTGGCCTGCCTGACCCACGGCGGCATCCTGTGGGGCGTCCCGCTGGCGCGCGAGGGGCCGGCCGGGGTAGACGAGTGCGCCGGAACGATCGCCTCCGCCTGGCGACCTAGTGCTTGCCGTGCGGGTCGGCGGCGTTGAGGGTGGCCACGACCTGCTCGTAGTCGCCGCGGGCCTCGCCGTAGCGGAGGAACTTCACGTTCTCCACCTGGATCTCCGTGGCGTCCGGCTGGGACTCGAAGAGCTTGATCACCTCGTCGGCGAACTCGTCCAGCGGCATGGCGAAGTCGCTGTCCTCCTGGCCGGGCAGCAGCGCGGTCCGCACCGACGGCGGCTCCAGCTCGACGACCTTGACCGAGGTGTCCGCCAGCTGCAGCCGCAGCGACTCGCTGAGCATGTGGATGGCCGCCTTGCTCGCGTTGTAGCTGGGGGTGGCCGCCAGGGGCGCGAACGCCAGGCCCGAGGACACCGTCACGATGGTCGCGTCGGGCCGGGTCCGCAGGTGCTCGATGAACGCGGCCACCAGGCGGATCGGGCCGAGCAGGTTCGTCGTCACGGTTTCCTCGGCCGAGGACAGGAAGCCGTCCGGGTGGTGCCAGTCCTCGACGCGCATGATGCCGGCCATCGTGACGACCACGTTGAGGTCCGGGTGCTTGGCGATCACCTCGGCGGCCGCGGCGCGGATGCTGTCGGCGTCGGCGGTGTCGATCCGCACGGTGTCGAACCCGTGCTCGGCGGCGAGCTGGTCGAGCAGTTCGGTGCGGCGGCCGCCGATGATGACGGTGTTGCCCTTGGCCTGCAGCCGCTGCGCGAGCGCGAGGCCGATGCCGCTGGTGGATCCGGGGATGAAGATGGTGTTTCCGCTGATGTCCATGCCCCGAGTCTGGGCAGGCCGGACGGCCCGGAGAAGAGATCGCTCATCGGGGGATCGCCGGTCCCTGGTTCGCGCCGGGCGGGCGCGGATACTGGGGGTATGGATCGTGTCGAGCTGGCGGCGTTCCTGCGCCGACGCCGGGAGCAGTTGCGGCCCGAGGACGTCGGGCTGCCCGCCGGGCCCCGCCGCCGCGCGACCGGCCTGCGGCGGGAGGAGGTCGCGACCCTGGCGGCGATGTCGACGGACTACTACACGCGGCTGGAGCAGCAGCGCGGCCCGCAGCCGAGCGAGCAGATGCTGGCCGCCCTCGCCCGCGCCCTGCGGCTGACCGGTAGCGAGCGCGACTACCTGTTCCGGATCTCCGGCCGCAACGCGCCCACGCCCGTGGTCGCGGCGGCGCACGTGGCGCCCGCGTTGCAGCGGGTGCTGGACCGGCTGTCCGACACGCCCGCGCTGATCCTGTCCAACCTCGGCGAGGTGCTGGTGCAGAACAGCCTGGCCGACGCCCTCTACGGCGACCGGTCGCACCTCACCGGCTGGGCGCGCAGCGAGATCTACCGCTGGTTCACCGACCCGGCCGAGCGCCTGATCTACCCCGAGCACGACCGCGCCCGGCAGGGCCGCGCCCTGGTGGCCGGCCTGCGTGCCGCCCTCGGGTCGATGGGCCCGCAGTCCCGCGCCGGGGAGCTGGTGCGCGTGCTGTCGAAGGCCAGTCCGGAGTTCGCGGAGCTGTGGGGACGGCACGAGGTGGCCAAGCGGTTCGTGGACCACAAGGTGCTCGTGCACCCCCAGCTGGGGGAGATCGAGGTGGACTGCCAGGTGCTGTTCACCGAGGACCAGTCGCAGATGCTGCTGGTGCTCACCGCCCCGCCACGCACAGAGGCGGCGGAGAAGCTGCAGCTGCTCGGCGTGGTCGGCACCGAGCGGTTCGACAGGGTTCGCTAGCTCAGGCGAAGCGCTCCTGTCGTTCGACCTCGGCCAGGAATTCCAGCACCCGGGCGTTGACCTCGGCGGCCGACTCGCCCGCGATCGCGTGGGTGGCCGCCGGCCACAGCTCGACGCGGGCGTCCGGCAGCAGCTCCCGGGCGCGGGCGGCCGCGCGCGGGCCGTCGTGGATGACGCTGCGGGCCGCGATGAGTGCGAGGACCGGGACGGTCAGGCCACGCAGTTGCGCGTCGGTGAACAGCTGTGGCGTGGGCAGCGCGATCCGGTAGGTCCGCATGCCCTCGTCGATCACCGTGGCCACCGGGTCGTCCTCGGCCACCTCGGCGCCCCCGGAGATCCAGGCCAGGAAGGCGGGGCGGGCCCAGCGCCGGATGCCGGGGACCAGCGTGAGGGCGGTGCGCACGAGCAGGGGGACCGGGAACGGGGCGAAGGTCCGCACCGGGTCGATCAAGGTCAGCGAGGCGAGCCGGTCCGGTGCGCGCACGGCCAGGTTGGCTGCGAGCCACCCGCCGAAGGAGTAGCCGACGAGGTGGACGTCGCGCAGGCCCAGCGTGGTCAGCACGGTGTCGAGCCACGCGGCCTGGTCGTCGGCGTCGCGGATGGGCGCGGTCTGCTCGCTGCGCCCCGGCTCACCGATCAGGTCGAGCGCGTACACCGGGCCGCGCGCGATGAACGCGGGGAGGTTGGGTTCCCACATGATCGTCGTGCCCGCCCGGCCGGGAAGCAGCACCACCGGGGCGGGACCGGGTTCCCCGAAGCGGTAGACGCGCGCGGTGCCGAACGCCGTGGCCACGTCGCGCTGTTCGGCGGGGGTGGGCAGCGCGGCGAACCCCCGGTCGTAGGTCGCGTCGTACGCGACGCGGGCCTGCGGCGAGGTGAATCCGCCGAGCGTCATGGGGACCTCCCTGTTTGACGATACGATCGCATCGTAAACGGCTCCGGAACGGTTTGCAATCCGTTCGTATTGTGAAAAGGTGGCGGGGTGCCCAAGCGGGTCGATCACGAGCAGCGGCGACAGCTCATCGCCGCCGCGGTCCGCAGGATCGCGGCCGACCGCGGCCTGGAAGCGGTGAGTCTCGGCGAGGTCGCCGCCGAGGCCGGCATTTCCAAGGGCCTGGTGCAGCACTACTTCCCGAGCCGGGACGCCATGCTGCGCTACGCCACGCGGACGCTGCGCGACCGGGTGGACGACCGGCTGCGGACGGGGCAGGCGGGGCTGCCCGGCCTGCGCGCCGCACTGATCGCGCTCCTGCCGCTCGACGACGAGAGCCGGACCGAGGCACTGGTCGCGAACGCGTTCGTGGTGCGCGCGCTGAAGGACCCGGAGATCGCCGAGCGGTTCCGCCTCGGTCACGCCCAACTCCGCGACGCCATCGCCGCCATGATCACCGCCGCCCAGGCGGACGGCGACCTGCACACGGACCTGAACCCGATCCGGGAGGCGGACCTGCTGCTGGCCCTCGTCGCCGGTCTCGGCGACGCGGTCCTGCTGGGGCACCGGACGCCGGCGGAGGTGATCTCGCTCGTGGATCACCACCTGTCCCGCCTGATGCCGTGACCGGGGCAGCCGTCCTCAGGCGAACCGCTCCCGCACCTCCTCGGCCGTCAGGCCGAACTCTTCGAGTGTGTAGCGGTGCGACGGGCGGGCCGCGCCGGTCGTGCTGTCCTCGTACACCGCCCGCATCGCCGACTCCGCCTCGGCCGTGAACGGGAGTCCGAAGTGGTCGTAGACGGACGCGACCACAGCCAGCGGGTCGGCCACGAAGTCGGCGTAGTCGACGTCGCAGAACTGCGCCGGGTCGTGCTTGGCCCGTTCCCGCTTGAACGTCGCCGCGCCGCGGGACCAAAGCTCCAGCTGCGCACGGCCCACCACCGGCCCCTGGAACACCGTCGACCAGCCCGCCGACGCCTGCTGGTTCAGGCTGCACACCGACGCGATGATGGTTTCCGGGGCGCGGTGCGTCTGGATCACCAGCGCGTCGGGGTAGACCGCCAGCAGCGCGTCCAGCGCGAACAGATGCGACGGGTTCTTCAGCACCCACCGCTTGTCCGCATCCGGCAGCCCGATCAGCTGCAGGTTGCGCCGGTGCCGCGCGTACGCGTCGGTCCAGTCCTGCGCCGCCAGCCACTGCGAGTACGTCGGCACATGGGCCAGGCACTCGTAGGACACCGACTTCGCCGACTGCCGCAGCAGCTGCCAGCACTCCTCGACCTGCTCCGCGGACGAGTGGTGCACGCCGAGGAACTCCGGGTGCTCGACGTGGTGCCGCTCGTACCCGGCCTGGATGCCCTGGAACACCGGGTCGTCCGCCCACGTCTCCCGCGGCGGCCGCGGCTGCGGCACCTCGGTCAGCCACACCTCCAGGCCCTGGTGCGCCGGGTCGGCGGTGAGCAGCCGGTGAAGCGCGGTAGTGCCGGTCCGGGGAAGTCCGGTGACGAAGATCGGCCGCTCGATCCGCACGTCGGCGTAGGCTGGGTTCCGCTTCCACGCCTCCTCGCTGAGCAGCCGCGCCACCAGCGCCTGCCGGAGGAACGCGCGCTTGATCTTGTTGCCGAACGGCGTCAGCCCGGCGTCGCGCGCGTAGGACTCCAGCAGCACGGCGAGGCCCTCGCGGTATTCATCGCCGCCGAAGTCGGACAACCCGCAGAACCGGGTGGCCGATTCGTGCAGGTCCTCGACCGTGCCGACGCTGTCGCGCCCGATGCTCACCCAAGCCTCCTCAGTGGTGGTACTCGCCGCAGTTGACGTCCAGGCACTGCCCGGTGATCGCGCGCGCCATCGGCGAGGCCAGGAAGATCACGGCGTCGGCGATCTCGTCCGGTTCGGGAAGGCGGCGCAGGTCGATGCTCGACGCGGTCTCGGCGTAGACCTCGTCCCGGGTGATGCCGCGTTGCTCGGCGAGGTAGCCGAAGTACCACTTCAGCGTGTCCGCCCAGATGTAGCCGGGCGCGACCGAGTTGACCCGGATGCCGCGCGGCCCCAGTTCGGTCGCCAGGCTCTGCGCCAAGGCCAGCAGGCTGGCCTTCGCCATCTTGTACGGCCCGTACGGCTGCCGGGAATGTCGCAGCACCGCCGAGTTGATCATCACCACCGAGCCGCCGGCCGTCTCCAGCGCGGGCAGGAACAACCGGGTCAGCCGCAGCGCCGCGATCGAACTCGCTTCGAACCCGGCACGCACCCCGTCCAGCTCCACCTTCGCCAGATCGGTCATCGGCGGGATCGCGAACGCGTTGTGCACCAGCGCGTCCACCCGTCCGAAGGCGTCCACAGTGGTCTCGACGAGCCGTTGGGCATCGGCCTCGCTGGTGATGTCCGTGGGCACGGAGATCGTGCGACGGCCCAGCTCGTCGATCTCCTTGGCGACCTCGGCCAGCCGGGACTCGGTGCGCGCCGCGAGCACCACGTCGGCACCGGCCTTCGCGCTCCGCACCGCGATCGACCGGCCCAGTCCGGGCCCGACGCCGGAGACCACGACCACCTTGTCGCGCAACAACATCAGCCCAGCATCCTCGCGGCCGTGGCGGCCTGCCGGGCCGCGATCCGGGGGGACCACTCCGCGGGGGTCACCTTCGCCTGCTCGTAGAACGCCAGTTTGTCCGGCAGTTCCCGCACCGGCACGATCTCGACCTCCGGCCCGTCGTCCGGCTTGAGGTCGCGGGACAGGCGCTGCCAGCGGATCTGCACGTACCCGCGGCGGTGGCCGGTGCGCTCCAGCCAGTTCGCCACGCCCGGATCGCGCTCGCTGATGACGAACCGCATCTTGCCGTCCGGATCCACGCGCGCCTGGTCCGCGGTCAGGCTGGTCTGGTGGTTGGCGTAGTCCAGCGAGATGTACCACATGCTGCCCAGCTGGATGCCCTGGTAGGGCGCGTCCGGGCAGCGCGGCACGGTGACGACCATGGCCTGGTCGTCGTCGAGGTCGTAGTGCCCGACCGAGGAGAACTGCGTGCTGAGCCCGCCCGGGGTGGCGCGCGGCTCGGTCATCGTGTTGACCGGCAGGTCGAGGTAGAACCACTTCGGGAAGGCCAGGAACGTCCGCAGCCGCGACAGCAGGATCTTGCCCGCCACGCCGTAACGCTTGGTCAGCGTGTCCCGCGCCAGCGGCGGGGGAGCCTGGCCCTCGGCGCCGACGCGCTGGATGCGGACCATGCCGGGGCGTTCGCGTTCCCAGTCGCTGAACACCTCCCGCACGATCAGCATCGCCGATCCCGGTCCGAGCGGGAAGCGGTTGCGGCCGCTCAGCCCCGGGCCGAAGCGGATCTCGAACCGGCCGTCGTCGCCGATGTCGAACGCGCGGTCGTCGAACGCGGTGAGGCTGTCCGGTACCTCGACCGGCGAGTAGTTGCCGTTGAGAACCTGGAAACTCAGGTCGGCGGTGGTGCCGCGCTGCCCGGTGACCACGTATTCGGCGTCGTCGCGCAGGTAGGAGTGGAAGTAGAGGGTGTCCGGGTTGTCCAGGCCCATCTTCGTGTACGGGCCGGTGGAGCGGACGAAGAACGGGAAGTCCTTCTCGTACGCCCAGGCCATCTGCAGCGAGGCGCGGATGCTGCCGGCGAGGTAGTCCAGGCCCTCGACCAGGTCCTGTTCCCCCGCGATGTGCGGCGCCTCGGTGATGATCTTCTCGGCCTCGGCGAGCGCCTCGGCGAACGGCTGCGTGAGCACCGGCAACTCCTAGAACGCGTTCTATGCGGACGGGACGGCCCACCGGTTCGCGGTGAGCCGGAAGCTCTTCAGGTCGGCCAGCGACAGCATCGCCTCGTAGGTGCGGACGTAGCCGGTGTGCGCGATCCGCCAGACGCCGTCGGCTTCGCGCCGGTAGCGGTCTTCGTAGAACGCGGCGCCGATGATCGCGACGTTGTGCTCGGTGGCGATCACCTGGTCCTGGAAGGCCCAGGTGCCGGTCGCGGTGTCGCCGTCCACGTCGATCTCGGGCTGCGTGGCCAGGTGCACCGTGATGATCTCCGGGACCAGGCGTTCCCGCAGGAAATCCACGATCGCGGCGCGGCCGGACAGCCGGATCGGGTCGCCGTAGGTGGGGGTGCCGTAGTCGGCGGTGGCGTCGGAGGTGAACGTTCCGCCGATCTCGTCCCAGCGTTTGAGGTCGACGCAGCGCAGGTAGGCGTGCTTGGTCCGGCGGATCGCCTCGATCGCGGCAAGGTCCATGCGCCCAGCATGCTCGCCCGGTTGACCGCTGGCAAGAACGTGTTCTAATTTTTCCCGGTGACCACGGTCTACGAGCTGTCCCACCTCGAGCTGCTCGAGGCGGAGTCGGTGCACATCTTCCGCGAGGTGGCGGCCACCTTCGAGCAGCCGGTGCTGCTGTTCTCCGGGGGCAAGGACTCGGTGGTCATGCTCGCGCTGGCGGCGAAGGCGTTCTGGCCCGCGCCGCTGCCGTTCGGCGTGCTGCACGTCGACACCGGACACAACTTCGACGAGGTGATCGCCTTCCGCGACCGCACCGTGGACCGGATGGGCCTTCGGCTGCACGTGGCGCGGGTGCAGGACGACATCGACGCCGGCCGGGTCATCGAGGACACCGGCCCGCGCGCGTCCCGGAACCGCTTGCAGACCGTCACGCTGCTGCGCGCGATCCGCGAGGGCGGGTTCGACGCGGTGTTCGGCGGCGCGCGCCGCGACGAGGAGAAGGCCCGTGCGAAGGAGCGGGTGTTCAGCTTCCGCGACGAGTTCGGCCAGTGGGACCCGCGCAACCAGCGGCCGGAGCTGTGGAACCTCTACAACGGCCGGCACCGGCGCGGCGAGCACATCCGCGTGTTCCCGCTGTCGAACTGGACCGAGCTGGACATCTGGTCCTACATCGCGGCGGAGCGCATCGAGCTGCCGCCGATCTACTACGCGCACCGCCGCCCGGTGGTGCAGCGCGACGGGATGCTGCTGGCGCACACCAGGTTCCTCCAGTTGCTCGACGGCGAGGAGCCGTACGAGGCGACCGTGCGGTTCCGCACCGTCGGGGACGCCACCTGCACCGGCTGCATCGAGAGCACAGCATCGACCGCCGATGAGGTCGTGGCGGAGGTGGCGGCCACGCGGGTGACCGAGCGTGGCGCGACCCGCGCCGACGACCGGATCTCCGAGGCCGGCATGGAGGACCGCAAGAAGGAGGGCTACTTCTGATGCCCCAGCTCCTGCGCCTGGCCACGGCCGGCAGCGTGGACGACGGCAAGTCCACGCTCATCGGGCGGCTGCTGTTCGACTCCAAGTCGCTGTTCACCGACCAGCTCGCCGCCGTCGAGCGGGCGAGCAGGCAGCGCGGTGAGGACTACCCGAACCTCGCGCTGCTCACCGACGGCCTGCGCGCCGAACGCGAGCAGGGCATCACGATCGACGTGGCCTACCGCTACTTCGCCACGCCGCGGCGGAAGTTCGTCATCGCCGACACCCCGGGCCACATCCAGTACACCCGCAACATGGTCACCGGAGCGTCCACAGCGGACCTCGCGCTGATCCTGGTGGACGCGCGCAAGGGGGTGCTGCAGCAGTCGCGGCGGCACGCGTTCCTGGCTTCCCTGCTGGGGATCCCGCACCTGGTGCTGTGCGTGAACAAGATGGACCTGGTGGGCTGGTCGCGGGAACGGTTCTCCGAGATCCGCGAGGATTTCCGCCGGTTCGCGATGAAGCTGGACGTGACGGACCTGTCGTTCATCCCGGTGTCCGCGCTGCACGGCGACAACGTGGTGCACCGCTCGGCGAGCATGCCGTGGTACGAGGGCACGTCGCTGCTGCACCACCTGGAGGAGGTGCACGTCGCCTCCGACCGCAACCTGATCGACGCGCGGCTGCCGGTGCAGTACGTGATCCGCCAGGCCGGGCGGGATTTCCGCGGTTACGCCGGAACCGTGGCGGGCGGGGTGTTCAAGCCCGGCGACGAGGTCGTGGTGCTGCCCTCCGGGCTGTCCAGCCGGGTCGCCGCGATCTGGGGGCCGGGCGGGATGCCGGTCACCGAGGCGTTCCCGCCGCAGGCGGTGACGGTGCAGCTGACCGGGGAGCTGGACGTCGGCCGCGGCGACCTGATCTGCCGCCCGGCGAACCGGCCGCACACCGGGCAGGACCTGGACGCGATGGTGTGCTGGCTCGCCGAGGCCGGTTCGCTGGCGCCGGGCGCGACGTACACGATCCGGCACACCACGGCGGAAACCACGGCGGCGGTGCAGAAGCTGGACTACCGGCTGGACGTCGACACGCTGCACCGCGACGAGACCGCGAAAACGCTTGCGCTCAACGAAATCGGGCGGGTGCAGCTGCGCACCCGCAAGCCGTTGCTGTTCGACGCCTACCGGCGCAACCGGGCCACCGGCAGTTTCATCCTGGTCGACGACACGACCGGGAACACGGTGGCGGCCGGGATGATCACCGGGCCGGCGCTGCCCGCGTCGAAGGTGGTGTGGCACGCGGCGGCGGTCGGCCGGGAGGAACGGGCGACGCGCGGGCTGACGGTGTGGCTGACCGGGTTGTCGGCGTCGGGAAAGTCGACGATCGCGGTGGAGCTGGAGCGGCGCTTGGTGGCGGCGGGGCGGCCGGCATACCTGCTGGACGGGGACAACCTGCGGCACGGGCTCAACGCCGACCTCGGGTTCAGCGCCGCGGACCGGGCCGAGAACGTGCGGCGGGTCGGGGAGGTGGCGCGCCTGTTCGCCGACGCCGGGGTGGTGGCGGTGGCGTCGCTGATCAGCCCGTACCGCGCGGACCGGGAGCGGGTGCGGGAGGTGCACGAGCGGGCCGGGTTGCCGTTCCTGGAGGTGTTCGTGGACACGCCGCTGGAGGTGTGCGAGGCGCGCGACCCGAAGGGGATGTACGCGAAGGCGCGGGCGGGGGAGATCCGCGGGTTCACCGGCATCGACGACCCGTACGAGGCGCCCGGTGCGCCGGAACTGGTGTTGCGGCCGGACGATCCCGATCCGGCCGGGCGGATCCTGACCCTGGTGAACGGGAGCGTGCTGTGGGAGTGAACCAGCGGGCCGAGATCCGCATGACCGAGGCGGAGATCGCCGGGTTCGTGGCGGGCAGCCGGACGGCGACGATCGCGACCCTCGGGCCGGACGGCACACCGCACCTGGTGGCGATGTGGTTCGCCGTGCTGGACGGGACGATCTGGCTGGAGACGAAGGCGAAGTCGCAGAAGGCGGTCAACCTGCGCCGCGACCCGCGCATCACGGTGCTGGTGGAGGACGGCCTGACCTATGACGCGCTGCGCGGGGTGTCGATCGAGGGGCGCGGGGTGATCAGCGAGGACCCGGACGAGATCTGGGCCGTCGGGGTGAACGTGTTCGAGCGGTACTACGGGCCGTACTCGGCGGAGCTGCGGCCGGCGGTGGAGATGATGCTGAACAAGCGGGTGGTGGTGCGGATCGACCCGGTGCGGGTGCGTTCGTGGGACCACCGCAAGCTCGGCCTGGACCCGATGCCGCTGGGCGGTTCGACGGCTCCGTAGGCGTCAGCCGTTCCGGAGCTTGTCGCGCAGGGCGGCCACATCGGCCGCATCGAAGCCGTGCTCGTCCAGCCACCGCAGCACGCCGCCGTAGCGGTTGTCGACCTCGGCCAGGAACAGCTCCATGCTCTTCGGCTTGGGGCGGTGGTCGTCGTCGTCCGGGCGTTTGTCCAGGTCCGGCGCGTAGGTGGGGGAGGCCCGCAGGCGGTCCAGGATCGCGCGGATCCGCTCACCGCTGGCGGCGTAGTCCTCGATCACCGCGTCCCGCC
Organism: Amycolatopsis deserti; assembly: GCF_014653945.1. Taxonomy (GTDB): domain Bacteria; phylum Actinomycetota; class Actinomycetes; order Mycobacteriales; family Pseudonocardiaceae; genus Amycolatopsis_E; species Amycolatopsis_E deserti. The sequence continues at coordinate 265,462 of NZ_BNAU01000002.1, read as the reverse complement.
GCACGCCCGCGACGGTGAGCGCGAACGCCGTCACCACGCCGGTGCGGTCCTTGCCCGCCGCGCAGTGCACCAGCGCCGCGCCCGGCGCGGAAGCGATCGCGCGCAGCGCGCCCACGATGCTCTCCGGCCGGTCCTCCAAATAGCCCAGGTACAGCGCGGTCATGATGTCGTCGGGGAACCGCTCCAGCGTGCGCCGGCGGCGGTTGGCGTACAACGCGTCGCTGATGTCGTCGGCCGTCGCGTCGGTGGTGCCGCCGCTTTCCGGCAGCACCGAGAAGTGGTGGTGCCGCACCGACTCGACGCTGCGCAGCGGCCCCGGCCCCTCCCGCGTCACCTCGGGCGTGCCACGCAGGTCCACCACCGTCGTCAGGCCCAGGTCCTCCACCAGGACCTTGACGTCCCGGGGCGTGAGGCCCTGCAGGTTGTCCGACCGCAGCAGCCGCCGCTGCGCGATCGCGCCGCCGTCCTCGGTCGGCAGGCCGCCGACGTCGCGGGCGTTGGCCGCCCCCTCCAGTTCGAGCCAGTGCATGCCCCCATCGTTCACCGCGCCGCCGATCCCGCCAAGGGCCGCGTCCGGTCGCCGGGCCCGGCCGGCCGGGGCAGGGTCGCGGTCACGCCGCGCCGCCGCAACCACCGCCACCAGCCCAGCATCCCGATGTGCGCGGCGATCAGGTGCCCCGCGAAGGTCACGTTCCCGCCCAGCGTGCCGGGTGCGTCTATGAGGTAGATCACCACGATCCCCGCTTCGAGCGCCGGCACCGCCCACACCCGGAACCGCCGCGCCAGCACCGGTACGAGCGCACCGGCGGTGGCGAAGAACCCGTAGCTGACCCCGATGTCGAGCCACCGGCCGTCGGCGCCGGGCAGGAACCCCTCGGCGATCGCCCACATCACCGGCAGCTCGGTCGCCAGCGTCGCGAGCACGTGCCCGCTGGCGAACACCGCGCACGTCCACCCGGCCCCGATCCGGCGCTCCAGTGGCGCCACGGCGAAGGTGAAGATGATCACGTAGATGATCCAGCCGTCGTCGCCGAGCCACAGCGCGCTGCTGATGAGGCTCATCACCGGGCGGTGCCAGAGGTTGTGCGCGTCAGTGCTGGCCAGCTCCAGCAGGCGCGCGGAGAGCGTCTCACCGAGCACGTGCCGCAGGGCTGTGGTGGCGAGCAGCACCGTCAGGTACCAGAACGTGAACGGCGTGTTCACGGGGCTGGGCAGCAACCTGGTCACGGTCCGAAGTCTTCCCGCGTACGCTGTGAAAACACTGTGACCACCCGATCGGGGTCAGCGTGGCGGTCCGTCGAGCAGCAGCCCGACCTGCTCCACGAGGAGCGGAGCCCCGCCGCGATCTCGAGCCGCCGCCCGGCGAGCCCGTCGATGAGCAGCATGATCCAGACGGCGAGCCGGTCGGCGGGAAGGTCCGTCCGCACCTCGCCCGCGCACTACGCCTCCGCGACGACCTCCCGGAGCGCGGCCGCGATGTCCGGGTGGGACGTCAGCCCGCCGACGACCGTGATGAAGCCCGCCGCGTGCGGGTCGGCCAGGTCAGCGACTGCGTGGCCGACGTAGTCGAGGACGACCTGCCGCGGCGGGGTTCAGGGATCGCGTGCGGCGAAGAACCGGCGCGTCTCGTCGGTGCCCTCCTCGAGGATCGCCGCGGGCATCCTGGCGGAGACCACCGCAGTGGAGATCACGGAGCAGGGCGTGACCGTCGAGGTGCACGACCTGCTCCGGTCGCGCGAACGGGCGCTGCGGGACCAGGTCCAGGACCTCGTCGTGGGGCGGGAGCGCAGTCGCGCCACGAACAGCGGTGGCGACTGGCGAAAACGCGGTGACCACCGTCCGGCGCTCGGTTAGCGTCCGGGCATGCGCACAGCCTTCGGAGCCGACTTCGACGTTCCCGCCGGGTACCTGAACACCCCGAGCATCGGGATCCCGCCCGCGGCGGTGGCCGACGCGGTGGCGGCCTCCGTCGAGGCCTGGCGCACCGGCGCCAACCACCCGGGCGACTTCGAGCCGCTCGTCGCGCGGGGGCGGGAGTCCTTCGCCGGGCTGATCGGCGTGCCCGCGGACCGGATCGCGATCGGCACGGCCGTCGCCCAGCTGCTCGCGACCGTCGCGGCCGGGCTGCCCGACGGCGCCCGCGTGCTCACCGCCGCTGGCGAGTTCACCAGCACCACCTTCCCGTTCGCCGCCCGGGGTGCGCGGATCACCGAGGTGCCGGTCGCCGAGCTGCCCGGCGCTGTGCGCGGGCACGACCTGGTGACCGTCAGCGTCGCGCAGTCCGCGGACGGCGCGCTGGTGGACCTGGACGCGCTGCGTGCCGAAGCCGAAGCCGCGGGCGTGCCGGTCGTCCTCGACGCGACCCAGGCCGCCGGCTGGATGCCGCTGGACCTGGAGTGGGCCGACTGGGTGGTGGCCGCCGGCTACAAGTGGCTGATGTCCCCGCGCGGCTGCGCCTGGCTCGCGGTGCACCCGCGCGTCGCCGAGCGGACCGTGCCGGTCGTGGCGAACTGGTACGCGGGCGAGGACCCGTGGCAGACCACCTACGGCATGCCGCTGCGCCTGGCCCAGGGTGCGCGCCGGTTCGACCTGTCCCCGGTGTGGTTCGCCCACGCCGGCGCCGCGGTGGCGTTGCCGTACCTGGCCTCGCTGGACCTCGCGGCGGTGCGCGCGCACAACGTCAAGCTCGCCGACACCCTGCTGACCAGGCTCGGCCTGCCCGAACGGGGCAGCGCGATCGTGGCGCTGGAGGCCGATCCGGACGCGCTCACCCGGGCGGGGGTCACCGCCAGCGCCCGCGCGGGCAAGGCGCGCGTCGGCTTCCACCTCTACAACACCGAAGACGACGTCGAACGGGTTATGGACGCGTTGCGGTGAGTCACCCGGAGGAGTGAGCTACGGTGTCCCTCCGTGGTTGGTGCGCAGTTCCCTCCCGGTCGCGGTGACACCGCGCCGCTGCCCCGCATCCCGGCCGAACCGTCGCCGCCGCCGCCCCGGCGCGCGGGCGGCCCGCTGCTCAAGATCGCCGGACTGGTGGCCGTCGCGGTCGTGTCGGGGCTGGTGTGGTGGATGATCCGCGGCTCCGCGGACGAGACCCCGCCGGCGGCGCAGGCCCCGGCCAAGGAGTTCCAGTTCACCGTCACCGACGGCCCGGTGGCCGCGACCGACTGCGCCGCGAACTCGTATTCCCAGGTCAAGCAGTTCTTCACCCAGCACCCGTGCCAGCGCCTGTCGCGCGCCCTCTACACCACCGCCAGTGGCGCCTCGCGCGCGCTGGTGTCGGTCGCGGTGGTCGCGATGTCCACCCCGGAGGAGGCGCAGCAGCTGAAGAAGCTCGCCGACACCGACGGCACCGGCAACGTCAACGACCTGGTGCGGGACGGCACCGCGAAGATCGCCGGCGCGCCGAAACTCGCCGACGGCGACTACCTGTCCCGCGTGACCGGCAGCTCGGTGACCATCGTGCTGTCCGCGTTCTTCGACGGCCACACCGACGAGGCCACGCTACAGCGCATCAGCAAGGAGGCCCTCGACCTCGCGCCGGGCGCCTAGCTCGCGTTGCGGAGGTAGGCCACCAGGGCGTCGATGAGCAGGAACGGTGGCTTGCCGAGCGCCGGGATCTCCGGGGACGGCGGGAGCCGCTCGCCCGCGACCACGAGGTCCTTCGAGCTCTGCAGGAACACCGGCTGGTGCTGATCGTCCAGCACGAACATCACCGCGGTGTGGTCCACCAGCCGCGCGATCGTGGTGCCGGTGATCCCGGGCCGCGAGCCGGTGAACCGGGCGCCGGTGCCCAGGTAAACGCCGCGGCGGCCCGGGTCGGCGTCGCGCCAGCCCTGGTCGGCGCCGGGCACCAGGCGCGGGTCGCCGTGGGCCGCCTGCAGCTCGCTCAGCGCCCGGCCCTGCACCTGCGGCAGCGGCTCGTCCACCAGCGGCTGCGCGACCTCGTACAGCGCGTAGCGGCTTCCGCCGGGTTCGGGCGGCACCAGGAACAGGTGCAGCACGACGAACTCGCCGGGCCGCCCGTGCGGCATCCGGATCAGCTGGCGCAGCAGCAGGCCGCGCAGGCGGGCGGCCCCGTCCTCGGTGAGGCCGGCCAGGGTGCGGGTCAGGGTCAGCAAGGGGCGTCCTCGGGCGTCGAACGTGTCCCGGGAAGGTTATGTCGTCACGCGCCGTGGCGCGCCCCCAGTCAGCTCTGCGCGGATCAGCTTTGGGCCGAGCCGGGCAGCACGATCGCCGTCGGTTGCTCGCCCGCCGCCTCGCGCCAGCGGGTGCCGCGCCGGGCCGACGCGAGCAGCGCCTTCAGGGCGACGTCCCGCAACGCCGCGTCGTCGGTCTGCTCCAGCACGCCCCGCCAGGCGGTGGCGGCGTCCGCCTCCGCGGTGGCGACCACCGCCTTCGCCGACGTCGCGTCGGTCACCGGCTGTGGCGGGATGTAGGCGGGCTCGGCCACGCCCGGCTCCACACCGGCCGCGGTCAGCATCCGCACGCACGCGTCGCGCCGGTCCTGGTGCTCGGCCGTGCCCTCGGCGACCCCTGCGGTGTAGTTGCCCGGCAGGAACGCGCTGACCAGCCCGTAGATCCACAGCGCGGCGTGCTCGGCGGACAGGGCCTGCTGCACCGGGCCGACCGACTCCGGCGGGATCGCCGACGCGGTCGCGGTCACCGCGCCCGGTTCGGCGCCCGGTCCTAGCTTGGTGCCGACCTGCTGGAGCCCGGCGCAGCCCCCGGCGACGGCGGCGACCAGCCCGGCCCGGTACCGGGGCAGCCCGCCGACCAGGCTCTCCGCCTGCTGCCGGGCGGTGGCCAGCCGCTGCTTGAGCCCGGCCATGCCCTGCTCGGTGGGCACCACGACGGCCGGCTGCGACTTCGGCCGGTTCAGCCGGTCCACTTCGGACTGCAGCGCCTGCGCGTGCGCGGTTCGGGCGGCCGAGTACTGGCGCGCCACGTCCGCGTCGGCGGACGACGAGGCGGCCACGGCGTCGGCTGCGGCGGCGTCGGCGCGGGCCTGTTCGGCCAGCAGGGCCAGCGGATCCGGATCGTCGGAGTAGCCGGTTGCGCACGCGGCGAGCGGGACGGCCAGGGCCGCCAGCGCGCTCGCGCGCAGGACGTCACGACGGGTACGGGGTCTCACGTGCGCCCATCCTGCCAGGGGACCGGTGACCACGGGCGGTGACCGGGGCCAACAAGATAAGCTTGTCCCTCACTGACCGACAGCAGACCAAACAGGAGAGCGCCAAGGTGCCTGGAGAACTCGCCGCCCGGCTCGAGCCGATCGTGGCCGAAGCCGTGTCCGGCGCGGGTTTCGACCTCGACGCGCTCGACGTCCAGCAGGCGGGCCGCCGCAAGCTCGTCAAGGTCGTCGTCGATTCCGACGACGGCGTGGGACTCGACGAGGTCGCCGACATCAGCCGTGCCGTCTCGGCCGCGCTGGACGAGAACGAGGAGCTGATCGCGGGCGCCTACACGCTCGAGGTCACCTCGCCCGGCGTCGACCGACCGCTGACCCGGCCGCGCCACTGGCGCCGCTCGCGGTTCCGCCTCGTGCGGATCACGCCGCGGGAGGGCGCCGAGTTCGTGGGCCGCATCGGGCACGCGGGTGAGGAGTCGGTGCGGGTGCTGGTGGCCGGTGAGATCCGGGACGTGCCCTACGCCGACGTGGCCAAGGCCGTGATCGAGATCGAGTTCAGGCAGCCACCGGCCGAGGAGCTGAAGCTGCTCGACCAGGACGCCTCGGAGCACAACGCAGGCGAGCCGGAGGAGGATCCGAAGTGAACGTGGACATCGCGGCCCTGCGCGCGATCGAGCGGGACAAGGACATCCCCTTCGAGACGGTCCTCGAGGCCATCGAGACCGCGCTGCTGACGGCCTACAAGCACACCGAGGGGCACCAGCCGCACGCCCGCATCGACATCGACCGCAAGACCGGCGTGGTGCGCGTCCTCGCGCACACGCTGGACGAGAACGGCGACGTGGACGAGGAGTGGGACGACACGCCCGAGGGCTTCGGCCGGATCGCGGCCACCACCGCGCGGCAGGTCATCCTGCAGCGCCTGCGCGACGCCGAGCACGAGAAGACCTACGGCGAGTTCTCCACCCGCGAGGGCGAGATCGTCGCCGGCGTGATCCAGCGCGACGCGCGGGCCAACGCGCGCGGCATGGTGATCGTGCAGGTCGGCGACACCGAGGGCGTGATCCCGCCCGGCGAGCAGGTGGCCGGCGAACGGTACGAGCACGGCGAGCGGATCAAGGCCTACGTGGTCACCGTCTCCCGCAGCGCGCGCGGCCCGTCGATCACGCTCTCGCGCACCCACCCGAACCTGGTGCGCCGCCTGTTCGCGCTGGAGGTCCCGGAGATCGCCGACGGCACCGTCGAGATCGCCGCGGTCGCCCGCGAGGCCGGGCACCGGACCAAGATCGCTGTCCGGTCCACCGTCCCCGGCGTCAACGCCAAGGGCGCCTGCATCGGCCCGATGGGTCAGCGGGTGCGCAACGTGATGAGCGAGCTCGGGGGTGAGAAGATCGACATCGTCGACTACTCAGAGGATCCGGCTCGCTTCGTCGGGAATGCGCTGAGCCCCGCGAAGGTTGTCTCGGTACGGGTGGTGGACGAGCGTGCGAAGACGGCCCGCGTGGTCGTGCCGGACTTCCAGCTGTCCCTGGCCATCGGCAAGGAAGGCCAGAACGCCCGCCTGGCCGCGCGGCTCACCGGGTGGCGGATCGACATCCGCAGCGACGCCGCGGCCGGCTCCGAGGAGGACGCCACGCCCGCGGCGACAACCGGTTCGGCTGAGTGAGGGGTCAGGAGTTAAACTCGAAGATGGTGCGTAGCTCGCATTCGGCTACCGCACGCTCCGAGCACCGGGGGACCACCCCGGTGCGGACGTGCGTGGGGTGCAAGAAGCGGGCTGCCGCCGGTGAACTACTGCGAGTGGTCGTGCAGGACGGGCGACTGGTCGCCGACATCCGTCGGCGGCTGCCCGGGCGGGGTGCCTGGTTGCACCCCGAGCCGGAGTGCCTGGCCAAAGCCGAGCGGCGGCGGGCGTTCCCCAGGGCACTGAGGGTGCCCGGGGTGCTCGACGTCGCGGGCGTGCGGCAGCATCTCGAGAAGATCACCGTCGGCATGGCGGACCGGGGAACCGCCCCGGTCCGGATGGATTCAAGGAAGCAGGTCGACCCGTCATGAGTCAGCCGTGAAGCTGAAGCCATGAACGCGCGACGATAGGACGAGGTCGAGCGGGTTTTGCCGCCCGGCCTCACCAGTTGAGGAGAGCAGTGGCAGGCAAGGCCCGTGTGCACGAGCTCGCGAAGGAGCTCGGAGTTACGAGCAAGGAAGTTCTCGCCAAGCTGAAGGAGCAGGGCGAGTTCGTGAAGTCGGCGTCGTCGACCGTCGAGGCACCCGTTGCCCGGCGGCTGCGGGACGCCTTCGTCACCAAGGACAACAAGTCCGCCGGCCGGTCCGGCGGCGCCCGGCCGGGACCGTCGGCCGGGAACGGCAACGGTGCGGCCCCCAAGCCGGCCGCGCCGCGTCAGCAGCAGCCGCAGGCCCGCCCGGTCCCGGGCGCCAAGCCCGGCCCGCGTCCCAGCCCGCAGCAGCAGGCCCCGGCCCCGCAGGCGCCCGCGCCCCAGGCGCCGGCCCCGCAGCAGCGTCCGGAGCCCCAGCAGCCGGCCCCGCAGCAGCAGGCCCCGGCCGCGAAGGCGCAGCCCCAGGCACCCAAGCCCCCGGCACCGCGTCCCGGTGCGGGCGGCTCCGGCCAGTCCGGCTCCGTGGTGCCGCCCAAGCCGCAGGGCCCCAAGCCCGGACCGAAGCCCGGTCCGCGCGCCCCGCGGCCCGGCAACAACCCCTTCGGTGTCGGCCAGGGCGCTCCGGCGCCCCGTCCGCCGGCACGTCCCGGCGGCCAGGGCGGCGAGCGCCCGGCCGAGCGGTCCGGCGGCGGTGACCGTCCGGCTCCGCGTCCCGGTGGCGGCACCCGCCCGAGCCCGGGCAACATGCCGCCGCGCCCGAACCCGGGCATGATGCCCGGCCGCGTGCAGCGGCCCGGCGGTGGTCCCGGCGGCGCCGGTCGTGGCGGTCCCGGTGGCGGCCGCGGTGGTGCCGGTGCCGGCCGTGGCGGACCGGGTGGACCCCGTGGCGCCGGCGCGCCGCGTGGCGGTCCCGGCGGCGGCGGTGGCGGCGGTTTCCGCCCCGGTGGCGGCGGTGGTGCCCCCGCCGGCGGCGGTGGCTTCCGCGGTGGCGGCGGCGGCCGTGGTGGCGGCGGTGGCCGCGGCGGCACGGCCGGTGCCTTCGGCCGTCCGGGTGGACCCTCGCGCAAGGGCCGCAAGTCGAAGCGGCAGAAGCGCCAGGAGTACATGGAGAACATGCAGGCGCCTTCGGTCGGTGGCATCCGGCTGCCCAAGGGCAGCGGCGAGACCATCCGGCTCCCGCGGGGCGCCTCGCTGACCGACTTCGCGGAGAAGATCGACGCGAACCCGGCCTCGCTGGTGCAGGTGCTGTTCCACCTGGGTGAGATGGTCACCGCGACGCAGTCCGTCTCGGACGAGGTGCTGGAGCTCCTCGGCTCGGAGATGAACTACAACGTCCAGGTGGTCAGCCCGGAGGAGGAGGACCGCGAGCTGCTGGAGACCTTCGACATCACCTACGGTGAGGACGAGGGTGGCGAGGAGGACCTGCAGGTCCGCCCGCCGGTGGTGACCGTCATGGGTCACGTCGACCACGGTAAGACCCGCCTGCTCGACACCATCCGCAAGACGCGGGTGCACGAGCGGGAGGCCGGCGGCATCACCCAGCACATCGGCGCCTACCAGGTCGAGACCGAGCTGGACGGCACCCCGCGCCTGATCACCTTCATCGACACCCCGGGTCACGAGGCGTTCACCGCCATGCGTGCCCGTGGTGCGAACTCCACCGACATCGCGGTGATCGTGGTCGCCGCGGACGACGGCGTCATGCCGCAGACGGTGGAGGCGATCAACCACGCCCAGGCGGCCAAGGCGCCGATCGTGGTCGCGGTCAACAAGATCGACAAGGAAGGCGCGAACCCGCAGAAGATCCGCCAGCAGCTCACCGAGTACGGCCTGGTGGCCGAGGAGTACGGCGGCGACACCATGTTCGTCGACATCTCCGCCCGCGAGAACATCAACATCGACGGGCTGCTCGAGGCGATCCTGCTGACCGCGGACGCCACCCTGGACCTGCGGGCCAACCCGGACATGGCGGCCCAGGGCGTCGCGATCGAGGCGCACCTCGACCGCGGCCGCGGCCCGGTGGCCACCGTGCTGGTCCAGCGCGGCACCCTGCGGGTCGGCGACTCGGTGGTCGCCGGCGACGCGTACGGCCGCGTGCGGCGGATGGTCGACGAGTACAACGAGGACGTCACCGAGGCGCTGCCCTCGCGTCCGGTGCAGGTCATCGGCTTCACGTCGGTGCCCGGCGCGGGCGACACGTTCCTCGTCGTCGAGGAGGACCGGGTGGCCCGGCAGATCGCCGAGCGCCGCCAGGCCCGCATCCGCAACGCGCAGAACGCCGCGAAGCGCAAGCGCGTCAGCCTGGAGGACCTGGACTCCGCGCTGAAGGAGACCAACAGCCTCAACCTGATCATCAAGGGTGACAACTCCGGTACGGTCGAGGCCCTGGAAGCGTCGCTCATGCAGCTCGACGTCGGCGAAGAGGTCGAGCTGAACGTGGTCCACCGCGGCGTCGGTGGTGTCACGGAGAGCGACATCGACCTGGCGACGGCCTCCGACGCGATCGTCCTGGGCTTCAACGTGCGGGCCGAGGGCAAGGCGACCGAGCGGGCCAACCGCGAGGGCGTCGACGTCCGGTACTACACGGTGATCTACCAGGCGATCGAGGAGATCGAGCAGGCCCTCAAGGGCATGCTCAAGCCGGAGTACGAAGAGGTCGAGCTGGGCCGCGCCGAGGTGCGCGAGGTCTTCAAGTCCTCCAAGTTCGGCACGATCGCCGGTTGCCTGGTGCAGTCCGGGGAGATCCGCCGCAACGCCAGGGCGCGCCTGCTGCGGGACAACGTGGTCGTCGCCGAGAACCTGCCGGTCAGCTCGCTGCGGCGGTTCAAGGACGACGTGGTCGAGGTCCGCGAGGGCTACGAGTGCGGTCTGACGCTCGGGTCCTACGGCGACATCAAGGTCGACGACATCATCGAGACCTACGAGCAGCGCGAGAAGCCGCGCGTCTGATTCGGGTCGTGGTACGCGGGGCCGGTCTGGTGACCGGCCCCGCGTCCTCACCTGGGACAGGGAACCCATGTACGTAGGTGCGCTCGAGCTCGACGTCCTGTTCGGCGACGTCCATTCGCTGAAGCAGAAGCGGTCGCTGGTGCGGCCGCTCATCGCCGAGGTCCGCCGCCGGTTCGAGGTGTCGGTCGCCGAGGCCGGTCACCTCGACCTGCACCGCCGCGCCCTGATCGGGGTGGCGGTGGTGGCGGCCGACGGTGAACATGTTCGTGACGTGCTCGACGGCTGTGAACGGCTGGTGGCGCAGCGCCCCGAGTTGGAGCTGCTCTCCACCCACCGCCGCCTGCTCGGGCCAGAAGACTAAAGGGGAGTGCGTGATGGCCGATCCGGCTCGCGCCCGCAGGCTGTCCAAGCGGATCTCGCAGATCGTGGCGTCGGCGATCGAGCACGAGATCAAGGACCCGCGGTTGAAGAACGTGACGATCACCGACGCGAAGATCACCGCGGACCTGCACGACGCGACGGTCTACTACACCGTGCTGGGGGAGACGCTGGAGTCCAAGCCGGACTTCCCGGGCGCGGCCGCCGCGCTGGAGTCGGCGCGGGGCGTGCTGCGCAGCCGGGTCGGGCAGGGCACCGGGGTGCGGTTCACGCCGACGCTGACGTTCGTCGCGGACACCATCCCGGAGGACGCCCGGCACATCGAGGACCTGCTGGCGAAGGCCCGCGAGGCCGACGCCGAGCTGGCCCGCCGCGCGGCCGCCGCCCAGCACGCCGGTGACCCGGACCCGTACAAGCAGCCGCGCGAGGCCGACGAGGACGACCCCGACGACGAGTAGGTCTTGACCCGCGCTTGGATCGCCGCTGCCCCCGCGAGGCCGACGTGGAGTGGCCTCGCCTGCTGTGGGCCCGCGGTGTTCGGGTTGTCGCCGCGCCGCGGTGCCGACGTGGAGTGGCCTCGCCTGCTGTGGGCCCGCGGTGTTCGGGTTGTCGCCGCGCCGCGGTGCCGACGTGGAGTGGCCCCGCACGCCCTTGACCCGCGGTGCTTGGATTGCCGCAGCACTGCCGCTGCGACGCGATCTGAGGGGGTCCGCGTGAGGTCGATGGGATGGCTGTACCCGTTCCGTTCCCGGCCGTGGGCGGAGATCGCCGCCGAGTTCCACCGGCTCGCCGACGCGCGGCCGGCCTACCGTCCGATGGCCGAGGTCGTCGACAGCGTGCTCGGCTCGGCCACCGTGCTGCTCGGCACGACCTCGCTGGGTGACCTGATCGTGGTCGACCGGCCGGTGCCGCGGGCGCCGTGGGGCGCGGTCGTGGTGTCTGGGCCGTGGTCGCGGCGGGCCGCGGTCGAGCCCGGATGGGTGCGGGTGGAGCACGTGGGCGCCGACGGTGAGTTCGACGTGCGTCCCGTGGCCGAGGCCGTGCCGCTGTTCTGGTGCTTCGTGACCCGCAAGTTCGGCGTCGTACCGGCGGCTCAGGTGTCCTGAGGGCGGAGCCCGTCGAGCAGGAAGGTGCCGGTGCCAGTCGCCGAGCGGCGCCGTTTCTGGAGGAGCCGACCGCCGAAGGCGTTGCGGCACGGGCGTTCCCAGCGGACGCCCGCCGCGGCGTCGACCCGGAGCGGGTGGACCCGGCCGAGCGGACGGTCGGCGCGCTGGCCGGCTAGGCGGGTTTGCGCGCGACGATCAGGTCCCGCAGGATCGCCTGGTCGACCCGGTGCGCGAACTCTTCCCACGGCCCGCCGGCGCGGACCTCCAGCCCGGCGCGGTCGAGGATCGCCGCGATCTCTTCGCGCTTGGCGACGTGCGTGTTCCAGCTCAGGCCCAGCGCGCCGCCCGGCTTGAGCACCCGCGCCCACACCGGCACGGCGGCCGCCAGCAGGTCCCGGGGGCTCCGCGCGAGCTCGTCGGGCTGGTGGCTGCCGTGCTGGACGCCGTAGGGCGCGTCAGCGACCACCACGTCGGCGGAGCCGGCCTTGAGCAGCTCGTCGGTGGTCAGGGTGTCGGCGTTGAAGAACGTGACGTGCCGCGCGTCGCCGGCCTTCCAGCGTTCCTTGTCCAGCGCGTAGGAGATCTCCAGGCGCTGGCCGAGCCGGTGCTTGTGCCGCCGCAGCGGGCCGGAGTCGGCGTTGTGCTTGACGCGCTTCTGCCGCAGCCAGGTCTTGATGAACCGTTCGTAGGCCTCGAAATCCTTCTTGTCGACGTCCAGCCCGGTCGCGTCCAGGCCGTACATCATCGCCTGGTTCAGCGTGGTGCCGCGGCCGCACAACGGGTCCACCACGTGCAGCGGGCGCTGAAGGAACTCGACGGGCCGGGACCGGGACAGCAGCGTGACGTTGAGCAGCAGCTTGGTGAACAGCTCGTTGGTCTTGCCCGGGTACTTCTGGATCGTCAGCAGGTCCGAGTCGAGCTGGTCCAGCGGCGTGATCTCCAGCGGGCGCAGCAGGTCGCCGCGGAACTCGAACAGCGCGTACAGCGACGAGAGGTTCGACAGCAGCGTGATGTCCTCTTCGGACAGCGGCTCCGCGGTGGTGAACGTGACGTAGGTGACGCCGCCGATCCGGCGCTCGCCGATCTCGGCCGGCGGCGTGCGCAGGGCCTCGCCGAACACGGTCAGTTCGGCGCGCAGCAGGCCGGCGGAGGCGTCGGCGTAGACGCGGTTGGCGCCGGGGTAGAGGAGGATCCCGTAGTCGAACATCGGGAAAAAGCGTAGCTTGCCCGCATGAGCTCCTCCGCCCCGCTCGACTTCCCGCGCGCCGCCGGGCTGCTGCGCGAAGCGAACGACGTCACCCTGCTGGCCCACGTCCGCCCGGACGCCGACGCGCTCGGCAGCGCACTGGCCCTCGGCCGGGCGCTGTACCTGCGAGGCGCGACGGTGCGCGTGTCCTTCGCCGAGCCGGCCGAGGTGCCGGAGAGCCTGCGTGGTCTCGACGCCGACAACCTGTTCGTGCCGGCCGCCGAGGTGCCGCCGTCGGCCGGGTTGCTGGTGTGCCTGGACACGCCGAGCCCGGCGCGGCTGGGTTCGCTGGCCGACCGGGTGGACACCACACGCGCGGCCGGTGGCGAGGTGCTGGTGGTCGACCACCACGCGTCGAACCTGCGGTACGGCTCGGTGCACCTGGTGGACGACACCGCGGAGGCGACCGCGGTGCTGGTGCTGGCGCTGCTGGACGAGATGGGCGTGGCGCTGGACGAGCCGATCGCGCGCTGCCTGTACGCGGGGCTGGTCACCGACACCGGCGGGTTCCGGCGGGCCCGGCCCTCGACCCACCACGCGGCAGCCCGGCTGCTGGAGGCCGGCGTCGACCCGGACCGGCTCGCGCGCGAGATCGTCGACGATCACCCGTTCGCGTGGCTGCCGATGCTGTCCACCGTGCTGGCGACCGCGCGCCTGGAACCGGAGGCGGCGCAGGGGTTCGGGCTCGTGCACGCCGTGGTGACCGCGGACGTGGCCGCGACGGTGCGGCTGGAGGAGGTCGAGGGCGTGGTGGACGTGATCCGCTCGACGCGCGAGGCCGAGGTCGCCGTGGTGCTGAAGGAGCAGGCGCCGGGGGAGTGGTCGGTGTCGTTCCGGGCGATCGGGAAGATCGACGTGTCCCAGGCGGCACGCACCCTCGGCGGCGGCGGGCACCGGCTGGCGGCCGGCTGCACGATCCACGGCACGGCGGAGGAGGGGCTGGCGCTGGTGCGGCGCGCGCTGGAGGAGGCGCCGCTGCTGAGCTGAGCCCGGGACTTCTCGGCGATGCCGCTGAGAAGTCAGGGCGAGCTGCCCGGTCGAGCGCCGCGGAGGGGGCCGCCGCTGGGCTGGTGCGCCTGATCTTGTCGGACCCCCTCGTTACCCTGCGAGCGTGTCCGAAACCGTGGAGTCCGCCGGCGAGAAGGTGCCGGCCCGGCGTGTCCTGGGGCTGGCCGTCCCCGCGCTCGGGGTGCTCGCCGCCGAGCCGTTGTACGTTCTGGTCGACACGGCCGTCGTCGGGCATCTGGGGGCGCTTCCGCTCGCCGGGCTCGCCGTCGCGGGCGTGGTGCTCGCCCAGGTCTCCACCCAGCTGACGTTCCTGTCCTACGGCACCACCTCCCGCACCGCCCGCCTGCACGGCGCCGGCCGCCGGGCTGAGGCGGTCAGCGAGGGCGTCCAGGCCACCTGGCTCGCGATCATCGTCGGGCTGGTCGTGCTCGCCGTGGGGCAGCTGCTCGCCGGGCCGGTCGCGCGTGTGCTCTCCGGCAGTGACGACGTCGCCGCGCAGGCCGTGTCCTGGCTGCGGATCGCGTTGTTCGGGGCGCCGCTGATCCTGATCACCATGGCCGGCAACGGCTGGATGCGCGGTGTCCAGGACGCGGCCCGCCCGCTGCGGTACGTCCTGGCCGGCAACGGGATCTCCGCCCTCCTCTGCCCGCTGCTCGTCTACGTCGCGGACTGGGGACTCGAGGGCTCGGCCGTCGCCAACGTCGCCGCCCAGGTGATCAGCGCCGGGCTGTTCCTGCGGGCCCTCGTCGCCGAGAAGGTGCCGCTGAAACCGCATCCGAAGGTGATGCGGGCGCAGCTGGGCCTGGGGCGGGACCTCGTGTTGCGCAGCCTCGCGTTCCAGGCGTGTTTCGTCTCCGCCGCCGCGGTCGCCGCCCGCACCTCGACCGCGGCCGTGGGCGCGCACCAGATCGTGTTGCAGCTGTGGACGTTCCTGTCCCTGGTCCTGGACTCGGTGGCGATCGCGGCGCAGTCGCTCGTCGGGGCGGCGCTGGGGGCGGGCTCGGCGCGGCAGGCGCGCGGGGTGGCCGGGCAGATCACGCGGTACGGGCTGGTCATGGGGTGTGTGCTCGGCGTGGTGTTCGCCGCGGTGTCGCAGGTGCTGCCGCACGCGTTCACCTCGGACGCCGGCGTGCTGGGCGAGGTGCCGCACGCCTGGTGGTTCTTCGTGGCGCTGCAGCCGATCGCCGGGGTGGTGTTCGCGCTGGACGGGGTACTCCTCGGCGCGGGCGACGCGGCCTACCTGCGCACCGCGACGCTGGTCAGCGCGGCGCTCGGGTTCCTGCCGCTGATCTGGGCCTCGCTCGGCTTCGGGTGGGGACTGACCGGCATCTGGACCGGGCTGTCGCTGTTCATGGTGCTGCGGCTGGCCGCGGTGGTGGCCCGCTGGCGCTCCGACCGCTGGACCGTGCTCGGCGCCGTCCGCTGACGCCGGGCTGTCTGCCGGTTTTCGGCTCGGGGCTGGGGCGGTGCCGCGTGCGGCGGTGCGGCGGCGGAATGTGCACGATGGTTCGGACGTGCTCGCCGCCGTCCGCTGAACGGGTGGCCTCCGCTGGGCCGTGTGGCTGAAAACACCTCGGTAACAGGTAAGTTTCAGCCTTGCATAGGCGATACAACTATCGGGACGGCGATGCGGGCGTCCCCGTGCCGAATCGTCGCCTATCCGTTCCGGGAGGAATCCTTCGTGCCGCCGCAGCAGGCACCCGTGACCGGCCAAGCCAGCCGCCGGTCGTGGTTCATCTGGTTCACCGCCGCCATCGTCTACCTCCTCTCCGTCTTCCACCGCACCTCGTTCGGGGTCGCCGGGCTGGAAGCCGCCGACCGGTTCGGGGTCGGCGCCGCCGCGCTCTCCACCTTCACCGTCCTGCAGGTCGGCGTCTACGCCGCCATGCAGATCCCCACCGGCGTCCTCGTCGACCGCTTCGGGCCGCGCAAGGTCCTCACCGCCGCGCTGCTCTTCCTCGGCCTCGGCCAGATCCTCGTCGCCGTCGCGGACACCTACGCGCTGGGCCTGCTCGCGCGCGGTGTGCTCGGGTTCGGTGACGCGCTCACCTTCGTCAGCGTGCTGCGCCTGATCGCCGCGCACTTCCCGGGCCGCCAGTACGCCGTCGTGACGAGCTTCACCACCGCGATCGGCTTCCTCGGCAACCTCGCCGCGACCGTCCCGCTCACCCTGCTGCTCGCCGGCCCCGGCTGGACCCCGACGTTCCTCGCCGCCGGCCTGGTCACCGCGATCTACTCCGCCGTCGTCGCCGGCCGCGTGCGCGACACCCCGGCCGGCGCCACCCCGAAGGCCGGCCCGGTCAACGCCCGCCAGCTGGCCCGTCAGGTCCGCACGGCCTGGCGCGTCCCGGGCACCCGCCTCGGGTTCTGGGTGCACTTCTCCACGATGTTCGCCCCGAACGTGCTGACCCTGCTGTGGGGTGTGCCGTTCCTGGTTCAGGGCCAGGGCCGCCCGGCCGCGACCGCCAGCGCGCTGCTGACCGTGTTCGTGTTCGGCTCGATGATCGGCGGCCCGCTAGTCGGCAGCATCATCTCCGCCCGCCCGGGCGCGCGGATGCCGCTGGTGCTCGGCTACCTCGCCGGCGCCGCGGCGGTGTGGGCCGTGCTGCTGAGCTGGCCCGGCCAGATCCCGGTCGGCGTGCTGGTGCCCGCGTTCGCGTTCCTGTCCCTGGGCGGCCCGGCGTCGATGATCGGGTTCGCGCTGGCCCGCGACTACAACCCGCTGTCCCGCGTGGGCACCGCGACCGGTGTGGTCAACGTCGGCGGGTTCGTCGCCACCACGGTCACCGCGCTGGTGATCGGCGTGCTGCTGCAGCTGACCGGCGGCCAGTTCCGGCTCGCGCTGCTGGCCGTCGTCGCGATGCTGGCGCTGGGCACGTTCCGCATGCTGGTGTGGTGGCTGCGCGCCCGCGCGGAGCTGTTCGCCGCGCAGGAGCGGGGCGAGCACGTGCCGGTCCAGGTGCGCCGCCACGTGTGGGACGCCCCGGCCCGGAAGGTCTCCGCCCGGAAGGTCCCGACAGCCGCATAACGGCGCCCCGTAAGGTGTCCAGCCGTGTCCCAGCCGAAGACTCGACGCCCCGCGCCCCCGCCCGGCCTGCTCGTGGTGGACAAGCCACCGGGCATGACCTCACACGACGTGGTGGCGCGGGTGCGCCGGATCATGGGCACCCGCAAGGTCGGGCACGCCGGCACGCTCGACCCCATGGCCACCGGCGTGCTCGTGCTCGGCATCGAGCGGGCGACCAAGCTGCTGGGCCACCTCGCGCTGGACCGCAAGACCTACCTCGCCACGCTGGCCCTCGGCGTCTCGACCACCACCGACGACGCCGAGGGCGAGCACCTCTCCACCGCGGATCCGGACGCCCTGGCCGCCGTCACCGACGAGGCGATCGCGTCCGGGATCGCCGCCCTGACCGGGGAGATCCAGCAGGTCCCCAGCGCCGTCAGCGCGGTCAAGATCGCCGGCAAGCGGGCGTACGCGCGCGTGCGGGCCGGTGAGGAGGTCGCGCTCAAGCCGCGGCCGGTCACCGTCTACCGCTTCGACCTGCTCGCCACCCGCCGCGTCGCCGACCGCATCGAGTTGGACGCGATCGTCGAATGCTCCTCGGGTACCTACGTGCGGGCGCTGGCCCGCGACCTGGGCGAGGCGCTCGGCGTGGGCGGCCACCTCGCCGCGCTGCGCCGCACCACCGTCGGCCCGTTCGGCATCGCCGCCGCGCGCACCCTGGAGCAGCTGGAGGAGAAGCCGGAGCTGTCGTTCGACCTGGACGACGCGGTGGCCGCGGCCTTCCCGCGCTACGAGGTCGACGCGGCCACCGCCCGGGCCGTCCGATATGGACAGCAGGTGCGTGCCTCCGGCATCGAGGGCACGTACGGGGTGTTCGACCCGGACGGGCACGCCCTCGCGCTGGCCGTGGACGCCGGCGGCGTGGCCCGCTCGGTGGTCGTTCTCGCTCCGGCCTGATCCCCGCGAAGCCCGCTTCCGGGGACAGCTCTGGCCATCAGATGCTAGTTCGAGCTAGCATATGCCAGCATCAACTGATCGACGCTGGAGGCGACGCGTGGCCGAGCCGGAACACGACGAACTGCGGGCCTGGGTGGAGGAGGTGGCCACGTTCTTCGCCGAGCAGTACGGCCAGCCGCCGATCGCGGGCCGGATCCTGGGCTGGCTGATGGTGTGCGACCCGCCCGAGCAGTCGGCCACGCAGATCGCCGAGGCGATCGGGGCCAGCCGGGCGTCCCTGACCACCAACCTCAACCTGCTCACCTCCGCCGGCCTGGTGCGCCGCCGGACCGGGCCGGGTGCGCGCACCACCTACTTCCGGGTCGACGACGACGCCTGGCCCGTGGTGGTCAAGCGGCGGATCGCCACGCTGGCCTCGTTCGCCGACGTCGCCGAACGAGGGATGGACCTCTTCGGGGCGGACAGCGCCAGGGCGGGCCGGTTGCGCGCCGCGCGCGAGACCTTCCGGTGGATGGCCAGGGCCTTCGAGAGGAGCGACGACCGTGACTTCTGAAGGTTCGGCAGTGGTGGCCGGCGGTGGCATCGGCGGGGTAACCGCCGCCATCGCCCTGCGGCGGGCCGGCTGGGACGTGGTGGTGCTGGAGCGCGCCCCCGAGCTGCGTGAGGTCGGCGCCGGACTGTCGATCGCCCCGAACGCGTTGCGCGCGCTCGACGCGATCGGTGTGGGCGAGGACGTGCGGGCCGCCGCCACCCCGTCGTGGGCCGCCGGCAACCTGCGGCTGCCCGGCGGCGAGTACCTGCGGCGCGCCGATCCGGAGCACGACACCGCGCTCTCCTGCTTCCACCGGGCCGATCTGCACCGCCTCCTGGCCGATCGGCTGCCCGCCGGAACCGTCCGAACGGGAGCCACCGTGACCGGGGTGAGCACGTCGGCGGCCGGCGCGACGGTCCGCTACCGGACGGCCGAGGGCGAGCACGAGATCGAGGCCGGGCTCGTCGTGGGCGCGGACGGCATCCACAGCACTGTGCGCGCGACCCTCTGGCCGGACGCGCCGGCACCCCGCTTCCGATACACGGCGTGGCGCGGGGTCACCCGGCCCGGATCGGTGTGGCCGGAGGACGGGACGTTCACCTTCGGGCGCGGGGCGTACTTCCTGGCTCACCCGATCGGCGGTGAACGGGTCTACTGGGCGCTGGGCGTGCACGCCGAAACGCCCGGCGTGCGCTACCCGGACGACCTGGCCGAGGTGCGCCGCCGGCTGACGGGCTGGCACCGGCGGGTCGGCGAGCTGCTCGACGCGACACCCGCCGATGCCGTGCTGCACAACGACATCAACGACCTCGGCGCGCTGCCCACCTACGTCCGCGGCCGGGTCGTGCTGCTGGGCGACGCGGCGCACGCGATGACGCCCGACATGGGGCAGGGGGCCTGCCAGGCGATCGAGGACGCGGTCACGCTCGCCGCGACCACCGGTGACCTCGCCGCCTACGACGCGGGCCCGGCTCGGGCGGACCCGCGCGATCGTCTCGACGGCCCGCCGGAAGGGCAGGATCGCGGTGTCGCGATCCAGGCTCGTCCACCGGATGCAGGTCCTCGGCATGCGCCGGGCGCCGGCGTCGATCGTGCGCAAGGAGACCGGCAGGGTGTGGGACTGGACACCGCCCGGCACCGCCGATGCTCCGGGCGGACGGTGACGGCCCGCGACCGCCCCCGGCGGACGCGCTTCGCGCGGCAGTACCCTGCATCCGTGCAGAGGTGGCGAGGGCTCGGTGATCTCCCCGGGGGCTGGGGACGGTGTGTGGTCACGATCGGCGTGTTCGACGGGGTGCACCGCGGGCACCAGGCGCTGATCGCCCGGACGGTCGAGGTGGCCAAGAACCGCAACCTGCCCAGCGTGATGCTGACGTTCGACCCGCACCCGTCCGAGGTCATCCGGCCGGGGAGCCACCCGGCGCAGTTGACCACGCTGCGCCGCAAGGCGGAGCTGGTCGAGCAGCTGGGCATCGACGTCTTCTGCGTGCTGCCGTTCACCGCGGAGCTGTCCCGGCTGACCGCGCACGAGTTCGTGCACGAGGTGCTGGTCGACCGGCTGCACGCGGCCGCCGTCGTGGTGGGGGAGAACTTCACCTTCGGGCACAAGGCCGCCGGTGACGTGGCCCTGCTCAAGGAGCTGGGCCGCCGGTTCGGGTTCGCCACCTTCGGCGCCGAGCTGCAGGGCGGCAGCATGCCCGACGGCGAGGCCGCGGATTCCGGCGAGATCACCTTCTCCTCGACCTACGTCCGCTCGTGCATCGACGCCGGTGACGTGGTCGCCGCCGCCGACGCGCTGGGCCGGCCGCACCGGCTGGAGGGCATCGTGGTGCGCGGCGACGGCCGCGGCCACGACCTGGGCTACCCGACGGCCAACCTGTCCACGCCGCGGTTCGCCGCGGTCCCCGCCGACGGGGTCTACGCCTGCTGGTTCGTCCGCGACAACCAGCCCGGCCGGCTGCTGCCCGCGGCGGTCTCGGTCGGCACCAACCCGACGTTCTCCGGCCGCGAGCGCACCGTCGAGGCGTTCGTGCTGGACGTGGACGAGGACTTCTACGGCCAGCACGTGGCGCTGGACTTCGTCGGCCGGCTGCGCGACATGGTGAAGTTCACCAGCGTCGACGACCTCGTCGAGCAGATCGGCGACGACGTGCGGCGCACCCGGGCGATCCTGGGCCTGGACGGCTGACCGCGGCCGGTGCGAATGCGAATCGTCGGGTGATTCCGCCCCGCGTGCCCGATCCCACCTGGCAAGATGGGCTCGGCGCGGGCCAGGACTGTTTGGGGAGAGCAGGGAGCACAGCACGTGGATGACCACAAGATCGTCCAGCGGAACATCGCCCTCCAGCGGGAGTGGTACGGCGAGCCGCTGGGTGACCGGGTGCGCCGTCTCGTGGTCGCGTTCGACGTCTCGCAGGCCTACCTGGCCGAGGTGCTGGGCATCAGCGCCCCGATGCTGAGCCAGGTGATGAGCGGCCGCCGGGCCAAGATCGGCAACCCGGTGGTGCTCGCGCGGATGATCATGCTCGAGCGCAAGTGCCTCATCCCCGAAGTCGCCGCCGGCCACAAGGAAGCCCTGATGGCCGCGCTGGAGGACGTGCGCGACGCGCGGCCCACGGTCGGCCGCGACACCTTCCCGGTCAACGCGCTGTCCGAGGAGCGGGCGGTGCTGTCCGCGCTGCGGGACATCGCCGAGGACGAGGACCTGATCGAGGCGGCCAAACGCCTCGACGACGAGTTCCCGGCCCTGGCCGACCTGCTCCGCCGCGCCGGTCAGCAGGGCTGAGCCGTGGTGCTGTTCTCGGCGGTCCTGCCGCCCGCCGCCGTGGTGGAGGCACTGGCCGCCGAGATCGGCGGCCTGCCGCGGCTGGACGGGGTGCGCTGGAGCTCGCCGGAGAACTGGCACGTCACCCTGGGTTTCTACGGCGAGGAGGACCCCGCGGCGCGCGCGGAGTGGCTGCGTCCGCGGCTGGCGGGAATGCCGGCGCCGCGGATCTGGTTGGAAGGAGCGGGCGCGTTCACCCGGGTCCTCTACCTCGGGGTGTACGGCGAGGGGATCACCGAACTCGGCCTCGCCGCCGGGGCCGGTGACGAGGGCCGCCCCTACCTGCCGCACCTGACGCTGGCGCGCACGCGCGAGCGGGTGCCGCCGGAACTGCGGCGGCGGTTGTCCGGCTACCGCAGCGAGATGTGGACGGCCGCGGAGGCGGTGCTCATGCGGTCGCGGCGGACCGCCGAGGGCGTCCGGTACGTCGCGGTCGAGCGGTTCCCGCTGTCCCAACAGGCCAGCTAGAGCACACCCTGATACGCTGAACCACCGGGTCCGGCTGCAGTCCGTGGCGGCCGCGACCGACTACCCGCGTCCAGCGGGCCTCACGGCACAGAACAACACAGAGGAGAGAACTCAGTGGCGCTGTCCACCGACGAGAAGAAGTCGATTCTGACCGAGTACGGTCTGCACGAGTCCGACACCGGGTCCCCGGAGGCCCAGGTCGCGCTGCTCACCAAGCGGATCATCGGTCTCACCGAGCATCTCAAGGTGCACAAGCACGACCACCACTCCCGTCGCGGCCTGTTGCTGCTGGTCGGCCGTCGTCGCCGGCTGCTCAACTACGTGATGAAGGTGGACATCGAACGCTACCGGTCGCTGATCCAGCGACTCGGCTTGCGCCGATGACGTGACCCGAGGGGGAGTGACCACGGTCGCTCCCCCTCGGTCCATACGAAGTAAGAAAGAGGAAGGGCAGGCGCTCGAGGGCAAGGACGCCGGTCCTCGGTAGTGGCTTACGGGACGCCTCCCGTGGGCTTCGATCGAAGACCGGCTCGTTCCTCGGACGCCGCTCCGCACGGGCGGGGCGCACTGCTGCCCGAACGAACGAGGAGTCAACTACACATGACCGAAGCAAGCGGACCCGTCGTGCACGAGGCCGAGGCCGTCATCGACAACGGCAAGTACGGCACGCGCACGATCCGCTTCGAGACGGGCAGGCTCGCCCGGCAGGCCGCCGGCGCTGTCGTGGCCTACCTGGACGAAGAAACCATGCTGCTGTCGGCGACCACCGCCTCCAAGCAGCCGAAGGAGCACTTCGACTTCTTCCCGCTGACGGTGGACGTCGAGGAGCGGATGTACGCCGCGGGCCGGATCCCGGGCGCGTTCTTCCGCCGCGAGGGCCGTCCCTCCACCGACGCGATCCTGACCTGCCGCCTGATCGACCGGCCGCTGCGCCCGTCGTTCGCCGACGGCCTGCGCAACGAGATCCAGATCGTCGTCACGGTGCAGAGCCTGCACCCCGAGGACCCCTACGACGTGCTGGCGATCAACGCCGCGTCGGCCTCGACCCAGATCGGCGGCCTGCCGTTCTCCGGCCCGATCGGCGGCGTGCGCGTCGCCCTGATCGAGGGCCAGTGGGTGGCGTTCCCGACCTGGTCGCAGCTGGAGCAGGCGACCTTCAACATGGTCGTCGCCGGCCGTGTCGTCGGTGACGACGTCGCGATCATGATGGTCGAGGCCGAGGGCACCGAGAACACGCTCGACCTGATCGCGGGTGGCGCCCCGGCGCCGACCGAGCAGGCCGTGGCCGAGGGCCTGGCCGCCGCCAAGCCGTTCATCCGCGTGCTGTGCGAGGCGCAGCAGAAGCTCGCCGACGCGGCCGCCAAGCCGACCGGCGACTTCCCGGTGTTCCCCGCCTACCAGCAGGACGCCTACGACGCGGTCGCCGCGATCGCGACGGAGGACCTGGCCAAGGCGCTGACCATCGCCGGCAAGCAGGAGCGCGAGACCGCCACCGACGAGGTCAAGGCCGCCGTGCTGGCCAAGGTCGGCCTCGGCGAGGGCGAGGCGTTCGAGGGTCGCGACAAGGAGATCGGCGCCGCGTTCCGGGCGCTGACCAAGAAGCTGATCCGCCAGCGCATCCTGCGCGACAAGGTCCGCATCGACGGCCGCGGCCTGACCGACATCCGCCAGCTGGCGGCCGAGGTCGCGATCATCCCGCGGGCGCACGGTTCGGCGCTGTTCGAGCGCGGCGAGACCCAGATCCTGGGTGTCACCACGCTGAACATGCTGCGCATGGAGCAGCAGATCGACTCGCTGTCGCCGGAGACGACGAAGCGGTACCTGCACCACTACAACTTCCCGCCGTTCTCCACCGGCGAGACCGGCCGCGTGGGCTCGCCCAAGCGGCGCGAGATCGGCCACGGCATGCTGGCCGAGCGCGCGCTGGTGCCGGTGCTGCCGAAGCGGGACGAGTTCCCCTACGCCATCCGTCAGGTGTCGGAGGCGCTGGGCTCCAACGGCTCCACCTCGATGGGCTCGGTCTGCGCGTCCACGATGTCGCTGCTCAACGCCGGTGTGCCGCTCAAGGCGCCGGTCGCGGGCATCGCGATGGGCCTGGTGTCCGACGAGGTCGACGGCGAGACGCGGTACGTCGCGCTGACCGACATCCTCGGCGCCGAGGACGCCTTCGGTGACATGGACTTCAAGGTCGCCGGCACCAAGGACTTCATCACCGCGCTGCAGCTGGACACCAAGCTCGACGGCATCCCGTCGGACGTCCTGGCGGGCGCGCTGAACCAGGCCAAGGACGCCCGGCTGACCATCCTCGAGGTGCTGGCCGAGGCCATCGACACCCCGGACGAGATGAGCCCGTACGCCCCGCGCGTCACGAGCGTGAAGATCCCGGTCGACAAGATCGGCGAGGTCATCGGCCCGAAGGGCAAGATGATCAACTCGATCACCGAGGAGACCGGCGCCGACATCTCCATCGAGGACGACGGCACGATCTACGTGGGTGCGGCCGACGGCCCGTCCGCGGAGGCCGCGATCAGCAAGATCAACGCCATCGCGAACCCGCAGCTGCCGAAGGTGGGCGAGCGCTTCCTGGGCACCGTGGTGAAGACGGCCGCGTTCGGCGCGTTCGTCTCGCTGCTGCCGGGCAAGGACGGCCTGATCCACATCTCGAAGCTGGGCAACGGCAAGCGCATCGGCAAGGTCGAGGACGTGGTCAACGTGGGCGACAAGCTCCGCGTCGAGATCGCCGACATCGACAACCGCGGCAAGATCAGCCTGGTTCTCGTCAAGGACGAGGACGAGGGCGAGAAGAAGGCCGAGGAGGCTCCCGCCGAGGGTGCCGAGGCCGACGCCAAGTAGGACGACGCGGTAGCCGGGAAACGGCCCGTCCCCGGCGGGGCGGGCCGTTTTCCGTGTTCCGCACCGAGTGTTGGGATTCGATGGCGCGACAGATTGCCGGGCACGAGCAGGCCGTGGGCACCACGCGCACGCTCGAGACCGGGGCGAACGGCCAGGTTGTCAAGCGCACGGTGCTGCCGGGCGGGCTGCGGGTGGTCACCGAGCACGTGCCGGGGGTGCGGTCGGCGACGGTGGGACTGTGGGTCGGGGTCGGCTCGCGGGACGAGCCGCCGAAGGTCGCCGGTGCGGCGCACTACCTGGAGCACCTGCTGTTCAAGGGCACCACCACCCGGTCGGCGAAGCAGATCGCCGAGGAGATCGACGCGGTCGGCGGTGAGCTGAACGCGTTCACCGCGAAGGAGCACACCTGCTACTACGCGCAGGTGCTCGACGAGGACCTGCCGCTGGCTATGGACCTGGTCACCGACGTGGTGTTCGAGGCGCTCTGCGCGGAGTCCGATGTGGACACCGAGCGCAGCGTGGTGCTCGAGGAGATCGCCATGCGCGACGACGATCCCGAGGACCTGCTGCACGACACGTTCGTGTCCACGGTCCTGGGCTCGCACCCGCTGGGGCGCCCGGTGCTGGGCACGACCGAGTCGATCACCGGCATGTCGGCTTCCGGGCTGCGCGGGTTCTACCGGCGGCGCTACACGCTGCCCAAGATGGTGCTCGCGGTGGCGGGCAACGTCGAGCACGCGCAGGTGCTCCGCCTGGCGCGCAAGGCGTTGCGCGGTCGTCTGTCCGGTTCGGACACTCCGGTCGCGCCCCGCACGGGCAAGGCGCGGGTGGCCGCGGACCGGCGGCTGGTGCTGCACAGCGACGACACCGAGCAGGCGCACGTCATGCTCGGCATGAAGGCCCTGTCGCGGCACGACGAGCGCCGGTACGCGCTGTCGGTGCTCAACGCCGCCCTCGGCGGCGGGATGAGCTCGCGGCTGTTCCAGGAGGTGCGCGAGCAGCGCGGCCTGGCCTACCAGGTGTACTCGTCGGTGGCGACCTACGCCGACACCGGGCACTTCTCCGTCTACGCCGGGTGCCAGCCGGAGCGGCTGGGCGAGGTGTCGGCGGTGCTGCGGGACGTGCTCGGGCAGGTCGGCAAGGACGGGTTCACCGACGCCGAGGTCGCGCGCGCCAAGGGGCAGCTGCGCGGCGGGATCGTGCTGGGCCTGGAGGACACCGCGTCGCGGATGTCGCGCATCGGCAAGCAGGAGCTCAACCACGGCGTGCACCTCACCGTCGACGAGTCGGTGGAGCGCATCGCCGCGGTGACTACCGAGGAGGTGTGTGAGCTGGCCCGCACCCTGTTCGGGACGCCGGGAGGGGTCACCGCCGCCGCGGTGGTCGGGCCGTACGCTTCCGAGCAGGACCTACCGGAAGATCTGCACGAGGTGATCGCGAAATGAACCCCCGCGGCGAGGACAACCCGATCCGGGTCGGCGTGCTGGGCGCCCACGGACGGATGGGGGCGCAGGTGGTCAAGGCCGCCGGGGGCGCGCCCGACATGGCGGTCGTGGCGACCGTGGACGCCGGGGACGACCTGAGCGCGCTGACCGAGGCCGGCGCTGAGGTGGTCGTCGACTTCACCCACCCGGACGCGGTGATGGGCAACCTGGAGTTCGCGGTCACGAACGGACTGCACGCCGTGGTAGGCACCACCGGGTTCACCGAGGAGCGGCTGGAGTCGGTGCGGTCGTGGCTGGCCGGCCGGCCGGAGGTCGGGGTGCTGATCGCGCCGAACTTCGCGCTCGGCGCGGTGCTCGCGATGCGGTTCGCGCAGCAGGCGGCCCGGTTCTACGAATCGGTCGAGGTCATCGAGCTGCACCACAACCGCAAGGCCGACGCCCCGTCCGGCACCGCGGCCCACACCGCGCGGCTGATCTCGCAGGCCCGCCGCGAGGCCGGGCTGAAGCCGGGCGCGGACGCGACGACGAGCGAGCTGGACGGCGCCCGCGGCGCGCGGGTGGAGGACGTGCACGTGCACTCGGTGCGGCTGCCCGGGCTGGTGGCGCACGAGGAGATCCTGTTCGGCCAGGAAGGCGAGACGCTCACCATCCGGCACGACTCGATGGACCGGACCTCGTTCATGCCGGGCGTGCTGCTCGGGGTGCGGGAGGTGCTGGGCCGTCCGGGCCTGACCGTCGGCCTCGAGAACGTGCTCGACCTGTGAGGACCCGCAACGTCGCCCTGGTGCTGACCGCCGCGCTGGTGGTCTACCTGGTGCTGCTCGGGGCGCGGGGCGTGGAGCTGATCGCGACCGGCACCGGCGTGGGGGTCGCGCTGGGCGTCGGGGTGCTGGTGCTGCCGCTGCTCGGGCTGTGGATGGTGATCGCGACCTGGCGGTCCGGGACGCGGATCCAGCACCTGGCGAGGCGGCTGGAGTCCGAGGGCGGGCTGCCGGACGTGGCCGATCTGCCGCGCCGCCCGTCGGGCCGGGTGGACCGCGCCGCGGCGGACGCGTGGTTCGAGGAGCGCCGCGCGGAGCTGGAGCAGCACCCGGAGGACTGGCGGTACTGGTACCGGCTGGCCCACGCGTACGACATCGCGGGCGACCGGCGCCGCGCCCGCGCCACGATGCGCAAGGCACTGGACCTCGAGGCGACCGAGTCCGCCCGGGGCTGATCTGGGAGGCGACGCTCCGGCGGTCAGCTTGTCCGCGGGCCGGCCGGCAGTGCTGCCAGTTCCTCGCCGAGGAGCCGCCGGGCCTCCTCCGGCGCGTAGTCGTCCAGGTACATCGCGCACAGGTGCTGTTCCCTGTGGAGACCCGCGCAGTGCAGCTCGGCCAGCGATTGGTCGACACTGCTCGTGGTGCCATCCAGGGCACGGGGGACATGCCGTCCGGCCTGGCCGCGACCTTCGTGTCGCGCACGGTCCGGAGTTCTGGGCCTAGCACGCCGACCGGGACATGGCCGCGCCGTTCGACGGGCACGCTGTCGTGCGCGGTTTCGAGATCATCGGCGTCGAGTCCGACCTGATGAACGTGCACTCCTGGCTGTGCCACGGCTACGAGGCGGACGCCGGTGTCCACCTCAACCAGTGGGGTCTGATCGGCAGCCACGCCCAGGTGTCGTCCGTGCTGGCCTGGATGCTGGAGCTGCCCGCCGAGGAGGCGCCGGAACCGGTGTACTGGACCGTGGCCGCGATCGCCGAGGTGGGTCACGCCCTCAGCTGACGGCCCGCCACCTCGCCGAGGGCGTCCGCCGACTCGTTCACGAAGTCCGCGAACGGTCCCGGCTCGAACGCGGCCGCGGCCTCCAGCCGGGCGACCGCCTCGGGTGGCAGCGTCACGTCCAGGGCGGCCACGCTCTCCGCGACCCGGTCCGCCGTCCGGAACCCGATCAACGGGTGCACGATCGCCGACCGGGCGCGCGACCACGCGATCGCCACCTGGGCCGGCGTGACCCCCAGCTCGTCCGCCACCGCCCGCACCGCCGCCGCCACCCGCTGCTGGCTCGCTGACGGCGAAGCGACCCGGCTCGAGCCGGTCAGCGCGCCGTGCTCCAGCACGCCCCACGCGACGACGCTCAGCCCCAGCTGCTCGGCCATCGGCAGGACATCGCGCTCGATGTCGCGGTTCAGCAGGCTGTAGGGCACCTGCACGCCCGCGAACGGCGTCCACCCGCGCCACTCCGCCAGCACGTCCGCCCGGCTGACCACCCACGCCGGTGTGTCGGACACCCCGAGGTAGCGGACCTTGCCCGCGCGGACCAGGTCGTCGAGCGCGCGCAGCGTCTCGGCCACCGGCGTGTGCGGGTCCCAGGTGTGCACCCACAGGATGTCGACGTAGTCGGTGCGCAGGCGCCGCAGGCTGCGTTCCAGCGAGGCGATCAGGTTCTTGCGGTGGCTGCCCCCGGCGTTCGGATCGTGCGGGTCGCGAGTGAGCGTGTACTTGGTCGCCAGCAGGAAGCGGTCCCGCTCGGTGAGCACCTCCCCGAGGACGCTCTCGCTCTCCGCGTAGGCCGAAGCGGTGTCGATCACGTTGCCCCCGGCTTCGGCGTAGGCCTTGATGACGCGCCGCGCCTCGTCCGGCTCCTGCAGCGCCATCGCGCCGAGGAACATCTCCGCGACCCGCAGGCCGGTACGCCCGAACAACCGGTATCTCATGGTGCCCACCATGCCCGATCAAGGACGACGCAGGAGGCGGTGCCGGGGTGACACCCGCCTTGTGGACGTGACCTCGGCAAACGCGGGGCCGGGATCAGCGCGAAGAGTTCGCTTCCGACATCGCACACCGACTGCCATCGGGGCTCTTGTGCGCCGGGAACTTCCCGTTCTTGTTCAGCGTCAACGGCCTCCGGCGACAACAGGGACACGTCTGCCTGCTGCGGGGCCGCGTGCATGGGCGTCCGAAATCCCGCTCCGGCACGTAATCCGTCTTGCCGGAGCGCTGCACATCCTCTGCTCACCGTGATTCCAGAACCCGGTGGTCCAACGCCGGCGTCTCCCTAGGCCTGCGTCCGCACCGGCGCGATGAACTCAGTACAAGGACAGCGGCCTCCCCGGAACCACGTACCTCAGTGGTGGAACCAGCCCGCGAACACCGCCGGGCACGCGGCCAGCGCGCTGTACCGGATGAACCGCCCGGTCAGGCCCGCCGTGAGGAACGTCGACATCCGCATGTCGGCCAGGCCCGCCAGCACCGTCGTCGCCATGAAGGGCGGCAGCCCGATCAGCGAGCTGACCCCGTAGGTGCCCGTCATCCAGTGCGGGTGGCGGTGGCAGCGTTCGCGCAGGGCCTCGATCTTGCCGCGCAGCCACTTGGTCCGCCGGTGCCACCGGTCGCGGAGCCGGCTGGGCGGGCGCACGCGGTGCAGGCGGTCGTGCAGGAACCGCGGCAGCCTGATCGACCCGCGCGCGGCCAGGTAGTACAGCAGCTTGCCGGCGACCTGGCCGATCGAGACGGCCGCGCCGATCAGCAGCCAGTGCAGCCCCGGCTCGCTGGCCACGAGCCCCAGCACGAACACCTCGACGCTGATGAGGGGCACGATCGCCGACCCGAAGGCGACGCCGAGCGCCACCCAGAACCAGGCGAACATCCGCGCCTCCTGACGGGGCTTCGGGGCGGGCGAGGCCTCCGCGGGGAGCGGAGGATCACACGGACGGGGTCACAAGAAGATATCAGCCCGAAGTGTGATCTCCGTAGTGCCGGGGACACTTTCCGCCGCTTTCCGACTACCGGCTGCTCACCTTCCCGTCACCCGCTTCTGCCACCGTGGCGCCGTGCCACAGGACATCCGGGTGACGCGGTCGCCCGTGCAAAGGTTCGCGTCGTTCTGCGCGACGGTCGTCCGCTACCTCCCACTCGGCCTGAACACGCTGGTCCCGCCCAGTTTCGTGGGCTTCGCGCTGATCAACGGGTGCACCTTCGGCGTCGACCTGCTGCTGCTCACCCTCGGTCACGGCGTGGCCGGGCTGCCGCTGCCGGCCGCGATCACCATCGCCTACGTCTGCGCCTTCGCCCTGAGCTTCGTGCTCAACCGCGTGTTCAACTTCCGCTCGCACGCCCCGGTCGGGCGGCAGGCCGTGCTCTACGCCGTCGCGGTGGCGGTCAACTACGTCGCGTTCATCCTCGGTGCCGGGGCCGGCCTGGCCGCGCTGGGCGTGCAGTACCACCTGGCGCGCATCATCGCGGGCGCGTGCGAGGCGGTGTTCCTCTACAGCGTGCTTCGCTGGATCGTGTTCACCGATCGCAGCCGCGAGTAGCGCAAGGGGGACCCGCTCGTAACATCGATCACGCCGACAACGAAGATAGGCGCTGCGGCGTCTGTTCCGTGAGATCACGCGTGGCCGGGACTGGGAGTACGAGTGAAAGCTGTCATCGAGACGATGAGGTACGGCAGTACCGCCGAGCGGGTACGCCTGGGCTTGGAACTCCTGCTGGCCGTGGGCCTGTTCGCCGCGCTCGCGTACTACGCGCACGGGATCCGGAAGTGGCCGACCGACGTCGACATCTACCGGCTGGGCGCGGACACCTTCCTCAAGGGCCACTCGATCTACTCCGAGCTGCCCGTCTCGACCATCGGCGGCGCACTGCCCTACACCTACCCGCCGTTCTCCGCGGTGCTGTTCACCCCGCTGGCGATCATCCCGCCGCCGATCGGCTACCCGCTGCTGACCGGCGCGACCTGCCTGGCGCTGTTCCCGATCATCCTGGCGTACCGCAACTCCTCGCCGGAGCTGCGCGGACTGCTGAACAAGACGTGGATGGTCTTCGCGGCGGCGATCGTGATGGTGGTCGCGCACCCGGTCGCGAACACGATCTTCTGGGGCCAGATCAACGTCCTGCTGATGATGCTCGTCGCGGTCGACATCCTGTGGCCGAACCCGCGCTGGCCCCGGGGCGCGCTGATCGGCATCGCGGCGGCGGTCAAGCTCACCCCGGCCGGGTTCTGCCTGATCTTCCTGCTGCGCAAGGACTTCCGCGCGGTGGTCACCGCGTTCGTCAGCTTCCTGGTGATGACGGCGATCGCGTTCGTGCTGATGCCCGGCGACTCGTGGACGTACTGGACCGACCGCGTCTTCAACGCCACCGGCATGAACATCGGCCCGATCCACGCGAACGAGTCGATCACCGCCACGTTCGAGAAGCTGCACCTGACCGGCACCACGCTGACGGTGGTCGGCGGACTCGGGGTGATCGCGGTCGTCGTGATGACGTTCCTGGGCACCGCCCGGGCGTTGCGGGACGACAACCTCGCGCTGGCATTGGGCGTCAACGCCGCCGGTGTCCTGCTGATCTCGCCGATCTCCTGGTCGCACCACTGGATCCTGGCCCTGCCGACCGCGGTGCTGGTGCTGGTGATGGGCGTGCAGCGGAACAACAAGTGGCTCATCGTCTCCGGCTGGGGCGCGGTGGTGATCCTGTGGCTCGCGCCGCACTACTGGGTGCCGCTGGAGTGGGAGCACTGGAGCTTCGCGCAGCAGGTCGCGGGCAGCAGCTACCAGATCGTGGCCGTGGTGTTCCTGATCGTGATGTCGGTGCTGTGGTTCCGCGGGCGGGGCAAGCCCGCACCGTCCGAGGACCTGGACTTCGAGCTGAGTCAGGAGCTGACGAAGCCGGCGTTCGCACCGGTCCGCGCGGGCGACGAGGCCTGACCGGCCGAGGCGGAGCCCGGGGCTTCCTGGGCTCTACTTCTTCCCGCCGCGTTGGTCGTCGAACGCCGTCGCCCCGGATCAGGCCGCTGGTGGTGGCGCTCGGGTTCACGATCCTCCAGGTGCTGATCGTGCCGGCGACTTGGTGAACTACTCGACGAGGTGGATGTCCAGCGCGCCGGTGAGGCGGAGTTCGCGCAGGCGGCGCTCGCCGGTGTCGAGGGTGCGGACGGTGCCGTCGGGGTGCCAGCCGGCGCGGCGGTAGAAGCCGAGGGTGGCCGCGTCGGACTCGGCGGCCCAGGTGATGCCGCGGCCGGCGCCCAGTTCGCGCAGCCCGGCGGCGGCCGCGGCCAGCAGGCGGGCGCCGTGCCCGCGCCGGGACCAGCGCGGCTCCACCAGCAGCGTCCCGATCAGGCCGGTGCGGTCGGCGTCGGCGGGCAGCTTGCCGGCGGCGTCGGCCACGTCCTCGCGCGGCGCAGGCCCGGCGACGCAGAACCCGACCGTGAACCCGCCTTCGACGGCCAGGTGGATCCGGGAGCCGGGGTGGCCGATCGCCTCCGCCCAGCGCGCTTCGACCTCGGCGGAGCCGAGTTCGGCGAGGGCCTGCTCGCTGAGGACGCCCTGGTAGGCCGTCCGCCAGGTGACGCGCTGGATCCGGGCGATCTCCGCGGCGTCGGCTTCGACGGCTTCGCGGACCGACACGGTGCTCATGCCGGGAACCTACCGGTTTTGTCGGTGGGTGCTGGCACCATGAGCACCACGATGGAGACGATGAGTGTGGCGGCCGCCCGGCGGGCGGCGCTGGCGGCCCAGGGCTTCGCCGACCCGCGGCCGGGTGCCGAACCGACCCGGCGGCACCTGAAGCGCGTGCTGTCACGGGTGCAGCTGATCCAGCTGGACTCGGTGAACGTCGCGGTCCGGGCGCACTACGCGCCCGTGTTCGCGCGGCTGGGCGCCTACGATCCGGCGCTGATCGACGAGGCCGCCTGGTCGCACAGCAGCCGCAAGCC
This sequence comes from Amycolatopsis deserti, assembly GCF_014653945.1. Classification (GTDB taxonomy): domain Bacteria; phylum Actinomycetota; class Actinomycetes; order Mycobacteriales; family Pseudonocardiaceae; genus Amycolatopsis_E; species Amycolatopsis_E deserti. Next base: position 232,748 of record NZ_BNAU01000002.1, on the reverse strand, counting down.
GCGGATGCTGGTGGAGACGTGGGCGCACGAGGCCAGCCTCATCCCGGTCGAGGACTGGCCGCTGCTGCAGTCCGGCGCGAAGCGGCCGGGGTGGTGGCGCCACTACCAGCGCCTGGCCGACCGGTCACCGTCGCTGGTGGAGGACGTGCTGGCGGTGGTGAAGGAGCTCGGCCCGATCGGGGCGGGCGGCATCGAGCGCGAGCTGGAGGGCGAGTCGACGCGACGGCCCGGGTCGTGGTGGGAGCGGTCGGAGGTCAAGAAGATCTGCGAGTTGCTGTTCGGGCTGGGCCAGCTGACCACCGGCACGCGGCGCGGGTTCGAGCGGCTGTACGACCTGACCGAGCGGGTGGTGCCGGCGGAGATCCTGGCGCGGCGGGTGTCGCCCGAGCAGGGCGCGCGCGAGCTGATCTCCCGCGCGGCGACGGCGCTGGGGGTGGCGACGGAGCCGGACCTGCGGGACTACTACCGGCTGGGCCCGGAGACGAGCCGCCAGGCGGTGGCGGAGCTGGTCGAGGCGGGGGTACTGGAGCAGGTCGAGGTGCGCGGCTGGCGCGGGCCCACGTACCGGCTGGCGGGGGCGCGGATGCCGCGGAAGGTGGCGGGGCGGGCGCTTCTGTGCCCGTTCGATCCGCTGATCTGGGAGCGGGCCCGCACCGAGCGGCTGTTCGGGTTCCGGTACCGCATCGAGATCTACGTGCCCGAGCCCAAGCGCGTGTACGGCTACTACGTGTTCCCGTTCCTGCTCGACGGCGAGCTGGTGGCGCGGGTGGACCTGAAGGCCGACCGGGAGGCCGGGGTGCTGCGGGTGCAGGGCGCGTTCACCGAGCCGGAGGCCGACGCGCCACGGGTGGCGGCGGAGCTGGCGGGGGAGTTGCGGGTGATGGCGTCGTGGCTGGGGCTGGACGGCTTCGTGGTGGGGGAGCGGGGTGATCTGGCACCGCTGTTGCGGCGCGCATGACCCGGGTGACGCGGGCTCCATGCCGAGGTCCTGCGGCGCCGAGGCCCCGCTGCAGGTTCCAGCCAGGCGCGCGATCCGGGCGGGCCACGTCCCGAGAGCGTCGTCATCCAGGCCGGGGGTGGCCGCGCAGACCGAAACGGGGTGGTGTGACACGCCCCCATGCCACACCACCCCTCCACCCCCACGGCGGCCCGCAGGCCGCCTTCTCCGGTGGTCTACTGCGCCGCGCGGGTCACCATCGCCGCGCCGGAGCCGGTCCGCGCCCGCACGTTCAGCGGGATCTCGCCGTCCGGCCGGGTCAACGCCACGTCCAGCTCGCTGGACACCTTGCCGGCGCTCGCGGTCAGGTCGACCTCCGCGGCGACCCCCTGGCGGACCCCGATCCGGATGTCGCCGGAGCCGGTCACCAGCTCCAGGTTCCCGCTCGCCGCCTCGGCGACCGACAGGTCACCGCTCCCGCTGCGGGCCAGCACCGAGCCGGAGACCATGCCCAGCCACACGTCGCCGGTGCCGGTGGCCAGCGTCGCCGACCCGGACAGCGACGCCACCTCCACATCGCCGCTGCCGGTGCGCAGGTGCAGCCCCGCCAGCGTCGGCCCGAGCCGGATCGCGCCGGAGCCGCTGCGCACCGTCGCCGCGCCCTCGGACCGGTCCAGCCGGATCTCACCCGAGCCGGTGGACACGTCCACCCGGCCGGCCGATCCGCTCACCGTCACGTTGGCCGAACCGGCCCGCACCTCCACCGCCGTGCCGGCGGGGGCGATCACCGTGACCGCGAGCGGGATGTTCCGCAGTGGCAACGCCTTCGGCGCGTGCACGGTCAGCCGGCTGCCGGTCTGCTCCAGCCGCGTCTGCTGCACCGCGTCCGCGGGCGTGCCGTTGAGGTCGGTGCCCAGCTGGTCGCCGAACCGCTCGCTCACCCAGCTCAGCAGGCTGGAAATCCCCTGCGTCCACGGCTGCTGCGCGTCCGGGTCGTGCCGGATCTCCACCGTCGCCTCGGGTTCCTCGGCGTCCAGCTTCACCTCGACCCTTCCCAGCGTGACGGCGATGTCCAGCTCCAGCGGCCCCGGCAGGGGGAACGTCTGCGTGCGCACGAGCTCCGGATCGGTCATGACTATCCCTTCACCCAGCCGTGCAGGTGCGACTCGGACTGCGAGCCGGCCTGCTTCTCGGCGTGGAACGACTGCGAACCGTGCAGCGCGCCCTGCACGGCCTGCGAGATGAACGTGTTCAGCGAGACGCCCTGTGACGAGGCGGCGTGCTCGGCCTGCTCCTTGAGCTTCTCCACCAGGCGCAACGTCATCCGGGAGATGTCGCCGCCCTCCATCAGCGGCGGCGGGGGAGGCAGTGGCGGTGGCCCGGGTCGCTCGGGGCGTTCGCGCTCGCCGGCGGTGCCGGTGACCACCACCCGCACGTCGCGTCCGTCCAGCCGCACCTCGACGACGTGGTCCGGCAGCTGCGCGGTCGCCTCGGCGGCGAGGTCGGCCAGCGCGTTCATCAGCGCCAGCCGCGCCGCGGGTTCGAGCGCACCGGACAGCAGCGCCGCCGCGCGCCGGATCTGCTCGTCCCCGGCCGAGGCCGTCGCGGTGAGGTCCTCGCGGAGGCTGGTGATGTACGGGGTCAAGTCCATGACACCACTATGACGTCATTGGTGGTGTCAGTCAAGGCGGTGGTGACACCACGTGGTGTCGCGGGGAAGTTGTCGGCCCCTCCCGTTACGCTGCCTGGGAGTCGTTGAGGGGAAGGAGTGCGACCGTGGCCGAGACCGTGTCGCCGAAGGTGCAGCTGATCGCGAAGACGGAGTTCTTCCCGCCGGAGGACGTGCCGTGGTCGACCGACGCCGACGGGGGTGAGGCGCTCGCCGAGTTCGCGGGCCGCGCCTGCTACCAGTCGTGGAAGAAGCCGAACCCGAAGACGGCCACCAACGCCGGCTACATCGACCACATCATCGAGGTCGGTCACCTGTCGGTGCTGGAGCACGGTTCGGTGAGCTTCTACATCAGCGGGGTGTCGCGCTCGCTGACGCACGAGCTGATCCGCCACCGCCACTTCTCCTACTCGCAGCTGTCCCAGCGGTACGTGCCCGAGCGCGACGCGGCGTTCGTCGAGCCGGACGTCATCGCGAACGACCCGGAGTTGCACGAGAAGTTCCTCAAGGCCGCGCAGGCGAGTGTCGACGCCTACAACGAGCTGCTGGCCGGGCTGGAGGACAAGTTCGCCGACGCGCCCAGCGCCACGCTGCGCCGCAAGCAGGCGCGCCAGGCCGCGCGGTCGGTGCTGCCCAACGCCACCGAGACCCGCATCGTGGTCACCGGCAACTACCGCGCCTGGCGGCACTTCATCGCGATGCGCGCCACCGAGAACGCCGACGTGGAGATCCGCGGCCTGGCCGTGGAATGCCTGCGGCAGCTGCAGAAGGCCGCGCCGAACGTCTTCGCCGACTTCACCATCTCGACGCTGCCCGACGGCACCGAGATCGCCTCCAGCCCGAAGGTCCTGGAAGGGTGAAACGCCTCGCGATCGACGTCCAGCCGGGGGAGTACGCGGTGGCGCGGCTGGAGCCGGGTGCCGCGGTGCCCGGTCTGGACGCGCCGGACGGGCTGGTCTCGATCACCCGCACGCCCGCGGAGACGTCGGTGATCTGCCCGGCCGGCCTGGCGCCGGAGGGCGCCCGGATCGAGTCCGGCTGGCGGCTGCTGACCGTGCGGGGCCCGCTGGCGTTCACCCTGACCGGGATCATCGCGGCGCTGGCGAGCGAACTGGCCTCGGCCGGGGTCGCGTTGTTCACGCTGTCGACCTTCGACACCGACCACGTGCTGGTCAAGGACGCCGAGCTGACGCGCGCGGTGCAGGCGCTGCGTGCGGCCGGCCACGAGGTCGCCGGCGGCGACTGAGGCCGATGGCCCGGGGCGGTGCAGGAGCTGCACGGAGACGGCGCGGGTCCCGGGCGGCGCGGGTGTCCAGTGTGGCGGGTTGACGCGCCGTAGGCGCCGCGGGTGGCTGGGGCCGTGCGAGGTCGGTGGTGCGTGGGCGATGCAGGCGCTGCGGCCGCCGGGCGAGCGCGCGCGGCTGTGCGTCCTAATCCAGCCGTTCCGTCACCGCGCGCATCGCGCGGCCGACGGCTCTCAGGTCCTCCTCCGAGATCACGTCCACGAAGTGCTTGCGGACCGTCCGGAGGTTGTCCGGCGCCGCCTGCCGTAACGCCTCGTAGCCGGCGTCGGTGAGGCGGGCCACCACGCCACGCCGGTCGTCGTCCGTGGGTTCGCGGCGGACCAGGCCCCGCGCCTCCAACCCCTTGATCCGGTGGGACAACCGGCTCCGCGAGTAGTACGCCGACGCCGCGAGATCGGCCATCCGCATCGACCGTCCGTCCGCTTCGGACAGACGCACCAGCAGTTCGAACTCGGCCAGCGTGAGGCCGTGCTGGTCCTGCAGCCTCCGGTCGAGCAGGTCGATGAACCGGATCGAACCCTCGATGAACGCCCGCCAGTCGCGCTGCTGATCCGCGTCGAGCCACTCGGTCACCCGCCCACCCTAGCAGTTGACGACTTCAACCACTCATGGCTAATGTAATTGAAGACTTCAACTACTAAGGAGGCGACGATGACCGGCGCATGGGTGGTCCAGGCGGACGAGGCGGAAACCGTGGCGCGGCCCGCGTTGCAGCTGCTGGCCGACGCGAGCCACACCGGCGGCCTGCTCGGTGCGAACCGGCTGCACCTCGAGCCCGGGGAGCCCGGGACGAAACCGCACTACCACGCGCGCTCCGCGGAGGCGTTCTACGTGCTCGACGGAGCGCTGCGGATGCTGATCGGCACCGAGATCCTGACCCTCCGGCGGGGCGGCTACGCGGTGGTGCCGGCGGGTGTCCGGCACGCGTTCGCCGCGGACTCGGACAGTCCCGCGAACGTGCTCATCACCCTCGTGCCGGGCGTCGAGCGGTTCGGCTACTTCCGGCGGCTGCCGGAGATCCTGCGCGGCGGCTTCGCCGAGGAGGAGGTCGCGAGCATCCACGAGCAGTACGACGTGCACTTCGTCGACTGCCCGGAATGGGACGCGCGGCCCGCGGGGCGATAGGGCCACCCGGGACTAACTTCCCCTCGCCCGGGTAGCCGAACGGCGACGCAGGCCACATTTCGACTCCCTGTACACCGAAGTTTGGCGTGCCTAAAATCAGGGTTCGGCACACTGACGGGAGGGCGCATGGCGCTGACGGACCAGCTCGGACCACGGCTCAAGCGGGTGCGCTCCGGCTCCCTGCTCCTCGGCCCGGCGTTCGTCGCCGCGATCGCCTACGTCGATCCGGGCAACGTCGCCTCCAACATCAGCGCCGGCGCCCAGTTCGGCTACCTGCTGGTGTGGGTGATCGTCGTCGCGAACCTGATGGCCGGGCTGGTCCAGTACCTGTCGGCGAAGCTGGGGCTGGTCACCGGCCTGTCGCTGCCGGAAAACCTGCGCGAGCGGATGACGCGCACGGGGCGCCTGGGTTACTGGGCGCAGGCCGAGCTGGTGGCGATCGCGACCGACCTGGCCGAGGTCGTCGGTGGCGCGATCGCCCTGAACCTGCTGTTCGACCTGCCGCTGCTGGCCGGCGGCGTGATCACCGGTGTGGTGTCGATGGCCCTGCTGCTGGTGCAGGACCGGCGCGGTCAGCGGCCGTTCGAGCGGGTCATCACCGGCCTGCTCGGCGTCATCGCGGTCGGGTTCCTGGCCAGCGTCTTCGTGGAACCGCCCTCGGCCGCCGACGCGGCGGCCGGCCTGGTCCCGAAGTTCGCCGGCACCGAGAGCGTGCTGATCGCCGCCGCGATGCTCGGCGCCACGGTCATGCCGCACGCCGTCTACCTGCACTCCGGCCTCGCCCGCGACCGGCACGGCCAGGTCGAGCCGGCCCGGCAGTTCCGCCTGCTGCGCATCACCCGGTTCGACGTGGGCCTGGCGATGCTGCTGGCCGGCGCGGTCAACCTGTCGATGGTGCTGCTGGCCGCGACGAACCTGCAGGGCCAGGAGGGCGTCGACTCGATCGCGGGCGCCCACGCCGCCGTGGGCGACACGCTCGGCCCGGCCGTGGCGCTGCTGTTCGCGATCGGGCTGCTGGCCTCCGGCCTCGCCTCGACATCCGTGGGCGCCTACGCCGGCGCGATGATCATGCAGGGCCTGCTGCGCAAGCGGATCCCGCTGCTGCTGCGGCGGCTGATCACGCTGCTGCCCGCGATCGTGGTGCTCGCGATCGGCGTGGACCCCAGCCGCGCGCTGGTGGTCTCCCAGGTGGTGCTGTCCTTCGGCATCCCGTTCGCGCTGGTCCCGCTGGTACGGCTGACCAGCGACCGCGGGCTGATGGGCCCGGCCGCCAACCACCGCGTCACCACGACGCTGGCGTGGGTGATCGCCGCCGTGATCATCACCCTCAACGTGGTGCTGATCTACCTCACGTTCGCGGGCTGAACCGGAACCGAACGGCGCCGGCGACGGTCGGACTAGCATCCCGCTGTCCGAACAGTCACGATCACCGGAGCCACGTTGACCGAAGAGCAGACCCAGCAGACCACCCCGCGCCCGGCCGGATCGCGGGTGGTGGCCGGCCGCTACGCGCTCCTCGGCGAGCTGGGCCGGGGCGGGCACGGCGTGGTGTGGCGGGCGCAGGACCAGGTGATCGGCCGCCAGGTCGCGATCAAGGAGCTGCGCCTGGCCGACGGCGCCGAGGAGACCGTGTTCACCGAGCGGGTGCTGCGCGAGGTGCGCACCGCCGGACGGCTCAACGACCCGGCGATCGTCACGGTCTTCGACGTGGTCGCCGAGGACGGCGCGACCTACATCGTGATGGAGCTGGTGGAGGCGCCCACGCTGGGCGACCTGGTGCGCCACCACGGCGCGTTGCCGCCGCAGCAGGTGGCCTCGATCGGGCTGCAGGTGCTCTCCGCGCTGCAGGCCGCGCACGAGGCCGGCATCGTGCACCGCGACGTCAAGCCCGGCAACATCATGGTCGGCGCGAACGAGCGGGTGAAGCTCACCGACTTCGGCATCGCCACCGCGATCGACGACCCGCGTCTGACCTCGAGCGGCACCATCGTCGGCTCGCCGGCGTTCATGGCCCCGGAGCGGCTCGACGGCCGCGAGGCGCTGCCCGCCTCCGACCTGTGGTCGCTGGGCGCGACGCTGTTCCTGGCGGTGGAGGGCAAGTCCGCGTTCGACCGCCCGACCACCGCGGCGACGATGAACGCGATCCTCACCGAGGTGCCGTACCTGACCCGGGTCCAGGGCCCGCTCGCCTCGGCGATCATGGGCCTGCTGGTGGCCAAGCCGGAGGGTCGCATCTCCGCCGCCCAGGCCGGGCACCTGCTCGGCATCGCCGCCCACAACACCCCGCCGGGCGGGATCGGCACCGCCGTTCACACCGGCCCGCCGCCCACGCGGTTCGCTCCGGCGCCGGCGCGGAAGAGCCGCCGCGGGCTGTGGGCGACCGCGGGCGCGGTGCTGGGCGTGGCGCTGCTCGCGGGCGGTTTCCTGGCCGGCCAGTGGTGGGCGGGGGAGCGCGCGGACGACGCGATGCTGCCCACCATGACCTACGGCCGGGGCGGCGACCTGGACTTCGACCCGGGCAGCTCGTACCGGTGCTACAACGGCCGCCTCGACCCCGGCTACCGCATCAACTCCGACAACCAGGTCAGCTGCGACAAGCCGCACGAGCTGGAGGTCTACGACGAGCAGGACAGCCTCGGCAACTCCAGCGCCGGGGACGACGACGCCGGGTTCGTGGCCTATCCGGGTGGCGACGCGCTGCGCCGCTACGCCGAATCGTTCTGCTCGCTGAGCTTCCACTCCGGCACCCTCGACGCCGACACCCGCGCCACGCTCAGCTACCGCGCGCTCGTCCCGTCGCAGACCGAGTGGGACGCGACCCCGGACTCCTACGACGACCCGGTCCGCGGCATCTACTGCCTGGTGGCGAAGAAGGGCGGCGGTCAGCTCACCGAGGCGGTCACCCTCAAGGTGCGCTGACGCGGAAGGGTTGCGGCCGAAGATCACCTGGTCCAGGGATTCTCCGGCGGGTGGTGGCACTTTCCTGCGGATCATGCCGTTCTGGCAGGTGGGCACGAATATTCCCGGCGTGAGGAGGTACCGTCAGAGCATGTCCAACCCACCTTCGGCAGCGCCCGGGAGGCCCTTCGGGCGCGTGCTCACCGCGATGGTCACCCCCTTCGACGCGGACGGCGCAGTCGACCTGAAGCGGGCGCAGGAGCTCGCCGAGCACCTCGTGGAGCTGGGCAACGACGGTCTGGTCGTCAACGGCACCACCGGCGAGAGCCCGACCACGACCGACGCCGAGAAGGCGGACGTGGTCCGCGCCGTCGCCGAGGCGGTGGGCGACCGCGCCACCGTGATCGCGGGCGCGGGCACCTACAACACCGCGCACAGCGTCGAACTGGTGCAGCAGGCCGAGAAGGCCGGCGCCCACGGCGTCCTGCTGGTCACGCCCTACTACTCGCGCCCCTCGCAGGCCGGGCTGTACGCGCACTTCACCACGGTCGCCGACGCCACCGGCCTGCCCGTGATGCTCTACGACATCCCGCCGCGCTCGATCGTGCCGATCGAGGTGGACACCCTGCGCCGCCTGGCCGAGCACCCGCGCATCCTGGCCGTCAAGGACGCCAAGGGCGACCTGCTGGCCGGCAGCGAGGTCATCGCCAACACCCACCTGGCCTACTACTCCGGCGACGACGCGCTGAACCTGCCGTGGCTGTCGGTGGGCGCGGCCGGCGTGGTGAGCGTGATCGGGCACGTGGTGGCCGGCCGGATCCGGGCCATGATCGAGGCCTACGAGGACGGCGACACCTCGACCGCCCGCACCAACCACCGCGGCATGCTGCCCGTCTTCCGCGCCATGTCGCGCGTCGGCGGTGTCGTGTTCGCCAAGACCGCGCTCGCGTTGCGCGGCCACCCGGTCGGCGGCCCGCGGCTGCCGATCGTGCCCGCGACCCCGGACCAGGTGGAGGCGATCGCCACCGACCTCGCCCAGGCGGGGGTCCCCCTCGAAGAGTCGCCGTCGCCGGACTGGCACTCTTCCCGGGTGGCGCAGGCCGACTCCGCGGCGGCCTACGTCGCGCCGACCACTCACACCAGCGTTGGGACCATTCACAGGTGATCTCGGCAGGACCCGGACCGACCAACAACCCACCCGCACTGCCCGAAGGCGGCCTGCGCGCGGTCGCCCTCGGCGGCATCGGCGAGGTCGGCCGCAACATGACCGTCTTCGAGTACGACAGCCGCCTGGTGATCGTCGACTGCGGGGTGCTCTTCCCCGAGGACGAGCAGCCCGGCGTCGACCTGATCCTGCCCGACTTCCGGGCGATCGAGGACCGGCTGTCCGACATCGAGGCCCTCGTGCTCACCCACGGGCACGAGGACCACATCGGCGCCGTGCCGTTCCTGCTGCGCCTGCGGCCGGACCTGCCGGTCTACGGCTCGCGGTTCACGCTCGCGCTGCTGGAGGCCAAGTGCAAGGAGCACCGGCAGCGCCCGAAGCTGATCGAGGTGACCGAGTCCGAGCGGCGCACGGTGGGGCCGTTCGAGCTGGAGTTCTTCGCGGTCAACCACTCCATCCCGGACGCGCTGGCGGTCGCGCTGCGCACCCCGGCCGGGGTCGTGCTGCACACCGGTGACATCAAGCTCGACCAGCTGCCGCTGGACAACCGCCTGACCGACCTGGCCGGGTTCTCCCGCCTCGGCGACGAGGGCGTGGACCTGCTGTGCATCGACTCGACCAACGCCGAGGTGCCCGGGTTCGTCACCCCGGAGCGCGACATCGGCCCGGTGCTCGACGACGTCATCGGCAAGGTCAGCCAGCGGGTGATCGTGGCCTGCTTCGCCAGCCACGTGCACCGCGTGCAGCAGGTGCTCGACGCGGCGGTCAAGCACGGCCGCCGGGTGGCGTTCGTGGGCCGTTCGATGGTCCGCAACATGGGCATCGCGGCCGATCTGGGGCTGCTGAACATCCACGAGGGCCTGCTGATCAACCTCGACGAGGCCGTCAACCTGCCGGAGAGCAGGGTGCTGTTCGTGTCCACCGGGTCGCAGGGCGAGCCGCTGTCGGCGCTGTCCCGGATGGCGCGCGGCGAGCACCGGCAGATCTCCATCCGCGCCGGGGACACGGTCGTGCTGGCCAGCTCGCTCATCCCGGGCAACGAGACCGCCGTGTTCGGCGTGGTCAACGGCCTGGTCCGGCTCGGCGCCAACGTGGTGCACCAGGGCAACGCGAAGGTGCACGTGTCCGGGCATGCCTCGGCGGGGGAGCTGCTGTTCCTCTACAACGCCATCCGGCCGAGCAACGTGATGCCGGTGCACGGCGAGTGGCGGCACCTGCGGGCCAACGGGGCGCTCGCGATCCGCACCGGCGTGGCGCCGGAGAACGTGGTGCTGGCCGAGAACGGCGTGGTGGTCGACCTGGTGGACGGCCGGGCGCGCCCGACGGGGCGGGTCGAGGTCGGGCACGTCTACGTCGACGGCCTGTCGGTCGGCGACGTCGGCGAGTCGACCCTGTCCGACCGGCTGGTGCTGGGCGAGGGCGGGTTCATCGCGATCAACGTCGCCGTGGACTCGACCACCGGCCGCGCGGTGAGTACGCCGACGGTGTCCGGGCGCGGGTTCTCCGACGACCCGAAGGCACTCGATGCGGTGGTTCCGCTCGTGGAGATGGAGCTGTCCCGCACCGAGATCGAGGGCATCACCGACAGCCACCGGATCGCCCAGGCCGTGCGCCGTGTGGTGGGCCGATGGGTCGCCGAGACCTACCGCCGCCGCCCGATGATCGTGCCGACCGTCATCCCGGTGACGTACGGACAGGCCGATCCGACAGCGTAGGTAATCTTCGTCACTGCCCTTAACCTGGATCGCGTCCTGGTGAGCGAGGCAGCGGAGGCGGTGCGAGGTGGGCCGACATTCGTCTCCCGCCCGGCGGCGGCCGCGGCGGGCCTGGGCGATCGCCGGCATCCTCGTGCTGCTGGGCGGCGCCGGCTGGATCGCCACCAACGTGGTGCGTGACCAGGGCGGATGCGAGCGGCCGGTGGTGGTGCGGGTCGCCGCCGCACCCGCGGTGGCTCCGGCGGTCGCGCAGGTCGCCCGCCGGGTGGCGCAGACCGAGTGCGCCGCCTTCGAGGTCAACGCCGTCGATTCGGCCGCCGTCGCGCAGTCGCTGGCCCTGCCCTCCGGCGGGGTCCGGCCGGACGTGTGGATCCCGGAGTCGACATTGCAGCTGCGGCGCGCCAAGGGCGTCGGCGCGAGCGGGATCGCGGGCGGCACCAGCATCGCCAGCTCACCGGTGGTGTTCGCGGTGACCGAGGAGGCGGCGAAGGGCCTTGGCTGGCCGGGTCGCGCGCCGACCTGGTCCGACGTACTCGGCGCGCCCGGGCTGACGCTCGGCGTGCCCGATCCGGGCCGTGACCCGGCGGGCCTGTCCGCGCTGATCGGCGTCCGCGCCGCGGTGCCCGCCGCCGATGCCTACGCCGCCACACTGCGCCGGCTGTCGCCGAACGCGGTCCCGGCGACCGACGAGTTGTTCACCCGGCTGGCCGACCGCACGCTCGCCGGGTTCCCGGTGTCGGAGAACGCGCTGCTGCGCCACAACGTGCGCACCGGCGTCGCCGGCACCCAGAGCGGGCTGGTCGCGACCTACCAGTCCGAGGCGCCCGCGCTGGACTACCCGTTCGCCGTGCTCGGCGGGGCGGGGGAGTCCCAGCGCGCGGCCGCGGGGGCGCTGCTGTCGGCGCTGCTCGGCCTGGAGGGGACGAACGCGCTGGCCGACGCCGGGTTCCGCACCCCGGACGGCCGGTACCTGCGCGACGGGACGGCGCAGAACGTCAGCGACCGGACCCTGCCCTCGCCCGCGGTGCCGACCGACGCCGAGGTGGACGCGCTGCTGGGGCAGTGGGCGCGGATCAACTCCAGCTCGCGGGCGCGGGTGCTGATCGACGTGTCCGGGTCGATGGACGTCGAGGTGCCCGGTACCGGGCGGACCCGGATGCAGCTGACGACCGACGCGGCCGCGCGGGCGCTGTCGCTGTTCAAGCCGACGTCGGAGTGCAGCGTGTGGGAGTTCGCCACGCGCCTGGACGGGGACCGCGACTACCGCGAGGTGCTGCCGATGCGGCCGGTGAGCGACCAGCTGGCGTCGGGGGCGGCGGAGCGGTTGCGCGCGATCCAGGCCACGCCGGACGGCGACACCGGGTTGTACGACACGGTGTTGGCCGCGTATCGGCTGGCGACGGCGGAGTGGCAGCCCGGGCGGCTCAACCTCGTGATCGTCCTGACCGACGGCCGCAACGACGATGACGACGGCATCAGCAGGGACGCGCTGGTCGCGGAGCTGACCCGGCTGGCGGATCCGGCCCGTCCGGTGGCGATCATCGGCATCGGAATCGGCCCGGACGTGGACGTGCCCGAACTGACGGCGATCACCGTGCCCACGGGCGGTCAGGCGTTCGCGGCGCCGGATCCGGCTCGGATCGCCGATGTGTTCTACGGTGCGCTGGCCGGGTTGACCGGGGCTTGAAACGCCTGGATCACCAGCGTCGCGAAGCGACGGGACGCTCGGAGACGGGCCGCCGCCGAGCTGGCGGGCAGGCCGCGGTGGGCCATCAGCATCAGCACCAGGTCGTCCAGCACGAAGTCCGCGCGCAGGTGGCCGGTGGCCCGGGCGCGCCGGGCCAGTTCCGCGACCGCCTTCAGGGTGCGTTCCCGGCTCGCCACGGCGTCGGGGAACGCGGACAGGAAGGCGTCGGTGAAGCCGCGGTTGCGGGCGTGCAGCTCGCAGATCCGCTCGATCACATCCCGGAAACCGCGCCACGGGTCCGGATCGGCGAGTCCGTCTTCCACGATGGACTGGCACGCACGCACCTCGTCCGCGAAGACCTCCTCCACCAGCACCTGCTTGGCCGGGAAGCGGCGGTACAGGGTCGCGGGCCCGACGCCGGCCCGGCGCGCGATCGCCCGCATCGGCACGTCCAGGCCTTCGGTGGCGAACAACGCGCGGGCCGCCTCCAGGATGCGCGCGCGGTTGTCCAACGCGTCCGAGCGCAGGGTCTGAGTCACTTCACCGGCCACCGCTCTCACTTTAGCGAAACGGACGGGGCCGTCCGTTAACGTCGGCGGACGTGAAAGCAGTGGTGATCAAGGAATTCGGCGGGCCCGAGGGCCTGGCCGTGGTCGACGTTCCCGAGCCGGAGCCAGCGGCCGGGGAGGTACTCATCGAGACCGCGGCGATCGGGGTCGGCGGCGTGGACGTGGCGATCCGCCGCGGCGCGCTCGCCGCCCACGGGTTCGCGGCGGGGCACATCCCGGGCAGCGAGGTGGCCGGCACCGTGACCGGGGTCGGTGCCGGGGTCGGGCAGGCGTGGCTGGGCCGGCGCGTGTGGGCGTTCACCGGCACCGGCGGCGGCTATGTCGAACGCGCGGTGGCGCCGGCGGCGGAGGTGCTGCCGCTGCCCCCGGGTCTGTCCGATGAGGACGCGGTGACGCTCGGAAGTTCCGCTGTGGTGGCGCACTTCGGCCTGGCCCACGCGCGGTTCGCGCCCGGCGAGTCGGTGCTCGTGCGGGGTGCGGCGGGCAGCATCGGCATCGCGGCGGTCCAGCTCGCGGCCTCCGGCGGCGGGACGGTGGCGGTCACGACGTCGTCCGCCGCGCGGGGCGACCGCCTGCGGGAACTGGGCGCGACGCACGTCCTGGACCGGTCCGGCACCGGCGGTGACGGCTTCGACGTGATCCTCGACGTCGTCGCCGGCCCGGACCTGCCCGCGTTCCTCGGCAAGCTCGACCCCAACGGCCGGCTCGTGGTGCTCGGCGTGGTCGGCGGCCCGCCGGCGGAGGTGGGCCCGGCGATGATGGCGGCGTTCCGGAAGTCGTTGTCCTTCGCCACCTTCAGCGCCGACACGGTGCCCGCGTCCGACCGGCAGGCCGTCCGCGCCGCGCAGTTCGCCGCCGCGGCTCGCGGGGAACTGCGCGCGGTGGTGCACGAGGTGCTTCCCCTGGCGGAGGCCGCGCTCGCGCACCACAAGATGGACCGCGGCGAGGTGTTCGGCCGGATCGTGCTGACGACGGCCGGCTAGCCCTCCGGGTAGAACAGGAACAGCGTGCACCCGGTGGTGGTGGCCGGCACGTGCCAGGTTCCCGCGGGGGCGTGCAGGAACGTCCCGGGCGGGTAGTCGCGCGCGCCGTCGTTGAAGGTGCCCGCGACGACGTACACCTCCTCCGGGCCGGGTTCGTGGACGTCGCGGTGCGGCCAGGACGTGCCGGGGTCCATCTCCAGCAGGTCGGCGTGCGCCCCGGTGGGCCCGGTCCACAACGGACGGTGCCGGATCCCGGGGAACACTTCGCGGGCCGGGGCGTCGTAGGCGTTGACCGAGGTGTAGCCCTCCTGGGCGAGGATTTCGTCGTGCATGTCCCCCAAGATGACGCGCGCGGGCGGCGGCCGGACAGTGTCCGGAAAGACACCATGGGGTACTTTTCTGCCATGCATCGCGTGATCGCCCTGGTGCGGCCGGTGCAGTCGACCTTCGAGCTCGGCTGCGCCGCGGAGGTCTTCGGCACGGTGCGGGAGGGCGTGCCGCAGTACTACGAGTTCGACGTGTGCACCGAGACGCCCGGGCCGGTGCCGACGACCGCGGGCTACGCCATGTCGGTGCCGCGGGGCCTGCCGGCGCTGGCTTCCGCGGACACGGTGATCATCCCGGGCTGGCGGCCGGTGGACGCGCCGCTGTCCCCGCGCGTGCGCCGGGCACTGCTGCGGGCCCACGCCCGCGGGGCGCGGCTGGTCACGATCTGCTCGGGTGTGTTCGCGCTCGCGCGCACCGGGTTGCTGGACGGCCGCTCGGCCACCACGCACTGGGCGGGCGCCGACCGGCTGCGGCGGGAGTTCCCGCAGGTGCGCGTCGAGCCGGACCGGCTCTACGTCGACCACGGCGACGTCGCCACGAGCGCCGGGGCGGGCGCGGGCATCGACCTGTGCCTGCACCTCGTGCGGCGGGACCACGGGGCCGCGCACGCCGCCCTCCTCGCGCGGCACATGGTGATGCCCCCGCACCGCGACGGCGGTCAGAACCAGTTCGTGCCGCCGGCCCCGCCCGCGGCGGCGCTGGACGGCCTGCTCGAGTGGGCCGGTGACCGCCTCGGGACCCCGCTGTCGGTGGCCGACCTGGCCGCGCGGCTCAACGTGTCGCCCCGCACGCTCGCGCGGCGCTTCCACGAGCAGCTCGGCATGAGCCCGGGCGCGTGGCTGCTGTCCCGCCGCGTGGCCGAGGCACGCCGGCTGCTGGAGGACACCGACCTGCCGGTCGAGGCGATCGCGGCGCGCGTCGGGCTCACCTCAGCGGTCAACCTGCGCCGCCGCTTCCGTGATCAGCTGGGGACGACGCCGGGGGCCTACCGGCGGGCGTTCCGATCTCCGGAACCTGCGGGCGCGGCGAGTTGAGCTGCACGATCAGTGCGCCGCCCAGCAGGACGACCGCGCCGGCGAGCTGGGGCCAGGCGAGGGTTTCGTGCAGCAGCGCCCACGCGGTGGCGGTGGCGATGACCGGTTCGAGCAGGCCGATGACGCTGGCGACCGACGCCGGCAGGTGGCGCAGCGCGGTGAGGCCGATCGCGTAGGCCAGCACGGTCGAGAACAGCGCGACGGCGACCAGCAGCAACCACACCGGCGGGCGCCACGGGCCGAACTCGCCCGGCGCGGTGAGGATCTCCGCGGGCAGGGTCCACGGCGGCGCGACCGCGCACACCGCCACCGCGCCGATGATCATGCCCCAGGTGACCATGCCCATCGGGTGGCGGCTGCTGACGCCGTGCTCGCCGAGCAGGAAGTACGCCGCCGAGCACAGCGCGGCGCCGAGCCCGGCGAGCAGGCCGACGGCGTCCAGGCTGAGCCCCTGCCACACCTGCGCGACGCCGGCGAGCCCGGCCATCGCGAGCGCGATCCCGGCCCACATGCGCCCGGGCAGCCGCACGCCGCGCACGAACCGCGTCCACAACGCGATCAGCACCGGGGAGGTGAACTCGAGCAGGATCGCGATGCCGACCGGCAGCCGCCCCGCGGCGACGAAGTAGCACAGCTGCACGCCCGCGACGCCGAGCAGGCCGTAGCCGAGCAGCAGGGGCCATTCCGCGCGGCGCACCCGCAGCAGCGACGGCTTCACCACGGCCACCGCCGCGGCCAGCACGAGCGCGGCCAGACCGATCCGCGCCGCGGCGACCTGTTCGGCGGACAGCCCGGCGAGCATCGCGGGTTTCGCGATGGTGCCGGAGCTGCCGAAGCAGACCGAGGAGACGAGGATCAGCGTCGTGCCACGCCCGCGGTGCGGGACGAACGCACGCGCGGGTGCGGGAGCTTCGGTGACCACCCCGTCCACCCTAGGCAGCGCAGCGGTACGGCGGTACCGGAATTCCGTCACGCCTCGCCTAACCGGTCACACTCGCACACCGGTTAGCGGGGGAGGGGGGTGGGATGCGGCCGGCCCGCGTCCCCGCTGCGGTCGCGGGGATGGCGCAGGAGCCGGGCCGCCGCCCGCCCGCCTCAGGCGCCGCGGCCGGTGCGGACGTACCCGGCGATCGTGGCGAGGCGGGTGCCCTGGATGCGCAGCGCCTCGAGCGACTCCTTGTCCGGCTCGGCCGACTTGCGCGACACGAACGAACCGCCGTAGGGGTTGCCCGACTCCAGCAGGTGCGGCTGCCCGTAGCCGAGCGGCAGCACGATCGCGCCCCAGTGGTAGAAGATGTTGTTCATCGCCAGCACGGTCGCCTCCAGGCCGCCGTGCGCGGTGGACGCGGTGGTGAAGGACGTGGCGACCTTGTCCACCAGCTTTCCCTGCGCCCACAACCCACCGGTGCTGTCCAGATAGGACTTGAGCTGGCTCGCCGGCCCGCCGAACCGCGTCGGGCTGCCGATCGCCAGCCCGTCGGCCCACTCCAGGTCGCCCAGGGTGGCCACCTCGTCGTGCGGCCCGGCGTCCACCCACGCCTGCCAGCGCGGGTTGGTGGCGATCGCCTCGGGCGGGGCGGTTTCCGGGACCGTGCGGACCCGCACGTCGGCCCCCGCGTCGGCCGCCCCCTCGGCCAGGGCGGCCGCCAGCTTCGCGGTGTTGCCGGTGGCGCTGTAGTACACGACGAGAATCCGGGTGCTCACGATCACCACCCTAGGGGATCGGAATCCCGGTTCCAGCATCTGAGAGATCACCCGCGGCCGCGCGGAAATCCTTACCGTGCCGGGACGTGACGACCACGGCTGAGTCCCCGCCCCGCACCACGCCCCGCAGTGCCGCGATCGGCAGCATGATCGGCACGACCATCGAGTGGTACGACTTCTACCTCTACGCCACCGCGACCGCGCTGGTGTTCAAACCGCTGTTCTTCCCCAACGTCTCCTCGACCGCGGGCACGCTCGCGGCGTTCGGCACCTACGCGGTCGGCTTCGGCGCGCGGCCGCTGGGCGCGGTGATCTCCGGTCACCTCGGGGACCGGGTGGGCCGCAAGGCGGTGCTGGTCGGCGCGCTGCTGCTGATGGGCATCGCCACCACGGCGATCGGTGTGCTGCCGACCTACGCGCAGGCCGGGATCGCCGCCCCCGCGCTGCTCGTGGTGCTGCGGCTGTTGCAGGGCCTCGCGGTCGGCGCGGAGTGGGGCGGCGCGGCGCTGCTGTCGGTCGAGCACGCCACACCCGGTCGGCGCGGGCTGTTCGGCAGCTTCACGCAACTCGGATCGTCGGCCGGGATGCTGCTGGCCACCGGCGTCTACTACCTCGTCCGCACGGTGGCCGGTGAGGCGTTCCTGTCCTGGGCCTGGCGGGTGCCGTTCCTGCTCAGCCTGGTACTCGTGGCGGTCGGCCTGGTGATCCGGCTGCGGCTGACCGACGCGCCGGTGTTCGCCGAGCTGCGCGCCCGCGGGGAGACCGCCCGGCTGCCGGTGGTGGAGGTGCTGCGGACCCAGCCGCGCAACGTAGCGCTGACCACCGGGCTGCGGCTGTCGCAGATCGCGTTGTTCGTGCTGCTCACCACCTACTCGCTGACCTACCTGCAGACCACGTTCGGCAAGGACAGTTCGGTGGGCCTGGTCGCGGTGATGGTCGCCTCGGCGGTCGGGCTGGTCAGCACGCCGCTGTGGGGGTACCTGTCCGACCGCTTCGGGCGCCGCCCGCCGTACCTGTTCGGGTCGGCGGCCGGGATCGTCGCGCTGGTGCTGTTCTTCCTCGCCGCCGACTCCGGGTCCGCGGTGGCGGTGGTGCTGGCGATCGTGTTCGGCGTGAACGTGGTGCACGACGCGATGTACGGGCCGCAGGCCGCGTGGTTCGGTGAGCTGTTCGACACCCGCGTGCGCTACAGCGGCGCGTCGCTGGGCTACCAGATCGGCGCGGTGCTCTCCGGCGGGTTCGCGCCGCTGTTCGCCGCCGCGCTGCTGGCCGCCGGGGACGGGAAGCCGTGGCTGATCGTGGCCTACTTCGCCGGGCTGGCGGTGCTGACGTTCGCCTCCGCGTGGTTCGCGCGGGAGACCAACCGGGAGGGCCTGGCATGAGCCGGATCTACCTGAACGCCTTCGACATGAACTGCGCCGGCCACCAGTCGGCGGGGCTGTGGAAGCACCCCGACGACCAGGGGCACCGCTACACCGACCTGTCGTTCTGGCTGGACCTGGCGCGCACGCTGGAGGACGGCGGGTTCGACGCGTTGTTCCTCGCCGACGTGCTGGGCGTGTACGACGTCTACGGCGGGTCGAAGGACGCGGCGGTCGCCGACGCCGCGCAGATCCCGGTGAACGAGCCGACGGTGCTGCTGCCCGCGCTGGCCGCGGTGACCTCGCACCTCGGGTTCGGGGTCACCGTGTCCACGACCTACGAGCAGCCGTACTCGCTGGCCCGTCGCCTGTCCACACTGGACCACCTGACGGGCGGCCGGGTCGCGTGGAACGTCGTGACGTCCTATCTGGACAGTGCGGCCCGCAACCTCGGCCTGGACGCCCAGGTCCCGCACGACGAGCGGTACGAGATCGCCGAGGAGTACCTCGAGGTCTGCTACCGGCTGTGGGAGGGCTCGTGGGAGGACGACGCCGTCGTGCGGTCCGGCGGCGTGTACGCGGATCCGGCGAAGGTGCACGACATCGGGCACAAGGGGAAGTACTTCTCGGTGCCCGGGCCGCACCTGTCGGAGCCGTCGCCGCAGCGCACGCCGGTGCTGTTCCAGGCGGGCGCGTCGCCGCGGGGCGTGCGGTTCGCGGCGCGGCACGCGGAGGCGGTGTTCGTGTCCGGGCCGACGCCGCGGGTGGTGCGCCGCTCGGTGGATGCGATCCGCGCGGGCGTGGCCGAGCAGGGCCGGGACCCGCGAGCGGTGAAGATCTTCACGATGCTCACGCCGGTGGTGGCCGAGACGTCCGAGGAGGCCGCGGCGAAGCTGCGGGAGTACCAGTCGCTGGTCTCGGTGCCCGGCGCGTTCGCCCTGTTCGGCGGCTGGACGGGCGTCGACCTGGCCGAACTGCCGGTGGACGAGCCGCTGACCTACCGCGACGGCGACGCGAACCGGTCGGCGCTGGCGGCGTTCACGACGGCCGAACGGGCCTGGACGCCGCGGGAGCTGGCCGGGTTCATCGGGCTCGGCGGCCGCGGGCCGGTCGTGACGGGTTCCGGCCCGGAGGTCGCGGACGAGCTCGAGCGCTGGGTCGAGGAGGCCGACGTGGACGGCTTCAACCTGGCGTATGTCACGACCCCGGGCACGTTCGCGGACTTCGCGCGCTGGGTGGTGCCGGAGCTGCGCCGCCGGGGGCGGGTGCCGGCGCAACCGGAGGCGGGCACGCTACGGGAGCGCCTCGGCGGCGAGGGCCCGCGCCTGGCGGCGAACCACCCGGGGGCGGCCTACCGCCGCTGCGGGGGAGGGCCGCCGGGGCCGGGCAGGTCGGCGGTGCGGCCGCCTGCGGCTGGCGGCGGGCCGCCCGGGGTGGCTTACCGGCGGTGAGGCCGGCGCTGTGGGCTCGGTGCGGCGGGCGACCGCCGAAGGCGGGCAGTCGGCGGCCCACGCCTCGCGGCGAACCCGGGCCACGCCTCGCGGCGAAGCCTCGGCCCACGCCTCGCGGCCCCCCCTGGCGGCGAACCACCGGCGGCGAACCACCCGGGGGCGGCCTACCGCCGCTGATCGCTCCCGAGCCGGGCGTGCTCGCTCATCTCCAGGTCGATGAAGGCGCCGATCATCGCGCGCCACACCGGCTCCGCGACCTCAGGTGCCAGTCCCGCGGCGGCGGCCCGCTCCCGGACCGACGCGATCACCTGCTCCACCCGCCCGGGCGCGCGCACCGCCTGCTCGTCGGTCTTGAACGCGGCCGCCGACCGCACCAGTGACTGGCGTGCGGCCAGCAGCCGGATCAGCTCGGTGTCGAGGGCGTCGATGCGGGCGCGGACCTCCGCCAGCGACTTCGGCTCGTCCGCCATCACGGCCGCCACGGGCTGACGGTGTCGGTGGGCCGCGTCGGGTCGTGGAACTTCGGCACGTCCGGCTCGTCGCGGCGCAGCGGGACCAGCCCGGCGGTGATCGCGCGCATGATCTTCGCGTGCGCGCGCACCCCGGCGCCCGGGCGGGCCGGCTCGATGTCGCTCAGGTCCACCGGCTCGCCGAAGTGCACCCGGTACGTCGGGCGCCGCAGCGGGGCCGTCAGGCCGGACCGGGCCAGCGGCAGCAGGTCCGCGGGCCCCTCGACGCGCTCGGTGCCCCAGTACACGGCCTCGTGCGCGCCCCACTGGCTGATCGGCACCACCGGCACGCCGGCGGCGATCGCGAGCCGGGCGGCGCCGGTCTTGCCGCGCTCCGGCCACAGGCCCGGGTCGTGGCTGATGCGGCCCTCCGGGTAGACGATGACCGGGCTCGGGGTGGTCCGCATCTCCCGCACGGCCTGCGCGAACTGCTCCAGCGCGCTCGCCTTGCCGCGGTCGACGCGCATGTGCCCGCTGACCTTCAGCGCGGGCCCGATCACCGGCGCGTCCAGGATCCCGCCGGCCAGCATGAACCGCGGCGAGATGCCGATCTTCCGGCACGCGGCGATCAGCACGAACGGGTCGAACACGCCGATGTGGTTGGCGGCCATCAGGAACGGCCGTCCGCGCAGCTCCGGCGCGATCCGGCCGGTGATCCGCAGTCGCCCGGTCAGCGCGACGAGCCCCTGGTCCAGACGGGTCATGGTCCGCCAGACCGCCGGTGGCCTGCGGCGTGTCTGCCCGGTGTCGTCGGAGTGCAGCGCGAACATGGTCGTCAGCATGGCAGATCACCGAAATGGCGGATCAAGGTCCGCCGGTGACGGCGAAGTTCCCGCTGTGCCGAGTGTGGCACCTGGGGTTGCTGGGGCCAGGCGGTTACCGTAGAGGACATGGCTAGCGGGGCGGCGACGAGGAGCAGCGGCACGAAACGGACCGGCGGCAAGGGCGGCACCGCACGCAGGAGCACGCGCGGCGCGGCCAAGTCGCGGCCCGCGGCCTCGCGCGCCCGCAAGCCCGCGCCGAAGAAGAAGGCCGGGACGTTCAGCAAGGCCGTCCGCGGCGGCTGGAGCCTGTTGGCCAAGGGGCTGGGCAGCCTGGTGCGCACCGTCGGCCGCGGCCGTGAGCTGGAGCCCGAGCACCGCCGGGACGGGCTCGCGCTGGGGTTCATCGCACTGGCCGTGATCATCGCCGCCGGGGTGTGGTGGCGCGCGGCCGGGCCGGTCGGCGGCTACGTCGAGCTGGGCACCCGCACGATCTTCGGCGCCGGCGCGGTCACCCTGCCGCTCGTGCTCGTGGTCACCGCCGTGACGCTGATGCGCACCGAGCCGCAACCGGAGATCCGCCCGCGCATGGTCATCGGCACCGTGCTGGGCGTGTTCGCGCTGCTGGGTCTGCTGCACCTGTTCAACGGCCGCCCGCACGACACCGAGAACCAGCGCTACGCCGGTGGCGTCCTCGGCTACCTCTCCGGCGACCTGCTCGCGCAGGGGCTGACGGCGTGGGTCGCGGTGCCGCTGCTGTTCCTCGCGCTGGCGTTCGGCCTGCTCGTGTTCACCGGCACCCGCATCCGCGACATCCCGCACCTGGTCCGCACCTGGGGCCTCGACCCCGAGGAGCTCGCCGAGGAGGAGGCGCAGCGCGAGGCGCGCGCCGAGAAGACCGACGAGGTCACCGAGGCCGACCCGAAGGCGGTCCGGCTGCGCAAGCCCTCGCGCCGCCGCCAGGCCACCGGCGCGGATCCGGACCAGCTGGACATCGAGTCCGCGCTGGCCGAGGCGCCCACCTCGGTGCGGCCGCCGAAGCCGGTGCCGGCCGAGGTACCGGAGAAGAAGCCCAAGAAGCAAGAGCCGGTCATGTCGGTCACCCGCACCGTCGAGGGCGACTACGAGCTGCCGCCCGCCGACCTGCTGCAGCTGGGCGACGCGCCGAAGACCCGCAGCAAGGCCAACGACGCCATGATCGAGGCGATCACCGGCGTGCTGGAGCAGTTCAACGTCGACGCGCAGGTCACCGGCTTCACCCGCGGCCCGACGGTGACCCGGTACGAGGTCGAGCTGGGTCCCGGTGTGAAGGTCGAGAAGATCACCGCGCTGACCAAGAACATCGCCTACGCGGTGGCCACCGACAACGTGCGCCTGCTCGCGCCGATCCCCGGCAAGTCGGCGGTCGGCATCGAGGTGCCCAACTCCGACCGCGAGATGGTGCGCCTCGGCGACGTGCTGCGGTCCTCGACCGCGGCCAAGGACAGCCACCCGATGGTGATCGGGCTGGGCAAGGACATCGAGGGCCACTTCGTCACCGCGAACCTGACGAAGATGCCGCACCTGCTGGTCGCCGGGTCCACCGGTTCCGGAAAGTCGAGCTTCGTCAACTCGATGCTGGTGTCGCTGCTGTCGCGGGCCACGCCGGACGAGGTGCGGATGATCCTGATCGACCCGAAGATGGTCGAGCTGACGCCGTACGAGGGCATCCCGCACCTGATCACGCCCATCATCACCCAGCCGAAGAAGGCCGCCGCGGCGCTGGCCTGGCTGGTGGAGGAGATGGAGCAGCGCTACCAGGACATGCAGGCCAACCGGGTGCGCCACATCGACGACTTCAACCGCAAGGTGAAGTCCGGGGAGATCACGGCGCCGCCGGGCAGCGAGCGCGTGTACCGCCCCTACCCCTACATCATGGCGATCGTCGACGAGCTGGCCGACCTGATGATGACCGCGCCGCGCGACGTCGAGGACGCGATCGTCCGGATCACCCAGAAGGCCCGCGCCGCGGGGATCCACCTGGTGCTGGCCACGCAGCGGCCGTCGGTGGACGTGGTGACCGGCCTGATCAAGACGAACGTGCCGTCGCGGCTGGCGTTCGCGACGTCGTCGCTGACCGACTCGCGGGTCATCCTGGACCAGCCGGGCGCCGAGAAGCTGATCGGCATGGGCGACGGCCTGTACCTGCCGATGGGCGCGGGCAAACCGGTCCGGATCCAGGGCGCCTATGTCGGCGACGACGAGATTTCCGCGATCGTCAACTTCACGAAGGAGCAGGCGCAGCCGGAGTACCAGGAGGGCGTCACCGCCGCGAAGGCCGGCGAGAAGAAGGAGATCGACCCGGACATCGGCGACGACCTGGACGTCCTGCTGCAGGCCGCGGAGCTGATCATCACCTCGCAGTTCGGGTCGACGTCGATGCTGCAGCGCAAGCTGCGGGTCGGGTTCGCCAAGGCCGGCCGGCTGATGGACCTGCTGGAGACGCGCGGCGTGGTGGGCCCGTCGGAGGGCTCGAAGGCCCGCGACGTGCTCGTCAAGCCCGAGGACCTGGAAGGCACGCTGATGCTCATCCGCGGCGGCTCGGTACCCGACGACGACGGCGAGGACTAGGAGCCGCCGAACCGGCGGACCGCCTGGTAGTAGGTCCAGGCCGTGCCGTTGCAGCGCCAGTCGCCGTGGCAGATGGTCTTCAGGTCGCGGTAGAAGTTGTCGTCGATGCGCTTGCGGTTGGTGCTGGTGAACCGGTCCTGCCGCTTGTAGTTGCGGTACCCGAAGTCGTGGCGGTGGCACGCGGGGGAGAAGTCGAACCCGAGCGGCTTGTCCGGCGACCACGAGCAGGTGTCCGACGACCAGTCCAGCTTCGCCGCGTACGGCCGGTCCGCGCGGATCTGCTCGAACCGGCTCAGCGACGTGTCGAACAGGTAGGTGTCGGTCACCGCCCCGATGTCGACGGCCTGCGCGGTGCCGGTCCCGGCGACCAGGGCGGTGGCCAGTGCGGCCGTGGACAGCAGACGACGGGCGGCGACGCGCATCGGGGGACTCCTCGCTGATCAACGGACAGGCGTGATCAGCTTCCGGCCACCGGGTGACGGCCACCAGGCCCGAACGGTGGACACCGGGCGAACTTCACCCGGCGGGCCCAACGCATACAACTGGGTGCAGCGCCTACAACTCCAGGAGCATCCGGGTGTTGCCGAGCGTGTTCGGCTTCGCGTAGGGGAGTTCGAGGAACTCGGCCACGCCCGGGTCGACCGAGCGGCGCATCTCCTCGTACACCGAGCTCGGCACCGGCGTGCCGTCGATCTCGGTGAAGCCGTGCCGCGCGAAGAAGCTCGTCTCGAAGGTGAGCACGAAGATCCGCCGCAGCCCCAGTTCCCGCGCCAGCGTGATCAGCTGCGCGACCAGCCGGTGCCCGATGCCCTGCCCGCGCATCCGCTTGTCGACCGCGACCGTGCGGATCTCGGCCATGTCCTCCCACAGCACGTGCAGCGCGCCGCAGCCCAGGATTTCCCCGTCCCGGTCCGCGACCCAGAACTCCTGCATGTCCTCGTACAGGGTGACGAGCTCCTTCTCCAGGAGCACGCGCCCCGCGTCCGCGTCCACCAACGCCTTGATCTTGCGGACGTCCGAGATCCGGGCCCGCCGGATCTCGACGGAACTGGAAGGATCACCGTGCACCGATCGACCGTATCGGGGCGGGGGCGGGCCTGTCGCGGTGGGTTCGGCCACGCCCGCGCGCGCCAGCTACCCTGAGTGTCGTGTCTTCTGCCGCCACCGAGTCCTCCGGCCGTCGTGTCTCCCTGCTGACCCTGGGCTGCGCCCGCAACGAGGTGGACTCCGAGGAGCTGGCCGGCCGGCTCGCCGAAGGGGGTTGGCAGCTGGCCGACGACCCCGAGGGCAGCGACGTGATCGTCGTGAACACCTGCGGGTTCGTGGAGTCGGCGAAGAAGGACTCGGTCGACACGCTGCTGGCCGCCGCCGACACCGGCGCGAAGGTCGTCGCGGTCGGCTGCATGGCCGAGCGCTACGGCGCCGAGCTGGCCGAGAGCCTGCCGGAGGCCCACGCGGTCCTCGGCTTCGACCACTACAACGACCTCGCCGCCCGCCTGGACGACGTCGCGGCCGGGCGCACCATCGCCTCGCACACCCCGGGCGACCGCCGCAAGCTGCTCCCGATCACCCCGGTCGAGCGCGCCGCGGCCACCGAGGACGTCTCCATCCCCGGCCACGGCTGGGGCCCGCGGGTGCTGCGCAGCCGGCTGTCCGACTCGCCGGTGGCGGCGCTGAAGATCGCCTCCGGCTGCGACCGCCGCTGCTCGTTCTGCGCGATCCCGTCCTTCCGCGGCTCGTTCGTCTCCCGCCACCCGGACGAGATCGTCGCCGAGGCCGCGTGGCTGGCCGGCCAGGGCGTCAAGGAGCTGTTCCTGGTCAGCGAGAACTCCACCTCCTACGGCAAGGACCTGGGCCGTGACCTGGGCGGCACCCGCGCCCTGGAGCGGCTGCTGCCGCGCCTGGCCGTCATCGAGGGCATCGAGCGGGTCCGCGTGTCCTACCTGCAGCCGGCCGAGACGCGCCCGGACCTGGTCCGCGCCATCGCGACCACCCCGGGCGTGGCGCCCTACTTCGACATGTCCTTCCAGCACTCCAGCGAGACCGTGCTGCGCCGGATGCGCCGGTTCGGCTCCACCAAGTCCTTCCTCGCGCTGATCCAGCAGATCCGCGAGTACGCGCCGCAGGCCGGCATCCGCAGCAACGTGATCGTCGGCTTCCCCGGGGAGACCGAGGACGACGTCGCCGAGCTGGAGCACTTCCTCACCGAGGCCGGCCTGGACGCGGTCGGCGTGTTCGGCTACTCCGACGAGGACGGCACCGAGGCCGAGACCTACGACGGCAAGATCGACCCGGAGGTGGTCGCCGAGCGCGTCGCGCGGGTGTCCGCGCTGGTCGAGGAGCTGACCGCGC
Source organism: Amycolatopsis deserti (assembly GCF_014653945.1). Classification (GTDB taxonomy): domain Bacteria; phylum Actinomycetota; class Actinomycetes; order Mycobacteriales; family Pseudonocardiaceae; genus Amycolatopsis_E; species Amycolatopsis_E deserti. The sequence goes on along the minus strand of NZ_BNAU01000002.1, from coordinate 206,587 downwards.
AGCGCGCCGAGGACCGCGTCGGCGAGATCGTCGACGTGCTGGTCGAGGAGGCCGACGCCGAGGAGGTGTCCGGCCGCGCCGCGCACCAGGCCCCCGAGGTCGACGGCGCCTGCGTGGTGCTCGGCGGCGAGGGGCTCGAGGTCGGCCAGATGGTGCGCTGCCGGGTCGTCGGCTCCGAGGGCGTCGACCTGCTCGTCGAGCCGGACGCCGGCAGATGAGCGCCGCGGCGGAGGAGTCGGCCCAGGCGGGCGGGGAGGCCCGCCCGCCGCACCGCGAGCCCGAGCCGACCCCGGTGCCCACACTCAACGTCGCGAACCTGCTCACGCTGTCCCGGCTGGTCCTGGTCCCGCTGTTCGTGCTGGCGCTGTTCGCCGGCGGCGGCGAGGACACCGGGTGGCGGATCGGCGCGACCGTGCTGTTCGCCATCGCGTCGCTGACCGACCAGGTGGACGGCTGGGTCGCGCGCCGCTACGGGCTGATCACCGACTTCGGCAAGATCGCCGACCCGATCGCCGACAAGGCGCTGATCGGCGCCGCGCTGGTGGGCCTGAGCCTGCTCGGTGAGCTGCCCTGGTGGGTGACCATCGTGATCGCCGTCCGTGAGATCGGCGTGACCCTGCTGCGGTTCTGGGTCATCCGGCACGGCGTCATCCCGGCCAGCCGCGGCGGCAAGGCCAAGACGATGACCCAGATCCTGGCGATCGTGACCTACCTGCTGCCGCTGCCGGACGGCGCGCTGCCGGTGCAGTGGGCGCTGATGGGCCTGGCGGTGGTGCTCACCGTCGTCACCGGCGCGGACTACGTGGTGCGCGCGGTGCGGCTGCGCGCGGCGGCCCGGGCATGACCTCGGCGCGCCCGGTGGTGGCCGCGCTGCTGCGCCTGCGGCAGACCGTGGCCGCGGCGGAGTCGCTGACCGCCGGCCTGGTCACCGCGACCCTGACCGAGGTGCCCGGCTCCAGCGCGGTCGTGCGCGGCGGCCTCGTGGTCTACGCCACCGACCTCAAGGCGAAGCTCGCGGGCGTCGACCCGGCGCTGCTGGCCGCGCACGGCGCGGTGCACCCGGAGGTCGCGGCGCAGCTCGCGGAGGGCGCGCGGGAGCGCTGCGGGGCCGACTGGGGCCTGGGCCTGACCGGGGTGGCCGGGCCGGACCCGCAGGACGGCGTCGCACCCGGCACCGTGCACATCGGCCTGGCCGGGCCGGGCGGCCGGGAGGTGCGGACGCACTGGTTCGAGGGCGACCGGGCCGCCGTGCGGCGGGCCTCGGTGACGGCCGCGCTGGACCTGCTGGGGGAACATCTCACTTGATCGGGGCGTTCGCCCTGGGCGTACCCCCGTGTCAATCGCTGCGAGGAGGCGCTCGAACTGGGTAACGTGGTCGGTATCAGGAAGGGAGGCGCGCGATGACCGTGCTCCTGCGCGAGGCGATCGGCGACCGGCTCCGGCATGCCCGCACCAACAAGCGTCGCACGTTGCGCGACATCTCCCGCGCCGCCAAGGTCAGCCTCGGCTACCTGTCCGAGGTGGAGCGCGGGCAGAAGGAGGCGTCCAGCGAGCTGCTGGCGTCCATCTGCGAGGCGCTCGAGCTGCCGCTCGCCGAGCTGCTGAGCAACGTCGCCGCCGACATCTCGGCGCTGGAGAGCGTGGACGTGCCCACGATGGCCGAGACCGCCGAGGGCGAGGGCCGCGCGCGCAAGACGGGCGAGTCGCCCGCCGCGACGGGCCGGCTCGAAGGTGGCCGCCTCATCGACGGCATGATCGGCAACGACCTGCCGGACCTGCGGGTCTCCGGCCAGCGGGTCGGGCCGTCGCTGCGCACCACCATCCGCGCGCCGAAGATGGTCGCCGCCTGATCACCAGCTGAGCAGACAACCACACGAGGCCACCGTCCGGGCGATCCGCGCCCCGGCGGTGGCCTTCGTGCGTCCGGGCCAGGGGAGGCGGGTCAGGGTCGTCCCTGAAATCCCCCGGGGTCGCCTGGAACACACGGGCGCGACCTGACACGATGGAACCCACTCCGGGGTCGCGGCGTTGCTCAGACAGGGGAGAGTGGCGCCGGGCGACCATCGGCGACACCCAGGCAGGGATCTAGAAGGCAGGCGGAGGAGATGGCCAACCCTTTCGTGAAGTTCTGGAAGTACCTCATGGCGTCGTTCTCGTCGAAGATCGACGAGCACGCCGACCCGAAGGTGCAGATCCAGCAGGCCATCGAGGAGGCGCAGCGCAACCACCAGGCGCTCTCCCAGCAGGCCGCCGCGGTGATCGGTAACCAGCGGCAGCTGGAGATGAAGCTCAACCGCCAGCTCGCCGAGGTCGAGAAGCTGCAGGCGTCGGCGCGCCAGGCGCTGGTGCTGGCGGACGAGGCGCGGGGCAAGGGGGACGAGCAGAAGGCCCAGCAGTACGAGGTGGCCGCGGAGTCGTTCGCCACCCAGCTGGTCACGGCCGAGCAGAGCATCGAGGACCTCAAGACGCTGCACGACCAGGCCCTGCAGGCCGCCGCGCAGGCGAAGCAGGCGGTCGAGCGCAACTCGGCGATGCTGCAGCAGAAGCTGGCCGAGCGCACCAAGCTGCTCTCGCAGCTGGAGCAGGCCAAGATGCAGGAGCAGGTGTCGGCCTCGCTCAACCAGATGTCGCAGCTCGCGGCGCCGGGCAACACCCCGTCGCTGGAAGAGGTGCGGGACAAAATCGAGAAGCGCTACACCACCGCGCTGGGCCAGGCCGAGCTGGCGCAGAACTCGGTGCAGGGCCGCATGCTCGAGGTGCAGCAGGCCACCACGCAGATGGCGGGCAGCTCGCGGCTGGAGCAGATCCGGGCGTCCATGCGCGGCGAGTCGGTCGCGCAGGTCACCTCCGGCTCCGGTGAGAAGGCGGCGGCCCCGGCGGCGGACATCCAGCGCGAGATCGAGTCGCGCGTCCAGGCCGAGCAGCAGAAGAACCAGGCCTGAGCGGGTAGCGATGGCGTCGGGCAGGCGGGACTTCTCGCAGTTCCAGGCGAAACTGGAAAAGCACATCGAGCGCCTGCCCGACTACGCGCAGCGCGCGCAGCAGAAGCTGCAGCGGTACATGCCCGAGCAGGGCTCTTCCGGTGCGGTGACGCGGCCGAAGGTCGTCTCGCAGGCGATGCCGGTGCTCAACGAGGCCCGCGCGAAGTGGGTCGCGTGGAATTCGCCCGAGGCGAAGCTGGCGCGGCGCAAGCAGCGGACCTCGCGGGCGCTGACGCTGTGGATCATGGCGGCGGTGCTGTTCGTGCTGTACGCCGTGATCGGCTGGCTCGGGCTCGCCGGGGCCGGTGGGGTGGCCGAGGCCGCGCCGGGGATCTTCGGGGCGGTCGTGTTCACGACGTTGTCGGTGCGCTCGGCGCTGCGGCTGCGGCAGCTGAACCGGATCGTGCTGCCGGCCAGCACGACCCCGCCGCCGCTGCCGCCGTCCGGCTCCGCGGCGCGCGCCCCGATGCAGCGGCTCGCGCAGTGCGAGTCGACGCTGGCCGACCTGCTGCGGCAGCTGTCGGAGCCGTCGGCGCTGGGCACGGCGCCGGTGCCGGAGTACTCGGTGGCCGACGCGCGGTCGACGGCCGCGGACGCCGCGGCGGCGCTGCGGGCGCTGGCCCTGCGGATCCAGTCGATCGAGCGAGCGCGCGACGCGGCCCCGGCCGGCGAGCGGGCCGCGCTGGACTCGGCGATCGCGACGCTGCGCGAGCAGCTGGACGACGGGGTGGAGAGCTTCGGAGCCCTGGTGGCCGCGGCGGGCCGCGCGGTCGCCGCGAGCAGCCACGGCCTGGCCGACTCGCGCCTGTTCCTGACCGACGCGACCGACCGGCTGGCCGGACTCGCCCTGGCCCTCCGCGAACTGTCCTCCTGACGCCTGTCCCACGCTAGGTGGGGAGACTTCCACACTGGCGGCCGTTCCCGATGCGCCAAGCGCGGCTGGGATCACGGAGGTCCGGTCCGGGAGCCCGCGCTGCGGGAACTGTCCTGATGCGACGGATCCGCCGCGCCTGGAGCCCGGTCGGACAGTGTGGACTCCGGCCGACGGTTACGCGGTCCGGGAACCGGCCCCGCCAGCCGTCTCCTCCGATCGCGCATCCGCCAGGGCGCGGTTGATCGTGCGCACCAAACCGGGCCCGTGCAGGGCGAACCCGGTGTAGAGCTGGATCAGGCTCGCCCCCGCGTCCAGCATCCGGCGCGCGTCGTCGCCGGTGGAGATTCCTCCTACGCCGATGATCGGCACCGTGCCCTCGGTGTGCCGGTGCACGAACCGCACCACCTCGCGCGCCCGCTCGGTCAGCGGGCGCCCGGACAGCCCGCCGGTCTCCGCACCCACCGGGGCCTCGTCGGCGGTGAGGCCGTCCCGGCCCAGCGTCGTGTTGGTCGCGATGATCCCGGACACTCCGTGCTCGTCGCACACCTCGAGCAGCTCGGCGAGCGCGTCGTCGGTCAGGTCGGGCGCCACCTTGACCAGCAGCGGCGTCGCCGGCTTCCCGGCCGCCGCGGCCAGCTCCTCACCGGTGCGGCCCAGCTCGGCGAGCAGCTCGGCCAGCGCCTCCCGGTCCTGCAGCGCCCGCAGCCCCGGCGTGTTGGGCGAGCTGACGTTGATCGCGAAGTAGTCCGCCCACGGGTACAGCGCCCGCAGCGACTCCTGGTAGTCGGCGACCGCCTCCTCGAGCGGAGTCACCTTGGACTTGCCGATCGACACGCCCAGCGGGATGTCCGGCTTCCCCTTGGCGGCCAGGCGCTGCGCGAGCGCGGCCGCGCCGGAGTTGTTGAACCCCATGCGGTTGATCACCGCGTCGCTGTGCGGCAGCGTGAACAGCCGCGGCTTCGGGTTGCCCGGCTGCGCCAGCCGCGTGACGGTGCCCACCTCGACGAAGCCGAACCCGAGCGCGGGCCACGCGGCCAGTGCGCGCCCGTCCTTGTCCATCCCGGCGGCGAGCCCGACCCGGTTGGCGAACCGCAGCCCGAACAACGTCACCGGGTCGGAGACGGCGAACCGGCGCCGCAGCGCGGCCAGCGCGGGCGGGACGTCGGACAGCCGCGAGAGGACGCCGAGGGTGCGTTCGTGCACCTTCTCGGGGTCGTTGTCGTTGAGCCGGTAGAGCGTGGGACGGATCAGCCTGTCGAAGAGCACGGTCCCATCTTCGCTCAGCGCCGTTTCCACTCCGACGACAGCATGGCGTAGACGAGCTCGTCGGTCCATTCACCCTTGACCAGCTCGTTCTCCCGCAGGTGCGCCTCGCGTCGCATGCCCAGTCCCTCCATCAGGGACGCCGAGGCCACGTTGCGGCTGTCGCAGCGGCCGTAGATGCGGTGCAGGCCCAGGTCTTCGAAGCCGAGCCGGAACAGCTCGCCGGCCGCCTCGGCGGCGTAGCCCTTGCCGTGGTGGCGGGGGTGGAAGACCACCCCGATCTCGCCGCTGGCGTGCTCCCGGCTGGTCCACCACAGCGTGAGGTCGCCGATCAGCTCACCGGTGTCGATCAGCTCGACGGCGATCGCGAGGTACTCGCCGGGCTCGGTCAGCGTCGAGCGGGCGATCTTGTCCTCGAGGACGGCGGCGGTCTCGGCCCGCGTGCGCGGTTCCCAGTAGAGGTACCGCGTGACGTCCGGGCGGGACTGGAAGGAGTGCAGCGCGTTGAGGTCCGCCTTGGTGAACGGGCGGAGGATCAGCCGTGCGGTCTTCATCGGGTACGCGGGCTGCAGCACCGGCGAAGAATAGCGCGCCCCGGACGATCTTCGGGGGCTTTTCCGCCGGATTAGGGGATTGGGGGGAACCCCCGGCGCGACTCCTGACCGTCGTCAGCCGTTCGGGCCCGAGCCGGACCAGTGCTCGGAAACGCCGGGGGGCGGTGGCTGTCTGGTATTCACCAGCAGTCCAGGGTGTGGCATCCGCTAGCGGACAGCCACCTCACGAGTCCCGTTGCTACACAACTTTGGACCACCTCCTTTCCCGTGTACCAGCAACGCTAGGCGCGCCGGTGCCCCTGCGGCAACTGGATTTCCGGGCCGGCCGGCGTGGCCGTTCTCACCCGCCGGAACGGGCGCCGCCGGGAATTTCCACGCCGTCCGCTGGATCGATCCACGGCGGGCCGCCGGGTTTCGGCCCGCCCGCGTAGGTGTACCCGATCGGGTGACCGGGGGGCTGGTTCGCAGCAACGGGAGAGTGTGCGATGTCCACGTCCGTGGTCGTTCTGATCGTCGTCGTCGCCGTGGTGGTGATCGCCGGGGCGGCGCTGCTGGCCCGCGCCGGGATGCGGCGCAAACGCCTGCAGGAGCGGTTCGGGCCCGAGTACGACCGGGCCGTCGAGGGTGGCAGGAGCAAGCGGGCCGCCGAACGGGACCTGGCCGAGCGGGAGAAGCGGCACAGTCAGCTGGACATCCGGCCGCTGCCGGATTCCACCCGCCAGCGCTACCGCCAGCAGTGGTCGCTGGTGCAGCAGCAGTTCGTCGACCGGCCCGGCGCGGCCATCCTGGAGGCCGACCGCCTGCTCACCTCGCTGATGGGCGAGCGCGGCTACCCGACCGAGGGGTACGAGCAGCAGCACCGGGACCTGTCCGTCGAGCACGCGAACACGCTCGAGCACTACCGGCGCGCGCACGAGATCACCGAGGGCCACCAGAAGACCGAGGCGTCCACCGAGGACCTGCGCAAGGCGATGGTCCACTACCGGCAGGTGTTCGAGGACCTGCTCGGCGACGCCGACGTCCGGCCGCGGCAGGAGGGAGACCGTCACCATGCGCGCTGAGGACCGCACCGCCGACGGCCTGTCCACCGACGACCTCGTCGCACCGCGCGGTGGCGAGCAGCCCGCGCAGCCGATGGCCGAACAGCCCGCCGGGCGCACCATGCCCGCCGAAGCCGCGGCCACCCAGGGCGTGCCGGAGGAGTCGGTGCCCGCGCAGGCCCGTCTGGACGAGGGCGAGGAGCGCGTCGAGCTGTTCCGGCCCGAGCAGGTCAGCGAGTTCCGGGACCGCTGGCGCGAGGTGCAGACCTCGTTCGTCGACGATCCACAAGCGACACTGCGGGACGCCGACCAGCTGGTGGCCGAGGTGATGCGGGCCCTCGCCTCGACCTTCGCCGACCACAAGCACGAACTGGAGTCGCAGTGGCAGCGCGGTGAGGCCGCCACCGAGGACCTGCGGCTGGCGCTGCGGCGCTACCGCACGTTCTTCAACGAGCTGCTGCGCGGCTGAGGCGCGGGCCCGCGCTGGCAGCGCGGGCAGAACCAGGTGGGGCGGGCTTGCACGTCGCGGGGGTCGCGGCCCTGGTCCTCGACCCGGAGCCGGCTCCCGCACCGGAAGCAGCCCTGCCTGGTTCGCTCGTACACCCAGTTCCGGCGGCCGCGGGCGAGGTCGCCGGTGGTGCTCTGCTCGTGCCGCCAGGCGTTGGCCAGCAACAGCTTCCGCGCCAGCCGCACCGCCTTGCGACCGTCCACTTCGGAGACCGGGGTCCACGGGGTGACGCCGAGCAGGAAGCAGATCTCGCACTTGTAGAGGTTGCCCACGCCCGCCATCACGCGCTGGTCGAGCAGCGCGAGCCCGAGCTCCCGGCCGGGCTCGCGCGCCAGCGCCGCCACCGCGCGGTCCTCGTGCTCGTCGCTCCACTGTGGATCGAGCAGGTCCGGACCGAGGTGGCCGACCAGGCGGGATTCCTCCGCGGTGGGCAGCAGTTCCAGGTCGTGCACGCGGAACCCGACGACCTGCACGCCGCCGGCTTCGAGCACGACGCGCGCGTGGTGCGCCGGGTGCCGCCAGCGGGAGCCGGGCCGGGTGATCTCCCACGAGCCGTCCATCTTGAGGTGGCTGTGCAGGCTCAGGTCCGGTGAGAAGCGGAAGAACAGGTGCTTGCCCACCGTCCGCACCCCGAGCACCGTGGCGCCGGTCATGTCGGTCGTGGCCAGCGCGGGATGCCGGAAGTCGGTGCGCGTCAGCACCCGGCCGGCGAGAGCCTTCTCGACCGTCCGGCCGGCCAGGAAGACGGTGTCACCTTCGGGCATCGTCCGCGGTCCGGGCGATCCGGGGCACCGGGCCGGTGCTCTCGGCCGGGGTTTCGGCCACGTCCCGGTCGATGCGGTGCCGTCCGGCGCGGTTGGAGCGCAGGATCTTGGCCAGCACCATGTTGAAGGTCAGCGCGACCTCCTGGGCGCCGGGGGAGTGCCAGTCGTGGATCGGGCTGCACGCGCCCTGCGCCTGCTGCACGGCGAGCCGGTCCGGGATCGCGGTCGGCATCACCAGGCCGCCGAAGGACTCGCGCAGCTCGGCGATGCGGAACTGGTGCTCGTGCGAGCGCGGCCGCAGCCGGTTCACCAGCACACCGGCCGCCTTGAGGCCGGGGTTGAGCTCGTCGCGGATCCGCTCGATCGCCTCCAGCGCGCGCTGGGCGCCGCTGACCGCGTACATCGTCGGCTCGGTCACCAGGATCGCGCTGTCCGCGGCCACCAGGGCCGACTTGGTCAGCCGCCCGAGCGAGGGCGGGCAGTCCAGGATCGCCAGTTCGTAGGGGCGGCCTCGCAGCGGGCGCTCGTGCAGCTCGTCCAGCGCGCGGGAGAGGTTGCCGACCTGGTCGTCCTCCGGCCCCGGCTCGTTGAGCAGCTCCAGCTCCTCCGCCCCGACCAGCACGTCCACCTCGGGGCTCCACGCGCTCGGCGCGACCGCCTGCCGCAGCACGTCGCGGACCGGGGTGGCGAGCACGTCGGCCAGCGTGGCGTCGGTGTAGGGCGGGTCGAGGGTGGCGGTGGCGTTGCCCTGCGGGTCCAGATCGGCCACCAGCGTGCGCGCGCCCCTACGGAGCGCAGCCGAAGCGATGCCCAGCGCGACCGTCGTTTTGCCGACACCACCCTTGAGGCTCAGTACGGCGACCGTGTGCACGGGGTCGAGCGTAGCCGGAGTGCCACGGCGAGCGCCCGGACCGGGCTCACTACGCTGTCCGCCATGCGAACGGACACCGGGACAGCACGCGGCTCCGGCACGGTCTGGCGGGCACTGCGGGCCGAGCTCGACCGGGCGCGGGAACGAGGCACTGACGAGCCGGCCGTCGTCGACGTCGGCGGCGGCAGCGGGGTGTGGGCGGTGCCGCTGGCCGCCGAGGGCTGCCGGGTGACCGTGGTCGAGCCGAGCCCGAACGCGCTGGCGACCCTGCGGCGGCGCGCCGAGGAGGCCGGCGTCGGCGGGGCGATCACCGTCGTGGCCGACGACACCGACGCGCTCGCCGCGCGGATCCCGGCCGGTTCGGCCGACCTGGTGCTGGCGCACGGCCTGCTCGAGGTGGTCGACGACCCGGCCGCGGTGGCCGCCGCGCTGGCCGGGATCGTGGCGCCGGGCGGCGCGGTGTCGGTGCTGGTCGCCAACCGGCACGCGGCCGCGCTGCACCGCGCCCTGGCCGGCCGGGTGCGCGAGGCGCACGCGCTGCTGACCAGCTCCGACGGGGTGCTCGCGGACGACGGGGAGACGCTGCTGCGCCGCTTCGACGCCGACGGCCTGCGCGGCCTGCTGGCCGGCGCGGGGCTGCGGGTGGAGCTCATCCAGGGCGACGGGGTCGTGTCGGACGTGCTGGGTGAGGTCGAGTCGGAGCAGTACACCGCCGACGACCTCGCCGACTTCGAGGCCGCCGCGGGCGCGATCCCGCCGCTGCGCGACCTCGCCAGCCGCCTGCACGTGCTCGCCCGCCTCTGACCGGAACTGTCGGACCCCCTGCGTAGGCTCGTGCGCGATGGGTAGGAATGCGGCCCTGCCGGCCGGGTACGAGCGGTTCCGGGTGAGCGCGGGGCACACACCGGACGACACCGGCTGCGGTCTGCTGCACGTCGACATGGACGCGTTCTTCGCGGCCGTGGAGCTGCGCACGCGGCCGGAGCTGGTGGACAAGCCGGTGATCGTCGCGGGCGCGGGCCCGCGGTCGGTGGTGACGTCGGCGAACTACCCGGCGCGCGAGTACGGCGTGCGGGCGGCGATGCCGGTCGCGGTGGCGCGCCGGCTGTGCCCGCACGGGGTGTTCCTGCCGCCGACGCACGGGCTCTACGGCGAGGTGTCGAAGGGCGTGATGGCGATCTTCCGGGAGCTGACGCCGCTGGTGGAGCCGCTGAGCCTGGACGAGGCGTTCCTGGACGTCAGCGGCGCCCTGCGGCGGCTGGGGGAGACGCCGGCGGGCATCGCCGAGCTGATCCGCCGCCGGGTCCGGGCGGAGCACGGCATCACCTGCTCGGTCGGGGTGGCGCCGGTGAAGTTCGTGGCGAAGCTGGCCTCGGGCATGGCGAAGCCGGACGGGGTGGTCGTGGTGCCCGCCGGGCGGATCCTGGAGTTCCTGCACCCGCTGCCGATCTCCGCGCTGTGGGGCGTCGGGAAGAAGACCGAGGAGAGCCTGCGCCGGCTCGGGTTGTCCACGATCGCCGACATCGCGGCGGCGCCGCTGCCGCGGTTGCGCAAGGCGGTCGGCAACGCCGCGGCCGAGCACCTGCACGCGCTGGCGCACGGGCGCGACGAGCGCGGCGTGGTGGTCGATTCGCCGGAGAAGTCGCTGGGCGCCGAGCACACCTTCGACACCGACCAGCGTGACCCGCGGGTGCTCGAGCGCGAGCTGCTGCGGCTGTCCGAGCGGGTCGCGGAGAGCCTGCGGCGGCGGGGGCTGCGCGGGCGCACGGTGTCGATCAAGGTGCGGTTCGCCGACTTCCGCACGATCACCCGGGCGCGGACGCTGCCCGCGGCCACCGACGTGGCCCGGGTGATCCACTCGACGGCGGTCGCGCTGCTGGCGGAGGCGGTCGCCGGGGCCGATGTCCGCCTGCTCGGAGTGCGGGTGGAGGGGCTGACCGGGGAGGCCGAGCCGGAGCAGCTGACCTTCGACCAGCCCGCGCCGCGGTGGCGGGACGCGGAGGTGGCGGCGGACGTGGCGCGGTCGAAGTTCGGCGCGGCGGCGGTCCGGCCGGCGTCACTGATCGTGTCCAACCCCGACCCGGCTCGGGGGGAACCCTGAGGCGCGTGAAACGTTGAGCAGAGGGGCGGCGACACCCCAGCAAGAACACCAGCGCCCAGGACGGCGGGGAGATTTGAGCCAAACGGGGCACAGGTTGGAGTGGGATCGGGTAGTCCTGATCGCGAAGGACTCGTATCCTGGAGGGTGACACCACTAGGGGTGTCTGTTGGGTCCAGGACGTTGCGCGGCCCGGCGCCCGCGACAGCTGTGCCGGAGGAGGAAAGATGCCACTCTCCGAGCATGAGCAGCGGCTGCTCGACCAGATCGAGCGCGAGCTCTATGCCGAGGACCCCAAGTTCGCGTCTACGGTGCGCGGTGCCCGGTTCCGCCGGCCCGCCCGCCGCCGCCGAATCCAGGGGATCGCGCTGTTCGTCGTCGGTGTCGCCCTGCTCGTACTGGGTGTGATGGTGCGGGCCCTGTGGGTCGCCGACGTGCCGTTGATGAGCGTGTTCGGTTTCGTCGTGATGTTCGCGGGCGCGATGCTCGCGTTGTTCTCCGGCCGTGGCGGGGGCGACGGCACGCAGAGCGGTGGCAAGCCCGTCAAGGCGAAGAGTTCGTTCACGCAGCGGATGGAAGAGCGTTTCCGCCAGCGCTTCGAAGAGCAGTAGTTCTTCTCCGCGAAGTGCCTACGTCCAGTGCGGGCGTAGGCACTTTCGCATGGGCCCCTCAGCCGACCGCGGCCGGTCAGCGGCGCCAGTGGCACGGCGCTGCCGCCCGCGGCAACGGCCGGTCCGGAAGCGGCTGACGAGGCGCCCGCACGGGAGGCTGCCCGCCGGCGGGTGAACCGCGCTGGGGCGCGGGCCGTGGTCGCCGAAGCCGCCGTGCGGGGGTCTCAAGCTCATGCCTCGTGACGCGTGCTGGCGCGGACGACCACCGACCAGGAAGTCTCGACCGGGGCGTCGGCGCCGAGGGCGATCAGCGCGCAGCTCCGGCCCTGGTCGCGCAGGGACTGGGCGATCGTGGTGAGCCCCGCCGATTCCGCGTCCGGGTCGTCGTCCCAGCCGGCGACCGCGAGGTCCCCCGGCACCCGCAGGCCCCGGCGGCGGGCGGCGTCCAGGACGGCGAACGCCAGCTGGTCGCTCATCGCCACCACCGCGTCCGCCCCGGTGTCCAGCAGGGCGTCGGCCATCTCCGCCGCTGCGGCGCGGTCGTTGCGGGCCACCACCGCCACCGGCAGCTCTCGCCAGTCGAGACCCGCGTCCTGGCAATACTCTGCGATGCCGCGTAGCCGTTCCCGCGTCACCGGGAACTCCACGCCGTCGGGGGCCGGCCCGGTCACCAGCCGCGCCCTGCGGTCCCGGCCGAACGGGAAGCTCAGCACCGCGGGCCGCGCCGCCCCGGCGAACGTGCGGGCGGCCAGGTCACGCGCCGAGGCCCGGTTGTCGATCGTCACCACCCGCGCGCCGGGCGCGGCCGGGCCGCCGTGCACCGCGACCGGCTTGCCCAGACCGGTCACCACGGGCAGCACCGGGTCGTCGTCGGCGGTGGTCCAGACGATGTAGCCGTCCACCGACGCCGACGTCACGCGCTCGACGTCGGTGTCCGCCCCGGTGGTCGGAATCAGGTTCAGCCCGGTCCCGCGCTCGCGGCAGACCTCGGCGACCCCCGTGAGGAAGCTGCGAGCCTGCGGGTCCTCGAAGGCGTAGGCGAGGTGCTCGCCGAGCACCACGCCGATCGTGCCGGTGCGGCGGCGGCGCAGCGACCGCGCGGTCGGGTCCGGCCCCCGGTAGCCCAGCTCGGCGGCCACCGCGCGGACCCGCCGCAACGTCTCCGGAGCGACCCGGTCCGGCTGGTTGTAGCAGTACGACACGGTCATCGGCGAGACACCGCTGCGGCGCGCCACCTCGGCCATCGTGACGCGGGGCGATCCCGGGCTGGACATGCCCACACCCTATCTGTGTATCGTTACACAATGCGCATCCACAAGACGGGTGTCGCGCTCGGAGCGCTCAGCGCCGCCTGCTTCGTGTCCGTGACCTCGGAGAACCTGCCGGTCGCCCTGCTGCCGCAGTTCGCGGCCGGGTTCGACGTGTCCGGTTCGGCCATCGGGCTGCTGATGACCGGGTACGCGATCGTGGTCGCGGTCTCGGTCGTCCCGCTGGTCGCGCTGACGGCCCGCTGGGACCGCCGCACGGCCGCGCTCGTCACGGTCGCGGCGATCGCGGTGTCGAACCTGCTGCTGGCGCTCGCGCCCGGATACGCCGTCGCGGTGGTCGCCCGGCTGGTCGCGGCGGCCGGGCACGGGGTGTTCTGGTCGGTGGTCGCGCCGATGGCCGCCCGCCTGCTCGGACCGCAGCGGGCCGGCCGCGCCACCGCGGTGGTCTTCGCGGGCAACTCGCTGGCGTTCCTCTTCGGGCTCCCGCTGAGCTCGTGGCTCGGCGAGACGATCGGCTGGCGGCCCACTGTCCTCGCGGTGGCCGGCGCCGCCGCGCTGGCGGCGGTGGCGATCCGCGCGACGGTCGAACCCACCCCGGCCGGACCGCCGGCGCCGCGCCGCGGATCGCTGAACCGGGCCCTGCTCCCCGTCAACCTCGCCACGCTGATCGTGGTGACCGGGCACTTCGCCGCCTTCACCTACATCACCGCGATCATCGCCCGGTCCGTCCACCTCACCGGGGCGGCGACGTCCGGCCTGCTGTTCGCGCACGGCGCGGCCGGCCTGCTCGGCCTGGTCCTGATCGGGCGGCGGGTGGACAGCCATCCGCGCGCCACCGCCGTGGTCGTCACCGGCGGGCTCGCGGTGTGCATGCTCGTGCTGCTGATCCCGGGTTCCGGCGTGCTCGCTGGTGCGGCGGTCGTGCTGTGGGCCGTGCCGGCCGGCGGGATGGCCGTGGTGCTGCAGGCCGCGGTCCTGCGCGTGGCCGGCCAGCCGGACCTGGCGTCCGCGGTCTACATCGTCGCCTTCCAGATCGGCATCGCCACCGGTGCCGCGGTCGGCGGCGCCGCCCTCGACCACGGCGCCCTGCCCGCCGCGGTGGCGCTGGCGGCGGGGTGCGGGCTGGCCGCCACGCTGGTCGTCCGCCGGTCCGCCGCGTTCCGGGGAGCGTCATGAGGCCGTGGTGGCAGGACGCGGTGATTTACCAGGTCTACCCGCGCAGCTTCGCCGACAGCGACGGCGACGGCATCGGCGACCTGCCGGGCATCCTCGAACGGCTGCCGTACCTGCGGTGGCTCGGCGTGGACGCGCTGTGGATCTCGCCGTTCTTCCGGTCGCCGATGCTCGACTTCGGCTACGACATCAGCGACCACACCGCCGTCGACCCGGTCTTCGGCACCGATGCCGACGCCGACGCCCTGATCACCGCCGCGCACGAGCACGGTCTGCGGGTGATCCTGGACATCGTGCTCGGCCACACCAGCGACCGGCACCCGTGGTTCACCACGCGCCCGGACTTCTACGTGTGGCGGGACGGGACCAGGCCCCCGAACAACTGGCTCGCCGGGTTCCCGCCGGGCAGCCCAGCCTGGACGTGGCATCCCGAAGCGGGGCGCTGGTACCTGCACTCGCACCTGCCGCAGCAGCCCGACCTGGACTGGACAAACCCGGCGGTGCGCGCCGCGCAGCTGGACGTGCTGCGGTTCTGGCTGGACCGCGGTGTGGACGGGGTGCGGCTCGACTCGATCAACCGTCTCGGCAAGGACCCGGCGTTGCGCGACAACGTGCCCGGCGAGCCGTCGCGGCAACAGGACTGGCCGACGCTGCACGCGTACCTGCGCGAGGTCCGCGCGGTCGCCGACTCCTACCCGGACGTGGCGGTGATCGGGGAGGTGTGGGAGTTCGACCAGCGCCGGATCCTGCCCTACCTCGCGCCCGGGGAGCTGCACCTGGCGCACAACTTCGTGTTCGCCCGGGTGCCGTGCGATGCCGCGGCGATCCGGCGCACCGTCGAGGAGTTCCTGGACCTGGCCGGGCCGGACGTGTGGCCCGCGTGGTTCCTGAACAACCACGACGAGCCCCGGATCGCGAGCCGCTGGTCCGCGGCCGGGGCGCGCCTGGCGGCGGTGCTGCTGCTGACCCTGCGCGGCACGCCGTTCCTGTACCAGGGTGAGGAGCTGGGCCTGCCGGACACCGCGTTGCCGCCCGGGGCGGGCACCGATCGCAACGGCCGCGACCCGCAGCGCACCCCGATGCCGTGGGCGCCGCCGTCCGTGGCCGGCCCCGGCGCCGGGTTCACCACCGGCGAGCCGTGGCTGCCGGTCGGCGACACGGCCGAGCACCTCAACGTGGCCGTGGAGCGGCGGGACCAGGGGTCGATGCTGGCGCTGTACCGCGCGCTGCTGGCGCTGCGGCGCGCCCGGCCCTCACTGCGCCACGGCAGCCAGGAGTTCCTGGACGCGCCGCCCGGCGTGCTCGCCTACCAGCGCGTGGCGGACGGCGAACGCACCCTGGTGGCCCTGAACTTCAGCGACACGCCACGCGCACTCGGGTTCGGCGGGCGGGTGCTGGTCTCGACGGACGGCGGTGGTGACGTGCTCGGCCCGGGCGCCGGCGCCGTGTTCGACGTCGGCTAGCAGTCGCGACTCGTGAGGTTGTGGACGGCGTGCTGGGTTGGTTGTGGGGAGGGCCTCCGGGCGGAGTGCGTGTATGCCCCGCAGCTGATGGTGGCGCGATGTCGGGCGGCCCGGATCGCCGAACACGGGCCTACCGCCTGGCAGCCCTGCCCGCACGGGCAGGCCACCCCCATCACCCGACTGCCCCGACGATCGACAACCTGTCAAATCACGCGCGCTAGCGCCGGCGGAAGACCGAGCGCGGGAACAGCCGCCCGCGCCAGGACATCGGCGCGTTGCGCTGCAGGCTCCGGCGCAGCCCCTCGAACGCGGTCGCGAAATCGGCGTCCGTGGACTGGCTGGGGGAGTACCACGAGCGCTCCACCTCGGTGATCACCGTGCGCAGGTCGGCCTTCCCGGCGTCGTCCAGGTTGTGCTGCACCGCCATCTTCTGCGCCGCCGCCCGCACGGTGTCGCTCGGTGGGATCGGGACGCCGCGGTCGGCGCACTCGTCCATCAGCTCAGCCCACGCCGCGTCCGCCGCGCCCGGCCGGTGCGCCGTGATCGCGGTGAGGCGCCGCCGCCGCTGGATCTCCCGCAGCACCGCCGGGGTCAGCCCCGCCACCGCGAGCAGGAACAGCACCAGGGCCAGCACCCAGTGCACCAGCCACGCGGTGAGCACCACGGCGACCAGCCACGCCCCGGCCGCGGCCAGCGGCAGCCAGGACGCCGTCCGCCCGCGGAACTTGCGGATCGCGACGAACGCGCCGGCGGTCAGGGCCAGCGCGATCAGCACCAGCACCAGCGCGATCCACCCGGTCCAGCCCGGCGCCGAACCGGCCGGCGCGGCCTGCGTGCCACCCGGGTTGGCGGCGCTGCCCTGCGTCTCGGGGGCCCCGGTGGGCGCGACCCGCGTGGTGGACACGCTCGGCACGTCCTGCTCCTCCGAGTCCGAGGACCCGCTGGAGGTGGCGCCGGACTGCAGGTACGGCGGGACGTAGCCGCGGCCGTCGGAGCGCGGGGTCGGGTCGAAGCTGACCCAGCCCAGGTCGTCGAAGTACACCTCGACCCACGCGTGCGCGTCCTGCGAGGTGATCATGCGCGAGTCGCCGTCGGCGTAGCCGGAGGTGAACCCGACCGCCACCCGGGACGGGATGTTCAGCACCCGCAGCATCACGGCCATCGCGGAGGCGAACTGCTCGCAGAAGCCGCGCTTGCCGTTGAGCAGGAAGTCGGCCAGGGCGTCGCTGTCGGTCGCGGCGGCCGTCTCCGTGTCGTAGGTGAACCCGTTCTCGGCGCTGAAGTACCGCCAGATCGCGCTTGCCCGGTCGAAGTCGGTGGCCGCGCCCGCCGCGAGGTCCCGGGCGAGGCTGACCACGCGCGGGTCGACACCGGTGATCTGGCTGTAGCTCGCCGGGATGTCGCCGCCGCGGGTGCTGGCCGACTTCAGCTGTTCCTTCGTCGGCTCGGCCAGGGACGCGGTCTCCACGTAGGCCGGGATGCGCTGCTTGCGCTCGCTGAACACCGCGCCGCTGGTCGGGTCGTAGTACCAGCCCTGCGACACGCCCTGCAGGCCGCGCAGCTGCCCGTACACCGGCATCCACACGTCGACCCAGTTCAGCGGCTCGATCTGGATCTGGCGGGCCTCGCCGGCGCCGTCGTCACCGGGCGCGGCGGGCAGCGGCTGGTTGGCCGGGAAACCGGCCGGCATCGGGCCGTCCGGCAGGCTCCAGCCGCGGTTGGGGCGGTAGGTGTCGAGCGTGAACGCGCGCAGCAGGCGCTTGTCGTTGCCCAGGCCGCGGACGCGGAACAGGTCGACCGTGTTGCCCTGGTCGAGCATGCCGCGCAGCGAGGTGAACGGGTTGACGCCCAGCCCGCCGGACCCGGCGCCGGCGCCGCTGCGGCCGCTGCCGGGCAGGCGCCCGACGGTGCCGACCGCGGTGATCGCGGTGCCCGCGACCAGGCCCAGGACCACGGCGACCGCGACCACGGCCACCGGTGCGGACGCGGCGGCCGGTGCGTTGCCGAGGCCGGAGTCGCGGTTGCGCCAGCGGCGGTGGCGGTGGTTGCCGTCGACGGCGAGCAGGCCCGCGAAGGCCGCCGCGCCGAGCAGGAACGTCCACCACGGGAGCATGTCGTCGGCCAGCGAGGCGGGCACCGCGTAGACGCACAGCAGCACCAGACCGGTGGCGGCGGGCGCGGAGGCGGCGACGGCGAGGGTGTCCACGAGCACCGCGACCAGGCCGATCGCGATGGTCACCAGGCACAGGATCGGCGGGGTCGCCTCGACCGGCGGCAGGCCGGTGCGGATCTGCTCGAACGCCGCGGTGAGGACGCCGTTGATCTCGCTGAACGCGGCCGGGCCGGGGATCACGCCGAGGATGCCGCTGCTGGTGAACACGCCGGTGATCAACAGCAACAGCACGACGAGCTGGGCCAGCCCGACGACCGCGGTCGGCGTGCGGATGGTCCGCAGGGCGAGCCCGGTGGCGGCGACGAGCACGACGGCCACCGTGACGTACCCGAGCCAGCCGGCCCCGCCGACGACGCCGGTCAGCGAGGTGGAGGCGCACAGGGTGGCGAGCCCGGCGGCGATCGGCGCGAGGATCGAGCCCCGCCACTGCGGCGGCGGCTCCACGACGCGCTGCGTGGGGCGGTGCAGCTCCGGCCGCCCCGGCGGCGGGGCGTCGGGCTGCTGCTCGGGACGCGGCGGACGGCCGGTCAGCGTGGTCACTGCGATCCCCCGGAGTTCAGGTGGCCGGCCGCGGGGCCCGTGATGCCCGCGGTGCACAGGGTGCCCTTGGCGCCCGCGGCGCGCGCGATGGCGTGGCGCGCGGGCGGGCGAAGGTGGTGTGGTCCGCGCGGGGCCGGGTTGGGCTCAGCGGCGGGGCGGGTGGTGATTTCAGCGGCGGGGCGGGTGGTGGTCGCCGTGGCGTGGAACGGGGCGGCGGTTCGCTGGGTGGCGGTGCCGGTGGTCGCGTGGAACGCGATGGGCTGACCGGGCGCGAAGTGGCGCGGGCCTGCCCGGTGACGCCGCTGCGCGGCGGTGGTCGTCGCGGCTGGGCGCGGGTCCGTGGTGCTGTCTCGCCGGGCGGTGGCGTGGCGCGCGGTGAGCCAGCCCGCCACGTGGCGCCGCTCCGCCGTGGCGGGGCGCGGGTCCGCGGTAGCGCCGCTGGTGGCGTGGCGCGCGGTGGGCTCACCAAGCGTGAACCGGCGCGAGCCCGCCGCGGAGCGGCCGTGGACCGATGCGCTGCCCGCCGTCAGACGGTCGCGCCCGTTCACAGCGCGCCCCCGATGAGGGTGCCCCGCCCCGCGGCGGTGCGGCACAAATCGCCCCAGACCTGGGGCATCGGGCTGTTCGGGCCGGCCACCACGACGCCCCAGCCGGCCGCCCGCAGCAGCGCCGCCGACTCCTCCGTCGCCGCCGCGCGATGTTCCGGCGCGCTCACGCCCCCGGACCACGCCGGGGTGTCCAGCAGCACCGCCAAGCTCCGGATGCCCCGCGGCCGGAACCGCGCCAGCTCCGTCACCGCCTGGTTCGACACCGTCCCCAGGATCGCGATCAGCTCCTGCCCCTCGGCCGGATCATGACCCGTCGTCAGGTCGCGCTGGTGCGCCGGCTGCAGCGCGGCCAGCGCGTCGAGCAGCACGTTGTCGTAGCCCTCGCCGCCGTCGCCGGGCACGTCGGCCAGCGGTTTGCCGTGCTCGGTGACCAGCCGGACGCGGTGCCCGGCCCGCCGCACGTGCACGCACACGCTCGCGGCGAACGAGATCGCCCACTCCAGGCTCGCGGCCGGCCCGGTGCCGTGGTGCGCCGCGGCCCGGTGGTCGAGCAGGACGGTCGTCCCGCCGCGCCACGGCCGCTCCTCGACCCGCACCATGATCTCGTCGCGCCGCGCGGTCGAGCGCCAGTGCACCTTGCGCAGGTCGTCGCCCTGCCGGTACTGCCGCACCACCACGTCGGTCTCGCCCTGGCCGGCGTGCAGCCGGACGCTGCCGTCGTCGCCCGCGCCGATCCCGGCGCCGCTGGGCAGCCCCCACAGGGACACCACCTTCGGCACCACGACCAGCCGCGAATGCGCGATCAGCTCGCGGTCGAACTCGCACAGCCCGAACGGGTCGGTCAGCGTCGCACGCAGCGGGCCGACCTGCTGGATCCCGCGCATCATCGGCTGGATCGGGTAGCGCAGCGCGATGACGCGGCCGTGCGGCAGGCGCTCCACGACGAAGCGCGGCCGCGACCCCAGCGCGTAGGGCACCCCGTCCTCGAGCAGGACCTCACCGGCGGGCAGCTTGCCGTCGCGCCACAGCGCCAGCTCCACCTCGCCCGCCGACCCGGCCGAGACGCGCTCGGGCAGCAGCTTGCGGGACGCGCCGATGCGCACCCGCGACGCCGCGATGAACAGGGCGATCAGCAGCGGCAGCGCCACCACGAACACCGCGACCCGCAGCAGGTCGCGCTCGTTGAGCACCACCGCGCACACCGCGGCCGCCACCCCGGCGGCGAGCAGGCACCGCCCCCGCGTGGTCAGCCCGGACAGCGAGCGGAACACGGCCGGCTACCGGCGGCCGGCGGTCTGCGGGTGACCGCCCTGGGGCACCGGCACCCGGTGCAGCACCGCGCGGACCACGTCGGTGGCGGAGCGGCGGGCCGCGTGCGCCTCGGTGGTCAGCACCAGCCGGTGCGCGAGCACCGGGACGGCGACCGCGTGCAGGTCGTCCGGGACGACGAAGTCGCGGCCGGACAGCGCGGCCTGGGCGCGCGCCGAACGGACCAGCTGCAGCGTGGCCCGCGGCGAGGCGCCCAGCCGGATCTCCGGCACCTGGCGCGTCGCGGCGACCAGGTCGACGGCGTACTTGCGCACCTCCGGCGCGATGTGCACCGTGCGGACCTGCTGGATCAGCCGGTTGAGGGTGGCCGCGTCGGACACCGGCTGCAGGTCGGCCAGCGGGTCGTGGCCGGAGTGCTCGTCGACCATGGCCAGCTCGGCCTGCTGGTCCGGGTAGCCGATCGACACACGCGCGGTGAACCGGTCGCGCTGCGCCTCGGGCAGGGCGTAGGTGCCCTCCATCTCGATCGGGTTCTGCGTGGCGATGACCATGAAGGGGTCGTCCAGGCGGTAGGTCGTGGTGTCGACCGTGACCTGCTTCTCCTCCATGCACTCCAGCAGCGCCGACTGGGTCTTCGGCGACGCGCGGTTGATCTCGTCGCCCACCACGATGTTGGCGAACACCGGGCCGGGCCGGAACTCGAACCCGCCGGTCTGCCGGTTGTAGATGGACACGCCGGTGACGTCGCTGGGCAGCAGGTCGGGCGTGAACTGGATGCGGCTGACCGTGCAGTCGATCGACCGGGCCAGCGCCTTGGCCAGCGACGTCTTGCCGACGCCCGGCACGTCCTCGACCAGCAGGTGGCCCTCGGCCAGCAGCGTCACCAGCGCGACGCGCACCACCTCGGGTTTGCCGACGAGCACCCGCTCGACGTTGCCCGCGATGCGGCGCATGGTCTCGTGCAGCTCACCGTGGCCGTTGTGGCTGATCGGCAGGCCGTGTGCCGGGCTCGCACCGGACGGGTGGTACGGCGCTTGCCCGGGCGCCTGCTCGCCGGTGAACTCCCCGGACGATGCAGGCTGTGTCCTCGACGTCACTCGACCTCCTGGTGCCGAAGCCCATTTTTCAAAACCGGAACACGGGTGCGGCCCGCCTGACCGCGCCGCGGCGCGGAAGGATCTCACAGCCGGGGACGGGTGCTGCGCGGTGGCCCGCCCCGGCACCCAGCCTGGCATCCAGTGTGTCAAACCCCGGCCAAGTCGGTCGAAGAACCCTGAATTCGATTCGGACGCTATGCTGCGGTCTGGAACCGGTCGGCTACCGAGAGGTGCGAACAGAACCGATGACCGACACGCACAGTGGCCTGAACGTGAACGCGGGGGCGTTCGCGGTCTCGCCCGAGCTGGCGGCCGGGGCCTATCAGCAGATCAGTCAGCTCCAGGACGTCGTCGGCGAGATGGTGCGGGAGGCCCGGGTGCTGGGCCGCACCGTGCCGCTGGGCGGCGGGTACGCCGGCGAGGTCGGCGAGTTCATGGCCCGCTACGGCCTGGGCGGTCCCGGTTCGGCGGCCGACTCGCTGATCCGGTTCGGCCAGGAGCTGGAGACGCTGAAGACGAACATCCGCCGCGCGCTGAAGCGGTACTCCGACAGCGACGACGACGCCGCCGAGGGCGTCGACTGCAGCGGTGGCTGAGCGGATGCGCGGTGCGGTCCTGGTGCTCGCCGCCGGCGCGCTGCTCACCGCGTGCGGGCAGCCGGCTTCGCGGCCCGCGGCGCCGGTCCCGTCCAGCCCCGCCTCGGCCTCGCCCAGCGCGCCGCCTGCCGGTCTGGCGGGGCTGAAGCCGTGCGAGCTGCTGTCCACGACCGACCGCTCCACCGCCGGGCTGACCTCGCTGGGCGAGGAGAAGACCATCGGCACCGCACGAGCCTGCGACTGGACCGAGCCGGGCACCTTCGGCGTCACCGTCACGCTCGCCGAGGACGCGCCGCTGGCGTCGCTGGAGATCGACAAGGGCACCGGCAAGCGCGTGACCGTGGGTGCGCACAAGGGCTTCCGGGTGTCCGACCGCCGCGCCGGGGACGGCACGTGCGCGGTCCTGCTCGGCGTCGGCCAGGAGGCCAGCGTGCAGGTGGACGTGACCAACACGGGTTTCGCGGACACGCCGCTCGCGTGCGAGCGGGCGGACACCGTGGCCCGGCTGATCGAGCCGAAACTGCCCTGAGGAGCCGGCGTGAACCAGGTGCCCGAGCCGACGACGCGGTACGAGTCCTACACCCACGAGGCGATGGCGGCCGAGGTCGCCGACGGCAACGACCCGGCCACCGCCGGCCGCATCGGCGAGCAGTGGGCCGGGCTGGCCGCGCGGCTGCGCGAGTCGGCGCAGGCGCTCGGCACGATCGCGGAGCGGGCGGGCGAGGCGTTCGAGGGCCCGGCCGGGGAGGCGCTGCGCAAGACGCTGGCCAAGGCCGAGAGCTGGTCCGGGCACGCCACCGAGCTGTCGGCGACCCTGTCCGACGCGGTCGGGCGCCAGGCCGGGATCGCCGCGCGGGCGCGGGACGAGATGCCGCCGCCGGTGCCCTACGACCCGGCCGCGATGATCCGCGAGGCCGCCGCGAGCGGGAACTTCGCGGCGCTGGCCGGGCTGTCGGACGCCATGGAGCAGCGGCGGGCGGCCGCCGAGGAGGCCCGCCAGAAGGCGATCGACGTGCTCAACGCGCGCGACGCGGCCCTGCGCGAGTCGGTGCCGGGCCGGTTCTTCGACGAACCACCGGAGCTGGGGCAGTCGTGATCCGGGTCTCGGCGTCCGCGTTCGACGTCCTGTGGCACGACCTCGGGCACACCCGGGTGCCGGTGCCGCTGGAGGTCCGCAGTGTCGGCGCGACCGAGGCCGAGCGCGCCGAGATCCGCCGCGCGGTGCACGCGAACCTGGCCGAGCGGGGGCTTCTCGACGGCGGCCGGCTGGACCCCGCGCTGGAGTCGCGGCTGGCGACCCTGGCGACGGCGGAGGTCTACGTCGAGTGCGAGGCCCTGGCTGATCTGGAGGCGGAGGCGCCGTTCCGGGCGGTGGCCGCGGCCGGCGGCAGGCGGGGCGTGCTGGCGGCGCAGCCGAGCCGGACCATCGGGCTGTCCGGGATCCGCGACACGGAGATCTTCACCGCGGTCGTCGACCTGCTGCCCCCACTGGAGCCCGGGCCGGGCTACGGAGTCAGCCTCCCGGCCGACGCGCTGTCCGGGGGCGGTGGTTCGCGAGCGGCGGCGCGGCAGGTGGACGAGGTGCGGGCGATCCAGTCCCGGCCGGTGCTCGGGGCCGGGCAGTTCACGGTGCGCGTGCGCGAGGCCGGGCGGCTGCGCCGGGCCGGTGGCGTGAGCTGGTTCCGCACCGACCAGGGCGCGTACCTGGGCACCGTGGAGCCGGGGCGCGGGGGAGCGGCGTGGGTGAACGTGGTCCCCGCCGGCTCGGCGAAGGTGGCGGCGCGGCTGGCGGAGCTGCTCGGCTGAGCCCAGGCCCGAACGCCGGACGACGCGCACCTGACCCGCGCGGCTCGCGCGCCGGAACGTCGAGCTCGCGGAGCTTCGCGGGTACCCGGGCGGCCGTGCTCACCCGGATGCCCCACTGTCCTCCACCCGCTTCCCCACCCATCCCCACCGCGCTCCCCACTTCCACCCACCGCCCGCCCCACCGGCCCCCACCAGAGGCCCGAAACGCCGTTCCGCGGGCGCGAAAGCTACCCGGTGCGGGGGAGGCCCGCCGCGGCTCCCCACCTTCTCCCCACTTCGACCCCCTCGCGCTGACCTGCGTAAATACCGCCAGGATCGCCCGGTCGGGCATCCTTGCGGCGTTGACTGTGGGGAAAAGTGGGGTACGGTGGTGCGCAGTGGGGCAGTAGGGAGGCCCCAGGGGCCGCATCCGGTGGAGCACCGGGGGCGGTGGGGAGGTGGATGCCGGTGTTCCTCGGCACCCACACACCCAAGCTGGACGACAAGGGGCGGCTCACGCTGCCCGCGAAGTTCCGCGACGCGCTGGCAGGTGGGCTGATGGTCACCAAGGGGCAAGATCACTGCCTCTTCGTCTTCCCGCGCGCGGAGTTCGAGCAGCTGGCCCGCAAGGTCGCGGAGGCGCCCTTCACCAACGAGGCGGTGCGGGCCTACCAGCGGTACCTGTTCGCGGGCACCGACGAGCAGCGTCCGGACGGCCAGGGGCGCATCGCGATCGCGCCCGAGCTCCGGCGCTACGCCGGGCTCAACAAGGAGTGCGTGGTGATCGGGGCGATCACGCGCTTGGAGATCTGGGACGCCCAGCGCTGGGAGTCCTACCTGGAGGAACACGAGGACAGCTACGCGCAGGCCCAGGAAGAGGTCCTGCCGGGAGTCTTCTAGGTGACCCGCGCCGTCGGGGGGCGCGGGTGGCGGAACGCGAGTGGGGGCGGGATCCGGCGACGGATGTCGTGAGGCCTCTGTCCGCTCAGTGGCCCTGGTGCACCTTCCCCGGCACCAGGTTCGCAGCGGGCGGGCGGGGACCTGACGGCATCCGCACGACGGCTTAAGGGGGTGGGAGAAGTGGCAGCCGAGGCCGCGCACGTGCCGGTCATGACCGAGCGCGTGCTGGAGCTGTTCGCTCCCGCGCTCGAGGGCCGCCCGGCCGTCGTGGTCGACGCGACCACCGGCCTGGGCGGGCACTCCGAGGCACTGCTCACCGCGTTCCCCCAGCTGAAGCTCATCGGCCTGGACCGGGACCCGCACGCGCTGGAACGCGCCGGCGCGCGGCTGGCGCCCTTCGGCGACCGCGCCCAGCTGGTGCACGCCGTCTACGACACCCTGCCGGACGTCCTCGACCGGCTCGGGTTGTCCCGTGTGGACGGTGTCATGTTCGACCTCGGCGTGTCCTCCATGCAGCTGGACTCCGAGGAACGCGGCTTCGCCTACGCCCGGGACGCCCCGCTGGACATGCGGATGGACCCCACCACCGGGCAGACCGCCGCGGACGTGCTCAACACCTACGAGCCGGGCGAGCTGGTCCGGATCCTGCGCGAGTACGGCGAGGAGCGGTTCGCCCAGCGGATCGTCAAGGCGATCGTCGCGGAGCGGGCGCGGCAGCCGTTCGACCGCAGCGAGCGGCTGGTGCGGTTGCTCTACGACGCGGTGCCGGCCGCGAGCCGCCGCACCGGCGGGCATCCGGCCAAGCGCACGTTCCAGGCGCTGCGCATCGAGGTCAACGGCGAGCTGGAGGTGCTGCGCCGGGCGATCCCCGCGGCGTTGTCCGCGCTGGCCGTGGGCGGCCGGATCGTCGTGGAGTCCTACCACTCGCTGGAGGACCGGATCGTCAAGCAGGCCTTCGCGGAGCTGGCGAAATCGCGCACGCCGCCCGGCCTGCCGGTCGAACTCCCCGGCCACGGGCCGGAACTGAAGCTGATCACGCGCGGCGCCGAGAAGGCGAGCGAGGAAGAGATCGAACAGAACCCGAGGGCGGCGTCCGTGCGGCTGCGGGTGGCGGAACGGATCAAGGAGGCGGACGCATGATCGACAATTGCGCAGCCCCGGTCATGCGGCCAGCCCGGGTGCGGGTGTCCCGCAAGATGCAGGAGGCGGACGCATGACAGCGCCTACGCGGGCACGCAGGCAGGCCGGTGCGCAGCCGCGACGGCGTCCGCGCCGTTCGGACGCACCCGCCGAGGAGGGCCTGGGCACACCGGTACCGGCCAAGCGCCGCCGTCCCCAGCAGCAGCCGCGGCAGTCCCAGCGCACCACCGCCGCCGAGCGTGCCTACGCCCGGCGGGCGCAGCGCGCCGAGGGCCTGAAGCGCGCGCCCGAGCCCGAGCGCCAGAAGATCCGGCTCAAGCTGCGGGTGCCGCGCTCGCGGGCCACGTTCGTGATGCTGGTGATGGTGCTGCTCGCCGCCGGGGTGGTGGCGACGCTGCTGCTGTCCACGCAGGCGATCGCCGACTCCTACCGGCTCGAGCAGTTGCGCGACGACAACGCCGCGCTGGCCGAGCGGGTCGAGCAGCTGCAGCAGGACGTCAGCGGCGCGGAGTCGCCGTCGTCGCTGGCCGAGCGGGCCAAGGCGCTGGGCATGGTGCCCGCGAAGGACCCGGCGCACCTGGTGCTGAACCCGGACGGGTCGGTCACCGTGGTCGGCGAGCCGAAGAAGGCCGAGGGTGCCCCGGCCACGCAGACGCAGACGGCGCCGGTGGTGCCGCAGGGCACGCCGGTCGGCGGCCGCCCGATCGAGGGTGACGTGCCGCAGGGCGACAGCCAGGTGACCCAGCCGCCGGACCAGGCGCAGGTGCCGCCGTCCGACGGGCAGACGCAGGCGCCGGGACAGCAGACCACGGGAGGGCAGTGATGGCGCGGCCGGGACGCCGCAGCTACGGCGCCCGGATGCGCCAGGTGGCCGGCCAGCCCAACGCCGCCACCGGCAAGGGGCGCTACGTCGGGGTGCGCGTGGTGCTCGTCGCGGTGCTGGTGCTGGCCGGGCTCAAGCTCGTGCAGGTCCAGGGCTTCCAGGCGGCGGCCCTGTCGGCGAAGGCGGAGAGCCAGCGCAGCACCACGATCCCGATCCCGGCCAAGCGCGGGTCCATTGTGGACCGCAACAACGTCAAGCTGGCCTTCACCGTGGAGACCCGCGCGCTGTCGGTGAACCTGCGCGCGATGCGCAAGGCGTGGGACGAGGTCGCGGCGAAGAACCCGGCGGGGGGCCAGAACTACGAG
This sequence comes from Amycolatopsis deserti, assembly GCF_014653945.1. Classification (GTDB taxonomy): domain Bacteria; phylum Actinomycetota; class Actinomycetes; order Mycobacteriales; family Pseudonocardiaceae; genus Amycolatopsis_E; species Amycolatopsis_E deserti. The sequence continues at coordinate 179,883 of NZ_BNAU01000002.1, read as the reverse complement.
ACGCGCGCGGCGGACGCGGCGAAGTTCATCGCCGCCAAGCTGCCCGGCCGGGTCACCGAGGCCGAGCTGCTCGCCGACTTCCGCAAGACCACGTCGTTCACCTACCTGGTGGACGGGGTCGAACCGTCGATCGCCGAGGAGATCACCACCGCGTTCCCGGAGATCGGCGCCGAGGTGCGGGCCGCCCGCGAGTACCCGGGCGACACGCTGGCCTCCAACGTCGTCGGGCTGGCGAACTGGCGCATGGACGACCCGGATGTGTCCAAGCACAGCCTGCAGGGCCTGGCCGGGCTGGAGTACACGCTCAACGCCGACCTGGCCGGCCAGCCGGGCCGCTACGTCGCCGACACCAAGCAAGGCAACGACAACGTGATCATCCCGGGCACCGAGCGGGACGTGCAGCCCGCCACCCCGGGCAACGACGTCGTGCTCACGCTGGACTCGGACACGCAGTACTTCCTGCAGAACGCGCTGGCCGACTACGTGCGGCAGTCGCACGCCAAGGGCGCCAGCGCGGTCGTGATGGACGCCAAGACCGGCGAGATCTACGCCATCGCCGACGACTCGACGTTCGACCCCTACGACAACAAGACCTACACGCAGTCGCTGATGGACCTGCAGGCGGTGTCCACGCCGTTCGAGCCGGGGTCGGTGAACAAGATCGTGACCGCCACCGCGGCGATCGACCAGGGCCTGGTGACGCCCGAGTCGGTGCTGCAGGTGCCCGGCACGCTGAAGGTCGCCGACCACACGGTGCACGACGCGTGGGTGCACGGCACGCAGAACTACTCGGTCACCGGCATCTTCGCGAAGTCCTCCAACGTCGGCACGCTGCTGCTGGCCCAGCAGCTCGGCCCGGACAAGTACCTGGACTACCTCAAGCGCTTCGGCGTCGGGCAGAGCGCCGGGCTGGGCCTGTCCGGGGAGAGCCGCGGGTTCGTGCCGCCGCGCAACACCTGGACCGGCACCACGTTCGGCAACCTGCCGATCGGGCAGGGCCTGTCGATGACCGTGGTGCAGATGACCGCGATGTACCAGGCGATCGCGAACAACGGCCTGCGGGTGCAGCCGAGCATCGTCAAGGAGGAGATCCGCCCGGACGGCACCGTGGTGCCCAAGGCGGCGCCGCAGACGACGCAGGTGGTCAGCCCGCAGACCGCGACGACGGTGCGGAACATGATGCGGGCGGTCACCCAGACCGGGAAGAACGGCAACAGCGGGACGGCGCCGACCGCGGCGCTGGAGGGCTACCAGATCTCCGGCAAGACCGGCACCGGCCAGCAGGTCAACCCGGCGACCGGCGCGTACAGCGACAGCCTGTACAACATCACCTTCGCCGGGATCCTGCCCGCGGACAACCCGCGGTTCGTGGTGGGCATCCGGCTGGACGCCCCGGACACCACGCTGCCCGCGGGCCACTCGGCGGCGCCGCTGTTCCACGACATCGCGTCGTACCTGACGCAGCGGTTCCAGATCCCGCTGTCCGACGGTGCGGCGCCGTACGTGCCGCTGGTGTTGCCGTAGCGACCGCTGTCCAATCGAGACAAACTCGCTAGGAGTACCGGCCCGCAAGGGGGGAATCCCGGCTCGGTAACCTTCCGTGCTGTGTCGGTGGAAGCGTCTGGAAGCAGCACCATGTCGCAGGAAGCGAAGGGGCGGGTACCGGACAGCCCGGTGAAGGCGGCGGTGGCGCCGCCACGGCCGACCCGCATCGAGCCGGTCCCGCTCACCACGTTGGTCGCGCGCGCGGACGCGCGCCTGGTCGGCGAGCCGCACTGGCCCGGCGACACGGTCGTCACGGGGGCCACCCTGCGGGCTCAGCACGTCCTGCCCGGCGACCTGTTCGCCGCGCTGCCGGGCGCGCGGGCGCACGGGGCCGACTTCGCCGCGGAGGCCATCGCCGCCGGGGCGGCGGCGGTGCTCACCGACGAGGCGGGCGCGGACCGGCCGGCGCTGCGTGAGGCGGGCGTCCCGGTGCTGGTGCACCCGGACCCGCGCGGGGTGCTCGGCTCGATGGCCGCCTGGATCTACGGCGAGCCGTCGCTGGAGCTGGCCGTGCTCGGCATCACCGGCACCTCCGGCAAGACCACCACCACCTACCTGGTCGAGTCGGGCCTGCGCGCCGCCGGGCACGTCACCGGCCTGATCGGCACGATCGAGACCCGCATCGCCGGCGAGCGGCTGGCCAGCGCGTTCACCACGCCCGAGGCGCCCGACCTGCAGGCGCTGCTCGCGGTGATGGTCGAGCAGGGCGTCACGCACGTGCCGATGGAGGTCTCCAGCCACGCGCTCGCGCTGGGCCGGGTCAACGGCACCCGGTTCGCGGTCGGCGCGTTCACCAACCTCTCCCAGGACCACCTGGACTTCCACCGCGACATGGAGGAGTACTTCGCCGCCAAGTCGCTGCTGTTCGACGGCCGTTCCACCACCGAGGTGGTGTGCATCGACACCGCCTGGGGCCAGGCGCTGGTCACGCCGCACACGATCACCGTGACCACCGAGCCGGGCGTGGACGCGAGCTGGACCGCCACCGACTTCGCCACCACGGCTAGCGGGGAGCAGAGCTTCACGCTGCACTCGCCGTCCGGGCGCACCGCGCGGGCCACGCTGCCGCTGCCGGGCACGTTCAACATCGCCAACGCGCTGCTCGCCGCGGCGATCCTGGAGACCTGCGGCCTCACGCTGGAGGAGACCGTCACCGGCCTGGCGCACGTCGAGGTCCCCGGCCGGATGGAGCGGGTGTACCTGGGCCAGGACTTCACCGCGGTCGTCGACTACGCGCACAAGCCGGCCGCGGTCGCCCAGGCGCTGGACGCGCTGCGCGCCCGCACCGAGGGGCGGATCATCACCGTCCTGGGCTGCGGCGGCGACCGGGACACCGCGAAGCGCCCGATGATGGGCGAGGCCGCCGCCAAGCGCAGCGACGTCCTCATCGTCACCGACGACAACCCGCGGTCGGAGGACCCGGCCGCGATCCGCGCCGCGATGCTGACCGGGGCCCGTGCCGCCGGTCCGGACGCCGGTGAGGTGCTGGAGATCGGCGACCGGCGCGAGGCGATCGTCCAGGCGGTCGGGCTGGCCCGCGCCGGGGACGTCGTGCTGATCGCGGGGAAGGGCCACGAGACCGGCCAGGAGGCCGCGGGCGTCGTGCACCCCTTCTCCGACCGCGACGAGCTGGCGGCGGCGATCCGGCACCGGCTCGAAGAGAACCAGGAGACCCGTTGATCCCGCTGACCCTGGAGCAGATCGCCGCCATCACCGGCGGGCGGCTGCACCGCACCGACGGACGTGAGACGGTCACCGGCAGCGTCGAGTTCGACTCGCGCCGCCTCACCCCGGGCGGGCTGTTCGTGGCCCTGCCGGGGGAGAAGGTCGACGGGCACGCCTTCGCCGCCAAGGCGGTGGAGAGCGGCGCCGCCGGGGTGCTGGCCGCCCGCGAGGTGGACGCGCCCGCGGTGATCGTGCCGCCGCTGCCGCCCGGCCAGGCGCACGAGCGCGCGCTCGCGCTGACCGGCGACAAGGACGGTTCCGGCGCCGCGGTGCTGGCCGCGCTGGCGAAGCTGGCCCGGCACGTGGTGATCGAGCTGTCCCGCGGCGGGCTCATCGTGGTCGGGGTGACCGGCTCGTCCGGCAAGACCTCCACCAAGGACCTGATCGCGCAGCTGCTCGAGCCGATGGGCCCGACGGTCGCGCCGCCCGGGTCGTTCAACAACGAGCTGGGCCACCCGTGGACGGCCCTGCGCGCCGACGAGAACACCCGCCACCTGGTGCTGGAGATGTCCGCCCGCGGCCCGGGCCACATCGCGCACCTGGCGGAGATCGCCCCGCCGCGCATCGGCGCCGTGCTCAACGTCGGCAGCGCGCACGTCGGCGAGTTCGGCTCGCGCGAGGGCATCGCCAAGACCAAGGGCGAGCTGGTCGAGGCGCTGCCGTCGGCCGACGAGGGCGGGGTCGCGGTCCTGAACCTGGACGACCCGCTGGTCGCGGCGATGGCGAGCCGGACCACGGCGCGGATCGTCGGCGTCGGCGAGCACCCGGACGCGCAGGTGCGCGCCGAGGACATGACCCTCGACGAGCAGGCCCGCGCCTCCTTCCGGCTGATCACCCCGGCCGGGCAGGCGCCGGTGAAGCTGTCGCTGTACGGCGAGCACCACGTGGGCAACGCCCTGACGGCCGCCGCGATCGCGCTGGAGCTGGGCGCGAGCGTCGAGGAGGTCGCGCAGCGCCTGTCAGCCGCGCAGCGCCGTTCCGCGCGCCGCATGGAGGTCACCACCAGGGCGGACGGCGTCGTGGTGATGAACGACTCCTACAACGCCAACCCGGAGTCGATGCGCGCCGCGCTCAAGACCCTGGCCTCGGCCAGCCGCGGGAAGCGGTCCTGGGCGGTCCTCGGTGTGATGGGCGAACTCGGTGCCGATAGCGTGTCCGCGCACGACGAGATCGGCCGCCTCGCGGTCCGGCTCAACATCAGCAGGCTCGTGGTGGTCGGCGAGGAGGCCGCCGCGATGCACCAGGGCGCCAGCCACGAGGGTTCGTGGGGCGAGGAGTCCGTGCTGGTGCCCGACGCCGACGCCGCGATCGCCCTCCTGCGCGAGCAGCTGGAACCCGGTGACGTCGTGCTGGTGAAGGCTTCGAAGGTCGCCGAGCTCTGGCTCGTCGCTGACGCACTGCTCAAGGAAGGTGTTGCGTGATCAGCATTCTGATCGCGGCCGCGATCGGTCTCCTGGTCTCCATCCTGCTCACGCCCTACCTCATCCGGGTCTTCTCCCGGCAGGGCTTCGGCCAGGAGATCCGCGAGGAGGGCCCGCAGGGCCACAAGTCCAAGCGCGGCACGCCCACGATGGGCGGGGTCGCGATCATCATCGCGATGGTGGTCGGCTACTTCGCCGCGCACCTGATGAACTGGATCGGCTCGGGCAGCTCGGCCGACGACGGCCCGTCCGCCTCCGGCCTGCTGGTGCTGTTCCTCGCGGTGGGCCTGGGCGTGGTCGGGTTCCTCGACGACTTCATCAAGATCCGCAAGCAGCGCAACCTGGGCCTGAACAAGACCGCGAAGCTGGTCGGCCAGCTGGTGGTCGCGGTCGCGTTCGGCATCCTGGCGCTGCAGTTCGCCGACCGCTACGGCCTCACCCCGGCCTCGCGCAACCTCAGCTACGTGCGCGACCTCGCGCTGATCACCTTCCCCGCGGTGATCTTCGTGATCTTCTGCTACGTGGTCATCTCCGGCTGGTCGAACGCGGTGAACTTCACCGACGGCCTGGACGGCCTGGCCGGCGGCACCTCGGCGATGGTGCTCGCGACCTACGTGGTGATCGCGTTCTGGCAGGCCCGCCTGTCCTGCGTGGTGACCCCGCAGGCGGCCTGCTACGACGTGCGTGACCCGCTGGACCTGGCGGTGGTCGCGGCCGCCGCGGCCGGCGCGTGCATCGGGTTCCTGTGGTGGAACGCGGCCCCGGCGAAGATCTTCATGGGCGACACCGGTTCGCTGGCGCTGGGCGGCCTGGTCGCCGGCCTGTCCATCACCACCCGCACCGAGCTGCTCGCCATCGTCATCGGCGGCCTGTTCATGGTCGAGATGATCTCGGTGGTGCTGCAGATCGCAGTGTTCCGCACGACGCGGCGCCGCCTGTTCCGGATGGCCCCGTTCCACCACCACTTCGAGCTGGCCGGCTGGGCCGAAACCACGGTGATCATCCGGTTCTGGCTGCTGGCGGCCATCTGCTGCATGTTCGGCCTCGGCCTCTTCTACTCCGAACAGCTGGGCGCGGGAGGCTAGAGGTGTTCGCCGGACGGAACGTGCTCGTCGCCGGTGCCGGGGTCACCGGGCGCTCGGCGGTGCGGGCCCTGACCGAGCGCGGCGCCCGGGTCACGGTGACCGACGGCAACGCCGAGCGGCTGGCCGAGCTGGACGGCCTGGGCGCCGAGCTGGTGCCCGGCCTGACCGAACCCCCGGCCGGGACCGACCTGGTGGTCACCAGCCCCGGCTGGCGGCCGACCGCGCCGCTGCTGGTCGCCTCGGCCGCCGCCGGCGTCGAGGTGATCGGCGACGTCGAGCTGGCCTGGCGCGCCTCCCGCGACCTGCCGAACCCGGCCACCTGGCTCGCGGTCACCGGCACCAACGGCAAGACCACCACCGTCGGCATGCTGGAGTCGATGCTGCGTGCGGGCGGGGCGCACGCGCTGGCCTGCGGCAACATCGGCCTGCCGGTGCTGGACGCGGTCTTTGAGGGCTACGAGGTGCTGGCCGTGGAGCTGTCCAGCTTCCAGCTGCACTGGTCCTCCACGCTGGCCCCGCACGCCTCGGTGGTGCTCAACCTCGCCGAGGACCACCTGGACTGGCACGGCTCGATGGAGTCCTACGCGGCCGCCAAGGGCACCATCCACGCGCACTCGAACGTCGTCGTGCACAACGCCGACGACCCGTGGTCGGTGCGGCTGGCCGGCGAGTACGCGCCCGCCGGGGCGAAGCGGGTCGGGTTCCGCCTGGACACCCCGCGCCCCGGCGAGCTGGGCCTGGTCGAGGACCTGCTGATCGACCGCGCCTACGGCCCGGACCCGCAGCACTCCGCCGAGGAGCTGATCTCCGCGACGGAGGTGCGCCCGACCGGACCGCACAACCTGGCCAACGCCCTCGCCGCGGCCGCCCTGGCCCGCGCCTACGGCATCGACCCCGGCGGCGTCGCGAAGGGCCTGCGCGAGTTCCAGCCCGGCGCGCACCGCGCGGTCGAGGTGGGCGAGTTCGGCGGGGTCCGCTACGTCAACGACTCCAAGGCCACCAACCCGCACGCCGCCGCCGGGTCGCTGCTCGCGCACTCCAGCGTGGTGTGGATCGCCGGCGGGCAGCTCAAGGGAGCCGCGGTCGACGAGCTGGTCGAGGCGGTCGCCGGACGCCTGCGGGGCGCGGTGCTGATGGGCGCCGACGCCCCGGTGATCGCGGCCGCTCTCGCGCGACACGCGCCGGATGTCCCCGTCCATCGGGTCGCTTCGGGTGACGATGAGGCCATGAACGAGGCGGTCTCGGTGGCCAGTGACCTGGCCCAGCCCGGTGACGTGGTGCTGCTGGCGCCGGCCGGGGCGTCCCTGGACATGTTCCGCAACTACGCCCACCGGGGCGACGCCTTCGCCGACGCGGTCCTGGCCCGTGCGACGGGGTCTGCCGATGACGGTCGTTGAGGAGCCGGACCAGAAGCAGGACCGCGAGCCGCGCAGGCGGGACCGGCAGAGCCCGGCGCGCGCCACGTTCACCGCGCTGACCGCGTGGCTGTCGCGCCCGCTCGCCGACTTCCACCTGGTGCTGGCCCTGACCGGCCTGCTCACCTCGATCGGCATCGTGATGGTGCTGTCGGCCTCCTCGGTCGCCTCGGTCGACCCGGACACCGGCTCCGGCGTGTACTCGCTGTTCAAGAAGCACCTGGTCTTCGTGCTCACCGGCTCGGTGGTGTTCTGGGTGGCGCTGCGGATGCCGCTGAAGCGGACCCGCGCGCTGTCCTCGATGGCCGTGGTGGTGTGCCTGGCGATGCTGGCGCTGGTGCTGACGCCGCTCGGTTCGGCCGGCGGTGGCGCCCAGCGGTGGTTCGCCCTCGGCGGCTTCTCGGTGCAGCCGGTCGAGTTCACCAAGGTCGCGTTCGCGCTGTGGGGCGCGCACGTGCTGGTCACCAAGTACCACGTGCTGCACCAGTGGCGGCACCTGATGGTGCCCGTGGTGCCGGTCGCGCTGCTGATGTTCGCGCTGGTCATGGCGCAGCCGAACCTGTCCGGCACGATCACGCTCGGCGTGGTGCTGATGTCGCTGCTGTGGTTCGCCGGCGCGCCGAAACGGCTGTTCGCGGTGATCCTCGCCGGTGGCGTGGCCGGGGCCGTGGTGCTGGCGCTGACCGCGTCCTACCGCATGTCGCGGGTCATGTCGTTCCTCTCGCCCGGCTCGGACACCAGCGGCGCCGCCTACCAGGCGACGCAGGCCAAGTACGCGCTGGCCGACGGCGGGCTGTTCGGCAAGGGGCTCGGGCAGGGCCCGTCGAAGTGGTCCTACCTGCCCAACGTGCAGAACGACTTCATCTTCGCGGTGATCGGCGAGGAGCTCGGGTTCATCGGCTGCATCGTGGTGATCGGCCTGTTCGTCGGGCTCGCCATCGTGGGCCTGCGCATCGCCATGCGTAACCTGGACCCGTGGATCCGGATCACCTCCGGCACGCTGACGGTGTTCACGGTGTCCCAGGCCGGGATCAACATCGGCTACGTCGTCGGGCTGCTGCCGGTCACCGGTGTGACGCTGCCGCTGATCTCGGCGGGCGGCACGTCGATCTGGGTCACCATGTTCCTGATGGGCCTGCTCGCCAACGCCGCCCGGCACGAGCCGGAGTCGGTCGCGGCGCTGCGGTCGCAGGGACCGGGTAAGTTCGGCCGTCTCCTGCGCCTGCCGGCTCCCGAGGTGTACCGGCCGCCGACGCGGCGGCGGGGCAGCGGCCGTGCGGCACCCCGCGGTGACCGGCCCTCGGCCCGCGGGGCACGATCGGCGCAGGCGCCCGAGCGCCGGCGCGCGGCGCCGGGCAGACGGGGAAGTTCAGTGCGGAGAGGGACGTAGGAGCAAGTGAGCAAGGCGGTTACCGGAGTGGCTCCCACCGTGGTGGTGGCGGGCGGCGGCACGGCCGGACACATCGAACCCGCGCTGGCGCTGGCCGACGCCGTGCGGCGGCTGCGGCCGGACGCCACGGTGGTCGCACTGGGCACGTCCCGGGGGCTGGAGAACAAGCTGGTCCCGGCGCGCGGCTACCCGCTGGAGCTGATCCCGCCGGTGCCGCTGCCGCGCAAACCGACCACCGACCTGCTGCGGCTGCCGCTGAAGATCCGGGACTCGGTCAAGCAGACCCGCGCGATCCTGGACCGGGTCGGCGCGGACGTCGTGGTCGGGTTCGGCGGGTACGTGTCGCTGCCGGCGTACTTCGCCGCGCGCGGCCGGGTGCCGATCGTGGTGCACGAGGCCAACCAGTCGCCGGGTCTGGCGAACCGGGTCGGGGCTCGGTTCGCGAAGCGGGTCGCGGTCGCGGTGCCCGGCACGCCCCTGCCCAGCGCGGAGGTCGTCGGCATCCCGCTGCGGCGCTCGATCACGTCCCTGGACCGCGCGGCGCTGCGCGCGGAGGCCCGCGCGCACTTCGGGCTCGACCCGGACGCGCCGACGCTGCTGGTGTTCGGCGGTTCGCAGGGCGCCCAGTCGATCAACAACGCGGTGTCCGGCGCGGCCAAGGAGCTGGCCGACGCCGGGATCGGCGTGCTGCACGCGCACGGCCCGAAGAACAGCCTGGTGGTGCAGGAGTTCCCGGGCCGCCCGCCGTACGTGCCGGTGCCCTACCTGGAGCGGATGGACCTGGCCTACGCGGCGGCCGACGTGGTGCTGTGCCGGTCGGGCGCGATGACCGCGGCCGAGGTGTCCGCGGTCGGGCTGCCCGCGGTGTTCGTGCCGCTGCCGCACGGCAACGGCGAGCAGGCGATCAACGCCCGGCCCGCGGTCGACGCCGGGGCGGCGCTGATGGTCGCCGACGCGGACCTGAGCCCGGCCAAGGTCGCCGAGCTGGTGATCCCGCTGGTCACCGACCCCGCCCGGGTCGCGAAGATGGGGGCCGCGGCGGTCGGGCTGGGCCACCGCGAGGCCGACGAGGTGCTGGCGCGCATCGTCCTGGAGGTGTGCGGAAAGTGAGCGACGTTCCCGCCGAGCTGGGCCGGGCCCACCTGATCGGGATCGGTGGTGCCGGCATGAGCGGCATCGCGCGGATCCTGCTGGCGCGTGGCGCCCGGGTGTCCGGGTCCGACGCCAAGGACTCCCGCGCGTTCCTGACGCTGCGCGCGCAGGGCGCGCAGATCGGCATCGGGCAGCGCCCGGAGAACCTGGACGCGCTGCCCGGCGGCCCGTCCGCGGTGGTCGTGTCCACCGCGATCAAGGAGAGCAACCCGGAGCTGGTGGCCGCCCGCGAACGCGGCATCCCGGTGCTGCACCGCGCGCAGGCGCTGGCGCTGCTGATGGCCGGGCACCGGGTGGCCTGCATCGCGGGCACGCACGGCAAGACGTCGACCACGTCGATGCTCACGGTGGCGTTGCAGCACTGCCGGCTGGACCCGTCGTTCGCGATCGGCGGTGACCTCAACGAGTCCGGCGCGAACGCGCACCACGGCGAGGGCGGGGTGTTCGTCGCCGAGGCCGACGAGAGCGACGGCTCGTTCCTGAGCTACTCGCCGTCGGTGGCGGTGGTGACCAACGTCGAGCCGGACCACCTCGACCACCACGGCACCGCCGAGGCCTACACCGCGGTGTTCACCCAGTTCACGCGCCGGATCGAGCCGGGCGGGCTGCTGATCGTGTGCGCCGACGACGCGACCGCGAACGCGCTGGGCGACCACGCGGCGGCCGAGGGCGTGCGGGTGCGCCGCTACGGCCGGTCGGTGACCGCCGCCGGGGACGCGCAGGTGCTGGACTACCGGCCCGCCGACGGTGGCGGAGTCATCCGGATCGCGCTGGACGGCGCCGAGACCGAAGTGCGGGTCGCGGTGCCGGGCGAGCACATGGCCTTCAACGCGGTCGCCGCGTTGCTGGCGGGGCTGGAGCTGGGCGCGCCGCTGGACGGGCTGGCCGAGGGGCTGGCCGCGTTCGGCGGGGTGCGGCGGCGGTTCGAGTTCAAGGGCCGCGCCGGCGACGTGCGGGTCTACGACGACTACGCGCACCACCCGACGGAGGTCGCCGCGCAGCTGCGGGCGGTGCGGCACGCGGCGGGCGGCGGCCGGGTGGTCGTGGTGTTCCAGCCGCACCTGTACTCGCGCACGAAGCTGTTCGCCGCGGAGTTCGCCGAGGCGCTCGGGCTGGCCGACGAGGTCGTGCTGCTGGACGTGTACGGCGCTCGCGAGGAGCCGGAGCCGGGGGTCAGCGGGGCGCTGATCGCGGAGAAGATCACCGGGGCGGGGGTGCACTACGAGCCGGCGTTCGACCGGGCCGTGGCGCTGGCCGCCGACCTGGTCAAGCCCGGTGACCTGCTGGTCACCATGGGCGCGGGCGACGTGACGCAGCTGGGGCCGGAGATCCTGGCGGAGCTGGACCGGCGGGCCGGGGGCTAGGTGGCGACGCGAGCGCGGAGCGAGGAGCGCAGCCGGCCGTCCACGCGGCGGTCGTCGTCGGCGGTGCGCAGCCGCCGGGGACGGCGCCCGCTGACGGCCCGGCGGCGCACCGGCACGGGCGTTTCGCGGCGCCGCGCGCTGCGGCGCCGCTGGGTGGCGGTGCTGAGCGTGCTGACGGTGCTCGGCCTCGGGTACGTCGTGCTGTTCACGTCGTTGCTCGGGGTGCGTTCGGTGGAGGTGCACGGCGCGCACAGCGTGCCGGGGGACCAGATCCTGGCCGCGGCGGCGGTGCCCGATCTCAAGCCCATGCTGTTGCTGGACACCGACGAGATCGCCGCCCGCGTCACGGCGATCCCCGGGGTGGCCACTGTGGACGTCTCCCGCTCCTGGCCCTCCACTGTGGACATCACGGTGACGGAGCGGACGCCGATCGGGTTCGTGGCCGGCCGGGACGGCTTCCACCTGGTCGATTCCGGTGGCCTGGACTACAAGACGGTGCAGAACAAGCCCGAGCGCCTACCGGAGCTGCAGGTGGCGGCGGTGTCCCCGGAGGACCCGGTGACGCGGTCGGTGGTCGCGGTGCTCGCGACGGTGCCGGAGCCGCTGAAGGGCCAGGTCGCCGTGGTGCGGGCGAAAACCCCGGGCGGCGTGGAGTTCACGCTGACCACGGGCAAAACGGTCCGCTGGGGCGACGCGGCGAACGCCGAGCGCAAGGCCCGGGTGCTGAGCGTCCTCCTGACGCGCGAGGGTCAGATCTACGACGTGGCGAGCCCGGAACTGCCGACCGTCTCCTGAGGACGGAGACGGCCGGCGGGACCGAACTCAGTCGAGCGCCGCGTCGAGTGTGATCGTCGTGCCCGCCAGCGCCTTCGACACCGGGCAGGTCTGTTCCGCGGTCTTGGCCAGCTCGGCGAACTTCTCCGCGTCCACGCCGGGCACGGTGGCGCGCAACGTGATCGCGATGCCGCTGAGCTCGAAGCCGCCGCCGGCGGCCGGGCCGAGCGTGACCTCGGCGCTGACGTCGATCGACTCGGCGGTCAGGCCCTGCGACTCCAGCACGCCGGAGAGGTTCATCGCCAGGCACGACGAGTGCGCGGCGGCGATCAGCTCCTCCGGGCTGGTCTGACCCTCCGGGTTGCCGGCGCGCGTCGGGAACGACACGTCGAACTGGCCGGCGTTCGACGAGTCGAGCGTGACGTGTCCCTTGCCGTTCTGCAGTCCGCCTTCCCAGTGGGTGGTGGCGTCGCGGGTGGGCATGGTGTTCCCCTTCCGGTTGCGTGAAGATCCTTCCGACCATGAACATAGCGCGCAATTCAATTGTGCGCAACTCATCCACTGTGGAAAGCTGTGTCACGTGATCAGAACGGAACCGCCCTTCGACGGCGGCGAACGCGAGCAGCTGACCGGCTTCCTGGACTTCCTGCGCGAGGCCGTCGTGCTCAAGTGCGCGGGCCTGACCGACGAGCAGGCCCGCCGCAGCCTGGTTCCGAGTGGTCTGACCACGATCGCCGGCCTGGTCGGCCATCTGACCTACGTGGAGCACTACTGGTTCGAAGCGGTGCTCGACGGCCGTCCCAACCGGTGGGCGGAGAAGCTGGACGCCGACCGCGACGCCGACTTCCGCGAGGCGCTCACGGTTCCGCTCGCCGGCCTGGTGGCCGGTTATCGCGCGCAGTGCGAGACCAGCCGCGCGATCGCGGCGAAGCTGGAGCCGGACACGCTGGTGTCCTTCCGGGACGGTGCGATCAACCTCCGCTACGTGCTGATCCACATGGTGGAGGAGACCGGCCGGCACGCCGGGCACCTCGATCTGCTGCGTGAGCTGACCGACGGCCGGACCGGCGAATGACGCGTCCGGCGCGGTGATTTTGCAACGCCACGGCCGACACGCGGCGTGGCTACTGGATTCCGCTTCGCCGGATCCCTACCGTCGGCGGACGGAGCGGGGAGTTGACATAACTCTGAACCTTGAGTTTAGGTTGAGGGTTTTCGCTCCCGGCGAGCGGTACGAGGAATCACGATAGGAAGGCGGACCCGATGACGCCCCCGCACAACTACCTCGCGGTGATCAAGGTCGTCGGCATCGGCGGTGGCGGTGTCAACGCCGTCAACCGCATGATCGAGGTCGGCCTCAAGGGTGTCGAGTTCATCGCGATCAACACGGACGCGCAGGCGCTGCTGATGTCCGACGCGGATGTCAAGCTCGACATCGGCCGCGAGCTGACCCGCGGCCTGGGCGCCGGCGCGAACCCCGAGGTGGGGCACAAGGCCGCCGAGGACCACCGCGAGGAGATCGAGGAGGTGCTCAAGGGCGCCGACATGGTCTTCGTGACCGCGGGTGAGGGCGGCGGCACCGGCACCGGCGGCGCGCCGGTGGTCGCCTCGATCGCGCGCAAGCTCGGCGCGCTCACGATCGGCGTGGTGACCCGGCCGTTCACCTTCGAGGGCAAGCGCCGCGGCAAGCAGGCCGAGGACGGCATCCAGGCGCTGCGCAACGAGTGCGACACCCTCATCGTCATCCCCAACGACCGGCTGCTGCAGCTCGGCGACATCGGCGTCAGCCTGATGGACGCGTTCCGCTCCGCCGACGAGGTCCTGCTCTCCGGTGTCCAGGGCATCACCGACCTGATCACCACACCGGGTCTGATCAACCTGGACTTCGCCGACGTGAAGAGCGTGATGTCCGGCGCGGGCAGCGCGCTGATGGGCATCGGCTCCGCGCGCGGCGAGGGGCGGGCGGTGCAGGCCGCGGAGAAGGCGATCAACTCGCCGCTGCTGGAGGCCTCGATGGAGGGCGCGCACGGCGCGCTGCTGTCCATCGCGGGCGGTTCCGACCTCGGCCTCTTCGAGATCAACGAGGCCGCCTCGCTGGTGCAGGAGGCCGCCCACCCGGAGGCGAACATCATCTTCGGGACGATCATCGACGACTCCCTCGGCGACGAGGTGCGCGTGACGGTGATCGCGGCCGGGTTCGACTCCGGCTCGCCCACCCACAAGAAGCTCGAGCCGCCCGCGGTGGGCACCCGCTCGACGACGGCGTCCGCCGAGGCCGGACAGGTCCGCCAGCCGGCGCCTCCGGCGTCGACGCCGCCGCCGGCCCCGCCCGCCGGCGGCGGCTTCCCGGTCACGCCGCCGCGCACGCCGCCGTCGGGCACCAACTACGGCACGCCGCCGAGCGGGCTCCCGCAGGCCGGTGGCGGCAGCCGCAGCTACCCGGCGCCGCGCACGAGCACCAGCCAGGGCAGCCTGCCCAGCCGGGCGGTCCCGGTGACCGACGACCCCTCCGACGACGACGTGGACGTCCCGCCGTTCATGCGGCGCTGACCCCGGGCCGGGCCTGACGCGCGTCAGGCCCGGTGGTGCTGTTCGAGTTCGTCGATGGCGCGGGACAGCGTCCAGCGCTCGTCCTCGGACAGCTCCCACGGCAGTTCGTCCCGCAGGGCGGCGTCGAGCCGCTCGGCGACCACGATCTCCAGGATGTCGGGCACCCCGGCGCCCATCAGCAGCTCGGCCAGCGGCACCGCCCAGTGCGGGTGCGGGAACCGCGCCGCGTGGCGGCTGGCGCGCGCCTCCTGCCAGATCCGCCGCGTCGCTTCGGGCCCGTCGAAGCGGACGGCGTCCTGCAGCAGCCGGCACCAGCCGAGGTCGGCCATGTCCATGGCCCCGCTGAACTCGCCCCACAGGTCGGCCTCGCCGACCTCGCGGTACAACGCCACCGCCCCGGCCCGGTCGCCCGCCGCATAGCGCGCGTCCGCCTCGTCCAGCTTGGCCTTGAGTCGCCGGCCCGCGGTGGCGCCGTGCTTCGCGACGTATTCGCCGTGCTCGCGGGCGAGGTGGGCGACGTCCGGCACCCGGCAGGTGACGTCCCACAGGTCCTGGACCTCTTCCTCCGGTACGCCGTGCCCGAGCGCTTCCTCGAGCAGGGCGATCGCCCGGTCGTTGTGCTCGTCCATCTCGCCGGGTTCGAGGAACTCGATGTCGTCCAGGTGGCCGTAGGCGCCGGCGAGCGCGAACGCGCCCCGCACCGCGGGGTCCACCTCGTCCAGGCGCTCGTCCACGGCTTCGGCGATGCGGGTCCACTTCTCCTGGCCGGGCGGGGTGAACAGCGCGGCCAGCTCCGGCGGCAGCTTCCCGGAGGTGGCCAGTGCGCGGACGCTCGGGGGTAGCGGTGGCAGATCCATGCCGGCTGAGACCCTCCGAGGACCGCGCCCGGTTCCCAGTAGGCTCAGGGCAAACCAGGCGAGTGGAGGTAATGGGACTTGCGCATCCGTCGGGTGGTCACGACCAGGGCGGGTGGCGTTTCGGCGCCGCCGTACGACACGTTCAACCTCGGCGACCACGTCGGTGACGACCCGGCCGCGGTGGCGGCCAACCGCAAGCGGCTGGGCACCGAGCTGGGCGTCGAGCGGGTGGCCTGGATGGAGCAGGTGCACGGCCGCACGGTCACCGTCGTCGACGGCAGCGAGACCGCGCCCGCCGAGGCCACCGACGCGCTCGTGACGAAAACCCCCGGCCTGCCCGTCGCCGTGCTCGTCGCGGACTGCGTGCCGGTCCTGCTCGGCGACCCGGAGACCGGGGTGGTGGCCGCGGTGCACGCCGGCCGCGTCGGCGCCCGCGTCGGGGTTCTCCCGGCGGCGCTGGAGGCCATGGTCGAAGCGGGCGCCGGAATGGGCCGCATCGAAGTCCTGCTCGGCCCGGCGATCTGCGGCGAATGCTACGAAGTGCCCGCCGAGATGGCGGCCGACGTGGACAAGCACCTGCCGGGCAGCGCGACCCGCACGCGCGCCGGCAAGCCCGGTCTGGACCTCCGGGCCGGCCTGTGGCGCCAGCTCGCCGAGGCCGGGGTCGGCAAGGTCGGCGTCGACCCGCGCTGCACCGCCGAGGACCCCACCCTGTTCAGCTACCGGCGCGACGGCACGACCGGCCGCATCGCCGCGCTGACCTGGGCCGAGCCGGAATGAGCGACGAACAGCGGCGGGACGAGATCGCCAAGGCGCTCGAAGCCGTCGAGGCGCGCGTGACGCAGGCGTGCGCGGCGGCCGGGCGGCCGCGCGCCGAGGTGCGCCTGCTCGCCGTCACCAAGACCTTCCCCGCCACCGACGCGGCCCTGCTCACCGACCTCGGCCAGACCGACCTCGCGGAGAACCGCGACCAGGAGGCCGGCGCCAAGGCCGCCGAGGTGCGCGAGCTGCGGCCGGACGCGCGGCCGCGCTGGCACATGATCGGGCGGCTGCAGCGCAACAAGGCGCGCTCGGTGGTGCGGTGGGCCGACGAGGTCCAGTCGGTCGACTCGGTCCGGCTCGCCGACGCGCTCGCCAAGGCGTTGCGCAACGCGCACGAAGCGGGGGAGCGGTCCGGGCCGCTGGACGTCCTGATCCAGGCCAGCCTCGACGACGATCCGTCACGAGGCGGCTGTCCACTCCCTCGGCTGGGTGAGCTGGCCGATCACATCGCCGGGCTGGACGGGCTGCGGCTGCGCGGCCTGATGGCGGTCGCGCCGCTCGGCGCCGACCCCGCGCCGGCCTTCGCGCGCCTGGCCGGAGCGGCCGACGACCTCCGCCGGAACCACCCGGAGGCGGTCGAGCTGTCCGCCGGGATGAGCAGTGATCTGGAACCCGCCATCGCGCACGGTTCGACATGTGTGCGTGTCGGAACCGCGTTGCTCGGCGCCCGCGGTTTAGCCTCGCCGTAGCGAGATCACCCGGAAGTGAGCGATCGCGTCCGGGTAGTCAGGTGAGGGAGCGGCTAGGGAGAGGCATGAGCGCGCTGCAGAAGCTGAAGGCCTACTTCGGCATGATCCCGGCCGACAGTGACGGTTACGACGGCTACGACTCCTACGAGGCCGCCGACCGGTACGACGAGGACTACCGGCGCGACTACGCCGACGAAGCCTACGACGGCTTCGACGAGGAGCCGCCGCCGCGTGCCCGCCGACGGTACCGCGACGGGTCCGACTACGACGAGGAGGGCCCGCTGCGGGCGCGGCCACGGGCGCCGGAGCCGCCGGTGCACGGCGCGCTGGCGGTCGAGCGGCAGCCGGAGCCGGTGGCGCGGCTGCGGCCGGTGCCGGAGCCGGCCCGGGCGTCCGCGCGGGACGCGCTGGGGCGGATCACCACGCTGCACCCGACGAGCTACGTCGAGGCGCGGGGGATCGGCGAGGCCTACCGCGAGGGCATCCCGGTGATCATCAACCTGACCCAGATGGAGAACGCGGACGCCAAGCGCCTCGTGGACTTCGCGGCCGGGCTGGCGTTCGCCCTGCGCGGCTCGATGGACAAGATCACCAGCAAGGTGTTCCTCCTGTCGCCGCCGGACGTGGAGGTGACCGCGGAGGAGCGCCGCCGGATCGCCGAGGGCGGGCTGTTCCTCCGTAACTGAGTGCGACCGCCAGGTCCGGAAAAATGGCCCGGACCAGTGTGATGACCCAACTACGATTCGTAACAATTTAGGCCGAACGGGTGAAACCGTTGGCTAAATCACAGTTCGATTACGTGACCCGGACAGACCGGGTGTTCCGGGTGCTCCCGGGGTCGCGGTGATGTGGCAGAGTGGTGTTCGTGGATGCGGTCCGGCTAGTCCTCTACTACGTGCTGTTCGTCTTTTGGCTGCTGCTCACAGCGCGTGTCGTGGTGGAGCTCGTGCGAGCCTTCGCACGGGACTGGCGCCCCGCCGGCGGGGTTGCGGTGACGCTGGAGACCATCTACACAGTGACCGATCCTCCGGTCCGCGTGGTGCGGAGGATCATTCCGATGGTGCGCATTGGCGGCGTCGGACTGGACTTGTCGATTATGGTGCTGCTGTTGGTTGTGTTCATACTGATGCAACTGGCGCTTCCTGGGTGACTTCGGGGGAACCCAGGTGTCGGAGCAGGCCATGGAGTGCGTGAGGTGATCTGATGTCGTTGACCCCCGCTGACGTGCATAACGTCGCGTTCAGCAAGCCACCCATCGGCAAGCGGGGCTACAACGAGGACGAGGTGGACGCGTTCCTCGACCTGGTGGAGACCGAGCTCGCGCGGCTCATCGAGGACAACAACGAGCTGCGCCAGCAGGTCGAGCAGCTCGACGCCGAACTCGAAGGCACCCGTGCCGACCTCGAGGCCGCCCGCGCCGGAGCCGGACCGCAGGAGCGCCGCCTGGCGCCCGTGCCGCCGCCCTCGGCCGCCGAGCAGACCCAGGCCCACCCGATGTCGGACGGCGGCGAGCCGAACGTCCAGGCGGCGAAGGTCCTCGGCCTGGCCCAGGAAATGGCCGACCGGCTGACCGCCGAGGCCAAGACCGAGTCCGACGGCATGCTGGCCGAGGCTCGCGCGAAGTCCGAGCAGCTGCTCTCCGACGCCCGCACCAAGGCCGACTCGATGGTCAACGAGGCGCGCACGCGAGCGGAGAACATGCTCAACGACGCCCGCACCCGGGCCGAGACGCTGGAGCGGCAGGCGCGCGACAAGGCGACCACCATGGAGCGCGAGGCGCAGCGCAAGTACACCGAGACCATGAACACGCTGAACAGCGAGAAGACCGCGCTGGGCAAGAAGATCGAGGAACTGCGCACCATCGAGCGCGAGTACCGCACGCGGCTGCGCGGGTTCCTGGAGTCCCAGCTGCGCGAGCTCGACGATCGTGGTTCCGCCGCGCCCGCCTCGGCGTCCTCCAACTCGGGACAGGCGAGCGCGGGATCGGGCAGCGGACAGGGCTACTCGTTCGGTCCCCGCGCCGAGGCCGGCTGAGCCGAGGCCGGCTGGGCTTCGGCCGGCTGGGCTTCCCGGTGACGGTTCCGGCACTCCGCGTGGGAGGGTCGGAACCGTTCCGGGCGTGGTCCGTGTTGTAATTCACCGTGCTCTTCATCGTTCTGATCCTGGTTCTGGCCGCGCTGGGGCTGCTGATCGCGGCTCTGGTCACGGCGAACTCGCTGTGGGCGTGGATCTCGATCGGCCTGTCGGTCGCCGCCGGGCTGCTGCTGGTGGCCGACTTCGTGCGGCGCCGGGTGGCCCGTCGGCGCGCGGCCGCCGAGCCGGTGGCGGAGCCCGCTGCCGCGGCGGCCGACGACGAGGAGGCGGCCGCGGAGGTGGCCGAGGCGGCGGAGAAGCCGGCCGTGGAGCCGTCGGACGCGGTCGCCGAGGTGGAAGACGCGCCGGTGGACCAGACCGCGCTGCTGCCGACCGCCGGTGAGCTGGTCGGCACCGCCGAGGAGGGCGAGCCGGGCGAGGAGCCCACGGACCCGGCCGATGCGAAGATCGTGGACGAGCTGGACGTCGAGGTCGTGGTCGTGGACGAGCACCCGCGCTACCACCTGACGGACTGCGGCTGGCTCGCCGACCGCGACACGATCCCGATCTCCGTGAAGGAGGCGCGGGACCTCGGGTTCACGCCGTGCGCCCGCTGCACCCCCGATGCGCACCTGGCGGAAGCCCACCGCGCGAAGGCCTGACGCACCTCCGGCCGATCAACCTCCGTTGAGCCGCGCCGGTCAGCTGGCGATGCGCACACCCAGCCGTGCAGCGAGGGCGTCGGTGAGCCGGAGTGCCCGGGGCCGGTGCCGGGTTAGCCAGCTCTGTTCCAGGAGCCGCGCCGCGAGCGCCGCGCGACCCATCTCCGTGCCAGGCGGCCCCGTCAGCCGGCGACGCGCACGCCGAGTCGTCGGGCGAGGGCGTCCGCGCCGGTGTGGGTGAGCCGGAGCGCCCGGTGCCCGGGCCGGTGCCGCGTTACCCAGCCCTGCGCCAGGAACCGCGCCGCGAGGGCCGCGCCGAGTGCGCCCGCCAGGTGGTGCCGCTGCTCGGACCAGTCCACGCAGAACTTCAGCAACGGCCGCCGCCCGCGGGCGTCGTCGACGGCGTGCACGTCCAGGCCGAGCGACGCCAGCACCTCCGGTGCCTCAGGGCCCAGGGCGTAGGGGTGGTCGGCCACGGGCTTGGACAGTGGGTCCCCCGGGCGGCGGAGCGTGCCGGGGACGCCGTCCGTCGTGACCAGCGCCCCGCGCTCGACCAGCGCCGCCGTGACCGCGACGCCCAGCCGCCCGGCGAGGTGGTCGTAACAGGTCCGGGCGAACCGCAGCGCCTGCGCCCGCGTGCCCGACCGCAGCGAGGTGACCGGCCGGGCGGGGGAGAAGCGGGCGAGCGTTTCGAGGATCTCCACGGCGTCCGGCCGCAGCCGGTAGAAGCGGTGCCGGCCGGACCGCTCCGCCTCGACGAGCCCGGCGTCCCGCAGCTTGGCCAGATGCGCGCTGACCCCGGGCGCGGACAACCCGGCCTCGGCAGCGAGCACGGACGCCGCGAGCGCCCGTCCGTCGGCCAGGGCCGTGAGCACCCGAACCCGGGCCGGATCCGCGAAGAGCGCCGCGGTCCGCGCGATGTCGACGTCGCCTCCACTCATGCCCCCAGGGTGCACCGGGAACACTTCCACCGTCACCGAAGTACTCCAAGGTCCACTATGGATACCCTTGCAGACCGCCCCGAGGAGATTCAGACTGGGGCGAGCGGGACAGGCTTGGAAACGGAAACGACCGCGCATTACGGGCAAAACCCCTTCTCCGAAGCCCGTTTCGTCCCCATCTCAAGAGTTTTTCCTTGTGGCACAAACCCGTGTGAGAACCTACCGGGACGATCCGATGGCACCCCTTGGTCTCAAGCAAGCGGTCAGGCGTTCGCTGCGCAACCGCGACGATCACGCCGCCGCTCAGTACGCCGACCCCGACCTGGTCCGCGGCTACGCCGCGGCCTACGAGTCGGGGCGTTCCACCCGCTACTTCCAGTCGCGGCTGCACGTCGTCGACGCCGCGCTGCGGCCGGTTTCCGGCGCGCTCCTCGACGTCGGCTGCGGGCCGGGCATGCTGGTGCGCCACCTGCTCGACACGAGACCGGGCGACTTCCGCATCACCGCGTGCGACCGGTCGGCCGCGATGATCGACGCCGTCACCGACCGCGTCGAGCCCGGCGACGTCACGGTGTCGGTGGCCCGCATCGAAGACATGCCGTTCCCGGACGCCGGTTTCGACGTCGTCGTGGCGATGGGCGTGCTCGAATACGCCCGTGCCCGCGAGGGCGTGCGGGAACTGGCCAGGGTGCTCCGGCCGGGCGGCCTGGCCGTGGTGAGCATGCTCAACCCGCTCAGCCCCTACCGGCTCGTCGAATGGTGCCTGTACTGGCCGTTCCTCCGCCTGCTGGCGCAGGCCGAGCGCCTGGCCGGTGTCCCGCCGGGGAAGCGGCACACCGTGCCCCGGAGCGGGATCCGCGCGCTTCCGGCGCCGTGGCTGCGCCGGATGCTCCGCGACGCCGGGTTCGAGCCCGTCGACCTGGTGTACTACGACGTGACACCGTTCGTGCCACCGCTGGACAAGGCCGTCCGGCGGTGGAGGCAGGGGTGGCGCGACCACCTCGACAAAACGGTCAGCCGCGGGCCCGGCCGCTGGCTGGGCACCGGCTACCTCATCACCGCCCGCCGAGCCGGGCGCGTGCTCGCGGTGGCGGCTAGCGGAGCTTCGTCACCGGCCGCACCGCCAGCCTGATCGGCCGTGCCTGGCGGGGCAGCGTCACGAGCAGCCGCACCGCGGCGGCGACTTGGGCGGGCTCATCGGCCGGCGGGGCCCCCTCCGCGTCGTCCCATCCCGGGTCGAGCACGGCCACCCGGACTCCGTGACGCACTTCTTCCTCGCGCAGCGTGTCGGTCAGCACAGCGAGCGCGGCCTTGCTCGCGGCGTAGGCGCCCCGGTCGGCGGGTGAATCGGCGACACCGGGCGAGTTCACGACGATGACGAGCCCGCCCGCGGCGCGGAGGGCGGGCAGCAGGAGCGACGTGAACCGCGCCACGGCGAACACGTTGGCCTCGAAGAGGTCCTGCCAGGTCGCGACCGGCGTCTCGGCGAGCGGTCCGGCCGCGTACTCGTCGGCGCAGTGCACCAGGACGTCGACGCGCGGCGGCGGCGGGCCGGTGTCCGGCCACCAGACGTCGTGGCTGTCGGCCAGCGCCCGGACGATCGCCGCGGTGAGCGGTCCGGGCCGGCCGGCGACGACGGCGACGTGAGCGGAGTCCAACGCTGCCACCTCCCTGGACCCAGGAGCGGAAGACGCAGGATTCCCGCGCCGGGCAACGGGAAAACCGCCGGACAGTGAGTACCGGAGGCCCGCCCGGGTTGGTGTGCCGCTGACATTTCCACCCACCTGGAAGCGAATCCGCGGTTTCCTGGGACCATGCCCGACAAGCGCTCCACCGTCCTGCTCACCCAGTGTGCCGGCATGTTCCTGGTGCAGCTCGACGTCACCGTGGTCAACGTCGCGCTGCCGAGCATCGGCGCGGGGTTCCACGCCGGTGTTCCGGTGCTGCAGTGGATCGTCGACGGCTACACCGTCGTGCTCGCCGCGCTGCTGCTGTCCGGCGGGGCGCTCGGCGACGCGATCGGCCACCGCCGGGTCGTGCTCGCCGGGCTGGGGATCTTCGGCCTCGCCTCCGCCGGGTGCGCCCTGGCGCCGGACGGCGCGACCCTGATCGCCGCCCGCGTGGCCCAAGGCGCCGGGGCCGCGCTGCTGCTGCCCGGCACGCTGGCGTTGATCACCCGCACCTTCCCCGGGCGCCGTGAACAGGCCCGCGCGCTCGGCGTCTGGGCGGGGGTCTCCGCCCTGGCACTGGCCACCGGCCCGCTGCTGGGCGGGCTGCTGGTCACGGCCGCCGGCTGGCGGTCGCTGTTCTGGATCAACGTGCCGCTGACCGCGCTGGCCGCCGCCGGCACCCTGCTCGTCCCCGCCGACCCGCCGGCCACCGGCCGCGTGGACGTCAAGGGCACCCTCACCGGCGCCACCGCCCTCGCCGCCCTGGTCTACGCGGTCATCCAGTCCAGCGTCCCGGCCGCCGTCCTCGGCGTCGCCGCGACCGTGGCGTTCCTGGCCGTCGAACGCACCAGCCCGGCACCGATGCTGCCGCTGGCCCTGCTGCGCTCGCGCACCTTCGCCGCGGCCAACGTCGTCGCCGGCGCGATGAACTTCGCCGGCCTCGGCACGATCCTGCTCGCCACCCTCTACCTGCAGGGCGTCCACCGCGCGAGCCCGCTGACCGCGGCGCTGGCGATGCTGCCCGGGTTCCTGCCGCTGTCGCTGCTCGCCCCGGTCACCGGGCGGCTCACGGCGCGGTTCGGCCCGCGGCCGGTCATGATCGCCGGGCTGCTCACCGGCGCGACCGGCCTGCTCGGCCTGCTGCGGGTCACCGAACACAGCACGGTCGCCGGTTCGTTCCTGCCCGCGTTCGCCCTGTTCGGCGTGGGACTGGGCCTGCTGACCGCGGCGGTCGTCGCCGCGGCGGTCGGCGGCGTCCCGGCCGGCCGGGCGGGCACCGCCAGCGGCGTCAACAACACCGCGCGGCAGGCGTGCGGCGCGCTCGGCATCGCCACGTTCGGCGCCATCGCCGGCAGCCCCGCCCGGCCCGCGGCGTTCGTGCACGGGCTGCACACCGCCGGAGTGCTGGGCGCCGGGATGTGGCTGGCCGCGGCCGTCCTCACCGCCGTCGCCATCGGCCGACCCTGACCGGAACCGGGTTGCGGGAGGCGGCTAACCTGGAGGGACACAGGCGTTGATCCGGCCATCACCGGGGAGCCTCCGGAAGAACGGGACCCACGTGGTCCTCAGTAGAACCGGACGGGTACGGCCCGTCACAGCCGTCAACGAAGGGGCTCGCTCGGTGAGCGGGCAAACGGGGTGGTACCGCGGAAGCGCGCTCAGGTGGCGCATTTTCGTCCCCGTGCTGGATCCGCCCAGGATCCGCCACGAGAGCGACGAGCACCCGCGAGGAGCGCACCGATGTACCCGAAGGCTCAGCTCGGCGACGGCCCGGCCGGCCAGGTCCCGTCCCAGCCGTCCTTCCCGGCGCTGGAGGCCGGCGTGCTGGCCTACTGGGAGTCCGACCGGACCTTCCAGGCCACCATCGACGCGCGCGAACCGGGGACGAACGGCAGCAACGAGTACGTCTTCTACGACGGCCCGCCGTTCGCCAACGGCCTGCCGCACTACGGCCACCTGCTGACCGGTTACGTCAAGGACATCGTGCCGCGGTACCAGACCATGCGCGGCCGCCGCGTCGAGCGCCGCTTCGGCTGGGACACCCACGGCCTGCCCGCCGAGCTGGAGGCCGAGCGGCAGCTCGGGATCACCGACAAGTCGCAGATCGACGAGATGGGCATCGCCGCGTTCAACGACGCGTGCCGCACGTCCGTGCTGCGCTACACGAACGAGTGGCGCGAGTACGTCACCCGCCAGGCCCGCTGGGTCGACTTCGAGCACGACTACAAGACGCTCGACGTCACCTTCATGGAGTCGGTGATCTGGGCGTTCAAGCAGCTGTGGGACAAGGGCCTGGTCTACGAGGGCTACCGCGTGCTGCCCTACTGCTGGCGCGACGAGACCCCGCTGTCCAACCACGAGCTGCGGATGGACGAGGACGTCTACGCCAGCCGCCAGGACCCGGCGCTGACCGTCGGGTTCCGCGCCGAGGGCAACGGCACCGACCTGGACGGCACCCACCTGCTGATCTGGACCACCACGCCGTGGACCCTGCCGTCCAACCAGGCGGTCGCGGTGCACCCGGACGTGGACTACGTCGTGGTCGAGCGGGACGGGAAGCGATTCCTGCTCGCCGAGCCGCGGCTGGCCGCCTACGCCAAGGAACTCGGCGAGGAGCCGGCGGTCGTCGCCCGCCACCGGGGCGCCGACCTGGCCGGGGTGAAGTACGCGCCGCCGTTCCCGTACTTCGTCGGCGCCGAGAACTCCCACCAGGTGCTGCTGGCCGACTTCGTCACCACCGACGACGGCACCGGCATCGTGCACATGGCCCCGGCCTACGGTGAGGACGACAAGGCCGCTTGCGACGCCGTCGGCATCACCCCGGTCACCCCGGTGGACGCGCGTGGCCGCTTCGACGCGACCGTGCCGGACTACGAGGGCCAGCAGGTGTTCGACGCCAACGCCGACATCATCAAGGATCTCAAGTACGGCACCGGTTCGGCCGCCCAGCAGGGCGCCGTGCTGCTGCGGCACGAGACCTACGAGCACACCTACCCGCACTGCTGGCGCTGCCGCAACCCGCTGATCTACCGCGCGGTGTCGTCGTGGTTCGTCAAGGTCACCGCGTTCCGGGACCGCATGGTCGAGCTGAACCAGCAGATCACCTGGTACCCCGAGCACGTCAAGGACGGCCAGTTCGGCAAGTGGCTGGAGAACGCGCGCGACTGGTCGATCTCTCGCAACCGCTACTGGGGCACGCCGATCCCGGTGTGGGTGTCGGACAACCCGGAGTACCCGCGGATCGACGTGTACGGCTCGCTGGACGAGCTGGAGCGCGACTTCGGCGTGCGGCCTGCCGACCTGCACCGCCCGCACATCGACCAGCTGACCCGGCCCAACCCCGACGATCCGACCGGCCAGTCCACCATGCGCCGGGTGCCCGAGGTGCTGGACGTGTGGTTCGACTCCGGGTCGATGCCCTACGCCCAGGTGCACTACCCGTTCGAGAACGCCGAGTGGTTCGAGCACCACTACCCGGGTGACTTCATCGTCGAGTACATCGGGCAGACGCGCGGCTGGTTCTACACGCTGCACGTGCTGGCGACGGCGCTGTTCGACCGGCCCTCGTTCCTCACCTGCGTCTCGCACGGCATCGTGCTCGGCTCCGACGGGCAGAAGATGTCGAAGTCGCTGCGCAACTACCCGGACGTCAACGAGGTGTTCGACCGGGACGGCTCGGACGCGATGCGCTGGTACCTGATGGCCAGCCCGATCCTGCGCGGCGGCAACCTGATCGTCACCGAGAAGGGCATCCGCGACGCGGTGCGCCAGGCCGTCCTGCCGCTGTGGAACTCCTACTACTTCCTCGCCCTCTACGCCAACGCCGAGGGCGTGGACGGCCAGTGGCGCACGGATTCCCCGCACGTGCTGGACCGCTACATCCTCGCCAAGACCGGCGAGCTGGTCACCGACGTGCAGTCCGCTTTGGACACCTGTGACATCGCGGGCGCGTGCGCGACCAGCCGCGACTTCCTCGAGGTGCTCACGAACTGGTACGTGCGCCGCTCGCGGGAGCGGTTCTGGGCCGGCGACAAGGACGCGATCGACACGCTGCACACGGTGCTGGAGGTGGTGTCGCGGACGATGGCGCCGCTGCTGCCGCTGACCACCGAGGTGGTGTGGCGCGGGCTGACCGGTGGCCGGTCGGTGCACCTGCAGGACTGGCCGCTGGTCGACGAGCTGCCCGCGGACGCGGCGCTGGTGACGGCCATGGACCGGGTGCGCCAGGTGTGCTCGTCGGCGCTGTCGCTGCGCAAGGCGAACAAGCTGCGGGTGCGCCTGCCGCTGGCGAAGCTGGTCATCGCGGCCGACGACGCCGAGGCGCTCGCGGACTTCACCGACATCATCGCCGACGAGGTCAACGTCAAGGCGGTCGAGCTGAGCACCGACGTCGCCGCGCACGGCCGGTTCGAGGTCGCGGTCAACGCCCGCGCCGCCGGTCCGCGCCTGGGCCGCGACGTGCAGAAGGTGATCAAGGCCGTCAAGGCGGGCGACTGGACCACCTCGCCGGGCGGCGCGGTGGTGGCCGCGGGGATCGAGCTCGCCGAGGGCGAGTACGAGCGGCGCCTGGTCGCCAAGGACGGGGGCGCGACCGCGGAGCTGCCCGGCGGCTCCGGCCTGGTGCAGCTGGACACCGCGGTGACCCCGGAACTGGCCGCCGAGGGTGTGGCGCGCGACCTGGTCCGGGTCGTGCAGCAGGCGCGCCGCGACGCCGGGCTCGACGTGGCCGACCGCATCACGCTGACCGTGGACGCGCCGGAGGACGTGGTCGCCGCGGCGACGCTCCACGAGGAGTTCATCGCGGGCGAGACGCTGGCCACCGAGGTGGCGTTCGCGCACGTTGACGGCGGGTTCGCGGGTGCGGTCGGGGACGGCGGCAAGATCACCGTGGCGGTAACGAAGGCCCCCTGATCCCCGACAGACCGGGAAACACCAACAGGGGGGATCGCCGGTGACTTGGCGCAGGTGGGTGCTGGCGGGTGGCGCGGCGGCGGTCGTCGCGATCGTCGCGGCGGCCGTGGTCGTCGTGTGGGGCGGCTCCTCCCCGGAGAAGCCCCAGGCCAGCGGCTCGGGCGCGGCGGACTCGGGCACCGTGGCGTCGGAGTTCCTGCGCGCCTTCGCCGAGGGGAACGCCGACGCCGCGGCGGCCCTGACCGACGATCCGCGCGCGGCGAGCGTCCTGCTCGCCGACGCGCGCCGTGGCCTGGCCCCGGTGTCGGTCTCGGCGCGGCTGGGCCAGGTCACGCCGGGCGCCACCCGGGCCACCGCGGCGTTCCAGGTCGGCTGGACGATCGCGGCCGGGCAGGTGTGGTCCTACGACAACACCCTCGACCTGGTCGCCGCCGACGGCCGCTGGCTGGTGCACTGGAGCCCGGCGGTGGTGCACCCGAAGCTGCGTGCCGGGCAGCAGCTGGCGGTGCGCACGCGGGCGGGCAAGGTCGCGGTGGCCGACCGCAACGGCCGTCCGGTCCTGACCTGGCAGGCGGCGGGGACGCGGGCGGCCGAGCCGGGCGCGGCGCCGCTGCTACCCGCGTTGCAGCGGACGGTGGCCGAACGGTCGCAGGGCGGCTGGTCGGTGGTCAGCACGGACCTCGAGGGCGTGGTGCAGGAGACCCTGTTCGGCCAGGGCGACGTCGAGGTGCCGCCGCTGACCACGACGCTGAGCCTGCCCGCGCAGGCGGCGGCGCAGCGGGCGGTGGACTCGGCGGCGAGCCCGGCGATGCTGGTGGCGATCCAGCCCTCCACCGGCGACCTGCTCGCGGTGGCGCAGAACGCGGCGGCCGGGACCGAGCCGAAGGCGCTGAACGGCCTGTACGCGCCGGGGTCGACGTTCAAGATCGCCACGGCGGCGGCGCTGCTGGAGTCGGGCACGGCCACCGCCGACACGGTCGCCGACTGCCCGGCCACCGCGCGGATCGGGCAGCGCACGATCCCCAACGACGATGAGTTCTCCTTCCCGCCGCTGCCGCTGCACTCGGCGTTCGCGCACTCGTGCAACACCACGTTCGCCCAGCTGGCCTCGACGTTGCCGGCCGACGCGCTGGCCGAGGCGGCGAGCGGGTTCGGCCTCAACGCCGACTTCACCATCCCGGGCATCACCACCGAGGCCGGCAAGGTGGTCCCCGGCACGAGCGGGGCCGAGCAGGTCGAGTCGGCGATCGGGCAGGGCACCGTGCAGGCCAGCCCGTTCGGCCTGGCGCTGATGGCGGCGACCGTCGCGCGCGGCGACGAGGTGACGCCGCGGCTGTGGCAGGAGCTGGAGACCGTGGTGAACACCGGCTACCGGGCGCCGTCGCGGGAGGTGATCGCCGCGCTGCGCACGATGATGCGGGAGGTGGTCACCGGCGGCACCGCGACCGGGCTGCGCGGCAACGGCGCCGTGTACGGCAAGACGGGCACGGCGCAGTTCGGCGACGGCAGCCGCTCCAACGGGTGGTTCGCCGGGTACCGCGACGACGTGGCGTTCGCGGTGCTGCTGCTCGGGTCGGACTCGTCGAAGCCGGCGGTAACCGTGTCCTCGGTGTTCCTGGGGGCGCTGGGCTGACGTTTCGGCCCCGGCCGATGCCTTCGGTGGCTACGGTGGTCGGCGTGGAGACGATCGCGCTGGCCGAGGTGGCCGCGGTGCTCGCCGACCCGAGCCGGGCGGCGATGTGCCTGGCCCTGCTCGACGGGCGCGCGTGGACCGTGGGGGAGCTGGCCCGCTCGGCGGGGATCGCCCCGTCGACGGCGAGCGAGCACGTCGCGCGGCTGGTGGAGGCGGGGTTCGTCGCGGGGGTGAAGCAGGGGCGGCACCGGTACGTGCGGATCGCCGACCCGCGGGTGGCCGAGCTGATCGAGCACCTGGCACAGCACGCCGAGCACCGGTCGACCACGGGCCTGCGCGAGTCGCTTCGCGTCCGGCGGCTGGCGTTCGCGCGCACCTGCTACGACCACCTGGCCGGGACGGCCGGCGTGGCCCTGCGGGACGGCATGATCCGGACCGGGCTGATCACCGAGCGCGCGGGGCTGGCGCTGACCGCGCGCGGCCGGGCGGTGCTGGGCGAGCTGGGGGTGGCGATCCCCGCGGGGCGGCGCCCGTTGCTGCGGGCGTGCCTGGACTGGACCGAACGCCGCGACCACCTGGGCGGCTCGCTCCCGGCGGCGCTGTTCGCGCACGGGGTCGAGCACGGCTGGTTCGAGCGGCGCCCGGACCGGGCGGTCCGGGTGTTGCCGGCGGCGGAGGAGCCGCTGGCGCGCCTGGGGGTGGAGTTGCCGGCCGAGCGCCCGGCAACCGCCTGATCCGCGGCTGGCGGTGTTGTTCGGGCATAGGTCGAGCGGGATTGGTTCGGGCGGCGTGCGGTCCGGGCTGTTCGGGTGTTGCCGGCTGCGGTGGGGCCGCTGGCGTGTCTGGGGGGTGGAGTTGCCGGCCGAGCGCCCCGGGGACCGCCTGATCCGCGGCTGGTCGTGTTGTTCGGGCATGGGTCGAGCGGGGTTGGTTCGGGCGGCGGGCGGTCCGGGTGCGGTGGAGCCGCTGGGGCGCCGGGGGTGGAGTCGCCGGCCGGGCGCGGGAACCGCGTGAGCTCGCTCCCGGCGGCGCTGTTCGCGCACGGGGCCGAGCAGGGCTGGTTCGAGCATCACCCGAACCGGGCGGTCCGGGTGTTGCCGGCGGCGGGGGAGCCGCTGGCGCGCCTGGGGGTGGAGTTGCCGGCCGAGCGCCCGGGGAACCGCCTGCTCCGCGGCCGGGGCGGTCCCCTCGACCCGGCACTCCTCGTCACCGGGCGCGTACCTGCCGTCGGCGGCGCGATCTCCTTGCCGGGCAACGGGAACGGCTCGGCGAGCCGCCGGGGGACCCACCGGGGCGCGGCGGGGCCCCTGCCCTCCTTATCCTGAGACCCGGAGAAACCGGGCAGGGGAGGTGCGGGTGGGCGAGCTGCCGGTCGTGCTGGGGCTGGGCGCGGCCGTCCTGCTGGCCGCCGTTCTCGCGGTCCGCTTCTCCACCCGGCTGGGCCTGCCGTCGCTGCTGCTGTACCTCGCGATCGGCGTGCTGCTCGGCGAAGCCGGGTTCGGCATCCAGTTCTCCGACCCGTTCCTCACCCAGGCGCTGGGCCTGGCCGCCCTGGTCATGATCCTCACCGAGGGCGGCCTGACGACCCGCTGGTCGGCGGTGAAACCCGCGCTGCGCCAGGGAGTGGCACTGTCCACTGTGGCGGTCGGGCTGAGCATCGCGATCACCGGGCCCGCCCTGCACTGGCTGCTCGGCCTGGACTGGCGGACCGCCCTGCTGTGGGGCGCGGTGCTGGCCCCCACCGACTCGGCCGCGGTGTTCTCCGTGCTGCGCAGCGCCGGCCTGCCGAAGCGGCTGGTGGGCACCCTCGAGCTGGAGTCCGGTATCAACGACGCCCCGGCCTACATCGCCGTCGTCGTGCTGGCCCAGGGCACCCTGGTGGACTGGTCGCTGCCGCTGCTCGTGGTCTACGAACTGGCCGCCGGCCTGGCGCTGGGCCTGGTGCTCGGCTTCGCCGGGGTCTGGGCGCTGCGGCGCGCGGCGCTGCCCGCCACCGGTCTCTATCCACTCGCGACGGTCGCGGTGTGCGTGGTGGCCTACTCGTCCGGACAGCTGCTGCACGCGTCCGGGCTGCTGGCCACCTACGTGGCGGCGGTGGTGCTGGGCAACGCCCGGCTGCCGCACCGGTCGGACACGGTGTCGTTCGCCGAGGGGCTGGGCTGGCTCGCCCAGATCGGGCTGTTCGTGCTGCTGGGCCTGTTCGCCTCGCCCGAGCGGCTGATGGAGTCGGTCGTGCCCGGCCTGATCGCCGCCGCCGTCCTGCTGCTGCTCGCGCGCCCGCTGTCGGTGCTCGTCACCCAGCTGCCGTTCCGCGTTCCGCTGCGCGAGCAGGTGTTCCTGTCCTGGGCGGGGCTGCGTGGCGCGGTGCCGATCGTGCTGGCGATGATCCCGCTGGCCGAGCAGATGCCGGGGGCGCAGCGGCTCGTCGACGCCGTGTTCGTGCTCGTGATCGTGCTCACCCTCGTCCAGGGCGTCACGCTCGGCCGCCTTGCGCGGATCCTGCGGCTGCCCGCGGAGGCGGAGCCGCAGGAGGTCCAGGTCGACGCCGCGCCCCTGGACGAGCTGCAGGCCGAGCTGCTCCAGGTCAGGATCCAGCCCGGCTCCCGCCTGCACGGCGTGTACCTGTCGGAGCTGCGGCTGCCGGCCGGGGCGTCGCTGAGCCTGATCGTCCGCGACGGCCGCAGCTTCACCCCGCAGCGCACCGACCGGCTGCAGCGCGGGGACCAGATCCTGATCGTGAGCACCGAGTCCGCGCGGGAGGCGGCCGAGCGGCGCATCCGCGCGGTGGACCGGGCCGGGCCGCTGGCCCGCTGGAAGGGCGAGTCCGGCACGTGAGACCCGCTGGCGCGCGCCGGGGGCGATCGGTTACTGTGTCCGCGTAGGTCATGAGTGCCAGCGCCAAGCCCCGGCTCGCTGGCCGGCAACCCTCCTTCCGCGGTGGGGTGCCCCGGGTGAGGACCTGGCTCGTCGCGAGGTGCGGCGGGCAAGCGCGGACCCCCTTGCGGGTCCCTGGACCCGAGGAGCCTTTCCGATGACTCTCGCTCTCGAACGCGTCACCACCCCCGCCGTCACCGCCGCCGCGGCCGTTCCGCTGGTCACCGGCGGGGAGCTGGACTACGCCAACCTCGACCACGCGGCCAGCGCCCCGTGCCTGGAGTCGGTGCGGCGCGCGGTGGACGAGTTCCTGCCGCACTACGCCAGCGTGCACCGCGGCGCCGGGTTCGCCTCGCAGGTGTCCACAAAGGTCTACGAGCGCACCCGGGACGTGCTGCGCCGGTTCGTCGGCGCGCGGTCCTCCGACGCGGTCGTGTTCACCCGCAACACCACCGACGCGCTGAACCTGCTGGCCCGCAGCCTGCCGCGGCACACGTCGGTGGTGCTGTTCGACACCGAGCACCACGCGGCGCTGCTGCCGTGGCGCGGCCCGAACGTGCGCCGGATCCCGCTGCCGAACACCCGGCTGGCCGCGGTGTCCGCTGTGGACAGTGCGCTGGCGGAGTGTCCGGAGGGGCCGCGGCTGGTGGTCGTGACCGGCGCGTCGAACGTGACCGGCGAGCTGCTGCCGGTGGCCGAGATCGCGGCGGTGGCCCGGCGGCACGGCGCGCGCATCGCGCTGGACGGCGCGCAGCTGGCCCCGCACCGGCCGATCTCGGTGCGCGAGCTGGACGTGGACTACGTGGTGCTGTCCGGGCACAAGCTGTACGCGCCGTTCGGGGCGGGCGCGCTGATCGGGCGGGGCGACTGGCTGCGCGCGGCGGACCCGTACCTGGCCGGCGGCGGCGCGACGAAGTCCGTGCGCCGCGACGGCGACGGGCTCGGGGTGGCGTGGCAGAGCGGGGTGGAGCGGCATGAGGCCGGTTCGCCCAACACCGTCGGGGTGTACGCGCTGGGCGTGGCGTGCGAGCAGCTGGCCGGGTCGTGGGACGCGGTGGTGGCGCACGAGCGGGAGCTGCTGGAGCGGCTGACGCGGGGGCTCGCGGCGGTGCCGGGGCTGGCGGAGCTGCGGCTGTTCGACGGCGCGGCCGAGCGGGTCGGCACGGTGAGCTTCGTGCTCGACGGGTTCGAGCCGGGCTGGGTGGCGGCGGTCCTCTCGGCCGAGTACGGCATCGGCGTGCGCGACGGGGCGTTCTGCGCGCACATCGCCGTGCGACGGCTGGTGGAGCGCACCGGCGGGGAGGGGCAGCAGGCGCTGCGGGTGAGCCTCGGGCTGGGCACCACGGCCGAGCACGTCGACCGCCTGGTGACCGCGCTGAGGCAGATCATCGCCCGGGGCGCCCGGTGGACCTACGGCGTGGTGGACGGCCGGTGGGCGCCGTGCCCGGACCCGCGGCCGCTGCCGGGTTTCCTGGCCTGACCGGGGTTCGCGACCGGGCCGCGGGTGGGTTGCCCGGTGTGAGCTGCACTGTGCGGCAGGGTGGCGAGCCGGCTCGGGCTGTTGGCGGGCCGGTGGCCTCGCGGTGCGGGGTGGGCGATTGGGTCTCGCGCGGCTGGCGGGGGTGCGTCTTGGGCGAGCCGGGCCGGCTGGTGGTGCGCGGTGGGGTGGTGAGTCGGCCCGGGGCTTGGCGGCCCTGCCCCGCGGTGCGGGACTGGCGGCTTTTCCGGGCCTGGCCCCCGGGGCGCGGGGGCCCGCGATCGGGCCTCGCACCCATGCGGGGTTTCCGGCCGTGGGCGCCGGCTGGCTGCTGTGCGGTAACTGATCCGCGCGCGTGCTGGGGCGCATTGCCCGGCCCCGCGGCCGCTGCCCTGGCTTGAGCGGCCCCGCGGGGCGGGGCGGCAATCGGGCCGCGCGGCCGGCGGCTTTCCGGCCTGCGACCCCGCGGCGCGGGGCAGGTAATCAGATCGCGTGCCGCGAACGGGTTCCGGCCCGCGGGCCGGGCCGGCTGCGGCGGCCCCGGCCAAGGTGCGCGAGCCCGGCGGTCCCGCTCCGGCCGCTTCCTGCCCGTTTCCTGGCCTGAACCAGGACCGAACCGGCAGGCGTGGACAATGGCTTGGTGAGCAGTGACCCCCAGCCCTCCCCGAACCCGGACACCGTGCCGGACGAGCAGCCGGCGTCCCCGCCCCCGCGGCGTGCCCTGCTGCTGGCCGTGATCGCGATCGTCGTGTTCGCGGCGGACGTCCTGACCAAGTCGGTCGTCGTGGCGACCCTGGAGGGGCACGAGCCGGTCCGGGTGCTCGGCGGGCTCGTCTACCTGCAGCTCATCCGCAACCCCTTCGCCGCCTTCGGCATGGGCGTCACGGGCATGACCTGGGTGTTCGCGATCGTCGCGTTCGGGGTGGTCGTCGCGCTGATCTGGTTCGCCAAGCGGCTGCGCTCGGTCGGCTGGGCGATCGGGCTCGGGCTCATCCTCGCCGGCGCGCTCGGCAACCTGGCCGACCGCGTCTTCCGCGCGCCCGGCGTCCTGCGCGGCCACGTCGTCGACTTCGTGTCGCTGTTCGCGCCCAACGGCGACGTGTGGCCGGTCTTCAACGTGGCCGACTCGGCGATCTGCGTCGGCGGCGTGCTGATCGTGCTGCTGTCCCTGCTCGGCCGCGAGTACGACGGCACCGTCAAGAGGGCCAAGCGTTGAGCGCCCGGATGCTGCCCGTCCCGGACGGGCTCGACGGCATGCGCGTGGACGCGGGCCTGGCGAAGCTGCTCGGCTTGTCCCGCACGGTCGTCGCGGAGCTGGCCGAGTCCGGCGACGTCCTGCTCGACGGCCGTCCCGCGGGCAAGTCCGACCGCCTCTCCGCCGGGGTGCTGCTCGAGGTGACCCTGCCCGACCCGGACAACCCGGTCGAGGTGATCGCCGAACCGGTCGAGGGCCTGCGCATCCTCCACGACGACGACGACATCGTGGTCGTGTCCAAGCCGGTCGGCGTCGCCGCGCACCCCAGCCCCGGCTGGACCGGGCCCACCGTCATCGGCGGGCTCGCCGCCGCCGGGTTGCGCATCTCCACCTCGGGCGCGGCCGAGCGCCAGGGGGTCGTGCACCGCCTCGACGCCGGCACCACCGGCGTGATGGTCGTGGCCAAGAGCGAGCACGCCTACACCGTGCTCAAGCGCGCGTTCAAGGAACGCACCGTCGACAAGGGCTACCACGCCGTCGTGCAGGGCCACCCGGACCCGACGCGCGGCACGATCGACGCGCCGATCGACCGGCACCCCCGGCACGACTACAAGTTCGCCGTCGTCGCCGGGGGCCGCCCGTCGGTCACCCACTACGAGGTGATCGAGGCGTTCCGCGCGGCGTCCCTGGTGGACGTCAAGCTGGAGACCGGCCGCACCCACCAGATCCGGGTGCACTTCTCGGCGCTGCGGCACCCGTGCGCCGGCGACCTGACCTACGGCGCGGACCCGGTGCTGGCCCGCAAGCTCGGCCTGACCCGGCAGTGGCTGCACGCCCGCACCCTCGGCTTCGCCCACCCCGCCGACGGCCGCTGGGTCCAGTTCGAGGCGCCCTACCCGGAGGACCTGTCGCACGCGCTGGACGTGCTGCGCGCGGAGAGCTGAGCGTCACGCGACCGCGGTGCCCTCGAGCTCGACCACCAGGCCGCGCACCGCGCTGTGTGAGATCGACGCGCTCCCGGAAAGCCACCGGGACGTCGCCGCGGGGGGCCCAGCGGTTGCTCGTCGCCCCGGAAACCGACCTCCTCGCGAGCCGCGTGGCCGAGGTCCGGCCCGCGGTGTTCGCCGGGCACCGGCTGCGCATCCACTACGCGTCCGCGGGCCAGGCCCCGCGGTGGCGGACGGTGGACCCGATCGGCCTGGTCACCGTCCGCGGCCAGGGTTGTCTGCTGACCACGAGGTCCGGCGTGGACCGCACCTACCGGCTGTCCCGGATCCTGGCAGCCGTGGAACTCGCCGAACCCGCGCGGCGGCCGGACCGGGACGACCTGGATCGCGCGTGGCGGGAACGCGGCACGCGGTTTCCGGACCGGCGCCGACCAGGTCACCGTGGTGGCCCGACAGG
The DNA here is from genome assembly GCF_014653945.1 of Amycolatopsis deserti. Classification (GTDB taxonomy): domain Bacteria; phylum Actinomycetota; class Actinomycetes; order Mycobacteriales; family Pseudonocardiaceae; genus Amycolatopsis_E; species Amycolatopsis_E deserti. The sequence continues at coordinate 144,254 of NZ_BNAU01000002.1, read as the reverse complement.
TCCGCGGCCGGACCCGCCGCGAGCCCGGCCGGATCGCGGTGCCGGCCCGGTCCACTCCGGCGACGACAGCTCGACCAGCGCTTGTGGCTCCCCGGGCGGCGGTTGTCCTAGTCCTCGAGCGACCAGGTGAGGGAGCGGTCGTCCGGCTCCGGGCGCGGGCTCCAGCGCACCGCCACCACCCGGGTGGACTCGGGCAGCACGTAGACCGTGTGGCCGCCCGCCGTCTCACCGGGCTGGACCCCGATCTTGTGCGGCGGCCGGGACGTCAGCGACACCGGCGCCTTCGCCACCGGCGTGCCGTCCTCGGTGAGCAGCTCGAGGTAGTTGTCCGGCAGCGACACGAACGGGATCGGCCCCTTGTTGGTGACCTCGGTGTGCACCACGACCGCCCGCTCACCCGGTTCGAGCCGGTACCCGGCCGCGCCGAACAGGTAGTCCGCCGGGTCCTGCACCTCGAGCAGCTGCACGGTGAGCTGCTCGCCCTCGAGGCCCTGCCCGGCGAGGCTGTCGCCGATCTTGCCGGTGCGCGGGCCCGCTGGTGGCGCGGGCCGCTGGTCGCCCCGGGCCCAGGACGCCGTCTGCGGCGGGCCCCACGTGCTGATCACCGGGTCCAGCGGCGCGGGATACGGCCCGGACACGACACCGGCGACCTGGTACGGCCCCGAGCCCCCGGCGGGCGGCGCCGGGACCTGGTACGGGCCGGAGGGCACGCCGCCCGGCGGGCGAGCGCCGCCGGGGCCGTTCTGCGGCGGGACCCCCGCGCCGGAACCGCCGGGCCGGGCGGGCGGCGGGTACCCGGGCGCGGACGGCGGCGGGAAGCCGGCCGACGGCACGGGGCCGGACTGCGGGTGCGACGGCCCGGCCGGCACGGCCCCGGAGGGCGCGCCCGGCGCCGGGTAGCCGGGGGTCGGAACCTGGTACGGCGCGAGGGGAGGGCCGTGCGCCGGGCGCGGCGTCTGCGGCGCGGCGGGGAACGCCCCGGCGAGCGCCGCGCGCAGGCCCTGCGGGTCGCTCTCCACGCCGACCAGCAGCGGCAGCCCGCTGCCGGACAGGGCGACCAGGCGGTAGGCGGCCTCCCGCGGGTCCATGCCCACGCGGGCCGCGAGTTCGTGCACGGCCACCTTGCCCAGCTCGGCCAGTGCGGCGAGCAGGCGGGCATCAGCGGGATCGGTCACGGCCACAGCGGGAAACGCTACCCGCTGGCCGGTCCGGCCTCCTCGTTCACCCCGGCGCGACCCCCGGAGGTTCTAGGCTGGCGGCACGCGCACCCCGACGACACTGGGATGGATGGATGACCGAGGTCGTGAAGCTCGCCGACGAGTTCGTGGAAGCCCTGTTCGACGCGGAGCCGCTGTGGCCCGCGGTGCTGGGGCTGGAGTCCGAGAGGACCGGGCTCGGCGATCTCAGTGCCGAGGCCGAGGCCGCCCACCGCGACCGGCTCGCGGAGTTCGTCCGGCGCGCCGAGGCGATCGACCCGGCCGGGCTGAGCGCGGAGGACCGGGTGACCCGGGACGTGCTGCTGAGCCAGGCCCGCGGCAACCTGGACCGGCTGGACACCCACCTAGTCGAGTTCACGATCAGCGACATCTTCATCGCCCCCGCGGTCGGCCTGCTGACCATCCTGCCGATGATCGGCGTGCCGGACGACGAGCAAGGCCGTCGCCACCTCGACCGGCTCGCCGCGATCCCCCGGTACCTGGAGCAGGCCGCCGACCGGCACCGCGCGGGCATCGCCGCCGGGCGGGTCCCGGTCGAGCACCTGGTGCGCGCCGCGATCGCGCACCTGGACCGCTACCTGGCCGCGCCGGACGCCGACCCGCTGCTGCGGCAGCCCGCGCCGAGTGAGGAGTTCGCCGCCGCGCGCGAACGGGTGCTGGCCGAGGTCGTGCGGCCCGCGTTCGCCGCCTACCGGGACGCCCTCGCCACCGACATCGCGCCGCACGGGCGCCCGCCGGAGAAGCCCGGCGTGTGCTGGCTGCCCGACGGCGAGCGCGTCTACGCCTCCCTGGCGCGCACGCACACCACTACCGACCGCACCCCGGACGAGCTGCACGAAACCGGCCTGCGCATCATCGGCGAGCTGGCCGGCGAGTACCGCGAGATCGGCTCCCGCGTGTTCGGCACCGACGACCTGGCCGAGATCTTCCGGCGGCTGCGGACCGATCCGCAGCTGCGCTGGCGCAGTGCGGAGGAGCTGCTCGACACCGCGCGGTCGGCGATCAGCCGCGCGGAAGAGGCCGCGCCGCGCTGGTTCGGCCGGATCCCGCCGCACCCGTGGGTGGTGGAGCCGGTGCCCGCGGCCGAAGCACCCGGCGGGCCGGCGGCGTTCTACCTGCAGCCCGCGGTCGACGGCTCGCGGCCGGGCATCTACTTCGCCAACACCCACGAGGTGACCGAGCGGTTCCGGCACGCTGCCGAGGTGATGGCGTTCCACGAGGCCATTCCCGGCCACCACTTCCAGCTCTCCACGGCGCTGACGCTCACGGACCTGCCGTTGCTGCGCCGGATCGGGGACTTCAACGCCTACGCCGAGGGCTGGGGCCTCTACAGCGAGCGGCTGGCCGCCGAGATGGGCCTGTACTCCGACAACGTCGCGCTGCTCGGGATGCTCACCATGGACTCGATGCGCGCCGGGCGCCTGGTGGTGGACACCGGTCTGCACGCCAAGGGCTGGTCCCGCCGGCAGGCCGTGGACTACCTGCGCGAGCACACCCCGATGCCGCAGGTGGAGATCGAGTCCGAAGTGGACCGCTACATCGCCTACCCGGGCCAGGCGCTGTCCTACATGGTGGGGCGGCTGGAGATCCAGCGCGTGCGGGCGCGGGCCGAGCAGGCGCTGGGGGAGCGGTTCGACATCCGCGCCTTCCACGACCTGGTCCTCGGCGGCGGTGCGCTGCCGCTGTCGGTGCTGGCGGGCGTCGTCGACGAGTGGATCGCGCGGGCATGAGCGAGGTGGACGCGCTCGCCGACGAGCTCACCGGCCGGTTGTTCGAGGCCGATCCGCTGCGCCCGTCGGTGCTCGGCCTGCCTGGCGACCACGACCGGTTGCCCGACCTGTCCGCGGCGGCGCAGGCCCGGCACCGGGCGGCCTGCCTGGACATCGCCGCCCGCGCCGAAGCCGCCACTCCGCAGGGTCCGGTGGAGCCGGTGACCCGCGACGTCGTGGTCCAGCAGGCCCGGGCCTCGGTCGACGTGCTGGACGCGCGGCTGCCCGAGTTCGCCGTCAGCGACGCCTTCACCGGCCCGGTGCAGCTGCTGCTGATGACGCTGCCGATGATCGAGCTGACCGACGAGACCCGGGCGCGGGGCTTCCTCGCCCGGCTCGCCGCGTTCCCGTCCTTCGTGGACCAGGTGGTGGAGCGGCAGTCCGGCGACCTGGTCCCGCCGGACTTCCTGGTGGACGCGGCGATCGGCTACTTCGACCGGATGCTCGCCGCGCCGGAGCTCGCGTCGCTGCGGCTGGACGTCGGGTCGGAGACACTGGCCGCCGAGCGGGACGCGCTGCTGGCCGGCTTCGTGCGGCCCGCGCTGACCCGCTACCGCGAGTTCCTCGCCGGGGAGCTACGGCCGCGAGCGCGGCCCGCCGAAGAGGCCGGGCTGTGCTGGCAGCCCGGCGGCCTGCTGCGCTACGCCGGGCTGATCCGCGCGCACACCACCACCGAGCGCACCGCGCAGGAGCTGCACGACATCGGCCTGGCGCTGATCGCCGACCTGACCGGGGAGTTCCGCACGATCGGCCGCCGGGTGTTCGGGACGGGTGAGCCGGCCGAGATCTTCCGGCGCCTGCGCACCGATCCCGCGCTGCGGTGGGGCAGCGGCGAGGAGCTGCTGGCCGCCGCGCGCGCCGCGATCGAGCGGGCGGAGACCGAGGCGCCCCGGTGGTTCAAGACGATCCCGTCCGCGCGGTGCGAGGTGCGCCCGGTGCCCGAGAGCGACGCCGACGCCGGCACCATCGCCTACTACGTCGAACCGGCGCTGGACGGCTCCCGGCCGGGGATCTACTACGCCAACACCTTCCACGCCGGGGAGCGGTTCCGGCACGTCAGCGAGGCGATCGCCTACCACGAGGCAGTCCCTGGCCACCACTTCCAGCTGTCGCTGGCGCTCGGGCTGGACCTGCCGTTGCTGCGCCGCGTCGCCGACGTCACCGCCTACACCGAGGGCTGGGGCCTCTACGCCGAGCGGCTGGCCGAGGAGATGGGCCTCTACACCGGCGACGTGGCCAGGCTCGGGATGCTGACCCAGGACGCGATGCGCGCCGCGCGGCTGGTCGTCGACACCGGTCTGCACGCGCTGGGCTGGTCCCGGCAGCGGGCGGTGGACTACCTGCGCGAGAACACGCCGATGGCGCCGCTGGAGATCGAGGAGGAGATCGACCGCTACGCGGGCTGCCCGGGCCAGGCGCTGTCCTACATGACGGGACGGCTGGAGATCGACCGGATCCGCGCGGGTGCGGAGCGGACGCTGGGGGAGCGGTTCGACATCCGCGAGTTCCACGACGTCGTGCTGGGACACGGCATTCTCCCGCTGCCGGTCCTCGACCGGGTGGTTTCGCACTGGATTACCAGCCGGTAGTCTGACCCGCACAGAGGTAAGCGCACGCTTAGGACAGAAGGTGGCATCGATGCGGATCGGCACCCAGATCTCGTACTCCGGCGGGTTCGCCGAGAGCGTCCGCGACGTCGTCGAGCTGGAGAAGGCCGGCCTCGACGTCGTCACCATCCCCGAGGCCTACTCGTTCGACGCGGTCAGCCAGCTCGGCTACGTCGCGGCGAAGACCGAGCGGGTCCAGCTCGCGTCGGGCATCCTGCAGATCTACACGCGGACCCCGACGCTGACCGCGATGACGGCGGCCGGCCTGGACTTCGTGTCGGGTGGCCGGTTCATCCTCGGCATCGGCGCGTCCGGGCCGCAGGTCGTCGAGGGCTTCCACGGCGTCAAGTACGACGCGCCGCTGGGCCGCACCCGCGAGATCGTGGAGATCTGCCGCCAGGTCTGGCGGCGCGAGCGCGTGGTGCACGACGGCAAGCACTACCAGATCCCGCTTCCCGCGGACCAGGGCACCGGACTGGGCAAGCCGCTGAAGATCATCAACCACCCGGTGCGCGAGCGCATCCCGGTGCAGATCGCGGCGATCGGGCCCAAGAACGTGGCGCTGACCGCGGAGATCGCCGAGGGCTGGCAGCCGATCTTCTTCCACCCGGAGCGCGCGGCCGAGGTGTGGGGCGAGGCGCTGGCCGAGGGCAGGGCCAAGCGGGACCCGTCGCTGGGCGAGCTGGACGTCGCCGTCGGCGTGCCGGTGGCGATCGGCGAGGACGTGGGCCACATGCTCGACTGGGTCCGCCCGGTCGTCGCCCTCTACGTCGGCGGCATGGGTGCCCGCGGCAAGAACTTCTACAACGAGCTGGCCTGCCGGTACGGCTACGAGGCCGAGGCGAAGCTGATCCAGGACCTCTACCTGGACGGCAAGAAGGAGGAGGCCGCCGCCGCGGTGCCGGCCGAGCTGCTCAAGGCGATCTCCCTGGTCGGCCCGAAGGGGCTGATCAAGGAGCGGCTGGCCGCCCTGCGCGAGGCCGGGGTCACCACCCTGCAGGTCACCTTCCTCGAGCCCGACCCGGCGCGCCGCGTCGGCGTGGTGAGCGAGCTGCGCGAACTGCTCAGCTGACCCGGTCCAGGAACAGGAAGTCGGTCACGCCGACGACCGACAGGATCTGGCGCACGCCGGGAGGCATGGCGCGGCGCTGCTCGTCGTGCACGAGGCGGGGCCGGGTCGTCTTCACGACCTGGCCCCGCGTTTCGATCTCGCAGCCGCCGGCAGCCAGGACGTTGCGGACCCAGTCGGTGTCCGGCCCGTAGGTGAGGGCGAGGACGAAGCCGCCGTCGGCGCGGAAGACGCTCACCGGTGTCCGGTAGGTCTTCCCGGACTTGCGGCCCCGGTGGACGATCGTGGCGAACCCGGGCAGTCCCCTGGTCAGCGGGCCCAGGACGCGGTTGGTCGCGACGCGGTTGAACCGGGCGACGCTCTTCGGCAGCACCATGGGATCAGCATGCCCGCCTCGCCGCCGGAAATCAACACATGATGAATTGAAGTTTGGGTGCGCGGGTGCGGTGGAACGCTGCGGCATGCCCGAGCTGCCGGACGTGGAAGGGTTCCGCCGCACGCTCGCCGAGCACGGCGTGGGCAAGCCGATCACCGGCGTGACCACGCTCGACGCGGGGGTGCTGCGCGGAGTGAGCGCGCGCAAGCTGCGGGAGGTGTTGCGGGGCCGGCGGTTCGGCGAGCCGCGGCGGCTGGGGAAGTGGCTGATCGTGCCGGTGGACGGCGGCCCGGAGACGGTGGTGCTGCACTTCGGCATGACCGGGTCGCTGGAGTGGTCGGGTCCGGATGACCGGCAGCGGCACGACCGGGTGATCTTCGCCTTCGACGACGGCGAGCTGCGCTACCGGGACATGCGCAAGCTGCAGGGGCTGCGGCTGCTTGTGGACGACGCGGAGCTGCACCGGCTGCTCGCCGGCACCGGGCCGGACGCGCTGGAGGTGTCCCAGGAGCGGTTCCGGGAGCTGCTCGGCCGTCGCCGGGGGCTCAAGCAGTTGCTGACCGACCAGGCGGTGCTGGCCGGGCTGGGCAACCTGCTGGCCGACGAGATCCTGTGGCGGGCGCGGATCGACCCGCACGTGCGGGCCGCGGACCTGGACCGCGGCGCGGCGGACCGGGTGCACCGGGAGATGCGGCGGGTGCTGCGGGAGGCGGTGAAGGCCGGGCGGGTGCCGCCGCGCAAGACGTGGCTGACCGGCCGGCGGGACGAGCCGTCCGGGTCGTGCCCGCGGTGCGGGTGCGCGCTGGCCCGGGGCCGCGTCGGCGGGCGGGGCACGGTGTGGTGCCCGCGGTGCCAGGCCGGTTGACAGGTGCGGGAATTGGGGTAAGCCGGTGCCATGAACGACAAGGACGACGAGAAGAAGCCGGTCAACCCGGAGCCCCCACTGTCCCCGGACTTCCCCGAAGTGCGGCACCCCGATCTGGACATCGGCCCCACCGAGGACGTCGAAAAGCCGCCGAACTCGGAGAAGATCGAGGTGGAGGAGGGAGTGCCCGAGCCCCCCGACTGAGCGGGGGCGCCTAGGCGGTGGCAGGGGCGGGGTTGACGGCCGCCCCGCAGACCGCCCGCGGCCGGGTGCCCGAGTAACTGGTTTGAGCCGGCGCACCTCGGCGGCGGCAGCCGGCCGGGGCGGGGGTTGACGGCCGCGGCGCGCGCGAGCCGAGGGGCTGGCGCCGCGTGGGCCAGGCGGGCCGGCCCGTGGCGGGTGCGCTTTTGCCTCGGCGGGGGCCCGGCTCGCGCGGAGAGCAGCCATCCGACGCGGTCGGAGCTGACCACCGCGGCGCGCACCGTGCGGGCGGGTGCGGCGCGGCTTCGGCGGGCGCCGAGTCCGGCCCACCGGCGGTCGAGGTGCGGAGCGGTTGATGTCCCGCCTCTGGGCGGAGTGCGGCTCCGCCTCGGCAGGAGGCGGCCCCGGGGCCCGCTCCGAATCTCATGCGCCCCGGGCCGTCCCGCAATGCGGCCGCCGACTCTGCCTTCAGTGCGGACGCGCCTGAACCCTCAGCCGGAAGCGCGGGCGCCCCAGCACTCCGGCGGGAACCGCGGCCATCCCCGAATCCCTAGCCGCCCCGAATCAGCGCGAGGCGATGTTCCGCCGCACCTGGGCGGGGTCCCGGTGGGCCGGCTCGCGGCCCGCCGGCTGGTGCGGCTCCGGGCCGGGGTCGATCGGCGGGATCGGCTTCGTCGTGGGGGTCTCGGTCACCGACATCGGCTCGCCGTGGTGCCGGATCTCCACCTCCTTGCCGGACAGCAGCCGGTACGTCGCGTCGGTCCGGTGGATCTCCACCGCGAACCGGCTGCCGCGGAAGCACATGCGGAACTGGATGCGGTCCAGCGCGGGCGGCAGCCGCGGCGCGAAGGTGAGCTTGCCGTCGTGGTCGCGCATCCCGCCGAAGCCCGCGACCACCCCCATCCACGCCCCGGCCAGCGACGCCATGTGCAGTCCATTTCGGACGTTGTTGTGCACGTCGTGCAGATCGGTCAGCGCCGCCTCACCCAGGTAGTCGTAGGCGAGGTCCAGGTGCCCCACCTCGGCCGCGATCACCGACTGCGTACCGGCCGACAGCGACGAGTCCCGCACCGTACGGGCCTCGTAGTAGGCGAAGTTGCGCTGCTTCTGCTCCGGCGTGAACGCATCGCCCCGGAAGTGCAGCGCCAGCACCAGATCCGCCTGCTTGACCACCTGCTTGCGGTACAGGTCGAAGTACGGGTAGTTCAGCAGCAGCGGGTAGTTCTCCAGCGGCGTGCCCGCGAAGTCCCAGTCCAGGTGCTCGGTGAACCCCTCCGACTGCGGGTGCACCCCGAGCTCTTCGTTGTACGGCACGAACATCCGCTCGGCCGCCTGCCGCCAGCCGGCCAGCTCGGATTCGTCCACACCGAACAGTTCGGCGACCTCCGGCACCCGCTCGCAGGAGGCCGCCGCCTCGCGGAAGTTCCGCTGCGCCATCAGGTTCGTGTAGACGTTGTTGTCCGCGACGGCCGAGTACTCGTCCGGCCCGGTCACGCCGTCGATGCGGAAGCGGCCGTGCCGGTCGAAGTGGCCCAGCGACATCCACAGCCGCGCCGTTTCCAGCAGCAGCTCGGTGCCGCACTGGCGCTCGAAATCCGCGTCGCCGGTGGCCCAGTAGTAGCGGGCGACCGCGTCGGCGATGTCGGCGCTGACGTGGAACGCCGCGGTGCCCGCCGGCCAGTACGCCGAGCACTCCGCGCCGTTGATCGACCGCCACGGGAACGCCGCGCCGCGCAGTCCCAGCTGCCGCGCCCGTTCCCGCGCCTTGGGCAGCGTGGAATGCCGCCACCGCAACGCATCCCGCGCCGCTTCCGGCACGCTGTAGGTCAGCACCGGCAGCACGAACGACTCGGTGTCCCAGAAGGCGTGGCCGTCGTAGCCCGGCCCGGTCAGCCCCTTGCCCGGGATCGCGCGGCTCTCGCCGCGGGCCCCGGCCTGCAGGATGTGGAACAACGCGAACCGCGTCGCCTGCTGCAGCTCCGGGTCGCCGTCGATCTCGACGTCGGCGGTCTCCCAGAAGTCGTCGAGGAACGCGCGCTGCTCGGCCAGCAGCCCGTCCCAGCCGGTCTGCAGCGCCCCGGCCAGCGCGGCGTCGACCTGCGCGCGCAACGCCGGCACCGAACGCTGCGCCGACCACCCGTAGCCGACGAACTTCGTCAGCCGCAGCACCTTGCCCTGCGGCACGTCCACCGCGATGCTCAGCCGCGCCAGGTCCTCCTCGGCGAGGATGTCGGTGCGCAGCCCGTCCGGCGACTCGATCTGGTGGTCCATCGCCGCGGCCACCCGCAACCCGGACCGCCGCGTCTGGTGCACCAGCACCGCGCGGTAGTGGTCGGCGAGGAAGAACTCCGACTCCAGCGGCGACTGCAGCGCCGCGGCCACCCGCGGGTCCCTGGTGTCCGACTCGATCGGCTCGTTGGCCAGGAGGTCCGACTGCAGCACCAGCTGCATCTTCCCGTCCAGCGGCTCGACCTCGTACCGGATCGCCACCACCGCGCGCTGGGTGAACGACACCAGCCGCTGGGTCCGCACCCGCACGCACCGGCCGGTCGGCGACGACCACTCGGTGGTGCGGCTCAGCGTGCCGGTCCGGAAGTCCAGCACCCGCTCGTGCGCGGTCGCGGTGCCGTAGCGCATGTCGAACGGCTCGTCCTCCACCAGCAGGCGGATGATCTTGCCGTCGGTGACGTTGACGATCGTCTGCCCGGCTTCCGGGTAGCCGTAGCCGGCCTCGGCGTAGGGCAGCTCGTGTTCTTCGTAGAAGCCGTTCAGGTAGGTGCCGGGCAAACCGCGCGGCTCGCCCTCCTCGAGGGTGCCGCGCAGGCCGATGTGCCCGTTCGACAACGCGAACGTCGACTCGGTGCGCTGCAACTGGTCGACCGCCAGCCCGCGCCACCGCAGTTCCCACGGCGCGCACTCGTAGCCGCGCGTCACGAGGCTCATGCCTGGTCCCCCAACAGTTCCGCGAGATCCTCCACCACCACGTCGGCGCCGTGCTCCCGCAGCGCCTCCGCCTGGTCCGCCCGGTTCACGCCGACGACGAACCCGAAGTTCCCCGCCCGGCCCGCCTCGACACCCGCCAGCGCGTCCTCGAACACGGCGGCCTGCTTCGGCTCGACGCCCAGCGCCTTGGCCCCGGCCAGGAACGAGTCCGGCGCCGGTTTGCCGCGCAGCCCGTCGCGGGTGATGACCAGCCCGTCGATGCGGGCCTGCACGAACGGGGTGAACCCGGCGGCGTCGAGGACGGCCTGCGCGTTCGCCGACGACGTGACGACCGCGATCGCCAGCCCCGCGTCCCGCGCGGCCTCCAGGTACCGGCGCGAGCCCTCGTACGGGTTGGGCCCGCGCTCGGCGATGATCCGCAGCACGAGGTCGTTCTTGCGGTTGCCCAGGCCGTGCACGGTGTGCTCGGTCACCGCGTCGCCGGGGTCGCCCTCGGGCAGGTCGATCCCGCGGGCGGCGAGGAACGTGCGGACCCCGTCCAGCCGCGGCCGCCCGTCCACGTAGTTGGCGTAGTCGGCGTCGGTGAACGGGTGGAAACCGCTTCCGTCCCGTTCGCGCAGGAACTGGTCGAACGTCTGCTTCCAGGCTTCCCGGTGCAGCGCGGCGGTGCCGGTCAGGACACCGTCCAGGTCGAACAGGCACGCGGTGATGCCGTCGGGCAACCCGATCATGCCCTGCACGGTACCTGCGAACGGGCGCGCCCGCCGCCTTCCACTGCGTATAACGACCTATACCGCGCCGCTCTGGTGCTCCGGGTGCGGACGAGCAACGTCAGACGCTACCGATCAGCCAGCACGGAGAACCGCTGCGCCCGCTCCCGCACCCCGTCACGGTCGCCGAGGCCGTCCAGCGCCGCCTCGACGGCGGGACCGTCGATCACCCGGCGCTGCGTCCCGTTCGTCACCGCGGAATCGTCTCATCCGCCCGCGGCCCGGGTTGCTGGCAGGATCGAACCGTGACCGACATCGTCTTCCGCACCGCACGGGAACTGCGCGCCGCGCTCGGGGCGCGTGAGCTGTCCGTCCGCGAGGTCGTCCAGGCGCACCTCGACCAGATCGAACGCGTCAACCCGCGGGTCAACGCCGTCGTCACGGTGGTCGCCGAGCGGGCGCTGGCCGAGGCAGCCGCGGCCGACGAACGCGCGGCCCGCGGCGAGGATCTGCCGCCCCTGTACGGCATCCCGGTCGCGCACAAGGACACCCACGAGACGGCCGGCATCCGCACCACGTTCGGCTCGCCACTGCACGCCGAGTACGTGCCCGAACGGGACGAGCTGGTGATCGAGCGCATGCGCGCCGCCGGGGTGATCAGCCTCGGCAAGACCAACGTGCCGGAGTTCGCCGCCGGATCGCACACGTTCAACCCGGTCTTCGGCGCCACCCGCAACCCGTACGACCCCAGCCGGTCCGCGGGCGGCAGCAGCGGGGGCGCCGCGGCCGCCCTCGCCACCGGGATGCACCCACTCGCCGACGGCAGTGACCTCGGCGGCTCACTGCGCAACCCGGCGTCGTTCTGCAACGTCGTGGGCTTCCGGCCGTCGATCGGGCGGGTGCCGTCGTGGCCGGCGCCGCTGGGCTGGTCCGGGCTGGCGACGGCGGGTCCGATGGCCCGCACGGTCGCCGACGCCGCCCTGCTGCTGTCGGTGCTCGCCGGGCCGGACCCGCGCTCGCCGATCGCGCTGGACGAGCCGGGGGAGGGATTCGCGCACTCGCTGGACCGCGACGTGCGGGGCCTGCGGATCGCGTGGTCGCCCGATCTGGGCGGGAGCGTGCCGGTGGAACCGGAGGTCGCGCACGTGGTCGAGGCCTCGGCGAAGGTGTTCGCCGACCTGGGATGCGTGGTGGAGCGCGACTGCCCGGACTTCGCCGGCGCGGACGAGGCGTTCCGCATCCTGCGGGCGTGGCAGTTCGCGGTGAAGTTCGGGCCGCTGCTGGAATCCGCGCGCGACCGGCTCAAGGACACCATCGTGTGGAACACCGAGGAGGGGCTGCGGCTGTCGGCGACCGACGTGGGCCGCGCCGAGGTCCTGCGCACCGAGCTGTTCCACCGCTTCCGCGAGTTCTTCACCCGCTACGACTTCCTGCTGCTGCCGGTGAGCCAGGTGCCGCCGTTCGACGGCGAGCTGGAGTACCCGACGCGGGTCGCCGGGCAGGACATGGAGACCTACCTGGACTGGATGCGTTCCGCGTACTTCGTGACGGTCAGCGGCTCGCCCGCGCTGTCGGTGCCGGCCGGGTTCACGCCGGGCGGCCTGCCGGTGGGGGTGCAGATCGTGGGGCCGCACCGCGCGGACTTCGCCGTTCTGCAGCTGGGGCACGCGTTCGAACAGGCCACGCGGGTGGGCCGGCAGCGTCCGGCGGTGGCGTGATGAGGGCGCGGGAGCTGTGGGTGGTGCTGGAGACGCTGCATGACGTCACCTACTTCGCCCCGCAGGCGAGGGCGGCGCACGAGGCCGCGGGGCTGCGCGGGTTCTGGCGCGGGTACGTCGGGACGCGGGCGGCGCCGCTGGGGGCGGCGGGTCTCGGCGTGGTGACGGCGGTGTTCTACAACTTCGCGCCGTCGTTCCTGGCGCGATCGGTGCCCGCGATCTGGGACGTGGTGTCCCCGGAGGAGGCGCTGGCGGCGCGGAGCGCGGGTGCGGTGGCAGCGTTGCGTGAGCACGTGCCGGAGGTGCCGGAGCCGGTGCTTTCGGTGCTGCGGCGGGTCGTCGAGGCGGTCGGCTGGGCGGGGCGGCCGCTGGGGGCGGCGAACGCGGCGTTGCCGTGGCCGGACGAGCCGCTCGCCGCGCTCTGGCAGGCGGCGACCACGTTGCGCGAGCACCGCGGCGACGGTCATGTGGCGGTGCTGGCCGCGGAGGGCATCGACGGCCTGGAGGCGCACGCCCTGCGCGACGCGGCGGACGGCAGCCGGAGCGTGGTGGCGCCGAACCGCGGCTGGACGGATGAGGAGTGGACCGCGGCCCGCGAGCGCTTGACGGGACGGGGACTCCTCGGTGCGGACGGCCTCACCGAGGAGGGCGCCCGCCTGCGGGCCCACATCGAGCGGCGGACGGACGAGCTGGCGGCGGTGCCGTATTCGGTCGTGGGTGACGAGGAGCTGGCTGCCCTGGATGGTTGGCTGCGGCCGATCGCGCGCGGGCTGGTGCCGGCGCCGGTACCGCACCCGAACCCGGTGGGGACGCCGGCTCCTTAGCGGCAGTGCGGCGGGCGGATCTGGGCGGCCGGCCGCATCGGCGGCGGGGGCGCCGGGGCGGCGCGAGGGTGTGCTGCGGCCGAGCGGGGCGCAGCCCGCGCCGGGTGGCTGGCCGCGGCTGGGTGGCTGACCGCCGCTGGGCGGCGGGGATCCGCGTTGGAGCCGGAATCTGGTTCGGCCGGGCGGCGAAGCCGCTGTTCGCCGTGGCGCGGCCGCGTGCCGCCGAGCTGTCCCGGCGCCAGGCGGTGCGGTGGAAGCGGGTCGCCGGGATGCCCCGGCCGGGGTTGCCGCCGAGACGCCCCTGCAGCCGGGGGCGCCGCCGAGGCATCAGGCCCAGCGCGAGCGGTGGCCGTGCCCACCCGCAGCGCGGGCTCGGCCTCAGAACTGCAGCCAGCCCACTGCCGACGCCACCAGCAGCGCCGCCACCAGGATGGCCAGCACCACCGCGATCACGATGGTCGCCACGGGGAGGGCCCTCGGGGGTTTCTGCTGGTGGTGCGACAGGCCCGAGGTCTGCCCCGAGTCCGGGGGCGTGTCACCGGGGGCCACGCCTCCGCCGGGTTCCAGCCCCGGCGTCCGGGCGGGGTCGGGGTCGGGCGGGACGTCGCCGGGGCGCGGGTCGCTCATCGGGAACTCACCTCTGACACGTCGAACGACAAGCCCTTGTCCCCGCCGGCCACGCGTACCCGCGCGCCCGGGGTCAGCTCGCCGCGCAGCATCATCCTCGACAACGGGTTGTCGACCTCGCGCTGGATCGTGCGGCGCATCGGGCGCGCGCCGAACTCGGGCTGGTACCCGGCGCGCGCCAGCCACTGCACCGCTTCCGGCGTGAACTCCAGCGTGATGTCCTGCGCGTGCGCCCGCCGTTTCGTCTGCTCCAGCATCAGCTCGGTGATCTGCTCCAGCTGCCGGGCCTCGAGCTTGCGGAACACGATGATCTCGTCGATCCGGTTGAGGAACTCCGGCCGGAACTGCTCCCGCAGCCGCCGCATCAGCCGGTCCCGCAGCGGCGCCTCGGCGTCGCCGCGGTCGGTGCCGAACCCGAGCGCGCCCTGCGTGCTGCTGGAAATGATCTCCGACCCGATGTTGCTGGTCATGATCAGCACCGTGTTGGTGAAGTTCACCGTGCGCCCGCGCCCGTCGGTCAGCCTGCCGTCGTCGAGGACCTGCAGCAGCACGTTGAAGATCTCCGGGTGCGCCTTCTCGATCTCGTCGAACAGCACCACCGAGTAGGGCCGCCGCCGCACCGCCTCGGTCAGCTGCCCGGCCTCCTCGTACCCGACGTAGCCCGGGGGAGCGCCGATCAGCCTGCTGACCGTGTGCCGCTCGCCGTACTCGGACATGTCCAGCCGGATCATCCGCTCCTCGTCGCCGAACAGCGCCGCCGCCAGCGCCCGCGCCAGCTCGGTCTTGCCGACCCCGGTCGGGCCGAGGAACAGGAAACTGCCGTAAGGCCGGTTCGGGGGCGCGAATCCGGCCCGCGACCGGCGCACCGCCTCGGCGACCGCGTCCACCGCCTCCTCCTGCCCGACGACCCGTTCGTGCAGGTGCTCCTCCAGCCGCAGCAGCCGCTCGCGCTCGTCCTCGGTCAGCTGGTTCACCGGGACCCCGGTCAGCCGCGAGATCACCTCGGCGATGTCCTCGCGCGTCACCTCCTGCGCGCCGCTGGGCCGCCCGTCGCTGTCCGCGGTGCGCAGCTGCTCCCGCAGGCCGGCGATCTCGTCGCGCAGGGCCGAGGCGCGTTCGAAGTTCTCCTCGGCGACGGCCTGGTCCTTGTCCCGGGACAGCTCCTCCAGCCGGGCCTGCAGCTCGCGCACGTCGTGCGGACGGCGCCCGGCACGCAACCGCACCCGTGCGCCCGCCTGGTCGATCAGGTCGATCGCCTTGTCCGGCAGGAACCGGTCGGTCAGGTAGCGGTCGGACAGGTCGGCGGCCGCGGCCAGCGCCTCGTCGGTGAACCGGACCTGGTGGTGCGCCTCGTACCGGTCGCGCAGGCCGTGCAGGATCGCGACCGTGTCGGCCACCGACGGCTCGGGCACCAGGATCGGCTGGAACCGCCGCTCCAGCGCCGGGTCGTTTTCGATGTGCTGCCGGTACTCCTCCAGCGTGGTCGCGCCGACGATGTGCAGTTCGCCGCGCGCCAGGGCGGGTTTGAGCATGTTGCCCGCGCCCATCGAGCCCTCCGAGGAGCCCGCACCGACGACGGTGTGCAGTTCGTCGATGAACACGATCAGCTGGTCGCGGTGAGCGCGGATCTCGTCGAGGAGGTTGGTCATGCGCTCCTCGAAGTCGCCGCGGTAGCGGGTGCCGGCGACCATCGCGGTCAGGTCGAGCCGCACCACCTTGCGCCGGGACAGCAGGTCGGGCACGTCGCCGTCGCAGATGCGCTGCGCCAGGCCCTCCACGATGGCCGTCTTGCCCACGCCCGGTTCGCCGATCAGGACCGGGTTGTTCTTGGTGCGCCGGGACAGGACCTCGATGGTCTGCTCGATCTCCTCGTCCCGCCCGACGACCGGGTCGATGCCGCCCTCGGCCGCTTCGGCGGTGAGATCGCGCCCGTACTGGTCCAGCGTCGGCGTGTCGGTGCGGGTCTGCGGCCGCTGTTCGGGCCGGCCGTGCTGCGGTGACGGGCCCTGGAACGCCTCGGGGGTGACGCCCGCCCGCGCGAGGATGCGGCCGGCCGCGGAGTCCGGGTTGGCCACGAGCGCGAGCAGCAGGTGCTGGGGCCCGATGTAGGTGGAGCCGAGGGTGCGGGCGATGCCGTGCGCGTCCAGCAGCGTGCGCTTGGCCCCCGGCGCGAGCATCGCCGGCGTGCTGCGCTGACCGGTGCCGTTGCCGTGCCGGTCGATCTCGCGAGCGATCTCCTCGGGGTTCGCGCCCGCGCTCTCCAGCAGCTGCCGCGTCGGCGACGCCTGGGTGGCCGCCCACAGCAGCTGTTCGGTGTCGACGTCGGTGCGGCCCTGCTCGGCGGCCTTCTCGGCGGCGTGCGCGACGAGTTCCCGGGCCTGGCCGGACATCAGGCGGGTGATGTCGACCGCGTTCGGCCGTCTGCTGGGCACGGCGTTGCCGAAGAACTGCGCCAGGAACTGGTCGAACGGACTGCCGGGCCCGCCCGCGAAGAAGCCGGTCATCTGCGGGAACACTCCTTAGCCGTCGGGGTGCGGGCCCGGCGATCCACTTCGGACGGAGCGGGCCCGGGCCGTCCACCGACGTCGGCTACCCGTGCGCGGGCGCGGCGAAACGACGCGTCAGGGCTCTTCGGTGAGCTTCTCGCGCAGGTGCTGCAGGGTCTGCGCGAGCAGCCGCGACACGTGCATCTGGGAGATCCCGACGCGCTTGGCGATCTGCGTCTGCGTCATGTTGCCGAAGAACCGCAGCATCAGGATGGTCCGCTCGCGCGGGGCGAGGTCGCGCAGCAGCGGCTGCAGCGCCTCGTGGTTCTCGACCGTCTCGATGCCGTAGTCCTCTTCGCCGAGGGTGTCGGCCAGCGACGCGGCCTCGTCGTCCTCACCGGCGGGTTTGTCGACCGACACCGCGTAGTAGGCGTTGCCGGCCTGCAGGCCCTCGCTCACCTCGTCGGGCGTGAGCTCCAGCTCGCGGGCGATCTCGGTCGGGGTCGGCGCGCGGCCCAGGCGCTGGCCCAGCTCGCTGCTGGCCTGCCCGATCTGCAGGTGGAGTTCCTTGAGCCGGCGCGGCACCCGCACCGACCAGCTGGCGTCGCGGAAGTGGCGCCGCACCTCGCCCATGATCGTCGGCACGGCGAAGGACAGGAAGTCGGTGCCGCGTTCGGGCTCGAACCGGTCGACCGCGTTGATCAGCCCGACCCGCGCGACCTGCAGCAGGTCCTCGTACGCCTCGCCGCGCCCGCTGAACCGGCGCGCGATGTGCTCGGCCACCGACAGGTACTGGGTGACCAGCGCGGTGCGGAGCCGCTCCCGGCGCGGATCATCCGGCGGGGTGGCCGCCAGATCCGTGAAGGTGGGGGTGTCGCCCTCCGAGGATTCGTTGTCCTCGACGGTGCCCGCGAGGCGCGTCTCAGCCAACGTTCCGCTTCCCCCCGCTGCTTCGTCCCGGCCTGGTCATGGCCCGGACTACCCCGTCCCGCGGTTCGCCACACCTGGTTGCGGCCGCCCGGCGCGGGGAACCCCGCCCGGGCAAGCCGGAACGAAGGAGGTCTATCCATGGCTGAGCACACCACGGGGCGGGCGCCGGTGGCCCAGGGTTTCGCGCTGCTGGTCGGCGTGGTGTTCCTGGCGCTGGGGATCGGCGGGTTCGCCACGTCCGGCGAACTCCTCGGATTCCACACGGGAACGCTGCTGAACCTCACGCGCACCGCGGTCGGCCTGCTCGCGCTGGTGGCGGCGTGGAAGGGACCGTCCGCGCGGATCATCGCCCTGGTGGTCTTCTTCGGACTGCTGGGAATCACGGTGTGGGGCCTGCTGTCGGCGGGCACGGGCGGCCCGGGTGACGTCCGCCGCGTGTTCGATCCGGCCTGGACGGACAACGCGCTGCACGGCGTGGTCGCGGTGCTGGGTCTGGTCGTCTTCCTGCTGCCCGCCCGGACGAGGACCACCGAACGAGTGTGACGACCACGGAGAGTAGCAGTGCTGCGTAGCGTGTTTAGTTCCTCTGCCAGGGTGAAAGAACTTCTCCATGAGACGGGCAGAGGACGATCCGCTGCGCATACTGCTGTGGCACGTACACGGGTCCTGGACCAGTTCGTTCGTGCGCGGGCGGCACGAATACCTCCTTCCGCTGCTGCCGGAGGGCGGTCCCTGGGGCCGGGGGCGTTGTGACCGAGCGTGGCCGTCGGCGCGGGAAGTGAGCCCGGCCCAGCTGCGCGACGCCGACATCGACGTGGTCGTCCTCCAGCGCCCGGAGGAGATCGAGCTGACCGAGCGCTGGACCGGGCGGCGGCCCGGCCGGGACGTGCCCGCGGTGTTCGTCGAGCACAACACCCCGACCGGCGACGTGCCGCGCACGCGGCACCCGCTGGCCGACCAGGACGAGATCCCGCTGGTGCACGTCACCCACTTCAACCACCTGATCTGGGACTCCGGCCGGGCGCCGGCCACGGTCATCGAGCACGGCGTGGTCGACCCGGGCGAGCGCTACACCGGCGAGGAGGCCTCGATCGGCCTGGTGATGAACGAGCCGGTGCGGCGGGGCCGGGCGGTCGGCACCGACCTGCTGCCGGCCTTCGCCGAGGTCGCGCCGCTGGACGTGTGGGGCATCGGCGTGGAGAAGCTCGAGGAGCACTTCGGCCTGGGGGAGCGCCTGCGCACGCGGGGTGATCTCGGGCAGGACGCCCTGCACGCGGGGCTGGCGCGGTGCCGGGTGTACCTGCACACGCCGCGCTGGACGTCGCTGGGCCTGTCGCTGATCGAGGCGATGCACCTGGGGATGCCGGTGCTGGCGGTGGCCAGCACCGAGGCGTCCCGGGCGGTGCCGCCGGAGGCGGGTGTCGTCTCGGCGGATGTGAACGAACTGGTGCGTGCGGCCGCCGAGCTCATGGCGGACCCGGAACTGGCGCACCGGATGGGCAAGCAAGCGCGCGAGCACGCGCTGGCCAGCTACGGCCTGGACGCCTTCCTGCGCAACTGGGAGGTCCAGCTCGGCCGGGTGACGAGTGGAGGTAGCGCATGAAGATCTCGATGGTGTCGGAGCACGCCAACCCACTGGCCGTCCTGGGCGAGGTGGACGCGGGCGGGCAGAACCTGCACGTGGCGGAGCTGTCCGCGGCGTTGTGCCGCCAGGGCCACGACGTCACCGTCTACACCCGGCGCGACGACGGGGACCAGCCCGAGCAGGTCCGGGCCCCCGCGGGCTACCGGGTGGTGCACGTGCCGGCCGGCCCGGCGCGGCACCTGCCCAAGGACGAACTGCTGCCGCACATGACCGAGTTCGGGCGCTACCTGGCGAAGGCGTGGCAACGCGACACCCCGGACGTGGTGCACGCGCACTTCTGGATGTCCGGTCTGGCGTCGCTGCTCGCCACCCGCGGCGCCGACGTCCCGGTGGTCCAGACCTTTCACGCGCTGGGGGTGGTGAAGAAGCGGTACCAGGGCACGGCGGACACCAGCCCGCCCGAGCGGGTGCAGCTGGAGCGGCTGATCGGCAAGAACGCCGCCCGCGTCGCCGCGACCTGCTCCGACGAGGTCTTCGAGCTGGCCCGGATGGGCCTGCCGCGTTCGCGCATGTCGGTCGCCCCGTGCGGGGTGGACCTGGAGCGCTTCACCCCGGACGGCCCGGTCGCCCCGCGCGGCAACCTGCACCGGATCGTCAGCGTCGGCCGGCTGGTGCCGCGCAAGGGGTTCGCGACGGCGATCGCCGCGCTGCCCGCGGTGCCCGGTGCCGAGCTGGTGATCGCCGGGGGCCCCGAGCGCGGGCGGCTCGCCGACGACCCGGAGGCCAAGCGCCTGATGGAACTGGCGCAGCGGCTCGGCGTCGCGGACCGGGTGCGGCTGCTGGGCCAGGTGACCCGCGACGAGATGCCGTCGCTGCTGCGGTCGGCGGACCTGGTCGTGTGCACGCCGTGGTACGAGCCGTTCGGCATCGTGCCGCTGGAGGCGATGGCCTGCGGGGTCCCGGTGGTGGCGGCCGCGGTCGGCGGGCTGATCGACACCGTGGTGGACGGCGTGACCGGTGAGCTGGTGCCACCGAAGCGGCCGGAGGCGCTGGCCGCGACGCTGCGGCGGCTGCTGGGCGACCCCGCGCAGCGCGAGGCGTACGGGATCGCCGGCTGCGACCGGGCGCGGTCGCGGTACTCGTGGGACCGCATCGCGATCGACGTGCTGCGCATCTACGAGAAGGCGCTGGGGGACAAGGCCCCGGCGGGCGCGGTGCTGCCCGCGGACGCCGCGGCCAGCCCGGTCTGACGTAAGAAGCGAGCGGAGAGTCCCCTCGGGATCCGGTTCCCGAGGGGGCTCTTCACTTCCGGTCAGGTCAGCTTGTTCACCGCGGACTGGGCCTTGCCCTTGACCGTGCCCATCGCGTCCTGCGTGGGCGAGTAGGTGGCGTAGAGCTCCGGGTCGGGTTTGGGGGCGCTGCCGGGGCCGCCGAGGGGTTTGGGGTCCATGAGGTAGTCGATGCGGTCTTCGCCGGTGGACCAGGAGCCTTTGTTGCCGTCGGGGCCGTCGGAGAGGTGCCAGATGGTGTTGTTGTGGGTCTGGTCCTCCTCGTCGAGCAGGGCGCTGGGGGCGATGTCGGTTTCCAGGCCGTCGGCTTGGAGTTCTTCGATGGCGCGCAGCCACTGCTTCTGGTGCACGGTGTCACGGGCCAGGTTGAACTTCAGCATCTCCTTCACGCCCGGATCGTCGGTCATGTTGTACAGCCGCGCGGTCTGCAACCGGCCCTGCGCCTCGGCGGCGGCGTTGGCCCGGAAATCGGCCAGCAGGTTGCCCGAGGCGACGATGTATTTGCCGTTCCACGGCGTGCCGTTGGAATCGGCCGGCAGCGCCCCGCCACCGGCGACGATGGCCTGCTGGGGATCCATCCCGCCCAGCACGGCCGCCATCACCGGGTCCTTGGCGGCTTCGGCGGTGGCGGTGGCCGGGGCGCCTTCGAGCAGGCGGGCGACCATGGTGGCCAGCATTTCCACGTGACCGATCTCCTCGGTCGCGGTGTCCATGATCAGGTCCTTGTACTTGCCCTCGATGCGACAGTTCCAGCCCTGGAACAGGTACTGCATCGTCACCGTCATCTCACCGTAGGCGCCACCGATCAGCTCCTGCAGCTTCCGCGCGTAATAGGGGTCCGGACGCTCCGGCTTCGCCTCGAACTGCAGCAGTTTCGTGTGTCGGAACACAGAGATCTCCTTGGAAAACGAAGGGGAATTGCCTTGAGTACGCAGACCCGGGGGCTTCCCCCGCGCGTACGGGTTATTCGCGTTCACTTCGCCGACTTGCGGATCCCACTCCGATGAACTATGCATGAGTTATGCATGACGAGCGGCTGGCGAACCTCCTCGGCGCGCTCGCGCTGACGGTGAACGACCTCGCCCTGACCGACGCGACGGCCGCCGCGGGCACCAGCGTGAGCGGTTCGGCCGCGCTGGTGGTGCTGTCCACCGCGCCCGGGCTGTCGGTGACGGAGCTGGGCCGGCGGGTGGGGCTGAGCCAGCCCGCGGCGGCGCGGATGGTGGACGTGCTGGAGCGGCGGGGCCTGGTGGAGCGGCGGCCCACGCTCGCCAGGGCGGTCGCGGTGCACCTGACGGAGGCGGGCGCCCAGGCGGCCGCGCGGATCCTCGGCGAGCGCGGCGGGCGGCTCGGCTCGCTGGCGGCCGCGCTCGACGAGCGGGAGCGGGAGGTGTTCGCCGAGCTGGCCGGAAAGCTGCTCACGGCGGCCTACCAGCAGCTCCCCGAGGCCGACCGGCTGTGCCGCTTGTGCGACCGGGCGGCGTGCGTCGCCGAGGGCGAGGTCTGCCCGGTGGGAGCGGCCTGCCGCGCACGGGAGGCCGGCCATGAGGGGTGAGGTTGTGGTGGTGGGGTGGCGGCCCTGTGTCGGCGGCGCGCGACCGGTGCGAGCCGGGCGGGTGGCCTTGGTTCCCGTGGGCTCGGCGCAGGTGCGGCCGGCCGGGGGAGGGAGGCCGCTGATGAGGGGTGAGATCGCGACGGCGGCCGGTGTTCGCGGTGGGCGGCCCGGTGCCGGCAGGGCGGGGCTGGGCGTGCCTGGCGGGTGGTCTCGGTTCTCCTGGGCTTGGTGCCCGGTGGGAGCGGCCTGCCGCGCACGGGAGGCCGGCCATGAGGGGTGAGGTTGTGGTGGCGGGGTGGCGGCCCTGTTCCGGCGGTGCGCGACCGGTGCGAGCCGGGCGGGTGGTCTCGGTTCCCGTGGGCTCGGCGCAGGTGCCGAGGAGGGGTGAGATCGCGACGGCGGCCGGTGTTCGCGGTGGGCGGCCCGGTGCCGCCGTGGCGGGGGCGAGCGCCCGAAACCGGGCGGCCGCGTCATCGGGCGCGGGAGGCCACCGATGACCGGTGAACTTCTCGCCCTCGCCTCCGCTGGGTGCTTCGGTGTCACCCACTTCGTCAACGGCGTGATCGCCCGGCGGGCGCCCGGCCTCACCGTCTCCCTGTACGCGCAGCTCGGCGGCACCGCGGTCACCCTCGTCG
This sequence comes from Amycolatopsis deserti, assembly GCF_014653945.1. Taxonomy (GTDB): domain Bacteria; phylum Actinomycetota; class Actinomycetes; order Mycobacteriales; family Pseudonocardiaceae; genus Amycolatopsis_E; species Amycolatopsis_E deserti. The sequence continues at coordinate 121,848 of NZ_BNAU01000002.1, read as the reverse complement.
TCGCGCTGTTGTGGTCCGCGCCCAGTGCCACCGGCATCCTGTGGGGCGCCCTGTCCGGCGTCGGCACGGGGATCGGCGTCGGGTTCCTCTACCGCGCCATGAGCCGGGACGCGTTGAGCGTCGTGGTACCCGTCAGCGACGTCGGCGCCGTCGCGCTGCCCGTCGTCGCCGGGCTGGCCTTCCTCGGCGAACGGCCCTCGCCCGCGGCGATCGCCGGGATCGTGCTCGCCCTGCCCGCCATCTGGCTCGTCTCCGGGGGCGGGCGGCCCACCGGCCCCGGCATCCGCTACGCGCTCATCGCCGGAGCCGGCTTCGCACTCCAGTTCCTCGCCATGAAACCCGTCCCGCTGGACGCCGGGCTGTGGCCGATCGTGATCAGCCGCGCCGCCTCCGTGGCCGTCATCCTGCCGCTCGTGCTCACCACGCGCACCCCGCTCGCGCTGCGCCCGCGCCTCGCTTGGCCGGCCGCCGCCGCGGGGGCCCTGGGCAGCGTCGCGATCGTGCTCTACTGGGTCGCCACCCACCAGCAGCTGCTGGCCGTCGCGACCGTCCTGGCCGCCCTCTACCCGGCCATCCCCGTCGTGCTCGCACTGCTCTTCCTGGGTGAACGCCTCAGCCGGAAGCAGACTCTGGGTGTCTGCGGAGCCGCCGCGGCACTGGCCCTGTTGGCCCTGGCGTAGGAGAAGTACCTCCGTAGCGTTTCGAAGTGACTCCGCCGGGTAGGAGAAGCGCATGCGCGGGCATGCGGTCGTCACGGGCGGAGCGGGCTTCGTCGGCTCCCACCTGTGTGACCGCCTGCTCGCCCGCGGTATGCGCGTCACTTGCGTGGACAACCTGTGCACGGGCAGCGCGGACAACATCGCGCACCTGACGGGTGACTTCCACTTCGTCGAGGCCGACGTCTCCCGTGGCCTGGGCGTCGACGGCCCGGTCGACCTGGTGATGCACCTGGCCAGCCCCGCCTCGCCCCGCGACTACGACCGCCTGCCGGTGGAAACGCTGCAGACCGGCGCCGCCGGCACCAACCACGCCCTGGACCTCGCGCAGGCCAACGGCGCCCGGTTCGTGCTCGCCTCGACCAGCGAAGTCTACGGTGATCCGCGCGAGCACCCGCAACGTGAAACCTATTGGGGCAACGTCAACCCGGTCGGCCCGCGCAGCGTCTACGACGAGGCGAAACGCTACGCCGAAGCGCTCACCGCGGCCTATCGCCGCACCCGTGGGGTGAACACCGGCATCGCGCGGATCTTCAACACCTACGGTCCGCGCATGCGCGCCGACGACGGGCGCGCGATCCCCACGTTCGTCAAGCAGATCCTCACCGGCGAACCGGTCACCATCGCCGGCGCGGGCACCCAGACCCGTTCCCTGTGCTATGTGGACGACACCGTGGACGGCCTGCTCGCCCTGGCGGACAGCGATTTCCCGGGCCCGGTCAACCTCGGCAACCCGCACGAACTCCAGATCCGCGAGCTGGTGGGGGAGATCCAGCGGCTGGCCGGCACCAGCGTGCCGGTGCGCAGCATCCCGGCCCCGGTGGACGATCCGCAGCGACGGTGTCCCGACATCGCCGTGGCGCAACGGGAACTGGGCTGGCAGCCGCGCGTGGAGCTGCACGAGGGCCTGCGCCGGACCCTGGAGTGGTTCGCCACCCACCTCAGTCCCGTTTAGACGCGGAGTAGCAGGGGTAGCGCTAAGTAGCAGTAGTGACCGGATGTGGAGGTAAGAGCTTGCGGGTCCTCGGGGTCAACGCGGTGTTCCACGATCCGGCCGCCGCCCTCGTGGTCGACGGCCGGGTGGTCGCCGCCGCCGAGGAGGAGCGGTTCAGCCGCCGCAAACACGGCAAGCGCCCGGTTCCCTTCTCCACCTGGGAACTCCCCGAGCAGTCGATCCGATGGTGCCTGGCGCAGGCCGGGATCGGACCGGACGAACTGGACGCCGTGGGCTATTCCTACGACCCCGGTCTGGTCGACCACGGCCTGGACGGCGTCGACCCGGGCTGGGAGGAGCTGCGCACCACGTTCGCGCGCCGCGCCCCGAACTTCCTCGAAACGGCGTTGCCCGGCCTGGATCCGGACAAGGTGCGGTTCGTCCGGCACCACGTGGCGCACGCCGCGTCCAGTGGCCTGGCGGCGCCGCTGCGGGACGCCGCCGTGCTGGTCGCGGACGGGCGCGGTGAGGCGACCTCCTACCTGGCCGGGGAATACCGCGACGGCAAGCTGGTCGAGCTGGCCGCGCAACGGCTTCCGCACTCGCTCGGCCTGCGCTACGAGGACCTCACCGAGCACCTCGGGTTCGCGCGCTCCAGCGACGAGTACAAGGTGATGGCCCTGGCCTCGTACGGGAAACCACGGTTCGCCGAGGAGCTGCGCGCGGAGATCGCCGCCCTCGGTGACGGCGGTTTCCGCGCCGCACCGGTGGATCTGAGCCGGTTCGCGCCCCGCCGCGCGCCCGGCGCGGACTTCCGCCCCGAGCACGCCGACCTCGCCGCGAGCATGCAGCAGCGGATCGAGGAGGTCCTGCTCGACCTCGCCCGGTGGCTGCACCTGCAGACCGGGCAACGGAACCTGACGATGGCCGGCGGCATCGCGCTCAACTGCGTGGCGAACACGCGGCTGCTCGCCGAGGGCCCGTTCGACGACATCTGGGTGCAGCCGGCCGCGGGCGACGCGGGAACCGCGCTCGGCGCCGCGCTGCACCTGGCCGCCGAGCTGGGCGAACCCGCCGCGCCGATGCGGGGCGCCGATCTCGGGCGCGGGTTCACCGACGCCGAGATCCAGAAAGCGCTCGAGGTCGCCCGCCTGCCCTACGAGCGACCGGACGACCTCGCCGCCACGGTGGCGCAGGCGCTCGCCGACGACGAGATCGTGGCCTGGTTCCAGGGGCGCGCCGAGTTCGGTCCGCGCGCGCTGGGACACCGCTCGCTGCTCGCGCATCCCGGCCACCAGCGCAACCTGGAGCGCCTCAACGACGTCAAGGGCCGCGAGCAGTTCCGCCCGGTCGCGCCGATGGTGCTGGCCGACCGCGCGCGCGAGCTGTTCGAGCGCGGCCCGGTGCCAAGCCCCTACATGCTGTTCGTGCACGACGTCCGTCCGGAGTGGAGGGACCGCATCCCGGCCGTGACGCACGTGGACGGCACCGCGCGGATCCAGACGGTGGACCCGGCGGCCGAGCCGCTGGTCGCGCGGATGCTCGAAGAATTCGCCGCGCGCACCGGGATTCCGGTCGTGGTCAACACGAGCCTGAACACCGCGGGCCGCCCGATGGTCGACTCGCCGCGCGACGCCCTGGAGTGCTTCGGATCGAGCCCGATCGACCTGCTCGCGATCGGCCCGTTCGTGGTCCGGAGGCCGGCATGACCGCCTACACCGTGGTTGTCCCGACGACCGGCCGGGACAGCCTCAGGGCTCTGCTGTCCGCACTGGACCACGGGATCGGGCCGGCGCCCGCCGAGGTCGTCCTCGTCGACGACCGCCCTGAACCGGGCGAGCTTCCGCTGCCCGACACGAGCCTGAAGGTGCGCGTGCTGCGTTCCGGCGGCCGTGGCCCCGCCGCGGCACGCAACATGGGCTGGCGCGCGGCGGGCACCGAGTGGATCGCCTTCCTCGACGACGACGTGCGCCCGACCGCCGACTGGCCGTCCGGCCTGGTGACCGACCTGGAGTCGCTGGCCTCCGACGTGGCGGCGTCGCAGGGCCGGATCATCGTGCCCGGGCCGACCGGCGGCCGCCGCCCCACGGACGAGGAACGGGACACGGCCGGGCTCGCCACGGCGGAGTGGATCACCGCGGACATGGCTTACCGGCGCGCGGTCCTCGCCGCCGTCGGCGGGTTCGACGAGCGGTTCCCGCGGGCCTTCCGCGAGGACGCCGACCTCGCGCTGCGCGTGCGGCAGGCCGGGTGGCGGCTGGAGCGCGGCACTCGCCGGACGTTGCACCCGGCGCGCCACGGCGGGTTCTTCGCCAGCCTGCGAGCCCAGCGCGGCAACGCGGACAACGCGCTGATGCGGCGCAAGTTCGGTCCACAGTGGAGAGAATTGTGCGCGGCCGGGCCGGGCCGACTGGGCCGTCACGCGCTCACCACCCTCAGCGGCGCGGCCGCGCTCGCGTTCGCGGCCGCCCGCCGTCCCACCCCCGCCGCCTTCGCCGGCATCGCCTGGCTGGGCCTGACCGCCGAGTTCGCGCTCCGCCGCATCCTGCCCGGGCCGAAGACCCCGGAGGAACTGGCGAAGATGGCCGTCACGAGCGTGCTGATCCCGCCCGCCGCGCTGGGCCACCGGCTCGCCGGCGAGGTGCGCGTCCGCCGCCCGCGCCCGGCCGCGAAGGCGATCCTGTTCGACCGCGACGACACCCTCATCCACGACGAGCCCTACAACAACGACCCGAAGCTGGTCCGCCCGGTGTCCGGCGCCGAGGACGTGCTGCGCCGCCTGCGCGCCGCCGGCGTCCCGGTCGGGGTGGTCAGCAACCAGTCCGGCGTGGCCCGCGGGCTGATCACCCCGGACGAGCTGGCCGCGGTCAACGCACGGGTCGAAGAGCTGCTCGGGCCGTTCGGCACCTGGCAGGTGTGCGTGCACGCCGACGGCGACGGCTGCTGCTGCCGCAAACCCAAGCCGGGCCTGGTGACGCGCGCCGCGCTGGCACTGGGGGTGCGGCCCGAGGACTGCGTGGTGATCGGGGACATCGGCGCCGACGTCGAGGCCGCCCGCGCGGCGGGTGCGCGGGCTGTCCTCGTGCCGACCGCCCGGACCCGGGCCGCGGAGATCGCGGCGGCGCGGCGGGACGCGCTGGTGGCGGGCGACCTGGCCGAGGCGGTGGAGCTGGCGATGGGGGGCCGGGCATGGTGAGGTCACGGGTTCTGGTGGCGCGGCTGGACAACGCGGGCGACGTCCTGCTGTCCGGGCCGCTGGTGCGCGCGGTGGCGGCGCGGGCGGAGTCGGTCACGTTCCTGGCCGGGCCGCACGGCCGCGCGGCCGCCGAGCTGCTGCCCGGCGTCGACGAGGTCGTCGAGTGGTGCGCCCCGTGGATCGACCCCGAGCCGCCCGCCGCGACGCCCGCCCACCTGGCCGAGCTGCGTGCGCACATCCGCGCCGCGCAACCGGATTCGGCGCTGATCGTGACGTCGTTCCACCAGTCGCCGCTGCCGCTCGCGCTGATCCTGCGCGAGTGCGGGGTGCCGTGGATCGGCGCGATCTGCGAGGACTACCCGGGCTCGCTGCTGGACCTGCGGCACCGCGTCGAGGGCGACCCGCCGGAGGCCGAACGCGCCCTGTCGCTGGCCCGGGCCGCCGGGTTCGAGCTGCCGCCCGGCGACGACGGGCGCCTCGCCGTCCGCGAGCCGCTGCCGGACGTCTCCGGCCTGGTCGGCGAACCCGGTTACGTCGTGGTGCACCCGGCCGCGTCGGTGCCCGCCCGCCAGTACCCCGCCGAGCGCAACGCGGAGGTCGTCCGGCTGCTCGCCGAATCCGGATACCGGGTCGTCGTCACCGGCGGCCCGGCCGAAGGCGACCTGACCGCCCGGGTCGCCGGTGAGCACGGCCTGGACCTGGCGGGCAAGACGGATCTGCACGGCCTCGCCGCCGTGCTCGCCGGGGCGCGGGTGACCGTCGCCCCCAACACCGGGCCGGCGCACCTGGCCGCGGCCGTCGGCACCCCCGTGGTGTCGCTGTTCGCGCCCGTGGTGCCTGCCGCGCGGTGGGCGCCCTACGGGGTGCCGCTCGTCCTGCTCGGCGATCAGGACGCGCCCTGTCGTGACACCCGGGCCCGGAGCTGTCCGGTGCCCGGCCACCCGTGCCTGGACCGGGTTCCGCCGGAGGAGGTCCTGCGGGCCGTGGAGAAACTAGGAGGTGCAGCGTGATCGAAGAGCGGTTCGCGGCGTTGGCCGCGACCATGCGGGATCTGACCGCGCTGGCACCGAGGATCGAGGCGTGGGGTCGTCACCTCGCCGAGGTGCTCGGAGCCGGTGGACGGCTGCTCGCCTGCGGTAACGGCGGCAGCGCCGCCGAGGCGCAGCACCTGACCGGCGAGCTGGTCGGGCGATTCGTCAACGACCGGCAGCCGCTGTCGGCGATCGCGTTGCACGCCGACACCTCGGCCACCACCGCGATCGTCAACGACTACGGCGACCACGAGGTGTTCGCCCGCCAGGTCCGCGCGCACGGCCGCCCCGGCGACGTCCTGGTGGCGCTGTCCACCAGCGGCCGCAGCCAGAACGTGTGCGCGGCGGCGAAGACCGCGCACGAACTGGGCCTCACGACGTGGGCGCTGACCGGGCCCGGGCCGAACGCGCTGGCGTCGGTCAGCGACGACGCGGTGATGATCGACGCGCCGAGCACCGGCACGGTGCAGGAGGCGCACCTCGCGGTGATCCACGGCCTGTGCGCGGCGCTGGACGAGGCGCTGGGAGTGCCCTCGTGAGCGGCCCCCTGGTGGTGGTCGGCGACACGTTGCTGGACATCGACGTCGACGGCAACGCGGACCGGCTGTGCCCGGAGGCGCCCGTGCCGGTGGTCGACGTCGGCCGGGAATGGCACCGGCCCGGCGGCGCGGGTCTGGCCGCGCGCCTGGCCGCCCGGTCCGCGGCGGACGTCGTGCTGGTCACCGCGCTCGGCGGCGACGAGGGCGGGGCGCGGCTGGCCCGGTTGCTGGCCGGCGAGGTCGAGCTGTGCGCGCTGCCGCTGAACGGCGAGACCGTGCGCAAGACCCGCATCCGCGCGGCCGGGCAGTCGGTCGTGCGGCTGGACCACGGCGACGGCCGGGCCGCGCACGAGCCGCTGGACGCGCGCACGGTGTCCGTGCTGCGCGGCGCGTCCGCGATCCTGGTCGCCGACTACGGGCGCGGCGTCGCGAGCCACCCCCAGATCCGCGAGCTGCTGGCCGAGACCGCCGCGCCGGTGGTGTGGGACCCGCACCCGCGCGGTGGGCCGCCGGTGCCGGGCGCGGCCCTGGTCACGCCCAACGACAGCGAGGCCGCCAAGTTCGCGGGGGCCTCGGGCACCCCGGAGGAGCTGGCCGCGCGGTTGCGCGAAGAGTGGGCGGCCGAGGCGGTCGCGGTGACCGTCGGCTCGCAGGGCGCGGTCCTCGCTGACGAGACCGGCACGCGCGCGATCCCGGTGCCCCACGCGGCACGGGTCCCAGCGAGCGTCCGGCCCGACACCTGCGGCGCGGGCGACCGGTTCGCCAGCGCCGTCGCCGCGGCCCTGCACGACGGTGCCGCGCTGCCCGACGCGGTCGCCGCGGCGGTCGAGTCGGCGGCCCGGTTCGTCGCCGCCGGTGCGGCCACCGCGCTGTCCGAGCCCGCCGAGCCGATCCGCCCGCCCGAGGGCCTGTCCGGGTTCGAACTGGCCGAGCGGGTGCGGCGCCGCGGCGGCCGGGTCGTCGCGACCGGCGGTTGCTTCGACATCCTGCATCCCGGGCACGTGACCCTGCTGCGGCGCGCCCGCGAGCTCGGTGACGTGCTCATCGTGTGCGTCAACTCCGACGAGTCGGTGCGCCGCCTGAAGGGACCGGGACGCCCGGTCGTGACCGCCGCCGACCGGGTGCGCGTGCTCAGCGCGCTGGAGTCCGTCGACGCTGTCGTGGTGTTCGAGGAGTCCTCCCCGGTCGAGGTGCTGCGCACGCTGCGGCCCGACGTGTGGGTCAAGGGCGGCGACTACGCGGGCGCCGACCTGCCCGAGGCCGAGGTGATCCGGGAGAGCGGCGGGCGGGTCGTGCTGGTGCCGACCGTCGAGGGCTACTCCACCACGCGGCTCATCGAGACCGTGTCCAACGGATAGAAAGGCAGAAATGGCTGCATCGCCAGGCAAGGTACTGATCACCGGGGGCGCGTCCGGGCTGGGCGCGGCGACCGTCAAGGCGGTCGCGGACGCCGGCGGGACCCCGCTGGTGCTCGACCGCAAACCCCCGGCCGCCGGCGTGCCCTACGTGCCGGTCGACCTCACCGACACGGCCGAGACCGAGCGGGCCGTCACCGAGCTGGCCGAGCAGGCCGGCGGGCTGGACGCGGTGTTCACCGCCGCGGGCATCGACTTCCCCGGCAAGCTGACCGACGTGTCCACAGCGGACTGGGAGCGCGTGGTCCAGGTCAACCTGTTCGGCACCGCCGCCGTGGTGCGCGCCGCGCTGCCGTACCTGGAACGCTCGCACGGCAAGGTCGTCACCGTGGCGTCCACTTTGGGCATCAAGGCGGTCAGCGACGCGACCGCCTACTGCGCCTCGAAGTGGGGGGTCGTCGGGTTCACCCGCGCGCTGGCCGCGGAGACCGCGGGCCGGATCGGCGTCACCATGCTGGTGCCGGGCGGCATGCACACCGCGTTCTTCGACGCGCGCGACGAGCAGTACAAGCCGCCCGCCGACGCGAAGCTGAACAACCCCGAGAACGTGGCGCGGACGGTGCTGTTCGCGCTGTCCCAGCCGGCCGGCTGCGAGGTGCGTGAACTGGTCGTGGCGCATTCGGAGGAGGGCTCCTGGCCGTGACCGGCGACGTCCTGGTGCTGCGGGCGCTCGGGGTCGGTGACCTCCTGGTCACCGTCCCGGCGCTGCGTGGCCTGCGGGCCGCGTTCCCGGACGCGCGGATCACCCTGGCCGCGCCCGCGGCACTGGACGAGCTGGCCACGCTCACCGGCGCGGTCGACCGCGTGCTGCCCACTGCGGGCCTGGGCGCGCTGCGGTGGACCGGCGAGCCGCCCGCCGTGGCGGTCAACCTGCACGGCAGCGGCCCGGAGAGCGTGACGGACCTGCTGGGCACGCGCCCGGGGCGGGTGTTGTCGCACCGGCACCCGGACTTCCCGGACCTGGACGGCCCGGAGTGGCGCGAGGAGCAGCACGAGGTGCTGCGCTGGTGCCGGATGCTCGCCTTCTTCGGTGTCGAGGCCGACCGGCACGACCTCGCGCTGGCCCGCCCGGACGTGCCGAGCCCGGCGCCGGGCGCGGTCGTCGTGCACCCCGGGGCAGCGTTCGGGTCGCGGCGCTGGCCGCCCGAACGCTTCGCCGAGGTGGCACGCGAGTTCGCCCGCGATGGTTCCCGGGTCGTGGTGACCGGTAGCGCCGCGGAACGGGACCTCGCGGGACGGCTCGCGGCCGCGGCCGGGCTGCCCGAAGACGCCGTGCTGGCCGGCCGCACCGGGCTGGCCGAGCTGGCCGCTCTCGTGGCCGGTGCGCGGCTGGTGATCAGCGGTGACACCGGCGTCGCCCACCTCGCCACGGCCTACCGCACGCCCTCGGTGCTGCTGTTCGGCCCGACCCCGCCGGGGCGGTGGGGGCCGCCGCCGGGCACGGAAGAGCGGCACGTGGTGCTCTGGGCGGGGGAGGCGGGCGACCCGTTCGCGGACGAGCCGGCGCCCGGGCTGCTGCGGATCACCGTCGACGAGGTCGTCGCCGCGGGCCGGATGGCGCTGCGGCCGGCGGTGGGGGCCTGACATGGCGGCGGTCGGGGTCGCCGGGGCCGGCTACGTCGGCCTGACCACCGCGGCCTGCCTCGCCGCGCTGGGCCACGACGTGGTGTGCGCCGAGGTGGACGAGTCCAAGGTGGCCCGGCTGTCCCGGGGCGAGGTGGCGCTGGGGGAGCCGGAGCTGGCGCCGCTGGTGCGCGAGGGCTTGGCCGCCGGCCGGCTGCTTTTCACCACGGACGTGGCCGCGCTGGACGGGCGGGAGTTCGTGTTCGCCTGCGTGCCCACGCCGACCGGCCCGGACGGCAGCGCCGATCTCAGCGCCGTCGAAGCGGTGCTCGCGGCGTTGCGCCCGGCGCCGCACACGGTGCTGGTCGTCAAGTCGACCGTGCCGGTGGGCACCTGCGCGCGCATCGCGGCGACCGCCGGGATCGCGGTGGTGAGCAACCCGGAGTTCCTGCGCGAGGGCCACGCGGTGCACGACTTCCGCCACCCGGACCGGATCGTGCTCGGTGGTGACTCCTCGGCGGTGGAGCGGGTCGCCGCGCTGTACGAGGGGCTGGACGCGCCGGTGGTGCGCACCGACCACGCCAGCGCCGAGCTGGGCAAGTACGCGAGCAACGCGTTCCTGGCGCTGAAACTGTCGTACGTGAACCTGCTGGCGCGGCTGTGCGAGCGCACCGGCGCCGACATCGACGCCGTCACCCGGACGATGAGCTTCGACGAGCGGATCGGGCCGCACTTCCTGCACCCCGGTCCCGGCTGGGGCGGGTCGTGCCTGCCGAAGGACACCCGGGCGCTGGTGGCCTCGGGCGCCGCGGCGGGGGTGGACCTGGCGGTGCTGCGGTCGGCGATCGAGGCGAACGACCGGCAGTACGACCACGTGGTCGCCCGGGTGCGGGAGGCCGCGGGCGGGCGGCTGGACGGGGTGCGGATCGGGGTGTTCGGGTTGACGTTCAAGGCGGGCACCCACGACCTGCGGGACTCGCCGGCGCTGGCCGTGGCCGACCGGCTGGCGGCCGCGGGCGCGGTGCTGACCGGCTACGACCCAGGCGTCAGCGATGCGGACCAGGCGGGGCCCGTCCAGCGCGTGGACGACCCGGTGCTGGCCGCCAAGGGCGCCCGGGTGCTGGTGGTGCTGACCGAGTGGCCCGAGTTCACGCGCCTCGACTGGCCCCAGCTGGCGGCCGTCGCCGAGGGCGACGTGGTGATCGACACGCGGGGCGTGCTGGACCCGGCGGCGTTGCGGGGCAGCGGCCTGCGCTGCGTCCGGCTCGGCCACCCCGCGGACGGGTGATCTCGCCGGAGTAGCTTCGAGCGGCGTGAACCCGCAGTTGTTCCTGGTCGACGCCTTCACTGACCGCGAGTTCGGTGGCAACCCGGCGGCGGTGTGCGTGCTGGACGAGCCGGTGGGCGAGGCGTGGATGCGCCGCGTCGCGGCCGAGCTGAACCAGCCCGCCACGGCGTTCCTGCACGAGCGGCGGTTGCGCTGGTTCACGCCGGTCACCGAGCTCCCGCTGTGCGGTCACGCCACCCTCGCCGCGGCGCACGTCCTGTACGAGACCGGGCGCGTGCCGCGAGGCGAGCGGCTGGTCTTCCAGACCGGCGCCGGCCCGCTGCCGGTGTCGAATGCGGGCGGCCTGATCCGGCTCGAGTTCGCGCCGGTCGACGTTCCCGAGACGGCGGACGCCGGGCCGGTGCTGGACGCGCTCGGACTGACCGAGGCGGTCTGGGTGGGCGGCAACGGCACCGAATTCGTGGTCGTGGTCGGCTCGCGCGGCCAGGTCGAAGCGGTGCGCCCCGACCTGGGGCGGATCCGCGACCTGCCGGTCGGCCGGGTGCTGGTGACCGCCGCGGGCGGGGACCGGGCGGACTTCACCTCCCGCAACTTCGCGCCCGCGCTCGGCCTGGGCGAGGACCACGTCACCGGCTCGGCACACGCCGTCCTCGGGCCGCTGTGGGCGCGGCGGCTGGGACGCGACCGGCTCACCGCTGTCCAAGCCTCCGCGCGCCGCGGCCGCCTCGAGGTGGAGGTCCGGGACGAGGCGGTCCGCGTCGGCGGACGGGCCGTGACCGTGGTCGCCGGGCGGTGGGTGCCTCAGCCGGCCACGTGAGCGGCTTCGGCGAGGTGCCGGGCCGCCACGGTGACGCTCGGGTAGAGCGGCAACTGGTCCTGCAGGCCGGTGACCTCCAGCGGGCGGACGACCACCCGGTGGCTGCCGGCCAGCGCCCACCGCACGTCGCGCTCCGTGGCGGCCTCGTTGGCGTCGACCAGGGCCTGCAGGCCGGCCGAGCCGAGGAAGGTGACCGCCTCGAGGTCGAGGATGAACGTCCGGCCGTCGTCGAGGCAGCCGGTCAGGAAGTCGCGCAGCGCGGGCGCGGCGACGAGGTCGAGTTCACCGGTGAGACGGGCCAGCCGGATGCCGTCGCCGAGGTCGGTGAGGTCGATGCGCAGTTCGTGAGCTTCGTACACGGGTGGTCTCCCCGGGTTGTGGTGAGCACAGCGGGGACGGTCACACACTCGCGTCCAAGATCCGAAACGGCGCACCATTCGAAAGCTCAAAGCCGGGTGTGTCCGTTCCCGGCACGGCTGGTCCCTCAACCGCTCACCACCGACGGTACGGACCTGTCGCGGCCGTTGGCAACCCGGGTCATCCGGTTGGCGACGATCGTGCCGGGTATCCGGTCCGGGCCGGCGCGGCACGGCTTCCGCCCGCGGTCGCCGCCTGGGCCGGCCGTGGTGGGTGCACCGGCGGTGCGGGACAGCGGTGGTCCCGCACCGCCGGCCGCCGCTCACCGCACGGTCGCCCACACCGTCTTGCCGCCGGTGGGCTCCCGGCGGCATCCCCACTGCTCCGACGTCTGCGCCACCAGCAGCAACCCCAGCCCGGGCGGGTAGCCGCTTTCCCGGATGACCGCCTCGCGCGGGTCGTCGTCGGTGACCTTCACCGTCAGCTCGTTCCCGTGCAGGTTGTCCCGGTGCAGCTCCAGTTCGAGCCGGGGCGCCGCGCCGGTGTGCCGCAGCGTGTTCTCCACCAGCTCGGTGACGATCACGGCCGCGTCCGGCGCCAGCCCGGGCACCCGCCACTTCGCGCACACCTCGGCGGTGAACCGGCGCGCCCGGCGGGCCGCGTCCAGTGTCCGCGGCAGCCTCAGCTCGGTACTGCGGCGCATCGCCCCGATCGCTCCCAACGTCGGCGAACGGGACGGGACATACCCGGCCACCCGGACGTGAAACGCCCGCCGTTTGCCCCGGTGGGGCCCGGGTACCCGGCGGGGCATGGACGAGCAGTCGTTGCTGCGCACGCTGACCAAGGTGGTCACCACGCTGACGGCTCGGGAAATCCCGTTCACGGTGGCCGGCGGCTGCGCCGTCTACGCCCGGGGTGGTCCGCCCTCCGACCACGACGTGGACGTGTTCCTCAAGGAGAAGGACGTCCCCGCGGCCGCTGCCGCCCTGGTCGAGGAGGGCATGCGCGCGGAGGACCCGCCGGAGGACTGGCTGAGCAAGGTCTGGGACGGCGACGTGCTGGTCGACCTGATCTTCCGGCCCAACTACCGCCCGGTCACCGACGAGACGCTGAGCCGCTCCGACGTGATGCGCATCGGCCCGACCATCGCGCCGGTGCTCAACGGCAGCGACATCATGATCGACAAGCTGCTCGTCCTCGACGCGCACCGCTGCGATTTCGCCCCGCTCCTGCACATCGCCCGCGACCTGCGGGAGCAGGTGGACTGGGAGCGGGTGGCGAAGGAGACCGCCGAGTCCCCGTACGCGCAGGCGTTCCTGACGCTGCTGGACTCGCTGGACGTCGTCGAGGTCGAAGGAACCGCGTCATGACCCCCGAGCACGAGACACCCCAATACCGCGCGGCCCACCTGCGCCGCGCGCTGGCCGAGGACCCCCGGACGGCCGAGATGGGCGTCCGGGTCAACGTCCGCGGCGACGACGTGCACCTGTCCGGGGAGGTGACCTGCGACCAGCGGCGCACCGAGCTGGAGACCGTGCTGCACGAGGTCGCGCCCGGCGTGCGGGTGCACAACGACGTGCGGGTGGCCGACACCCGCGAACCGGCCCGGAGGGAGGACCTGCGGTGATCCGCGTGGCGGCCGTCGGGGACGTGCACCTCGGCGAGGACGCGCGGGGCCTGCTGCGCCCCGCCCTGGAGCACCTGGCCGACCTGGCCGACGTGCTGCTGCTGGCCGGCGACCTGACCCGGCACGGCGCGCTGGAGGAGGCCGAGGTGGTGGCCGACGAGTTCGGCGGCCTGGACCGGCCCGTGGTGGCCGTGCTGGGCAACCACGACTACCACAGCGACCGGCAGGACGAGATCACCAAGCTGCTGTCCGACCACGGCATCCAGGTGCTGGAGGGCGCCTCCACGCGGCTGGAGATCGACGGCCAGACCCTGGGCGTGGCCGGCGTGAAGGGCTTCGGCGGCGGGTTCGCCGGCAAGTGCGCCAGCGCGTTCGGCGAGCGCGAGATGAAGGCGTTCGTCGAGCACAGCATCGACCGGTCGGACGCGCTGCGCGCCGCGATGATGGAACTCGACGACGTCGACCACCGGATCGCGCTGACCCACTATTCACCCATTCCGGAGACCCTGCGCGGGGAGCCGCCGGAGATCTACCCGTTCCTCGGGTCCTACCAGCTCGGTGAGGTGATCGACGAATGCGGCGCCGACCTGGCGATCCACGGCCACGCGCACTTCGGCTGCGAACAGGGGGTGACCCCGGGCGGGGTGCGGGTGCGCAACGTCGCCCAGCCGGTCATCCGCAGCGCCTATGCCACTTACGGGCTCGGGACTTGATTCCCCGGTGTGATCGGGAGCACTCTGGGTTCGTCCACTCGGCACCCGGGGAGGGCGCATGACGGAGCTGAAGGCACGCCCCATCGTCCTGGGCAACCGGTACGAGCTGCCGGCCAGGCACCGCAAGGGCAGCCTGCTGGTGAAGATGGCGAAGACGACCGATCACAAGCTGATCGGCCAGATGTACCTGTACACCTCGCTGGGCTTCTTCGTCATCGGCGGGGCGCTCGCGCTGCTCATGCGGGCCGAGCTGGCGCGGCCCGGCATGCAGTTCCTGTCGCCGGAGCAGTACAACCAGCTGTTCACCATGCACGGCGCGATCATGCTGCTGCTCTACGCGACGCCCAACGTGTTCGCGTTCGCCAACCTGATCCTGCCGTTGCAGATCGGCTCGCCGGACGTGGCGTTCCCGCGGTTGAACGCCTTTTCCTACTGGCTGTTCCTGTTCGGCGGGACGATGGTGCTGTCCTCGTTCCTCACCCCGGGCGGCGCCGCCGACTTCGGCTGGACCGCCTACGCGCCGCTGTCCGACGCGATGCACTCGCCCGGCATCGGCGGCAACCTGTGGATCATGGGCCTGATCGTGTCCGGTCTGGGCACGATCCTCGGCGCGGTGAACATGCTGACCACGATCGTCACCCTGCGCTGCCCGGGCATGACCATGTGGCGGATGCCGATCTTCACCTGGAACATCCTGTTCACCAGCGTGCTGGTACTCGCGGTGTTCCCGATCCTGACCGCGGCGCTGTTCGGGCTGCTGGCCGACCGGCTGATCGGTGCCCACGCGTTCGACCCCGCGAACGGGGGCGCGATCCTGTGGCAGCACCTGTTCTGGTTCTTCGGCCACCCCGAGGTCTACATCATCGCGCTGCCCTACTTCGGGATCATCACCGAGATCGTCCCGGTGTTCAGCCGGAAACCCCTGTTCGGCTACCGGCTGATGGTGTTCGCGACGATGGGCATCACGGCGTTGTCGTTCGTGGTGTGGGCGCACCACATGTTCGCCACCGGCGCGGTGCTGCTGCCGTTCTTCTCGATCATGACGTTCTTCATCGCGGTCCCGACCGGCATCAAGTTCTTCAACTGGATCGGCACGATGTGGAAGGGGCAGCTCACCTTCGAGACCCCGATGCTGTGGTCGGTCGGGTTCATGGTCACGTTCCTGCTGGGCGGGCTGACGGGGGTCATCCTGGCCTCACCGCCGCTGGACTTCCACATCACCGACAGCTACTTCGTGGTGGCGCACTTCCACTACGTGCTGTTCGGCACGATCGTGTTCGCGACCTTCGCCGGGATCTACTTCTGGTATCCCAAGATGACCGGGCGGATGCTCGACGAGAGACTCGGCAAGCTGCACTTCTGGACGACGTTCGTCGGGTTCCACACCACGTTCCTGGTGCAGCACTGGCTGGGTGACGAGGGCATGCCGCGCCGCTACGCCGACTACCTGGACAGCGACGGGTTCACCGTGCTGAACACGATCTCCACGATCGGCGCGTTCATCCTGGGCGCCTCGATGCTGCCGTTCATCTACAACGTGGTGCGCAGCTACCGGTTCGGGGATCCGGTTGAAGTGGACGATCCGTGGGGCTACGGCAACTCGCTGGAGTGGGCCACGTCGTGCCCGCCGCCGCGGCACAACTTCACCGAGCTGCCGCGGATCCGGTCCGAGCGGCCGGCGTTCGAGCTGCACTACCCGCACCTGGTGGAGAGGCTGCACGACGAAGGGCACATCACCCTCACCGGCAAGACCATCCCGCATTCGGAGGCCACGAAGACGCCGTCGGAGAAGGCCACCGAGCAGATCACCGAGGGCGGCTCGCCGACCGCGCACGATTAGCGCTTCCCGCCCGGGGGTAGCCGGACTACGAGCTACCCCGAGGGAGGCGAGGCATGACTGAGAGCACGGGCCGCGGGTCCACCGCGGTCGACGACCGGTCGATCGGTCAGCTCGTCCAGGACATGTCGCAGCAGGTCCAGCGGCTGGTCCGGGACGAGATGCGGCTGGCCGCCGAGGAGCTGCGGCGCAAGGGCAAGCGGGCCGGCACCGGCGCGGGCCTGGCCGGCGCGGCCGGGGTCCTCGCGGTGTTCGGGGCGGCGACGTTGATCGCCGCGGCCGTGCTGGCGCTGGCCCTGGTGATGCCGGCGTGGGCCGCGGCGCTGATCATCGGTGGCGCGCTGCTGGTGATCGGTGGCCTGGCCGGGCTGATCGGCAAGAAGCAGCTGTCGGGGGCCGTGCCGCCGGTGCCGCAGGAGGCGGTGTCCGGGGTGCCCAAGGACGTGGCCGCGCTGCGGGAGGGTATGCGCCGATGACGACGAAGAAGGACACTTTCCCGCACGACGCCGAACAGGCGCGGCTCGATCTGGAGCTGACGCGCCAGGAGCTGGGCGAGACCGCCGAGGCCCTGGCCGCGAAGGTCAAGGAGACCGCGCACACGACGCAACGGATCGCGCTCGGCGCCGGTGCCGGGTTCGGGATCCTGCTGCTGGTCTTCGTGATCGTGCGAAGGCTTTCCGCCCGGAGGTGACACGAATGGCGACGCGGTCGCATGTGGACGAAGCACTGTGGGACGAGTTCCACCGCGTGGTGAACATGACCTCGCGTGAGCTGGGGGACTGGCTGCGGGTCCGCTCGGCGGGGACGGACAGCGAGGAGCTGCCGGACCAGGCCGGCACGAAGACCGGGCAGCACGTCCTGGAGATCCTCGGCAAGCGCCGGACGGACCTCACCGAGGACGACGAGCGCGTCATGCGCAAGGTGGTGGAGAAGGTGCACGCCGAACGGCGGGACGACCTCGAGCCGACGGCCGGCCAGGAGAACTGGCGCCACCGCCTGATGACGATCGGGCACGACCCGCTGAAAGGGGCCGGCTGATGGAACGCGGCAGTGAGAAGCACAACCCCCGCGAGGACGACGCACTGAAGGCCGAACTGCGTGGCACGTTGCAGGGCAACCGCTCCAGCCGCGCCGAGGAGTGGCGCGACCCGGAGCCCCCCGCGGACGACGACCCGGACGTCCCCTTGGCCGGCGGCCGGCCCGAGGGGCAGTAGTTCTCGGGCGGCTCGTGGTGTCACCCGTGGGGCGGCGCCACGGGCCGTCTCGCGCGCGAGACCCCGGAGTGACCAACGCGGGGAGCGGCGAACACGCCGGACGAACTCGCGCCGCTCAGGTGTAGAGCTTCTTCGCGTACTCCTGGCCGTCGTAGTAGCGCTCCAGCTCCGCCAGCGACGCGTCCTTCCGCTCCAGCGTCTTGGCGATCACCGCGCGCGGCGCCATCTCCCCGGGCGCCCACGTCTCCGCCTGCCACAGCTTCGACCGCAGGAACGCCTTGGAGCAGTGGTGGAACACCTCCTCGATCTCCACCACGATCGCCAGCCGCGGCCGGTGCCCCCGCACCACCATCCGGTCGAAGAACGGCGCGTCCCGCACCAGCCGCGCGCGGCCGTTGATCCGCAGCGTGTCCCCGCGCCCCGGGATGAAGTACAGCAGCCCGACGTGCGGGTTGGCGAGGATGTTGCGGAACCCGTCGGCCCGCCGGTTGCCCGGCCGCTCCGGCACCGCGATCGTGCGGTCGTCCAGGACCAGCGTGAACCCGGCCGGGTCGCCCTTGGGGGACACGTCGCAGCGGCCGTCCGCGCCGGCCGTCGCGATCAGGCAGAACGGCGACAGCGCCAGCCACTGCCGGTCCAGCTCGTGCAGCGCCGCCCGCTGTTTGTGCACCGCCGCCGGCAGCGGGTGCCCGGTCAGCTCGCGCAGCTCGTCCTCGTCGGCCACCTCGGTCACCCCGGTGACTTCCATGCCCGCAGGCTAGCGCTCACCCCGGGAACCGCTCGAGCGCCACGTCCAGCAGCGTCTCCACGATCCGGCTCTCCGGCACCGTCGTCACGACCTCGCCCTGGACGAAGATCTGCCCCTTCCCGTTCCCGGAGGACACCCCGATGTCGGCCTCCCGCGCCTCGCCCGGCCCGTTCACCACGCACCCCATCACCGCGACGCGCAGCGGCACCGGGAACCCCTCGAACGCGGCGGTCACCCGTTCCGCGAGCCGGTAGACGTCCACCTGCGCCCGGCCGCACGAGGGGCACGACACGATCTCCAGCCGCCGCGGCCGCAGCCCCAGCGACTCCAGGATCTGCGTGCCGACCTTGACTTCTTCGACCGGTGGCGCGGACAGCGACACGCGGATCGTGTCGCCGATGCCCTCGTGCAGCAGCACCCCGAACGCGACCGCGGACTTGATCGTGCCCTGGAACGCCGGCCCGGCCTCGGTGACGCCCAGGTGCAGCGGGTAGTCGCAGCGCCGCGCGAGCCGCCGGTAGGCCTCGATCATCACCAGCGGGTCGTGGTGCTTCACCGAGATCTTCAGGTCGGTGAACCCGTGCTCCTCGAAGAGCGAGCACTCCCACAGCGCCGATTCGACCAGCGCCTCCGGGGTCGCCTTGCCGTGCTTGTCCAGCAGCCGCGGGTCCAGGGAGCCGGCGTTGACCCCGATGCGGATCGGGATGTCGCGGTCGGCGGCGGCGCGGGCGATCTCGCCGACCTTGTCGTCGAACTTACGGATGTTGCCCGGGTTGACGCGCACCGCGGCGCACCCGGCGTCGATCGCGGCGAAGACGTACTTCGGCTGGAAGTGGATGTCCGCCACCACCGGGATCGCCGATTTCGCCGCGATCCGGGGCAGCGCCTCGGCGTCGTCGGAGCTGGGCACCGCGACCCGGACGATCTGACAGCCGGCCGCGGTCAGCTCGGCGATCTGGCGCAGGGTGGCGTCGACGTCGGCGGTGACCGTGGTGGTCATCGACTGCACCGACACCGGCGCCCCGCCGCCCACCGGCACGTCGCCGACGTGCACCTGCCGGGATTTCCGGCGCGGCGCGGGCACTTCCGGCACGCCCAGCGCCACCGCGGTCACGACTGCCTCCGCACCGCGGCGGGGAGGGTGAAGTGGATCGACTCGCGGGTGGTCTCCCGTTCGCCCACGGTGAGAGGGCCGAGGCCGCCGAGCGCGGCGACCACCGAGTCGACCAGCCCCGGCGGCGCTGACGCGCCCGCGGTCAGCCCGATCCGTTCCACCCCGGACAGCCACTCCGGCCGGATGTCGCGCGCGTCGTCGATCAGGTGCGCGGGGGTGCCCGTGCGTTCGGCCAGCTCGACCAGGCGCAGCGAGTTCGACGAGTTCCGCGACCCCACCACCAGCACCACGTCGGTGTCCCGGGCGATGGAGCGCAGCGCGTCCTGCCGGTTGGTGGTGGCGTAGCAGATGTCGTCGGAGGCCGGGCCGCGCAGCGCGGGGAAGCGGTTGCGCAGCTCGGTGATCACCTCGGCGGTCTCGTCGACGCTGAGGGTGGTCTGGGTCAGGTAGGTGACGCGGCCGGGGTCGGGCACGCGCACCCGGCGGGCCTCCTCGACCGACTGCACCAGGATGGTGCGCTCGGGCGCCTCGCCGAGGGTGCCCTCGACCTCCTCGTGCCCGGCGTGGCCGATGAGCAGGACGGTGTCGCCCTGCCCGGCGAAGCGGCGTGCTTCGGCGTGGACCTTGGTGACCAGGGGGCAGGTGGCGTCGACGACCTTGAGCCGCCGCCGGTCCGCCTCGGCGCGCACGGCGGGGGAGACGCCGTGCGCGGAGAACACGACGGTCGCTCCCCGCGGCACGGCGTCCAGCTCGTCGACGAAGACCGCGCCCCGCGCGCGGAGGCCGTCGACGACGTGCCGGTTGTGGACGATCTCCTTGCGCACGTAGATCGGCCCGCCGCGCTGGGCGAGCAGGCGTTCGACGATCTCGATGGCCCGTTCGACGCCCGCGCAGAACGACCGCGGCGCGGCGAGCAGCACCGACCGCGGCCGCCCCGCGACGGCGAGCACGGCGGCCATGGCTGCGCTGACGGCGGCCGCGGTCGTGGAGGACGCCTGCCCGGTGGCCGCGACGCCCAGACCGGCCGGCCCGCGGGCGGCGGGAAGCACGGCCCGCAGGGCGACCGCGGCGGCGTGGTCGGTGTCGACGTAGAGGGGCCCACGGGCGGTGGCGACCCCGCGGCGGCGTAGCTCGCCCTCGAGCAGGCCCCCGCCGGGACACCGGATCGACGGACGGTCCGCCCAGAGCAACTCGTCGGCCACGAGAACCTCCCCAGGCCCCGGCCGGCCACGATGATGCGCGGCGAGGATGCTCTGCGCTGCGGTGAAGGACATGGTTTCTCCGTTCGAGGGGTTCTGGGGGTGAGGTGGGGCGGTTTGGGCACCGCCGCTACGCCGCCGCACGGCCGCGGTACCGTCGCGCCGCCACGGCACCGCCGTACGCCCGGGCCGCCACGGCAGCGCCTCCGCCGTCAGCGGTCCCGGTCCGTGAGCAGCGCCGCCAGGGCCTCCAGCTCCGCCGCGCCCCTCGGGTCCGGCACCGCCGCGTGCAGGTGGGTCAGGGCCCGCTCCCGCAGCGCCGCCGCCTCGGTGCGGGTCCACTCGCGGCCGCCGGCCTGGTCGACCAGCCGCGCGGCCCGCACCAGGTCGGCGCCGGCCAGCTCGCCGGGTCTCGCGTACAGCGACGCCAGCTCCCGGCCCGCCTCGGTGCCCGACGTCAGCGCCGCCACCACCGGCAGCGACTTCTTGCGGTTGCGCAGGTCCGAGAACACCGGCTTCCCGGTCGCCGCCGGGTCGCCCCAGATGCCGAGCAGGTCGTCGGCCATCTGGAACGCCAGCCCGGCCGCCTCCCCGAACCGCCGCAGGTGCGCGACCTGCTCGGGCGTACCCCCGCCGAGCAACGCGCCCAGTGCGCACGCGCACCCGAGCAGCGCCCCGGTCTTGCCCTCGGCCATCGTCCGGCACTCGGCCAGCCCGACGTCGGAGCGCTGCTCGAACGCCAGGTCCGCGCTCTGGCCCTCGATCAGGTCCTGCACCGCCGCGCCCAGGATCCGCAACGCCTCCCGCGCCGCCGGGTGCCCGCTCGCGGCCAGCGCCTCCGACGCCGCCGCCAGCAGGCTGTCCCCGGCCAGGATCGCCGCCCCCGTGCCGAACAGCTTCCACACCGTCGGCCGGTGCCGTCGCGTCTCGTCGCCGTCCATGACGTCGTCGTGCAGCAGCGAGAAGTTGTGCACCAGCTCGACCGCCACCGCACAGGGCAGCGCCGGCCCCCACTCGCCGACCGCCCGCGCCGACAACAGCACCAGCGCCGGCCGCACCGCCTTGCCGCTGCCCGCCGAGGCCGGCGCGCCCGTCTCGTCCGCCCACCCGAAGTGGTAGGCCGCCAGCGGGCGCATCGACTCCGGCAGCTGCGCCACCGCCGCGCGCAACGCCGGATCCACGCATCCCCGGCTCCACGCCAGGACCTCGCGCGCGGTCCGCGATCCGGCCACCGTCTCCGTCATCGCCCGACCTCCACGTGCTCCAGCACGCCGAGCGCGTCCGGCACCAGCACCGCCACCGAGAAGTAGGCGGTGACCAGGTAGGACACGATGGCGCGCGCGTCGATCCCCATGAACCGCACGGTCACCCCGGGCTCGGCCTCGTCCGGCAGACCGGTCTGGCGCAGCCCGATCACGCCCTGGCTGTCCAGGCCGGTGCGCATCGCCAGGATCGACGTCGTCCCGGTCGGCGACACCGGGATCTTGTCGCTCGGGAAGATCGGCACCCCGCGCCAGGTGGTGACCACGTGACCGTCCACTTCGGTGCTCTCCGGCGCGAGCCCGCGCGCCGAGCACTGGCGCCCGAACGCCGCGATCGCCTTCGGGTGGGCCAGGAACAGCTTCGTCTTGCGCCGGCGGCACAACAGCTCGTCCAGGTCGTCCGGTGTCGGCGGCCCGGTGCGCGTGTGCAGGCGCTGGCTCAGGTCCGCGTTGTGCAGCAGGCCGAACTCGGGGTTGTTCAGCAGTTCGGACTCCTGCCGTTCGCGCAGCGCCTCCAGCGTCACCCGCAGCTGCTGCCGCGTCTGGTCCATCGGCTGGTTGTAGAGGTCGGCCACGCGGGTGTGCACCCGCAGGATCGTCTGCGCCACCCCGAGTTCGTACTCGCGCGGACGCAGGTCGTAGTCGACGAACGTGGCCGGCAGCACCGGTTCCCCGGTGTGCCCGGAGGCCAGCTCGATGTTCGCCTCCCCGTGCTTGTTCTGCGCCAGCTGGGAACCCCGCCGCAGTTCGTCCACATGGGACCGCAGCTCCGGCGAGGTGTCCAGCAGCGCCAGCACGTCCCGCTGCGGCAGGGCGAGCACGGTCACCGGCGTCTCGGCCCGGACGCTGTAGGCCCACGGCTCCGGCGAGGCGGCGAGCACCTGCTGCCCGAGGTAGTCGCCGTCGGCGAGCACCCCGAGCGTGACCGGGTCGCCGTAGTCGCCGCGGCCGAGCTTGCTCACCTTGCCGTGCGCGACGAGCAGCGCCTCCTCGGTCGGCGCGCCCGCGGTGACGATCATCTCCCCGGCCCGGTACTCGCGCTGCTCGAGCCGGCCGGCCAGCGCGGTGAGCACGAGGTGGTCGTCGAAACCGCGGAACAGCGGCAGTTCGGTGAGGCTGGCCGGCACCACCCGGATCCGGCCCGCCTCCACGGTGAACGCCACCCGGCCCTGCCCGGCGACGCACGTCAGGCGCCGGTTGACCCGGTAGGTGCCGGCCTCGGTCTCCTCCCACGGCAGCAGGCTCAGCAGCCACCGGCTGGTGACGGCCTGGTTCTGCGGGACGGACTTGGTGGTGGTGGCCAGCTTGCGGGCCGCCGCCGTGCCCAGGCTCAGCCGGGTCTCGGTGTGCTGGAAGGTCTGCAGGGTTACGGTCAACGGACCCAACCACCCCTCGTTCGCTCGCGGGTCTCCTGGTCAGCTCTCCCGGCCGATCTCCACCTTCTCCAGCACGGCCAGCGCGTCCGGCACCAGCACCGCCGCCGAGAAGTACGCCGACACCAGGTAGGAGATGATCGCCTTCTCGTTGATGCCCATGAACCGCACCGACAGCCCGGGCTCGACCTCGTCCGGCAGCCCGGTCTGGTGCAGCCCGATCACGCCCTGGTTCTGCTCGCCCACCCGCATCAGCAGGATCGAGCTGGTGCGCGTCTCCGACACCGGGATCTTGTTGGACGGCAGGATCGGCACGCCGCGCCAGGACGGCACGTGGTGGCCGTTGAACTCCACGCCGGCCGGGTAGATGCCGCGGGTGTTGCACTCGCGCCCGAACGCCGCGATCGCCTTGGGGTGGGCCAGGAAGAACGCCGGCTCCTTCCACACCGCGCCGAGCAGCTCGTCCATGTCGTCGGGGGTGGGCGGGCCGGTGCGGGTGTGCAGCCGCTGCTTGACGTCGGCGTTGTGCAGCAGCCCGAACTCCTTGTTGTTCAGCAGTTCGGATTCCTGCCGCTCGCGCAGCGCCTCGATGGTCAGCCGCAGCTGCTGCTCGGTCTGGTTCATCGGCTGGTTGTAGAGGTCGGCGACCCGGCTGTGCACGCGCAGGACGGTCTGGGCGACGCTGAGCTCGTACTCGCGCGGGGACAGCTCGTAGTCGACGAAGGTGCCGGGCAGCTCCGGCTCACCGCTGTGCCCGGAGGACAGTTCGATGCTGGCTTCGCCGTATTCGTTGCCGTCGGCCAGTTTCCGGGCGCGGAACAGCTCGATCTGCTCGCGCAGCGCCTCGGACTGTTCCAGCAGCTCGTCGAAGCCGCGCTGTTCGAGTACCAGCACGGTGCAGGAGGTGACGGCCTTGACCGTGTACTCCCAGATGCTCGAGTCGTCCAGGAGCGAGTCGTCGCCGAAGTGGTCGCCGTTGGCGAGCACGCCGAGGTTGGTGAAGTCGCCGTACTCGCCGGGGCCGACCTTGCTTACCTTGCCGTGGGCGATGAGGAAGGCCTGGTCGGAGGCACTGCCGAACTCGACGATCACGTCGCCGGGCTCGTACTCGCGCTGCTCGAACCGGCTCGCCAGCGCGGCGAGCACCTCCTGGTCGGTGAAGCCGCGCAGGATCGGCAGCTCGCCGAGTTCGGCCGGGATCACCTCGATGTTCCCGGCGGTCGTCACGAAGGTCACGCGGCCGTCGCCGACGGCGTAGGACAGCCGGCGGTTGACCCGGTAGGCGCCACCGGAGGCCTCCACCCACGGCAGCAGGCGCAGCAGCCACCGCGAGGTGATGGCCTGCATCTGCGGGACGGATTTGGTCGTGGTCGCCAGGTTCCGCGCGGCCTGGGTGCTCAGGCTCTGTCGCGGGCTGCCGTTGTCCAGATCGGGCACGGCGGGGTCGGTCACAGTCACGGCAAATACCACCAATCGTCGAAAAGCCGATTCGCGAATTGGGAATGATGATCCGGCGAACTGGCGCCTTTTTTCTCGGCCGGCGGGAGCGACGTTAGCACCGGGTTCGCGGAGCCGTACAGTCACTCGTCCGTGGCGCGCCGTGATGACAATTCCTGGACAACCACACGTTCGGCGGTTCCGGAAAACTCACGGTAGAGCGGGTTGAACGGTGATCACCCGGGCTGCCCAATGTGGCCGGTCCCGACGGTGTGAACCGCTCGTCAGCCCGCTTCCGCCTCTTCGCCGCACTGCTCCGAACGGGCCCAATCTTCCCGTCATCCGGACACCCATGGCCTTGCACGCCAAGGAAATCCGCCTCCGGTCCGGCGTGGAGTGACCACCGGTGACCGGAACTCGCCCGGTCGGCCCAGTGCGCCGCCCGGGCGCGCGTTGGCCCGCCGGCAACAGGGTCGCGATTTCCGGAAAATGCGGCCCGGCTGCTCCGAACAAGTGACCGGGAATAATCCGTCCTATTCCGTCGGGCTGAAAGAACGGAACCGATCTTGCCGCCCGCATCGGGCGGCGCCTAGCGTGGGCGCACGTTCTTTTCCCGTTCGGGAGGCACAACCGATGAATGTCTACGTGGCCGGTTCGCTGTGGGTGGTGGGCGCCGTCGGGCTCGGCGCGCTCATCGCCTACCTGGTGCGCCGTTACGGTCTGGACGAAGGCCGACCGGACAACAACGACGCGGCCGGCCAGGCGTTCACGATCGTCGGCGGCCTGCACGCCGCGGTGATCGCGTTCGTGCTGATCTCGTTGTTCGACGCGGCGAGCACCGTGCGGGACGGGTCGTACTCCGAGGCGCAGAGCCTGGTCGCCGCGTCGTGGGCGGCCGACGCGCTGCCCGAGCCGGCGCGCACCGAGATCCGCGAGCTGGCCGCGGGCTACGCGGACACCGTGGTGAACCGGGAGTGGCCGCGCATGCGCGACGGCGGGCCGCTGCCCGAGGAGGGCTGGGACCAGCTGGACCGGATGCGCGCGGTGGTCGACGGCGCCGAGGTCCCCGGCGACGACGACTGGCTGACCAACCGCAAGACCGAGGTCGCCGACTCACTGCTGGACGTGTTCAAGGAGCGGCAGGCCCGGCTCAACGCCGTGCAGGACAACAACGTCGGCATGGTGGTGTGGTTCGTGCTGATCGGCGGCAGCGTGATCTTCGTGTTGCTGCCCAACCTCTTCGGGGGCACGAAGTCGCTGACGCACATCGTGATCGTGTCCACCCTCGCGGCGGCGACGACCCTGCTGCTGTTCGCGATCTTCCAGATGCAGAACCCGTTCGCGGGCGGGTCGAAGGTCGGGCCGGACGCGTTCAGCCAGGCGATCGAGCGGCTGCGGTGAAGCTGTGGCGGACGGCCCGGGTGCTGGCGGCCGCGGCCGTGCTGGCGGTGTCGTTGCCGGTCACGCCGGCCGCCGCGGCCCCGGCTCCCGCCTGCACGGTCCTGCGGGTCGTCAACACCACGCCGGGCGGACCCTCCACAGTGGAACTGGTGCGGCTGCCCTCCGGCGCGGTGGAGAGCCGGACCGCGCTCGAGGTGCAGGTCAACGCGCTCGGCTACGCGCGGGGCCAGGACAAGGTCTACGGCCTCACGCGCGACGGCACGGCGGTCACCGTGGGCCGGGACGGCGAGCTGACCCCGCTCGGCCCGGTCCGCACGACGGACCGCCGCGGCCTGGACCGCGCCACCGCCGGCGCGGTGTTCGGAAACCGTTGGTACGTCAAGCGGGACGAGGACCTGTACGTGATCGACGTGGACCCGGCCAGCGACGGGTACCTGTCGGCGGTGCGCGGTGTCGAGTTGTGGCCGGAGCCGTTCACCTCCGGGATCGACGACTTCGACTTCGCCGAAGGCCGGCTCTACGCGGTGACCAGCACCTGGCCGTTCACCGGACGGGTCGTCCGGATCGACCCGCTGTCCGGGTTCACGCACCCGGTGCCCGGGCCGGTGCTGCCCGCGGCAACGGCCTACGGCTCGGTCGTGGCGGCGGGGGAGACCCTGTACGTGACGGCGAACCGCAGCGGCGGCCGCAGCCGCACGTTCCGGGTGGACCGGGACGGCCCGGCCGTGCAGGTGTCCTCCGGTGCGCCACTGTCCGGATCGGACGCCGCGGGATGCCTGCGGGCCCCGGCGCCACCACCGCCCCCGCCACCACCTCCGGCGCCGTCGCCGACCCCGGTGCCGCCACCACCGCCACCACCGGTCCCCGCTCCGGCCGCGGCCGTGCCGCCACCCCCGCCATCCCCGGTGCCGCCCCCGCCACCGGTGCCGAGCCCGCCGCCGCGGCCGGTGACGACACCGGAACCGCCGCCTGAGAAGGTCACCCCGCCACCGCCGTCCACCACCGGCCCCCGGCGCCCGGTGACCACGAAGAAGCCGGTGGAGCAGGTGTCCACCCGGGAGCGCACCGAGGAGAAGCGCGGGTGGTCGTTCACCGTGCTGGTGCTGATCCTCGGCGCGGGGATCGCGGTGCGGCGGCTGAGCCGGTGAGCGCTACAACACTCAACGCCGCCACAACGAACTCGGCGGGCACCCACCCGCCGGCCGCCTGCCACCAACCTGACGGCCAAGTACACCTAGGTCCGCACGGCGGCCACCGCCAGCGTGGTGAACGTCTTCGTGAACGCGCCGCCGGACTCGTCGATCGCGGCGCCGACCGCGGTCAGGATCTCCGCCTGGCTCGCGGCCGGGAGGCGGGTCAGGCCGCCGGTGGTGGGCAGCAGGTCCAGCCACTCGTCCCGGGTGTAGGTCCGCTCCCAGTCGAACCGCCAGTGCAGCGGTTCGGCGAACGTCCCCGCCGCGCGGATGCTCTCGGCGAACCGTTCGAAGCCGGCCCGGTGCATCTCGACCGCGTCGCGCACCGGCTGCCCGGCGAACGGCGAGTCGGGCACCACCCGGCGGAAGACCTCGGCGAAGACCTCCGCCACCGCGGGCGGCGGGTCGAAGACGTGCGCGAACACCGCCAGCAGCCCGCCCGGGCGCAGCACCTGCCCCGCCTTGACCGCGCCCGCGTCCGGGTCCACCCAGTGCCACGCCTGCCCCGCGACCACCGCGTCGAACTGGCGGCCGGCCGGGTCCCACGCCTCGAACGTGGCCACCTCGACCTCGACGCCGGTGCGCCGCGCGAACTCCGCCATCCGCGCGTCCGGGTCGACGCCGAGCACCCGGCAGCCGGCCGCCTGGAACTGGCGGGCCTCGATACCGGTGCCGCAGCCCACGTCGAGCACCGCCGGCCCGGGACTGGTGGCGACGACGCGGTCGATCAGCGCGGCGGGATACGACGGCCGGGCGCGGTCGTAGCGCTCGGCGTCGACCCCGAACGACTCGGCCATCTCACGGGCCTGGTGCGAAGTGGGCATGCGCCCACCTTAGTGGGCAAGCGCCCACAACGGCAACGGGGACAATGGTCGCCATGCCAACCGGGGTGCACATCCGCGACGCGCGCCAGCAGCTGTTCGACGCCGCCGAGCGCGTCCTGCTCCGCGACGGGGCGAGCGCGCTCACCAGCCGCGCGGTCACCGCCGAGGCGGGTGTCGCCAAGGGCGTGCTGCACCGGCACTTCGCCGACTTCGACGCCTTCCTCGCCGAACTCGTCCAGGACCGGATCAAGCGCGTCGAGGACCAGAGCGTGACCCTGCGCGCGTCGGCCGGCACCGGCACCGTGACCGGCAACCTCACCGCGGCCCTGACCGAGCTGTTCGACCCGGTCGCCGTCGCGATCGTCGGCCTGGTGATCTTCCGCGACGAGCTGCGCGCCCGGCTCGGGCGCGGCATCCCGGTCCTCGCCGAGGCGACCGCCATGCTCGCCGGCTACCTCACCGAGGAGCGCGCGCAGGGTCGCATCGCCGCCGACGCCGATGTGGACTCACTCGCGCTCGCGCTGATCGGCTCCGGGCACCTGCTCTTCGCCGACCGCGCGGGTCGCCCGGCTCGCGGTGACGTCGGCCGCGTGGTGGAAACCGTCATCGCGGACGTCGTGCAGCGGCGCCTGCTCTGACTCGAGCCAGAGTGATGCAGGTCTTCACGTCACCACTAGGCGGTGGCGCCGGCCGGGTTGTCGTCGTCGCCGAGGTAGGTGCCGTGTCCCTCGCGGACCAGCGGGCCGTCGAAGTGCAGCACCTCGCTGACCAGGCCGCCCTTCTGGTTGCGGTAGTTGATGACCAGGGTGTCCACACCGGAGTAGACGCCGACCACCTCGAACCGCAGATCGGGGATCCGCCGCAGGCCTTCGCTCCAGTACGCGCGCAGGGCGTCCTTGCCGCGGATCACCGCGGAGCCGGTCAGCTGCGCCGCCACCGGCGAGGTGAACACCACGTCCTCGGTGAAGTGCGACAGCAGGGCGTCCAGGTCGTGGGCGTTCCAGGCGGTGACCCAGGCTTCGGTGAACTCGCGCGCATCCATGATCGGACACCCTATCCGGTCCGCCGGGCGCGTTGACTTTATGGATCAATGATTCGAGGATTGCTCCGTGAGCAGGAGTCAGGCCGGGCCGCTGGGGCGCCACCGCACCCTCCACGGCCAGGTCGTCGAGTGGCTGGGGCGGCGCATCGTGTCGGGCGAACTCGGCCACGGTAGCCAGCTGCCCAACGAAGCCGACCTGGCGGCCCAGCTGAACGTGAGCCGCGGCGGGGTGCGTGAGGCGGTCAAGGCGCTGGCCGCCAAGGGGCTGGTCGAACCGCGGCCCCGGCTGGGCACCCGGGTGCTGCCGCGCGAGCAGTGGAACCTGATGGACCGCGAGGTGATCAGCTGGCACGGCCAGCTCTCCGACGCGGCGTTCCTGCGCGACCTGCTCGAGCTGCGGCTCATGGTCGAGCCCGGCGCGGCGCGGCTGGCCGCCGAGCGCGCGACCGAGGAGCAGCTCGCCGTGCTGGAGGACGCCTGCGCCCGGATGGCCGAGGAGGCCGGCCGGGACGACGCGGACGCCGACGCCTTCGTCGAGGCCGACCTCACCTTCCACCTGACCCTGCTGCGCGCGAGCGGCAACCAGCTCGTCGAGCAGCTGGGCCGGCTGCTGGAGGCGAGCCTGCACCACGGACTGGCCGCCAGCTCGCACGCGCCGGGCGGGGTGGCCGCGACGCTGCCCCTGCACCAGGCGGTGCTCGTCGCGGTGCGCGCCCGCCGCCCCACCGCGGCCGCGCGGGCGATGCGGCGGCTGATCGAGACCACCACCGACGCCGTGGGGCGGATGCGGACCGAGGGGGACTGACCCAGTGGTGTCCACTCCTGACCAGGTGACCGGGCCGGTGGCCGCGCACGGCGAAGGGCCGGTGTGGGCGCCGGAGTGGCCGGGCGTGCGGTGGGTCGACATGCTCGCCGGGGACGTGCTGGAACTGGACGGCGGTGAGGTCCGCCGCCACCACGTCGGCGCGGTCGCGGCGGCCCTGCGGCCCGGCGCCGCCGGCGGAGTGGTCCTCGCGCTGGAGCGCGGGTTCGCCCTCGCTGACGCCGCGCTCACCGAGGTGCGTCCGCTGGGGGAGGTGTGGACCGATCCCGGGATCCGGATGAACGACGGCGGCTGCGATCCCGACGGCCGGTTCTACTGCGGTTCGATGGCCTACGCCGAGACCCCGGGCGCCGGCGCCCTGTACCGGCTGGACCCGGACGGCTCGGTCACCACGGTGCTCACCGGCGTCACCATCTCCAACGGCCTGGCCTGGAGCCCGGACGGGGGCACCGCCTACTACGTCGACACCCCCACCGGCCGGATCGACGCCTTCGACTACACCGCCGCGGCCGGGCTCACCCACCGCCGCCCGGTGGTCACGATCCCGGCCGAGGCGGGCTCGCCGGACGGCCTCACCGTCGACGCCGAGGGCAACTTCTGGGTCGCGCTGTGGGGCGGCGGCGCCGTGCACTGCTACACCCCGGACGGCGAGCAGGTGGCCCGCGCGCGGTTCCCGGTCACCCAGGTCACCGCGTGCGCCTTCGGCGGACCGGACTTGGCCGAGCTGTACGTGACGACCTCCCGGCAGGGCGTCGAAGAGGGCACCCAGCCCGAGGCGGGGTCGCTGTTCCGGCTGCGGCCCGGGGTGCGCGGGCTGCCCGCCCACCGCTATTCCGGCTGCTGACATCTCGGTACTGGCGTACGTACTTTCCCGGTGCCCGGGTCCGGCCACGACCGGGCAAGGTCATCGTGTCGTGGTTTGCCTACTGGAGGAGTGACATGCGCGCGGTGAAGGCGGTGGAGCTGGGCCTGACGGCCGGGCTCGTGCTGACCCGGACCGCGCTGCGCGCCGCCACCGGGGGACTGGCCGGCCCCGCGGCCCGCACCGTCCCGGTCACCCACGACCGCGGCGAGCCCCGGACTGTCGTCGCCGACGACGGCGTCCAACTGCACGCCGAGGTCTTCGGTGATCCGCACGCCCCGGTCACCGTCGTGCTGTGCCACGGCTACGCCCTGTCCAGCGCGAGCTGGTGCTTCCAGGTCCGTGAGCTCGCCCGTCACGCCCGGGTGGTGATCTGGGACCAGCGCGGGCACGGGCGCTCCCGGCGCGGCCCGGCCGCCCACGCGACCGTCGACCAGCTCGGCCGCGACCTGCGCGCGGTGCTCGACCAGACCGCGTCCCGCGGTCCGGTGATCCTGGTCGGCCACTCGATGGGCGGCATGACGATCATGGCGCTGGCCGAGCAGGAGCCGGAGCTGTTCGGCACCCGCGTCGCCGCCGCCGCGCTGCTCGCCACCAGCGCCGAGCCGGTGCTCGGCGACCTCGGCCTGCCCCGCCACGGGATGCGCGCGCTGCACTGGGTCACCCCGTGGGCGCTGGCGCTGCTGCGGCGGGCCCGCGTCCTGTCCGGCCCGGTGCGCGAGCTGACCGGCGCGGTCGTGCCCCGGCACGCGTTCGCCTCCGAGGTCCCGCCGCACGTGGCCGAGTTCCTGGTCGAGCAGATCGGGCAGACGCCGCTGGAGGTCCTGGCCGACTTCTTCCCCCAGTTCCGCGTGCACGACAAGACCGCCGCGCTGGCCGCGCTGGACCGCGTCGACTGCCTCGTGCTGGCCGGGTCGGACGACGTGGTCACGCCGCCGTCGAACAGCGAGGCGATCGCGCGGGCGGTCCCCGGCGCCGAACTGGTGGTCCTGCCCGACGCCGGGCACGCCTTCCCGCTGGAGCACCCCGAGCAGGTCAACGCCCACCTGGTGGGCCTGCTGCGGCGGCACGGCCGCCGTCGCATCGCCTGATCAGGGAGGAACCGAGGCATAGAATCGGGTGATGCCCGACGTGTCGCGGGGCGCCGGCAACCTTCCCAGCGAGCTGACCAGTTTCGTGGGACGGCGCCGCGAGCTCGCCGAAACCCGCCGCCTGCTGGCCTCGGCCCGGCTGGTGACGCTGACCGGGGTGGGTGGCGTCGGCAAGACCCGGCTGGCCCTGCGCGCGGCCGCCGACCTGCGGCGGGCGTTCCCGGACGGCGTGTGGTTCGTGCCGCTGGCCGAGCTGCGCGATCCCGCCCTGCTGGCCCACACGATCGCCACCACGCTCGGCCTGACCGACGAGGCGGGCGCCCAGGTGGGCGGGCTCGCCGAGTTCCTGGAGAACCAGCGCGTGCTGCTGGTGCTGGACAACTGCGAGCACGTGCTGGACGCGTGCGCGGTGCTGATCGCCAAGCTGCTCTCGGCCACCTCGTCGGTGCGGGTGCTGGCCACCAGCCGGCAACTGCTGCGCGCCGACGGGGAGCAGGTGCTGGTCGTGCCGCCGCTGCCGGTGCCGTCGGAGGGGGAGCCCGCGGTCGAGGCGGTGACGCTGTTCGCCGAGCGCGCCGCCGCCGTGGTGCCCGGGTTCACCGTGGACGCGTCCAACCGGGACACGGTGATCCGCATCTGCCGCCGCCTGGACGGCATCCCGCTCGCGCTGGAGCTGGCCGCGGTGCGGCTGCGGGTGCTCTCGCTCGAGCAGCTGCTGCAGCGCCTGGACGACCGGTTCCGGCTGCTCACCGACGGCAGCCGCACCGCGCCGGACCGCCAGCAGACGCTGGAAGCGGCGATCGGGTGGAGCTACGACCTGTGCAGCCGCGCCGAGCAGGCGGTGTGGTCGGCGGTGTCGGTGTTCGCCGGCGGCTTCGACCTGGAAGCCGCCGAGGCGGTGTGCGCCGCGGTCGGCATCGGCTCGGACGAGGTGCTCGACCTGATCGCCGGCATGGTGGACAAGTCGATCGTGGTCCGCCGGGACGGCACCTTCGGGCGGGCGGCGTGGTACGGGATGCTGGAGACGGTCCGCGAGTACGGGCACGTCAAGCTCGTGCTGTCCGGCCGCGCGGACGTGGTGCGGGCGCGCCTGGTGGACTACTGCGTCCGGCTGGCCCGGCGCTACCGGAACGAGAGCTTCGGCCCGCGCCAGCTGGACTGGGTCGACCGGATGCGGCGCGAGCAGCCGAACATCCGCGTCGCGCTGGAACACTGCGTCGGCGGCGGCCCGGAGGGCACCTGCCGCGCCGCCGAGATCACCGGGCCGCTGTGGGACTACTGGTTCGCCGGCGGCTACGTGCGCGAGGGCTACCGCTGGCTGCGGGCGTCGCTGGCCCAGGACACCGCGCGCGACACCCCGGCCCACGCCCGCGCGCTCCAGGGCGCGGCGTTCGTGGCGGCTCAGATCGGCGACGAGGAGCCGGCTCGCGCGATGCTCGCCGAGCTGCGCGAGCTGGCCGAGGCCTTGGACGACGACACCCTGCGCGCCGGCTGGGCCCAGTGCGCGGGGATGGGCTCGATGTTCCTCGGCGACCTGGTGCGCGGCCGCGAGCTGCTGGAACAGGCCCTGGACGGGTTCCTGCGCACCGGTGACGAGCCGCAGGCGTGCAACACGCGGATCCTGCTGGCCGCGGCGCTGTTCTTCCTGGACGACCCCGAGGGCCTGACGGTGGCCGAAGCCGCGCTGGCGCAGTGCGAGGAACGGCAGGCCGACTGGTCCAAGGCCTACGCGTTGTGGGCGGTGGCGATCAACACCTGGCGCCGGGGCGACCACCGCCGCGCGTCGGCGCTGCTGCGCGAGGCCATCGCGATGCGCCAGACCGACCGCACCCAGCTGGCGTTCACGCTGACCGCGCTGGCCTGGTGCGCGGGCGCGGCGGGGGAGCACGAACGGGCCGCCGGGCTGCTCGGCGCGTCCCGCGCGATCTGGCGGATCAGCGGCGCCGGGGTCGCCGACACCGGGCCGTACCGGCAGTTCGAAGAGGAGTGCGAGGCGCGGGCCCGGGAGGCGCTCGGCGACGCCGGCTACACCGCGGCGTTCGGCGCGACCAGCGGGTTCGGCGTCGACGAGGCGATCGCGTACGCGCTGGCGGAGAAGCCGGGCGGACCGCGCGCGCCGCGGCGGGGCCGGGAGAGCCTGCCCGGCGGGCTGACCCGCCGCGAGCGCGAGATCGCCGAACTGGTCGCCGAGGGGCTGAGCAACAAGCAGATCGCCGCCCGGCTGGTCATCGCGCAGCGCACCGCCGAGACGCACGTGGAGAACATCCTGACCAAGCTGGGGTTCACCTCGCGCGCCCAGATCGCGGCCTGGCTGACCGAGCAGCGCGCCGGCTCCGGGGACGGTACGTAGCCCGGTCTACGTACCCAGATGCGTAGGACTCCCGGTTCCCCGGCCCCCGATCCGAGGCACTCTGGTATTCGCGACCGGAGCCGAGAACACCGGAAGGGGTGGTCATGAAGGTCGATTCGCCGCCGCAGCCCTGCCCGCGGTGCCACCGCCAGGTGGTGCTCGCCGGATACAGCTGGGGACGGCAGTGGGTGCACCTGGGCACCTGGCGGCCGCAGTGCGGTCCGCCGTCCTGGGCGCTCGCGCAGTCGGCCGGGGCCACCTCGACGGCTTCCTGACCCCCGGTCCCACCACAGTCCAGCCGTCCGGCGCCGCCCTCCCCCTCGCGTGCCGGCCGGTCGAGCGCGGCGGGTCGTGCCCAGCCTGCCCGCAAACTCCGGCACCCCGCCGCGCTCACTCCAACTCCACGCGAAAGCCGCCCCGCACGCCGGGGCGGCTTTTGTCGTGGCCAGAAGTTCACCGGCCGCGGCCGGTGATTTCACAGCAAACTGTCAGATTTCTCGTGGATCCTGGTGTTAGCTGGATCGAGTGAAATCCGAAGGGAAACCGGGGTGCTGCGCAGACGGGGAGTGACCACCGCCCCCGCGCGGGGTCAACGCTGGCGCCCCGTGGCGTACACCGCGGTGGGACTGGCGTCGCTGCTCGTGCTCGGCGGCACCGGCTACGCCTGGACCCAGCTGTCCCGGCTGGACACCGGACTCGCCACCGCGGACGTGATCGCGCCGTCCGCCCAGGTGCCCAGCGGCCGGGCCAGCCTGTCGGTGGACCAGAACATCCTGCTGGTCGGCCTCGACTCGCGCACCGACGTGCAGGGCAACCCGCTGCCGCAGAACGTGCTCGACCAGTTGCACGCCGGGGACGCCGAGGACGGCGGCGACACCACCGACACGATGATCGTGGTGCACATCCAGGCCGGCGGCGGGTCCGCGACGGCCATCTCGATCCCGCGCGACTCCTACGTCCAGATCGCCGGCGGCCACGGCAAGCACAAGATCAACTCGGCGTACACCTACGGCAAGCAGGCGGCGCTGGACACGCTGCGCGAGCAGGGCCTGACCGGGGCCGCGCTGGAGCGCGCGGCGTCGGCGGCGGGCGCGCGGACGGCGATAGAGACGGTCGAGGACTTCACCGGCCTGACGATCAACCACTACGCGGCGGTGAACCTGGCCGGGTTCTTCGCGCTCAGCAACGCCGTCGGCGGGGTGCCGGTGTGCCTGAAGGAGCCGGTGCACGACAGCTACTCGGGCGCGAACTTCCCGGCGGGGGAGCAGACCCTGTCCGGGGCGCAGGCGCTGGCGTTCGTGCGGCAGCGGCACGGCCTGCCGGACGGCGACCTGGGCCGGATCGCGCGCCAGCAGGCGTTCTTGTCCGGGATGGCCCAGGTGGTGCTCGGCGCCGGGACGCTCGCCAACCCGGTCAGGCTGTCCGCGCTCATCGACGCGGTGCAGCAGTCGGTGGTGATCGACCAGGGCTGGGACGTGCTGACCTTCGCCGAGCAGATGCACAGCCTGAGCGCGGGGGCGATCACGTTCGCCACGATCCCGGTGCAGAGCCTGAGCCTGGCGACCCCCTACGACGGCGACGCGGTCAAGGTCGACCCGGTGCAGGTGCGCGACTTCATCGACGCCCTGCTCGGCCGCTCGGCGCCGTCCACCAGCACCTCGTCGACACCGACGAGCGCGGCGAAGCAGGCCGCGGAGACGGCGGGCGCCCCCACCAGGAACCCGTCGGCCACCGTGTCGCAGACGCCCAGCACGGACCTGTCTGGCTGCGTGAACTGACGCGATGGCCGCCCCGCACATCCACGTCGAACGGGGCGTCGCGCACGCCGGCCCCCGCGCAGCGCGGCCTGGTCGCCTCGGCGCGCGTGCCCCGCGCGATGACCTCCACCCGCCCGGAAAGTGTCCCCTGCCTGCCCTGCCGCGAGCACGCCCACCGCGAACACCGGCGCCTCGCCGAGCAGATCGAGCACCTCGGCGACGCGGCCGGCGCGCCGATGTCCGGCCAGGCCGCGCACCGGCTCCGGGACCTGGCGCGGCGGTATTCCGGCTAGTCCGGTCGAACTGGCCCACCAGGGGGAGAAAATTCCCAACCCTACTTCCGGCGGGTGTGAAGTGTCCGGACGGGCAGCAGACTGCGCGTGTCCCCTCCGGTAGCGAAGGAAGGCACCCCATGAAGCGATCACCCCTCCGGACGCTCGGCCTCACCGCGCTGGCCGTCGGCTCCGTGCTCGCCGGCACGATGCCCGTCGCCGCGGCCGCGCCCGCCTCGCCGCTGCTCGGGGCGATGCAGCGCGACCTCGGGCTCACCGCCGAGCAGGCCGGCACCCGGCTGACCCAGGAGGCCACCGCCGCGAGCATCGCCCCCGCCGCGCGGGCCGCGGCCGGCCCGGCGTTCGGCGGCGCCTGGTACGACGCCGCTTCCGGCAGGCTGGTCGTCGGCATCACCGACGCCGCCCGCGCGGACGCCGTCGAGGCCACCGGCGCCGACACCGCCCTGGTCGCCCACACCGAGTCGGCGCTGGACGCCACCAAGGCGAGCCTCGACAGGCTCACCGCGCCGCGCGAGGTGACCGGCTGGTACGTCGACGAGCGGGCCAACCGCGTGGTGGTGACCGTGGTGCGCGGCGCCCAGAGCCCCGAGGTGTCGGGCTTCCTCGACCGCGCCCGCGCCGCCGGCCCGGTGCAGGTCGAGGAGACCACCAGCGTGCCGCGGCTGTTCGCCGGGGACATCGTCGGCGGCGACGCCTACTACATCAACGGTTCCGCCCGCTGCTCCATCGGGTTCTCGGTGCGGGGCGGGTTCGTCTCGGCCGGGCACTGCGGCGGCGCGGGCGACTCGGTGAGCGCGCCGGACGGCTCGGCGATGGGCGCGTTCCAGGGCTCGTCGTTCCCCGGCAACGACTACAGCTACGTCCGCACCACCTCGTCCTGGACGCCTTCGCCCATTGTGGACGGTTACGGCAACGGGGACGTCACGGTCACCGGGCACACCGCGGCCCCGGTCGGCTCGTCGGTGTGCCGCTCCGGGTCGACGACCGGCTGGCACTGCGGCACCATCCAGGCCACCAACCAGACCGTCAACTACGCCGAGGGTTCGGTGTCCGGCCTGACCAAGACCAGCGCGTGCGCCGAGCCGGGCGACTCGGGCGGCTCGTGGGTCAGCGGCAGCCAGGCGCAGGGCGTGACCTCCGGCGGGTCCGGCGACTGCCGCAGCGGCGGGACCACCTATTTCCAGCCGGTGAACGAGATCCTGTCCGCCTACGGGCTCACGCTGGTCACCGGCTGACCGGCACGACGACCGGCCCCCGTCGCCTCCGGGCGGGGGCCTCGTGGTGTCCGGGGTCAGGTGGTCGCGGGCGCCCAGGCGCGTTCGAGGGCGGCCGTGCGGGCGCGGCGCTTGAGGCCGGCGAGGCTGTGCTTGGCCGGGACCAGCAGGGCGGTCAGCCAGGTGCGCCGGTACTCCTCCAGCGCCAGTGCCACGGGGCGATGCATGACGCAGTGCACCAGACCCGGCGTGCCGAGCCGGTGCCTTCCGGTGTGCTTGCTCCGCGGCATCGTTCCTCCGTGTGGGCGACCTTCCCGCCGCGCACCGTACGCAACGAGAGGCCCGAAGCGTAGTAGCGACGCGGCGTGTCACCCATCTCGTTCCGATTACAGACCGATCAGGGAGTAAAGACCACCCGATCGTGGCGTCTGGTCTAATGCCAACCATGCTGCGGGTGGGGTTGTCCGGAGGAATCGGGGCGGGGAAGTCGACCGTCGCGGCGCGGCTCGTGGAGCACGGCGCGGTGCACATCGACGCCGACGCGATCGCGCGCGAGGTGGTCGAACCGGGCACCGAGGGGCTGGCGAAGGTGGTCGAGGCCTTCGGCGCCGACGTCCTGGGCGAGGACGGCGGGCTGAACCGGCCGGCGCTGGCGGCGAAGGCGTTCGCGGACGAGGACTCCCGCCGACGGCTGAACGGGATCCTGCACCCGTTGATCGGCGCGCGCACCGCCGAGCGGATGGCGCGGGTGCCCGCGGACGGGATCGTGCTGCACGACGTGCCGCTGCTGGTCGAGGGCGGGTACGCGCCGAGCTACCACCTGGTGGTGATCGTGGACGCGCCGGTGGAGACGCGCGTGCGGCGGCTGACGGAGCTGCGCGGGATGTCCGAGGAGGACGCGCGCGCCCGGA
Source organism: Amycolatopsis deserti (assembly GCF_014653945.1). Taxonomy (GTDB): domain Bacteria; phylum Actinomycetota; class Actinomycetes; order Mycobacteriales; family Pseudonocardiaceae; genus Amycolatopsis_E; species Amycolatopsis_E deserti. Next base: position 83,707 of record NZ_BNAU01000002.1, on the reverse strand, counting down.
TCAAGGCGCAGGCCAGTGACGAGCAGCGCCGCGCGGTGGCGGATGTCTGGCTGGACAACTCCGGTCCGGCCGAGGCCGTGTTGTCCGAGGTGGACCGGTTGTGGCGGGAGCGGCTGGTGCCGTTCGAGGAGAACGTGCGGCTGCGCCGGTCGCGTCCGCCGATGCCGCCGGAGCTGGTGCCCTACGACGAGACGTGGCCGGCCCAGGCGGCGCGGGCGCTGGCCCGGCTGCGGTTGCTGACCGCGGGGCGGGCGTTGCGGGTGGACCACATCGGCTCGACGTCGGTGCCCGGGCTGCCCGCGAAGGACGTGCTGGACCTGCAGGTGACCGTCTCGACGCTCGAGCAGGCCGACGAGTTCGCCGACGCGCTGTCCGACGCCGGGTTCGTCCGCGCGGAGGGCGAGTGGTGGGACGACGGTGGGAGCGGTGACCGGTGGGCCAAGCGCTTCCACTACGGAGCCGACCCGGGCCGGGCGGTGAACGTGCACGTGCGCAGCACGGCCACCCCGGCCTGGCGGCTGGCGCTGTTGTTCGCCGCGTGGCTGCGGGCGAACCCCGACGAGCGCGACGCGTACGCCACGGTGAAGGCCAAGCTGGCTGACCACCACGCGACGGACCCTTCGGTGGAGGCCTACACGGGGGAGAAGCAGCACTGGGTGAACGCGGCCTTCCAGCGAGCCGAGCAGTGGGCGGAGCGCACGGGTTGGTCCACCTGAGGGAGCGCCCTGGGTTGGGGCCTCGTTGGGGCTGCGTTGCCCACTCGGGCTCGGGCGTGTGCTTGATCGCCGCCCCACCCTGACGGGTTCACTCGGCGCCGGCGCCCGCCCAGGCTGGTTCACCTCGCGGCGTGTCAGGGGCGTGACAGCCCGGTGTCAGTCCCGGCGGCGAAGGTCATCACAACGAACCGCACGAGGAGCCCCCGATGACCACCTTCGCCACCCCCGCCCCCATCACCGCCGGCCTGATCACCGCCGGCGCCCGCATCCGGATCACCACCAGCGAACAGCCGCACACTGTGGTCCGCGTCGAGCCACTCGACCCCACGAACAAGGCCCACGTCAAGGTCGCCGAGCGCACCGAAGTCGCCTTTGCCGACGGCGAACTGTCCGTCAAGACCCGCAAGCCCGGCGACAAGGACGGCTCGGTCGCCATCACCGTCGAGCTGCCCGCCGGCTCCCGCCTCGTCCTGCACACCACCTGGACCGACGTGCACACCGAGGGCCGGTTCGGCGACTGCGAACTGAACCTGGGCTCGGGGCACGTCCAGCTCGACCACGTCGCCGCCCTGCGCGGCAACCTCGCCGCCGGCTCGGTCGCCGTCGGGCACATCGCCGGACCGGCCGACATCGACGGCGGCTCGGCCGCCCTGCGCATCGGCGAAGCCGGCGGCGCCGTCCGCTACCAGGGCTCGACCGGCACGGTGTGGATCGGCCACGCCCGCTCCGACGTCGACCTCGGCAGCGCCCGCGGCAGTTTCGACATCGACCGCGCCGACGGCAGCGTCGTCGCGAAGGCGGGCGACTGCCCGATCCGGATCGGCCGCCTGACCCGCGGCGTCGCCGAGCTGGCGAACGCCTCCGGCGGAATCGAGGTCGGCATCGGCGAGCGCACCGCAGCCTTGATCGACGCCGAGAGCACGAAGGGCGCGGTGCGCAGCTCCCTGCCGCGGCAGGACGACTTCGACGACCAGGTCAGCGTCCACGCGCGCACCCGGCTCGACGACATCGTCATCCACCGGGCGGCCGCCTGACGACCTGGGGCCGCGGTGGCGCGCCCGCCACCGCGGCTCAGTCGAGGTCGATGAGCCCCCGCCGCAACGCGAGCGCCACCGCGGCGGCCCGGTCCTTCACCCCGAGCTTCGCGTACGCGTGCAGCAGGTGCGTCTTCACCGTCGCCTCGCTGATGAACAGCTTGGCGGCGGCGTCCTTGTTCGTGCCGCCGCGGGCGACGAGCGCCAGCACCTCGATCTCGCGCTGGCTCAGCTCCTCCCGCGCCGGCGCGCGCATCTGCCCCATCAGCCGGGTCGCCACGGCGGGGGAGAGCACCGCCTCGCCGCGCGCCGCCGCCCGCACCGCCCGGAACAGCTCCTCCCGCGGCGCGTCCTTGAGCAGGTAGCCGGTCGCGCCGGCCTCGATCGCCGGCAGCACGTCCGAATCGGTGTCGTAGGTGGTGAGCACGAGCACCCGCGCCGGGTTGCCCAGCCGCGCCAGCTCGCCGATCGCGTGCACCCCGTCGGTGCCCGGCATCCGCAGGTCCATCAGCACGACGTCCGGCCGCACGCGTTCGGCGAGCGCCACCACCTCCGCGCCGTCCCCGGCCTCGCCGAGCACCTCGAACCCGTGCTCGGCGGTGAAGATCCCGCGCAGCCCGTCCCGCACCACCGGGTGGTCGTCGGCCAGCACCAGGGTGATCATGCGGCCCCGATCGCGGGCAGGCTGGCCGAGATGGCCGTCCCGCCGCCGGGTTCGGACTCCACCGCGAGCGTCCCGGCCAGGCGCTGCACCCGCCGCAGCATCCCGGGCAGCCCGAACCCGTCCCCCCGCCGCGCCGGGTCGAACCCGGACCCGTCGTCCCGCACGTCGAGCGTCACCTGATCCTCCATGTAGGACAACGTGAGGCCGACCCGCCGCGCTCGGGCGTGCTTGGCCACATTGGACAGTGCCTCCTGGGCGACGCGCAGCAGCGTCGCCTCGATCTCCGGGTGCATCGGGCGCGCCGTGCCGGTCGCGGTGAACTCGACCGCCACCTCGGACCGCTGCGCCCACCGCTCCGCCACCGCCTTCAGGGCCTCGGGCAGCCGGGCCTCGTCGAGCGGGCCCGGCCGCAGCGCGTTCACCGACCGGCGCGCCTCGGCGAGGTTCTCCCGCGCCAGCGCGGTGGCCGTGGCCATGCGCCGCCGCCACTGGGCGGGGTCCTGCTCGGCGGCCTCGAGCTGGGTGATGATGCCGGTGAAGCCCTGCGCGAGCGTGTCGTGGATCTCCAGGCTGAGCCGCTGCCGCTCCTCCAGCGCCCCGGCCTCGCGGGCCTGGGCCAGCAGCTGCCGGTGCAGACCCGCGTTCTCCGCCAGCGCCGCCTCCAGCTTGTCCAGCGCCGCGCGCCGCGCCTCGTTCTGCTCGCTGAGCTTCCGCCCGACCAGGGTGCCGCCGCAGATCGCCCCGGTCTGCACGGCGACGATGGTCAGCCACAGCACCGGCTCGTCGGCCAGCGCCCGCAGCGGCCCGCCGGAGCCGATCGTGTTGATCATCAGCGAGGTCGCGGCCAGCGCCAGCACGCCCAGCGGCGCCGGCTTCAGCTTCAGCGCGCTGAAGAAACAGCTGATCATGAACAGCAGGAACAGGGTCTCGCGGAACATCAGCAGCGAGGCCAGCGTCAGCGTCCCGGCGAACGAGACGGCCAGCACGGCCCCGTGCGCCCGCCACCGCCGGGGCACCGCGAAACCGGTCACCAGCAGCCAGGCCAGGGCCGCGCCGGCCAGCGGCAGGACGTCGGCCCGGTGGCTGATCAGGGTCGCCAGCGCCAGCAGCACGTAGGCCAGGCGGTGCTCCACCCAGCGGTCCCACGCCTGCGGCAACGGCCCGCCCGGCCCGATGGCGAAGTCGAGCGAGGAGGACCAGAAGCGGCGGTTCACGCCAGGCATTATCCGGCGCTCCGCCCGGTCCGGGGCAACAATGGTGGCTGGTCGGCATACCCCCAAGCAGAATGCCGACCAGCCACCAGGATCAGCCCGCCGCCGTGGACACGAACGCGAGCGAGCTTCGCCTCTGTGACGCGGCCCGCGCCGGATCGGTTGCCCATGGCGGTCGACTTCTTCAGCTCCACCGGAACACCCGCGCCGCCACCACCGCGCAGACCAGCGCGAACACCGCCAGCGCGGCCAGCTGCAGGGGTTGCGGCGAACCCCCGGTCCAGGTCTCGCGCAGGGCGTTCAGCGTCGCGCCCAGCGGGAGCACGTCGGCCAGGCCCTGCAGCACCGGCGGCAGGTCCTCCTTCGGCACCCACACCCCGCCGAGTGCGAGCATCGGGAAGAACACCGCCGAGCCGACGCCGCCGGCGGTGCGCGCGGTCGGGGCGAGGGCGGCGATCAGCAGGCCGACGCCGAACAACGCGAGCGTGCCCAGCACCAGCACGAGCACGAACCCGCCAGCGTTGGCGGGCAGCGCGACCCCGAGCGCGAGGTGGCCGCCGGCCACGATCACGAGCACGACCACCAGCGCGGCCGCCAGGTTGACCAGCAGCTGCGCGACGAGCAGCCGGGACGGTGGCACCGGACTGGCCGACAGCCGCCGCAGCACCCCCTTCTCCCGGTGAGCGGCCATGACGGCCGGGAACAGGGTCAGCGCCAGCATCCCGAGCAGGATCGCGACCGACATCGGCGCGATGAACGCCGACAGCGGGACCTGCCCGCCGAACTCGTCGCTGGGCTGGTTCATGCCCGGCATCAGCCCGAACACCAGCAGCAGCGCGACCGGGATGCCGAGCACCGTCACCGGTGCGGCCGGATCGCGCAGGAACAGTTTCGCCTCGACGGCGGTGAGCCTGGACAGCATCGTCATTCTCCGGTTTCCATCGCGCGGCCGGTCAGCGCGACGAACGCGTCGTCCAGCCCGGCCTGTTCCACCCGCAACTCCAGCGCGACCACCCGCGCCCGCGCCAGCACCGAGGTCACGGCCTGCAGCACGGTGCCGTCCCCGGTGATCACGATCCGGCCCCCGTGCCGCTCCACGCGCCGCACCTCGGGCAGCGCGGTGAACAGCTCGTCGTCCACCGGGGACGACGGGCGGAACCGGACGCGCTGCTCGTCGGTCACCCGCGCGACGAGCCCGGCCGGGGTGTCGACCGCGACCACCCGGCCGCGGTCGATCACCGCGAGCCGGTCGCACAGCCGTTCCGCCTCCGCCATGAAGTGGGTGACCAGCAGGATCGTCACCCCGCGCGCCCGGATCCCCTCGATGACCTCCCAGGTGTCGCGCCGCGCCTGCGGGTCCAGCCCGGTGGTCAGCTCGTCGAGCACCGCCACCTCGGGCTTGCCGATCAGCGCGAGCGCGATCGACACGCGCTGCTTCTGCCCGCCGGAGAGCTTCCGGTACGCCGAGTCGCGCACCCCGGTCAGGCCCAGCTCCGCCATCAGGGCCTCCGGATCGGCGGGGTCCGGGTAGAACGACGCGTACAGCTCGAGGGCCTCACCGACCCGCAGCCGGTCCGGCAGCTCGGTCTCCTGCAGCTGCACGCCCAGGCGCCGGCGCAGTTCCGCGGTGTCCCGCCGCGGGTCCAGCCCCAGCACGCGGACCGTGCCGCCGTCCGGTCGCCGCAGCCCTTCCAGGCACTCCACCGTCGTGGTCTTCCCGGCGCCGTTCGGCCCGAGAATCCCGAAGATCTCGCCCTTCTCGACGGTGAAGGACACGTCCTCCACCGCCACCTTGGCGCCGTAGCGCTTGTGGAGGTGTTCCACCTCGATGATCCCCATGGCACCAGCATTCGCCGGAACCGGGCGGACCGGATCGACCCGGCGGCGGGACCTGGGATCAGCCGCCCGGTGCCCGGGCATCCACCGATCGGTGGAGGGTCAGTGGCGGCGCCAGGTCAGGTGGATGTCGTGGGTGGCCAGCCAGCGCCCGACGCGGTAGCCGTGCGCGGCGAGACCGTTCACCGTGTCGAAGGCGATCTCCAGGGCGCGTTCGGCCTCGCCCGCGGTGAGCAGCCCGGCGCCGGCGGCGGCGAGCAGCTCGTCGGTGTCGACCACGTCGACCCGCTCGCCCTCGCGCACCACCAGGTCCAGGTACCAGTCGGTGGTGCGCCAGGTGGCGCCGTCCCGCTCGACGGACACCACGTCGAGGTAGAAGTCCTGGTCGCGTTCGTGGCCGGGGCGGAACCAGTAGTCGGTCAGCCGCAGGCCGAGCCCGGGCAGCAGCCAGGACTCGAGGTAGTGGAACTGCGTGCGGCCCGGGGTGGGCCGGGCGAGGTAGAGGCCGAACGGCTCGACGCGGTACTCCTCGACCGCGCGGGCGATGCCCTTGGGATCGGTGTTGGTCCGGTTCGCGACGTCGAAGGTCTCGATCTTCGGGGGATGGATCGTCCCGGCGTGCGCGGTCATGGCTCCATTCTGCTGGTTTACACGAGGTTGGGAACTGTCACGACGGTAGGGTGATCACGTGGCGGACGAGGCAGACACGATGCGGGCCGTGGCGCGGGTGGCCGCCGCGCTCGCCGAACGGGCGAGCGAGCTCACCGTGAAGCTGGTGGAGTTGTACGCCCGCGAGCTGCCGCACCTGGTCAACGACGACGAGAGCGTCGTCAGCCTGATGTCGGCGAGCGTCCAGCAGAACTTGGACACCGCGCTGCGGATCTTCCAGCACGGCATCGACCCGCGCCGGGTGGAGGCCCCGGCCGCCGCGATGGAGTACGCGCGACGGCTCGCCCAGCGCGGCACCCCGGTCGTCGACCTGATCCGCGCCTACTACCTGGGCCAGACCGCGCTGCTCGATTATTCCCTGCGCGAGGCGGTCAAGTTCGTGTCCGATCCGGACCTGCTCGGCCGCCTGATGGGGCACGCGCTGACCGGCGCGTTCGCCTTCATCGACCGGGTCACGCAGCAGGCCGTGTCGGCCTACCAGGAGGAACGCGACCGCTGGCTGGTCAACCGCAGTGCGGTGCGCGCCGCCCGGGTGCGGGCCCTGCTGGAGGGCGGGGCCACCGACACCAGCGAGACCAGCCTGGGCTACCGGCTGCGCGGCACCCACCTGGCGATGATCGTGTGGCAGGCCCCGGTCCCGGCCGCCGGGCACGTGCTGAGCGGGCTGGAAGCGGTCGCGACCGAGCTCGCCGGCGGGCTGCCCAGCACGGGCGCGCCGCTGTTCGTGCCCAACGACGAGGTCTGCGCCTGGGTGTGGTTCCCGCTGGAGCGCCCGGCGATGCCGGACGAGGAGCGGGTCCGGAAGGTGCTGGACAAGGCCGAACCGGGCATCCGGTTCGTGCTGGGCGATCCGGGGGAGGGGCTGGACGGGTTCCGGCGCAGCCACCGGCAGGCGCAGCGGGTGTACAACCTGGCCTTCGCCGCGGGCGAGCACTGCGACCGGGTCCTGACCTTCCGCGAGGTCGGGGCGATGGCGCTGATGGCGGGCGACATGGCGGCCGCGCGCGGGTGGGTCGCGGACACGCTGCGCGACCTCGCCACCGACGACGAGCAGCACGCCCGGCTGCGCGAGACGCTGCGGGTGTTCCTGGCCGCGGGCGGCAGCTACACCGCGGCGGCCACGCAGCTGACGATGCACAAGAACTCGGTGCAGTACCGGGTGCGCAAGGCGGAGGAGATGCTGGGCCGGCCGGTGTCGGAGAACCGCCTGGACGTCGAACTCGCGCTGCGGCTGTGCCACCGCCTCGGGGCGGCCGTGCTGACCGCGCCGTAGCGGCACGCGGTCCGGTTTGTCTCTTTCGGGTGTTTCCTTGGCGCCCGCTTCAGTCCGCGGTCCTGCGCTTTCGTCCTTCAGGACCAGTCCTGGCCCCCAGGATTGGGCCGACGGCACGAAGATTCCACGATTATTCCGGTTTACGCTTCGCCCATGGGGAACGTCGTCCACGCCGAGCCGACCGGAGTGATGGCCCTCGTGCGCCTGCGCCGGGGCGTCGCGGGCGAACGCGACCGGGTGTGTCATCTCGTCCCCATTCCCGAGACCGGCCCCATCCCGGAGGTGCTCGTCGCCCGGTGCGGCGCGCCGATCGCGTGCGGGAGCGCCGAGCTGCTGGAGCGGATCTGCGGCATGCCGTGCGAGGCGTGCTTGGCCCGCGCCGCCCGCGACCGGCGTCTGGCCTGCTAGAACCCCCGCCGCGCGGAAACTGTCGGTGGGTCGGCCTACTCTGGTTTCCGTGGCTTTCGCAACCGAACACCCCGTGCTCGCCCAGTCCGAGTTCCGGCCCGTCTCCGAGATCCCGCGCGCGGGCGGCCGGTTCCAGGTCGTCAGCGAGTACCAGCCCGCCGGTGACCAGCCGGCGGCCATCGACGAGCTCGCCAAGCGGCTCGAGCGGGGCGAGAAGGACGTCGTGCTGCTGGGCGCCACCGGCACCGGCAAGTCGGCGACCACCGCCTGGCTGATCGAGCGGGTGCAGCGGCCGACGCTGGTCATGGCGCCCAACAAGACGCTGGCCGCGCAGCTGGCCAACGAGCTGCGCGAACTGTTCCCGCACAACGCGGTCGAGTACTTCGTCAGCTACTACGATTATTACCAGCCGGAAGCCTACGTCCCGCAGACCGACACCTACATCGAGAAGGACTCGTCGATCAACGACGACGTGGAGCGGCTGCGGCACTCGGCGACGATGAACCTGCTGTCCCGGCGAGACGTGATCGTGGTCGCGTCGGTGTCCTGCATCTACGGCCTGGGCACGCCGCAGTCCTACCTCGACCGGTCGTCCAAGCTCGAGGTCGGCATGGAGGTCGAGCGCGACACGTTCCTGCGCGCGCTGGTCGACGTCCAGTACACCCGCAACGACCTGGCGTTCTCGCGCGGCACGTTCCGGGTGCGCGGCGACACGGTCGAGATCATCCCGGCGTACGAGGAGCTGGCCGTGCGGGTCGAGTTCTTCGGCGACGAGGTGGACAAGCTGTACTACCTGCACCCGCTCACCGGCGAGATCGTGCGCGAGGTCGACGAGGTGCGCATCTTCCCGGCCACCCACTACGTGGCCGGGCCGGAGCGCATGGAGAAGGCGATCCGCGGCATCGAGGCGGAGCTGGCCGAGCAGCTGGAGCGGCTGGAGAAGCAGGGCAAGCTGCTGGAGGCGCAGCGGCTGCGCATGCGCACCAGCTACGACATCGAGATGATGCGCCAGGTCGGGTTCTGCTCCGGCATCGAGAACTACTCGCGGCACATCGACGACCGCCCGGCCGGTTCGGCGCCGGCGACGCTGATCGATTATTTCCCGGAGGACTTCCTCCTGGTCATCGACGAGTCGCACGTGACGGTGCCGCAGATCGGCGGCATGTACGAGGGTGACGCGTCGCGGAAGCGGACCCTGGTCGAGCACGGCTTCCGGCTGCCCAGCGCGCTGGACAACCGGCCGCTGACGTGGGAGGAGTTCACCGACCGCATCGGCCAGACGGTGTACCTGTCGGCGACGCCGGGCCCGTACGAGCTGGGCCAGACCGGCGGGGAGTTCGTCGAGCAGGTGATCCGCCCGACCGGCTTGATCGACCCGCAGGTGGTGGTCAAGCCGACCGAGGGCCAGATCGACGACCTGGTGCACGAGATCCGGGTGCGCGCCGAGCGGGACGAGCGGGTCCTGGTGACCACGCTGACCAAGAAGATGGCCGAGGACCTCACCGACTACCTGCTGGAGCTGGGCATCCGGGTGCGGTACCTGCACTCCGAAGTGGACACCCTGCGCCGGGTGGAGCTGCTGCGGCAGCTGCGGTCGGGTGATTTCGACGTGCTGGTCGGCATCAACCTGCTGCGCGAGGGCCTGGACCTGCCCGAGGTGTCGCTGGTGGCGATCCTGGACGCGGACAAGGAGGGTTTCCTGCGCAGCGGCACGTCGCTGATCCAGACGATCGGCCGCGCGGCGCGCAACGTCTCCGGTGAGGTCCACATGTACGCGGACAAGATCACCGATTCCATGCGCTACGCGATCGACGAGACGAACCGCCGCCGCGAGAAGCAGAAGGCCTACAACGAGGAGCGGGGCATCGACCCGCAGCCGCTGCGCAAGAAGATCGCGGACATCCTGGACCGGGTCTACACCGAGGCGGAGGATTCGGAGCAGGCGGTGCAGGTGGGCGGCTCGGGCCGCAACGCATCGCGCGGCAAGAAGCCCGAGCAGGGCGGACGCAGCTCCGGGGTGCTGGTGGACCGCGACGTGGCGGGCATGCCACGCGCCGAGCTGGCCGACCTGATCCAGCAGATGACGGACCAGATGATGCAAGCCGCGCGCGACCTGCAGTTCGAGCTGGCGGCCCGCCTCCGCGACGAAATCGCGGAGCTGAAGAAGGAACTGCGAGGCATGGACGCGGCGGGCGTTAAGTAAGACGCTCGCCCGGTGGCCAGGCTGTTGGACGGCCAGGCTGTTGGGCGGCCGGGCTGTTGGACGGCCGGGCGGCTGGGCCGTAGGCAGCCGGGCTTCCTGCGGCTTCCCGCGCTCGCTCCTGAGCTAGCTCCGCTCAGGAGCGGCGCAAGCCGGGCTCCCCGCAGCTGCCTCCTCCCGGACAGGGAGGCCGCCCGGACTTCGCGCGCCGCGCGCCCGCGCGCTCCCGCGCGCCCGCGCGCTCCCGCGCGCCCGCGCGCTCGCGCCTCGCGCGCTCTCGCGCTCCCCGCGCGCACTCGGCGCGCCTCGCGCTCCCCACCCCCACCCACTCCCGTCACTCGGCGTCGTGGGCGGGCTCCAGCATTCCGAAGATGTTCCCCTCCGTATCGACGCAGTACGCCAGCCATCCGATGCCCGGGATCGCGCTGCGGGGGACCGTCACGGCGCCGCCGGCCTGTTCCACCCGCCGCGTCGCCGCGTCCAGGTCGTCTACCTCCACCGTCAGCGGGAAGGCGTTCACCGGCGCGTCCGCGGCCGGCGCGGGGCCCTGCCGCGGCACCAGCGCGCCGTCGATGCCCGGTCCGTCGCCGGTGCTGATCAGCCAGTACGGGTTGCTGCCCCACCGCTCGAACGACCATTCGAACACCGTCGCGTAGAACGTCACGGCTCGTTCCGGGTCGGTCGCGTGGATCTCGAAGTGCACCGGACGCGGCATGGGCGGCCTCCGAGAGAGCTGGGGAAGCGGGAATCCTACCCGCCCAGCGTGGTGCGCACGTACTCCTGGATCGCCGCCAGCGACGACGGCGCCGACCACACCCGCTCGACGTGCACGTCGTCCCCGGCGCGCTGCTCGCCGATCCGCTCGTCGAACGGCCGGTGGATCTGCGCCTTCGTGTGCCGGAACGCCTCCGCCGGCACCGCCGCCAGCCGCGTCGCCACCTCGATCGCCCTGGGCAGGACCTCTTCCGGCGCGGCCAGCTCGTCCACCAGGCCCCGGGCAAGCGCTTCGGCCCCGGCGTAGGTCTCCCCGAGGAACGTCAAACCCGGCAACCGCTCCGTCCCGTACGCGCAGCGCAGGATCTCCAGCGCCACCAACGGGAACGGCACTCCGACGAGCAATTCGGTGACCCCGACCCGGCCTCGCTCCGCGTTCAGGATCCGCCGGTCGCACGCCGCCGCCAGCACCGCCCCGCCGGCGATCGCGTGCCCGGTCACCGCCGCGACCACCGGGCCGGGGAACCCGAACACGGCCAGGAACGCGTCCGACAGCGCGGGCAGGAACTCCCGGACGTACCCCGCCCCGCCGGCGGAGACCCGCTTGAGGTCCACCCCGGCGGAGAACATCCCGTCCCGCCCGGTCAGCACCACGGCCTTCGCCCCGCCGAGCTCGGCCTCCTCCAGCCGCGCCACCAGTTCCCGGCACAGCTCGGTGTCCAGCGCGTTCGCCTTGCCGTGCGCCAGTTTCAGCACGGCCACGTCGCCGGCCTTGTCCACCTCGATCGTCGTCATCGCCCCACCGTAGTGGGAAATCAGCTCGTGATGTCCTTCGTGCCGAACCGGCGCGCGGCCAGCAGCGCGAACGCGGTCGCGTAGATCACCGCGGACAGCACCCCGGCGGCCATGTTCGTCCAGTCGATGTCGGTGGCGATGAGGTCCATCCACCCGTAGGAGTAGTGCGTCGGCAGGTAGTTGCGCAGCGTGCCCAGCGCGGTGATCTGGTCGAGGATCTGTGACAGGATCGCCGCCAGCACCGCCCCGCCGACCGCGCCCAGCGGCGCGTCGGTGAGCACGGACAGCAGCAGCGCCAGCCCCGCCACCCACGCCAGCTGGATCACCACGTAGACCGCGGACAGCCCGATCGCGATCAGGCTCTGCCCGAACGGGATCGCGTCCCCGGTCGGGCTCACCGCGTCCCCGGCGCCGTAGAAGATCAGCCCCGCCACCAGCGACACCAGCGGCAGCAGCACCAGCGCCACCACCGACAGCAGCCCGGACGCGATCGCCTTCTGCCGCAGCAGCCGGTGCCGCGGCACCGGGATCGCCAGCAGGTACTTCAGGCTCGACCAGGACGCTTCGCTGGCGATCGTGTCGCCGAAGAACAACGCCACGATCGTGGGCAGCAGGAACGTCCCGGACACGAACAGCGCCAGCACCACGAAGTTCGGCGCGCTCGCGGTCGCCAGGTCGACGAACCCGCCGGAGCGCCGGTTCGGGCTGGACTCGCCGATCTCGAACGCCAGCACCAGGATGAACGGCAGCAGCACGACGAACCCGAGCACCAGCTGGGTGCGCCGCCGGCGCAGCTGGCGCCGCAGTTCGACGCCCAGCCGCAGCGTGCGGCGCGCCCGGTAGCCCTCGACCGCGCCGTCCGCGCCCACCCCGGAATGGGTGTGCGAAGCGGCGTCGGTCAGCTCGTCCAGGGCCGCGGGATCGGTGTGGACCCCGTTCTCGCTCATGACGTTTCCTCTCCCACGAGCTGGAGGAACGCGTCCTCCAGCCGTCGCCGCGGCCCGGCCTGCTCGACCGCGACCCCGGCCCGGACCAGCGCCGCGACCGCTTCGGCGCGCGGCATGCCGTCCAGGTCGGCGTGCACGAGACTGCCCTCGACGTCCACACCGGACACGCCGGGCACCCCGCGCAGGGCGTCGGCCGCCGCCTCGGGCCGGTCGACCCGGAAGGTGGCCTCGCCGCCGGCGGCCACGATGTCGCCGACCTCGCCCGCGGCCACCAGCCGGCCGCGGTGCATCACTACCACGTGCGTGCAGGTCTGCTCCACCTCGGCCAGCAGGTGGCTGGAGACCACCACGGTGCGGCCGGTCGCGGCGTAGCGCTGCAGCACCTCGCGCATCTGGTGGATCTGCGGCGGGTCGAGCCCGTTGGTCGGCTCGTCGAGCACGAGCAGCTCCGGCAGCCCGAGCATGGCCTGCGCGATCGCCAGCCGCTGCCGCATGCCCTGGCTGTAGGTGCGGACCTTGCGGTGCACGGCGTTGCCGAGCCCGGCGATCTCCAGCGCCTGCTCCAGGTGCGCCTGCTCGATGGGACGGCCGGTGGCGTCCCAGTACAGGCGCAGGTTCGCGGTGCCGGACAGGTGCGGCAGGAACCCGGAGCCCTCGACGAACGACCCGATCCGCGACAGCACCGGCGCGCCCGGCGTGACCCGGTGGCCGAACACCCTGATCTCCCCGGCGGTGGGGGTGATCAGGCCCATCAGCATGCGCAGGGTCGTGGTCTTGCCCGCGCCGTTCGGCCCGAGCAGGCCGAGCACCTGGCCCGGTTCGACGCGGAAGGACAGGTCGTTGACCGCGGTGAGCCCGCCCGGGTAGGCCTTGGTCAGCCCGTCGATCACCAACGGCACCCCGGCCAGCTCCGGATCGGCCTGGTGGGACCGCCGCCGGCGCACCGCGGCCAGCGCCGCGACCGCCGCGGCGATCGCGAGCGTGACGGCGATGCCGATGAGCGTGCCGACCGGCCACCCGCCGCCGACCGCCTTGCCCGGCACGACCGGCACCGACACCGCCGGGTCGGCCAGCGCCACCCGGTACGCGGCCGGCGTCACCGGGGTCGCGTACGCCTGGTCGGTGGTCGTGACCACCAGCTGCAGCGCGTGCCCGGCCTCGACCGGCCGCACGACCCCGGGCAGTGTCACGGTCACCTCGGCGGTGCCGGAGGCGGGGATCGCGACCCGGATCGGCGCGATCGCGTTCGCCGGCAGCGTGCGGGTGCCGTCCGGGTTGAGGTCGTAGAGCTTGACGAACAGCACCGCCTCACCGGTGCCGGACACCCGCAGCCGGACCGTGGACGAGCCGGTGATCAGCAGCTGGGAGTCGACGGGCGCGCTGGTGAAGCGCGCGGACTGGCCGGGCGGGTCGATGCTGAACAGCCCGGACAACCGGGACGAGCCGCTGACCAGGCCGTTCAGCCCGGGGATGCCGCTGACCGCGGCCGGTGTGCCGCCGGGCGGGTTGACGATGGTCTGCTCGTCGCCGGTGAGCGGCAGCGTGCGGCGCGGCGCCTGCGCCGGGTACTCGCCGGCGTCGACCGTGCGCACCGACGGCGAGCCGGACGCGCGCAGCGAGCCCTGCACGTCGTAGGAGAAGCCGCTGAACGGGTTGCCGCCCTCGCCGGTGAGCTGGAACCACAGCCAGTCGCCGATCTTGGCGCGCAGCTGCGGGCCGGGGCGGCCGCCGTCGTGCCCGCCGGTGAACCAGACCTGCTGCACCTGCCCGCCCGCCGCGGTGATCTGCCGGGCGGTGGCGTCGGACTGGTCGAGCCCGAACAGCGTGTCGGCCTCACCCTGCACCAGCAGCGTCGGGGCGGTGATCTGCCCGGTGACGGCCGCGGGGGACAGCCGCTGCAGCAAAGCCGCGACCGGCGGGCTCACCGTGCCGGTGGTGGCCAGGTCGGCGTAGGCCCGGCAGATCTCGGCGGTGAAGCGGCCGCAGGTCGTCGCGCCGAGCTGCTGCGGCGCCTGCTGGGGGAGCTGCGCGGCGGCGGCCGAACCGCCCCCGCCGGTGCTCCCGGCGGTCTGGGTGTCGTCGGTCTCCTGGCCGGGCTCGGGCGCCTCAGTGCCCAGACCACCCGCGCCGGACGAGGAAGTGCCCGCCGAGAACAGCAACCCGGCCCACGACTTCTTGAACACCCCGCCGGGGGAGAACGCGCCCGCCGCGGGCGTGCCGGCCGGAGGTGCGGCCGCCGCCGCGTTGGGCGTCAGCCCCTGGGCCAGGTCGTTGTAGGTGATCATCGGCGTGATCGCGTCGACCCGCTTGTCCCGCCCGGCCAGCTGCAGCGCGAGCGCCCCGCCGTAGGAGGCGCCCAGGACGCCCACCCGCGGGTCGCCGGGGCCGTCCAGGCGCACCTCCGGGCGGGTGGCGAGCCAGTCGACCAGCCGCGCGGCGTCGGCGACCTCGAAGTCCGGGTCGTTCAGCCCGATCTCACCGGTGCTGCGGCCGAAGCCGCGCGCCGAGTAGGTGAGCACCACGAACCCGCGCCGCGCCAGCTCCTGCGCGTCCCCGGCGATGCTGTTCTTGTCGCCGCCGAACCCGTGTGGCAGCAGGATCGCCGGGGCGGGCGAGCGCTGCGGCAGGTACAGCGTGGTGTCCAGGCTCACCGTCGCCGTCGAGCCGGGCGCGGCGGGCACGTCGAGCACGGCCTCCCGCGTCGGCACCGCGGCGGGCTCGCCCGACGAGCGGGTCCAGACGAGCACGGCGGCGGCCACGACCAGGACGACGACCGCGAGGGTGATCGTCCGGGACCGGCGGGTGTGCGGGAGCGGGATTCGGGGCACACCGAAACCGTATGGGAGCTTTCCTGAGAACGTGCCGGCGCGGGTCCTGATCTTGGGAACCCGGGGTGATAAGGGTTACCTAAGGTGGTGTTCGCCCGGTTGATCAGGAAAGATGGATACGACGTGGAGGGGAGTATTCCTTCGCGGCGGTGTCGTCAGCACGGCGGTCCTTCGGGGCACCCGGCACCGTCGGCCGGATCCACCGGCGGAAGAGACCTCCGGCTAGCTGCTGCTGCGCGCTAACCGGAGGTAATGCGTAGATGAATGTCCCCGTGTGGCTGTGGGCCGCCACGGTCGCAGGCCTGCTCCTGCTGATCGCGATCGACCTGGTGATCGTCGACCGGAAGCCACATGAAGTCACCACCAAGGAAGCGGCCAAGTGGGTCGTCTTCTACGTCAGTTGCGCCGTGTTGTTCGGCATCGGCGTCTGGGTACTCGCCGGCCACGACTACGGCGTCCAGTTCTTCACCGGGTACATCACCGAGTACTCGCTCTCGGTGGACAACCTGTTCATCTTCATGGTCATCATGGCCTCGTTCAAGGTGCCGGCGATCCACCAGCACCGCGTGCTGCTGATCGGCATCCTGCTCGCGCTCGCCATGCGCAGCGTGTTCATCGCCGTCGGCGCCGCGCTCATCGCCCAGTTCGTGTGGGTGTTCTTCCTGTTCGGCGCGGTCCTGGTGTGGACGGCCATCAGCATGGTGCGCGGCAACGACCACGACGACGAGTACCACGAGAACGCCGTGGTGCGGTGGATCCGCAAGGTCTACCCGGTCACCGAGGACTTCCACGGCCACAAGATGACCCTCAAGCGCGACGGCAAGCGCTGGCTCACCCCGATGTTCGTGGTGATCGTGGCCATCGGCAGCGCCGACCTGCTGTTCGCGGTCGACTCGATCCCGGCGATCTTCGGCATCACCCAGGAGGCCTTCCTGGTGTTCACCGCCAACGCGTTCGCGCTGATGGGCCTGCGGCAGCTGTACTTCCTGCTCGGCGGGCTGGTGAACAAGCTGGTCTACCTGTCCTATGGGCTGGCGGTGATCCTCGGCTTCATCGGCGCCAAGCTGGTCCTGCACGCGCTGCACGAGTACCACGCGGTGCCGGACTGGCTGGACATCAACAACTGGGTTTCGCTGGGTGTGATCGTGGTCGTCCTGACCATCACCACCCTGCTCAGCCTGGCCAAGGCCAAGCGCGACGAGAAGAAGTCCGAGCCGCAGGCTCTTAGCGAGGCTAACGAAATCCGGTAGGTTCGGGGGCATGCGTCCCTCGGATCTCGAACTCCTCGCCGTGCCCGGCACTCCGGCGCTGCACGGCACCCTGCTGCTGACCGCGGTCACCACCCCCGACCTCGGCGGCAACACCTATCGCGGTTCGCTGTGGCGGGCCGCCCCGGACGGCGGGGCGGCCCGCCAGTGGACCCACGGCGAGCGGGACACCGATCCCGCGATCTCCCCGGACGGCCGCTGGGTGGCCTTCCTGCGAGCGAGCGGCGACAAGCCGCAGCTGCACGTGATGCCCGCCGACGGTGGCGACGCCCGCCGCCTCACCGACCTGCCGCTCGGCGCCGGCGCCCCGGTGTGGGCGCCGGACTCCCGCCGCATCGCCTTCACCGCGCGCCTGCCCGAACCGGGCCGCTACGGCACGCCGGTCGAGGACGGCGAGGTCCTCGACCCGGACGCGGAGGCGCCGCGCCGGATCACCCGGTACGACTACCGGCTCGACAACGTCGGCTTCCTGCGGGACCGCCCGCGGCGGCTGTTCGTCGTCGACGCCACCGATCCGGGGGAGCCGGAGCCGCTGACCGACGACCAGGCCGACGTGTCCGACCCGGCGTGGCTGCCGGACGGCTCGGCCCTGCTGGTCGTCGCGCCCCGCGAATGGGGCGGCACCGACACCGAGGAGAGCGACCTCTACCTGGTGCCGGCCGAGGGCGGCGAGCCGGTGCTCGCGGTGCGGACCGCGGGCAGCGCCGCCAAGCCGGCCGTGTTCGCCGACGGCACCGTCTGCTTCTACGGCCCGGAGTTCACCTGGCCGCACATCGTGGCGCGCAACGTCGGCCTGTGGTCGGCGGAGCTGCCCGCCGACGGCGAGCCGGCCAAGCCGCGGCGCCTCACCGACCCGGAGTCGGTGTACTGCATGACCGACGTGCCGCCCGCGCCGTTCCGCGACGAGATCCTGGTGACCGTGCTCAACCGGGGCGCCGTCGAGCTGCGGGCGGTTCCCCGGGACGCCGACCGGGCGCCGCTGGACAGCCTGGACCGGCTGCTCGGCGACCGCAGCGCGGTGCGGTCGTTCGCGGTGCACGAGGAGCGGATCGCGGCGGTCGTGGCGCGGCCGGACAGCTCCGGTGAGGTCGTGCTGCTGGACGGGCGGTCCGAGCTGGTGCTCACGGACTTCGCGAAGCCGGTGCGGGAGTCGGGGCTGCGCCCGGTCGAGGAGCTGACCACCACCGCGCCGGACGGGTACCCGGTGCACGGCTGGCTGGTGCTGCCCGAGGGCGAGGGGCCGCACCCGGTGCTGCTCGTGGTGCACGGCGGCCCGTTCGCGGCCTACGACTGGGGCCTGTTCGACGAGGCGCAGGTGTACGCCTCGGCCGGGTACGCGGTGGTGATGGGCAACCCGCGCGGGTCGGCCGGCTACGGCGAGAGCCACGGGCAGGCGATCGTGCACGGCATGGGCACGGTGGACGTCGATGACGTGCTGGCGCTGCTGGACGCGGCCCTCGAGCGCGACGACCTGGACTCCTCGCGGGTCGGCGTGATGGGCGGCTCGTACGGCGGTTTCATGACGACGTGGCTGGCGGCCCACCACGGCTCGCGGTTCCGCGCCGCGTGGAGCGAGCGGGCCGTCAACGCGTGGGACTCGTTCACCGGCAGCTCCGACATCGGCTGGTTCTTCACCGAGGCGTACGTGGGCGCGGACCCGGCGGTGCAGCGCGAGCGGAGCCCGCTCACCTACGCGTCGCAGATCCGCATCCCGTTCGCGGTGGTGCACTCCGAGCACGACTGGCGGTGCCCGGTCGAACAGGCGCAGCGGCTCTTCGTGGAGCTCAAGCGGAACGGCACGGAGGTGGAGATGCTGCTCTTCCCGGGCGAGGGCCACGAACTGAGCCGCTCCGGCAAGCCGCGCCACCGGAGGCAACGCTTCGAGGCGATCCTGGAGTGGTGGTCGCGCCACCTGGGCTGAGGTGCCGGGCGGGCCCGCTCCACCGGGCGGGCCCGCTGGGCGCGCTTCAGTTCAGCAGCACGTAGTTCAGCTCCTCGCAGACCCGGCCCAGCGGCACGTCCAGCCCGGGGTGGTCCAGCGGCAGCAGCACGTCCGGCGCCAGCGGCAGCGCCTCGCCCGCCGGGGGGTCCCACAGGCACAGCGCGGGGTGCCCGCCGTCCATCGACGAGCGGTACCACAGCCCGTCCAGCTCGGGGAACGCCGCGCGGATCGCCCGCGCCCAGGCCTGCGTGATCTTCTTCGGCCCGCTCGAGATCTCCTGCGACGCGCCGACCCGCGTCGGCCACAGGCCGGTCAGGTCGAGCAGCCTCAGCGACCGCGTCGGGCGCACCACGACCAACCGCGGCACCCGCGTCTTGCGGTCGACCAGCGACGTCGTCTGGAACACCTCGGCTACGCTCGTCCGCACGGTCAGCCCGAAGTACAGCACTCCGTGCCCCGGATCGGTGACCGCGCTCCCGTCCCGCCCGGGCGGCTGCGGGTCGAACCGGCCGTGCGGCAGCGGTCCGGTGTAACGGAACGTGTTCCACCGCTGCGGGTGGTTGCCGCCGGCGCTGAAGATCCGGACCAGGCGCCGCGTCGGCGGCACGCTCACGATGTCGGCGTCCGGGCGCAGGGCAGCGAGGAGTTCGGCCCGCGACGGCGGGAGGGGCAGACGTGCCATGAGTGGTGGGGCGGCCTCAGAACGGGGTGCCGAGCGTGGCGGCGAGCGCGGCGACCGGCGCCGGGTCGCCCCCGGCCAGCAGCCACTGCCGCGGGGTGACGGGGCGTCCGCCGATCTCCAAATCGGCCTGCGCGGTGTTCATGAACGCGGCCACGACCAGCGCGGGCTGGTCGTCCGGCACCGCGGCCAGCACGACCTCCAGCCCGGGCAGCGCCCCCCGCTCGCCGAACTGCCACGACGGCAACCGCCAGCCGCCCTGGTCCTTCCAGCCGGTCAGGCGCCGGTCGGCCAGCTTGTGCCGGATCCGGCTCGGGTCCACGCCCAGCAGGCGCGCGGCTTCGGCGACCGTGAGGGCGGACTCGGCCAGAACCGCGTGCGCGGCGACCGACGGCGCGCGGCTGTCCGGCTCGTCGTCGCGCCGGGGTGACAGATCGAGCCCGGCCTCGGTGAGCGCGGCCCGCTGCCCTTCGGAGAAGAAGGACGACGGATCCGGGTTCGGCGGGGCGAGGCGGCGCGCGGCGTCCTCGACCAGCGAGAGGAAATCCGCGGCGTCGATCCGGAGGCCTGCCTTGGCGAGGACGTTCTCCAGCGCGACCGTCATGGGCCTCAGCATAGCTGTCGGCGTGCGGGTTCGTGCGCTCTGGGGGAAACTGTCCGCAGAGGACACGACATCGTCCACTCTTGACATGTGTGCCCGGTCACTCTAGGTTCGGCCGAGTAATCGATTTCTCGCAGCGTGGCGAGGGGGGCCAGATGGACGCGGACCCGCGGTCAGCCCTGGTCGAGCTGGCCGGGGTGAGCAAGTCCTACGGCGGGGTCCGCGCGGTGCGTGACGTCGATTTCACCGTCCGTGCCGGAGAAGTGCACGCGCTGCTCGGGGAGAACGGCGCGGGCAAGTCCACCCTGATGAAGGTCCTCTCCGGCGAGGTGGGTGGCTACCGCGGCGAGATCCGCATCGACGGCGCGCCGGTGAAGTTCGTCAAACCGGCCGACGCGCAGCGCGCCGGGGTCGCGATGATCCACCAGGAACTCGACCTGGTCCCGGCCCTGTCGCTCGCCGAGAACGTGTTCCTGGGGCGGGAGCCGCGCACCCGCCTGGGCACGATCGACCGTCGCCGGATGGTGCGCGAGACCGCGCGGCTGCTGGACCGGATCGGCATCGCCCTCGACCCGCGCCGCCCGGTGGAGCAGCTTCGCACCGGGGAGCAGCAGCTCGTCACCATCGCCAAGGCGCTGTCGCTGGACGCGCGGATCATCGTGATGGACGAGCCGACCTCCGCGTTGTCCGCGCCGGAGATCGACCGGCTGTTCGCCGTCATCGCCGAACTGCGCCGCGCCGGCGCCGGGATCGTCTACATCTCGCACCGGATGGACGAGATCGGCCGCGTCGCCGACCGGGCGACCGTGCTGCGCAACGGCGAGGTCGTCGCGGAGTTCGACGCGCGGGCGATGACCGCGCAGCAGGCGTCCGAGGCGATGGTCGGCAGGCCGGTCGAGTCGATGTTCCGCACCGGCGACGGCACGGCGGCGGGGGAGGAGCTGCTGCGCGTCGAGGACCTGGTCGTGCCGTCCCGGCGGCCCGGGCGGCGCGATCCGGCCGGGATCGGCCTGACGGTCGGCCGCGGCGAGATCGTCGGCGTGGCCGGGCTGCTCGGCGCCGGCCGCACGGAGCTGCTCGAGACGATCTACGGCGTCGGGGGACGCTGGTCCGGGCGGATCCTGTTGCGCGGCCGGGAGATCCGCCCGCGGGGCCCGCGCGCGGCCCTGCGGCTGGGCATCGCGTTCGTGCCGGAGGACCGGCGCATCGCCGGGCTGGCGCTGGATCACTCGGTGCTCGCCAACACGGTGCTGTCCATTGTGGACCGCATCGCGCGGGCGGGTGTGGTGCCCCGGCGGCGGGAACGCGGCGCGGCGAAGGAGATCGTCGACCGCCTCGGCGTCAAGCTCTCCTCCCTGCGCGATCCGGTGGGGTCGCTGTCCGGCGGCAACCAGCAGAAGGTCGTGCTGGGGCGCGGCCTGCTCACCGATCCGGCGCTGCTGCTGCTGGACGAGCCGACGCGCGGGGTGGACGTCGGGGCGAAGGCCGAGATCTACCGGCTGCTCGGGGAAGCGGCGAGCAGGGGCGTGGGGGTCCTGCTCGCGTCCTCGGAACCGGCCGAGCTGATCGGCGTCTGCCACCGCGTGGTCGTGCTGCGGGACGGGCGGAGCGTGCGGGAACTGGACACGGCGAGCACTACCGAAGCGGAGCTGCTGGCGTTCTCGATGGGCGAGGGGGCCGTCGAGGACCTGGTGGCGGAAGGGACGTCATGACCAAGGTGGAGGCGCTGCCGGACCTGGCCCGCCCGAGCGGCGGCCTGCTGGCGACGCTGTTCCGGTTCCAGAGCCTGTTCGGCCTGGTGCTGGTGTTCATCGCGGCGGTGGTGTACTCGCCGAGCAAGAACGGCGAGCTGGTGTTCCTGGACTCGGGCAACCTGTTCAACGTCGTGCGCTCGATGTCGGAGATCGGGATCCTCGCCTCGGCGGCATCGACCTGTCCGTCGGGTCGGTGCTGGGCCTGGCGAGCGTGGGCGTGGCGGTCCTGCTCACCGAGAACGACCTCGGGCTGGTGCCCGCGGTCGCGCTGGTGCTCGCGATCGGGCTCGGGTTCGGGCTGCTGCAGGGGTTCGCGATCACCTCGTTCGGCATCCAGGCGTTCATCGTGACCCTGGCCGGCATGCAGATCGCGCGCGGGCTGGCGCGGATCTGGTCCGGCGGGCAGGGCGTGTCCATCACCTACGGCGGCGGGCCGGGGCAGGCGCCCGAGACGTTCTCGCTGCTGGGGGAGCGCACGTTCAACGGCCTGGTGCCGATCCCCGCGCTGATCTTCCTGGTTGTCGCCGCGCTGGCCGTGGTGCTGCTGCGGGTCAGCGCGTTCTCCCGGCACGTCTACGCCATCGGCGGCAACGAGAAGGCCGCGCGCCTGTCCGGCGTGCCGGTCAAACGGGTCAAGATCATCGTGTTCGGCCTGTGCGGGCTGCTGGCCGCGCTGGCCGGGATCGTGCACGCCGGGCAGCTCAACTTCGGCGGCCCCAACGACGGCGCGATGTACGAACTGGACGCCATCGCCGCCGTGGTCATCGGCGGCACCAGCCTGATGGGCGGGCGCGGCTCGGTGGTCGGCACGGTGGCCGGCGCGCTGCTGGTGGGCGTGCTGCGCAACATCCTGGGCCTGAACAACGTGGACTCCAACGTCCAGCTGCTCGTGATCGGCCTGGTCATCGTGCTCGCCGCGGGGCTGCAGCGGCTGCGCCCGGCATCGGTTTCCTGACGAGAGGGGAAGAATCATGCGGAAGTCCCGTGGCCTGGCGGCGGTGGGCGCGTGCCTGCTGCTCGCGGCCTGCGGCACCACGAACGAGAACTCGGGCAACGGCGGGGGCGCGCAGGGCGCGCCGGAGCGGTGCGGCGCCGACGGGCAGTACACGATCGGGATGAGCCAGGCCAACGTCGCCGAGCCCTACCGGCAGCGGATGGACGACGACATCCGCGCGGCGGCCGCCTCGGTGCCGCAGTTCACCGTCAACTTCGCCGACGCCGCGCAGGACAACTCCAAGCAGGTCGAGCAGGTCGACAACTTCATCACCCAGCAGATCGACCTGCTCATCATCAGCCCCAACGAGGCGACGCCGCTGACCGCGCCGGTGAAACGCGCCTTCGACAAGGGGATCCCGGTGCTGGTGCTGGACCGCAAGGTCGACGGGGACGCCTACACGTCGTTCATCGGCGCGGACAACGTCGACATCGGACGGCAGGCCGGCGAGTACTTCAAGAACGTGCTGCTGCCCGACGGTGGGAAGATCGGTGAGCTGCGCGGTCTGGCCGGGTCGACGCCGGCGCGGGAGCGGCACGACGGGTTCGTGCAGGGCATCCAGGGCTCGAAGATCGAGATCGTGGCCGCGCAGGACGGCGACTGGCTGCGGGACAAGGGCCAGCAGCAGGCCGACGCGATCCTCAAGGCCAACCCGGACATCCAGGCGATCTATTCGCACAACGACCCGATGGGGGAGGGCGCGCGGATCGCCGCGGCGAACGCCGGACGGCCCGACCTGCCGATCACCGGGATCGACGGCCTGCCGATCGAATCGGGCGGCCTGAAGGCGGTCGAGGCGGGCCGCCTGTCGGCGACGTTCATCTACCCGACGGGCGGCAAGGAGGCGATCGCCGCGGCGAAGACCATCCTGGTGGACTGCGGGCAGGTGCCCAAGACGCAGACGCTGCCGACGAAACTGGTGACGAAGGAGAACGCGGCGGCCACGTACGCGGAGCTGAACGCGGGCTCCTGACTGTGCCACGCGGCCGTCCCGCCGCCACCCGGCCGCGGGACGGCCGCTCCGCGCCCCCGGCGCCGTGTTGGCCGCCCCTGGCGGGGACCCGCCGCGGGCGGGTGTGACGGGCGCTTGGGCCCTCCCGTCCGAGCTGCGCTCGGCGGGGCAGGGGCTCGGCGTTCCGAGTGGGGCCACCGCCGCGGCACCGGCACCGTGCGGCCGGCGTCCCGGCCGTCTCACGCGCGGTGGCTGCTGCCTCGCTCGATGAGCTGCGCCTCCAGCGTCGTCGCGGTGGGCGGGAGCGAGCCGTCGGCGATGCGGGCCAGCAGCAACCTCGCCGCCTCCGCCCCGATCTCGTACGCCGGCTGCGCCACCACCGTCAGCGGCGGGTCGATGAGCGTCGCCCACGGGACGTCGTCGAAGGCCACCACCCCGACGTCCCGCCCCAGCCGCAGCCCCTCCGCCCGCAGCGCCTCCAGCACGCCGATCGCCATCGCGCTGTTGGCGACCAGCAGCGCGTCCGGCGGCTCCGCGCCGGCCAGCAGCGCCCGCGTCGCCGCCTCGCCGCCGGCCGCCCGGTACTCCGCCCGCCGTTCGCGCCGCTTGCGCCGCCCGAGCGCGTCCCGGTATCCGGCGAGCCGGTCGTCCGCCGTGCGCACCCCCTCCGGCCCGGTCACGCACCCGACGCGCTGGTAACCGGCCGCCAGCAGGTGCTCGGTCGCCGCCCGCGCCGCCGCCCGGCTGTCCACCAGCACCTGGTCGCCGGTGCCCGCCCGCAACGGCCGGTCCACCGCCACCACCGGCGTACCGCGCCCCAGCAGCATCTCCACCCCGGCCCACTCGTCGGTCGGCGAGATGACCACCCCGGCCACCCGCTCCTGCAGCGCCACGTCGATGTAGCGGCGTTCCTTCTCGGCGCTCTCGTCGGAGTTGCACAGCACCACCGAGTAACCGGCCGTTTGCGCCACGTCCTCGACGCCGCGGGCGATCGCGGTGAAGAACGGGTTCTCCACATCGGAGATGATGAGCGCGAGCACCGCGGTCTCCTGGCGGCGCAGGTTCCGCGCGAGCCCGTTGGGCTGGTAGCCCAGCTCCTCGGCGGCGGCGCGCACCCGGGCGACCAGCGCCGGATCCACTGTGGACACGCCGTTCAGCGCCCGCGACACGGTGGCCGTGGACACCCCGGCGCGCCGCGCCACATCGCTGATGGTCGCCACCGCGACCTCCCGTCTCCCGTGCCGCTCACGCGGGACCGGTGGTGGTATTGACACCGTCCGGGGTCCAGAATAGCGTCTTGAGTAATCGATTACCCGCCCGAGGAGGCAGCGTGGCCCGCATCGGTGTGATCAGCATTTCCGACGGGCGTGACCATGTGCACGCGCGCAACGCCCGGTTCATCCAGTCCAAACAGGACGCGCTCGTGCGGTCGCTCACCGAGGCCGGGCACGAGGTGGTCGCGGGCAGTGACCTGGTCGCCACCAACACGCTGGCCACGTCGGTGGCGCGCGAGGTCGCAGCCGCCGGGGTGGACGTCACCATCTTCTACTACGCGGTGTGGAGCTTCCCGCACTTCACGATACTGGCCGCGGACGCCACGCGCAGCCCGCTGATCCTGGTCGCGAGCACCGATCCCACCGAGCCGGGCCTGGTCGGCATGCTTGCCGCCGGCGGCGCCCTGGACCAGATCGGCCGCGCCCACACCCGGTTGTGGGGCGCGCCGGACGACGCGGACCTGGCCACGCAGGTGGGCGCGCACGCCCGGGCCGCCGCCGCGGTCGCGTCGCTGCGCGGGTCGACCTTCGGCCGCTTCGGCGGCCGCCCGATGGGCATGAACACCGCGGTCGCCAACACCGACCAGTGGATGCGCCAGTTCGGCATCGACGTCGAGGAGATCGACCAGTACGAGCTGGTGCTGCGCGCGGAGAAGGCCGACGTGGGCGAGGCGGCCAAGGCCCGCCGGTGGATCGAGGAGCACGCGGGCGGGGTGCACTACGACGGGCAGAAGCTCACGCCCGAGCTGTTGGAGCGGCAGATCCGGTCGTACCTGGCGATCCGGGACATCATCGGCGAGCGCGAGCTCGACTTCTCCGGCATCAAGGGCCAGCCGGAGCTGACCGAGCACTTCGCCACGATGGACGTCACCGAGGCCTTCCTCAACGACCCCTACGACTGGAACGGCCCCAAGCCGGTGCACGTCACCGCCACCGAGGCGGACATGGACGGCGCGCTGACCATGCAGCTGATGCACAAGATCTCCGGCGACCCGGTGCTGTTCGCCGACGTGCGCCACTACCACGCCGACCGCGACATCTGGGACCTGTGCAACTCCGGCCAGCACGCCACCTGGTACGCCGCGCGCAGCGACGACCCGGCGGAGAACCTGCGCAAGGTCCACTTCTACCCGGAGGTGTTCTTCTTCCCGGCCGGCGGCGCGTCCGTGCAGCACATCGCCGCGCCCGGGCAGATGACACTGGGACGCCTCACCCGGAAGGCGGGGGAGTACCGTCTGCAGCTGATGCTGGGCGAGTTCGAGAACTACGACGACGAGACCAACGACGCGCTGATGCGCCAGTCCACCCCCGAGTGGCCGCACGCCTGGGCCCGCCTGGACGCGCCCGCCGAGAAGTTCCTGTCCGAGTTCGGCGCCAACCACATCCACGCGATCCCGGGCGACCACCGTGCCGAGCTGCGCGCCGCGGCCGGCCTGCTCGGTGTCGAAGTGCACGAGTGGTCCCGTGGCTGACCTGCTGCTCGGCATCGACATCGGGACGTCCAGCTCCAAGGGCGTCCTGGTCACCCGCGACGGCGAGATCGTCGCGCGCGCGTCCCGGGCGCACGAAACGTCCCACCCGCACCCCGGCTGGGTCGAGCACGACGCGGAAACCGTGTGGTGGCAGGACTTCCTCGCGCTGACCCGCGAGCTGGTGGCGGCGGCCGGCGACCGGAAGCTGGCCGCGCTGGCGGTGAGCGGCATCGGGCCGGTGCTGCTGCCCGCCGACTCCGACGGCACACCGTTGCGGCCGGCCATCCTGTACGGGGTGGACACCCGCGCGTCACGCGAAATCGAGGAGCTGACCGCGGAACTCGGCGCGGAGTCCATTGTGGAACGCGCCGGGACGGCGTTGTCGTCGCAGGCGGTCGGCCCGAAGTGGCGCTGGCTCGCGCGGCACGAGCCTGAGGTGTTCGGCCGCACCCGGCTGTTCCTGATGTGCAGTTCCTACCTGGTGCACCGGCTGACCGGCGAGTACGTCCTGGACCACCACTCGGCCAGCCAGTGCGACCCGATGTACGACCTGCGCGCCGGGGACTGGGCCGCGGACTGGGCGGCGCTGTGCGCGCCCGGCGTCGAGATGCCGCGGCTGGTGTGGCCGACCGAGGTGGCCGGCACCGTGAGCGCGGCCGCGGCGGCGGAAACCGGCCTGCCGCAGGGGCTTCCGGTCACCGCCGGCACGGTCGACGCGTGGGCCGAGGCCGCCAGCGTCGGCGTGAGTGAGCCGGGCGACACGATGGTCATGTACGGCACCACGATGTTCCTGATCCAGGTGCTCGCCGACCCGCGCCCGCACACCGGCCTGTGGACCACGTGCGGGGCGTTCCCCGGCACGTACTCGCTGGCCGCCGGGATGGCCACCTCCGGCGCGATCACCGACTGGCTGCGCCGCCTGGTCGGCGGCGACTTCGCCACGCTGGTCGACGAGGCCGCGAAGGTGCCGCCGGGCAGCCGGGGGCTGCTGATGCTGCCGTACTTCGCGGGCGAGCGCACGCCGCTGTTCGACCCGGACGCGCGCGGGGTGCTGGCCGGGCTGACCACCGCGCACGGCATCGGCGAGATCTACCGGGCGGCGCTGGAGGGCATCGCCTACGGCGTGCGGCACAACCTGGAGGCGATGCGTGACTCGGGCGGCGTGGCGCGGCGGCTGGTCGCGGTCGGTGGCGGCACGCAGGGCGGGCTGTGGACGCAGATCGTCAGCGACGTGACGGGCGCCAACCAGCAGGTACCCGCCGAGACGATCGGCGCGGCCTTCGGCGACGCGTTCCTGGCGGCCGTCGCGATCGGCGCGGAACCGGACATCACGCGCTGGAACCCGGTGGCGAGCACCGTGCGCCCGGATCCTGCCGCGGTGGACGTCTATGACCGGTTCTACCAGCGCTACCGCGACCTGTATCCCTCCACAAAGGACATAACGCACTTCCTGGCCGAGCGTCAGCGGGAGAGCGGGCACTAGCCTGGCCGGGTGTTGTCCGAACCCCCGGGCCAGGGCTGGCGGTACATCGGCGGCGGGCTGATCTTCGTGCGCCGCCGGGAGCTGGCGACCCGCTCGGGCCACGCGGCGTCACCGGACTGCTCGCCACGCTGGCCGAGCAGCCCGGGAACGGGACCGTGCAGACCGGCGGTGTGGACGACGCGAGCGAGTAGAAGCCGCAGGTCAGCGAGGTTCC
The DNA here is from genome assembly GCF_014653945.1 of Amycolatopsis deserti. Classification (GTDB taxonomy): domain Bacteria; phylum Actinomycetota; class Actinomycetes; order Mycobacteriales; family Pseudonocardiaceae; genus Amycolatopsis_E; species Amycolatopsis_E deserti. The sequence goes on along the minus strand of NZ_BNAU01000002.1, from coordinate 55,779 downwards.
ACTACCCCAAGCGGGTGAAAAGCGGACGGTCAGGTTCCCGGAAGGTAACGATTGGCGCTCGGCTCGCGAGGAATGGTTGACGCGCTCGGTGGAAGCGCGGTGAGCCGAGAGAAGACGACGCCATGGGTGTTGTTCCCACCGCGGGCCCCGGCCCGGGACCGCGGCGGCCGCTGGCCAGTTCGATGGCGGTGTTCGCCGCGCTCGGAGTGGTCCTGACGGTCGGCCTCACCTCGATGCTCGTCGCCGGGCAGCGCTCCGCCGACCCGTCGGTGGGGTCGCTGAGCGGGGCCAGCGCGCCGGTGGTGGCGCCGGTCGCGCCGGTGCCGCAGGTGTCCTACGCCGTGACGTACGAATTGAGCGGTGGCGCGGGCGCGCTGAACGTGACGTACGTGGCGAGGGGGGCCGACATCGCGCAGGTCCTGGAGACGGACACCCCGTGGTCGGTGTCGCTGCAGCGGACCGGGGCGCAGGGGTCGGAGCAGTACTTCAGCCTGACGGCGCAGAACGCCGGCGGCGGCACCCTGACGTGCCGGATCATCGTGGACGGCGTGGTGGTGAGCGAGCGCTCCGTGTCGACGCCGCAGGGCATGGTGCGCTGCTCGAAGTCCCTGCCCTGATGGCGCTGCCTGCTGCCGCGCCCCCGGCCGTGCGGTGACTGAGCTGCCTGGCCGTGGGGGATCGCGCCGACCCTGTTAGTGGTCCCGCCCCGCCGAGTGGTGATCGTGCCGCGCCGCCGTGGGATCGCGCCGCGCCCGTGTAGTGGTCGCGCCGCCCGCCATGGGTGCCACGCGGCCCGCCGTGCTGGGGCCGCGCCGCCGGCCCGGCGGCCGTAGCGGCTCGCTCGGCCGGCTCGCCAGCCAGGGCCCCACCCGGGGTCTGGGTCGCCGAGGCGCCTTGAGCCGCCGTTCGATTCGCGCTGCCCTCGCCGACGGACCGTGAGATCGCGTTCGCATTCCGGCCCGAGCGCCGCACGCGTCGCGCCGTAGCTCAGCGCCGCCCCGCCCGCATCATGAGACGACCCCCGCCGCTAAGGCGCTCGCCACGCCTTGCCCCCATTGGCTGCCGCCCGCGAGCCGGGACCGGCCGCTGGGGTTGCCGAGCGCCCCCGCCGCATCACCGCGGCTTGATGGGCCATCCCCTGCGCCGCAGGGCTGCGATCGCATGCCGGCCCGTCCAGCCCTGCCCCAGCGCCCGCCCCTCATCCGGCGGCCCCTCCCCGCCGTGGGGCACGATCATCCCCGTGAGCGGAGCCACCCTGCAGGCCGGCCCGATGCTGGCCGTAGTCCTCGCGGTGCTCGTCGCGGCCGGGGCGCTGGCCGTGTGGCTCGGGCGGCTCGGGCCCGGGTGGGCGGTCGTCACCGCCGCCGGTCGCGCCGTCGCCCAGCTGGCCGCGGTGTCGCTGCTGATCACCGCCGTCCTGCGCTCCGGCTGGTGGACCGGCCTGTTCGTGCTGCTCATGTTCACCGTCGCCGCGGTCACCTCGACCCGGCGCGTCGGGCTCCCGCTGGGCCGCCTGCCGTGGATCGCCGTCGCGCTCGCCAGCGGCGTCCTGCCGGTGCTCGCGCTCGTGCTGGGCTCCGGCGTGATGCCCCTGAAGCCGATCGCGGTCGTGCCGATCGCCGGGATCGTCATCGGCGGCACGATGAGCGCCACCTCCCAGGCCGCCCGCCGCGCCCTCGACGAGCTGTCCACCCGGCACGGCGAGTACGAAGCCGCCCTCGCCCTCGGCTTCCTGCCGCGCGCCGCCGCGCTGGAGATCTGCCGCCCCACCGCCGGCCAGGCGCTGATCCCCGCGCTCGACCAGACCCGCACGGTCGGCCTGGTGACGCTGCCCGGCGCCTACGTCGGGGTGCTGCTCGGCGGGGCCAGCCCGGTGCAGGCCGGGGTGACGCAGGTGCTGGTCCTGATCGGGCTGCTGGCGGCCGAGGCGATCGCCGTGCTGGTGACGGTCCAGCTCGTGGCGGCGGGACTCGTCGATCGCGGTTAGCGTGGGGGCATGACTGTTGCGGACTTGGTGATCGACGGGTTCGGCCGCATCCAGGAGGTCGTGCACGAGGCCGTCGACGGGCTCACCGAAGACCAGCTCGCCGAGCGCCTCGAGGAGGGCGCCAACTCGATCGCGTGGCTGGTCTGGCACCTCACACGCGTCCAGGACGACCACATCGCGGACCTGGCCGGCAGGCCGCAGGTGTGGACCGAGCAGGGCTGGCACGAGCGGTTCGGGCTGCCGTTCGGACCGGGGGCGACGGGCTACGGCCACCGCTCGAAGGACGTGGCCGCCGTGCGCGCGGAGGCCAAACTGCTCACCGGCTACCACGACGCCGTGCACGACTCGACGGTCTCCTGGCTCGGGTCGTTGCGCGAGGACCAGCTGGACGAGGTGGTCGACGAGGCGTGGGACCCGCCGGTGACCCTCGGCGTCCGGCTGGTGAGCATCCTGTCCGACGACCTGCAGCACGCCGGCCAGGCCGCGTTCATCCGCGGCGTCCTGGAGCGCCGTTAGGGAGGCGGGAACTCGGCGGCGACCTCGGCCGCGTCGTCCATCGCCGCGGGGTCGGGGTGCCCGCCGCCGGGCGCGGCCTCGGCGATGACGACGAGCGAGCCGCTGCGCCGTGAGCCGTAGTACTGCCCGGTGAACTCGACGCCGGCGAGGCCGAGCGCTCCGGCCGCGAGCGGCTCGACGTTGCCCGTGCCGTCGGTGTCGGCCAGCTCCTTGAGGTCGGCGGCGGTGCCGGCGCTGGGCATCCGGACCCACGCGATCGAGACGACGACGGTGTTGCCGTGCGTGTCACCGATCGCGAGGAGGAGCCGGTCCAGCTTGCGGCACGGGTGCTTGAGGAAGAACTGCCGCACCTGGCCGTAGGAGTGGGCGCCGCAGGTCAGCTCGGCGCGGGCGGTCTGCTTCAGCTGGCGCAGGCCCAAGCGCGTCCAGGCCTCGCCGCGCTGTCCCTTGCGGGCGGCGTCCTTGCTCGCCGGCTTGCCCTGCGCGGAGGTCGCGGAGCCGCCCGCGGTGCCGCCGCCGGCCGTCAGCCCCGCCCCGCCCGCGGCGAGCGCTCCTACCGCCACGGCCGCCACCACCGCCTTCCCGCCCTTCTTCGGGCGATCCTCGCCGAACGGAAGCTTCTTGCCGTTCACCGTGCGCACCATGGTTCGGAATAATTGCCGCATCACTCCATTGGTGTTCTCATTTCGCGCGAAATCGCTCGAACGGCCCAGTCCCGCCGACTCCCGGATTTCGAAGTCTCCCGGAATCTCCGGAAAAACCGCTGGTCGTCACTAACGAAACCGGCACTGTCCGAAAAGGACATCAAGGCAACTGAGGGTGTTCTGCCCGCGTCATCCGAACAGGACCCAGGTTCGCTCACCTGGCCGTTGCCGCTCCCGGGCGGGGAATGACACCGTCGAAGGCATGCAGGCCTTCACTCTGCCCGAGTTCTACGTCCCCTATCCGGCCAGGCTCAACCCGAACCTGGAGGGCACCCGCGCGCACAGCATGGACTGGGCGCGCCGCATGGGCATGCTCGACGCGCCCAAACCCGGCGGGGGTGTGGTGTGGACGGAGGCGGCGCTGGCCGAGATGGACTACGCCCTCATGTGCGCCTACACGCATCCGGACTGCGCGGGGCCCGCCCTCGATCTGATCACCGACTGGTACGTCTGGGTGTTCTTCTTCGACGACCACTTCCTCGAGCAGTTCAAGTATTCGCGCGACATGGTGGGCGCGAAGGAGTACCTGGACCGCCTCGAGCTGTTCATGACCGCCCCCGGCCAGGAACCGCCGGAGCCGGTGAACCCCGCCGAGGCCGGGTTGAAGGACCTGTGGGAGCGCACGATCCCGGCGATGTCGGAGGGGTGGCGCCGGCGGTTCACGCTGAGCACCCACAACCTGATGGTCGAGTCGATGTGGGAGCTGGCGAACATCGACCTGGGCCGGGTGGCCAACCCCATCGAGTACATCCAGATGCGGCGGCGGGTCGGCGGGGCGCCGTGGTCGGCGAACCTGGTCGAGTACGCCGTGCGGGCCGAGGTGCCGGACCGGCTGGCGGGGACGCGGCCGATCGAGGTCCTGTCCGACACCTTCGCCGACGCGGTGCACCTGCGCAACGACCTGTTCTCCTACCAGCGCGAGGTGCAGGAGGAGGGCGAGAACTCCAACGCCGTGCTGGTGCTCGAACGGTTCCTCGGCTGCTCCACCCAGGAGGCAGCCGAGCTGGTGAACGAGCTGCTGACGTCGCGGCTGCAGCAGTTCGAGGACACCGCCCTGGTCGACGTGCCCGCCCTGCTCGCCGAGCGCGCCGCGCTGCCGCACGAGCAGATCGCCGTCGGCGCGTATGTGAAGGGCCTGCAGGACTGGCAGTCCGGCGGCCACGAGTGGCACGCGCGATCCAGCCGGTACATGAACGAGGGCGCGGCCGGCGGCGGTCCCAGTCGCATCACGCCCGGGCCGGTCCTGCGCACCCGGACGCGGCAGCGCGACCACATGCCGTTCACCAAGGTGGGGCACCTGCCGCTGCCCGAGATCTACATGCCCTACGCCTTCCGGATGAGCCCGCACCTGGAGGAGGCGCGGGAGCACAACGTGCACTGGTGCCGGGAGATGGGTTTCTACGATTCGGTCCCGGGCGTGGAGGCCGGGGGAGTGTGGGACGAGGAGCGGCTGCGCGCGATCGACCTGGCGCACTGCGCGTCGATGATCCACGCGGACGCCGATCCGGAGCAGCTGCACCTGTCCACGGCGTGGCTGGCGTGGGGCACCTACGGCGACGACTACTTCCCGGCGGTGTTCGGGGCGGGCCGGAACGTGCCCGCGGCGAAGGTGTCCAACGACCGGTTGTCGCTGTTCATGCCGCTGGACGCGGGCGAGACGCCGGAGCCGCTGAGCCCGCTGGAGCGCGGGCTGCAGGACCTGTGGCGCCGCACAGCGGCCCCGCTGAGCGTCGATGCGCGGCGCGTGTTCCGGAAGGCCGTGGAGGACATGACCGCGAGCTGGGTGTGGGAGCTGGCCAACCAGGCGCAGAACCGCATCCCGGACCCGATCGACTACGTCGAGATGCGGCGGCGGACGTTCGGGTCGGACATGACCATGAGCCTGTCCCGGATCACCCACCTCACGGCGGTGCCGCCGGAGCTGTTCGGCACCCGGACGCTGCGCGAGCTGGAGACCGCGGCCCAGGACTACGCGTGCTTCGTGAACGACCTGTTCTCCTACCAGAAGGAGATCGAGTTCGAGGGCGAGCTGCACAACATGGTGCTGGTGGTGGAACACTTCCTGGGCGTGGACCGGTTCGCCGCGCGGGACGTGGTGAACGACCTGATGACGGCGCGGATGCGGCAGTTCGAGCACATCCTCGCCACGGACCTCCCCCAGCTCTTCGAGGACGCCGAACTGGACCACCCCGCGCGCGAGGCGCTCACCCGGCACGCCGACGAGCTGAAGGACTGGATGTCCGGCATCCTCGAGTGGCACCGCCGGTGCGTCCGCTATACGGAGCCGGAGCTGAAACGCCTCACGAGCCCGCCCGCCTTCCCTGCGGAGCTGGGCATGTCGGCCCTCCGGCTGGCGGAGCGCTTCCGGGCAGCCTCAGCCTGAGCTGGTTGCCAGGTCAGGCTGTCGGCCTGCGGGCCGGCTGGGTTCCGCCGTGCCCCGGGGCCGGTAATGTTCCGACTGCCCGGGTTGGCTGAATTGGGCCCGACGCGGATCGGCCGGGTTCCGCCCAGCCCGGCGTGGCTTCCTTCAGAGCCGCCGGCGTGCGGCCGTGCGACCGTGCGACAGAGCCGCAGGCGGGGCCACGGTTGATTTCCCCCACCCGGGAGAGCCCCAGCGCCCCCGGTGGCGGCCTCTTCCGGGCGCCACCGTCGGCTCCGCCCAGGCGGCCTCCGCCTGCCCGCCTCCGGCGGCCATCTGCGGCGCCCGACTGTGGTGTCCGACTCCGCATCCCGCCCTCGGCCCGCCTCCGCCTGCGGGCGCCCCCTCCGGTGGCCTCCGCCTGTGGCGGCCACCACCGTCGGCTTCGCCTCCGGCCCGGCCGCCTCCGTCGGCTCCGCCTCCGCCTCCGCCTCCGCCTCCGCCTCCGGCGGCCCCGTCCGGTGGGCTTGGCCTCCGCCCACCTCCGGCGGCCTCCGCCTCCGGCCCGGCCGCCTCACCCTCGCCGAGCGGCTTCCTTCGCGCCTCGCACCGCCAGCCGGTCCGCGCGCTCGTTCTCCGGGTGTCCGGCGTGTCCCTTCACCCAGTGCCACTGCACCTCGTGCGCGCCGATGGCCGCGTCGAGGCGTTGCCACAGGTCGGCGTTCTTCACCGGCTCGCGGCTCGCCGTCTGCCAGCCGTTCGTTTTCCACCGGGGCATCCACTGGGTGACGCCGTTGCGGACGTAGCTGGAGTCCGTGTACACGCGCACCACCGACGGCCGCGTCAGGGCTTCCAGCGCGCGGATCGGCGCCATCAGTTCCATGCGGTTGTTGGTCGTGGTGCCGGGTTCGCCGCCGTAGAGTTCCTTCTCGTGCCGGCCGTAGCGCAGCACCGCGCCCCACCCGCCGGGCCCGGGGTTCCCGCTGCACGCGCCGTCGGTGTAGATGTCGACGACCGGCCCGTCCTCCTGCACGCGCGGAAGCGTAGCAGCGGCAACGAAACCGGCCCGCGCGGATCAAGTAACTTCCGCGCCCCGGGTGCGACTCCAGGGCGAGGCCCTCCGGAATCACCCGCGGGAGTGGATCATGCGTTATCGCCCCATCGGCAGCGATCCCCTGGACGGGCGGCTCGGCCGCTACATCCCGGACGACTGGCGCCACCTGGAGAACTACCCGATCACGGCGCTGCTGGAGGTGGACCGCCCCAGCGCCGTGCCCGTGGTGATCGGCGTGAACTGGTACGCGGCGTTCGACGAGCCGGAGCGTGACGAGCGGTCCGGGGAGATGTTCATCGGCCACAAGGGCGACCTCGGCCGGATCCGCGGCGGGCACTGCGTCTGCCTGGAACCGGGCGGCGACCCGGACACCGACGACTGGTACCGCTTCTACGACCAGGGCCACGAGGGCGCGTGCGTCGGCTTCGGCTGGTCGCGCTGCATGACCCTGCTGAACAAGGGTCTCTACGCCGCGCGCTGGCTGTGGGACCGCGCCAAGGAACACGACGAGTGGCCGCAGACCAACCCTGGCGACGACGAGGGCACCTCGGTCCGCGCCGCCGCCGAGGTGCTCGTCTCGGCCGGGCACGTGGACTGGGACCCGGCGTTCTCTGACGACGACTCAAGCGAACGCGCCGGTTACCGACCGGACGTGGCGGACGGGATCCTCGCGTTCCGCTGGGCCACTTCCGCCGCGGACGTGCACCAGGTGCTGGCCAACCCGCGCGCCGACGAGCTGAACGCGGTGCCGATCCTCAACTCGTGGGGCGAGAGCTACCCGCACCGGGTGTGGATGCCCGACGAGGTCCTCGACCGGCTCATCGGCGAGGACGGCGAAGTCGCGATTCCGACGGACCGCTGACATGGCGTCCTATCCGGACCGCGACGCGGTCGAGAAACGTGTGCACGAGCGCGCGGACGAGCGGCAGCGCAAGATCGCCATCCTGGCCGAGCCGTTCGGGCTCGCCCGGGCCGACGACCCGGGCCGGGTCGCCACCCGCATCGACCGGTTGAGCCGGTCCCGCCCGGACGTCCGCCCGGTCAACCCGGTGGCGATCGCGCGGGGCGAGGAGGACGCGCTGCGCGACGCGGGCACGGTGCTGGAGCGGGTCATCCGCACCGACGACCTGCTCGGCATCGGTTACCTGGAGGGCGGGGTGCGCGCGGCGAAGGCGGTCGGGCGCATCTCCATCCGGGACGACCGCGGCCGGCTGCGCGGCTACGGCACCGGGTCGCTGGTGTCGCCGGAGCTGCTGCTGACCAACCACCACGTACTCGGCGACGCGGCGACCGCCGCGTGCAGCGTCGTCGAGTTCGACTACCAGGACGGCCCGGACGGCCTGCCGCTGCCGGTGAAGCTGTTCGCCCTCGATCCGCAGCGGTTCTTCGCCGCCGACCAGGGGCTGGACTTCGCCCTCGTGGCGGTCCGGGCCGCCGCCGCGGAGTTGGGGCCGTTCGGTTTCAACCGGCTCGTCGAGGCGGAGGGCAAGGCGATCGTCGGGGATTTCGTGACGATCGTGCAGCACCCGAACGGGGAGCGGAAGCAGATCGCGTTGCGGGAGAACCGGATCGTCGACGTGCTGGAGCGTTTCCTGCACTACGAGACCGACACCGAGCCGGGTTCGTCGGGCTCGCCGGTCTTCAACGACCAGTGGGAGGTCGTGGCGCTGCACCACGCGAGCGTCCCGGCGCCGGGGCACGGCGAACTGGGCGGCGTGGTCAACGAGGGCGTCCGCGTCAGCCGCCTGCTGGCGGCCCTGCGGGCCCGCGCGTTCCCGCCCGAGCAGCAGGCGCTGCTCGCCGGGGTGTTCGGCGAGCCGTCCCCGGTGGTCGTCGCCCCGGTCACCGAGGCGATCCGCATCGATCCGGACTACGCCAACCGGAGCGGCTACGACTCGGATTTCCTGGCCGGGCACCGGATTCCGCTGCCCGCGTTGTCCCCGGATCTAGTGCCGCTGGCGGCGGTCAACCGGCAGGCCACGAGCGAGCCGAGGTACGTGCTGCCCTACCACCACTTCAGCGTGGTGCTGAACAAGCAGCGCCGGCTCGCGTTCTTCACCGCGGTCAACATCGACGGCACCACGAGCGTGCGGCTGCGGCGGGAGAAGGACAAGTGGTCGCTCGACCCGCGTGTGGCGGAGGAGGAGCAGGCCGGCGAGCGGGTCTACGAGGACAACCCGCTCGACCGCGGTCACCTGGTCCGCCGGCTCGATCCGGCGTGGGGCCCGTCGCGTGAGGCGGCGAAGTCGGCCAACGACGACACGTTCCACTTCACCAACTGCACGCCGCAGCACGAGGACTTCAACCAGAACCGGAGCACGTGGGCGGGGCTGGAGGACTACGTCCTGGAGAACGCCGACAACCGGGACCTGCGGGTCAGCGTCGTCACCGGCCCGGTACTGGCCCCCGACGACGACCAGTACCGGGGCGTGCAGCTGCCGCGGCAGTTCTTCAAGGTGGTGGCGATGGTCCGGCAGGACGGCAGCCTGTCGGCCACCGGCTACCTGCTCAGCCAGGAGCAGCTGCTGCAGGGCCTGGAGGTCGCGCCCGCGGAGTTCTCCTACGGCGCCTACCGCACGTTCCAGGTGCCGGTCCGCCGCATCGAGGGCCTGACCGGGCTGTCGTTCGGCGTGCTCACCGACGCCGACCCGCTGGGGCAGCGGGAATCAGTGACGACGGCGAAGGAGGTCGGCGGGCCGGCGGACCTGGTCCTCTAGACGAGTAATGCCTGAGTTGGGGTGATGTCCGGAGTGAGGCGAAGGGTGTTCAAGATCAGTGTGTGACGACCGACCTGAACACTCTTCTCCCCGCGCTCTAGGTCGAGATCGACGACCACCTGGCGGGCCGGCGTCGGCTGGGCCGGCCACCGAGGCTGGCCGACGCCGGGTTGGTCACCCTGGCCGCGGCCCAGGCACTGCTGGGGTTGACCGCCGAGGCCCGGTGGCTGCGGTTTCTGCCCGCCCGGATGCCCGGCGCGTTGCAGTACCTGCCCGGCCAATCCGGCTACAACCGTCGTTTGCGTGCCGCGTTGCCGCTGGTCAAGCACGTGATGCGCGGGCTGGCGGCGGACACGGACGTGTGGACCGACACCACCTGGATCCTCGACTCAATCCCGGTCGAGTGCGCCCGATCCCGGCCCATCGTGAAACGGTCACAGCTGGCCGGCTGGGCCAAGTACGGCTACTGCCGCTCGCGCTCCCGCTGGTTCTGGGGCCTGCGCCTGCACCTGGTCTGCACCCCGGCCGGGCTGCCCATTGCCTGGGCTCTGGCCGGTCCCAAGATCATCGAGTCAGTCAACGACACCCTCAAAGGCCAACTGAACCTCGAACCACACGTCGGAGGCACCATCGAAGGCGTCGGCGTCGGCATCACCCAACGCCTCCAGGACCTCCGGGCGAGGTGGGTGCCGTGGCGCACGCACCGGTCACCAGGGCGCCCGCCCGACCTGCTGCTCCGCGACGTGCCGCAGCACGAGGTCCTCGGCGGGCTCGTCGGAGGCCGGCAGGCTGTGCAGCATCCCCGCGGCGCGCAGCGCGCGTTCCACCGGGCGGGCGCCGGTGCCGGTGACCCGCAGAGCGGCGCCGCGGCGGGCGGCGGCCTGCTGGGTCTCCACGAGCACGGTCAGCCCGGCGGTGCCGAGGAAGGTGACCTCGGACAGGTCGAGCACGAGCAGGGTCACCGCCCCGCGGAAGCGGTGGCCGATGACCTCGGACAGCTCGGGCGCGGTGGCCAGGTCGACGTCGCCGCCGACCGAGACGAGCAGGGTGTGCCGCGCGGGCTGGGAGACGTCGATCGTGAACGGGACGGCGTCGGGGACCCGCGTGGATCGCGGGGCGGGGATGCCCCGCTGCGTGACGGGTGCGGGGCGGGTTTCCGGAGGTGCCATCAGCGGGGCCTCCACACTGCGCGGCGAGCGCCTGTCGGGTAAGTCTGACGGCTACCTGCTCAACCGTGGCCACAGCCTACCTGCGCTTCTCGGTTTCGGCGACCCCGCTGCTCAGCGGCCGGTGAGCTGCTCGGCCGCGGCGTGCAGGCCGGTCAGCGCGGCGTCCTCGTCCAGGCGGCCGGGCACGAACAGCACGCAGGCGCTGGCCACCCGCCCGGCTCGCAGGGTGACGGGCACCGCGAGCGAGGCGATGCCGGGCAGCACCTCGCCGGTGGTGCGGACGTGGCCCAGGTCGCGGGCCAGCGTGACCTCGGGCCGCTCGTTCGGCCGTGGCGGCAGCGCGGCGAGGATGGCGAGCCCGGGCGCGCCGCGGGTGAGCGGGTGGCGCACCCCGGGCCGGTAGGTCACCGGTCCGGCCGCGGCCGGCGGTTCGACGGTGACCAGCGTGAGCGCCTCCTCGCCGTGCGGGACGGCGAGGAACGCGACGGTCCCGGCCGCCTCGGCGACCGGGGCGAGCACGGACTGCGCTAGCGACTGCAGGTCGGAGCGCACAGCCGAGGCGACGGTGAGCACGGCCAGGCCCACCTCGTAGCGGCCGGCCGCGTCGCGCTGCAGGTAACCGTGCGCCTCCAGGGTGCACAGCACGCGGTAGGCGATCGACCGGTGCAGGCCGGTGACCTCGGCGATCGTGGCCGTCGTGCACGGTGCGTGCGCGGCGACGGCCTCCAGCACGGCCAGTCCCCGTTCGAGTGTTTGCAGGCCCGCTCCGCCGACGACCTTGCCTTCCGCCATGCGCCCCTCGTACTGTTCTCTCTGAAATAGAACTGGCTGCTCGATAATAGAGTAAGGACAGCGTCGTGACCACGGTCGGCATCGTCGGAGCGGGTATCGCCGGGCTGCACCTCGGCCTCGCGCTGCGTGCCGACGGCATCCCGGTCACGCTGTACGCCGATCGGTCGTTCGACGACCTCGCCGCCGGGCCGCTGCTCAACACGGTCGCGCACCACCACCCGCTGCTGGAGCGCGAGCGGGCGCTGGGGGTGCACCACTGGCCGGCGGCGGAGTTCGGCTACGGGGCCCACCACCACTGGATCGGCGGAATCCGCTTCACCGGCCGGTTCACCCACCCGTCGTGCGCCGTCGACCACCGCCTCTACCTGCCGCGGCTGGCCGAGGACCTCGCCGAGCGCGGCGGCCGCGTCGAAGTGCGCGCGGTCGGTCCGCGCGACCTGGGCGAGCTGGCCGGACGGCACGACCTGCTCGTCGTCGCGTCCGGGCGGGGCGCGCTCAGCGGCCTGTTCCCGCGCCGCCCCGAGCACAGCCCGCACGACGCGCCCCGGCGGCTGGTGTGCGCGGGCCTCTACACCGGTATCGCGCCGGCCGAGCCGGCCGCGGTCACCATCGGCGTCGCGCCCGGGCAGGGCGAGCTGCTGGAGATCCCGTTGCTGTCGCGGCACGGGCGGGTCACCGCGCTGCTGTTCGAGAACGTGCCCGGCGGCGACCTCGCGGTGCTGAACGAGCTGTCCCCGGCCGCGGATCCGGCGCTGTTCCGCAAGACCGTCCTGGAAAAGCTGCACGAGCACCACCCGGCGACCGCCGAGCGCGTGCTCGCCGACTTCGCCCTCACCGATCCGCGCGACCTGCTGCAGGGCGCGGTCACGCCCGCGGTGCGGGAGGACTTCCTGCCGCTGGGGGACGACAAGTTCGCCCTCGCGCTCGGCGACGCGCACGTGGTGGTCGATCCGGTGATGGGTCAGGGCGCGAACATCGCCGCCTACAGCGCGGCCGTGGTCGCCGCGGAGATCGCCGCCGAAACCGTCCACGACGAGGTGTTCTGCCGCCGCGTCGCGCGGGCGCGCGAGGAGGTGCTGCTCGGGGCGTCGGCGTGGACGAACCTGATGCTGGACCCGCCGCCGTGGCTCGGCGAGCTGTGGCAGGGGCTGGCGGAAGAGCCGCGCAAAGCGGACGAGTTCACCGACAACTTCGACCACCCGGACCGGCAGTGGCGCGCGCTCGCCACCCGGCGTCGGGTACGGGCGTTCCTCGACGGAAGCTGACCGGCAGAGCGGAGGACAACGTGGTCCACACAGCGACGAAGATCCTGAGCACACGTGCGGTGCCCGGCGGCGAAAGCGTCGACTACTGGCGGCACGTCATCTCTGACGCGTTCGTGCCGCTGGAGGCGGCCGCGCCGGAGCCGTCGTTCCGCGGCGAGGTGCGGATGGACCGCCTCGGTTCGACGCTGGTGTCCCGGGTGGACGCCGGGCCGCACCGCGTGCGCCGCACGAAGGCGATGATCGGCGCGAGCGAGCGCGGCTACTACAAGCTGGGCCTGCAGGTGCGGGGCAGCTGCCTGCTCGTGCAGGACGGGCGCGAGGCGCTGCTCGGGCCCGGTGACTTCGCGCTGTACGACACCGACCGGCCCTACACGCTGGCCTTCGCCGAGCCGACGTCGATGGCGGTGTTCATGTTCCCGCGGGAACGGCTGCGCCTGACCGCCGAAGGAGCGCGGCAGATCCTGAGCCGGCCCCTCCGCGGCGACGACGAACCCGGTTCGCTGCTGTCGCCGCTGTTCCGCCGCCTGGTGGGCCGGCTGGGCAGTGCCACGTCCCCGATGCCGCTGGCCGACGCGGTGCTCGACCTGCTGTCCGCGCTGCTGTCCGAACAGACCGCCGCCGCGCCCGATTCGCTGGTGCTGCGGGCCCAGGCCTACATCGACACGCATCTGTCCGATCCGGACCTGTGCCCGGACACGGTGGCCGCCGCACTGCACATCTCGACGCGGTACCTGCAGAAGCTGTTCGCCGAGCAGGGCACGGGCGTGGCGGGCTGGATCCGGTCCCGGCGGCTGGAGCAGTGCCGCCGCGACCTGTCCCGGCCCGGGCTGACCCGTCCGGTCAGCGCGGTGGGCGCCGCGTGGGGCCTGCCGGACGCGGCGCACTTCAGCCGCACGTTCAAGGCCGCGTACGGCCTGAGCCCGCGGGAGTTCCGCGCCCGGGCCCTGTCCTGACGGTACGCGGATCGTCAAGAAGCGTTCGCCTGAGGGAAAGACCGGCGGGGCCGCGGCGGGCACGATGGTCCCATCACCCTGGCCGGATCCACCGGTGCACGTCCGGCCGATGTGGACAGTGCCTTCGCCGCCACCACCGAAAGGAGCGTCCATGCCGAACATCGGCATCATCGGCGCCGGGATCGCCGGCCTGCAGCTGGGTTTGCTGCTGCGCCGCCACGACGTCCCGGTCACCGTCTACACCGACAAGACCGCCGCGCAACTGGCGAACGGCCGCCTGCTGAACAGCGTCGCCCACCACGCGCCGACGCTGAAGCGCGAGCGTGAACTGGGCATCGACTTCTGGCCCGTGGAGGAGTACGGCTACTCCTGCCACCACCACTACATCGGCGGCCCCGAGCCGATGTCCTGGCGCGGCGACTTCGACGAGTGGTCCAGCGCCATCGACTACCGCCTCTACCTGCCCAAGCTCACCGAGACGTTCGAGGAGCGCGGCGGGCGGCTGGAGATCCGCACGCTGCAGGCCGAGGACATCGAACCGATCGCCGACCGGCACGACCTGCTCGTCGTCGCCGCCGGCCGGGGCGCGTTCGCTGCGTTGTTCCCGCGCCGCCCCGAGCTGAGCCCGTACGACGGGCCGCAGCGGATCCTGTCCGTCGGCCTGTACCAGGGCATCACCTACTCGGAGCCGAAGGGCGTCACGATCAGCGTCTCGCCCGGGCACGGCGAGCTGCTGGAAATCCCGATGTACGGCCGGGACGGGTTCACCACCGCGCTTCTGTTCGAGAACGTGCCCGGCGGTGACCTGGAGATCCTCGGCCGCCAGTCCTACGAGGCGGACCCGAAGGCGTACGAGCGGCTCGTGCTGGACAAGCTCGCCAAGCACCACCCGCAGACGTTCGAGCGCGTCGACCCGGCTCGCTTCGCGCTCACGGGTCCGCTGGACATCCTGCAGGGCGCGCTGACGCCGACCGTGCGGCAGGACTACGTGAAGCTGCCCAACGGAAAGTTCGCCCTGGCGATCGGTGACGTGCACACCGTGGTCGATCCGGTCGTCGGGCAGGGCGCGAACTCGGCGTCGCACTCGGCGTGGGTCACCGGGCAGGCGATCCTGGCCGACTACGGGTTCGACGAGCTGTTCTGCCAGGACGTGGCCGCGCGCCGGGCCGACGTCGTGCTGGGCGCGGCGAACTGGACGAACCTGATGATCGGCCCGCCGCCGGAGCACCTGCTGCGGCTGTTCGGCGCGATGTACGCGGACAAGGCGATCGCCGACGAGTTCACCAACAACTTCGACTACCCGGACCGGCAGTGGCGGATCCTCGCCACCGCTGAGCGCACCGACGAGTTCCTGGCCCGCCGCGGCAAGGCCTGAGGAAGAGGAGTTTTTCGCATGCACCGCCTGACTGTGTTGTACCCGCCGCCGGCCGACCCGGAGCACTTCAAGGAGTACTACGTGAGCACGCACCTGCCGCTGGCGGCGAAGCTGCCGGGCCTGCGGGCGATGCGGTACAGCTTCGACGTGGCCGCGATGGACGGGGCGAGCCCGTACTTCGCGATCTGGGAGGGCGAGTTCGACTCGGCCGAGGCGATGGCCGCGGCGATGTCGTCGGAGCAGGGCCGGGCCGTCGCCGCGGACGTGCCGAACTACGCGACGGGCGGGGCGCGGATCCTGCACTACGCGCCCGTCGAAGGCCCGTGACCGCGGGCGTGGCGACCGACCCGCGCCGTTTCCGCACGGCGATGGGCCGGTTCGCCACCGGCGTCACGGTGATCACCACCCGCACCGCGGACGGCGGGGTCCACGGCATGACCGCCAACGGGTTCCTGTCGGTGTCGCTGGAGCCGCCGCTGATCCTGGTGTCGCTGGGCGCGTGCACGATGGCGCGCCACCTGACCGAGGGCGACCGGTACGCGGTGACGGTGCTCTCGGCCGATCAGGAGGACGTGTCCCGCCACTTCGGTGGCCGCCCCTGCGTCGACGTGCGGTTCGACTCCCGGGGCGCGTACGACTTCATCCCGGGCGGCCTGGCCTCGATCGGCTGCCGGGTCGTGGACCGCCACCCGGCGGGGGACCACACGCTGTTCCTCGGGGAAGTCGAACACCTGGAGTACCGGGACGGCGCACCGCTGCTGTTCTACACGGGCTCGTACCGGACGCTGCACGCCGGCCTGACGGAGGACGTGTTCTTCTACTGAGCCCGGACGCCGGAACCCGCCGGCTGAGGGGATCGCTTCAGCCGGCGCTTCCGGCGATCGGCTCAGCGGACACTGGCCCACCACACGAAGTCGCGCGCTCGCGTGGCGGCCACGAGACGCTGCCGGTTCCGGAGCTCGGTGGATTCCTCCCGGGCGGCGCCGCCGGACGGCTCTCCGCTGTCGAACTGCACCACCAGGACCGCGCGGAACTCGAGTCCTTTCGCGCGGTGGACGGTACCGATCTTGAGGCGGTCGTCCGGGGCGCCGGTGTAGTCCTCGAGCGGCAGGGTCGCGATCCCGGCCTCGCGCAGGAGCTTGCGGCACCGGACGAGGTCCCGGTGGTGGAAGACGATCAGGGCGGTCTGTCCGAGCGGTGCCGGCATGGCCGCGATCTGACCGAGCAGCGCGTGGGGCAGCTCGGCGGCGGGCCCCGACCACGATCGGCATTCGCCCCCGCCGTTGACCGCCTCGACCTGACCCAGTACGACTCCTGGCCCGCCGTCGAGGTCGTCGACCTCGTTGGTCGCGTCCAGGCCTCGCGCGAAGTCGAGCACTCCGGTGCGGTTGCGGTAGTTCACCCGGAGGATCTCACCGCGCCCTTGCACGGGGATGCCGGCGTCGGAGAGCCGCCAGCCACCCGGGTAGACCTGCTGCTGGCCGTCGCCGACGAGCAGCAGGCGGTTCGGTCCGTCACCGGCGAGGCGCCGCAGCAGACGGAGGCCGGTGAGCGTGATGTCCTGCACCTCGTCGACGGCGATCGCGGCGTAGCTCTCGGTCAGGGGTTCGCGGACGAGCTCCTCCTCCGCGAGGCTGACCACGTCGTTGTAGTCGTGCAGGCCACGCTCGGCGAGCTTCGCCTGGTAGGTCTCGTGGAGCGCCCAGACCTGTTCCTTCTGGCGCGCGTCCAGCCGCAGCTTCCTGCCCCGCCGGGGAGCACGGAGGTATTCGTCCACTGTAGTCAGTCCGCGGCCCTTGACGACCCGGTCGACCTCCGCCCGCCAGTAGTCGATCGACGGCTCCAGGTTCTGCAGGTTCTCCCGGTGCACGGTCCAGGCGCGGGCGAAGGCCGTGCTGATCCCCCGGGCGTTCACCCGGACCGCCCGTCCCCGCGACTGCAGGAAGCGTCGCAGCCAGGCGTGCAGGTGCAGGAACTCGACGCGGTCGGCGACTTCGGGCGCCAGTCGCCGGAAGGTCGCCGCGTGCACGGCGGGCAGGGTCCGGACGAACGTGGTGAACAGGAGCGGCCCGGTGCTGTTGCGCGCGAGGCGGCGCAGCCGGTGCAGCACCACCACCGTCTTCCCGGTCCCGGCGGGACCGCTGATCCTCGCCGGCCCGCTGTAGTCGCGGGCGACGATCGCGTGCTGGTGCGGGTGCAGGAACGTGAGCCAGCTGTCGAAGGGTCGCGCCTGCGCGGCTTCGACCTCGTTCTCCGCGAGACTCCCGGCGTCGAGCAGGCCCGCGGTCTCCGGCCGAGCCTCGGGCAGGCCTGCTTCGAGCCGTGTGTACCCGTCGAGGCGCGTTCTGGCCTGACGCGCCACGACGTCGACCTGACGCCGGTTGAGATGCGCGTCCTCGCGCCGGAACAACCGCGCGAGGTCGGTCTCCGGCAAGGCCCAGTACGGTCCGGCCGCGCGGACCGTGCGCCCGGCACCCGCTCCCGGAACGACGACCACCGGATGGATCGCGCTCACCGGCACGACTCGCCCGCGGTGGTCGGTGATACCCGCACAGCGTTCCTCGGCATGGCGGAACGCGGCCCGCGCGGCCTGCTCGTCCGGCCGCTCCCCGGCGATGATCAGAGCGAAAACGCCGTTGGTGCTGATCAGGACGGCGTCGGGCCGGTCCCCGCCACGTTCTTCCAGGTCCTGACGGACGAAGAGGTGGACGTTGCCCACCGTGCGGGCCAGCAGTGCGCCGAGGACCCGGCGTGGCAGGGGAGCGAGCCGGGGAAACTCCGACGCCAGCAACCGGACCGATTCCTGATGCACGCGCCGTTCGGCATGCCGGCTCAGGTTCACGCGCGCTCCCGGGTTCCTCACTTCCGGTAGTCACGGTATTCCGGAGAGCGCTCGTTGTTGGCCGAATCGAACACCGCCACCCGAACGGCGCACTGGCCCAGTGCTCGTCCGGCCACCAGCCCCGCTCGCGCCACCCAAGGGGTGCACGTGAGGGCCCTCGACGCGTGCTGCCCGGGTGCCGCGGGTTACCGGCCGGGCTCCCCTTGGCGTGGCCCAGTTTCCGCGCCGCGGTAACCCTCGGCGCAGGAGCACTGAGCCGCAGCAGCCCCGTTCGGGAAGTCCGCCCGGCTCACCAGCCCCGCTCGCGCCACTCCGGTAGCTTCGGCCGCTCCGCGCCCAGCGTCGAGTCGTCGCCGTGCCCCGGGTAGAACCACGTCTCGTCGGGGAGGCGGTCGAACACCCGCGTCTCGACATCGCCCAGCAGGGACTGGAAGTCCTCGGGCGAGGTCGTCTTCCCGACACCACCCGGGAACAGCGAATCGCCCGTGAAGAGGTGCGTGCTGCCGTCCGTGTCGCGGTACAACAACGCGATCGAGCCCGGAGTGTGCCCCCTCAGGTGAATCACCTCGAGGGTGCAGTCACCGACCGTGAGGGTGTCGCCGTCCTCGACCAGGAAGTCCGGCGGGACCGGCAGCACCGAGGCATCCAACGGGTGAGCCGCGGTGTTCGCTCCGTACGCGCCGGCCACCGCGCCCAGCGCCTGCCAGTGGTCGGCGTGCTGGTGCGTCGTCACGATCGTGCGCAGCGCCGGGCGGTCCGGCCCGTGGCCGATGAGATCCGAGATCCGCTCCGGGTCGGCCGCGGCGTCGATCAGCAGCGCCTCGTTCTGCCGGCGGCAAACCAGCAGGTAGGCGTTGTTGTCCATGGGCCCGACCGACAGCTTGGTGATGGCCAGGCGGTCCAGCACCCGCCGGGCCGCGTCCCCGCCCGGCTCGACGTGGCCGGTGTAGTCCTCTACGACGTTCACGCCGCCAACGGTAGCCGCCGCGCCACGCGCCGTTCCACCCGTTCAGGTTGGTCTCAGATCGGTAACGTAGGCTCCGCTGCGTCCCCGACCCGATCTTGCGAGACGCCCCGAGACAGTGCCGAGTTTCCTCCCCGAGAACCCCCGCACCAGCACCCGACGCATCAGCTGGGACGCCGTGCGCGTCCTGGCGGTCCTGTCCGTGATGCTCGGTCACATCACCCACCAGGGCCCGCTCGCCCACACCGAGCTGGACGACTACCCGGTCAAGATCACCGCCCAGTTCGGCGCCGCGATCCTGATGGTCGTCTCGGCGTTCTTCGTCTGCCAGACGATCCGGCGCGGCGACACCCGCCGGTGGATGTGGAAGAAGGCGGCGCGGCTCGTCCCGCCGTACCTGGTCGCGGTGCTGCTCACCTACTTCGTGATGCGCTGGGCGGACGCCTCGTTCAACGGCCAGGAGTTCGGCAGCCACTGGTGGGACAAGCTGTTCGGCCCGACCACCGACGGCCTGGCCTGGGCCAGCAGCTGGTACGTGCCGGTCGGCTGGGACCTCCTGGTCAACCTGACCATGATCCAGGGCTGGCACCAGGGGTTCATCTGGCTCGACGGCTCGTACTGGACGCTGCCGGTCCAGCTGATGGTCTTCGCCGGCGCCGCGCTGCTGTGGTCGCGCACCCGCTGGTTCCGCTCGCCGCACGCCGCCCGGCACGCGAAGCTGCTGGCCTGGGCGATGATCGTCGTCCCGCTCGTCCTGCGGTTCTGGGTGTTCGGCGTCACCAACCCCTCGCCGTGGGCGTTCGCGGTGGTGTTCGGGTTCGGGCTGCACCGGCTGCACGCGTTCGCCGCCGGCGTCGCGGTCTGGCTGTGGTCGCGGAACCGGCTGTCCACCCCGCACCTGGCGCTGCTGCTCGCCGCCGCGGTCGCGGCACAGGACCTGCACCTCTACCCGTTCCACGTGGCGTTGCCCACCGACCCCGCGCGGCTGCCCTCCGACATCGGGTTCGCGCTGGTGCTGCTCCTGGTGTGCGCGGCGGCGAAGGGGCCGGACTGGACGTTCCTGCGCCCGCTGGCCCCGGTGATCACCTGGTTCGCCGGAATTTCCTACGGCGTGTACCTGTTGCACCAGGAGCTGGGCTACATCCTGGCCAAGGCGCTGCAGCTCGCGGGTCTGCCGGGCTGGGCGCGGCTGCCGCTGGTGCTGGGGGCGGCGATCGGCGCCGGGTGGCTGCTCACGAAACTCGTCGAACGGCCGGCCCACCGCTGGCTGACCGCGCCGCGCGGTGCCACCGCACCGCCGCCCCGGACGGCTCCGGACGACCTCGTCCGCGAGGGGCCGACCGGTCCGGCTCCGGTTTCTGTCGGTGGGTCGTCCTAGCATGGATGCGGCTGGCTGATCCGGCCGTCACATTCCAGGGAAGGGACCTCATCCGTGGCTGATCGCCTCGTTGTTCGCGGTGCGCGCGAGCACAACCTCCGCGGCGTCGACCTCGACCTGCCCCGGGACAGCCTGATCGTGTTCACCGGCCTGTCCGGGTCGGGCAAGTCGAGCCTGGCCTTCGACACGATCTTCGCCGAGGGGCAGCGGCGGTACGTGGAGTCGCTGTCGGCCTACGCCCGGCAGTTCCTGGGGCAGATGGACAAACCGGACGTCGACTTCATCGAGGGCCTGTCGCCCGCGGTGTCGATCGACCAGAAGTCCACCTCGCGCAACCCGCGCTCCACCGTGGGCACGATCACCGAGGTCTACGACTACCTCCGGCTGCTCTACGCGCGCGCCGGCAAGGCGCACTGCCCGCAGTGCGGTGAGCCGATCAGCAAGCAGACCCCGCAGCAGATCGTCGACCAGGTGCTGGCCATGGAGCAGGGCACCCGGTTCCAGGTGCTCGCTCCGGTCGTGCGCGGCCGCAAAGGCGAGTACCTCGACCTGTTCAGCAACCTCCAGCAGCAGGGCTACTCGCGGGCGCGCATCGACGGGCAGGTGTACCAGCTCACCGACCCGCCGAAGCTGAAGAAGCAGGAGAAGCACCACATCGGGGTCGTGGTCGACCGGCTCACCGTCAAGACCTCGGCCAAGCAGCGGCTGACCGACTCGGTCGAGACCGCGCTGCGCCTGGCCGACGGCCTGGTCGAGCTGGAGTTCGTCGACCTGCCGGAGGGCGACCCGCACCGCATCCGCGGGTTCTCCGAGAACCTGGCCTGCCCGAACGGGCACCCGCTGGCCATCGAGGACCTCGAACCCCGCTCGTTCTCGTTCAACTCGCCCTACGGCGCGTGCCCGGAGTGCACCGGCATCGGCATCCGCAAGGAGGTCGACCCGGAGCTGGTGGTGCCCGACGACGAGCTGTCGCTGGCCGAGGGCGCGATCGCGCCGTGGTCGGGCGGGCAGAGCGCCGAGTACTTCCAGCGGCTGCTGGAGTCGCTGTCGGAGACCATCGGGTTCCGCATGGACACGCCGTGGCGCAAGCTGCCCGCGAAGGCGCAGAAGGCGGTCCTGCACGGCGTCGACGAGCAGGTCCACGTCCGCTACCGCAACCGCTACGGCCGTCAGCGCAGCTACTACGCCAGCTTCGAGGGCGTCATCCCGTTCCTGGAGCGGCGGCTGGACCAGACCGAGTCCGAGTACATGCGCGAGCGGTACGAGGGCTACATGCGCGAGGTGCCGTGCCCCGCGTGCCAGGGCAGCCGGCTCAAGCCGGAGATCCTCGCGGTCACCCTCGAGCACGCCGAGCGCGGCGAGCGTTCCATCGCCGAGGTGTGCGCCCTGTCCATCGAGGAGGCCTCGGAGTTCCTCGACGGCCTCAAGCTGGGGCAGCGCGAGGCGATGATCGCCGGCGCGGTGCTCAAGGAGATCCAGGCGCGGCTGCGCTTCCTGCTCGACGTGGGCCTGAACTACCTGTCGCTGGACCGGGCCTCGGCCACGCTGTCCGGCGGCGAGGCCCAGCGCATCCGGCTGGCCACCCAGATCGGCTCCGGCCTGGTGGGTGTGCTCTACGTGCTGGACGAGCCGTCGATCGGCCTGCACCAGCGGGACAACCGCCGCCTGATCGACACGCTGACCCGGCTACGCGACCTGGGCAACACGCTGATCGTCGTCGAGCACGACGAGGACACCATCCGCGCCAGCGACTGGGTGGTCGACATCGGGCCGGGCGCGGGCGAGCAC
Organism: Amycolatopsis deserti; assembly: GCF_014653945.1. Classification (GTDB taxonomy): domain Bacteria; phylum Actinomycetota; class Actinomycetes; order Mycobacteriales; family Pseudonocardiaceae; genus Amycolatopsis_E; species Amycolatopsis_E deserti. The sequence goes on along the minus strand of NZ_BNAU01000002.1, from coordinate 33,916 downwards.
GGCGGGCACATCGTCCACAGCGGACCGTTCACGAAGCTGCTCAAGAACAAGAAGTCGCTGACCGGCGCGTACCTGTCCGGCCAGGAGGTCATCCCGGTGCCGGCGATCCGGCGGCCGGTGAACAAGAAGCGGCAGCTGACCGTGGTGGGCGCGCGGGAGCACAACCTGCGCGGCGTGGACGTGTCGTTCCCGCTGGGCTGCCTGGTGTCGGTCACCGGCGTGTCCGGCTCGGGCAAGTCGACGCTGGTCAACGACATCCTCGCGACCGTGCTGGCGAACAAGCTCAACGGCGCCCGCCAGGTGCCCGGACGGCACACCCGCGTGCGCGGCCTGGACCAGGTGGACAAGCTGGTGCGGGTCGACCAGTCGCCGATCGGCCGCACCCCGCGGTCCAACCCGGCCACCTACACCGGCGTGTGGGACCACGTGCGCAAGCTGTTCGCGGCCACCACCGAGGCGAAGGTGCGCGGCTACCAGCCGGGCCGGTTCTCGTTCAACGTCAAGGGCGGCCGCTGCGAGGCGTGCGCCGGCGACGGCACCATCAAGATCGAGATGAACTTCCTGCCCGACGTGTACGTGCCGTGCGAGGTCTGCAAGGGCGCCCGGTACAACCGCGAGACGCTCGAGGTGCACTACAAGGGCAAGACGGTCTCCGACGTGCTGGACATGCCGATCGAGGAGGCCGCCGAGTTCTTCGAGCCGATCAAGGCGATCCACCGGCACCTGCAAACGCTGGTGGACGTGGGCCTGGGTTACGTCCGGCTGGGCCAGCCGGCGCCGACGCTGTCCGGTGGCGAGGCGCAGCGCGTGAAGCTCGCCAGCGAGCTGCAGAAGCGCTCGACCGGCAAGACGGTGTACATCCTCGACGAGCCGACCACCGGCCTGCACTTCGAGGACATCCGCAAGCTGCTCGGCGTCATCAACGGCCTGGTCGACAAGGGCAACACGGTGATCGTGATCGAGCACAACCTCGACGTGATCAAGACCTCGGACTGGGTCATCGACCTCGGCCCCGAGGGCGGTTCCGGCGGCGGCATGATCGTCGCCGAGGGCACGCCCGAAGACGTCGCCCAGGTCGGCGAGAGCTACACGGGCAAGTTCCTGCAGGACCTGCTCAACTGATTCCGGAACGCGCCGCGCGCCCGCGCGGCGCGTTCCGCGGCCGGGTCGGGATCGCGTGCGGCACGATCGGTCCCTCCGGCGGTGCGGCCCAGGTCGTGGCCCGGGCCCTACCGCCGGCGGTGACGGCGGGTGCGAGCAGGTGCGCCGGGGCGCCCTCGCGGTGCACCCTCAGCGTCGGCCGGCCGGTGAACCGCGCGGCGGGCCCTCTCGTGTCATGGGGTGACCCGGTCGCCCGAGCCGGGGCTCCCGTCGCGGGGAGGTGCCCATGACCCGCCTGTTCATCCCGATCGTCGCCGTGATCGTGGCGGCGCTCGGGTCCGCCTGCGGCCCGGCGACGCCGGAGGGACCGGCCGCCGACCTGCGCGTCGCCGCCATCAACGGCCTGGGGGAGGTCGTCGCCGACAGCCAGGGCCGGACGTTGTACCGGTTCGACCGGGACTCCGCGTCGCCACCGGCGAGCAACTGCGACGGCCCGTGCGCGGTCCGGTGGCCGCCGGCGGACGCAGGCCCCGCCGCGCCCACCACCGACGGGATCGACGCGGGGCTGGCCGGGGTGCTCGTCCGCCCGGACGGCGTCCGTCAGCTCACCCTCGGCGGCTGGCCGCTGTACCGCTACGCCGACGACACCGCGCCGGGCCAGGCCCGCGGCCAGGGCGTCGACGGCACCTGGTTCGCGATCAGCCCGTCCGGGACGAAGACGACCGGGACTCCCGCGGACGGCGACGGGGGGTTCGGCTATTGATCTCCACGCATACTGGTCGCATGCGGGTCAACGCCTACCACTTCCGGGACACCTGGCTGCTGTCCTCACCCGTGCGCACCGTCTTCGACGCGGTCACCGATGTCGCCGGATATCCGCGCTGGTGGCCGGACGTGCGTGAGGTGACCCGGGTGGACGACGACACGGCCCAGCTCGTCTGCCGCGCCGTCCTGCCGTACGCGCTCGTCATCCGCATGCGGCGCGCCGAGGAGGACCGCGACACCGGCCGCATGCGGGTCCACCTCACCGGCGACCTGGAGGGCTCGCTGGCCGCCACCGCGCTCCAGCTCCCCGGCGGCACCCGCCTGGAGATCACGCAACAGGTCATCGCCACGAAACCGTTGCTGCGCACGCTCTCGCCGCTGGCCCGGCCGGTGTTCCGCGCCAACCACGCCCTCATGATGCGACGTGGCTGGCGCGGGCTCGAATCCCACCTCAGCGCGACGGGCGCGCGCTGAGAGACATCAGGATCACCGGCGTCGCACGCGGCCCAGCCGCCGTGTCCGGGCGAGGACAGAACCGGCGAATCCGGCCGGTCGGGCCGGATTCGCCGGAACATTCAGACAGCCGCGCGTGACCCCGCCCGAGGTGACGGTGTGGGGCACGCGCTGTCCGGCCGGCACGGGTGCGGGGTGACCGCAGCCGGCGGACGGCATGGGGGAGCCGGCGATCCCGGCGCGGCGCCGGCGGCCGGTCATCGCGAGATCACCAGCCGCCGGGCCCGCCTCAGACGCCGGCCTTCACGGGCTCCCGCTCCGGTTCGGCCGCCGGACGGTCGTCCACCAGCGTGGTCTCGTTGAACGGGTCCTGCCCGGACAGCACCCGCTGGGCCCGCGACCGGTCGAACTCCTTGGTCCACGACCCGATGACGACGGTCGCCACGGCGTTGCCGGCGAAATTGGTCACCGCGCGCGCCTCGGACATGAACCGGTCGATGCCGAGGATGAACCCGACCCCGCCGACCAGGTCCGGCCGGTGCGACTGCAGCCCGCCAGCCAGGGTCGCCAGGCCCGCGCCGCTCACACCGGCCGCGCCCTTCGACGCGATGATCATGAACACCAGCAGGGAGATCTGCTCGCCGACCGACAGCGGGCTGCCCTGCGCGGTGGCGATGAACAGCGTCGCCATCGTCAGGTAGATCGCGGTGCCGTCCAGGTTGAACGAATACCCCGTCGGCACCGTGATGCCGACGACCGGTTTGGACACACCCAGGTGCTCCATCTTCGCGATCAGCCGCGGCAGCGCCGACTCCGACGAGGACGTCGACACGATCAGGATGAACTCGCGGGCGAGGTAGCGCAGCAGGCTGAAGATGTTGATCCGCGCGCCGAGCCACAGGATCGCGCCGAGCACGATCGCCACGAACAGCGCGCACGTCACGTAGAACCCGACCATCACCACCGCGAGGCTCTTCAACGCGTTCCACCCGGTCGCGCCGACGACGGCGGCGATCGCGCCGAACGCGCCCACCGGCGCGGCCCACATGATCATCGCCAGGATGCGGAACACGAGCTTCTGGATGTGCTCGATGCCGCGCAGGATCGGCTTGCCTGCCTCACCCATCTTCTGCAGCGCGAACCCGGCGAGCAGCGCGACCAGCAGGGTCTGCAGCACCGAGCCCTCGGTGAACGACGACACCAGCGAGGTCGGGATGATGCCGAGCACGAAGTCGGTGGTGCCCTCGCTGCCCTTGCTGGCCTGTTCCTGCGCCTTCGCGATCGACGACGGGTCCAGGTGCAGGCCGCTGCCCGGGTGCAGCAGGTTGCCCACGATCAGCCCGATCGCCAGGGCGAACGTGGACATCACCAGGAAGTAGCCGATGGCCATCAGGCCGACCTTGCCGACCTTGGCCGCCTTGGCGACCGACCCGATGCCGAGCACGATCGTGCAGAAGATGATCGGCGAGATCATCATCTTGATCAGGTTCACGAACCCGGTGCCGAGCCAGGCGAGGCTCTTGCCGAAGCCGGGGAACAGGATCCCGACCGCGACACCGAGCACCACCGCGGCGACCACCGCGAGGTAGAGGTAATGCATCCGGTCGCGACGCGGTTTCACGCCGGACGGTTGTGCCGTAGGCAACGTTGCCTCCTGTGGGGACGAGGCGCGCCTTCCTCGGCGCAGCTTGCGAGTGACTATCAGCCACCCTTATGACCCCCGTCACCGTTATGTTCATAGAGTTCGCGCCGCCACCGGTGTCCCCGGGCGAACGTCCGGTGTGCTGGGATGGCGGGGTGCGGATCACGAGCCGGCGCTGGAGCCTCGCGCGGCAGCTGCTCCTGCTGCAGGTGGCGGGAGTGGCCGTGCTGGTCGCGGTGGGCGCGCTGCTGGCCTACTTCGACGCCGCCCGCGCGGTGGACGCCCGCGCCCAGGACAAGGTCGTCGCCATCGCGAGCACGCTGGCCGACTCGCCGACGGTGCTGTCCGCGTTGCGGCTGCCCGCGCCGAGCACCGAACTGCAGCCCTTCGCCGAGCAGGTGCGGCGCGACACCGGGGTCGACTTCGTCACGATCATGGACCCGGACGGCATCCGCTACACCCACCCGAACCCGGAGCTGATCGGGCAGAAGTTCCTCGGCACGATCGACGTCGCCCGGCAGGGCCGGGTCTACACCGAGACCTACACCGGCACCCTCGGCCCGTCGATGCGCGCGGTGGTGCCGGTCTTCGACGAGCAGCGGAACGTGGTCGCCCTGGTGTCGGTCGGCATCAAGGTCGACGCGATCTCGGCGGCGCTGGCGCAGCGGATCTGGACGCTCGCCGCGGTGGCCGGCGCCGCGCTGGTGGTCGGGATCGCCGGCAGCTACCTGGTGAGCAGCCGCCTGCGCCGGCAGACCCGCGGCCTCGCCCCGGCCGAGCTGAGCAGCGTCTTCGCCTACTACGAGGCGACCCTGCACGCGGTGCGCGAGGGGCTGGTGCTGGTCGGCGCGGACGAACGGGTCGTGCTGTGCAACGACGCCGCCCGCGAGCTGCTCGGGCTGGACGCCGATCCCACCGGCACCCCGGTCACCGCGCTGGGACTGCCACCGAGCCTGGTCGGCGCGCTGCGCGGACAGGAGCCACGGCGCGACGAAATCCACCTGACCGACGTGCGGGTGCTGGTCGTGAGCACCGCGCCGGTGCGCTCCCGCGCCCGGGCGAACGACCACGGCACGGTCGTCACCCTGCGCGACCACACCGACCTGCAGCTGCTCACCGGCGAGCTGACCACCGCCCGCGGCCTCGCCGAGTCGCTGCGGTCGCAGGCGCACGAGGCGGCCAACCGCCTGCACACGGTGGTGTCGCTGGTGGAGATGGGCCGCACGCAGGAGGCGATCGAGTTCGCCACCGCCGAGCTGGAGATCGCGCAACGGCTCACCGACCAGGTCGTGGGCGCGGTCGCCGAGCCGGTGCTGGCCGCGCTGCTGCTCGGCAAGACCGCCGAGGCCAGCGAGCGCGGCGCGGAACTGGTGCTCACCGAGGACACCGCGATCGAGGACACCGACACCGGCATCGAGCCCCGCGACCTGATCACCGTGCTGGGCAACCTGATCGACAACGCGATCGACGCGGCCATCGAGGCCGCGGGGGAGCGCCCGGGACGGCCGCGCGTCACAGTGACCGCGAAGATCGAGGGGCGGGAGTTGCTGCTGCGCGTCGCCGACACCGGCCGGGGCGTGCCGGACGAGGTCCGGCGGCGGGTGTTCGAGCGGGGCTGGACGACCAAACCGGACGGTCACGGCCTGGGGCTGGCGCTGGTCGGGCAGGTGGTGCGGCGCAACGGCGGGAGCGTGGACGTGACCACGGCGGAGGGCGCGGTGTTCACCGTGCGGCTGCCGGTGCGGCAGGAGGTGCCGCGGTGATCCGGGTACTCGTGGTCGAGGACGACCCGGTCGCCGCCGAGGCGCATCGGACGTATGTGGAGCGGATCGCCGGGTTCACGGTCGCCGCGGTCGTCCATTCCGGGGCGGAGGCGTTGCGGTTCTTCGAGCGCGACACCGCCGACCTGGTGCTGCTCGACTTCTACCTGCCGGACACGCACGGTCTCGCGGTGTGCCGGGCGCTGCGGGCCGCCGGCAACCCGGTGGACGTGATCGCGGTGACCTCCGCCCGCGACCTGGCGGTGGTCAAGGCCGCGGTGTCGGTCGGGATCGTGCAGTACCTGATCAAGCCGTTCACCTTCGCCTCGCTGCGGGACAAACTCGACCGGTACGCGAAGTTCCGCGAAAGTTTCGCCGAAACCGGTGAGGTGGGACAGTCCGAGGTGGACCGGGCGTTCGCGGCGCTGCGCTCGCCGGTGGCGACCGCGTTGCCGAAGGGGATGAGCGGCCAGACCCTGGACGCGGTGGTCTCGGCGTTGCGGGAGGAACCGGACGGGCTGTCCGCGGGCGCGGCAGCCACCGCGACCGGCGTGTCCCGGGTGACCGCGCGGCGCTACCTGGAATACCTGGCCGACAACGGACTCGCCCGGCGAGAACCGCGATACGGACAGGTCGGGCGCCCCGAGGTTTGGTACCGGGCCGTGACCTGAAGGGCGCTACGATCCGCGGCATGAGCCAGCCTTACCAGCAGCAGCCGCGGTTCCCGATCCTGCTGTCCACTATGAATGATTTGCCGGGCTACCGGGTCGTGCGCGTGTACGGCGAGGTGTTCGGGCTGACCGTGCGCAGCCGGAACATGTTCTCCACCATGGGCGCCGGGTTCAAGGCGATGGCGGGCGGTGAGCTGAAGGGCCTGTCGAAGCTGCTGTCCGACTCCCGGTACGAGGCGCTGGGGCGGCTCTGCCAGGAGGCGATGGCCTTCGGCGCGAACGCGGTGCTGAGCATGCGCTTCGACTGCAACGAGATCGCCCAGACCGCGAGCGAGATCGCCGCCTACGGCACGGCGGTGTACGTGGTGCCCGACGGTGCGGACCCGAACGCCCAGCAGGTCGCGCAGCAGCAGCAGTACCAGCAGCAGCCGCAGGGCCAGTTCCCGCAGCAGTGACGCCTCCGGGCTCGCCGCCCCCGGGGCGGCGAGCCCGCGCCACTACACGACGGCCATCAGGATCGCGGCCATGGCGAACCCCGACAGGGACAGGATGGTTTCCAGCACCGTCCAGGTCTTGAGCGTCTCGCCGACGGTCAGGCCGAAGTAACGCGACACGATCCAGAACCCGCCGTCGTTGACGTGCGAGGCGATGATCGACCCGGCGGCGATCGCGACCACGATCAGCGCCAGCTGCGCCTGCGAGTACCCGAGCTCGGCCACGCTCGGCGCGACGATGCCGCCGGTGGTCACGATCGCGACCGTCGCCGAGCCCTGCGCGAGCCGCAGCCCGCAGCTGATCACGTAGGCGGCCGCGATCACCGGCAGGCCACCGGCCTGCAGCGAATCGGCGACCGCCTTGCCGATCCCGGTCGCCGACAGCACCGCGCCGAAGAACGCGCCCGCGCCGACCACCAGCAGCAGCATCGCCACCGGCCGCAGCGCGGCGGCCGACAACGCGGACAGCTCCTTGCCGGTCATCCCGCGGCGCGTGCCCAGCAGCCAGGACGCGAGCAGCACGGCGATCGTGAGCGCCACCGCGGGCGTGCCGACGAACGCCGCGACGCCCGCGGGCACCGAGTTCTTCGGCAGCCAGATGCTGCCGAACGTGCCGGCCAGGATCAGCACCAGCGGCACCGCGATGATCGCCGACACCAGCCCCAGCGACGGCCCGGGCCCCTCGTCGCCGTCGGAGTCGACGATCATCTCGGCCGGCACCTCGATGTTCATCCGCTTGCCGATCCACGACGGGAACACCACCCCGGCTAGGAACCACGCCGGCAGCCCGCAGACCGCGCCCATCAGGATGATCCAGCCGAGGTCGACGTGCAGCAGGCCGGCCGCCGCCACCGGCCCCGGGTGCGGCGGGATGAACGCGTGCGTCATCGACAACCCGGCCAGCAGCGGCAGGCAGTACAGCAGCAGCGACCGGCCGCCCTGCCGCGCGGCGACGTAGACCAGCGGCGCGAGCACGAAGATGCCGATGTCGAAGAACACCGGGACCCCGAAGATCAGTCCGGCCAGCCCCATCGCCAGCGGCGCGCGTTTCTCGCCGAACGCCCGCAGCAGCGCGCCGGTCAGCACCCGCGCCCCGCCCGACTTCTCCAGGATCGCGCCGAGCAGCGTGCCCAGTCCGATGATCGCGGCGATGTGCCCGAGGATGCCGCCGAACCCCTTCTCCAGCAACGAGTCCGACGTCTTCTGCGCGGTGCCGACGATCGTGCCGACCGGCAGCCCGGCGGCCAGCGCGGTGAGCAGCCCGATGATGATCAGGGCGATGAACGGTTCGGTCTTGAACCGGATGATCATGACCAGCAGGACGGCGATGGACACCGCGGCGAGGGTGAGCAGCCCCGGGGTCGAGTGCTGCAGCCAGTCGATCAAGCGGACCTCCTGAGGGAGTGGCCGGCGAGCGCGCCGGTCGGCCTGCCGTCGTCGATGGCCGCGACGCCGTTGACGAAGACGTAGGGGATGCCCGCGGCCTGCTGCCGCGGGTGGTCGAAGGTGGCCGTGTCGGCGACGGTGTCCGGGTCGAACAGCACCAGGTCGGCCGCGTACCCCGGCTTGACCAGTCCGCGGTCGGTCAGCCGCAGCCGCCGCGCCGCGCGCCCGGTCAGGTGCGCGACGCACTCGGCCAGCTCGAGCACGCCCAGTTCCCGCACGTACCGGGCGAGGTAGCGGGGGAAGGTGCCCCAGGCCCGCGGGTGCGGGCGGTCGCCCACCAGCAGCCCGTCGCTGCCCCCGGTGTGCGTGCGGTGCCGCATGATCGTCCGCACGTTCTCCTCGTGCCCGACGTGCATCAGGCACGACGTGCCGAGCCGCTCGGAGATCAGCACGTCGAAGTACAGCCGCGCGGCGGGCACCCCGGCGCGGCGCGCGGACTCGGCCACGGAATGCCCGACCAGATGGGCGTTCTCGGCCCTGCGCACGCCGTTGATCTCGATGCACTCCCAGTCGATCGGCACCCCGTGGGCGCCGTCGGAGCCGGTTTCCTCGATCTCGGCGCGGATCCGCTCCCGGGTGTCCGGATCGGACAGTCGTGCCAGTGTCGCGTCGATCCCGCCCTCGGCCGCCCAGCTCGGCAGCAGCGCCGAGAGATACGTCGCGCCGGGCAGGTACGGGTAGGTGTCGAGGGTGATGTCCACGCCGTCGTCGAGCGCCTCGTCCAGCAGCTGCAGCAGATCAGGTGCTTTGCCCTTGTTGACCGAGAAGTTCATCGTGGCGTGCGCCAGGTGCAGCGGGCACTTCGCGCGACGGCACACCTCGACCATCTCGGCGAACGCCTCCAGCGCACCGGCGCCGTAGCTGCGGTGGTGCGGGCTGTAGTAGCCGCCGCGCGCGCCGACCACCTCGCACAGCGCGACCAGCTCGTCGTCATCGGCGTACATGCCCGGCGTGTAGGTCAGGCCCGAGGACATGCCGACCGCGCCCTCGTCCAGGCCGGTCGCGACCAGCTCGCGCATCCGGTCCAGTTCGGACTCCGTCGGCGGCCGGTCGTCGAACCCGACGGCGAGCATCCGGACGGTGCCCTGCGGGACCAGGTAGGCGGCGTTGACGGCGATGCCGCGGTCGAGCCGGTCCAGGTACTCGCCGACCGAGCGCCAGTTCCAGTCGAACCCGGGCGGATCGTCGTTCCAGCCGGCGAGCTGTTCGCGCAGCGCGGCCAGCGTGGTGTCGTCCACCGGGGCGTAGGACAGCCCGTCCTGGCCGAGCACTTCGGTGGTCACGCCCTGGGAGACCTTCGCCAGGTGGTCTGGCGCGGCGAGCAGCTGAAGGTCGGAGTGCGAGTGCATGTCGACGAACCCGGGCGCGAGCACGAGCCCGTCCGCGTCGATCACGCGCGTGCCGGTCAGGCCCGGTCCGATCCCGGTGATCCGGCCGCTCGTGATGCCGACGTCGGCCCGGAACAGGGGAGCGCCGGTGCCGTCGGCGATCCGGGCGCCCCGCAGGACGAGGTCCATTCCGGCCTCCTAGAAGTAGGTGCGGACGAAGTCCACGACGGTGTCGCCGTCGACCACGGGCAGCAGCGGCCACTTGTCGAACACGGTGCACGGGTGGGACAGGCCGAGCCCGACCCAGTCGCCCACGCGCAGCGGCGAATCCGGTGGCAGCGCGACGAAGGCGTGCTGGTCGTTGAGCGCGGTGACGGTGTGGCCGGTCAGCTGCGTGGCCGGCTCGCCGGGGCGCCGGTGCCACTGCGGTTCCGGCAGGCCCTCGTCGAACGAGGCGTCCCGCTTGCCCAGCGTCAGCAGGGCGAGGTCGTCGGTGGGGCGCGAGGTGACCTGCGCCCAGGCGCGCAACGCGGAGCGGAACCGCGGGGTGCCGGCAATGCGCGGCTGCTCGCCGAGCGGGGAGATGCCGCGGTAGAAGCCGTCGTCGTGGGTCAGGTACGCGCCGCTGCGCAGGACCGGCACGACCGGCAGGCCGTCCCAGTCCGCGGTGAGGGCGGCGGCGACCTGGTCGAAGTACGCGCTGCCGCCCGCGGTGACGATCACCTGGTCCAGCCCGGTGAACAGGCCGCGCCGGGCGATCGCGAGGGTGAGTTCGCGCAGGCGGCCCAGGTAGGTGCCGACCGTGTGCCGGGACGCTGGGCTCGGGTCGTGGGCCAGCGCGCCCTCGTAGCCGCCGGTGCCGGCCAGGCGCAGGGCCGGGCTGGCGTGCGCGGCCTCGGCGACCTCCAGCGCGGTGTCCAGGTCGCGGGCGCCGGTGCGGCCGCCGTCCCCGCCCAGTTCGACCAGTACGTCGACCTGCCGGCCGGTGCCGCGCAGCGCCTCGGTCATCAGCTCGACCGAGGCGACCGAGTCGATCCAGCAGCTGAACTCGAACTCCGGGTGCGCGTCCAGCTCCGCGCCGAGCCAGCGCAGCGCCGCGGGGTCGACGAGCTGGTTCGCCAGCAGGATCCGGGACACGCCGAAGGCGCGGTAGATCCGCAGCTGGCTCGCGTTGGCCGCGGTGATGCCCCATGCGCCGTGTTCGGCCTGCCGTGCGAACAGTTGCGGCGCCATGGTGGTCTTGCCGTGCGGCGCGAGCTGCACCCCGGCCCGGGCGCACCAGTCGGCCATGGTCCGCAGGTTGTGCTCCAGCGCGTCCGCCTCCAGCACCACGACCGGGCCGACGAATCCGCCGGTGAACAGGCCGGGCCTGCGTGCGGCGGCCTCGGCGAGGGTGGAGCCCCACAGGTCGGCGGGGAGGGATTTGAACCGCCAGTCGAGCCGTTCGCCGGCGATCGCCGCCAGCGCTGCCGGGTCGAGGGTGCAGTCGGAGGAAGCCATTCGAACTCCGTTGCGTGTTGTGCAACGTCCGTTGCGCAGAATGAATGCGATAGGTGTAGCATCCGGTGCGTGGCGGGTCAACGGAGTGAGCGTGAGCCAGAGTCTTGATCGCGGGCTGAGCCTGTTGACCGCGCTCGCCGGCGGCGCGAGCACGCTCGACGAGCTGGCCGGTGAGCTCGGGGTGCACAAGTCGACGGTGCTGCGCCTGTTGCGCACCCTGGAGACGCAGCACTTCGTGCAGCGCGAGGGGACCCGGCACTACCGGCTCGGCAGTGCCCTGTTCGACCTGGCCAGCCGCGCGCTGGAGGGCCGCGACGTGCGGCGCGAGTCCGCGCCCGCGCTGGCCGCGCTCAACGAGCGCACCGGGCACACCGTGCACCTGGCGACCTACGAGGACGGCGAGGTCGTCTACGTCGACAAGTACGAGGGCCGGCACAGCGTGCGGATGTACTCGCGCGTGGGCAAGCGCGCGCCGCTGCACTGCACGGCGGTCGGCAAGGTCCTGGTCGCCGCGCTGCCGCCGGCGCAGCGGGAGAAGATCGCGCACGGGCTGGACTACCCGCCGCTGACCGCGAACACGATCACCACGGCCGAGGCGTACCTCGCCGAGCTGGCGAGGGTCGCCGAGCGCGGGTACGCGGTGGACGACGCCGAGCACGAGGACTTCATCCACTGCATCGCCGCGCCGGTGCGCGGCCCCGGTGGCACGGTGCTGGCGGCGGTGTCCCTGTCGGTGCCGAAGGTGTTGCTGGACCACGACGGCCTGCTGGCGCTGCTGCCGGACCTGCGGGCCGCCGCCGAGGACGCGTCCCTCCACAATGGATGGACCCGGTGAGGAAGGAACCCCTACATGCCGAAGGTCGCGATCAGCACGGACAACGCCCCCAAGCCCGCGGCGAACTACTCGCCCGCGGTGCGCAAGGGCAACATCCTCCAGCTGGCCGGGCAGGTCCCGTTCGACCCGAAGACCGGGGAGGTCGTCGGGACCTCCGTGGGTGAGCAGACGCGCCAGGTGTTCAAGAACCTGGAGGCGGTGCTCACCGAGGCCGGCGCGGGCTGGGAGGACGTCGTGATGGTCCGCGCGTACCTCACCGACACCGGCCACTTCGCGGAGTTCAACGAGGTCTACAACGAGCTGATCCCCGAGCCGTACCCCGCGCGCACCACGGTGTACGTCGGGCTGCCGAAGGGCCTGCTGGTGGAGATCGACCTGCTGGCGGTCCTGGACTGATCTCGCGGGCTCCCGGGAGGTCAGGTACCGGGTTGCTTCCGGCGGGATGGCAGGTGGCGGAATTCCCAGGGCGAGCGGTTCTGCCCCGGTGGAGTCCCGCCTGATGCTTCCCGCCCCGCGGCAACCCGGTGCGGCTCCTCCCAGGGCCGCTGGCCGCCGGTGCCCCCCGCACCGGCGGCCGGCGTCTCGCTCCCGGCGCTCCGCGCGCGGTGCCTCGCTCCCGGCGCTCCGCGCGCGGTGCCTCGCTCCCAGCGCCCCGCGCCGCGGCGGCTGGCGCCTTGCTCGCCGCGCCTCACTGCTGGCGCTTGCGCCTCGCGCCTCACTCCTGGCGCTGTGCGCCTCGTGCCGCACTGGTGGCGCTCCGCGCCTCGCACGTCGGCGGCTGGGCATAGCTCGCCGCGCTCTCGCTCGTGGTGGCTCGCACACGGCGCCTCACTTCTGGCGCCCCGCGCGCCGACGGCTGGCACCTTGCCCGCCCACGCGCGACGCCTCGCTCGTGGCGCCTCGCGCGCCGGCGGCACGTCTCGCTCGCGGTGCCTCACGCGCGGCGCCTCGCTACTGGCACCTTGTTCGCCACGCCCGCGCCCCCGGCGGCTCGCACCTTGTTCGCCACACCCGCGCCCGGCGGCTCGCGCTTTGCTCGCCACCCCCTCGCTCCCGGCGCCCCGCGCGCCGACGGCAGGCGCCGCGCGCACCGGCGGCCGTGGCCTAGCTCGCCAGGCCCTCGCTCGTGGCGTCTCGCTCACCGCGCCTCGCGCGCGTTGCCCGCGCTCACGAGAGACGCCCGGCAGGGCAACCCTGCCGGGCGTTCACCAGCACTCATCCACCTGCGGCGCGCCGCGCATCCGCGGGTGGTCCACTCACCGGGGAACCTCAGATCACCGGTCCGGTGTACTTCTCGCCGGGGCCCTGGCCAGGCGCGTCCGGCACCGCCGAGGCCTCCCGGAAGGCGCGCTGCAGCGACTGCAGCCCGTCACGCAGCGGAGCGGCGTGCACACCGAGGTACTCGGCCGAGGCGGTGACCAGCCCGGCCAGCGCAGTGATCAGCCGCCGGGCCTCGTCGAGGTCGCGGTGCGGGCTGGTGTCCGGGTCCTCGTCGGCGAGCCCGAGCCGCTCGGCCGCCGCGGACAGCAGCATCACCGCGGCCCGGCTGATGACCTCGACACTGGGGATGTCCTGCAGGTCGCGGACGGGCGGGGAAATATCGCCCGGGTCGGGCGCGTTGGAACCATCGTCAAGCACGTCTGGTACCCTTCCACGTGCGACCAGTCCCCGAGGAATCGGGGGCGGCAAGTGGAGCCCCGCTCCCACCCGAGTCGCCGCACGAGGCGGCCGGGTCCGGTCCCGTCACCGGCGTTGGCCGATGGCGGCGGAACGTTCGGCATTCGCTGCCGGATGTGATCGGAAAAGCTGGGCCCCGCATCCCGGGCAGAACTGCCAGGGACGGGGCCCGTGGTATGTGGGCACCAGGTCGAGCAGGCTAGACAACACACCTCGGACCAAGGAGGCCACATCAGCTCCGAGACACGCATCAACGAACGCATCCGCGTTCCCGAGGTCCGGCTCGTCGGACCGAACGGGGAACAGGTCGGCATCGTCCGCATCGAGGATGCGCTCAGGCTCGCCCAGGAAGCGGATCTCGACCTCGTCGAGGTCGCCCCGCAGGCGCGCCCGCCGGTCTGCAAGCTCATGGACTTCGGCAAGTTCAAGTACGAGAGCGCGCAGAAGGCCCGCGAGTCACGCCGTAACCAGCAGCTCACCGTCATCAAAGAGCAGAAGCTGCGCCCGAAGATCGACCAGCACGACTACGAGACGAAGAAGGGGCACGTGTCCCGCTTCCTCGCCGCGGGGAACAAGGTCAAGGTGACCATCATGTTCCGCGGTCGTGAGCAGTCGAGGCCGGAGCTGGGTTTCCGGCTGCTGCAGAAGCTCTCCGAAGACGTGGCCGAGCTCGGTTACGTGGAGGCGTCCCCGAAGCAGGACGGCCGCAACATGATCATGGTGCTGGCGCCGCACAAGAACGCCAAGCCCAAGCAGAAGGCCGCCAAGGAACCCGTCGACTCCTGACGGGCGCCGCGACCGACGCAGTTCGCAGCACACCGGAACTCCGGTGTGCTGCACCATGAAAGAGAGCACTCAATGCCGAAGATGAAGACGCACAGCGGGACCTCGAAGCGGATTCGGGTCACCGGCTCCGGCAAGCTTCGCCGCCAGAAGGCCGGCCGCCGCCACCTGATGGAGAAGAAGTCCAGCCGGGTCACCCGTCGTCTGGAGGGCACCGGCGAGGTCGCCAAGAACGACGTCGGCCGGGTCAAGCGGCTCCTCGGCCGCTGAAGCCTCTCCTCTTCCGCCGTAAACCCCCGGGGCGCCGATCGCGCCCCCTGAGATCGACAGGACGGACCCGTGGCACGCGTCAAGCGGGCGGTCAACGCCCAGAAGAAGCGTCGCGCAACTCTCGAACTGGCCAGCGGTTACCGCGGCCAGCGCTCGCGGCTGTACCGCAAGGCGAAGGAGCAGATGCTCCACTCGCTCAACTACGCCTACCGGGACCGCCGTGCCCGCAAGGGTGACTTCCGCCAGCTGTGGATCACCCGCATCAACGCGGCCGCGCGGCAGAACGGCGTGACCTACAACCGCTTCATCCAGGGCCTCAAGGCCGCTGGTGTCGAGGTCGACCGCAAGATCCTCGCCGACCTCGCCGTCAACGACCCCGCGGCGTTCACCGCGCTGGCCGAGCTGGCCAAGCAGAACGTGACGACCGGGCCGAGCGACGAGAAGAAGTCGGCCTGAGCAAGCACGCCGATCTGACCCGGCCCGGGGCGGCTCCGTTCACCGAACGGACCCCCCGGGTCGTCGCTGCGCGGCGCCTGACGCGCCGCGCCGAGCGCGACAAGACGGGCCGGTTCCTCGCCGAGGGCGCAAACGCCGTCGGCGCGGCCCTGGCCCGCGACCCCGGTGCCGTGCACGAGCTGTTCGTCACCGAACGCGCCGCGCAAGCCCACCCGGACCTGGTCGCCGCCGCTGGTGAGGCGGGCGTGCGCGTCTCGCCGATCACCGACCGGGCCGCCGCCGGGCTGTCGGAAACCGTGACCCCGCAGGGCATCGTCGCGGTCTGCTCCCTGCTCGACCGGCCCCTCGAGGGCCTGCTCGACGGCACCGCGCGGCTGGTCGCGGTGCTGGACGGCGTGGCCGACCCCGGCAACGCCGGCACCGTCATCCGGGTCGCCGACGCCGCCGGCGCCGACGCGGTCATCCTCACCGGCGACAGCGTCGACCCGCACAACGGCAAGTGCGTCCGCGCCTCCGCGGGCAGCGTCTTCCACCTCCCACTCACACGCGTGCGGGACACCGCCGCCGCGCTCGCCGCTTGCCGCGCGGCCGGGCTGCGCCTGCTCGGCGCCCACGGCTACGCCGAGACCGAGCTGGGATCGATCGACGCCGCCGCCCCGACCGCGTGGGTCTTCGGCAACGAGGCCCACGGGCTCTCCGCCGAGGTCCTCTCCGCGGTCGACCTTCCGGTCCGGATTCCGCTCTACGGCGCGGCGGAGAGCCTCAACCTGGCCACGGCGGCCGCCGTGTGCCTGTACACCAGCGCGATGGCGGCCCGTTGTCCGGCCGGGTGACGCGCCGGTGCCGGATCGCGATCGCCTAGAATCCACCGGTAATCGTCACGTGTGCACCTCGCACGGCGGATCCCGTCCAGCGGACACCGAGGAGTTATGTCCGGAGCCACCGAGAAGCAGGACCTGACCCCGGCCGAGGCCACCTCGCCCGAGACCCTGGGGGCGGCGGTGAAGCACGCCGAGGCCGAGTTCCAGGCCGCCGGCGACCTGGACGCCCTGGCCGCGGTGAAGCCGGCCCACCTGGGTGACCACTCGCCGCTGATGCTCGCCCGCCGCGCCATCGGCTCCCTGTCCAAGCAGGAGAAGGCCGAGGTCGGCAAGCGCGTCAACGAGGCGCGCCAGTCCATCCAGGCCGCCTTCGACGCCCGGCGGGCCACGCTGCTGGCCGAGCGCGACGAGCGCGTCCTGCGTGAGGAGGCCGTCGACGTCACGCTGCCGTGGGACCGGATCCCGCGCGGCGCGCGGCACCCGCTCACCACGGTGAGCGAGCGGATCGCCGACGTCTTCGTCGCCATGGGCTGGGAGGTCGCCGAGGGCCCCGAGCTGGAAGCCGAGTGGTTCAACTTCGACGCGCTCAACTTCGCCAAGGACCACCCGGCTCGGCAGATGCAGGACACCTTCTACGCCGGCGAGCCCGGCTCCGGCCTGGTGCTGCGCACGCACACCTCGCCGGTGCAGGCCCGCACGCTGCTGCACCGCGACGTGCCGGTGTACGTCGTCTGCCCGGGCCGCACCTACCGCACCGACGAGCTGGACGCCACCCACACCCCGGTGTTCTCCCAGGTCGAGGGCCTCGCGGTGGACAAGGGCCTCACCATGGCCCACCTCAAGGGCACCCTGGACGCGTTCGCCCGCGCCATGTTCGGCGAGAAGTCCCGGACGCGGCTGCGCCCGCACTTCTTCCCCTTCACCGAGCCCTCGGCCGAGGTCGACGTGTGGTTCGAGGAGAAGGCCGGCGGCCCGGGCTGGGTCGAGTGGGGCGGATGCGGCATGGTGCACCCGAACGTGCTGCGCGCCTGCGGCGTCGACGCGGACGTCTACTCCGGCTTCGCGTTCGGCATGGGCATCGAGCGGACCCTGCAGTTCCGCAACGGCATCCCCGACATGCGCGACATCGTCGAAGGCGATGTCCGCTTCACCCTTCCCTTCGGAACGGAGGCCTAAGTGCGAGTCCCCGTCAGCTGGCTGCTCGAGCATCTGGATGCCGGCGAGGTCGGACCGCAGGAGCTGGCCGAGGCCTTCGTCCGCATCGGCATCGAGGTCGACGAGGTCCGCCCGCTCGACCAGGTCACCGGGCCGCTCGTGGTCGGTCGCGTCGCCGAGATCGAGGAGCTGACCGGCTTCAAGAAGCCGATCCGGTTCTGCCGGGTCGACGTCGGCGAGGAGGCCTCCGAAGACGAGCCCGCGGACAACGAGGGCCCGTCCGGCATCCGCACCCGCGGCATCGTCTGCGGGGCGACCAACTTCGTCGAGGGCGACCTGGTCGTCGTGGCGCTGCCCGGCACAGTGCTGCCCGGGCCGTTCGAGATCTCCGCGCGCAAGACCTACGGCCGCGTCAGCGACGGCATGATCTGCTCGGCGCGCGAGCTGGGCCTGGGCGAGGACCACACCGGCATCCTGGTGCTCCCGCCGTCCACGGCTAGCCCCGGCGACTCCGGCCACGAGGTCCTCGGTCTCGGCGACACCGTGCTGGACCTGACGCCCACTCCCGACCGCGGGTACGCCCTGTCGGTCCGCGGGCTGGCGCGCGAGCTGGCCGCCGCGCTCGACGTGCCCTTCGGCGACCCGGCCGCGCTCGACCTGCCCGCCGCCGAGGGCGAGGCCTGGCCGGTCGAGATCGAAGACCCCACCGGCTGCGACCGGTTCGTCGTGCGCCGGGTGACCGGTCTCGACGCCGGCGCCCCGACCCCGTGGTGGATGCGCCGCCGCCTCCTGCTGGCGGGGATCCGGTCGATCTCGCTGGCCGTGGACGTCACCAACTACGTGATGCTCGAGCTCGGCCAGCCGCTGCACGCGTGGGACACCGCGTCGCTGCAGGGCGGTCTGGTCGTCCGGCGCGCGAAGCCGGGGGAGAAGCTCACCACCCTCGACGACGTGGAGCGCACGCTCGACGCCGACGACGTCGTGATCGCCGACGAGCGCGGCCCGGTGTCGCTGGCCGGCACCATGGGCGGCGCGAGCACCGAGATCAGCACCGAGAGCACCGACGTCCTGATCGAGGGCGCCCACTGGGACCCGCCGTCGATCAGCCGCACCGCGCGGCGGCACAAGTTGTTCTCCGAGGCAGCCAAGCGGTTCGAGCGGTTCACCGACCCGCAGGTCTGCGCGGCCGCGGTGGAGCGGGCCTCCCGGCTGCTGCGCACCTACGGCGACGGCAGCATCCAGCCCGGCCGCACCGACGTCGGGGCCGTCGAGCCGCCGTCGCCCATCACCATGCCGATCAGCCTGCCCGACCAGATCGCGGGCGTCCGCTACGACCGCGGGGTGACCGTCCGGCGGCTGAACCAGGTCGGGTGCAAGGTCACGGTCGGCGCGGGTGACGACGGCGTCGCGACGGTGACCGCGACCCCGCCGAGCTGGCGTGGCGACCTGAAGCAGCCCGCCGACCTCGTCGAGGAGGTGCTGCGGCTCGAGGGCTACGACAGCATCCCGTCGGTCCTGCCCACCGCCCCGGCCGGCACCGGTCTGACCGCCGCCCAGCGGCGCCGCCGCACCGTGTCCCGCGCCCTGGCGGAGGCGGGCTACGTCGAGGTCCAGCCGTTCCCGTTCGTCGGCGATTCGGTGTGGGACGCGTTCGGCCTGCCCGCCGACGACGTGCGCCGCAAGACGGTGCGGGTGCGGAACCCGCTGGAGGCCGACAAGGACCGGCTGGCGACGACCCTGCTGCCCGGCCTGCTGGAGGCGTTGCAGCGCAACGCATCCCGTGGCTTCAAGGACCTCGCGCTGTTCCACATCGGACAGGTCGTCCTGCCCGGCGCGAGCCCCGTCCCGATGCCGGAGCTGGGTGTCGCGGGACGCCCGTCGGACGAGGACCTGGCGCAGCTGGAAGCGGCGGTGCCGGCCCAGCCGCAGCACGTCGCGGTCGTGCTCGCCGGTCAGCGCGAGCAGGCCGGCTGGTGGGGCAAGGGCGAGCAGGCCGGCTGGGCGGACGCCGTCCAGGCCGCGCGCCTGGTCGGTCAGGCCGCCGGTGTCGAGCTGCGCGTGCGCAACGCCGAGCTGGCACCGTGGCACCCCGGCCGGTGCGCCGAGCTCCTCGTCGGCGACTGGCCGGTGGGGCACGCCGGTGAGCTGCACCCCAAGGTGATCGAGGCGCTCGGCCTGCCCAAGCGGACCGTCGCGATGGAACTCGACCTGGACGCGATCCCGCTGCGTGAGCGCAGGCCGGCCCCGGTGATCTCGCCGTACCCGCCGGTGCTGCTCGACGTCGCGCTGGTCGTCGACGCGAAGGTCCCTGCCAGTGACCTGGCGGAGGCGCTGGTGGCCGGGGGCGGCGACCTGCTCGAGGACACCTCGCTGTTCGACGTCTACACCGGCGACCAGGTCGGCGACGGCAAGCGGTCGCTGGCCTACAAGCTGCGCTTCCGCGCCCCGGACCGCACGCTCACCGTGGAGGAGGCGACGCAGGCGCGCGACGCCGCTGTCGCCGAAGCCGGCTCGCGCTACGGCGCGGAGCTGCGGGCCTAGCCGGATCCACCGCCGAGGTGTTTGAGCGCTTCCCGCACTGACAACGGCGACAGTGCGGGATGCGCCTCGACGAAGGCACGCACCCAGTCCGGTTCCGTGCGCGCGTAGTCGCGCAACGCCCAGCCGATCCCCTTGCGCAGGAAGAAGTCCCGGTCGGCCTGGTTGGCCTCGATCGCCGCGGTCAGCAGGTCGCGGTCGGTGTCCGCCTTGGCAGTCACCTGGCAGATCACCGCGGCCCGGCGCCGCCACCTGTCCGCGTCGCGCGCCCACTGCCGCAGCACCGGCGTCACCCGGTCCCGATCGGCCCGCAGGATCGGCCCGATGCGGCGGATGGCGATCTCGTCCACGTAGTCCCACCAGGCTCCCGTGACGATCATCTCCTCGTAGAGCGGCACCAGCTCGTGGTCCTGCCACCGCGCGTACGGCCGGTGGCCGGTGAGGTCGATCGCCAGGTAACGCTCCTCCCGGAAGTTGGCCTCCCGCCACAGGGTCCGCACCGCCGCGACGAAGGATTCCCGGTCCGGCAGCGGATGCTCGCCGAAGACGCGCCGCGCCAGCTTGGCCCGCTCCGGTTTCGGCACTCCCAGGAAGTCCATCTCGGACTTCATGTACCGGCGCATCTCCGGCGCCTTCACCGGATCGGCCAGCTCCGCCAGCCCCGACCGCGCGGCCTGGACCAGTTCGTCCGCTTCGTCCATCCGAGCTCCCGTCTCCGTCGGGTGGCATCCCGGGTTCCGCCGCGAGTCGGCTGGCGGAAAGCGCCGTGATCCACGATCTTGTGGTGAGGTTCTGACCGCACTGTCGACGAGAAGGAGCACTGTGAGCAAGCTCGTGCCCGCGATCCTCGCGGCCGGTGCGCTGGCGAGCTGTCTGGTGGCGGTGCCCGCGGCCGCCGCGGCCCCGCCGCAGTTCACCCCGGCCCCGATCAGCTGGGAACCATGTGGTTCCGCGGGCCTGGCGCGCGCCGGTGCCGAATGCGGGTTCCTCGAGGTGCCCTTGGACTACCAGGATCCCGCCGGCGCGAAGATCTCGCTCGCGGTCTCGCGGGTGCGCCACACGAGCACCGACTACCAGGGCGTGATGCTCGTCAATCCGGGCGGCCCCGGCGGCTCCGGTCTCGGGCTGTCCGCGCTCGGCCGGGCCGTGCCGAAGGACGCCGGCGACTCCTACGACTGGATCGGCTTCGACCCACGGGGCGTGGGATCGAGCCGCCCGGCGCTGTCCTGCGATCCCGACCACTTCCGCTACAACCGGCCCGCCTACGTGCCGAGCACGCCGGAACTGGAACGGACGTGGCTGCAGACCTCCGCCGACTACGCGGCGGCGTGCGAGAAGAACGGCCCGCTGCTGCGGCACATGCGCACCACCGACGTGGCGCGGGACCTGGACAGCCTGCGCAAGGCGCTGGGCGCGGAGCAGATCAACTACTACGGCTTCTCCTACGGCACCTATCTGGGCCAGGTGTACGCGACGCTGTACCCGCAGCGGGTGCGGCGGATGGTGCTGGACAGCAACGTCGATCCGCGGAAGGTCTTCTACCAGGCCAACCTGGACCAGGACGTCGCCTTCGACCGCAACATCAAGGTCTACTTCGACTGGATCGCCCGCCACGACGCGGTGTACCACCTGGGCACGACGGGCAAGGCCGTCGAGGACCTGTGGTACGCCCAGCAGCGTGAGCTGACCCGGGCGCCGGCGGGTGGCGTGATCGGTCCGGCCGAGTGGACCGACATCTTCCTGCAGGCCGGGTACTACCAGTCGACGTGGGTGGACCTGGCCGGGGCTTTCGCCGGCTGGGTGCACCAGCGCGACTGGCAGACGCTCAAGACCCGGTACGACAACACGAACTCGCCCGGCGACGACAACGGGTTCGCCGTCTACAACGCCGTGCAGTGCACCGACGCCCCGTGGCCGCGGAACTGGACCACGTGGAAGGTCGACAACTGGATCACCTACGCGAAGGCGCCGTTCGAGACGTGGGGCAACGCCTGGTACAACGCCCCGTGCCGCACCTGGCCGGCGCCCGCGGGCAAGCCGGTCGACGTCGACGGCCGCGGTGTGGCGGGCGCCCTGCTGATCGGGGAGGAGCTGGACGCCGCCACCCCGTTCACCGGGAACCTGGAGGTGCGCCGCCGGTTCCCGCAGTCGAGCCTGATCGCCGAGCCGGGCGGCACCACCCACGCCGGCTCGCTCTCGGGCAACGCGTGCGTGGACGACCGGATCGCGGACTACCTCGCCACCGGTGCGCTGCCGCCGCGGCAGCGAGGCAACGGCCCGGACGCGGTGTGCGAACCATTGCCCGAACCGGTGCCGGAAGGTGCGCCAGGCACGCGCGCGGATCGAGTGGACACCGGACAACCGGCCGAGCTGACCGAGGCTCTGCGGGCCGCGGTCCGTTAGGGGCGCGGGACTCGTCTTCCGCGCCGGCGTGGATGCGTGAGGCAGCTCGTCGTTGCTCATCGGCTCGTCCGCGACGACGTGAGCCCGGTGATCGGCTCAGGCACGAGCCCATACCGAGCGGTGAGCCGCGGGTAGCAGCGCGCCAGCGTGTCGGCGTCGAGCGCGGGGCGCTCACCAGGTGGTGATCCGTGCGGGCCGGCTTCACCCAGGATGGCGGCGATCGCCTCGCCGCACGCCGCGGCGACCTCGCCCGACCCGGGCGGCGTCAGCAGCCGCCGGGCCAGGCCCGCAAGATCACCGGATGGGGTGATCTCCAGGGGGTCGATCCGGAACTCCGCGAGCACGTCCGGGTTCACCACCACCCGGTGGTAGATGCGGCGGCCCCGCAGGATCAGCCAGCACACGCCGTCGCGTAACTGGGCCGCTCCGGCGCCGCCGCAGATCAGGCCGAACGCCGTCCACACGTCCCACCGGCAGGCGCGCAGGTGGAGGCGCCGGAAGTGGTGGTGGAACCGGATGACCTCCAGCGCCGGCCGTCCGCGCAGGAGCTCGCCGATCTCCGCGACCGTCCGTCCGGTGACGAGCCGCCAGAACTGGTGTTCCCTCATGTCTCCCCCAGTGGTCCGTGATGAGGCGAACAACGTTAGGCGGGGGGTCTGACAATTTCGGTCCGCGACCGCCCCGCGACGGACGGTGCGCCGAAAATTGTCGGTGGGGGTCGCTAGCGTGCCCGCCATGAACATCATTCAAGAGCACCGGAGCACGCTCCGGGCCGGCAACACCACCTTTTCCATCGAGGTCACCGCGCTGCCGGACGGTGACCGTGACCTCCTCGCCGACCGGCTCGTGATCCGGGTCGGCGCCGCCGGAGCCGAGGGCGAGCCCGTCGCCGACGGGCAGATCGAAGTCGCCGCCAGTGCGGCGGAGACGCTCGGCTCGGTGCTGTCGGAGACCTTGCGACATCACGCCGCCCTGGCCGATCCGGGCGGGCGGAGAGGACGCGACCGGCCGGCCAGCCAGGGCCGGCCGTGGACGCCGGAACTCGACGCGGAACTCGAGCGGCGGTGGATCGCGGGCGAGAGCGTGGCGGACATCGCCCGCGAGCTCGGCCGCAGTCCCGGCGGCATCCGGGCGCGGCTGCCGCGGGTGGGTTGCGACCCCGAGCGTCGCGGGGAGTACCTGCCCGACCCGCCGAGCATGCGGACCCCGCCGGAGGGGAGTGGTGATGCCGCCTGAAGGGGTCGCGAGGGCGCGCGGGAGCACCTCGGAGTCCAGGTGGGCCCATGGTGACTCTGGAACTGCGGACTCGGCCGCAGTCCCGGGCCGGGCTCGCCCAGGCGAGAGCCGGTTGCATCGTCGGCACGGCTCGGCTCCGGGAGGTGACGATGGCGGCTAAACGCTGACGCTCGCCCGCTACGGCCCTGCGGTGGGACTCCGCCGGAGGGGAGTGGTGATGCCGCCTGACAGGGGCTGCCGCTACTCCGATGCCTACGGGAGCACGTCGAACTCCGGGGCCGGTGGTGCCCCCGGGGCCGCAGCCTCGGCCGCAGGCCCGGGGGCCGGGCTCGGGCGGGCCTCGCGCATCGTCGGCACGACCCGGCTGCCGGAGGTGACGATGGCGGCTGGGCGCTGACGCTCGCCCGCCCGGCCCTGCGGTGGGACTCCGCCGGAGGGGGTGGTGGCGCCGCATGACGGCGTCGCCGCTTCGCTAGGGCGTACGGGAGCGCGTCGAACCTTGGGCGGGCCAGTGGCCCCAGGGCTGCGGCCTCGGCCGCAGCCCCGGGGGGCTGGGCTCGGGCGAGGGCCTCGCGCATCGCGGCCCGACCCACTCCGGAGGTGACCGTGGCAGCTGAGCGCTGACGCGCGCCCGCCGCCTGGCCGGTGTGACCCCGCCCGAACTTGTTTGATTGATCTTCCGTCGCAATGCATAATCATTCGTATGACGGTGAAGGTCGCGGTGGCCGGGGCGAGCGGGTACGCGGGCGGGGAAGCCCTCCGCCTGCTGCTGGCGCATCCCGAGGTCGAAATCGGTGCGGTGACGGCGGCGAGCAGTGCCGGCACCCCACTGGGTCAGCATCAGCCCCACCTGGTCCCGCTGGCCGGGCGCATCCTGCAGGAAACCAGCGCCGAGACGCTGGGCGGCCACGACGTGGTCTTCCTCGCGCTGCCGCATGGTCATTCAGCGGAGATCGCGGCCCAGCTCGGGCCGGACGTGCTGGTCGTCGACCTGGGCGCGGACCACCGCCTGACCAGCGCGGCCGACTGGCAGCGCTGGTACGGCGGCGACCACGCCGGCACCTGGCCCTACGGCCTGCCCGAGCTGCCGGGCGCGCGGGAGAAGCTGGCCGGCACCAAGCGGATCGCCGTGCCGGGCTGCTTCCCGACCGGCGGCACGCTCGCGCTGGCCCCGGCGCTGGCGGCCGGCCTGGTGCGGCCGGAGGTGACCATCACGGCGGTCACGGGCACGTCCGGCGCGGGCAAGAGCCTCAAGCCGCACCTGCTCGGCTCCGAGGTGATGGGCTCGGCGAGCGCGTACGGCGTCGGCGGCGCGCACCGGCACACGCCCGAGTTCGCGCAGAACCTCAGCTCGGTCGCCGGGGTGCCGGTGACCGTGTCGTTCACGCCGGTGCTCGCGCCGATGCCGCGCGGCATCCTCACCACGGCGAGCGCGCCGCTGGCCGGCGAGACCGACACGGCGGCGGCGCGCGCGGTGTACGAGAAGGCCTACCAGGCCGAGCCGTTCGTGCAGGTCCTGCCCGAGGGCAGCTGGCCGGTCACCTCGGCGACGCTGGGCTCGAACAACGTGCAGCTGCAGGTCGCGGTGGACGCCGACGCGGGCCGCCTGGTCGTCGTGGCCGCGATCGACAACCTGACCAAGGGCACCGCGGGCGGCGCCATCCAGTCCATGAACATCGCACTCGGTCTCCCCGAGACCACCGGCCTTCCGACAGTAGGAGTCGCACCGTGACCGTGACCGGACCGAAGGGGTTCCGCGCCGCAGGCGTGGCCGCCGGGATCAAGGATTCCGGCGCCCTGGACCTCGCGCTCGTCGTCAACGACGGGCCCGAGCAGGCGGCGGCGGGCGTGTTCACCCGCAACGTCGTCAAGGCGGCGCCGGTGCTCTGGTCCCAGGAAGTGCTGCGGCACAAGCGGTTGCGCGCGGTCGTCCTCAACTCCGGCGGCGCGAACGCGGCCACCGGCCCCGGCGGCTTCCAGGACACGCACGCCACCGCCGAGAAGGTCGCCGAGCTGCTCGAGGTCGGCGCGATCGACGTGGCGGTCTGCTCGACCGGCCTGATCGGGGAGCGGCTGCCCATGCCGGCCGTGCTGTCCGGTGTGGACGCCGCGGTCAAAGCGCTGGACACCACCGCCGAGTCGGCCCTGGCGGCCGCCACCGCCGTGATGACCACCGACAGCAAACCGAAGCAGACGTTGCAGAGCCACGACGGCGGCTGGAGCGTCGGCGGGTTCGCCAAGGGCGCGGGCATGCTCGCGCCGAACCTGGCGACGATGCTGTCGGTCCTCACCACCGACGCGGTCGTCGACCCGGACGCGCTCGACGCCGCGCTGCGCGCCGCCACCCGCGTCACCTTCGACCGGCTGGATGTGGACGGCGGCACGTCCACCAACGACACCGTCCTCGTGCTCGCGTCGGGCGCCAGCGGCATCACCCCGGGCCTGGACGAGTTCACCGACGTCCTCACCGCCGCTTGCATGGACCTGGTCCAGCAGCTGCGCGCCGACTCCGAGGGCGTCACCAAGGAGGTCGACGTCGTCGTGCGCGGCGCCGCCAGCGAGCAGGACGCGATCAACGTCGGCCGCACCGTCGCCGAGGACAACCTGGTCAAGACCGCGCTGTTCGGCTCGGACCCGAACTGGGGCCGCGTCGCGATGGCGGTCGGCCGCGCCCAGGCCGAGATCGACCCGGGCACGCTGTCGATCAGCATCAACGGCGTCACCCTGTTCGCGAACGGCACCACGGCGGCCGACCGTTCCGCGGCCGACCTGTCCGGCCGCGCCATCGAGATCGTGATCGACCTGGGCATCGGCGCCAGCGAAGCCACGATCTTCACCACCGACCTGTCGCACGCCTACGTCGAAGAGAACAGCGCCTACTCCTCATGACTCCTCCCGAACTGGTCGCGGCCGACGACCGGATGGCCACCGCGGCCGAGAAGGCCGGCGTGCTGATCGAAGCGCTGCCCTGGCTGCAGCGCTTCCACGGCGCCACCGTTGTCGTCAAGTACGGCGGCAACGCGATGATCGACGACGAGCTCAAGCGCGCCTTCGCCCAGGACATGGTGTTCCTGCGGCTGGCCGGCCTGCGCCCGGTCGTCGTGCACGGCGGCGGCCCGCAGATCACCGCGATGCTGAGCCGGCTCGGCATCGAGGGCGAGTTCCGCGGCGGCCTGCGCGTCACCACCCCGGAGACGATGGACATCGTCCGCATGGTCCTGGTCGGCCAGGTCAGCCGCGAGCTGGTCGGGCTCATCAACGCCCACGGCCCGTACGCGGTCGGCATCTCCGGCGAGGACGCCCAGCTGTTCACCGCCGAACGCAAACAGGCGACCGTGAACGGCGAGTCCGTCGACGTCGGCCTGGTCGGCGAGGTCGCCTCGGTCAACCCGGACGCGGTGCTGGACATCGTCAACGCCGGCCGTATCCCGGTGGTGTCCACAGTGGCCCCGGACGCCGACGGCGTGGTGCACAACGTCAACGCCGACACCGCGGCCGGCGCGCTCGCCGCCGCGCTGGACGCCGAGAAGCTGGTCGTGCTCACCGACGTCGAGGGCCTCTACGCCAACTGGCCGGACCGCTCGTCGCTGATCGACCGGATCCGCGTGGACCGGCTCGAGGAACTGCTCCCGACCCTGGCCAGCGGCATGATCCCGAAGATGGAGGCCTGCGTGCGCGCGGTGCGCGGCGGCACCCGCCGCGCCCACGTCATCGACGGCCGCATCGCCCACTCGGTCCTGCTGGAGGTCTTCACCTCCCGCGGGATCGGCACCATGGTCCTCCCCGAACAGGAGTCCTGATGGACGCGCTCACCTCCAACGCGGACGGCCGGCAGCACTGGCAGTCCGCCCTCATGGACAACTACGGCACCCCCGGCCTGACGCTGGTGCGCGGCGAGGGCGCCCGCGTCTGGGACGCCGACGGCACCGAGTACGTCGACCTGGTCGGCGGCATCGCGGTCAACGCGCTCGGGCACGCCCACCCGGACATCGTGGCCGCGGTGACCGAGCAGATCACCAAGCTGGGCCACACGTCCAACCTCTACGTCAACCCGGTCACCGTCGAGCTGGCCGAGGCGCTGCTCGATGTCGCCGGCCTGGCCGGGCAGGGCAAGGTCCTGTTCGTCAACTCCGGTGCGGAGGCCAACGAGGCGGCGCTGAAGATCAGCAGGCTCACCGGCCGCACCAAGGTGGTCGCCTGCGAGGGCGCCTTCCACGGCCGCACCATGGGCTCGCTGTCGCTGACCGGCCAGCCCGGCAAGAAGCAGCCGTTCGAGCCGCTGGTTCCCGGCGTCGTGCACGTCCCGTTCGGCGACGTCGAGGCTCTGCGCGCGGCTGTCGACACCGACACCGCCGCGGTGTTCCTCGAGCCGATCCTCGGCGAGGCCGGCGTCATCCCCGCCCCCGACGGCTACCTGCAGGCCGCCCGCGAGATCACCAAGGCCACCGGCACCCTGCTGGTGCTCGACGAGGTGCAGACCGGCATCGGCCGCACCGGCGACTGGTTCGCCTTCCAGCGGGCCGGCATCGTCCCGGACGTCATCACCCTGGCCAAGGGCCTCGGCGGTGGCCTGCCGCTGGGCGCGGTGATCGGCGTCGGCGAGGCGGGCGAGTTGCTCAAACCCGGCCAGCACGGCACCACTTTCGGCGGCAACCCGGTGTGCTGCGCGGCCGGGCTCGCGGTGCTGCGCGCGATCGCCCGCGACGGCCTGATCGACCACGTCTCCCGCGTGGGCAAGGACATCGCCGCCGGGGTCGAGGAGATGGCCCACCCGCTGGTCAAGGGCGTGCGCGGCGCGGGCCTGCTGATCGGCGTCATGCTCAACGAGCCGGTTTCGCCCGCCGTCGCCCAGGCCGCCCAGGCCGCGGGCTACCTGGTCAACCCGGTCGCCCCGGACACGATCCGGCTGGCCCCGCCCCTGATCCTGAGCCAGGAGCAGGCCGAGGGCTTCCTCGCCGCGCTGCCCGCCGCGCTCGACACCACCACCACGAAGGACTGACTGCCCGATGCTCCGCCACTTCCTGCGCGACGACGACCTCACCCCGGACGAACAGCTCGCCGTCCTCGACCTGGCCGCCGAGCTGAAGAAGGACCCGCTGTCCAACCGGGCACTGGCCGGCCCCAAGTCGGTCGCCGTGCTGTTCGAGAAGAACTCGACCCGCACGCGGCTGTCGTTCGAGGTCGGCATCGCCCAGCTGGGCGGCCACCCGATCATCGTGGACGGCCGCTCGATGCAGCTGGGGCGCGAGGAGACGATCGAGGACACCGCGCGGGTGCTCTCACGCTACGTCGACGCCGTCGTCTGGCGCACCTTCGCCCAGCAGCGCATCGTCGCGATGGCCTCGGCCGCCACGGTCCCGGTGGTCAACGCCCTGACCGACGAGTTCCACCCGTGCCAGGTGCTAGCGGACCTGCAGACCATCCGCGAGCGCAAGGGCACGCTCGCCGGGCTGACCCTGACCTACCTCGGCGACGGCGCCAACAACATGGCCCACTCGCTGCTGCTCGGCGGGGTGACCGCCGGCCTGCACGTGCGGGTCGTCGCGCCGGAGGGCTTCCAGCCGGACGCGGACGTGGTGACCGACGCGCGCAAGCGCGCGGCGGAGACCGGCGGCAGCGTGGGCCTGTTCACCGAACCGCACGCCGCGGTCGAGGGCGCCGACGTCCTGGTCACCGACACCTGGACCTCGATGGGCCAGGAGAACGACGGCATGGACCGCGTCACGCCGTTCAAGAAGCTGCAGGTCAACACCGAGCTGCTGGCCGAGGCCGGGGACGACGCGATCGTGCTGCACTGCCTGCCCGCCCACCGTGGCTGGGAGATCACCGACGAGGTGATCGACGGCCCGGCGAGCGCGGTGTGGGACGAGGCCGAAAACCGTCTGCACGCTCAGAAAGCGTTGTTGGTATGGCTCATGAACGAACGACGATGAGCCGCGCCGCCCGGCAGGCCCGCATCGTCGAGCTGGTCTCGTCGATGGCCATCCGCAGCCAGACCGAGCTGGCGAAGCTGCTGGCCGCCGAGGGCGTCGAGGTCACGCAGGCTACGTTGTCCAGGGACCTCGACGAGCTGGGCGCGGTCAAGCTGCGGGGCGCGGACTCCGGTGCGCCGGTGTACGTGATCCCGGAGGACGGCAGCCCGGTGCGCGGAGTCCAGGGCGGCACGTCGCGGCTGTCCCGGCTGCTGGCCGAGCTGATGGTGTCGGTGGACTCCTCGGGCAACCTGACGGTGCTGCGCACGCCCCCGGGCGCGGCGCAGTTCCTGGCCAGCGCGATCGACCGGGCCGCGCTGGAGGAGGTGGTCGGGTCGATCGCCGGGGACGACACCGTCGCGGTGATCGCGCGCGAGCCGCTCACCGGCCGGGACCTGGCCGACCGGTTCTCGGCGCTGGCGCGGCGTTCCTCTACTTTGGACTTGGACCACCACGAATGAGCGAAGGCTGAGACGAACACATGGCAGACAACGGCCAACCGGGGATCGCGCTCTGGGGCGGGCGCTTCAGCAGCGGCCCGGCCGAGGCGATGGCGGCACTGAGCGCGTCGACGCACTTCGACTGGCGGCTGGCGCCCTACGACATCGCCGGCTCCCGCGCCCACGCCCGGGTGCTGCACCAGGCCGGTCTCCTGACCGCGGACGAGCTGACCCGCATGCTCGCGGCGCTGGACACGCTCGCCGCGGACGTCTCCTCCGGTGCCTTCACGCCGACGGTCGCCGACGAGGACGTGCACACCGCGCTGGAGCGCGGCCTCATCGAGCGCGCGGGCGCCGAGCTGGGTGGCAAGCTGCGCGCCGGCCGCTCCCGCAACGACCAGGTCGCCACGCTGTTCCGGATGTGGCTGCGCGACGCCGGCAAGCGCGTCGCCGCGGGCACGCTGGACGTCGTCGACGCCCTGGTCGCGCAGGCGCGGCGGCATCCGGACGCGATCCTGCCCGGCCGCACCCACCTCCAGCACGCGCAGCCGGTCCTGCTGGCGCACCACCTGCTGGCGCACGCGCAGTCGCTGCTGCGCGACGTGAGCCGGCTGCGGGACTGGGACGCCCGCACCGCCGAATCGCCCTACGGCTCGGGCGCGCTGGCCGGGTCGTCGCTCGGGCTCGACCCGGAGGCCGTGGCCGCCGAACTGGGGTTCGCCACCAGCGTGGAGAACTCGATCGACGGCACCGCGTCCCGCGACTTCGCCGCCGAGTTCGCGTTCGTGCTGGCCATGCTCGGGGTGAACCTCTCCCGCATCGCCGAAGAGGTCATCATCTGGAACACCGCCGAGTTCGGCTACGTCACGCTCGACGACGCGTGGGCCACCGGCAGCTCGATCATGCCGCAGAAGAAGAACCCGGACGTCGCCGAGCTGACGCGCGGCAAGTCCGGACGGCTGATCGGCAACCTGACCGGCCTGCTCGCCACGCTCAAGGGCATGCCGCTGGCCTACAACCGGGACCTGCAGGAGGACAAGGAACCGGTCTTCGACTCGGTCGAGCAGCTGGAGCTGCTGTTCCCGGCCATCGCCGGGATGGTCGGCACGCTGACCTTCCACACCGAGCGGCTCGCCGAGCTCGCCCCGGCCGGCTTCACCCTGGCCACCGACATCGCCGAGTGGCTGGTTCGGCAGGGCGTGCCGTTCCGCGTCGCGCACGAGGCCGCGGGGGAGTGCGTGCGGGTCGCGGAGGCGCGCGGTGCGGGCCTGGACGAGCTCGCCGACGAGGAGCTGGAGAAGATCAGCCCGGCGCTCACCCCGCGGGTGCGGGAGGTGCTGACCGTCGAGGGCTCGGTGGCCTCCCGGGACGCCCGCGGTGGCACCGCCCCGGCACGCGTGGCCGAGCAGCTCGACCGGCTCGTCGCGCGGGTCGCCGACCACCGGCAGTGGATCGGGTGAACCTCGACCACCTCGTCTACGCGACACCGGACCTCGCCGGGACGGTGGCGGACCTGCGCGGGCGCGGGATCGACCTCGTGCCCGGCGGACCGCACCCCGGCCGCGGCACCCGCAACCACCTGGCCGGTCTCGGCGACGGCGCGTACCTGGAGGTCATCGGCCCGGACCCGGAGCAGGACGCGCCGGAGGGGCCGCGCTGGTTCGGCATCGACGACCTGACCGGACCGCGCCTGGTCACCTGGGCGGTCCGGGTGCCGGACCTGGCCGGGGCGCTGGCGCGGTCGCGTACGGCCGGCTACCCGTTCGGCGAGGCGCTGCCGATGTCCCGGCGGCGGCCCGACGGCGTGCTGCTGAGCTGGTCGCTGGCCTTCCCGCTCGAGGACGGGGGAGTGGTGCCGTTCCTGATCGACTGGCAGGACTCGCCGCATCCGGCCGACGCCCTGCCCGGCGGCGTCACGCTGGTGTCGCTGACCGGTGTCCATCCGGACCCGGGCCTGGTTGCCGGCCCGCTCGCCGCGCTCGGGGCCGCGCTGACGGTCGTCACCGGTCCCGGCCCGCGCCTGGAGGCGGTGCTCGCCACCCCCGGCGGCGAGGTGGTGCTGCGATGAGCGGGCGGCTGTTCAAGCGCGAGGAGCTGGCGATCGACCCGGTCGACCTGGCGCACGTGCTGCTCGGCTCGGTGCTGGAGTCCACGGGCCCCGAGGGCACCGTCCGTGCGCGCCTGGTCGAGGTGGAGGCCTACCGCGGGGAGGAGGATCCGGCGTCGCACTGCTACCGCGGGCGCACCGCGCGCAACACCGTCATGTGGGGGCCGGCGGGTCACCTGTACGTGTACTTCGTCTACGGCATGCACTTCTGCGCCAACGTGGTGGGCCGGGAGGACGGGGAGGCGGGCGCCGTGCTGCTGCGCGCGGCCGAGGTCACCTCGGGCGCCGACCTGGCCCGCTCCCGGCGCAAGGCCGCGCGCCGGGACGTCGAACTGGCCCGCGGCCCGGCCCGGCTGACCTCCGCGCTCGGCATCGGCCCCCAGCACAACGGCGCCGACCTGGTCGACCCGGACTCGCCGGTGCGCCTGCTGACGGGCGAGGAGATCCCCGCCGAGCGCGTCCGGTCCGGCCCGCGCGTCGGGGTGGCGGCGGCGATGGACACGCCGTGGCGGTTCTGGATCGACGACTCGCCCGCGGTGTCGCTCTACCGGCGCGGCGGACGGGTGCGCCCCGCCAAATAGTCGGTTGACCTCGTAGGAGAGTATCGAGCCGTGAGCGAACACATCCTCGACGAACTGTCCTGGCGCGGGCTGATCGCGCAGTCCACCGACCTCGATGCGCTGCGGAAGGATCTGGACGCCGGTCCGCTCACCCTCTATGGCGGCTTCGACCCGACCGCGGAGAGCCTGCACGCCGGCCACCTCGTCCAGCTGCTGACGCTCGCGCGGTTCCAGCAGGCCGGGCACCGGCCGATCGTGCTCGGCGGGGGAGCGACCGGCCAGATCGGCGACCCGCGGGACGTGGGTGAGCGCTCGCTGGTCACGCCCGAGGTGACCGCCGCCCGGCTGGAGAAGATCCGGGTGCAGCTAGAGAAGTTCGTGGACTTCGACGACTCGCCCACCGGGGCGATCGTGGAGAACAACCTCAACTGGTTCAAGGACGTGTCCGCGCTGGACTTCCTGCGCGACGTCGGCAAGCACTTCTCGGTCAACGTGATGCTGGCGCGCGAGACGGTCAAGCGCCGTCTGGCGACCGACGGCATCTCCTACACCGAGTTCAGCTACCTGCTCCTGCAGTCCTACGACTACCTGCGGCTGTTCCGCCAGTACGGGACGAAGCTGCAGATCGGCGGTTCCGACCAGTGGGGCAACATCGTCGGCGGGGTGGACTACATCCGCAAGGTCGACGGCGCGGCCGTGCACGCGCTGACCACGCCGCTGGTGACCGACTCGGAGGGCCGCAAGTTCGGCAAGTCCACCGGG
Source organism: Amycolatopsis deserti (assembly GCF_014653945.1). GTDB lineage: Bacteria > Actinomycetota > Actinomycetes > Mycobacteriales > Pseudonocardiaceae > Amycolatopsis_E > Amycolatopsis_E deserti. The sequence goes on along the minus strand of NZ_BNAU01000002.1, from coordinate 741 downwards.
GGCGGGAACCTCTGGCTCGACCCGGAGATGACCTCGCCGTACGCGTGGTTCCAGTACTTCGTGAACGTCCCCGACTCCGACGTCCTGCCGTACCTGCGGATGCTGACGTTCGTGCCGCGGGAGGAGATCGAGGAGATCGCGCGCCTGACCGAGGAGAAGCCGCACCTGCGGGCCGGGCAGCGCCGGCTCGCCGAGGAGCTGACCACGCTGGTGCACGGCGAGGACCAGACGCGCCAGGTGATCGCCGCGAGCCAGGCGCTGTTCGGCCGCGGTGAGCTGGCGGAGCTGGACGCGCGCACGCTCGACGCGGTCATGGCCGAGGTGCCGGTCGGTGAGGTGCGGCTCGCGGACGAGCCGACGATCGTCGACCTGCTCGTGGCGACGGGTCTCGTCGACAGCAAGGGCGCGGCCCGGCGCACCGTGAAGGAGGGCGGCGCGTACGTGAACAACGCGAAGATCGCCGACGAGGAGTGGCGACCGGAGCGCACGGACGCCCTGCACGGGACGTGGCTCGTGGTCCGCCGGGGCAAGCGGAACACCGCCGGGGTCAAATTGCTGGCCTGACCAGGGGAAACGCGGTTAAGGGACCCCCCTGTTCGAGGGGGGTTTCCGACCATGTAAAGTTCTTTTCGTCGCCAGGGAGACCGGGCCGGAGCCGAGAGGCCGAGGAGCACGGGGTACCGGGCGGGGGGTCACGAACCAAGCTCCCACCGATGGTGGTAGAGTGGGTGACCGCCGCCG
>NZ_BNAU01000001.1 GCF_014653945.1 Amycolatopsis deserti | reverse complement strand
TGGTACTAATAGGCCGAGGACTTGCCCACAAAGCTGCTACGCATCCGCTCTGCAACTCTGAAACACCACACCAGAACTGGAACACTCTGGTGTTGTTTCGGAGAGTTTCGGTGGTCATGGCGGCAGGGAAACGCCCGGTCCCATTCCGAACCCGGAAGCTAAGCCTGCCAGCGCCGATGGTACTGCACCCCCGCGGGTGTGGGAGAGTAGGACACCGCCGAACACCCTTTCCCAAGGGCCCGTTAGGATAGCCGATTGGCTCGCCTGACGGGCCCTTGGCGCGTTTACTGATCTTCACAACCTAGAAAGAGGAGGCCCAGGTGGCGGACTTCGGACGGCGCGACTTCGACGGCGCCGCGTCCGATCGCCCCCGGCGCCGCGATTCGGCTCCCGGCGCAGGACGATCGGGAGCGCAGCGAGGCACCCCGCACGGCAAGGCGGGACAGGGTGGCCGGTCGGGCGGATATGGCCGGCAGGACGACAAGCGATCCGGCGGACGCGACTACGACGACCGCCGCGGCGGAGCGGGCAACCGCTCGAGCTGGAACCGCGACGACGAGCGCCGCGGAGGCAACCGCGGCGCCGACGACCGGCGCGGCGACCGGCCGGGTGGGAACCGCGACGAGAATCGCCGCGGCAACGACCGCGGTGGCTGGAACCGAGACGACAAACGCGGCGACCGCTCGTACGACAACCGCCGCGGCGACCGCCCCTCCGAGGGGCGTGGCGGCGACCGCCAGGGCTGGAACCGGGACGACAAGCGCGGTGGCCGCTCCTTCGACAACCGCGGCGACCGCCCCACCGGGGGCGGAAGCAGCGACAGCCGGGGCTGGAACCGCAGCGACCGCCCGGCCGGCGGCGGCGATCGGCAGGGCTGGAACCGCGGCGACCGCGGTGGCCGCTCGTTCGAGAGCCGCGGTGGCGATCGCCCCTCCGGGGGGCGTGGCGGCGACCGGCAGGATTGGAACCGCGGCGACCGTGGCGGCCGCTCGTTCGAGAGCCGCGGTGGCGACCGCCCCTCCGGGGGGCGTGGCGGCGACCGGCAGGGCTGGAACCGCGACGATCGTGGGGGCCGCTCCTTCGACAACCGCGGCGGTGACCGTCGCGACAGCCGCTCGTTCGAGGGGCGCGGTGGCGACCGCCGGGAGTGGAACCGCGACGACAAGCGTGGCGGCCGCTCCTTCGAGGGCCGCCGCGAGGACAACCGCGGTGGCAGCTCCTTCGACAGCCGTGGCGACCGCGGTGGGCGCTCCTTCGAGGGGCGTGGCGACCGCTCGTTCGACAACCGTGGTGAGCGGGGCGGCCGCTCCTTCGAGGGCCGCCGTGAGGACAACCGTGGTGGGCGCTCCTACGACAACCGCGGCGGCGAGCGCCGGGACGACAAGCGCGGCGGTCGCTTCGACGACCGGCGTGGGGACCGTCCGGGCTGGAACCGCGACGACAACCGCGGCGGCCGTTCCTTCGACAACCGCGGTGGTGACGACCGGCGTGGCGGCTACGGGAAGCGGGACGACAACCGCTCCGGTGGCCCCCGTCGTGACGACACCCGGTCGGGTGGGCGCGGCTACGGCCGCGACGACCGCCCGAGCGGAAAGTTCGACCGTGGCGGCGACCGGCCGGCCCGCAAGTTCGACGACACCCGCTCCGGCGGCCGCTTCGAGCGTGGCGACCGCCCCGGCTGGAAGCGCGACGACGACCGCTCCGGCCGCGGATTCGATCGCGGTGACCGGCCCGAGCCGGTTGGTGACGAGCACTTCGAGGCCGTCGAGGAGCAGCCGCAGGCTGACGCGCCGTCGGTAGAGGTCTCCGTGGGCGACGCGCTGACGGACGAGAAGGCGCGCCCAGCTGCTTCGGAGCACGAGGAGACCGCCGGCGAGGCGGACGGCTCGGACGGCGACGAGGTCGCCGGGCAGGTTGCCGCTCCTGTGGGCCGTGAGGCGGACGGCGCCGACACCCCGGACGAAGCCGACGTCGCCGGGCGGGCGGCCGCTCCTGTGGCCCGGGAGGAGCACGACGAGCTCACCGACAACGGCGACAGCCTGGACGACGAGGTCGCCGGGCCGGCTGCTGCTCCCGTGGCCCGCGAGGAGCACGTCGAGATCGCTGACGCGGAGTTCCGCTCGGCACCACGTGCGGAGCGCCGCCGCGACGACGACCGGCGTGGGCGGCGCGGCGGCGGTGATCTGGACGACGCGGCCCTCGCGCGGGAGCTGCTCGAGGCGCCCGAGCTTCCGGAGGACATCGAGTACAGCGACCTCGACCCGGACGTCCGGCGGGAACTCCGCTCGCTGCCCAAGTCGCTCGCCGAGACCGTCGGCAAGCACCTGGTCGCCGCGGGGAACCTGATCGACACCGACCCGGAGGCCGCCCTGGCGCACGCCAAGTACGCCAAGACCCGCGCCTCCCGGATCCCGATCGTCCGCGAGGCGCTCGGCCTGGTGTCCTACCACGCCGGCCGCTGGCAGGAAGCCCTCGCCGAGCTGCGGGCCGTCCGCCGGATGACCCACACCGACCAGCACGTGGCCGTCATCGCCGACGCCGAGCGCGCCCTGGGCCGCCCCGAGCGGGCCCTCGACCTCGCCAAGGAGATGCAGGGCCACAAGCTGCCGCGGGACGTCGAGATCGAGCTGAAGATCGTCGCCGCGGGGGCGCGGCGCGACCTCGGCCAGGTGGACGCCGCCGTCGTCTCCCTGCAGGGCGACGACCTCGACCCGCGCAAGCGCGACCCGTGGAGCGCCCGGCTGTTCTACGCCTACGCCGACAACCTCGTCGCGGCCGGCCGCGACGAAGAGGCGCTGCGCTGGTTCCTGCACGCCGCCGAAGCGGATGCGGAGGACGAGACCGACGCCGCCGAACGCGCCGCGGAGCTCGCGAATGGCTGACGCCCTCCAAGCCGCCTACGACGCGTTCCTGTTCGACCTCGACGGAACCGTCTACCACGGCCCCCGGCCCATCCCGGGGGCCGCGGCGGCCATCCGGCAGCTGCGCGACGCCGGCGCCCCGGTGCGCTTCGTGACCAACAACGCGTCCAAAGCGCCCGGCGACGTCGCGGACCACCTCCGCGGCCTCGCCATCGACGCCACCCCGGACGAGGTCAGCACGAGCGCCCAGGCGGCCGCCCGGCTGCTCGGCGACCGGCTGCCCGCCGGGGCGGTCGTCCTCGTCGTCGGCACCGCCGCGCTCGCGAACGAGATCACCGCCGTGGGGCTGAAGCCCGTGCGCAAGGCCGGGGACGACGTCGCCGCCGTCGTGCAGGGCCACAACCCCGCCACCGGCTGGGCCGACCTGGCCGAGGCGTGCGTCGCCATCCGCGCGGGGGCTCTGTGGGTCGCCTGCAACGTCGACACCACCCTGCCCACCGAGCGCGGCCTGCTGCCCGGCAACGGCTCGATGGTCGCCGCCCTGCGCACCGCCACCGGCGCCACCCCGGAGGTCGCCGGCAAACCCGAGGCCCCGCTGTTCCACACCGCCGCGAAGTCGGCCGGCGCGAGCCGACCGCTCGCGATCGGGGACCGGCTGGACACCGACATCGCGGGCGCCGTCACCGCCGGCATGGACTCGCTGTGCGTGCTCACCGGCGTCGCCACCCCGGCCACCCTGGTCACCGCGGTGCCGGCCGAGCGCCCGACCTACCTGGGCGCCGACCTCGGCGCCCTCACCGAGCCGGCGGACGACCTCCGGATCGCCCCGCAGCCCGGCTGGCAGGTCCGCCCGGACGGCGACACCCTCGTGGTGACCGGCGAGGGCGACCCGCTGGCCCTGCTGCGCACCCTCTGCGCCACAGCGTGGGACACCGGCGTCACCGCCGTCCGGGCCGGGGACGACCACGCCGGAAAAACCCTCACCGAGCTGGGGCTGCCGTCCGGCGGCGAGCCGATCCGTTAGCGTGGTGACCGTGCAGCACCAACCGACTCCGCAGCCGCCGCGCCCGGTGCCCGGGCCGCCGCCGAGTGCCGCGCCGCAGGCCGACCCGCGCGCCGGCATCGAGGAAGCGATGGCCGCGCTCGACGACCTGGACCAGATCCCGCTCGCCGAGCACGTCGAGCGCTTCGACGCCGTGCACTCCGAGCTGACCTTCGCCCTGTCCAGCATCGACAAGGTGTGAGCCGATGCCCCGCAGGGCCCGCCTCGACGCCGAACTGGTGCGCCGCGGCCTCGCCCGCTCCCGCGAGCACGCCAGCACGCTGATCAGCGAGGGCAAGGTGACCGTCAACGGCATGGTCGCCAGCAAACCGGCCACGGGCGTCGACACCGGCGCACCCATCGTGGTCAAGGCCGCCGACGACCCCGGCTGGGCCTCCCGCGGCGCCCACAAGCTGCTCGGCGCGCTCGAGGCGTTCGAACCGGCCGGGCTGTCCGTCGAGGGCAAGCGCTGCCTGGACGCCGGCGCCTCCACCGGCGGGTTCACCGACGTCCTGCTGCGCCGCGGCGCCCGCCAGGTCGTGGCCGCCGACGTCGGCCGCGGCCTGCTCGACTGGCGGCTGCAGACCGACGAACGCGTCGTCGTGCTGGACAAGACCAACGTCCGCAACCTCACCCCGGAGCAGTGCGGCGGGCCGGTCGACCTGGTCGTCGGCGACCTGTCGTTCATCTCCCTGCGCCTGGTCCTGCCCGCGCTCGCCGCGTGCGCGACCGCCGAGGCCGACCTGGTGCCGATGGTCAAACCGCAGTTCGAGGTCGGAAAGGAACGCCTGGGCAGCGGCGGTGTGGTGCGGGACCCGGACCTGCGCGCCCAGGCCGTCCTGGACGTGCTGGACGCCGCCGCCGAGCTGGGCCTGCACCCGCACGGGGTGGTCGCCAGCCCGCTGCCCGGACCGTCCGGCAACGTCGAATACTTCGCCTGGCTGCGCCGTGATCCGGCGCCGGAGCAGGACGTCGAGCAACTGGTCCGCGACGCGGTCGGGAAGGGTCCCCAGTGAGCGAGAGCCGCGAGGTGCTGCTGGTCATGCACCCCGACCGGGAGACGACCAAGGACGCCGCGCGCGAGGTCGCGACCCGGTTCAGCGAGGCCGGCATCGGGCTGCGCGTCATCGACGACGAGGTCAAGGAGCTCATCGAGCACGACTCGCTCGACGAGCTGTGCACCCTGGTCGCGCCGCACGACGACCCGGCGCGGGGCGCCGAGCTGGTGCTCGTCCTCGGCGGTGACGGCACCCTGCTGCGCGCCGCCGAGCTGGCCCGCCCCGCGGGCGTGCCGGTGCTGGGCGTCAACCTCGGCCGCGTCGGGTTCCTCACCGAGGCCGACTCCGACGCGCTCACCGAGACCGTGCAGCGGGTGGTCTCCCGCGAGTACACCGTCGAGGAGCGCATGACGATCGACGTCACGGTGTCGGTCGAGGGCCGGATCGTGGCCCGCACCTGGGCGCTCAACGAGGCCAGCGTCGAGAAGAGCACACGTGAGCGGATCCTGGACGCGCTCATCGAGGTCGACGGCAGGCCGGTGTCCGCCTTCGGCTGCGACGGTGTGCTGTGCGCCACTCCGACCGGTTCGACCGCGTACGCGTTCTCCGCGGGCGGCCCGATCATCTGGCCGGACGTCGAGGCGCTGCTCGTCGTGCCCAGCAACGCGCACGCGATGTTCTCCCGCCCGCTGGTCGTCTCGCGGGACTCGGTGATCACCGTCGGCATCGACCCGTTCGGCTCGCCCGCGGTCCTGACCTGCGACGGGCTGCGGCACATCGCCCTGCCGCGCGGCGCGCGGGTCGAGGTCGTCGCGGGAGAGGTCCCGGTCCGGCTGGCCCGCCTGCACCCGGGCCCGTTCACCGACCGGCTGGTCCACAAGTTCTCGCTGCCCGTCAAGAGCTGGCGGGAACGGCACGCGCGCTGAGGCGAGTCCGGCGCGGATTGTCGGAGCGGACCGCTACGGTGGTCCCCGTGCTGGCCGAGATGCGCATCCAGGGCCTCGGAGTGATCGAGGACGCCCTGCTCGAACTGCACCCGGGATTCACCGTGGTCACCGGCGAGACCGGCGCGGGCAAGACCATGGTCGTCACCGGGTTGCACCTGCTGTCCGGGGGACGCGCCGAGGCGTCGAAGGTCCGCAACGGCTCGGGCCGGGCGAGCGTCGAGGGACGCTTCGAAGGCGTGTTCGCCGAGCACGTCGCCCGGATCGTCGCCGACGCGGGCGGCGAGACCGACGAGGACGGCAGCCTCATCGCGCTGCGCTCGGTGGGCGCCGACGGGCGCTCCCGCGCCCACCTGGGCGGCCGTTCGGTGCCGGTGAGCGTGCTGTCCGACCTGGCCGACCGGCTGCTGGCCGTGCACGGGCAGAACGACCAGCTGCGGCTGCTGCGCCCGTCCGAGCAGCGCGAGGTGCTCGACCGGTTCGCCGGGGACGACGTCGCCGAACCGCTGCGCGAGTACCGCGCGGTCCGCGACGAGTGGCTCGCCGTGGTCGCCGAGCTGGCCGAACGCACCAGCCGGTCCCGCGAGATGGCGCAGCAGGCCGACCTGCTCAAGCACGGGCTGGACGAGATCGCCGCGGTCGACCCGAAGCCGGGGGAGGACGCGGAGCTGGCCGAGCAGGTCAAGCGGCTCACCGCGACCGAGGAGCTGCGGGCCGCGGCGAGCGCCGCGCAGGCGGCGGTGTCCGGGGCCGCGGACGGCGACCCGGACCAGCCGGGCGCGCTCGGCCTGATCGGCGAGGCGCGCCGCCGGCTCTCCGGCGCGGACGACTCGGCGCTGCGGGACCTGGAGCCGCGGCTGGCCGAGGCCGAGATGCTGCTCAACGACGTGGGCGCCGAACTGGGCGGCTACCTCGACGGGCTGGACGCCGATCCGGGCCGGCTCGAGCAGATCCTGGCCCGGCAGGCCGAGCTGAAGACCCTGACCCGCAAGTACGCCGCCGACATCGACGGCGTGCTGGCCTGGGCCGAGGACGCGAACTCGCGCCTGGCCTCGATGGACACCTCCGAGGAGGCGCTCGCGGCGCTGGCCGCGCGGCGGGACGAGCTCGCCGCCCAGCTGGCCGGGCACGCCGCGGCGGTGTCGAAGGCCCGGTCGGTCGCGGCCGCCGAGCTGGCCGGCGCGGTCACCGAGGAGCTGTCCGGCCTGGCGATGGGCCAGGCCCAGATCGAGGTGACGGTCAAGCGGCGCGCCACCGACGCGTCCGACCCGCAGGCGCTGCGCGTGGACGGCGAGCTGGTGCACGCCGGCGGCTCCGGCGTCGACGACGTCGAGCTGATGCTCAAGGCACACCCCGCCGCGCCGGCGATGCCGGTGCACAAGGCCGCCTCCGGCGGTGAGCTGTCCCGCGTGATGCTCGCGATCGAGGTCGTGCTGGCCGACGCGGACACCGTGCAGACGCTGGTGTTCGACGAGGTCGACGCCGGGGTCGGCGGCCGCGCGGCGATCGAGATCGGGCGGCGGCTGGCCCGGCTGGCCCGCACCCACCAGGTGCTCGTGGTGACGCACCTGCCGCAGGTGGCCGCGTTCGCCGACCGGCACCTGGTGGTCGACAAGGGCACCGCGGCGGGCGTCACGCGCAGCGACGTGAAGACCCTGCAGAAGTCCGAGCGGGTGGTCGAGCTGGCGCGGATGCTCGCCGGGATGGAGAGCACCGAGACCGGGCGCGCGCACGCGGAGGAACTGCTCGCGGTGGCCGACAAGGACAAGGAGGCGGCCGCCAAGCCCCGCAAGAAGACCGGCAAACGCGCCAAGCGCTGACCGTCCACACGCACCGGTGCCGCCGGAGATCACGGCGAGAAACCGGGTTGTGCACGGCGTGTTGCGAGCGGACATCCGGTGTTCGTTTGTCACCATCGGACACATGAAGCTTCCCGGTCTGCTCAACCGCAACACCGAGGCCCTCCCCGGCATCGTCGGCGTCGCCCGGGTGGACCGGCGCACGCGCGACCTGCTCCGGCGCGTCGGTCCGGGCGACATCGTGGTGCTGGACCAGATCGACCTGGACCGCGCCACCGCCGACGCGCTCGTCGAGGCCGAGGTCGCCGCCGTGGTCAACGCCTCGCCGTCGATCTCCGGCCGGTTTCCCAACCTGGGCCCGGAGATCCTGGTCAACGCCGGCATCCCGCTGGTCGACAACGTCGGCGGCGAGGTGCTGCGCCGGATCAAGGACGGCAGCCGCATCCGCCTGCACGAGGGCGGCGTCTACGTCGGCGACCGGCACATCGCCGGCGGCAGCGAGCAGACGCCGGACAGCGTGGCCGACCAGATGATCGAGGCCAAGGCCGGGATGTCCACCCAGCTGGAGGCCTTCTCCGCCAACACGATCGAGTTTCTGCGCCGCGAGCGGACGCTGATCCTCGACGGTGTCGGCGTGCCCGAGGTGCGGGTGCCGCTGCGGGACCGGCACGTGCTGGTCGTCGCGCCCGGCAAGGGGCACGCCGAGGACCTCAAGGCGCTCAAGAAGTACATCGCCGAGCACCGGCCGGTGCTGATCGGTGTGGACGGCGGCGCGGACACCCTGCGCGCGCAGAAGTACCAGCCGGACATCATCGTCGGCGACCCGTTCGGCATCGACGCCGAGACGCTCAAGTGCGGCGCCGAGGTGGTCGTCCCGGCCCAGCCGGACGGGCACGCGCCGGGTGTGGCGCGCATCCAGGACCTGGGGATCGGCGCGGTCACCTTCCCCGCGTCGGGCAACCCGGAGGACCTGGCGCTGCTGCTCGCCGACGCGCACGAGGCCGGGCTCGTGGTCACCGTCGGGTTCCAGGCGACGCTGCGGGAGTTCCTCGACCACGGCCGGTCCGGGTCGAACCCGTCGACGTTCCTGACCCGGCTCAAGCTCGGCACGCGCCTGGTCGACGGCAAGGCGGTCGCCGCGCTGCACCGCAGCCGCGTGTCGCTGGGCGCGGTGGTGCTGCTCGTGGTCGCCGCGCTGGTCGCGGTCGCGGTCGCGCTGCTCATGTCCGACGTCGGCGGGGCGTACCTGGACTGGGCGCGCTCCACCTGGGATTCCTTCGCAAGCTGGGTCAAGGGGCTCTTCACGTGATTTCTCTGCGGTACCACATCGTCTCGATCGCGGCGGTGTTCCTGGCGCTGGCCGTGGGCGTCGTGCTCGGGTCGACGGCGCTGAACGGCGCGCTGCTGTCCGGGCTGTCCGACGAGAAGGGCAAGCTGGCCACGCAGGTGTCCGATCTGCAGGCCGAGCGCAACGAACTGAACGCGCGGCTGTCCGACGCGGACGCGTTCGCCGGGTCGGTGGGCCCGAAGGTTGTCGCCGGCGCGCTGGACCGGCGCTCGGTCGTGCTGATCACGACGCAGGAGGCGAACCCGGCCGACCGCGACGCGCTGCGGCAGCTGATCGAGCAATCCGGGGCGCGGGTCTCGGGGGAGCTGCAGCTGACCGACGCCTTCACCGACCCGGTGAAGGCCGACCAGCTGCGCCAGGTGGTGACGCGGCTGCAGCCGGCCGGCTCGACGTTCCCGACGGCGGGTGACCCGGGCACGCTGGCCGGGGCGCTGGTGGGTTCGGTGCTGCTGCTCAACAAGGACACCGCGCAGCCGCAGTCCACAACGGACGAACTGGCGGCGGCGATCGCGGGCCTGCAGGACGGCGGGTTCGCCAACGCCAGCCCGGGCATCGGGCCGGGCCAGCTGGCGCTGGTGCTGACCGGCGGCCAGGCGACGGGCGACGGAGCGGGCGACAAGGCGGCGACGCTGGCGCGGTTCGCGGCGCAGCTCGACCGCTCCGGCGCGGGCACGGTGCTCGCGGGCGACCCGCCCTCGGCCGAGGGCACCGGCGCGATCGGCTTCGTGCGGGCCGACACCTCGGCGACGTCCATTCTGTCTACTGTGGACAACGCGAACACGGCGGCCGGGCGGGTCAGCACCGTGCTGGCGCTGAAGGAACAGCTCGACGGCGGGACCGGGCGGTACGGCATCGCGGGCAACGCGCAGTCGCCGGCGCCCGGGGTGGCTCAGCCGGGCAGCTGACACCTGCGGGTCGAGGCGGGCCGCCTCTCCGCGGGGTGGGGCGGGCGGCTCTCCGGCGCCCTGGAGGGCGCGGGGTCCGGTAGCTGATCACCGCCGCTGCCCGCCGGGCTCGACCCCGCGGGCAGCGTATAACGACCTATACGGCGCGGCCTTGAGCGCTCAGGTCCCGGCCAGGGCCTCGATCACCGGGATGGCCGCTTCCAGGGCGTGGGCGTTGATCGTCACGTACGAGACCCCGAACTCGTCCCGACGGCGGCGCAGCGTGTCCACCACCGTGGCGGTGTCGCCGGTCAGCACGGCCGGGTTGGTGTTGTCCCGGGCCGCCGCCGGGTCGATGCCGAACTGCCGCATCCACTCCGGGAGCGGGCCGTCGCCGATGGCGAACACGTTCACGCTCAGCTCCAGCTCGTCGAAGCGGGCGCCGGCCGCCTCCCGGAGCACCGGCAGGCGCTCGCGCAGCTCCTCCTCACGGCTGGTGTGCACCGCCACGATGTCGGCCTCCTCGGCGGCCAGCCGCAGCAGGCGGGTCCCGCTGCCGGCGACCATGATCGGCGGCGCGGGCTGCTGCACCGGCGTGAACGTGCCGTCCGCGAACAGCTTCCGCACCGCCTGGATCGCCTCGCCCACCTGCCGCACCCGCTCACCGGCGCTGCCGAACGGCACCCCCAGCAGCTCCGCCGTTCCGCCCGCGTCACCCCGGCCCGCGCCCAGGCCCAGCTCGAACCGGCCCTCGGACAGCTGGTCGAGCGTCGCAGTCTCCCAGGCGATCCGGCCGGGGGAGTGCATCGGCACGGCCAGCACGAACGTGCCGATCCGCAGCCGCGAACTCGACGCCGCGACCGTCGCCAGCGCGGGCACCGACGCCTGCACCCCGGCCGCGTCGGGCACCAGCAGCGTGTCGAAACCGAGGTCCTCGGCGCGGCGGGCCAGCCCGGCCCAGTGACTGGCCGGCCCGGGCTGCCCGGTGACCAGCCCGAACCGGAAACGGCGATCGGTCATGGAAAATCCGTCCTTCCCCCACGTGATCTTCGGCTAAGATCGAAAGTACTCCACGGGGCCACGCCTGCCACAGGAATCCAGCCGCAGAGGCAGCGTCGCGAACCGGCCCGGAGCGGGCGGCACGTCCATCTGTCACGCCCTCCGGAGGGATCACATGCACTACGGTCTCGGCCTGCCCATCGGCCGCCCCGAACAGCTCACCGACTGGGCCCGCCGCGCCGACGACGGCCCGTTCCGCACCCTCGGCCTGCTCGACCGGATCGTTTACGACAACCCGGAGCCGCTGGTCACCCTCGCCGCGCTCGCCGGCGCCACCACGCGCGTCCGCCTGCAGACCGAGGTCCTGCTGGCCCCGCTGCGCGAACCCGCCCTGCTCGCCAAGCAGGCCGCCACCCTGGACCGCCTCTCCGGCGGCCGCTTCACCCTCGGCCTCGGCGTCGGGGGCCGGGAAGACGACCACCAGGCCACCGGCACGAATTCCGCCGGCCGCGGCCGCGTTCTCGACGAGCAGATGACCCGCATGCGGCGCATCTGGTCCGGCACCGAGGGGATCGGCCCCGCGCCGGTGACGCCCGGCGGCCCCGAGGTCCTCTTCGGGGCCTTCGCCGACGCCGCCCTGCGCCGGGTCGCCCGGCACGGTGACGGGTTCCTGTGCGCCGCGCCGCCGCAGTGGGCCGGGGACCAGTTCGCCAAGGTCGAGCGGTTCGGGGCCGACGAAGGCCGCGACGGCAGCCCGCGCATGGTCGCCCAGGTCAACGTCGCGCTCGGGTCCGATGTGGACGAAGCGCGCACGGCGATCCTGGGCTACTACGGGTTCGCCGGTGACTGGGCGCGGCAGACCGCCGAGCGCATGCTCACCACGCCGGAGCAGGTCCGCGAAACCGCGAAGCACTTCGCGGACCTGGGCGCCGACGAGCTGATCCTCTACTGCTGGGGCACCGACCCGGGCCAGGTGGACCGGCTGGCCGACGTGGTCAGCTGAGCATCTCCGCCCACGCGCCGGTGAAGCCGGGGAAGGTCTTGCCGACCGTCGCCGGGTCCGCCACCTCCACGCCGGGCACCCGCAGGCCCAGCACCGCGCCGGCCATCACCAGCCGGTGGTCCTCGTAGGTGCGGAAGACGCCGCCGTGCATCGGGGCCGGGGTGATCGCCAGGCCGTCCGCGGTCTCGGTCACCCCGGCGCCCAGCGCGGACAGCTCGGTCGCCAGCGCGGCCAGCCGGTCGGTCTCGTGCCCGCGCAGGTGCGCGACCCCGGAGATGACCGAGGGCCCGTCGGCGAAGCACAGCAGCGCGGCGATCACCGGGGTCAGCTCGCCCACCTCGTGCAGATCGAGCCGGGCGCCCGGGATTTCGCCCGTTCCGGTGACGGTCAGGCCCTCCGGTGTGAGCTCGACACGCTGGCCCAGCTCGGCCATCAGGCTGCGCAGCCAGTCACCCGGCTGGGTGGAGTACTCCGGCCAGCCGGGGATCCGCACCGTGCCGCCGGCAGCCGCCGCGGCCACCACGAACGGCGCCGCCGTCGACAGGTCGGGCTCGACCGTGAAGTCCGGGCAGGACAACGCCGAAGGGCCGACGTGGAACTCCTGGCCGTCCCGCTCCGGCGACGCGCCGAACCGCCGCAGCATGTCCAGCGTCATCGCGATGTGCGGCTCGCTCGGCGGGGTCCCGCCGGTCAGCCGCACCGTCACCCCGGCCTCGAACGCCGGGCCGGCCAGCAGCAGCGCCGACAGGAACTGGCTGGACGCGCTCGAGTCCAGGTCGACCTTCCCGCCGGGCAGGCCGCCGTGCCCGATCACGGTGAACGGGGGAGCGCCCCGGCCCGCGTCGTCGATGTCCGCCCCCGCCTCGCGCAGCGCGGCCAGCAGCGGCGCGATCGGGCGGCGGCGGATCGCCTCGTCCCCGTCGAACGTCACCGGCGCCGACCCCAGCCCGGCCAGCGCGGGGGTGAACCGCGCGACCGTGCCGGCGTTGCCCAGCACCACCGACGCGGGTTCGGTGGAGCCGGGCACCAGCGGGCGCACGAGTACGTCGTCGCCGCGCCGCTCCCAGCCGCCGCCGAGCGCCTCCAGCGCGCCCAGCATCAGCCGGGCGTCCCGGGAGTCCAGCGGGGCGCGGACCAGTGTCGGCTCCTCCGCCAGCGCGGCCAGCACGAACGCCCGGTTGGTGATCGACTTGGAGCCGGGGACGCGCACCGTCGCGTCGAGCGGGCCGGGCGCGACCGGAGCGGTCCAGGTGGGCTGGGAAGCGGTGGACTGGGACACGGTGCCTCTTTCACGCGCGAACGTCTGACGTGACCTATCGAACTACGTGGGCGCGGCGGGCGTACGTCCGGGGGCCGGTGCGATAAGGTGGAAGCCCGTGGGACTTCAGCCGCGGACAGCCAAGTACGTTTTCGTCACGGGGGGCGTCGCCTCCTCCCTGGGCAAGGGCCTGACGGCCTCCAGCCTGGGCCAGCTCCTCACCTCTCGCGGCCTGCGGGTCACGATGCAGAAGCTGGATCCCTACCTCAACGTGGATCCGGGCACGATGAACCCGTTCCAGCACGGGGAGGTGTTCGTCACCGAGGACGGCGCCGAGACCGACCTGGACATCGGCCACTACGAGCGCTTCCTCGACCGGGACCTCTCCGGCTCGGCGAACGTCACGACCGGCCAGGTCTACTCCGAGGTGATCGCCAAGGAGCGCCGCGGTGAGTACCTCGGGGACACCGTGCAGGTCATCCCGCACATCACCGACGAGATCAAGCGCCGCATCATGGCAGTCGCGTCCTCCGACGGCACCGGGCAGCAGCCCGACGTGGTCATCACCGAGGTCGGCGGCACGGTCGGCGACATCGAGTCGCTGCCGTTCCTGGAGGCCTGCCGCCAGGTGCGGCACGAGATCGGCCGGGACAACTGCTTCTTCCTGCACGTGTCGCTGGTGCCCTACCTGGCGCCCTCGGGCGAGCTGAAGACCAAGCCGACCCAGCACTCGGTCGCCGCGCTGCGCAACATCGGCATCCAGCCCGACGCCCTGGTGTGCCGGGCCGACCGCGACCTGCCCGAGGACCTCAAGCGCAAGATCGGGCTGATGTGCGACGTGGACAACGAGGCCGTCATCGCCTGCCCGGACGCCCCGTCCATCTACGACATCCCCAAGGTGCTGCACCGCGAGGCGCTGGACGCCTACGTCGTGCGCCGCCTCGGCCTGCCCTTCCGCGACGTCGACTGGACGGTGTGGGGCGACCTGCTCGACCGCGTGCACAACCCGTCCGAGACGGTCCGGGTCGCGCTGGTCGGCAAGTACATCGACCTGCCCGACGCCTACCTGTCGGTCACCGAGGCCCTGCGCGCCGGCGGGTTCGCCCACCGCGCCAAGGTCGAGATCGTCTGGGTCGCCTCCGACCGCGCCACCACCCCGGCCGGCGCGGCCGCCGCGCTCGGCGACGTCGACGGCGTCCTGGTGCCCGGTGGCTTCGGCGTGCGCGGCATCGAGGGCAAGATCGGCGCCATCCACTACGCCCGCACCCGCGGCATCCCGGTGCTCGGGCTGTGCCTGGGCCTGCAGTGCATGGTCATCGAGGCGGCCCGCAACCTGGCCGGCATCGAGGGCGCGAACTCGGCCGAGTTCGACGAGGCGACCGAGCACCCGGTGATCTCCACGATGGCCGACCAGAAGGACGTCGTCGCCGGCGAGCGGGACATGGGCGGCACCATGCGGCTGGGCGCCTACCCGGCCAAGCTCAAGCCCGGGTCGCAGGTCGCCAAGGCCTACGGCAGCACCGACGTGTCCGAGCGGCACCGGCACCGCTACGAGGTCAACAACGCCTACCGCAAGCGGCTGTCCGACGCCGGGCTGGTCTTCTCCGGCACCTCGCCGGACGACCGCCTGGTCGAGTTCGTCGAGCTGCCCGCCGACGTGCACCCGTTCTTCGTGGGCACCCAGGCGCACCCGGAGCTGAAGAGCCGGCCGACCCGGCCGCACCCGCTGTTCGACGCGTTCATCGACGCCGTCGTCCGCTACCGCACGGCCGACCGGCTGCCGGTCGAGCTGCCCGAGCCCACCGTGAGCGCGCATTGACCGCGCCCGGCGAGCACGACTTCCGGGTGGTGTCCAGCAAGGACGTCCACATCGGACGCGTGGTGGGCCTGCGCATCGACGAGGTCGCGATGCCCGGCGGCGGCACCGCCAAGCGCGAGGTGGTCGAACACCTCGGCGCGGTCGCGATCGCCGCGGTGGACACCGACGGCACGGTCACCCTGGTCCACCAGTACCGGCACCCGCTGGGGCGGCGGATCTGGGAGCTGCCCGCCGGGCTGCTCGACCACGCCGGGGAGGACCCGGTCGAGGCCGCGCGGCGCGAGCTGGCCGAGGAGGCGGGGCTCGCGGCCGGGCGGTGGGAGACGCTGGTCGACGTGGCCGCCTCGCCCGGCTTCACCGACGAGGTGGTGCGGGTGTTCCTCGCGCGCGACCTGACGCCGGTGGACCGGGAGGTCCTCGGCGACGAGGAGGCCGACCTGGTGGTGCACCGGGTGCCGCTGGCCGAGGCGGTGCGGATGGCGTTGTCCGGGGAGATCGTCAACGGCGCGACCGTGGGCGGGGTGCTGGCCGCGCACGCGGTCGTGCACGACGGCGCCCCTTCGCGGCCGGCGGACGCGCCGTGGCGGGACCGGCCGACGAAGTTCGCCGATCGCATTTCCTGACGGCACGCTCTAGGGTGTCGGCGTGCGTGTTCTGCCGGCTGCCGAGGTGGTCACCGCCTATCTCGATCATCTGGCCGTGGAGCGCGGGACGGCACGCAACACACTGGACAGCTACGCCCGCGACCTGCGCCGGTACCTGCGGTACCTGGAGCAGGCCGGGGTCCGGGACTTCCGGCGCATCACCGAGGCCGACGTCACCGGGTTCGGCGCCGCGCTGCGCGAGGGCGACGAGGTGCACCCGCCGCTGGCGGCGTCCTCGGCGGCGCGGGCCCTGGTGGCCGTGCGCGGACTGCACCGCTTCGCCCACCTCGACGGGCTGACCGAGGAGGACCCGGCCCGCGAGGTGCGGCCCCCGGCGGCGGCCAAGCGGCTGCCCAAGGCGCTGCCGGTGGACGACGTGCTGCGGCTGCTGGCCGTGCCGCCCGCCGAGGGGGAGCGGCCGCTGCGCGACCGGGCCCTGCTGGAGCTGCTGTACTCCACCGGCGCCCGGATCTCCGAGGCCGTCGGGCTCGACCTCGACGACGTGGACCGCGAGGAGCGCACCGTGCTGCTCGACGGCAAGGGCGGCAAGCAGCGGCTGGTGCCGATCGGCCGCCCCGCGGTCGAGGCGCTGGAGGCCTACCTGGTGCGGGCCCGCCCGGTGCTGGCGCGGCGCGGCCGGGGCACCGCGGCGGTGTTCCTCAACGCGCGCGGCACGCGGCTGTCCCGGCAGAGCGCGTGGCAGGTGCTCAAGACCAACGCCGAGCGCGCCGGGATCTCCACCGCCGTGTCGCCGCACACGCTGCGTCACAGTTTTGCCACCCACCTGCTGGAGGGCGGGGCGGACGTCCGGGTGGTCCAAGAGCTGCTCGGCCACGCTTCGGTGACCACGACACAGGTGTACACCCTGGTCACGATGAACACTCTGCGTGAGGTATATGCTACGGCCCATCCTCGGGCGCTGGGTTGACCTGATCGCCTCCGGCGAGTTGCTTTGGCGACAAACGGCTCGCCGAATAGGCTGCGGCCAACCCGTCGAACGAGGAGTTTCGCGCCATGTCGACACCGCAGCCCTCGACCAGATCGGTCACAGCCGCATCGGCTGCCGCGAACCTCGACCAGTTGACCATCGCGACCGAGGGGGAGCCCGACACCGTGGACTCTGTCGTGGCCGTGGGCGCCGAAGCGAACGGCAAGCCCAAGCTCGGCCCGACCGGCAGACCGTTGCGCGAGATTCCCGAACCGCCCCTGCTGGACAAGCACGGCCCGGCCACGGTGCTGGCCATGTGCAACCAGAAGGGCGGCGTCGGCAAGACCACGTCGACGATCAACCTGGGCGCCGCGCTCGCCGAGTACGGACGACGGGTGCTGCTGGTGGACTTCGACCCGCAGGGCGCGCTGTCGGTGGGGCTCGGCGTGCAGCCGCACGAGCTGGACCAGACGGTCTACAACGCGATCATGGAGCGATCCGTGACCGCCCAGGACATCCTGCGGCACACCAGTGTCGAGGGCATGGACCTGCTGCCGAGCAACATCGACCTCTCCGCCGCCGAGGTGCAGCTGGTCGCCGAGGTGGGCCGCGAGCACACGTTGCTCCGGGTCGTGCAACCCCTCATCTCGGAGTACGACTATGTTCTGGTCGACTGCCAGCCATCGCTCGGGTTGCTCACGGTGAACGCGCTCACGGCCGCCGACGGCGTGATCATCCCGCTGGAGTGCGAGTTCTTCAGCTTGCGTGGCGTGGCTTTGTTGATCGACACGATCGAGAAGGTACGCGAACGCTTGAACCCCAAACTGGACATCACCGGCATCCTGGCCACCATGTTCGACCCGCGGACCCTCCACTCACGGGAGGTCATGGCGCGGGTCGTGGAGGCCTTCGGCGACACCGTGTTCGACACGGTGATCAATCGCACCGTGCGGTTCCCGGAGACCACCGTGGCCGGTGAGCCCATCACCCGCTGGGCCCCCAAGTCCGCCGGCGCGCAGGCGTATCGCGCGCTGGCCCGCGAGGTGATCGCTCGGTGAGCAGGCGAGCCTCCCTCCCCGGGGCTTCGGAACTCTTCCGCCTGACCAGCAGCCCGGCCCTCGACGTGCCCGCGCCGCCCACGCCCGCCCCGCAGCGCCCGGAGGCGCAGCGGCCGGGCCACGGGCACAACTCCGGGCACCGCGAGCAGCTGGAACGCAGCGCCGCCGGGCGCCGCGGCAGCGGACGGCAGAAGCACGACTCGAAGATCACCGTCTACGTCTCCGGCGACGAGCTGGTCGCGATGGAGCAGGCGCGGCTGAGCCTGCGGGCCGAGCACGGCCTGGCCATCGACCGCGGCCGTCTCGTCCGTGAGGCGGTGGCGGTGCTGCTGGCGGACTTCGACGAGCACGGCGCCGACTCGGTGCTGGTGCGCCGCTTGCGCGAGGGCGGCCTCGACTCCGAGGAAGCCGCCGGGCCGTGAGCGAGAACGGGGCTCCGGTCGACGGGGCCCAGCCCGTCGAGGATTCGGCGGCGCCGAAGTTCAAGGTCCGGCTGGACAACTTCGAGGGGCCGTTCGACCTGCTGCTGCAGCTGATCTCGCAGCACCAGCTCGACGTCACCGAGGTTGCGCTGCACCAGGTCACCGACGACTTCATCGCCTACACGCAGGCGCTGGGGCCGGAGTGGGACCTGGACGAGGTCACCGAGTTCCTCGTCATCGCGGCGACCCTGCTCGACCTCAAGGCGGCGCGGCTGCTGCCCGCCGCCGAGGTCGAGGACGAGGACGACCTGGCCCTGCTCGAGGCGCGGGACCTGCTGTTCGCCCGTGTGCTGCAGTACCGGGCGTACAAGCAGGTCGCCGCGCTGTTCGCGGAGCTGGAGGCCGGGGCGCTGCGGCGGTACCCGCGGTCGGTGTCGCTGGAGGAGCGCTACCTCGGGTTGCTGCCCGAGGTGATGCTCGGGGTCGACGCCGAGAAGTTCGCGGAGATCGCGCTGGCGGTGTTCCGGCCCAAGCCGCCGCCGACGGTGTCGCTGGACCACATCCACGCGCACCGGGTGTCGGTGCGGGAGCACGCCGCGCTGCTGCGGCTGAAGCTGGCCGAGCGCGGCGACGCGACGTTCACCGAGCTGGTCGAGGACTGCGAGCACACGGTCGAGGTGGTGGCCCGGTTCCTGGCGCTGCTGGAGCTCTACCGCGAGTCCAGCGTGCAGTTCGAGCAGGACGAGCCGCTGACGATGCTGCGGGTGCGGTGGACCGGCGGATCGGTCTCGGAGGCCGAGGCCGCCGCCGAGCTGGACCGGGCCCGCGTCGAGGAAGAGGAGTACGGGTGAGTCCCGAACACGAGCCGGCCGAGGCCGAGGCGCCCGAGGTTCCGGAGGCGGACGCGCCCCGCGAGGACGCGCCGGCCGCCGGGGAGGAGCCGGACATGCCCGCGGAGGAGGCGCCGGCCGCCGAGGCGATGCCTCCCGCGGAGGAGGCCGACGAGCCCGAGGACACCGAGGACGACGACCTCGTCGCGGTGGGGGACGGGCTTCCCGATCTCACCGAGCACTCCGCGCTGGCCGCGGCCCTGGAAGCCCTCCTGCTGGTCGTCGACTCGCCGGTGAGCGAAGAAGCGCTCGCCGGCGCGCTCGGCCAGCCCGAGGCCCGCGTCACGCAGACCCTGCAGGTCATGGCCGCCGAGCTCACCGAGCGCGGCAGCGGCATCGACCTGCGGCGGGTCGGCGAGGGGTGGCGCCTGTTCACCCGCGACACCTACGCGCCGTTCGTCGAGAAGCTCCTGCTGGACGGGCAGCGCTCCAAGCTGACCCGGGCGGCTCTGGAAACCCTCGCCGTGATCGCCTACCGGCAGCCCGTCACGCGCTCCCGCGTCGCGGCCGTGCGCGGCGTGAACGTCGACGGTGTGATCCGCACCCTGCTCGCCCGCGGACTCATCGAGGAAAGCGGCGCCGACCCCGAGACGGGTGGCACCCTGTACGTGACGACCGAACTGTTCCTGGAGCGGCTGGGTCTGTCGTCGCTGACCGACCTGCCGCCGATCGCCCCCCTGTTGCCGGAAGTGGACTCCATCGATGACATCTGAGCCCGAAGCCGAGGGCGTGCGCCTGCAGAAGGTGCTCGCCAAGGCGGGCGTGGCCTCGCGCCGCGCCGCCGAAGAGCTGATCGTGCAGGGCCGGGTGAGCGTCGACGGCAAGATCGTGCGCGAGCTCGGCCGGCGCGTCGACCCGGACAGCGCCGTGATCCACGTCGACGGCACCCGGGTCATCCTCCGCGAGGACCTGATCCACCTGGCGCTCAACAAGCCCCGCGGCGTGCACACCACGATGTACGACGACCAGGGCCGCCCGTGCGTCGGCGACTACGTGCGCGACCGCAGCGAGCGCCTGTTCCACGTCGGCCGCCTGGACGCCGACACCGAGGGCCTGCTGCTGCTCACCAACGACGGCGACCTCGCGCACCGGCTGATGCACCCCTCCTACCACGTGCCCAAGACCTACCTGGCCGAGGTCGACGGCAAGGTGCCGCGCGGCCTGGGCAAGGAGCTCAAGGACGGCATCGTGCTGGAGGACGGCCCGGTGCGCGTCGACGCCTTCCGCGTCAAGGACAGCATGGGCGGGCGCACCCTGCTGGAGATCGTGCTGCACGAGGGCCGCAAGCACATCGTGCGGCGCCTGCTGGCCGAGGTCGGGTTCCCGGTGCGCAAGCTGGTGCGCACCGCGATCGGCGACGTCCAGCTGGGCAACGGCAAGCCGGGCACGATCCGCAAGCTCAACCGGGAAGAGGTCGGCGGCCTGTACCGGCGCGTCGGCCTGTAGCGGCAGCGCCCGCCGTTCCCCGGCGGGCGCTGCCGGGACCCGCTACCGGGCAGCGACCGGGGCGCGGGGTGCCACGGCTCGCCGGGGAATGCCGAGCGCGACGAGGGCCCCGAGGAACGCGAGCACCGCCACCGCACCCATGCCCGCGGAGAACCCCGCGCTGAACTCCCCGGGCGAGGTGTAGCCGCCGCCCGCGGCCGCGAACACGGCGACCGTGACCGACGTGCCGAACACGCCCCCGAAGATCCGCAGCATCATGAACGCACCGGACGCCTGCCCGATCTCCGGCGGCCGCACCGCCGCGACCACCGCCCGCTGCGCCGCGGGCATCGCCATCGTCACCCCGGCACCGCCGACGACCAGTGCCGGCACGATCTCCGCGTAGCTGGTGCCGGCGTCGGCGATCAGGGCGATCCAGCCCAGGCTGACCGACTGCAGCAGCAGCCCGCCCGCCACGAACGTGCGCTCGCCGAACCGGTCGGCCAGCCGTCCGGCGATCGGCGCGCACACCATCAGCGTCGCGGTCCACGGCACCAGCCGCAGGCCGGCGGCCAACGGCCCGTCGCCGTGCACGGTCTGGAAGTACTGCGCGAGGAAGAACATCGTCCCGTACAGCGAGGCGAACACGAGGAAGTTCGCCGGGTTGGCGGTGGCGAACGCGCGCGACCGGAAGAACCGCATCGGCAGCATCGGCGCCGCCGCGCGCCGTTCCCAGACCACGAACGCCACCACCAGCGCGGCCCCGAGCACGAGCGCGCCCAGGACCTCGGCGCTGCCCCAGCCCGCCGCGTTCCCGCGCACCAGGGCCCACACGATGCCGAACCCCGCCGCGGTCACCAGAACCACGCCACCCAGGTCGAACCGGTGGTGCGGTCCGAAGGTCTCGCCGACGCGCCGCGTGGTGAGCACGATCGTGATCAGCCCTACCGGCAGGTTCAGCCAGAAGATCCACTGCCAGGCCAGTCCCTGGGCGATGACGCCGCCGAGGAACGGGCCGCTGAACGTCGCCAGGCCGGTGATCCCCAGGTACAGACCCATCGCCCGGCCCCGCTGCTCCGCCGGGAACGCCGCGCTGACCAGGGTGAGCGACAGCGGCAGCACCATCGCGGCCCCGGCGCCCTGGAACGCCCGGGCCGTGATCAGGGCGCCGACGCCCGGCGCCAGCGCGCACGCCACCGACGAGGCGGTGAACAACGCCAGCCCGATGCCGAACACGCGGCGGCGGCCGAACCGGTCACCCAGCGCCGCGCCGGTCAGCAGCAGCACCGCGAACGCCAGGTTGTAGGCGTTGACCGTCCACTCCAGCGATTCGAGCGAGGCCGCCAGGTCCTGCCGGATCGAGGTCAGCGCCGTCGTCACCACCAGGCTGTCCAGGGCCATCATGAACGACGCGGTCGAGGCCAGGCCCAGGACCCAGGCCTGCCGCGGGGTCACCGGGCGGCCCGCGGCGGGCGCTGGTCGTCCGGGTCGTCGGGGTCGGGCTCGCCGAACCACCGCGACGGTTCGTGCCGGCCGTACTCGTCGTGCCAGTCCCACCACTCGTAGGGCGCGGTCTGCGGGTAGCCCTCCGGGGAGTCCTCCCAGGACTCCTGACGGCCGAGCGCGGTCAGGTCGAGGTAGCTCCAGTTGGTACCCAGCGCCTCGTCGCCCCGGTTGTTGACGAAGTAGGTGCGGTACACCTGGTCGCCGTGGTGGATGAAGGCGTTGGTGCCGTGCCAGGAGTCGACACCGAAATCGGCGTCGAACTCGTCGGTGATGGTGTACCAGGGCATCCGCCAGCCCATCCGCGCCTTGACCCGCTCGATGTCGGCCTGCGGGGCACGCGAGGCGAACACCAGCGTGGTGTCCCGCGCGTTGAGGTGGGCGAGGTGGCCGAGGTTGTCCGCCATCATCGAACAGCCGCGGCAGGCGTGGTCGGGCCAGCCGTGCACGCCCGGTTCGAAGAAGGCGCGGTAGACGATCAGCTGACGGCGGCCGTGGAACAGGTCGAGCAGGCTCGCCTCGCCCTCGGGGCCGCGGAACGAGTACCGCTTCGCCACGGCCACCCAGGGCATCCGCCGGCGCGCGGCGGCCAGCGCGTCGCGCGCCCGGGTCAGTTCCTTCTCCTTGACCAGCATCCGCTGGTGCGCCGCCGCCCACTCCGCCGGTGACACGATCGGTGGTGTCTGCATGTGTCCGCCTTCCCGTTTCGTCGGATACCGGTACCGACACCGGCGGGGCCGGGAACTGGTCGGCGGGAACTGGTCGGCAGGGTCAGGGACGCAGAGTTCGCGGGAAACCGAACCGGGCCAGCAGCGCGGTGTCGGAGAACCGGGTCAGCGCGCTGATCCGGTCGCCGCTCAGGGTCAGCACGATCACGCCGTGCGCGTGCAGCACGGGGGTCCGCGGGTCGCGGACGTAGTAGCCGAAGGCCGGCTGGCCGTTCGCGCGGGTCGGGTACAGCACGTACCGGCGGCCGTCGCGCATGACGACCGTGTCCAGGAAGGTCCGGATGGCGTCGGGCCCCTGGTACTCCAGCGGCAGCGGTGGCATGGTCAGCCACGCGTCGCCGGTCAGCAGGGCCACGATCGCCTCGACGTCCCCGGCCTCGAACGCGCGGGCGAAGGTGTCCACGACGCGTCGTTCCCGGGGCGAGTCCGGCAGCGGCGCGTCCGCCCAGCCGGGCAGCTCGCCGGACAGCGCGCTCCGCGCCCGGGTGAGCGCGCTGGTCACCGCGTTTTCGGTGGTGTCCAGCATCTCCGCCACCTCGGCGGCCCGGAACCCGAGCACGTCCCGCAGCACCAGCACCACCCGTTGTCTGGGCGGCAGGTGCTGCAGCGCGGCCAGGAACGCCAGCGACACCGACTCCCTGACCTCGTACCGCGCTTCCGGCCCGGCCAGCTGACCGGCCGCCTCGAACAGCTCGTCGGGGTACGGTTCCAGCCAGCTCGGTTCCGGCCGGCGGCGGGATGGCTCGGGCAACGGAACGTCTCCTCGGGGGCTCGGGTGGTCACGTGGGCGGCGGGCTTCGGCCCGCAACGCGTTCAGGCAGCGGTTGGTGGCGATCCGGTACAGCCACGTCCGCACCGAGGCGCGTCCCTCGTAGCCGCCGATGCCGCGCCACGCCGCCAGCAGGGTCTCCTGCAGCATGTCCTCGGCGTCCTGCACCGAGCCGAGGATGCGGTAGCAGTGCACCTGCAGCTCACGCCGGAAGGGCTCGACCAGCGCGCGGAAGGCCTCCCCGTCGCCGCCGCGGGCGAGCGCCAGGAGTTCCTGGTGGTGGGTCGGGTGCATGGCGGCTCCTTCGGTCACGCGGCTGTCCTCACTGTGGTGGACACCGCCGGCCCGGGAAACTGGTCGCGACTGGGCATCTCGTGTGGCGGCGCCCGGCGGACGCGGCGAGCCCCTAGGATCGCGGCGTGGCATCCGCTGAGACCATCCCGGTGAGCGACGCGCTGCAGACGCTGCGGCGCGTCTTCGGCTACGACTCCTTCCGCGGTGACCAGGAAGCGATCGTCGAGCACGTGATCGGGGGCGGCGACGCGGTCGTGCTGATGCCGACCGGCGGCGGGAAGTCCCTGTGCTACCAGATCCCGTCGCTGGTGCGCCCGGGCACCGGGGTGGTCGTCTCGCCGCTGATCGCGCTGATGCAGGACCAGGTGGACGCGCTGCTGGCGGTCGGGGTGCGCGCCGGGTTCCTCAACTCGTCGCAGGACTTCGAGCAGCGCCGCGAGGTCGAGGCCGCGTTCCTCGCGGGCGAGCTGGACCTGCTGTACCTGGCGCCGGAACGGCTGTCGATGGACTCCACGCGCAACCTTCTGGACCGCGGGAAGGTCGCCTTGTTCGCGATCGACGAGGCGCACTGCGTGTCCCAGTGGGGCCACGACTTCCGGCCCGACTACCTGGGCCTGTCCGAGCTGCACGAGCGCTGGCCGGACGTGCCGCGCATCGCGCTGACCGCCACCGCGACGAAGGCCACGCACGCCGAGATCGTGTCCCGCCTCAACCTGGGCGAGGCCCGCCAGTTCGTGGCGAGTTTCGACCGGCCCAACATCCAGTACCGCATCGCGCCGAAGGCCGAGCCGAAGAAGCAGCTGCTCGACCTGATCCGCACCGAGCACCCGGGCGACGCGGGCATCGTGTACTGCCTGTCGCGCAACTCGGTGGAGAAGACCGCCGAGTTCCTGGTCGCCAACGGGATCAGCGCGGTTCCCTACCACGCCGGTCTGGATTCCCGCACCCGCGCGCGCAACCAGGCGCGGTTCCTGCGCGAGGACGGGCTGGTGGTGGTCGCGACCATCGCGTTCGGGATGGGCATCGACAAGCCGGACGTGCGGTTCGTGGCGCACCTGGACCTGCCGAAGTCCGTGGAGGGCTACTACCAGGAGACCGGCCGCGCCGGCCGCGACGGGCTGCCGTCCACCGCGTGGCTGGCCTACGGGCTGCAGGACGTCGTGCAGCAGCGGCGGATGATCCAGACCTCCGAGGGCGACGACGCGCACCGCCGCCGGCTGTCGCAGCACCTGGACGCGATGCTGGCGCTGTGCGAGACCGTCGAGTGCCGCCGCGTGCAGCTGCTGAACTACTTCGGCCAGTCCGGACAGCCGTGCGGCAACTGCGACACCTGCCTGACGCCGCCGGAGTCGTGGGACGGCACGATCGCCGCGCAGAAGCTGCTGTCCGCGGTGTACCGGCTGCAGCACGAGCGGGGCCAGAAGTTCGGCGCCGGGCAGATCATCGACATCCTGCTGGGCAAGCAGACGCCGAAGGTGACGCAGCACCGGCACGACCAGCTGACCGTGTTCGGCGTGGGTACCGAGCTGTCGGAGAGCGAGTGGCGGGGCGTGGTGCGGCAGCTGCTGGCGCAGGGGCTGCTGGCCGTCGAGGGCGACTACGGGACGCTGCTGCTGACCGAGGCCAGCGGCGAGGTGCTGGGCCGCAAGCGCGAGGTGCGGATGCGCCGCGAGCCCAAGCGCGCCGCCCGTGCCGCCGCGGCGGCGGCGAAGCGCAAGCCGGCGGCGGAGATGCCGGAGGAGGCGCGCCCGGTGTTCGAGAAGCTGCGGGCCTGGCGGTTCGAGGAGGCGAAGAACCAGGGCGTGCCCGCCTACATCGTCTTCAGCGACGCCACCCTGCGGCAGATCGCCACCGAGCAGCCGTCTACTTTGGACGAGCTGGCCGGGGTGAGCGGGGTCGGGGAGAACAAGCTCGCCCGGTACGGCGAGAAGGTGCTGGCGACTCTGGCGGAGGGTGAGTAGTGGAGATCTGGGTCAACCCGCGGTGCTCGAAGTGCCGGTCGGCGCTGTCGATCCTGGACGAGGCGGGCGTGTCCTACGAGGTCCGCCGGTATCTGGAGGAGCCGCCGACGGTGGCCGAGCTGGACGCGGTGCTCGAGCGCCTGGGCCTGGACCCGTGGGACATCGCGCGGCTGCAGGAGCCCGAGGCGGCCGAGCTGGGGATCAAGAGCTGGCCGAAGGACGAGGCGAGCCGCGGCCGGTGGCTGGAGGCGCTCGCGGAGCACCCGAAGCTGATCCAGCGGCCGATCATCACCGCCGACGACGGAACCACGGTGGTCGGGCGATCGGAAGAGGCCGTGCGTTCAGTGCTGCCCTGACGGCGTCCGGCGACCACGCTGTCGCCGGAGCGGTCAGCTCGCGGTGGTGGCGGGCTCGTGGCCGTGCCCGCGCCGCCGCTGCAGGCCCTTCGCCAGCGGCTCCACCACCCGGGCCGCGATCGGGCCGAGGATCGCCATCAGCAGCACGTACGCGGTCGCCAGTGCGGCCAGTTCGTCGACCACCGCGCCGGCCGACACGGCCAGCCCGGCGATGACGATCGAGAACTCACCGCGCGCCACCAGCGCCGCACCGGCACGGGCGCGGCCCAGCTTGCCGACACCCTGACGCCGCGCGGCCCACCAGCCGGTCGCCACCTTCGTCAGGGTGGTCACCACGGCCAGCAGCACCGCCCAGCCGAGCACCGGCGGGATCGACGCCGGGTTCGTGTTGAGCCCGAACACCACGAAGAACACCGCGGCGAACAGGTCCCGCAGCGGCTCCAGCAGCCGCGTGGCGTTGTGGGCCGTGGAGCCGGAGATCGCGATGCCGAGCAGGAACGCGCCGACCGCGGCGGACACCTGCATCGCCGAGGCGAGCCCGGCCACCAGCAGCGCCGCGCCGAGCACCTTGAGCAGGAACACCTCGCGGTCGTCGGAGTCCACGATCGCCGACACGTACCGGCCGTACTTCAGCGCGATCACCAGCACCACGGTGATCACCAGCAGTGAGATGCCGACGGCCTCCAGTCCGCCGAGGAAGCTCACGCCGCCCAGCAGCGCGGTCAGGATCGGCAGGTACAGCGCCATCGCCAGGTCCTCGAACACCAGGATCGACAGCACCACCGGGGTTTCCCGGTTGCCGAGCCGGCCCAGGTCGCCCAGCACCTTCGCGATGATCCCGGACGAGGAGATGTAGGTGACGCCGGCCATCACGATGGCGCCGATCGGGCCCCACCCGAGCAGCAGCGCGACGGCCGCGCCGGGTGCGGCGTTGAGCACGATGTCCAGCAGGCCGGCCATCCACGAGCGTTTCAGCCCGGTGAACAGCTCGGCCGCCGAGTACTCCAGGCCCAGCAGCAACAGCAGCAGCACGACACCGATCTCGCTGGCCAGGTGCGTGAAGTCGCCGATGTCACCGAGCGGGACGAGGCCGCCCTGCCCGAAGGCCAGGCCGCCGAGGAGGTAGAGCGGGATGGGGGAGAGGCCGATCTTCCCGGCGAGGCGCCCCAGGGCGCCGAGCACGAAGAAGACGGCCCCGAGTTCGATCAGGGCCAGTGCGGTGTGCTCCAAGGGCTCAGCCGTTCTTCAGGATCTTGAGGGCGCCCTCCAGGCCTTCCGACGTGCCGACCGCGACCAGCACGTCACCGGCGGTGAACGTGAAGTCCGGGGTGGGGGAGGGGTGCACCTGGCCGGCGCGCATGACGGCGACCACGGACACGCCGGTCCGGGTCCGCATCGCCGTGTCGCCGAGGGTGCGGCCGTCGAACGGGGAGTTGGCCTTGATGGGCAGCTGCTTGGTGTTGATGCCGGGGACCTCGCGGTGCTCCTCGGTGAGCTGCGCGACCAGTTGCGGGGCGCCGAGCAGGTTGGCCAGCGCGCCGGCCTCGTCGGCGGTCAGGGGCAGGGACGCCAGGCACGCGTCGGGGTCGTCGGACTTGGACACGATCAGCTCGATCTGCCCGTCCCGGTGCGTGACCACCCCGATGCGGCGGCCGTTCCGGGTGGCGAAGTCCTTCCGCACGCCGATGCCCGGTAAGGGCGTTACTTCCACGTTCACGTCCGCCACGGTACCGGTGCGGCTGTCACCGGGTGGACCAGGCACAATGGAGAACCGCAGGTACGGACCGATCGAGACGGCGAGGAGAGCATCGGTGGCGGGAGCCCTACGCGGCGTGGTCGCTCTGGACGGACCTTCGGGAACCGGGAAGACCACGGTGGCGCGCAAGCTCGCCGGCCGGCTGTCGGCCGGGTACCTGGACACCGGTGCGATGTACCGGGTGGTCACGCTGGCCGTGCTGCGCGCGGGCGTCGACCCGGCGGACGGCCCGGCGGTCGCCGAGCTGGCCCGGACCACCGACTTCACCCTGGGCACCGACCCGTCGGCGCCGAGCGTGCACCTGGCCGGTGAGGACGTGGCGGCCGAGATCCGCGGCGCCGAGGTCAACCACGCCGTGTCGCCGGTTTCGGCGGTGCCCGAGGTGCGTGAGCTGCTGGTGGCCCGGCAGCGGCGGATCATCGGCGAGGTGCTCGGCGAGGTCGGCGGCATCGTCGTCGAGGGCCGGGACATCGGCACGGTCGTGGCGCCGGACGCGCCGCTCAAGGTCTACCTGACCGCGGACCCGGCGGTGCGGGCCGCGCGCCGCAGCGCCCAGGACACCGCGGCCGGGCGGCAGAGCAGCCAGGCCGAGGCGCTGGCGTCGGTCGACCGGCGGGACCGGCTCGACTCGACCCGTGCGGTCGCGCCGCTGAAGGCCGCCGACGACGCGGTGCACCTGGACACCACCGAGCTGTCCATCGACCAGGTGCTGGTCGCCCTGTCCGAGCTGGCCGGCCGCCGCGGGCTGCTGGGCGAGTGCGCGCAGGTCACGCGGTGAGCCCTGCCGGTCTGCCGCCGGGCGCGTCGGCACGGCTGCACGACGCCGCTCGGTTCGTCGGGACGCACCTGTTCAAGCCGGCCTACCGGCTGCGCATCCGCGGGCTGGAGCGCGTGCCGCGGACCGGGCCGGTGCTGGTGGTGGCCAACCACAGCTCGATGGTCGAACCGCAGATCATCTTCGGAATGTTGCCGCGGCGTCCGGTGTTCCTCGTCAAGGAGGAGATGTTCACCGGGGCGGTCGGGTGGTTCCTCCGGCGGATCGGCCAGGTGCCGGTGCGCCGGGGTGAACCGGACCGGGCGCCCCTGCTGACCACGGCGAACGTGCTCAAAGACGGCGGAGTGGTCGCGGTGTTCCCGGAGGGGACCCGCGGCGAGGGTGACGTGGCCAGCGCCGAACGCGGCGCGGCGTGGCTGGTCCGGGCCTCGGGCGCGGTGGTCCTGCCGATCGCGGTGCGCGGGACGCGGCGTCCCGAAGGCAGTGGGCGGCGGTTCCGGCCCCGGGTCGACATCCTGGTGGGTGAACCGTTCACGCTCGAGGTCGGCCGCGGCCGGGCCGGGCTGGACAGTGCGACCGAACGGCTGCGGGACGAGCTCGCGGGCCTGGTCGCCACCCTCGACGAATGGCGTGCAGCGCAGGGCGAGCCCGTGCGCGGGAAGAAAGCGGAGTTATGACGGAGCTTGACGGGACCTGGTCGGACGAGGCGGAGTTCACCGCGCTCGACAGCCAGGCCGACGACGCGGCGTCCGAGGAGGAAGCCGAGCTGAGCCAGCCCGTGCTGGCCGTCGTCGGGCGCCCGAACGTGGGCAAGTCCACCCTGGTCAACCGGATCCTGGGCCGCCGCGAGGCGGTCGTGCAGGACACGCCCGGTGTGACCCGGGACCGGGTGGCCTACGACGCGCAGTGGGCCGGGCGCCGGTTCACCGTGGTCGACACCGGTGGCTGGGAGCCGAGCGCGACCGGGCTGCAGGCCGCGGTCGCCGCACAGGCCGAGCTGGCGATGAACACCGCGGACGCGGTGCTGGTCGTGGTGGACGCCTCGGTCGGCGCCACCGCGACCGACGAGGCGGTGGCGAAGGTGCTGCGCCGGTCGAAGCGGCCGGTGCTGCTGGCGGCCAACAAGGTCGACGACGAGCGGCTGCTGTCCGACGTGGCCTCGCTGTGGTCGCTCGGCCTGGGCGAGCCGTACCCGGTGAGCGCGCTGCACGGCCGCAGCTCGGGCGACCTGCTCGACGCGATCATCAAGGCGCTGCCGGAGGCGCCGCGCGAGCGCGAGGCCGTCGCCGGTCCGCGCCGCGTCGCGCTGGTCGGCAAGCCGAACGTGGGCAAGTCCAGCCTGCTCAACAAGCTCACCGGCGAGCAGCGGTCCGTCGTGGACTCCGTCGCCGGCACCACGGTCGACCCGGTCGACTCGCTCGTCGAGCTGGACGGCCAGGTGTGGCGGTTCGTCGACACCGCGGGCCTGCGCAAGCGGGTGCACACCGCGAGCGGCACCGAGTACTACGCGTCGCTGCGCACCAAGGCGGCCATCGACTCGTCCGAGGTCGTCATCGTCCTGCTGGACGCCAGCGAGCCGCTGTCCGAACAGGACCTGCGGGTGCTGACCTCGGTGGTGGAGTCCGGCCGGGCGTGCGTGCTCGCGCTGAACAAGTGGGACCTCGTCGACGAGGACCGCCGCCACCAGCTGGAGAAGGAACTCGACCGCGGCCTGGTGCGCGTCACGTGGGCCGAGCGGGTCAACATCTCCGCGCTCACGGGGCGTTCGGTGCGCAAGCTCGCGCCGGCGCTGCGCACCGCGCTCGCGTCGTGGGACCAGCGGGTGCCCACCGGGCAGCTGAACTCGTGGCTGTCCGAGCTGATCGCGGCCACCCCGCCGCCGGTGCGTGGCGGCAAGCAGCCGAAGGTGTTGTTCGCGACGCAGGCCGGTATCCGCCCGCCGACGCTGGTGCTGTTCACCACCGGCTTCCTGGAGGCCGGGTACCGCCGGTTCATCGAGCGGAAGTTCCGCGAGCGCTTCGGTTTCGAGGGCAGCCCGGTGCGGATCAACGTGCGGGTGCGGGAAAAGAAGCCGCGGCCTGCCAAGAAGGGCAAGTGACGCAACGAGGTGTGACGGCGGCGACACCCCGGTGAGACCGCCCGGTCACCCGGTGTTCACCTCGGGTAGAGTGATCGTCCCGCGCGGGCGCCTCACTCTTTTCGCGAGTTCCGGCCCGGCCGGTGGCGGAAGGTGAACTCCATGGGCGCGCCCGTTCTCGATCCGATGCTGCCCGGGGTGCTGGCCCCGGAGCGGGCCCTGTTCCCGGGTGGACCCGCCGCGGCCCGGCGCACGCTGCTCGACGTGCTGGCCGGCACCGCCGCGCGGCACCCGAACGCGGCGGCGCTGGACGACGGCGAGCGGGTCCTGAGCTACCGCAGGCTGTCGGAGGAGGCGCAGGCGCTGGGCCGTCGGCTGGCCGCCGAGGGCGTCGGCCGCGGTGACCGCGTCGGCGTGCGGATCTCCTCCGGCACGGCGGATTTGTACGTCGCGATCCTGGGTGTGCTCGCCGCGGGCGCGGCGTACGTGCCGGTCGACGCCGACGACCCGGACGAGCGCGCCGAGCTGGTGTTCGGCGAGGCCGGGGTGTGCGCGGTGCTGATGGACGACGGGCTGACCATGCTCGCCGAGCCCGGCCGCCGCACCGGTCCGCCCACACCGGACGACGACGCGTGGATCATCTTCACCTCCGGCTCGACCGGCAAACCCAAGGGCGTCGCGGTCAGCCACGGCTCGGCGGCCGCCTTCGTCGACGCCGAGGCCCGGCTGTTCCTCACCGAGGAGCCGATCGGCGCGGGTGACCGGGTGCTGGCCGGGCTGTCGGTGGCCTTCGACGCCTCGTGCGAGGAGATGTGGCTGGCCTGGCGGCACGGCGCGTGCCTGGTGCCGGCTCCGCGCGCGCTCGTGCGCACCGGGGTGGACCTGGGGCCGTGGCTGGTCGCGCAGCGCATCACGATCGTGTCCACCGTGCCGACGCTGGCCGCGCTGTGGCCGGCGGAGGCGCTGGAGGACGTGCGGCTGCTGATCTTCGGCGGCGAGGCGTGCCCGTCGGAGCTGGCCGAGCGGGTCGCCGTCGAGGGCCGCGAGGTGTGGAACACCTACGGCCCCACCGAAGCCACCGTCGTCGCCTGCGCCGCGCCGCTGACCGGTGCGGGCCCGGTGCGGATCGGGCTGCCGCTGGCCGGCTGGGACCTCGTGGTCGTCGATCCCGCCGGGGAGCCGGTGGCGATGGGGGAGTCCGGCGAGCTGGTGATCGGTGGCGCCGGGCTGGCCCGCTACCTCGATCCGGTGAAGGACGCCGAGAAGTTCGCGCCGCTGCCCGCGCTGGGCTGGGAGCGCGCCTACCGCAGCGGTGACCTGGTGCGTGCCGAGCCCGCGGGGCTGGTCTTCCTGGGCCGCGCCGACGAGCAGGTCAAGCTCGGTGGCCGCCGCATCGAGCTGGGCGAGGTGGATGCCGCGCTGCAGGCCCTGCCCGGGGTCGCCGGAGCGGCCGCCGCGATCCGCACCACCAAGGCCGGCAACCAGGTTCTCGTCGGGTACGTGGTGCCGCAGGGCGAGTTCGACACCTCCGCGGCGTCGGCTCTGCTCCGCGGGAAGCTGCCCGCCGCGCTGGTGCCGCTGCTCGCGGTGGTGGACGACCTGCCGACCCGCACCTCCGGCAAGGTCGACCGCGCCGCCCTGCCCTGGCCGCTGGCCACAGTGGACAGTGCCGCGGCGTTGACGCCCACGGAGTCGTGGCTCGCCGAGGGCTGGGCCGAGATCCTCGGTGTGCCGGTGACCGATCCGGCCGCGGACTTCTTCACCTCCGGCGGTGGGAGCCTCACCGCGGCGCAGCTGGTCGCGCGCATCCGCACCCGGCATCCGCAGGTGTCGGTCGCCGACCTCTACCGCCACCCGAAGCTGGGACAGCTCGCCGGGTTGCTCGACGGTCTGGACGGGGAAACCGCGCGGCGGCGCGACGTCCGCCCGGTGTCGCGCCGGGCCGGTGCCGTCCAGGCCGTGCTGGCCGTGCCGGTGCTCGCCCTGACCGGCCTGCGCTGGCTGACCGCGCTCGCCGCACTGTCCACTGTGCTCTCGATGACCGGTGCCGCGTGGGCGCCGGCCGTGCCGTGGTGGTCGCTCGCCCTGGCGTGGCTGGTGCTGTTCAGCCCGCCGGGCCGCATCGCCATCGCGGCGGGCGGTGCCCGGCTGCTGCTGCGCGGGGTCCGCCCGGGCACCCACCCGCGCGGCGGGCGGGTCCACTTGCGACTGTGGGCGGCCGAACGGCTCGCCGAGGCCGCCGGTGCGGCCGGGATCTCCGGCGCGAGCTGGATGACGCTGTACGCCCGCGCGCTGGGTGCGAAGGTGGGCAAGGACGTCGACCTGCACACCCCGCCGCCGGTCACCGGCCTGCTCAAGCTGGGCCGCGGGGCGGCCGTGGAGCCCGAGGTGGACCTGTCCGGGCACTGGGTGGACGGTGACGTCGTGCACCTCGGCAAGATCCGCATCGGCGCCGGTGCCCGCGTCGGCGCGCGCAGCGTGCTGCTGCCCGGGGCGCGGATCGGCAAGGGCGCGGAGATCGCGGCCGGGTCGACCGTGCTGGGCGCGGTGCCGGCCGGTCAGCGCTGGGCCGGTTCGCCCGCCCGCCGTGACGGCAAGGGCGCGCTGCGGTGGCCGTCCAGCCGGCCGCCGCGGTCGCGGTTCTGGGCCTTCACCTACGGCGCGGCGTCGTTCGTGCTGGGCCTGTTCCCGGTGCTCGCCGCCGTGCCCGGCCTGCTCGTGCTGGGTGCCGCGGTCGCGGATTCGCCGAGCCTCGGTGCCGCGCTGCTCGCGGTGCCGGTGGCGACCCTGGCGGCGTTCGGCACCTACGCGCTGCTGGTGCTGGTGTCCGTGCGGCTGCTCGGGCTGGGCCTGCACGAGGGCTACCACCCGGTGCACGGCCGGATCGCCTGGCAGGTGTGGGCCACCGAGCGGCTGATGGACCTGGCCCGCCAGGTGCTGTTCCCGCTGTACGCGAGCCTGTTCACGCCGGTGTGGCTGCGGCTGCTGGGCGCGAAGGTCGGGCGCGGCGCCGAGGTCTCCACGGTGCTCGCGGTGCCGCGGATGACGCAGGTCGACGACGGCGCGTTCCTCGCCGACGACACCATGGTCGCCACCTACGAACTCGGGCACGGCTGGCTGCACGTCGCGCCCACGCGCATCGGCAAGCAGGCGTTCCTCGGCAACTCGGGCATGGCCGCGGCCGGGCGGGCGGTGCCCAAGCGCGGGCTGGTCGGGGTGCTGTCGTCGGCGCCGCGCAAGGCGAAGAAGGGCTCGTCGTACCTGGGGATGCCGCCGATGCCGCTGCGGCGCGCGGTGGAGACGGCTGACGAGAGCCGCACGTTCGCGCCGCCGCTGCGCCTGAAGGCCGCGCGGGCCGCGGTCGAGCTGTGCCGGATCGTGCCGGTGATGTGCGCGGTCGCGCTCGCGGTGCTGGTGCTCGCCGCGCTGACGGCCGTGTGGTCCGCGGCGGGATTGATCGTGGCCGCGCTCGCCGCGCCGGTCGTGCTGGTCGTCGCCGGGCTGGTGGCCGGTGCGGTGACCACGGCGGTGAAGTGGGCGCTGACCGGGCGGTTCCGGGCGGTGGACCACCCGCTGTGGAGTTCGTTCGTGTGGCGCACCGAGCTGGCCGACACGTTCGTCGAGACACTCGTGGTGCCGTGGCTGGTGGGCTGGAGCGCGGGCACGCCGCTGCTGCCGTGCTGGCTGCGCACGATGGGCGCGAAGATCGGCCGCGGGGTGTGGCTGGAGACGTACTGGCTGCCGGAGACCGATCTGGTGCGCCTCGGCGACGGCGCGACCGTGAACCGCGGCTGCGTCGTGCAGACCCACCTGTTCCATGATCGGATCATGCGCATGAGCGAGGTGACCGTGGCCGAGGGCGCGACCGTCGGCCCGCACGGGATCGTGCTGCCCGGCGCGAGCATCGGCGCGCGCACCACCGTGGGCCCGGGTTCGCTGGTGACCCGCGGCGACGCCGTCCCGGCCGACAGCCGCTGGCTGGGCAACCCGATCGCGGCGTGGCGGGCGTGAGCCGCGCCGACTACACGCTCGGCCACGGCAGCACCGGCTACCGGGTCACGCACTACGACCTGGAGCTGGACTACAAGATCGGGCCGAACCGGCTGAGCGCGCGGGCGGCCCTGTCCGCGGTCGCTGCTGAGGAGCTGGACCGGATCCCGCTCGACCTGGCCGGGTTCGCGGTCAAGGGCGTGCGCGTCGACGGGCGGACCGCGAAGTTCACCCACCGCGGCGGCAAGCTCGTCGTCCGGCCGGCCCGGCCGGTGCGCGGGGAGTTCACGATCGAGGTGCGCTACGCCGGCAACCCGCGTCCGGTCGCGAGCCGGTGGGGCGAGATCGGGTGGGACGAGCTGACCGACGGCGCGCTCGTGGCGAGCCAGCCGACCGGGGCGCCGTCCTGGTTCCCGTGCAACGACCGGCCCGGCGACAAGGCGTCCTACCGGGTGTCGCTGACCACCGCGTCGGCCTACACGGTGCTGGTGACCGGGGACCTGGTCGCCCGGCGGGCCGGGGGCAGCGCGACGACCTGGGTGTTCGAGCGGCGCGAGCCGACCGCGCCGTACCTGATGAGTGTCCAGATCGGACGGTACGACGAGCTGGAACTCGGTGCTGCGCAACGACTCGGGGTGCCGCGACGGCTGCGGGCGGCGGCCGCGCACGACTTCGGCCGCCAGCCGGAGATGATGCGGGCGCTGAGCGAGTGGTTCGGGCCGTACCCGTTCGGCGAGTACGTCGTGGTGGTCACCGACGACGACCTGGACGACCCGATCGAGGCGCAGGGGATGGCGATCTTCGGCGCCAACCACGTGGACGGGCGCCGCACGTTCGAGCGGCTGGTGGTGCACGAGCTGGCGCACCAGTGGTTCGGCAACAGCCTCACCGTCGCGGATTGGCGGCACATCTGGCTCAACGAGGGCTTCGCGACCTACGCGGAGTGGCTGTGGTCGGAAGCCGCCGGGGGCGCGTCCGCGGAGGCCCTGGCACGCGACTGGCGGTCCCGCGTGGGCACCGACGTCGCGATCGGCGACCCCGGGGTGGCGCACCTGTTCGACGAGCAGGTGTACAAGCGCGGGGCGCTGGTCCTGCACGAGCTGCGCGCCCGCGTGGGGGATGAGGTGTTCTTCGGCCTGCTGCGGTCGTGGGTGGCCGAGCACGCGCACGGCACCGTGACGACGGAGGAGTTCATCGCGCACGCCGAGCGCGTGGCGGGTGTGCCACTCTGCGACGATTTCGCCGCCTGGCTGGGCTAGCTCCGCTTGGCGTAGTCGGCGTAGCCGCCCCAGTCGATCACCACGCAGGGCTCCTCGCCGACCACCCAGGCGTCGTGGCCGGGTGGGCAGATCAGGACGTCCCCGGGACCGAAGTCGGCCTGGTCGCCGTCGTCCATGCGGACCGTCATCCGGCCGGACAGCACGTAGCCCATGTGGTTCGCCTGGCAGCTGTCCGTGCCCGCGATCGGCTTGATGTGCTTCGACCACTGCCAGCCGGGGTGGAACGTGCCGCGGCCGACCGCGCCGCCCGCCAGGTTCACCAGCTCCATCTGCCCGGAGCCGTCCTCGAACGGCCGGACCTCTTCGGGTTCGTCCAGGCTCAGCCTGCGCAAATCGGACATGACGGCCTCCTCGTCGCCGCTTCGGAGGTGCCCGCGGATTCCCTGCCGTCAGCGTGCGCCCACCCGGTTTTGCCCGGTAGGGCCGGAAGACCTGCCCGTCGGTCCGGGACTTGAGGATCGCGGCCCTTTTGTTACCGGAACGTGTCGGAGCGGACTTCCCTCACGCCCGGTTACGACGTATGTTGTCGGCCACAACATTCAAATGTTGTGAGCCACAACATTCCTGCCAAGGGGACGCAATGAAGCGGAGAAAGACCCTCGCGCTGGCCGCCGCGGGCACCGGGCTCGTCCTGGCGCTGACCGCGTGCGGTGCGAACAGCGCCAACAACCAAAGCGGTGGGAGCGGCGGGTCCGACAACGGTGGCCCGAAGGTCGGCGTGATACTGCCCGAGACCGCGACCTCGGCCCGCTGGGCCGGCTTCGACCAGCCGATGCTCCAGTCCGCGCTGACGAAGGCCGGGCTCAGCCCGATCATCGAGAACGCGCAGGGCGACAACCAGCGGTTCGCGCAGCAGGCCGACAGCATGCTCAGCCAGGGCGTCAAGGTCCTGATCATCGCCGCGCCCAGCGGTGACGTCGGCGCCACCGTCGAGCAGAAGGCCAAGCAGCAGGGCGTTCCGGTCATCAACTACGACCGCCTCAACCTCGGTGGCAGCGCCGACTACTACGTCAGCTTCGACAACGTCCAGGTCGGCCGTCTGCAGGGCCAGGCGCTCGCGGACGCGCTGAAGACCAAGGCCGGCGCCCAGGTCATCGAGATCGAGGGCTCGCCGACGGACAACAACGCGACCCTGTTCTACAACGGCCAGCAGGAGATCCTCGGCCCGCTCTACAGCTCGGGCGCGCTGAAGAAGGTCGCCAGCCAGCGCATCGACAAGTGGGACAACGCGGTCGGTGGCGCGACGTTCGAACAGTTCCTGTCCGCCAACGGCGGCAAGGTCGACGGTGTCCTGGCCGCCAACGACGGCATGGCCGGCGCCGTGATCACCGTGCTGCAGAAGAACGGCCTCGCCGGCTCTGTCCCGGTCACCGGCCAGGACGCCAGCGCCGCGGGCCTGAAGTCCATCCTGCAGGGCCAGCAGTACTCGACGGTGTTCAAGCCGATCCAGCAGGAGGCCGACGCCACCGCGCAGCTGGCCGCCGCGCTGGTCAAGGGCGACACCGCCGGCGCCGACGCCATCGCCAAGCAGACCTCCACCGACCCGACCGCCAACCGCACGGTCAAGTCGGTGCTGCTGCAGCCGTTCTCGATCACCAAGGAGAACGTGAAGATGGTGGTCGACCAGGGCTACGTCAAGGCGAGCGAGATCTGCGGTGGCGACACCGCCGCGGTCTGCCAGCAGCTGGGCATCTCCTGACGGCGCGCATCGAGCTGGGGACGCGCGGACCGGTGACCCGGGCCGCGCGTCCCCTCCACGCGCGTCACGCCACTGATAGCGGAGGTTCTTCCATGAACGAGCCCGTCCTCGCGCTGCGAGGCGTCAACAAGAGCTTCGGGCCGGTGCACGTCCTGCACGACGTGGACTTCCAGGTGCGCGCGGGGGAGGTCACCGCGCTGGTCGGCGACAACGGCGCCGGGAAGTCCACGCTCGTCAAGTGCATCGCCGGCATCCACCCGATCGACAGCGGCGAGATCGTCTTCGAAGGCGAGCCGGTCCACATCCACAACCCGCGCGACGCCGCCGCGCTCGGCATCGAGGTCGTCTACCAGGACCTCGCGCTGTGCGACAACCTCGACATCGTCCAGAACATGTTCCTCGGCCGCGAGCGCAACCAGCGCGGCCTGCTCGACGAGGCGTCGATGGAGCTGGCCGCGCGCAAGACACTGGCGTCGCTGTCGGTGCGCACGGTGAAATCCGTCCGCACCCCGGTGTCGTCGTTGTCCGGCGGGCAGCGGCAGACCGTCGCGATCGCCAAGGCCGTGCTGTGGAACAGCAAGGTCGTGCTGCTCGACGAGCCGACCGCCGCGCTCGGCGTCGCGCAGACCCGGCAGGTGCTCGACCTGGTCCGGCGCTTGGCCGAGCAGGGCCTGGGCGTGGTGCTGATCAGCCACAACATGAACGACGTGTTCGAGGTGGCCGACCGGATCGCCACCCTCTACCTCGGCCGGCTCGCCGCCGACGTCGCCACCAAGGACGTCACGAACAGCCAGGTCGTCGAACTGATCACCGCGGGCCGGTCCGGCGACCTCGGCCTGGCCCGCCCCGAGACCGCGGCCGTGTGAGGAAAGAAGTGGCCATGACTGAAACCCCCACCAAGGCCGGCTCGGGCCAGCCCCCGGCGGCGATCTCGGACTTCGGCATCGACACCACCTCGCGGTCCACCCGCGAGGCGATCGGTGACTACTTCGGGCGGCTGCGCGGCGGCGAACTGGGCGCCCTGCCGGCACTGCTCGGCCTGCTCGTGCTGGTGCTGGTGTTCACCGGGCTGTCCGACACCTTCCTGTCGCTGAACAACATCGCGAACCTGTTCGCGCAGGGCGCCGGGCAGACCATCATCGCGATGGGCATCGTGCCGGTGCTGCTGCTCGGCGAGATCGACCTGTCCGCGGGCACCGCGTCCGGACTCGCCGCGTCGGTGATGGCGCTGCACTTCACGCAGAACGGCAACCTGCTCGGCAACTTCGGCAGCACGGTGTTCTACGGGTTCATCGTCGGGTCGATCGTGGCGGCCGCGCTGTGCGTGTGGATGCGCGTCTGGATCGGCGCGGTGCTCGCGCTCGTCGTGCCGGTGTTCATGCTCGCCGGGTTCGCGGCCAACCCGTGGATCGAGATCGTGCTGGCGATCTGCGTCGGCGTCGTGATCGGCGCGCTGACCGGCACCATCGTCGCGAAGATCGGCATCCCGTCGTTCGTGGTGACCCTGGCGCTGTTCATCGGCTGGTACGGCCTGCTGCTGCAGCTGGTCGGCGAGGGCGGCACGATCTCCATCCGGCAGAGCGACGTGCTCTACCAGGTGGCCAACGGCAACCTGTCCATCCTGGGCGGCTGGATCATGTTCGTCGTCGCCGCCGGCGGGTACGCCGCGGTGGTCCTGACCCGCCACTTCGGACGGTTGCGGCGCGGGCTGGTGGCGCAGCCGACGACGATCGTGGTGGTCAAGGCCGCCGCGGTGCTGGTGATCGGCGCGGTCGCGACCTACCTGCTCAACACCAACCGCTCGCCCAACCCGAACCTGACCACGATCGCCGGCGTGCCCTACGTCGTGCCGATCGTGCTGGTGCTGCTGGTGGCCGGCACGTTCGTGCTGGATCGCACCCGCTACGGGCGGCACATCTACGCGGTCGGCGGCAACAAGGAGGCCGCGCGGCGCGCCGGCATCAAGGTCGACAAGATCCGGATGAGCGTGTTCCTGATCTGTTCGGCGGTGGCCGCGATCGGTGGGATCGTCTACAGCTCCAAGGTCGGTGCCGTGGACGGCAACTCCGGTGGCGGCAACACTCTGCTGTTCGCCGTCGGCGCGGCGGTGATCGGTGGCACGTCACTGTTCGGCGGCCGGGGGCGGCTGCGCGACGCGGTGATCGGTGGTCTCGTGCTGGCGACCGTCCAGAACGGCCTCGGCCTGCTCGGATTCCAGGCGGCAACGGTTAACATCATCACCTGCCTGGTCCTACTGGTGGCGGCAGCCGTCGACGCGCTGTCCCGCAAGCGTGCCGCGGTGGCGCGCTGAGGCACGGGTGAGGACCGCCGACAGCCGGCCAGCAGGGAAGCGCAGGTGACGACCACACCGACCGCGGGCACGCGCCCGGACGACGTGCGCCGGCACAACAGGGCCGCCCTGTTGCGCCGGCTGCACGTCCATGGTCCGTCCACACGGGCCAGTCTCGCCACCGACCTCGGGCTCAACCGCAGCACGATCAAGGCGCTGGTGGACGGGCTGGCCGAGGACGGGCTCGTCGAGGAACGGGTGCCGGCCCAGCGCAGCGGGGCCGGCCGCCCGTCCCTGTTGGTGCTGCCGCAGCCGCAGGCCGCGGTGGTGCTGGCGATCGACATCCGGGTCGAGCGGGCCGGGATGGCGCTGGTCGGCATCGGCGGGGAGATCCTCGGGCGGGGCGGGTGGAACATCCGCTCCACCACCAACGACCCGCGCGAGGTGTTCACCAAGATCGTCGACACGGCCGGTCCGCTGATCGACGAGCTGGGCGTCCAGCCGGTCGCGGCCGGGGTGTCGGTGCCCGGGGTGGTGCGGCACGCCGACGGGTTCGTGCACGAGGCGCCGAACCTGCACTGGACGGACATCCCGCTCGGGGCGTGGCTGTCGCGGGCGCTGCAGCTGCCGGTGCACATGGGCAACGACGCCGAGTTGGGCGCGCTGGCCGAGCACCTGCGGGGCGTGGCGCGCGGGTTCGACGACCTGGTCTACATCAGCGCGGAGGTCGGCGTCGGTGGTGGCGTGATCTCCAACGGCGTGTCGATGCGTGGCGCCGGCGGGCACCACGTGGGCGAGGTCGGGCACATGGTCGTGCGGCCGCAGGGGCGGCAGTGTTACTGCGGCTCGAACGGCTGCTGGGAGACCGAGGTGGGGGAGCGGGCGCTGGCGCGGGCGCTGGGGCTGGACGAGGACAGCCCGGTCGGCGCGATCGTGCACGAGCTGCGGCTGCTCTCGGCGAACGGTGCGGCGCTGGACAAGCTGGCCGAGTTCACCGACTGGCTCGCGCTGGGGCTCGGCAACGTGGTCAACCTGCTGTGCCCGCAGCTGGTCGTGCTGGGCGACGTGTTCACGGCGCTGCCGCCGGTGCTGGTCGAGCACGTGGAGCGGACGGTGCGCGAGCGGAGCCTGGTGAGCCGCGCCCTGGCCGGCACCCGCGTGGCGACGTCGGCGCTGGGCACGGACGCGAAGCTGCTGGGCGCCGCGGAGCTGGCCTTCGAGACGGTGCTCGCGGACGGGTGAGACGCGGTAGCGCGGAGATGGAGTGACACCGGTGGAGGACCGCGCCTTCTGGATCCTCACCGGGCCGTGGGCGAAGCTGCTCGACCACATTCGGGACGATCCCGCCGTCGCCATCACAGTGGACACCTGCGACACGACGACCGGATTGGTTCGGCAGGTCCTCGCGCGTGGGGAGGCGGAAGTGCTGCCCTTCGACGCGGACCGGGGGTGGCGCAAACCAAGCCGTTACCTCGGTCCGGACGAGACCCGCTGGGACCGCCGGTTCCGCGACTACCTCCGCGACGACCCGGCCGAGCGCGGCACGGTCTGGCTGCGCCTGCGCCCGGCCCGGCTCACCGCGGCCGACCTGAGCTACCAGGTCTGAAACGGCGCCCCCGCCGCCGCAGGGGTCAGGCGAACACGCCCGCTCCCGGGATCGCTTCCAGCAGGGCCTGCGTGTAGGCCTCCTCCGGGGCGGAGAGCACCTTCGCCACCGGGCCCTGCTCCACCGCCCGTCCGGCGCGCATCACCACCACCTCGTGCGCGATGGCCTTCACCACGGCCAGGTCGTGCGAGATGAACAGGTAACTGAGCCCCAGCTCGTCCTGCAACCGGCGCAGCAGGGTGAGGATCTGGTCCTGCACCAGCACGTCCAGCGCGGACACCGCCTCGTCGCACACCACCAGCCTCGGGTCCAGCGCCAGTGCCCGCGCGATCGCCACCCGTTGCCGCTGGCCGCCGGACAGCTCGTTCGGGTAGCGGTGCGCCACCGACGACGGCAGGGCCACCTGGTCCAGCAGCTCCCGCACCCGCGCGGCGCGGCTGTCGCGATCGCCGATCCGGAAGATCCGCAACGGCTCGCTGATCAGCCGCTCCACCGGCATCAGCGGGTCGAGCGAGGCGTACGGGTCCTGGAACACCGGCTGCATCGCCCGGCGCGCCGCCTTCAGCCGCGCCCCGCGCAGCCCCAGCACGTCCTCCCCGTCCAGCCGGATCGTGCCCGCGGTCACCGGGACCAGCCCGAGCACCATCCGCGCCGTCGTCGTCTTGCCGGAACCCGACTCGCCGACGATCGCCGTCGTGCGGCCCCGCTCGACCGTGAACGACACGTCGTCCACCGCCTTGAACACGCCCCCGCCGCCGCGGATCCGGTACTCCTTCGACACGCCGGACACCTCGAGCACCGGCGCGGCGGCCGCCGCCACCGGGAGCGGTTCCTTCAGCGACGGCGCGGCCGCGATCAGCCGCCGC
Source organism: Amycolatopsis deserti (assembly GCF_014653945.1). Classification (GTDB taxonomy): domain Bacteria; phylum Actinomycetota; class Actinomycetes; order Mycobacteriales; family Pseudonocardiaceae; genus Amycolatopsis_E; species Amycolatopsis_E deserti. Next base: position 1,711,908 of record NZ_BNAU01000001.1, on the reverse strand, counting down.
GTGTACTCGTGCTCGGGCGCCGTCAGCACCCGCCGCGCGGGGCCGGACTCCACGACCCGGCCCCGCGACATCACCACCACCCGGTCCGCCCGGTCCGCGGCCAGCCCCAGGTCGTGCGTGACCAGCAGCATCGCCGTGCCCAGCTCGCGCGTCAGCCCGTCCAGGTGGTCCAGGATCTGCCGCTGCACCGTGACGTCCAGCGCCGACGTCGGCTCGTCGGCGATCAGCAGGTCCGGCCGGCACGCCAGGCCGATCGCGATCAGCACCCGCTGCCGCATGCCGCCGGAGAACTCGTGCGGGTACTGCCGCGCGCGCCGCGCCGGATCGGGCAGTCCGGCCTCGCCGAGGATCTCCACCGCCCGCGCCATCGCCTCACGCCGGTTCGCCAGCCCGTGCGTCACCAGCGTCTCCGCGACCTGCCTGCCCACGCGCGCGACCGGGTTCAGGTTCGTCATCGGATCCTGCGGCACCAGGCCGATTTCCCGGCCGCGCAGCCGCCGCATCCGTTTCTCGCCGGCGTGCGTGACGTCCTCGCCGCGCACCACGATCCGCCCGCCGGTCACCCGGCCGGACCCGGGCAGCAGGCCCAGCACCGCGTGCGCCGTCGTCGACTTGCCGGACCCGGACTCGCCCACCACGGCGACCCGCTCGCCGGGCATGATCGTCAGGTCCGCGCCGTGCACGACCTCGGTGTCACCGAAGGACACGCGCAGGTCCTCGACCCGCAGCAACGGTTCGGTCATCGGGAGCTCCTCGGGTCGAGTGCGTCGCGCAGCGCGTCGCCGAACAGGTTGAACCCCAGGCAGATCAGGGCCAGCGCGATACCGGGGAACACGCCCGGCCACACGGTGCGGAACAGGTACTGCTGCGCGTCGGAGAGCATGATGCCCAGGCTCGGCTCGGGCGGCTGGATGCCCAGCCCGAGGAACGACAGGATCGCCTCGCCGAGCACCGCGGCCGGCATGATCACCGTGGCCTGCACGATGATCGCCGACATCGCGTTGGGCAGGATGTGCTGCCCGAGCACGCGCAGCGGCCCGGCGTGCATGGTGTGCGCGGCGAGCACGAAGTCGCTGTCCTTCAGCCGCAGCGTCTCCGCGCGGACCACGCGGATCATCGTGGGGATGTTGGCGATGCCCAGCGCGATCGCCGCGTTGGTCAGGCCGCCGCCGTTGATCGCGGCCAACCCGACCGCCAGCAGCAGGAACGGGAACGCCAGCATCAGGTCGGTCAGCCGGGACACGATCGCGTCCAGCCACCGCCAGTACCCGGCCAGCAGCCCCAGCGGGACGCCGACGACGATCGCGAGCAGCACCGACAGCAGCCCGACCTCGAGCGAGGTCCGCGTCCCGTACAGCACGCGGGAGAGCACGTCGCGTCCGAGGTCGTCGGTGCCCAGGGCGAACCCGACGGTGGCCGGCTGCTGGAACGGCGTCGTGAAGTGCACTTCGGACGGTGCGTAGGGCGCCAGCCACGGCGCGAAGATCCCGGCGACGAGCACGATCAGCAGCAGCACGCCGCCGGTGACGCCCATCGGGTTGCGCAGCAGGGTGCGCCACACCCGGCCGCGGACCCGCCCGGCGGTGACCGGTGTTTCGGTGATGGCGGTCAACGCGACCTCCCGGAGACCCGGACCCGCGGGTCGATGACCGTGTAGAGGACGTCGACCAGCAGGTTGATGACGATGTAGGCGAAGGTGATCACCAGCACCACGGCCTGGATCACCGGGTAGTCCCGGCTGAACACCGAGTCGAGCGTGAGCTTGCCGATGCCGGGCAGGCTGAAGATCCGCTCGGTGACCACCGCCCCGGCGATCAGCCCGCCGAGCTGCAGGCCGACGATCGTGGTGACCACGATGAGGCTGTTGCGCAGCCCGTAGCGGAAGATCACCGCGCCGCGGCCCAGCCCCTTCGCCCGTGCGGTGCGCACGAAGTCGGCGGTCAGCGTGCCGGTCATCGACGCCCGGGTCTGGCGCTGCACCACCGCGGCGTGCGACAGGCCGAGGATCACCGCGGGCAGCGTCAGGTAGTACACGCCGCGCAGCGGATCCTTCAGTGGGGACACGTATCCCGACGCCGGGAACCATCCCAGTTGGACGGACAGGTAGACCACCGCGAGGATGCCGAGCCAGAACGTCGGCACCGACAGGGCGAACAGCGAGAACCCGTTGGCGGCCCACTCCGGCCAGCGCCCGCGGAACACCGCGGCGAGCACGCCGAGCAGCAGGCCGGCCAGCACCGCGATCAGCATCGCGTACACCGCGAGCTGGACGGTGACCGGCAGGGTCGTGCCGATCATCTCGGTCACCGGCGTGCCGGTGCGGGTCGAGCGGCCGAAGTCGCCGGTCACCGCGTTGCCCAGGAACTTGAGGTACTGCACCGGCAGCGGCTGGTCGAGCCCGAGCTGGGCGCGCACGGCGGCCAGCGTCTCGGCGTCGGCCTCCTCGCCCGCCATCGCCAGCGCCGGATCGCCGGGCAGCGCGCGCACCCCGGCGAACACCACGATCGAGGCGAGCACCAGCGTGACCGCGGACTGCCAGAGCCGGTGGAACAGGTAACGCAGCATGGTTGTCAGCCCTCCTGGCCCGCGCGGAAGGCGGCCTTGCCGAGCCGGACGACGCCGTCGGAGTACACCTCGACCCCGGCCACCCGGGCCGAGTGGACGGTGAGGTTGCGCAGCCGGTAGGTGTAGACGATCGGGTTCTCCCGCTGGATCACCCGCGTGGCCTGGCCGTACAGCTGCGCGCGGGCGGCCGTGTCGGTGGTGCGGGCGGCCCTGGCGAGCAGATCGTCCAGTTCCGGCGAGACGAACCCGCCGTAGTTGCCCGCCGAGCCCGACGACAGGAACCGCGCGGTGTTGGCGTCCGGGTCGATGCGGCCGGACCAGCCCAGCTGCACCACCTCGAACGTGCCGCGCTTCTGCACGTCCAGCAGCGTCGAGTACTCCACCGGGACGATCTTCAGGTCGAACCCGCCCTCGGCGACGCTGGCCTGCAGCGCCTGGGCGTAGCGCAGCTGGTCCTGGCTGTTGGACACCTGCAGCGTGACGGTGTAGGGCACCGGCACGCCGGCCTCGGCCAGCAGCCGCCGCGACCGCGCCGGGTCGAAGGCGGGACAGGCGTTGCTGTCCGGTGTCGCGTACGGCGACTGCGGCGCGATGGGGGAGCAGGCCACGTCGAACCAGTTGTTGAAGACGGTGTCGACCAGGGTCTGCCGGTCGATGCTCGCCGCGAACGCCTCGCGCACCCGGCGGTCGCGCGCGATCGGCGTGCCGATCGGCTTGGCCGGGGTGCCGGCGCCGTCGACGTTGCCGGTGTTGATGGTGATGCCCTGGTAGCCCAGCGACGGCGATTGCAGCACCTTGAGGTCCGGGTCCTTCGCCAGCGCGTCGACGTCCTGCGGCGAGATCGTGTCGGCCACCTGGATGTCGCCGGAGCGCAGGTTCGCGGCGCGGATGTTGGCGTCCGGCATGATCCGGTACAGGATGCGGTCGAGGCGGACCCGCGCGGCGTCGTAGTACAGCGGGTCGCGCTCGACCTCGATCGAGGTCTGCGGCACGCGCCGGACGAACTTGAACGGCCCCACGCACACCGGGTGGTCACCGAAGTTCGCGCCCTCGGCCGCCAGCGCGGCCGGCGACAGGATCATCCCGGCGCGGTCGGCCAGCGCGGCGGTGATCGGCGCGAACGGGCGCTTGTAGGTGAGCACGACGTGCGTGGCGTCGGGCGCCTCGATGCTTTGCACCGGACCCATCTCGCTGGCCCGCTGCGAACCCTTGAGCGTCAGGTGGCGCTGCAGGCTGGTGCGGACGGCGGCGGCGTCGAACGGGGTGCCGTCGGCGAAGGTGACGCCGGTGCGCACTCCGATCGTGACCGTCAGGCCGTCCGGGGACAGGGCCGGCAGCGCGGTGGCCAGCTGCGGCACGACCTGTCCGGAGGAGTCCAGGTCGTAGAGCTTCTCGCAGATCGTGCTCATCACGTACCGCGTGTAGAGCGAGCTGGACGTGGTCGGGTCGAGCCGGTCCGGCTCGGACGACAGGCCCATCACGAGCTCGCCCCCGGACCGGACGGCCTGGGCGCCGACCGGCGTGCCGTAGTCGTCGGTGTGCTCGGCGGTGCTCGCCACGTGCTGAACCGGCACGCACGCGGTGAGCGCCACGGTGACCGCCGCGAGTGACGCGAAAACGCGCCACCGGGATTTCTCGTGGGGCATGGGCAAACTCCAGCGCGTTCGAATGTGTGCGCAGCCTACGGTAGTTCGATCACCGTTGTCAGCTGTTTCCGGTGGGTAAATTGCCGTTACGAATTCCCGGCGGTCGGAAAGCAGGAAAAAGCAGCGGTTCGCGGGGATGGGTGCGAACCGCTGCTTTTCCTCTTACCGGCGCCGGGGAACTACCGTCCGGCGGCGTAGCCCTGCATGCCGCGCGGGTTCGCACCCGCCGACAGCACACCGGTTTCCGGGTCGCGGGCGACCGCGCAGAGCCGTCCTTCCGACCACGGATCGGCGATTTCGACGTCGTGCCCGCGGCGGCGCAGTTCGGCTATCGCGGAATCGCCGATGCGCGATTCGACGGTGACGCTGCCCGGTTTCATCGCGCGCGGGTAGAACGAACTCGGGAAACTGTCGGTGTGCCAGTTCGGGGCGTCGATCGCGCCCTGCAGGTCGAGGCTTCCACGTACATTGGCGCGCAGTGCGACGGCGAGGAAGAAATGCACGCTCCACTGGTCCTGCTGGTCCCCGCCGGGCGTGCCGAAAGCCATCACCGGCACCCCGTCGCGCAGCGCCATCGACGGCGACAGCGTGGTGCGCGGCCGGCGGCCGGGTACCAGCGAGTTGGGCAGGCCCTCGTCGAGCCAGGCCATCTGCAGCCGCGTGCCCAGCGGGAAACCGAGGGACGGGATGACCGGGTTGGACTGCAGCCAGCCGCCGCTCGGGGTGGCGGCGATCAGGTTGCCCCACCGGTCGGCCACGTCGAGGTGGCAGGTGTCGCCGCGCGTAGCGCCGTCCTTGGCGACGGTCGGCTCACCGGCCCCGGCGGCGGGCGGTGGCGGGACCGCGCCGCTGACGGACAGCTCGGCCTGCTTGCTCAGCCGCGGCTGACGCCCGTCGGGCGAGCCGGGCCGCAGCTCCGTCGACGCCTGCTCGCCGATGAGGGCGCGACGGGAATCGTTGTAGGACGCGGAAAGCAGGGTGTCCAGCGAGACGTCGGTGCTGTCGCCGTACCACGCCTCGCGGTCGGCCATGGCGAGCTTGGTGCCCTCGACGAGGGTGTGCAGGTAGTCCGGCGTGCCGTATTCGAGGCCGTCCGGCAGCAGAGCGAGCTGCTGCAGGAACGTCGGCCCCTGGCTCCACAGACCGCACTTGGCGACCGTCCAGCCCTGCCAGTCGTAGGTGACCGGGTCCTCGTAGCCGGCTTCGAACGCGGCCAGGTCGCCGGCGGTCAAGGTGCCGGCGTGCCGCTCGCCGGAGGTGTCCAACGTGGGGCGGGCGGCGGCCTCGTCGATCGCCTCGGCGATGAAGCCCTCGCGCCAGATGCGGCGGGCGGCGTCGATCTGGGTCTCCCGGCCCGCGCCGGCCGCCTCGGCCTCGGCGATCACGCGGCGCCAAGTCGCGGCCAGCGCCGGGTTGCGCAGCATCTCGCCGGGCCTGGGCGGGCGGCCGTCACGCAGGTAGACCTCCGCGGAGCTGGTCCACTCGGTCTCGAACAGCTCCCGCACGCTGGCGATGGTCGAGCCGATCCGCTCGACCGCCGGGTGCCCGTTCTCGGCGTAGCCGATGGCGTACTTCAGCACCTCGGCCAGCGTCTTGGTGCCGTGGTCGCGCAACAGCAGCATCCAGGCGTCGAACGCGCCGGGCACGGCGGCGGCCAGCGGGCCGGTGCCGGGCACCAGGTCCAGCCCGAGCGAGGTGTAGTGCGCGACCGTCGCCCCGGCCGGGGCCGGGCCCTGCCCGCACAGCACGCGCGGCGCCTGGCCGGCGGGCGCGAGGATGATCGGCACCTCGCCGCCGGGGCCGTTGAGGTGCGGTTCGACGACGTGCAGCACGAACCCGGCGGCCACGGCCGCGTCGAAGGCGTTGCCGTCGTCCTCCAGCACCGCCATCGCCGTGGCGGAGGCGAGCCAGTGGGTCGACGACACCATGCCGTGGGTGCCCTGCAGCGTGGGACGGGTGGTGAACACGGATCGAGTACACACCCTCGAACGGGTGAACGTCCAAGACATGTGTGACACCATCCCCATAGCCGTTCGCTATCGATGGGAGCCGTGGTGGAACGCCGCCAGCTGGAGTACTTCGTCGCGATCGTCGAGCACGGCGGGTTCACCGCGGCGGCGAAGGCGCTGCACGTCGCGCAGCCCTCGCTGTCCCGCGCGATCGGCAAGCTCGAGCACGAGCTGGGCGTCACGCTGTTCCACCGGGTCGGGCGGCACGCCGTGCTGAGCACCGCGGGGGAGGCGCTGGCCGGCCGGGCCCGGCTGGTGCTGCGGGACCTGGACGCGTTGCGGGCGGCGGCGGGCGCGATCGGGGACGGCGCGGCCGGGCGGGTGGACGTGGCGGCGACCTCGTCGTCCGGGCTGGAACCGGTCACCAGCGTGATCGCCGAGCTGGCGCGGCGGCATCCCGGCGTCACGGTCAGCACCACGTCGGCGATGTCGGCGGCCGAGGTGGTGGCGATGGTGTTGCAGGGCCGGTGCGAGGTCGGGGTGTGCGGCAGCGCGGAGCGGCCGTCCGGGCAGGGGCTGGTGACGCACCACCTGCGGGACGAGGAGTTCCTGCTGGTCGTGCCGCCCGGCGCGCTCGACGTGCCGGGGCGCGCGGTGGCGCCGGAGATGCTGCGCGGCATGCGGTTCGTGGTGACCAAGCCGGCCACGGCGGTGCGGGCGCTGTTCGACCGGCTGGCCGCGACCGTGGGGGACATGACGATCGCGGCCGAGACCGGGGACCGGGGTGTGGTGCTGCCGATGGTGCTCAAGGGCATCGGGGCGGGGCTGATGCCGGACGGCTGGTCGGAGCTGGCCGTCCGGGCGGGCGCGGACGTCTACCGGTTCGACCCGCCGGAGCGGCTGCCGCAGTGGCTGGTGCACCGCGGCGGCCCGGTCACCGCGGCGACGCGCGCGTTCATCGACACCACGTTGGAGGCGCGGGACTAGCCCCGGTTCTCTAGCCGAGATCGCGGCGCAGCAGGTCTTCCTCGGTTTCGCGGCGCACCAGGACCCGCGCGATGCCCTCGGCGAGCGCCACCAGGGGTGGGCGGCCGACCAGGTTGTAGTTCGACGCCAACGCATGGTGGTAGGCGCCGCTCACCGGCACCGCCAGCAGGTCGCCGGGGCGGATGTCGGCGGGCAGCGGTACGTCCTCGGCCAGGACGTCCCCGGCCTCGCAGTGCCGGCCGGCGATCGTCACCGGGCGGCGGGGTGCCTTGGTGTGCCGTCCGATGAGCCGGGCGGTGTAGCGCGCGCCGTACAGCGCGGGGCGCGGGTTGTCGCTCATGCCGCCGTCCACCGCGACGAACCCGCTCTTGACCGCGGCCACCCGGTACAGCGTGATCCCTGCCGTCGCGACGAGCCAGCGGCCGGGTTCCAGCACCAGCCGCGGGACCGGCAGCCGGTGGTGGTCGCACTCCAGGCGCAGCGTGCTCGGGATCCGGCGGGCGGCGCCGGTCAGGTCGAACACCGCCTCGCCGGGGCGGTAGGGCACGGCGAACCCGCCGCCGAGGTCGAGCTGGTCCAGCGTCACGCCGTGCCGGTCGCGGACCTGGGCGAGCAGGTGCACCATGCGCCGCACGGCTTCGGCGTAGGCGGCGGTGTCGCGCACCTGCGAGCCGAGGTGGCAGTGCAGCCCGGCGGCGCGCAAGCCCGGCTGGGCGAGGACCCGTCCCACGGCGTCCAGCGCGGCGCCCGAGGCGAGGGAGAACCCGAACTTCTGGCCCTCGACGGCGGTGGCGAGCGCGCGGTGGGTGTGCGCGTCGACGCCGGGCGTGACCCGCACCAGGACCCGCTGCCCGGCGGGGGCGAGCGCGGCGAGCTGGTCGATCTCGTCGGCGGAGTCGGCCACGATCCGGCCGGCGCGCGCGGTGAACGCGGCCTTGAGGTCCTCCGGGGTCTTCACGTTGCCGTGCACCAGGATCCGCTCGCCCGGCACGCCCGCCGAGCGCGCCATCGCGATCTCGCCGGCCGAGCAGACATCCGCGCTGAAGTCCAGCAGCCGGAGCACCCCACGCACGGGTAACGCCTTGGTGGCGAACGCGATCTCGGCGCCGGGGAAGGCGGCGCGCAGCAGGTGGGCGCGGTGCCGGATCTCGGTTTCGTCGAGCACCTGCACCGGCGTGCCGAACCGCGCGGCGAGCCGGGACAGGCTCACGCCCCCGCAGGTGAGGTCGCCGCCCCCGGCGAGGCGGGTCGTGCGCGGCCACAGGCCCTCGTCCAGCGGCGGTTCTCCGGCGAGGCCCACGCTGGGCAGCACCTCGGCGAGTGTCATCACGTCCTCCTTCGGTTTCCGTGCACCCGAAGGAGATCGCCCTGGCGACGGGTGCGGCACCGGGGCTGACGCGGTCATGACTCGTCCGGGCGTGGTCTTGACCCGGCGTTGACACCGGCGTGAGCCCGTTCACGCGGTCATACTGGCCGCATGGACGCGACCGAACTGAGGGAACTGCAGGCGCCGCTCAAGGAGCGCTACCGGGAGGACCCGTCACGGGCGCTGATCACCTTGCGGGCCAACGCCGAACTGGACGGCCTGGGCATCTCGTGCAAGGTCGAGACCGGCCGGGCGGTGGTCGAGGCGGGCCTGCACCCGGCCACCGGCGGGGACGGCAGCCTGGCGTGCTCCGGCGACATGCTGCTGGAGGCACTGGTGGCGTGCTCGGGGGTGACGCTGCGGGCGGTGGCGACGTCGCTGGGGCTGGAGATCCGCGGCGGGACCGTGCGGGCCGAGGGCGACCTGGACTTCCGGGGCACGCTCGGGGTCGACAAGACGGCACCGGTCGGGTTCCAGTCGATCCGGCTGTCGTTCGACCTGGACACCGACGCGTCCGAGGAAGAGCTGGCGACGCTGCGCAAGCTCACCGAGCGGTACTGCGTGGTGTATCAGACGCTGCGGACGCCGCCGGAGATCGAGGTGCGCCTCGCCTGATCCGGCTCGACGGTCCCGATGCCGTGCAGCACGTGAGCGAGGATTTCCGCGCCGCGGACGACGCGCGGGCCGGGGCGGTTGAAGTAGGACGGGCCGTCGAGGATCCACACCTGCCCGCTGCGCACGGCGGGCAGGTCGCCCCAGCCCGGGCGGGTGGTGAGCAGGCCGAGTTCGGCTTCGGTGCGCTCCGGCGGCAGACCGCACGGGAGCAGGAGCAGGACGTCCGGTTTCGCGGTGGTCAGCTCGGTCCAGTCGATGGCTTGCGTGTGTTCGCCGGGCCGGGCGAGGAGGGGCTCCCCACTGGCGGCGGCGATCTGCTCGGGCACCCAGTGACCGGCCGGCCAGAGCGGATCGAGCCACTCGATCGCGGCGACGCGCGGGCGGGGCAGGCGCCGGGTCCGCTCCTGGAGGCGGGTGAGCCGGGCGCGCAGTTCTTCGTGCTTGGCGCGGGCGGTGTTCGGCACGCCGAGGACCTCGCCGACCTGCCGCAGGCAGTCGAGGACCTCGGGCAGGGTGCGGGGTTCGAGGCTGAGCACCCGCGGGCCGGTGTCCAGGAGGCGCACGGTCTCGGAGACGTGGCGGTAGGAGACCGCGCAGACGTCGCACAGGTCCTGGGTGAGGATGACGTCGGGACGCAGCTCGGCGAGCTTCGCGGAGTCGAGCGCGTAGAGCGCGGAGCCGGTGTGCGCGCCGCCGACGGCCTGCGAGATCTCGCGGCTGCTCATGGTGGTGTCGAGGCCGCTGCCGGTCACCACGGGCACGCCCTCGACGCCCGGCGGCCAGTCGCATTCGTGCGTCCGGCCGACGAGGTCCCCGAGCAGCCCCAGCTCGGCCACGATGTCCGTGGCGGCGGGCAGCAACGACACGATCCGCACCGCTCCGAGCCTAGATCGCCGGCCAGGATTCGGGCAGGCTGAGCCGGTGACGGATCCGCACTGGCCCGACGTCCGGCGATTCCTCGACGTCGAGGTGATGGGGGCGCTGCCGGACGGCCACGTGCCCCTGACGGCCGTGCAGGACTGGCGGGCGCTGCTCGATCTCGTGGTGTCCCGGGGCTGGCCGCACTCCTACGTGGCGGACGGAGAGCCGGGACCACCGCCGAGCGTCGAAGCGATGCTGGGTGGCACGGGAGTGCTGCGGGTGTGGCCCGAGCCCGGCTGCCAGGTGAACTTCTGGCCGCTCGAGCCCGGCTCGATCGATTTCGACATCGACCTGCGCGAGCTACGGGGTCAGCGGGGCGTGGAAGCGCTCTGCCGTCTGTTCGCGACGCTGGGCCGTCACCTCGGCAAACCGGTGCTGCTCTGCCCCGAAGGCGACGACCGGCCGGTCCTCGCCTTCGACCTCGGGGCGGACCGGGTGGTGGTCGTGCCCGGTGCCGGGACGGTGTGAGCGCCCCTCAGCCCTGGCGCGCCTGGAGCAGCTCCTCGACCGCCTTCGGGAGCGTCGTTTCGAAGTCCAGCAGCTTCGCCCAGTCCGGGGTGACCGTGATGACCACCATCTGCTCGTACAGCGCGCGCACGCCCTGCTCCCAGGACTCGAACACATCGGCCGGCGTCACCTTCCGGCTCGCCTCGATGTAGGCGTCCGGCACGCCGTCGACCAGCTCCAGGTGCGCGGTGCCGCGGATCAGCAGCACGCGGGGCGGCCACGGGCTCACGTAGTCGATGGTGATCGCCACCCGGGGGTTGCGCCGCAGGGCCGGGACCTTCGCCGAGCCGGGCACGGTGGCCATGACCACGTTCGCGCCGTCGTACCAGAACCCGATCGGGATCACCCGTGGCGCGCCGTCCAGCCCGTCGTAGGCCAGCCGCGCGGGGATGTCCGAACGCAGCAGCTGCTGTGCGATCGGCTTGGCCAGTTCCGCGGTGACATCCATGTCCGTCTCCTCCGGTTCGTTGTGTGTCACGCCGGGGACGGAGCCGCGTCCGCGTTCTCGACATCGCTCACGCCAGAAGTGGCGCGAGTTGCCCGGCGTGGTCGCGCACCAGCGCCACCAGCTCGGCGTTCGGCTCGGCGACCCGCTCCGCCGGGCCGCTCACCGCCAGCCCCGCGACCAGCTCGCCGGTCACCACGTCCCGGATCGCCACCGCCAGGCACCCCTTGCGTTCCAGCAGCTCACCGCACTGCCGCGCCATCCCGCTGCGCGCCACCTCGGCCAGTTCGGCGTCCAGCCGGTCGGCGTCGACGATCGTGCGCTCGGTGAACGACCGCAGCTCCCGCACCACCGCCCGCCAGTCGGCCTGCTCGGCCAGCAGCAGCTTGCCCAGCGCGGACACGTGCGGGTACCGCGCGAGCAGCGCCCCGTCCGACGGCGGGTGGTCGGGGTCCGGATCGACCAGCGTCAGCCGCCCGGTCCGGTAGGACGCCAGGTGCACACCCCACCGCACCCGCTGCCGCAGGTGCTCCACGATCGCCCGCGCGGCCGCCGGCGGGCGCACCGTCACCGGCATCGCCAGGCGCCCGGCGCGGCGGCCCAGCGCGAACCCCCGCAGGTCCGGCAACCGCACCAGGTACTCCTCGCCGACCAGCAGGTTCAGCAGCCGGTAGGTCGTCGCCGGGGGCAGTTTCAGCGCCGCCGAAATCTCCTTCGCCGTCACGCCCGGCCCGGCCGCCACGACCTCCTCCAGCACGGCCAGCGCGCTGCGCACCGCCTTCGGCTGGCGGCCCGACAGCGGCGTCTCGGGGCTCACCGCTCGCCGCCCAGCAGATCGGCCTCGGACGTCTCGTCGTAGATCCCGATCCGCGCCAGCTGCCGCGGCCGCCGCCGGCGCAGCCACGCGAACCACGCCAGACCGCCGAGCGCGAACAGCCCGAACACCGCCGGATACGGCCCGCCCAGGTTGTCGGCGGTGAACACCACCAGCGCCGCCAGCAGCGCTGGCGCGGTGATCGCGCTGACCACCAGCACCCCGCGGGTCAGCTCGCCGATCCGGTACAGGAACACCGGCGCCGCCACACACACCAGCAGGTACGCCACCAGGTACCCGAACACCGCGACGTTGAGCAGCGTGACGAACACCGACGTGGTGCTCATCCCGGCCGCCATCAGCACCACCGGCACCACCGCGACCGGCGGCAGCACCGCGAGGATCGCGACGTGCGGCGTCCGGTACCGCGGGTGCGTCCGGCCCAGCGCCGCGGGCGCCACACCTTCGCGGCCCATCGACAACAGCACCCGCACCAGCGCGCTGCCGGTCGCCAGCGTGCACGCCAGGAACGACGCCGCGATGCCCAGGTCGAGCAGGTAGGACAGCCACGGCAGCTGCTGCAGCGCGGCCAGCGTGCTCACCGGCTCGGCCTGCCCGGCCAGCCCGCCCGGCAGCGCGCCCAGCCCGATGACCTGCGTGTACGCCGCCACCAGGTACAGCACCCCGCACAACGCGGCCGTGCCCTGCACCGCGCGCGGCACCGTGCGGAACGGCCGCCGCGCCTCGACCCCGAACGACGCGGCCGCCTCGAACCCGATGAACGCGCCCAGCGCGGGCAGCACCCCGGCGGCGATCCCGCCGACCCCGCGGTCCGGCGTGGCCGGCGCCAGCTCCGGTCCGACGCGCGCCAGCAGCAACCCGAACACCACCAGCATCAACGAGATCGACACCGCCTCGGTGACCAGCACGACCGTGGCCGACAACCGCACGCCCCGCAGCACGCACGCCGTGGCCAGCGCGCCCAGCACCAGCACCAGCGCCGCCACCAGCCCCCAGCCCAGGTCCACCCCGACCCGCCGCAGCACGTCTTGCAGGTAGACGCCGGATCCGGTGAGCGCGGCCATGGTCAGCAGGCCGTAGCCGACCAGCAGCGCGCCGCCGCACGCGAAGGCCGTGACCGGGCCGAGCCCCTTCGCGGTCAGGCTGTACAGCGACCCGGCGGCGGCCATGCGGCGCGTGAACTGGGCGATGCCCAGGCCGATGAGCAGCGCGAGCACCGTCGCGACGACGAACGACCACAGCACCCCGGTGCCGGCTCCGGCCGCGGCGACCGCGGGCGCGGCCGCCATCGCCGCCGACGGCGCCGCCGCCGAGATCGACTGCGCGAACACCTGGAGCGGGCCGAGGTTGCGGCGGTCGAGCCCGGACATCGGGGACTCGCGCCGCAGCGGCGGCAGCACCCGGGGTGGCAGGGACATCCAGCTCTTCCTCCTCTGTGGACGGTAACCTGGGACTGTAACTCCGGGGTCACGCCGCGGCACATGCCTCGTGACGTCAAATGAGAATTTTCCCCGGCCCGTTCCCGCGTTGGGAGAACGCCGCCGCGGGAGTTCCCGGTGCCGGAGACCGGGGTTTGACCCGGGACTGACGGCGGCGCAACGTTGCTGCTCAACGCTGTGCAGCCGTCACCGGAAATCCCCGCTGAGTCCCCGGAGGTCTCATGGATACGCCACGGTCGCTGACCGGTTCGCTGGGCGCCGGCTCCATCGTCTTCATGGTCGTCGCGGCCGCCGCGCCGCTCACCGTCGTCGCCGGCAGCGTGCCGCTGGGCGTCGCGCTCGGCAACGGCGCCGCATTCCCCGCCACCTTCGTGCTGTGCTGCGTGGTCCTGCTGCTGTTCGCGGTCGGGTTCTGCGCGATGAGCCGTCACGTCCCCAACGCCGGGGCGTTCTACGCCTACATCCGCGAGGGGCTGGGCCGCGCGCCAGGCCTCGGCGCGGCGTTCCTCGCCCTGGTCACCTACACCGCGGTGCAGCTGGCCGTCTACGGCTACCTCGGCGCCGCCCTGGACGGCCTGGTCCAGCACTACGGCGGTCCCGCGCTGCCGTGGTGGGTGTGGTCGCTGGCCGCGCTCGCCGTGGTCGGCGTGCTCGGCTACCGGCACATCGACCTGAGCAGCAAGGTCCTCGGCGTGCTGCTGCTGTGCGAGGCCGGGATCGTGCTGGTCTTCGACGCGGTCGTGACCGTGCGTGGCGGCGAGGCCGGACTGTCCACGGCGTTCCTGCAGCCGGCTCAGATCGGCTCCGGCTCGGTGGGCATCGCGATCATGTTCGCGATCGCGAGCTTCATCGGGTTCGAAGCCACCGCGGTGTTCCGCGACGAGGCCCGCGACCCGGCCCGCACGATCCCGCGCGCCACCTACCTGTCGCTGCTGCTCATCGCCGGGTTCTACACGCTGTCCAGCTGGGCGGTCGTCTCGGCGTGGGGTGATGCGGGCGCGGTCGAGCAGGCCGGCGCCGACCCGGGGAACATGCTCATCACCACGGTGGGCCGCTACCTGGGCACCGCGGGCGCCGACGTCGTCCAGGTCCTGCTGGTCACCAGCCTGTTCGCCGCGCTGCTGTCGTTCCACAACGTCATCGCCCGGTACGCGTTCTCGCTCGGCAACTCCGGCGCGCTGCCCGCCGTGTGCGGACGCAGCCACACCCGGCACGGTTCGCCGCACGTCGCGTCGCTGGCGCAGTCGGCGAGCGCGGTCGTGCTGATCGCGGTGTTCGCCCTGGCCGGGATGGACCCGGTGACCCAGGTGTTCTCGTGGATGGCCGGCACCGCGACCCTCGGTGTGCTCGTGCTGATGACGCTGACCTGCCTGGCCGTGGTGGTGTTCTTCCGCCGCACGCGGGTGGACCGGCGCGCCTGGCACACGTTCGCCGCGCCGGTGCTCGGCCTGGCCGGACTGGGCACGTGCCTGGTGCTGACCGTGCTCAACTTCCCGACGCTCATCGGCGGCTCGTTCGGCCTGGCCGCCGTCATCGCCGCCGTGCTCGTCCTCGCGTTCGCCATCGGGGCCGTGCTCTCGGCCGTCCTGCGCTCGCCCGCCACCGAACCCGCCCTCGCCTGAAAGGATCGTCGATGACACTCGCCGAAGAACGCACCACCACCACGCACCCGCTGGACCCGATGACCGCCGACGAGGTCCGCGCGGTCCGCGAGATCCTCGCCGCCGCCGGCCTGCTGGGCGAATCGGTCCGGTTCGCCTTCCTGGCGCTGGAGGAGCCGGCCAAGGCCGCGGTGCGCGCCCATCAGCCGGGCGACGAGGTGGACCGCCGGTTCCGCGCGATCCTGCTCGACCTGGCGGACGGCTCGTCCAAGGACGTGGTCGTCTCCGCCACCCGGTCCACAGTGGACGAGCTACGGGAGATCGACCCGGTCACCGACGGTCAGCCGCCGATCATCGACACCGAGTTCGAGCTGATCGAGGACATCCTGGGCGCCGAGCCGCGGTGGACCGACGCGCTGCGCAGGCGCGGCCTCGACCCGGCCACGGTGCGAGCGGTGCCGCTGTCCGCGGGCTCCTACGACCACCCGGAGGAGACCGGCCGCCGCGTGGTGCGGGCGCTGGGCTTCCAGCAGTTCCACGAGAAAGACCACCCGTGGGCGCACCCGGTGGACGGGCTGGTCGCCTACGTCGACCTGACCGCTCGCGCGGTGACGAAGGTGATCGACCACCGGGACCTGCCGGTGCCGCAGGAGCCGGGCAACTTCGACGACCCGGCGCAGACCGGGCCGCACCGCACGAGCCTCAAGCCGATCCGGATCACCCAGCCCGAGGGCCCGAGCTTCACGGTCGAGGGCAGCCGGGTGCGGTGGCAGAACTGGGACCTGCGGCTGGGCTTCAACGAGCGGGAAGGCCTGACCCTGCACGAGATCTCGTTCCACGAGCGGCCGGTGCTGTACCGGGCGTCGGTGGCCGAGATGGTGGTGCCCTACGCCGACCCGTCGCCGGTGCGGTTCTGGCAGAACTACTTCGACTGCGGCGAGTACATGTTCGCCCGCTACACCAATTCGCTCGAGCTGGGCTGCGACTGCCTGGGCGAGATCCGCTACTTCGACGCGGTGGTGGCCGACGACCTCGGCCAGGCGCGCACCATCCGCAACGCGATCTGCATGCACGAAGAGGACTTCGGCGTGCTGTGGAAGCACAGCGACATGTTCGCCGGCTCGCACGAGACGCGGCGGCAGCGGCGGCTTGTGGTGTCGTTCTTCACCACGATCGGCAACTACGACTACGGCTTCTACTGGTACTTCTACCTCGACGGCACGATCGAGCTGGAGGCCAAGGCCACCGGCATCACGTTCACCTCGGCGTACCCGGCCGAGGGCCACTCCTACGCCACCGAGATGGCGCCCGGCCTGGGTGCGCCCTACCACCAGCACCTGTTCTGCGCGCGGCTGGACGTCAGCGTCGACGGCGACCGCAACGCCGTGGACGAGGTCGACGCGGTGCGCGTGCCGGTGAGCGAGGCCAACCCGTACGGCAACGCCTTCCGCGAGGCCCGCACCCGGCTGACCCGGGAGTCGGAGGCGGCGCGCGCGGCCGACAACACCCGGGGGCGCGTGTGGCACATCGTCAACCCGGACCGGCAGAACCGCTTCGGCCGCAACCCGGCGTACGTGCTCTACCCGGAGGGGCAGCCGACGCTGCTGGCGGACGAGTCGTCGTCGGTGCACGCGCGGGCGACGTTCGCGACGAAGCACCTGTGGGTGACCCGCTACTCCGACGCCGAGCGCTACCCGGCCGGCGACCTGGTGAACCAGAACCCCGGCGGCGCCGGGCTGCCCGCGTGGACCGCGGCGGACCGGGACATCGACGGCGAGGACATCGTGCTGTGGCACACCTTCGGGCTGACGCACTTCCCGCGCCCGGAGGACTGGCCGGTGATGCCCGTGGACTACACCGGGTTCAAGTTGAAGCCGGTCGGTTTCTTCGACCGGAACCCGACGCTGGACGTGCCGCCCTCGGCGCAGGGCCACTGCCACGGCGGGTGAGCCAGCGCGCGTGATCCGGCAGGCCGTCGCCGCGGTCCCGGGCCCGCAACAGGGCTTCGGTGAACGCGGCGACGGCCGGCGGCCGCGGCCGGGACGGGTCGCGCACCAGGGCGATCGTGCGCTCGGCGCGCGGCCCGTCCAGGGGCCGGTGGCGCAGCCCGGCGAAGGCGACCAGCGGCAGCACCAGCCCGGGGATCGCGGACACGCCCAGCCCGGCGGCGGCGAGCCCGGCCACCGCGGCGATGTTGCGTGCCTCGATCGTGCGGCCGGGCACCACCCCGGCTTCGGCGAGCGCGTGGTCGACCAGCGGCCGGATGCTGCTGCCGGGGGAGAACGCGATGAACGGCTCGCCGGAGATCTGCTGCCAGGACAGCGTTTCCGCGTCCGCGAAGCGGTGGCCGGGCGGGAAGACGCAGCAGCACTCGTCGGCGGCCAGCGGCTGCACCTCCAGATCGCCGGGCGGCTCGCCGACGACCGTGACCGCGAGGTCCACCGCGCCGGAGCGCACGCGGGTGAGCACCTCGTCGGACAGGCAGTCCTCGATGGACAGTTCGACGTCCGGCAGTTCCCGCCGGTAGCGGGCGATCACCGGCGGCAGCAGGATCGCGGCCAGCGACGGCAGGGTCGCCACCCGGACGTGCCCGCGGGTCCCGGCGAGGAATCCGGTGAAGTGCCGCAGCCCGGCATCGAAGGAGGCCAGGACCTCCCGCGCGATCCGGGTGAACTCCACGCCCGCCGCGGTGGGCACCAGCCGGCGGGTGGTGCGCTCGAACAGCGGCACGCCCACCTTGCGCTCGACCTCGGCGACGGTGCGGCTCAGTGACGACTGGGCCAGGTGCAGCCGCTGGGCGGCCGTGGTGAACCCGCCGGCGTCGGCCACTTCGACCACGGCCCGGAGCTGCTGCACCGTCAGATCCATGCGCATGACGCATGAGTCTATGCGTAACTCTTGTTTGACCTCGATAGCTGTGATGCCGCAGAGTCGGCAGACGTCACCGTCGACAGCCACTGGAGGTCCCCGAGATGCTTGCCCTGGCGGGCTTTCTGACGATCGGCGTGTTCCTCGCCGGGGTGCTCTCGCGCCGCGTCTCGGTCCTGCTCGCGCTGACCGTCGTGCCGGTGCTGGCCGCGCTCGCCGTGGGGGCGGCCCCGCGCCTGGGCGAGCTGATCGGCAAGGGGCTCACCACGGTCGCCCCGGTCGCGATCATGATCACCTTCGCGGTCCTGTACTTCTGCCTGATGATCGACGCCGGCCTGTTCGACCCGGCCGTGCGGCGGATCCTGCGGTGGGCGAAGGGCGATCCGCTGAAGATCACCGTCGGGACCGCCGCGCTCACCGTGCTGGTCGCCCTCGACGGCGACGGCGCCTCGACGTTCCTGATCACGGTGTCCGCGCTGCTCCCGCTGTACCAGCGGCTCGGGATGCGGCGGCTGGTGCTCGCCGGGGTCGTCGCTCTCGGTGCGGGCGTGATGAACCTGGTCCCGTGGGGTGGTCCGACCGCACGGGCGATGGCGGCGCTGAACGCCGACAGCGGGCGGATCTTCCTGCCGCTGCTGCCCGCGATGCTGGCCGGGATCGCGTGGGTGCTCCTCGCCGCGTGGCTGATCGGACGGGCGGAACGCAAGCGGATCGGGGTGCTCGACCTGGAGGGCGAGATTCCGGCGGCGATCGTGGAACGCACCCGCGCCGATCGCGTGCGGTCCTGGGCCAACGTCGTGCTCACCCTCGCCCTGGTGGCCGCGCTGCTGGCCCAGGTGGCGAAGCTCGAGGTGCTGTTCGTCGGCGCGTTCGTGCTCGCCCTGCTGGTCAACCGTCCGAAGTGGAGTCAGCAGCAGGAGCTGTTCGAGCGGCACGGCCACAACGTGGTGCTGGTGACCACGATGATCTTCGCCGCCGGGGTGTTCACCGGGATCCTGTCCGGCACCGGGATGATCGAGGCGATGGCGCGGGCGCTGGTGAGCGTCGTGCCGGACTGGGCCGGAGGCGCACTGCCGGTGCTGACCGCGCTGACCGGGATGCCGCTGAGCCTGGTGTTCACCCCGGACGCCTACTACTTCGGGGTGATGCCGGTGCTCGCCGAGACGAGCGCGGCGCTCGGCGGTGATCCGGCGGAGGTCGCCCGTGCCGCGTTGCTCGGGCAGATGACCACCGGGTTCCCGCTCAGCCCGCTGACCGCGTCCACGTTCATCCTCGTCGGGATGGCGGGTGTGGACCTGGGCGAGCACCAGCGGTTCGTCTTCAAGTGGGCCTTCGGGACGACCGTGGTGATGACCGCCGTCGCCCTCGTCACGGGCGCGATCCAGGGGAGTGCATGAACTGCGTACGCATCGGTGGGGGAGCGGGGTTCGCCGGGGACCGGTTCGAACCCGCGGAAGCGCTCGCCCGCGACGGGGACTTGGCCGATCTCGTGCTGGAGTGCCTGGCGGAGCGGACGATCGCGCTCGGCCAGCAGCGCCGGCTCGCCGATCCGGACGCGGGCTACGATCCGCGGCTGGTCGCCCGGTTCGAGCGGCTGCTGCCGATCACCGCGGCGCGGGGCGTGCGGGTGATCACCAACATGGGCGCGGCGAACCCGCTGGCCGCCGGCCGGGTGACGGCGGACCTCGCCGCCCGTCTCGGGCTCGGGCTGACCGTCGCGGTGCTGACCGGCGACGACGTGCTCGACCGGATCGACCCGGCCGCCCCGGCCTTGGAGACCGGCCGCCCGCTGGCCGAGCACGGCGAGCTGGTGTCCGCCAACGCCTACCTCGGCGCGGAGCAGATCCTGCCCGCGCTGGAGACCGGCGCCCAGGTGGTGCTCACCGGACGCGTCGCCGATCCGTCGCTGTTCACCGCGCCCCTGGCCCAGCGGCTCGGCTGGGACCTTCGTGATCCGGCGCCGATGGCCGCCGGGACCGTGGCCGGGCACCTGCTGGAGTGCGCCGGCCAGCTCACCGGCGGGTACTTCGCCGACCCCGGCCGCAAGGACGTGCCCGGCCTGGCCGAGCTCGGGTTCCCGTTCGCCGACGTGCGCGCCGACGGGGGTGTCGAGGTGTCCAAGCTGCCCGGAACCGGCGGCCTGGTGTCGCGGGCGACGGTGCGGGAACAGCTGCTCTACGAGGTCACCGACCCCACCGCCTACCTGACCCCGGACGTCACGCTCGACCTGCGCGAGGTGACGGTCACCGAGACCGGGCCCGACCGGGTGGCGGTGCGCGGCGCGGTCGGCCGGGCGCGTCCGGAGCGGTTGAAGGTCAGCGTCGGCTACCGCGCCGGGTGGCGGGCCGAAGCCGGGATCTCCTACCAGGGCCCGGGCGCCCGGGCACGCGCCGAAATGGCCGCCGACGTGGTCGTGCGGCGGCTCGCGGGCATGCGGGTGCGAGCGGATGTGCTGGGGGCGGAGGGGTCGCCGGAGTGCCGGCTGCGGGTCGCCGCGTCCGCCGCGGACCGGGCCGGGGCCGAGGTCGTCTGCCACGAGGTGGAGGCGCTGTACACGAACGGGCCGGCCGGCGGCGGGGGCGTCCGGACGGCGGTGACGGAGGTGATCGGGATCGTGTCCACGTTGATCGACCGGGACCGCGTGGAGCCCGCGGTGACCGTGTTCGGGGGTCGGTCGTGCGGGTGATGTTGCACGAGATCGCGCACTGCCGGGCCGGCGACAAGGGTGACACGTCGATCCTGTCGCTGTTCCCCTACGACGACCGGCAGTTCGCGGACCTGGAGCGCGAGGTGACTGCGGAGCGGGTGCGGGAGCACCTGGCCGGCCAGGTGCGCGGCGAGGTCGTCCGGTACGTGCTGCCGAAGCTGTGCGCGCTGCAGTTCCGGTGCCGGCAGGCGCTCGACGGCGGGGTCACCACATCGCTCGCGCTGGACACCCACGGCAAGGGGCTGAGCTCGCGGTTGCTGTCGCTGGAGATCGAGCTGTCCGGCTAGCCTGGACCGCGTGTCCGCGGACGACTGGGTGCTGCACGTGGACCTCGACCAGTTCATCGCGGCGGTCGAGGTCGCCCGGCATCCCGAGCTGCGCGGCAAGCCGGTGGTGGTCGGCGGGTCCGGCAACCCGGCCGAGCGGGCCGTGGTGGCGACCGCGTCGTACGAGGCCCGCGAGTTCGGCATCCAGTCGGGCATGCCGCTGCGGCTGGCGGCCAAGCGCTGCCCGGACGCGGTGTTCCTGCCGGTCGACAAGGAGGCCTACGAGGAGGTCTCGGAACGGGTGATGGCCACGCTGCGGACCTTCCCGGTGGTCGTCGAGGTTCTCGGGTGGGACGAGGCGTTCCTCGGCGCCCGGGTGGCGGACCCGGAGGCGCTGGCGGCGGAGGTCAAGCAGCGGGTCGCCGAGCGGACCGGGATGTCCTGCGCGGTCGGGATCGGCGACAACAAGGTGCGCGCCAAGATCGCGACCGGGTTCGCCAAGCCGGGCGGGATCTACCGGCTGACGCGGGCGAACTGGGTCGAGGTGATGGCCGACCGGCCGACCGACGCGCTGTGGGGGATCGGGCGCAAGACGGCGAAGAAGCTCGCGGAGGCCGGGCTGACCACCGTGCGGCACCTGGGCACGGCCGACCCGGACGAGCTGGCGGCGCGCTTCGGTCCGACGATGGGGCCGTGGTACCGGCTGCTCGCCCAGGGCGCCGGCGACACCGAGGTGACGGCGACGCCGTACCTGGCGCGGTCGAGGAGCCGGGAGACGACGTTCCAGGCGGATCTGACCGACCGCGCGTCGGTGGAGGCGCAGGTGTCGGTGCTCGCGGCGCGGGTGGCCGAGGACGTCCTGGCCGAGGCCCGGCCGGCGGTGCGGATCGGGGTCAAAGTGCGGTTCAAGCCGTTCCTCACCTACACCCGCAGCGTGACGCTGCCCGCGCCGACGAGCGACCGGGGCGAGATCGAGCGCGCCGCACTGTCCTTGCTGGACCGTTTCGAGTGGACCCGCCCGGTGCGGTTGCTGGGCGTACGAGCGGAATTCCACCGCGACGAGTGACGCCTGCTCAGCGCCGGGTGCGGTGGTAGTGGCGGCGCGCCCGTTCCCGGTTGCCGCAATCGGCCGAGCTGCACCAGCGGCGGGAACCGTTGCGGCTGCGGTCCAGGAAGAGCCATCCGCAGCCCCCGTCCGCGCATTGGCGCAACCGCGTGAGGTCTTCGAACTGCAGCAGCCGCCACGTCTCCAGTGCGAGCGCGGCCGGCAGGTCCCGGGTGCCGTGCACTGGGATCCGCCATTCCAGCGGCACCACCGACGCCACCTCCGCCCGCGCGAGCGCGTCCACGATCAGCCGGCGCAGCGGTTCGGCGTCCGCGGCTTCCGCGCCGGTCGCCAGCGGCTCCAGTACCCGGTGCGCCGTCTCCCGCAGCGCACGGACCTCGGCCACGCCACCGTTCGCCACCACCGGAAATCCGGCCGCCTCGGCCCACCACCGCAGCGCCTCGTCGTCCGGCAGCCGCTCCTCGCGCCGCGCCGGATCCAGGCGCCACGCGACCGTGTTGACCAGGTCGAGCGCCACATGCCCGCCGACGAACATCTAACGAGCATATCGGCGTTTGCCTGTTAGGTCCACGGGTAGCCGAACGGGTATGCGACCTGCCTGGGGTGTCGCGACGGGGGCGCTGAGCGTCTCCGCCTCGGCCGTGCTGATCGAGCTGTCCGGGACCGCGCCGGGCACCGCGTCGTTCTTCCGGTGCCTGTTCGCGCTGGGCCCGCTGGCACTGCTCGCCCGCGCCGAACCGGGCGGCGCGCTCGACCGCGCCGAACGCCTCCGGGCCGTCCTGGCCGGCGCGTTGTTCGCCGGCGACGGTCTGCTGTGGACACAGGCGATCGGCGAGATCGGGGCCGGTCTGTCCACGGTTCTGGTCAACCTGCAGGTGGTGCTGGTACCGGTGATCGCGTGGGTGGCCGACCGGGAACCGGTGTCCCGCCGCTACTTCGCGGCGGTCGCGCTGGTGCTGCCCGGCGTGGTGCTCGCCGCGGGCGTGACCGGCGAGCCGGCGTCGGTGGCCGGCACGATCCACGCGTCACTGGCCGCGCTGTGCTACGCAGGCTTTCTGCACCTGTTGCGCCGCGGCGGGCGGGACGGGCGGACGCGGCGGCCGTACCTGGTGGTCACCGCGTCCGCGGCGGTCGTGTCGCTGGCCGCCGGGGCCCTCGGGTACGGGCTGGACCTGACGCCGGGGTGGGCCGCAATCGGCTGGCTGGTGGCCGTCGCGGTGTGCGGGCAGGTCGTCGGGTGGCTCCTGGTGGCGGCGAACACGCCCCGGATGTCCAGCGCGGCCGGGGCGGTGCTGCTCCTGCTCACCCCGGTGGGCGCGGTCGTGCTGGGCGCACTGGTGCTGGGGGAACGGCTGTCGCTGCCGCAGCTGCTCGGCTGCGGACTGGTCCTGGGCGGGGCGCTGGTCGCCGCCGGCGCTAGACCACCAGCAGCGTCTTCCCCTTCGCGGCGCGGTTTTCCAGCGCTCGGTGCGCGTCGGCGGCGCGGCTGAGCGGGAAGGTCTGCCCGATCACGGTGCGTACGGCGCCCCGGGCGGCCAGGCGCAGCATCCGTTCGGCGCGGGCGCGGCGGCCCGGGGCGTAGTCGTGCAGCTGCTCCAACCCGTAGGCGGTCACGCCGCGCTGGGCCACCTCCGCTGCGGGCACGGTGGCGCCGCCGGCCCACCCGTAGTTGGAGTACCGGCCGCTGGGCACGACCAGCTCGGCGGCCGCGCGGCCCAGGTCGCCGCCCACGCCGTCGAACGCCACGTCCACCGGCCCCACCCGGTCGGTCCACCCCGGCTCGCTGTAGTCCACCACCGCGTCCGCGCCCAGCGCCCGCACCGTCTCGAGCTTCTCCGCGCCCCGCGCCGCGCCGATCACCCGCGCGCCCGCCGCGTGCGCGAGCTGCACCAGCAGGCTGCCGAGGCCACCCCCGGCCGGCTGCACCAGCACGCGCTCGCCGCGGCCGACGCCCACCCGCTCGAACACCGCCAGCGCCGTGGCCCCGTCGTGCAGCAGCGCCATCGCCTCGCGCAACCCCACCCCCGCGGGGATGCGCATCAGCTGGGCGGGCGTCGCGACCACCTGTTCGGCGTACCCGCCGTCGACGTCGGCCAGCACCCACTGCCCGCACCAGGACGGGTCGACCCCCTCGCCGAGCTCGGTGACCTGCCCGGCCGCGCCCGCGCCGGGCACGTACGGCGGCGTCACCGGGAACAGGTGCCCGGCCTCGCCGCGGCGGATCGCCGTGTCGATCGACAGCACACCCGCCACCTTCACCTCGACGACGACCTGCCCGGGTCCCGGGTGCGGGTCGGGCACCGTCTTCACCCGCAGGACCTCGGGGCCGCCGAACCGCTCCGCCTCGATCACTCGCATGTCCCCAGGCTGCAACCTCCACCGCGCTGGAGGTCAAGCGTGAGTAGCGTGGGCGGTATGGCGGAGGAGATCGTGGTCGGGGTGGACGGTTCGCCGGCGGCGCTGGACGCCGTCCGCTGGGCGGCGGGCGAGGCGGCGCTGCGGAAGCTGCCGCTGCGGCTGGTCTACGCGGCCGACGTGACCGGCGGCCGGTTCGACGGCGGGCTGCCGGTACCGCAGAGCTTCTTCGACGAGCTGCAGCGGGCCGGGCAGCAGCTGCTGGCCGAGGCGGCGGCCGTGGCGGGCGAGGTGCCGGTGTCCACCGAGATGCCGCTGGAACCGGCGGTGTCGCTGCTGCTGGAGTGCTCGCGCACGGCGCGGATGGTCGTGCTCGGCTCGTCCGGGCGGGGCGGGTTCACCGGGATGCTCGCCGGGTCGACGGCCGTGTCGGTGAGCGCGCACGCGTCCTGCCCGGTCGCGGTGGTGCGGGGGCGGCCGGACGCCACCGGCCCTGTGGTCGCGGGCATCGACGGCAGCCCGACCAGCGAGGAGGCGCTGGCGGTGGCCTTCGACGAGGCCGCGTGGCGCGGGGTGCCGCTGGTGGCGGTCCACGCCTGGAGCGACGCCGACTACGGGGTGCCGCTGCCCGCGCCGGACCTCGACTGGGCCGAGGTCGAGCGCGAACAGCAGCGCCTGCTGGCCGAGCGGCTGGCCGGCTGGCGCGAGCGGTACCCGGACGTGCGGGTGGAGCGGGTCGTGGTGCGGGACCGGCCGCGGGACGAGCTGCTGGCGCGCAGCCGGACGGCGCAGCTGGTGGTGGTGGGCAGCCGCGGCCGGGGCGGGTTCCGCGGACTGGTGCTCGGGTCGACGAGCCAGGCGCTGATCCACCACGCCGACTGCCCGGTGCTGGTGGTACGCCCACACTGATCCCGAGGCGGCTGGTGGCGCGTGGGGCGACCGGCCCGAGCCTCGAGGTGAGTCGCGGCCGGGCGCGGCTGGTGGCGCCGGTGGCGTCCCGGCACGTTCCCGCGCGTCGCGAGATCCCCGGGGTAGGGCCAGCCCCACCGTGGATCCGGTGGTCGGCACCGCTGTCTCCGCCCGTGATCCACGATGGGATCTAACCCATGACAACGCCTCTGGAAACCGCGGTCGCCGCCGCGCACCGGCCGCTCTCCGAGCCCGCCGTCGAGCTTCGGGACGTCACCCGCACCTACTCCGCCGGCCCGCAGCAGGTCCGCGCGCTCGACGGCGTCCGCGTCGCCTTCCCGGCCGGGTCCTGGACCGCCGTCATGGGGCCCTCCGGCTCCGGCAAGTCCACCCTGCTGCACTGCGCCGCCGGCCTGGAACGCGTCACCAGCGGGCAGGTCCTGCTCGGCGGCCAGGACATCACCACCGCCGGGGACGCCGACCTCACCGCGCTGCGCCGCCGCGAGATCGGCTTCGTCTTCCAGAGCTTCAACCTCATCGGCTCCCTCACCGCCGAGCAGAACGTCGCGCTGCCGCTCAAACTCGCCGGGGCGCGGCCGCGCACGAAGGACGTCCGCGCGGTGCTGGCCGCCGTCGGGCTCGACGACCGCCGCCGGCACCGGCCGCGTGAGCTCTCCGGCGGCCAGCAGCAGCGCGTCGCGATCGCCCGTGCCATGGTCACCCGGCCACGCGTCCTCTTCGCCGACGAACCCACCGGCGCCCTCGACTCGGCCGCGGCCCGCAAGGTCCTCGGCCTGCTGCGCGAACTCGTCACCACCGGCCAGAGCATCGTCATGGTCACCCACGACCCGGCCGCCGCGGCCGCCGCCGACTCCGTGGTGTTCCTGCGCGACGGCCGCATCGTCGACCACGCCGCCGCCCCGACCGCCCGCGAGGTCGCCGACCGCCTCGCCCGCTTGGAGGCCTGAGCATGCTGCGCCTGTCCTGGAACACCTTCACCGACCGCTGGCCGCTGTTCCTCGGCGCGATCCTCACCGTGTGCCTCGGGGTCGCGCTCGTCCAGTCGTCCCTGCTGATCCTGGTCTCGGCGGCGACCGCGGGCGGCGAGGTCTCCGAGGCGGTCACCCTGCTCGGCCTGACCCTGGGCATCTCGGCGTTCCTCGCGGTGTTCATCGTCAGCTCGACCTTCGCCTTCACCGTCGCCCAGCGCCGCCGCGACCTGGCGCTGCTGCGGCTCGTCGGCGGCGGTCGCGGCCAGGTCCGCCGCCTGCTGCTGTCCGAAGCCCTGCTGCTGGGGGTGCTCGGCACCGCCTTCGGTGTTCCGCTCGGCCTGCTGGTGATGCGGTTCCAGACCTGGCTGCTGCGCGACCTCGGGTTCGTCCCGCCCGCGTTCACCCCGCGCTGGCAGGACTGGATCCTCGGCGTCTCGGCGGGCATCGGGCTCGGCGTCTCGGTCGCCGGGGTGCTCGCCGCGTCCCGGCGCGCGGCGAAGGTCCGGCCGCTGGAAGCCCTGCGCGAAACCGGCGCCGCGACCCGTGTGATGACCGGCGCCCGCTGGTTCTTCGGGCTGCTGTTCCTGGCCGGGGCGGTCGCCATGTCCATCGTGTCCGCCTTCGCCCCGCCCGAGGGCGCCATCGCGCTCGCGATCAACACCGCCATCGCCGCCGCGGTCGCGCTGACCGCGTTCAGCCCGCTGGTCGTGCCCCTCGCCGGGCGCGTGGCCGGGCTGGTCCTGCGCGGCCCCCTGGGACGGCTCGCCGAGGCGAACCTGCGCGACGGCGTCCGCCGCAGCGCCTCCACCGCCGCCCCGCTGATCGTGCTGGTCGCGCTGCTGGTCGCCCAGGCCGGCACGCTCGCCACCATCGGCAGGGGCACCGAGATCGAGCAGCGCGCCGACCTCCGCGGCGACCTCGTCGTCACCACCACCGGACCGTCCGATCTGGACGTTCCCGGCGTGGCCGTGGTGTCCCCGCAGACCCGGGTGCCCATCTCGGTCGTGACCCGCGACGACGACGAAACCGAGGTCGAACAGGAGGTCGCGACGGTGGTCGACCCCGCCGCCTACGCCGCGACCCACACCCGCGGCCCGGCGAGCGGATCGCTCGCCGATCTGACCGGGCCCGCCATCGCCGTCGCCGACGGCTTCGCCCCGGTCGGCAGCACCGTCACCGCCCGGATCGGCGACCAGGAACTGGACCTGCGGGTCGTGGCCGTGCTGCCGGAAAGCCTCGGCGGCGGCGCGGATTTCCTGCTGCCGCGCGAGATCGTGCCCGCCGCGCTGATGGCCGCCGCGCCCACCGAGTCGATCGTGCGGCTCGAACCCGGCGCCGACCCGGCCGCCCTCGCCACTCGCGGCGAAGTGACCACAGTGGACAGCTGGATCGCCGCCGGCAGTTCGGAGCAGCAGGACGTCAGCACCGGCATCATGACCGTGATCATGGGCCTGGCCGGGCTGTACGCGCTGATCGCGGTGATCAACGCCGTGGTGATCGCCGCGGCCGACCGCCGCCGCGAGTTCGCCGTGGCCCGGGTGACCGGCCTGACCCGCGCTCAGGTGGTGCGGACCGCGGTGCTGGAGTCCGGCGCGGTGACCGGGATCGGCCTGGTGCTGGGTGGTCTGGCCGCGTCGGCGACGCTGATCGGCATCTCCTCGGCGGCCGGCCGCATCACCGGGCAGACCGTCGTGGTGGTGCCGTGGACGCTGGTCGGCGTCCTGGTGCTGGGCGCGTTCGCGGTGGTCGGGGTGACCAGCGCGTGGACGGCGCTGTCCGCGACCCGGCCCAGCCCGGTGTCGCTCACCGGCGCGGCCGACTGAGGTGCAGCCGCATCGGCAGCGACCGCCACGCGCGCAGCGTGTTGTTCAGGTGGCGGGTGCCGCCGCCGAGCGGTTCGAACCGGCGCACCCGCTTCGCCAGCGCGGTCAGCAGCGCCTCGGCCTCCAGCCGGGCCACGTGCTGGCCGACGCACTGGTGCAGGCCCATCCCGAACCCGACGTGACCGGACGGGTCGCGGCTCAGGTCGAAGGCGTCCGGGTCGGCCCAGCGGCGCGGGTCCCGGTTGGCCGCGCCGAGGAACATCAGGATCTTGTGCCCGGCCGGGATGGTCACGTCCGCGACGCGGGTGTCGCGGGTGGCGGTGCGGAAGAACGTCTGCACCGGCGACTGCCAGCGCACCGCCTCGTCGAAGGCGACCCGGGCCAGCTGGGGCTGCTCGCGCAGCCGGTCCCACTGGTCCGGGTGGGTGGCGAAGGCGTGCAGCCCGGCGGCCAGCCCGTGCACGGTGGTGTCCACGCCGGCCGTGAGCAGCGACCGGACCACCAGCGGCGCCTGCTCGTGCGTGATCTCCCCGCGGTCGGCGGCCGCCCAGATCGCCGCGCCGAAGCCGTCACCGGTGAGCCGGTCGCGGGCGCACTGCTCGGTCACCCACCCCGACCACCGCGGCATGTCCGGCACCAGCTCGGTGACCAGCTCGTTGCGCGGGCCGAACGCGTTGAAAGCGAAGTTGCCGTAGGGCAACAGGTTCTCGCGCCCCTCGCGGCCGATGCCGACCGCGTCCGGGAAGACGCGCAGCGGGAACGCCTCGGCGAGCGCGGGGACGACGTCGAGTTCGGTGTCCAGCACCCGCTCGACCAGGTCCTCGGCGGCGGCGAACCAGTCCTCCCGCAGCTTCCGCAGCGCGCGCGGGCCGAGGATGCCGGACAGCACGCGGCGCGGGGCGTCGTGGTGCGGCGGATCGGCCTCGAGCAGCAGGCTCGGCGGGCGCCACGGCTTCTCCACGCGGAAGTTGGCCAGTCCCACACCCGCGGCCGAAGAGAAGTCCTGCCAGTTCACCAGCGCGGCGTGCACGTGCTGGTAGCGGGCGAGGGCGTAGACGTCGTAGCGGTTCAGGTACACGACCGGGCCGGCGTCGCGCAGCCGGGCGTGCAGGGGTCCGGGTTCGGCCAGGACATCCGGCGCGAACGGGTCGGTGTCGTCGGTGATCATGGGACTCCCCGGGGTCACAGGTCGAGGACCAGGCGGTCGGTGCGGGAGCGGGACACGCACACGAACATGACCTCGCCCGCGGCGCGTTCGTGGTCGGCGAGGATCGAGTCGCGGTGGTCCGGAATCCCGGCCAGCACACCGGTTTCGCAGGTGCCGCAGGTGCCCTGCCGGCACGAGGACAGCACGTCCACGCCCGCGCCGCGCACCGCCTCCAGCACCGACACCTCGGGGGTGACGGTGACCGTCGCGCCGGTCCGCCGCAGCTCGACCTCGAACGGCTCGTCCCGCACCGGGGCCTGCTCGCGGGCGGTGAAGCGTTCGACGTGCAGCGAGTGCGGCGGCCAGTCGCGGCAGGCGGTTTCCACCGCGGCCAGCAGGGGAGCGGGCCCGCAGCAGTAGACCTTGGTGCCCGGGCGCGGGGTGCCCAGCCAGGACGCGAGGTCGAGCAGGCCGTGCTCGTCCTCGGGCACCAGGTGGACGCGGTCGCCGTAGCCGGCCAGCTCGTCGGTGAAGGCCATCGAAGCTCTACGGCGGCCGCCGTAGAGCAGGGTCCAGCCGGCGCCGAGCAGGTCGGCCTGGTGGATCATCGGCAGCAGCGGGGTGATCCCGATGCCGCCCGCGACGAACAGGTACCGCTGCGACGGGACGAGCGGGAAGTTGTTGCGCGGCCCGCCGACCCCGACGCGGTCGCCGACGCGCAGGTGGTCGTGCACGTAGGCGGAACCGCCGCGGCTCTGGGGTTCGCGCAGCACGCCGATGCGGTAGCTGTGCGCGTCCCACCGGTCGCCGCACAGCGAGTACTGGCGGGTCGCCCCGTTGGGGAGCACGAGGTCGATGTGCGCGCCGGGGGTCCAGTCCGGCAGCCGTCCGCCGTCCGGACGGGACAGGGTCAGCGCCAGCACCCCCTCGGCGCGTTGTTCTCGTGCGGTGACCTGCAGGGTCACGACTTGGCTCACCGGACGCCTCCTTGCGCTGGGTTGCTGGCACGCAGGATGCGTTTCCGCGGTCGCGGGCGGCGACCGGGTTCTCACTGAATGAGAGGTGAGGGCGGGAGCGAGCGGGTGATGCCGCGGGCGGCGGCCATCAGGACTCCGGTGACGGCCCTGCTCTCGGCGGTGTTGGGCACGATGACCGACAGGGCCGCGATCACCGTCCCGCGCGCGTCCTTGACCGGGACCGCGACGCCGAGCGCCTCCTCGTGGATGTGGCCCGGGCACCAGGCGAAACCCTCTTTGCGGATGTCGGCGAGCGCGGCCCGCAGGCGGCTCGCCGTGGTGATGGTGTTCCCCGTGTAGGCCCGCAGCGGCCCGGCGAGCACGCGCTCCCGCAGGTCGGCGGGCCCGTGGGCGAGCAGGACCAGCCCGGAGGAGGACGCGTGCAGCGGCAGCCGGCCGGCGACGCGGGTGTAGTTGATCACCGCTTTCGGGGCGGAGAGGCGTTCCAGGAAGATCACCTCGGCGCCGTCGCGGACACCGAGCTGCACGTGGTGCCCGACGACGGCGTGCACGTCCTCCATGAACGGCATGGCGGCGTCGCGGAGCGTGGCCGTGGGCGAGGCGCGCAGGGCCAGCTCCCACATCCGCACGCCGATCCGCACCCGGCGGTCGTCGTCGCGGGCGAGCAGGCCGTGGCTGGTCAGCTCGGCCACCAGGCGGGACGCGGTGGCCAGGTGCAGACCCGTGCGCCGGGCGATCTCGGAGACCTGCAGCACCGGTTCGTCGGGCGTGAAGGCCTCGAAGATCCGCACGGCGCGGGAGAGAACGGACTCACCGGTCGCCTGCCTCGCCACGGCCCGAGTGTGCCACGGCAACCCGCGCCCAAGCACCGGGACGCGATTGACCCCCCGGCGGCCCCGTGGCTGCATGGGACCATGACGCAGTCCCTCACCCGGGTCGACCGGCCGGACGGCGCGGTCGAGCTGCACATCGTCGTCCACGGCGATCCGGACCGCATCGGCGCCGCGATCGGCGAAGCGCTGGACGCCCTCGAACCGGCGCCCGCACTGCGCATCGACACGACCTCGCGCCGGGTCCGCGCGCACGGCGCCGAGGTCGAGCTGACCCGCCTGGAGTACGAGCTGCTGCTGTTCCTGGCGAGCCACCCCGGGCGGGTCTTCGACCGGGAAGCACTCACCGAACAGGTGTGGCGCCTGCCCGGACCGAGCCGCGGCCGCACCATCGACGTGCACATCCGCAAGCTGCGCAGCAAGATCGACCGCTTCTCGATCACGACGGTCCGCGGAGTCGGCTACCGGTTCGACGGACGCGCCGACATCATCTGAGCACGCGCCCCACCTCCGGCGGCGGCGCCTTGAACTCCAGCCACCGGCTGTCGGTCACCGCGCTGACCGTGTGCCGCACCCCGCGCGGGTGCACCAGCGTGTCGCCGGCGCCCAGCCGCGCCGGCTTCCCGTCCACCGTGCCCGTCAGCTCACCCTCGAGCACGTAGATGAAGCTGTCGTGGTCGTGGAAGTGCTCGGGCGAGGCAACGCCCGCCGGGTAGGCCAGTTCGAGCAGCAGCCCTCGTTCGCTGTGCTGCAGGACGCGGAAACGGCCGGAGCCGCCGAGCAGCGGGAGGCCTTCGACGGTAGTCAGCGGCTGGAAGTCGGTCACCTCGGCAGCCTGACCGCCGATCCCGCTTCCTGTCAACGTTTTCCCAAGCGGTGAAAGAAACTCCGGCCTGCTCAGCGGCCGCGGTTCCGCGATCCGGGAGGACGTTGACCCGCCCGATCGTGGGAGGAAGCATTTTCGGTGAAACCCCCGAAAAAATTGGGAGAAATCCGTGTCGCTGTCCGCAACGGACGTTCTCGCGCGCCCGGAGGAGGCAACCGGGACGCGGCCGCGTCCGGCCCGCAGACGCCGCCTGCCCGACCTGCGCCGCTGGATCAGTCCGCTCGCGCTGCTCGCCCTGTGGCAGGTGGCCTCCTCGACCGGTGTGCTCTCACCGGACCAGCTCAGTTCACCGTGGACGGTCCTGCAGGCCGGGATCGAGACCGCGCGATCCGGCGAGCTGGGCGAGGCGTTCGCCGTGTCGATCGTCCGCGTCGGGCTGGGCTTCGCGTTCGGCGCCGGTGTCGCGCTGGTGCTGGGCGTGGTCGCGGGCCTGTCCCGGTGGGGCGGGGTGCTCATCGACCCGCCGGTGCAGATGCTGCGCACCCTGCCGTTCCTCGGCCTGATCCCGCTGTTCATCCTGTGGTTCGGCATCGGTGAGGAACCGAAGATCGTCCTGGTCGCGCTGGGCGTGGCGTTCCCGCTGTACCTCAACATCTACTCCGGGATCCGCAACGTCGACGACCACCTCGTCGAGGCCACCACGGCGCTCGGCTACACCCGCTGGGAACGGCTGGTGCACGTGGTGCTGCCCTCCGCCGTGCCGCAAACCCTGGTGGGGCTGCGGCAGGCGCTCGGCGTCGCGTGGCTCGCGCTGATCGTCGGCGAGACCGTGAACGCCGACGCCGGCCTGGGCTACCTCATCAACAACGCGCGTGAGTTCCTGCGCACCGACGTGATCGTGGTCGGCCTGATCGTCTACGCCGCGCTCGGCCTGGTCACCGACGCGCTGGTCCGCCTGATCGAACGGAGGGCGCTGCGATGGCGCGGGAACTGATCGCCCGGGTGCACGGCCTGACCAAACGCTTCGGCGAACGCGCTGTGCTGTCCGATGTGGACCTCGAGATCGGGCGCGGCGAGTTCGTCGCCCTGCTCGGCCGCAGCGGCTCGGGCAAGTCGACCCTGCTGCGCATCCTCGCCGGGCTGGACACCGCGATCGAGGGCGAGGCCCGGGTCGACGGCGCGGTGTCCGTGGCGTTCCAGCAACCCCGGCTGCTGCCGTGGCGGCGGGTGTGGCGCAACGTCGTCCTCGGCCTGCCGGACCGCGGCCGGGACCGCGCGCTCGCCGAGCGCGCCCTGTCCGAGGTGCGGCTGGCCGACCACGCCGACGCCTGGCCGCGCACCCTCTCCGGCGGTGAGGCGCAACGGGTTTCGCTGGCCCGGGCGCTGGTGCGGGAACCCGACCTGCTGCTGCTCGACGAGCCGTTCGGCGCGCTGGACGCCCTGACCCGGCTGGCGATGCACCGGCTGGTCGAGGACCTGTGGACCGAGCACCGGCCCGGCGTGCTGCTGGTGACCCACGACGTGGACGAGGCGCTGCTGCTCGCCGACCGCGTCCTGGTGCTGGGGGAGGGGCGGATCATCGCCGAGCACGTTCTGGACCACCCACGGCCGCGCGCCGTGTCCGACCACATCGACGTTCGCGCCAGGGTGCTGGCCGATCTGGGAGTGACCGACCATGCGATTGCCTAGAATCCTCGCCGCCGTCACGGCGCTCGCGCTGAGCCTCACCGCGTGCGGCGGCGGGAGCGAGCCGTCGTCGAGCCCGTCGGTGCCGCCGCCGGTGAGCGCGGCCGACCTGGCGAAGGTGACGTTGAAGGTGGGCGACCAGAAGGGCGGTTCGCAGGCCCTGCTCAAGGCCGCCGGGCTGCTGAACGATCTGCCGTACAAGATCGAATGGTCCACCTTCACCTCCGGCCCGCCGCTGCTGGAGGCCGCCTCGGCCGGCGCGATCGACATCGGCGGAGTCGGCAACACGCCGCCGATCTTCGCCGCCGCCGCGAAGGCGAAGATCTCGATCGTGAGCTCCGCGCAGGGCAACGTTGCCAGCGATGCCCTGCTGGTGCCCGCCGACTCGCCGCTGGGGTCGGTCGCCGACCTCAAGGGCAAGACCATCGGCGTGGCCAAGGGCAGCTCGGCGCACGGCCAGATCCTGCTGACGCTGGCCAAGAACGGACTGTCCACGAAGGACGTCAAGCTGTCCTTCCTGCAACCCGCCGACGCCTACGGCGCGTTCACCCAGCACCAGATCGACGCCTGGGCGGTGTGGGACCCCTACACCTCGCAGGCCAGGCTCGAAGCGAACGCCCGGGTGCTGGCCGACGGCACCGGCACCGCCAACGGCTACACCTTCCAGGTGGCCGGGCACGACGCGCTGGCCGACGCCGGCAAGAACGCCGCCATCCGCGACTACGTGGTCCGGATCGCCAAGGCCCAGAAGTGGGCCGACACGCACCGCGAGCAGTGGGCGCAGGCGTGGTCCGCGGAGACCGGGCTGAAGCCGGAGATCACGCTCGCGTCCGTGCAGAACGGACCCGATCTGCCGGTGCCGCTCGACGACAAGGTGATCGCCTCCGAGCAGCAGCTGGCCGACGCGTTCACCGCGGACAAGGTCCTGCCCGGCAAGATCGACTTCGCGGAGTTCACCGATACCCGGTTCGCCGCCGACCTGGCCGCAGCGAGGGGATGAGCATGACCATCACACCGCACTGGTTCCTGCCCACGAGCGGCGACGGCCGCACGATCGTGGAGCGGTTCCACGCCAACCGGTCCCTCGGACCGGTCGCGCAGCGTGAACCCACCATCGACTACCTGGCGCAGATCGCCCGCGCCGCCGAGCAGCTCGGGTTCGAGGGTGTGCTCACCCCGACCGGCACCTGGTGCGAGGACGCCTGGCTGACCACCGCCGCGCTGATCCGCGAGACCAAGCGGCTGAAGTACCTGGTCGCGTTCCGCCCCGGCGTCATCTCGCCGACCCTGGCCGCCCAGATGGCCGCCACCTACCAGCGGATCTCCGGCGGGCGGCTGCTGCTCAACATCGTCACCGGCGGCGACTCGGTCGAGCAGAAGCGCTTCGGCGACTTCCACGACCACGACCAGCGTTACGCCCGCACCGACGAGTTCCTCACCATCGCGCGCGGCGTGTGGAGCGGCGAGCCGTTCGACTTCACCGGCGAGCACCTGTCGGTCGAGGGCGCGACCGTGCTTGCCCCGCCGGACCCGGTGCCGCCGCTGTACTTCGGCGGCTCGTCCCCGGCCGCGCTGCCGGTCGCCGCCAAGCACGCCGACGTGTACCTGACCTGGGGCGAACCGCCGGCCCAGGTCGCGGACAAGATCCGGCGCGTGCGGGAGCTCGCGCAGGCGCAGGGGCGGCGGATCCGGTTCGGCATCCGGCTGCACACCCTGTCCCGGGACACCTCCGCCGAGGCCTGGGCGGAGGCGCAGAAGCTTCTCGACGCGCTGAGCCCGGAGCAGGTGGCGAAGGCACAGGCGCAGCTGGCCGCCAGCGAGTCCGAGGGGCAGCGGCGGATGGTCGCCCTGCACGGCGGCGGCCTGGACCGCGGCGTGCGCGGGCTGGAGATCCACCCGAACCTGTGGGCCGGCATCGGCCTGGTCCGCGGCGGCGCCGGGACGGCGCTGGTGGGCAGCCACGGCGAGGTGGCCGACCTCATCGAGGAGTACCACTCGCTCGGCATCGAGGAGTTCGTCCTGTCCGGGTACCCGCACCTGGAGGAGGCGTACTGGTTCGCCGAGGGCGTGCTGCCCGAACTGGCGCACCGCGGCCTGCTGCGCGGCACCCGCGACCAGCGCACCGCCCTGCGCGAGGAGCGACACGTCGCTGCCCAGTAAAACCAGGGCCGCGCAGTAAAACCAGGTGAGCCGATCCCCTCCACCCGGCAGGATGGTCCGGGTGGAGGGGATCGACGCGCTCGCGGCCGAAACCGGGTTCTCCGGCGTCGTCCGCGTGGACTCCGGTGGCCGCACGTTCACCAGGGCCTACGGTTTCGCCCACCGCGGGCTGCGGGTGCCCAACACCGGCGGCACCCGTTTCGCCCTCGCCAGCGGCACCAAGGGCGTCACCGCGGTGACGATCGCCGCGCTGGCCGAGCGCGGGGTGCTCGCGCTGGACACGCCCGCCCGCGCCCTGCTCGGCGACGACCTGCCGCTGATCGGCGACGCGGTCACCGTCGAACACCTCCTCGCGCACCGCTCCGGCATCGGCGACTACTGCGACGAGGAGGCCGACCGCCCGGTCACCGACCACATCCTGCCCGTGCCGGTGCACGAGCTGGCCGCCACCGAGGACTACCTGCGCGTGCTGGACGGCCACCTGTCGAAGTTCCCGCCCGGGCAGCGGTTCTCCTACTGCAACAGCGGTTACGTGGTGCTCGCCCTGCTCGCCGAACGGGCCGCGGGCCGCCCGTTCGCCGACCTGGTGCACGACCTGGTCTGCGTGCCCGCGGGCATGACGGACACGGCGTTCCTCCGCTCCGATGAGCCCGCCGCCGGGGTGGCCCTCGGCTACGTCGGCGAGCGGCGGACCAACGTGTTCCACCTGCCCGTGCTCGGCAGTGGCGACGGCGGGATCTACTCCACCGCCGCCGACGTCCACGCCTTCTGGACCGCGTTGTTCGCCGGGCGGATCGTCCCTCCGCCCCGGGTGCGGGAGATGACCGCGGCCCACAGTGACGTTCCCGAGGAGAACCTACGCTACGGCCTCGGGTTCTGGCTCACCGGGGACGCGGTCCAGCTGGAGGGCTACGACGCCGGGGTGTCGTTCCGGACCGTCCACAGTGGCAGGACGACGTGGACCGTGCTGTCCAACACCTCCGAGGGAGCCTGGCCGATCGCCCGCCGGATCGCCGAACTCACCGCGTGACCAGCGCCCGCAGGAAGAACGCCAGGTTCGCCGGGCGCTCGGCCAGGCGGCGCATGAAGTAGCCGTACCACTCGTCGCCGTAGGGCACGTACACGCGCATGGTGTGCTCGCGCGCCAGCCTCCGCTGCTCGGCGTCCCGGATGCCGTAGAGCATCTGGAACTCCCAGTCCGGCCGGTCCCGGCCCAGCTCCGCGGCGATCGCGATCATCCGCGGGTCGTGGGTGGCGACCATCGGATGGCCCTCGCCGTCCATGAGCACCCGCAGGCAGCGCACGTAGGAGCGGTCCACTTCGGACTTGTCCGGGAACGCCACCGAGGCGGGTTCGCGGTACGCGCCCTTGCACAGCCGCACCCGAGAACCGGCGTAGGCGAGGTCGCGGCAGTCCTGCTCGGTGCGCCTGAGGTAGGCCTGCAGGACCGCGCCGACCCACGGGAAGTCCGCGCGCAGCTCACGCAGCACACCGAGGGTGGCGTCGGTGGTGGTGTGGTCCTCCATGTCCAGCGTGACCGTGGTGCCCGCCGCGGCCGCGGCCTCGCAGATGCGGCGGGCGTTGTCCAAGGCGACGCGGTCGCCGTCGGGCAGGCGCTGCCCGACGGCGGACAGCTTGACCGACACCTCGGCGCCCGCGGCGAATCCGGAGTCGGCCAGCAGCGTCAGCAGTTCCACATAGGCCTTCACCGTGGCGGCGGCCATGGCCGCGTCGGTGGTGTCCTCGCCCAGGTGGTCGAGCGTGACGGTCCGGCCGCTGCCGATCAGCTCGGCGGTCACGGCCAGCGCGTCGCCCACTCCGGCACCGGCGACGAAGCGACGGACCACGGGGCGGGTCAGCGGGGACCGTTCGACGAGCGACCGGCAGGCCGGAGACCCGGCCGCGGCGAGCAGTGCGGTGCGCAGCACGGTGGTCCTCCTCAGCCCTGGTGCGGGTAGCCGACGGTGGTGGGTGGCACGAACGTCTCCTTGATCGAGCGCGGGCTGACCCAGCGGAGCAGGTTGTGGATCGACCCGGCCTTGTCGTTGGTGCCCGACGCCCGGCCGCCGCCGAAGGGCTGCTGCCCGACGACCGCACCGGTCGGCTTGTCGTTGACGTAGAAGTTGCCCGCCGCGAACCGCAGTTCCTCGGTGGCGTGGGCGATGGCAGACCGGTCGGTCGCGATGATCGAGCCGGTCAGCCCGTACGGCGCGACGCTTTCCACCTGGCGCAGCACGGTGTCGTAGTCGGCGTCGTCGTAGACATGCACCGCGAGCACCGGCCCGAAGTACTCGGTGGTGAACACCTCGTGCTCCGGGTGGTCCGAGGCGATCACGGTCGGGCGGACGAAGAAGCCCTCGCTGTCGTCGGCGGTGCCGCCGGCCAGGATCTCCAGCCGGTCGTCGGCGCGGGCGCGGTCCAGGACACCCGACAGCCGGTCGAACGAGCGGCGGTCGATGACGGCGCCCAGGAAGTTGCCCAGGTCGGTGACGTCGCCCATGGGCAGCGACTCGACCTCGGCGAGGAAGTCGTCCTTCATCCGGGACCACACCGAGCGCGGCAGGTAGGCGCGGGAGGCGGCCGAGCACTTCTGGCCCTGGTACTCGAACGCGCCCCGGATCAGCGCGGTGCGCAGCACGTCGAGGTCGGCGGACGGGTGGGCGAGCACGAAGTCCTTGCCGCCGGTCTCGCCGACGATCCGCGGGTAGGTGCGGTAGTTCGCGATGTTCGCGCCGACCTGCGACCACAGGTGGCCGAACGTGCGGGTGGAGCCGGTGAAGTGGATGCCCGCGAGGTCCGGGGCG
This sequence comes from Amycolatopsis deserti, assembly GCF_014653945.1. Taxonomy (GTDB): domain Bacteria; phylum Actinomycetota; class Actinomycetes; order Mycobacteriales; family Pseudonocardiaceae; genus Amycolatopsis_E; species Amycolatopsis_E deserti. The sequence continues at coordinate 1,673,616 of NZ_BNAU01000001.1, read as the reverse complement.
GCCAGGGCGACCTCGGAGACCGCCAGGCCGTCCCCGGGCAGCAGGTTGATCACGCCCGGCGGCAGCCCGGCCTCCTCCAGCAGCCGCATGGTCAGGTGCGCGGCGAAGCTCTGCGTGGGGGAGGGCTTCCACAGCACGACGTTGCCCATCAGCGCGGGCGCGGTCGGGAGGTTGCCGGCGATCGCGGTGAAGTTGAACGGGGTGATCGCGTAGACGAACCCCTCCAGCGGACGGTGGTCGGTGCGGTTCCACACGCCCGGCGAGCTGGCCGGCTGCTCGGCCAGCAGGCGGCGGGCGAAGGCGACGTTGAAGCGCCAGAAGTCGGCCAGCTCGCACGCCGAGTCGATCTCGGCCTGGTACACGGTCTTGGACTGGCCGAGCATGGTGGCGGCGTTGAGCCGGGCCCGCCACGGGCCGCTGAGCAGGTCGGCCGCGCGCAGCAGGATCGCGGCGCGGTCGTCGAAGGACAGCTTCCGCCAGGCCGGGGCGGCCTCGCGGGCGGCGGCCAGCGCGTCGCGGGTGTCCTGCTGGGTCGCCGAGCCGAGGGTGCCCAGCACGGCGCGGTGGTTGTGCGGCTGGACGACGTCGATCCGCGGCCCGCCGCCCATCCGCTGCTCGCCGCCGATGGTCGCGGTCAGCTCGATCGGCTCCTTCGCCAGCTCGGCGAGGGCGGCCTGCACCTCGGCGCGTTCCGGGCTGCCCGGCGCGTACTGCAGGACCGGCTCGTTGGCCGGGGTGGGCACGGTGGTCACGGCGTCCACGGCTGCTCCTCCTCGTTGTCGGATGTCTCAACGCTAGGAAGATCGCGGGCGCTGGTTTTTGTCGGTTCGGCTAATTCTGGGACTACTGTTTGTTGTGTGGCACAACTGCGGCAGGTCCTGATCGCGCTCGGTGATCCGCTGGTCGAGGTGGAGGTCGTCCCGGACGGGCTAACGGGCGAGATCTCCGACGTCGTGGTGCTCGAACCCGACGACACCCCGGAGCTGCGGCCGGGTGACCTGGCGCTGGTGATCGGCGCGCGCGGGCGGGCCGCGGTGCCGCTGATCCGCGCCGCCGGGCGGCAGGGCGCGGCCGCGGTGGCGGTCAAGGTGGAGTCGGATTCGGCGTTGCCGCTGCTGCGGAACGCGGCGACCGACGCGGGGATCGCGTTGCTGGCCGTCGCCGCCGACGTGCGGTGGGAGCAGCTGGCCGCGCTGGTGCGCGGGGTGCTGGAGACCGCCCGGGGGGAGGCGGACGAGGACGCGGGTGAGACGCTCGGCGACCTGTTCTCGCTGGCCCAGACGATCGCCGCGCTGACCGGCGGGATCGTGAGCATCGAGGACACCGCGAGCCGGGTGCTGGCGTACTCGCGGTCCGACGACGAGGTGGACGAGCTGCGGCGGTTGTCGATCCTGGGCCGCCAGGGACCGGCGCCGTACCTGAAGATGCTGCACGAGTGGGGCGTCTACCAGCGGTTGCGGGCCACCGAGGAGGTCGTGCGCATCGAGGAGCGGCCGGACCTGGGCATCCGCACGCGCCTAGCGATCGGGGTGCACGCCGGTGGGCGGCCGCTCGGGTCGATCTGGGTGCAGGAGGGGGCGGCGCCGCTGGCTTCGCGCGCGGAGCAGGCCCTGGTCGGCGCGGCGCGGGTGGCGGCGCTGCACTTGGTGCGGCGGCGCAGCGCGGCGGGCGCCCGGTTCCGGGAGAACCTGCTGGCCGGGATGCTCGAGGGGCGCAGCGACCCGGTGTCGGTGGCCCGGCAGATCGGGGCCGATCCGGCGAAACCGGCCGCCGTGGTGGCCTTCGCGCCGCGCGGGGCCGAGCCGGTGGACCGCACGGAGCTGGAGCTGCGGCGGTCCGCGCTGGCGGCGGTGATCTCGGTGCACGCGGCCGCCTACCGGCGCAGCGCGCTGGTGACCCAGCTCGGCGACCGGACCTACGTGTTCCTGCCCGACCTGCCGGCCGGGGTGTCGTTGCTGGAGCTCACGCGCGAGATGGTGGCCTCGGCGGGCACGCCGGTGCGGGCGGCGATCGGCCGCGTGGTGCCGGGGGTGGAGGACGTGGGGGTGTCGCGGCAGGAGGCGGACCGGGTGCTGGACGCGATGGCCCGCGGGCTGGACCTGGAGGTGGCGACCCTGGCGGACGTCCGGTCGCAGGTCCTGGTCAGCGAGACGCTCGCGGTGCTGGCCGAGCAGCCGCGCCTGCGCGACCCGCGGCTGACGGAGTTGCGCTCACGGCACCCGGACCTGGCGTCATCGCTGCTGGCGTACCTGGACGCGCTGGGGGACGTCCGCTCGGCGGCCGCGAAGCTGCACGTGCACCCGAACACGCTGCGGTACCGCGTGCGGCGGGCGGGGGAGGTGGCGGGGCTGGACCTGGGCGACCCGCTGGTGCGGCTGTTCGCTTCGCTGCAGTTGCGGCTCCCGCCCGGTGTCTAGGTGTGCTGTTCGGGGACGTTGGTGATGGCTGACACGCTGAGGATGATCTTGATATGGGTGAGGACCTCCGGGTTCGGTGTGGATTGCGACATCTGCACCCGAACACCAGGAGGTCCTCGATGGTCCACCGTAACGCTCCGTTGACCCCGACGGGCCGGCTGCGGCTTGCCCGGTGTGTCGTGGAGCAGGGGTGGTCGCTGCGTCGGGCAGCGGAGCGGTTCCAGGTCAGTCACACCACTGTGGCGCGCTGGGTGGGCCGTTATCGCCAGCACGGCCCGGCGGGGATGAACGACCGGTCCAGCCGGCCGCATCGCAGCCCGACCCGCACGTCGCCTGAGGCGGAGGCTCTGGTCGTGATGTTGCGGCAGGAGCACAAGATCGGCCCGGTTCGCCTGTCGGTGCGGGCTGGGGTGGCGCCCTCGGCCGCTCATGCGATCCTGCGCCGCCACGGGGTGCCGGTGCTGGCCGCGTGTGACCGCGCCACCGGCGAGCCGATTCGCCGCTACGAACGCCCCACTCCGGGCGAGCTGGTCCACGTCGATGTCAAGAAACTCGGCCGCATCCCCGACGGTGGTGGGCACAAGGTCCTGGGCCGTGCCCAAGGCCGGGCCAAGCAGGTCCGCACCGCCGGCGGCGGCTACCTCTGTCTCCACACCGCCCTGGATGATCACTCCCGCCTGGCCTACACCGAAATCCTGCCCGACGAGAAAGCCGCCACCTGCGCAGCCTTCCTACGCCGCGCGCACGCCTGGTTCTCCAGCCACGGCATCACCATCGAGCGGGTGCTGACCGACAACGCCTGGGCCTACCGCAAAACAACCTGGCACACCACCTGCACCGACCTACACATCACACCCCGCTTCACCCGCCCCTGGCGGCCCCAAACGAACGGAAAGGTCGAACGCTTCCACCGCACTCTGCTCGACGAATGGGCCTACCACCAGCCCTACACCTCAGAAACCCAACGCCAAGCCGCCTTCCCCGACTGGCTCCACTGGTACAACTACCACCGACCCCACACCGGCATCGGCGGCAACACCCCAGCCAGCCGCAGCACCAACCTCACCGAACAACACATCTAGGGCGACGCCGCGAACATCGACCATAACTGTCGCTTCTGGTCGGCAGACTCACCAGCTCTTGGACTTCTGGAGACTCTGGGCCGAGGCTGGAGTCATGACGGAGATGCTCACGCGGAACGACGACGGTTACGAGGACGAGGTCCGCGGTTTTCAGACGGCCTACCGGCACCGGCCCGCGGTGGTCGTACCCGCGCGCGACGCCGAGGACGTCCGGCTCGGCGTCGTCCACGCCGTCGAACGGGACCTGCCGGTCGCGGTGCAGGCCACGGGACACGGGCTGTCGGTGCCCGCCGAGGGCGGGGTGCTCGTCAGCACGCGGCGCCTGACGGACGTGCGCGTGGACCCGGTGAACCGGACCGCCCGGGTCGGCGCCGGCGTGCGGGCGGGTGCGCTCGTCGCCGCGGCGGCCGCGCACGGGCTGGCGCCGCTGAACGGCTCGTCGCCGTCGGTCGGGGTGGTCGGGTACACGCTCGGCGGGGGAGTGGGGTTGCTGGGGCGGCGCTTCGGGTTCGCCTCCGACCACGTGCGGTGCGTCGAGATCGTCACCGCGGACGGGGTGCTGTGCACGCTGGCGCCGGATGACGAGCTGTTCGGGGCGGTGCTCGGCAGCGGCGGGAACTTCGGGGTGGTGACCGCGCTCGAGGTGGATCTGGTCGAGGTGCCCGCGGTGTTCGGCGGGCAGCTGGTGTTCGCCGAACCGCTGATCGGGCCGGTGCTGGAGGCGTGGCGCGAGTGGACGGAGTCGCTGCCGGAGGAGGTGACCTCGTCGGTGACGCTGGTGCCGGCGCCCGCCGGGCGGATCGCGTCGGTGCGGGTGGCGTCGCTGGTGCACGACGAGCGTCTGGTGGCTCCGCTGCGCGCGGTGGGGGAGCGGCTTCGCGACACGGTGCGGACGATGCCGTACCTGGAGACGCCGTCGATCCACAGCGATCCGGACGAGCCGCACGCCTACCGGGCGACGAACCACCTGCTGGGTGAGCTGACGCCGGAGGCGCTGGACGCGGTGGCCGGGCTCGGCGCGGTGGTCGACATCCGCCACCTGGGTGGCGCGATGAGCCGCCCGGGCCAGGCGATGGTCGGCCACCGGGCGGCGCGCTACGCGGTGCGGGTGATCTCGGGTCCGGACGACCGGGAGGTGCACTCGAGCGTGGCGCGGGCGTTGGCACCGTGGTCGATGGGCCACAACCTGGCGTTCGTGTACGGCGGAGCCGACACCGCGGGCGAGGCGCAGACCCGCGCGGGGTACGAGCCGGACTTGTACGAGCGCCTGGCTACCCTCAAGGCCCGCCACGACCCGCGCAATGTGTTCCGCTGCAACCGGAACATCACCCCGGCGCGGACCGCCGCCGAGGTGGGGTGAGGGCTGCTTCGAGTGGGGTGTCAGGGATCCGCCGCGCCGGAAGATCGCCCTGGCGCGGGGTGGCTGCCGAGGCGGGGTGAGGGTTCTCCGGCCGTCGGTGGGCCAAGAGCCGCTGCGGGTGCGCTGCGTCCCGGGGACTGGCTACTTCGAGTGGGGCGTCAGGGATCCGCCGCGCCGGAAGATCGCCCTGGCGCGGGGTGGCTGCCGAGGCGGGGTGAGGGTTCTCCGGCCGTCGGTGGGCCAAGAGCCGCTGCGGGTGCGCTGTGTCCAGGGGACTGGCTGCTTCGACTGGGGCGTCAGGGATCCGCCGCGTCGGAAGGCCGCCCTGGGGCACGGCGGCTGCGGGTGCGCTGCGTCCCGGGGACTGGCCGTGGCCGGAACCTTGCCCCGGGGTGCGGGCGGAGCGGGGCGGACGCGAGGGTCTGCCCCGCGCGCCGCGGCCCCTGGCGCGTCCCGGGGTAGCCGCCGGAATCGGACAGTCGGCTGCCCCAGCGCGGTGCGGGCCGCCTCGATGAGTGCGGCCCGCTACCGCCGTCGTCAGCGGTAGCGGCCCGCCGAGCGGATCGCCGCCAGCACGGCCGTCAGGCTCGGCAGCCAGCGCTGGTGCGGGTCCGGCGGCACGATCCACCGCGCCAGGTCGGCGGGGCCGTGGGTGCCCGGCATCGGGATCGACGTGCCCGCCGTGAGCACCCGTACGTCGCGGGGGAGGAACTCGGCGTCGCTGCCCAGGATGTCGGCCTCGACCAGGAAGATGACCACCGAACCGTGCTTGGTGGGCACGCTCAGCGCGGGCCCGCGGCACCCCTGGCGCGCCAGGTTCTCCAGCACCTGCTCGGCCCGGGCGCGCGGCACGGCGACCGCGCCGATACCGGCCCCGATCACGAAGTTCAGGCTGCCGTTCTGCCAGTGGACCGGCCAGCCGAACGTGCGGCGGTAGTCCACGGGCGTGCTGGCCGGACGCTTGGTGCCCAGGTCGTGATCGACGCTCATGACGAGCCCCCTTCCCGGTGAGGCGGGGCACCAGAGCGGCAGTGCCCGAGTCGGCGGTGGATGACATGTGATGCTAATGGCACTGCGTGCCCTTAGCAAGTCCGGCCTGTTAGGTTCGGCCACATGTCCGACGAGTCCCGGTCCGCGCCGCGACCGCGGGTGGGCAGGACCACCGCGGGGCGCAGGCGGCTGCGCCACGCCCTCACCGTGGCGGCGATCGAGAAGTTCTCCGAGCAGGGGTACGACGCCACCACGGTCGACGAGATCGCCTCGGCCGCGGGCGTGGGGCGGCGCACCTTCTTCCGGTACTTCCGGTCGAAGGAGGACGCGATCTTCCCGAACCACGAGGAGGTCCTCGGCCGGATCGAGCAGCTGTTCGCCACCGCGGACGACCGGCAGAACCCCCTCGAGGTGGCGTGCGCCGGCGTCGGGCTGGTGCTGGACTCCTACCTCGCCGACCCGGACGTCTCGGTCAAGCGGTTCGCGCTCACCCGCACCGTGCCTTCGTTGCGGGACAAGGAGGTCGCCAGCGTCGACCGCTACCAGCGCGTGCTCGCGACCTACCTGCGCGCGCGGTTCCAGGCCGCCGGCGACCCGCTGTGGGACCTGCGCGGCTCGGTCGCCGCGGCGGCGGTCGCGGCCGCGCACAACCACGTCCTGCGCCGGTGGCTGCGCAGCGGCGGGGCCGAGGACGCCCACGCCCACGCCAAGGAGGCCTTCGCCCTGGTGATCGACGCCTTCGCCGACACCCCGGCCCCGCGCCCGGACGCCGGCGACGACGAGTCGGTGATCGCGGTCCTCAAGACCTCGGCTCCGCTGTCCGAAGTGGTCCGCCAGATCAGCCAGGCGCTCCACGGCGACTGAGATGGCACGGGGTGCCACTCCCGCGAGAGTGGCACCCCGTGCCATTACCACCTGAACGTGCTCACTCCTCGGGTGTCAGCCAGAGCACCCCGTTCGGCGGGAGCTGCAGCACCGCCGACGCCGGCTGTCCGTGCCACGGCTCCAGTTCGGCCTCCACGGCGCCGTAGTTGCCGACCCCGGACCCGCCGTAGACCTCCGCGTCGGTGTTGACCACCTCGCGCCACCGGCCCGCCACCGGCAGCCCGACCCGGTAGTCGTGGTGCGGCATGCCCGCGAAGTTCGCCACGCACGCCAGCCGCGAGCCGTCCTCACCGAAGCGCAGGAAGCTCACCACGTTGCCGGCCGAGTCGTTGGCGTCGATCCACGCGAAGCCCTCCGGTGTGGTGTCCGCGCTGAACAACGCCGGCGTCGAGGCGTACACCGAGTTCAGGTCCCGCATCAGCTTCTGGATCCCGCCGTGCAGCGGCTGTTCCAGCAGGTGCCAGTCCAGCGACCGCTCCTCCGACCACTCCTGCTCCTGCCCGAACTCGCCGCCCATGAACAGCAGCTGCTTGCCCGGGTGCGCCCACATGAACGCCAGCAGCGACCGCACCCCGGCCGCCTTGTTCCAGTCGTCGCCGGGCATCCGGCCCCACAGCGAACCCTTGCCGTGCACGACCTCGTCGTGCGACAGCGGCAGCACGAAGTTCTCGCTCCACGCGTACACCAGCGAGAACGTCATCTCGTTGTGGTGGTAGGACCGGTGCACCGGATCGTGCGCCAGGTAGTGCAGCGTGTCGTGCATCCAGCCCATGTTCCACTTGAACCCGAACCCGAGCCCGCCCAGGTGCGTCGGCCGCGTGACGCCCGGCCACGCCGTCGACTCCTCGGCGACCATCACCACGCCGGGGTGTCGCTTGTAGACGGTCGCGTTCAGCTCCTGCAGGAACCGCACCGCGTCCAGGTTCTCCCGTCCGCCGTACTGGTTGGGCACCCACTGGCCCTCCGGCCGCGAGTAGTCCAGGTACAGCATCGAGGCGACCGCGTCCACGCGCAGACCGTCCAGGTGGTACTCCTCCAGCCAGAACAGCGCGTTGGCGACGAGGAAGTTGCGCACCTCGTTGCGGCCGAAGTCGAACACGTAGGTGCCCCAGTCCGGCTGCTCGCCGCGGCGCGGGTCGGCGTGCTCGTACAGCGGGGTGCCGTCGAACCGCGCCAGCGCCCAGTTGTCCTTGGGGAAGTGGGCCGGCACCCAGTCCACGATCACGCCGATGCCGCGCTGGTGCAGCCGGTCCACGAAGAACCGGAAGTCGTCCGGGTGCCCGAACCGCGCGGTCGGCGCGAAGTAGGAGGTGACCTGGTAGCCCCACGACCCGCCGAACGGGTGCTCGGCGATCGGCAGCAGCTCGACGTGCGTGAACCCCAGGTCCTGCACGTAGTCGGCCAGTTCCTCGGCCAGCTCGCGGTAGCCCAGGCCGGGCCGCCACGAGCCGAGGTGCACCTCGTACACGCTCATCGGCGCGTTGGCCCAGTTCGTCGCGTCGCGCCGGGCCAGCCATTCGTCGTCGGACCACTCGTAGGCCGACGCGGTGACCACCGACGCCGTCGCGGGCGGCTTCTCGGTCGCGAACGCCATCGGGTCGGCCTTCTCGTGCCACTGCCCGTCGGCGCCGAGGATGCGGAACTTGTAGTGCGTCCCGATCTCCACGCCCGGGATGAACAGCTCCCACACCCCGGACGAGCCCAGCGACCGCATCGGGTGCGACCGGCCGTCCCACCCGTTGAAGTCGCCGATCACCCGCACCCCGCGCGCGGTGGGCGCCCACACCGCGAACGACGTGCCGGTGACGACCCCGCCGGGTGTGTCGTAGGAGCGCGGGTGCGCGCCCAGCACGTCCCACAGCCGTTCGTGCCTGCCCTCGCCGATCAGGTGCTGGTCCAGCTCGCCGACCGTGGGCAGCCACCGGTACGGGTCGTCGATCAGGCACACGTGCCCGTCGTAGTCGACCTCCAGCCGGTAGTCGCCGGGGTGCTCGGGCACCGTGCCGGCCCACAACCCGTCCACCACGCGTTCGAGGTCGGACTTGTGGTCGGCGGCGACCACGCTCACCCGGCGCGCGCCCGGCCGCAGCGCCCGCACCACCACCGACTCGCCCGCGGTGTGCACACCGAGGACCGAGTGCGGATCGTGGTGCGAGCCGGCCAGCAGCCGGTCGATGTCGCCGGGCGGCGGGGCCGCTTCGGGCAGCTCGGCTGGGACCGCGTTCACGGTTGTTCGCCTCCTGCGGTGATCCTCGCGATGGATGCCAGCGGCACGGTCAGCCATTCCGGCCGGTTGGCGTGTTCGTAGGCCACCTCGTAGACGGCCTTGTCGAGCTCGAAGGCGCGCAGCAGGTCGCCGTGCGCCCGCGGGTCGCCGACCGACTCCGGCGCGGCCTTGGCGTAGCCGTCGCAGAACGCCGACCGGTTGCGCCGCGCCCACTCCAGCGCCCGCTCGGTGAGCCGCGGATCGTCCTCGTCGTGGCCGATCAGCATCTGGTGCGCGGCGTAGTCGAACGAGCGCAGCATCCCGGCGACGTCCCGCAACGGCGAGCGCAGCGCCACCCGCTCGGCCGCCGGCGCGGCCGGCTCGCCCTCGAAGTCGATCAGCAGCCACCCGCTGACGGTCCGCAGCACCTGTCCCAGGTGCAGATCGCCGTGGATGAACTGCATGGACACCGGCCCGCGGGCCTCACGCACCTTCTCGAACGCGGCGCGCAGCGCGGGGGTGTACTCGGCCAGCTGGGGCACCGCACGGCTGACGGTGTCCAATCGATCCCGCATCGCCTTGACCGTGCGGTCGAACTCGCCCTCGTCGGCGATCTCGTCGCCGAGGGCCCGCCGCAGGTCGCTGTGCACGGAGGCGACAGCCTGGCCGAGCCGCTGCGCCTCCGCGGCGAAATCGCCGCCCACCTCGTCGGGGGGCAGCTCGGGATCGGCCATGAGGTCGCGGACGCTGGTGGTGGCCATGGCCCAGCCGTCCACCGCGTCGGGCACGAACTTCTGCAGCATGCCGATCGTGACCGGCTCGCCACCGAGGTCGCCGGTGATCGAGCCGAGCAGCTCGGCGATGTGCTTGCAGCCCACCCCGTGCAGCGCCCGGTGCAGCCGCAGGTCCGGGTTCTCGCCGGGGGTGAGCTTGCGGAACAGCTTGAGGATGTAGTGGTGACCGAACACGAGCGAGGTGTTGCTCTGCTCCGCGCCCACCGGCCGGGCCCGCAGGCCGCCGCGCAGCTGCGTGCCGGGTTCGCGTGCGAACCGCAGCGAGCCGATCCGCGCCTGTTCAGCCACCAGGTCGAGCAGCTTGCTCGTCAGGTCGGCGTCGCCGGTGGCCTCGTAGCAGGGCAGCCCCTTCTCGGTGCCGATCCAGCTCGACCCGAGGTACTCCGGCAGGTGGGCCTGGCTCCCGATGAGGAGCTGGTACGGCTCGCGCCGGTCGTCCTGCTCCACCTCGACGACGAGGTGGAGCAGGAGCGGGTCGCCCGGCATCAGGACCGTCGTGCTCAGCGGGCGCACCGCGGTGATCGGGCGGTCCTTCCCGGCGAACCACCGCTGCGTGGGCAGCCACTCCGGCAGTTCGGTCACCAGCGCGCCGACCAGCTCACGGGGATCGGTCAAGTCACTCACCTCGCCTCGCCTTCGCGTCCGCGTCCAGCAGCTGGAACCAGTAGAAGCCGTGCCCCGGCAACGTCAGCAGGTAAGGCAGTTCCCCGATGTCGGGGAATTGAACACCGCCGGTGAGCTCCAGGGGCGTGTAGCCGTGATGCTCCGACAGGTCCAGCTCGACCGGCTGCGGGAATCGCGACAGATTGTTCACACACAGGACGATGTCGAGCCGCCCGTCCGGCCGGATCCAGGTGCGCTTGTAGGCCAGCACGCTCGGGTTGGACCCGCCGAGCTCGACGAAGTCGCCTTCGGCGAACGCGTGGTGCTGCTTGCGGACCTCGATCATCCGCCGCGTCCAGTTGAGCAGCGACGACGCGCTGTCCCGCTGGGCCTCGACGTTGATCGCCTGGTACCCGTAGACCGGGTCCATGATCACCGGCAGGTAGATCCGGCCCGGGTCGCAACCCGAGAAACCGGCGTTGCGATCGGGCGTCCACTGCATGGGTGTGCGCACCGCGTCGCGGTCACCCAGCCAGATGTTGTCGCCCATTCCGATCTCGTCACCGTAGTACAGAACGGGTGACCCGGGCAGCGAAAGGAGCAAAGCCGTGAACAACTCGAGCTGGTTGCGGTCGTTCTCCAGCAGCGGCGCCAGGCGGCGGCGGATGCCGATGTTGGCCTTCATCCGCGGGTCCTTGGCGTACTCCGCGTACATGTAGTCGCGTTCTTCGTCGCTGACCATCTCCAGGGTCAGCTCGTCGTGGTTGCGCAGGAAGATCCCCCACTGGCAGCCGTCCGGGATCTTCGGCGTCTGCGCCAGGATCTCCGAGATCGGGAAGCGGGACTCCCGGCGCACGGCCATGAAGATGCGCGGCATCAGCGGGAAGTGGAACGCCATGTGGCACTCGTCGCCGCCGGTGGCCGGGTCGCCGAAGTACTCCACCACGTCGGAGGGCCACTGGTTGGCCTCGGCCAGCAGGACCCGGCCCGGGTACTCGTCGTCGACGACCTTGCGGCAGCGCTTGAGGAACTCGTGCGTGCGCGGCAGGTTCTCGCAGTTGGTGCCCTCCTGCTCGAACAGGTAGGGGACCGCGTCCAGGCGGAACCCGTCGATGCCCAGGTCCAGCCAGAACCGCAGGACGTCGAGCATGGCCTCCTGCACGTCCGGGTTCTCGTAGTTGAGGTCGGGCTGGTGGGAGAAGAAGCGGTGCCAGTAGAACTGGCCGCGCACCGGGTCGTAGGTCCAGTTCGAGGTTTCGGTGTCGACGAAGATGATGCGCGCGTCGGCGTAGCGCGAGTCGTCGTCGCTCCAGACGTAGTAGTCGCCGTAGGGCCCGTCGGGGTCGGACCGCGACTGCTGGAACCACGGGTGGGAGTCCGAGGTGTGGTTGAGGACGAGGTCGGTGATCACGCGGATGCCGCGCTTGTGCGCCTCGTCCAGGAGGTACACGAAGTCCTCGACCGTGCCGAACTCCGGCAGCACGGCGCGGAAGTCGCTGATGTCGTAGCCGCCGTCGCGCAGCGGCGAGGCGTAGAAGGGCGGCAGCCAGAGGCAGTCCACGCCGAGCCACTCGATGTAGTCGAGGCGGCTCGCCAGGCCGCGCAGGTCGCCGGTGCCGTCGCCGTTGGAGTCGGTGAACGCGCGCACCAGCACCTCGTAGAAGACCGCGCCCTTGTACCACTGCGGGTTGTCCGGGGCCTGTTTCGCGTGTTTGAAATCTTCGGCCTGCGGCTCGACGAGCATCCCGTCGGGGGTCATCGCCTCACCGGTGTGCGGGATGCCCTCCAGACCGAGCGCTGCGTCGGGCCGGGCGTCTCCGTCCATGAACTCCACCTCTCCCCACCTCATCCGGGTGCGTTCCACTACCCCCGCGCCGGTCGGTGCGCGGGGTGCTGCGGGAAAACTCTGTTGTCGGGCCGGCGCGTCTCAGTCCCGGCCGGCCAGGCGGCGTTGGACGCCGACGATGTGCGCGACCGTCCGCCACGGTTCGAGGCGCACGTAGTTGGCCTGGCCCCAGTCCCAGGTCTCGGCGGTGACCTCGTCGTGCGCGATCAGCCGCTCGTGCCAGTCGAACCCGAGCGCGGGCAGGTCGAGCCAGAGGGTGCCCTCCTGCGCCTCGTGCGGGTCCAGGGTGACCACCACGACGACGGTGTCGCCCGTGGCCGGATCCTGCTTGGAATAGGCGATCAGCGCCGGGTTGTCCACGTGGTGGAACCGAAGGGTGCGCATCTGCTGCAGGGCCGGGTGGGCGCGGCGCACCGCGTTCAGCTTGGTCAGCCACGGCTCCAGCGAGCGGCCCTCCGCCAGTGCCTGGTCGAAGTCACGCGGGCGCAGCTCGTACTTCTCCGAGTGCAGGTACTCCTCGCTGCCCTCCCGCACCGCTTCGTGCTCGTACAGCTCGTAGCCGGAGTAGACGCCCCAGGTCGGCGACATCGTCGCGGCGAGCGCGGCCCGCAGCGCGAACATGCCCGGGCCGCCCTTCTGCAGCGACTCGTGCAGGATGTCCGGGGTGTTGACGAACAGGTTGGGCCTGCCGACGTCCCAGTGCTCGACCAGGTCGACGCCGAACTCGGTGAGCTCCTCCTTCGTCGTGCGCCAGGTGAAGTAGGTGTAGGACTGGGTGAAGCCGAGCTTGGCCAGCCCCCACAGCCGGGCCGGGCGCGTGAAGGCCTCGGACAGGAACAGCACGTCCGGGTGCGCGTCCTTCACCGTCTTGATCAGCCAGGCCCAGAAGTCCGGCGGCTTGGTGTGCGGGTTGTCGACCCGGAAGATGCGGACGCCGTGGGACACCCAGTGCAGCACGACCCGCAGCACCTCGGCGTAGATGCCCTCGGGGTCGTTGTCGAAGTTGATCGGGTAGATGTCCTGGTACTTCTTCGGCGGGTTCTCCGCGTAGGCGATGGTGCCGTCCGGGCGGGTGGTGAAGAACTCCGGGTTCTTCAGCACCCACGGGTGGTCGGGGGCGGCCTGCAGCGCCAGGTCCAGGGCCACCTCGAGGCCCAGCTCGTTCGCGCGGGCCACGAAGTCGTCGAAGTCGTCGATGGTGCCCAGCTGCGGGTGGACGGCGTCGTGGCCGCCCTCGTCGGAGCCGATGGCCCACGGCGAGCCGACGTCGGTCTCGTCCGGGGTGAGGGTGTTGTTGCGCCCCTTGCGGTTCACCCGGCCGATCGGGTGGATCGGGGGCAGGTAGACGACGTCGAAACCCATCCGCGCGATGCGGTCCAGGGCCTTCGCGGCGGTGGCGAAGGTGCCGTGCACCGGGCGGCCCTGGGCGTCCCAGCCGCCGGTGGAGCGGGGGAAGAACTCGTACCAGGACCCGAAGGCGGCGCGCTCCCGGTCGACCCAGATGCGCATCGGCTTGCCCTTGGTGACCAGCTCGCGCACCGGGTACTCGTGCATGACCCGGTCGATGTCGGCGGACAGCGCCGGGCCGACGCGTTCGGAGAGGTAGCGGTCGGAGTCGCGCAGGGCGTGCGCGGCGCTGGCGAGCAGCGCCCGCTCGCGGCGGCGGTCCGGGCGGCGCGAGACGCGGTCCAGCAGGCGGGCGCCGGTCTCCAGGTCGTTGGCCAGTTCGGTGGCGTCCTGGCCGGCGGCCACCTTGACCTTGACGGCGTGTTTCCAGGTGGACCAGGGGTCGCTCCACGCGTCGACGCGGAAGGTCCACAGGCCCTCGGCGTCCGGGACGATGACCGCGCCGAAGCGGTCCAGACCAGTGCCCTGCTCGGTCATCCGGGTGCGGCGGGAGATCCGGTCGTGCGGGCCGCGCCAGGACACGGTGGCGGCGACCGCGTCATGACCCTCCCGCCAGACCGTCGCCGAGATCGGAACGTGTTCCCCCACCACGGCTTTCGCCGGGTAGTGGCCACAGCTGACCGCTGGGGTCACGTCGTCGATGCCGAGCCGGCCGGTCATCGGCAGCGCCCCTCTCACCAGTGTTGTCGAATGTGCAGCGTCCGGGGGGACGTACAGGTCTTCGGAAGGAAGTACCCCGCTGCGAACGTGCGCAAACTACCGCCTTGGGTGTCACTCTCCGTCGGCGGGCCACGTGTGTCCAGTGTGGTCATCGACTGGTAACCCAGGCGTCACGGCCTGGTTCGCCGGGGGGCGTTCCTCGCGCACTGTCGACCCTTCAACGGTGTTCAGGCAAGTCGGATAACCCCAACGGGCGTCAGCTCGAAAGGGCTTGCTGCGTCTGGGATCGGGGTGCCCCGTGGTACTCGCCGGTAACCGTGCGGGGCGCTGGTCTGTTCCGGTGGTCGGGGTGGTTGCTCAGGGCTGGGGCGCGCCGGCGCCGATCACGCTCCGCGACGGGGAGGGTGGTGGGTCTTTTCGCGCGCTCACGGGTGGTGGCGGCGCCGCGTCGATTCGGCCGCTCGGTCGCGGCGCCGGGTCGCCGGCGTGCTCGGCGCTTTGTCGCTCGGGCCCCGGACCACTCGGGCGGGCCGCTGCGCCGCGCCTGGGCGCCCGCACCCCCGGGCGACGCTGCCCCGCGGCACGCGCCCGCGGGCGCGTGCCAATGCCACGCTGCTGCACCGCCGCCGCGACGCGCAGCGCCACGCGCTATGGCGCGGCTGTGCCGCGGGGCGTGGCCCGGGTAGCGCCGCGTGGTCTCGCGGGGCTGTGCCTTGGCTGGGGTCCGGGCACGGCTGTGCGCTGTGCCTCGGCTGTGCCTCGGTGGGGTCCGGGTGGCGCCGTGCGGTATCGCGCGGCTGAGCCTTGGTTGGGATCCGGGCGCAGCTGCGCGCTGTGCGTCGGCTGTGCCTCGGTGGGGTTCGGGTAGCGTCGCGCGCTGTCGCGCGGTTGAGCGTTGGTTGGGGTCGGGGCATGGCTGCGCGCTGTGCGTCGGCTGTGCCTCGGTGGGGTTCGGGTAGCGCCGCGCGCTGTCGCGCGGTTGAGCCTTGGTTGGGGTCCGGGCATGGCTGCGCGCTGTGCCTTGGCTGTGCCTCGGTGGGGTCGGGGTAGCGCCGCGCGGTATCGCGCGGCTGTGCCTTGGCTGGGGTCCGGGCACGGCTGCGCGCTGTGCGTCGGCTGTGCCTCGGCTGTGCCTCGGTGGGGTTCGGGTAGCGCCGCGCGGTATCGCGCGGCTGCGCCGCTGGCGCGCCCCGGGCGTGCTGCTGGCGCTGTCGCGCCCGCTGGCTGCGTCGCACGCCGCGTGTCGCGCTCGCCCGCTTGGCTGTCGTCGCGCGCTGCGTGTCGCGCCCGCCGCCTCCCTCTGTCGGGCCGCTCCTATCGCGCCCACCCGCCTTGTCTGTCGGGCCGCCTGCGCTGCCGCGCCGCCTGCGCTGCCGCGCCGCCTGTGCTGCCGCGCCGCCTGTGCTGCCGCGCCGCCTGTGCTGCCGCGCCGCCTGTGCTGCCGCGCCGCCTGCGCTGCCGCGCCGCCTGCGCTGCCGGGCCGCCTGCGCTGCCGCATCCGCGGTTACTGGGGCGTGATGTCCCTCGGCGCGCGGAGCAGCAGCAGCGCCCGTGCGGGCATCGTCAGCCTGCTGCCCGGCGTCAGCGCCCCCGGGTTGGCCGGGCTGCCGTCGGGGGTGGTGGTGTCCAGCGTCGGCTTCAGGGTTTCGCCGAATTCCGGGCCCGGCAGCGTCACCTTCACCGGCTCGTCGCCGGCGTGGAGGATCAGCAGCCAGGAGTGGTCGGCGATCAGTTCGCCCTCCCGGGTGCGGGACTGGCTGTTCGACCCGTCGATCCACATCATCAGCGTGCGGCGGCCGCTGTCGAACCAGTCCTCCTCCGTCATCTCCTCGCCGTCGGGCCGGAACCAGATCAGGTCGGGGCGCCCGGTGGGCGTGGTGCGGCCTTCGAAGAACTCCGGCTGCCTCAGCGCGGGGCTCGCGGCGCGCAGGTGCACCAGCCGGCGCGTGAAGGCTAGCATCGCGGTCGCGTCGGGGTCGCCGGACCAGTCCAGCCACGACGTCTCGTCGTCGAGGCAGTAGGCGTTGTTGTTGCCGCCCTGGGTGCGCCACAGCTCGTCACCCGCGACAAGCATCGGCGTGCCCGTGGACAGGAGCAGCGTGGCGAGCAGGTTGCGCGCCTGCCGGGCCCGCAGCGCGCGGATCTCCGGGTCGTCGGTCTCGCCCTCGGCGCCGTGGTTCCACGAGCGGTTGTCGTTGGTGCCGTCGCGGTTGTCCTCGCCGTTGGCCTCGTTGTGCTTGTCGTTGTAGGACACCAGGTCGCGCAGTGTGAAACCGTCGTGGGCGGTGATGAAGTTGACCGACTGCCACGGGCGGCGCAGGTTGTGGTCGTACAGATCCGACGACCCGGACAGGCGGAACGCCAGGTCGTCCACGCCGACCGCGCCGCGCCAGAAATCGCGCACCGTGTCGCGGTAGCGGCCGTTCCACTCCGCCCACTGCGCCCCGAAGTCGCCGACGCGGTAGCCGTGCCCGGTGACGTCCCACGGCTCGGCGATCAGCTTGCACCCGGACAGCACCGGGTCGGTGGTGATCGCGGTCAGCAGCGCCGAGTCGCGGTCGAACGCGCCACCGCCGGGGCGGCCGAGGGTGCTGGCGAGGTCGAACCGGAACCCGTCGACGCCCATCTCGGTCGCCCAGTACCGCAGCGAGTCGGTGACCAGCCGGATCACCGTCGGCGAGCGCGGCTCGAGCGTGTTGCCGCAGCCGGTCAGGTCGATGACGTTGCCGCGGCCGGCGTGCAGGTAGTAGGCGGGGGCGTCCAGGCCGCGGAAGGACAGCGTCGGCCCGTCCAGCCCGCCCTCGCAGGTGTGGTTGAAGACCACGTCGAGGATGACCTCGATGTTGGCCGCGTGCAGGGCGGCGACCATGGTGCGGAACTCGGCGACCTCGCGGCCCGGCTCGCTCGCGTACCCGGCGTGCGGCGCGAAGTAGCCCAGCGGCGAGTAACCCCAGTAGTTCTTGCGCCCGGTGCGCACCAGGTAGGGCTCCTCGGTGAACCAGTGCACCGGCAGCAGCTCCACGGCGGTGACCCCGAGCCGCACCAGGTGCTCGATCGCCGCCGGGTGGGCCAGGCCCAGGTAGGTGCCGCGCAGGTTCGGCGGGATCTCCGGGTTGCGTTGCGTGAAGCCCTTGACGTGCATCTCGTAGATGACGGACTCCTCGAACGGCACCTCGGGCTTCACGCCGGTGTCCGGCCCGCCGTGCGAGGTGACCACCGACAGCGGCACGCTGCCCAGCGAGTCGATCTTGGATCGCCGGTGGTGCATCGGGTCGCCCGCGTAGCCCAGGGCCGCGGTCAGGTCGGTGAGGCCGCCGGTGATGCGGGTGGCGTAGGGGTCGACGAGGATCTTGGCCGGGTTGCAGCGCAGGCCGCGCGACGGGTCGTACGGGCCGTGGACCCGGTAGCCGTACTTCTGGCCGGACGTCACGCCGGGCACCAGGCCGTGCCAGACGCCGAAGGTGCGCTCGGTCAGCTCGACGCGGCGTTCGGAGCCGTCCTCGCTGATCAGGCACACCTCCACGGCGTCGGCGACGGTCGAGGTGACGGCGAACCGGACGCCCCCGCCCTCGGGGTGGGCGCCCAGGGGGAAGGGACGCCCGGCGAGGACGAGGTTGCCGGCGGCGGGTCGGGTGGCCATGTCCTGATTGTCCCAGGACCCACCGACAATTCCGTCACCGCCGAACGGTGTTGATCAGGCGGGGATGCTCCGCCCGGCGGTGACCGGGCGTGGCCGGTGGGCCTGTTCGCCCAGGTCGGTGGGCCCTGCGGAGGGGATGGGTGGCGGGGTGGTGGGGTCGGTCGTGTGGGGTGGTGAGGGTTTGGTCACGGGTGGGCGGTGTGGGTCAGGCGGGGTGTTTCGGCGGGCGGTGAGTGGGCGTGGGCGGCGGCCTTGAGTGTCCCGGTGGGCGGCCTCTGCGGAGGGATGGGCGGCCGGGTGGTGGGGTCGGTCGTGTGGGGTGGTGAGGGTTTGGTTACCGGTGGGCGGTGCGGGTCAGGCGGGCGGTGAGTGGGCGGGGGCGGCGGCCTTGGGTGTCCCGGTCGGCGGCCCTTGCGGAGGGATGGGCGGCCGGGTGGTGGGGCTGGCCGTGTGGGTTACCGGTGGGTGGTGTTGATCAAGCGGGCGTTCCGGCGGAGCGGGCGGGTGTCCTGGTCGGCGGGCCCTGCGGAGGGGATGGGCGGCCGCGCGGTGGGGGCCGGTGTGGAGGGGGAGGATTGGTCACCGCCGGGACGTGTCGATCAGCACGAACGTGTCCGGGGGCAGGTGGGTGGTCGTCGCCTCGGCCCAGGACAGCAGTACCTCGCCTCCCGGGTCGCCCAGGTCGGCGGGCTCGGGGCCGAAGTTGCACACCAAGCGCAGCGGGCCGCGGTCCAGCACCAGGCACGCACCCTCCGCCCGCACCTCGAACCGGTCCAGCCACGGGTCCGCCAGCTCGGGCCGGGACCGGCGCAACGCGATCAGCGACCGGTACAGCTCGAGCATCTCGCGGTGCCCCTCCTTGCCCGGCTCCGACCAGTCCAGCCGCGACCGATCCACCGTCGCCTGGTCCATCGGGTCCGGCACCTCCGCCTCGCCCCAGCCGTGGCGCGCGAACTCGCGCCGGCGGCCCGTCCGGACGGCCTCCGCCAGCTCCGGGTCGGGGAACGAGGCGAAGAACTGCCACGGCGTGCTCGCCGCCCACTCCTCGCCCATGAACACCATCGGCGTGTACGGCGAGCAGAACACGATCGCCGCGCCGCAGGCCAGCCGGCCGGGGGACACCGTCGCGGACAGCCGGTCACCGGTCGCCCGGTTGCCGATCTGGTCGTGGTTCTGCAAGTAGATCAGGAACCGGTGGCCGGGCACCGTCCGCGTGTCCACCGGCCGCCCGTGCGTCCGCTCCCGGAACGACGACCACGTGCCGGCGTGGAAGAACGCCTGCCGCAGTGTCCGTTCCAGCGCCCCGGGCGCGCCGAAGTCGGCGTAGTACCCGCTGGTCTCCCCGGACAGCGTCACGTGCAGCGCGTGGTGCAGGTCGTCGCACCACTGGGCGTGCAGCCCGTACCCGCCGCCCTCGCGCGCGGTGACCAGCCGCGGGTCGTTGAGGTCCGACTCGGCGATCAGCGTCAGCGGCCGCCGCACCGCCGCGGACAGCGCCTCCACCTCCACGGCCAGCTCCTCCAGCAGGTACGTGGCCCGCCGGTCGTTCAGCGCGTGCACCGCGTCCAGCCGCAGCGCGTCGACGTGGAAGTCGCGCAGCCAGCCCAGCGCGTTGTCCAGCACGTACCGGCGCACCTCGTCCGAGCCTTCGCCGTCGAGGTTCAGCCCGGGCCCCCAGTCGTTGCGCCCGGCGAAGTACGGCCCGAACCGGTCCAGGTACGCCCCGGACGGCCCGAGGTGGTTGTAGACCACGTCGAGCACCACGGCCAGGCCGCGCGCGTGGCAGGCGTCGACGAACCGCTTGAACCCGTCCGGCCCGCCGTAGGGCTCGTGCGCCGCGCCCCACAGCACGCCGTCGTACCCCCAGCCGTCGGTGCCGTCGAACGAGTTGACCGGCAGCACCTCGACGAACGTGACCCCGAGGTCGACCAGGTGGTCCAGCCGCCCGATCGCCGCGTCGAACGTGCCCTCGGGCGTGAACGTGCCGATGTGCAGCTCGTAGATCACGCCGCCGGGCAGGGCGCGCCCGGTCCACGCGGTGTCGGTCCAGGCGAACGCGGAGTGGTCGTAGATCCGGGACGGCCCGTGCACCCCGTCGGGCTGCCACGCCGAACGCGGATCGGGAAGCGCTTTCTCGTCGTCCCCCAACACGAACGCGTAGTCGGTGCCGGGCGCCGCGGGCACGTCGGAGAACCACCAGCCGCCGCCCCCGGCGGTCATTTCGTGGTCGGCGCCGCCGGTGCGCACGCGGACCCGATCGGCCGCCGGCGCCCACACGCGGAAGGTCATGACTCTCCTCGCAACAGAAGGGCGACCGGATAACGCGCCAGCATCCCGGACAGCTCACCGGTGACCACCGCCCCGGTGATCGCGTCGGTCCACTCACCGGCGGGCAACGGCAGCACCGTGTCCCGCCAGCCGCCGCCCTCGGCCAGCCCCACAGGCAGGCGCGTGGCCACCGTGATCAGGCCGCTGCGCTCGAAGGCGACCGCGTGCGCGGCGGCCGGGCCCTCGGCGTGCAGGCGGCGGTAGCCGGTGAACAGCTCCGGCCGGTCCCGCCGCAGCGTGAGCGCCCGGTGCACGACGAGCAGCTTCGCCGCGCCGGAGGAGTCGACCGGCGGCAGCCACCCGCTCGCGATCTCCTCCAGCATCGTGGCGCGCACCGCGTAGTCCACCGGCCGCCGGTTGTCCGGGTCGACCAGCGAGAAGTCCCACAGCTCGGTGCCCTGGTAGACGTCCGGCACGCCGGGCGCGGTGAGCTGGATCAGCTTCTGCGCCAGGGAGTTCGACCACCCCGGCCCGCGCACCCGTTCGACGAACGCCTCGACCTCGGCCGCCAGGTCAGCGTCGCCGAGGACCTCGTCCGGCCAGGCCGCGACCGCCCGCTCGAACTCCTCGTCGTGGTCGGTCCAGGTGGTGCGGAGCTTGCTCTCCTTCGCCGCCTTGTCCAGGTAATCGCGCAGCCGGTCCGCCGTGATCGGCCACGCGCCCACGAGCGTCTGCCACGCCAGCAGGTTCAGCGACGGCTCGTCGATCCCGCGCCGCCGCGTCCACCGGGTCACCGCGTCGGCGAACTCCTCCGGCACCTCCGACAGCACCGCCAGCCGCGCCCGCACGTCCTCGGACCGCTTGGTGTCGTGCGTGGTCAGCGTCGTCATCGCCGCGGGCCAGCCGGCCTCGCGCGCGGCGGCCATCGCGTGGAAGGCGTCCACGGAGGAGCCGAAGTCGTGGGGGGAACCGCCCACCTCGTTGAGCGCGGCGAAGCGCGTGTAGCGGTAGAAGGTGGTGTCCTCGGTGCCCTTGGCGACCACCATGCCGGAGGTCTGCTGGATGCGGGTGGCCAGCTCGCCGCGCGGGTCCTCCCGCACCTGGAAGTCCAGCGCGTCGATCGCCTCGGCCAGATCGGGGCGCGCGGCGCGGGCGGCGGCGATCGCGGCCGCCCAGTGCGCCGCGCCCTCGGGCAGATAGGACCGGTACACCGGGAACGCGATCATCGTCTCGGCCACCGCGCCCTGCGCCGCCTCCGGCTCGACGCCGCGCACCAGCGCGGCGATCCGGCGCACCTCGGCCACCAGGATCCGGTCGGTCACCAGGCGCCGCGCCCGGTCCTCGACCTCGGCGTAGTCCACCGGCTGGCCCAGCCGCCGCGCCAGCTCGGTCAGCGGCCCCTCACCGGCGGGGTCGACCAGCAGCCCGGTGATCTCCCGCAGCGCGTCGTAGCCGGTGGTGCCGTCCACCGGCCAGCTCTGCGGCAGGTCCTCGCCCGGGTGCAGGATCTTCTCCACGACCAGCCATGCCTCGCCCGCGCCCTCGCGCAGCATCCGCATGTAGCCGCCGGGATCGGCCAGGCCGTCCGGGTGGTCCACGCGCAACCCGGTGACCTCGCCCTCGGCGACCCAGCGCAGCACCTCGCCGTGCGTGGCGTGGAAGACGTCGGGCAGCTCGACCCGCACCGCGGCGAGCGTGGTGATGTCGAAGAAGCGGCGGTAGTTCAGCTCCGCGTTGCCGCGCCGCCAGCCCACCAGCTCGTAGTGCTGCCGCGCGTGCACCTCCCGCGGGCTGCCCTCGCCGGTGCCGGGTGCGATCGGGAACCGGTGCTCGTAGTAGGCGAGTTCGTCGCCCTCGATGCGCAGCTCGGCCACGTCGGCGTCGTCGCCGAGGACGGGCAGCAGCACCTTGCCGCGCCGCCAGTCGATGTCGAAGTAGTCGGCGTGTGCCGAGCCGGGGCCGTGCCGCAGCACGTCCCACCACCACGGGTTCGCCTTGGCGACCTCGACCGCCATGTGGTTGGGCACGATGTCCACGACGAACCCGAGCCCGGCCTCGCGCAGCCGTTTCGCCAGCGTCCGCCGCGCGTCCTCGCCGCCCAGCTCCGGGCGCGCCCGCGTCGGGTCGACCACGTCGTAACCGTGGGTGGAACCGGGCGTGGCGTCCAGCACCGGCGAGGCGTAGAGCGCGCCCACGCCGAGTGCGCGCAGGTAGGGGATGCGGTCGGCGGCGTCGGCGAAGGTGAACTCCGGGCGTAGCTGGACCCGGTAGGTGGCGGACGGTCTCATGCGTCCACCCGCTGCAGCACGACGAGCGAGCGGGCGGGCAGGTTCAGCGTGCCGCCGGCGGGCACGGGCTCACCCGGCTCCTCGGCGACCGTGCCGGCCTCGGTGTCCACCACCACCGCCCAGCCCGCGCCGTAGTCGGGGCCCGGCAGCGTGAGCTCGATGTCCTCGTAGTGCGCGTTGAACGCCATCAGGAACGAGTCGTCGGTGACCTTCATGCCGCGCGGGTCGAGGTCGTTGATGCCCTCGCCGTTGAGGAACGCGACGATGGCCTTGCCGAAGCCGTCGTCCCAGTTCTGCTCCTTCATCTCCTCGCCGGACGGGGTGAACCAGGCGATGTCACGCAGCTCCTCGCCCTTGCCGATGGGTTTGCCCGCGAAGAAGCGGCGGCGGCGGAACACCGGGTGCTTCTTGCGGAACGCGGCCAGCGCGGCGGTGAACTCGACCTGGCCGGCGTTGGCCTTGGCCAGTGACCAGTCCATCCAGGAGATCTCGTTGTCCTGGCAGTAGACGTTGTTGTTGCCCTGTTGGGTGCGGCCCATCTCGTCGCCGTGCAGCAGCATCGGCACGCCCTGCGACAGCAGCAGGGTGGCGAGCATGTTGCGGCGCTGCTTGGCCCGCAGCGCGAGCACCTCCTCGTCGTCGGTCTCGCCCTCGACGCCGCAGTTCCACGAGCGGTTGTCGTCGGCGCCGTCGCGGCCGTCCTCGCCGTTGGCCTCGTTGTGCTTGCTGTTGTAGGACACCAGGTCCTGCAACGTGAAGCCGTCGTGCGCGGTGACGAAGTTGATCGAGGCGTACGGGCGGCGGCCGTCGTCCTGGTACAGGTCGGACGATCCGGTCAGGCGCGAGGCGAACTCGCCGAGCGTGGCCGGCTCACCGCGCCAGAAGTCGCGGACGGTGTCCCGGAACTGGCCGTTCCACTCCGTCCACAGTGGAGGGAAGTTGCCGACCTGGTAACCGCCGGGCCCGACGTCCCAGGGCTCGGCGATCAGCTTGACCCGGCTCACCGTCGGGTCCTGCTGCACCAGGTCGAAGAACGTGGACAGCCGGTCGACGTCGTAGAACTCCCGCGCCAGGGTGGCGGCGAGGTCGAACCGGAACCCGTCCACGTGCATCTCGGTCACCCAGTACCGCAGCGAATCCATGATGAGCTGCAGGGTGTGCGGGTTGCGCACGTTCAGCGAGTTGCCGGTGCCGGTGTAGTCCATGTAGTACTGCGGTTCGTCCTCGACCAGCCGGTAGTAGGCCTGGTTGTCGATGCCGCGCATGGACAGCGTCGGGCCGAGGTGGTTGCCCTCCGCGGTGTGGTTGTAGACCACGTCGAGGATGACCTCGATGCCGGCCTGGTGCAGGGCCTTGACCATGCCCTTGAACTCCTGCACCTGACCGGCCTGCTCGGGCAGCGCCGCGTAACCCTCGTGCGGCGCGAAGAACCCGATGGTGTTGTAGCCCCAGTAGTTGCGCAGGCCCTTCTCGGCCAGGCCGTGGTCGGTGATGAACTGGTGCACCGGCATCAGCTCGATCGCCGTGACACCCAGCTTCGTCAGGTGCTCGACGACCGCCGGGTGCGCCAGGCCGGCGTAGGTGCCCCGCAGCCGCGGCGGCACCTCCGGGTGGTTCATCGTGAGGCCGCGCACGTGCGCCTCGTAGATCACCGTCTCGTTGTAGGGCGTGCGCGGCGGCCGGTCGTCACCCCAGTCGAAGAACGGGTTGACCACCACCGCGTGCGGCACGTGCCCCGCCGAGTCGGCGTCGTTGCGCTCGTCCGGCTTGCCGAATGGGTAGGCGAACAGCGCCTCGTCCCAGTCGATGTGGCCGGCGATCGCCTTGGCGTAGGGGTCGATCAGCAGTTTGTTCGGGTTGCAGCGCAGGCCGCGCGACGGGTCGTAGGGACCGTGCACGCGGTAGCCGTAGCGCTGGCCGGGACCGACACCGAGCAGGTACCCGTGGTGGACGAACCCGTCGACCTCGGTGAGCTTGTGCCGCTCCTCGGTGCCGTCCTCGTCGATCAGGCACAGCTCGACGGACTCCGCGACCTCCGAGAAGAGGGCGAAGTTGGTACCCACACCGTCGTAGGTGGCGCCGAGCGGGTAGGGCATTCCGGGCCAGGGCGGCACAGGTTCTCCTTCTTGCGTTCGCGTTCCGTGCGGTCGATGTGTGCCCAATCTAGCGGTCTTCACGCACTTCGCCCGGCCAACGGGCGCGCGGCGCGCAAATACTCCACGACATGGCGCACTCGTGCGTCCGCGAAAAACGCATCCACCGTGACGGGCAAGGGAATCCGCCAGTTCGGGTACTCGTCGGTGGTGCCCGGCAGGTTGGGCTGGCGCCGCTCGCCGACCACGTCCGCGGGCGCGGTCAGCAGCAGCCGCGACGCGGCCGAGGCGAGCAGGGCGTGCAACGCGGTCACCGGATCGTCGCCCGGGATGCCCTGCTCGGCGATGAACGCGAGCAGGTCGGCCCGTTCGGCGGCGGCGCTCGCCGCCTCCTTCTCCGGCGGGCCGTCGAGGAGTCCCAGCTCGGCCCGCACGCGCACGTGCTCGCCCGCGAGCCAGCCGGCCACGGTCGGCAGGTCGTGCGTGGTGATGCTCGCCATCGCGTCGCGGTCCCATTCCGCCGGCGGCACGAACGGGTGGCCGGGGGAGTCGTAGTCCCGCTGGAACCACAGCACCGCGGAGCTGAGCACCCCGCGCTCGTGCAGGGTCTTGGTGACCGCGGCCTCGACCGTGCCCAGGTCCTCGCCGACGACCACCGCGCCCGCGCGGTGCGCCTCGAGCGCGAGGATGCCGAGCATCGCCTCGGCGTCGTAGTGCACGTAGGTGCCGCGGGAGGGCGGTTCGCCCGGCGGGATCCACCACAGCCGCCACAGCCCGGCGACGTGGTCGATCCGGATGCCGTCGGCGTGCCGCAGGACACCGCGGATCACGTCGCGGAAGGGCGCGTAACCCAGCTCGGCGAGCCGGTCCGGGCGGAACGGTGGCAGGTTCCAGTCCTGGCCCTGCTGGCTGAAGGCGTCCGGCGGCGCGCCGACGGTCACCTTCGCCGCGAAGGCGTCGCCCAGCGCCCAGGTGTCCGCGCCGCCGGGGTGCACGCCGACCGGCAGGTCGTGCACGATCCCCACCGGCATCGCCCCGGCCGCCTCACGGGCCCGGCCGAGCTGGTCCTCGCACAGCTGCTGCAGCCAGCCGTGGAAGTCGATCCGGTCGGCGAGCTCGGTACGGGCCGCGGCGACCTCACCGCCGTGCGGATCGCGCAGCGGTTCCGGCCACTCCCGCCAGTCCGGGCCGTGCCGCTCGGCCAGCGCGCAGTAGGTCGCGAAGTCGCGCACGGCCTCGTCCAGCGGAGCGGGCTCGTGCAGCGGCCACAGCAGTTCCAGCGCGGCCAGTTTGGCGCTCCAGATGGCGTCGTAGTCGATCAGGTCCGCGTTGTCCGGACGCAGGGCCAGCACCCGCGCACGGAGGTCCGCATCGGCGCGGGCGAACTCGGGCGTGTCGGTGATGCGCAGGTAGAGCGGGTTGGCGTAGCGGCGGCTGGCCGGCGAGTACGGCGAGCGCTCGACCGGGTGGACCGGGCTGATCGCCTGCACCGGGTTGACCAGCAGCACCCCGGTGCCCAGCTCGGCGGCCGAGCGGCGGGCGAAACCGGCCAGGTCGCCGAAGTCGCCGGCGCCCCACGAGTCGTCCGAGCGCAGCGAGTACAGCTGCAGCATCCAGCCCCAGGCCGGGGGCACCTCGGGCAGGCGGTGCGGCACGACGGCGAGGGTGATCTCCTGCCCCGCGGTCTCCACGCGGTGCCAGCCCAGCGGCAGATCGGCGGGGATCATCCGGCCGATCTCCCGGCGGGTGCCGTCCTCCAAATGCAGGACAGCGGGCCCGCCCGCGTCGTGTTCGGTACCTTCTCGCAGCACGAGCGTCGGGGGCAGCACGGTGGCCGCCCGGCGTTCACCGACCGCGGCCAGCTCGCGGCGGATCGCGTCCGGCCCGGACGCGTCCACCCCGAACTGGGCGAGAACGGCGACGACGACGTCCGGCTCGACCTCGACCTCGCGTTGCTCGGCGTTCTCGTACCGGGTGGCCACTCCGTAGGCGTGCGCGAGGGCAGTCAGGTCGGGTTCCACCCGTTCAGGATCCCGGTCCGGGGCGGGTGCCGCCACACGAACGAGACGAGGAGAACGCATGGCGCGCTGGGCCGATCACGCGATCTGGTGGCACGTGTACCCGCTCGGCTTCACCGGCGCCCCACCGTCGGCCCTGCCCGCGGGCAGCGGGCCCGAGCACCGGCTCGGCCGGCTGGAGGCGTGGCTCGACTACGCCGTCGAGCTGGGCTGTTCCGGTCTGCTGCTCGGTCCGGTGTTCGCGTCGCGGACCCACGGCTACGACACGGTCGACCACCTCCGGATCGATCCGCGGCTGGGTGACGACGCCGATTTCGACCGGTTCGTCGCCGCCGCGCACGGCCGCGGGCTGCGGATCGTGCTGGATGGTGTCTTCAACCACGTTTCGCGCGAGTTCGGGCATCCGGAGTGGTTCCGGCGCGAGGGCTCCGGCTACGCGGTGTTCGAGGGGCACCAGCACCTGGTCGCCCTGGACCACACGCGGCCGGCGGTCGCGGACTACGTGGGCCGCGTGATGAGCCACTGGCTCGGCCGCGGCGTGTCCGGGTGGCGGCTGGACGCGGCGTACGCGGTGCGGCCGGAGTTCTGGGCCGCGGTGCTGCCAGGCGTGCGGCGGCGGTTCCCGGACGCGTGGTTCGTGGGCGAGGTGCTGCACGGCGACTACGCGGGTTACGTCGCGCGCAGCGGCCTGGATTCGGTGACGCAGTACGAGTTGTGGAAGGCGATCTGGAGCTCGTTGCGCGACGGGAACTTCTTCGAGCTGTCGTGGGCGCTCAAACGGCACGACGAGCTGATGGAGTCGTTCGTGCCGCAGACCTTCGCCGGCAACCACGACGTGACGCGGCTGGCGAGCCAGCTGCCCGACGAGCGGCACGTGGCGCACGCGCTGGCCGTGTTGTTCACGGTGGGCGGTGTGCCGAGCGTGTACTACGGCGACGAGCAGGCCTTCCGGGGGATCAAGGAGGAGCGGGAGGGCGGCGACGACGAGATCCGCCCGGAGTTCCCGGCCGGGGCGGGGCAGCTCGCGCCGTACGGCTGGCCGGTGTACCGGCTGCACCAGAGGCTGATCGGCCTGCGGCGGCGGAACCCGTGGCTGGTGCGGGCGCGCACGGAGGTCGAGCACCTGACGAACCGGGCGATGGCGTTCCGCTCCCGCGACGGCGAGGAGGAGATCCTGACGCTGCTCAACACGGGCGACGACCCGTATCGATTCCCGGTCGGCATCGATGGATTGCGGGTCCTGGACTCCTCGTCGCCGGACGGGAAGGCCCCGTGGCCGACGGTGCCGCCGCACGGATGGGCGGTGCTGGGCCGGTAGAGCCGCCGCCGGCGGGGATCGCGTCGCCGGTGATGGCGGCGCTGCGTCGGGACGCGAGGAAGGTGGCGACCTCGGCCGCGGTGAGCCCCGCGCGCTGGGCGACGCCCTCGAGCATATGTTCACGATCCGCCCCCAGCGCCGCTCGATCATGTGCCGCGCGACGGCGCCTTCCGCGGTCAACGCCTCGGCGACCGCGAAGCCGACGCCCCCGGCTGCGCCGGTGACGATGGCCCGCTTGCCGTCCAGACGGAGATCGATGCCGGCGTGGAACCAGGCTCAGGCGGTGTCCTCCGGCCGGCGACGCTCGATCATCGTGTCCGGCGCCGACTCGGGGACCTCCGTGCGCAGGTCGGAGTCCCGCAGCACCTCGCGGGCCTGGGCCTCCGGGTCGGCGCTGCCGGCGTGCTCCTCCTCGGGCAGCAGCGTCGAGCGCGTCTCCGCGCGGTCGTCCACCGCGTTGCGCTCGTCGAACACCCGCGGCCGGTCGAGGTCGTGCTCGGCGCGGACACGGCTCTCCTCGGCGGGCGACATCTCCGTGGCGCCCAGGTCCAAAGGCTCGTCCAGTGGCTCGTCGTTGTGCGGTGTCACACCGGCGGCGTACCCGATCACCGGTGCTTTCACACCCCGCCGGTCCGGAGCGCCCGGGCCGGCCATGACAATCTCCATCGACAATTCGCCGAAAATGATCCCCAACTAGTAATCCGATGTTCGGAAAATGGCGGGACAAGGTGCCACGGGGAAGGTGGCATCCGCGGTGGACCTGCGGATTTCCGCCCGGTGCTCACGTCGCTGACAAGTATCGATTCGTTTCGCTGGCACCGCGCTGACAAGTTTTGACACCCCATTCGCAAGATCACTAGGGTCCCGGCGTGACCCCATCCCTGCCGCGGTTTCTGGCGACCTGGGCGCGCCGGGTACCGGACGCCGTCGCGGTGTCCGACGCCGGCCGCTCGCTCACCTGGGACGAACTGGACCGACGCGTGACGGCGGTGGCCGCGTGGCTGCGGCGCTTCAGCTTCGACGGCGTCCGCGCCGCGATCCTGGCCGACGAGGGCGTCGACTGGGTCGTGGGCTTCCTCGCCACCCTGCGCGCCGGCCTGGTCGCGGTGCCCGCCTTCGCGCCCGGACGTGACGACGCCTGGCTCGCCGCGACGATCACCGACGCCGCCCCGGAAATCGTGCTCACCACCGGCGCGAAACTGCTCGACGTCCGCGCGCTCCTGGACTCAGCCGGGGTCGAGGTGTGGCGGATCGTCGCGATCGACTCCGTGCCCGGCGATGTGTTCGAGCTGACCGAGCCGGAGCCCGCCGACGAGGCCTGCGTGTGCTACACCTCCGACTCGGTCGGGGTGGTGCTCACCCACGCCGGTCTCGTCGACAGCGCCGCGCGCACCGCCGAGGCGCTCCGGCTCGCCGACCGCGCCGGCGTGGTCGTCAACTGGCTGCCGTTGTGCCAGATGGGACTGCCGCTCGCGGTGGCCGCGCCGGTGTTCGCCGGGTGCCCGGTGGTGCACCTGCCGGCCGACGAGGTGCGGGAGCGTCCGGAGATCTGGCTGCGCGCGCTCGAGGCCCATCCCGGCGCGGTGACGGCCGCGCCGAACTCGTTCCTCGCCCGCTGCCCGGTGCCCGCGGGGCTGGACCTCAGTGGCGTCCGCGCGCTGCTCGACGTGGGCGAGCCGGCGCGCTACGGCGCGGTGCTGCCCGGATCCGGCCTGCGCCCGGACGCGCACCGCGCCGCGTACGGGCTGCTGGAGGCCACCGGTCTGGTGTCCGTCGGGGACGGCCCGCTGTCCAGCGGGCGGCCCGGCCGCACGGTGGCGATCGTCGATCCGCGGACGCGGCGCTCGCTGCCCGCGGGCGTGGTGGGGGAGATCTGGGTGACCGGGCCGACGGTCGCGCGCGGGTACTGGCGGCGGCCCGCCGCGTCGGCGGAGACGTTCTGCGCCCTGCTGCGCGACGACGCCGAGGCGGGCGAGCCGGGCTGGTGGCTGCGCACCGGCGACGCCGGGTTCCTCTCCGGCGGCGAGCTGACCGTCCTCGGGCGCCTGGCGAACCGGTTCCGGGCCGGGGACGCGGAGATCCAGGCGGAGGCCGTGGAGGCGACCATCGAACGGCTCGTGCCCGAGCTGCTGCCGGGCTCGGTGATCGTCTTCCCGGTCGCCGAGGGGGAGGTCGTGGTGCTCGCCGAATCGGCCGGCCCGTTCGCGGGCGCGCCGGCGGTCGAGCAGGCCGTCGCGGACGGCTTCGGCCTGCGGGTGCGGGACGTGCACGTGGGCCCGCCGGGTTCGCTGCCGCGCACGGTGGCGGGCAAGCCCGCCCGCGGCGCCTGCCGGGACGCCTACCTGGCGAGCGTCCCGGCGGTGCCCTAGCTCACGGCCGGCGTCAGCAGTTCCGCGGCCCGCAACGCGATCTCCAGCCGCAGCCGGTGCTCCGGGTCGTTCAGGCGATCCCCGAACAGCTCCTCGATGCGGCGCATCCGGTAGCGCACGGTCTGCGGGTGCACGCCCAGCCGCTCCGCCATCTCCGGCGCGCTCCCGCTGGACTGCAGCCACGCCAGCAGCGTCTGCCTCAGCCGGGTGCGCTGCTTGTCGGTCAGCCCGTCCAGCGGGGCCAGGCACTTCTCCCGCAACTGTCCGATGAGGAATTCGTCGGCCAGCAGCCACAGCGTGGCCAGGTGGTCGTCGGCGTGCAGCACCGGGGTGCGCGGGAGGATCTCGCGCACGCTCAGCTCCATCGCCCGGCGCGCCCAGCGCAGCGACACGGCGGCCTCCGCCAGCGGCACCCGCGGCCCGACCGCGACCCGCCAGCCGCGCAGCGCCGCCTGCAGGTCCTCGGGCGGCGCGGCCGCGAGCAGGCACGGCTGCGGGCCCTCCAGGTCCGCGAGGACCTCGGCGGGCAGCGCGGGCGTCGGCAGCCGGTGCTGGTCGCGGCGCGGCTCCAGGGCCATGGCGACGACTCTGTCCGGCACCGGCCACCCCGCCGCACCGGCCAGTCCCTCGACGGCCTGCGGCGCGGGCGCCGGTTCGGACAGGACCAGGCCGAGCAGCTGCCTGCGCTGCCGCGCGCGGGTGCCGGCCGCGCGGGCCTGCGCGGCGCGGTAGCCCTGCACCGACAACGCGGAAATCTCGTCCACATAGGCCAGAACAGCCTCGGCGCCGACGTACAGCAGGTCCGAGGGCAGGCCGCGCGCCTTGCCGACCTTGGCGATGTAGCGCCACGCCGCCAGCCCGCCGACCCGGTAGGCCGTCTGGATCTGGTCCAATGGGCGGCCCTCGCTGTACTCGATGCGGCCCAGGTGCCGGAACACGCCGATCCAGTTCTCCTGGTTCACCGCCGGGTTGCCGAGGTTGTCCAGGCACTGCCCGACCGCCTCCCGCACACCGCGCACGATGACCTCGCCGAACGGGCCCTCCAGCGGCCGGGCGTACTCCGGCACCGCCCGCTGGATCTCGGCCAGGATGACCCGGGTGAGCGCGTCGGCGTGCGGGCGGAACACCCTGGCCAGCTCGCGCGGCAGCGACGCCCACAGCGCACTTGCCCGGCCGAGCACCGGAGCCTCCCCGGGCGGGCGGCGCGGGTGCGGCGGCACGGTGCGTCCGGGCCGGACGTCGGCATCGATCGTCATGTCAACCCCTGCTCGGGAACCCGCAGCGCTGCGGCGGACGGAGATTTTCGCCAGCGGCCCGGTGATCGGGACCCGCCGAGTCAACATGGCATCACCCGGCCCGCGTTGGCAAGAACCGTTGACACACTCCGAATTCCCCCGCCACCCGTTCGGGTGACGAGTGTCGAAGCGGGTGACACCCGGACGGGGCGAGGTTCGCGCGCGCCTCACAAAGTCCCCTCCTCGAGCTGCCTCCGCAGCACCACGTGCAGGCCGAACCGGGTGTCGGCGTCGTCCAGCCGGTCGCCGAACAGCTCGCGCAACTGGTGCAGCCGGGCCCGCACGGTCTGCGGATGCACGTGCAGGCGGCGCGCGATCTCCGGTGCGCCACCACGAATTTCCAGCCAGGCGAGCAGGGTTTCGGCCAGCCGGGCGCGTTGCCGCTCGCTGACCGCCTCCAGCGGAGCCAGGTACTTCGTCCTCAGCCGGGCGGCGAGGAAGTCCTCCGAGCGCAACCAGAGCGTGCCGAGGTGGTCGGCGCACCACACCACGTCCCCGGGCAGGGCCAGACCGCGGCGGGCCAGCCGGTGCGCGGCGGCGGCCAGCGCGAGCGGAACCGGTGGCGACACCGCGGCGCGCGCGGGTTTTTCCCAGTTGCCGGACAGGATCTCGAGTGTCCGCCCCGGACTCGGGGTGATCAGGCACGGGCGGTCGCCATCCGCGTCGGCGAGGACGTCGTCGCCCAGGCGGCCCGCGGGCAGGCCCTCAGCGTGCGCGAGCGCGATGACGGAAACCTCGCCGGGCAGCGGCCATCCCGCGTCCGCGGCGGGGCCGGTGAGATCCGGCTGCGGCTCGGCCAGGACCAGGGCCGTCAGCCGGCGGCGCAGCTCCTCGCGCGCGGAACCGGGCGGGTGCTGGGCTTCCTGGAAACCTTCGAGCGCCGTCGCGGACAGCTCGTCGACGAAGGCGAAGATCGCCTCCGCGGCGGTGGTGAGGGTCTGCGGGCCGGCGCCGAGGTCGCGCAGCACCGGGGTCAGGTACTGCCAGGCGACCCGGCCGCCGATGCGCACCGCGGCCTGCAGGGCGTCGAGCGTGCGGCCCTCGGCGAACTCGCGCCGCCCGCGCTGCCGGAACTGCCGCACCCACTCGCTGTGGTCCGGGCGCGGGTTGCCGATGCAGCGGACGCAATGCCGCACGGCGACCTCGATGCCCTCGGCCAGCGCGCGGCCGAACCGGCCGCCGGGCGCGCCGGCGTACTCCGGCACCTCCCGTCGCACCTCCCGCACGATCGTCTCCGCGAGCGGCCGGGTGTGCGGCTCCAGGGCGGCCGCGAGCTGTCGGGGCGCGGCCGCCAGGGCCTGCGCGCTGCGGTAGTCCGGCACTTCCCACCCCCTTGACGCGCCGGGACCAAACCTGAAGCTGCCTCGCGTTCATGCAGGTCAGCCGGTCGGACGAACGATGCTACCGCCTGGTAGCAAGACCGGGCAGTAACCCTCGGCACTCGATCGACGACAATCCGGGCGTCGAGGGGAGCGGGACATGACCAAGCGGCTGGTGATCTGCTGCGACGGCACCTGGAACACGCCGGACCAGCCGGCGCCGACCAACGTGTCGCGGGTCGCGCTGGCGGTCGCGCCGGCCGACGGGGACGGGCGCGAGCAGCGGATGTTCTACCACCCCGGCGTCGGCACGCGGCCCGGCGAGCGCTTGTGGGGTGGCGCGTTCGGGTTCGGGTTGTCCCGCACCGTGCGCGAGGCCTACCGGTTCCTGGTCCGCACCTTCGAGCCGGGCGACGAGCTGTTCCTGTTCGGCTTCAGCCGCGGCGCCTACACCGCGCGCAGCCTCGCCGGGCTGGTGCGCAACTGCGGCATCCTGCGCCCCGAGCACGACGACCGGATCGGCGAGGCGTACGCGCTCTACCGGGCCCGCGGGTCGGCGACGCATCCGCGGTCGGCGGCCGCCGAGCTGTTCCGCCGGTCGTTCTCGCGCGAGACGCGGATCCGGTTCCTCGGCGTGTGGGACACCGTCGGGGCGCTCGGCATCCCGCTGTCCGGGCTGCGGCTGGTCAACCTGGTGAACCGGCGGTGGCAGTTCCACGACACCGAGCTGAGTTCGAGCGTCGACGCGGCGTACCAGGCGCTGGCGATCGACGAGCGCCGCCCGCCGTTCCGGCCCGCGCTGTGGCGGTCGAGCGGCCGGACGCGGGTCGAGCAGGTCTGGTTCGCCGGGGTGCACTCCGACGTCGGCGGCGGCTACCCGGACCGCGGGCTGGCCGACATCAGTCTGTTGTGGATGGTGGAGCGGGCGCGGGCGCACGGGCTGGCTTTCGAGCCGGGCGCGTTCGACGCCGCGGAGCCGGACCCGTTGGGGCCGGCGCACGAATCGCGCACCGGGTTCTACAAGCTGATGCGCCCGCACGTGCGGCAGCTGGGCACGTCCGCGCGCGAGTACGCGGCGTCCAGCGCGGTCGAGCGGCAGGCCATGGTCGCCGGGTACGCCCCGAACCTCGACGAGTATCTGACGGAGGGCGGCGCGGTGCTGCCGGTCGGCAGTGACGAGGGAGAGCGCTTCCCGCTGGCGAGCCCGGAGCCGGAACCCGCCTGAGCGCAGGGGGCGTGAGTCCTGCGTTCCGGGGTGTGAGCAGTCAGCCGCGGGTCAGGCCCTGTGCGGCGGCGCCGCGGCTGAGCACCACCTCGTCGGTGCGGGCGAGTGCCTCGGCCGCGCGTGTGTGGTCCAGCGCGGGGTCGTCGGCGGTGCGTAACCGGATCGGGGGGCCCAGGTCGATCACCGTCGGGACGTACTCGGCCCGGTCCACCGTCCACCTGTCGCCGGAACGGGTGAAGTGGAACCGCCCGATCAGGCCCTCTTCGGTCATGCCACGCGGTTCGGAATGCCGGGCGATCGAGTTGCCCAGCCCGTAGGCGACCCACTTGCCGCCGATCTTCTCCATCGGCTGCACCACGTGCGCGTGGTGGCCGATGATCAGGTCCACCGCCGGGTCCGACAGCACCCGCTGCGCGATCTGCCGCTGCGACGCCGTCGGCTCGTGCTGGTACTCCGTGCCCCAGTGCAGGCTCGCGATCACCACCTGCGCCCCGGCCGCCCGCGTGGCCCGGGCCTCGGCCAGCACCGCGTCCGCGTCGAGCGTGTTCGACACCCACTGCTTGCCGCCGGGCAGCTTCTTGCCGTTGAACCCGAACGTGTAGGACACGTGCCCGACCTTGACCCCGCGCACGTCCAGCACCAGCGGCGTGCGCGCCTCCCGCTCGGTCCGCGCGGAGCCGGTGTGCCGGATCCCGGCCTCGTCCAGCTCGTCCAGCGTCCGGTTCACGCCCTCGGTCCCGTTGTCGATCGTGTGGTTCGACGCCGTCGAGCAGTCGTCGTACCCGGTGTCGGCCAGCGCGTCGGCGATCTCCGGCGGGGCGCTGAACTCCGGGTAGCCCTGGAACGGGCCCTCCGCGGGCGCGAGCGGTGTCTCCAGGTGGCACACCGCCAGATCCGCCGAACTGATGTCCTCGCGGATCCCGGCCAGCAGCGGACGGTAGTCGCGCCGCCCGCCGCCGTCGGCGACGGCCTGGTCGGTCAGCGCGGGGTGGATCAGCACGTCCCCGGTCGCCGCGACGGTGAACCCCGCCTCCGCCGGCGGGGCCACCGCACTCGGCACGTCCGGTTGCACGGGCGCGTCGTCGTCCGGTGCGAAGCAGGCGGCGAGCAGTGCGCCCGCCGCGAAGCCCGCGAGAACCAGACGGATGCGCATGACTCCCGATCCTGCCAGAGGGCCACCCTCAGTGCGTCTCCGCACCGAGAGTGGCCCTCGCTTCACCCGGTCAGGGCTTCAGAGCTCCCGACAGGGCGGTGGCGTCGCGACGGAGAGTCTCCGCGGCGAGCTGGTCCGGGACCTTCGTACGGTCCCGGGTGATCGCCGCGAAGTTCTGCAGCGCGTCCCGGGCGGCGTTGATCCGCCCGGCCTCGGCGTGCTTCTGGGCCGTGTCGAGGGCGTTGTGCAACTGCATCGCCCCGGTTCTGGTGACCCAGCCGGCGTCGCGGAACTTCTCGATCAGGGCCCGCACGTCACCGAACGACGTCCCGGTCGTGAAGTTCACGGCCCTGGTCGTGGTGAGCCCGGCCTGGTCGGTCACGGTCACCGACAGCTGGTGCGCCCCGAGCGGCAGCCGCCACAGCTCCAGCGGCTTGCCCGGCGTGACCGGCTGACCGTCCACAGTGGCCTTCACCGTGCCCACCCCGGACGCGGCGTCAGTCGCGGTGACCACCGGCGTCAGGGCCGCGGCGTCACCGAAGGCCTGCCCCTCGGTCACCCCGCCGATCGTCACCGCGGGCGCGGTCTTGTCGATCTTGACCGTGAGCGTGCCCGGCGCGGACACGTTGCCGCCGTTGTCCGTCGCCCGGTAGAGCACCGTCGTGGTGCCCTCGGCCGACAGCGTCACCGGGTTGTTCGCGTTCACCCAGGTCTTGCCGTTGTCCACCGAGTACTGCCGGCTGGACACCGTGCCGTTGTCGGTGGCGGACACGGTCAGCGTGACGTTGCCCGTGTACCAGCCGTTCGCCCCGGTCGGCGCCGACGGCGTCAGCGCGGCCGACACCGTGGGCGGCGTCTTGTCCGCGACCCCGGCGCCCTGGAACGTGAAGGCGTCGACGTCGACCCCGCCACTGGAGGTGACGAACAGCTTGCCCGCACCCGAGGGCAGCCCGGACAGCGGCGTGGTCACCGTCTGCCAGCCGGTACCCGCGGGCACGTCGATCGTCGCGAACGGCGCCGCGTCGGCGGCGTTCCACCGCAGCTGCAGCTGGCCGGCGCCACGCGCCTTGGTCTGCACGCCGGTGATGCCGCTGAAGTTCACCGGGTCGTAGGCCAGCCAGTCACCGGCGTCGAAACCGGTGACCGCGCGCAGCCCGGACGCGGTGGAGTCGTCGGTGATGGTGACACCGCTGGACTCGTCCGCGTGCTCGCCCTGCATGAGCTTCGGGTTCAGCACGACCTGCGCCTCACCGGTCGCCGGCGGCACGCCGCCCGCGCCGTTGTCGGTGTAGGTCACGTTGAGCACACCGAACACGTTCTCCGTCGCGCCGTGGCCGGCGTCGGTCGGCGTGGCCACCGCGCCGGCGCAGCCGGTGCCGCTGTTGACCGGGTGCCCGTGCTGGTTGTGGCCCAGGCCGAACGCCCACGCCACCCGGCTGCACACCGGGTTGGTGCCGTCCTCCGGGTCGTTGACGGTCACCGCGTAGGGGATCGCGTCGCCCCAGTCGAAGAACCCGCCGTGCGCCGGGGCGGTCAGCCCCACCGTGGGCGCGGTGTTGCCGATGGTGACCTGCTCGGAGGTCAGGCCGTGCCGTCCCGCCGGGTCGGTGACCCGCAGCCGGGCCTCGACCTGGCCGTTCTCGGTGTAGGTGTGGGTCGCCTGCGGCCCGGTGGCGTCGAAGGTGCCGTCGCCGTCGAAGTCCCACTCGTAGGTCAGCGCACCGCCCTCCGGGTCGCTGGAGGTGCTGCCGTCGAACGAAACCGTGAGCGGCGCCTGCCCGGACGACGGGGTCGCCGTCATCCGCGCGGTCGGGGTCTTGTTGCCCTGCGCGAAGTCGATCCGGTACAGCCCGGCGTCCGGGTTCTGCCGGAAGAAGCCGTCACCGTAGTCCAGGACGTAGAGCGAGCCGTCCGGGCCGAACTCCAGGTCCATCGGGTTGTCCCAGATCGGCTGGCCCAGCGCGGACAGGTCCCGGTTGGGCAGGAAGTTCTCCAGCTTGGTCACCGGGCCGTCCGGGCCGGCCAGGGTGAACGCGGCGACGTAGTCCTGGGAGAACTCGCCGAAGAACGCCTTGCCGTCCCAGTAGGCCGGGAACTTCGTCGGCGACGGGTTGTTCGCGTCGTAGTGGTACACCGGGCCGCCCATCGGGGCCTGGCCGGTGCTGGAGCGGAACGCGGTCAGCTCGGGCCACGGCTGGTCGCTGTCCTTGTCGCCGTACCACAGGGTGGCCGGGGTGGCCGGGGGCAGCGTGCGCAGGCCGGTGTTCCAGCGCGAGTCGTTCACCGGGGCGGCGCAGTCGAACGCCGGTCCCGGGGTGAGGGTGGCGAAGTCGAAGTCCCGGTAGGGCTGGGAGTTGTCGGCCGTGCAGAACGGCCAGCCCGAGTTCATCGGCTTGGTCGTGATCTGCCACTCGACGTAGCCCATCGGGCCGCGGTTCGGGTCGGCCGTGCCGGCGTCGGGGCCGTAGTCGCCCCACATCACCGCGCCGGTCGCCTTGTCGACGGTCATCCGGAACGGGTTGCGCAGGCCCATCACGAAGATCTCCGGCCGCGTCAGCGGCGTGCCGGGGGCGAACAGGTTGCCGTCGGGGATCGTGTAGGAGCCGTCGTCGTTGACGTGGATGCGCAGGATCTTGCCGCGCAGGTCGTTGGTGTTCCCGGAGCCGCGGCGCTCGTCGAGGCCGGGGTTGTAGCCGGGCGCGTCGTTGATCGGGGTGTAGCCGTTGACGTTCGGGCCGGAGGCGGGGGTGTTGCCACCGGTGGACAGGTACAGGTTGCCCTGCGCGTCGAAGTCGACGTCCCCGGCCACGTGGCAGCACTGGCCGCGGTTGGTGGGGATGCGGATGATCTCCTGCTCGGTGCTCAGGTCGAGCGACTCGCCGGTCCACTTGAACCGGGACAGGACGTCGTAGCCCTCCCACTGCTTCCAGTACGAGTCGTCCGCGCCCGCGGGCAGCGTGTTCGGGGCCGAACCGGCTGGGGTGTTCAGCTTCGGCGAGTAGTAGAGGTAGACCCAGTGGTTCTCGGCGAAGCCCGGGTCGAGCGTCACCGTCTGCAGGCCCATCTCCGAGTTCTGGTAGACGGGGATCGTGCTGACGACCTTGGTGACGCCGGTCTTCGGATCGGTCAGCCGCACCTCACCGCTGCGCGCGGTGTGCAGGACGCGGTTGTCCGGCAGCACGGCCAGGTCGATGGGTTCGCCCACGTTCTTGGTGAGCGTGATCTTCTCGTAGTTGTTCCAGTCCAGGGCCGGGTCCGCGGCCTGTGCCGCGGCGGGCACGGCGAGGCCGAGCACCGGCAGGGCCGTCACCGCGGCGGCGGTGATCAGCCGTCTCAGGGCAGGGTGCATCGCGAGATCACTCCGGTGGGATTTCGACGGGGAGGGGAGGGGTCAGCCGCGCAGTTCGGACAGCGCCTGGTAGCTGCGCAGCGCCGCGGCGAACGAGCCGGGCGGGTTGGGCAGCGTGGCGGGCGCGGTGTCCTGCTCCCAGATGCCGTGGTAGCGGCCGCGGCCGTTGACCCGCTTGAGGAACCGGTCGTAGGGCAGGTCGCCGGCGCCGAACTCGACGATGTCGTAGCCGTTGGGGTTGGCCGGGTTTTCGTCGCCGTCCTTGAGGTGCAGCAACGGGTAGCGGTGCGGGGCGCGGGTGATGTAGTCGGCGGGTTCGAACCCGGGGAAGCGGTACTGGCCGACGTAGGCCCAGTACACGTCCATCTCGAGGTAGACCAGGTCGGGATCGGTGTTGTCGAAGAAGACGTCGTAGAGCCGCACGTCCGGCCGGTCGGTGGCGAAGGCGAACTCGCCGGCGTGGTTGTGCTGGTAGAACTTCAGGCCGCGCTCGGCGGCCGCGGCGCCGATGCGGTTGAACTCCTCGGCGGCGGCCTGGTAGCCGGCCACGGTGTTGACGTTGGTCGGGGCGTTGGCGGTGCCGATGTGCTTGAGGCCGAGGATTTCGGCGTTGTCCAGTTCGGCCTGCAGGTTGGTGCGGAAGTTGTTCAGCCCGACGTGGCTGCCGACGGCCTTGAGCCCGAAGTCCTTGAGCAGCTGGGCGATCTCGGGCACGGTGATCTGCCGCCCGAGGATCGAGGTGCTCTGGGTGTAGCCGGCGAACTCGATCTCGCGGTAGCCGATGCGGGACAGCTCCTCGAACACGGCGCGGAAGCCGAGCTGCGAGACCTTGTCGCGGACGCTGTAGAGCTGGATGCCGATCTGGTTCTGCGGGACGAGACGGCCGCCGCCCTGGCTGGCGGCGGCGGGCAGCGAACCGGCGAGCGCCGCGGCGCTGACCGCGACGGTCGCTCCCGCCGCGGTGCGCAGGAAACCACGGCGGTTGTACGACGAGTGGGACACGGATTTCTCCTTCAGCCGAGTGTGAACCGACCCCCTTGTCACGTGCGCCGGTAACGTAGGCAACTTCCGCTGAAAGTGTCCAGAGTTTCGGATTTTCCGGAACAAAGTTCGGCCGCGTCTGCTCAAAAGGGGCGGCGACGGCGCTACAGTCGGAGCACGCGCGAGCAGCGAGGAGGCTGGTGCCCCCATGACCACCAGCGGTTTTCCCCCGTCGGCCGAGACCCGTGAGCAGGCCGGGCTGCTCGCCCTGCTGCGGGACGAGGGCCCGATGGCGCGGGTCGAACTGGGTGAACGGCTCGGGGTGCCGCGGGCCCGGCTGGCCGCGGAGATCACCCGGCTGGCCGAAGGCGGGCTCGTCGAATCCGGTGGCCCGGCGGCGAGCCGCGGCGGGCGGCGGTCGACGCTGGTGCGCCTGGCCGACGACGTGCGCTTCCTCGGCGTGGACGTCGGCG
Organism: Amycolatopsis deserti; assembly: GCF_014653945.1. GTDB lineage: Bacteria > Actinomycetota > Actinomycetes > Mycobacteriales > Pseudonocardiaceae > Amycolatopsis_E > Amycolatopsis_E deserti. Next base: position 1,633,577 of record NZ_BNAU01000001.1, on the reverse strand, counting down.
CGACGTCGGTGGCCGTGGCGGTGACCGACGGACGGTGCGAGGTGCTCGCGCACGCGGTGGAGGACTGCGACGTGCGCCGCGGGCCGGTGCCGGTGCTGGACCGGGTGGAGCAGCTGGCCGCGAAGGTGCTGCAGGACGCCCCCGGACGGCTCGCGGGCGCCGGGATCGGACTGCCCGGGCCGGTGAGCTTCCGGGACGGGATGCCGGTGGCGCCGCCGATCATGCCGGGCTGGGACCGGTTCCCGGTGCGCGACCGGCTGGCCGGGCACTGGGGCTGCGCGGTGACGGTCGACAACGACGTGAACGTGATGGCGCTGGGGGAGCGGCACGCCGGGGTGGCCCGGTCGCTGGACGACCTGATCTTCGTCAAGGTCGGCACCGGGATCGGCGGCGGGATCGTCGTCGCGGGCCGCGTCTACCGCGGGGTGGCCGGCACCGCGGGGGACATCGGGCACATCAAGCTGGACGACTACGGGCCGGCGTGCGCCTGCGGTGAGGTGGGCTGCCTCGAGGCGTACTTCGGCGGGGCGGCGCTGGCGCGGGACGCGCTGACGCTGGCGCGCAGCGGGCGGTCCCCTTACCTGGCGGCGTTGCTGGAGGACCGGCCGGCGCTGACCGCGCGGGACGTGGCCGAGGCCGCGCAGGCCGGGGACTTCGCGGCGGTGACGCTGGTGCGCGAGGGCGGGCGGCGGCTGGGCCAGGTGATCGCGTCGCTGGTGAGCTTCCTGAACCCCGGCATGGTCGTGATCGGCGGCGGCGTGTCCCGGCTCGGGCACACCCTGCTGGCCGAGGTGCGGTCGTCGGTGTACCGGCGGTCGCTGCCGCTGGCGACCGGGAACCTGCCGATCGTGCTGTCCGAGCTGGGCGACCAGGCCGGGGTGATCGGAGCCGCCTGGCTGGCCACCGACCACGCCTTCAGCGTCCCGGCCTGACCGTCCGGAAGAACTCCCTGCGGGCGTATCCGGAGCGGCCGTACCACCACCGCTGGTTGCTCCGGGCCCGCTCGCGAACCGCCGGCATGTCCGGAGCTGAGCACACTTTCGACAGTCCGGTTCAAAAGTAACGATCTGATTGTTACTCCTTTTGCCGGATTGTGGCAGAAGTATCCGCCAGTCAGAGTAGGCGGCGTACGGCAGAGCACTGCGACCCAGCACTGACACCCAGCACTGAGACCGGCCAGTTTCCCGACGAAGTGGAGCGTCCCCGGTGCCCCAACCTTTCGACCGGCCGACGGACCGCGCCGGTGTCCGCAGGGCCAACCTCGCCCTGCTCGTCCGGCTCCTCCGCCGCCACGGGGGGCTCTCCCGCGCGCAACTGGCGACCCTGAGCGGCCTGAGCAAGGCCACCGTCTCCGGCCTGGTCGCCGAGCTGGAGGTCCGCGAGCTGGTCCAGGCCGGCGGCCGTCACGAGGGCGGCCAGGGCCGGCCGGGTCAGCTCGTCGAGCTGCGGCCGCGCGGCAACTGGGGCATCGGGCTGGAGGTCGCCGAGGACCACCTCGGCAGCACGCTCGGAGACCTCGCCGGCACCGCGACCGCCCGCCGCCGCGCCACCTGCGACGTCCGCGCCCTCGGGCCGGAGCGCACCCTCGACGAACTGGCCGCGCTCGTGCTCGGCGCGATGTCCGAAGTGGACCAGGTCGCGGGCATCGCGGTGGCTGTGCCCGGGCTGGTCGACCCCGCCGGCACCGTTCGCCTCGCGCCCGGCCTGCGCTGGCGCGACCTCGCCCTCGCCGACGGGCTCGCCGCCCGCACCGGCTTCCCGCTGGAGCGCATCGTCGTCGGCAACAACGCCAACCTCGCCGCGCTGGCCGAGGCCGACAGCGGCGCCGCCCGCGGCTGCTCCGACGTCGTGTTCCTCCTCGGCGGCCTGGGCGTCGGCGCGGGGCTGATCACCGGCGGCAGGCTGATCGGCGGCGCCGCCGGCGAGGTCGGGCACCTGTCGCTGGAACCCACCGGCCGTCCCTGCGTCTGCGGCCGCCGCGGCTGCTGGCAGACCGCGGTCGGGATCGACGCGTTCCTGCACTCGCTGGCCACCCCGCGCGACCTGGTCCACGACCCGTCCCTCGACCTGGCCCAGCGCACCGCGATCGTGCGCCAGCGCGCCCAGCAGGGTGATCGCCGCGTCCTGGACGCGCTCACCCAGCTCGGCGCCGGACTCGGCCACGGCATCGCGGTCCTGGCCGACCTGCTCGACCCCCGGATCGTCGTCCTCGGCGGCTACTTCGCGCCGCTGCGCGACTGGCTCGCCGAGCCGATCCGCGCCGAACTGGCCGCCCGCTCGGTGACCGCCGAGACCGGCGGCCCCCGCATCGTGGCGTCCCGGCTCGGGTTCACCGCGGTCGGCACCGGCGCGGCGCAGGCCGCGATCCGGCCCCTGCTGGACGATCCGACGCTGGCCCCGGCCGGCGCCCCGGTGAGCGTGGAGGCGTGATGACCGAAGACCTGCTGTCCATGCGCGGCATCGTCAAGACGTTCCCGGGTGTCCGGGCGCTGGACGGTGTCGAGCTGTCGGTGCGGGCGGGGGAGGTGCACTGCCTGCTCGGCCAGAACGGCGCCGGCAAATCGACCCTGATCAAGGTCCTCGCCGGGGCGCACCAGCCGGACGCGGGCGAGATCCGCTGGCAGGGCGAACCGGTCACGCTGTCCTCCCCGGTGGCCGCCCTGCGCCGCGGCATCGCCACCATGTACCAGGAGCTCGACCTCATCCCGGCGCTGTCGGTGGCCGACAACATCTTCCTCGGCCACGAGCCCGCCCAGGCCGGGTTCACCCGCGACCGGCAGGCCCGTGCGAAGGCCACCGAGCTGCTCGCGCGGCTCGGCCACCCGGAGATCCACCCCGACCGCGAGGTCGGCGACCTCTCCGCCGCCGGCCAGCAGCTGGTCTCCATGGCACGGGCCCTGGTCCACGACGCACGCCTGATCGTGATGGACGAGCCGACCGCCGCGCTGGCCTCCGACGAGGTGGACAACCTGTTCCGCATCGTCGCCGAGCTGACCGCGGACGGCGTGGCCGTCGTCTACATCTCGCACCGCCTGGAGGAGATCCGCCGGATCGGCAACCGCGTCACCGTGCTCAAGGACGGCGCCACCGTCGCCGCCGGGCTCGAAGTCGCCGACGTCACCACCGACCACCTCGTGTCGCTGATGTCCGGCCGCCGCGTGGAGACCGTGTACCCGGAGCGCCTGGAATCCACTGTGGACAGCTCCACCGAGCTGCTGCGCGTGGAGAACCTGACCCGCCGGGGGGAGTTCTCCAACGTCAGCTTCACCCTGCGGCGCGGCGAGATCCTCGGCCTGGCCGGCCTGGTCGGCGCGGGCCGCAGCGAGCTGCTGGAAACCATCTTCGGCGCCCGCAAACCGGACGGCGGCCAGGTCTTCGTCGAGGGCAAGCGGCTCAAGCCCGGCGACGTCCCGAGCGCGGTGAAGGCCGGGATCGGCCTGGCGCCGGAGGAACGCAAGAGCCAGGCGCTGCTGCTGGAGATGTCGGTCGCGCACAACGTGACGCTGGCGAGCCTGCCCGAGTACAGCCGCCTCGGCTTCACCGACCGCGCCCGCGAGATCGGCGATTCGGCCGAGCGCCTGCGGCAGCTGGACCTGCGCCCGGCGGATCCGCGCCGCCCGGTGGGCACGCTGTCCGGCGGCAACCAGCAGAAGGCGGTCGTCGCGCGCTGGCTGGTGCGCGGCTGCTCGATCCTGCTGCTGGACGAGCCGACCCGCGGCGTGGACGTCGGCGCGCGCGCCGAGCTGTACCGGCTGATCCGCGAGCTGGCCGCGGCCGGGGTCGGGCTGGTGCTGGTCTCCAGCGAGATGCCCGAGGTGCTCGGGCTCGCCGACCGCGTGCTCGTGCTGCGGGAGGGCCAGGTGGTCCGCGAAGCCCCCGCGAGCGAGCTGACCGAAGCAGACGTGCTGAATCTGGTGATGGAGGGAAGTGCGGCATGACGAAGGACTCCTCGTCGGTGTTGCCGGAGGCCACCCAGGCCCCGCCACCCCGGGCCGCGCCGCCGGCCCCGAAGGCCGCGCGCGGGCGGTTCCCGGTGGACGTCCGGCTGGCCGGGCTGTTCGGCGTGTTCGTCCTGCTGTGCCTGGTGGGATGGCTGACGCGGCCGGACGCGTTCTTCACCGAGGGCAACCTGTCGACCGTGCTGCGGCTGGCGGCCGCGATCGGCGTGGTGAGCGTCGGCATGACGTTCGTGATCATCAGCGGCGGCATCGACCTGTCGGTCGGCTCGATCGTCGCGCTGTCCAGCGTGTGGGCGACGACGCTGGCGACGCAGTCGTTCGGCCCGGTGGTGATGGTGGTCTGCGCGCTGGCGGTCGGCGTCGGCTGCGGCCTGATCAACGGCGTGCTCGTCTCCTACGGCAGGGTGGTGCCGTTCATCGCCACGCTCGCGATGTACGCCTCGGCACGCGGCCTGGCCGAGCGGATCAGCGGACGGCAGACCCAGGTGGTGCGGGAAAGCGGGTTCCTGTCCGTGTTCCGCGGTGACTTCCTCGGCATCCCGGTGCTGATCTGGATGTTCGCCCTGGTGTTCGTGGTCGGCTGGATCCTGCTCAACCGCACCACGTTCGGCCGCCGCACGTTCGCCGTCGGCGGCAACACCGAGGCCGCGCGGCTGGCCGGCATCAACGTCAAGCGGCACACCGCGCTCGTTTACGCCGTGGCCGGGCTGTGCTGCGGCATCGCGGCGATCATGGTCGTCGCGCGCACCACCTCGGGCGCCTCGACCAACGGCCTGTACTACGAGCTGGACGCGATCGCCGCGGTGGTCATCGGCGGCACGCTGCTCTCCGGCGGCCGCGGCACCCTGATCGGCACGCTCATCGGTGTCCTGATCTTCACCGTGCTGGGCAACATCTTCACGCTCAACAACCTCGACACCGACATCCAGAACATCGCCAAGGGCGCGATCATCGTGCTCGCCGTTCTGCTGCAGTTCCGCACCAACCGCAGTCGCAAGTCCACTTAGGAACCCCGACCCCGAACACCCCGACGATCACTGGAGCTCGCCATGTCCGGACCATCCTCTCTCGCCCGCCGCCGCTTCCTCACCGGTGGCGCGGCCGTCGGCGCCGGCGCCCTGCTGGCCGCCTGCACCTCCAACGAGTCGCCGCAGTCGGCCCCGCAGGCCGTCGCCGGCAGCGCGGGCCAGAACGCCCAGCCCGGCAAGCACGTCACGATCGGCTTCTCCGCCCCGGCCGCCGACCACGGCTGGATGGCGGCGATGACCAAGAACGCCCGCGCGCAGGCCGGCCAGTTCTCCGACGTCACCTTCACCGCCACCGAGGGCACCAACGACGTCAACCAGCAGATCGCCCAGGTCGAGACGCTGATCAACCAGAAGGTCGACGTCCTGGTGATCCTGCCCTTCGACGGCAAGGCCCTCACCCAGGCCGGTCAGCAGGCCATGGACGCCGGCATCCCGGTGGTCAACGTGGACCGGGTGTTCGACACGCCGCTGGCCTACCGCACCTGGATCGGCGGCGACAACTACCGGATGGGCGTCAACGCCGGCAACTACATCGCCGGGGAGCTGAAGAAGAAGGGCGTGAGCAACCCGGTGATCGGCGAGGTCGCCGGCATCGACTCGCTGCCGCTGACCCAGGAGCGCAGCCAGGGCTTCAAGGACGCGCTCGCCAAGCACGGGTTCGCCGTCGGCCCGCGGGTGTCCGCGCAGTTCACGCCGGAAAGCGGCGAGCAGATGACATCGAACCTGCTGCAGTCGGCGAGCAAGCTCGACGCGCTGTGGAACCACGACGACGACCAGGGCATCGGCGTGCTCGCGGCCATCGACAACGCGCGGCGCAGCGAGTTCTTCATGGTCGGCGGCGCCGGGTCGCGCAACATGATGGACCTGATCAAGGCCGACAGCGGCGTGATGAAGGCGACGGTCCTCTACAGCCCGTCGATGGCGTCCTCGGCGATCGCCCTGGCCCGGCTGCTCGGCCAGGCCAAGGGCATCGGCGACCTGGCCGAGCACGAGATCCCCGCGAACGTCACGACCTACTCGGCCGTGGTGACCAAGGAGAACGTCGATTCCTATGCCGATGTCGCCTTCGACTCCTGACCCCGTGACCCCCGCGGGCGCCTCCATCGGCGTGGGCATGGTCGGGCACGCCTTCATGGGTGCCGTCCACGCCCACGCCTGGCGCTCGGTCCACCGGTTCTTCGACGTGCCCCTGGTGCCGCGGCTGGCCGTGCTCGGCGGCCGCGACCCGGAGCGCACGAAGGCCGCCGCCGCCAAGCAGGGCTGGCCGGACACCGAGACAGACTGGGCCACCCTGGTCGCCCGCGACGACGTCGGCATCGTCGACATCTGCACTCCCGGGGATTCGCACGCCGAGATCGCGCTGGCCGCGCTGGCCGCAGGCAAGCACGTGCTGTGCGAAAAACCCCTGGCCAACTCGGTCGCCGAGGCCGAGGAGATGGCCGCGGCCGCCGAGCGCGCGGCGGCCAACGGGCAGCGCGCGATGGTCGGGTTCAACTACCGGCGGGTGCCGGCGATCGCGCTGGCCCGCAAGATGGTCGCCGAGGGCAGGCTGGGCACGATCCGCCAGGTGCGGGCCGCCTACCTGCAGGACTGGCTGGCCGACCCGGCCACGCCGATGACCTGGCGGCTGCGCAAGGACAAGGCCGGATCGGGCGCGCTGGGCGACATCGCCGCGCACGCCGTGGACACCGCGCAGTTCGTCCTCGGCGACCGGATCACCGGGGTGTCGGCGATGACCGAGACGTTCGTGCGGGAGCGGCCGCTGTCCGGGGAGCCGGGCAGCGCGCTGGGCGAGGTCGACGTCGACGACTGCGCGGTGTTCCTGGCCCGGTTCACCGGCGGCGCGGTCGCCACGTTCGAGGCCACCCGGTTCGCGCTGGGCCGCAAGAACGCGCTGCGGCTGGAGATCAACGGGTCGCGGGGCAGCCTGGCCTTCGACTTCGAGTCGATGAACGAGCTGTCCTTCTACGACGGCGACGACGACCCGGCCGAGGCGGGGTTCCGGCGGATCCTGGTGACCGAGCCGGGTCACCCCTACGTCGGGGCGTGGTGGCCGCCCGGGCACCTGCTGGGCTACGAGCACACCTTCACCCACGAGATCGCCGACTTCCTCACCGCCATCGGCGAGCAGCGCGACCCCGAGCCGGGGTTCGCCGACGGCCTGCAGGTCCAGCGGGTGCTGCACGCGGTGGAGGAGAGCGCGGGCAACGGAACGTCCTGGGTCGGCGTATCAATGTCGACCGAAAGGGTGATCGATGCCTGAGAGAACTGGACTATGGCTGGTCGGCGCGCGTGGCTCGGTGGCCACGACGGCGATCAGCGGCCTGCTCGCGATGCGGTCCGGCCTGACCGGGCCGGACGGCTGCGTGACCGAGCGGCTCGAGGTGGCGCCCGGGGTGCTTCCGGGCTGGGGCGAGCTCGTCGTCGGCGGGCACGACCTGGTGGACACGCCGCTGGAGAAGAAGGCGGAGCAGCTCACCGCGGGCGGGCTGCTCCCGGCCGGCCTGCTGCCGGCGATCCGCGACGGCCTGCGCGCCGTCGAAGCCGACCTGCGCCCGGTGCCCGCCGGGCGCACACAGGCCGAGACCGCCGCGCGGCTGGCCGACGACCTGCGTGAGTTCCGCACCCGGCACGGCCTGTCGGCCGTCGTGGTGATCAACGTCTCGTCCACGGAACCCCCAACCGTGGACGCGCCGGAGCACCACGACCTCGACGCGCTGGTGGCGGCGCTGGACGAGCCGGGCCGGGAGGTCCTGCCCGGCAGCTCCCTGGCGGCGTACGCGGCGGTGTCGGCGGGGTGCCCCTTCGTGGACTTCACGCCGTCGACGGGCATCCGGTTGCCCGCGCTCACCGAATTCGCCCGGCGGCAGGGTCTGCCCTACGCCGGATCGGACGGCAAGACCGGCGAGACGCTGCTGCGCTCGGTGCTGGCGCCGATGTTCGCGGCGCGGGCGCTGAAGGTGCGCTCGTGGTCGGGCACCAACCTGCTCGGCGGCGGGGACGGCGCGACGCTGGCCGACCCGGTGAAGGCGGCCGGGAAGCTGGAGTCGAAGGCCCGCGGCCTGGCGGCGCTGCTCGGCGACGACGTGACCGCGCCGCTGCACATCGACCACGTGCCGGATCTGGGCGAGCAGAAGACGGCGTGGGACCACGTGTCGTTCGAGGGCTTCCTGGGCGCCCGGATGACGCTGCAGTTCACCTGGACCGGCTACGACTCGGCGCTGGCCGCGCCGCTGGTGCTGGACCTGGCGCGGCTGACCGCGGCCGCCTACCGGGCGGGCGAGACCGGGCCGCTGGGCCAGCTGGCCTTCTTCTTCAAGGACCCGGTGGGCACCGACGAGCACCGGTTCGCCGAGCAGGCCCGGGTGCTCGCCGAGTGGGCGGCGTCGCTGGGACGGCAGCAGTGAGCCCCCGCGTGAACCCCCGCGTGAATCCCTACGTGCAGCTGGTCCGGGCTCCGGCCGCGCTGAGCGTCCTCGGCGACACCGTCGCGGGCGCCGCCGCGGCCGGTCGTCCGTTGCGGGGACGGCGGCTCGCGCTGCCGCTGGCCTCGGTGGCCTTCTACTGGTCGGGCATGGCGCTCAACGACTGGGCCGACCGGGACCTGGACGCGGTCGAGCGCCCGGAGCGGCCGATCCCGTCCGGCCGGATCACCCCGCGGCGGGCGCTCGGGGTCGCGGCCGGGCTGACCGGCGCGGGTCTCGGGTTGTCCGCGCTCGCGGGCGGCCGTGATGCCCTCAAGGTCGCCGCGCCGTTGGCGGCGGCGGTGTGGGCCTACGACACGGTGCTGAAGAAGACCCCGCTCGCGGCGGTGTCGATGGCGGTGTGCCGGTCGCTGGACGTACTGCTCGGCGCGGGCGGCTCGGGTGCGGCGAAGGCGGTGGTCCCGGCCGCGGTGCTGGGCGGGCACACGCTCGGCGTGACGGCGTTGTCGGCCGGTGAGGTGCACGGCGGGTCGCCGGCGCGGGCGGCCGGTGCTCTCGCGCTGACCTCGGCGTCCGCCGCCGCGGCGGTGTCCGGACGCGGCGGTGCGCCCGGTCACCGGGTGGCGGCGCTGGCCGCGGCCGCCGGGTACGGCGTGAGTGTCGGGTCCAAGCAGTACGCGGCGGTGCGCAAGCCCTCCGCGGCGGTGGTCCGCACGGCCACGGCCGCCGGGATCCACGGCATGGTCCCGCTGCAGGCCGCGCTCGCGGCCCGGCGCGGCGGCGTGCTGGGCGCGGGCCTGGTCGCGCTGGCGCTGCCGCTGGCCAAGCGGCTCGGCCGGAAGGTGAGCCCGACATGAGCGGCTACCACCTCGGCTACGGCACCAACGGGTTCGCCAATCACCGGCTGGACGACGCCCTCGCGATCATCGCCGATCTCGGCTACACCTCGGTCGCGCTGACCCTGGACCACCAGCACCTCGATCCGTTCGCGGACGACCTGGCCGCGCGGGTGGACCGGGTCGCGCACCGGCTGGGCGAGCTGGGCCTGCGGTGTGTGGTGGAGACCGGCGCGCGGTTCCTGCTCGACCCGTGGCACAAGCACGAACCGACCCTGGTCAGCGAGAACGCGGACCAGCGGCTGGACTTCCTGGCCCGGGCGATCCGGGTCGCCGAAGGCCTGGGCGCCGACTGCGTGTCGTTCTGGTCCGGGGTGTCCACTGTGGATGAGCCGACGGCGTGGGAGCGGCTGCGGTCGCGGATGCCCGTGGTGCTGGCCGAGGCGGACCGGAGCGGTGTCCGCCTCGGCCTGGAACCGGAACCCGGGATGCTCGTGGAGACCCTGTCGAACGCGCTGCGGCTGCGCACCGAGCTGGGTGATCCCGAACCGCTCGGGATCACCCTCGACGTCGGGCACTGCGTCGCCGTCGAGCCCACCGACGCGGCCGACTGCATCCGGCAGGCCAAGGGGCTGCTGGTCAACGTGCAGCTGGACGACATGCGGCCGCGCGTGCACGAGCACCTCGAGTTCGGCGATGGCGAACTCGACCTGCCTGCCACGCTCGCCGCGCTGGACGAGATCGGCTACACCGGTGTCGCCGCGGTCGAGCTGCCCCGGCACAGCCACGCCGCGCCGCAGGTCGCCCGTGCCGCGCTGACCGCGTTGCGGGCGGCGCGGCTGGACCAGTCGTGGCTCGGCGAGGCGCAACGGCGCGTCGCGACCGATCCGGCCGCGGTCGCCACCCTGTTCCCGGCCGCCGGACGGCACGTCGGGCGCGGGCCGCTGCACCCGGACACCGATCCGGACGGCCTGGTCCACGGCACCGCCGACGACCTCGCCCGGACGAGGCTGCTGCAGACACTGGCCGCCGCCCTGCCCGCCGCGGAGTTCGCGGCGGAGCTGGCCGACCTCTACCGCTACGGCGACGGCGCCGAGCGGCGGGGCGTGCTGCGGGCGCTGTCGGCGGTCGGCGACAAGGCCGTCGCCACCGGTCTCGAGCTGGTCCGCGACGCCCTGCGCACCAACGACACCGGCCTGGTCGCCGCTGCGCTCGGCCCGTTCGCCGCCCGTCACCTGGACCAGCACGGCTGGCGCCACGGCGTGCTCAAATGCCTGTTCACCGGCATCCCGCTCGCCGCGGTCGCCGAGCTGGACCGGCGGGCCGACGACGAGCTGCGCCGCATGATCACCGACTACGCCGGGGAGCGCCGGGCCGCCGGCCGCGCCGTTCCCGCCGACGCCCTCCGCTTCCTGGAAGAGACACCCTGATGCGCCTGTTCGATCCGCACATCCACATGACCTCCCGCACCACCGACGACTACGAGGCCATGTACGCCGCCGGCGTCCGGGCCCTGGTCGAGCCCGCGTTCTGGCTCGGCCAGCCGCGCACCGGCGTGTCGTCGTTCACCGACTACTTCGACGGCCTGATCGGCTGGGAACGCTTCCGCGCCGCCCAGTTCGGCATCCGCCACCACTGCACGATCGCGCTCAACCCCAAGGAGGCCAACGACCCGCGCTGCACGCCGGTGCTCGACGTGCTGCCGCGCTACCTCGCCAAGGACGGCGTGGTCGCGGTCGGCGAGGTCGGCTACGACTCGATGACGCCGGCCGAGGACGCCGCCTTCGCCCGCCAGCTGGAACTGGCGAAGGAGCACGACCTGCCGGTGCTGGTGCACACCCCGCACCGGGACAAGCTGGAAGGCACCAAGCGCACGCTCGCCGTGGTGGCGGAGTCCGGTATCGCGCCGGAGCGGGTCGTGGTCGACCACCTCAACGAGGTCACCGTCGGCCTGGTGAAGGAATCCGGCGCCTGGATGGGCTTTTCCATCTACCCGGACACCAAGATGGACGAGCAGCGGATGGTCGCGATCCTGCGCGAGTACGGCACGGAGAAGATGCTGGTCAACTCCGCCGCCGACTGGGGCCGCTCGGACCCGCTCAAGGTGCACAAGACCGGCCTGGCGATGCTCGAGGGCGGGTTCACCTCCTCCGATGTGGACACCGTGCTGTGGGCCAACCCGGTCGCGTTCTACGGTCAGAGCGGGCGGCTGGTGCTCGACGAGCTGCCCGGGTTCTCGGCGGCGAAGGAGACCTTCGCGGGCAACTCGGTGCTGCGTGGCGGGCGGGACGAGGCGGTCGCGTGACGCCGCTGTCCTACTGCACCAACGTCCATCCGGCCGAGGACCTCAACGGGGTCCTCGGCCAGCTCGACTCCTACGCCCTGCCGGTGCGGGAACGGCTGGGAGCCGACCGGCTCGGGCTGGGACTGTGGCTGGCCGCCGACGTGGCGTCGGCGCTGGCCGCGGATCCGGCCGAGCGCAAGCGGCTGCGCGCCGAGCTGGACACCCGCGGCCTGGAAGTGGTGACGCTCAACGCCTTCCCCTACGGCGGCTTCCACGACCCGGTCGTCAAGCAGAAGGTCTACCACCCACGATGGACGGACGCGGCCCGGGCGGAGTACACGCTGAACTGCGCGGCCGTGCTGTCCGGGCTGCTGCCCGACGACGCGGAGTTCGGCAGCATCTCGACCCTGCCGCTGGGCTGGCGCGAACCGTGGACACCCGCCGATGACGCGGCCGCGGCGCGGCTGCTCGACGAGGTGACCACCGGGCTGGGCGCCCTGGAGCGGACGATCCGGCTCGCCGTCGAACCGGAACCCGGCTGCATCCTGGACACCGTGCACGACGCCGTGTCCTGGCTGGCCGGGCGCGTCGATCCGGCTCACGTCGGCCTGTGCCTGGACACCTGCCACCTCGCGGTGTCCTTCGCCGACCCGGCCGGGGCGGTCGCCGAGATCACCGCCGCCGGGCTGGACGTGGTCAAGGTCCAGATGTCGGCGGCGCTGCACGTGCCGGATCCGCGGGACCCGTCCGCGCGGGAGGCGCTGGCGGCGTTCGACGAGCCGCGCTACCTGCACCAGACCCGGGAATCGGCCGGCGGCGAGGTCCGCAAGGCCGACGACCTGGGCGAGGCGTTCGCGGACCTGCCGGGGGAGGGGCCGTGGCGCGTGCACTTCCACGTGCCGCTGCACGCGACCCCGGCGGCGCCGCTGTCCTCGACCACCGAGGTGCTGGCACAGGCCCTCGCCGCGCTGCCGCCGAAGCCGGCGCACCTGGAAGTGGAAACCTACACCTGGACGGTGCTGCCGGAGGCGCACCGCCAGGACCTCATCGGCGGGATCGCGGCGGAGCTGTCCTTCGCCGCGGGATTGGTGGCGAAGAAGTGAAACCGCTCCTGGTGCTCGACATCGTGGGGATGACCCCGCGGCTGCTCAAGCACATGCCGAACGTGGCGAGGCTGGGGCAACAGGGCTGGCAGGCGCAGCTGGACACGGTCCTGCCCGCGGTGACCTGCAGCGTCCAGTCCACGTTCCTGACCGGGCGGATGCCCAGCGAGCACGGCATCGTCGGCAACGGCTGGTACTTCCGCGAGATGGGCGAGGTCTTCCTGTGGCGCCAGCACAACAAGCTGGTCGAGGGCGAGAAGCTGTGGGAGACCGCGCGGGCGGCGCGACCCGGCTACCGCGCGGCCAACGTGTGCTGGTGGTACGCGATGGGCGCCACCACGGACTTCACCGTGACGCCGCGGCCGATCTACTACGCCGACGGGAAGAAGGCGCCGGACTGCTACACGCGCCCGCCGGAGCTGCACGACCGGCTCACCTCGCGGCTGGGCGAGTTCCCGCTGTTCCAGTACTGGGGCCCGACCGCGTCGATCGCCTCCACCGACTGGATCGTCGGCGCGACCTCGACGATCCTGCGGGCCGACCGGCCGGACCTGACCCTGGCCTACCTGCCGCACCTGGACTACGACCTGCAGCGGTTCGGCCCGGACTCGCCGCAGGCCATCGCGGCCGCCCGCGCGGTCGACGCGTCCGTGGCGCCGCTGCTGGACCAGGCCCGTGCCGACGGCGTGGGGGTGGTGGCGCTGTCGGAGTACGGCATCACCAACGCGCACCGGCCGGTGGACATCAACCGGCTGCTGCGCCGGGAGGGCTTGCTCGAGGTCTACACGCAGGACGGCATGGAGTACCTGGACCCGTGGACGTCGCGGGCCTTCGCCGTCGCCGACCACCAGGTCGCCCACGTCTACGTGGCCGACGAGGCGGACCTGCCCCGGGTGCGCGGCCTGCTCGGCGAACTGTCCGGTGTGGACGAAGTGCTGGACCGGCAGGCCCAGTCCCGCTACGGCATCGACCACCCGCGCGCCGGCGAGTTCGTGGTGACCGCGGAGCCGGACGCGTGGTTCACCTACTACTACTGGCTCGACGACGACCGCGCGCCGGACTTCGCGCGTGGCGTGGAGATCCACCGCAAGCCCGGGTACGACCCGGCCGAGCTGTTCTTCGACCCGGCCGATCCGCTGGTCAAGGCCAAGGCGGGGCTGAACCTGGTGCGCAAGAAGGCCGGCCTGCGGTACGCGATGAAGACCACGCCGCTGGACCCGGCGCCGGTGCGCGGCTCGCACGGGCGGCTGCCGGACTCGCCGGACGACGGGCCGGTGCTGCTGTGCGGCGACGCCGACGTGCCGGAGCGGGCGCGGCTGGCCGCGACCGAGGTCCGGGACCTGCTGTTGAGCGTGCAAGGACTGAAGGCGAGCGAAGGGAGCCGGCGATGAGCCGTCCGGTCACGTTGTTCACGGGCCAGTGGGCCGATCTGCCGTTCGAGGAGGTGTGCCGGCTCGCCTCGCAGTGGGGCTACGACGGGCTGGAGATCGCCTGCAGCGGCGACCACTTCGAGGTCGACCGCGCGCTCACCGAGGACGACTACGTGGCGGGACGCCACAAGATCCTGGAGTCTTACGGGCTCAAGGTGTGGGCGATCTCGAACCACCTGGTCGGGCAGGCGGTGTGCGACGACCCGATCGACGAGCGGCACCGCAACATCCTGCCCGCGCGCGTCTGGGGCGACGGTGAGCCGGAGGGCGTGCGGCAGCGGGCCGCCGCCGAGATGGCCGACACCGCCCGGGCCGCGGCGAAGCTCGGGGTGGACACCGTCATCGGCTTCACCGGGTCGAAGATCTGGAAGTACGTGGCGATGTTCCCGCCGGTGTTGCAGGAGGTGATCGACGACGGCTACGCCGACTTCGCCGCGCGCTGGAACCCGATCCTGGACGTGTTCGACGAGGTGGGGGTGCGGTTCGCGCACGAGGTGCACCCGTCGGAGATCGCCTACGACTACTGGACGACGCGCCGGGCCCTGGACGCGGTGGGCAACCGGCCGGCGTTCGGGCTGAACTGGGACCCGTCGCACTTCGTGTGGCAGGACCTGGACCCGGTCGGGTTCATCCTGGACTTCGCCGACCGGATCTACCACGTCGACTGCAAGGACACCAAGAAGCGGTTCGACGGGCGCAACGGACGGCTCGGATCGCACCTGCCGTGGGCGGACGCGCGGCGCGGGTGGGACTTCGTGTCCACCGGCCACGGCGACGTGCCGTGGGAGGAGTGCTTCCGCGCGCTCAACTCGATCGGCTACGCGGGCCCGATCTCGGTCGAGTGGGAGGACGCCGGCATGGACCGCCTGCGCGGGGCGGAGGAAGCGGTCGGCTTCATCCGCAACCTGCTGTGGGACAAGCCGTCGGCGGCCTTCGACTCCGCCTTCAGCACCGAGAAGTGAGGGGCGGGGCGCCCGGTCGCGTGCCGGGCGCCCTCGTCCTCAGCTGAAGAGTGCGCTGTAGCCGTTGAGGGCCGGCTGGCCGCCGAGGTGCGCGTACAGCACGGTGGAGTCCGCGGGGATCTCCTTGCGGGACACCAGGTCGATGAGCCCGGCCATCGACTTGCCCTCGTACACCGGGTCGGTGATCATGCCCTCGGTGCGGGCGGCGAGCTTCATCGCGTCCAGGGTCTGCTCGTCCGGGATGCCGTAGACGCCGGCGTGGTAGCGCTCGTCCAGTTCCACCTCCAGCTCGCGCTCGACGCCGAGCAGGTCGGCGGTGTTGCGCGCGATCCGGGCGATCTGGTCGCGGGTCTCCTCGGGCTTGGCGGAGCCGTCGATGCCGAGGATGCGGCGCGGCCGGTCCTCGTCCAGGGCGGCGAACCCGGCGATCATCCCGGCCTGGGTGGAGCCGGTGACCGAGCAGACGATGATCGTGTCGAAGTGCACGCCCAGCTCGCGTTCCTGCTCGGCGACCTCGGCGGCCCACCGGGCGAAGCCGAGCCCGCCCAGGCGGTGGTCGGACGCGCCGGCCGGGATCGCGTAGGGCTTGCCGCCGCGCTCGCGGATCTCCTCCAGGGCCTGCTCCCAGCTCTCCTTGAAGCCGATGCCGAAGCCGGCCTTGACCAGCCGCACCTCGGCTCCGGCGAGGCGGCTGAGGAGGATGTTGCCGACCTTGTCGTAGACGGCGTCCGGCCAGTCGACCCAGCTCTCCTGCACCAGGACGCACTTGAGCCCGGCACGCGCGGCGACGGCCGCGACCTGGCGGGTGTGGTTGGACTGGACGCCGCCGATGGAGACCAGGGTGTCGCACCCCTGGGCGATCGCGTCCGCGACGAGGTATTCCAGCTTGCGGGTCTTGTTCCCGCCGAACGCGATGCCGGAGTTGCAGTCCTCGCGCTTGGCCCAGACCGCGGCGCCGCCGAGGTGGGCGGTGAGCCGGTCCAGCCGGTGCACCGGCGAGGGCCCGAAGAGCAGGGGATAACGCTCGAAGTCGGCGAGGGACATGGGGGTCTCCAATCAGGGGGTTCAGTGGTGGGGGCAGGGTGGAGGGGTTCGTCGGGACCGGGTGGTGCGGCCGGCGCGCGGCCGCGCTCGGTGGTGGGTGGGTGGTCAGCCGGCGCGGTCATGCCGGGCGGTTTCGGCGGTCGGGCGGTGGTCGGCCGGCGGGGGTGCCGTCGGGGTGGGTGGTCGGGCTGGTTCCGCCGGTTCGGCGGCGGGCTTGCCGGGCTCGGGCCGGCGGGTGGTGAGGTCGGTCGGTGTCGCCGGGCTGGTGGCAGGTCGCCGGTCGTGCCGGGCGGGTGGTCGGCCGCCGAGGCCGGGCACGTGCCGCAGCCCAACCCCTGGTCAGTCGGCGAGGTCTTCCAGCTCCCGCCAGATCTCGGTGGTCACCGTGGTCGCCGCGGCGGTGTCGCGGGCGCGGCAGGCCGCGATGAGCCGCTCGTGCAGCTCCGCCGACTGGTGCCCGCCACCCGCGCCGAAGCGGATCCGCTCCAGGCGGCGGATCAGCGGCGTGTAGCGGTCGATCGTCGCCGCCACGGCGCGGTTGCCGCACGCCCGGACCAGCACGTCGTGCAGTTCGTCGTCCGCGCGCAGGGCCCCGTCGACGTCCCCGGCGCGCGCCGCGGCGGCGAAGCGGTCGTTCGCCGCCGCCATCGCGTCGCAGTCGGCGTCGGTCAGCCGCGGCACCCCCGTGCGCGCGGCCAGCTCGTGCATCGCCCGCACCACGGCCGCCGCGTCGCGGACGTCCCGCGACAGCAGGGGAGTGACTCGCGTGTGGCTCTGCGGCTTGGTCTCGATCAGCCCCTCGTCGGCGAGCCGGGCCAGGGCGTCGCGCACCGGCGCCCGCGACAGGCCCAGCTCCTCGGCCAGGTCGGCGTCGCGCACCACGCTGCCCGGGGCGAGATCGCCGCGCACGATCGCGTCCCGGATGACCTGGTGCGCGGTCTCCCGCAGCAACGTCCGCCGCACTCGTTCCACAACTGACATGTTAGATGTCAATGACCGGGGACGCCAGCCCGGTTTCACCCACCCCTCCGCGGGTTACTCGCCGACCGTGGCGGCGTCACCTGCGGATGCGGAGGGGCCAGACGAACTGGTCGGCCAGCCCCGTGACGCCATCACCGGCCCGGTCGCCGACGCGGAAGCCGTCGCCGAGCGCATCAGCAGCGAGGAGCGCCCGCTCGGCCCGCACGGCAAACCGATGAACCTGCGCTCGCCGTTCTTCATCGGCATGGCCGCGGCCGCCGGGGCGGCCGTCACCGCGGGCGCGGTGTGGTTCCTGTTCATCGCCAGCGGCACGCTCGTGCTCATCGGCGTCGCGCTGTTCGCGGCGATCGGCCTGGAACCCGTCGCGTCCTGGCTCGTCCGGCACGGCTTGCCGCGGGCGCTGGCGGTCACGGTCATCGTGGTCGGCGGGCTCGGCCTGGCCGCCGGGTTCTTCGCCGCGCTGATCCCGCCGCTGGTCGACCAGGCCGTCCGGTTCATCGACCAGGGGCCGGAGTACCTGGCGCGGCTGGGCGACCGCAGTTCGTGGCTCGGCCAGGTGAGCGCGCGGTTCGACCTGCAGCAACGACTCGAGAGCACGTTCCGGGATCCCAACCCGGCGATGATCAACGGGTTGCTCGGCAGCGGCCGGGCGGTGCTGGGCACGCTCACCGACACGCTGATCGTGCTCGTCCTGACGATCTACTTCCTCGCCGACTTCCCGCGGCTGCGCGCCACGATCTACCGGTTCGTGCCGCACACCCGCCGCCCCCGCGCGATCCTCATCGGCGACGAGATCTTCGCCAAGGTCGGCTCCTACGTGCTGGGCAACGTCGTCATCTCGGTCATCGCCGGGGTGCTCGGGTTCATCTGGTTCACGATCTTCGGCATCCCGTACCCGGTGCTGCTGGCGCTGCTGCTCGCGGTGCTCGACCTGATCCCGGTGATCGGCGCGATCATCGCCGGCATCATCGTGAGCCTGGCCGCGCTGACGGTGTCCTGGCCGGTGTGCCTGGCCACGGTCGGGTTCTTCATCGTCTACCGGTTCGTCGAGGACTACCTGCTGACGCCGAAGATCATCGGCCGGTTCGTCGACGTGCCCGCGCTGGTCACCGTCGTCGCAGTGGTGCTCGGCGGGGTGCTGCTGGGCATCGTCGGCGCGCTCGTGGCCATCCCGGTGGCCGCCGCGGTGCTGCTCTTCGTGCGGGAAATCGTGTTCCACCGCATGGACCACAGCTGAATGTGACCTGCGTCTTTTTCGCCGCGGCCGGGCACGGGTTACCGTTCCGGCGTGTCCCGCCCCACCCTTCCCGCCGGTGATCTCGCCCGCACCGTCGTCTTCGCCGCGTTCATCGCCGTGCTCGGGCTGTTCCCGGGCCTCTACGTCGGCGGCTCCGGCGTGCCCATCGTGCTGCAGAACGCCGGCCCGCTGCTGGCCGGCTGCGTGCTGGGCGCCCGCCGCGGCACCGCGTCGGTCGTGTTGTTCCTCGCGTTGACCGCGATCGGCCTGCCCCTGCTCTCCGGCGGCCGCGGCGGGATCGCGCCGTTCCTCGGCCCCAGCGGCGGGTTCCTGATCGGCTGGATCCCCTCGGCGCTCGTGGTGGGCCTGATCGTGGCGCGCCTGAAGCGGGCCAACCTGCCGGTGCTGCTGCTCGCCGCCGCGGCCGGCCTGGTCGTCGACTACCTGTTCGGCGTCACCTACCTCGGCGTCTACACCGGCAACCTGGGCACCGCCGCCGTGCAGTCGCTGGTGTTCCTGCCCGGCGACGCGGCCAAGGTCGTCGCGGTCGCCCTGATCGGCGCGGTCGTGCACCGCGCGCTGCCCGGCAAGCTGGTGGGATCGGCGTCGCGGAGCGAGTGATGATCCCGGACGGGCGCGCGTACGGCGCGGCCCGGTGGCTCGCCGGCCGCGGCATCGGTGAAGGCTCCCGCGTCGCGCTCGACGTGCCTGAGGTGCTGCCGTGGTTCCTCGGCGCGGACCTGCTGGGCGCCGCGACCCTGGTGATCGAGCCGGCCTGGACCCCGGCCGAGCGGGCCGCCGTGCTCGCCGACGCCGACCCCGACCTCGTCGTCACCGCCCCGCCACCGCCGCCGGCCGAACCGTTCCCGGCGGCCGGTGACGGGCGGACGTTCTTCTACTTGCCCACGACGTCGGGCAGCAGTGGCAGCCCGAAGGTCCTCGTCCGCACCCGCGACTCGTGGCTGCGCAGTTTCGCCGCGCTCGGCCCGCTGCCCGGGCCGGTGCTGATCCCCGGGCCGCTCAGCTCGTCGCTGTTCCTGTTCGGCGCGCTGCACGGGCTGTGGTGCGGCCGGTCGCTGATCACCTTGCCGCGTTGGGACGCCGAAGCCGCGGCCCGCGCCGACGCCGCGACCGTGCACCTGGTGCCGGCGATGCTGTCCGCCCTGCTGGCGGTGCTGGAGCGGCGCGGCGGGCAGTCCCCGCTGCGGACCGTGGTGTGCGGCGGGGCTCATCTCGGCGACGAGGTCCGCGCCCGGTTCGCGCGGGTGCTGCCGGACGCGGAGCTGATCGAGTACTACGGCTCGGCGGAGCACTCGCTGATCGCCATCCGGCGCGGCGCCGGGGGACTGCGGCCCGTGCCCGGCGTGGAGCTGGACGTGCGCGACGGCGTGTTGTGGGTGCGGTCCCCGCTGGCCTACGCCGGGCAGCTCCGCGACGGCGACCTGCGAGCGGCCGGCGACTGGTCGACCGTGGGCGACCTCGTCGAGTTCGACGACTCCGGTGCGCTGATCGTGCGGGGCCGCGCCGGGGCGACGGTGTCCAGCGGCGGGCGGCTGGTGCCCGCCGAGGAGGTCGAGGCCGTGCTGCGCAGTGCGCCCGGAGTGGTGGACGTGCTGGTCGGCGGCACCCCGCACCCCCGGCTGGGCGAGCTGGTCACGGCGGTCGTCGAGGGCGAGGCGCGGCTGCGGGACCTGCGGGCGCTCGCCCGGGCCCGGCTCGCGCCCGCGAACCGGCCGCGGCGCTGGCTGGCCGTCAAGGAGCTGCCGCGCACCGCGTCCGGCAAGCCGGCCCGGGCGCTGGTCGCCGCGCAGCTGGCCGACGGGACACTGCCCGCGGAGCCGCTGACGTGACCACGCCCGTCGTGATCGCCGCGCGGCGCACCGCGATCGGCAACGCCTACGGCGCCCTGCGCGGGGTGCCGGTGGACGAGCTGGCCGCGCCGGTGCTGCGCGCCGCCCTGGACGACGCCGGTCTGTCCACAGTGGATGACGTGGTGCTGGGCAACGTGTTCGGGCCCGGCGGGAATCCGGCGCGGGTCGCGGCGTTGCGCGCCGGGCTCGCGGTGCCCGGGGTGACGGTCGACCGGCAGTGCGCCAGCGGGCTGGCCGCGATCACCCTGGCCGCGGCGATGATCCGCGCGGGGGAGGGGGAGGTGTTCCTCGCGGGCGGGGTGGAAAGCGCCTCGACCGCGCCGTTCCGGGCGTGGCGCGTGGACGGCAGCAGCGAGCCGGGCGAGTTCTACACGCGCGCGCCGTTCGCGCCCGCCGAGATCGGCGACCCGGACATGGGCCCGGCCGCGGACCTGGTCGCGGCGGAGGCCGGGATCTCGCGGGAGCGCCAGGACGCGTTCGCCGCCCGCAGCCACGCGCGGGCGGTCGCGGCGCAGCGGGCGGGCCGGTTCGACGCGGAAATCGTGCCAGTGCGCGGCGTCGTGCGGGACGAGCGTCCGCGGGACGGCTTCACCGAGGCCCGGCTGGCGCGGTTCCGCCCGGCGTTCACCCCGGACGGCACCGCGACGGCGGCGAACTCGTGCGGGATCAACGATGGCGCGGCGGCGGTGCTGATCGTCAGCGAGCGGGTGCGGCGGCGGCTCGGGGTGCCGGGGCTGCGGCTGGCCGCGTCGGCGACGTCGGCGGTGGACCCGAACCGGCTCGGGCTGGGCGCGGTGCCGGCGATGCGGACCGTGCTGGACGGGACGCCGGACGTGGTCGAGTTCAACGAGGCGTTCGCCGGGCAGGCGCTGGCGTGCCTGGACGCGGTGGGCATCGATGAGGAGATCGTGAGCCCGGACGGTGGGGCGATCGCGCTCGGCCACCCGTGGGGGGCGTCGGGCGCCGTGCTGGTGGTGCGGTTGTTCGGCACACTGGTGCGGCAGCGCGGCGGCGGGTGTGGCCTGGCCGCGCTGTCCGCCGGGGGCGGGGTGGGCGTGGCGACGAGGTGGGAGGCCGGATGATCGAGTTCGAGGGCGTCGGGCACCAGTACGGCTCGCGGGTGGTGCTGTCCGAAGTGGACCTGCGCATCCCGGAGCGGCGGGTGGCGTTCGTCGGCGCCAACGGGTCCGGCAAGTCCACGCTGGCGCGGATGATCAACGGGCTGGTGGCGCCGACGGCGGGCCGGGTGCTGGTCGACGGGCTGGACCCGGTGCGCGAGGGCCGGGCGGTGCGCAAGCGGGTCGGGTTCCTGTTCACCAACCCGGACAGCCAGATCGTGATGCCCACCGCCGGTGAGGACGTGGCGTTCTCGCTGCGCCGGAGTGGACTGTCCAAAGCGGAGCGTGCGCGGCGGGCGGCGGAGGTGCTGGCGCGCTACGGCCTCGGGGATTACGTCGATCATCCGGCGCACCAGCTCTCCGGCGGGCAGAAGCAGCTGCTGGCGCTGTGCGCGATGCTGGTGCTGGAGCCGGACATCCTGGTCTGCGACGAGCCGACGACGCTGCTGGACCTGCGCAACAAGCGCCGGTTCACCGAGACGCTGGCCGGGCTGCCGCAGCAGGTGGTCCTGGTGACGCACGACCTGGAGCTGCTGGACGGCTTCGACCGGGTGGTGGTGCTGGACGAGGGCAGGGTCGCGGCGGACGACACCCCAGAGGCGGCGCTGGCGCACTACCGGAAGCTGATCGCATGACGGCCGGGATCGTGGCCCGTGGGGCGGAGGTGGCTGCTGGAGGCCCAGCGGTGCGGCGGTCGGGAGGCGGTCGTACGGCCGCCCGGACGGTCGCCGTGCGGCGCGGGTTGCCGCCGGACGGCCACGCTGCGGCGGCCGGGTGGCGGTCCTATGACCGCCCGTTTCATCGCCCGTGCGTGGGCCGCTGCTGGGCGGCCGTGGTGCGGCGGCGGGAGCTGATCGCATGAACGCGTGGTACGAGCCGGGTTCCAGCCTCCTGCACCGGGCTCCCGCGGGGGTCAAGTTCCTCGCGCTGCTGGCGCTCGCCGTGGTGATCTTCGTGCTGCGGTCGCCGCTGTGGCTCGGCGTCCTGTGTGCGGTGGCCGTCGCCGGGTACGGGGTCGCCCGGGTGTCCTGGCGGCGGTGCTGGGCGCTGCTGCGGTCGCTCGGGCTGCTGGTCGTCGTCGTGTTCGCGCTCCAGTGGTGGCTGCTCGGCCTGGAACCGGCCGTCGTGGTCTGCCTGCGGATCGTCGCCGCGCTCGCCGCCGCGAACCTGGTCACCCTCACCACCCGGGTGGACGACCTGGTCGCCGCGGTCGAGCGGGGCCTGGGGCCGCTGCGGCGGTTCGGGGTGCGGCCGGAGCGGCTCGGCCTGCTGGTCGGCCTGACGCTGCAGGCCGTGGCGACGCTGACCGGCATCGCGGGCGAGGTCCGGGAGGCGGCCAAGGCACGCGGCGCGGACCGGTCGGTGGTCGCGTTCACCGTGCCGTTCCTGGTGCGGACCCTCCGCCACGCCGACGAGCTGGGCGAGGCACTGGCCGCCCGCGGCGAGGGCGACCGCTGACGCGTCGCGCCGGATGATCGCCGCCCACTATCCTGGGCCGGTGACCGACGAGGCCCCCGGCGGCCGCCGCATCAGGCTCGGCCAGGCGTTGCGCGAGGTCGACCGGCGCGAAAGCCTGCTCCGCACCGCGCGGTTCGTCCGGCGGCTCGCCCCCGGCGACAGCGAGATGGGCGACCCGCTGTCCACCGCCGGCCGCCTGCCCTCGCATCGGCTGGCCCGCGCCCTGGCCGACACCCCGGAGCCGAGCGTGCTCCGCGAGCTGGGGCTGACCGCGGTCCAGGTGTGGCAGGCCGTCACCGGCTCCCGCAACGCCACCGAAACCGCCGGGATCACGATCCTCTTCACCGACCTGGTCGGCTTCTCCACGTGGGCGCTGGAAGCCGGCGACGACGCGGCGCTGCGCCTGCTGCGGGAGGTCGGGCGCGTCACCGAGCCCGAGATCACCCGCCGCGGCGGCCGGGTGGTGAAACGCCTCGGCGACGGCCTGATGGCGGTGTTCGCGGAACCGGGCGCCGGGGTTGAGGCGGCGGTGGAGGCGTGCGCGCGGGTCGCCGAGCTGGAGATCTCCGGGCACCGGCCGAGCCTGCGGGCCGGCTTGCACGCCGGAACGCCGCGCAAGCTCGGGCACGACTACCTGGGCGTGGACGTCAACGTCGCGGCCCGGGTGGCCGATGCCGCGGCCGGCGGGCAGGTCCTGATCTCCGCCCCCGTGCGCGACGCGCTCGACCCGGAACGCTTCGCGGCGCGCCGCAAGCGCTGGTTCCGCGCGAAGGGCACGCCGCGGGACCTGGAGATCTTCTCGGTCGAGCCCGCCTGAGCCCCGCCGAGGTGGGCGGCGGCGGGATGGGGCACACCGCGCCCACCGTCCCGCCGCGGCCCGCACTGGACCGCGGCTGGCCCGGCAGGGGGCGCGGCTGGCGCTGCTGCTGGCGAAGCTGACCGGGCTGGTGCTGGTCGCGACGGTGGTGTCCGGCTACGCGACGATCGTGATGGGTTTCTCCTGCGATCCGCGCGCCGGCGGGATGCTGTTCCTGAGCGTGCTGTAGGCCGGGCTCACCTACGGCGGGCTCGGGGTGGCGCTCGGCGCCGGGCGGGGTGAGCCGTGGTCCTGCGACCACGGCTGTGGCGACGGTGAAAGCGCACCTCATCCGCCTACGGTCCAAATTGGACGGGGCTCACCACCGTCAGCGCTTCACGACGCGGAACGTCTTCAGCTGCCGATCGGCCGGATCGGGCAGGTACATGCCGGCGTCCAGCCCGCTCAGCAGGTAGTCCACCACGGTACGGGTGATCACCTCGCCCGGCGCCACCGCGGGCACGCCGGGCGGGTACGGGCTGATCGTCTCCGCGCTCACGCGCCCGATCGCCTCCTCCGGGGAAACGTCTTCGATCGGGCCGAAGAACGCGTCACGCGGCAGCATCGCCTGCTCCAGCTCCAGTTCGCCCGGCTCGGGCAGGTCCACCGGCTTGGCCGGGGGGATCTCCTCGATCCGGCGCACCAGGTCGCGGATCGCGGCGAGCAGCCGTCCGGTGGTCTCCTCGTCGTCGGCGATCGTGATCTGCGCGGCCATCCGGCGGTGGTCGGACAGTCCCACGTCGATCCGGTGGTGCTCGCGCAGCCATTCGCTCGCGTCGTAACCGGAGCGGTCCAGCTCCGCGAGATCCAGCACGATCTTCAGCGGGTCGTGGTCGTCGGCCAGGCGCGGCCCGACCAGATCGTCCCGCTCCAGCACCCGGATCCCGGGAATAGCGGCCAGTTCCGCCCGCACCGACGCGGCCAGCGCGAGCGCCCGGCCCAGCAACTCCTCGCCGTGCTGCACCATCTGCCGCCGCCAGCCGTCCAGGCCGGCGAAGATCAGCGCGCTGGGACTCGTGGTGCCCAGCAGGTCGGCCCGCGACGCCAATACCTGCGGATCGACCCGCTCGCCGCGCAGGTGGAACACCGAGCCCTGCTCCAGGCCGCAACCCATCTTGTGCACGCTGGTGACGCAGATGTCCGCGCCCGCGTCCATCGCCCACGACGGCAACGCCGGGTGGAACGGGAAGTGCGCGCCCCACGCCTCGTCCACGATCAGCGGGACGTCGTGGTCGTGGCACACCCGCGCGGTTTCCCGGATCGCCGCGCACGCCCCGTAGTCCGTCGGCGTGATCAGCAACATCCCCTTGGCGTCCGGGTGTTTCGCGAACGCGTCCCGCACGTCCTCCGGCCCCGGCGGGTGCGCGAGGTGGAACCGCCCGTCCCAGCGCGGGTGCACCCACACCGGCCGCACGCCGCTGAGGATCAGCCCGGCCACCACGGACTTGTGCGCGTTGCGGGACACCAGCAGCTCCTCGCCCGGCCCGGCGACGGCGAGCATCGCGCTCTTCACCGACAACGAGCTGCCGCACGTGGAGAAGTACGCCTCCTCGGCGTCCACCGCGTCGGCCATCAGTTCCTCGGCCTCGGCGAGCACGCCCTGGGACATGCGGCGGTCGTCGAGGCCGTTCATCAGGATGATGTCGGAGGCGAACACGTCCCGGCCCACGACGTCGGCCAGCCGCGGATCGATGCCGCGCCCCTGTTTGTGCCCGGGCGGGACGAACCCCAGGTGACCGCGCTCGCGGTAGCGCCGGATGGCTTCGATCACGGGTGCCTGCGCATGGTCCACCGGGCAGGGCTTCCCCGTGCGGGCGGGCGGCAAACTCCTCAGTGGACGCGGGTGCCCACCCCCGGAAAGGTGTCCCCCGTTCATGGGACTCCGCATGGCGGTTGCCGCTGGTCGCGTGTTAATTTCCGACCTCGCGTGGCTGTACACGACGCTGGAGGGGAACGTATGTGTGCCAAGCCGGTTCCGGGCGCCCGATGAGCGACCGGACGCCCATCTTCGACGACGTGGTCGCCACGATCGGGCTCGACTGGGCCGAGCTACAGGGTGGTGACGAGGTCCCGTCGGCCGCGGAGGGAGTCGCGGAGGAGGCCGTCTCGTGACCCGGCCGGGTTCCGATCGCGTGGAATCCGGCGTTGCGGTGGCGGAGCCAGGCGGGAGCCGCCATCCTGCGAGCATGGCGGACGGGACAGAAGCCGGGCCGGGCGAGCTCTTCTGGCAGATCGTCGAAGTGCTCCACGTACCGCGTTCGCTCGCCGAGCGGGAGCTCGCGCGCTCCCGCTCCGACGTCGCGAACGGCGTCATCCGGCCGGGTGATCCGGCCGAGCCGTACGCGCTGGCCTGGCGCCGGATCCGCACCCAGTGGGCGGGGCAGGAACTCGCCTGACCGTCGCCGCCGCTGAACACCCCTGACCGCGCGCCGCGGCGCCGCTACGATCCCACCGCATGCAGATCGACCGTCCGCTGCTGTACGCGCCGCAACGCTGGGAGTGGGGCGGTCTCGACGCCCGGTTCTCCACCGCCGCGCCCGCCGACGAGCTCGTCACCAACATCCACCTCGCCGGCTTCGTCGGCCAGCGGATCGTGCTCTGCCGCGACGAGCGGTACGGCTGGTTCCTGCCCGGCGGGACCCGGGAGCCGGGGGAGAGCATCGGCGAGTGCGTCGCCCGCGAACTGGCCGAGGAGGCCGGCGCCCGGCTGACCGGCGAGCTGCGGTGGATCGGCGCGCACCACTGCGTCAGCGACCGGCCCGCGCCCTACCGCCCGCACCAGCCGCACCCGGAAAAGGCCTGGCTCTGGTGCTCCGCCGACGTGGAGATCGTCGGCGACCCGTCCAACCCCGACGACGGCGAGCAGGTGGTCGAGGTCCGGCTCGCCGAGGTCGCCGAGGCGCAGGCGCTGCTCGGCGCGCAGACGGACTGGATGCCGGACCTGATCGCGCTCGCGGTGGAGTCCCGCGACTGAGACATCGGCCCCGAGGGACTTCCCCGCGCGGACGATCTCCCTTAACGTGCGCTAAGCAAGGTTCCGGCCGTCGCGGCCGGGACGGGCGAACGGGAAGGGGTGTTGCGACATGGAGGTCGGCAACGCGGTCGCGCTGGTGACCGGTGGCGCGTCGGGGCTCGGGCTGGCGACGGTCAAGGAGCTGCACGGGCGCGGCGCGAAGGTCGTCATCGTGGACCTGCCCTCGTCGCAGGGCGAGGCGGTGGCCAAGGAACTGGGCGACGGGGTGGTGTTCGCCGCGGCCGACGTGACCGACGAGGCCCAGGTTTCCGCGGCGCTGGACGCGGCGGAACAGCTGGGCACGCTGCGGGTGGCGGTGAACTGCGCCGGCATCGGCAACGCGATCAAGACCGTCGGCAAGCAGGGCGCCTTCCCGCTGGAGGCGTTCACCAAGGTCATCAACGTCAACCTGGTGGGCACGTTCAACGTGATCCGCCTGGCCGCCGAGCGCATCGCCAAGACCGAGCCGGCCGGCGAGGAGCGCGGCGTGATCATCAACACCGCCTCGGTCGCGGCGTTCGACGGGCAGATCGGCCAGGCCGCGTACTCGGCGTCCAAAGGCGGGATCGTTGGCATGACCCTGCCGATCGCCCGTGACCTGGCGAGCCTGAAGATCCGGGTGGTCACGATCGCGCCGGGGTTGTTCCACACGCCGCTGTTCGCGACCCTGCCGGAGGAGGCCATCGCGTCGCTGGGCGCGCAGGTGCCGCACCCCTCGCGGCTGGGCGACCCCACCGAGTTCGCGGCGCTGGCCCGGCACATCGTGGAGAACCCGATGCTCAACGGCGAGACCATCCGCCTCGACGGCGCCATCCGCATGGCCCCCCGCTGACCCGGCAGCGCGGCAGCGGTGCCCCGGCCCGCTGCCGCGCCCGGTTATCGTTTTCCCGTGACCTCTTCGATGGGCAGGACATGACACGACCCGCGGGAGCGTGGCGGGAGTACGGACCGCTCGAGCTGACCCCGATCCTGGCGGCCGCGCTGGAAGCCTTCTACGAGCAGGGCTTCCACGGCACCCCGGTGCGGGACATCGCGCGGCGCGTGGGCCAGACCGTGCCGGCGCTGTACTACCACCACGAGAACAAGGAGGGCGTGTTCACCGCGCTGGTCGAGGAGGCCACGAGCGACCTCGACTGGCGGGTGCGGCAGGCCGCCGAGGAGGCCGGTGACCGGCCGGACCTGCGGCTGGTCAACGTCGTCGAGGCGATCGTGCTGCACATGGCCCACCGGACCCGGCTCGCCGCGCTGGACTTCGAGCTGCGGCACCTGTCCCCGGAAAACCGCAAGCGGTACGCGGCGCGGCGCAAGGAGATCGAGGTCCTGGTCACGCGGATCGTCTCCGACGGCGTGGCCGAGGGGCTGTTCGTCGCGAAGCGGCCGGCCGAGACCGCGCGGGCGCTGCTGGGCATGCTCCAGTCGATCGGCCGCTGGTACCACCCCGACGGCGGCCCGCTGTCGCCCGACGAGCTGGCCGAGCGGTACGTCGACATCGCCCTGATGACGGTCGGGGTCCGCAAGCGGCCGGCGGCCCGGGCGCGCCGCACCCGGGCCCGCTCGGCGTGATCACCGCGCTCGCCGGCGGCGCCGCGCACGACCCGCTCCTGGACGACGCCGGCCAGGTCCGGCGCCCGCTGGTCGTGGTCGACCTGGACGAGCCGGTGCCCGCCGACGTCGTCCACGCCGCCACGCGGACGGCGCGCTCGTGCGAGCGGATCCTGGTCGGCGTCGCCACCCGCGCGATCGACGACGAGCGCTGGGCCCTGGCCGACGCCCTCGACCTGACCTTCGCCGCCGACGGTTGCGCGCGCGGCCCCCAGTTCGCGGCGAGCGACGACCCGGCGGGCGACGCGGACGTGCTGTGCCAGGCGGCCGAGGCGAACCCGCGGGCCGCGCTGGTGCTGGTCCAGGTGCTGCGGGCGAGCGGACGCCTGGACGTCGCCGCGGCGCTGGATGTCGAGTCGTTCGCCTACTCGACCCTGCTCGGCGGGCCGGAGTTCGTGCGGTGGCTGCGTGGCCGCGGGGACCGACCGCTGCCGCCACCGGCCACCGAACCGCCGGTGCTCCTGACCCGCGAGGGCGACGTCGTGCGCGTGACGCTCAACCGGCCCGAGCGGCGCAACGCCTACGGCCGTGAGATGCGCGACGCGCTCGTCGACGCGCTGGCCGTCGCCGCGGCGGAGGAGTGCCGGGTGGTGCTCGACGGCGCCGGTCCGGCCTTCTGCTCCGGCGGCGACCTCGACGAGTTCGGCACCACCCCGGACCCGGTCACCGCGCACTTCGTCCGCACCAGGGCCGGAGCCGCGCGGGCGCTGCACGCGATCGCCGGGCGCGCGGAGGTGCGCGTGCACGGGGCGTGCGTGGGAGCCGGGCTGGAACTGGCGGCGTTCGCCGGCCGGGTGGTGGCGCGGGCGGGCACGGTGTTCCGGCTGCCCGAGGTCACGATGGGCCTGATCCCCGGAGCCGGCGGAACGGTGAGCGTGCCGCGCCGGATCGGCCGGTGGCGCACGCTGTGGCCGGCGCTGTCCGGACGGCCGCTGAGCGCGGTCACGGCACTGGACTGGGGCCTCGTCGACGCGATTGAGGACGGTTCCTGACCGCTTGCCGGCTTAGCGTTCCCGTCATGAGCGAACGCGTCTGTTGGTCCGCCGTGCAAGCCCGGCGCCTGGACCGGCATTTCCTGTCCGGCCGCACGACAGGCCCGGCCGAGGTCACCGGCGCCATCTGCGGGGCGCACGCCCAGGTTCGCACCGCCGCGGAGGTGTCGGTCGCGCTGCGCACCGGCGGCACCGCGGCCGACGTCCGCCGCGCGGTGGACGAAAACACGCTGATCCGGACGTTCGGCCCGCGCGGCACCGTCCACCTGCTGCCCGCGCGCGACCTGCCGCTGTGGACCGGGGCGCTCTCCGCGGTTCCGAACCGCTCGACCCTGCCGCCCGCGGTGCGGCTCACCGGTGAGCAGACCGACCGGATCGTCGACGCCGTCGCGGACGCGCTCGCCGACGCCGAACTGACCGCCGACGAACTCACCGAGGCGATCGTCGCCCGCGTCGGCCGGTGGGCGGGCGACCTCGTCATGCCGGCGTTCCAGGGGTTCTGGCCGCGCTGGCGCCAGGCCCTGGCGACGGTCGCGCACCGGGGCGCGCTGTGCTTCGGCCGCGACCGCGGACGCCAGGTCACCTACACCAGCCCGCACCGGTGGCTGCCCGGATTCCGGCCGGAGGAGAGCGAGGCCGCGCTCACCGGCCTGCTGACCCGCTACCTGCACGCCTACGGCCCGGCCACACCCCAGCAGTTCGCCCGCTGGCTGGCCGCGCCGCCCGGCTGGGCGTCGGCGCTGTTCGCCCGCGCCGACCTCCGTCCCGTCGAACTCGACGGTGAGCGGACGTGGCTCAACGCCGGGGACACCCTGCCCCGGGCGCGGAAAACACCGCTGGTGCGGCTGCTGCCGCTGTTCGACGCCCACGTGGTCGGCAGTTTCCCGCGCGAACTGCTCTTCCCCGGCGTGGCCGCGCAGCGCTGCCTCGCCCGCGGGCAGGCGGGCAACTTCCCAGTGCTGCTCGTCGACGGCGTGGCCGGCGGGGTGTGGCACCAGCGCCGCTCCGGCCGCACGGTCGCAGTCACCGTCGAACCGTTCACGACGCTGAGCGCCGCGCACCGCCGCGAGCTGGACGCCCAGGTGTCCCGGCTGGGGGAGATCCTCGGCCTCGCGCCGCG
Source organism: Amycolatopsis deserti (assembly GCF_014653945.1). Taxonomy (GTDB): domain Bacteria; phylum Actinomycetota; class Actinomycetes; order Mycobacteriales; family Pseudonocardiaceae; genus Amycolatopsis_E; species Amycolatopsis_E deserti. The sequence goes on along the minus strand of NZ_BNAU01000001.1, from coordinate 1,603,258 downwards.
GCTGACCGTCGGCCCCGTCACCGTCGGCGCGCACGCCTGACTCAGCGGCGGGGATCCACGTGGATCTTCGGCGCGCCGCCCGCCGGCCGGTTCCCCGCGAGCACCGCGGCCACCTCGTCGAGCCCGACGGTCGCGGCGACCAGGGGCACCGGATCGACCGCGCCGCCGGCGTACTGCTCGATCGTCCCGGCCAGACCGGGTGAGGCCGACAGCACGCCGACCGCGGTGACGTCCTTCAGCGCCAGGCGGCGCGTGTCGAGCAGGCTCGGGCGCCCGGCCAGGCCGATGTAGACGACCCGGCCACCCGGCTCGACCAGGTCCACCGCCCGGGCCGGGGCCTCCGCCGCCCCGGAGGCGTCGATCACCGCGTCGAACGGCACCGCCGGCACCTCATCGTGCGCCCAGGCGCGGTGGAACCCGAGGGAGCGGGCGAACTCCAGCGACGCGGCGGTGGTGCCGACCAGGTGCACGTTCGCGCCCGCGGCGCGGGCGAACATCGCGCACAGCAGCCCGATCGTGCCCGGCCCGAGGACGAGGACGCGGTCGCCCGGGTGCGGGTCAGCGCCGCGCACCGCCCGCAGCGCGTTGCCGCCCGGCTCGACCATCGCGCCCGCGACCGCCCCCACGGTGTCCGGCAGCGGGTGCAGCGCCGTCACCGGCACGGCCAGCCGTTCGGCCAGCGCGCCCGGGCGTCCGCCGCGGATGCCGATCTCGGTGCGGGTTTCGCACAGGTGCTGGCGCCCGCTCCGGCACCGGCGGCACGCGCGGCAGCCCAGCATCGTGTCCCCGGTGACCCGGCGGCCCGCCCAGCGCGGGTCGACACCCTCGCCGGTCTCCACGACCGTCCCGCACCACTCGTGCCCCAACCGCATCGGATAGCTGGCGTGCCCGTCGTGCAGGTACGGCATGCTGCCGTCGAAGAACTCCGCGTCGGTGCCGCAGATCCCGGCCCGCTCCACGGCGACGACCACCTCGCCCGGCGCCGCGACCGGTGGCTCGACCACGGTCACGCCGCCCTCGCCGGGACCGGTCACCACGAACGCCCGCATGGGGCCAGCGTAGCCGCGAAGATCCACTGTGGACGGCAATGGGCACAAAGTCCTCACTTTGAGGACTTCCGCCTTGCCCCGGACGGCCCCTCGCGGCGCATACTGGTGGAGCACGTGCGGGTGCTCGGGGCACCGCACGGCGGGGAAAGCGGGTTCCGTCGGGGGATGGCGCCCGCGGGAGGTCGATGCCCGGCCGGTCGGGGCCAGTAGGGCAGGCGGTCTCCGACGGCGGGCCGGCTTGGGGAAGCCGGCCCGCCGTTCTGCTACCCGACCTCGAACCGGTGCGTCCACATCGCGGGAACGGTTTTGGTGTCGCCGCGGGCCGTCCAGTACTGTGTTCGCCAGGCCGAGAGGCGCTGCAACGGACCCTGGTCCGCCACGCTCGGCCCCCGTGAACCGCAACAAGGGCGCCTCCCGACAGTTGGGAGGGCGCCGGTGGACACGACGAAGGCTCTGCGGGAGATCCTGAGCGACCGGGTGGCCGTCCTCGACGGCGCCTGGGGCACCATGCTGCAGGGCGCGGGCCTCACCCCCGCCGACTACCGCGGCGACGTGATCGGCGACCACCCGCAGGACGTCACGGGCGACCCGGACCTGCTCAACCTCACGCGCCCCGACCTGATCCTCGACGTGCACCGGCGCTACCTCGCCGCGGGCGCCGACATCACCACGACCAACACGTTCACCGCGACCAGCATCGGCCAGGCCGACTACGGCCTGGGCCACCTGGTGCGCGAGATGAACGTGCGCGGCGCCCAGCTGGCGCGGCAGGCCGCCGACGAAGCAGGCGGCAAGTTCGTCGCCGGGTCGATCGGCCCGCTCAACGTGACCCTGTCCCTGTCACCGAAAGTCGACGAGCCCGCCTACCGCGCGGTCACCTTCGACCAGGTCCGCGACGCCTACGCCGAGCAGATCGCCGCGCTCGCCGAGGGCGGCGTGGACCTGCTGCTCATCGAAACGATCTTCGACACCCTCAACGCGAAGGCCGCCATCGCCGCCGCCCGCGAAGTCGCCCCGCACCTGCCGCTGTGGATCTCGGTGACGATCGTCGACCTGTCCGGGCGCACCCTGTCCGGCCAGACCGTCGAGGCGTTCTGGAGCGCGATCGAGCACGCCCACCCGCTGGTCGTCGGCGTGAACTGCTCGCTGGGCGCCGAGGAGATGCGCCCGCACGTCGAGCAGCTGTCGCGGCTGGCCGGCACCTACGTCGCCTGCCACCCCAACGCCGGGCTGCCCAACGCGTTCGGCGGCTACGACCAGACGCCGGCGGAGACCGCCCGGATGCTCGGCGAGTTCGCCGGCAGCGGCATGGTCAACATCGTCGGCGGCTGCTGCGGCACCGGCCCGGACCACATCGCCGAGATCGCGCGGGCGGTCGCCGGCGCGGCGCCGCGCGTGGTGCCGCCGCCGCGCACGCACACCCGGTTCAGCGGGCTGGAGCCGTTCGACCTCGGCGCCGACACCGGGTTCGTGATGATCGGCGAGCGCACCAACGTCACCGGGTCGGCCAAGTTCCGGCGGCTCATCGAATCCGGCGACTACCAGGCCGCCGTCGACGTCGCCCTGGACCAGGTCCGCGGCGGCGCCAACCTGCTCGACGTCAACATGGACGCCGACCTGCTCGACTCCGAGCGGGCGATGACCACGTTCCTCAACCTGATCGCCACCGAGCCCGAGGTGGCCCGGATCCCGATCATGATCGACAGCTCGCGGTGGAGCGTGCTGGAGGCCGGGCTCAAGTGCGTGCAGGGCAAGGGCGTGGTCAACTCGATCAGCCTCAAGGAGGGCGAGGAGCAGTTCCTGCACCAGGCCCGCCGCATCCGCGACTACGGCGCCGGGGTCGTCGTGATGGCCTTCGACGAGCAGGGCCAGGCCGACACCCGCGACCGCAAGGTGGAGATCTGCGGCCGCGCCTACGACCTGCTCACCCAGCAGGCCGGCTTCCCGCCCGAGGACATCGTCTTCGACCCCAACGTGCTCGCCGTCGCCACCGGCATCGCCGAGCACAACGGCTACGCCAAGGCGTTCATCGAGGCGCTGCCGCTGATCAAGCAGCGCTGCCCGGGCGCGCGCACCAGCGGCGGCATCTCGAACCTGTCGTTCTCCTTCCGCGGCAACGACGTCGTGCGCGAGGCGATGCACTCGGCGTTCCTGTTCCACGCGGTGCGCGCGGGGCTGGACATGGGCATCGTCAACGCCGGCCAGCTCGCCGTGTACGAGGACATCCCGGCCGACCTGCTGGAACTGGTCGAGGACGTGCTGTTCGACCGCCGCGAGGACGCCACCGACCGGCTGGTCGAGTTCGCCGAGACCGTCCGCGGCCAGGGCCGCAAGCGCGTCGTGGACCTGTCCTGGCGCGAGGCGCCGGTGGCCGAGCGGCTGCGGCACGCGCTGGTGCACGGCATCGTCGACTACATCGAAGAGGACACCGAAGAGGCCCGGCAGAACTTCGCACGGCCCCTGGAGGTCATCGAGGGTCCGCTGATGGACGGCATGAAGACCGTCGGCGACCTGTTCGGCTCGGGCAAGATGTTCCTGCCGCAGGTGGTCAAGAGCGCGCGCGTGATGAAGCGGTCGGTCGCCTACCTCGAGCCGTTCATGGAGGCGGAGAAGGAAGAGGCGCGGCTGGCCGGACGCGTGGAGCACGAGCGCGGCAACGGCAAGATCGTGCTGGCGACCGTGAAGGGCGACGTGCACGACATCGGCAAGAACATCGTCGGCGTCGTGCTGGGCTGCAACAACTACGAGGTGATCGACCTCGGCGTGATGGTGCCCGCGGCGAAGATCCTGGACACCGCGGTCGCCGAGAACGCCGACGCGATCGGCCTGTCCGGGCTGATCACGCCGTCGCTGGACGAGATGGTGTCGGTCGCGACGGAGATGCAGCGGCGCGGGCTGAAGATCCCGCTGCTGATCGGCGGCGCGACCACGTCGCGGCAGCACACGGCGGTGCGGATCGCCCCGGCCTACGACCAGACGACGGTGCACGTGCTGGACGCGTCGCGGGTCGTCGGGGTGGTGTCGGACCTGCTCGACCCGGACCGTGCCGCAGCGCTGGACTCGGCGAACCGGGCGGAGCAGGAGCGGCTGCGTGAGCAGCACGCGAGCAAGCAGCGCCGCCCGATGCTCACGCTGGAGCAGGCGCGGGCCAACCCGGAGCGGGTGTCGTTCGACGACCTGCCGGTGCCGTCGTTCACCGGCGTGCGCGTGGTCGAGCCCGGGCTGCCGGCGCTGCGGGAGATGATCGACTGGCAGTTCCTGTTCCTGGCGTGGGAGCTGAAGGGCAAGTACCCGGCGATCCTGGACCAGCCGGTGGCGCGCGAGCTGTTCGACGACGCGAACGCGCTGCTGGACGAGATCGTCGCCGCCGGTTCGCTGCGGGCGCGGGGCGCGTACGGCTTCTGGCCGGCGCACAGCGAGGGCGACGACATCGTGCTGGACAACGGTGTGCGGTTCCCGATGCTGCGGCAGCAGACGTCCAAACCGGACGGTCGCGCGAACCGGTGCCTGGCCGACTACGTGGCCCCGGCGGGAGACCACCTCGGCGGGTTCGCGGTGACGGTGCACGGGGCGGAGGAGCTGGCGCGCCACTACGAGTCCCGGCAGGACGACTACCGGGCGATCATGGTCAAGGCGCTGGCCGACCGCTTGGCCGAGGCGTTCGCCGAGTACATCCACCTGGAGGCCCGGCGGGAGTGGTTCGAGCCGGACGCGGCGCCGTCGCTGGCGGACCTGCACGCCGAGCGGTTCCGCGGGATCCGCCCGGCGCTCGGCTACCCGGCGAGCCCGGACCACAGCCAGAAGCGGGAGCTGTTCGAGCTGCTGCGGGCCGAGGACCTGGGCCTCGGGCTGACGGAGTCGTACGCGATGACCCCAGCGGCGAGCGTGAGCGGATTGATCTTCGCCCACCCGGAGTCCCGGTACTTCACGGTGGGCCGCCTGGGCCGCGACCAGGTCACCGACTACGCCCGGCGCCGCGGAGTGCCCCAGCCGGAAATCGAGAAGTGGCTGCGCCCGAACCTGGACTACGATCCCGCGGAGTGATGATCTCCGAGGAGCTCCGGGACACCGACGTGGTCACGGACCTGCAACTGTGGTTCCGAGCGCGAGATCTCGCCGCCGCGATGGACGGGTGCCGGCGACTGGTCGCCGACCTCGGGGCCCGGGGGATCGAGGTCGGTCCGGTCGACGGGGATCCGCCGGGCAGCTACTACGCGCGGGTGGCGGTTCGCACGCGGACGAACGCCGAGGAAAGCACGCTCGACGCGATCCAGCGCGTCGCCAGGTCGCAGTTGCCCGTCATCGGGGTGTCCCCGGAACTGCTCGAAATCACCGAGTCCCGGGGCCGGCCGCTCGTGTGCGTGCCCAGCGCCCGGATCGAGGTGCCGGCAGGGGCCGACCTGTCGGTGTACGTCGGGCGGGGGCGGGACCCGTTCGGCACGGAGGGTGCGGACCTCGACGATGTCGAGCCCCTCGGGCTGACCGAGGAGGAAGGCCGCGAATTCCTCGGCGCCCTCAAGGCCGCGACCACCGTGCAGGTCCTTGTGGTCGCCGAACTCGCGGAAGCGGATGCGATCGCAGCCCGGGAGCAGGTCCGGCGGATCGCGCGCACCCTGCGCCAGCAGGTCTTCCCCGCCGAGGGCGATGTCGAGGTGGGGGAGCCCAGGCGGCGGCCCAGCGGGACCGTCGAAGTCGCCGCGTCGGTGGGCGGGACGTCGATGAGTTCCTACGACACCGTGGTGGCGGCTTCCCGGGCGTTGCGGAACTTCACCTGGCTTGAACCGGAAGCTCTGAAGAGCGATCGCGAGGACTACGTCGCCGTCGAGGCGGTTCCGCAGGCGCAGTTCGTGCGGCTGGAGGTTCACGCGGCGACCGGACTCGGTGTGTTCGGCTGAGGGGTTTGGTCACCCGGTCAGGTGGTAGCCCGGCCCCAAGCAGGACTACTCACTCAACGGGGCGTGAGATGCATCTGGAATACGAGCACGCGGCGGCCTCCGGGCTGCGCCATTACGTCAGCGCGGTCGCCGAGGAACTGGGCTGCAGCGGCGAGGCCTACTACGCCCACCTGGACCCGCCGCCGGCCTACGCCTACCTCGCGCTGGACGACCGGCTGTCCGACCACCCCGGCCAGGACACGGCCCTGGTGTGGAACGAGCACGACGGCTGGGCCGTGGCGATCGAGACCACGGCCGGGCACGAGCTGAGCGTGGTGCGCTACCTGGGCGCCGAGCTGCTCCCGCCGCCGCCCGAGGTCGCCCGGTTCGTGGACGAGGTCTTCGCCGGACGCGCCCCCGACGCGGCGCCCGCGGGCACCACCGACGGCGCCAAGGTCCGCCAGCACCTGGCGACCTACGCGATCCCGTACCAGGAAAGGGCCACCCCGAGGCCGGGACGGCCGGTGGAGCAAGCCCGTCGCCGCCCGGCGCACTGACCTCCCGCTGGGGTCGGTGGCCCGCCGCGCGGTCCGGCGCACCCGTTGGCCGGGCAGCGACTGACGTTCATACATCGTCGTTGTGCGACGGTGGGGGTAGGAGGCGTGTGGCTGCGCGCCGCGCCGTTCGCGCTGCGGGCTGCCGCCCCGCAGGCGCCGCTCTCCAACCGCGCGGCGCCCCACCCACCTGCCACAGGAAGCGTTGCGGCGCCTGGCGATTTCGGGCAAACTGCCGCAATCGCACCACCTGGGGAGGCATCGTGGTCGCGCGCACCGGGGTCGTCGTCGTGGGGGCTGGGCCCGCGGGGCTCGCCGTCGCCAACGTGCTGCGTGACCGGGGGATCGGCTGCGTGGTCCTGGAGGAGCAGACCCGCGCCTTCATCGAGGCCCGCCCGCGCGCCGGGTTCATCGAGGAGTGGGCCGTCCGCGCGCTCGACGACCGCGGCCTGGCCGACACGCTGCTGTCCACCGCACCCAGCCAGGGCCGCTTCGAATTCCGGTTCGAAAACCGCCGCCACCCGTTCTCCTACGAGCAGTGGGCCGGGCAGCGGCACTTCGTCTACCCGCAGCAGTTCCTCGTCACCGACCTCGTCGCCCGGTACGCCGACCGGGGCGGTGACATCGAATTCGGGGTCCGCGACGTCGTCCTGCACGACATCGACTCGACCACCCCCTCGGTCACGTTCACCGACGCCGGCGGCACCGCCCGCCGCCTCGGTTGCGACTTCATCGCCGGCTGCGACGGCGCCCAGGGCGTCACGCGCCGTCACCTCGACGGCCGCTTGCTGACCCACGACTACGGCATCGGCTGGCTGGCGCTGCTCGCCGAAGCCGCGCCCAGCGCCGACGGCGTCCTGTTCGGCATCCACCCCCGCGGGTTCGCCGCGCACATGGCCCGCACCGCCACCGTCACCCGCCTCTACCTGCAGTGCCCACCCGGCGACTCGGCGGACAACTGGCCGCACGGGCGCGTCTGGTCCGAGCTGCACCAGCGGTTGGGGGTCCCGGACGGACCGCTCGTCGAGGGTGAGCTGATCGAGAAGCGCGTCCTGGACATGCACAACTACGTCATCGAGCCGATGTCCCGCGGCCGGCTGTTCCTGGCGGGCGAGTCGGCGCACCTGGTCGCCCCGATCGCGGCGAAGGGCCTCAACCTCGCCCTGCACGACGCGTTCCACCTGGCGGAGGCGATCGAGGCCCACTACGGCGGCGACGACGGCCCGCTGGAGCGCTACTCGGACACCTGCCTGGCCCGGGTGTGGCAGTACCAGGAGTTCTCGCAGTGGCTCTCGGACATCTTCCACAGCTCGACGCTCGACCCGCCGGCCGACCCGTTCCGCGCCCGGCTGGCCCAGGCCCGCCTGCGCCGTCTCCTCTCCTCGCCGGCCGCGGCGGCCTCGTTCGCCGAGATCTACATCGGCAAGGCCGCGGATTTCTGACCATCGCTGTACCGTGAGCCACGCGGCATGGCACGCTGCGGCCGTAACGAAACTCGCGACTGCGGAGTCTCCCCGGGCAAAGGCGCCCGAGGCGACGAGGAGGACCATGGCGGGGGACACGGACGTCGACGCCGACCTGATCGAGGCGGTCCGCGCGGGCGACCTGCTCGCCTACGACCGCCTCTTCCAGCGCCACCTGCCGGCCGCCCGGCGGGTGGCGTCGATGATGTGGCGGGACCGGTCCGAGGTCGACGACCTGGTGGCCGAATCCTTCCTGCGCGTGCTCGTGGCGATCCGCGACGGCGCCGGCCCGGCCGAGCGGTTCCGCCCCTACCTGCTGGTGACGCTGCGGAACCTGGCGATGGACTGGAGCCGCCGCCGCGAGCGGTGCGACCCGTGGGCCGCCGCCCGGGACGAGGGCGCGCCCGGTGTCGAGGAGATCGTGATCGACCGGCTGACCGGGGAGGTCGCGCGGTCGGCGTTCGAGACCCTGCCCCCGCGGTGGCGGTACGTGCTCTGGCACACCGAGATGCTCGGCACCCGGCCCGCGACGCTCGCCGGTGAGCTGGGCATGACCGCCAACGGGGTGGCCGCGCTGGCGGTGCGCGCCCGTGAGGGGTTGCGTCAGGCGTTCCTGCAGGCGCACGTGCCCGCGGCGGGTGTCGAGGACTGCCGCACCGTGCGGCGGCGGCTGGGCGCGTGGACGCGCGGCAAGGTGACCGCGCGGCAGGGCCGGGCGGTGTCGGCGCACCTGGCGGACTGCCCGAAGTGCCACCGGGTGGCCGCCGTGCTGGAGACCGTCAACGGCGGGTTGCCCGCCCTGGCGCTGGTGCCGCTGCTCGGTCGGTGGCTGGGCGGCGGCGGGGCGCCGGCGGCGTCGGTGGCCACCGGGGGAGCGGTGGCGGCGATCTCGAAGATGGCCGCGGCGGTGACGCTCGCCGCGGTCGCGGTCGCCGGGCCCGCGGTCGTTCCCGAGCGGTCTGCTCCGCCGCAGGTGCTGGCCGCGGCGCCGGTGCAGCCGACCACGCAGGGCCCCGCGGTGACCGTCCCGGTCGGTGCCACGCCGGAGGTCGCAGGCAGTGTCCCGGCGAAGGGCACCGCCGGCCCGGACAAGGGCACGGCGAAGAGCGACAAGGGTGAGAAGCCCACCGGCGCGGCGAAGAGCGCCCAAGGCCAGGCCAAGGCCGCCACCGCGAAGCCGGCGAAGGCACCCGAGCCGCGGCGTCCTGACTTCAAGCCTCATGAGCCCAAGGCCGGCAAACCCAAGCCACACGAGGCGAAGCCCCATCCCGCGAAGGCGCAGGGCTCGCCACCGAAGCGATAGCGGCTTCGCTGCCGCGAGCCGGAGCCGAGCCGCACGTCGCGCAGGCCGGGGGTGAGCAGGGCGGTCAGTTCGGCCACCAGGCCGTCCCCGCTCTGGTCGTCCAGGTCGCCGGCGAGGGCGGGGTGGTCCAGCGGACCGTCGACGGCCGTGGTCCGGTCATGCCGGCGGCCGGCCAACGGGCCGGACCGGGCTGGCAGGACCGGACGCGGCGGTGGGCGGGCGGTCGGACCTGAGCCAAGCCGGGCAGGCGCCGGAGCCGAGGATCAAGCAGCCGGCGAGCCAAGTCGCGCAGGCGGCCGCCCGGGGATCAAGGCAGCCAGCGCGCCGGGTCGGTCAGGACCGTCGCCAGCTCGCGGTACGCGGCGCCCGTCGCGCCGGGGGCGGGGGTGTTCTTCGCCGCGTGGATGGCCGGTGGCGTCCACCGCGCGGACAGCACGCGCTCCCGCAGCCGGCACTCCAGCTCCGGCCGCAGCAGGTCCGCCACCTGCGCCAGGTGCCCGCCGAGCACGACCGTCGGGATGTCCAGCACGTTGATCACCCCGGCCAGCGCCACCCCCAGCGCCCGCGCCGCCGCCGTCACCGCCTCCCGCGCCCGCGCGTCGCCGGAGGCGGCCAGTTCCGCCAGGTGCGCCGGGGTCGACGCGGGTGTCAGGCCGGCGGCGGCGAGCAGCGCGTCCCGGCCCGCGTAGGTCTCCAGGCACCCCGTGGACCCGCACCGGCAGGCCGGGCCGGCCGGGTCGACGCACACGTGCCCGATCTCGCCGGCCCACCCGTGCCGCCCGGCCATCACCTCGCCGCCGACGACCGCCGCCCCGCCGATGCCGATCTCGCCCGACAGGTACACGAAGTCGGGGAACGGCCCGGGTCTCCCGGGCGCGACCTCGGCGACCGTGCGGGCCGCGAGGCTGGCCTCGTTGCCCACCCGCAGCGGCAACCCGGCCACCGCCGCCGGGTCCAACAGCTCGGCCGGGCGCACGTCGGACCAGCCGAGGTTCGGCGCACGCAGCAGCGTGCCGGTCGCCGCCGCGACGATCCCGGGCAGCGCCAAACCGGCCCCGACCAGCCGCAACCCCTCGGGCAGCCCGCCCAGCACCCGCGCCGACAACGCGCCCAGCCGCTCCAGCGTCGCCGCCGGATCGCTTTCCACCAGGTCGGCGTACTCCAGCGACTCGGCGACCACCCGGCCCCGCAGGTCGACCACCCGCACCGCGAGGAACCCGGCGTTGACCTGCAGCCCGGCCGCGGCCAGCCGCGAACCGGGCACCAGCGGAGTGGCCGGACGGCCGCGCCTGCCGCCGCCGTCCGGCTCGATCTCGCCGAGCACCCCGCCCGCGACCAGCTCGTCGGCCAGCCGGGTCGCGGTGGTGCGGGTCATCGAGGTCGCCGCCGCCACGTCCGCCCTGGACAGCGGACGCGCCGACGCGCACACCGTGCGGGCCACCAGCGCCAGGTTGCTCGCCCGGAGGCTGGACTGGCGGGCGCTCGTCTGCTGATCGAGAGCGGTCACGGCGGCGATCCTAACCGGAGCACTGTTTTCGTCCAGCCGATGGACGAATTCAGCCGATGAGGTGCTCGAGCGCGAGCTGCTGCAGCTGGACGAACCCGTAGTCGCGCTGGGCGGCCTTCTCCGGGTCGAAACCGTCGTCGGTGGCCAGGAAGTCCGCCACCGACTCGCCCGCGCCCAGCGTCGGCTCGGCCAGCTCGAGGATCCCGGCCCGGTCCCACGCCTCGCGCACGCGCGGGTCCTCGCGGAACGCCTTCGCCTTCTCCGCCAGCATCAGGTACGTCGCCATGCACGCCCGCGCCGAGTCCCAGATCCCGTCCAGGTACTCGGTGCGCGAGGGCTTGTAGTCGAAGTGCCGCGGGCCGGTGTAGCGGGGGGCGTCCGGCGAGCCGGGGAAGCCGTTCTCCAGCAGGTCGACGGTGAAGAACGCGGAGATCAGGTCGCCGTGGCCGAACACCAGGTCCTGGTCGTACTTCAGGCCGCGCTGGCCGTTGAGGTCGATGTGGAACAGCTTGCCGCTCCACAGCGCCTGGCCCAGCGCGTGCGTGTAGTTGAGGTTGGCCATCTGCTCGTGCCCGGTCTCCGGGTTGAGGCCGACGATGTCGCCGTGCTCCAGCTGGGCGATCAGCGCGAGCGCGTGCCCGACGGTGGGCAGGAAGATGTCGCCGCGCGGCTCGTTCGGCTTGGGCTCCAGGCCGATCCGCAGGCCGTAGCCCTGCGACTTGATGTAGCCGGCGACGGTGTCCAGGCCCTCCTTGTAGCGCTCGAACGCCGCGTAGAGGTCCTTCGAACCGTCGTACTCGGCGCCCTCACGGCCGCCCCACATGACGAACGTGCTCGCGCCCATCTCCGCGGCGATGTCCACCGCCTGCAGCACCTTGCGCAGCCCGAAGCGGCGCACGCCGCGGTCGTTGGAGGTCAGGCCGCCGTCCTTGAACACGGGGTGGCTGAAGGTGTTGGTGGTGACCATCTCGATCACCAGGCCGGCCTTGTCCGCGGCGTCCTTGAGGCGGCCGGTGAGGCGCCGCTTGGTGGCCAGGTCGGCGTCGAACGGGAAGACGTCGTTGTCGTGGAAGGTGATGCCCCACGCGCCCAGCTCGGCGAGCTTGTCGGAGTACTCCCACGGGTCCAGCGCCGGGCGGCTCGGGCCGCCGAAGGGGTCCGTGCCGGTCCAGCCCACGGTCCACAGGCCGAACGAGAACTTGTCCTCAGGGGTCGGTTGGCGCACCATCGCAGCTCCTCCGGGTTTTGTTTTCCGGAGTAACTTATTTGCGCTGGCGCGGACAGTCAAGGGGCCGGGCGGCGAAGTCGCCACCCGGCCCCTCGTGGTCTCCGGTGTCAGTCGGCCGAGGGCAGCCGCTCACCCGTCTCCGGGTGGAAGGCGTGCACCTCTTCGGCGTCGCCGACCGCGATCTGCACGGTCTCGCCCAGCTGCGGCGGGCGGCGCCCGTCGGCGCGGACCACGAACCGCTCGACGCGGTCGCCGATCTTCACGCCACCGTGGATGTAGGCGTCCGCGCCCAGTTCCTCCACCAGCTCGACGGTCAGCTTCGCCGCCGGCTCGCCCGCGCCGGCCAGCCGCAGCGACTCCGGCCGCAGGCCCAGCGTCACCGACTCCACGCCGGCCGAGCGCGCGGCGGCCAGCGTCGCGCGGGGGAGCGGCACGGTCAGCCCGTCGACCTGCGCGCCGTCCGCGGTGAGGGCGACGGTCTTGAGGTTCATCGCCGGCGAGCCGATGAACCCGGCCACGAACGCGTTGCGCGGGCGCTCGTAGAGGTTGCGCGGCGTGTCGCACTGCTGGAGCTTGCCGTCCTTGAGCACCGCGACCCGGTGGCCCATGGTCATGGCCTCGACCTGGTCGTGGGTCACGTAGATGGTGGTGGTGCCCAGGCGCTTCTGCAGCGCGGCGATGTTCGCGCGGGTCTCCACGCGCAGCTTGGCGTCCAGGTTGGACAGTGGCTCGTCCATCAGGAACACGGCCGGCTCGCGCACGATGGCGCGGCCCATCGCGACGCGCTGGCGCTGACCGCCGGAGAGCGCTTTCGGCTTGCGGTCCAGGTACGGGGTCAGGTCGAGCAGGGCGGCGGCCTCGCGCACCCGCTCGGCGATCTTGGCCTTGGACACGCGCTTGAGCTTGAGCGCGAAGCCCATGTTCTCCGCGACGGTCATGTGCGGGTAGAGCGCGTAGGACTGGAACACCATCGCGATGTCGCGGTCCTTCGGCGGGACGGCGGTGACGTCCTTGCCGTCGATGTGGATGGCGCCCTCGTCGACGTCCTCCAGGCCGGCGAGCATGCGCAGCGCGGTCGACTTGCCCGAGCCCGACGGCCCCACCAGCACCAGGAACTCGCCGTCGGCGATGTCGAGATCGAGGCTGTCCACGGCCCGGACCGGCGGGTTGCCGGGGTAGAGCCGCGACGCCTGCCGGTAGCTGACCTCAGCCATGGGGACCGCCCTTTCGCGTCACGTCGTTGTCCCCGCCTGTCTATCCGGGCGCGGGGCGCGGCCGCCAGAGTTCGTCAATTCACTAAACTGACGAACTGTGGAGGCGATGGGCGCACAGGCGATGCGGCGGCACAACGTCGCCCTGGTCATGGAGCTGATCGCGCGGGACGCGCCGGTTTCGCGGGTCGAGCTGGCACAGCGGACCGGGCTGACCAAGGCGACGGTGTCCAGCCTGGTGGCGGAGCTGACCGCGGCGGAGCTGGTGCGTGACCTCGGGCCGGAGCCGGGGCGGGTGCCGGGACGTCCGGCGGGGCGGCTGGTGCTGGACCCGTACGGGCCGGTGGCGCTGGGTCTGCAGTTCGCCTCCGGCCACATCGCGGGGATGATCCTGGACCTGTCCGGGCGGCCGCTCGCGCGGCAGCTGCGGCGGTTCGACGTGGCCGGGGCGGGTGCGGCAGACGGGGTGCGGGCGGCGCGACCGGTGCTGCGGCGGCTGTTCGACGAGGCGACCACGGCCGGGCGACTCGTGGCTGGGGTCGGCGTCGCGGTCGGGGGCCTGGTCTCGGGCGGGCTGGTGTCGGCGTTGCCGCTGGGCTGGCGCGAGGTCGACGTGCGGGCGCTGGTGGCGGGCGAGTTGCGGGCGCTGGACCTGCACGGGCTGGATGTCCTGGTGGCCGGCGAGGTGGCATGCGCGGCGCTGGCGGAATACCAGGCCGGGGCGGCGCGGGACTGGCTGTACCTGGGCGGCGAGGAGGTCATCGGGCTGGCCCCGCTGAACCCAGCGGCGGAGCTGGCCGGCGACCTGGGGCACGTGCCAGTCCGGCGGCGGGGCGAGCCGTGCCCGTGCGGGGGGCGCGGTTGCCTGGAGCTGTACGCGGGACGGGCCGGGATGGCAGCGTCGGCCGGCGTGCCGGATGCGGGGGCGGCCCGGTTGCTCGGGGTGGAGGAACCGCTGGTCGCGCGGGTGCGCGCGGGGGACCCGGCGGCGGAGCGGGCGGTGGACCGGGCAGCCGAGGCCCTGGCCGATGCGCTGGTGGGGGTGCGCGCACTGCTCGCCCCGGAGACGATCGTGCTGGGCGGACGACTCGCGGCCTTCGGAGAGCCCTTCCGTCAGCGCGTGGTGGAGCACCTGGCGCCCGGACTGACGCTGCGCCCCGCGAAACTGGGCGCGGACGCCGCATTGCGCGGCGCGGCGGGCAGCGTGATCGCCCGGGTGGTCGCGGACCCCCTCGCCTGGATCGAGGGCTGAGCGGCCGGGGGCGGACTCGCCTTGGGGACGCCGGGACCGGGAGAACGCCGACCGAGGCGCTACCCCCGGTGCAGCGCTGGGAGGGGCGAACACGGCGCGGGGAAGGGAAACCACGGCGCCGGGGGCGGCGACTTGTGCCCACGGTGGTGAAATCCCGGCACGAGGGGCCAGCACGGCGTGGACAGGTCGGCACGCTGTCAGACTGGGCGGCGGAGGCTGGGGCTGTCCGCCGTCGACCCGCTCGAGCTGTTCCGTGTGCCGGCTCGGTGGGGCGGCGGGTGCCCGGCTACTCCCAGACCACCACGTTCCGCCGGACCGGTGTGGATCCCGAGTTCGACGCGAACAGCTCCGGCTTCCGGGCCCGGATGCGTTCGATGTCGGCGAAGACTTCGCGTAGGTGGGTGCGCATCGTGGCGCGCGCGAGGGGCACGTCGTGGGCCACCACGGCGCTGAGGATCGACTCGTGTTGGCCGGCGAAGACCTCCGGCGTGTTCGCCTCGTAGAGGCCCAGGCGGCGGGCCCGGTCGAGGTGTCCCTTCGCCGAGACGACCGTCGGCCAGGCGCGGTCGTGTCCGCTCAGCTCCAGCAGTCCCCGGTGGAACTCCTCGTCCAGCGCGAAGAACTCCTCCAGGTCGATGCCGGGCTCCCGCTGCCGCGCCAGGTTCGCCTCCAGCGCGGCCACCACATCGGCGTCCGGCGTCTCCGGCAGGTCCTCCAGCGCCGCCAGCTCGACCGCCTCCCGCAGGAACTGCGCGTCCGCCACCCGCTGCATGTCCACCCGCGACACGAACGAACCGACCTGCGGGAACACCTGCACCAGGCCCTCCTCGGCGAGCAGGATCAGGCTCTCCCGCACCGGCGTCCGGCTCACCCCCAGCGCCGCGGCCAGCTCGTTCTCCGACAACGCCGCCCCCGGCGCCAGCGCCAGCGTCAGCACCTTCCGCCGCAGCGTCTCGTACACGACCCGCCGGTTCGTTCGCGCTCGCTCCGTCACCACACCGACACTAGCCGACAACCCTGCCCGACTAGTTGACGCTCTGCGCGACAGATGCTTGTATACCAGTGCTGCCACACAGAAGGAGCGAACGTGAGCACGATCGAGCGGGCCGAGGTGTTCGTGGCCTCGCCGGGCCGCAACTTCGTCACCCTCCGCCTGACCACCTCCGACGGCGTGACCGGCCTGGGCGATGCGACCCTCAACGGCCGCGAGCTGGCCGTCGCGAGCTACCTGCGCGACCACGTCGTGCCGCTGCTCATCGGCCGCGACCCGGCGCGCATCGAGGACGTGTGGCAGTACCTCTACCGGGGCGCGTACTGGCGCCGCGGCCCGGTGACCATGACCGCGATCGCCGCCGTGGACACCGCGCTGTGGGACATCAAGGGCAAGGTCGCCGGCCTGCCGGTCTACCAGCTGCTGGGCGGCCGCTCCCGGGACGGCGTGCTGGTCTACTCCCACGCCAGCGGCGCGGACGTCGCCGAGCTGCTCGACGACGTCGCCCGCTTCCGCGAGCAGGGCTACCACGCCATCCGCGCCCAGGCCGCCGTGCCCGGCATCGGCGGCAGCTACGGCGTGCGCAAGGGCGTGGTCTACGAGCCCGCCGCCACCTCGCTGCCGGACGAGCAGCCCTGGTCCACCGAGGCCTACCTGGACTTCGCGCCCACCTACCTGGAGGCCGTCCGCGAGAAGTTCGGCTTCGGCTTCCACCTGCTGCACGACGTCCACCACCGCCTCACCCCGATCGAGGCGGCCCGGTTCGGCAAGCGCGTCGAGGACTGCCGCCTGTTCTGGATGGAGGACCCGACCCCGGCGGAGAACCAGGAGGCGTTCCGGCTGATCCGGCAGCACACCACCACGCCGGTCGCGGTCGGGGAGAACCTCTCGTCCATCTGGGACGTCCAGCACCTGATCACCGGGCAGCTCATCGACTACGTCCGCACCACCGTCGTGCACGCCGGCGGCATCACCCACCTGCGCCGCATCTTCGACCTCGCCGCGCTCTACCAGGTGCGCACCGGCTCGCACGGCGCCACCGACCTCTCGCCGGTCACGCTCGCCGCCGCCGTGCACGTGGACATCTCCGTGCCGAATTTCGGCATCCAGGAGTACATGCCGCACGTCCAGGAGACCGGCGAGGTCTTCCGCAGCGGGGTCACCTTCGCCGACGGCATGCTGCACCCCTCCGAGGAGCCCGGCCTGGGCGTCGAATACGACGAGAAGGCCGCCGAAAAGTTCCCCTACCAGCCGCGTTACCTGCCGGTCGCGCGCCGTCTCGACGGTTCGGTGCACGACTGGTGAGGCTCGAACTGTCCACACTGGACGCGCTGAAGCCGGAGAGCCGTCCCCAGGCCGACCCGCGCGACCTCGCGCCCCGGGTCGTCCACTTCGGACTCGGCGCCTTCCACCGCGCGCACCAGGCCGTCTACACCGAAGCCGCCGCGGCCGCCTCCGGCCAGCCGTGGGGGATCGCCGTGGTCAACCCGCGGTCGCCCGAGCCGGTCGAGCACCTGCGGGCCCAGGACTGCCTGTTCTCGGTCACCGACCGGCGCACCCGCGTGGTCGGCTCGGTGGTCGAGGCGCTGCACATGGTGCCCGACGCCGGCCGGGTCGACCAGCTGCTCACCTCGCCTGAAGTGACCGTCGTGACCCTCACCGTCACCGAGAAGGGCTACTTCCGGGACCCCGCCACCGGCCGCCTCGACACCACGCACCCGGAAATGGCCGCCGACCTCGCCGGTCGTCCGCCGCGCACGGTGATCGGCCGCCTGGCGACGTCGCTGGCGAACCGCTTCCGCCGCACCGGCGCCCCGATCAGCGTGGTGTCCTGCGACAACGCGGCCGGCAACGGCGGCGCGCTGGCCGAAGTGGTCACCGGATTCGTCGCGGCGAGCGACTGGCCCGACCGCGACGCCGTCCAGGACTGGCTGCACACCGCGGTCGCCTTCCCGTCCACCGTGGTCGACCGCATCGTCCCGGCGGTCACCCAGGCCGCCAAGGACGCCGCGGAAGCCGCCCTCGGCGTGCGCGACGAGATGGCCGTCGCCGCGGAGCCCTACCGCCAGTGGGTGCTCGAGGACACCTTCGCCGCGCCGCGCCCGCCGTGGGAGCTGGACGGGGCGCGATTCGTCCCCGATGTCGAGCCCCACCAGCTGATGAAGCTGCGGCTGCTCAACGGCTCCCACTCGGCGCTGGCCTACCTCGGCCTGGCCGCGGGTTGCCGGACCGTCGCCGACGTTCTCGCCACCGGGTGGGGTGAGCGGGTGGTGCGTGGCTTCACGGCGGAGGTCGCGCCGACCCTGCCCGCCTCGGACCTGGACGTGCCCGCCTACGTCGACGCCCTGGTCGAGCGGTTCGCCGATCCCGCGATCGGCCACCGGTTGCGCCAGATCGGGTCGGACGGCTCGCTGAAGATCGCCGAACGCTGGCTGCCCGTGCTGCGGGAGCGGGGTGGCGCCGGACCGGTGCTGGCCCTGGCACTGGCGGGGTGGGCTCACGCGACCCGCGCCGGTTTCGGCACCACCGATCCGGCGGCCGGCACCCTGGCCGCGTGCTGGGACGGGGCGCCGGACGCGACGACGGCGGTCGCCCGGCTGCTCACCGCGGTCGGCGGCGCCGACCTGGCCGGCGACCCGGCACTGGTGGCCTCGATCGCGCAGCGCCTGCCCGAGGTCGAGGCCGGGCGGATCGAACCGTAGACCGCCCCACATCCGTGAAGCAAAGGAGCGCACGATGACCGACAGCACCCAGACGGCGCCGGGAGGGGCCGTGACCCGAACCACCCGGGACCTCAGCCGGGCCGCCATGTCCGGCTGGCTCGGCACGGCGATGGAGTTCATGGACTTCCAGCTGTACTCGCTGGCCGCCGCGATCGTGTTCAACAAGATCTTCTTCCCCGGCGTCAGCCCGGCGATCGGCCTGATCGCGGCGATGGCGACCTACGGTGTCGGCTACGTCGCGCGCCTGGCCGGCGCGGTCTACTTCGGACGGATGGGCGACCGGATCGGCCGCAAGAAGGTCCTGTTCATCACGATCGCGCTGATGGGGGTGTCCACCACGCTGATCGGAGTGCTGCCGCCGTACGCCACGATCGGCATCGCCGCCCCGATCCTGCTGGTCGCGCTGCGGCTGGTCCAGGGCTTCGGCGCGGGCGCGGAAATCGCTGGGGCGACCGTGATGCTCGCCGAGTACGCGCCGGCCAAGCGCCGCGGCCTGATCGCGTCGCTGGTGTCGCTGGGCACCAACTCCGGCACGCTGGCCGCGTCCGGCCTGTGGGCCGTGCTGCTCGCGGTGCTCTCCGACGAGCAGCTGCTGAGCTGGGGCTGGCGCCTGCCGTTCCTGCTGAGCTTCGCGCTGCTGATCCTCGGCGTGTGGATCCGGGCCAACCTCAAGGAGAGCCCGGTGTTCGAGGAACGGCCGGACGTGGTCGACGGCGTCGCGTTGTCCCGCAAGGAGATCGAGGAGGCCGGCGAGAGCGCCATCGAGGCCGGTCTCAAGCAGCGCAAGGGCAAGTCGTTCCTGCTGGCGCTGGGGCTGCGGTTCGGCCAGGCCGGCAACTCCGGGCTGGTGCAGACGTTCCTGGTCGGCTACATCGCCACCGAGCTGGCCGTGAACAAGTCGGTGCCGACCGCCGCGATCGTCTACGGCTCGCTGCTCGGGTTCGTGACCATCCCCGTGGTGGGCCTGCTGGGCGACCGGTTCGGCCGCCGCCCGGTCTACCTGGGACTGTCGCTGCTGACGGTGGTGATCGCCGCGCCGATGATGCTGACGATCGCGCACGGTGGCACCGCCGCGCTGACCGTCGCGATGATCGTCGGCCTCAACGTCGGCGTGCTGGGCCTGTTCTCGCTGGAGAGCGTCACCATGGCCGAGTTGTTCGGCTCGCGCACCCGGTTCACCCAGCTCGCCGTCGCCAAGGAGATCGGCGGCATCCTCGCCACCGCGATCGGCCCGGTGCTGGCCGCGTCGCTGACCGCGCTGACCGGCCACTGGTGGCCCATCGCGGCGATGCTCGTCGCCTACTCGCTCATCACGTTCGTCTCCGCCTACCTCGCGCCGGAGACCCGCGGGCGTGACTTGGTCCGTCTGGAGGACGCCGCATGAGAGCCGCCGTCGTGCACGGCCCCGGGGACGTCCGGATCGACACCCGGCCGGACCCGGCGCCCGGCCCGGGCGAGGTGCTGGTCGCGATGGAGTGGGGCGGCATCTGCGGCTCCGACGTCGCCTACTGGCGGCACGGCGCCTCCGGGACGGCCGTGCTCAAGCACCCGCTCGTGCTCGGGCACGAGGTCGCCGGACGCGTGGCCGGGCTCGGCCCCGGCGTGACCGGCGTCGAGCCCGGGCAGCCGGTGACGGTGCACCCGGCCGAGCCCGTCGGCGACACCACGCTGCCCGCGCGGATCGCCGGGCGCACCAACCTGCTGCCGCGCGTGCGGTACTTCGGCTCCGCCGCGTTCCACCCGCACACCGACGGCGGGTTCAGCGAGCTGCGGGTGGTGCGCGCGGACCAGCTGCGGCCGTTGCCGGACGGCGTGAGCACCCGGCAGGGCGCGCTGGCCGAACCGCTGGCCGTGGCACTGCACGCGGTCCAGCGGGCCGGCGACGTCACCGGCCGCACGGTGCTGGTCAACGGCGCCGGACCGATCGGGTGCCTGGTCGCCGCGGCCGCGAAGCACCGCGGCGCGGCGACCGTGATCGCGGCGGACGTGACGACCTCGGCGCTGGCGATCGCACGCCGTCTCGGGGCCGATGAGGTGGTCGACCTAGCCGCCGGGGACGCCCTGCCCGAGGACGTGGAGCTGGTCTTCGAAGCCTCCGGCGCGCCCGCAGCGCTGGGCGGCGCGCTGCGGGCGACCGCGCGCGGCGGGACGCTCGTGCAGGTCGGGAACCTGCCCGGGGAACCGGCCACCGCGGTTCTCGGCGATCTGGTCACCCGCGAGATCACCTGGATCGGCTCGTACCGGTTCGTCGACGAGATCACCGACGCGGTGCGCGCCCTCGGCGACGGGCTCGACGTGTCGCCGCTGATCACGCACACGTTCGACCTGGACCAGGCCGGCGAGGCGCTGGCGGTCGCGGCCGGCCGGGACAGCTGCAAGGTCCTCCTGCGATTGGGTGACTCATGACGGTCGTGACGCTGGGCGAGACGATGGCCCTGTTGTCCACTCCGGCCTGGGGCCGGGTGACCGGCGGCTCGGCGCTGCCGGTGGGCATCGGGGGAGCGGAGTCCAATGTGGCCATCGGGCTGGCGCGCTTGGGCGTGCCGTCGACGTGGATCAGTCGCGTCGGCGACGACGCGTTCGGCGCGCTGGTGACCCGGGAGGTCCGCGCCGAGGGCGTGCGGGTGCTCGCCGAGCGGGATCCGGAGGCGCCGACCGGGCTGATGGTGAAGGAGATGCGCGGCGGGAAACCGTGGCGCGTGCGCTACTACCGCCGGGGCAGCGCCGCGTCGCGACTGTCCCCTTCGGACATCGAGCCCTCGGTCGTCGCGGAGGCCGACGTGCTGCACGTCTCCGGGATCACCGCGGCACTGGGCCCGGGGCCGCGGGAGACGCTGGACCACGTGATCGGGCTGGCGCGGGCCGCCGGGACGCGGGTGTCGTTCGACGTCAACTACCGCGCGACGCTCTGGCCGCCGGCGGAGGCCGGGCCGGTGCTCGCGCGGCTGGCCGCCGCCGCGGACGTGGTGTTCGCCGGGCCGGAGGAGGCCGCGCTGCTGCTCGGCCGGGAGCCGGTTCGCGAGCCGTCGTTCGGCCGGGGCGAGGACCTGGCGCGGGAGCTCGCGAAGACCGGGCCAGGCACGGTGGTGGTCAAGCTCGGCGCGCTGGGTTCGGTGGCCTTGCACGGCGATGAGGTGCACCGGGCCGAGGCGGTGCCGGTGACCGTCGTCGATCCGGTCGGCGCGGGCGATGCGTTCGTGGCCGGGTACCTGAGCGGGCTGGTGTCGGGTGCGGATGTGCGGCAGTGCCTGCGGCTCGGCAACGCGGCGGGCGCCGCGGTGTGCCGGGTGCCGGGCGACTGGGAGGGCCTGCCCACGCGCGACGAACTGCGGGCCGAGGAGCCGGTGGAGGTGGTCCGGTGAGCCTGCTGTCGCGGTGCCCGGTCGTGCCTGTGGTGGTGCTGGACGAGCCGGAACAGGCTCTGCCGCTCGGGGAAGCGTTGCTGGCCGGGGGCATCGACGTCGTCGAGATCACGCTGCGCACGCCCGCCGGCCTGCCGGGCATCCGGCGCCTGTCGGCCCTGCCGGACCTGCTCGTCGGGGCGGGATCGGTGCTGCTTCCGTCCCATGTGGACGCCGCGGTCGACGCGGGCGCGCGGTTCGTGGTCAGCCCCGGCGTGTCGGCGGACGTGGTCGGCCGCGCGGCCGAGCGGGGCGTGCCGGCGCTGCCCGGGGTGGCGACGGCGACCGACCTGATGGCGGTGACCGCGCTCGGGCTGGACGAGGTGAAGTTCTTCCCGGCCGGTCTGCTCGGCGGGCCGGCCGCGATCCGCGCGCTGGCCGCGCCGTTCCGCGACCTGGCGTTCATGCCGTCGGGCGGGGTGACCGCGCAGACCATGGGGGAGTACCTGGCGCTGCCGATGGTGCCCGCGGTGAGCGGCAGCTGGATGGCCGAGCCCGCCCTGCTGCGCGAGCGCCGCTGGGACGAGGTGACCGCGCGGGCGGCAGCCGCCGTCAGACGGTGACGACCTATCGCCCGCGCGCGCACCCGGGACACCCCGACCTTCTAGGCTCGGCGCATGATCGTGCTCCTCGTTCCCGGGTTCTGGTTCGGCGCGTCCTCGTGGCGCGAGGTCGAACCCGCGCTGACCGCCGCCGGCCACACCGTGCGCGCGCTGACCCTGCCCGGCCTGGACGCGGCCGGAACCGACCGCGCCGGGATCGGCGTGCGCGAGCACGTCGAGGCCATCGTCGCGGCGATCGACGCCGAGGACGAACCGGTGGTGCTCGTCGGGCACTCCGGTGGCGGTCCGCTCGCCTACGCGGCCGCCGACGCCCGGCCCGATCGCGTCGTGCGGATCGTCTTCGTCGACGCCGGACCGCTGACCAGCGGCGCGTCCATCAACGAGGCCCTGCCCGCGGACGGCGCCGACGTGCCGCTGCCGGACTGGACGGCGTTCGAGGAGGCCGAGCTGGCCGGGCTCACCGGCGAACTGCGCGACCGGATGCGCGCCGAAGCCGTGCCCGAGCCGGTCGCGGTGACCCGCGACCCGGTCGAGCTGTCCGACGAGCGCCGCCGCGCCATCCCGGCCACCGTGATCTGCACGTCGATGCCGTCCGCGCAGGTGCGCGAGCTGATCGCCGCGGACCACCCGTACGTGCGCGAACTGGCGGCGATGCGGGACGTGGAGCTGGTGGACCTGCCGACCGGGCACTGGCCCCAGTTCAGCCGGCCGGCGGAGCTGGGCGCGCGGATCGTGGCGGCGCTGGGGTCCTGACTATCCGATGTGGACCGTCGGCGCGTGGTGGACCGGGAAGTTCACCGAGTTGGCGATGAAGCACAGCTCGTGCGCCCGGTGGTGCAGCTCGGCGGCCTTGTCCGCCAGTGCCTCCTCGGCGATGGTGACCTCCGGGTTCAGCGTCACCTCGGTGAAGTGCCCGCCGCCGCCCGGGGTTTCGGCCATGCGGCCGGTCGCGGTGTCGCGGTAGCCGGTGACGGTGATGCCGTGCCGCGCGCACAGCGCGAGGTAGGTCAGCAGGTGGCACTGCGACAGCGCCGCCACCAGCAGCTCCTCCGGGTTCCAGCGCGCCGGGTCGCCGAGGAAGGCCGGGTCCGCGGTCGCCGCGATGGGTGGTTTGCCCGCGGCGGTGACGTCGTGGCCGCGGTCGTAGGCGCGGTAGCCGCCGGCGGTGGTGCCGGACCAGGTGACGGTGACCTGGTAGCCGTGTTCCTTGCTCATCGCGGTGTTCCTCCGGGGAGTGCGGACAGGGTGCTCAGGACGTGGTCGCGAGCGAGTGCCGCGGCCGTCGCCGCGTCGCCCGCGGTGATCGCCGCGACGAGGCGGCGGTGCTCGTCGTCGACCTGGCCGGTGCGGCTCGGCGCGGCCAGCGAGTCGCGGGTGGAGACCACGATCCGGTCCCACACCCGGTCCAGGAAGCCGAGCGCGAGGGAGTTCCCGGACAGCACCGCGATGTGCCGGTGGAACTCGCGGTTGTGCCGCACGCCGGTGGCCAGGTCGCCGTCCCGGGTCGCGCGGTCGGCGTCCTCGGCGTGGCCGGTCAGCCGGGCCAGCGCGGCGGGTGCGATCTCGCCCGCCTGCTGACGCCGCGCGGCCAGCTCCGCGGTAAGCGCTTCCAGGCTGGCGCGGACGAGATATGCCTCGCGCAGTTCCCCGTCGCTCAGCCGGACCACCGTGACCCCGCGCTGCCCGCTGGCGACCAGGCCGTCGCTCTCCAGCCGGCGCAGCGCCTCCCGCACCGGGGTGCGGCTCACGGCGAGCCGCTGGGACAGGTCGAGTTCGGTCAGGCGCCCACCCGGCGGGAAGGCGCCGCCGACGATCAGCTCCCGCACGCGATCGTAGGTCGTCGTCACGGGATGCACTGTATACAATGAATGCAATCAGCGCCAGTCGTAGGATCCCGGCTGTGCCTGCCGACGAACCGACGATCCTCGCCACCTCCGGCGGCATCCGCGCCTCCGCGCGCCTGGACTGGGAGGTCGGCCCGCTGACCCGGTACGCCGTGGAGCTCGCCGGCGTCACCGGGCGCGCGCCGCGCGTGTGCTTCCTGGCCACCGCGTGCGGCGACGACCGCCGCCTGATCGCCGCCTTCTACGAGAACGCGTGGCGAGAGGGGTGGGCCGGCAGCCACGTGGCGTTGCTGCCGATGCCGAACATCGCCGACCTCGCCGGGCACCTGCTGTCCCAGGACGTGATCTGGGTGTGGGGCGGCAGTGTCGCCGGGCTGCTGGCGCTGTGGCGGCTGCACGGCCTCGACGCGGTGATGCGTGACGCGTGGCAGGCCGGGGTGGTCCTGACCGGCGTCTCGGCCGGCTCGATCTGCTGGCACGCCGGCGGCACGACCGACTCGTTCGGGCCGGAGCTGCGGCCGGTGACGAACGGGCTGGGCCTGCTCCCGTGGTCCAACGGCGTGCACCACGACAGCGAGCCCGCCCGGCGGCCGCTGTTCCAGTCGCTGATCGCGGACGGCACCCTGCCGCCCGGCTACGCCACCGACGACGGGGCCGGCCTGCTCTACCGCGGCGGCGAGCTGGCCGAGGCGCTGGCCGAGCGGGACCGCGCCGGGGCCTACCGGGTGGACCGCGGGCGCGACGGCGGCGCGGTCGAAACGCCGCTGGACGTGCGCCGGATCCACTGAACCACGCGGTGACTTCCGGCCCTTTCCCGCCCGGCGCCGGGCGGGGCAGCGTGGTGGCAGACGTCCGGGAGGCTGCCATGCGGGACAAGAACTGGCGTGTCGACATCGTGATCGACGAGCACGAGACGCGGACCCGCGCCACCGCGCGCCTGCACACCGACCGCGGGACCGGCCTGGTCGGGATCGGGACGGCCCGGCTCAACCCGGCCGACGCCAACGTGCCGGAGATCGGCGACGAGCTGGCCACGGCGCGGGCGCTCAGCGATCTGGCGCACCGCCTGCTCGACGCGGCCGCGGGGGACATCGAGGAAGTCACGCACCAGCCGGCCCACCTGCGGTACTGAACACGCTTCCCCGCCCGGATGCCGCGTCGGCGGGTGCGGTCCCGCGTGGCGCTCCGGTCGCTATGACAACATCGGGGCCGGTGCCGGCCACTGACCGGTGTGACCATCCAACTGACCGGGCTGGGGGTGCCGGTGGAGCCGCGCGACGCCGACCTGTGGGCGCGCGCCGCACGCGGTGACCGGGAAGCCTTCACGGCGCTCTTCGAACGCCACGCGCAGGCCGTGTGGAACCACGCCTACCGGCTGACCGGGTCCTGGGCCAGCGCCGAGGACCTCACCTCCGCCACCTTCCTCACCGCCTGGCGCAAGCGCGGCGACGTCACCCTGCTGCGGGACAGCGCGCTGCCCTGGCTGTTCACCGTCGCCGGAAACCTCGCCCGTGACGAGCACCGGGGCCGCACCCGGCGGTCGCGGCTGCTGCGCCGGATCCCCGGCCCGCCGCACGTGTCCGACCACGCCGACGGCGTAGCCGACCGTCTAGACGGCGAGGCGCGCCTGCAGCGGATCATCGACGCGGTCCGCGCGCTGCCGGCCGCGCAACGGCAGGTCGTCGAGCTGTGCCTGCTCGGCGAGCTGCCGATCGGTGACGCCGCCGCCCTGCTCGAGGTCGCCGAGGTGACCGTGCGCGCGCACCTCTCGCGCGCCCGCGCCCGGCTCCGCGCCCTGCTGGAGGAGAAATGAGCCACGCCCTGCCCCCGCGCCGCGAGCTGCCGCCCGAGGTCCGCGAGCGGATGCGCGCCACCGTGCGCGCCGGGATGACTCCGCGCCCCGGGCGGGCCCTCGCGGCCGCCGCGGCCGTGGTCCTGCTGGTCGGAGGCGTGCTGATCGGCGTCCAGTTCCTCCGCCCGGCCGCGCCGGTCGCCGGCGCCGGGGTGGACGACCGGTGCTGGGCGGCGATCGAGTCTGCGGGCCGGACCGGGCAGGTCCCGCCGCGCGCCGAGTGGCAGGCCACCGGCAGCCGCGCGCTCGGCGACGACGTGGTCACGTCCTACCTCGCCGGCGGGAAACCGGTGTTCTGCGAGACCACCGCGACCACGGTGACCGTGTCCGATCCGGGCGCGGCGCCGGCCTCCGCGCCCGGCAGCCGCACCGGGCTGCTGCTCCGCACCGGGACGGGCCTGGTGGCCGGGGTGGCGGACCCGTCGTGGCCGCGGATCGAGCTGTCCCTGGCCGACGGCCTCGGCGTCACCGTCGAGCCGGTCACGCCGCGGACCGGGGTGTTCACCGCGTTCACCGCGACCGACCCGGCGACCCCGTTGTGGGCCGGGATGTCGGTCGAGGGCCAGACCACCCGTCCCGGTCCGCGCGCCGAGCTGCCGCCGGCCCCGGCGCCGCTGGTCTCGGTGGTCGACGTGCCGGGCGACCGGTCCTCGCCGGCCGGCCGCGCGCTGGGCGAGTGCCTGGCAGCGCTACCCGAGCCGCTCGACGGCGCCGATGGCTACCAGCCCGGCGGGATGCTGGACAACGGGCCGTACCGGGTGGTGCTGGCGCGCAGCGCCGAGCACACCGTGGCGTGCGTGACCGGCCCTGCGGGGGCCACGCTGCACC
Organism: Amycolatopsis deserti; assembly: GCF_014653945.1. Taxonomy (GTDB): domain Bacteria; phylum Actinomycetota; class Actinomycetes; order Mycobacteriales; family Pseudonocardiaceae; genus Amycolatopsis_E; species Amycolatopsis_E deserti. The sequence goes on along the minus strand of NZ_BNAU01000001.1, from coordinate 1,576,615 downwards.
GGGACACGTTCATCGGCCGGTCGATCCCGGTGCGCCGGCTGTCGGTGCCGGCGCAGGGCGGGAAGGTGCCGTTCGTTGGCCTCGTGCCGCGCTCGGCCACGAGCATGGACGCCGACTTCGGCACCGGTGAGCGGGTCGCCGTGCCGGTCGCGAACGGGACGTTCGGCGCATGGCTGCCCGAGGGCGCGAAGCCGGTGGACCCCGACACGGGGGACGCGTGGGTGCGGGTGACGGACGCGCGGGGCGCCACGCTCTACAACGGCTCGGTCATGCTGCGGTGACCTACCCCAGGAAGGTCACCGTCTCGGCCAGTGGGGCTCGGTCGATGCGTTCCTGGTTCGCGGCCGGGTCGGCGTAGCCGATGGACAGGCCGCAGAACAGGATCAGCCGCTCCGGCGGGGACACCACCTCGGCCACCGTGGTGCGGTAGACCGACCACGCCATCTGCGGGCAGCTGTCCAGGCTCTCCGCGCGCAGCAGCAGCATGACCGTCTGCAGGTGCATCCCGGCGTCCGCCCACTGGGCCGCGCCCATGGTCCGGTCCAGGTAGCAGAACAACGCGGCCGGGGCGCCGAAGCAGTCCCAGTTCCGCGCGACGGTTGCCCGCCGGGCGGCGGTGTCGTCGCGTCCACAGTGGTCCTTCCTCCTCACCGGCGACGGGGAAAGGTGACCGGTGGATTTCGAAGCGCATCGCGACCACCGGGATCGAGCGGTCCAGGTGGCAGCCGCCGAAGAGGCCTGCAGGCGCGGCACCTTGTGCTCCCGCGCCAGGCCGTGGTCGATGAAGTGCGCGTGCCGCTCGGTTAGTGCTGCTCGCCGGACCCCGGTGCGGCCGCGCACCGGCGGGTGGTCGAGGCGTTCCTGGCGGCGTCCCGGACCGGCGACCTCGACGCGATCGTCGCGGTGCTGAACCCGGACGCGGTGCGGCGCGCCGACGGCCGCCCCGAGGTGCGGGGCGCTCGCCGGGTGGCGGAGGAGATCGTCCTGTTCGGCCGGAACGCCCGGTTCGCCGACTTCACCCTCCTCGACGGCGAGCCGGGCCTGGTGATCGCGCCGGACGGCCGTCTCCGCCTGGCGATCCGCTTCGCCATCGACGGCGACCGCATGGCCGGCTACGAACTGATCCCCGACCCCGCGCGCCTGCGGCGGATCACGCCCGCGCTGGGCTGAGCTCTGTTCGTCCACTTCGGACGGCGAATTCCGGGTCTTCCGGCCCTACCGGGAAACCGCCCGCACCGGTCAGGCTGTGTCATGGGCATCTACCAGCAGCAGGTCCTGCCACGGATGATCAACGTGCTGTGCGGGCTGGAGACCGCGAACCCCTACCGCGCCCGCGTGTGCGCCGGCCTGCACGGGCGGGTCCTGGAGATCGGGTTCGGCTCGGGGCACAACGTCCCGTTCTACCCGGCCGCGGTCACGGCCGTGGACGCGATCGAGCCCTCCGACGTGGCCTGGAAGCTGGCCGCCGAGCGGGTGGCCGCCTCACCGGTGCCGGTCGAGCGGTCCGGCCTGGACGGGCAGTCGCTGCCGCTGCCCGAAGCCAGCTGCGACACCGCCCTGTCGACCTACACGCTGTGCACGATCCCGGACGTCGGGGCGGCGCTGACCGAGGTCCGGCGGGTGCTGAAACCGGGCGGCACGCTCCACTTCCTCGACCACGGCCTGGCGCCGGAGCACAAGGTGCAGCGCTGGCAGCACCGCATGGACCGCCTGCAGGGCCGGCTCTTCGGCGGCTGCCACCTGGACCGCCCGATCACCGACGTGATCACCGCGGCGGGTTTCGAGATCCGCGAGGTGGACCGGTTCTACGAGAAGGGTTCGCCGAAGTTCCTCGCCGCGGACTACCTGGGCGTCGCGGTCTCGCCGTGAGTCAGCGCAACCGTGCCGGCAGGTGTTCGAACCCGCGCAGGATCCGGGTGCCCCGGCGGGCCGCGCCGGGGGTGAGGCGCAGGTCCGGGAAGCGGTCGAACAGCGTCCGCAGCCCGACCTCGCCCTCCATCCGGGCCAGCGCGGCGCCCAGGCAGTAGTGCCGGCCCGCCGAGAACGAGATGTGCTCGCGCGCGTTCTCACGGCGAACGTCGAACCGGGCCGGGTCGGTGAAGACCGCCGGGTCGCGGTTGGCGCCGGCCAGGATCGTCGTCACCACCGAGCCGCCGCGCACCCGCACCCCGCCGACCTCGGTGTCGCGCAGGCAGGTGCGCCCGGTGAGCAGCACCGGCGGGTCCACGCGCAGGATCTCCTCGACCGCGTTCGGCCACAGCGACGGCTCGGCGCGCAGCGCGGCGAGCTGCCCGGGGTGGTCGTGCAGGAGGGTGATCCCGTTGCCGAGCAGGTTCACGGTCGTCTCGAAACCGGCCGCGAGCACCAGCCCGGCGGTCGCGCGCAGCTCCAGATCGGTCAGCCCGACCCCGTCCTCACGGGCGGCGACCAGCTGGCTGAGCAGGTTGTCGCCGGGATTGGCGCGCAGGTGGTCCAGGTGGCCGCCGAGCCAGGCGTCGAAATCGGCCAGCGCCGACTCGACCGCGCGGAACTCCCGCCACGGCAGCCCCAGGTCCAGGCTCGGGGCGGCCGCGGTGCCCAGCTCCAGCACGCGTTGCCGCTGCTCCGGCGGCACTCCGAGGATCTCGGCGATCACCGTCACCGGCAGCAGCGCGCAGTAGGCCTCGACGAGGTCCACCGGCCGGTCCGGGTCGAGCGCGTCCAGCAGCTCACGGGCGATCTCCTCGGTGCGCACCCGCAGCTTCTCCACCGCGCGGACGGTGAACACGCGGGTGACGAGCTTGCGGTAGCGCGTGTGGTCCGGCGGCTCGGTCGCCAGCAGCGACGGCGGCGCGATCGGGTGCAGGACGTCGGTCGCCGACCACTCGCTCAGCCGCGCGAGCACCCCGTCCGGCGCGGCGCCCACACCGGCGCGGAAGTCGTTGCTGGTCAGCACTTCCTTCACCGCCGCGTGGCTGGTCGTGACGTAGGCGAAGGAGCCCTTGTACAGCGGGCCGTGGCCGCGGATCTCGTCGAACAGGCCGGTCAACGCGGCGGTGGGGGACACCGCGGCCTCGGCCACCAGCCGCGCCTGCAGATCGCCCCGGCGGGCCGCGGCGCGCAGCACGGTGCGCGGCAGCGCGTGCCCGATGCCCCAGCGCACCACCGGTTTCACGCCGTCCTGCAGCCGGGTCAGCGCCGTCGTCACGACATCCACCTCCACCGTGGTACCGCCGGGTACCACGCACGGTAGAGCCGGACGTGCCGCCCGGTCAAGCGGCTGGGTTAGGTTGGCGGCGTGACGGACGTCGACGTGGGCACCGGGTTCCGCGACCGGCTGCTGCAGGGCATGGCTGCCGCCCTGCGCGAACGGGACTACCACGACGTCACGATCGCCGACGTGGTCAACCACGCGCGCACGTCCAAGCGCACCTTCTACGAGCAGTTCGCGAGCAAGCAGGAGTGCTTCGTGGAGCTGCTGCGGCAGACCAACGCGCGGATGGTGCGGGACATCGCGGCCGCGGTGGAGCGGGACGCGCCGTGGCAGGCGCAGGCGCGCCAGGCGGTCGAGGCGCTGATCGCGTCGATGGAGAGCGACCCGGCGCTGTGCCTGAGCTGGATGCGGGCGGCGCCCTCGCTCGGCGAAGCGGGCCGCGCGCTGTCCCGCGAGACGATGGACTCGTTCGTGGCGCTGATGCGCACCCTGGCGGACACGCCCGAACTGCGGGCGGCCGGCGTGGTCCCGCCGTCGCGCGAGCTGGCGATCACCCTGTTCGGCGGGTTGCGCGAGCTGATCGCGATCACGCTGGAGGAGGGCGGGAACCTGGCCGGCACGGTGGACGTGGCGACCGAGGTCGTCATGCTGATCCTGGGACCCCGGCCGCGCTGACCGGTTCGTGCACCGACGGTCAACCCGGAAGAGTGACGCAGGTCACGTTTTGTCGCTATTGTCCCTTTCATGTCCACCAGTGAGGAACGCACCAGAGAGCGTGAGCGTACGGAGAGCGTGACCTCGGCCCTGCTGACCGGCGGCACCTACCGGGGTCTCGCGGAGCAGAAGCTGTCCCCGGCGGAGGAGCGGTTCGAGCGGGCCCGGCGGACCGTCGGGTTCGTGCTCGCCCCGCTCGTGACCCTCGTCTTCCTGTTCGTGCCCACCGCGCTGGACTCCAGCCAGCAGACCCTGGCGGCGGTGCTGCTGGGCGTGGTGGTGCTGTGGGTGTGCGAACCGGTGCCGATCCCGGTCGGCGGCCTGATCGGGGTCGCGGCCATCGTGGTGCTCGGCGTGCTGCCCGCCGACGACGTGCTGGAGCCGTTCGGCTCGTCCACGGTGTTCGTCTTCATCGGGGCGTTCATCCTGGCGCAGGCCATGCTGCGGCACGGGCTGGCGCGGCGGTTCGCCTTCTTCATCCTCGCCATCCCGGGCGTGGGGCGCAGCACCTGGCGGGTGATCACCGCGCTCGGGTTCGTCACCTGCGTGCTGTCGGCGTTCATCTCCAACACCGCCACCGTCGCAATGCTGCTGCCGACCGCCGTCGGCCTGCTCACCGTCATCGCCGAGCTGATCCGCGGCCGGACGCCGGAGGGGGAGCGGTTCGACCCGCTACGGCTGCGCGTGGGCATCGCGTTGATGCTCGTGCTCGCCTACGGCGCCAGCGTCGGCGGCCTGCTCACCCCGATCGGCTCGCCGCCCAACCTGATCGGGCGCGGCCTGATCGAGGAGGCCACCGGCGAGCGGATCTCGTTCCTGCAGTGGACCACGATGGCGCTGCCCGCGTGCGCGGCGATGTTCGTGATCCTGGTGGTCCTGCTGATCCTGCTCAACCGCCCGGAGATCCGCAGGCTCACCGGCGTCGAGGAGTACGTGGCCGGCGAGCGGGCGAAGCTGGGCGGGTTCTCGCCGGCCGAGCGCAACACGCTGATCGCCTTCACCATCACCGTCGTGGCGTGGGTGACGCCCGGCATCGTGGCCCTGGTGGCGGGCAACGACTCCCGCGCCTACGAGCTGGTCAGCGACCGGCTCGACGAGGGCATCGTGGCCGTGGCCGGCGCGGCGCTGCTGTTCGTGCTGCCGACGAACTGGGCGCAGCGCCGGTTCACGCTCACCTGGTCCGAGGCGGCCCGCATCGACTGGGGCACCGTCCTGCTGTTCGGCAGCGGCATCATCTTCGGGTCGCTGCTGTCCAGCACCGGGCTCGCGGAGCGGGTCGGCAACGGACTGGCCGGGGCGCTGGGGATCGGCAGCGGGATCGCGCTGACGGTGTTCGCGGTGCTGCTGGCGATCCTGGTGTCGGAGACGACGTCGAACACCGCCTCGGCGGCCGTGGTGGTGCCGATCGTCATCCCGATCGCGCTGGCCGCCGGGGTGGACCCGTTCACGCCCGCGCTGGCCGCGACGTTCGCCGCGTCGTTCGGGTTCATGCTGCCGGTGTCCACCCCGCAGAACGCGATCGTCTACGGCTCCGGCGCGGTGCCGATCACGAAGATGATCCGCTCCGGCGCGGCGTTCGACGTCGCCGGGGCCATCCTGATCATGCTGCTGATCCCCGTGATGGTCGCGGCGGTCGGCTTCACGTGAGCCGGCCCCCTCAGACGGTGACTTCGGCGGCGAGCGCCTCGCCGAGGACGTCCATCGCGTCGTGGAGGAGCGCGTCGCTGATCGTCAGCGGCGGGAGGAAGCGCAGCACGTTGCCGTGGGTGCCGCAGGTCAGCACGATCACGCCCCGCTCGTGGGCCACCGCCGCGACGCGCTTCGCCAGCGCCGGGTCGGGCTCGCTCGTGCCCGGCCGCACCAGCTCGACCGCGATCATCGCGCCGCGGCCACGCACGTCTCCGATCCGGGGATCGGCCAGTGCGCGCAGCCGGGACGTGAGCACCGAGCCGATCTCGCGCGCCCGCGCCACCAGCGCGTCCTGCTCGATGGTCTCGATCGCGGCCAGCGCCGCGGCGCACGCCAGCGGATTGCCGCCGTAGGTGCCGCCCAGCCCGCCGGCGTGCGCGGCGTCCATGATCTCCGCGCGCCCGGTCACCGCCGACAGCGGCAGCCCGCCCGCGATGCCCTTCGCGGTCACGATCAGGTCCGGCACGACGCCCTCGTGGTCGCAGGCGAACCAGTCGCCGGTGCGGGCGAACCCGGTCTGGACCTCGTCGGCGACGAACACCACCCCGTTCGCCCGGCACCACTCCGCCAGCGCGGGCAGGAACCCCGGCGCGGGCTCGATGAACCCGCCCTCGCCCTGGATCGGCTCGATCACCAGCGCCGCCAGGTTCGCCGCCCCGACCTGCTTTTCGACCACGTCCAGCGCCCGGCGCGCGGCCTCGGCGCCGTCCAGGCCGCCGTCGCGGAACGGGTAGGACAGCGGCGCCCGGTAGACCTCCGGCGCGAACGGCCCGAACCCGTGCTTGTACGGCATGGACTTCGCGGTCATCGCCATCGTCAGGTTGGTGCGGCCGTGGTAGGCGTGGTCGAACACCACCACCGCGTGCCGGCCGGTGTGCGCCCGCGCGATCTTGACCGCGTTCTCGACCGCCTCCGCGCCCGAGTTGAACAACGCCGTGCGCTTGTCGTGATCACCCGGAGTCAGCCGGTTGAGTGATTCGGCGACGGCCACGTAGCCCTCGTACGGCGTGACCATGAAACAGGTGTGGGTGAACGCCGCCACCTGCTCGCGCACGGCCGCCACGACCCGCGGGTTGCTCGCGCCGACGGTGGTGACCGCGATGCCCGAGCCGAGGTCGATCAGGTGGTTGCCGTCGACGTCCACCACGATCCCGCCGCCGGCCGCGGCCGCGAAGACCGGCATCGTGGCGCCCACCCCCGCGGCGACCGCGGCGCCCTTGCGCGCCATGAGTTCGCAGGACCGCGGTCCCGGGATCGCCGTCTCCAGCCGCCGCTGCTGGCGGATGCCTGTGTCCGTGCTCGTGGTCATGCCCCAGTTTCGGAAGCGGCCGGTCATGCTGTCCAATACTTGATCGGCAGGATTTCGATGCCTGGGAGGCATGATGGAGCTGCGGCACCTGCGGTACTTCGTGGTGACCTGCGAGGCGGGCACGGTCAGCCGGGCGGCCGAGCTGCTGCACATCACCCAGCCGAGCCTGTCGCGGCAGCTGCGGCAGCTGGAGGAGGAGCTGGGCGCGGACCTGTTCGACCGGGCGGGGCGGCGGATGACGCCGTCCCGGGTCGGCCGCGCGCTGCTGGCGAACGCGCGGGACGTGCTGGAGCGGGCCGAGGCGCTGAAGACGGCGGCGACGTTCCACGCGCACGGCCGCATCGACCGGCTGACGATCGGCGCCCCGACGGTGACCCTGACCGACGTGGTGGCCCCGTTCATCGCGACCCTGGCGCCCGAGGACCCGACGATCGACGTGCTGGGGGCGGACGGGCTGTCCGCGGTGGAGACCCTGGCGCGCGGCGCCGACCTGGCGATCGCCACCGCTGCGCCCCGCGCGCCCTACCGGTCGCGGCGGCTGGCGGTGCTGCCGGTGTGGGCGTACGTGCCGGAGCGGCACCCGTGGTGCGGCCGGGGGAGCGTCGAGCTGGCGGAGGTGCTGGAGGAACAGGTGATCATCCTGCCGCCGGCGTTCACCGCGCGGCAGTCGCTGGACGCGGCGCTGCTCGAGCTGGGCGCCACGTACGCGCAGGTCATCGAGGCCGCGAACGGCACGGTGGCGCAGGCGCACGCCGCGGCGGGGCGGGGAGTGGCGCTGGTGTCGGACGATCCGCGGTTCGGGCTGGTGCCGCTGCGGGTGCGCACGGGGGAGCGCCGGCTGGAGATCAAGCTGACCGCGGCGTGGGACTCCCGCCACGAGGCGGCCGCGACGCTGGCGGCCTTCGCCCGCCGGCTGGGGGATTTCGTGGCGGAGCGCTACGGGTGAGACGGCCGGCCCGCACCTCCGGGCGGGCGGGGACCAGGGTGAGCGTCCCAGCAGAACACCCCGATGCCCGCCGCGCACGCCATCCTGGCGCGGCGCCCGGAGGCCAGCGCGTTGCGGCTGACGATCACGAAGTCCGGCCCCTGCGCCATGGTCATCCGCCAACGTTGCCGCCGCGCCACCCCGCGGTTTCCGGGCGAGGTCCACAGTGGACCAGGTCAGGCGGCGCGCGCGGTCCCGCCGCTCAGCCGGTCGAGCAGGCCGGCCCGGTGCAGGTCGGCGACCGGGGACAGCAGGTCGGGGTGCCGCAGCAGCACGGCCGCCTGCCGGTCGCGGAGATCGGGGTCGGTGAGGCGGCGGAAGTCGGTGGCGAGGCCGGCGGCGTGGACGGAGCCGGTGACGGTCGCGGCGGCGGCCACGGCGAGTTCGCGGTCGGCGAGCAGGCAGGCCGCCCAGCTGGCGACGACCTCGTCCACCCAGGTGCGCCACGCGGTGTCCTCGCCGGGCACGACGTCGACGCCCGCGACCCAGTCCAGCCGACCGGACCCGCCGGGGCCGACGACGTCCAGGAGCCCGGCGTCGAGGGCGGTGGGGTAGCGCAGCCACGCGGCGACGGTCGCGGCCTGGCGGCACTGGGCCTCGGCGAGGGCGGCGCTCAGCGGGCCGCGCTCGGGCGGGTAGGCGCGCAGCAGCCACTGCGCGGTGGCCGCGATGACGGACGACAGGTCGGCGGACACTTGCGGGCACCTTCCGGGACTACGGGGGCGGTTCAAGCACGCTAACAGCTCGTCACGCCCCGGCCGGCGCACTTTTGCCCGAGGTCACAGCCCTCCGGACGACAATCACACCGCGGCGAGGGGTGCGGCAGGAAAGGTCGCCGGGGGCGCACGGAGGCGGCATCCCGGATGGCGGGTGTGGCGGGGATGCGGTGGTGACCGCACCCGGGATGGCGGGTGTGGTGGGGGCGTGGTGGTGACCGCACCCTGGAAGGGGTGTGTCGTCGCGGCGCTGCGGGTTCGAGGGGTGGGCGGGGCGCGGTGGTGGCCGAGCGCCGAGCGGGGATGGCTGCCCGGGGGCTGGGGTTCCGCGGTCGCCGCGGCGGTCACCCCAGAAAGCCGTGCCGACCCTGGAAACGACCAACGGCCCGCCGGTGAGTGATCACCGACGGGCCGTTGGGCCGGAGAGTGCGCGATACTGGGATTGAACCAGTGACCTCTACCGTGTCAAGGTAGCGCTCTCCCGCTGAGCTAATCGCGCGAGGTGGAGACGGGATTCGAACCCGTGTACACGGCTTTGCAGGCCGTTGCCTCGCCTCTCGGCCACTCCACCGTGCGGGCCCGAGTGGGCTCCCCGAGCGGACGACGGGATTCGAACCCGCGACCCTCACCTTGGCAAGGTGATGCGCTACCAGCTGCGCTACGTCCGCCTACCGTGACTCCGGGTTCCGGTGAAGGCCCCCGTCGTCGTGGTGTGAGAGAACAATATCCGACCGCGGAACCCGCGAAAACAGGGGGGTGGGTGTTCCGCGCCCCCGGCGCGGGTGCTATCCAAGATCGTTGGGGATCAGGTGGGTGAGCGCGTCGTCGAGGTCGATCCACAGGTGCTCGTTGCCCGGCAGCACCACGTCGTAGGTGCGGTCCAGGAAGTCGGCGAGCTCCTGGGCGGAGGCCTCGAACACGGCGTGCCCGGACGGCGAGTTCAGCTCGATCATCACCGACTCGGGGTCCTCGACCGAGGGGCGGATCCGGACGTCGCCGTCGCCGGCCTCGGCCAGCAGCCCGTCGGCGAGCAGGTCGCGGGCGTACACCCATTCCACCCAGCCGGCGCGGCCGGTCCGGAACGCCGCCACGACCGCGTACGGGTCGCGGGTGTCGTACCGCAGCTCCACCTTCACGGGAACGGCCGGGGCGCGCGGCGCCAGGAGGTCGAACACCGCTGTGGAGCGGAGCGTCACGTGGTCGTTGCGCATCGTCTTACCTTTCGTCTCCCTTCACGGCCCGCTCGGCCGAGCTTCGAGTGTGAGACGCACGAACCCACCGTCTCGCTTCGCGAACTCCCCGGGCTTCACCCGGACGGGTTCGCGCACCTCTCGCACTCGCGCTCGCGCGGTACCGGCCTGCGGGACCGGCCTCGCTGATCGTCTACCCACATACTGCTCGGTTTGACGCGGGCAGGACAGCACGGCTTCGCAGCCTGGCACGTGACCTGGATCGCTCCGCGGCCGGGGGCGACCTCGATCACCTCGGGCTTCTCCGCAGCGTGTCGGGTCGTATCCGCAGCGTGTGGCCCAAAGACCACCCGTTTGCAGTGCCCGGCAGGCTATCCGCTAGAGTTCCCTCTCGTACGGACGGGGGCGATTAGCTCAGCGGGAGAGCGCTTCGTTCACACCGAAGAGGTCACTGGTTCGATCCCAGTATCGCCCACCACCGAAACCGGCCCCAGGTGAAGCCCTGAAGTTCAGTCCCAAGGCTTCCAACCTGGGGCCGTTTTGTTTCATTCCGGCACGTTTCCCACGTCACTCGGGCGCGGGAGACGGCCGTCACCCGTGCGGTCGCCCCCGGCGATGGCTGCGTGAAGCGGTGTGCTCGCGGTAACATGAAACGCTCACTCCTGCTGATGAAACGAGGTGAGTTCGCTGTCGCCGCACCGCAACTCCGACGAACCTCCTCCCGCCGAAGACCGCGACTACTCGCTGCGCGCCGTCGACCGGGTCTGCGCCATCCTCAACCTGCTGCAGGAGTCCGTGGACGGGATCACCCTCAACGAGGTGGTCGAGGCCACCGGGATGCCGAAGTCCTCGGCCTACCGCTACCTGTGGACCCTGGAGGCCCACCGCTACGTCGAGCGCGACGAGGTCACCGGGCTGTGCCGGCTGGGGCTGGGGTTCCTCGGCATGCAGTCCCGCCACCTGGAGCTGCTGCGCGAGCGGGTGCGGCCGTGGCTGGAAAGCGTGCGGGACGAGTTCGGCGAGACGGCGAACCTGGGGCTGCTGGACAGCGACCACATCATCTACATCGACATCATCGAAAGCCGCCGCGGTGTGCGTCTGGCCGCCTCCCGCGGTGACCGCGACCCGCTGCACTCCACGGCACTCGGCAAGGCGATCGCGGCCCACCTGCCCGAGACGCGCGTGCGGGAGCTGCTCGAGCGGTCCGGCATGCCGGCGCGCACCGAGCGCACCATCGTCACCGTCGAGGACTACCTCACCGAGCTGGACAAGGTCCGCGCACAGGGCTTCGCGGTGGACGACGGCGAGAACGAGGCCGACGGGCGGTGCGTGGCCGTGCCGCTGCTGGGAACCAACCTGCCGGCCGCGATCTCGCTGAGTGCGCCCGCGGCGCGATTCCCGCAGCGGGACGTTCCCGGGGCGGCGAAGGCTTTGCAGCGCATCGCGGAGCAGATTTCCACCCGGCCCTCGGGAGAGGTCGCGTAGGAGTGGCGTCCTCGACGAAACCGGGACTGCTCGCTCGTGGCGGCCGGCTTTCGTTGCCAGGGCGCCGTTTCCACCGGCGTGCCTTGCTCCGCTGGAGGGAACCCCGGTGCACCGGGGAGGGCGGAAAGAACTAGTGCACCGAGGGTCCCTTGGACCAGCCGTGGCCGGGGGTGTCAATGGCTGTGGCACGACAGCTGGCTGCCGCCCCGGTGAGGAAACGACCGTGCGGCGGGAGCAATCCTCGCGGCGGGGCGGTGGTCCGGCAATGCCCCGAACGGGGCAATTTCAGCTTCTACGTTTTACTAGGTGAAACACATGAAGAAGTGGTCAATTAACCGGCTACCAACAGTAGTTGTTTGCGGGTGAGCAACGAGCGCCCTCCGTAATCCGACCGTGATCGTCTCGTCCGGCAAATTCCCTGAAGTAGCTTGTAACACCACTCAGAACGCCACCGATTCCAGGTCAGACGCTGCCCCAGAAGGGTGGGGCAGAACACAGAGCACGGTTACTTCGGGTAATCGTCGGCGTGATCGGGGCGCGCCGGCAACCAGCCGGACGTCGCGGGAGGTCGGATGGAAGAGCCGGTGCGGAAGCCCATGTCGCTGGGGGAGGCGGTCCTGGGTTCCGAGACGCGAGACCCCTCGGGCCACGCCCGGCTGCACGCCGTCGGCCCGGGCGACAAAGCAACGCCGCGCGCGGCGGCCCAGCCCTGGGAGACCCGGTACCGCGGCTACGTGATCACCGCGGACGTGGTCGCCACCCTGCTGGTCATCGTCACCGGCGCGGTGGTCATCCTGAACATCACCGGCCGGCCCTACTTCCTGCACGCCTCGGGCACCGCGTTCGCGATCCTGTGCTCCCTGCCGGTCAACCGCGCCTGGAGCCAGCACGTGCTCGGCGAAGGCACCGAGGAGTTCCGCCGCCTGGGCCGCAGCCTGGTGATGGCGGCCGTCGTCGTGGCGCTCGCCGGTCTGCTGTTCGGCGCGCTCGACGTGCAGCCGTGGGTGTTCTACGCCGTCCCGGCGGTCGCGGTGATCGCGTTCCCGGCGCGGTACGGGCTGCGGCAGGTGCTGCACCGCAAGCGCCGCGCCGGCGAGTGCATGCACTCGGTCATCGCGGCCGGCTCGCCGGACACGCTGCGGGACCTGATCGAGCGCACCCGCACCGAATCCCACGTCGGGTGGCAGGTGGCGGCCGTGTGCACCGCGACCGGCCAGGGCGAGCGCGCCACCGGCGAGATCGGCGGCATCGCCGTCGCCGGGCGCCTCGACGAACTGGCCGACCAGGTCCGCCGCGGCGGCTACCGGGTCGTGGCCATCACCTCCGATCCCTATTGGACACCCGAACGGCTGCAGCGCTTGGCGTGGGACCTGGAGGGCACGGGCGCGGAACTGGTCGTCGCGCCGGTGCTGATGGAGGTCGCCGGGCCGCGGCTCAACGTGTCCGGCGTGCTGGGTATGCCGCTGCTGCGCGTGTCCGCGCCCACCTTCACCGGCGGGCGGCGGATCGTGAAGGACGTCGTGGACCGCCTGGGCGCCGCCGCGCTGCTCGCGCTCGCCGCGCCCGTGCTGCTGGGCATCGCGATGCTGATCAAGCTCAACGACCGCGGCCCGGTGTTCTACCGCCAGCTCCGCGTGGGCCGCGACGGCCGCACCTTCACCATGATCAAGTTCCGCACCATGGTCATGGACGCCGACCGGCTGCGGCACGGCCTACTCGGGGACAACGAGGGCGCCGGCCCGCTGTTCAAGCTCCGCCGCGACCCGCGCATCACCCGGGTCGGCGCGGTGCTGCGCCGCTACTCCCTCGACGAGCTGCCGCAGCTGTTCAACGTCCTGGGCGGCACCATGTCGCTCGTCGGCCCGCGCCCGCCGCTGCCCGCCGAAACCGAGAACTACGAGCGTGCCGCCCGCCGCAAGCTGCTCGTCAAACCGGGCATGACCGGGTTGTGGCAGGTCAGCGGCCGCAGCGACCTGTCCTGGGAGGAAAGCGTCCGGCTCGACCTGCGCTACGTCGAGGACTGGTCGCTGGCGCTGGACATGGCGATCCTGTGGAAGACCTTCCGCGCGGTCACCGGAGGCCGGGGCGCGTACTGACGCCGCCTCTGGCACCCTGGCCCGACGTGCACGCCCTCACCTTCCCCCGCCTCCGCTCGGTCGCGCTGCTCGGCGCCCACTGCGACGACCTCGCCATCGGCGCCGGCGGCGCGCTGCTCACGCTGTGCGCGGACCGCCCCGACCTCCAGGTGCACGCGCTCGTCCTGTCCGGCGGCGGCACCGAACGCGCCGCCGAGGAACAGGCCGCGCTGACCGAGTTCTGCGCCCCGGCGCATGTCGAGCTGACCGTGCTGGACCTGCCCGACGGGCGGATGCCGGCGCACTGGAACGCGGTCAAGGACGCCGTCACCGCGCTGCGCGGCCGCGTCACGCCGGACCTGGTGTTCGCGCCGCAGCCCGGTGACCGCCACCAGGACCACCGGCTGCTCGCCGAGATCGTGCCCACCGTGTTCCGCGACCAGCTCGTGTTCGGCTACGAGATCCTCAAGTGGGACGGCGACCTCGGCCAGCCCTCGGTCTACCAGCCGCTGACCGACGAGGTCGCCGAGGCCAAGGCCGACCTGCTGGCCAAGCACTACCCGTCGCAGCACGCCCGGGACTGGTACACCCGCGACGCGTTCCTCGGCCTGGCGCGGCTGCGCGGGGTGCAGCAGCACACCCGCTACGCCGAAGCCTTCTACGTGGACAAGCTCGCGCTGACGCTCGCCAAGGAGACACCATGATCAGCTGCCGCGCGTGCGGCGCCACCGACGGAGAGGTCGTGCTCGATCTGGGCGAGCAGCCGCCGTGCGACCTGTTCCCGCCCGCGGCCGATCCCGGCCCGGACCCGGTGTGGCCGCTGCGGATGTGGATGTGCGCCCGCTGCGCCCTGGCCCAGCTGGCCGAGGACCCCGGCACCGCCGAGGAACCCGCCGGGGTGGAGCCGAAGGCGCTGACCGACCAGGCCGCCGACGCGGTCGCCAGGCTCACCAGCGCCGGGCTGGTGCGCCCGGGCGCGACGGTGGCCGAGTTCGGCAGCCCGCACGGTGGTTCGTGGCTGCCGCTGCTGCGCGCCGCGGGCCTGCGGGAGGCGGCCGAGGGCGAGCCGGCGGACGTCGTCGTCGACTGCTTCGGGCTGATGCACGAACCGAACCAGCGCGCGGCCATGGCGCGTCGCGCGGCGCGGCTCGCGCCCGGCGGTGCGCTGCTGATGCAGTTCCACTCGCTGGCCTCGATCGTCCGGCAGGGGCAGTGGAACGCCCTGCGGCACGGGCACTTCGCGTACTACTCCACGCCGGCGGCGATCACCCTGGCCGCCTCGGCCGGGCTGACTCCCGGCCGCAGCTGGACCTTCGACCTCTACGGCGGCACCGTGCTGCTCGAACTGGGCCGCGACCTCACGCCGACCGCCGAGACCACGGGCCTGGCAGCCGCCGAACGCGCCGCGGGGGCGGAGGAGATCGCCGTCGTCGCCGGCCTGGGCCGGGCCGTCGAAGCGGGCTGTGCGCGCGTGCGGGCGCGGCTGCGGGAGCACGCGGGGGAGCGCGTCGTCGGCTACGGCGCCGCGTCCCGCGCGGTGGTGCTCCTGCGCCGCGCCAGAATCGATATCGATCTGTTGCCGGCGATCGCGGACATCTCCCCGGCCAAGCGCGGTCGGCGGATGCCCGGTACCCGGATTCCCGTGGTATCAACGGATGCCCTCACCCACCCGATCCCGCGCGCTGTCCTGCTGTTCGTCCCGGATCTCGAGCCCGAGGTGCGCGCGGCCTTCCCGCAGCTCGACGGGGACCACTGCGAGTGGATCGTGGCGTGACCGTGGCCGGGTGAACCGGTCAAAACGCGAAGATGATCTCTTGCCGGTGACTTCTCGTGAAGTGGCCTGCTACAGCGAGTGGTAGCGATCACCCGATCGGGGTCAATTGATCAGCCAGTTGCTCGTAACGCCAGCCACGGCCATCCCTATAGTCACGTTGACATAGGCCCCATTACAGGACGGGGCAGTGCGATCACAGGGAGAACGAGCACACCATGCCAGCCGTGACGCTGTCCTGCCGCCTGTGCGGCACGCCGGGTCTGCGCAGCGTGGTGGACCTCGGCGCGAGCCCGCCGTGCGAGTCGTTCCTCGCGGCGGAGGACCTGGACGCCCCGGAACCGGCCTACCCGCTGCACCTGCGGATCTGCCCGGAGTGCCTGCTGGCCCAGCTGCCACCCCTGATCGATCCGGTGGAGACTTTCACCGAATACGCTTACTTCTCGTCGTTTTCCCACTCCTGGCTGGCGCACGCGAAGGATTTCGTCGACTCCGCCGCCGGCCGTCTCGGCCTCGGCCCGGACTCCTTCGTCGTCGAGGTCGCCAGCAACGACGGCTACCTGCTGCGCAACGTCGTCGCCCGCGGCCTGCGCTGCCTGGGCATCGAACCGTCGGTCAACGTCGGCGCGGCCGCGCGCGAGGCCGGCGTGCCCACGCTGACCGCGTTCCTCACCCCGGAGACCGGCGCCGCGGTGCGCGCCGAGCACGGGCCCGCGGACCTGGTGGTCGCCAACAACGTCTACGCGCACATCCCGGACATCCTCGGGTTCACCCGCGGCCTGCGCGCGCTCGTCGCCGACGACGGCTGGGTCTCGATCGAGGTGCAGCACCTGCTCAGCCTCGTCGAGCTGACCCAGTACGACACGATCTACCACGAGCACTTCCAGTACTACACGCTCGCCTCCGCGCGGCGGGCGCTGGCGACGGCCGGGCTGGCCGTGGCCGACGTCGAGCTGCTGGACACCCACGGCGGCTCGATCCGGGTGTGGGCGCGGCCCGCCGAAGCCGCCGGCGCGCCCTCTGCCCGGGTCGCCGAGGTGCTGGAGCGCGAGCGCGCCGCCGGGCTGCACGAGCTGTCCGGCTACGCTGGCTTCGCCCGCCGCGTCGAGGAGATCCGCCTGTCGCTGCTGGAGTTCCTGATCGGCGCCAAGCGCCGCGGTGAACGGGTGGCCGGCTACGGCGCGCCCGGCAAGGGCAACACCCTGCTCAACCACTGCGGGATCCGGCCGGACCTGCTCGAGTACACAGTGGACCGCAACCCGTACAAACACGGCCGGTTCACCCCCGGCACCCGCATCCCGGTCTTCCCGCCGGAGCGGATCGCGGCCGACCGGCCCGACTACGTGCTCGTGCTGCCCTGGAACCTGCGCGCCGAGCTGACCGAGCAGCTGGCCTACGTCGCGGACTGGGGCGGCCGGCTCGTGTTCCCGATCCCGGAGCTGGAGATCGTCTCCCCGAGAAATCCCGTGCTGCAGGCTGTCGAGGTGAACTGAATGAAGGTGGTGCTCTTCTGCGGGGGCTACGGGATGCGCATGCGCAACGGCCCCGCGGACGACGTGCCCAAGCCGATGCAGATGGTGGGCCCGCGGCCGCTGCTGTGGCACGTGATGCGCTACTACGCGCACTTCGGGCACACCGAGTTCATCCTGTGCCTGGGCTACGGCGCCCGGCACATCACGGACTTCTTCCTGTCCTACACCGAGACCGCGTCCAACGACTTCGTGCTGCGCGGCGGTGAGGTCGAGCTGCTGTCCACCGACATCAGCGACTGGTCGATCACGTTCGTGCACACCGGCATCGAGTCGCCGATCGGGGAGCGGCTGCGCCGGGTCCGCAAGTACGTCGACGGTGAGGAGATCTTCCTCGCCAACTACGCCGACGTGCTCACCGACGCGCCGCTGGACGTCATGGTGGACAACCTCGCGGCGTCCGACGCCGGGGCGTCGATGATGGTGGTGCCGCCGCAGTCCTCGTTCCACTGCGTGGAGTTCCGCGAGAACTCCAACCGGGTCTCCGGCATCAGCTCGGCCAGCCGCCTGCCGCTGTGGGAGAACGCCGGCTACTTCGTGCTGCGGCAGGAGATCTTCGACCACCTCCCGGAAAACGGTGACCTGGTCGAGGACGGCTGCGCGGCACTGGCCGAAAAGGACCGGCTGATCGCCTACCCCTACCGCGGGTTCTGGCAGCCGGCGGACACGTTCAAGGAGCGCGCCGCGCTCGACGCGGCCTACGAAAGCGGCGCCCGCCCGTGGATGCTGTGGGAGCGCCCGGCCTCGATCCCGGCGGGGGTGCGGTGATGCGGGTCCTGCTGACCGGGCACCAGGGCTACCTGGGATCGGTGATGGCGCCGGTGCTGCGCGAAGCCGGGCACGAGGTGCTCGGCCTGGACTCCGGCCTGTTCGCCGCGTGCGTGCTCGGGCCCGCGCCGGACGACCCGCCGGGCGATCCGGTGGACCTGCGGGACGTCACGGCCGGCCGGCTGTCCGGTGTGGACGCGGTGATCCACCTGGCCGCGCTGTCCAACGACCCGCTGGGCGCGCTCGCGCCGGAGCTGACCTACGAGATCAACCACACCGCGTCGGTGCAGCTGGCCAAGCTCGCCAAGGACGCCGGGGTGCGCCGGTTCCTCTACGCCTCGACGTGCTCGGTCTACGGCGCGGCGGGGGAGGACCTGGTGACCGAGGACGCGCCGCTGCGCCCGGTCACGCCGTACGCGGAGTCGAAGGTGCGCGTCGAGGACGACCTGCACGACCTCGCCGACTCCGGGTTCAGCCCGGTGTACCTGCGCAACGCGACCGCCTTCGGGTTCTCGCCGCGGCTGCGCGCCGACATCGTGCTGAACAACCTGGTGGGCCACGCCGTGCTCACCGGGCAGGTGCGGGTGCTCTCCGACGGCACGCCGTGGCGGCCGCTGGTGCACGCGCACGACATCGCGACGGCCTTCGCGGCGGCGCTGACCGCGCCCGCCGAAGCCGTGCACGACCGGGCGTTCAACGTGGGCACCGAGGCCAACAACCTCACGGTGCGCCAGATCGCCGAGTCCGTGGTCACCGCCGTGCCGGGCTCGGAACTGCTGATCACCGGTGAGGCGGGCCCCGACCCCCGCTCCTACCGGGTGGACTTCTCCCGCATCCGGGAAGCGCTTCCCGGGTACGAGGCGACGTGGACGGTGGCGGCCGGCGCCCGGGAACTGGCCGCGCACTACACCCGCCACGGCCTGACCATGGAGAGCTTCAGCGGGCGGTTCACCCGCCTGGCCTGGCTGAAGTCCGCGCAGGCGCGCGGCGACCTCGCGCCGGATCTGCGAAGACACCGAACCTGACCGCAGGGCCGCGCGTCATCGGTTCGAGCAAGCCCCGCCCTTCCCCGACCCGCACACCCCGACGACCGGTGTGCCCGCCAGCAAGGACAGCACGGCGTTGACGATCATGGATTCCCCCAGTCCCGTCACCGACTACGAGAACCTGGGCGACGCGTTCGCCTTCGCCGCCGCGCACCCGCCCCGCCGCGGGCCCGACCCCCGCGTGACCGTCGTGGTGCCGGCGAAGAACGAAGCGGCGAACCTGCGCGAGATCCTGCCCGAGCTGCCGCCGGTGCACGAGGTGCTGGTGGTCGACGCCGACACCGGGGACGGCACCCCGCAGGTCGTCGCCGAGGTGCGCCCCGGAACGCGGGTCATCAAGCAGACCCGCCGCGGCAAGGGCAACGCGCTGGCCTGCGGGTTCCTCGCCGCCTCCGGCGACGTGATCGTGATGTTCGACGCCGACGGCTCGGCCGATCCGGCGGAGATCCCGCGGTTCGTGGCCGCGCTCACCGACGGCGCCGACTTCGCCAAGGGCACCCGGTTCGCCCCGGGTGGCGGCAGCCACGACATCACACACCTCCGCGCCGCGGGGAACTCGGGGCTCAACCGCCTGTCCAACACGCTCTTCAGCGCCGGGTTCACCGATCTCTGTTACGGCTACAACGCGTTCTGGCGCGATCTGGTTGCCTTGCTGAACCTGCCGCCGGTGTTCGCGCCCGCGGGCGAGGAGATGCTGTGGGGTGACGGCTTCGAGATCGAGACCGTCATCAACTGCCGGATGGCCGCGCTGGGCCTGTGGATCACCGAGGTGCCCAGCGTCGAGCGCGCCCGCCTGCACGGTGAGACCAACCTGCGCACCTTCTCCGACGGCGGCCGCGTGCTGCGCACGCTGGTGGCGGAATGGCAGCGGGTCGGCCGTCAGCGCCGCAGCCGCCGGTTCGGCCTGTTCACCCCCGAGCCCGTGGCGGACGCCCCGGCGCCGCTCGCGCTGGACACGGGAGCGCCCGAAGCATGACCTCGTTCGACACCACCGTGGTGATCTGCGCCTACACGGCCGACCGCTGGGACGACCTGACCGCCGCGGTGGCGTCCGTGCGGGACCAGTCGGCGCCGCCGCGCGAGATCATCGTGGTCGTCGACCACAACCCGGAGCTGGAGCGGCGGGCGGCCGCGGAGTTCGTCGGCGTGACGGTGGTGCCCAACGCCGGGCGGCGCGGGCTGTCCGGCGCCCGCAACACCGCGGTCGGGCTCGCCAAGGGTGACGTGATCGCGTTCCTGGACGACGACGCCGAGGCCGCGCCGGACTGGCTGGAGCAGCTGCTGGCCGGCTACCGCGACCGGGATGTGCTCGCCGTCGGCGGTTCGGCCCGCCCGCGCTGGCCCGGCGGGCGGCGGCCGGCCAAGCTCCCCGCCGGGCGCGGATCGGTGCACGGCGAGCTCGACTGGGTCGTCGGCTGCACCTACACCGGGCAGCCCACAGCGGAGGAACCGGTGCGCAACCTGATGGGCTGCAACATGTCCTTCCGCCGCGAGGCGTTCACGCTCGCCGGGCCGTTCTCCGAGGACCTCGGCCGCATCGGGCGCACCCCGCTGGGCTGCGAGGAGACCGAGCTGTGCATCCGGCTGCGACAGGCCTCGCCCGGCGCGCGGATCGTGTTCCGGCCGCAGGCGGTGGTGCGCCACCGCGTCACCCCGGAGCGGATCACCTGGGCCTACCTGCGCCGCCGCGGCTGGGGCGAGGGGCTGTCCAAGGCATACGTCTCACGTCTGGTCGGCAGCGAGGCCGCGTTGTCCACCGAGCGCGACTACCTCAGCCGCACCATCCCGGCCGCCGTGGTGCGCGAGTTCGGCCGGCTTGCACTGGGCCGCACGGCCGGCGCGTCCGGCGTGCTCGGGCTGGTGACCGTGGTGTCCTCGACCGCGGCCGGGTACCTGCGCGGCAAGGCGCAGCTCCGCCCGCCGCGGCCGCGTCCGGCGTCGGCGCTGGCGCACGGCCCGATCCACATCGCCACCGTGGACGCGCGCACCGCGCCCGAGGAGCTGCCGGTGCCGCACCGGCCGGTGGGCCACTACCGCGCGGCGCAGGTCCTCGTCCGCGACGGCGACCGCACGCTCGACGTGCTGCTGCTGCCGGTGGAGCGCGGCGTCGTGCGGCTGCCGAAGTTCGCCACCGCGCCCGCCCCGCGCCGCCGCCCGGAGTTCACCCGGCCGCCGGTGAGCGTGGTCATCCCGACCGCCCACCGCAAGCGGCAGGCGGTGGCCAGCGCCCGCGCCGCGCTCGCGGCCGGGTACCCGCACATCGAGGTGATCGTGGTGGACAACCTGCCACGGCTGCCCGAGGGCGACGACTGGCTGCGTGGCGAGGTGGAGGCGCTGGGCGCGCGTTACGTCGTCGAGCCGCGCAAGGGCGTCAGCATCGCGCGCAACACCGGCGCCCGCGTCGCCAGCCACGGCCTGATCGCGTTCGTCGACGAGAACATCACCGTCGAGCCCGGCTGGTTCGACGCCGTCACCGAGGAGTTCGCCGCCGATCCCGCGGTCGGGTGCGTGACCTCGCTGGTGCTGCCGGCCAGCCTGGAGACCGACGCCGAGGTCCTGTTCGAACGGCTCAAGGGCTACAGCAACTCCGTGCGGTGGCAGCGGATCGACCGGGACACCGCGCGCGAGGACCCGCTCTACCCGCTGTCCATGGCGCGCTACGGCCCGGGCAGCTGCGCCACCTGGCGGCGCGAGGTGTTCGAGGACCTGGGCGGCTTCGACCCGCTGCTCGGCGCGGGCACGCCGACGATGGCGGGGGAGGACCTGGACCTGTTCGTGCGGCTGGCCTACGCCGGCGGCGCGGTGGTGCACACCCCGCACGCGGTGGCCCGGCACATCCACCGTGCCGACTGGCTCGAGCTGCGCGAGCGGATGCGCGGCTACGGCGTGGGCCTGGCGGCGATGCTGGTGCTGTCGGTGCGGCGCCGCCCGGTCACCGCGTTCTCGATCCTGCGCCGGGTGCCGCGCGGGGCCGCCCGTCTCGCCTCCCGCACCCCGGAGCTGCCGCTGTCCGACCGCGCCGCCCGCTCGCGGCTGCGCCAGCTGCGCCGCGACGAGCGGCTGGGCCTGCTCGGCGGTGCGGCGGCGCTGATGCGGGCCCGGGGTGAGGGCGGATCCGGCCGCCGGTGATGATGGACGGCGACGGGCAGGAAGGGCACGTGTGGTCGAGCAGCAGCTGAGGATCCGGCGATACACCGCCTACGGGCTGCTCGCTGTCTGCCTTGTCACGATCGTGCTCGTCTGGTCCGGTGTGGACTTCGTGCTGCGGCCGCTGGCGGTGCTGGTGTTCGTGCTCACCGCGCCCGGCTGGGCCCTGATCTCCTACGTCAACGTGCGGCACCTGTCGGTCACCTGGGTCAGCGCGGTCGGCATCTCGCTGGCGATCACCCTGATCGTGGCGCAGGTGCTGGTGCTGACCCGGTTCTGGCACCCGGAGGCGGCGGTCGTGGTGCTCGCGTTCGTCACCGCATTCCCGCTGGCGCACCACGTGCTGCGCAGCCGTCCCGCGCTCCTGCCCAGTACCGGCGAGGGCCGATGACGGTCGGCAAGGAGACCGCTCCCGGCAAGGGCATGGTGGCCGACGGCCTCGCGCTGTCGGCCTCCGCCGCGATCACCGCGCTGGCCGGGATGATCGGCTGGGTGCTGGCCGCGCGGCTGCTGCCCGCCGCCGCGGTCGGCGACACCTCGGCGTTCGTGTCCGGTTTCCTGCTCGTCGCCGGGATCGCCGAACTCGGCCTGGGCCCGGCGGTCCTGCGCTGGCTGCCCCGCGCCGGCGCGCGGCGGCCGCGGCTGCTGCTGCGCACCTACCTCGCAGTCCTGGCCGGTGGGGTGATCGGCTCGGTCGTGTTCGTGCTCGTGCCCGCCGGGGCCGAGGTGGTGCACCGGGTGCCGGCCGGGGTCGCCTGGTTCCTGGTCGCCGGGATCGGCTGGACCCTGTTCCAGTTCCAGGACGAGGTGCTCACCGGGCTGGGCCTGGCCCGCTGGGTGCCGGTGGAGAACAGCGCGTTCTCCGTGGCGCGGCTGGGACTGCTGGCCGGGCTGGGGCCGCTGGCCGGCGCGCTCGGGCTAGTGCTGTCCTGGGCGGTGCCCACGCTGATCGGCGTCGTGGTGGTGACGGTCCTGATCTGGCGCTCGGTGCGGCGCACCTCGCCCGCCCTCGCGCCAGGGGTGCTGCCCGGACGCCGGGAGATCGTGCGGCTGCTCGCGCCGTCCTACCCGGCCATGGTGTGCGTGGTCGTGCTGTACAACCTGGTGCCGCTGATCGTGCTGCACCGCTTCGGCGCCGAGGCCAACGCCGTCTTCTTCGTGGTCTGGACCGCGATCAACGCGCTGGACGTCGCCGCGACCGCGTTCGTGAACCCGCTCGTGGTGCGCCTGTCCGCCGAGCCCGGGCACGCCCGGTCGCTGGTCGCGGGCGCGGGCAAGCGGCTGGTGCTGGTGTTCGTGCCGCTGCTCGCCGTCGGTGCCGCGCTGGCCTGGGTGATGCTCGCGATCTTCGGCGCCGAGTACACCGCGGGCGCCGACCTGCTGCGGGTCCTGCTCGCCGCGCAGGTGCCGCGGCTGGTCGTGGTGCTCGGCGTGGCCGTGCACCTGGCCGCCGGGCGTGGCGCCGGGGTCGCGGTGCTGCAGGCGGTGACCGCCGCCTCCGCCGTGGTGCTCGCGCTGGTGGTGCCGACCGAGTTCGGCTTCGGGGTGGGCATGCTCGTCGCGCAGGCGGTGATCGCCGCCGCCGTGCTGGCCGACCTGAGGCGCCGGGTGTTCGGGGCGCGTCCGTGACCGAGCCGCCCACCCGGTTCCTGCGCCCGGTGCGCCCGAACCGCACCACCCGCCCCTCGCCCCGGCCGCGCGAGCCGATGCGGTTCCCGCAGCCGCCGCCCGGCACACCCACGCGCTACATCCCGGCGTCCGGCCGCATCGCGCAGCAGCCGAAGCCGGAACCGCCTTCGCGGGCGGTCGAATCCCGGCCCCGGCTGGGCACCGGCGCCGGACGGCCCGCCTTCCTCGCCGACCCGTTCTTCGGTCCCGGCCTCGCCGCGGTCGCGGTGGTGCTGTGGATCATCGGGCTGCACCCGATCCCGCCCGAGGCGATCGGCGGGCTCGGGCTCGTCGCCGAGCTGTCGGTGCCGACGCTGCTGTCCTATCCGCTGCTGGTCGCCGCCGTGGTGCTGGAGCTGCTGCGCTACCGGCCACGCACCTGGCTGCTCTCGCTCTACACGCTGGTCGGCGTGCTCGGCGTGTACGGGCTGCAGCCCGCGGTGGAGGAGGTCGCGCGGCTGCCGGTGGCGTGGCTGCACGCCGGGTTCGCCGACTACATCGCCACGCACGGCGACATCCTGCACGACTACGACGCACGGTTCTCCTGGGCCGGGTTCTTCTCGCTGGTCGCGATGATCACCCGCGCGGCCGGGATGCCCGACGCGATCCCGTTCCTGAACTGGGCGCCGGTGGTGCTGTCCGGGCTCGCGGTGCTCGGCGTGCGCGCACTGGCCGTGTCGGCGCTGGGCAACCGGCGCGCGGCGTGGATCGCGCCGTGGCTCTACCTCGTGGCGAACTGGACCGAGCAGGACTACTTCTCGCCGCAGGGCACGGCGATGATCCTGATGCTCGCCGCGCTGGCACTGACCTTCCGGCACCTGGTGCGGCCGCGCCTCACCGAGCCGGTCAAGGCGCGGCTGCGGGCCCGGCTCGCGCCCCGGTCCAGCCCCAAGGCGCGGCTGGTCGCGCAGGGCGCGGTGGTGCTGATCGGGCTCGCGCTCGCGCCCACCCACCAGCTGACCCCGTTCGTGCTGGGCGTCCTGCTGCTGCTGTTGCTCGTGTTCGGGCGGCTGTGGCCGGCGTGGGTGCCGTTCGTGATCCTCGGCGGCGCGGTCGTGTGGTTCTCGCTGGGCGCCGCGGAGTTCTGGAGCGGGCAGCTGGTCCAGATGATCCTCAGCCCGCTCGGCGACGTCGGGTCCTCGGTGGACGAGGGCATCGTGGCCCGCTTCGCCGGCAGCCCGGGCCGTCTCGTGGTGCTGACCGTGCGCATCGGGATCACGCTGTTCGTCGCCGGCATGGCCGCCTACGGCATCTGGCAGATGCGCCGCGACTCGCTGAAGTCGTGGCTGCTGCCCGCGTTGTGCGTCGCGCCGTTCGGGCTCGCCGTGGCCCAGCCCTACGGCGGCGAGGTCTTCATGCGCTGCTTCCTGTTCTCGCTGCCGGTGATGGCCCTGCCCGCGTCGCTCGCGCTGGAGAAGGCGGTCACCTCGGCCCGCCGGCTGCGCTGGCGCAACCGGCCCGCCCGCACGGTGCTCGCCGCCGCGGTGCCGTGGGTCGTGCTCACCGGCCTGCTCGCCTCGACGGTCACCGCGCGCGGCGGCAACGACGCCTACATCAGCTTCCACGAAAGCGACATCGCCGCCGCGAGCTGGGCGGTGCACCAGGCGCAGCCGGGGCAGCGGGTGGACTCGCTGGTCAACTCGGTGCCGCTGTCGTTCGCGCGCGTGGGCGAGGTGTCCCAGTTCGAGGTCGACGGCTACTGCGAAGAGGTGATGGACGACGTTCCCGCGCTGGTCGCCTGCCTGCGCCTGAAGGGCCCCGATTATCTTGTGCTCACCGAGCCGCAGTGGGCCTACATGAAGATCTTCGACCAGGTGCCCGACACCTACGGCGCCGACCTCGTGCGCGAGCTCGAGGCGACCGGGCTGTACCGCCTGGTGTTCGACGATCGGGGTTCGCTGGTGCTCGGCCGGACGACGCCCGCCGACAAGTTCGTGCAGGGCAGTGGCGGAGGGAACACGTGAACCAGACCCGGTCCCTGGGACGGCGCCTGCGCGAGCAGGTGCACATCGAGCTGTGGTCGATGACCGTCGGCGCCATCGTCAACGGCCTGCTCGGCAGCGCGTTGGTGCCGCGACCGCTGCGGCTGCTGGGTTACCGCGCGTTCGGCGCGCGCATCCATTCCGGCAACATCTTCCCCGGGCTGCGGATCCAGGGCGCCGTGCGCAACGTCGAGATCGGGCGCCACACGTTCCTCAACGCCGAGTGCTACCTGGAGTCGGTCGGGCCGATCACCATCGGCGCGTCCTGCCAGTTCGGGCCGCAGGTCATGATCGTCACCTCGCACCACCCGACGCTGCCCGACGGCACGGTGTCCCGCGTCGCCGAGGCACGCCCAGTCGTGATCGGCGACCGGGTGTGGGTCGGGGCGCGCGCGCAGATCCTGCCCGGGGTGCGCATCGCCGACGACGCGGTGATCGCGGCGGGCGCGGTCGTGGCGCGCGACTGCCCGGTGCCCGGGGTCTACGCCGGGGTGCCCGCCCGCCTGGTGCGCGAGACGTCCGTGGTGACGGAGCCGGCGTGAGCCAGGCCGACTTCCTCACCCTCGTCACGGCGCTGTTCGGGGTGGCGCTGCTGGTGGTGCTCGGGTGGCGGACCGTGCTCAAGGAGATGAACGTCGGCCGCCGCTCGACCGACACGGCGTCGGCGCGCACCCAGCGGATCCGCACGCTCGACCTGGTGGCGGTGGGGCTGACCGTGCTCACCGCGGTCGGCGCGATCTGGCGAATCGTGGTGGGACTGACGTTGTGACGGGCTCAGCCCGGCAACCGGATGGTCAGCGGCGGCAAGCGCACGCTGAGCCCGCCCGCCCGGATCAGCTCGGTCTGCGGGCGCGGGTTGACCACGACCTGCCCGCCCGGGGTGCTGAACTGCACCACGTCCGCGGGCCGCTGCACGTCGACCAGCCCCTTGCGCAGCCGCGGCGCCAGCCACGTCCACGCCGCGGTCAGGCTCGTCGGCCGCAGCACGTCGGTGCCGGGCCGCGCCTCCGACCACAGCGCCGCGTACGGCAGGTCGTCGCTGGCTTCCGGTTGCCACAGCAGCATCGCCGCCGCGCCGGCCTCCGCCGCACGGGCGACGGCGTCCAAAGTGGCCACCGCGCGGGCCTGGTCGGCCGGCACCGCGGGCGCGCTCTTCGCGCTCCCGGTGGGCTGCTGGGGTGGGGGAGCGGTATCCGGGTAGAACTCCGACCACCACACCGGCAGCCCGGTGAGGCTGCGTGCCCAGCGGGTCGCGTCGGCGTAGATCTGGCTGGCCTTGTCCGGCGTGGTGATCAGGCCCTTGTCGCGGGTGCCGGTGGAGGCGTCCAGCGCGACGAAGTCGGCGCCGTGCTTGTGCTGGTTCCAGTACTCGACGACGTCCAGCGACCGCTGGTCCACCACGCCGTACGGGCCGCGCAACTCGGACGGGTGGTTCGTGGCCGCCGCCGAGGACCAGCTGTTGAGGACCACGTACGGGCCGCCGATCAGCGCGTCCGGCCGCACCGCCTTCACCGCGTCGTAGACCTGGTTGTACAGGTCGGTGTAGCCCTTCGCGTCCCAGGCGCCGGCCTTCGGGTCCCAGAACCCCTTGAGCTCGTTCCACACCTGGAAGTGCCTGACCCGCGGGTAGCGCTGGGCGACTTCGGCGGACAGGCGCGCGAAGTCGTCGAAGTGGGCGGGCAGCGGGGCGGCCGCCAGGTCGTCCCAGTCGGTGGTGCCCGCCGCGCCGCCCTTCATCCAGTCGGGCGCGCAGCACAGGGTGATCACCGGGGTGCCGCCGGTTCGCTCGATCAGGTCCATCCGCTCGTCCAGGCGGGACCAGTCGAAGCGGCCGGGCGCGGGCTCGGGGTTGCCCACGCCGAAGCCCATGATGTGCTGGTTCTGCAGCAGCGGGGTGGCGCCGAGGATCTGTTCTCCGCTCTTCCGCTGTCCGGGTGTGAGCCACGAGTCGAGGCTGTACTGTGCGTGCGTCACGCCGAGTACGAGCCCATCCCCGGTGCCGGGCAGCAGCGTCACGGCCGGCGGCGCCGGGGGTTGGTCCCGATCAACCGGAGGCCAGCCGAAGAGCCCCGCCACGAGCAGGGCGACCATCGCGAAGATCCCCACGCGTGCCAGCATGCGCGACCGATCATCGTTTTGCCTGTTCAGAGCTACACCCGGAAGGGGGAAAAGCCGTGAGCGCGGCCGCGGTCTCCGTGTGCGTCCCGGCCTACCAGGCCGGGCGGTACATCGCCGACACCGTCTCCAGCGTCCTCGCGCAGACCTTCGACGACTTCGAGCTCGTCGTGCTCGACAACGCCTCGACCGACGCGACCGCGGAGATCCTGCGGGGCTTCACCGATCCGCGGCTGAAGGTGCTCCGCAACGACCGGGTGCTGCCGCTGGCGGAGAACTGGAACCGCGTCGTGGCCGAATCCAGCGGCCGGTTCGTGAAGGTGCTGTGCGCGGACGACCTGCTGCACCCGGACTGCGTGCGCCGCCAGTACGAGGTGCTGGCGACCGATCCGGGCATCGCGCTGGTGTGCTCGCGCCGCGACATGATCAGCGAGACCGGCGAGGTCCTGGCCGCCAACCGGGGGCTGCGCGGGCTGGTGGGCCGCCACGAGGCGAGCGCGGTGATCCGCAAGATCGTCCGCCACGGTGGCAACCCGCTGGGCGAGCCGGGTGGCGCGTTGTTCCGCCGCGAGCAGTTCGACGCGGTCGGCGGCTGGGACGCGCGCTGGACGTTCCCGATGGACCTCGCGCTGTGGATCGGGCTGCTCGGCCACGGTGACTTCTTCGGCCAGCCGGAGTCCCTGGCGGCGTTCCGGATCGGCCGCGGCTCGCTGTCGGCGCGGGCGCAGCGCGCGGAGTACGCCGAGCAGCGGGCGCTGTCCGAGGGGCTGGCCAGCGACCCGGGGTGGGGCGTGCGGCCGGTCGACCGGCTCGTCGGCGCGGCGATGGCGCCGGGTGCACGCCTGCGGCGCCAGGCGCTGTTCCTGGTGGCGAAGCGACAGGGCGAGCGGGGCTAGAGCGGCCACCCGTCCGGGGGACGATAAGTTGTCGCGGTGGTGCGTCGCGTAGTCATCCTGATCGCCTGCGTAGTCCTGGCGGGTGTCGCGATTCTCGCCGTGCGGGTGACGTCGGAGCGGTTCGACGGCAGCGGCGAGGGGGCGTCGCCGACCGCGGTCACCGCGGCGCCGAGCACCGCCGTGATCACCCCCGAGCCGTCCGACGAGGCCGCGGTCACCTACGGCTGGCGGCTGATCGCCCAGGACGACTTCGACGGCCGCCGGGTGAACACCGCCGACTGGGAGGTCTACCAGGGCCACAACCCGGTCTCGGGGGAAACGCTGAGCGCCGACCAGTGCGTGGTCCACGGCGGCATCCTCACCCTCGTCGGCGACGGCGACGACACCGCCGCCACCTGCGGCATCGCCTGGCACGAGGACCGCACCTACGGCCGGTGGGAAGTCCGGGCGCGCTTCCCGGCGCCGGCCGACCCCGACTTCAACCCGGTGCTGCTGCTGTGGCCGGAAAGCGACACCAACCTCGACGGCGAGATCGACTTCGCCGAGATCTACGACCCGGCGCGTCAGTACGTGGAGAGCTGGCTGCACGGCCCGGGCAACATCGACGCCGGGCACACCCGCAAGGACCTGGACATCACCCAGTGGCACAACTACGCCGTGGAATGGCAGCCCGACCACATCACCTGCTACATCGACGGCGTGGCCTGGGCGACCTACGGCAGGCCGGGCACCATCCCGAGCGAGCCGATGCACCTGGTCATCCAGCAGAACCACAACCGGCACAAGCCCACGCCGCCGATGCGCAGCACCGCCGAGGTGGACTGGGTCCGCGTCTACGAGTGACGAGCCGCACACGGGAAATAGTCAAGCGCTCAACTAGGTTGTGGGGAGGGAAGGCACCAGACACGTCTCTCGGGAGTACCCATGACCTCTACCGTCAGCCTCGCCGACAGCCTCCACCTGCCGCAGGACGTGCAGGACCTGCTGTTCCGCGAGGCGCGCACGGCGAACTCGTTCTCCGATGAGCCGGTGGGCGAGGAGCAGATCCAGGCGATCTACGACCTGGTGAAGTGGGCGCCGACGTCGATGAACACCCAGCCGCTGCGCGCGCTGGTGATCCGCACCGAGGAGGGCAAGCAGCGGCTGCTGCCGCACATGTCCGAGGGCAACCGCGCCAAGACCGCCGCCGCCCCGGTGACCGTGGTGCTGGCCGCCGACATCGACTTCCACGAGAACCTGCCCAAAACGTTCCCGCACAAGCCGGACGCCAAGGACATGTTCGCCGACGAGTCCGGCCGGGAGGGCTTCGCGCGGCTGAACGCGCTGCTGCAGATCGGCTACTTCATCATCGGCGTGCGCGCCGCCGGGCTGGCCGCCGGCCCGATGACCGGCTTCGACGCCGCGGGGATCGACGCGGAGTTCTTCGCCGACCGCAAGTGGAAGTCCCTGGTCGTGGTCAACGTCGGCAAGCCGGGGGAGAACCCGTGGTTCGACCGGCTGCCGCGGCTGGACTACGACGAGGTCGTCGAGACCGTCTGAAGTCCCTCGCGGAAGGCCGCGGGCGGGCGGCGGATAGCATCGGTGGGACATCACTTCGTTCGAAGGAGCCCATCGTGAACCAGCCGTCGTCCGCCGCAGCCGCACCCGCCGTCAGCGTGGTGGTGCCGGCCGGGACCACGGCCGGAGCCGCGATCCGCGAGGCGGGCCTGCCGACCAAGGGGCCGGACGCGATCGTCGTCGTCCGCGACGCCGACGGGCGCCTGCGCGACCTGGCGTGGGCGCCCGAAGCGGACGCCTCCGTGGAGCCCGTCGCGGCGGACACCGAGGACGGCCGCAGCGTCATCCGCCACTCCGCGGCGCACGTGCTCGCCCAGGCCGTCCAGCAGCAGTTCCCGGAGGCCAAGCTCGGCATCGGCCCGCCCGTCAAGGACGGCTTCTACTACGACTTCCTCGTCGACAAGCCGTTCACCCCGGAGGACCTGCAGGCGCTGGAGAAGCGCATGAAGCAGATCATCAAGGGGGCGCAGCAGTTCTCCCGCCGCCGCTTCGACTCGGTCGATCAGGCGCGCGAGGAGCTCGCCGACGAGCCGTTCAAGCTGGAACTCATCGACCTCAAGTCCGATGTGGATACTTCCGAGGTGATGGAGGTCGGTGGCGGCGAGCTGACGATCTACGACAACCTCGACCCGCGCACCAAGGAGCGCGTGTGGAGCGACCTGTGCCGCGGCCCGCACGTGCCCACCACGAAGTTCATCCCGGCGTTCAAGCTGACCCGCGTGGCCGCCGCCTACTGGCGCGGCAGTGAGAAGAACCCGCAGCTGCAGCGGATCTACGGCACCGCGTGGGAGTCGGCCGAGGCGCAGGACGCCTACCTGGAGCGGCTGGCCGAGGCGGAGCGGCGTGACCACCGCCGCCTGGGTGCGGAGCTGGACCTGTTCTCCTTCCCCGAGGAGATCGGCTCGGGCCTGCCGGTGTTCCACCCCAAGGGCGGCATCATCCGGCGCGAGCTGGAGAACTACTCGCGCCGCCGCCACGAGGAGTCCGGCTACGAGTTCGTGAACACCCCGCACATCACCAAGAGCGGGCTGTTCTACACCTCGGGCCACCTGCCCTACTACGCCGACACGATGTTCCCGCCGCTGCCCCTGGAGGGCGAGGAGTACTACCTCAAGGCGATGAACTGCCCGATGCACCACCTGATCTTCAAATCGCGCGGGCGGTCCTACCGGGAGCTGCCGCTGCGGCTGTTCGAGTTCGGCACGGTGTACCGGTACGAGAAGTCCGGTGTGGTGCACGGCCTGACCCGCGTGCGCGGGCTGACCATGGACGACTCGCACATCTACTGCACGCAGGAGCAGATGCCGGGCGAGCTGCGGTCGCTGCTGCGGTTCGTGCTGGACCTGCTGGCCGACTACGGTCTCTCGGACTTCTACCTCGAGTTGTCCACCCGCGGTGACTCGGACAAGTTCATCGGCTCCGACGAGGAGTGGGAGGAGGCCACCGAGACGCTGCGGCAGGCCGCCATCGACTCCGGGCTGGAGCTGGTGCCGGACCCGGGCGGCGCGGCCTACTACGGCCCGAAGATCTCGGTGCAGGCCAAGGACGCCATCGGCCGGTCCTGGCAGATGTCGACCATCCAGCTGGACTTCAACCACCCCAAGCGGTTCGAGCTGAGCTACACCGCCGCCGACGGCAGCCGCAAGCAGCCGGTGGTCATCCACCGCGCGCTGTTCGGGTCGATCGAGCGGTTCTTCGGGGTGCTCACCGAGCACTACGCGGGCGCGTTCCCGGCGTGGCTGGCGCCGGTGCAGGTGGTCGGGATCCCGATCGCCGACGAGCACGCCGAGCACCTGCGCGGGGTGGAGAAGGCGTTGCGCGCCAAGGGGATCCGCGTCGAGGTGGACACCAGCGACGACCGGATGCAGAAGAAGATCCGCACCCACACCACGCAGAAGGTGCCGTTCATGGTGCTGGCCGGCGGCAAGGACGTCGAGGCGGGCGCGGTGTCGTTCCGGTTCCGCGACGGCAGCCAGATCAACGGGGTGCCGGTGGCCGACGCGGTGGAGGCGATCGCCGGCTGGATCGCGCGGAGGGAGAACAGCTCGCCGACGGCCGAGGCGCTCAAGGCGGTCCTGCCTTGACCGAGCCGGAGCTGGTGGGTCAGGACGGGGTCGGGGTGCCGGACGCGTTGCAGCGGCTGTGGACCCCGCACCGGCTGGCCTACGTGCAGGGGCAGGACAAACCGGAGGGCGACGAGCCCGAGGGGTGCCCGTTCTGCCGACTGCTCGGCCTGGACGACGCCGACGCGCTGATCCTCGCGCGGGGTGAGCACGTGTGGGCGGTGCTGAACCTGTACCCGTACAACCCGGGACACCTGATGGTGCTGCCGTACCGGCACGTGGCGGACTACCCGGACCTGACCCCGGAGGAGACGCGGGAGCTGGCGGAGTTCACCCAGCACGCGATGAAGGTGGTGCGGTCGGTGTCCGGGGCGCACGGGTTCAACATCGGGATGAACCAGGGCGTGATCGCCGGTGCCGGCATCGCGGCGCACCTGCACCAGCACCTGGTCCCGCGCTGGGGCGGCGACGCGAACTTCATGCCGGTGATCGGCCAGACGAAGGTGCTGCCCCAGCTGCTGGGCGAAACGCGCGAGCTGCTCTCGGACGCCTGGAAACGGGTCCAGTAGCGCGAAAGGGCCCGGACGGAGCGCCCGTCCGGACCCTTTTCGCCACGAGGTTCTCAGGCCTGCAGGCCGGCCTCGATGTTCAGCTCGATCCGCACCTTGTCGCTCACCACGGCGCTCGGGACGCTGGCGCCCACGCCGAAGTCGCTGCGCTTGATCTCGGTGGTGGCGGAGATGCCGAAGACCTTGCTGCCCTCGGTCATGCCGTCGGCGAAGCCGCCGACCTCCGCGGCCAGCGTGACCGGCTTGGTGACGCCGTGCAGGGTCAGCTCACCGTCGATGAAGTACTCGCCGTCCTCGGCGCGCACACCGGTGGAGACGAAGGTCAGGGTCGGGAACTGCTCGACGTCCAGGAAGTCCGCGTTCTTGACGTGCGCGTCGCGGTCGGCGTTCTTGGTGTCGATGCTGTCGGCCTTGATGGTGGCGGTGACCTTCGAGTCCGTGAGGTCGGCGCCGGTCACGATTTCGCCCTCGACCTCGGCGAAGCGGCCGCGGACCTTCGACACGCCCAGGTGGCGCACGACGAAGTCGACGTCGGAGTGGGTGGAGTCGATGGTCCAGGTGCCGGCGATGTAACCGGGGATCTCGGTCGTCGAAGCGGTCATCAGGTGTCTCCTTGCGAACGTATGCTTGGTTGAGCCCTCAACCACACAGTAGCGAAGACTGGTTGAGCTCTCAACTAGGGGTACGATGTACCACATGTCCGAACCGCGATGGCTCAGCGAAGACGAACAGCGTGTGTGGCGCGCGTTCTCGGTCGCCGTCACCATGCTGCGCGGCCACGTGGATTCCCAGCTCCAGCGCGACGCCGGCATGCCGCACACCTACTACGAGGTCCTCGTCGTGCTGTCCGAGGCGCCCGGCCGCACGCTGCGGATGAGCGAGCTGGCCGAGAAGTGCCATTCGTCACGCAGCCGGCTCTCGCACGCGGTGGCGCGCCTGGAGGCCAACGGCTGGGTGCGCCGCGACAGCTGCGGCACGGACAAGCGCGGCTCGTTCGCCACGCTGACCGACCGGGGCTTCGCCGCGCTCGAAGCCGCAGCTCCCGGGCACGTCGAGGCCGTGCGCGAGGCCCTGTTCGACGCGCTCACCCCGGACCAGGTGCGGGCGCTGGGGGAGATCTCCGAGGCGATCCGCGATCAGCTCACGCCCCAGTGCGCCAAGGCGATGGCCGCCGTGGACGAGCACCTGGACCAGCTCGCCTGAGCACGCGCGGCGCCTTGGGCGCGCCGCGTCACCGGAGTGTCGTAGCGGGTGGATAGGCTGCGGTCAGCAAACCGACCCCGCAGCCCCAGGTGGAACGCCGAGAGCGATGGACATGCCCGCCGATACCGCCACCCCGACGATCTGATGCTGAACATCTTCGCGCGAGCGTCCGTCTCGCGAGCCCTGGACCCGCTCGGCCACGCGCTGGTGCGGGCCGGGCTCACCCCGAACGCGATGACCATGATCGGCACGGCCGGCGCGATCGCCTGTGCCCTGGTGTTCTTCCCGAACGGGATGCTGCTCGCCGGCACGTTCACCGTGTGGGGCTTCGCGATGCTCGACCTGCTCGACGGCGCGATGGCCCGCGCCCGCGGGTACGGCACCCCGTTCGGCGCGACCCTGGACGCGACCTGCGACCGGCTCGCCGACGGCGCCCTGTTCGCCGGCATCGCGTGGTGGTGCTTCGCGGTCGAGCACAACCTGCGCGCCGCCGCGGCCTGCCTGATCTGCCTCGTGCTGGCCCAGGTGATCTCCTACATCAAGGCCCGTGCCGAGGCGGAGGGGCTCAAGGCCGACGGTGGGCTGATCGAGCGCGCCGAGCGGCTGATCATCGCGCTCGTCGGGACCGGTCTGGAGGGGCTGGGCGTGCCGTTCGCCGTCGAGGGCACCCTGTGGCTGCTCGCGCTCGGCTCGATCATCACCACGATCCAGCGCATGCTGGCGGTCGCCGCCTCCGCCCGGGAGGCGGGCTGATGGGCCGGTTCGGCGAGCGGATGGCCGACCTCGGCTACGCGGCCGGCTGGAACGTGGTGCGCCGCCTGCCGGTGCCGCTGGCCAAGGCCGGCTTCGGGCTGGCCGCGGACTTCGCCGCGAAGCGCAAGGGCCCCGGCGTGCGGCAGCTGCGCCGCAACCTCGCCCGCGTCGTGCCGCAAGCGGACGAGACCGAACTCGACGAGCTCACCCGGCAGGCCGTGCGCTCCTACGCGCGCTACTGGCACGAGGCGTTCCGCCTGCCCACCATGGACGCCGACGACATCCGGGCCCGCGTCGGCGCGACCATCAGCGGCGTGGAGAACCTCGACGCGGCGCTGGCCGAGGGCAACGGCGCGGTGGTCGCCCTGCCGCACAGCGGGAACTGGGACGTACCCGGAATCTGGGCGGTCGGCCGGTACGGCCCGTTCACCACGGTCGTCGAGCGGCTGAAGCCGGAGTCGCTGTTCCAGCGGTTCGTGGCCTACCGCGAGTCGCTCGGGTTCGAGATCCTCTCCGCCGACGGCGGCACCGGCTCGTTCCGGTTGCTGCTGCAGCGGCTGCGGGAGAACCGGGTGGTGTGCCTGATCGCCGACCGCGACCTGTCCGGCAGCGGCGTGCCGGTGTCGTTCTTCGGCGAGAAGACCAGCATGCCGGCCGGCCCGGCGCGGCTGGCGGCCAGCACCGGCGCCGCGCTGCTGCCGGTGGGCAGCTGGTTCACCGAGGACGGCTGGGGGATCCGCATCCACCCGCGGATCCGCGTGGCGCACCGCACCGAGGTGCCCGCCGCGACCCAGGCGCTGGCCGACGTCTTCGCCGGGGACATCGCGGCGCACCCGGCGGACTGGCACATGATGCAGAAGGTGTGGACCGCCGACTTCGAGGAGGGGACCTTTTCCGCGACGGAGGAAGCGGCGTGAAGGTCGGGATCGTCTGCCCGTACTCCTTCGACGTCCCCGGTGGTGTCCAGGGGCACGTCACGGACCTGGCGCGGGCGCTGCTGGACCGCGGGCACGAGGTGTCGGTGCTGGCGCCGGCGGACGACGACGCCGACCTGCCGGACTTCGTGCACCCGGCGGGCAAGGCGTTGGGCATCCCGTACAACGGGTCGGTCGCGCGGCTGCAGTTCGGCCCGGTGTCCTACGCGCGCGTGCGGCGGTGGCTGCGGGACGGCGGTTTCGACGTGCTGCACCTGCACGAGCCGGCCGCGCCGAGCCTGTCGCTGCTGGCGCTGAAGGTCGCCGACGGGCCGATCGTCGCCACGTTCCACACCTCCACGCCGCGGTCGCGGACGCTGTCGGCGTTCCAGCCGGTGCTGCGGCCGCTGCTGGAGAAGATCACCGCGCGCATCGCGGTGTCCGCGCTGGCGCGGAGGGTGCAGGTCGAACATGCCGGCGGGGACGCGGTGGAGATCCCCAACGGGGTCGACGTCGAGTTCTTCTCCCGCGCCCAGCCCCTCGACGGCTACCCCCGGGCCGGGGGCACGATCGGGTTCGTGGGCCGGTTCACCGAGCCGCGCAAGGGCATGGAGGTCCTGCTCGCCGCGGCCCGCCGGCTGCTGCCGGAGTTCCCGGAGCTGCGGCTGCTCGTGGTGGGACGCGGCGAGGCCGACGTGCTGCGCCGGATGGCGGGCCCGGAGCTGGCGCCGCACCTGGAGCTGCTCGGCCAGGTCGACGACGCCACCAAGGCTCGGGCGCTGCGCAGCGTCGACGTCTACTGCGCGCCCAACACCGGCGGTGAGAGCTTCGGGATGATCCTCACCGAGGCGATGGCCGCCGGTACCGCGGTGGCGGCGAGCAACCTGGACTCGTTCCGCCGCGTGCTCGACGACGGGCGCGCCGGGGCGCTGTTCACCACCGGCGACAGCGTGGCGCTGGCGAACTGCCTGCGTGAGCTGCTCGGCGACCCGGCGCGGCGGACGTCGCTGGCCGCGGCGGCGGGGGAGCGTGTCGCGATCTACGACTGGCCGGTGGTGGTGACGCAGGTGCTGCGGGTCTACGAGACGGCGATCGCGGCCGACCCGCGGCGGGTCAGTGCGGAGGACGCGCCGCTGTGAACTGGTTCGTGCTGGTCGTTTCGATCGTCGCGGCGGTGGTCGTGCTCGGCGGGTTGTTCCTGGTGGCCACGGCCAACCGGCTGGACCGGCTGCACGTCCGGCTGGACGCCGGGTGGGCGGCGCTGGACGCGGCGCTGGCGCGGCGGGCGGTGGTGGCGCGGGCGGTGGCCGCCGTCGACGAGGCCGCGCCGGGCTTGCGGGAGGCGGCCGACATCGCGGAGAAGGCCCCGCGGGCGGAGCGGGAGGTCGCGGAGAACGAGCTGACCCGGCTGCTCGCGTCGATCGACCGGGCCCGGCTGCCCGCTTCGCTGGCCGAGGAGCTGGCCGACGCCGAACACCGGGTCGTCATCGCGCGGCGCGTGCACAACGACGCGGTGCGGGACGCGCTCGCGCTGCGCCGGCGGCGGAAGGTGCGGTACTTCAAGCTCGCCGGCACGGCGCGGCAGCCGGAGTACTTCGAGATCGCCGAACCGCCGGTGCCCGGCGCCTAAGATCAGAGCATGGCTGCGGAAGACTCGGCGTGCGCGGTGGCGCACGGCGCGGAGGGTTCGCCGGTGGAGACACCGACGCTGGTCGCGGTGTTCGCCTCCCCGGTCGCGGAGTTCCTGCTGCGCTACGGCGCGGACCTCGGGTACCGGACGGTGCTGTACGACCCGGACTCCTCGCGCGCGGCCCCCGGCGCGACGGCCGTGCTGCCGGACCTGGACGCCGACACCGACGTGGTGGTGACCGACCACCACCGGCCCGAGCTGGGTGCCGCGCTGCGGGACGTGCTGGCGCGGCCGGTGCGCTGGGCCGGGGTGATGGGCAACCCGCGGCACGAGGGCCCGCACGTCGAGGCGCTGCGCTCGCTGGGAGTGCCGGAGGCCGAGATCGCCCGGGTGCACCGCCCGATCGGCCTGGACATCGGCTCACGCCGCCCGGCCGAAATCGCGATCGCGACGCTGGCCGGACTGATCGCGGACCGCAACGGCCGCCCCGGCGGCTTCTTCACCCGCTGATCCTTCACGGCTGGCGCTTCCGCCGACGGCGGTGCCACCAAGGCTGGGCCGCCCGAGCGTGGGACTCGCGCGCCGAACGCCCTCGCGCATTCGTGGCCGCGAGTTGCGCGCTCCGGTCAGTCCAGCGCCGCCCGCGCCGCGGCTCCGGCCGTGCCCAGGTCCAGATCCACCGTCACGAACTCCCCGTCCGGGCGGCCCCGCTCGGACACCGCGAGCCCGATCAGCGCCAGGTCCGCCGCGCGGTCGCGCAGCGCCCACTGCTCCGGCGTCTCCACCGCCACCGGCTCGGTCTCGTCGCGCTGCCACGCGGCCACGGCGGCGTCCGCGAGCGCGCGCGGCAGCCGGACGGTGATCCGGTGCTCGCCGATCGCCGTCCCGATCGCCGCCAGCACCTCCGAGTCCTGGCGGTAGCGCGAGTACTGTCCGGTCATCCCGCGAGAATAGGCAACACACCGCCGCCCGCGCTCGTGAATTTCAGGCGTGCGCGGCCGCCAGGTTCTCCGGCAGCGGGTCGTAGCGCGTGTGCCGCCGGGTGAACGTCGCCGTGCCGGAGCTGAGCGACCGCAGCTCCGTGGTGTAGCGCAGCAGCTCGGTCGCGGGGACCTCGGCGCGGATGACGCTGCGCCCGCCGCCCACCGACTCGGTGCCCAGCACCCGGCCCCGCCGCGAGGACAGGTCGCCCAGCACCGCGCCCAGGTACTCGTCGGGCACCCGCACGTCGACCTCGTCGAGCGGTTCGAGCAGCACGACCCGCCCGTTCGCGGCGGCCTCCTTCAGCGCCAGCGCGCCGGCCGTCTGGAACGCCGCGTCCGAGGAGTCCACGCTGTGCGCCTTGCCGTCGACGAGCGTGACGCGCACGTCGACCACCGGGTAGCCGGCCACCAGTCCGCGTTGCAGCTGCGCCCGCACCCCCTTCTCCACGCTCGGGATGAACTGGTGCGGGATCGCCCCGCCGACGATCCGGTCCACGAACTCGAACCCGGCGCCGCGCGGCAGCGGCTCGACCTCGATGTCGCACACCGCGTACTGGCCGTGCCCGCCGGACTGCTTCACGTGCCGCCCGTGGCCCTTCGCCGGGCCGGCGAACGTCTCGCGCAGGCTCGTCTTGACCGGCTCGGTGTCCACTTCGGCCCCGCCGGCCCGCAACCGCGACAGCACCACGTCGGCGTGCGCCTCGCCCATGCACCACAGGACCAGTTGCGACGTCTCGGCGTTGCGTTCCAGCCGCAGTGTCGGGTCACCGGCCACGAGGCGGGACAGGTTACGCGCCAAGGCGTCCTCGTCGCTGCGGTTGCGGGCGACCACGGCCACCGGCAGCAGCGGCTCGGGCATCGGCCACGGGCGCATCAGCAGCGGGTGGTCGGGGGAGGAGACGGTGTCCCCGGTCTCGGCCGAGCCGACCTTGGTCAGCGCGCACAGGTCCCCGGCCACGCAGTAGGGCACCTCGCGCAGGTTCGCGCCCAGCGGCGAGTACAGGTGCGCCACGCGTTCGTCGGTGTCGTGGTCCTCGTGGCCGCGCTCGGACAGGCCGTGCCCGGACACGTGCACCGGCCGCTCGGGTCGCAGCGTCCCGGAGAACACCCGGACGAGCGACACGCGCCCGACGTAGGAGTCCACGGCGGTGCGCACCACCTCGGCGGCCAGCGGCCCGTCGGGGTCGGTGCTCAGCGCCGGGTGCGGCGCGCCGTCGGGGGTGGTGACCGAGGGCAGCTTGTGCTCCAGCGGCGACGGGAACGCGCGCACGATGCCGTCGAGCACCTCCGCCAGGCCCACGCCGGTGGTCGCGCACACCGGGATGACCGGGTGGAACGACCCGCGGGCCACGGCCGTCTCCAGGTCCGCGATCAGGGTGTCCTCGCTGATCTCCTCGCCGGCCAGGTAGCGGTCCATGAGGGTCTCGTCCTCGCTCTCGGCGATGATGCCCTCGATCAGCTCGTTGCGCGCCTCGGTCAGCCGCTCCAGGTCCTCGGCGGAGGGATCGGCCATCCGCGGCGGGAAGCCCTGCGAGTAGTCGTAGCGGCGACGGGTGATCAGCCCGATCAGGCCCGGCTCCGGCCCGCTCGCCGGCAGGTACAGCGGCAGCACGCCCGCGCCGAACGCGTCCTGGCACGCGGCGATCTCGTTTTCGGGGTCCGCGCGGTGGTGGTCCAGGCGCGAGACGATCACCGCGCGCGGCATGCCCACCGCGGCGCACTCCTCCCAGATGGCCACCGTCGCCGGGTCCACGCCCTCGAACGCGCTGACCACGAACAGGGCGGCGTCGGCGGCGCGCAGCCCGGCGCGCAGCTCGCCCACGAAGTCGGCGTAGCCGGGGGTGTCGATCAGGTTGATCTTGTGGCCGTCGTGCATCACCGGCGCCACGGACAGCCCGACCGAGCGCTGCTGGCGCACGGCCGCCGGGTCGTGGTCGCAGACCGTGGTCCCCTCCACAACGGAACCGGCCCTGGTCACGGTGCCGGACACCGCGAGCAGGGCCTCGGTGAGGGTGGTCTTGCCGGATCCGGAGGGACCGACCAGGACCACGTTGCGGACCTTGACCGGGTCGTCCACAGCGACCGCGGCTCCGGCATCGACGGTGCGGGCTTGTTTGTCGGCCATGGCGGGCTCCCCGGGACGACGCTGTCGAAAGGTGTGTCCTCGATCACACACCCGGCGAGCATGGTCCGGCAAGCCCGCGGGGGCAGGTTGCGCCTGCGGAGCGAAAAGTGGACTGCTGAGATCGCGGCGAACTGGCCTGGGGGAGCGGTCCACCAGAACCTAAACTGGACACCGAACCCCTTCGTGTTTTCGTGAAAGGCGTCCTGTCGTGTCCGAAGTTCAGTCCAGCAGTTCCGCCACGCCCGAGCGGGGCACCGCGCGCGTCAAGCGCGGCATGGCCGAGATGCTCAAGGGCGGCGTGATCATGGACGTCGTCACCCCCGAGCAGGCCAAGATCGCCGAGGACGCCGGTGCGGTGGCCGTGATGGCGCTGGAGCGGGTGCCCGCCGACATCCGCGCGCAGGGCGGGGTCGCGCGCATGAGCGACCCGGACCTCATCGAGGGCATCATCAACACGGTGTCCATCCCGGTGATGGCCAAGGCGCGCATCGGCCACTTCGTCGAGGCGCAGGTGCTGCAGTCGCTCGGGGTGGACTACATCGACGAGTCCGAGGTGCTCACCCCGGCCGACTACGCCAACCACATCGACAAGTGGGCGTTCACCGTGCCGTTCGTGTGCGGGGCGACGAACCTGGGCGAGGCGCTGCGCCGCATCAACGAGGGCGCCGCGATGATCCGCTCCAAGGGCGAGGCCGGCACCGGCGACGTGTCGAACGCGACCACCCACATGCGCAAGATCCGCGCCGAGATCCGGCGGCTGACGTCGCTGCCGGAGGACGAGCTGTACGTGGCGGCCAAGGAGATGCAGGCCCCGTACGAGCTGGTGCGCGAGGTCGCGGAGAAGGGCAAGCTGCCGGTCGTGCTGTTCACCGCCGGCGGGATCGCGACGCCGGCCGACGCGGCGATGATGATGCAGCTGGGCGCCGAGGGCGTGTTCGTCGGATCGGGGATCTTCAAGTCGGGCGACCCGGCCAAGCGCGCCGAGGCGATCGTCAAGGCGACCACGTTCCACGACGACCCGGACGTGATCGCGAAGGTGTCGCGCGGCCTCGGCGAGGCGATGGTGGGCATCAACGTGGACGACGTGCCGGAACCGCACCGGCTCGCCGAGCGCGGCTGGTAGGCGCGGCCGGAGGTCGTCCCTCCGCCGGAGTTTCGTCCGCACGAAGGGGCCAGTCGTGAAGGCGCGAGTGGCCCTTTCGTGGCGCGCGAGAGGTCCTCCCGTGCCGCGGAACGGTGCTGTCGTGCCGGAGGAGCCGGCTCACCCGCCTGCGGGAGCCCCAGCGGCCGGGAGCTCCGACGGCGCGCCCGCCGGGCATCGCCCCGAGGCGTGCTCGCCCGGGCCTCACGCACCCGGCGAGGCCCGCGGCGGAATACAGTAATCACCACGCGTTTCAGGAGGTCAGGTGTCCGCGGTACCGGTGATCGGCGTGCTCGCGCTCCAAGGGGACGTGCGGGAGCACGCCGCGATGGTCGAGCGCGCCGGCGGGCGGGCCGTCACCGTCCGCCGGGAGCCGGAGCTCGCCGCTGTCGACGGGCTCGTCCTGCCCGGCGGCGAGTCCACCACGATGTCGCGCCTGCTGGAGACCTTCGAGCTGCTCGAACCACTCCGGCAGCGGCTCGCCGGGGGCATGCCGGCCTTCGGGTCGTGCGCGGGCATGATCCTGCTCGCCAAGCAGGCCCTGGACGGCCGCCCCGACCAGCACCAGCTCGGCGCGCTGGACGTCATCGTCCGGCGCAACGCCTTCGGCCGCCAGGTGGACTCCTTCGAGGAGGACCTCGACTTCGCGCGACTGGCCGGCGGCCCCCTGCACGCGGTCTTCATCCGCGCCCCCTGGGTGGAAAAAACCGGCGACGGGGTCGAGGTCCTGGCCACGGTGCCCGCGACGGAGACCACCGGCGCTAGGATCGTCGCGGTCCGGCAGGGGCCGGTGCTCGCCACGGCCTTCCACCCGGAGCTGACCGGGGACGATCGGGTCCATCGCCTGTTCGTGGAGATGGTGCGGGACGCGGCGACGACGAGCGAGACGGAGGAGAGATGAGCGGCCACTCCAAGTGGGCCACCACGAAGCACAAGAAGGCCGCCCTCGACGCCAAGCGTGGCAAGCTGTTCGCGAGACTCATCAAGAACATCGAGGTCGCCGCGCGGACCGGCGGGGGCGATCCCGAGGGCAACCCGACCCTCTACGACGCCATCCAGAAGGCGAAGAAGAACTCGGTCCCGCAGGACAACATCGAGCGCGCCCGCAAGCGCGGCGCCGGTGAGGAAGCGGGCGGCGCGGACTGGCAGACGATCAACTACGAGGGCTACGGCCCCAACGGCGTCGCCGTGCTGATCGAGTGCCTGACCGACAACCGCAACCGCGCGGCCGGCGAGGTGCGCACCGCGCTGACCCGCAACGGCGGCTCCCTCGCCGACCCGGGCTCGGTGTCGTACCTGTTCAACCGCAAGGGCGTGGTGATCATGCCCAAGAACGACCTGTCCGAGGACGACGTGCTGATGGCCGTCCTGGACGCGGGCGCCGAAGAGGTCAACGACCTCGGCGACAACTTCGAGATCGTCTCCGAGGCCACCGACCTGGTCAACGTCCGCAAGGCGCTGCAGGACGCCGGCTACGACTACGAGTCGGCCGACCCGACGTTCCTGCCGTCGGTGAGCGTCCCGCTCGACGCCGAGGGCGCCAAGAAGGTCTTCCGGCTGATCGACGCGCTCGAGGACTGCGACGACGTCCAGAACGTCTACGCCAACTTCGACGTGTCCGACGAGGTGCTCGAAGAAGTCGGCGCCTAACACCCGCGACCACCGAGGCCCCCCGGCGCACCCGCACCGGGGGGCCTTGGCGTGCAACGGAAATTTTCCACCGACGGGGGCTGTCCGGGCTCGGCCCGTGTACGGCAGAATGCCGCCCGTGACCGAGACCCTCGCGCCCGAAGACTCCGACCTCCTCGAGTGGATCGTCAACCAGGCCGAGACCCGCGGCAACGCGGTGATCTCCGTGGCGGGCGACGATTCCGGGGCCGGGTACGCGTTCACGGCGTGCGTGTGGGCGCTGCACGAGGTCCCCGAGGCCGTCGTCGTCGGGCTGCCCGAGCAGATGGCCCCGGTCCTGCTCGACGCCTACGTCGACCGC
Source organism: Amycolatopsis deserti (assembly GCF_014653945.1). Taxonomy (GTDB): domain Bacteria; phylum Actinomycetota; class Actinomycetes; order Mycobacteriales; family Pseudonocardiaceae; genus Amycolatopsis_E; species Amycolatopsis_E deserti. The sequence goes on along the minus strand of NZ_BNAU01000001.1, from coordinate 1,533,409 downwards.
GCGGCCAACGGCGAGGAGTTCGTGCCGGGCAAGGTCTACGACGACTTCTTCGAGGGCGTGCCGGTCACCTTCGAGCGCGTCGCCAAGGGGCACTACCTCGAGTACTTCGGCAGCGCGTTCCTGGTCTACCCGGACGGCGACTTCCCGGCCGTGCAGATCATCGTCGCCACGCCGGACGGCCACTGGCCGTGGAGCGCGGGCGCGCCGGAGGGTTTCGCCGACTGGCAGCCGGTGCTCACCGAGAGCGGCGCGCCGGAGAGCTGGACCCCGGGCGTCGACGGTCCTTAGTGGACGATCATCCGTCCCGGCGCGTCGTGCCGGGACGGCGCGGCCCGGCGCGGTAGCCTCACCTCGAACGCGTGTTCGGCGGCAGGAGGGCGATCGGTGCGAGTGCTCGGCGTGGACCCCGGGCTGACCCGGTGCGGGCTCGGCGTGGTGGACGGGGGCACCGGCCGCACCGTCAGCTGCGTGGCCGTGGACGTCGTCCGCACCCCGGTCGACGACACCCTGGAGCGGCGCCTGCTCGCGGTCTCCGACGCCGTCGAGCACTGGCTGGACACCTACCGCCCGCAGGCGGTCGCCGTCGAGCGTGTTTTCAGCCAGCACAACGTGCGCACCGCGATGGGCACCGCGCAGGCCGGGGGAGTCGTGGCGCTGGCCGCCGCCCGGCGCGGGCTGCCGGTCGTGTTCCACACCCCGAGCGAGGTCAAGGCCGCCGTCACCGGCAGCGGCCGCGCGGACAAGGCGCAGGTCACCGGCATGGTGACCCGGCTGCTCGGGCTCGCGCAGGCGCCCCGCCCGGCCGACGCGGCCGACGCCCTCGCGCTGGCCATCTGCCACCTGTGGCGTCAGCCGATGCGCGACCGCCTCGCCGAGGCCGAGGCCCGCGCGGCCGAACTCGCCCGCGCGCACCAGGCCCGGCTCGCCGCCGCGGCGAAGGCGGCCAATACCGTGTCGGCGGCGGTTCCGCGCCGGAGGAACACGCGGACACCAGGGAAGGGAGTGCGGGGATGATCTCCTCGGTCCGGGGCGAAGTGCTCTCGGTCGGGCTCGACCACGTCGTGGTGGAGGTCGGCGGGGTCGGACTCGCGGTGCAGGCCACGCCGTCCACGCTGGCCACGTTGCGGCGCGGCGAAGAGGTCCGTCTCTACACCTCGCTGGTGGTGCGCGAGGACTCGCTGACCCTGTTCGGTTTCGCCGACGCCGAGGCCCGCGAGCTGTTCGGCCTGCTGCAGACCGTCTCCGGCATCGGCCCGCGCCTGGCGCTGGCCGCGCTGGCCGTTCTCGATCCGGACAAGCTGCGCACCGCGCTGGCCGAAGGCAACATCACCGTCCTCACCCAGGTGCCGGGCATCGGCCGCAAGGGCGCCGAGCGGCTCACCCTCGAGCTGCGCGACAAGGTCACCGCGGCCGGCGCCGGCGCCGAGACCACCGCGGCCCCGGCCGCCGGCGCGGTGCGCGCCGAGGTCGTGGAGGCCCTCACCGGCCTCGGGTTCCCCGCCAAGCAGGCCGAGCAGGCCGTGGAGAAGGTGCTCGCCGCGGGCCAGGCCGACACCACCCCGGCCGTGCTCCGCGCCGCGCTGAGCACCCTCGGGCGCAAGTGAGGCAGCTGACGCGTGCACGATGACGAGGTGACCGAGCACCCGGCGGACGAGACCCTCTCCGCGCTGCCCCAGCTGGGCGAGCGTGAGATGGAGACGACGCTGCGCCCGAGCCGGCTGAGCGAGTTCATCGGCCAGCCCCGCGTGCGCGAGCAGCTGGAACTGGTGCTGGAAAGCGCCCGGCGTCGCGGGGTCCCGCCGGACCACGTGCTGCTGTCCGGCCCGCCCGGCCTGGGCAAGACGAGCCTGGCGATGATCGTCGCGGCGGAGCTGGACGCGTCCATCCGCATCACCTCCGGCCCGGCCCTGGAACGGGCCGGCGACCTCGCCGCGATGCTGTCCAACCTCGCCGAGGGCGACGTGCTGTTCATCGACGAGATCCACCGCATCGCCCGCCCCGCCGAGGAGATGCTGTACCTGGCGATGGAGGACTTCCGGGTCGACGTGGTGGTCGGCAAGGGGCCGGGCGCCACCAGCATCCCGCTGGAGATCGCCCCGTTCACCCTGGTCGGCGCCACTACCCGCTCCGGCGCCCTGACCGGCCCGCTGCGCGACCGGTTCGGCTTCACCGGCCAGATGGAGTTCTACGCCGATCACGAGCTCGACCAGGTGATCCGCCGCTCGGCGAAGATCCTGGACATCGAGATCGACGCCGAGGGCAGCGCGGAGATCGCCCGCCGCTCGCGCGGCACGCCCCGCATCGCCAACCGGCTGCTGCGCCGTGTCCGCGACTACGCCGAGGTGCGCGAGGACGGCCGGGTCACCCTGGCCGTCGCGCGCGCCGCGCTGGCTGTCTACGACGTCGACGAGCTGGGCCTGGACCGGCTGGACCGGGCCGTGCTGGAGGCGCTGGTGCACTCCTTCGGCGGCGGCCCGGTCGGGGTCTCCACGCTCGCCGTCGCCGTGGGTGAGGAACCGGCGACGGTGGAGGAAGTCTGCGAGCCCTACCTGGTGCGCGCGGGTATGCTCGCGCGCACCCCGCGTGGCCGGGTGGCGACGCCGAGTGCCTGGGAACACCTGGGTCTGCGCCCACCGCCCCGCCCGGACCAGGCAGGGCCTACCCTGTTCGACTAACCGGGTGCTGGCCTGGTCAGTGGTGCCTGGCACACTCGAAAGAGCACATCCGGACAAATAGGTGTGGCGGCCGGGGGCCGTGACACCGAATGGAGAATCATGGAACAGCTTTTCCTGCCGTTGCTGCTCATGCTCGTCGTGGCGATCCCGCTGGTGATGGGCACCCGGAAGCAGAAGCGTGCCGTGCAGGAGCAGCAGAAGCTGCAGAGCAGCCTGTCCGAGGGCGACCGGGTGATGACGACCTCCGGCCTCTACGGCACGGTGGCCGACACCAGCAACGACACCACGATCGACATCGAGATCGCGCCCGGTGTCGTGACGACCTGGCTGCGCCAGGCGGTGCGCGAGAAGGTCGCGCCCGAGGTGGTCGACGAGGTCGAGGCCGACGAGGACGACGAGACCGTGGTGGAGACCGCCGAGGTCACCGAGACCCCGGACACCACGGTGGCGCCCAAGGCCCAGGCCGACGAGAAGACCGCTGCTTCCTCGCTGGAGAGCGAGAAGAAGTAGCCCGTCGCCAGCGCAACACCCCGGCGTCCGACGGTGACGCCGGGGTCAACGCCGCGTTCACAACGCGGCGAGTAGTGTCTGCGTACCGCCGCGTAGGCGGCACGAGTTCCCGCGTAGCTGACCGTCGAGGAGAACGACCACCGTGGCACCACCGGCCGGGCGGATCCGCCCGGGACGCTATCTCGGCTTCTTCGTCCTGATCGTGGTCGTGCTCTACGCCCTGGTGTTCTTCACCGGCGGCGGCAAGCCCACCCCGAAGCTGGGCATCGACCTGCAGGGCGGCACCCGGGTGACGCTGAGCGCCCGCACCCCGGACGGCTCGGCCCCCTCGCGCGAGTCCCTCAACCAGGCCCGCCAGATCATCGAGACCCGCGTCAACGGGATCGGCGTCAGCGGCACCGAGGTGATCCTCGACGGCAGCAACATCGTCATCACCGTGCCCGGTGAGCAGGGCGACCAGGCCAAGAAGCTCGGCCAGACCGCCCAGCTCGGCTTCCGCAAGGTGATCGACGCGCAGACGGTGACCACCCCGCCGGTCGCGCCGCCCGCCGGGCAGGCCGACGACCCGGCCGCGATCCAGCAGGCCAAGGCCGCCCGCCAGGCCGCCGACCTGGTGACCGGCAGCGGCGACACGCTCGCCGCAGGCCCCACGGCCGCGCAGGCGCTGGCCGCGTTCACCTGCTCCACGCAGGACCCGCTGCGCGGCAACGACGACCCGAACCTGCCGCTGCTCGCCTGCGACCAGACCGGCACCGAGAAGTACCTGCTCGGCCCGGTGTTCCTGAAGGGCACCGAGATCGACAACGCGATGTCCTCGGCGCCGGCGCAGAACAAGCCCGGCTGGACGGTCGACCTGTCGTTCAAGTCCGACGGCCGCCAGACATGGGCCGACTTCACCACGAAGAACATCGGCCAGCGCGCCGCGTTCGTGCTCGACACCCAGGTCGTGTCCGCGCCGACGATCCAGAGCGCGATCCTGGACGGCAACACCCAGATCAGCGGCAACTTCACGCAGGCCCAGACCAAGGACCTCGCGGACATCCTGAAGTACGGCTCGCTACCGCTGTCGTTCACCTCCTCCGACGCCACCACCGTGTCGGCCACGCTCGGCCTGGCCTCGCTCAAGGCGGGCCTGATCGCCGGCGGCATCGGCCTGGCCCTGGTGTTCGTCTACTGCCTGGTCTACTACCGGCTGCTCGGGGTGCTCACGGTCGTCTCGCTGGCGCTGTCCGGCCTGATCGTCTACGCGGTCCTTGTCCTGCTCGGGCGCTGGATCAACTTCACCCTGGACCTGGCCGGGGTCGCCGGGTTCATCATCGCCATCGGTGTCACCGCGGACTCGTTCGTGGTGTTCTTCGAACGGCTCAAGGACGAGATCCGCGAGGGTGGGCGCAGCTTCCGGTCGGCGGTGCCGCGTGGCTGGGTGCGCGCCCGGCGCACGATCCTCGCCTCGGACGCGGTCATGTTCCTCGCGTCCGCGGTGCTCTACGCCATCGCGGTCGGCGATGTCCAGGGCTTCGCGTTCACCCTGGGCATGTCGACCGTGCTCGACCTGATCGTGGTGTTCCTCGTGACGCACCCGCTGGTCGCGCTGGCGTCGAAGTCGAAGTTCCTGTCCCAGCCGAAGCTCACCGGCCTCGGCGGCGTGCAGACGCTGGCCGCGCAGCGCCGGTCCGCGCGCAAGGTGCCCGCCGGCGCGGGCGCGAAGGAGTCCTGACGTGGCAGACGAGCCGAACACCCAGAGCACCGACGCCGCGCCGGCCACGACGAAGGCCGGCAAGGAGAGCGTGTTCCACCGCCTCTACGTCGGCACCGGCGCCTTCGACATCGTCGGCAAGCGCAAGCGCTGGTACATCTTCTTCGCCGTCCTGGTGCTGGTCTGCATCGCCTCGATCGGCATCAAGGGCTTCAACCTCGGCATCGAGTTCGAGGGCGGCACCCAGATCCAGATGCCGGCGCGCGGCGCGAACGGCCCGATCACCGCCGACGCCGCCAAGCAGGCGTTCGCCGACGCGCTCGGTCAGCAGGCCGACTCGGCGCAGACGGTCGGCGTCGGCGACGCGGCCACCGTCGAGCTGCGCTCGGACACCCTGGACGCCGACCAGGTCGCCAAGGTCAAGCAGACCCTGTTCGACCGGCTCAAGCCGATCGGCGGCAACGGCCAGGCGAGCGTGCAGGCCATCAGCGACAGCGCGGTGAGCGCGTCCTGGGGCCAGGAGATCTCCAAGCAGGCGCTGATCGCGCTCGCCGTGTTCATGGTCCTGGTGACCGTGTTCCTCGCGGTCTACTTCGAACGCTGGATGGCGGTCACCGCGCTCATCGCGCTGGTGCACGACATCCTCGTCACCGCGGGCATCTACTCGCTTGTCGGGTTCGAGGTCACCCCGGCGACCGTGATCGGCCTGCTGACCATCCTCGGGTTCTCCCTCTACGACACCGTGGTGGTGTTCGACAAGGTCAAGGAGAACACCCGCGGCATCCTCGGCCTGACCCGCCGCACCTACGCCGAGACCGCGAACCTGGCGCTGAACCAGACGCTGATGCGCTCGATCAACACCTCGGTCATCGCGCTGCTGCCGGTGCTGGGCCTGCTGGTCGTCGGCTACATCCTGCTCGGCTCCGGCACGCTGCAGGACCTCGCGCTGGTGCAGCTGAGCGGCATGCTCGCCGGCGTGCTGTCGTCGCTGTTCCTGGCGACCCCGCTGCTGGTCGACTTCAAGATGCGCGACCCGAAGTACCGGCAGCAGGCCGACCGGGTCCGGGCGCGCCGCGCCAACCAGGCGCGCAAGGCCGCCGAGCGCGAAGAGGACTTCGACGCGAGCGACGACGAGGCGCTGGGCGCCGAGCTGCGCAAGGAGAAGGCGTACGCGGCCGCCGCGAGCGTCCCGGCCCGCACCCCGAAGGCGCAGCCGCGGCGCGGGCGGCCCTCGGGCAAGCGGAAGCGCTGACGTGGACCTGGAGCGTGCGCTCGGCCTGATCGCCGAGGTGCCGGACTTCCCGGAGCCCGGAGTGCTGTTCCGGGACCTGTCGCCGCTGTTCGCCGACGCCGACGGGTTCGCGGCGGTGATCGACGCCCTGGCGGCCACGGTCGACCCGGGCACCGACGTGCTGGCCGCGGTCGAGGCGCGCGGGTTCCTGCTCGCCGCCGCCGTCGGCTACGCCCGCGCGATGGGCGTGGTGCTGGTGCGCAAGCCCGGCAAGCTGCCCAGCGTGGCGGGCCGGGTGGACTACGCCCTGGAGTACGGCACGGCGACGCTGGAGCTGCCCTCGGGCGTGGTGCGGCCGGGGCAGCGGGCCGTGGTGGTCGACGACGTGCTCGCCACCGGCGGCACCGTCGCCGCGGCCTGTGAGCTGCTGGAAAACGCGGGCGCGACGGTCACCGGCGTGTCCGTGGTGATGGAGCTGGCCGCCCTCGACGGGCGGTCGGCGCTGAGCGGCCGGAAGGTCAGCTCGCTCCTGGTCACCTGACCGTTCGGCGCGCGAGCGCGGCGGTCGGCGCGGCTGGGAACAAGGAGGTGGCCCGCCGGGGTTACGCTTGGTGGTCTACAGGCCGCGCGATCAGCAGGAGGTGGGCTTGAGCCAGGAGCTCGAGAGCCCGGCGCCCGCCCGGGAGACCGCCGACAACCGCGGCACGCAGCCGCAGGGCGTGACCAGGGCACCGTCGGCCACGCGGCGGGTCCGCGCCCGGCTCGCGCGGCGGATCACCGCCCAGCGCGCCGCCCCGGTCAAACAGGTCCTGGAACCGCTCGCCGCGATCCACCGCGACCTGCACCCGAACGCGGACCTGAGCCTCCTGCAGCGCGCCTACGACGTCGCCGAGGAGCTGCACCGGCACCAGCGGCGCAAGTCCGGCGACCCGTACATCACGCACCCGCTCGCGGTGGCGACCATCCTGGCCGAGCTGGGCATGGACACCACCACGCTGGTCGCGGCGCTGCTGCACGACACGGTCGAGGACACCGGCTACTCGGTGGAGCAGCTGACCGCCGACTTCGGCGAGAAGGTCGCGCAGCTCGTCGACGGCGTCACCAAGCTGGACAAGGTCAAGCTGGGCACCGCGGCCGAGGCCGAGACCATCCGCAAGATGGTCATCGCGATGGCCCGCGACCCGCGCGTGCTGGTCATCAAGCTCGCCGACCGGCTGCACAACATGCGCACCATGCGGTTCCTGCCGCCGGAGAAGCAGGTCCGCAAGGCCAAGGAGACCCTCGAGGTGCTGGCCCCGCTGGCGCACCGGCTGGGCATGGCCACGGTCAAGTGGGAGCTGGAGGACCTCGCGTTCGCGATCCTGCAGCCCAAGAAGTACGACGAGATCGTCCGCCTGGTCGCCGACCGCGCCCCGTCGCGCGACATCTACCTGCGCAAGGTGATCGACGAGCTGACCGGCGCCCTCGGCGGCTCGCGCATCACCGCGAAGGTCGAGGGACGGCCCAAGCACTACTACTCGATCCACCAGAAGATGATCGTCCGCGGCCGCGACCTGGACGACATCCACGACCTGGTCGGCGTGCGGATCCTGGTCGAGGACGTGCGCGACTGCTACGCCGCGATGGGTGTCGTGCACGCGCTGTGGCAGCCGATGCCCGGCCGGTTCAAGGACTACATCGCCCAGCCGCGGTTCGGCGTGTACCAGTCGCTGCACACCACGGTGATCGGGCCGGACGGCAAGCCCCTCGAGGTGCAGATCCGCACCTACGAGATGCACCACACGGCCGAGTACGGCATCGCCGCGCACTGGCGGTACAAGGAAACCAAGGGCACCCATCACGGCACCGCCGTCGACATCGACGAGATGGCGTGGATGCGGCAGCTGCTCGACTGGCAGCGGGAGGCCGCCGACCCCGGGGAGTTCCTCGACTCGCTGCGCTACGAACTGGCCGCCCGCGAGATCTTCGTGTTCACGCCCAAGGGCGACGTGGTGACGCTGCCGGTCGGCGGCACGCCGGTGGACTTCGCCTACGCCGTGCACACCGAGGTCGGGCACCGGTGCATCGGCGCCCGCGTCAACGGCCGGCTCGTGGCGCTGGAACGCAAGCTGGAGAACGGCGACGTCGTCGAGATCTTCACCTCGAAGGCGGAGAACTCCGGGCCCAGCCGCGACTGGCTGACGTTCGCCAAGTCGCCCAAGGCGCGCGCCAAGATCCGCCAGTGGTTCGCCAAGGAACGCCGCGACGAGGCGATCGACGCCGGCAAGGACGCGATCACCAAGGAGGTCCGCAAGGTCGGCCTCCCGTTGCAGCGCCTGGTGTCGGCGGAGGCGATGGGCGCGCTGGCGGCCGAGCTGCACCACCCGGACATCAGCTCGCTGTACGCCGCGGTCGGCGAGGGCCACGTCAGCGCCAAGCACGTCGTGCAGCGGCTGGTGGCCCTGATCGGTGGCGTGGAGGAGGCCGAGGACGAGCTGGCCGCCCGGTCCACGCCGTCCACGGTGACGAGGCGGCGGGCGGGCAACGACGTCGGCGTGGTGGTCAAGGACGCCACCGACGTGTGGACCAAGCTGGCGCGCTGCTGCACCCCGGTGCCCGGCGACGAGATCCTCGGGTTCGTCACCCGCGGTGGTGGCGTCAGCGTGCACCGCACGGACTGCACGAACGCCGAGGACCTGCGCGCCCAGCCGGAGCGGCTGGTCGAGGTGGAGTGGGCGCCGTCGGCGAACTCGGTGTTCCTGGTGTCCATCCAGGTCGAGGCGCTGGATCGGCACCGCCTGCTGTCCGACGTGACGAAGGTGCTGGCCGACGAGAAGGTGAACATCCTGTCCGCGTCGGTGCAGACGTCGCGGGACCGGGTGGCGGTCAGCCGGTTCACCTTCGAGATGGGCGACCCCAAGCACCTGGGCCACGTGCTGAAGGTGGTGCGCGGCGTGGAGGGCGTCTACGACGTGTACCGCGTCACGTCCGCGTCGTAGTCAGCCGAGCGTGAGGACGAAGCCGAGCGTCGATGCATCGTCCTCGGTGGCCCAGATGATGCCCCGGTTGTCATTGCCCACGTGCACGCCGTACTGCTTCGCTCCGCGCGGAACGTCCGGAATCGTGAACGTGTAGGTCGTGACCACGGAGGTTGAGTAGCCACCGCGGCTCGCGCTCGGCTCCGATGCCTTGGTGAGGTAGCCGGTGGCGAGAATTTCCCGCTTCTCGTTGTAGACCTCGACCTGCGCTCCACTGTGGATGTCGCTGTACCCCACGCAGCCGTACGTGGACGTGCACGACACGGCCATGCTGCCGTTCAGCGTGAACGTCTTCCCACCGGCCGACTCCGCTCCCAGGGTCAACGCCAGGGTCACGGCACCCGCGATCAGGAGGAACGCGGCGATGGCAGAGACGATCCACATCGTCTTCGGCGCCCTTCGAGGCGCTACGGCGGGGGATGGCAGGGCCGGTTGTGCGGTCATAGCGGCGCATCCTCGGGCTGGGGCGCCCCCAGCGGACGCACTCGTCAGCCCAGTCGCGTCGATCTTGAACATTGTTAGCCATCCCGCATGGGACTCCCCACCCGGGTGAGACCCACGGCCGGTCGTGGTGGCCTGCCTCACGGCGCCCGGCCCTGCCCGACCTCTAGGGTCGGTTCATGGCACCAGGGCTGGAGTTCGCGCGCGAGGGGGCAGTGGCCACGCTGACGTTCGCGCGGCCGGAGAAGAAGAACGCGATCACCCACGACATGTGGGCGGCGATTCCGGACGTCGTGAGCGAAGTCGAGCGCGATGCGGCGCTCAAGGTGCTCGTGCTCACCGGGGCGGGCGACGACTTCTCCGCGGGCGCGGACATCTCCGAGTTCGGCAGCCTGCGCTCCACCGCCGACGGCGCCGCCGCCTACGACAAGGTCGTCGAGGGCGCGGTGACCGCGCTCGCCGGCATGACCAAGCCGACCGTGGCGAAGATCCGCGGCAACTGCATCGGCGGCGGCTGCCAGGTCTCCGTCGCCTGCGACTTCCGCTTCTCCGACACCACCGCGCGCTTCGGGATCACCCCGGCGAAACTCGGCATCGTCTACGACTTCCGCTCCACGCACCAGCTGGTGTCGCTGATCGGGCCCGCGCACGCGCGCTACTTCCTGCTGTCCGGCCAGCTCATCGACGCCGCCCGCGCCCGCGAGATCGGCCTCGTCAACGACACCTTCGCCGACGTCGACGCCGGGGTGTCGGACTTCGTCGCCACCCTGTGTTCCCGTTCGCAGGCCTCGATCCGCGGCATGAACCGGATCATCGGCAAGATCCTCGACGGACAGTCCGAAAGCGACAGCGAGGTCGAGGAGATCCGCTCCGCCGCCGTCCACGGCGAGGACTACGCCGAGGGCGTGGCGGCCTTCCTCGCCCGCCGCCCGCCGAAGTTCACCGCCTCCTGAACGCGAAAGCGGCCTGGGAGTCCACACCGGACTCCCAGGCCGCTTCGGCGACAGAACTCAGCCGATCGTCACCGCGGTGAACTTGACCTCCATGTTCGGCTTGCCGCCGCCGGGGCTTGGGTCGAAGCTGCCGTCGTGGCCGGCGCGGGCCACCTTGTCCAGCACCTGCAGTCCGGCGTCGGAGATCGAGCCGAACACGGTGTAGTCCGGGCTCAGCTCCGCCGGGCCGTACACCATGAAGAACTGGCTGCCGTTGGTGTTCGGGCCCGCGTTGGCCATCGCCAGCAGGCCGCGGCCGTAGGTCAGCTCGGGGAAGGTCTCGTCGGCGAACGAGTATCCCGGGCCGCCGCTGCCGGTGCCGGTCGGGTCACCGCACTGCAGCATCATCAGGCTCGTGTCGGTGCCCAGCCGCGCGCAGGAGGTGTCGGTGTAGTACCCCTGCTGCGCCAGGCTCAGGAAGCTGTTCACGGTGCACGGCGCGAGCGCGCGGTCCAGCGTCAGCGGGATGTCCCCGGCGGTGGTCTTCAGGGTGACGTTCACCGTCCCGGTGGACGGGATGTCCTTGCCCTGCGGCGGGTTGTTCGGCTTGGCCGCGGGCTCGCTCGGCGTGGCCGGGTACTGGCACTGCACCGGGTTCGCCAGCGGCGTCGGCCGCTGCGGCACCGCGGCGCGCTGCGCCGGGATGTTCAGCTCCGAGGACGGCGCCGTGGTCGGGGAGGCCGCGGCGTCACCGTTGTCGCTGCCGCGGGTCGCGAAGAACACCACCAGCCCGGCGACCACCACCACCGCGCCGACGGTCGCGCCGACGCCGACGATCTTCCGGCGTTTCGCCTGCTCCGCCCGGCGGGCCATCTGCCGCTCGAGCTTGCGCTTCGCGGCCTCACGGCGCTGCTGGTTGGTCGCCACCTGCCCTCCAGAATCCACTCGACGTCACCGATCGGGTGGCGGCAGTCTATGGGCACAGCCTGTGAGGACCCTGTACAGCCCCGGTTAGGGTGGGTGCCGGACATCCCGGGCACGGGTGGACGCGCGGACGCGGAGGTGGATTTTCGTGCTCGTCGTCGGGTTCCCGGCCGGCGCGCTGAGGGCCAACTGCTACCTGCTCGCGCCCGGCCCGGACACCGCGTGCGTGGTCGTCGATCCGGGCGAGGATTCGGCCGGCCGCGTCGCCGAGGCGCTCGCCGAGCACCGGCTCACCCCGGCGGCGGTGCTCGCCACCCACGGCCACCCCGATCACGTGGCCGGCGCGGCGGCCCTCACCGCGGCCCACGACGTTCCGATGTGGCTCCACCCGGCCGACCGCGGCCTGCACGACGGCGAGCAGGCCGCCGACGTCCGCGACCTGACCGGCGCGCCGCTGGAACTGGCCGGCCTGGCGATCGACGTCGACCTCGTCCCCGGCCACACCGACGGCTCGGTGGTGTTCCGCGTGACCACGCCCGAGGGCGGCCGCCTCGCCCTGACCGGCGACACGCTCTTCGCCGGCTCGGTCGGCCGCGGCGACCAGCGGCGGCTGGGGGAGTCCCTGCGGGATGTGCTGCTGCCGCTGCCCGACGACACGGTGGTGCTGCCCGGGCACGGCCCGGCCACGACGATCGGCCGCGAGCGGGCCGGCAATCCGTTCCTGAGCGGGGCGCGCAGCGTCGTCCCGATGCCGTGATGGGGGAAGAAGTGACCGAGCCGACGAAGCCGGTGGAACCGCAGCGGCTGCCGCTGCACCAGGAGGACCCGGGGCTGACCCGCCGCCGTCTGCTGTCCGGCCTGGCCGGGGTGCTGATCATGGCGGCGGCGTTCGGCGGCATCGCGGGCCTGATCGGCGGCCAGGTCCCCGGGCTGGTCACCGCGGCGGTGGTGGGCCTGCCGCTGCTGTACGTGGTGGTGTGGAACGTGCGGCGCAAGCTGTGGCTGGAGGGCACCGCGGTGCTGGTGCGCACCTGGCGCACCCGCCGGGTGGACCTGGCGCGGGCACGGCGGATCGACCTGCTGGTCACCGACGTGCGCGGCGCCCGCACGGTCAGCCTGCTGTTCAACTCCGGGCAGCGCGGCCAGGTCGTCAAGATCGACCTCGCGGTCTACGCCGGGACCGGCGGGCGTGAGCTGCCCATCCTCACGCTGCGGCGGCTGGCGGACGCGGTGGCGAACAACATCGAGGCCAACGGGCTGGTGTTTTCCGAGCTGCTGGTCGCGCAGCTGCGCGCGGAGGCGCGGGGCGCGGGCGTGCCGGACCGGCCGCTCTACCAGCTGGCGTCCGCGGCGCCGTCGGGCAAGATCGCGCAGCGGTTCACGATGGAGGCCGTGAGCCGGTTCGTCGCGCGGCTGGGGTGATCTCGCCGTCGCGGCCGCCGAGCCGGTTCTCGATCACGGCCAGCTGCTCGCGGATGCCCTCCAGCTGGTAGACGATCTCCGGCAGCTCCTCCGCGGCGAAGGTCGCGAGCCGTTCCAGGTGCTCGGCCGCGTCGCGCAGTTCGGTGAGCGCGGACGCGATGCGCGGCAGGCTCGTGAGCGTGCGGACGGCGGCTTTCGTCAGTGCGTGAACGACCAAGACCCCTCCCCGCCGGACGGGAACCGTGTGCCCGGCCTTCGTACCCCATCGCGGGGCCGCTGACCTGGGCGGGGTGCCGGCGTGGGGCTAGTGATCGCTGCTGTGGCTGATGTGACTCACGGGTTCCCGGCTGGCGATCATCGCGGCCAGCACGGTGGTCACCGGCACCGCCGCGACGATGCCGACGCTGCCGGCCAGGGTGCGCACGATCTCCTGCGCGACGTCCTGCGAGCCGAGGATCGCGCCCAGTCCGACGCCGGAGATCGACGAGTACAGCATCACCGGCAGCGCGGCGCCGGCGTAGGCCATGACCAGCGTGTTCACCGCCGAGCCGACGTGGTCGCGGCCGATCCGCAGCCCCGCGGAGTACAGCTCGCGCCAGGTTAGCGACGGGTTGGCGCGGCGCAGTTCCCACACGGCGCTGGTCTGGGTGACGGTGACGTCGTCGAGCACGCCGAGCGCGCCGATCACGATGCCGGCGAGCAGCAGGCCACGCGCGTCGATGCCGTGGCCGAGGGAGGCGATGAGCGTCGAGGTGCTGTCGTCCAGGCCGGTCAGGGACGCGGCCGCGGAGAAGATCGCCGACAGCGCGCCGATCAGGGCAAGGCTCGCCAGCGTGCCCAGAACCGCGACGGAGGTGCGGGCGGACAGGCCGTGGGTCAGGTACAGGGCGATGAACATGATCAGCCCGGCGCCGACGATCGCGACGAGCAGCGGGTTCTCCCCGGCCAGGATCGCGGGCAGCACGAACGCCACCAGCACGACGAAGCTGAGCACCAGCGCGCCGAGCGCGGCCAGGCCGTGCCAGCGCCCGAGGACGACCACGGCGATCGCGAACAGCGCGGCGAGCACCGCGAGCGGGAGGCCGCGCTGGAAGTCGACCAGCTGGTAGGAGCCGGGATCGGCGGCGTCCCCGCCGTTGTAGGCCAGCACGACGTCGTCCCCGGCGCTGAAGCGCGGGGTGCTCGGCTCGATGGGCACGGTCAGCTCGACGCTGCGGCCGCTGCCCGGCCCGTCGGTGAGGGTGATGGTCGCGCTGAGGCACGGCTTGGCGTCCGGCTGGTCGCCGACCTGCACCTGACCGGCGGCCAGGCAGGGACCGGAGGTGGCGGTGCTGATGGTGCCGTGGACCGGGGTGCCCTGCGAGATCGCCGAGGCCGGTTCGTCCTGGCCCCAGGGGTAGAGCAGCAGCAGGCCGGCGACCGTGGCGGCCGCGATGGGGGCCAGCAGCCAGATGAGGAGGAGCTTGACGCGCCGGGAGGCCGGCGGAGCGGGGGAGTGGCCGTGGCCGTGCCCGGTGGGTGGGGTGGCGGGCGGTGCGGCGGCACGACGGCGGCGGGGTTCGGCGCCCGTGGGGTGGGCGCCGGTGCCTTCGGCGCCGGTGGTGGCGAGCCGGGTGGTGCGGCCGGTGGCGCGGGGGCGGTGGCTCGCGTCTTCCTCGCCGGAGTCGACGGGGTGGGGGCCGGTGCCCTCGGCGCTGGCACGGCGGGTGCTGCGGCCGGTGGCACGGAGTGGCTGGGCGCCTTCGGCGGTGGAGTGGCTGCCGGTGCCTTCGGAATCGCCCGCGGCGCGCTCGCGTCGCGGGCGGCCGGAGCCGCTCGCACGATGCGCTGCGCGCGGACTGTCCTCGGACCCGGCCGGGTTCCGGGGCGCGCGAGGGGTGCGTTCGGCAGGGTTGCGGCGGCCCGAGCGACCGGAGGCCGCTTCAGCGGGCTCTGAGCCAGTTGCGCGCGATCGCCGGCTGCTGCCGCCCGTCGTGCCGGGGCGTCCTTCGTGGGAAGCCCCGGCGGGCCAGGCGGGGGAGCCGCTCTCCGTGTAGCCGCGCGCGCGACGGGCGCGGCGGGGGTCGGCAGCCGGGCCCCCGGGGATGCGGCGGATCGGGCCGGTCTCCGCCGTGGGGTCGTCGTCGTGCTGCACCGGTCCATCGTCCCGCCCGCTGCTGTCACTCCGGCGGGTGGGTCGTGAAATTCCTCCGCGAAACCGCGTAACGACGGCCCCCCGGCTCCGTCCTAATGGCGAAGAGCCGTGGGAGGACAGGAGGCCATCGTGCACGCGGAAACGGTCGAGGAGCACCAGTTCGTCAGCCTGGACGGCTACGACATCCCGGTCTTCTCGCGGTGGAGCTACACCACCGCCGATCCCTACGCCGTCACCCTCTCCTTCCGGGCCGACCGCGGCCGCTGGGTCGAGTGGTGCTTCGCGCGTGACCTCCTCGTCGCCGGGCTCAACGAGCCGGCCGGCGAGGGTGACGTGCGGATCCGGCCCGATCTGTCCGCCGACCCGGACCAGCTGCTCATGGAGCTTGAATCGCCGGACGGGTACGCGATCGTCGAGTTCAGCCGCGAGGGCGCGGCGCGCTTCATCGCCTCCACGCACACGCTCGTCCCGCTCGGCGCGGAGAGCCCCCTGGTCGACGTGGACGGGTTCATCGCGGAGATCACCAAGGTCTGAAGCCCGTTCGCCGCGACGGTGAACGGCCTTCACCCGGTCGTGATCAGCTGCGCGGATGAGCCGGCGCACGCGCTCACGGCGGCGGTGGCCGCCTCCCGGTCCTCCTCGTCTCCGCCCCGCCGGCCGCCGCGGACAGCCTCACCCGCAGGTCGCCTACCGGACCCTGACGATGTCCACCCCGCTGGGCGTGCATGCCGGCTGCGACCGCCCGACAGCACCACCGCCGCCCTCGGCCGCGCGTCCGAGAGCACTGTCTTCCTCCCGCGAGGTGGGGGAGGTCGGCGGTCGCCATGGGTTTGCGGCCGCCGACCTGGTTCAGCCAGTTGCTGCCGCGGTCACCTCTGTGCGGGTGCGCAGGGTGTCGAGGTGGTCGGCGGGTACGACGGCCGAGTACAGCGCTGTCCAGCAGGATGGGCAGCAGTATTGGCGGAAGACGACGGGCGCATCGACGTAGTCGGTGGGGTTGGCGATGATCTGGGGCCCGGCATCGGTGACGGGGCCTTCATAGACTGCCAGGGCGAGATCGTCGCTCCCGGTGGCGTCGCCGAGGATCTCGTGGCAGTGGCGGCACGCCACCGCGGCGCGCGTCCCGTCGGTGACCTCGACGAGGTTGTCGTCGAGCCGTTTCACCGAGGTCGCGTCGGTCTTGCGGCCGCTGGGCACGCGAAGGACCCGCGAGCGTTGCCGTCGCGCCGCCCGCAGGCGGTCCCGTTCGGCCGCGGTCGCCGCCTCGTCCACGGCGCCGTTCACGACGACGACGCCGTACACGGACCGGGCGGCGCCGGCGGTGATCTTCTGTTCCCGGAGGTCCCGGGCGACCGCTTCGGGATCCCGGTTCAGCGGGTCGCCGTAGCCTCCGCCGCCCTGCCAGGTCATGACGAACACCTCACCCGGCGCCAGGTGGCTGGACGCGTAGTTCTGCGCCGGTTCGAGGCGATCGCTGATCTCGGACAGCTCGCTGGGCATCCGTCCGGAGGCGAGGAGGTCGGTGACGCGGCTGTGCCGGGCCAGCACGTCGAGTCCGGTGTTGCCGGGGTGCCCGCCGGCGAGGCCGCCGTTCTGGGAGACCGCCTTGCCGTTGGAGGCGAGGACGAGTCCCATGGGGATGCTGGTTCCGTGCGGGGTGATGGCGATCGACGCCCCGACCCCGCCGCGGTGCCTGCCCGGGCCGCCCGAGTCCGGGACCTCGCGCCGCCACAGGGCCAGCACCGGGTAGAGGAACTCGGTCATCTCGACGTCGGGGATGCGGCCCATCGGGATGCAGAACAGCCCGCCGGTGTCGATACCGTCGGCGTGGGGCCGCGCGCCGTACCCGCCGGACATCGGCTCCATGATGATGTTGAGGAACGGCGCGGGTTGCTCGCCGCGCTCGTCGAGCCCGGCGATGACCGCGGTGTCCCAGGTGCCGCAACACGTCGCCTGGACGTTCTTGCCGAGTTCGAGGTCGCGGTCGAGCATCTGGGCCAGGCATTCGGCGACGAGGTTGCCGGTGAGCCAGGCCGGGCCGATCGGGCCCCGTCCGACGGCGGCGGGGTAGGTCGCGTTGTTGAGCGTGCCTTCCTCGGTGATCAGGTCGAAGCAGCGCATGAGCCCGCCGGCCGACCACGGGATGTCGCCGGCGAGGATGGGCAGCAGGGCGAGCATGACGCCGCCGCGCATCCCGGCGTAGGTGCAGTTGACCACGCCGGACTGGGGGTCGGTGCCGGTGAAGTCGAAGGTGAGGTGGTCGCCGGTCTTGGTGGTGGTGACGGTGATCTTGTGCAGGCCGCGGTCGCCCTCGTGGGACTGGTCCTGGTAGCCGGTCGCGGTCCAGCTACCGTCGGGGAGGGCGGCGAGCTTGCCGCGCAGCCGGGTCTCGGCGTCGGCCATCATGCGCTTCATGACGGCCTTGACGGTGTCGGCCCCGTACTGCTCGATCAGCGCGTGCAGGCGTTCGCGGCCGACGTTGTTGGCGCCGATCTTGGCGCGCAGGTCGAGTGCGACCAGCATGGGCACCCGGGAGCGCCGGACCCACAGGTCGGCGACGTCGCGCTGGAGCTGGAAGTCGCGCACCACCTTGACCGGCGGGGTGGGCAGGGATTCGGAGAACACGTCCTGCGCGGCGGGGGAGAAGGAGCCGAGCCCGACGCCGCCGAGGTCCGGTTCGTGGCAGATCGCGCTGGTCCAGGCGAACAGCTTGCCGTCGTGGAAAACGGGCTGGTACACCATCACGTCGTTCTGGTGCAGCCCGCCGCCGACCCACGGGTCGTTGGTGAGGAACATGTCGCCCTCGGCGATGCCGGGGTTGGTGGCGCGGTTGCGCAGCGTCCAGTAGATGGCCAGGTCGACGGCGCCGACGAGCATCGTGTTGTACAGGCCGACCTGGACTTCCTGCCCGAGTTCGTCGGAGATGGCGAAGTCGAAGTCGTTGGCGTCGGTGACGATCGGCGAGCCGGACATGCGCTTGAGCGCCTCGCCCATCTCGTCGGTGACCGACCAGAGCCGGTGGCGCACGACCTCGTAGGTGAGCGGGTCGAGCGCGTCGATCTGCTCCTGGGTGACGGTGTGGGCCGGCAGGGTGGAGGGCAGCGAGCGCTGCAGTTCGCCGGGGTCGACCGGGCGGCTCGCGAAGACCTCGGAACCGGGGATG
Source organism: Amycolatopsis deserti (assembly GCF_014653945.1). Taxonomy (GTDB): domain Bacteria; phylum Actinomycetota; class Actinomycetes; order Mycobacteriales; family Pseudonocardiaceae; genus Amycolatopsis_E; species Amycolatopsis_E deserti. Next base: position 1,515,264 of record NZ_BNAU01000001.1, on the reverse strand, counting down.
GGCATGCTCATGAGGCGCTCCTGGCGGAGGTGCGGCGGATGGTCAGGTTGCCGAGCGAGTCCACCGTGCCGGTGGCGCCGGCCGGGACGACGACCGTGGTCGTCGGGACCTCGACGATGGCGGGGCCGGCGAGCTCGTGCCCGGCTCGCAGTTCGCGGTAGTCGTAGACCGGCGTGTCGACGTAGCCGGTGGCGGCGTCGAGGCAGACCGGGCGGTGCCCCACCCGCGCCACGGCCGGGTCCGGCGAGGCGGCGGCGGGGATCGCGGGCAGCTCCGGCGAGAACGGCAGCACACCGATCCCCCGGACCCGGAAGGTGATGGCCTGGATGCCGGCTTCCCGGAACCCGGCGTCCTTGCCGTAGAGCGCGGCGTAGCGCTCCTCGAACGCGGCCGCGGCTTTCTCGATCGCGGCCATGTCCAGCGTCCCGCCCGCGACCGGGGTGGTGACCTCCGCGAGCTGCATGGAGTAGCGCATGTCGATCTCGCGGTGGACCTCGACGGTGTCGAACCGCACCCCTTGCCGGTCCAGCCCCTCGCGGACCTGCTTTTCCAGGTCCCGGAAGTTCTGTTCGGCCCGTTCCGGGTCGAACGGCACGACGGTGGGATCGGACAGCTCGGCGGCCAGGGCGATGTCCGAGGACGCGAGGCCGTAGGCGGAGAACGCGGAGGCGACCGGGCCGAGTGGGACGACCACTTCGTCGACCCCGACTTCGGCGGCGTAGCCGGCGCAGTGCGCGGGGCCGGCGCCGCCGAACGCGTACAGCACGAACTCGCGCGGGTCGTGACCGGCCTCGACGACGGTCTTGCGCAGCAGGTCGCCGGTCTGGGCGTTCTGCACGGTGTAGATCGCGGCCGCGGCCTCCTCGACCGAGAGCCCGAGCGGTTTGGCGATCTGGGTGTCGATGGCCTGGCGCGCCAGGTCGAGCGAGAGCGGTTTGCGCCCGCCGAGGAGGCCGCGTTCGGGCAGGATGCCCAGCACGAGGTTGGCGTCGGTGTTGGTCGGTTCGGTGCCGCCGTTGCCGTAGCAGGCCGGTCCGGGCACGGCTTGCGCGCTGCGCGGCCCGATGCGGAGGTTGCCGCCGGCGTCGAGCCAGGCGATCGCGCCACCGCCGGAACCGATCGCGTCCACCCGCAGCGTGGGCACGTTGATCGGGTGGTGGTTGATCACGGTCGTGGTGTCGCGCACCGGTTCGCCGTCGACGACCAGCCCGGCGAGGAAGGTCGTGCCCCCCACGTCGGTGGAGATGATGTTGCGGTGCCCGAGCTGGCGCCCGAGCGCCACCGAGCCGACGACACCGCCGGTCAGCACGGAGCCGACGGTGCTGATCGCGGTGGCCGGGGCCTCTTTGGCCGCGACCGCGCCGCCGTTGCTCTGCATCACCAGGAGCGGGCCGGCCAGGTCGTTCTCGCGGAGGGTGTCCTCCAGCGTGGTGAGGTAGTCCCGCAGCCCGGGGCCGATCTGGGTGCTCATGATCGTGGTGGCGTTGCGGGCGAACTCCCGGATCCGGGGACTGACTTCGCTCGACAGCGCGACGAAGACGCCGGGGTCCTGCTCGGCGACCAGTTCCCGCAGCCGCCGCTCGTGGACCGGGTTGCGGAACGACCACAACAGCGACACGGCGATCGCGCGCACGCCGTCGGCGAGAAGCGTGCGGATCGCGGAGCGGGCCTCGTCCTCGTCGAGGCCGACCACGACGTTGCCGTCGCGGTCGATCCGTTCGGTCACCTCGAGCGCGAGGCGTTTCGGCAGCAGCGTGTGGTTCTTGGCCTGTGCCAGCACGTTCTGCAGTTCGTGCGGGGACCGGCCGAGGTAGCGGCCCTCGACGTTCATGATGAAGATCGAGTCCCGGTGCCCCTTGGTGGTGAGGAAGCCGACCGGTGGCACGTTCCCCATGACCAGCGCGTTGAGCGACGACGTGGTGCCGTGCGCGATGTGGTGGGTGTCGGCGAGCATCTCCTTCAGCGGCTTGCCGAGCTGCTCGGCGAGCAGCTCCAGCACGTCGAGAACACCCCGGGAGTAGTCCGGCGGGGTGGACGGCGACTTGGCGGCGAGGACGGTGCCCGCGTCGTCGTCGAGAACGGCGTCGGTGAACGTACCGCCCACGTCCACGCCGATGACATACGCCATGACTCACGCTCCTTTGCGTGGATTGAGACCGCGGGGGCACCGACGAGGTGGGCACGCCCAGGCTCCACGAGTGGTTACGGCAACGTAGACTATTAAACGCCAGCGTTTGAAGTCAAGCTCGCCGGCGCTTGACTTGTCGTCGCATACGTCGAATACTCGACGTCGAAGTCAACGGGCGGAAGTGCCGTCACAACCTGGAGGTCGGGATGCAAGTACGCCGCGCCGCGGTGCTCGGCGGGGGCCCGGGCGGTCTCTACGCCGCGCGTCTGCTGAAACTGGCCCAGCCCTCGTGCGACGTGGTCGTGCACGAGCAGGGCGAGCCCGACAAGACGTTCGGTTTCGGGGTGGGACTGGCGGCGGGCACGCAACGCAGGCTCGAGGCGGCCGACGCGGACACGCTGCGGGACATCCTGGCCGCCGGCCACCGGCACGACATGACGATGACCGTGGGGGACCGGAGCGTGCGGGTGCGCAACGACCGCCTGATCGGTATCGCCCGCACCGAACTGCTCGCCGTGCTCCGGCGGCACGCCGAGAAGGCGGGGGTGCGCATCGAGTACGGCGCCCGGCGCGCGGCCGACGAGCTCGACGCGGACATCGTCATCGCCGCCGACGGGGTCAGCAGCGCCACCCGGAGCACCGGCGGATTCGGCGAGGACATCGAGGTCGGCCGCGGGCTCTACCTGTGGTGCGGCGCGGAGTTCGCGCTGCCGGACGCGATGTTCGCCCCGGTGGGCACGGAGCACGGCGTGTTCGTGACCCACGCCTATCCCTACTCCGGCGGCCGCAGCACGTTCCTGATCGAAACCGACGAGGAGACGTGGCGGCGTGCCGGGTTCGACCGTTCCACGGACGCGACACCGCCCGACGCGTCGGACACCACCTCGCTGCGTTACCTGGAGCAGGTGTTCGCCGCGCAGCTGCGCGGGCACTCGCTGATCGGCAACCGGACCCGCTGGACGCGGTTCCGCACCGTGCGGTGCAAGCGCTGGTCGTCCGGGCGGGTCGTGCTGCTCGGCGACGCCGCGCACACCGCCCACTTCTCCATCGGCTCGGGCACCAAGCTCGCGATGGAGGACGCGATCGGACTGGTCGAAGCGCTGGCCGGAGAACCCGACGCGCCGGCGGCGTTCGCACGCTACGAGGCGTCCCGCCGCCCGGACGTGGAGCGGATGCAGGAGCTGGCGCGGCGGAGCCAGCTGTGGTGGGAGTCGTTCCCGTCGCGGCTGCACTTCCCGGTCGAGCGGCTGATGGTCGCCTACATGACCAGGGCGGGCAACGTCCCCCTCGACCGCTTCGCCGCCACCAGCCCGGATGTCGTCGCCGCGGCGGCCGAGCAGTACGCGAACTCGAAACCCCCGGCACGGGACCTGGTCGAGTGGGTGCTGGAACAACCGCTGCGACACGAGCGGGCCGAGTTCCCGCGACGTGTTCTCCCGGCCGTTCCCGACGGTCTGGCGCTCACCACGTTCGCCGATGTCGTGGCGGACCCCTGGGATGACGCCGGAGATGCCGTCGTCGCCCGGGCGCGTCAAGCTCGACGGGAGGGAGCCGACGGTTTCCGGTTCACCGGCCCCGGCGACCGGCCGGCCGTGCTGACCCGGCTCGACCTGGCCGAACGGGTCCGCACCGAGGCGGGCGGGCTGGTGATCGTGGACGGTCCGCCGAGCTCGCGCGGCGATCTCGCGGCCGGCCTGGTCAGCGGGCGGTGCGACCTGGTCTCGTTCAGCGAGGAGGCGGCATGAGGACAAGCCGGTGGGGCGAGCGGCTCGTCACCTACCCCGGCGACGTGGCGCGCCGGTACCGGGAGGCGGGTCTGTGGGGCACCGCCACGATCGCGGACGAGCTGCACGCGGTCGCGGTGGCCCATCCGGAGCGCGACGCGGTCGTCGCGCTCGACGGGCGGGTGACCTTCCGGGAACTGGACGAGCGCACCGACCTCCTCGCGGCGGGCCTGGCCGGGCTGGGGCTGGCTCCCGGTGATCCGGTGCTGTTCCAGGTCTCGAACCGGCTCGGGGCGATCCTCGCCTGGTACGGGGTGCTCAAGGCCGGGCTGGTCCCGGTGTGCACCCTGGCCGCCCACCGCGGCCACGAGATCGGCGAGATCAGCAGGCGGGTCGGCGCCGTCGCCCACCTGGTCGAGGCGGACAACCGCGGGTTCGACCTGGTCGGCTTCGCCGTCGAGCAGCAGCGGGACCACCCCACGCTGCGCCACGTGCTGGTGCTGGGCGGTTCCGCCGGCGTCGCGGGCGTCGCGGTCGAGTCGCTCGGCGCCGGCGTCGATCCCCGTGCCGCCCGCGCGACGGTCGAGCAGATCCAACGGGGCATCGATCCCGACGACGTCGCGGTCTTCCAGCTCTCCGGCGGCACCACCGGGGTGCCGAAGGTGATCCCGCGGCTGCACGCCGAATACTGGTACAACGCCTTGGCCTACGCGCGTTCCTGGGGCTGGGGACCGGACACCCGGGTGGCCCACCTGATCCCGATCATCCACAACGCCGGCATCGTGTGCGCGGTCCACGGCCCGCACAGCGTCGGCGCGTGCCTGGTCCTCGGCACCGCGGACCCGGAGGTCTCGTTCCCGCTGATGGCCCAGGAGCGGGCCACGCACGTCCTGCTCGGGCACGGGCACTTCAGGGCGGCCGGCCTGCCCGGGTTCGCGGCGGCGACGAAATCGGTGACCCAGGTGGTGTTGTCGGGCACGAAGGTGCCGCCCGCGCTCTTCGGCGAACTGGAACGCCGCGGCCTGTGGTCGGGGCAGCTGTTCGGCATGGGCGAAGGGCTGTTCCTCACCACGCGGCCGGGCGCTCCGCGCGAAGCCCGCGCGGAGACCGTCGGCACCCCACTGTCCCCAATGGACGAGGTCCGGATCCTCGAACCCGGCGCCGAGAACGAAGTCCCGGACGGGGAGATCGGCGAACTCTGCTGCCGCGGCCCCTACACCCTCCGAGGCTACTTCGACGCCCCCCAGCACAACGCGACGGCGTTCACCTCGGATGGCTTCTACCGAACCGGGGATCTCGCCGCGATCCGGGAGATCGACGGGGAGCGGTACCTCACGATCGAAGGCCGGATCAAGGACCTGATCAACCGGGGCGGCGAGAAGATCAACGCCGAGGAGGTGGAGTCGTTGCTGCTCCGCCACCCCCGGATCACCGCCGCCGCCGTGGTCGCCATGCCGGATCCGCGTCTGGGCGAGCGCACGTGCGCCTACCTCGTCGTGGCGGGGGGACCACTCACCCTGCGCGACGTCCAGGACCATTTCGCCGCACTGCAGGTGGCGAAGTTCAAATGGCCCGAACGCATCGAGCTGATCGCCGAAATCCCGCGCACCCTGGTCGGGAAGATGGACAAGAAACGCTTGCACGCCGACATCGCCCGGAAGGTCGCCGCCGAACGCGCCGGGATCGCGCGGCCGCGCAGCACGGCCACCGCAACCACCTCAGGAGGAAATCCGTGACCACCCACCGCATCGGGCTCGTCGTGCCCAGCTCCAACGTCACCGTGGAAACGGAGGTGCCCGCCCTGCTCGGCCGTCACCCCGGCGCGCGGTTCTCCTTCCACTCCAGCCGGATGCGGATGCACAAGGTGTCCCCGGAGGAGCTGCGGGCGATGAACGCGCAACGCGAACGGTGCATCGGCGAACTGTCCGACGCCGGCGTGGACGCGGTGCTCTACGCCTGCCTCGTCGCGCTCATGGCGCAAGGGCCTGGCGAGCACCGGCGCACCGAAGCCGCGGTGACCGAACAGCTCGCGCAAGCCGGGCAGCGGCCGGCGGTGCTGTCCAGCGCCGGCGCACTCGTCGAAGCGCTCGCCGCCCTCGGCGCCCGCCGCATCGCCCTGGTCACCCCGTACCTGCGCCCGCTGGCCGAGCAGGTCGTGTCCTACCTGGAGTCCGAGGGTCTCGAGGTGCTCGACTGGGCCGCCCTCGAGGTGGGGGACAACGCCGAGGTCGGCTGCATCCCGGGCGAGCGGGTGATGGCGGCCGCGCGCGGCTTGGACCTGTCCGGTGCCGACGCGCTCGTCATCTCCGCCTGCGTGCAGATGCCGTCACTGGACCTGATCGGCCCCGCCGAGGCGGAGTTCGGGATCCCCGTCCTGTCCGCGGCCACGGCCGGTGCGTTCACCCTGTTGCGCCACCTCGGTTTGCCGACCGCGCTGCCCGGCGCGGGCCGCCTCCTGGCGGCGGGGCAGGCGGTGGCGCGATGAACCCGGCGCCTGGCCCGCCTCCCCTACAATGGCCGCCATGACCAATGGTTCGCGGCGAACGCCCGCGCGGCGGAAGGCCGAGTCGTCCTCGCGGGCCCGGCGCGACGGCGCGGCGGACGGCGACAAGCCGGCCCGCGCCAGCACCGCCCGCCGCGAGCTCGTCGAGAACGAGATGTACGAGCAGGCCACCCGGCTCTTCGCCGAGCGCGGGTTCGCCGGAACGAGCCTGCAGGACATCGCGGACGCGATCGGCATCACCCGTCCGGCCCTCTACTACTACGTCAAGAGCAAGGACGAACTGCTCGCCAAGCTGGTCACCGAAGTCACCGACGGGCCCCTGAACGAGCTGAAGGAACTGGTCGCGCACACCGACCTCGACCCGGTCGGCCAGCTGCGCGCCCTGGTCGAGATCATCGTGCGCCGCCGTGCGACGCAACCGGCGCGGTTCCGGTTGCTCATCCGCTCTGAGGCCGAGCTCCCGGACGAACTGACCGCGGCCTACGACGACAGCCGCCGCGCCGTGCTGAAGACGATCGCCGAGGTCGTCGAGGACGGGATCCGGGCCGGGCAGTTCCGGCCGGTCGACGCCCGCGTCGCCGCGCTGGGCGTGCTGGGCATGTGCAACTGGGTGGCCTGGTGGTTCCACCCCGGCGGCCGCGACGACGTCGAGACCGTGACCGGCCAGCTCGCCGAGATGGCGATCGCCGCGCTGCGGCGCCCCGACCACCACACCCTCGACGGCGAGGGGCCCGAGGCCGCGCTGAAGATGCTCCGCCAGGACCTCGACCACCTCGAACGCCTCCTCAAGGGCTGACCCCCCGCGCGGCCGTCGCCGCCGTGGCGCGGTCGCTCCGTCCCGCAATGCCGTCAGCCGGCCGGACGCTCGTCCGGCCGGCTTCGTCATGTCCGCGTCCCGCCGCCGTTCTTCGCTCAAGTCAAACTGTTGACTCATTCGTCAATCGAGGCGTAACGTCGATGCCGTACAGGGCGCGTTCGACACAGGGCGCATTCGAATCAGGCAGGAGGCCGGCCATGACGGAGTTGGACCACCGGGTGCAGGGGGTCGACCACGTCGCGTTCCCGACGTTCGACCCGGCCGCGACGGTGCGGTTCTACCGGGACGTCCTGGGCTTCCCGGTCGTGCATTCCATCTGCGCGGCGGGCTGGGGCCCGGAAGACCACCCGGACTTCATCCACTTCTTCTTCGACATCGGCAACGACGACCGGATCGCGTTCTTCTACTACTTCGGCACCGGCCGCGAGATCGGCGGCGAGCCGGGCGCGAAGGGTGATGTCTACGCCCGGTTCGGCGCCGACGTGCCGGAGTTCTTCGTCCGGTCCCGCCACTTGGCGATCCACGTCGACAACGAGGAGGACCTGCTGGAGTACCGGCGGCGCCTGGACGCCAGCGACTGGCCGGTGGAGATGCAGATCCAGCACGAGACGATCGAGTCGATCTACACCCACGACCCGAACGGCTACATGTTCGAGATCACCCGCGCCATGCGGCCGGTGACGCCGCAGGAGGACCTGGACGCGAACCTCACCATCGACGCGTTGATCGACGTGGTGAGCGAGCCCGAGCCGACCTTCGGCAAGCTGCTGGCGCGCAAGGCGGAGCTCATCGTCGAGCGGGCCGCGGACTGGGAACTCGCGCAGGAGAGCGGCCGATGACGACGCTCTACATCCTCGACGTCCCGGAGAACACGCCGGTCGCGAAGGTCGCCGGCGAGGACGCCACGGTGACCGTCGGCCGGATCGGCCCGTACTTCGAGATCAGCGCGGATGGGCCCATCGTGATCGACCGCCGCGCCACCGGCTGCCGCCACGCGGTCTGGTACTCGGCCGTCGGCGGGGTCGCCCGGGACAGCCGCATCACCCAGCACGACAAGGACGCCCTGCGTGTGGAGCCAGCGTGACCAAGTCGCCGCGTCTGGGCGCCGGCCGGTACCTTCCGGCCGGCCGCCGCCCGGAGAACTCCACCTCGACTCTCCATGAACTGACCACTGTGGATGGTGCGACTGTCTCCGGGGTGCTGACCACGATGCCCGGTGCCACCACGGTCGTCTGCCTGACGCACCCGCGCCAGGACGTCACTCACCACCCTCTCGTCCCGCTGCTGCTCCAAGCAGGTGCCGCGGTCTGGACGCAGCACACCCGGTCGGTGAACAACGACCTCACCCTGGTGCACGAGCAGGCATTGCTCGACGTCGCCGCCGGCCTGATATTCCTGCGAGAGCAAGGTTTCACGTCCATCATCACCCTCGGCCACTCCGGCGGGGGCCCGCTCTACGCCTATTACCTCGAACAGGCGGGGCTGCCCGCGGCCGACCGCATCACCACCACGCCCGGAGGCCGGCCCGTCCCGTTGGCCGAAGCCGAGATGCCCGTCGCCGACGGCTCCATCTTCCTCGCGCCGCACCCGGGACAGGGCAAGCTGCTGCTCGCGTGCATCGACCCCTCAGTGGCCGACGAGCGAGACCCGATGTCGGTGGTACCCGAACTCGACCCGTTCAACCCGGCCAACGGTTTCGCCGAGCCTCCCTCGAGCTCCTCCTACACACCCGAATTCCTGGCCCGCTATCGTGCCGCGCAGCGCGACCGTGTCGCACGGATCGATGCCGTCGCGCGCGAACACCTGTCTCGCGCCGCTGAGGCTCGTGCCGCCTTCAAGCACAGCGGCGAGGCCGTCCACCGGCGTCGTTCCCTGGCACCACGAATCATCACCGTGTACCGGACAGACGCCGATCCCCGGAACGTCGATCTGTCCCTGGACCCGAGCGAGCGCCCCTACGGATCGTTGTTCGGCGCGCGGCCCGACCTCATCAACTACGGTCAACTCGGGTTCGGGCGGCTCACCACCCCGGAAGCGTGGCTGTCCACCTGGTCCGGGCTCAGCTCCAACGCCGACTTCGTCCGCTGCGCACCCGGGGTCACCGTCCCGACCTTGTTCGTCGAGCTCACCGGCGACCAGGCGGCGTTCCCCGGCGATTCCCGCCGGATGATCGACGCGCTCGGCGCGGACGACCTCAGCACCGTCGCGGTGCGAGGTCTGCACTTCGGAGGACCTGTCAGCGACGGCGAACCCACCGGCAACGAGCTGGCCGCCGCGGAGATCGTGGCCTGGCTGAACAAGCGATACCCGCTGGCCCCTTGGCCCTGAACCCCGCATGGCAATGCCCTGACGGCCGCCCGGTGGCGGCAGTCAGGGCGGGCACCATCCGTATCGCCCCCAGGAAAGGCAACGTCGCCATGTCCTTGCCCGTGTCCCCGTCACCAGATGGCATCGCCCGTACACCGCGGAGTGTGCTGCTTCTGTGCCTCGCCTGCATGACCCTTGAAGGCTACGACGTCGTCGCCTACGGCGCGGCCCTACCCGCCATGCTCGCCGACAACGCCTGGCAGATCACCGTCGCGCGGGCGAGCCTGCTCGGCAGCCTCACTCCGATCGGGATGCTCGTCGGCGCGGTCGTCGTCGGTCTGCTGACCGACATCGTCGGCCGCCGCAGGCTGGTCCTCGCCAGTGTCACACTGTTTTCCGCAGCCATGCTGCTGTGTGCTCTCGCGCCCGCTGTTCCGGTATTCGCGGTCGGCAGGGTCCTGGTGGGACTCGGCGTTGGCGGAGTTCTACCCTCCGTTGCCGCATTGGTTTACGAATTTTGTCCGGCACAGCGACGTAACCTCAACACCGCATTGGCCTTCGCCGGCGTCGGAATCGGCGGTGCCCTCGCCGCGGTCGTCGCCGTCGTTCTCGTCCCGACGGCCGGATTTCGGGCCGAGTACCTGATCGGCGGCCTCGGCGCACTCGTCGTCCTACCCCTGGCCGTGGGCTACCTGCCCGAGTCCCTTGTCTTTCTGCACGCCACCGGCCGCGGCGACGCGCTTCGCCGCTGGAGCGCCCGTCTGCGACTCGATCCAGAGGCCGTGACCCCGCCCAAAGCCGAGTACGCAACTGAAACCGGTGCCGGGCGGCTGACGGTGCTCTTCTCCCGCCGCTACGCCGTCGCCACCGTGCTGTTCTGCCTGACCACGTTCGCGTCGCTGCTGGTCCTGTTCGGGCTGTACACCTGGCTCCCACAGCTCATGCGTTCCGCCGGCTACGAAATCGGATCCGCGCTGACGTTCCTCATCGTGCTCAACCTCGGCACCGCGATCGGGCCGTTGTTCGTAGGGCGCCTCGCCGACCGCATCGGATCCCAACGCGCCATCGCCGGCTCGTTCCTGCTCGCTGTCGCGGGCATCGCGGTGCTCAGCAACCCGCTGCCGATCGCGCTGCTCTACATCGCCGTCGTCCTCGCCGGTGTCGGAACCGTCGGGACCCAAATCCTGATCAACGTGTTCGTTGCGAACCGGTACCCGGTTCGCGTGCGTGCCAGCGCCGTTGGACTGGCTCTTTCAGTCGGCCGGCTCGGCGGGATCGTCGGCCCGGTCTACGGCGGCGTGCTCCTGTCCGCACAGCTGCCCACGACCGCTCTCTTCTACGCCTTCGCTGCCCCTGCGCTGCTCGGAGCCGTCCTCGTGACTCTCGTGCCGCGCCCCCGTCCTGCTGCCCCGTCTACCACGAGCGACATCGCCAAGCCGAACTCGCCCGAGGTGAGCGCATCATGACCGACAACTCCGGTGCCGCGTTCGTCACCGGCCCGCAGCCGGTCAAGGTGCCCCTGGTCGCCGTCCTGACCAACCACCCGCTCAGCATCGTCCGGGGCGTGATCGGGGTGCTCACCACCGCCGCGACGGGCTACGTCGCCTCGGTCTACGGCGTCAACTCAGGTATCAACACCGGCGGGACGAAGCGCACGACCGTGTTGATCGCACTCCCGCATCGCCTCCGTGCTCGCCGTTTGTGCGCAACTGCTCGTCGCAGGGTTCATCGACCGGAGCCCGCGGCGGGTACTGATCGGTCTGGCACTGATGCCGTTTCCGATCATCGGCCGCGGCGGTCCAGGTGACCACCGACCAGAGGATCGTGTCGTAGCAAGGACGAAGACCGTTCCGGGCCTCTGGTCTTTGCTCGGTGACAGGAAGCTCGTGGTGCTGCCCGCCTGGGCGTGCCGTGAGTGATCATGTCGTTGATCGACAGCGGCCCCATTCGGCGACCGCCGGCTAGACCCTCGCTCGCGGTCGCCCACATCGAGTAGCCGAAGGCGAAGCGATCCCACTCCTTGCGATCACGCGGAGGTCCCGCTCGAGGTCTGTGCGACACCGCGAACAGCGATGGCCAGCTCGGTGCGATTGGACAGGCCGCAGATCGCGAGGATTCGGGTGACGTACTTTTTCACGCTTTCCGGGCGTAGGTGCAAGATGTCCCCGATGGCGGCGTTGGAAAAACCTTCGCCGACAAGGCGGGCGACTTCCGCCTGCCGTGGCGAGAGCTTTTTCAGCTGCAGGTGACCGGAGCGGGTTTCCGGGCTCGTTTCCGGCAGGTGCCGTGCGATCTGGTTCAACGGGCGAGCCAGGAGGCGCAATGAGAACATTTCGCCTGGCCCGATGCGGTCGGGGTCGTGATCGAACAGCCCGACCAGCGCCTTGCGGCCACCACGGACATCGAGGCAGATCGCAGCGGCGGAATGCATGCCGTGCCGTCCCAGGTAGTTGGTGATGTACTGACGGTTCTCGGGTTTTTCTCCGTTGATCTCGGCGAGCGTGGCTACCCTGCTGGTGCTGAGTGATCGAAACGCCTCGGCTGAGCCGAAGATATCGGACGAAAACCACCGTTCCTGGTATTCGGGCAGCAGGTGTCTGGTGAATCCGATGAGTGTCGGCGCGGGGTCTGCGCAGGCGAGCTGTGCGGTGCGTCCGACGAAGAACGTGGTGGACCGCACGTGGTAGACCTCGGCCAGGGTGTCAACCAGTGCGCTCTTGAAGGTCTCCAGGTCGGGAGCGTCGTCGACGCCCTCCAGCACCCGGAACGCGCGTTCGTAGTGCCGCTTGTCGTCGCTGGTGGCACCCGCGTGACGTGACATCCTTGTCTCACCCGTTCGACCTGCTCTGTGACCTGCTCGCGACAGTATCGCCGCCGCATCGCGCGTTGTCACCCCTGCGCCGCTGGAGGTTAGGCACGTTCCTCCGGGGCGTCCAGTCCCCTTCGGGGGACAGTGATCGGCCGACTGGTTGTCCCCCGTGGTGGACTCCCGAGCGCCACCCGTCATCCATATCGTCTTGCGGAACCGTCGTGGAGGACGGTCCGAACGACGCGGGAGCCTCGCCATGGTGAACGGCAAGTGTGCCGTCGATCCGGTAGCGGGGACCCGGAACAGGAGTACGGAAATGGCTGAGTCGGTTTCCGAAACAGTCCGGGCGTTCAGCGAGGGCATCCGTGGTCTGGCCAAGGAATCGGCCACTGGTGCGGTGATGAAGGCGTTCCACGCGATGCACCAGGCTGCGGTCGCGCCGGGGGCGTTGGAGACCAGCACGAAAGAGCTGCTGGCCCTGGCAATCGCGATCGCGACCCAATGCGATGGCTGTATCGCCTGGCACGTGACGAACGCGATCAAGGCCGGGGCCACGCGTGACCAGGTGCTGGAGACCATCGGAGTGGCCGTCATGATGGGTGGCGGGCCCGCCACCTACTACGGGAGCAAGGCTGCGGCGGCGTTGGAGTCAGCTCTCGCGGGCGCCTGAGTCCGATGCCGGAACGCACGCTCGTCACCTCGACCGGACTGAGCTACTCAGTGCTCGGCGATGGCCCTCCGTTGCTGATGATCGCCGGCTTCGGCCAGTCCGGTGCTGTCTGGGACGCGGTTCTGCCGCGCTTCACGCAGAGGTTCCGTTGCTACTGCTTCAGCAACCGGGGGGCCGGCGGACGACCCGAGGACGTCGCGGGGCTCACCATCGAGACGCTCGCCGAGGATGCCGCCTCGATCATCCGCGCCATCGGTGAGCCTGCGGCAGTTCTCGGATGGTCCATGGGCGGTGCCATCGCCCAGTGTCTCGCCCGCCGGGACCCGGACCTGGTGCAAGCGCTCGTGCTGCTCAGCAGCATGGCTCGCCGATCGGAACTACAACGAAACTGGACGGCCGCCAGGCTCGCCCTGCTCGCCTCCGGTGCGCGGCCCGAGCAGATCGAGACGTTGCTGCTGCCGTGGATGTTCACGCCGGCTGTGCTCTCGAACGCGGAGCGGGGGGCGGCGATAGTTCGCGGGAACGCCAAAGGGTCTGTTGTGGACCCGGCCGGGCTGCGCGCGCAAGCGACGGCCCTCGACCAGTTCGACGCGACCGCGTGGCTACCGGAGATCGTCAAGCCGGCCTTGGTCGTCGTCGGTGCGGAGGACGTCCTCACACCGGTGTCCGCGGCGGTCGAACTGGCGAACGGACTACCCAGCGCGGACCTGGTCGTGCTGCCCCGGGGCGGGCACGCGGTCATCCTGGAGTCGCCGAACGAGGTGGTCCCGCCGATCGTGCGATTCCTGTCCGGTGTGTGGCAGCGCCCCGGCGAGCGGCAGCTCCTCAACAATTAGCCGAGATACGGAGAAACCCGATGTACACGATCCGCCTGCCGCGCCTGGGGCAGACGATGGAGAGCGGCACCATCACCCAGTGGCATTTCGCCGAGGGCGACCGGTTCACAGCCGGTGAGCCGCTGTACGACGTCGAGACCGAGAAGATGAACACGGAGGTCGAGGCCAAACAGGACGGTGTTCTCGCGCGAATTGTGACCGCGAGCGGGGACAACGTTCCGGTCGGCACCGTTCTGGCCGTCGCGGCCGAGGTCGGCGAGACGTTTTCCGGCGCGGACATCGAAGCTGTGCTGGGCGAGCACTCCGGCCAGCCCGCGGAAGCGGCCACGACGGAGTCCGCCTCCGACGAGCAGGCCTCGCAGCCCCCGTCCGGTGACCAGGCGCCTGCCCGTGAGATGGCTGTCGCCGGGCTGGCCCAAGGGCCAGTGCGCGCGGTGCCGAAGGCGAGGCGGGTTGCCCGCCAGCTCGGGGTAGATCTGGAATCGGTCCGGGGCAGCGGGCAAAACGGAGTGATCCGGGTCAGCGACGTGGAGTCGGCGAGCGGCACAGCCGGGTACGTGGGTGCCCCGCGGGTCGCCGAACGGATTCCGGTCAGGGGCGTGGCGAAGGCGATGGCCGACGCGATGACGCGCAGCTGGCGGGAAATTCCACAGTTCGTTCAGCAGATCAGCCTTGACGCGACGGCGCTGCGTGCTCGGCTCAAGCGCCTTCGCTACGAGGGTGTCCAGGTCACGTACACCGATCTGCTGATCGCCGCGGTCGCGTCCGCGGTGTCCGAGGTGCCGGCCGTGAACTCGACCTTCACCGACGAGGAAATCATCCGCTATTCCGACGTCAACGTCTCCTTCGCTGTCGCGGCGGACCGGGGCCTGCTCGTCCCCGTGGTGCGACAGGCGAACCGGCTTCCGATCGACCGGATCGGCGCCACCACGAAGGAACTCGCCGAACGAGCGCGCGCGGGCAAGCTGAGGGCTACCGACATCAGCGACGGGACGATCACCGTGTCCAATCTCGGCGCATTCGGTGTCGAGACCGGGACACCGATCGTCAACGCTCCGCAGAGCGCGATCATCTTCGTCGGCGCGTTGTCCGACCGGGCGATCGTCGAGGACGGGCAGGTCGTGGTGCGGCCGATGCTCAACATCGCGGTGGCCTACGACCACCGCGTCATCGACGGGATGACCGGAGCGAAGTTCACCTCGGCCCTCAAGAACCGCCTGGAAGCCGGCGGGTGACGAACACGCACCACGTCAGGCCGCCCACTCACACGATCTCACGAGCGAAGGAAACTGCCTCATGTTGACACCGGAACTCAAGATTCTGATCTACCGCACGATGTACCAGGTTCAGCAATGGGAGAAGAAGCTCCTGCAGTTCCTGGACGACGGTCTGGTCTCCGGCTTCTACCACGCGGGCCGCGGCCACGAGGCGCTCGAGGTGGCTTCGATGCTCGCCCTGCGTCAGGACGACTACCTCCTCTACGACCACCGCGGCTGCGGTCACATGATCGCCAAGGGCATGGACATGGTCAGTCTCTACGGTGACTTCCTCGCCAATGACAAGGGATCCACCAAGGGCCTCGGTGCCGGCATCGTGCACATCGCCGACCCGGATCGCGGGGTGCTCGGGCAGTCCGGAACCCTGGGCGGCGGGCACGTCCTGGCTGCCGGTGCGGGATTGTCGATCAAGCTCCGTGGAACCGACCAGGTCGTTGTCAACTTCTTCGGCGACGGCGCCGCCAACCGCGGCACCTTCCACGAAGGCGCGAACGCCGCCGGAGCGTGGAAGCTTCCCGTCATCTACATCGTGCAGAACAACGGCTGGGCGATCTCCACGCCGGTCGACAAGGTCACGGCCGTGAAATCGTTCGCCGAGCGCGCCGCAGGATATGGCATGCGGGGAGTCTCGATCGACGGGATGGATCCGTTCGCGGTGTACGAGGCGACGGTTTCCGCTGTGGAGCAGGCGAGGCGCGGCGGTGGGCCGACGCTCATCGAGGGCAAGGTCGTCCGGTTCCGTGGTCACTTCGAGGGCGACCCGGGCACCTATCGCCCGGAGGAAGAACTCGCGCAGGGCAAGGCCCAGGACCCCGTGATCACCACCCGGGCGCGGCTGATCGCCGAGAAGACCGCCGACGAGCAGCAACTGACCGCCTTGGAGGAGGAGGTCAATGCCGAAGTCGACGCTGCCGCCGCCGAGGCCCTCACCGGAACGATGCCCGGCCGCGAGCGCCTCGCCGAGGGCGCATACGCGTGAACCCGCCGTCACAACACGAAGGAGCCACCATGAGCGCGAAGCGCGTGATCAGCTACTCGCAGGCCATCAACGAAGCGATGGCCGAGGAAATGACCCGGGACGAACGGGTCTTCCTGATGGGACAGGACGTCGGCGCCTTCGGCGGAGTTTTCGGCGTCACCGCCGGTCTGCACGACAAGTTCGGGCCGGAACGGGTCATCGACACGCCGATCTCGGAGATGTTCCTCGTCGGCGGCGGGGTCGGTGCGGCCATCACCGGCATGCGCCCGATCGTCGAACTGCAGTTCGCCGACTTCATCTGGAACGCCGGCGACGAGATCATCGGCAAGATGTCGAAATGGCGTTACATGCACGGGGGTCTCTTCGACGTACCGATGGTGCTGCGCCTGCCCGAGGGGGCGGTGGGGGGTGCCGGCCCGGAGCACTCGACGTGCCCGGAGGCCGCGTTGCTGTCCGCGACCGGAACCTACATCGTGGTTCCCTCCACTCCCTACGACGCGAAGGGGCTGCTGAAGTCCGCGATCCGGGACGACAACCCGGTCGCCTTCTTCGAGCACAAGGGGTTGTACACCACCAAGGGGGAGGTGCCCGAGGAGGAATACACGATTCCGCTGGGGCAGGCCGACATCAAGCGCGTCGGCAGCGATGTCACGATCATCGCCTGGGGCCGTCTGGTCCACCACGCACTCGCGGCGGCCGAGCTCGCCGCGAGGGACGGCATCGACGTCGAGGTGCTCGACCCGCGCGGGCTCCGCCCCCTCGACGTCGACGCGATCGTCACAACGGTGGAGAAGACCGGCCGCGTCATCATCTCGCACGAAGCGGGCCAGACCGGCGGCGCCAGTGCGGAGGTCGCGGCGATCATCGCTGAGAACTGCATCACGAGCCTGGAAGCACCGATCCGGCGGGTGTGCGGTGTCGACACGCCGGTGCCGCAGAGCGTTCACCTGGAGCAGTTCCTCATCCCCACCGCGGAAGAACTGCACGTGGCGATCAAGGAGATCGCGGCCTACTGAACCCGCATCCGCGCGTTGTCATTCGCCGCACGAAAGGAGAAGGAGTTCGCAATGGCGGGAACACAGTTCGAGAACAAGGTGGTCGTCGTCACCGGAGGCGGCAGCGGCCAGGGCCGCGCCGCCGTGCACCAGTTCGCAGCCGAAGGCGCGAAAGTGGTGGTCGCCGACTGGAACGAGGACGCCGCGGCCGCGGTGGCCAAGGAGATCCTCGCACAGGGCGGAACGGCGACTCCAGCGCGTGCCGACGTGTCCTCCGAGGACGACGTGCGGGCCATGATCGAGGTCGCGACGAGCCAATACGGCAGGCTGGACGTGCTGTTCAACAACGCGGGCGTGGGTTTCTCCGCGCGCAACCGGTTCACCATGGCCAGCGTCGTCGACACCCCCGTCAACGACTGGGACAGCATCCTGGCGATCAACCTCAGGGGGGCGGCACTGGGGTGCAAGTACGCCATCCCCGTGATGGTGGAGCAGGGTGGCGGTGCGATCGTGAACAACGCCTCGGTCAACGGCATCGCAGCGGTTCTCGGCGCGGACGCCTACACCGCGGCGAAGGGCGGCGTGGTAGCCCTGACCCGGGTGCTGGCCGTGGAGTGGGGCGCCAAGGGCGTTCGCGTCAACTGCATCTGCCCTGGCGGAATCGAAACTCCCATGATCGCCGAGGTACTGCAGGATGAGGAGTACGCGAAGGGGCTCCGCGATGAGAATCCCATGAAGCGTCTTGGCCGTCCCGAGGAAATCGCCAGCGTCGCCCTCTTCCTCGCCAGCGACGCCGCGTCCTATGTCAACGGGGTGATCCTGCCGGTCGATGGTGGCTGGACCGCCCGGTAGAACCCGCCTGAGGGAAGGAAATCATGAAAGCAGCAGTCTTCGAGGCTCCCGGCCGGATCGCTGTCACAGAGGTTGCCGACCCCGTGTGCGGTGACCACGACATCATCATCGACGTCGACTACTGTGGCATCTGCGGCTCGGATCTCCACTCCTATGTCGAGGGCGCGTTCGTCGAGCCAGGTCAGATCATGGGGCACGAGTTCAGCGGCACCGTGAGCGTGGTCGGTGCCGCGGTGACCGGTATCAGCACAGGCACCGCCGTGACGGCGAGGCCGCTGTCGCACTGCGGAACCTGCCCCCGCTGCCTGGAAGGCCTGGGTAACCTCTGCGAAGTCACCCTGACCTCGAGTGTGGCCTATGGGCTGCCCGGCGCGTTCGCCGAGCGCGTCCGCATACCGAATGCGGTGGCCGGCGAGAACGTGTTCCCGCTTCCGGCAGGCCTGGGCAGGGCCGCTGCCGCCTGCGTGGAGCCCATGGCAGTGGCTCTGAGGCTGGCGAAGTCGGCGAAGCCGACGTCCGCGGACACGGCCGTCGTCATCGGACTGGGCAGCATCGGTCTGAACACAGTGCAGATGCTGCGAGCGCTCGGAGCCGGGCAGGTGATCGGCATCGATCTTTCCCCCGCACGCCTGGATCTCGCTGCGAGGCTGGGGGCCACGCATATCGTGAATGCCCGCGAACAGGACACCCTCGCTGCGGTGCAAGCCCTGACCGGCGCCGGCGTCGGCGGCGTCGGCGCACGGGCCGACATCGTTGTCGAAGCCTCCGGTGTGCCCGCATTGCTGTCTCAAGCCGTCGGGATGACCCGGGCAGGAGGACGACTGCGTATCGCCGCCCTGTACGAGAGCGAGGTAACGCTCGACATGAACCAGACGGTGCAGAAGGAAATGGACATATCCGGCTCCTTCGCCTATGACCGCGAATTTCCTGAGGTGCTGGAGATCCTCCAAGAAGGGCGTGCCGTCGCGGAGCCGCTCATCACGCACACCTTTCCACTGGAGGACATCAACGAAGCGTTCTCGGTGCAACTCGCGAAGGACAGCTCCGTCAAGGTTCTGGTCGCCGCCCAGTCGTCATCCTGATCGCTTCTACCCATACGGAGATACCCGTGGCCAAAGCGCTGCTCATCGCATACGTCGCACCCGCCGACGACGCCTCCGAAGCCGAGTTCAACCGCTGGTACGACGAAGTTCACATTCCGCAGGTCGTGGCGCGGATTCCCGGCGTGGTCGGGGGAAGCCGGTACCGGCTCGCGTCCGAACTCGTGGACCCCGCGGAACTGCCGGTGCGCCAGTACCTGACCATCTACGAACTCGACACCGACGACGTCGCCTCCACCGCGAGGCGGCTGGGGGCTGCGGCAACCGACGGCACACTCGACATGTCGGATGCCCTCGGCGGCGGTGAGAAGGCCGCGATCCTGCGCTTTTACCGGCCCGTCCGCTGATTCAGGAATTCTGGAAGCGTCGGCTGCCGATCAGGTTCGCGCGCCGACGAGGCGGAGGGCGAATTCGCTGTACTGCCAGACCACCGCGTCCTCCGGGTGCTCGCCATTCGCGCGGTACCAGACCGCGACGCCCATGCCGAGGTCGAGGATCGCGTAGGAGGCCAGCCGGACGGAGCCGACGTGGAAGACGCCTGCGTCGGCTCCGGCTTGGATGACGGTGCGGAAGCAGGCTTCGTATTCGGCGCGCAGGTCGAGCACCCGGGTGCGGTGCGGTTCGGTCAGGCCGCGGATCTCCCGGGTGCCGACGAACGCTTCGAGCCGGTGCCGGGCGTGGTAGCGGACGTGCGCTTCGGTGGCGCGTCGCAGTCGTTCGACCGGGTCGGACACGTTCGCCACGGCCGTGCGATGCGCGGTGAGCAGGTTGTCCATCGTCTCGACCATGATCCGGGCGAGCAGGTCCTGCTTGGAGGCGACGTGCTTGTACAGGCTGGGGGCGCGCATGCCCACGGCCTCGCCGATGTCGCTCATCGTGGTCGCCTCGAACCCCTTGCGGGTGAACAGTTCGAGCGCGGCCTCCCGGATGTCGCCGAGCCGGTCCACGGGCACCTCCCACCTAGTGGCTAATGAATCATAGCTGAGTGATTCAGCACACGCGCTGGCGCTTCATCGAGCGAATATAGTGGCGGCTAATGACCGTTAGCCAAATGGAGGTGTCATGGCCGTCGACCTCGCGCCAGGACCGGACGTCGCCGAGCTGGCGCGGCGGACCGCGGAGTTCATCCGCGACGTGGTGGTTCCCGTCGAGGAGGAGCACGGCGGCGTCGTGCATTCCGACGACGTGCGGGCGCGGTTGCAGCGCGCCGCGAAAGATGCCGGGGTGTTCGCGCCGCACGTGGGCGCCGAGTTCGGCGGGCACGGGCTGGACATGCGGGGGCGGGCCGCGGTGTTCGAGGAGGCCGGGTACTCGCTGCTGGGGCCGCTCGCGCTGAACATCGCCGCGCCCGACGAGGGCAACATGCACATGCTCGAGGCGATCGCGACCCCGGAGCAGAAGGAGCGCTACCTGCGGCCCCTGGCGAGCGGGGAGGTCCGGTCCTGTTTCGCGATGACCGAGCCCGCGCCCGGCGCTGGATCCGATCCGGCGGCGCTGACCACCCGGGCCGAACGGGTGGACGGCGGCTGGCGCATCAACGGCCGCAAGTGGTTCATCACCGGGGCCGAGGGCGCCGGGTTCACGATCTGCATGGCCCGCACCTCCGGTGAACCCGGCGACGCGGGCGGCGCGACGATGTTCCTGGTCGACGAGGACAACCCCGGCCTCAAGGTCGTCCGGCACATCGAGACCCTCGACGAGAGCCTCTACGGCGGCCACATCGAGCTGGACTTCGACGACTGCGTGGTGCCCGACGAGGCCGTGCTCGGCGAGGTCGACCAGGGCTTCCGCTACGCCCAGGTGCGGCTCGGCCCGGCGCGGATGACGCACTGCATGCGGTGGCTCGGCATCGCCCGGCGGGCGCAGGACATCGCGGTGGCGCGGGCCGCCGAGCGGCGGCTGTTCGGGTCCCGTCTCGGCGACCTGGGCATGGTGCAGCAGATGATCGCCGACAACGAGATCGACATCGCGGCGTCGCGGGGGCTCATCCTGCGCGCGTGCTGGGAGCTGGACCAGGGTGAGCACGCGTCGCAGTCGACGTCGATCGCCAAGGCCTTCTGCGCCGAGGCGATCTGGCGGGTCGTCGACCGGTCGGTCCAGATCTGCGGTTCGCTCGGGGTGTCCGGTGACGTGCTGCTCGGCCGGTTCCTGCGTGAGGTCCGGCCGTTCCGGATCTACGACGGGCCGTCGGAGAGCCACCGGTGGGCCATCGCGCGCCGGGTGCTGCGCCGTCACGAGAAGGCCACGCGATGAGCGCGACGGTCGATGGGCTCGACCTGCCCGCCCTCGAAGGGTTCTTCGCCCGCGCCGTGCCCGGGTTCGCCGGGAGCCTGTCCGCCGAGATGCTCCAGGGTGGCCGGTCGAACCTGACCTACCTGCTCACCGACGGGCGCACGCGGTGGGTGCTGCGCCGTCCGCCGCTGGGCGGGCTCACGCCCTCGGCGCACGACATGGGCCGCGAGTACCGGGTGGTCGCCGCCCTGCGGGACTCCGGTGTGCCGGTGGCCCGCGCCGTCGCGCTCGCCGACGCGGATGTGCTCGGGGTGCCGTTCTCGGTGGTCGAGCACGTGGACGGGGTGGTCATCCGCACCACCGAGCAGCTGCACGCACTGGAGCAGGCCGAGATCGAGCGCTGCGCGTTCGCGCTGGTCGACGTGCTGGCCCGGCTGCACGCCGTCGACCCGGAAGCCGTCGGGCTCGGCGATTTCGGACGCCCGGAGGGCTATCTGGCCCGCCAGGTCAGTCGCTGGTACGACCAGTGGCTGCGGGTGCGCACGCGCCCGCTACCCGACATCGACGCGTTGCACGCCAAGCTCGCCGACGCCTGTCCCGGGGAGAGCGGCGCGTCGATCGTCCACGGCGACTACCGCATCGACAACGTCATCCTCGACCCCGACGACCCGGCGGCGGCTCGCGCCGTGGTGGACTGGGAGATGGCCACCCTCGGCGATCCGCTCGCCGACCTCGGCCTGCACCTGGTCTACTCGGACCCGGCGTTCGCGCCCGTGCTGGCCGGCGCGGCCGCCTCGACCAGTGACCGGCTGCCGCCGGTGGCCGATCTCGCGCAGCGCTACGCTTTGTCCAGCGGGCGCGACCTGGGCCGGCTCGACTTCTACCTGGCGCTCGGGTACTTCAAGATCGCCGTCATCGCCGAAGGCATCCACGCCCGGCACCAGCAGGGGCACACGCGCGGGTCCGGGTTCGACTCCGTCGGCGCCGCCGTCGCCCCCTTGGCCGCGGCGGGACTGCGTGCCGCGGCCCGCATCGGAGGGAGGTAGTGGTGGGAGTTCTCGACCTGTTCCGCCTCGACGGCAAGGTCGCCGTCGTGACCGGGGCGAGCTCGGGTCTGGGCGCCGGGTTCGCCCGGGCGCTGGCCGAGGCCGGCGCCGACGTCGTCCTGGCCGCACGGCGCACCGACCGGCTGGCCGAGGTCGCCTCGGACATCCGTGGAGCGGGCAGGCGCGCCCTGGCGGTGGCGGCCGATGTGTCCGATCCGGACAGTTGCGCATCGCTGGTGAGCCGGGCGGTCGCCGAGTTCGGTGCCGTCGACGTGCTGGTCAACAACGCCGGGGTGGGCACCGCGATCCCGGCCACGCGTGAGTCACCCGAGGACTTCCGCCGCGTGATCGACGTCAACCTCAACGGCGCCTACTGGGCGGCGCAGGCGTGCGGCCGCGTGATGCGGCCAGGCTCCAGCATCGTGAACATCAGCAGCGTGCTCGCGCTGATCAAGTCCTACGCGCCCCAGGCCGCCTACGCCGCGAGCAAAGCCGGCGTCATCGGCCTGACCCGTGACCTGGCGCAGCAGTGGTCCGGCCGCAAGGGAATCCGCGTCAACGCGATCGCCCCCGGCTACTTCGCCAGCGAGATGACCGCCGACATCCCGGAGGAGACGTTGATGCCGTTCATCCGGCAGCACAGCCCGCTCGGGCGGCTCGGCCGGCAACACGAGCTGGACGCCGCCGTGGTGTTCCTCGCCGGCGACGCCTCGTCCTACATCACCGGGACCACGCTCGCCGTGGACGGTGGCATGTCCGGGCATTGACCGGCAACGGGGCTGGACAGACGCCCGCCTCGCAAGCCAGAGCCGGCGAGGCGGGCGTCACCTGATCGTCCGGCGGAGGGGCGACCGCCGGACGATCAGGCGACGTTCGCGGGTCTGCCGAAACCGGGGTGGGCACTCCTCGGCCTGATTCCCGACCTCGATGTCACCGTCCACAGGGGACGCTCAGCCACTCCTGCGGGCTGACGCCCAGCCGGATCCGGTCGAGCTGCTCCAGCAGCGTCTCCAGGCGCCCGGGGTCGTCGAGGTACTCCAGCGTCGCGCGGTAGAAGGCGTTCGCCATCGTCGCGGGCATCAGGTCGGAGGCGTCGAAGCAGAGGGTGCCGCCGGAGCGGAGCGTTTCGGCGATCTTGCGCGCCGCCGGGTGGCCGTCGTAGGCGCGCAGGTCCATCGAGCGCGTCGCGGAGAACGCGCTGCCCCCGCTGACCCGCGGCCAGATCTCCTGCGCCGCCGGGGTCGCGAGGTACCGGATCAGCGCCCGCGCCGCCGGCGTGTCGGTGAACATCCCCGCCAGGTCGGCCGACACCTCGTAGGTCCCGGGCGCCACGTCGGGCCCGGCCGGCGGGACGGCCACGAAGTCCAGCCCGCGCCCCGCACCCGGGTAGCGCGCGAGCATGAACGAGCCGTTGTGCTCGTACGCGCAGCTCTGCGGCGACACCAGCATGCCCTTGCCGGCGTCGGCGAAGTTGGTCAGCAGCACCCGGCCCGGGTTGTCCCCGACCGTGCCGGCCATCATCGCGCCCCACGTCTGCCACGCGCGCCGCACCGCCGGCGCGGTCCACGCCAGCTGCCCGGCCGCCCACTGCCGGTAGACGTCCGGTCCGGACTGGTGCAGCAGGACGTCCTCGACCCAGTCGGTGCCCGGCCACCCGGACACCGGCGGCGCGCTCAGCCCGAGGCACCACGGGATCGCACCGGTCGCCGCCGCGAACTCCTCCCACGTGCCCGGCTGGGCCAGGCCGTGCAGCGCCGGGTTGAACCACACGATGCTCTTCAGATCCACCTTCACCGCGATCCCGTACAGGTGCGCCTGCCCGGCCACCTGCAGCTGGAGCCACTGTGGACCGTAGATCTCCACCGGTGGCGCGCCGAGCACGTCGTCCAGCGGGTACAGGTTGTGCGAGCGCACGTAGGTGACCAGCTCGCCCGGGTTCGGCACGACCGCGATGTCCGGTGGGTTGCCGTTCTGCACGTCCGAGGCGAGCACCTGCGACACCGCGCGCGTGCCCTGGTAGCGCACCCGGATCCCGGTCTCCGCGGTGAACCCGGCCAGCACCTGCTCGAACGCCGCGCCCTCCGCCCCGGTCCACGACGCGAGCACGGTGAGCGTGCGCGTGCCCGCCCCGGCGCCGCAGCCGGTCAGGCACGCGGCGAGCAGGAGCAGCACCCCGGCCAGGCCCCTCATGAGCGGAACCGGTATTCGTCGAGCCGGGCGTGCAGCCCCCACCCGGCGAGCACGGCGATCGCCAGCGTCACCGCGGGCACCACCAGCGGCAACTGGCCGCTCGCCGCGGCCGCGTCCAGCCGGTCGTTGACGTCCCGGGTGCCCGCCGCGGTGGTCGCTTCGTCCGGGATGGACCCCGCCACGCTCGCCGGCACCTGGCCGGCCGCGCCCACCGTGAGGCCGCAGTCCCCGGCCCGGCAGTGCGCGGTGACCAGCCGGATCAGCTTGTCCTGGCCGTCGGCGTCGGCCAGCGCCATCCGCCGGTCCCACCCGGCCAGCACGTCGGTCAGCCGGTCCCGCGCGGTGTCCAGCCGGTGCGCCGCGACGAGGGTGAACATCATGCTCGCGCACAACCCGAGCAGCAGCAGCGTGGCCGTCAGCAGCTGCGGGTTCACCAGCCGCTGGAAGCGCTTTTTCAGGTACAGCTGCGTGACGCACAGCAGCGCGAGCAGCACCGCGACCGGCACCGCCCACAGCGCGGGTGTGGCCGGGTGCAGCCAGCCGGTGGTCAGCTGCCGCGCCAGGGCCCGCTCCTGCACCGACCGCAGCTCGCCGAGCTGCTCCAGCACACCGTCGGGGGAGTGCAGCAGCTGCGAGGAGGCGTCCCACAGATCGGCCGTGCCGACGACCTCGCCGCCGCCCTGCCGGTAGTGCGCGTCGGCCTGAGCGACCGCCGCCCGGTAGGCGGCGAGCAGTCCCTCGACCAGGCGCAGGATCTGGCTGCCCGTGTCCCCGGCCTCGTTCAGCTCGGCGACGCGGGTGAGGCTCTGGCTGGCCAGCGCGGTTTGCGTCGCGTACTCGGTGCCGGCCCCGGCGAGGCGGACTTCGCCGGAGGTGAAGCTGCGCACCGCCGCCCGGTCCGCCCGGATCAGCGCCGACTCGGCCGCCGACACCTCGATGACCGCCTGCACGGTCCGGTCCCGCACGGTCTCCGCCGCAACCTGCACGCCCCGCACCGTGGCGAACCCGCTGACCAGCACCGCCACGGTGGTCACCAGCAGGGCCAGCCGCAGCCGGACCAGCGTGCGCCGCGTCGTCGAGGTCACCGTGCTCACCGTATTCACCACAGCGACCTCGCCCGCACCCCGTTGGCCCGGTCGATCAGCACCCCGTGCTCGTCCGCGGTGCGCGCCTGCCGGGACAGCTCGCGGTAGGACCGTTCCAGCCGGTCCCGCAAACCCTTCTCCGACACCGGATTGCCGAGCACCGGGCCCGGCGGCAGCGACCCGTCACCGTGTTCGAGGACGAACGAGAAAGCGCTCTCCTGCACCGCGGTCGCCAGGCGCTGCCACGATTCCTCGCTGTCCAGGGTCAGGGTGTGCAGCCGGTCGGCGGCCGAGGCGAGGTCGCCCGCCGACGGGTGCGCGCCGCCGGGCAGGTGACCGGCCAGGATGCGGACCGCGGCCACCGCGGCGCCGTGCCGGTGCAGCGAGATCTCCGGCACCTCGTCGAGGACCGCCACCGCCGCGCCGCGCTCCCCGGCACGCAGCCGGATGCGCGCCAGCCCGAACGCCGCACTGGCCTGCGACCGGTCGCACGCCCACACCGCCTGGTAGAAGCGGGCCGCGGTGTCCGGCCGCGCCAGGTACTCGGCGCAGAACCCGAGCGCCAGCTTGGGCGCGAGCTCACCGGGTGTGGACCGGTAGACCTCGTCGAACAGCTCCTCGGCCTCGCGCACCCGGCCCTCGGCCAGCGCCAGCAGGCCGCGGTGCCAGCTGGTGCGCCAGTCGTGGTGCGCCCGCCAGCCCAGCTGCCGCTCCGCCGAGCGCAGGCTGTGCCCGGCCGCGGTCAGGTTGCCTGCCTCCAGGTGCGCACGAGCCCGGTGGAAGTCCACCTCCACCGACCCGGGGATGCTCGCGAGCTTGGTGAGCAACCGCCGCGGGTCCGGCGCGCGCACGGTGTGCAGCAGCGGCGTGCGCGGATCGTCCGGATCGGGGAACGGCACGGGCAGGCCGGTCGCCACGTCCGCCGGGGACGGCCGCCCGTCGGCCAGGGTCGTGCTGCCGCCGCCGGTCCAGGTGGTCAGCGGCGGGGCCAGGCTGAGCCCGTCGTCCAGCAGCGCCGCGGATTCGGCGAACACCGCCGACCGCGCCGGCCGCGACTTGCCGTCGGTCAGGCACCGCACCTCGCGCAGCACCCCGCGCACCTGGTTGAGCATCTCCGGCACGTCGGCGAAGCGCCGGTCGTAGTCGGCGGTCGCGCGGGCGACCAAGCGGCGGAACGACTCGGCCCCCGGGTCGTCGTCGCCGCACTCGACCAGCTCGTCGAGCATGACCCCGACCGCGTGGATGTCGGCCCGCTCGGTCAGCCCGTGCTCGCGGATCTCGGTGTGGCCGACCAGGTAGGGCGTGGTGCCGAGGATCGGGCTCTCCCGGTCGCCGGTGCGGCGGATCGCGCCGAAGTCGATCAGCTTGGCCGACCGGCGCGTGCGGATCACGTTGTCCGGCTTCATGTCGCAGTACAGCAGGCCCTTGCCGTGCAGGTAGGCCAGCGCGCCCAGCACGTCGACGGCACACGCGAGCGCGTCGGCGATCGTCATGCCGCCCGCGTCGCGCACACTCCGCAGCGACGGCCCGTCGACGTGGTCCATCACCAAGTAGCGCAGGCCGCGGTGGGTGACGACGTTGACGATGCGGACGATGTTGGGGTGCTCGAGCGCGGTGAGCACGCGGCTCTCGTGCGCGGCCAGCTTGATCGCGGCCGTGTCGTGCGGGCGGGTCAGGCCCTTGAGCACCACCTGCTTGCCCTGCAGGTTCCGGTCGCGGGCGAGGTAGACGAAGCCGAACGCGCCGCGGGCGAAGCACCGGTCGACCTCGTACTGCCCGGCGACCAGCTCACCCGGACCGAGCCCGGCGGCTTCCGGGGGCTCTTCCTCCTCGAGGCCCACTCACCGGAGGTTACGACACGACGGCGTTGCGTGGCTAGGTTGTCACCAGGCTGTCGGTCACGAGGTAGCGTTGTCCGGTGCCGCCGCCTTCGCCGAATTGGCGGTACCGGCCGCGCAGGCCGACACGCCGCCCCGATCCACGTCAACTCGTTGAGCGACTGACTCCTGGGAAGCCACCCGCGCGGGCGGGGATGGCGAGGCACATCTGCGAGAGATCGCCATCGCCTGCGCGCGCGACCAGCGACATCTACCCGCGGGCGCGCAGGTACGCCGGATCGGCCGCGGGGATCGGCGTGTCCGGGCGGCCGCCCAGGATCTGGTTCATCGCGTGGAAGTACGGCGGCGCGGCCACCGTGCCGCCGAACGCGCCGTGCCCGCACGAGCCCAGGTGCACCGGCGTGCCGGGGCAGATCTCGGCCGGGTGGGGGCCGTCGGCGAAGACCATGGACGACACGGCGTAGTCGTCGACCCCGCCGACGAACGCCACCGACTCGCTCTGCTGCGTGGTGCCGGTCTTGCCGAAGTCCGCGTGGTGCCAGCCCGCCGCCGCGGCCGCCGCCGCCGACGTGCCCGACACCGTGTCCTGGCTCAGCCCGTTCAGCAGCGAATCCGCCAGCCCCGGCGGCACCACCTGCTCGCACGCCTGCTGCCGCACCGGCACGTCGTGCCCGTACCGGTCGGTGACCGACAGGATCGGGTCCGGCGGGCACCACGTGCCGCCGCTCATCAGCGTCGCCGACACGTTCGCCATCTCCAGTGGGCTCACCGGGCTGTTGCCCAGCGTGAACGACAGCTTGTCCTGGAAGTACTGCGACTGCGGCTGGCTGTACTGCGGGTTCGGCGACGACGGGTCGGGCTTGGCGCCCGCGTCGTTCGTGGTCAGCGTGTTGCGCAGACCCAGCCGCCGCGCCATGTCCAGCACGGCCGGCATCCCGACCTGTTGCTCCAGGTTGACGAAGGCGACGTTCGGCGAGGTGGCCAGGCCGTCCCGCAGCGAGATCGGGTCCGGGTAGTTCACGCCGTCGTTCTGCACGCAGTACGGCGGCGTGTACTTGTTCGCACCGGGCTGGGCGAAGCACTGGCCGGCCTGGTTGGGCAGCGGCGTGTCCAGTCCCGCCTTGCCGCTTTCCAGCGCGGCGGCCGAGGTGAAGATCTTGAAGGACGATCCGGCGCCGAACACGTTGCTCGCACCCGCGACGATGTTGGTCGACGTCTCGCCCCGCGCCGGGTCGGTGCCGTAGTCGCGGTTGGCGACCATCGCGAGCACCTCGTGGGTGGTCTGGCCCGGCCGGATCACCGCGAAGGTGTTCGCCACGCCGTCCTGCGTGGTCGGCACGTTCGCGTCCACGGCGGCCTTCGCGATCCGGCTCACCCGCGGGTCCAGCGTGGTGCGGATGACGTACCCGCCGGTCTCCAGCTGGTCGGCGGTGAACCCGGACTGGATGAGGTAGCTCTCCGCGTACTGGCAGAAGAACCCGGCGTCCGGCGCGGCGCCCAGGCACGTGCTGGACGGGACGTCCGGCCCGTCGGGCAGGACGCCGAGCGGCGCGGCCTTCGCGGTGGCCCCGTCGGCCGCGGTGAGCGTCTTCGTGCTGACCATCGCGTCGATCACCAGGTTGCGACGCTGCAGGGCCTGGTCCGGGTGGGTGTAGGGGTTGAAGAGGTTGGGGTTGTTCACCATCCCGGCCAGCAGCGCGGCCTGCGGCACCGTCAGCTTGTCCGGCGTGGTGCCGAAGTACGCGTGCGCGGCGGCGCCGACGCCGTAGATGTTGCCGGTGAACTCCACCACGTCGAGGTAGCCGGTGAGGATGTCCTCCTTGGACACCGTCTGTCCGAGCTGGACGGCGATCTTGGCCTCACGCAGCTTGCGGGCGATCGTGTCGGCCTGGTCGGCCAGCTGCGCCGCCCTGTCGTTGCGGTCGACGACGTTGATGAGGTAGTTCTTGACGTACTGCTGGGTGATCGTCGACCCGCCCTGCGTGCTGCCGCCGGAGGAGTCGTGCAGCGCGGCGCGCACCATGCCCTTCACGTCGACGCCGCCCTCGTCGTAGAAGCGCCGGTCCTCGATCGACACGATCGCGGCCTTCATCGCGGGCGCGATCTGCCCGGCGGTGACCGGCAGGCGGTACTGGTCGAACAGCGTCGCGATCGGGGTGCCGTCCCGGTCGGTCACGGTGGTCACCAGCGGCTGCTCGCTGTTGGCGAGTGTGGCGGAGAGCCCGTCCACGGCGTCGGCGACCTGGTTCGACAGCACCCCCGCGCCGAGCGCGACGGGCGCGGCCACCCCGGCGACGAGCACCCCCGCGACCGCGCAGAAGGCGAGGAACCGGGGCACACCACGAGACAGACGCACGGGAGGCGACGGTAACCGGGCCGCCGTGAAGACCCGGTTGCCGGAATGGTCTTTACCTTGTGTAGAACGGCTCTTGGGGGTCAGCGCGCGGGCACGCAGTCCACGGCGAGCGCGTCGCGGACACCGGCCGCACCGCGCTGCGCGAACGCCCACAATGCGCTGGCCGTGCGCATCCCGCGCTCGCGGGTCAGCGGGGGTGGCGGCGGGTAGCGCACCTGGAGACCGCGCTCCAGGAACGGGCCCTCCGACAGGTACTTCGCCCCGCCCGGCCCGCACAGGTAGGTGCCGGCGCCGACCGCGGCGGTGAGGTCGGCCAGCCGCTGCGACCGGCCCTCCCGCGAGGGCAGGTCGCTGCTGCGCACCACCGCGCCGCGCCAGCCGAGCCGGTGCAGCATCGCGCGCACCGACACCTCGGCCACGACCGCCGGCCGCTCGTTCAGGGCCAGCGCGGCGAGCACCTCCTCGACCAGTTCGCCGGTCTCCGGCCAGTGTGCGCAGCGGCCGTAGTACTGCCGCACCAGGCGGGACACCGTGCGGTGGGTGCCGGCCGGATCGGCCAGGAGCAGTTCGCCGATCCGGCTGTCCCGGCC
Source organism: Amycolatopsis deserti (assembly GCF_014653945.1). GTDB lineage: Bacteria > Actinomycetota > Actinomycetes > Mycobacteriales > Pseudonocardiaceae > Amycolatopsis_E > Amycolatopsis_E deserti. The sequence continues at coordinate 1,484,930 of NZ_BNAU01000001.1, read as the reverse complement.
GCGGGGGCGGTGCACCGGCACGGTCAGCCAGCGCTGGGCCTCCGGGTCGGCCGGCGCGGCGAGCCGGGCGCGGTGCTGGTAGTCGCGGGCGTTGAACTGGACGTCGTCGAGCACGACCCACACGTCGGCCCGGACCAGTTTGCCCAGTGTGGACAGCCGGGGGAAGAGATTCGGTTGATGGACGGCGCAGGAAAGCGTCTCGGGCACGGGCCGTATGGAATCACAGCATGCGGCTGCGGAATCCGGCGACCACCAGTCTCCGATACGCCGAATACACGATCGGGGGAATTTTCTGCGGAATTGCGAAACCCTTTCGGGGATACTCGATGAGGCGCTGGAAATCGCCCACGATCATGTCGATCAGTTCGGTGCCGTGCTGCGTCCGCAGCGCGTACTCGGTCAGCGACACCGGGGCCGAGGCGCACACCGGCTCGACCTCGGGCCACACCTTGCGCGTCGTGGCGAACGCCCGCCGCTCCATGTAGGGCATCGAGACCAGCATCAACGACGACACCTCGATGCCCGCGGCGGCGAGAACCTCCCGTGACAGCGTGATGTTCTCACCGGTGTTGGTGGCGTGCGGCTCGACGAGGATGGCCTCGTCGGGCACCCCCAGTTCCAGCGCGCGCTCCCGGTAGTGCACGCCCTCGCCGCGTGGGAAGGCGCGCGCGGTCTCGCGGCTGTTGCCGCCGCTGAACACCACGACCGGGAACAGCCCGCGGTGGTAGAGTTCGGCCGCGTGCGCGGCGACACCGAGGTCGTTGCAGCCCAGTGCCACGGCCGCCGAGCACGGTTTCGGGCGGTGGCGCAGCCGGTGGAACTCCCAGACGAGTTCGGCGTCGGCCCACACCGTGTCGAGTAGTGCTTTCCGCATGGGTTTCTTACCGGGACTCGAAACGCCGGCGAATGCTGTCGATGCTGCGCAATTGGTGCATGAGCCCGTAGCGGGTGGAAATGCGGGCGGTCCGGTCCAGAATGGCGAGCCCGGAATCCGCGGTGGCGGTGTCGGAGAGCAGGATGTGCGCGTGCGCGGTCTCCAGCCGCACCTGCTGCAGCGGGGTGTCGTCGACCCGGTTGGTCAGTGCCACGTCGATGGCCCGGCCGGCCGCGGTGAGATCGCCCGCGCCGCGGTGGGCCAGCGCCAGTTTCTGGTGCGCGATCGACCAGTCCGCGGGCTCCTCCAGGGCTTCGAACTCGCGGATGGCCGGCACGATGTGGTGTGTGGCGGTCTCGTGCAGGCCGCGTTTGCTCAGCGCGGTGCCCACCCAAAGCCGGGCGCGCGTGCGGTCGTGCGGGCTGAGCCGCTCGTCGGCGGTGAGGCTTTCGTAGCGCGCGGCGGCCGCGTCCAGCTGCCCGGACATCTCGTCGATGACGACCAGCTGCAGTTCCAGCTGGGCCACGCGGCGCGGGGACTCCAGTTCGGTGAACACGCGCAGCGCCTGCCGGTAGACGTGCTCGGCGGACAGCGGGCCGCGCAGCGCGCCCTGGTCCTGCCGCACCTCGCCGAGCAGCCGCAGCGACCGGCCGTAGAGGTACATGCCTTGCCGGTCGGAGCTGTTCGGCTCGAACCGGGCCAGCCAGCGGTCCAGCAGCGTGCGCGCGAGCCGGAACTCCTGGCGCCCCAGGCACGCCACCGTGCGGTCCAGGTCGTCGGTCCAGGCCTCGTAGTCGTAGCGCGGGGCCGGTTCCGGCGCGCGGCCGGCCTCCTGCGCCTGGGTCACCAGCACCTCGAACCGGGTGCGGGCGCCGGCGTCGGCCCTGGCCAGCGCGGTGTCGAGGATGGCCTGGGTGTCCGGCCGCGGCACCGTCGAAGTGCCGCCGCTTTCCCACTTGGCGACCGTGCGCGCCGCGACGCCGAGGTAGGCCGCGAACCCCCGCACGGACAGGCGGAGGGCGTGCCGCAGCAGCCGCGCCTCCCGCCCCGTCCACTGCTGGGCGGTCGCGGCTCCCGGAGGGTTCGTCCCGGCGGCCACACGATCAGGGTAACCACATCGGGGTCCGGTAAGTACACCGAAAGTGCAACGGTGGTTCGTTTCCGTCACGAGTTCGCTCGTTCAGGCTAGAGCGAGGCACTCGTCGCCGGGTTGACTCCTTTGTCCCGGGCCGATCCCCGGCGCCGGGTGCCGCTCCACCTTCCCCTGCCGCGGATCCCGCGCTGCGGCAGGGGAAACCGCCCGCGCGGAGGTGTCGTCCCCCGGACGGCGCACTACGATGGGGTGATGACCGGCATTTCCACGCCTGCCCGGAACACGTTCCGCGAGCAGCAGTGGCGGGAGGCGCACGACCGTTACCTCGAGTGCGCCCGCGAGGTCTTCGCCCGTCTCGGCTACCACGCCGCCACGGTCGCCGACATCGTGGCGGCCGCCAACGGCAGCCGGGCCACCTTCTACGCGCACTTCCGCGACAAGGCCGACATCGCGGCAGCGCTGTTCGAACGGATCCTGCCGGACACCGCCGCGCTCTACCGGATGCTCGCGCACTTCCCGGAGCTGACCCGCGACCGCGTGCGGACCTGGCTGGACGAGCACGTGCTGGCGTTCTGGACGCGCTACGCGGTGGAGATCGACGTGCTGACGCAGGCGGTCGCCGACGACCCGCGCGTCGCGGCGCGGCACTACCAGTGGGGTGTGGACGCGGCGCGGGAGCTGGCGCCGTACCTGACACAGTGGACCGGCGAGCACGAGCAGGCCGGGCTGACCCGCGCGCTGTTGCTGGTGCTGCAGCTGGAACAGGCCTGCTACCACTGGCTGATCCGCGGCGTCGGCCACGACCGCGCGCTCGTGCTGGACGTGCTCGCCGACGTGTGGTGGCGCGAGCTGACCTTCCTGCGCACCGGCCCGTGACTGTCGTGCTGGACGGTGGGCTGGCCACCGAGCTGGAGGCGCGCGGGCACGACCTGTCCGGCGAGCTGTGGTCGGCCCGGCTGCTCGCCGACGACCCGGGCGCGATCGTCGCGGCGCACCGCGCGTTCTTCCGCGCCGGCGCGCGGATCGCGACCACCGCGAGCTACCAGGCGAGCCTCGGCGGCTTCGCCGAACTGGGTCTGGACCGCGACGAGTCGGTGCGTCTGCTGGAGCTGAGCGTCGAACTCGCCCGGGAGGCGCGCCTGACCGGCGACGAGCTGGTCGCCGCGTCGATCGGGCCCTACGGCGCCACGCTCGCCGACGGGTCGGAGTACCGCGGCCACTACGGGCTGTCCGTGGCGGAGCTGACCGCGTTCCACCGGCCCCGCGCGGAAATCCTCGCCGCGGCCGGGCCGGACCTGCTGGGCTGCGAGACGGTGCCCGATGTGGACGAAGCCGAAGCCATCCTGCTCGCCATCGAGGGGCTGGGCGTCCCGGCGTGGCTGTCCTACACGATCGAGGGCGAGAGCACGCGCGCCGGGCAGCCCCTGACCGAGGCGTTCTCGGTCGTGCGCGGCAACGACCAGATCGTGGCTGTGGGCGTGAACTGCTGCGATCCGCGGGATGTCGCCGTGGCCGCGGAGATCGCGCGGGAGGCGAGCGGGAAACCGGTGATCGTCTATCCCAACAGCGGGGAGACCTGGGACGCGCGGACCCGCGGCTGGACCGGGCAGGCGCGGTTCTCGCCGGAGGCGGTGCGCGACTGGCTCGCCGCCGGGGTCGAGTACGTGGGCGGATGCTGCCGCGTGAGCCCGGACGACATCGCCGCGCTGGCCGCGGTGGTTACGCCAGGAGCGGGATCGCCACCAGCGTGAGGTCACCGGCCAGCACGGCCGGCGTGGCGAGCTTGCGCATGCGCGAGAAGGATCCGCGGGGGCCGGCCAGCGCGACCATCCCGGTGAGGAAAGCGCCTTCGGCGACCACCCCGGCGACCGCCCAGCCCGGGCCGTACCGCCACCACAGCCCGCAGCCCAGCACCGCCAGCCCGGCCACCACGACCCCGCAGGAGATCACCAGCGTCCGCCGTGGACCGTACCGCGCGCCCGGGGTGCGCACGCCGCTGCGCGCGTCGGCGGCGTGGTCCGGCGCGGAAAACCAGGCCGTGCGGCCGAACGCGAGCACGCACAGCCCCGCCAGCACCGGCACCATCGACCGCTCCAGCGCCGGCCGCACCGCGAAGTACGACGCCAGCCCCGGCACCGCGAGGAACCCGGCCCCGAACACCGCGGGCCCGGCGAACCCGCGCCGCTTCAACCGCACCGGCTCCAGGTTGTACGCCAGGTGCGCGGCCAGCGCCGCCGTGATCACCAGCAGCGCCGCCCAGCGGCCCAGCCACACCGCCACCGCCGCGCCCAGCGCGATCGCGGCTGCCGCCTCGGCCGCCGCCCAGGCGAAGATCCGCCCGCTGCCGATCCGCCGCGCCGCGCCCGCCAGGGCGGTCTTGTCACGGTCCTGCTCGTCGGTGCGCAGATCGGCCGCGGTGTTCAGCGCCAGCGCGGCCAGCAGCACCAGCAGCGTGGCCGCCACGCTGAGCAGCACCGGTCCGCCGAGCAGGTGCCGCGGATCCGCGAACGCAGCGCCCCAGCAGGCGTAGGCCAGATAGCTCAGCGGCAGCGGGAAGTGCAGGCGGTGCACGAGAACCACGTCCTGCCACCAGGTCAGTCCCGGCACGCCACGACTTCCACGCGCAGCCGGGCCGAGGGCGCCATCGCGTGCCCGCGCAGCTTCGCCACCCCGGCGCGCGGGTTGACGCACCGCAGCACGCGACGGCGCAGCAGGGCCGCGGTGACCATCCGGATCTCCAGCTGCCCGAGCTGGCTGCCCAGGCAGAACCGGGTGCCGCCGCCGAAGGGCAGGTAGCCCTCGGGCACGCCGCGGCGGCCCAGGAATCGGCCGGGATCGAAGCTGTGCGGGGACGGGAAGTACTCGGACCGGTGGTGCGCCAGGTAGATCGCGGGGGTGAGCACCGTCCCGGCGGGCAGTGTCCGGCCGAGCAGCTCCACCGGCTCCGGCAGCGTCCGGTTCCCGGCGACCTCTACCGGCGGGTGCAGCCGCAGCGCCTCGGAGATCACCGCCTGCAGCACCGGGACCTCCGCCGGATCGGAACCGTCGCCGGTCGTGGCGGCGAGTTCGGACAGCACGGCCTCGCGCAGGTCCGCCCGGCGCGTGAGCCAGTACAGCGTCCACGCGGTCGCCGACGCGGTCGTCTCGTGCCCGGCGAACAGCAGCGACACCACCTGGTCGCGCAGCTCGTCGTCCGGCACCGGGCCGAGCGGGCCGTTTCCGGTCAGCAGCGGTGACACCAGGTTCCGCCGATCCGACTTCGCGGCGGCGACCAGCCTGGCGTCCAGCTCCGCGCCCGAGGCGGGCAGGCCGCCGCGCAGGAACCGGTGCGCGAGCGTGCGGCGGCGCGACCCCAGCGCGTGGTCCAGCCACGCCGTGACATCGCGCAGCAGCACCGGATCCGCCGCACCCAGGATGATCCGGGCGACGATGTCCAGCGCCAGCCGCCGCGTCCACGCCGCCAGGCCGAACACCGTGCCCGCGTCGAGCGCGTCGATCGCCGCCGCGGCCGCCTGCGCGATGAGGCCGTGGTAATCCCGCAGGCGCCGTCCGCGCAGCGGCGCGCCGAGCAGCTTCCGGTACGCGGCGTGGCGCGTGCCGTCGGCCCACAGCATCGACTTCGGGCCGAGCAGCGGGGCGAGCGAGCGGCTGCCCGGGTGCCGCAGGTGCGCGTCCTGCCGGAACAGCGAGGTGAGCGCGTCGTGGTGCCACACCAGGATCTTCGGCGCTTCTCCGGTGCGCACGTCCAGCATCGCGGCCGGGTCGTCGGCGTGCGCGTCGAGGAAGCGCAGGGGTGTGGCGGCGAGCGCGAGTTCCACCCGGTTCATTCACGCCGTCCGCTCGGCCGGCGCCGGCTCGAGCCGCGTCAGCAGCGCCGCGATCCGCGGACGGCGGCGGGCCAGGTGCAGCGCGGCGATCCCCTCGGCGCGCACGATCCGGCCCGGGGTGTAGAGGTCCTTGTCGTGCCACAGCGGGGGATGCGCGGCCTCCGGCCAGGACAGCAGGAACGCGCAGCCGCGCGCCGCGGCCTCGTCCGCCCACGGCTCCCCGGCGCGGGCCAGGACCTGGACCGCGTAGGCGGTTTCCTCGAACGTGCCCTGCCAGCGACCCCACGAGCCGTCCGGGCGCTGCGTCGTCGCGATCCACCGCAGCGCCCGTTCGCGGGCCGTCACGCCGCGCCCGCTGCCGGCCAGCGCGAGGAAGCACCGCGCGGTCGCGTAGTAGGGGGAGGCGTGCCACTTGTCGGTCCAGCTGCCGTCCGGGTGCTGCTGGTCCACGATCCACGACGCGACCCGTCCGGCCACTTCGGACGGTCCGTTCGCGCACAGCGCCTGCAGCACGTGGGCGTTGGTGGTGACCGACGGCGTGCGCTCGTCCGGGTAGGTGCAGAAGTGACCGTCCACGTGGTACTCGCGCAGGCAGTCCAGCGGATGCGGCCGGCCCTGCGCGGCCAGGGCGTACAGGGCGGTGGAGGTGTCGTCGGCGTCGGGCGGCAGGCCGGCGCCGCCGGCGAGACCGTGCGGGCCGATCTCCGCGGCCAGGCCGTCCAGCACCTCGTCCGGGACGGTCACCGCCAGGCCCGCGTCGGCGAACGTGGACAGCACCCAGGATCGTTCGAACACCGTCAGCGGCGCGGCGACCGGCACCGCTCCGCCGTGACGCGCCTGGACGTTCTCCAGGTACCGCACACCGGGGCGGCCGGCGGCGACGTCGCCGCCGAGCCACGCCGCGGTGGCGGCGGGGGAGCAGCCCAGCCCGTTCTCGCCGGGACGGGCGAAACCGGCCCCGTGCGCGGCCGGTCCCAGCGCCTCCAGCGAGTGCAGGATCTTGTCCGGCAGCGCCTGCCCGGCCTCGGCGAGCCGGCGCAGCTCCTCCAGTAGCGCCGGGTGCGTGCCCTCGGGGTGCGGCAGGCGGCGGCCGCCGGCGAGCACGATGTCGTCGGCCGTCAGCGCGTCCAGGTGCGCGTTGAGCTCGGACACCAGGGAGGGCACCAGGATCTCGACCGCGACCGTGTCCGGGAGGCGCACCCGCAGGTCCGGACCCCACCGCGTGAACAGCGCCCGCAGCCCCTGTTCGGCGGCGGCCGCGGCCGCCGGGGCGCCGGTGCGGCGGAACTCGGTCAGCAGAGCTTCGGTGGCGCTCAGCGTGGGGAGCAGGCCGTAGCCCTCCGGCCCGCCCCAGCCGCCGTCGGCCGCCTGCTGCCCCAGCAGGAACGCGACGCGGTCGGCGTGCCCGGCCAGCGCGGGCAGCAGCGAGACGAGGCGCGCGGTTTCGTACACCGACGGGGAGAAGTCCCCGTACGGATCGGTGACCATGGCGCGCAGCAGGTGGTGCGCGTGCTCGGCCAGGTCGGCGGTCATGGGTGGTCCCTCGTGGTCCAGCGGCGACGTTGATCACGCTCGGTGTACCGGCCGTGACGGAGAGATCCAACCTAGCATCCCTGAACACTGTTCTTAACCAGTTTCGCCCGAGTGGCGCAGTAACCCGGTGGAACTAAGCCCTTCGACGGAATGGATCTCCGCCCTCGCTACGTTGAGTGTCGAGGAGAGAGGTGCCCGGAACAGGCAGGAGGCTGTGGTGTTCGATCCGACGGATCTCTACGAGGTGGACTCGGAGCTCCCGGAGTTGAGCGGGGCGGTGCTGTTGCACCAGCTCGACGGCTTCATGGACGCCGGCCAGGCGGGGACGCTGGTCAGCGAGCACCTCAAGACGAACTGGGACAACCGGGTGGTGGCCCGGTTCGATGTGGACCGGCTGATCGACTACCGCGCGCGGCGGCCGGTGATGACGTTCGACACCGACCACTGGGAGAGCTACGACACACCCGAGCTGGCGGTGCGGCTGTTCCACGACGAGGCCGGCACGCCGTTCCTGTTGCTGAGCGGGCCGGAGCCGGACGCGATGTGGGAGCGCTACGCAGCCGCGGTGCGGACGCTCGTGGAGCGGTGGGACGTGCGGATGACCGTGTCGTTCCACGGGATCCCGATGGGCGCGCCGCACACGCGCCCGCTCGGGGTGACCGCGCACGCGACGCGGCGCGAGCTGATCGGCGACTACGAGCCGGTGCTCAACCGGCTGGAGGTGCCGGGCAGCGCGCTGAACCTGACCGAGTTCCGGCTGGGCGAGGCCGGGCACGACGCCGTCGGGTTCGCCGCGCACGTGCCGCACTACCTGGCGCAGTCCCGCTACCCGGCGGCGGCGCTGACCGTGCTGGGCTCGATCACGCGGCTGGCGGGCCTGTCGCTGCCGGACGAGGCGCTGCGGGCGGCCTCCCGCCGGACCGACGCCGAGATCGCGCGGCAGGTGGCCGAATCCGACGAGGTGGCCGACGTGGTGCACGCGCTGGAGCGGCAGTACGACCTGTTCGTCGAGGCGATGGACGGGAAGAAGACGCTGCTGGCCGACGAAAGCTCGATGCCGACCGCCGAGGAGCTCGGCGCGGAGTTCGAACGCTTCCTGGCCGAACAGGACCGCCGCGACTGACGCCCGCCGGGCCCGGGCGGAGGAACGAAGGGGTTCGTGGTGAGGACGACGGGCGGGAACGCCGCCGGCTACCCCGATGTGCTGCACGACGTGGTCCGGGCGCTCATCCGGCAGGACCGCGCCGCGGCGGACGCGAGGATGGGAGCCATCGCCGAGCCCATCCGGCCGCCCGTCCCCCGGCGGACGCCCTCGATCCGCGTGCGGGCCGGGATCTTCGAGCGCGACCGCTACCAGTGCCGCTACTGCGGCGTCCCGACCGTCCTCACGCCCGTCATGCGTCTCGTGTCGACCGCGTACCCGCGGGAGTTCCCGTACCACCGGAACTGGAAGGCCGGTGAGGTGCACCCGGCGATCGAGACGATCTCGGCCACCCACGACCACGTCATCCCGGTCACGCGCGGTGGTGACCCGCTCGATCCGGGCAACATCGTCACCGCCTGCTGGGTGTGCAACAGCGCGAAGGGAAACCTGCCGCTGGACGCGCTCGGTTGGACGCTGCGCGCCCCGGCGGACGACGGCTGGCACGGCCTGGCCGACCGCTACGCCGACCTGTGGGAGGCCCTCGGCCGCCCGCCGCTGGGGGCGGACGAAGCGCACTGGATGGCGGCGACCCGGCGGCTCTACCCGCGCCCGTCCTGAGTGGCGCGCGGCGAAATCCGCACCGCGATCATCGCCCGCTGCCCGCGGTTACAGTGGTGGTGTGGACACCGTGGTGGCCGCCGGGCGCGGCAAGCTTCGCGGATTCGTCACGGCCGACGGCCTGGCCGAGTTCCGCGGCATCCCCTTCGCCCGCGCGCCCCGGTTCGCCCCGCCCGAGCCCGCCGAGCCGTGGACCGGTGTCCGCGACGCGACCCGCCACGGCCCGGTCAGCCCGCAGCCGCCGGTGCGGCCGGACGGCGTCATGGGCGTCCCGGCGGAGGTGCCCGACCAGGACGAGGATTGCCTCAACCTCACCGTGATCACGCCCGCCCCCGACGACCGCAAGCGGCCGGTCATGGTGTGGCTGCACGGCGGCGCGTACGTCACCGGGGCCAACTCGTTCGGGTTCTACGGTGGACACCGGCTGGTCACCGAGGGCGACGTGGTGTTCGTGGCGCCCAACTACCGGCTCGGCGCGCTCGGCTACCTGCGCCTGCCCGGGGTTTCGCCGGGCAACCTCGGCCTGCTGGACCAGCTCGCCGCGCTGCGCTGGGTGCGGGAGAACGCGGCGGCCTTCGGCGGCGACCCGGACGACGTCACCGTGTTCGGGCAGTCGGCGGGGGCGCATTCGATCGCGTGCCTGATGGCACTGCCCGAGGCGCGCGGCCTGTTCCGGCGGGCGATCCTGCAGAGCGCGCCGCTGGGCCTGCGGCTGGCCGGCGCCCGCACCGCCGCGCGCACGGCGCGGTTGTTCACCACCGCCCTGGGCGGGGACCCGCGGACGGCGCCGGTGGCGGAGATCCTGCGGGCCCAGAACGAGACCATCGTCAAGGCCGCCGGGCCGGGCGGGCTGTACTCGGTGCCGCCGTTCTGCCCGGTCGCCGACGCGCCACCGCTGCCGAGCGTGACGCACTGGCTGTCGCAGCGGGCGCGGTTCGCCCCGGACGTGGACGTGCTGATCGGCACCACGGCGGCCGAGATGAACTCGTTCCTCACCGGCAAGCCGGGTTTCGCCCGGCTGGAACGGATCCCGGTCACCGCGCGCGGGGTGGCGGCGGTGAAGGCCGGCATCACGCGGTGGATGTTCGGCGCGCCCTCGCGGGCCTTCGCCGACCAGCTCGCCGCGCGGGGCGGGCGGGTGTACAGCTACGTGTTCGACTGGGGCGCGCCGGACTCGCCGTACGGCGCCGGGCACTGCGTGGAGCTGCCGTTCCTGCTCGGCGACGAGACGGCGTGGCGCGCGGCGCCGATGCTGGCGGGCGCGGAGTGGACGACGCTGAGCGAGCTGGGCCGCGAGCTGCGGGCGGCGTGGCTGTCCTTCGCCCGCACCGGCGTCCCGTCCCCGGGGTGGCCGCGGCACACACCGAAGCGCGCCCCGCACCGGCTGCCCTGACCACCGGCAAGCGCGCCGCCGAAGTTGACCCGCGTGCGCCACCCGACGACGCTGGTAGTCAGCTCAGCAGCCGACCAGGGTGGGGTGTGCACGATGACGAGCACGATCGAGCCGGGCGTCCGGGCGGGCACGGAGCTGGCGTACCTGACGGGCTTCGGCAACGAGCACCACAGCGAGGCGGTCCCCGGCGCCCTGCCGGTCGGCCGCAACTCCCCGCAGCGCGCGCCGCTCGGGCTCTACGCCGAACAGCACAGCGCCACCGCCTTCACCGAGCCGCGCGCGCACAACCGGCGCAGCTGGGTCTACCGCATCCGGCCCTCCGCCGCGCATCCGCCGTTTCACCCGATCGAGCATCCGACGCTGCGCAGCGCGCCGGTGATCGACGGCGTGCCCGACCCGAACCGGATGCGCTGGGACCCGGTGCCGTTCCCGGACGAGCCGGCCGATTTCGTCGACGGCCTCTACACCGTCGGCGCCACCGGCAACGTCCTGCAGCGCGCCGGCATCGGCATCCACGTCTACCGCGCGAACCGCTCCATGACCGACCGCTGCTTCGTCGACGCGGACGGGGAACTGCTGGTGGTGCCGGAACTCGGTGGACTGATGGTCCACACCGAATACGGCAGGCTGCGCGTCGAACCGGGGGAGATCGCGGTGATCGGCCGCGGCGTCCGGTTCCGCGTCGACCTGCTCGGCGACCGCGCGCGCGGCTACGTGTGCGAGAACTACGGCCAGCCGTTCACCCTGCCCGAGCTCGGGCCGATCGGCGCCAACGGACTGGCCAACCCGCGCGACTTCCAGTACCCGGTCGCGGCGTTCGAGGACCGCGAGGCGACCGTCGAGGTGGTGCAGAAGTTCGGCGGCCGGCTGTGGGCGGCCGAGTACGACCACTCGCCGCTGGACGTCGTGGCCTGGCACGGCAACCACGCCGCCTACAAGTACGACACTGCGCGGTTCAACGTGATGGGCACTGTCAGCTACGACCACCCCGACCCGTCGATCTACACGGTGCTGACCTCGCCGTCGGAACTGCCCGGGCAGGCCAACGCGGACTTCGTGGTCTTCGCGCCGCGCTGGCTCGTCGGCGAGGACACCTTCCGGCCGCCCTGGTACCACCGCAACGTGATGAGCGAGTTCATGGGCCTGGTCAAGGGCGTCTACGACGCCAAGGCCGAAGGGTTCGTGCCGGGCGGGGCGAGCCTGCACAACATGTGGTCGGCGCACGGCCCGGACGCCGCCACCTACGCCAAGGCCAGCACGCAGGAGCTGGTGCCGCAGAAGATCGACGACACGCTCGCGTTCATGTTCGAGACGCGCTGGCCCGTGGTGACGACGGGCTTCGCCGCGTCGGCCGCGCACCGGCAACCCGATTATGACGCCGTGTGGCGCGGGATCCGGCGTGAGTTCACCGGCTGAGCACGGACGGTGCGCGGCGGTTGCCGTGCCGCCGTTCGGCCCAGTGGGGCCCTAGGACTCTCGCCGCGGACCGGCGGCGCCGATACGGTCGCCGGAGAACTTCGCGGAGGAGGTACTCCGATGCCGTTCACCGACCGGAGGGACGCCGGTCGCCGCCTCGCGGCGCGACTGGACCGGTGGCGAGGCAGCGACGTGGTGGTGCTCGGGCTGCCCCGTGGGGGTGTGCCGGTCGCGGCCGAGGTGGCCCGCGTGCTCGGCGCGCCGCTGGACGTGGTCCTGGTGCGCAAGCTGGGCCTGCCGTTCCAGCCGGAGCTCGCGCTGGGCGCGATCGGCGAGGGCGGGCTGCGCCTGGTGGACCCCGATCTGGTGCGGCGGTTCGGGATCAGCGCGGCGGAGCTGGCGGCGGTGGAGGCGGCGGAACGGTCCGAACTGGACCGTCGCGCCGCGCGGTTCCGGGCCGGGCGGGCGCCGGTGCCGCTGGCGGGACGCACCGCGATCGTCGTCGACGACGGGATGGCGACCGGAGCCAGCGCGCGGGTCGCGGTGGCGGCCGCGCGGGCGGCGGGGGCGCGGCGGGTCGTGGTCGCGGTGCCGGTCGCGGCGCGGCAGGCGGTGGCGGCGCTGCGCGAGGACGCCGACGACGTGGTGTGCCTGGAGTGCCCGGCGGCGTTCACCGCGGTGGGGCAGTGGTACGACGACTTCACGCAGACCCCGGACGAGGAGGTCGCGCGGCTGCTGGCGGGCGAGCCCGGTGATCCGGACCCGGCGACGAGCGACGAGGAGGTCACCGTGTTCGTCGGGGCGGTGCCCCTCGGCGGGCGGCTGACGGTGCCGGAGTGTGCGGCGGGGATCGTGGTGTTCGCGCACGGCAGTGGCACCGGCCGGTACAGCCCGCGGGCGCGGTCGGCGGCGGAACCGCTGCACCGGGCGGGGATCGCGACGCTGCTGGTGGACCTGCTGACGCCGAGCGAGGAGGCCGACCGGGCGCGGGTGTTCGCCGTCGAACTGCTGGCGAGCCGGCTGGTGGAGGTGACGCGGTGGGTGCGCGCGCGGACGGGCCTGCCGGTCGGGTACTTCGGCACGGGCACCGGGGCCGCGGCGGCGCTGCTGGCGGCGACGGACTACCGGGTGGAGGTGGCGGCGGTGGTGGCGCGCGGCGGACGGCCCGACCTGGCGGCGAAGCGCCTGGGATGGGTCCGCACGCCGACGATGCTGATCGCGGGCGCCCGCGACGCCGCCGAAGTGGAGCTGCACCGGACCGCGCACACCCAGCTCCGCGGCGAGGCGCACCTGGCGGTCGTCCCCGGGGCGACGCACCTGTTCGAGGAGCCGGGCACGCTCGACGCGGCGGCCTGCCTGGCTCGCGACTGGTTCCGAAGGCACTTGACGCCGGTGACCATCGAGGGCGGTTAACTGGGGCGTCCGGGGCGAGGCCCTCTGCTGCGGCAGGCGGTGGACTCGCGTCAGCGGCGGGCGCGGGCGAGCACCCCACGCAGGGTGGCGAGCAGCAGCCCGGCCGCGCCGAGCAGGCCGTGGTGCCGGGAAGCCCCTGGCTGCACCATCCGCCGCACGGCGCGGCGGTCGGGCAGCGGTGCCGCCGGGTGGCGCCTGCGGCGGGCGGCGCGGCGTGGGCGCGGTCAGCGGCGCGCGAGTGACTGCCGCCCAGGGTGGCGAGCAGCAGTCCGGCCGCGCTGAGCGGGCCGTGGTGCCGGGAAGCCCCTGGCTGCACCATCCGCCGCACGGCGCGGCGGTCGGGGCAGCGGTGCCGTCGGGTGGCGCCTGCGGCGGGCGGCGCCGCGTGGGCGCGGTCAGCGGCGCGCGAGCGACTACCGCCCAAGGTGGCGAGCAGCAGTCCTGCCCCCTGTGGTGCCGCCAGGCGGCTCCCACCGCGGCGCGAGCGATCAGGCACCTGCCGCACCCCCCAGCACGGCGGTCAGCGGCGCGCGCGAGCGAGCACCCCACCCACGGTGGCGAGCAGCAGCCCGGCCGCGCCCAGCAGGCCATGGTGCCGGGAGGCCCACGGCTGCACCATCCGCCGCACGGCGCGGCGGTCGAAACGGCCGTGCGCGCCGAAGTCGCGGCGCTCGTCGGCCGGGGTCCACAGGTTCGCCGGCTGCCGCGGGTCGCGCCGCTGCTCCGCCTGCTGCGATCCGTAGCCCGTGCGGGCCAGGTAGCGGTCCAGCAGCCCGGGCGCGAACTTGTCGCCGAGCAGGGTGGCCACCGTCGAGCCGCCGACCCAGTACTCGCGCCGCCCGGGGTGCTCGGCGGCGTGCACGATCGCCCGCGCCGCGACCTCCGGCTGGTACACCGGCGCGACCGGCTGCGCCCGCCGCGGCAGCCGCGAGAGCACCCAGTCGAACTGCGGCGTGTTCATCCCGGGCAGCTGCACCATCGTCACCCGCACCCCGGACCGCTCGTGCAGCAGCTCGCACCGCAGCGACTCGGTGAACCCCTGGATCGCGTGCTTCGCCCCGCAGTAGGCCGACTGCAGCGGGATGCCGCGGTAGGCCAGCGCCGACCCGGCCTGCACGATCACGCCCCGGTCCCGCGGCCGCATCCGGTCCAGCGCCGCCCGCGTGCCGTGCACGAACCCCAGGTAGGTCACCTCCGTGACCCGGCGGAACTCCTCCGGCGCCACCTCCGTGAACGGCGCGAACACCCCGCTGAACGCCGCGTTGACCCACACGTCGACAGGCCCCAGCTCCGCCTCGGCCCGGCTCGCCGCGCGGTCGACGGCCGCGAAGTCGGCCACGTCGACCTGGATCGGCAGCGCCCGCCTCCCGGCCTCCTCGACCTCCCGCGCGGCGGCCCGCAACCCCGCCTCGCCGCGGGCGAGCAGCGCGACGTCGTCACCCCGTTCGGCGAACGCCCGCGCCGTCGCCCGGCCGACCCCGCCGCTGGCTCCCGTCACCACCACGACTCCCATGCCTCCCGGCTACCCGGGCGGGGGCGGCCCTATCCGGTGGTTTTCCGGGGCGGCCGCCGGGTAGTAACGCAGTGTCCGCATCCCCGCACGCTAGGTGGTGGCCGATGCTCGACCACACCGTTCTGCTCGATTCGGTGATCGAGTCGACGATCGCCCCGCAGGCCGACCAGGTCGACCGCGCCGGGTGCTTCCCGCGGTCGGGGATCAGCGCGCTCGGTGAGGTCGGGCTGCTGGGATTGGCCAGCGCGCCAGCGGTGGGCGGCGGGGGCGCCGGTCTCGCCGAGACCGCGCGCGTGGTCGAACGCGTCGCCGGGGTGTGCGGCTCGACCGCGATGGTGCTCCTCACCCACTACGCCGCCACCGCGCTGGTGGAGGCGCACGGCCCGCCCGAAGTGCGCGGCGCGATCGCCCGCGGGGAGCATCTGATCACGCTCGCACTCGGCGCTCCCAGCGACCGGTGCACCGTGCGGGCCGCCGAGCTGGACGGGGTCAAGAGCTGGGTGGTGGCCGCGGGCGAGGCGGACAGCTACGTGTGGACCTGTGACTCCGGGGCCGTGCTGGTCGGCGGCGCCGTGCCGGGTCTGCGGATCGGCGCGCCGTTCGACGGGGTCGGCCTGCGCGGCAGCGCCGCGACCTCGGTGACCGCGGACCACGTCGCGATCCCGGCCGGCTCCGTGGTCGCGGATGGTCTGGCGGTCGCGCTGCCGGGCTTCCTGGTGCTCGGCACCGCGTTCACACTCGGCCTGATCGAGGCGATGCTCGCGGCCGGGCACGTTCCGGGACGGCCGGAGTTCACCGCGCTGCGCACGCGGACCGACCTGCTGCGCGCGTTCTTCGACGACACCGTCGCCGCGGTCACCACCGGCCGCCCCGACGCGATGGTGCGCGCGGTGCAGGCGCGGCTGGTCGCCGCGGAGACGGCCACCGAGGTCGGCGACCGGCTGCTCCGGCTGTGCGGCTTCGCGGCGGCGCGCAAGGACGTGAGCGTCGAGCGCCACTTCCGGGACGCGCTCACCGCGAGGGTGATGACCCCCACGGGTGAGTCGCTGGAGGAGATCATCGGCCGGGATGCCGTTGGCCAGCCACTATTCCGCTGAGGTGAATGTCCTGAGTGGACGATCAAAAATTCCCTGCCGGAGACCGGCGTGTCGGCTTGCGTGTCGTCGAACAGGTGTTCTACTGTTCGACGCGGCCGGTCGGGGAGTGACGGGCCGCGAAAGAACGACAGGGGCAGGGGAGTGGTGATGGCCTACAAGATCACGCACGTGTCGCGCGCGCAGGAGATCCGGTTCCCGACCCAGGCGGCGGCGGAGCACTACGCCGACCGCCTCGGCGGCGGACTGGAGAACTGGCAGGTCCGCGAAGCGGGTGCGGAGCCGCCCACCGCGCCGGCGGCGGAGGCCCCCCAGCACGGCTGACGCCGGGGGTTGGCGCCCAGGGTGCTGAGCCGCGGCTCTCCCGGGCGCTGAGGCATCGGCACGATCGCGGAGTGGGCGCCCGCGCTGAGCCCGCGCGGGCGGCGCGTAGGCGCCCGCTCAGCCCGCGGCGCGGAATGCGGCTCTGCCGACTGAGGCGCCGGGCGCCGCGGCTGGGCCCGCCTCAGGCGGGTTCGTGCCCGTGGACATCCGGCCTTTTCCTCAAGGTGGGATCGATCCAACGTCATTGCCGGGACCAGCCGGTGGCCGTGGGCGCCTGCCGCCCGGCGCTCCACCGCCGGAACGGCGGCCTCACCGCCACGCGAACACCGGCTGCTCCAGGTGCGCGACCCTCGTGGTGCGGCCGTACAGCGCGGCCTCCCGGAACTGGTACAGCACCGCCGCCGTCGGGGCGTGCACCAGGTGGCCCGCGAGCGGCAGCTGGATCACCGGCCGGTCCGACTCCGGGATCGTCAGGAACCGCGGCTCCACCGCCAGCTCCCGCAGTCCCACCACATGCACCCGCGCCACCTCGTCCGGGTTCGGGCGCAGCCGCACCGCGCCCGGCAACCGCACGACCACCGGCGTGATCACGTACCCCGAGCGCGTCGGGTAGTCGTCGAGCACGCCGACGCAGTCCGCGCGCTCCGCGGCCACCCCCAGCTCCTCCTCGAGCTCGCGCAGCGCCGCCCCGATCGCGTCCTCACCCGGGTCGACCCGGCCGCCCGGCAACGCGAACTGCCCGGGATGCGCCCTCATCCTGCTCGCCCGGCGGGTCACCCAGATCACCGGCTCGTCCCCGGCCACCACGATCGCGACCGCTGCCGCGCGGCGCCCGTCCAGCGGCACGGCCACCCGCGGGAACGCCTCGATCACGTCGGTCCGCACCCCGCCGACCCTAGCCGGAGCGCGCCACGGCCGTGGGTAATCTCGATCTCGCCGGGAACGCCGAGTGAGGAAAGGTGCCGATGACCCCGCCCCACCCCCGTACCCGGTACCGCCCCGAGATCGACGGCCTGCGCGCGCTCGCCTGCGTCCTCGTGGTCGTCTACCACGTGTGGCTCGGCCGGATCTCCGGCGGCGTCGACGTGTTCTTCTTCCTCACCGGCTTCCTGATCACCGGCCAGCTCTTCCGCGCCGGGCAACGCGGCCGCATCGACGTCCGCGCGCTGTGGGCCCGCACCATCACCCGGCTGTTCCCGGCCGCGCTCACCGTGCTGCTCGTGGTCATCGCGGCCGCCGCGCTCGTGCTGCCGCAGGCCCGCTGGTTCGCCACCATCCGCGAGGTCTTCGCCGCCGCGCTCTACCTGGAGAACTGGCAGCTCGCCGCGAACTCCGCCGACTACTTCGCCCAGCACAGCGACGCCAGCGTGGTGCAGCACTTCTGGTCGCTGTCCATCCAGGGCCAGTTCTACCTCCTCTGGCCGCTGCTCGTGGCGGGCCTCGCCGCCGCCGCGCGGGCGCGCCTGCGCCCCGCCCTCACCACCACCCTGGTGGTCCTGACCACCGCGTCGCTGGTCTACTCGGTGTGGCTGACCGCGGAGAACCAGCCGCTGGCCTACTTCTCCGCGCTCACCCGGATCTGGGAGTTCGCCCTCGGCGGGCTGCTCGCGCTGGTCATCGACGCGATCACGCTGCCCGCGGCGCTGCGGATCGGGCTCGGCTGGCTCGGCGTCGCCGGGCTCGTCGCCTGCGGGCTCGTGCTCCAGGTCGGCACCGTCTTCCCCGGCATCGCCGCGCTGTGGCCGGTCACCGCTGCCGCGCTCGTGCTGCTCGCCGGCGCCACCGGCAGCCCCGCCGGCGCCGACCGGCTGCTCACCGCCCGCCCGCTGACCTGGCTCGGCAAGCTCAGCTTCCCCCTCTACCTGTGGCACTGGCCGGTGCTGGTGCTCTACCTGGTCCACCGCGGCCGCGCGGAGGTCGGCCTCCTCGGCGGCGCGGTCGTCATCGGCGTCTCCCTCGCCCTGGCGGTGGCCACCCACCACCTGGTCGAGACGCCGGTGCGCCGGTCACAGCTGACGGTGCGCGGCGCCTACCGGTTCGCCGTGCTGGCGATGATCCCGGTGCTCGCCGCCGCGGGCGCCTGGCAGGTCGCGGGCCTGGCCCGCTCCGGCGCGCCCGCGGCCGGTGGTCTCGACCACCCCGGCGCCCTGGCCCGCACGCCCGGGTTCGTCTACCAGGGCGCCGCCGACGTGGCGCCGGTGCCCTCGCCGCTCGCGCTGCCGGACGACTGGGCCTGGATCGACAACTGCGCCGACTCGCCGCGCGGCAGCGAGCTGCTGGTCTGCACCACCACGCCGGAGGGCCCACCGGAGAGGACGCTGGTCATCGTCGGCGACTCGCACCCCACCCAGTTCATCGCGGCCCTGGAACCGGTGGCGCAGCGGCGGAACTGGCAACTGGTGGTGATGTCGCGAGGCGGGTGCCCGTTCTCCACCGAGTCCGAGATCGACCCGGAGGACCAGGCCTGCCGTGACTGGAACGCCGCGGCCGCCGATGAGATCCTCGACCTGCGGCCGGACGCCGTGTTCACCACCGGCACCCGCGACGTGCGGGCCGGGCTCACCGAGCGGACCCCGCCGGGGTTCGTCGCGCAGTGGCGGAAGATCGAAGCGGCCGGGATCCCGGTGCTCGCGGTGCGGGACAACCCGCGCTTCGACTACGCGCCGTCGGAGTGCGTGGAGCTGCGCGGTGCGGACGCCCCTGAGTGCAACCCGCCGCGCGCCGACTTCTACGCCGACGAGCCGCCGTGGCTCTTCCTCGACGACGTTCCCCCGAACGTGTCGTTCCTGGACTTCAGCGACTACTACTGCGACGAGGCCGTCTGCCCGCCGGTGATCGGCAACGTGCTGGTCTACCTCGACGACAACCACGTCGGCGCGACCTACCTGGGCACCATGGACACGATCGTGGAGCAGGCCGTCGACGCCGCACTCGGGCCGCCGGACCCGGAGCCGCCCGCGCCGGCCTGACCCGCACCACCGGTAGAGCAGGGATCCGCCGTCCGGGTGGCCGAGTGCGCCCGTCCGTGTGCTGCGCACGGCCCCTCCGCGTGATTTCATTCGGTCCAAGGTTTGATGAATCCGCGCGTGGGTAGCGACGGCGGCCGTTGACCAGACAGCGGAGGTGTCCGGGTCCTTGACCGACTCACTGGAGGAGCGCACACCGGCCACGGCCGTGCGGCTCGACGGCCCGGAGGGGCTCGCCCCGCTGCGCCGCCGGGTGCGCGCGATGCTCGCCGACTGCCCGGCGCCGGTCGTGATCGACGTGGTCCTGCTGGTCGACGAACTCGCCGCGTCGGCGTGCGTCACCGCGTTCCCGCCGTTCGAGGTCCGGTTGAGCCGGACCGCGGACGTGCTGCGGGTGGAGGTCGACGGGGTGGGCGGGCCGCCGGAGCCGGGCATCGGCATCGGGGTGCTCGACGCGATCAGCACCCGGTGGGGCACCGGGCCGGACGGCGTGCTGTGGGCGGAACGCGAGCTGCGCTCCCGGCTCAGCAGGCCCTGAGCGCTTCGTCGCGGGTGGCGTAGACCGGCAGGCGCTGGTCCAGACCAGTGATCGACAGCGGGCGCGACGTCTGCCGCGTCGGGGCGACCACCCGGACGTCGGCACGTTCACTCGCTTGGGCGAGCGCGGCCAGGCCCGCGGAGCCGAGGAAGTCCACTCCGCTGAGGTCGACCACCGCGACGCGCGGCCGGTGCGCGGTGAGCTCCTCGAGCGCGCGGTTCAGCGGTGCGGCGGTGGCCACGTCGACATCGCCGGCGACTTTCAGCACGGCGATCCCGGGCACGGGCCAGAACACCTGCAGGCGCAGGGCTCCCGGCGCGGCCCGTTGCGCGGGGACGCGGGTCCCGCGGCGGACGGCCGTGCTCACGGCACCGGTGGAGTTGCGCGCCGGGTGGGTCATGACTCTCCTCCCCGTCAGCCCTGGCTGGCCTGGCTCTTCTCGTAGGGTAATCACCCTGGCACGGCGAGCACCAGTTCAGAGACGGTCACGCGGCTGGGCGAAATGTCGTGTCCCGGGCACCGGAGCGGCCGCCGCGAGGGCGAGCAGGGCCAGGCCCACCGGGGCCAGCCCGTGGGGCCGGCGAGCGGCTCGCCCTGCCGCGGACCGGCGGATCGACCACAGTGGACCACACGGCGGTGCTCGAGCGGATGCCGCCGGCGGCCGACCTCGAGCTCGACCAGGCCCGGCGGGTGCGGCGGATCGGGAGCTCCGGCGCGCGCACCCGGATTGGCACTGGATGCGGCAGTACCACGACCGTGTTCATCACCTGGGCGGCGTTGCCGCGGTCGGATGCGCTGGCCCGCACCCGCGTGATCAGCACCGCGTGGTGCCCGCGCGGCGGCTCACGGCTCGCTCGGCTGCACGCAACCGGACGCCCAGGCGAACCGCTCTCCCGCTTCTCAGGCCGGCACCCGCACCCCGACGAAGTCGATCTCCCGCCGCAGCTGGAAGCCCAGCGCCGCGTACAGGCGGATCGCGTTGGTGTTGTTCGCCGCCGCGTGCAGGAACGGCGTTTCGCCGCGGTCGCGGATTCCGTGCGCCACCGCGAGCACCAGCCGCGTGCCCAGGCCCTGCCCGCGGAACTCCGCGTCCGTGCAGACCGCGCTGATCTCGGTGTACCCGGGCGGGTGCAGGCGCTCCCCGGCCATCGCGATCAGCCGGCCCTCCCGGCGGAAACCGAGGTAGGTGCCCATCTCGACGGTGCGCGGCAGGAACGGTCCCGGCCGCGTCCGCTCGGCCAGCGCCAGCATCTCCGGCACGTCCGCCGCCGTGAGCCGCACCGCCTCCGGGTCCGGCGCGGTCGCCATCGGCCCGGCCACCATCTGCACCCCGGGCACGTCGAACTCCACCGCCCAGTCCGCGGGCACCGGCAGCCGCGGCCCGGGCAGGGACAGCACACCACCCGGCCCGGCCAGCTCGGCCAGGTCCTTCCACGCCGTTTCGTCCGCGTCGTCCGGCATGCCCGCCCACGGCGAAACTTCCGGGTCGTACCGCACCGCCGACCCGTGCGACTCGGCGAACCGGGCGTGCGGACCGGTCAGCGACGCGAAGGCCGGGTTGTCCAGGGGAGAACTCACACCCCGACGTTACCGGTCACGCACCCGCCACCGGCTCCACACGTGAGCGGGGACGCACCCCGAACCCGGCGGCGCGGTAGCACTGGTCGACCAGCGTCATCGTCGCGACCGCGTCCGCGAGGTCGTTGCGCAGCGGCGCCCCCTCCCGCACGTGCGCCGCGAACGCCTCCAGCTGGTAGGAATACGACGGGCGCCGCCCGAGGTGCTCGACCCGGTCGCCCACCAGGATCCGGTCGTCGGTGTCCGGGCGCACGAAGTTCACCGCGGCCGCCTCGCCCCGCGTGCCGGTCAGCCGCAGGCCGAACCTGACCTCCTCGGCGGCCATGTCGCACCGCACGGTTCCGGTCGCACCGCCGGGGAACGCCAGCCGCACGTCCATCGCCTGGTCCACCCCCGGCCGCCGCGCCGTCCCGCTGGCCGACTCCAGCACCGGCGCCCCGCCCGCCCACGGCGCGAGCCCGCGCAGCGCGTGCAACCCGTAGCAGCCGACGTCCATCAGCGCACCGCCCGCCAGCTCGAACGACCACCGGGGGTCGCCGTCGGCGGGGGCGGGGATCAGCAACTCGGCCTCGGCGCGGCGCAGCTCGCCCAGCTCGCCGGAGTCCAGGATTTCGTGCAGCCGCAGCAGAACCGGGTGGTAGAGGTAGTGGAACGCCTCCATGACCCGCACCCCGGCCGCGTCCGCCGCCGCGGCCACCTCGCGGGCCTCCTCGGCGTTGGCGGCGAAGGGTTTCTCGGCCAGCACGTGCTTTCCGGCCCGCACCGCGGCGAGGGTCCACGGCCCGTGCAACCCGTTGGGCAGCGGGTTGTAGACCACGTCGATCTCGTCGTCGGCGAGCAGTTCGGTGTAGGAGCCGGCCACCCGTTCCACCCCGTGCTCGGCGGCGAACACCTCGGCACGGCCGCGATCCCGCGCGGCGACGGCGACCAGCCGGTGCCCGGTCTCGCGGGCCGGTGCGGCGATCGCCGTCCCGGCGATGCGCGCGGCGCCCAGGATGCCGATGCGGAGTGGTTCCACCGGGCAAACCCCCAGATCCTCCGGTGCGCGGTCGTCCGGCGCACAGCCTAGCGTGGGGACATGGCTCGCACCCGCGTGTACCGCCACGGCGTTCTCGAGGCCGAGAACTTCCCGGCGGCCGAAATGTCCGAGTACCTCCAGGACCCGGCGACGGTGGTGTGGCTCGACTTCGTCACCCCGACCGAGGCCGACCTCGCCACCATCAGCGAAGAACTCGGCCTGCACCGGCTCGCCGTCGAGGACGCCGTGCACGAGCACCAGCGGCCCAAGCTCGACCGGTACGAAAGCCACGCGTTCCTCACCGCCTACGCCGTGCGGCTGGACACCGGAACCGGCGTGCTGACCGACAGCGAGCTGGCGGCCTTCCTGACCGAGCGCGCGCTGGTGACCGTCCGCAAGGACGAGCACTTCGACATCGAGGCGGTCGTCCAGCGCTGGGACGCTTCCACCGATCTCGCCAAGAGCGGCGTCGGCTTCCTCGTGCACGGGCTGCTCGACTACATCGTGGACACCCACTTCGAAGCGGTGCAGGCGATGGACGACCAGATCGAGTCGCTCGAGGACGGGGTGTTCGCCGACCACGTCGACCACACCGACATGCAGCGCCGGTCGCTGCGGCTGCGGAAGAGCCTGGTGTCGCTGCGGCGGGTCGTGCTGCCGATGCGCGAGGTGGTGAACTCGCTGATGCGCCGCGACCACCACCTCGTCGACGAGACGCTGACGCCGTACTACCAGGACGTCTACGACCACGTGCTGCGTGCGTCGGAGTGGACGGAATCGCTGCGGGACCTGGTGACCACGATCCGTGAGACGCAGCTGAGCCTGCAGGGCAACCGGCTCAACCTGATCATGAAGAAGGTCACCAGCTGGGCGGCGATCATCGCGGTGCCCACGGCCATCACCGGGTTCTACGGCCAGAACGTGCCCTATCCCGGGTTCGAGCGGCCGTGGGGGTTCTGGCTCTCCACCGCCGTGATCGTGGCGCTGTCCGGCGCGCTGTACGCGATGTTCAAGCGGCGCGACTGGTTGTGAGCCGTCACGCCCGCAGCGCCTGCGCCAGGGTCGGGTAGAGGTCGAGCGCGTCGATGATCCTGGTGATGCGCAACGGTTTGACCGTGCCGCGGGCGTGCGCCACGAACCGCACCTCGGTGTCGCCGGCGCGGTCCTGGATCTCCAGCAGCAGGTGCATCCCGGCCGTGCCCAGGAAAGTCACGCCGGACAGGTCGAGCACCAGCACCCCGGGCGCCGCGGTCAGGACGGCGCGGACGATGGCGCGCAGCCGCGGCACGGTCGAGCTGTCGAGCTCGCCGGCGGCCTGCACGACGACGGCGGCCTCCCGCTCCTGCACCGTGACGGCGAAGGGAGCGCCGGGGCCGGGCTCGGGGCTGCCGCTGGACCGCATCACCTTCATGGTGACACGGCCGGACCCAGAAATCGATGCCGAACCGCGCGGTCAGAACACCGCGACCTCGGCGCCCACCGGCAGGGCGTCGTAGAAGAGGGCGGCGTCGTGCGCCGACAGGTGGACGCACCCGTGCGACGGGGTGTCCAGGCTGCCCTCGTGGAAGGCGATCCCGCCGGGGGCGAAGAACACCGAGTGGTTCATCGGGTCGCCGAACTCGGCGCTGGTGTGTTCGGCGTCCTTCCACTGGACGCGGAACACGCCCCGCGGCGTGGCGACGGAGTCCGGGGCGTCGGCGGTGCCGGGCATGATCGCGACCGGTCCGTGGGTGACCTCGCCGTCGTGCTGGAGCCAGCCCACGCGCCGCTCCTCGTCGACGCAGGCGCGGGCGGTGTCCGGGCACAGTTCGGTGCGCGGGGCCGGCGGCGCGGTGCTGGACAGCGGCATCGGCGGCGGAACCGGGCGGGCGGCGGGCGCGGCGGCGGTCTCGGCCGGGGCGGCCTCCAGGACGGCCCACCCGGCGACGAGGGTGAGCGCGGCGAGCGTGGTCCAGCAGGCCTGGCGCGGCAGACCCGGGGCGGGGGAGCGAAGCGGTGCCACGGCCGCACCCTAGCGAGGACGGGTCGTCCCGGACCCCGCGAACGGGCCGATTCGGCCCGATATCCACGAGTTCGGGTGAAAGCTTCCCCGCGCGGGTTTGCCGCCGCGGCTCTCGACGAACGTGACGTCGGAAACCCGCCAGTGCGCTCGCGGCCGGCCGGGCGAGAATCCGCTCGTGACCGCTGAACCGAGGGGGATCCGCATCCGGCATCGCGGGCGTGAACCGCAGATCCATCCCACCGCCTACGTCGCGCCGACGGCCACGCTGGTCGGCGATGTCCGCGTGGGGCCGAGGGCGCGGGTGATGTACGGCGCGGTGCTCGATGCCGAGGGGTCCCGGATCGAGGTCGGGGAGGCGGCGGTGATCTGCGAGAACGCGGTGCTGCGCGGATCCGCGGTCGCCGGCGATCAACCGGTGCTCGTCGGCGACCACGTCTTCGTGGGGCCTCAGGCCACGCTGCTGGGCTGCGAGGCCGGCCGGTGCGTCTACGTGGCGACCGCGGCGACGGTCCTGCAGAGCGCGCGACTCGGGGCCGGATCGGTGGTCGCGGTCGGCGCGCTCGTCCACGCGCGCACCGTTGTGCCGGACGAGTACTTCGTGCCGCCGCACACCGTGGCACTCGACGCGCCGGTGCGGCTGCTGCCCCCCGGCGATCCGGGCTTGGCCCAGGCCGTCGCCCGGGTCGGCTTCGCGCAGGTGGCGTTCGGGGTCGACGCGGAGTGGACCGACCGGATCAGCCGGTACGAGCGCATCGCCGAGGTGCGCGTCGCCGAATTCGGCGCGCACACCGACGACGAGGTTCTGAATCCCGGCTAGCGCCGCCGCACCTGGGACCGCACCACCTGGCCGGGGTGACGTCGTTCGTCGCGATCCTGCTGGTGGCGCTGTTCTTCATCGCCGCGCGGCCGCTAGGGAGTGGCCACGTCGGGGGCGAACTGGGCCATCGACACCTGCGCCAGCGCCGCGATCTCCTCCGCGGTGGCGGTTCCGGACTCCTCGACGGCCGTCGACCAGGCGCGCACCGATCCGGCGTTGAACTCCTGCACCTCGGGGGAGTTCGCGGCGGCGACCGGGTCTTCGGGCGCTTCCCCGGCGACGTAGAGCGCCAGGCCCATCAGTGCGCCGTCCCAGCCCGGGCCCACGAACAGCGCCCCCGCGCCGCTCTGCGCGATCTCGATCGGCACCGTGTGCTCCAGCTCGAGGTCGGTGGCCTCGCCGTTCCCGGTCAGGCGCACCTCGACGATGCTGGACGGCCCGCCGAAGGTCACCTTCAGCAGCCGCGGCGCGTCGCAGGTCAGGATGTCGCCGCCCGCGTTGCCCTCGAGCTGGAACGAGCCGCCCTCGCGGAGGTCGCCGGTCAGCGGCAGGAACCAGCGGCGCACTCGGGCCGGGTCGGTCACCGCGTCCCACACGTCTTCCACGCTGGCGTCGTAGCGGCGCCGGACCAGGACGGTGACCGTCTCGCCGCCGGACGTCGTGCCGCGGCGGACCTCACGGTGGATCGCCTTGAGGTGGTTCGCGATGTCGAGCATGGTCTGTCTCCTGCCTGAGTCGTCGTTCCCGCTTGCCGCGGGCCAGTTCGGTGGCGAGGGCGTCGAGCGGCTGGTCCCAGATGTGGCGGAACCGCTCCAGCCACTCGCCGGCCTCGCGCAGCGGCTCGGAGTTCACCGCGTAGAGCCGCCGCGTCCCGTCCGTGCGCACCGTGGTGAAACCGCTTTCCCGCAGCACGCGCAGGTGCTGGGAGACGCCGGGTTGCGAGATGCCGAACTCCTCCCGGATCACCGCCGCGATGGCCCCGGAGGGTCGTTCGCCGTCGGCCAGGAGCTCCAGGATCCGCCGGCGAACCGGGTCGCCCAGCACCTCGAACGCGTGCACGGACCGAGTGTCTCAGTGGCGGCTTATATAAGTCAAGGCTTAACATTGGTTCCGCGGGCTGTCGCCGGGGATTGGGCATCTCGACCTCCTCCGGCTCCGGCAGGTCGTCCACCGCGAGCGGGTGCCTGCTGACGCCGATCTGGTACTCACCGACCGCGGCGACCTCAGTCCATCAAACGGGCTTGATGTATCAAGTGTGTTTGATGCATCCTGGAGCGATGGTTCCGGAGTTCGTCCGACTCGCCGCACACCCCCTGCGGTGGCGGTTGCTCAGCCTGCTCGCGGCGGGGGACCTGCGCGTCCGCGAGCTGGTGGCGATGGCCGGGGAGCCGCAGAACCTGGTGTCCTACCACCTGCGCCTGCTGCGCGAGGCCGGCCTGGTCTCCGCCACGCGCAGCACGCGCGACGGCCGGGACAGCTACTACCACCTCGATCTCACCCGGTGCGGAGACGGACTGGCCGCGGCGGGCGCGGCGCTGCACCCGTCGCTGGGCCCGCGGCCGGGCAGCGTCCGGCAGGGCATCGCCGTGCTGTTCGTGTGCACCGGGAACAGCGCGCGGTCCCCGATCGCCGAGGCCCTGCTGCGGCACCACGCCGGCGGCCGGGTGCGGGCGGCGAGCGCCGGGGTGCGCCCGAAGGAGCGGCTGCACCCGTCCACCGTGCGCGTGCTGCGCGAGGAGTTCGGCGTGGCGCCCGGTTCACCGCACCCGCGCGATGTCCGCACCCTGGCGCGGCGGCGGTTCGACCACGTCATCACCTTGTGCGACAAGGCCCGGGAGGACTGCCCGGACCTCGGAGGGCGCCGCACCCACTGGAGCATCCCGGAACCCGAGGGGTACGAGAGTTTCCGCGCGACGGCCGCGGAGATCGATGTCCGTGTCCGGCACCTGCTGCCGGCCCTGACCTGAGGAGCACCGCGATGACCGAACACGCCTCGGTCCGCTACCTGGTCGACGACGTGCAGGCGGCGATCGGCTTCTACACCGGGCACCTGGGTTTCACCCTGAACACGAGCGCGGCCCCCGCCTTCGCCGACGTGGTGCGCGGCCCCCTGCGGCTGCTGCTGTCCGGCCCGGCCAGCTCCGGCGCCCGGGCCACGCCGTCCGGGCTGGGCGGCGGGGGCAACCGGATCCACCTGGAGGTCACCGACCTGGACGCCGAGATCACGCGGCTGCGCGAGTCCGGCCTGTCCTTCGCGGGCGAGGTGGTCTCCGGCCCCGGCGGACGGCAGATCCTGCTCACCGACCCGGCGGGCAACTTCGTCGAGCTGTTCCAGCCCGCCGCCCGGTGACGCGCCCGCGCGCTCAGCGGCGGGTGGCGCGCACGACCACGTCGTGCAGCACGCCGTGGCCGTGGAAACTCCGCTCGCTCTCCTCGGCCGTCTCGACCTTCCAGTCCTCCTCGGAAAGGCGCGCGGTGATCGCCGCGGCGGTGGCCGATGCCTCGTCGGGCTGGTCGTGCCCGTGCAGGTGGCCGACGATCAGCAGCGTCCCGCCCGGCGCCACCCATCCGGCGATCCGCGAGTAGAAGTCCAGCTGCGGCATCGCCGGGTGCGCGTAGTGCGTCGTGACCAGGTCGAACCGGGTGTCCGGCTCCCACGCCGTCAGGTCCGCCTCGATCCACCGCACGCCGCTCCCGCGCGCGGCGGCCCGGGCGAGCGCCGCGGACGAGATGTCCGCCGCGGTCACCTCCCACCCCCGCTCGGCGAGCCAGATCGCCTCCGCGCCGGTGCCGCAGCCCGCGTCCAGCGCCGTGCCCGGCGTCAGCCCGGCGGTCTCCCGGGCCAGGTACGGGTTCGGCGGGCTCCCGCCCTCCCTGCCGCGCCAGTGCTGCTCCCAGTACGCCTTGTCGAACTCGTGCGTCATACCGGCGATGGTGCCCACCCCGGCGACGATCCGGCAAAGCCTGTTGCCGAATGGCAAAATCGCGAGATGGACGACACCGTGCACCGCACGCTCGACGCCGTCGGCCCGCGGCTGAAGCACCTGCGGCAATGCCGCGACATCACGCTGGCCGACCTCGCCGCGGAGACCGGCATCTCGACCAGCACCCTGTCCCGCCTGGAGGCCGGCCTGCGGCGGCCCACGCTCGAGCAGCTCCTGCCGCTGGCCCGCGCGCACGGCGTCACCCTCGACGAGCTCGTCGACGCCCCGCCCACCGGAGACCCGCGCATCAACCTGCGCCCCATCTCCGCGTCCGACGGCTCGACGGTCCTGCCGCTGACCCGCCGTCCCGGCGGCATCCAGGCCTACAAGTTCGTCCTGCCCACCGGAACCGACGACGCCGAACCGGAGCTGCGCACCCACGAGGGCCACGACTGGGTCTACGTCCTCAACGGCACGCTGCGCCTGGTCCTCGGCGAGCACGACCTGCTGCTGCGGCCCGGCGAGGTCGCGGAGTTCGACACCCGCACCCCGCACTGGTTCGGCGCCACCAGTTCGGGCCCGGTCGAGTTCCTCAGCCTCATCGGGCGACAGGGTGAACGCGCGCACGTTCGCGTCCGCTGACCCGGCCGGCGAGCGCCCAGACGGCCAGGGCGCAGAGGGCGAACGTCGCGCCGAGCAGCGTGGGACCGGTCCAGCCCGCGGCGTCGAACAGCGCGGTCGTCGCGGCGGCCCCCAGCGCGGAGCCGAGCGAGTAGAAGACCATGTAGCCGCCGATCGTGCTGCTGGCGCGGCCGGGGAAGGCGCTGGTGAGGACGTGCTGGTTGCTGACGTGCACGGCCTGGACGGCGAAGTCGAGCACGACCACCCCGGCGATCAGCAGGAGCAGCGACCAGCCGAGCTGCCCGATCGCGAGCCAGGAACCGAGCAGCAGGACCAGCGCGAGGCCGCTGACTCGGCCCGCGTGCCCGGCGTCGGCCCAGTGGCCGGACCGGGCGGCGCCCAGCGCCCCGGCGAGCCCGGCGACGCCGAACAACCCGATCTGCGCCTCGCTGAAGTGCCACGGCGCACCGGCCAGGGGCAGCGCCAGGCCGCTCCACAACGTGCCGAACGAGGCGAAGAGGAAGAAGGCGATCAGCCCGCGGCCGAGGAACACCGGGTGGGTGAACAGGCCGGCCAGGGACCGGAGGATCGGCCCGTACCGTTCATCGCCGGTGCGCGCGTCCGGTGGCAGCGCGACAAGGGTGAGTACACAAAGGACAGCGGCGAGGGCCGCCAAGGTGCCGTAGCTGCCGCGCCAGCCCCACGCGTCCGCCACGCCTCCGGTGACCACCCGGGCGCCGAGGATGCCGACCACCACGCCGGAGGTGACGACGCCGAGGTTGCGCCCGCGCTCGCCGGGCGGGGAGATCGAGGCCGCGTAGGCGACGGTGGTCTGCACCACCACCGCGAACGCGCCCGCGAGGGCGAGGCCGCCGAACGCCACCCACGCGGCCGGCGCGGCGGCGGTGATCGCCAGGCCGGCCGCCACCAGCCCCAGGTGCGCGGCGATCAGGCGCCTGCGGTCGAGCAGGTCGCCCAGCGGCACCAGCAGCACCAGCCCGGCGAGGTAGCCGAGCTGCCCGGCGGCCACCAGCCAGCCCACCGAATCGCGGGGGAGGCCCAGGTCGCGCCCCATCGGCCCCAGCACCGGCTGCCCGGCGTAGACCCCGGCGACCGCCACCCCGCACACCACCGCCAGCAGCAGTCTCGTTCCCCGTCCCACCCGCGTCTCCAATCGGTTTCACATTGCAACTCTTCGGAGCGTAGGGCAGAATGGTTTCAAAATGCAACTCGACTGGAGGCTGGCGTGTGGACGGATCCGAACTGCCCGGTCGCGCGGGCGGCGGACGTGGTGGGGGACCGGTGGAGCCTGCTGATCATCCGGGACGCGATGGACGGGGCCCGCTCGTTCACCGACTTCCAGCAGCGCACCGGCATCGCCCGCAACATCCTCGCCGACCGGCTCCGCAAGCTCGCCGCGCACGGCCTGATCACCCAGGTCGAGGCGCCGTCGGGCAAGCGCCGGGTGTACGCGCTCACCGCGGCAGGCAAGGACCTGTTCCCGGTGATCGTCACGCTGCGGCAGTGGGGTGAGCGTCACGCCTTCGAGCCGGGCGAGTCGCATTCGGTGCTCGTCGACGAGTCGGGTGCCCTCGTGCCGGAGGTCGTCCCGGTGGCCGCGGACGGGCGGCCGCTGAGCAGTGACACGACCTCGGTGCGCAAGTAGTGTGCGAACCGTGCGGCGGGTCGGCGTGACGGACGAGGAACTGCTGGTGGAGGTCGCCCTGACGCGGCTGGACCACCCGGACCTCGACCTGGAGGAGATCGCCGAGCTCGTGGTGCGCAAGGCCGGCCCGGACGTGGTGCTGGAGTTCGCCTCACGCAACCTCGCCGAGCGGCGGGAACTGCGCGGCACGATGTTCGCCGCGGCCGTCGAGCACGTGCTCCGGGTCGTCCTGACCCTGCGGGGCCCGTCGGACTAGCCGGTGGGGTCGCCGCGCAGTTCCAGCGCGATCTGGGTGGCGTCGATGTTGCGGAGTGCCTCGGCGAGGGCTTCGGCGTCGAAGGCGCCCTCGTCGCGGGCGTCGAGCAGCGCTTCGCGCTGGGCGGTCAGCACCGCGAGCCGGTGTTGCTTCTCCGTGGCGCCCGCCGCGCGCGGCGTGTTCCGCGAGACCTCGCGCAGCAGGACGAGCATCTGCTGCCGGTCGGTGTCCTCCTCCGGCGCGCCGGTGTCGTCCCGCCGGAACAGGCGGTTGACCAGTGGCCCGGTCGTGCCGCCCTGCACCAGCAGCGACATCGTGGCCACCGCGAAGGCGACGAAGACCAGCAGCGGCCGGTGCGGCGCGTCGTCCGGGAGGGTCTGCGCGGCGGCGACCGTGACGGCGCCGCGCATGCCGGCCCACACCACGATCGCGCCCTCCCGCACGCCGAGGGGCTGGCCCAGCAGGTAGTCGATGTCGGCCAGCGCGCGGCGGACCCGGGTGCTGACGCGCTGCACGTCGAACTCGCGGCGGCGCCGCCGGGCCGGGATGTCGCCGGCTTCCAGGCGCTCGTGGATCGCGGTGAGCCGGGGTTGCAGCGCCTCGCTGCGCCGCGCCCGCCGCCGCAGCGCCGCCAGCAGCGGGGTGACGAAGGCGGCGCGCACCAGCAGCGTCGTCGCGAGCGCCACGGCCGCGATCGCGACGGCGGTGCCCAGCCCGGTGTGCTCATGGTGGACCTCGGCCAGCACGGCCGACAGCTCGAGGCCCATCATGAGGAACACCAGTCCCTCCAGGACGAGTTCGGCGCTGGCCCAGTTCTGCGCGTCGGACAGGCGGTGCCGGGGCGGCAGCCGGCGCGGCGCGCGGACGCCGGTGACCAGGCCCGCCACGACCGCGGCGACGAGACCGGACCCGCCGGCGAACTCGGTCGGCACCGCGGCCAGGAACGGGACGGTGAACGACAGGATCGTGTTGACCGTCGGATCGCTCACCCGGCGGCGCACCTCCAGGTTCGCCCAGCCGATCACGGCGCCGACGCCGACCGCGACCACGACGGCGTAGGCGAAGGTGCCCCCGGTGCCGAAGAAGGAGAACCCGGCCGCGGTGGCCACCACCGCCGTGCGCAGGAGCACCAGCGCGGTGGCGTCGTTGAGCAGGCTCTCGCCCTCGAGGATGACCACGACGCGGCGCGGCACGCGGCTCCGCTTGATGATCGAGGTCGCCACCGCGTCGGTCGGGCTGAGGATCGCGCCCAGCGCGACGCCCCAGACGAACCCGAGTCCCGGGATGAGCCAGGACAGCAGCACGCCCAGCACGAGCGCGGAGGCCACGACCAGCAGCACCGAGAGGCCGCTGATGGCGCCGAACTCGCGGCGGAAGTTCATCGCGGGCACCGACACCGCGGCGGCGTAGAGCAGCGGGGGCAGCAGACCTTCGAGGATCCACTCCGGCTCGACCTCGAAGTCGCGCAGCACGGGCGCCAGGCTGACGGCGATGCCGACCAGCACCAGCACGAGCGGCGCCGCCACGCCCACCTTGGGCGCGAACACCGCCGCGGCGGCGATGACCAGCAGCGCGAGCACCAAGACCGTCACATCGCCGAGCACCCGGGCCTCCCTCCAGCGCGATGGTGATGACCATGCTGGGGCACGGGCGCCGGGTACGCCTGTTCAGGCGGCGGCTCCCGGTCGGGGGCGGCGCGGTTGCCCTCGGTCGCGCTCGAGAAGTCGCCGGGGGCGGCTCAGCCGGATCTCGGCAGCTCCCGTGCCGCCGTGGCGCGGTGGCCCTCGATCATGACGCGCGCCGCTGCCACCGACTTCGCCACCACCTGCTCCGGCGGGTAGCCGTGTTTGACGAAGACCCCGTCGAGCCAGAACATGCCGTACCCGTGCGCCTGGGTGAACAACTGCTCCATCAGCTCGAGCGCCTCGTGCGGCTCGTCGCACAGGCGCAGGCACAGCATGAGGAACTCGTCGGTCAGCGCGCGGGTGTTCTCGTGTAGCTCGGTGTACCCGGGACCGTGCAGGCCCTCGGCGTAGATCAGGTTCATCCCGGCCCGCCGCCGGATCAGGTAGGCGGTGTAGGCGCCCGCCGCCGCGGCCAGCGCGTCGGCCGGGTCGTCCTCCCGCTCGATCGCGGCGCGCACCTCGGCGGTGAGCTGCCCGGCCACGGTGGCGGCGACGGCGGCCAGCAGGCTCTCCCGCTCCGGGAAGTGCCGGTACGGCGCGCCCGGGCTGACCTTGGCGCGCCGCGCGACCTCGGCGACGGAGAACGCGGCCACGCCCCGCTCCGCGATCAGGTCGAGGGACACCCGGACGAGCTCGTCACGCAGGTTGCCGTGGTGGTACTTGCCGCCCATGGCGTGGATCACATCCCCCGGCCGAAATATGTAAGAGCCCTCTTACGTCGTGGATGTATGAGGGCTCTTACAGTATGCCCGGAATCGGCGTTTCCCGGAGGATTCATGACCACGACCACGCACGCTATCGCTGTCCCGTCGCCGGGCGCGCCCTTGGCGCCCACCACCATCGAGCGCCGGGACCTGCGACCGGACGACGTGCTGATCGACATCGCCTTCGCCGGTATCTGCCACAGCGACATCCACCAGGCTCGCGAGGACTGGGGCGAGGCGATCTTCCCGATGGTGCCCGGCCACGAGATCGCCGGTGTCGTCGCCGCCGTCGGCCCCGAGGTGACCAAGTACCGGGTCGGCGACCGCGTCGGCGTCGGCTGCATGGTCGACTCGTGCGGCGAGTGCGAGTACTGCCGGGCCGGCACCGAGCAGTTCTGCGTGAAGGGCAATGTCCAGACCTACAACGGCGTCGGCTTCGACGGCGAGAAGACCTACGGCGGCTACAGCCGGCAGATCGTCGTCAAGGAAGCCTTCGTGTGCCGGATCCCCGAGGGCATCGGCCTCGACGTCGCGGCGCCGCTGCTGTGCGCCGGCATCACCACCTACTCGCCGCTGCGGCAGTGGGGCGCCGGCCCGGGCAAGAAGGTCGCCGTGGTCGGGCTCGGCGGGCTCGGCCACATGGCGGTCAAGATCGCGGCCGCGATGGGCGCGGAGGTCACCGTGCTCAGCCAGAGCCTGAAGAAGCGGGAGGACGGCCTGCGCCTGGGCGCGACGGACTACTACGCGACCAGCGACGAGGGCACGTTCGAGGCGCTGCGCGGCCGGTTCGACCTGATCCTCAACACCGTGTCGGCGAAGCTGCCGGTGGATGCCTACCTGGGCCTGCTGCGCGTCGGCGGCGCGATGGTCAACGTCGGCGCTCCCGGCGAGCCGTTGTCCTACAACGCGTTCTCGCTGCTGGGCGGCAACAGGGTGCTGGCCGGTTCGATGATCGGCGGGATCGCCGAGACGCAGGAGATGCTCGACTTCTGCGCCGAGCACGGCATCGGCGCGGAGATCGAGACGATCTCCGCCGACCAGGTCAACGAGGCCTACGAGCGCGTCGACAACAGCGACGTGCGGTACCGCTTCGTGATCGACACGGCCACGATCGGCGCCTGACCGAGGCGGGCTGCCGGTTCGCCGAGGCGGACCGGCAGCCCCGGCCGGCGGGGTCAGCGGGTGGTGGCCGCGGAGAGGGCGCGCAGCTCGTCGAAGGCGCGCCGCAAATGGGCGTCCAAACCCTCGCCCGGGTCGTCGATCCAGGCTTGGACCGCGTGCTGGTACGCGGCCCAGCCGGTGCGGGCCGCCAGGTCGGCCACCGTGTCACCGGTGCCGCGCTGCCGGAGCGCCTCCGCCACCGCGTCGGTGAGCCACGCGTGCTTGGCGAGCTCGCGTTCGCGCAGCGCGGGTGTCACCGCGATGACTTTCCACCGCGGTTCGGAGAACGGGCGGTTGTCCTCCAGGTTCCGCGCGGATTTCCCGAACGCGTACAGCAGCACCTCGAACGGCTCCAGCCCTTCGGGCGCTTCGGCCACCGCGCGCATGAGCGCCGCGCGGAGGTCGGTTTCGCCGTCGAAGAGCACCTCACGCTTGTCCGGGAAGTGCCGGAAGAAGGTGCGCTCGTTGACCCCGGCCCGTGCGGCGATCTCCGCCGCCGTGGTCTGGTCGAACCCCCGTTCCTGGTACAGCTCCAGGGCCGCCTGCTGAAGGCGGCGACGTGCTTCTGCTCCGCTCCGTGGCACCCTCCGAGGCTACCGCATTGTGTCAGTGACTGGCGTCACGTTGCGCCAGTGACTGACACTACGCGTACAGTCCGTAGTGTCAGTCACTGACGTCAACGGGAGTCCTCATGCACGTCTTCGTCACCGGCGGTACCGGCCAGACCGGCCCCACCGTCGTCGCCGAGCTGCTCGCGGCCGGTCACACCGTCACCGGCCTGGCGCGCTCGGAGGATGCGGCCGCTCGGCTGGAGTCGCTGGGCGCCACACCCCACCGCGGCTCCCTCGACGACCTCGACAGCCTGCGCAGCGGCGCGGAAGCCGCCGACGGCGTCCTGCACATGGCCTACGGCGGCGACTACGCCGATCCGGACGCCCTCATCCGCCGCGACCGCGCCGCGATCGGGGCGCTCGGCGAGGCGCTCGCCGGGTCCGGCAAGCCGTTGGTCAGCACCTCGGGCACGTTGGTGATGACGGCCGGCCGGATCAGCACCGAGCAGGACGCGCCGGATCCCGGTTCGGTCGCCGCCTTCCGCATCGCGGGGGAGCAGGCCTGTCTGGCGTTCGCCGGTCAGGGAGTCCGAGCCAGCGTCGTGCGGCTCGCGCCGACCGTGCACGGCCCCGGCGACCACGGGTTCATTCCCGCGCTCATCGCGGCCGCGCGCCGGGCGGGTGTGTCGGCCTACATCGGCGACGGCACCAATCGCTGGCCCGGCGTCCACCGCGCCGACGCCGCGCGGCTGTTCCGGCTGGCGCTGGAGAAAGCACCCGCCGGCAGCGTGCTGCACGGCGTCGGCGAAAGCGCGGTCACGATCAAGAGCATCGCGGAGAAAATCGCGGAGAATCTCGACGTCGCCACCGCCGCGCTGACCCTCGAACAGGCCGCCGGGCATCTCGGCAACCCGTTCCTGGCCCGGTTCTTCTCCCTGGACGTGCCCGTCTCCAGCGAGCACACCCAGGCACTCCTGGGCTGGGCACCGGAGCACGCGACATTGCTGGAGGACCTCGACACCGGCGACTACTTCACCCCGCAGGCCAGCCTGCGCGCCGAGGAGATCTGGCTGCCGCGGCACGAGCACAGCCGGCGCTGAGCGGATTCGAGCGCCGGCCGGCGGAGGCAGCTCCACCGGCCGGCGCCATCCGGGCTGGACGAGTGATGCGTAAGTCGAGGCGGTGGACGCCGGCCGCCCACCGTGAAGCGCCCGGAACCGGCCGGCTGGGCCAAGTACGGCTCCTGCCGCTCGCACTCGCGCTGGTTCTGGGGCTTGCGCCCGCATCTGGCCGGCACCCCGGTAAGCCGCTGCCCGAGTCCACCCGCCAGCTCATCGCTCCAAGCCCAGCAGGACCTTGCACGGCATGATGGGCGCACCATCGGTACGCATGACGCGTCTAGCGGCGCGCGACCCCGATCCGGTCGGCGAGCTGGTCAGGGTCGATGTCCAGCCACTGGTAGCTGATGCTGTTCCACAGGTCGCAGTGGTGGGTGGCGGCGAAGGCGGCGGAGGTCACCGTCGAGCTGCCGCCCGGCTGGAGGATCATCGTCCGGTCGTGCGGGACGCTCGGCCACTCGGCTTGCCCGGCCGCGTCCGGGGCGCCCTGGCGGACGAACGCGCCCCAGTACCGGACCATCTCCACCGAGAGCCGGAGCTGGTCGCGATCGTAGACGCTGGCCGGGGTGGGCCAGAGGTAGGCCTGGTCCGCGGCGTGGGTGGCGCCGGGATCGAACGCGGCCGGATTCACCGGCCCGGACGGGGGCCGTGCGTCGAAGCGGTACAGGAACGTCTTCGGCTGGTACTTCGCGATGTCCTGGGCCAGCTGGGCGTACTGGCACCCGCCGAGTCCGAAGAAGACACTGGAGTCCGTCCACACGGCACCCAGCGCGTACGCCGCCGTGTCCTGCGCGGGGAAGTTGCTCAGCGGGTACTGCTTCGCCACGTCCGCCGCCCGGTCGCCGAACAGGTATTCCAGGCTCTTCTCGTACTGGGCGGGCGTCGCGTCGCGGAACGGCAGTGCCCAGGCCCGGACCTCGTCGCGGGTGCTGCCGATCAGCAGCGGCACCTTCTCGAAGCGGCCGGTCCGCATCGCGGTCAGGGGAGCCAGCGGCAGCTCAGGGACGCCGGCGGTCGGGAGCGGGCCGGAGAGGATTCCGCCGCGGAAGCCGGCACTGGATCCGAGGATTTCCGCCGCGGGCTTCGTGCGGAGGCAGCCCACCGGGTCGGCCGCGGCGCCGCAGCCGGCGTCGTTCGCGAAACGGGCGCCGGCCGCCTGGGATTCGGTGACGGTGTGGCTCGGGCATCCGCCACTGTGGATGATGGCGCCGTTGATCAAGCCGTGCGTCAGGGGGGAGGCGAGCAGGGAGCACACCGAGTGGCCGCCCGCGGACAGCCCGGCGACGGTCACGCCCTCGGGGTCGCCACCGAACCGGTCGATGTTGTGGTTGGCCCACTTCAGCGCGGCGACCTGGTCCAGCAGGCCGTAGTTCCCGGCGCCGGCCGGACTGAGGCCGGGCAGGTCGAGGAAGCCGAACACACCGAGCCGGTAGTTGATCGTCACGACGACGATGTTGTTCGTCTCGGCCAGCAGGGAACCGTCGAACTGGTCGCCGGAGCCGGAGGAGAACCCGCCGCCGTGGATCCACAGCAGCACCGGGAGACGCTCACCGGCCGGCCGCGCCGGACGGTAGACGTTCAGGTAGAGGCAGTCCTCGTTCACCGTCGCGCGGGAGGCCTGCGGACAGGCCGGGCCGTAGCTCGTCGCGGGCCGGACACCCGGCCACGCCGGAGCCGGCTGCGGCGGCTGCCACCGGAGTTCCCCGACCGGTGGCGCGGCGAACGGGATGCCCAGGAACGAATCCACCGCGCCGGTGGTCTTCCCTTCCACCGTGCCCGCGTCCGTCCGCACGACGAGCGAGTGAGCCGCCGGACGCCCGGCGTTCGTCGCGCCTGGGGCGCCGGCGGTGACCAACGCGACGGTCATCACCACGGCGACCGCGACCCCGAGCCAGTTCAGTCTGTGCCGCACTGTTTTCCTCCGAAACCGAGTGGGTTTCGGTACAGCTTGCGGTGCCGGGACTCCGCAGGTGAGCGCCGTGGTTCAGCCACCGGACCGCATCGCGCTGACGGTTTTGGTGATCCGGTGGCCCACCATGGCGAGCAGGCCGGCGTACTTGTCCACGTCGGCCCGGTACAGCGGCGCGGTGATGGACAGGGCGCCGGTCGTGAGGCCGGTCGCTCCGGTCAGCGGGATGGCGACGCTGACGTACCCGACGCGAGTTTGTTCGTACTCGACCGCGTAGCCGTTCGCGCGCGCCCGGTTCAGCTCGTGCAGCAGGAGGCCGGGCGCGCTCACCGTGTGCGGCGTGAGGCGTTCCAGCGGGGCGGCGGTCACCTCCTCGACCAGGGCGCGCGGGCCGAACGCGAGCAGCACCTTCCCGGTCGCCGTGCAGTGCATCGGCATGCGGCCGGCCACCCGGGACGGCTTGGTGACCTGGCTGTGGCCGGACACCTTCTCCAGGTACAGCACCTCGCGGCCGTCGGGCACGGCGAGGTGGATGGTCTCCCCGGTGGCCTGGAACAGGTCCTCCATGTACGGGCGGGCGGCGTCGCGCAGGATGCGCTGCCTGGGTACGCGCTGGCCGATCTCGAACAGCCGGATGCCGAGCCAGTAGTCGCTGCCGCGCCGTTCCAGCACCCCCCACCGCAGCAGCTCCTGCGCCAGCCGGTGCACCGACGCCTTCGCGACCCCCGAGCGCCGGGACAGCTCGGTGAGGCTCAGGTGCTGGTCGTCCGGCCCGAAGGCCTCCAGGATGAGCTGCACCTTGCCGAGCACGCTGTTCGCGCCAGTCATGTCGCTCCCTGCCATCGGAACAGGTTCGGTCAGCGGAACCGGTCCGGCCCACGGACCGGTCCGCTGACCGGACCGGGCTACGGGACCAGCACCGCGCGGCCGCGGACCCGCCCGGCGCGCAGGTCCGCCAGCGCCGA
Source organism: Amycolatopsis deserti (assembly GCF_014653945.1). Lineage (GTDB taxonomy): Bacteria > Actinomycetota > Actinomycetes > Mycobacteriales > Pseudonocardiaceae > Amycolatopsis_E > Amycolatopsis_E deserti. Next base: position 1,446,209 of record NZ_BNAU01000001.1, on the reverse strand, counting down.
GGCCGCCTCCGCCAGGTCGTACCGCTGCACAGCCACCCGCAGCTCACCCGCGGACAGCCGCTTCACCAGGTCACCGGCGATCTCACGCGCCCGGCGCTCCCGACGGATCATGTTGACCGGCATCAGGGCCACGTCGTCCAGGAGCCAGGACGGCAGGTCGACGCGCACCTCGGTGCCGGTCACGTAGCCGATCACCACCGCGCGGCCGCCCGGCCGGACCCAGCGGGTGCGGGCCACGAGCCCCTCGCCGCCGAGCGTGTCGACCAGCAGGGATGCCGGGCGGTCCGCGGCCAGCCGCGCCGCGTCGTCCGAATCCAGGCTCACGCCGTGCACCCCGTCCGGCACGTCGGCCAGCTGGTCCGCGCGCCCGACGACCCCGGTGACCCGGGCGCCCGCGAGCAGCGCCTGCTGGGCCACCATCGACCCCACCGCACCGGCCGCGCCGACCACGATCACCTCTTCGTCCGCCTCGAGCCGCGCCACGTCGTGCAGCACGACGAACGCGGTGGTCGCCGGGACGAAGAACGTCGCCGCGACCTCCGGCGCCAGCGGGGACGCCAGCCGCGTGACGGCCTTGGCCGGCACGCTCACCCGTTCGCTCCAGGTGCCGTCGCGCAGCAGCCCGAGACCGCCGCCGCGCAGCATCACCTGAGCACCCGGTTCGAGACCGGAGTCCGCCTCGCACTCCAGCACCGTGCCCGCGCCCTCGACCCCGCCGGCGTAGGGCAGCGGCGGCTTGAGGTCGAAGGTCCCGCTCGCCACGGTGGTGTCCAGGTGCGCCACCGCCGCCGCCTGGACCTCGACCAGCACCTCACCCGCGCCGCGCACCGGCTCCGGCACGTCGTCCACCACCGGCGCGGAGTCCCAGGTGTGGAACCGCACCGCCCTCATGCGGCGGCCTTGCGCAGGAACTCCACGCTCAGCGGGTTGTAGCGCTCGGCCTGCTCGTGCTGCGGCCAGTGCCCGCACTCCTCGAACAGCTCCAGCCGCGACCCGGGGATGTTCTCGTGCATCGCCGCGGCCTCCGGCACCTCGCCGAACGGGTTCTGCCGCCCCCACACGATCAGCGTGGGCTGCGTGATCCGGGCCAGGTGCTCCGGGCGCAGCAGGTTGCGCTGGCGCCGTTCCATGTCCTGCAGCGACAGCAGGTTGTCCACATTGGCCACGAACTCCGGCGTGTGGTAGATCGCGTGCCGGACCTCGACCAGCTCCTCGGTCGCGTTCTCGTCACTGGCCATGAGCAGGCGCAGCCGCTTGCGGGTCAGCTCGACGTCGTCGGTCTCCACGGCCTTGCGGGTGCTGGTGCGGATCCGGTCCATCACCTCGGGGTTGGCCACGGTCCCGCCCGCGCACAGCAGTTGCAGGCTCAGCACCCGTTCCGGGGCGTCGATCGCGGCGCGCGCGCCGACCCAGCCGCCCAGCGACTCGCCGACGATGTGCGCGGCACGAACGCCCACGGCGTCGAAGTAGTCCAGCAGGTGCTGGACGTAGTCGGCGATCTCGTACGGGTGCGCCGGCTTGCCGGTGTAGCCGTGGCCGAGCATGTCGATCGCGTGCACGTCGAACTCGCTGTGCGCCACGATGTTGCGGGCGAACGCCTCCAGGTGCCCGCTGGTGCCGTGCAGGAACACCACGGCGTCGGCGTCCGGGTTCCCGGCCCGCAGGGTGCGGGTGGGGACGCCGGCGGCGTCGACGTACTCGACGCGGAACGGGATCGGGCTCAGTTCGGTCCAGATGCTCACGGGTGCTCCTCGGTGTTGATGCGGTGGACCTGGGTGTTGCTGTGGGCGGCGAGTTTGCGCAGCGCCGCGACCGCGACGGCGGTCAGCGACAGGGCGAACAGGACTCTCATGCGGGAACCCCTTCTCCGACGAGGGAACGGAAGAACCCGTCGACCACCGCGTGGTAGGCGTGCGGGCGTTCCTCCTGCAGGTGGTGCGAGACGTGGTCCATGACGTGCAGGTTGCCGTTGGGGACCATGCGCGCGAGCATCAGCGGGTAGTCGGGGGTGAGGAAGGCGTCCTGCATGCCCCAGATGAACAGCGTGGGCGCCTGGATCCGGCCCAGCTCGTCCGTCAGGTCCTGCCAGTCGCCGCGCGGCGAGTCCGACATCGCGGCCAGTTCACGCTCGCCGGGGTCGAGGCTCTGCTGGTACCGCAGGTCCAGGGTCTCCTCGGGCAGCTTGTTCCCGTCGTACCACTCCAGGGTGGTGATGAGCCGGCGCATCTTCTCCCGCGTCGGGCCCTCCCCGCCGTAGTAGGCGTCGCGCGCGTTGCGGCCGCGGCGCCCGCCCTCGGGCAGCGGGGCGAGCGGGCCGTAGAACACCGGCATGCTGCCGGTGACCACGAGCGAGCGCACCCGGTCCGGGTACTTCGCGGCGAGGTTGAGCGCGATCGTGCCGCCCCAGGAGTTGCACACGAAGTCGGCGCGCTCCACGCCCAGGGTGTCCAGCAGGGCGACGGTCTTGGCCGCGTGGTGGTCCCACATCGGACCGGAGATCGGCGTCTTCGACGAACGGCCGTACTGGTGGATGTCGACCAGCAGGCACCGCCGGGTCTCCGCGAACAGCGGCGCCACCGGCCCGAAGTCGCTCCACGCGGTGCAGCCGGGGCCGCCGCCGTGCAGGAACACGGTGTCCGGACCGGACCCGAGGTCGTGGTAGTGGTAGGTGATGCCGCCGCCGTCGGCGAAGTGGCTTTCCGGTGGTGGGGTCATGCTGCTTCCTTCCCGGTGGTGGACAGGGTGGTGCGCGCCAGCACCTCGCACAGCCGGCGCATCGCGCGCACGTCGACGGTGTTCATGCCGCGGCTGAAGTCGACGTCGAACTCCGCGGAGGTGACCTTGGGCATTCCGACACGGGCGGTCGGGATGCCGCGGGCGCGCAGGATGTTGGCGTCGGTGGCGCCGCTGTTGTCCGGCACCGGCTCGTGCGGGCGGCCCGCGGTCTGTTCCCACGCCTCGATCGCGGTGCGCACGATCGGCGCGTCCGGCGGGGTGCGGGTGCCGGGGATGGCCAGCACCATCTCCAGCCCGAGCCCGGGGTCCAGCCGCGCGAGGAACGCGGCCAGTTCCCGTTTGACCGACAGGGGGGCGGTGCCGGGCGCGATCCGCACGTCCAGACGGATCCGGCACGCGGCCGGGGTCACCGCGAGCATCCGTTCCCAGCCGCCCGCGATCGACCCGATGACCCCCTGCGGCAGCGCGGTGCTGGTGCGGTGGCGGGACGGGTAGTCCGCCAGCCACTTCTCCAGGCGCGTCACCACGTCCGCCGCGGTGACGATCGGGTTGCGGTAGGGCAGCCGGTGACGGCTGCCGGCGTAGGTGTGGATGCCGGGCACGGTGATCTCGAACCAGCACAGCCCGACTTCTTCGTGGGCGACGAAGTCACCTGGCTTGGCGATCACCGCGTGGTCGGTGTGCCAGCCGCGTTCCAGCAGGAACGAACAGCCCACCCCGTGCCCGGTGTTCGCCCGCGCCGGATAGCCGGGCGCCTCGATCGCGTTGGTGGGCATGCCGCCGGCGCCGAAGGCCACCACCACGTCGCCGGCCAGCGCGGGCCGGACCGCGCCCAGCGCCTCGGCCAGCACGAGGAGACACGCGGCGTGCCCCTTCGGGTTGCTCGCGCCCAGGCCGGACACGAACGGGCCGTCGTCGCGGGGCTCGGCGCGCATGTCGGGGCGCAGGTCCGGCCCGATCCACGGGACGTCCAGTTCGGACTGCCCGGTGGTGAGCGTGTCGATCGGCGCGTACAGCATCAGGTCCTCGCCGCCACCCGAGCCGCGCAGCCGGCCGACGGCGTTGGCCTGGAACTCGTCGAGGTGCTGGACCTGCGCGCCGAACCCGGCGGCGGACAGCCGGGACGCGAGCAGCCGGGCCAGCGGCGCCTCCCGGCCGGTCGGGCTCGGTACGGCCGTGACCGCCCGCGCCGCTTCGCGGAGCCGGTCCTCGGTGATCCAGCTCAGCAGCTGGTCGAGGGCGTTCACGGCCGGATCACCGCCACCCCCATCCCGGTCAGCCACTCCGGCATGGGGGAGTAGGCCAGCGCGCGGCCCGGGGCGAAGCCGAGCGCGGCGGCCATGACGAGCCAGGTGCGCAGCTCCTGCCCGCCGTTGCCGGCCGCCGCGCCGATCTCCTGCGTCGTCATCGCGGTGTACTTCGCGAGCTCGCCGCGTTCCAGATCCGCCAGGAACGCCTCGTCGAATGCGGGGAACAGCACCGGGCGCGCCGCGGTGATGATTTCGCGGCGGCGGCCGTCGTAGCGTTCCCAGTCACCGCGGCCGTTGAGCCAGGCCTCCACGAGGAACTCCTCGTCCGCGCCGTCCGGGGCGCGCCAGTCGTCGGGCCAGGGCAGCTGGTGCGACAGGCCGCCGGAGGCGATCACGACCACCCGCAAGTCCCCGGGCAGCGCTTCGATCGCGGCGGTGAGGTTGCGGCCCAGCTCGGCGCAGCGGTCCGGACGGGGCAGCGGCGCGGCGAACACGTTGACGACCAACGGCACCACGGGCACGTCGATGCCGTCGAGCAGGTACTGGATGGCGTGGGTCTGGCCGTGGTCGATCTGCAGCCGCGCCGAGATCGCGACCTCGGTGCCGCGCTCGACGAGGTCTTCGGCGAGCCGCTGGGCGAACGCGGGCGCGGTCTTCTGCGGCCCGGATGGCGTTTTCGCCTCGCCGGAGCCGATCACCTCGCCGACGCCGAGGGTGAACGGCGGGATCATGTCCAGCCAGAACCCGCGGAAGTGGTTGGACCCCACGATGATCGCCAGATCCGGCTCGGCCGCGGCGATCTCGTCCCGGGCCTCGCCCAGCGCGTCCCGGAACCGCTCGGCCCGATCGGTGTGCACGACCTTGTCCCAGTGGGTGTTCATCAGCGTCGAGTGCGACGCGCCCACCCCCAGCACCACGCGCGCCATCAGCTCACCTCCGGCACGGTGACGGTGATGCCCTGCCCGGCCAGCCGCTCCACCCGGTCCTCGCAGGTGTCCTCGGCGAGCTTGCGCCACTTCAGCAGCGAGTCGTCGGGGCGGTAGAGCTTCTCCGGCGGCGCGTCGGTCACCTCGACCATCCACTTGTCCTGCGCGGAGAACTGGCCGTGGAACAGCCAGCGCACGAACCCCAGGTACTTGGCGTAGAAGGGCAGCGCCCGCCAGCCGCGCCGGAAGTCCGCCATGACGCCGACGTAGAGGTGGTTGTCGGCGTCCACCGGCACGTAGAACTCGTAGTGGATGAAGGTCGGGTACACGATGCGCAGCACGCCGGGCATGCTCACCGACGCGAAACCGGGGAACTCCTGGGCCGCGATCACCGGGTTCGTCTCGCGGTGGCTGATCGTGTTGCCGATGTTGCCGACCTGCTTCGGCGGTTTCATCTTGAACCAGGCCTGGTTGTCCCAGCGGCCCAGGCCGGGGAAGTCCGCGGTCCAGTACTGCTTGTCCTGCACCCGGTAGATCCACCGGCCGCGCTGGATGATGCGGGTCTCGTTCCACACCGGCATCGGCTTGAACAGCCGCCACAGCGCGGTGCGGTGCAGGTACTTGGCGTGGCCCTCGTCGTAGCCGTTCTCGCACGCGAAGCGCCAGTTGCCCTCGCGCGGCTGGATCCGGGACCCCACCACCGCGGCGTTGCCCACCAGCTCCTCGGGCAGCTGTTCGTCGATCGGGTGGGGCTGCTCCCCGTCGCCGACGAAGATCCACACCATGCCCAGCCGCTCCTCGACCGGGTAGGTGGGCTGGGTGACCTTGCCGCAGATCGGCGAGGACGGCCCGTCGGTGATCGCGGCCGCGAGGTCGCCGGTCTTCAGGTCGAACGTCCAGCCGTGGTACGGGCAGGAGATCGTGCCGGGGAACTGCTGGTTGCCCTCCGACAGCGGCACCCCGCGGTGCGGGCACCGGTCCTTCAGCGCGTACACCGTGCCGCGGTCGCGGATGACCACGATCTTCTCGCCGAGCAGGGTGATCTGCCGCGGCTTGCCGGTGAAGCGGGACGAGTAGCCCACCGGGTACCAGTAGCCGCGGAACCCGGCCGCGGCGGCCTGGTAGTGCGGCCAGCTCGACCAGTCCTGCCGGCCTGGCAGCCTCGCCGCCCGCTGCTTCCGACGAGGCGGGGTGGTGGTGGCCTTCTCCCCGTTCTGCACGCTCATGACCGCTCCCAATCCGTTGTGCGAAGCCGTGAGCGAGTCCACCACCGGCGGGGCCGCGCTCCAACGCTCCCGGTCCGCTCACCGGACCCCGATCCGGAATCCGGGGCGTGTTCCGCTCACCGGTCCGCGATCCGTGGCGCCGCCGTGAGCCGCACCTACTGTGCGGTGGTCCGTCCACTTGCGACTCCGACGGAGGTCGGCACATGCCACCCACCCCCCTCGTCACCGACATCCTGCTGGTCGGTGCCGGCCCGACCGGGCTCTACGGCGCCTACTGCGCCGGGTTCCGCGGGCTGCGCACCGTCGTCGTCGACGGGCTGCCGCAGCCCGGCGGACAGATTTCCGCCCTGTACCCGGAAAAGGAGATCCTCGACGTCGCCGGACTGCCGCGCGTTCGCGGCCGCGACTTCGTGGCGGCGCTGCTGGACCAGGCCGGCCGGTACGGCCCCGAGTACCTGCTGGGCAGGCAGGCGGTGTCGCTGGAGTACGCGGACGGCCGTCCCCGCGTCACGCTGTCCGACGGGCAGGTCGTCGAGGCGGGAGCGGTGATCCTCACCGCCGGGATCGGCACGTTCACGCCGCGAAAGCTGCCGGCGGGGGAGGAGTTCCTCGGCCGCGGCCTGAGCTACTTCGTCACCGACCCACAGGCGCACACCGGGCAGAACGTGCTCGTCGTGGGCGGCGGGGACAGCGCGGTCGACTGGGCGCTGGCGCTGGGCCCGATCGCCAAGTCGGTCACCCTGGTGCACCGGCGGTCGGCGTTCCGCGCGCACGCCGCGAACGTCACCGCGGTGACCGAGGGCGGCACGTGCGTGGTGACCGACGCCGAGGTCGAGGCGCTGACCGGGGACGATGTCCTGCGGTCGGCGCACGTCCGCGTGCGCGGCGAGGACGCGCCGCGGGTGTTCGAAGTGGACAGTGTGATCGCCGCGCTCGGGTTCGTCAGCAACCTCGGTCCGCTCGCCGACTGGGGCCTGGCGCTGCGGGGCCGCTCGATCCTGGTCGACACGCGGATGCGCACCAGCCTGGACGGCGTGTACGCGGCGGGGGACGTGACCGAGTACGAGGGCAAGGTCCGCCTCATGTCCGTCGGCTTCGGCGAGGTCGCCACCGCGGTGAACAACGCCGCGGTCGCCCTCGACCCCGAGCTGTCCTTGTTCCCCGGCCACTCCACCGAAAACTCCTGAACCCGGAAAGGAACGCGCATGGCCTACGTCATCGGCGCCAACTGCATCGACGTCACCGACCGCGCCTGCCTGGACGTCTGCCCCGTCGACTGCATCTACGTCGGCGACCGCAAGAGCTACATCAACACCAACGAGTGCATCGAATGCGGCGCGTGCGAGCCGGAATGCCCGGTGGACGCGATCTTCGTCGACCGCAAGGCCCGCGGCGACGAGAGCAAGGCGGTGTTCGTCGCCGACTCGATCGCGTTCTTCGAGCAGCCGCTGCCCGGCCGGGACGCGCCGCTGGGCGACCCCGGCGGTGCGGCCAAGGTCGGCGACCTCGGGGTGGACACGCCCCTGGTCGCGCGGTACTGAAAAAGAGAGGGCGGTGCCGGGACAACCCCGGCACCGCCCTCCTCTTCAGCGGCCCGTGAACCGTGGTGGCCGTTTGTCCAGGAACGCCTGCAGCCCTTCGGCCGCGTCGGCGGTGCGTGTCAGCTCCAGCACACCCTTCTCCTCGCGGAGCAGCGCCTCCTCGATCGGCAGGCCGTGGCCCTCGTCGACCACGCGTTTGAGCAGCCCGATCGCCGCCGTCGCCTTCCCCGCCAGCCGCCGGGCTTCCTCGGCCACCACGGCCTGGAAATCCGCCGCGTCGACCACCCGGTCCACCAGCCCGAGTTCCAGGGCGCGCTGCGCGGTCAGCCGGTTCCCCTCGATCATCAGCCGCTTGGCCACGTGCGGCCCGACCAGCCGGGGCAGCCGCTGGCTCCCGCCGGCGCCGGGGAACAGGCCGAGCGCGATCTCCGGGAAGCCGAAACTCGCCGAGGCCGACAGGATCCGCAGGTCACAGGCCAGCGACAGCTCCGCGCCGCCGCCCAGCGCGTGCCCGTTCATCGCCGCGATCACCGGCTTCGGCGCACGTTCCAGCATCCGCTGCACGTCGATCCAGCCGCGCATCTTCGCCTGGTTGGCCTCGGACAGGTCGCGCATCACGGCGATGTCGGCGCCGGCGACGAAGAACCGCCCGGTTCCGGTGATCACCAGGCACCGCACGTCCGGATCGTCCACCAGGGGCGGCAGGACCTGCCCGAACTCGGTGATCATGGCCGGGTCCACGGCGTTGGCCGGGGGCCGGTCGATCCGGATCGTCGCCACCCCGGCGTCCCGCGTGATGGTCAGGACCGGCATCCGCGCTCCTCTCATTCGGTGAGCCCGGCGGCACGCAGCGCCGCCAGGCGGTCGTCGTCGAGGTCCAGCAGCTCACGCAGGACCTCCTCGGTGTGCTGGCCGAGCAGGGGAGCGGGCGAGGTCAGCGCACCCGGGGTCGCCGCCAGCCGGGCGACGATGCCCTCGTGCAGCACCTCTCCCGCCAGGGGGTGGGCCAGCCGCTGGTAGAAGCCCCGGGCCGCCAGGTGCTCGTCGCCCTCGACGAGGTCGCGGCCGGTCGCGACCACCGCGGCGGCCACCCCCGCGGCCTGCAGGCGCGCGGCGAGGCCGGCGGCGTCCTGGTCGCGTGTCCACGCGGCCAGCGCGGCGTCGATCTCGTCCTCGGCCGCGCGGCGCTGGGCGAGGTCACCGTCGCCGGGCAGGCCGGCCAGGTCCCGCAGCGCCGCCCACTGGTCGTCGTCCTGGGCCGTGATCGCGATCCACCGGTCGTCCCCGGCGGCGGGGTAGACGCCGTGCGGCACCGCGTGCCGCGACCGGTTCGGGTGCTCGGCCGTGGCTACGGGTTCGCCGCGGTCGAGCACCGCCGGGCCCATGGTGGCGACCATCGCCTCCAGCTGGGACAGGTCGACGTGGCCGCCCTCGCCGCGCACGAGGAGGTCGAGCGCGCCCAGCACCGCCGCGTTGGCGGCCACCATGTCGCCCAGCCCGAACACCAGGCCCTGCGGCGGCTCACCGGGATCGGCGGTCTCGGCCGACAGCCCGGACATCGCGGCGAGCGTGTCGGCGAACGTGACGGCCGTGCGCCACGGCCCGGTGTGCCCGACGCCGGACATCGACACCAGGACCGCCCGCGGGTTCAGCGCACGCAGCGACTCGTAGTCCAGGCCCCACTTGGCCAGCACGCCCGGGCTGAAGTTCTCGACCACGACATCGCACCGGGCGGCCAGCTCGCGCAGGATCGCCTGCCCCTCCGGGGTGCGCAGGTTGAGCGCGACACTGCGCTTGCCGCGGTTGAAGTTCAGGAAGTAGCCCGAATCGTCCGGGCCGGCGTCCGGCCGCAGCCGCATCGACGGCGAGAACCGGGTCGGGTCGTGCCGGTGCTTCGACTCGACCTTGATCACGTCGGCGCCGTGCTCGGCGAGGATCTTCGTCGCGTATGGTCCGGCCAGCACCCAGGTCAGGTCCAGCACCTGCACGCCCTCCAGGGCGCGGGCTTTCGCGGTACGGGGTCGTTGCCGTGGGACGGTCCAGGTGCCTTCGGTGAGCGGGGAAAGGCTCACCGGCCGGGGCAGGCCGGGCGCGTCCCACGGGAACCCAGCGTCCTCGGTTCCGTGCACCGAGACGAAGAACCGCCGGTCCCGCAGCTGCGGGTTCCCGGTCAACTCGGCGGGCGGCGTCACCTCGGCCCACGGCAGCGCACGGGTGCGGCCCTGCTCGGCCACCTCCCGCGCGGTGCGTTTCGCGACGAACCGGGCGATCACCTCGTCGACGTGCGGGCGCTCCGCCCACCGCACCACCGGGTCGGCGAACCGCTCGTCGAGCAGGTCGCCGGCTTCGCCCTCCTCGGCCAGCCACGCCAGCAGGTCGGTCCACATGCGCTCGCTGCCCGAGTAGCCACCCGCGACGTACCCGTCGGCGGCGGCGAAGATCCGGTGCGCGACGTGCTCGTAGACGCCGCCGTTGCGGACCGGGAACCGTCCGGCGTGGATCCACGAGATCGCGCCGGTCTCCAGCGTGGCCGCGACCGCTTCCTGCGCCGAGACGTCCACCAGCTGCGCGGTGCCGGAGAGCACGCCCAGCAGGGCCGCGATCGCGCCGTGCGCCCCGGCGAGCTGCACGGCCTGCTCCCGTGGCGGCGGTTTCGGCTGCCCGCCGGGCTTCCCGCCCAGCCAGGTCATGCCGCCCGCGGAGGCGAGCACCAGGTCACCGCCGGTCCAGTCCCGGCGCGGACCGGTCAGCCCGAACGGGGTGACCACGACGTGCACGGCGTGCGGCCACCGCGAAGTCCCGTCGGGACGAAGGCCGCGCAGTTTCGCGACCGGGCCGCTTTCCAGGATGACGTCGGCGTCCCGGGCCAGCGCGTCCAGGGCGGTGCCGCGAGCGAGCTTCTTCCCGGCGTGCCAATGGATTCGCGCCGCCTCGTCCAGGTCCTCGTCGGGGTCGGCGCGGACCACGTCGGCGCCGAGGCCGACCAGCAGCCGCGCGCCCTGCCGGGCCAGTTCGTCGGTGAGGTCGAGTACGCGCAAGGGTGCCCTCCAGGCGAACACGGGGAAATGTCCGTCGACCGTAAGCGGCGGCGGCGAGGGGCGGCCCGGAGCCGGTTCACTGGGCGGACCGGCGCTCGGCGTCCCATGTGGACTCGTCCACCGTCGGCAGCAGAGCCTTCACGACCTTGCCGCTGCCGTTGCGCGGGAGGTCGCGGGCGATGCGCACGAACCGGGGCAGCGCGTGCCGCGGCAGCCGGGTGCGGCACCAGTCCCGCACGGCCGGCCCGTCGAGCCTGTGGTCGGACGTGGCGAGCACGACGAGGATCTCCTCCTCGGTCAGCTCGGAGGCGACCCCGACCGCGGCGGCGTCCACCACGCCGGGCAGGGCACGCACGACCTGCTCGACATCCCAGGTCGCGATGTTCTCGCCGCGCCGCCGCACCACGTCACCCCGCCTGCCGGCGAAGGTGAGGTAGCCGTCGGCGTCCAGGCTGCCCCGGTCGCCGGTGCGGAACCAGCCGTCCCGCAGCACCGCGGCGGTGCTCGCCGGATCACCGGCGTAGCCGCGGAACGTCATGTCCGGCAGCCGGGGCCGGGCGGCGATCTGGCCGGTGTGCCCCGGCGGCAGCGGGCGCCCGTCCTCGCCGAGGATCGCGACCTCGTACTCGGGCACCACCCGCCCGGCCGTGCCCGGCCGCCAGTCGTCCGGGGTGTTGGCCGCGACGTCGCCGAGTTCGGTGCTCGCGTACGCCTCCAGGGCCCGCACCCCGAACCGCTGGTGGAACCTCGTGGCCAACTCCGCGGGGGCGGGTGCGCCGTACGCCAGCCGGACGGCGTGGTCGCGGTCGCGGACGGTGGCGGGCCGTCGGTCGAGGATCGCCAGCATCGCGCCCATGAAGTTGAACGCCGTGACGCCCTCGGCGCGGCAGACTTCCCAGAACCGCGACGCCGAGAACCGCCGGTGCGCCACCAGCCGGGAGCCGGTCAGCAGCGCCGGGAGGAGCGCGGCGTGCCGGACGTTGACGTGGTGCCACGGGAAGACGTTGAGCAGCACGTCGCCGGGTCCGTACCGCATCGTCGCGGCCACCCGGCGCGCGTGGCGCAATGCAGCGAAGTGCGGCAGCTCGGCGGCCTTGGCGCGGCCGGTGGTGCCCGAAGTGGACAGCACGGCGAGCGCGTCACCCGGCCGGGGGCGGTGCTCGGTGAGGGGACCGGTGGGCAGCTCGTCGAGGAACGGGTGTCCCGCCGGGCCGGGGTCGTCCTCGGCGACCAGCACGATCCGGGCCGGCAGCGTGGCCAGGGCGGGGTTCGCGGCGAGCGCGGAGGTGCCTGCGATCAGGAGCGTGGCGCCGGTGTTCCGCTGCAGTGCCTCGGCGGCGGCGAGGGGGATGTCGAGGGCCAGGGGCACCTCCACGGCGCCGAGCCGGGCGAGGGCGAAGATCAGTTCCACCGCGGTGGGGCCCGGCCGCAGGCACGTCAGGACCCGGGCGCCGGCCGGGAGCCGCAGCCGCGCGGCGAGCGTCCGTGAGCCTTCGCCGAGGTCACCGATCCGCAGGCGCGAGCCGTCCTCGAAGCGGACCAGCTCGCGGTCCGGGTCCTGCCGTGACCGGCGTTCCAGCACGTCGAGCGGGGTGCGTTCGTCATCCACCCGGTGATCGTCGGGCGGGCCGCGGGTGCGGCCAAGCAGCCGGATCGGTCAGCGGACCGCTCAGCCGGCCACCCGTTTCACCGGGGCGGGCGCCACCGTGAACGGCTCGTTGCGCACCTCGGACGCGGTCAGCAACGCCCGGTCCAGCGCACGGGCGATGGTGGCGGCGGCGGAGCGCAGCTCGGGCAGCAGCCGCCGCGGCACCAGGCGCGACACCGGCGCGGTGGTGGACACCGCCGCGTGCACCGTGCCGTCGGCGCCGGTCACCGGGACGGCCAGGCTGCCGACGCCGGGCATCGTCTCCTCGATCTCGAGGGCGAACCCCTGGGCGCGGACGGCCACCAGCTGCTTGTGCAACTCGTCCACGGACGACACGGTCCGGGAGGTCAGGTGCGGCAGCCCGGCCCGGCCGTAGTGGTCCAGCTGCTCGTCGAGGTCGGGCGCCGTGGACAGCAGCACCTTGCCCGTCGCCGTGCTCGGCGCGGGCAGGCGCCCGCCGATGCGCGAGTGCGAGTGGATGTTGGCCTCACCGGCCACCTTCTCCAGGAACAGCACGTGCCCGCCGTCGAGCACGGCCAGGTGGATGGTGGCGCGGGTGGCCGCGAAGAGGTCGGCCAGCGCGGGCCGGGCGACGGCGCGCAGCACCGCGGAGGCCGGCACGCGCTGCCCGAGCTCGAACACGCGCAACCCGAGCTGGTAGCAGTCGCCACGCCGCTCCAGCAGCCCCCACTCGACCAGCTCCTGGGCCAGCCGGTAAGCCGAGGCCTTGGGCACCCCGGAGCGGCGGCTCAGCTCGGTCAGCCCCAGCTGGTAGGCGCCCGATTCGAACGCGCCGAGCAGCAGCTGGGCCTTGCCGAGCACCGACTTCGGGCGGGCGGCATCCTGCGACGACATGGGCGCCTCCTCACCGGGGCCGGGATCGAGCGTGATTATCACCAGCCTGACGGAGCCGAGTCCAGTGCGCGTTCATCCGCGGTTACGCGAACGTTTCCGGAACACCGGTCGTGCAACCATCGGGTAGCCGGGTCCGCCTGCCGGACCAGCGGGGTAGGTCGCCGCGCCGTGACCGCGAACACTGCCGTGCACCAACCGGTGACACGGCACAGTGGAGGTCCAGGGTGACGAAGACAGTCCCGACCAGGGGAGAGGTACGCAAGGCCGCGGTCGCCAGCCTCGTGGGCAGCGCGCTGGAGTGGTACGACTTCTTCCTCTACGGCACCGCCGCGGCGCTGGTGTTCAACAAGCTGTTCTTCCCCGCGTTCGACCCGCTCGTGGGCACCATCGCCGCGTTCGGCACCAACGCGGTCGGATTCCTGGCGCGCCCGCTCGGCGGGCTGGTGTTCGGGCACTTCGGCGACCGGCTCGGCCGCAAGTCGATGCTCGTGATCACCCTCGTGGTGATGGGCGTGGCGACGTTCCTGATCGGTGTTCTGCCCACGTACTCCAGCATCGGGGTGTGGGCCGCGGTGCTGCTGATCGTCCTGCGCGTCGTGCAGGGCATCGCGGTCGGCGGCGAGTGGGGCGGCGGCGTGCTCATCGTGAGCGAACACGCGCCCGCGCACCGGCGGGGCTTCTACTCGGCGTGGAGCCAGTCCGGGATCGGGTTCGGATTCGTGCTGTCGGCCTCGGCGTACGCGCTGGTGTCGGGGCTGATGACTGATGCGGCCTTTCTGTCCTGGGGCTGGCGGATCCCGTTCCTGGCCGGCATCGTGCTCACCGCGGTGGGCCTGACGATCCGCATGCGCATCATGGAGACCCCGGCGTTCCAGCGCGTGGAGCAGACCGGGAAGCCGCCGCGGATCCCCGCCCTGCAGGCGCTGCGGCAGCACCCGAAAGCCGTCTTGGTGACCTTCGGCGCCCGGCTGGCGGAGAACGGCGCGTCCTACGTCTTCCTGACCTTCACCCTGTCCTACGCCGCCACCGCGGGGGTGAACCGGAACACCGCGCTCGTCGCGGTGGTGGTGGGCATGCTGGTGGAGTCGTTCGCGATGCCGCTGTGGGGTGCGCTGTCCGACCGGATCGGGCGCCGTCCGGTGTACCTCGGCGGCGCGATCGCGCTGGTGCTGTGGGCCTACCCGTTCTTCGCCCTGATCGACACCGGCCGTCCGGTGCTGGTGTTCCTCGCGGTGTTCGTCGCGGTGGTCGTCTGCCACGGCGCGATGATCGGCCCCCAGCCGGCGTTCTTCACCGAACTGTTCGACGCGAAGGTGCGCTACAGCGGGATGGCGCTCGGGCACGAGCTGGCGTCCACCGTGGCCGGTGGGTTCTCCCCGATCATCGCCACCGCGCTGCTCGCCTGGAGCGGCGCGTCCTGGCCGGTGGCGCTGTTCCTCGTGGGACTGGGTGTGGTGACGGCGATTTCGGTCGCGCTGGCGCCGGAAACGCGCTCTCGCGCCGAGCGTGCCGACGACCCGGCGCCGGTCGCGGCCCGCGAGGGCGCGGCGTGAACACCGTCCGCTACGGGTACGCCGCCGTCCCGGGCGGTCAGGTGCACTACGCCGAGCAGGGGGACGGGCCGGCCGTCCTCCTGCTCCACCAGACCCCGCGTTCGCTCGACGAGTTCCGTGAGCTGCAACCGCTTCTGGCCGCCGGCCACCGCACCATCGCCATCGACATGCCGGGCTTCGGCAACAGCACACCGCTGCCCGCGCCGCAGCGGATCGAGGACTACGCGCGGGGCACGCTCGCCGCGCTGGACGCACTCGGCGTGGCACGGGCCGCCGTGCTCGGTCACCACACCGGCGGCGCGGTGGCGGTCGAGATCGCCGCCGCGGCGCCCGGCCGGGTCTCCGCGCTCGTGCTGTCGTCCACCCCGTGGGCCGACGCGGCCTACCGCGCCTCGCACGCCGCCGGTGCCGGGGTCGACGACGCGGCCCGCGACCCCGGCGGCCGCCACCTGCTCACCTGGTGGGACCAGCGTCGCCCCCACTACCCGCCCGGCGCGACCGCCCTGCTGGACCGCTTCGTCCGGGACGCGCTCGCTCCCGGCGTCGATCCCCGCGAAGGCCACCTCGCGTGCGCGCGGTACCAGATGGAGCAGCGCATCGGGCAGGTCACCGCACCGGTCCTGCTGCTCGCCGGCGGCGGCGACCCGTTCGCGCTGCCCGCGCTGGACCCGTTGGCCCGCCACCTCACCGGCGCCGCGGCGGTGCACCGGGCCGTCATCGAGGGCGGCACGGTCGCGCTCATGGAGGACAAAGCCGAGGACGTCGCCGCGGCGGTCCTGCCGTTCCTGCGGGGTGTGGTTCGCTGAGCGGGACGCGCCTGACGTGCCCGGATGAGATCGGTGCGCTGGCGCGGTGCAGGAGGGCGCCGAGCCTGGCCACGCGCAAGCTGGTGATCACCACGAGCCGGCTGGGCGGGCGGGCCGCGCTCATCGGGGCCACCGTGCTCGCCTTCCGGCAGGTGTTCAGCACGAGCGGCGTCGCCCGGCTGCTTGCCGCGTCCTGACCGGAAAACGCCGGTGATCGAAAAAAAGCCGCCATCGTGTGTCCACTGTGCTCGCTCGGCGCCGCGGGAGGAACCCGCACGCGCATCGCGATCGACCCGCCGCCGTGGATCGCTACCTCAACCTGATCCACGACTACCGCGACCGCGTTCGCGCCTTGCACGTCAAGGACTTCCGCGCCGCGGTCGCCGAGCGGGGCAAGGCGGAGGGCTGGGATTGCCGCAAGACCGTCCTGGCCGGGCTGTGGGCCGGACCGGGACACGTCCGCCACGCTGGCCGCACTGCCCGCGGACTTCGACGGCCGGCTGATCACCGAGGCCGACCGCGGCGACCAGCCACGCCCGAAGACATTGTCCGCCTGTGCGGCGAGTGGGCACGCGACCGGCGCTGATCCACGTGCGCGCGGTCCGCCCACCGGACCGCGCGCGGGTGCGGCGGGTGATCCCGCCGCACCCTGAAAAGCCACGCGTCACGGCCGGGGAACCGCGGTCCCCCGGCCCCGACGCGTGCGCGATCCCGGTTTTCCCGCCGTGGCGCAGGATCATGCGGAAACGGCGCGACATCGGACATTTTCCTGCGTCGTCCGATGCGGAACGTCGCGATGCGGTGCGGGCGACCTACTCTCGTCGCCACTTGTTCAGCCGGTGTTGATGGAGGATCCGTGTTCCGTCGAACGAGGGCGACCGCGGTCGCCGCCCTGATGTGCCTGACCGCCGCCGGGTGTGGCGTGGGCGAGGGATCCCCGGACACGATCTACATGTCCTTGAACACCGATCCGGCGACCTTCGACCCGGCACTGGCCAAAAGCGGCGACGACTACACCGTCGTGCGGATGCTGTTCGACACGCTGGTGCGCAAGGACCAGGGCAACACCCTGGCACCCGGCATCGCCGCGAGCTGGACCGCCGAAGACGCCGCGCACTACTCGTTCACCCTCCGCGGTGGTCTCACCTGTTCCGACGGCACCCCGATCACGCCGTCGGTGGTGGCCGCGTCGCTGAACCGGTTCGTCTCCCCGCAGACCGGTTCGGTCGCCCGGACCCTGGCGCTGGGCACGGCGAAGGCGACGTTCACCGCCGACGACGCCGCCGGCACCGTCCGCGCCGAGCTGACCAAGCCGTGGGCGGACTTCCTCACCGGTCTCGCGCTGCCCCAGGCCGGGATCGTGTGCCCGGCGGGCCTGGCCGATCTCGCCGGACTCGGCCAGGGCACCGCGTCCGGCGCGTTCTCCGGCCCGTACACGCTGGCCTCCTCCCAGCCCGCGGTGAACTACGACCTGACGCTGCGCGCCGGCTACGACGCGTGGCCGGCGTTCGCGACGCCGCTGGAGGGCAGGCCGGCCCGGCACGTCAACTTCACGCCCATCAGCGACTACTCCACGATCGCCACGCAGCTGCTGGCGGGCGGCCTCGACGTCGGCACCATCGGCGACGAGAGCGTACGGCGGTTCGACGGCAACTCCCGGTTCACCTCGACCACCGCCGACAACACCACCACCTACCTCGCCTTCAACGAGCGGCCGGGCTCGGTCTTCGCGGGCCGGGAGGACCTCCGCCGGGCCGTCGGCCAGGCCGTCGACGCCCAGATCTTCAGCGACATCATCAGCGGCGCGCGCGGCAGCACCACGCTGTCCGTCGGCTCGGCGAAGGTGCTGTGCGCCAACACCGACCCGTCCCTGCTGATCGCCCCCGACCTCGCCGCCGCCCGCCGTCAGCTGAGCGGACTGCCGATCCGGATCGCCGGGACGAACCTGCTGCAGGGCGGCAACGACTACGTGGCCGAAGCGCTGCGCAACGCCGGCGCGATCGTCACCCTCGCCTCGCTCGACAACGCCACCTGGAGCACCGTGACCGCCGCCGCCACCGGCTGGGACATCGACATCCAGGGCGACAACAACCTGATGGGCACCCTCACCTCGTCGCTGTTGCGCGTCATGGGACCGCCCACCGACCAGGGCGGCCGCAACAAGACCGGCGACGTCAACGACGAGGGCTACGCCCACCTCACCCAGGCGATGGCCCAGACCGACCGCGCCGCGCAGTGCGACCGGCTGCAGGCGGCGCAGGAGTCCTTCCTGCGCCGCATCGACGCCATCCCGCTGGCGACACTCCCGTCCACGACGTTCGCCGTCGACGGCGTCAGCATCCGCCAGTTCGACGACTACCTCGACCCCGCCACGCTCCGCATCGTCCGCTAGCCGGAAGGTCACCCCGCCATGTCCACCACACCCGCACCACCGAAGCCCGCCGCCCGGTCGGGCACGGCCGCGGCCTGGCTGCGTTTCGCCGCGCGGCGGCTGGCCGGTCTCGCCGCGATCTTCCTCGCCCTGCTGGTCGTGTCGTTCCTGATCGTGCAGCTCATCCCCGGCGACCCGGCCACGGCACTCGCAGGCGCCGACGCCGGCCCCGACGAGATCGCCCAGGTGCGTCACCAGCTGGGCCTGGACCTGCCGCTGTGGGACCAGTTCACCGGCTACGTCGGCAACATCCTGCACGGCGACCTCGGCACCTCGTTCATGTACCGGCAGCCGGTCGAGACGATCGTGTTCAACCGCCTGCCCTTCACCGCCACCATCGCCCTCGCCGGGATCGTCGTGGTCCTGCTCGTGGCGATCCCGCTCGGCATGGTCGTGGGCGTCGCCACCCGCGGCGGCCGCCGCAAGGGCCTGGACACCACCTTCGGCGTCACCACCGGGTTCCTCGACTCCGTCCCCGGCTACATCATGGCCTCGTTCCTGGTCGTGGTGTGCGCCCGCGGCATCGGGCTGGTCGAACTGTTCCCGCCCGCCTACACACCCCGCTACGGCGCAGCCTCGTTCATCCTGCCCGTCGCGGCGATCGTGATCGGCCCGATCTGCACGGTCGCGCGGGTCGTGCGCCGCGAAACGGCCGTCGTCCTGGAGGCCGACTACATGCGCACCGCACGCGGCTGGCGCCTGCCTGCGATGCGCAGGCACGTGCGCTGGGCGCTGCCGAACCTGCTGACCACCACGCTCACCCTCAGCGGCCTGGTGCTGACCGGCATGATCGGCGGCGCGATCATCATCGAATCCGTGTTCGCGCTGCCCGGCCTCGGCAGTGGCGTCATCAAGGCGATCCTCGACCGCGACTACCCGGTCATCCAGGGCATGGTGCTCGTCATCGGCCTGATCGCCGCGCTGGTCAACCTGCTGGTCGACGTTCTGCTCGGGCTGATCGACCGCCGCACCCTCGGAGGATCGCATGTCTGCGCGTGACCGCCGCGCCACCGGGCCGGGGCTGGTGATCGGCCTGGTCCTGCTCGCCGCCGTCGTCGTGATCGCCGTCGCCGCGCCCGTCCTGTCCGGCGCCGCCGCCGACGTCCTCGGCCCCCGGTTCGCCCCGCCCTCCGGCGACCACCTGCTGGGCACCGACGCGGCAGGACACGACGTGCTGCTGCGCAGCCTCGTCGCCACCCGGCTGACCCTGCTGATGACGGTCGCCGCCACCGTCATCGCGGTCGTCCTCGGCGTGTTCGCGGGCACCGCCGTCTGGCTCATGCGGCCGCGCGCCCGCGAGGTGAGCCTGCGCGTGATCGACGCGATGGTCGCCTTCCCCGGCCTGCTGCTGGCGCTGGTCGTGGCCGCGGTGCTCGGCGCGGGCGCGAGCTCGGCGGTGGTGGCGATCGGCGTCGCCGGCATACCGTACTTCGCGCGCCTGACCGCCAACCTCGCCGCCCGCATCTCGCAGCAGGAGTACGTCTCCACGGCCAGGCTGCTCGGCGTCGGCCCGATGCGCGTCGCCGTGCGGCACATGCTGCCCAACATGGCGGAGCCGTTGCTGGTGCTCTCGGCGTCGACCTTCGCCCAGACCCTGACCGCCATCTCGGCGCTGTCGTTCGTCGGACTGGGCGTGCAGGCGCCCGGCTACGACTGGGGAAAGCTGCTCAACGAGGCGCTGCCGTCCCTGCTCGCCGGCCGTCCGGCCCAGATGGTGGGGCCCGCCGTGCTCATCGTGCTGACCGGACTGGCGGCCGTGCTGATCGGCGACGGGCTCGCGGCCAGGGCCAATCCGCGGACCGCCGCGCGAGCGGTCCGCGGCTCCGGCGCACCGGGGCAGGCCGCGCGATCCGGGGACCGGCTGGTCGAGGTCCGCGACCTGCGGATCAGCTCCGCGGACAAGGAGCTGGTCAAGGGCATTTCCTTCGGCGTCGGCGACGGTGAGGTGGTCGGCATCGTGGGGGAGAGCGGGTCGGGCAAGACCCTGACCGCGATGGCGCTGGCCCAGCTGCTGCCCGACGGCCTCACGGTGCGCGCCACGCGCCTGTCCCTGGGCGAGCTCGACCTGTCCGCGCCGGTCGCCCCGGCCCGCATGGCCGAGACGGTGAGCCTCGTCTACCAGGACCCCGGATCGACGTTCAACCCCGCGCTGCGGATGGGCACCCAGCTCACCGAGGTGCTGCGCGTCCACCGGCGCACCGGCGCGCGGGCCGCCCGCGAGCGCATCGTCGGCGCGCTGCGCGCGGTTCACATCACCGAACCGGAACGCCGGATGCGGCAGCACCCGCACGAGCTCTCCGGCGGCATGCGCCAGCGGGCCATGATCGCGACCTCGCTCGCGACCGGGCCGCGGCTGCTCGTCGCCGACGAGCCCACCACCGCGCTCGACGTGACCGTGCAGGCGGAGATCCTGCGCGAACTGCGCCGCCTGAACCGCCATGAGGGCATGGCGATCCTGGTCATCTCGCACGACATCGGGGTGGTCCGGGCGCTGTGCGACCGCGTCCTGGTGATGTACCACGGCGAGATCCTCGAGGAGGTCGCGGCGGACGACCTGACCGTGACCGGAGTCCGCCACCCCTACACGAAGGCCCTGCTGGAAGCGACCCCGGAGATCGACGCCCCGGTGAAGGAGCACGCCCATGACCGAGCCCACTGAGCCTGCCGAGCACACCGAGCCCGCGGTCGAGATCCGCGATCTGGAGGTGAGCTACGGCTCCGGCCGGTCGGCGGTCCGCATCCTGCACGGCGTGTCCGTCACCGTGGCGCGCGGCCACACGGTCGGCGTCGTCGGCGAGTCCGGATCGGGGAAGTCCACCCTGGCGCGGACCGTGGTGGGCACGCTGCGCCCGACGGCGGGCAGCGTGCGCATCGCCGGCACCGACGTGCACGCCGTGCGGGGTGCGCGGCGCAAGGTGCTGCGCCGCGCGGTGCAGCTCATCCCGCAGGACCCGTACTCGTCGCTGGACCCGCGCCGCACGATCGGCGCCGCGCTTGCCGAGGCGCTCGACCCGCGCCGGGCGAACGTCCGCAAGCACTCCGGCGAGATCGCGCACTGGCTGGAGACCGTGCGGCTGCCGGCGGACATGATGGCGAAGTACCCGCACGAATGCTCCGGTGGGCAACGGCAGCGGGTGGCGATCGCGCGCGGGCTGATGCTGCGGCCCGAGGTGGTGATCGCCGACGAGATCACCAGCGCCCTCGACGTCTCCATCCAGGCCGAGATCCTGGAGCTGATCGCCGGGCTGCGCGCCGAGCTCGGCCTGACCATGCTGTTCATCTCGCACAACCTCGCCGTGGTGCGGCAGGTCAGCGACGAGGTGGTGGTCCTCTACCGGGGCGACATCGTCGAGCAGGGCCCCGCGGAGACGCTCTACACCCGGCCGGAGCACCCCTACACCCGCAAGCTCCTGGACTCGGTCCCGGGCGCTCCCGGGTTCGACATCGAACCCCGCGAGGAGAACCCGGCCGCGGCGGGCGTTGCAGGATGAGGCATGGCTGACGCGCTCGACCTCCAGATCATCAACGCCGTGCAGATCCACCCGAGGGTCAGCTGGGCTCAGCTCGGGCGGGTCCTGCGGGTGGACCCCTCCACGATCTCCCGCCGCTGGTCGGCGCTGACCGAGTCCCGGCAGGTGTGGACGTGTTGCTACGAGTGCGACGACGTGCTCGGCGTACCCGCCGGGCTCGTGTCGGCGATCGTCGAGGTCCGGTGTGCGCCGGGGCAGCGGGGCGCGGTGATCGCGGAGCTGGTCCGGCAGGGCCCGGTCTTCAGCGTGTCCTGCACGTCCGGCCCGCGCGACCTGTACCTGCTGATCTCGACCGACACCCTGCTGTCCATGGACCGCTACGTCGACGAGCGCATCTCGGTGGTGCCGGGCGTGACCGGCACCCGCACCCACTACCTGCGCACCATCTACATCGAAGGGTCGAAGTGGCGGCTGCGGGCGCTCGACGCCGGCCAGGTCGCCGCGCTGGAGACCATGCGGCCGTCCGACCCGCCCGCCCAGCGCAAACCCGCCTACCAGCCGTTGATCGAGGCGCTGGCGACCGACGTGCGCCGCACCGCGGCCGAGCTCCAGGCGGAGCTCGGCCGGTCGGTGTCGGTGATCGCCCGGGACATCGACGCGGTACTGGCGGCGGGCTGGGTGCGGTGGCGGGTGGACTTCGCGCACACCCTGCTCGGCTGGCAGGCCGGCGCCATGCTGTGGCTCGACGTGCCCCACCCGGAGCTGGACCGCGTCGTCGCGTCGCTGCGGACGCTGCACAACGTCCGGCTGTGCGGGTCGGTCACCGGATCGGCGAACCTCGCGGTGTGGCTGTGGCTGCGCGATCTGCAGGAGCTCGACGAGATCGAATCGCGGCTGGCCGTGGCCTACCCGCGGGTGCGGATCCGGGACCGCTGGATCGTCCCGCGGATCGCCAAGCGCACCGGCTACACCCTCGACCTGGACAGCAGGTGGCTGGACCACGTCCCGATCAGCGGGCGCGTGGTGTTCGAGGACTGACGGCGTGATCGTGCGGGTTCCACCGCGGATCGGCCAGATCCGTGCACGTTCCGCTCCGGATCATCCGCGCGCGCCGCACGAAACCTAGCCTGACCGGACACTGGTCCGATCAGGAAAGGTCGCATGTGGACGACGAACAGCTGACGGCGTTGCGCCGCGAACTACACCGGCACCCGGAGCCCGCGTTCGCCGAAGTCGCGACCGCCGCCCGGATCGAGCGCGCACTCGCGGGGCTCCCGCTGCGGCTGCGGACCGGCGCCGACGCGCACGACCTGTCCGGTGTGGTGGCCTACCCCGCGCCCGAGGTGCTCGACGAGTGGGAACGACGCGCCGTCGAGTCCGGAGTGGACCCGGCACGGGCGAAGTTCTTCCGCACCAACGGAACCGCGCTCGTCGCCGACCTGGACGGAAACGCGCCCGGGCCGCGGTGGGGCCTGCGGGTGGACATCGACGCGCTGCCGATGCGGGAATCCAGCGACCCGGACCACGTCCCGGTGGCCAGGGGGTTCGTCTCGCGAACGGGCGCGATGCACGCGTGCGGGCACGACGCGCACGCCACCATCGGCGTGGGCCTGCTGCACCGGCTCTCCGGCGCGAACTTCCCCGGCTCGCTGCGGGTGCTGTTCCAGCCCGCCGAGGAAGGCGTCCGGGGCGCGCAGACGATGATCGACGCGGGCGTGGCCGACGACATCGACCGCATGCTCGCCGTGCACGTGGCCGGGGACAAGCCGGCCGGCGCCGTCGTCGGCAGCTTCACCGGCGGCCTGGCCACCCGGAAACTCGAAGTCCGGTTCACCGGCACGGCCTCGCACGCCGCGGGAGCGCCGGAGGAGGGCCGCAACGCGCTGCTCGCGGCGGCCGTGACCGCGCTCGGCGTGATGGCGCTCCCGCGGTTCAGCTCGGCCGACACCCGGCTCAACGTCGGCACGCTCGTGGCCGGGGACGGGGTGAACATCGTGCCCTCCTGGGCCGTCCTGACCTGCGAGGCGCGCGCGACCGACGACGACGTGGTCGAGGACCTCGTCGCCCGGATCCGGGCGGTGGCCGACGGCGCCGCCCTGACCCAGGGGGTCGACGCGTCGGTAGCCGTCACCGGGCAGTCCGCGACGCTCGCGCCCGACGAGGAGGTCGTCGACCTCGTCGTCGCGGCCGCCGGGGCGACCCCGGGTGTCACGGAGATCGTGCGCACCGAGACGCTGGCCGGCAGCGACGACGCGAACCTGCTGATCCGCCACGTGCAGCGGCGCGGCGGGCAGGGCGCCTACCTGATGGTCGGCGCGAGCAGTCCCGCGCCGCACCACAGCGCCCGCTTCGACATCGACGAGCAGGCGATCCCCCTCGGGATCGCCGTGCTGGAGAACCTGATCCGGGGAGGACACGCGTGACCAGCCAGACCGTGCCGAGGACCGTGCTCACCGGTGCCCGGCTCATCGACGGCATCTCGGACACCGTCGTGCCGGACGCGGCGGTCGTCATCGAGGGCGGCGTGTTCGTCTACGCCGGCCCGGCCGCGACCCGTCCGTCCGGTGTGGACGAAGCCGTGTTCGACCTCGCCGGCCGGACCGTGCTGCCCGGCTTCTTCGACTGCCACGTGCACTTCCTGATGGACAGCAACGCCGACTTCACCGGCACGATGCTGAAGAACCGGCCCGTGGTCAACGTGTTCCAGCGCGTACGGCGCATGCGCGACACGTTGCACGCCGGTATCACGACCGCGCGCGATCTCGGCGGCACCGACGCCGGTTACCGGGACGCGGTCGAACTCGGGCTCGTCGACGGCCCGCGGCTGCACGTCGCGCTGCGCCTGATGAGCCACACCGGCGGGCACGCCGACTTCCGCCTGCCGAGCGGGTTCGACCCGTCGGCGCTGCTCGGCCCGTTCAGCGAGATCGTCGACAGCCCCGACGAGGTGCGCGCCGCGACGCGCCGCCTGATACGGGAAGGCGCGGACGTGATCAAGGTGTGCGCGACGGGCGGGGTCAACAGCCCCAGCGACCACCCCGAGGACGAGGGCCTGCGCACCGACGAGATCGCGCTGATCGCCGACGAGGTCCGTCGGCACCGGGGCCTGCCGATCGCCGCGCACGCCCAGGGCGCGCAGGGCATCAAGAATGCCCTGCGGGGCGGCGCGACGAGCATCGAGCACGGCTACCTGATCGACGACGAGGGCATCGACCTGATGCTGGAACGGGACGCGTTCCTGGTGCCCACGCTGTCCACGTTCGACCTCGATCCGAGCGGCTACACACCTCAGGCGTGGGCGAAGAAGCAGCGCATGGCCGACGCTGCCGTGGTGCGGCTGAGCGAGGCCGTGCGCCGCGGGGTGAAGATCGCGCTGGGCACCGACTCCGGTATCGCCCCGCACGGCCGCAACCTCCGGGAACTGGCCCACCTGGTGAAGCTCGGGATGTCCCCGCTGGACGCCATCCGCGCCGGGACGATCCAGGCGGCCGCGCTGCTGGGCGTGGCGGACCGGCTCGGCAGCGTCACCGCGGGCAAGATCGCCGATCTCGTGGTCTGCGAGGGCGACCCGCTGGCGGACATCGGGGTGCTGGGCGACCCGGGCAACATCTCCGTCGTCATCCAGGGCGGTGTCGTGAAGAAGGGCTCGCCGGCCCGGTCCGCTCACCAGACCGCGCGTTGGCCATCACCCGCGTGACGACGCAGAGTACGTCCACCCGGCCGGCACACGCGGCCGGGGTCAGGAGGGATCGATGCCAGCACGTACCACGCCGAACAGGCAGCCGGTCCGGGCAGCGCTCGCCGGCTGGTTCGGCACCGCCATCGAGTACTACGACTTCGCCATCTACGGTCTGGCGGCGTCACTGCTGTTCCCGCAGATCTTCTTCCCGGCCGCCGATCCGGTGGTGGGGACGCTGATCTCGCTGTCCAGCTTCGGCGTCGGGTACGTCGCCCGTCCCTTCGGCGCGTTGCTGTTCGGGCACCTCGGCGACCGGCTGGGCCGCAAGGCGATCCTGGTCACCACGCTGATGATGATGGGCATCGCGACCACCGCGATCGGGCTGCTCCCGTCCTACGGGCAGATCGGCATCGCCGCGCCGGTCCTGCTGGTCGTGGCCCGGATCGTGCAGGGGGTGTCACTCGGCGGCGAGTCCAGTGGTGCGGTGCTGCTCACCGTGGAGCACGCCGAGAAACACCGGCGCGGCCTGTTCGGCGGGATCCTCAACACCGGCACCGCTGTGGGCACCATCCTGGCGAACGCGGCGTTCCTGCTGGTCGCCCAGATGCCGGAGGACGACCTGATGGCGTGGGGCTGGCGGATCCCGTTCCTGCTCAGCGTGCTGCTCGTGGTCGTCGGGCTGGGCATCCGGCTCAAGCTCCGGGAGAGCCCGGAGTTCGCCGGCGTCAAGGTCACCGGCTCGGTGTCCAGGCTGCCGCTGGTGGACGTGCTTCGCAGGTGCGGCGGCACGGTGGTGCTGGTGACGCTGGCGACCGTCGGGGCGGGGATCGTGTTCACCGTCGCGTCGGTCTACGTGCTCACCTACGCCAGGTCCACACTGGGGATCGGGACCTCCACCATGCTCGGTGTGCTGCTCCCCGCGCTGGTGGTGGTCGTGATCGGCGCGCCGCTGTACGGCAGGCTCGCCGACCGGGTCGGGGTGCGCACGGTGTTCGCCGCGACGGCCGCGTCGATGATCGTGCTCCCGTTCGTGTGGTTCCCGCTGGTCGGCACCGGCAGCTACGGGCTGATGCTGCTCGGGTTCGCGCTGCTGTTCGCCGGCTACTCGGGCAACTTCGCGATGTTCCCGGTGTTCTTCTCCCAGGCCTTCCCGGTGTCGCTGCGGTTCAGCGGCATGGCGATCGGGTTCACCGTCGGCACGATCGCCGGCAACGCCTTCGCCCCCGCGGTCAGCGCCTCGCTGCTGGAATCCACCGGCAGCTGGGTGGGCGTCGCCGCGTACATGGCGGGGGCGTCGGCGGTGAGTCTCGTCGCGGGCCTCCTGCTGCGGGAAGCACCCGCCGAGGCGCCGTCGGCGGACGCCGTGGTGTCCGGGACACCGGCGGCATGAGGATCGGGATCCGGATCCCGCCGTGTGCGCCGCTGTCCGAGCTGGCCGGGTTCGTGCGGGAGGTGGAGCGCGCCGGGTTCGACCAGGCCTGGTTCCCCGACTCGCAGCTGCTGTGGCGGGACGTGTTCGCGACCGCCGCCGCGGCGGCCCTGGCCACCTCGCGCATCACCCTCGGCACGGCCGTCACGAACGTGGTGACCCGGCACCCGTCGGTGGTGGCCGGGGCGGCGCGGACCGTGGCGGAGATCGCGCCCGGCCGGTTCGTGCTCGGCGTCGGCGTGGGCAACAGCTCGGTCGTCCCGGCCGGGCTCGCTCCCGCGACCCGGGCCGGGCTGCGGTCCGGGGTGGACGTGATCCGCCGCCTGCTGTCCGGTGTGGAGGGTGGTCCCGGCATCGGCATGCTGCGCGACCCGCTACCCGTGCCGGTCCACCTCGCGGCGAGCGGGCCGCGGAACCTGCGTCTGGCCGGGGAGATCGCCGATGGCGCGATCCTGCTGTCGGGGGTGGCCGACGAACCGCTGGCGGCCGCCCTCGCCGAGGTGACGGCCGGTGCCGCCGGCCGGGCCAGTGTGCCGGTCACCGTGTCGGCGTTCTGCCGCGTCACCGGCTCGGTGGCGCGCGATGCCCGGGAACTGAAACCGGTGTGCCTGAGCATCGCGGCCAACGGCGGTGCGTCGTTCCTCGCGGCGGCGGGCGTCGATGTGCGTGTGCCGCCGGCCTTGCCCCAGGTGCGGCCGGATCTGCTGCACGCCGAGTCGTGGCCGGACGCCGTGCGGGCCTGTGAGCCGTTTGTGGACGATGACGCGGCCGAGGCGTTCGCCCGCCGGTTCTGCCTGTTCGGCACCGCCGAGGAGATCGCCACCCGGCTCGACGGCCTGCGACGGCGCGGGGTGTCGGCGGTCCTGCTGCAGCACGTGGGTTCCTACGACCTGCCGCGCAGACTGGTCGCCGACTTCGCCACGCGGGTCCTCCCGCTGCTCGGCCGCCGGCGCGCACAGTGTTGAGCTGTCAGAGCGGGCCGGACACGGCCTGAGCCACCCGGCCTCGGTGCCTGGGATTTGACCGCGAAATTTGTATGATAATCAGACCTCAGAACCGAGCCGCATGTCGCGCAGGAGGATGCTCGCGCGGGTCAGGTGCGGGTCGGGATCGCCTCGTTCTCCGTCACTAGGCGGTCCCGGTGCCGCATGATGCGGCGGAGGTGGTTCTCGGTGGCGAAGCGCGCGCGGGACGGGTCGCCGGCGGCGATGGCCTCGGCGATCTGGACGTGCTCCTCCACCGTGTGGGCCGCTTCGGCGGGATACCCGGGGCTGCCGCGGTAGGTGTCGCGCAGGAACCCGTTGAGCGGGCCGATCACCAGTGAGAAGAACGGGTTGCCGCTCGCCCGCGCGACGATCTCGTGGAACCGCAGGTCGGCGTCCAGGAATTCGTCGCGGGCCCCGGGCCGGTCGAGCGCGCCCGCCAGTCGCCGGTTGGCGTCCTCGAGGTCGGCGAGGTGCTGCTCGGTCCGCCGGGCCGCGGCCAGCTGCGCCATCTCGACCTCGAGCACCAGGCGCAGTTCGAGGAGCTGGGCGAACGAGCCCTCGCTGCGGCGCATCAGCAGGCCGTACTGCTCGGCGATCAGCCGTCCGTCCAGCTCCGCGACGGTCATGCCGCGACCGGGCTTCACCGTGACCAGTCCGCGCTGGATCAGCAGCCGGGCCGTTTCCCGCACCACGGTGCGCGAGACGTCGAAGCGGCGGGCGAGCTCGGCTTCCGTCGGGAGACGCTCGCCGGGCGTCAGTCGCACGATCTCGTCCTGCAGCTTGTCCGCGAGGGTTTCCGACAGGCGCTTGTGGAGTGCTTCGGCCATTCGACGATCCTACGACGGCAGCTTTGTACGATGATCGGACATCGACGCCCGCGGGCGCGTCACGAGGAGGGCTGTCCATCCATGAACCTGCACGCCTACGCCGCGGCCGTGCTCCCCGCCGACGCCGAACGGGCCACCCTGGTGGCCCGCGTGTTCGACCCCGCGGTCGGCGGGCCGTGCGTGGCGGCGGTCCGCGGCGACCGAGCCGTCGACCTGACCCACGTCGCCCCGACGGTCTCCGAACTGCTGGACCGGCCTGATGCGGTCTCGATCGTCCGCGGGCACGAAGGCGGTGGTCAATGGGAGCTGCCCGCGCTGATCGACGCCACCCTGCGGCGCGACCGGACCGCCCCGCACCTGCTGGCCCCGGTCGACCTGCAGGTTCTCAAGGCGGCGGGTGTGACCTTCGTCCGCAGCATGCTCGAGCGCGTGATCGAAGAGCGCGCGAAGGGCGACCCGGGCCGGGCCGAGGAGATCAGGTCCCGGATCGCCGAGGTGGTCCGCGGCCGGATCGCCCAGCTGCGCCCCGGCTCGCCGGAGGCGGCCCGCGTCAAGGAGGTGCTGGTCGAGGAGGGCCTGTGGTCCCAGTACCTCGAGGTCGGCATCGGTGAAGACCCGGAGATCTTCACCAAGGCGCCCGTCCTGTCCGCCGTCGGCACCGGCGCCGAGATCGGCGTGCTGGCCCGCTCGACCTGGAACAACCCGGAGCCCGAGCTCGTGCTCGTGGTCAGCTCGTCCGGCACGCCGGTGGCCGCGACCCTGGGCAACGACGTGAACCTGCGTGACTTCGAGGGGCGCAGCGCGCTGTTGCTCACCGAGGCGAAGGACAACAACGCCTCCTGCGCGATCGGCCCGTTCCTGCGGCTGTTCGACGACGGCTTCACGCTGGACGACGCGCGAGCCACCGAGGTCGCGCTGGAGGTCACCGGCAGCGACGGGTTCACGCTGCACGGCGTGAACCCGGTGAGCGAGATCAGCCGGGACCTCACTGACCTGGTCCGGCACGCGCACGGCGCCCACCACAGCTACCCCGACGGGTTCGTCCTGTTCACCGGCACGATGTTCGCGCCGACCGAGGACCGCGGCGAGCCGGGGCAGGGCTTCACCCACCGGCAGGGCGACGTCGTCGCGATCAGCTCGCCGGCACTGGGCACCCTGGTCAACGTCGTCACCACCGCGGAAGCGGCCGAGGACTGGACCTTCGGCATCAGGGCGCTGATGGCCAACCTCGCCGAGCGGGGCCTGCTGCGGAGCGCGGCGGAGGTGGGCTCGTAGCCCGGGCGGTCGTCACCGATCGCACCCTTCGGCGTTCGTGAACTTCGCCCCGGCAGCCCGGTCGGGTCGTGCTTCCGGGGCGGGGTGGGACCTCCGGCGTTGACCGCCGTCCACCACCAACTCACGGATCCAGGTCACAGTCACCGGCGCTCCGGGAGACCAGACTCCTGCTCACGGAACGAGACCGGAACGGCGAGGGTGAGCGGAGATGGTGGTGTACGTACCCGACGGCGGACCAGGGGTGCCACAGCTGTGCATGGCCGAGGACCTGGGCGCGCTGTCGGTCCGGGCGGCGGCGGGCTCGCCGCGGTGGGAGCTCCTGTCGAGGGCACTGGGAGCCGCCGGCGCGGGTGAAGTCGCGGGCGATCACGTCTGGCTCGACATCGCCTGGCTGCGCTCCGCCGCGGGTGATCGCGATCAGGACTGGCACGACGGGTTCACCGGCATGCTCGCCCACGCCGCGGGCCGGGGCTGGCTCAGCGCCGACGGTGGCCGGGTCCGGGCGCACGTCGAGTGGGGGCGGTGACCGTGCCGGGGAGGTTCGCAGGCCGGACCGCGATCGTCACCGGGGCCAGCCGCGGCATCGGATTCGCCATCGCCGAACGACTGGTCGCCGAAGGCGCGCGGGTGGTGATCACCGCCCGCAAGGAGGAGGCGCTGGAGGAGGCCGTCGCTCGCCTCGGTGGCCCGGAGGTGGCGCTCGCCGTGGCGGGCAAGGCCGACGACACCGGGCACCAGGCGGAGGCGGTCGCTCAGGCCGTGGAGCGGTTCGGCAGCCTCGACATGCTGGTGAACAACGCCGGCGTCAACCCGTGGTACGGCCCGATGGTCGAGCTCGATCTCGGGGTGGCCCGCAAGGTCGTCGAGGTCAACTGCGTCGCGGCGTTGTCGTGGGTGCAGCGCGCCCACCGCGCGTGGATGGGGGAGCACGGTGGCGCGATCGTGAACGTCGCGTCCCATTCGGCGATCTCCCCGGCGCCGGGCGTCGGCTTCTACGGCGCCAGCAAGGCCATGCTCGTCGCGATGACCAGGTTGCTGGCCGTCGAGCTGGGCCCGGACATCCGGGTGAACGCGGTCGCGCCCGCGGTGGTGAAGACGAAGTTCGCCGCGGCCCTGTACGAGGGCCGGGAGGAGCAGCTGGCCGCGGCCTACCCGCTCAAGCGCCTGGGCGAGCCCGACGACATCGGTGGCGCCGTCGCGTTCCTGCTGTCGGAGGACGCGTCGTTGCTCACCGGCCACCTGCTCGTCGTCGACGGCGGCGTGACCCTGGCCGGGGTGACCGCATGACGGTCGCGGGGCAGGGCGTCGTCGTCACCGGTGCGGCGCGCGGGATCGGCAAGGCGCTGGCCACGCGGCTGGCCGCCGGGGGAGCGCGGGTCGTGGTGAACGACCTGGACCCCGTCGCGACGGAGACGGCGGCCGCCGAGATCGGTGCGCACGCCGTGCCGGGCGACGCCGCGTCCGTGGCCGGGGTGGTGGCGCTCGTCTCGGCCGCACGCGATCACCTCGGCCACGTCGACGCCTGGTTCGCCAACGCCGGCATCGTCCGCGGCTACGGGCTGGACGCCAGCGAGGCCGCGTGGGCGGCGAGCTGGGAGGTCAACACGATGGCCCACGTCCGCGCCGCCCGGCTGCTGGTCCCGGAGTGGCTGGAGCGTGGTCGCGGGCGGTTCGTGGTGACCGCGTCGGCGGCCGGGCTGCTGACCGCGCTCGGGACCGCGACCTACTCGGTGAGCAAACACGCCGTGGTCGCCTTCGCCGAATGGCTCTCCGCGACCTACCGGCACCGCGGGATCGTGGCCCAGGCGATCTGTCCCCAGGGGGTTCGGACCGGCATGCTCGCGGCGAGCGGGCCGATGCGGTCGGTGCTGGCCGACGGCGCGGTGACCCCCGAAGACGTCGCCGAGGTGACGTGGCAGGCGCTGCGCGACGACCGCTTCCTGATCCTCCCGCACCCGGAAGCGGGAGACCATTACCGGCACCGGGCCACCGACACCGACCGCTGGCTCGGCGGGATGAACAAACTGCAGCGGCACCTGGAACAGGCGAGCCGGTGAGCCACCTCCCGGGCCTGGACCTGACACGGCTGGCAGGGTGGCTCGCCGCCGAGCGGAGGCTGTCGGCGCGCCTGATCGCGGGCGGCCGGTCGAACCTGACCTACGAGATCAGTGACGGCGAGCGCGCCTGGGTGCTGCGCAGGCCGCCGGTCGGACCCGTGCCGGCCACCGCTCACGACGTGGCGCGCGAATACCGGGTGATGGCCGCCCTCGCGGGCACCGCCGTGCCGGTGCCCGCCGTGCACGCGCTGTGCACGGACGACTCGGTCATCGGGGCGCCCTTCTACCTCATGGAGAAGGTCGACGGGACCCCGTTCCGGAGCGCGGCGCAGCTGGCGCCGCTCGGGCCGGAACGGGTCCGCCGGATCTCACTCCGCCTCGTCGACACGCTGGTCGCGCTGCACGACATCGACCCCGCCGCGGTGGGGCTGGCGGACTTCGGCCGCGCCGACGGGTTCCTGCCCAGGCAGGTGCGGCGGTGGAGCGCCCAACTGGCCGCGTCCCCCGGTCGCGACCTGCCGCCGGCCGAGGAACTGCGCTCCCTGCTCGAGTCGAACGTCCCGGCCCAGTCCTCGCCCGGCATCGTGCACGGGGACTACCGCCTCGACAACGTGCTCGTCGACTCCACCGACCGCCCCGCGGCGGTCGTCGACTGGGAGATGGCCACCATCGGCGACCCCCTGACGGACCTCGCGCTGCTGATCGCCTACCAGAAACTGAGCCGGCTCCCGGGCGGGGAGCTCGTCACCGACGCCGCGTCGGCGCCGGGGTACCTCACCGAGGAGGAAGTGCGAAGCCGGTACCGCTCGCGGGGTGGCCGCGACCCGGTGCACTTCGGCTTCCACCTCGGGCTCGCCTGCTACAAGCTGGCGGCGATCGTCGAGGGGATCCACCACCGGCACCTGCGCGGGCAGACCGTGGGCGCCGGGTTGCCCGGGATCGGCGCACTGACCGGACCCCTGCTGGAGATCGGGCTGGCTGCCCTGAAGGAGGACGGCTGATGGATTTCGCCTACGACTCCCGCACCGAGGACCTGCGCGGCCGGCTCCTGGAGTTCATGGACGCGTACGTCCACCCGGCCGAGCCGGTGTTCGAGCGGCAACTGTCCGAACTGGACGACCCGTGGGCGTGGGACTCGGCGCCCGTGCTGTCCGAACTGCGCGCGCAGGCGCGGAAACAGGGGCTGTGGAACCTGTTCCTCCCCGGCGAGAACGGGGCCGGTCTCACCAACCAGCAGTACGCGCCGCTGGCGGAGATCACCGGCCGGAGCCCGCATCTGGCGCCCGCCGCGCTCAACTGCGCCGCTCCGGACACCGGCAACATGGAACTGCTGTCGCGGTTCGGCACCGGCGCGCAGAAACGCCAGTGGCTGGAACCCCTGCTGTCCGGGCGGATCCGCTCCTCGTTCGCGATGACCGAACCCGAGGTCTCCTCCTCCGACGCCACCAACATCGCCACCCGCATCGAACGCGACGGCGACCACTACGTGATCAACGGGCGCAAGTGGTGGATCACCGGGGCGATGAACCCGAACGCCGCGATCTTCGTCGTCATGGGCAAGACCGACCCGCACGCCGAGCGGCACCGCCGGCAGTCGATGATCCTCGTCCCGCGGGACACGCCCGGCGTGCGGGTGACCCGGGCGATGCGTGTCCTGGGCTACGACGACCGCGAACACGGCGGGCACGCCGAACTGCGTTTCGACGACGTCCGGGTGCCCGTCACGAACCTCGTCGGCGGCGAAGGGGACGGTTTCGCCATCGCACAGGCCCGGCTCGGGCCGGGCCGCATCCACCACTGCATGCGGGCGATCGGGGTGGCCGAACGCGCACTCGAACTGATGTGCGCCCGGGCGGACGAGCGGGTCGCCTTCGGCAAGCCGCTGTCCGGCCAGGGAGTCGTCCGCGACTGGATCGCCGAGTCCCGCGTGCGCATCGAGCAGCTGCGCCTGCTCACCCTCAAGGCGGCCTGGCTGATGGACACGCGCGGCAACAAGGCCGCGCACACCGAGATCCAGGCGATCAAGATCGCGACCCCGGTCACCGTCCAGTGGGTGCTCGACAAGGCGATCCAGGTGCACGGAGGCGGTGGGCTGTCCCAGGACTTCCCGCTCGCCTACGGCTACGCCCTCGCCCGCATGCTGCGGTTCGTCGACGGTCCGGACGAGGTCCACAAGGACGCCCTCGCCCGCCGGGAACTGCGCGGAGCCGCGACGGCGCGCGGGCAGCGGTAGGAGCCCGGGCGAAGTTCCGGACCCAGGTCACAGTCATCGCCGCCGCCAGGCGGCAGGCTTCAGCTACCAGGCCCCACGGGGCATTGTTTGGAGGCACAGTGCAGACGCTCGATCTGGTCAGCGCCGACAGCGGCGTCGAGTTCGCGGCCGGGGTGCACCTCGATGTTCGCCGCGCGGGGAACGGCAGCCGGGTCGCCCTGGTCCTGCCCGGCGCCGAGCGCGCCGAGGAGGACGCCGCGTTCGTGGCGGCGCTCGCGAACGACTTCACGGTGGTCGCGCCGAGCCACCCGGGTTTCGGCCGTTCCCCCCGGCCGGACTGGTGCACCTCCGTCGACGACCTGGCCTACCTCTACCTCGACTGGCTCGAGGTGTCCGGGCTGACCGACGTCACCGTCGTCGGCCTCCAGTTCGGCGGCTGGGTGGCGATGGAGATGGCGGTTCGCAGCTGCGCGCGGATCGGCCGCCTCGTGCTCGTCGACTCGGTGGGCGTCAAGCTCGGCGGGCCGCTCGACCGGGAGATCGCCGACCTCTTCGCGACGCCGCGGACCGAGCTGGACAAGCTCCTGTACGCGGACACCAGCTTCGCGCTGGGCGACCTCGCGCACGCCCGGGACGAGGACGTCCTCGAGGTGGTGCGCAACGAGGAGGCGCTCGCGCTGTACGGGTGGGAACCGTACCTGCACAATCCGCGGCTGCTCCACTGGTTGTGGCGCGTCCGGGTGCCGTCCCTGGTGATCTGGGGCGGGCAGGACGGCATCGTCGCGCCCGGCTACGGACGCGGCCTGGCCGCGCGGATCCCGGGCGCCCGCTTCGAGCGCCTCGACCGGGCCGGGCACCGTGCTCAGGTGGAATGCCCGGCGGAGATCGCCGGGCTGATCTCCTCCGCCGCCTGACCCCCACCAACCAGAAAGGGAGCGTTCCCGTGCAGTACTGGCATTTCAGCGAGGCGGCCTACCCGTACCTGCCGGACCCCGAGACCTACGAATCGGTGCGGGTCACCCTGCCCAACGGCGTCATCGACCCCGCTCGCGCGGCGGCCCTGTGGGACCGCTACATCCGGGAGTGGCAGATCGCCGACGAATGCGGGCTGAACGTGATGGTCAACGAACACCATTCCACCGCGACGTGCATGAACTCGGCCGCGCCCGTGATCGCCGGAGCGCTCGCGCGGCTCACCACCAACGCGCGGATCCTGATCCTGGGAAACCCCGTCGCGAACCGGGCCGACCCCGTTCGCATCGCCGAGGAGATGGCCCTGGTGGACCTGCTCAGCCACGGCCGCCTCGAGGTCGGCTTCGTGCGAGGCGTGCAGTACGAGGTCGCCGCCACCAATTCCCGGCCGGTGCGGATGTCCGAGCGCATGTGGGAGGCGGTCGAGCTCATCACGCGCGCCTGGTCGACCCACGACGGCCCGTTCAACTGGGAGGGCGAGTTCTTCCACCACCGCCAGGTGAACATCTGGCCCCGGCCGCACCAGCAGCCCGCCCCGCCGGTGTGGGTCACCGCGGTGAACCCGGCCAGCGTGCCGAGGATCGCCGACCACGGCTACCGGGTCGGAACCTTCCTGTCGGGATTCGACGGGACCAGGGCGGTGTTCCAGGCCTACCGCGACCGGTGTGCCGAGACGGGCAAGCCGGCGCCGGGCGACGAGATGTTCGGCTACGCGGCGCTGGTCTACACCGGACGGACGGACGAGGAGGGCTTCGACGGAGCCCGCCAGCTGCTGTGGTACCTGCACAGCAACAAGGTGGCCAAGCAGTTCGCCTACCCGCCGGGATACCTGCCCTACCAGGTCCGGGCCGCGGGCCTGCGGGGGCCGCTGGCGGCGGTGCCCGGCTCCCCGGCGTCCTCGCCGATACCCGACCTGACGTCGATGTCGGTGGCCGACCTCATCGACCACGGAATCCTGTTCGCGGGGAGCGCCAGGACCGTGGCCGGCCAGATCGAGCGCTTCTACGAGCACGTGGGTGGGTTCGGGCACCTGCTGCTCATGGGCCAGGCCGGTCACCTCGGGCACGAGGACACCGTCCGGGGGATCGCCAACTTCGCCGAGGGCGTCGCGCCCTTGGTCGACCGCGTGACGGGCGGGCTCACCGTCCAGTGACATCCCGGGTAACCCCTGCCGATCGGAGGACAACGATGTCCCAACCATCCCCGCTGGATTCGGAAGACCGGATCTCCCCGGACACGCCAACGCCGCGGCGCGCCTCGGTCGCGCGCCGGTCGATCATCGCCGCGGGCTCCGGAAACGCCCTCGAGTTCTACGATTTCGCGATTTTCGCCTCCCTCACGCCGGTCGTGTCGAAGCTCTTCTTCCCGGCGGGCGACCAGCTCGCCGCGATCCTGTCGACGCTGGCGTTGTTCGCGGTCGGCTTCGTCATGCGGCCGGTGGGCGCCGTCCTGTTCGGGCGGCTCGCCGACCGGCGTGGTCGCAAGGTGTCCCTGGCGATCGCGGTGCTGATCATGGGCGTGACCACCGTGCTCATCGGCGTCATGCCGACCTATCCGCAGGCCGGGATCGTCGCCCCCGTGCTCCTGTGCGTCGCCCGGCTGCTCCAGGGGCTGTCCGTGGGCGGGGAGTTCGGCACGTCGGCCAGCTTCCTCGTCGAGCACGCGCCCCCGCACCGCCGTGGTCTCTACGGGTCCTACGCCTTCTTCTCCTCGACTCTCGGCAGCGTGCTCGGTGCCTTCGTGGTGCTGATCCTGACGGTTTCGGTGTCCGCGGGCGACCTGGACAGCTGGGGCTGGCGGATTCCGTTCCTGCTCGGGTTCCCGCTGCTGGTCATCGGCCTCTACCTGCGTTACCGCATCGCGGAGTCGCCGGAATTCGAGCAGATCAAGGCCGGCGGCGCCCAGGCGCACAGCCCGCTGCGCACCCTGTTCACCCAGCACTGGCGGGCGTTCCTGATCGTGATCGGGATCTGCGTCGGCTTCAACGTCGCCGCGTCCACGGTCCAGGTGTTCGTGCTCACCTACATCCGCAGCGTCGTGGGCCTGTCCGCGGTGCAGGCGCTGACCACGGTCATCATCGCCACCACGGCCGGGATCTTCCTGGTGCTCGTGTTCGGGCGACTGTCGGACACCTACGGCCGGAAGCCGGTCCTGGTCTTCGCGTGCGTCCTGGCGGTGGTCCTGCCTTACCCGAGTCTGCTCATCATCGGCCTGAAGGGGTTCGGCCCGGCGCTGCTGGGACAGCTCGTCCTGTGGATCCCCGTCGCCGCGTTCGGCGGCGCGATCCCGGCGCTGTTCGCGGAGCTGTTCCCGACGAAGGTCCGGGCGTCCGGGTTCGGGATCGCCTACGGCTTCGGTTCGGCGATCTTCGCCGGCACCGCGCCGTTCGTGGCGACCCTGCTGATCGAGCTTTCGGGGAACAAGACGTCGCCGGCCTGGTACATGATCGCGGCCGGCCTCGTCACCTTGGTCGTCGTGATCGCGTCGGTGGATCGCCGGGCGCGCGGGAGGAGTTGACGCATGGGGTCTACCGCGGGGCGGCTGACGGGGAAGTCAGCGCTGGTGACGGGTGCGGGTTCGGGTATCGGAGCGGCGACGGCGGAAGTGTTCGCCCGCGAAGGCGCGCAGGTCGTGGTCGTCGACGTGGACAAGTCCAAGGCGTCGGCGACGGCGGAGCGGATCCGCGAGGACGGCGGGGTCGCCGAGCCGTTCGCCGCGGACGTCTCGGACGAGGCTCAGGTCGGCGACGCCGTCGAGTTCGCGGTCGAGCGCTTCGGCGGGGTGGACGTGCTGCAGAACTACGCCTCCGAACGGAGCCTGGTGGCCGAGGACGTCTTCGTCGCCGAGGCCGACCTGTCGGTGTGGCTGGGGCAGCTGCGCGTGGACCTGCTGGGCTGCGTC
This sequence comes from Amycolatopsis deserti, assembly GCF_014653945.1. Lineage (GTDB taxonomy): Bacteria > Actinomycetota > Actinomycetes > Mycobacteriales > Pseudonocardiaceae > Amycolatopsis_E > Amycolatopsis_E deserti. The sequence continues at coordinate 1,408,391 of NZ_BNAU01000001.1, read as the reverse complement.
CTGACCGCCAAGCACGTCCTGCCGCACATGATCCGGGCGGGCGGTGGCAGCATCACGAACGCTTCGTCCCTGGCCGCCTGGCTGTCCCTGGAAGGCCGCCCGGCCTACGCGACCGCGAAGGCCGGGGTGATCGGGTTGTCGAAGTCGCTGGCCGTCGAGTACGGCAAGCAGGGGATCCGGTGCAACGTCCTCGCGCCGGGGCACATCGTCTCGCCCGCGACCGAGAAGATGTTCTCCGCGGCGCAGACCGAGGTGCTGCTGGACCACGTCGCGACGCCGCGGCTGGGCAGGCCGGACGACGTCGCCATGGCCGCCCTGTTCCTGGCCTCACCCGAGTCGTCGTTCATCAACGGGCAGGTGCTCGTCGTGGACGGCGGCATGTCCGCCTACGCACCCATGGTCCCCTCGTTCCGGCGCCTGGCCGGCCGGTGAAGGAGTCGAGATGCGTTTTCTGGTGACGGGCGGGCTGGGCGTCAACGGTGCCTGGGTCGTCCGGGAACTCCTGGGCCGCGGCCACGAGGTGGCCGTGTTCGAAAGCCGTGACGACACGTCGCTGATCGCGGACGTGGCGGACCGGGTCGAGCTCGTCGTCGGCGACATCCGCGACGCCGAAGGCTTCACCGACGCCGCCCGGCGGCTCCGGCCCGACTGCGTCATCCATCTCGCGGCCTTCGTCGACTGCGAGCGAGATCCGCACACCGCGATCGCGGTCAACGTCGGCGGCACCGCCGCGGTGTGCGCCGCCGCGGTGGCGGCGGGTGCGCGGCGCGTGGTCTACACCAGCTCGAAGGCGGTGTACGCGCCCGCGACGGGCAAGCGCGGGTTCCCCACCTACGAGCCGGTTGCCGAGGACGACGAGCTGCGGCCGACCGGCATGTACGGCATCACCAAGGCGGCCGCGGAGAACGTGGTGGCGTGGTACCGGCGCAACTCCGACGTGGAGTGCGTCAGCCTGCGGTTCGCCACGATCTTCGGCCCGGGCAGGCTGCAACGGCACGCCGGCCCGATCAACACCTACAGCTCGATGATCGAGCTGCCGGCGTCGGGCCGCGGATTCACGATCGAACAGGGCGGGGACGAGCGGGACGACATCGTCTATGTCCTCGATGTCGCCGACGCCATCGCGTGTGTCGCGCTGGCACCCCGGCCGCTGCGCCACCAGGCCTACAACGTGGCCGCGGGGCACCCGGTGTCGATGCACGACTTCGCGGACGCGATCCGCCGGATCATCCCCGGCGCGGCGCTCGACGTGGGGCCCGGACTGAACCCCATGCAGATGACCGACAGCTACTACATGGCGCTGGATGGAACCCGGATGGAGGAGGAGTTTGGATGGCGTCCCCGCTACGACCCGGACCGCGCGATCCGGCACTACTACGAGCTCGTGCGAACCCGGCTGGTGTGAGCGACCAGGTGGTGCGGCCATGAGAGCAGCGCTCTACCGCCGTCCCGGTCCCGCGGCCGAGGTGCTCGAAGTCGTCGAGCTCGAGGTGCCCGAGCCCGGCCCGGGCCAGGTCCGGGTCCGGATCGCCACCTCGGGCATCAACCCCACCGACTGGAAGACCCGGGCGGGATTCGCCGGGCGCACCCCCGACTGGTTCCAGGTGCCGCACCACGACGGCGCCGGTGTCGTCGACGCGGTCGGCGACGGCGTCACCGGCCTGCGAGTGGGGCAGCGGGTGTGGCTCTACCTGGCGGCGTTCCACAACCGGTACGGGACCGCGGCCGAATACGCGGTCGTCCCCGCCCAGCGGGCGGTGCCGTTGCCCGACGGCGCTTCCGACGATCTGGGCGCGTGTCTCGGGATCCCGGCCCTGACCGCCGCGCACTGCCTGGGCGGGAACCCCGGGGAGCTGGCCGGGCGGACGGTCCTCGTCGCCGGGGGAGCGGGCGCGGTGGGCCACTTCGCGATCGAGCTGGCGAAGCACGCCGGGGCACGGGTGGTGGCCACGGTGAGTTCCGACGACAAACGCGCCCTGGCGGAGAAGGCCGGAGCCGACCTCGTCGTCCGCTACACCGACCCGGACGCGGCGCGGCGCATCCTCGACTTCGCCGGTCCGGTCGACCGGATCGTCGAGGTCGCGCTCGCGGCGAACCTGGACCTGGACGTGGCCGTGCTCGGCGCCCCCGGCACCATCGCCGTCTACGCCACGGAGGGGGAACTGTCCCTGCCCGTGGGGGAGTTCATGAAGGCGAACACGACGCTGGAGTTCGTGCTGCTCTACGGGGTGTCCCCGGAACGGCTGGCCGCCGCGGTCCGGTGGACCTCCGACGCGCTCGCGCACGGCGCCCTGTCCGCCCTGCCGGTGCTGCCGCACGGCCTGGACGACGTGGTGCGGGCGCACGAGACGGCGGAGCAGGGGCCGCCGGGGAAAGTCGTCCTGCGCATGGCCCCGCACTGAAGGAGAACCCACGCATGGACACCTGGATCACCGAACTGACACCCCTGTCGTTCCTGAGACGGTCCGCGACCGTGCACGCCGGCAAAGTCGCCGTCGTGCACGGTGACGAGACCTGGACCTACGCCGAGTTCGCCGCGCGAGTGGAGCAGCGGGCGCGGATGCTGCGCGCCGCCGGGGTGCGGCCGGGCGACCGGGTCGCCTACCTCATGCCCAACGTGCCGGAGATGCTCGCCGCCCACTTCGCCGTGCCGCTGGCCGGTGCGGTGCTGGTCGCGATCAACACCCGGCTGGCACCCGAGGAGGTCCGCTACATCCTCGATCACTCCGGCGCGACCGTGCTCGTCCTCGACGCCGAGTACGCACCCACGGTCGCTCCGATCGCCGGGTCGCTGGAAACGGTGCGCACGATCGCCGTCGCGGCCGACCCGCTTGGGCCAGGGGCGACCGTCGAGGTGCCCGGCGCGGTCGCGTTCGGCGACCTCCTCGCCGGCGCGGCGGACGACGAGGACGAGCTGGCGTGGGCGGTCGGCGACGAGCGATCGCCGATCTCGATCAACTACACCTCGGGCACGACCGGCCGCCCGAAGGGCGTGGTCTACACCCACCGCGGCGCGTACCTGAACTCCTTCGGCGAGATCTTCCACTCCGGGCACGACGCGGACAGCGTCTACCTGTGGACGCTGCCGATGTTCCACTGCAACGGCTGGTGCACGACGTGGGCTCTCGTCGCCGCCGGCGGGACCCAGATCTGCCTGCGGGAGGTGCGCGGGGACGCGGTGTGGGAGCTCATCGACCGGCACCGGGTCACCCACCTGAACGGGGCGCCCACGGTCGTCACCACCATCATGGGGGCCGACCGCGCCCACCAGCTCGACCACCAGCTGGTCGTCACGACCGCGGGCGCGCCGCCGAGCCCCACCACCATCCTGCGGATGGAACGGATGGGCTTCCGGGTCGTGCACGTCTACGGCCTGACTGAAACCTACGGCCCGTACACGGTGAACGAGTACCAGCGGGCGTGGGACGACCTGGCGCCCGAGGAGCGGGCGGAGCTGCGGGCTCGGCAGGGCGTGGGAATGCTGCAGGCGGACCAGATCCGTGTCGTGGACGAGAACTTCCGCGACGTTCCCCGGGACGGGCGGACCATGGGCGAGATCGTCATGCGCGGCAACACCGTGATGCGGGGCTACTTCAACGATCCGGAGGGCACGGCCAAGGCGTTCGCCGGTGGCTGGTTCCACTCCGGCGACCTCGGGGTGATGCACCCGGACGGCTACGTCGAGCTGCGGGACCGGGCCAAGGACGTGATCATCTCCGGGGGCGAGAACATCTCGACCATCGAGGTCGAGCACGCCCTCGCCGCGCACCCCGACGTCCTCGAGGTCGCCGTGATCGGTGTCCCGGATCCGCGGTGGGGTGAGCGGCCCAAGGCCTTCGTGGTGCCGCGGCCGGGGCGCAACCCTGCCGAGGGCGAGCTGATCGAGCACGTGCGGTCGCGCATCGCCCGCTACAAGGCGCCGCGCGAGGTCGAGATCGTCGCCGAACTGCTCAAGACCTCCACCGGCAAGGTGCAGAAGTACGAACTGCGCGAGAAGGAATGGTCCGGCGAGGCCCTGCGCGTGCGCGGTTGACCGGACCGGCGGGAAGGAACTGATGAAGGTAGGAAACGTCGACATCGTCCCGATCCTCGACGGCACCGCCCGGTTGCCCATCGAGAACACCGTGACCCACCGGCGTGAGTTCCGCTGGACCTGCGAGCACCAGCCGCTGGACGAGCACGGCCGGATCCACATGGACATCGGGGCGTTCCTCGTGCACCTGGGGAACCGGACGATCCTGGTCGACGCCGGAGCGGGTGACGACTTCGCGCACGAAGGGTTCGTGACGGGCTGGCTGCCGGCGAACCTGCGCCGCGCCGGGGTCGCGCTCGACGACGTCACCGACGTGGTCTTCACGCACCTGCACCCGGATCACGTCGGCTGGTCCACGGTCCGCGGGAGGGTGACCTTCCCGCGCGCGACGTTCCGGGTGCACGCGGCGGACTGGGCCTACTTCATGACCGGCCCCACGGCCGATCCGGTGCTGCAGGAAACCCTCGCCCCGATCGAGGGACGGCTGGAGACGTTCGACGAGGAGACCGAGCTGGTGCCCGGTCTGCTCGCGCGGCCGGCGCCGGGGCACACCCCGGGCTCCACCGTCTTCGTGGTGAGCGACGCCGGAGAGCGCGCCCTGCTCCTCGGCGACGTGGTGCACACGGTGGGCGAGCTGACCGACCCGGAGTGGGAAGGGATGTTCGACGTGGATCGCGCCGCGGCCAACGCCGTGCGCGAACGCATCGCCGACGAGCTGGCCGCTTCGGGCGACCCGTTCGCCCCCGCCCACTTCCCGGAGCTGTCCTTCGGCCGCCTGATCACGGCCGACGGACTGCGCCGGTTCCACTGGGCGTAGTGCTGGTGGTGCCGCCCCCGGCCGGGGACGGCACCACCAGCTAGTAGTGCACCGCGCCGCGGTTGCCGCCCGCCACCGACACTGCGTCGCCCGTTACGGCGGCCGCTCGGGGGGAACACAGGAAGACGACCACGTTCGCGACCTCCTCCGCGGTGACGAGACGACGCAGACTCGTCGTCGCGGCCAGCTGGTCGCGCACCTGCTCCTCGCTCAGCCCGCTCGCCGCGGCCCGGTCCGCGACGAGGCGCGGCGTGCGTTCCGTTTCCACCAGGCCCGGGTGCACCACGGTGACCCCGATCCCGTGCGGTCCGAGTTCGTCGGCGAGGTTCGCGGTGAGGGCGGCGACGGCGACGTTGCGGATCGTCCCGGAGACGGACCCGGTGCGGCGGGCGTTCAGACCGGAGATGTTCACGATCCGTCCCCACCCCTGGCCGGCCATGTGCGGTGCGAGGGCGCGGGCGCACCGGAGGTAGCCGAGGACTTTGGTGTCGAAGTCCGCCCGCACCTCGTCGTCGGTGAGATCCGCCAGCGGCGGGGGAGTGGAGGCGAAGGAGGGCTGGGCCGCGGCGTTCACCAGCACGTCGACACCGCCCCAGGCGGCCACGACCCGCTCGGCCATGGCCCGCACCGAGGCGTCGTCGGTGGTGTCCGCCGGGACAGCCAGGACCTCGGCGCCCGGGACGCCGGAGCGGAGGCCGTCCGCGGCGGCATCGAGACGCTGCTCGTCCCTGGCGACGAGCGCCACCCGGGCGCCCTCGGCGAGGAGACCGCGCGCGATGGCGAGCCCGAGCCCGCGGGATCCTCCCGTGACGACCGCCCGGGCGCCCTTCAACTGCAGATCCATGGTGACCTTTCCTACCGGGACCGTGAGACGGCCCTGATGGACAGTGCTGTCGAGGCGATGGCTTCGCCGTCCGCGCCGCGCAGCCAGGCCAGGATCGGCTCGACCGCGGCCGCCGCGTCCGGGGCGCACCTGTCGACCAGGCCGTAGGCGGTGGCTTCCGCGGCGGTCCAGTGTTCCCCGCCGTAGAGCAGCAGACCCGCCGGACCGGAGCCCACGGCCTGCACCAGCCGCCGCACGAAAACCGGTTCGTACGTCAGGCCGTGACCCAGCGCGGGTATGCGGAAGTGGGCCGAGGGCGAGCAGATCCGCACGTCGCAGGCGAGCGCGAGGCTGCACCCCGCGCCGAAGCACGCTCCGTCGATCTCCGCCAGCTTGGGTGGCGCGAGTTCCGTCAGCGCCAGGACCGCCGTCTCCGCCAGGCGCCGGTAGCCGGCGACGTGGTCCGGATCCGGCGCGGTCAACTCGGCCAGGTCACCGCCGGCCGAGAAGCTGCCTCCGGTGCCCCGCAGCACGACCGCCGCGACATCGGGCGTCCTGCTGATCGTGCCGACGTGCCGCAGGAGCGCCTGCCACATGGCGCCCGACATCGCGTTCCGCTTCTCCGGCCGGTCGATCGTGAGCCGGGCGACCCGGTCCACGATGTCCAGACGCATCGGATCGTTCATCCTCAACCGGCCTTCGTGTCCGGAGTGGACGCCGCGGCGTCGCCGACCACCCGATCCCGCACCAGTGCCCGGATTTCGTGGTCGCCGATGCCCAGCTCCGCCAAGAGCGCGACGGTGTCCTGCCCGAGTTCGGGTGCCTTCCGGTGTGCGCGGGGTGCGCCGTCCGCGATGAGCGGCGTGTTCACCATGCGGTGGTGCCCGAACCGCTCGACGTCGCTGGGGAACATCTCGCGGGCGGCGTACTGGGAGTCGTCCAGCATCTGCGGAACGGTGTTGACCGGCCCGCACGGCACCCCCGCTTCACGGAGCCGCTCGATCCAGATGTCCCTCGGCGCCGTCCGGAACCGGGCCTGGAGCAGCCGGGCGAGCTGCTCGCGGTGGACGAAGCGGGCGTACTCGCCGCGGAAGCGCTCGTCGCCGGAGAGGTCGATGTCGAGCACGCCGCAGAAGGCCCGCCAGGACCGCTCGGTCACGCCGATCACGAGCACCTCGTCGTCCCCACAGGTGAACGCCTCGTACGGGGCCGTGAGCCGGTGCGCGGTGCCCAGTGGGCCCGGTGGCTCGCCGGTCCCGGCGAAATCGGCCACCTCCCACAGCGACCACCCGGCGATCGTGTCCGCCAGGGACACGTCGATGTGGGCGCCGCCGAGTCCCGCCCGGGCCCGGTGGAGCGCCGCCAGCACCCCGATGGCGCCCCACATGCCGGTCCCGAGGTCCCCGATGGGGTAACCGGCCTTCGCCAGCTCCCCGCTCGTGCTGCCCGTGACGCTGAGGAGGCCACCGTAGGCCTGGGCGACCAGGTCGATGCCTTTCGCGTCCCGCATCGGCCCGAACTGGCCGAAGCCGGAAATCGAGCAGTACACCAGGTCCGGGCAGTCGCCCTTGAGGTCCTCGTAGGACAGTCCCTGCCGGGCGAGCGCGCCGACCCGGAAGTTCTCCACCAGCACGTCCGACCGGCGCGCCAGCGCCCGGACCAGGTGCCGCCCCCGCTCGGTCTTGATGTCGACCGCGAGGCTGCGCTTGTTGCGGTGGATCAGGTCGAACGGCAGCGGCCGCTGTTCCGGCCCGACCAACCGCCGCCGGAGGGAGTCCCCGTCCACCGGCTCCACCTTGATGACCTCGGCGCCGAGGTCGGACAGGATGGTGGTGCAGTAGGGGCCGGCCAGTGCGCCGGTGATGTCCAGGACCCGCACTCCGCTGAGGAAGTGCTGCCGCGCCGGCGGCCCGGTCGTCACGCTCGCCTCAGACATGTGCTCGGTTCCCCTCGTCGTCTCGTGGTGTCGCCGCCGGCTCCAGGACCTTCCGCAGCACCGCTACCTCTTCGCACAGCTCCCGCCGGCTCACCGCCGCCTCCCGGACCGCCCCGGAGCCGTGGTAGGTGCCGGGGAACAGGTGCAGTTCGACGGGAACCCCCGCCGCCAGCAGTGCCCGCGCATAGTCGATCCCCTCGTCGCGCAGCGGATCGAACTCGGCGATGGAGACGTATGCCGGCGGGAGGTTCGTCAGGTCCGCAGCGCGGGCGGGGGCGGCGTAGGGCGACACCGCGCTGGTGGCTCCGCCGAGGTACGCGGACCAGCAGATCTCCGCGTCCCGGCGGTTCAGCGCGGGAGTGTCGGTGAACCTTCTGCTGCTCGCCGTCCTGAGCCGGTCGTCCAGCACCGGCGATTTGAGGAACTGGAAGCGGATCACCGGCCCGTTCCGGTCTCGGGCGAGAAGGGTGGTCGCGGCCGCGAGCGCACCGCCCGCGCTCACCCCGTGCAGGACGACGAGGGAGGGGTCGATCCCCAGCTCGCCGGCGTGGTCGTGCAGCCAGACCAGTCCGCTGTAGACATCCTCCAGCGGTGCCGGGAACGGCCACTCCGGAGCCAGCCGGTAGTTCACCGCGACGACGATCGCGCCGGTTTCCCGCGCGATCTCGGCGTTGCGGAGGTGGCCCATGTCCAGATCGCCCAGGATGAACCCACCGCTGTGCACGTGGTAGACCGCCCCGCCGCTCGTGCGGCGGTGAGGCCGGTACACGCGGAGTTCGACGCCGTGCCCGTCCGTGCTGGTGCAGGAGCGGTCCTCTACGGTCACGCCCTCCACCGGACCGGCCGGGCCGTACCGGCTCGATGCGATCCGGCGGGCTTGCGCGACGTCGGTGCGGTCGATGCGGGGCAGGGCGGCGATCGACGGCCCCAGCTCCTCGTCGATCGGGTACCGGCTCACTTGTCCCTCGTTTCGGGCAGGCGACGGCCCCGCAGATCCGTCGACGCGAACGACCTCAGCAGCGCCGGGTCCTCGATCCAGATCTGCCGCCGGTAGCGGCGGATCGCCCCGATGTCGTCCAGCTTCTTCAGGGCACGCGCGACGACCTCGCGCACGGATCCGATGGTGTGCGCGAGATCGGTCTGGTCGGTCTGCACCAGCAGTCCCTTCACGGTGGGGGTGGCCATCTCCAGCAGGTGCCGGCTCAGCCTCTGCTGGACGGAGTTGAACAGGTTGTCCTCCAGGTAGGCCACGGTTTCGTAGGTGGACTCCGCGAGGTACACCGCGACCTGGTAGGCGAGCTCCGCACGGGTGCGCATGAGACGGCGGAAGGTGCTGGGGTTCAGCACCGACACCTCGCACAGCGTCACCGCTTCCAGCGACGACGGCGCGCCGTGGGTGAGCATCGCGGGCAGGGCGGTGAAGTGCCCGGTGGTCGCGTACCGCGTGGTGACCTCGCGGCCGTCCCAGGACGTCACCTTCGCGCGAATCCGTCCCTTGTGGACGAGCGTCACCCGGTAGTCCTCGTTCCCCCGGCAGATGACGGTGCCCGCGGTGTAGGTCACCACGTGGCTGTCCGCCAGGAGCGCGTCCCGGATCTCCGGATCCTGTCCGGACAGGAAGCTCTTCGACCACGCCTGGAGCGCGGCGGCCGGGATCTGCGCGCCGTTCATTCCGCGGCCACCGGCTCTCCGGACCGGGGCTGGTCGAGGCCGAACTGCGAAGTGAACCGCGACCTGGGGTCCCGTTCCGGCCACGCGCCCGTTTCGACGGACCGGACGAACCGGCGGACGATGTCGTTGAACTGCCGGGGGTTTTCCAGGTTCGGCACGTGCCCGCTGTTGGGCAGCACGTGCAGTCCGCAGGCGGGTGCGGTCCGCTTCAGCATCAGTCCGGTCGACAGGCAGGCCTCGTCCTCGTCGCCGGTGACGACGAGGAGGGGGACCGGGAATTTCCGGAATTCGTCGGCCAGGTCGTGCAGGGACGGCCGGCGGCCCTGGACTTCGAGGATGGTCAGCGCCAGCCCTTCCGCGGAATGCTCGGCGAACTGCTCGACGAACTCGTGCCACGCCGGCTCGTTGTGGTACTGCAGCTGCACCCTGCTGGGGCCTTCGGCGAACTTGCGGCCGACGAACCCCGCTCCCCGCGTGCGGAGCTGGTCGGCCACGATCTGGGTTTCCGCCAGGTAGGCCGGCCGGGTGGCCGGGTCGGAACCGGACCCGACGCTGACCGCCATGATCGAGCGCACCCGGTCGGGGTGGCGCAGTCCCAGCTGGAGGGCGGTGTACCCGCCCATCGAGAGCCCGACCACGTGCGCGGTGTCCACCTCCAGCGCGTCGAGCACGGTGAGCGCGTCGCCGACCGCGCGCTGCCAGGAGTAGGCCGACGGGTCCGCCGGGACGTCGGAGGGCGGGTAGCCGCGCGCCGCGTAGGTGATGCACCGGTGGTCGTCCTGGAGGTCGGCCACCTGCCGCGACCAGCTCCGGTGGTCGCCCGCGTACTCGTGGAGGAAGAGCACCGGGACACCACTTCCGGTGTCGGTCACGTGCAGCCGGACACCGTCACTGGTCTCGGCGAAAAGCCCCGCGCTCATGGCCTCTCCCGCCAACTCCGCCGCATCCACATCGATGCTCCTCCTGCCGTGTCTCAGGCCGTGACCTCAGCGATCCTCGCCAGGAAGGACGATCGTGTCTGTGACCTGCGTCCGTCAACTCGCGGTCCGGTTCGCCGGCTCCGGACGCAGGTCACAGACACGGCCGTGACGCGGGGGAAGCCTGGTGGTGTGAAAACACTCGTCCTTCACCCGTTGGCGCTGGACCCGGCCGAACGCAAACTCACGCTACGGTCGGCGTTCGCCCGGTTTCCGAGCGGCGTCACCGCGCTGTGCGCCCGCGGGCCCGATGGCCCCGTGGGCATGGCCGCGAGCTCGTTCACCTCGGTGTCGCTGGATCCGGCACTGGTGTCGGTCTGCATCGGCCACGGCTCGACCACGTGGCCGCGGCTCGCCGCCGCCGGGCGGGTCGGCATCAGCGTGCTCGGCGCCGAGCACGCTGAGCTCAGCGCCGCACTCGCGGCCCGCGGCGTCGACCGGTTCGCAGGCGCCACCTGGGAGGCCTCGCCCGAGGGGGCGGTGTTCCTGGCCGGGGCGCCGCTGTGGCTGGACTGCCGGGTCCACCGGACCGTGCCCGCCGGCGACCACGACATCGTCCTGTTCGAGGTGCTGGGCACGCGCGTCGACGACCGCCACGACCCGCTGATCTTCCACCTGAGCGCGGTGCGCGCACTGGAGACGCGATGAGCACCGACCTCGCCGCCACCCGCGCGCTGGCGCTCGGCCGTCCGATCGTCGTGGTGAGCACTGGTGGACCGCGGGCCGAGCTGGTGCTGGCCGCCGAGCGCGCCTCCGCCCACGCGGTGGCCTTCCTGGTTCGTCACGGCACGGGTTTCCTCCGGGTGGCGCTGAGCGACGACGACGCCGACCGGCTCGACCTGCCGGTGATGCACCCGCCCGGCAGCCGGGGCGCCCCCGAGCGCGACTGCGTCGCCGTGGACGCTGCTCACGGAACGACGACCGGCATTTCCGCGGCCGACCGCGCCCGGACGATCAGCCTGCTGGCAGCGCCGACGAGCACGCCCCGCGACTTCACCCGCCCGGGGCACGTGATCCCCGTGCGGGTCACCGCGGACACGATGGCCGGTGTGCTGCCGGCGGCCCTCGCGCTGGCCGGGCGCGCCGGACTGCGCCCCGTGGTCGCGAGCTGCGCGCTCGTCAGCCCCAGCGATCCCGTTCTCCTCGCCGGCCCCCGGGAAGCTCACGAGTTCGCCGCGCGCACGGGCCTGGTGCTCGTGCACGTGGGCGAACCTCGTGCCGCTCGCCCACTGCAGCGCCAGGCGATGTGAGGCACGAGCTCCGGGAGGCCGCTGGGGGCACTTATGTTTCCCTGCGCGACACCAGGAGGAGCAGGCACAGCACGGCGATCCCGGCGGCGACACCGGCCACGACGAGCTTCGGGTCGAGTGTGGTGGTCGTGCTCGCCGGTGTGACGGGAGCCGCCACGGCGGGGTTGGCCACGGCGGGGTCGGGCGCCGTAGTTGCCTCGGTTGTCGACTCCGCCGCCGGGGGCATCGACATCGACGGCGCCGGCGCCGCGGGTGCCGCCGCGCTGGGGGACCGCGTGGCCTTGGGTGTGCTCGTCCTGGGGGCGGTGCTCGCCGGGGCCGCCGCGACCGGGGCGGGTTGCACCACGATCGTGGCGCGCATGTCCGGGTGCACGGAGCAGTAGTAGGAGTAGGTGCCCGGGGTGGTGAAGGTGTAGCTCCAGCTCTGGCCCTGCGACAGCATCGCGCTCTTGAACGCCACCGGGGCGCTCGTCGTCACCACGTCGTGCGGGGCCTGGTCGTGGTTGGTCCACGTCACGGTGTCGCCCACGCGCACGGTCAACGACGACGGCGAATACGCGTAGCCCTCCATCATCACCGCCTGCGACGCGGCCCCCGCGGGCGGTGCGGCGAACAAACACGACGCCAGCGCGAGCACGGCCACCAGCAGCACCCTCATCGCACGAACTCCACGGCGACCTCGAGCTTCAGGCGCCGCCCGGCCAGGCGCCGGGCGATCCGCGAGCCGGACCTCACCGGACGTCGCGGTGGCAGCACCGCACCCTTGAGCCACAGCACGGCGGCCAGCTCGTCGGCGTAGGTGATCTGGCCGGACAGCCGCACCTCCCGCGACGACCCGCCCACCTCGAGCCTGCCCGCGACGTCGACCGACCGGTCGTCCGCCACGACCATCGACGTGCTGCGGAACGTCAGGACCGGGTTCTCCGCGGCGCACAGCCCGCCTTCCCCGGTGAGGGCGCGGGCGAGCCCGGCGACGTTGGTCCGCAGCGAGCCGGTTGCCAGCGTCAGCTCGAGTTCCGGCTCCACACCGAGCACGAGATGGCCACCGCGCACCGCGAACCGCCCGCGCAGCAACCTCCTCGACGGTTCGACGACCACCCGGTCCGGGTTGACCTCGTACCGCCCGGGCAGCGGCAGCGCGCTCGTCACTTCCAGTACGACCGTGTCCTGCGACATCGGTGACCTCCTGGGGAAATCAGGGACAATGGGGGCGGTGGCCCGGCCGACCGTTCCTCGGCCGGGCCACCGTCAGCGTGAGCCGCTCAGCAGGTGACCTGGCCGAGCAGCGGGGTGAGGACCTGTTCCAGCCAGACGGTGTGGGTCTTGAGGTACTGGTCCAGGTTCAGCGCGTCGGTGACCTGCTGGCTCAGCGAGGTCTCCAGGTGCGCCGCCTTGATGTGGTCGACGATGGGCTGCAGCGTGTCCTTCACGACCTGGTCGGCGTCACCGTCGAGCACCGGCGCGAGCACCTGCTCCAGCCACACCGTGTGGGTCTTGATGTACTGGTCGAGGTTGAGGATGTCGGCGACCTGCTGACCGGGCGAGGTCTCCAGGTGCGCGGCCTTGATGTGGTCCATGATCGGGGTCAGGACACTGGTGCTGACGCAGCCGGGCGAGCCGGCCGGCGCGGACGACGACGGCATCGAGTGCGAGCTGCTCGGCTTCGAGGTCGACGGGGACGCGGTCGGCTTCGAGGTCGGCGTGGAGGTCGGCTCCGTCGTGGGGGTGGAACCGCCGCCGGTGACGGTGATCGTCGCCTTCATGTCCGGGTGCACCGAGCAGTAGTAGGAGTACTCGCCGGCCTGGGTGAAGGTGTAGCTGTAGGTCTCACCCTGCTGGATCAGCGGCGAGCTGAACTTCACCGGACCGTCGGTCACGACCACGTTGTGCGGCGCGCTGTCGTGGTTGGTCCACGTGACCGTGTCACCGACCGAAACGGTCAGCGACGCCGGCGAGAACGCGAAGTTCATCATCTCCACGCCGCTCGACTGCGCCTGGGTGGACTCGGCCTGCGCCATGCTCTGGTACAGCGCGACGGCGACCGGGTTGCCCTGGTCCACACCCGCGGCGGCCGGCGGGCTCGACTTCGCGGACTGCAGGGACGCGAGGCTGAACAGCACCCCGCCCAGCGCGACGATGGCGACGCCGACGAGCCACACCGGCCGTCGCCGGGTGCGCGGGGATTCGTCCTGAGGTTCCATGGTGGAGTTCCCTTTCACCTGATTTCAGCGTCCGGCCGGGGCGGCCGGTCCGCGGGAGACCGTCAACGGCCCGGATTGGCCGTGACGAGCTGGGCCGCCGCGGCGACCACGACGATCACGAGGACCGTCTCCGCCGCGACGGAATAGACGAACGGCCGCACCGCCGACGGGGCGCCGCGCAGCACCACGGCGAAGTCGAGGCGGCGGTGGACCCAGTTCTTGCTGCCCTGGGCGATCAGCAGGACCGCGGCGAGCACCACGATCTTGACCAGCAGGGTGCGGCCGTAGCTCGTGGTCAGCAGCTTCCCGGGGTGGCCGAGCGTCTGCCAGGCCAGCGCGACCCCGGCGGCGGTGATCACCAGGACCGAGGCCATCGCCAGTTTCGAGTACCGCGGCACGACCACCGCCAGCTCCTCCGGGCGCCGCCGCGACAGCACGCCGAACAGCAGCATCGCCAGGCCGCCGAGCCACGCGCAGACGCCGAACACGTGCAGGAAGTCCGCGAACTGCGCGAGGACCGGGCGCGCGCTTTCCGGGGCGTGGCCGGTCATCCCGGTGGTGCGCAGGAGCCCGAACCCGACCGCCGCGGCGCCCGCCCGCCAGGCCAGGGAGCCGGCCGCGAACCGTCCGCGCTGCAGAACCTGGGCGAGCACGACCCCGGCGAGCAGCCACAGCATCGCCCTGGCGAACCAGACCTGTCCGAAGTGGACGTCGAGCACCTGGGTGATCAGATCCCAGTCCAGGAGATCCCCGGGCGGGCGCTGGGCGATCCACGCGCCCTCCAGGCCGATCGCGGTCACCGTGCCCAGCACGCCGAGCACCCACCCCGTGGTCAGCACGCCACGCGCGCGTCCCTGGTCGGCGCCGCCGGGCCAGAGGACGGCCAGGAACAGGGCCCCGCCGAGGAACAGCGTCATGCCCAGGTAGTCCACCGCCCGGGCGGCGACGTAGAGCGCCTTGGTGGGGTCCACCTCAGCCTCCCAGCAGGGACGTGACCCGCGGCGCGACCGCGCCTTGCAGCACGTCCGAGGTCACGCCCAAGGTGGTCGGGGCCGGTTCGCCTGGTGGCGGCGCGCAGTAGCCGGTGACGCCGTAGAGCAGCGTGTTCAGCAACCCCGGGTCCGTCCCGTCCGGACTCTGGGTGAGACCGGCGGTCCCGGTGAGGTCGCCGACCAGCGGCAGCCCGGTGACCACCGTGTTCGCCGTGTCCACGACGTTCTGGGCCAGTCCGGGCAGGCAGACGGGCACCGGAGCGCCGGGGGTGGCGGGCGGGACGACCGGTGTGCCGGGCGCCGGCGCCGGCGTTCCGGGGACCACCGGCAGGACCGGAACCACGCTGTCCGAGCCGGGGACGTCGGCCACCGGATCCGCGGGCGGGGCGGTGAGATCCGTGCCCGGCAGGGTGAGGTCGGGGACCTGCGCCTGCGGCAGATCCCCGGTCACCGGTGTCTGCGGATGCGGCGCCGGCGACTGCGTCTGGGCCGGCCCGGCGCTGTTCGCGGCCGGTGCGCTGGTGCTCAGGCCCAGGCCCGAGGCGTACCCGACGACCACGACGACGCCGGTGACCAGCATGGCCGCGACCACTTGGTCGCGGCGTAGGTCGATACCTGCTCCCACGAGCGATTACCCCTCAATCCGGCGGATTTCCGCACCGCCGTAACGCCTGATGCCGCTGTGCCGACGTCAACGCCGACGGCGGGAATTTGCCTCGGTGGTAGTCCGTTCGGGCCAATGCCGTCCGATGGGGGACGATCAGACCAGGCGCCGTGTTTCACCCGGTGATCACTGTGTGAAGCAGGGGTAAACGGTTCCCGCGGCGGCCGCGCCGCAGCGGTGAGGTACGCGATTCAGCTGTCCACACTGGATCGGCGAACCCGGGAAACGCCGATGGTGCCGGTCGTGGCGAGGGGCGGGCCGGTACCGGCGGTGAGAAGCAATTAATACCGTGTTTACGACGCGAGGGTTGCCGGTCACGCGGTGCGCGCCGCTAGCCTCGGCAGGATTCGTTCCACTTCCCGGATGGGAAACGCATGACACGCATTTTCGATGTGTCCGCCCGGATCGCGGGCCTGGCTCTCGTCGTCACCCTGCTGCTGCTCGGCGGCGCGCCCGCCGCCGACGCCCACAACGTGCTGGTGCGCAGCGACCCCGCCGCGAACGCGACGCTGACCACGGCGCCCTCGGCGGTCACGCTCGAGTTCAACGAACCGGTCGACCACGGGTTCAACGAGATCACGGTGACCGGGCCGGACGGTGTGTCGCAGTGGGCGGCCGGACCGGCCACTGTGGCCGGAAGCCGGGTCACGACGGCCCTGCGACCACTCGGTCCGGCGGGGGCCTACACGGTCTCGTTCCGCATCGTGTCCCAGGACGGCCACCCCGTGTCGGGCTCCTACCCCTTCACCCTCGCCGCCGCGGGCCCCGGCACGCCCGCCCCGCACGACGCCGCACCGGCCGGAGTCGCCGCCGCGGTGCCCGACGGCCGCGCCACCGTGCCGGTGTGGGCATGGATCGCCGGGGCGGTCGTGCTCCTGCTCGCCGGCGCCGTCGTCGCGAGGCGCATCGCCAGGTGAACCGGCGTAGCGGCGGTGAGCTCGTCCAGCGTGGACCTGGCTCGATGGAACGGCAGGACCGTCAGGACAGCGGACGAACCGGCTCGCCGGTGCCGTGCCGCTGGGCGGTCATCGCCCGGCCGGCCGCACCGTCAGGCGCAGGTAGTCCTGCAGCGGCCACCGTCGGGCGAGTTGGCGGCGCAGGCCCGAGGTGCCGGCCAGCACCTCGTCCTTGCCGGCGAAGGCGGGCTCGGTGACGGCGAACGTCCGTCCCTTCCAGACGAGCGTGCCGCCGCCGGCGTGGAGGTTGCGGACCCAGTCGGTGTGGCGACCCCAGGGCAGTCCGATGTAGACCGAGTCCGCCGTGGAGCCGACGATCGCGATCGGGGTCCGGTACGCCCTGCCCGATTTGCGTCCGCGGTGCTGCACCAGAGCCCAGAGCGGCACCAGCCGGCGACCCGCGAGCCGGGCCGCGATCTTGTTGAACGCTTGGGCGAAGGCCGGTGGCCGTCGAGTCCGAGTGGTCATGAGGCTCAGTGTGCCAGATTTCCACGGGCGTTGAAATGAAGGCTGAGGCCGCTCTCAGGAACGGCGACGCCACCGGGATCGACACGTTCTGCGGGCGGCGTGTTCGTGGTCATCGAGGTGCCGGCACACCGGCTGCCCGAGGTGGTACTCGCCGCGCCCGCCGCGACGAGATCCTTTCCGGGAGGCCAGCATCGTCGCCGAGGCCGGCTCGGCCAGTTCGGCGAGCGACCGGGCCCGCATCGGGTCCAGCGTCACCTCGGCGGCAGCCGGGTCGGGTCTCGCGCATCGTCGACGCCGAGGTCCAGACCGCGACCTCATTGCGAACCGGGTTCGACCTGGCCGGAAACAGAACCTGGCGAGCCGGCAGCGCCGGGGGTTTCGCTCGTGCGCGTGAAACCCCCGGCGCCGGAAATCATGCCTCGTCGTCGTGGATGGTGACGTAGGCGGTGTTCTTGCCGGTTACGGCGTTGGTGGGGTAGCCGAGCACGACTTGGTACGGGGTGTCGGCGCTGGCGTCCACCGTCGAGTTGTCCTGGATCGGGATGGTCACCGTGGCGGTGGTCTGCCCGGCGGGAATCGTGACCTTCTGCGCCGCCGCGGTGATGTGGGTGCCGGCACCGGTCCTGGCCTGGAGGTGCACGGTCACCGGCAGGCTGCTCGCCTTGGACAGCCGCACGGCGACCGTCGCGTTGCCGGCGTCCTCGTCGGCCGTCGTGTCGGTGACGGACAGTTGCGGCAGCTTGGTCGGCGCGCCCGTGCCGACGGACGGCGTGGTGAACGCGAGGTCGGACAGGAGCACCCCGCCGGTGGCGGTCGCCGTCGTGATCCGGATCTGCCGGATGTCGGTCGTGTCCACCAAGGTCATCGCGGCGACCGGCCAGCGCACGGTGCGCAGCCACGTCTTCGGCAGCAGGTCCTGGTTCCCCGCCGGCAGCGGGGAGAGCGCGTCGCTCAGGGCCGAGACCGTGGTGGACTGCGTCCTGCCGGCGCCGTCCACGACGGTGAGCTGCAGATCCGCGGCGATGTTGCCCGCGTCCGGCGCCGCCCGCAGGGTCAGTGCGCCGTACCGGCTGACGTCGTAGCGGCCGGACGGCAGGGCGGCCGTCATCTGGCCCCCGTTGGCCCAGGTCAGGTGCAGCATCGGAGTGGCGGGCACGTTCGTGGTGTGGGTCACCGGGGTGAACGACGGGAAGCGGCTGGTGGCGGTGGAGTCGCTGCACGAGGGCAGGCCGCTCTGCGGGGAGGCGCCGGCGATGCTCGCGCAGTACTGGCCGAGCACCTTGCCGGAGAACGCGACGTTCCCAGCTGCCGCCTGCAGCGGGGCGACGTCGAGCCGTTGCGCGGCGGGGGACTGCGTCGCCTGCAGCACCGTCGCCGCGCCGACCTGGACCGCGCTGCCGGAGCCGGACTGGAACATCGGCAGGAAAGCGCTTTCCCGGCCGAGGGTCATGCGGAAGAAGGCGGCGGTGTAGGCGACGCCGGCCGCCCGCTGCTCGTCCACGGTGAGCCGGGTGTTGCCCGCCACGCTGCTGCCACAGGCCGGGTCGCCCGGGTCGACGTAGACGTCCCAGTCGTCGCCGTACACCTGTGTCCACACGGAGTTGAAGTAGTTGTGGTTGGCGCCCATCATGAGCAACGACGCCTTCAGTGCGGAGTCCGTGCCGCTCGTGTACCGCGAGTCCTCGAAGAAGTGCTGGCCTTCCTGGTTCGAGACGTCGCCGTCGCAGTAGGGCAGCAGCACGGCCATCGGCACGTCGGTCAGTGCGGGGCGGGTCCGGTCGATCGGGGCGATCGGAAGCACGCCCCGGATCCCGTACGGGGTGGGGCGGGCGGCGTTGAGCAGTGCGGCGCGGACCACGCCGTCGCCGCCGCGGGAGTGGCCCATCAGGCCGACGTTGCCGAGATCGAGCTTGCCCTTGAGCACGGGGCTCATTCCGGCAGCGGTGCCGGCGTCGGCCTTGGCGAGCAGGTCGAGGTGTGCCATCACCAGCTGGCCGCGGGCCAGGCCACCGCGGTCGGGCGAGGCCGTGGTCTGGTCGAAGGCGCCGATCGCGTTCGCGCTGACCGACACCACCACGTAACCCTGGCTGGCCAGGACTTCGGCCGACCGGGCGTAGCCGAGGTAGCTGGGCATCGGCTCGAGGCCGTTGACGCAGGGCCAGTTCGCGTTGTCGAGCGTGCCGGAGTCCGGGTCGTAGCAGGCGTCCTCGCGGCCGTGCAGGAACACCACCACCGGCCGTTTGCCGGACGCGCCGACCGGCACCCACACCGCTGCCCGCTCCTCGACCGGCACGCCGGTCAACCCGGACAGCTGGAGCGCGGTGTCACCGAAGTCGTAGTCGGCGCGGGTGACGCCGTAGTGTCCCGCGGCCTCGGGAGCGGACGTGATCGGCGTCCCGGCGGGCACGTCGGTCGCGGCGGTGGGGGCGGTGGCGCTGCGCGGGGTCGTGCCGGGCACCACGCCCTGCCACGCCACCCGCACCGACGACGGGTGCGCCGCGGCGGGATCGGTGGTCACCAGGGTGAGCGTGCGGCCGTCCCGGGACTCCTGTGCCTCACCGAGCGACCGGCCGTCGACCGCGAGCTCCGGCGACGCGTCCCGCGCCGGAAGCCGCTTGTCGAGCGTCAGCGTGATCCGGTAACCGCCGTCCACCGGCGTGACCGACCAGGAACCATCGGCCGAAGCCGCCGACGCGGGCGGCGTCGGCAGCAAAGCCAGTCCCAGAGCCAGTATCGCGCCGGTGATCGCCGGTCTCCAATGCTTGCGCATCCACACCCTCCAGGGGTTTTTGTTGCGACCAAGGACAAACAGCGGTGTCAATCTAGGCCCGGGTGCTGGCGGGGTGGTGTCACGAAGATCGTCGAAGCGCGCAGGTCAAGCCGCCGGGTACGGGAGCACGACGAGGCGGGGTACTGCCCGCCGCGGTGCCGACGGCGGAAGGAAGCCGCGAACGCTCAGCGTTGTGATGCGCCACCTCCGGTGGTCCAGACCTGTAGCTCCGACAAGCCCGCTATGGCCCAGCTCACAGAGCCGACCATTGCAGTTCGTACCACGAACTAATATGGTTCGTAGTGCGAACTGAAAGACCGGCTGAGGGATGTGAAAGCATGAGTCGTACCGTCGTGGTCATCGGTGGAGGGTATGGGGGCGCCTCGGTCGCCAAGGCGCTCGAAGGGGAGGCCGACGTCGTCCTCGTCGAGCCTCGGGACGCGTTCGTCAACGTCGCCGGGTCGTTGCGGGCGGTGGCTCAGCCCGACTGGGCGGGCAACATGTTCTTCCCCTTCGACACGATGCTCACCCGCGCCACGGTGATCCGGGACCGCGCGGTCTCGGTCGACCCCGAGGGCGTCACCCTGGCCTCGGGCCGCCGGGTCGCGGCGGACTACCTGGTTCTGGCCACCGGTTCCCGCTACGCCTACCCGGCCCACCCCGCCGCGGACTCCGTCGGCGAGGCGTTGCACGACTTCCGCCGGACCCACGAGGAGCTGGCCGGCTCCGACCGGGTGCTCATCCTGGGCGCCGGCCCGGTCGGCCTGGAACTGGCGGGGGAGATCAAGGAAGCCTGGCCGCACAAGCAGGTGACCGTCGTCGCCCCGGCCGAGCAGCTCCTGCCCGGTTTTCAGCCGGAGGTGCGTGCCGATCTGCGGCGCCAGCTCACGGAACTGGGCGTCGAGGTGCGGCTGGGCACCGGACTGGCCGCCCCGCCGGCGAACCAGCCCGGTGAGGCCGGGACGTTCACCGTCACCACCACCGGCGGGGACCGGATCACCGCCGACATCTGGTTCCGCGCGTTCGGCTCGAACGTCAACAGCGACTACCTCGCCGACGGCAAGCTGACCACCCGCACCCCGGAGGGCGCGGTCCGGGTCACCGACACCCTCAACGTGACGGGGTACGACCACGTCTACGCCGTCGGCGACATCACCGACGTGCCGGAAGCGAAAATGGCCGGGTACGCGATGCAGCACGCCGAGGTCGTGGCGAAGAACATCACCGCACAGTTGCGTGGCGAGCGGGCCAGCGAGACCTACCGGCCGCTGCCGTTCCCGATGATCCTGCTCCCGCTCGGCTCGCGGGGCGGGGTCGGCCAGCTGCCCTCACCGGAGGGCCCGTCGGTCGTCACGTCCGACATCGTCCGGCAGTACAAGGGCGCCGACCTGTTCACCGGCCGCTTCACCGAGCAATTCGGTCCCACCGCCGGGGCGAAGGAGGCACTCCGCCTCTGAGCTCGGTCCCGATCGAGCGCAGGAGGGCGTGCTCGCGCCGCGGCCGCCCTCCTGCTGGGCGAGCGGGCGCGGCGCCGTCCACGAGCGGCGACTGGTTCGTTCAGGCGGCGGAGCTCCGTTTGGCGCGGCGGGGGAGCAGGAGCGCGGGGAAGATCAGGACCGCGGTCATGCCGAACGCGACCCAGAACGCGAAACCGAACGACTCGGCCAGGATCGGGCCCACGGTCGCCCTCGCCGCCGGTGGCATCGACGTGATCGGGCCCGGGCCGGCGGCCGGGATGCCGCGGGCAGCGAGCCCGCCGGTGAGATGCTGGGTCAGCGCGGTCACCAGCAGCGCGCTGCCGAGCGAAGCCCCGACCTGCTGGATGGCCGACAGCGTGGGCGCCGCCCGGGACACGGCCCTGGCGTCGAGTTTCGCGTAGGCGGCGGCGAAGGTCGGCATCATCACCGAACCCAGCCCGAGGCCGCGCACGAACAGGACCGCGCTCAGCCACGCGTACGAGGTGGCGGTGCCGACCTGAGCCAGCGGCGCGGTGCCCAGCAGCGCCAGCACGATGCCCACCGGCACGACGAAACCCGCCCCGACCCGGTCGGTCAGCTTCCCCGCGAGCGGCATCGCCACCATCGCGCCGAGTCCTTGCGGCGCGAGCAGCAGGCCCGCGGTCAGGGCGCCTTCACCACGGACGGTCTGGTAGTACAGGGGCAGCAGGAGCAGGCCCCCGAACAGCGCCACGGCCACCAGGAAGATCGTCACCGCGCCGGCGGTGAAGAACCGGTTGGCGAACAGTCGCACGTCGATCAATGCGGCGGGACCCCGGCCCAGGCTGTGCCACGTGTACAGCGCGAGACCGGCGCCGCCGGCGATGAGCCAGGCGATCACATTCCAGTGCCCGAAACCGCCCTGCGAGCTCGCCCGCGACAGGCCGTAGAGCAGCACGACGAGACTCCCGGACAACAGGACGAGACCGCGCACGTCGATCCGGCCGGGGTGCTCCACCTCGCCACCGCCGGGCAGCTTCCACGCCGCCAGCCCGACCGCGCACACCGCCACCGGCACGTTGACGAGGAAGATCCAGTGCCAGCTGGTGTACTCGACCAGCAGGCCGCCGAGCACCGGGCCGAAGACCGGGCCGAGCAGCATCGGCACCCCGAGGATCGCCATCGCGCGACCCAGCCGTTCCGGCCCCGCGGCCCGCGTGATGATCGTCTGCCCGCCCGGCAACAGCATCCCGCCACCGAGGCCCTGCACCACGCGGAACGCGATCAGGCTCTCGATCGACCAGGCGGCGGCGCACAGCGCCGAACCCGCCGCGAACAGCACCACCGACAGGATCCACACCGGCTTGGTCCCGAAGCGGTCCATGGCCCATCCGGTGAGCGGGATGACCAGGCCCACCGCGAGCAGGTATCCGGTGACCATCCACTGGGCGGTGGACAGGCCGGCGCCGAGTTGCCTGCTCACGGTCTCCAGCGCGACGTTGACGATCGTGGTGTCGAACACCACCATGATGAGCCCGCACACGACGACGAGCCCGGTGACGACTACCTCGCGATCGAGCGCGCCCGCACGCGCGGTGGTGGAGCGATCCATGCCGGCTCCCGAGTGAGTCCGAGAGGTTCGCGACGAAGCCCAAGCTACGCCCGCACGGCCCCCGTGCGAAGCGGTTCCGGCGGCGGACCCGCTGACGGGCGAGCCGGCCCTCAGATCGTGCCCTGGTGCTGGAGGTACCGGAACGCGGCGATCCCGGGCAGGATCGGCAGCCAGTAGGTCAGCACCCGGGAGGTGAGGACGGCCAGCACCGCGGTCGTGGGTGGGGTGCCCAGCGCGGTGAGACCGGTGACCGTCAGCGACTCGACGGCGCCGATACCGCCCGGAGTCGGGATGATGTGCCCGAAGGTGTGCCCGATGACGAACACCGTGAGCACCGCCGCGAGCGGCGCCGTGTCGCCGAAGGCGGCCAGGCTCGTCGCGAGGCCGGCTCCGGACACGGCGAGGTAGGCGGCGGCGCCGCCCCACAGCTGCGCCGCTCGCCGGGGCTGCCGCAAGGTGGTGCCGAGGTCCCTGGCGACCCGCAGGGCGGGCCGGACGAACTTGCGCCGCCCGAACCCCGACCCCAGCACGACCCCCGCGACCACCACCAGCCCGGCGGCGGCAGCCACCACCGGCCACCCGTGCGGGACCCGGATACCGCTCAGCAACCCCGCGGTGCCGAGACCGAGCGCCCCGGCCACCGACCAGATCCCGCCGAGGACCCCGGTGGCGGCGATGTTGAGCATCGCGACCCCGACCGCCTGGGACCGCCGGATGCCCAGCCGCTCCATGAAGGCGATGTTGATGCCGAAGAACCCCACCCCGCCCGGTGTCGTCCGGCCCGTGAACGCGGCGCCCAGCTGCACCAGGGTGGCGCGCCAGAACGGGAGCGGCGACGAGCTCGCCCCGAGCATCGACACCGCGGCCGCCACGATGGCGAGCAGCCCGGTCAGCACGGTCACGGCCAGCCACAGCCAGTCGGCCCGGCCCAGCGATTCGCCCACCGCGCGCAGGTTCGCCAGCTGCGGCAGCAGCGTGTAGACGGCGGCCCCGAACAGCACCAGCCCGATCAGGGTGCCGGGGCGCAGCGGCGAGCGGAACGTCGGGATCGGCCGGCCGATCCGCTCGGCGAGGGTCTCCCGCAGGTCGGTCAGGAGGTAGCGGTCGTTGCCGATCTGCCGGCGGATCCGGCGCGGCAGCGCGAGCGGCTGCAGATACGCCAGCGCGGCTTCGAGCCGGGCGGCGGGGAGCACGCGTGCCGCCGTGTCCACGGCCCGGTCGATCCCGGCGACCGACGTGATCGAGACCAGAGCCTCGGCGAGGTCCTGGGCGATCCGGTTGTCCGCGGCGCCGGCCTTGCCGAAGGTGAGGTTCAGCAGCCACGACCGCCTTCGCGCGTCGACGAGCACGTTCTTCGCGCGCAGGTCGTGGTGGGCGATGCGGCTGTCGCCGAGCTTGCCGACGGCGGACCAGACGCCCTCGAGCAGCGTGTCGTCGATCTCGCCCGGGGCGAGCCGGGTGAGCCGCGTGCCGTCGATCTGGTGCCGCACCAGCAACGACGCGCCGTCCGGGGCCTGGCAAGCCAGTACCACCGGCGGCACGGGCACGCCGCTGTGCTGCGCGAGCAACGTCACGAGCGCTTCGTGCTCGGCTTCGTGGTAGGTGCCGGACAGGCGCGGCTCGTCCTCGGTCTCGAGGGAGGCGAGCATGCGCCGGATCCGGTACCCCGGCCCGGCCCGCCGATGCAGGCGGCGCACCACCTCGACCCGCAGCCGGTCGCCCTCCGCCGTCGTCGCGACGAACTCGAGCGGGCCCAGCGCGTGCCCCCGCACCGGGACGACGTCCACCGCCGCGAGCCCGGCCTCGGCCAGCGCCAGGGCCACGGCGGCCGCCGAGGTCTGCCTGCCCGGCGCTCCGAAGGCGAGGTGGAACAGCGCGCCGGTACCCCAGCCGAGGAACACCCCGGCCAGCGCGCCGAGCGGCAGGATGTGGCCGAGGTACACCCCCGCGGCCGCGACCAGCACCACCACGGCCCACGCCACGGGCCGGCCCCGCCGCTTCAGGTAGGGAGCCGCGACGGACACCACAGCCGCCGCCACCGCGGCGTGCGAAGCCGGGAAGACGAACCCGCCGGGCCCGGGCAACCGCAAGCCCAGTGCCGCCTCCAGCGCCGGCGGCACAGCGCGAGAACCGGACCACGAGTGCACGGCCAGTTCGAGACCCCACGCCAGCAGGGCGGCCCCGGCGCACTGGAGGGCGAGCCGGACCCGCTTGACGTAGAGCGCGACGGCGGTGACCACGGCGGCGCCCGCCCAGCCACCCGCCCAGTCCAGCACGCGCCACACCACGGTCGATCCGGCGGGGATGCTCTGGAACTGCTGGTAGATCGCGATCTCGACCGGGTTGGCCGGCCGCCGCGCGCCCAGTGCGCACAGCACGACGCCCGCCGTGGCGGTCAGCAGGACGACCAAGTCCCGGGGATGCCGCCCCAGCGGCATCACCTCCGGCGGCCGCGCGGCCGGGCGCGGATCGTCCAATCAGGGCACCGCCTGCCCCGGCGCGGAGGCCGGCCGGTGTCCCGGCGCGACGAAGAGCTGCTGTCCGGCGCGGCGCGCCAGGTCTCCTGGGTTCCGCGGGCCGATCATGCCGCCGGCGATTGCCAGCGGAGGACGAGCGGGGCGCGCACCACGCCGGTACCTCCGGCCGGTGCCGAGGTCGCCGCGCCCGGGTGGACGCTCATCGATGGTCATGGCGCCCTCCGCGCCTGCTCGCGACGCTCGGGGACTTCGGTGTCCCGCTTCAAACGTAAGATCCGGGCTCCGGCCCGTCAAACCGGGCAGGATGAATCCGGTTCGCCCCCGCAGGTGACGGGGGAGTGGAACAGGATCTCGATCGGCCGCGGGGTCGACCCGGTGGTACTCGTCGCCCAGCAGCCCCCTCAGGTGCTGTCCGTTGTGGACGATCCCGGCCAGGAGCCAGTTCCGTTCGTCGGCGGCCACGAGGTCCGGGTGCACCGGGTTGCCCCGGTAGAAGTCGCCCAGCAGCACGCTCTCCGGCCGCTGGTACGGCGGCGAGCGCCACTCGCTGCCACGTCCGCAGCGCCGGCGACCCGGCGTAGGCGAGGACCCCGGCCGCCGATCTCACGCTCATGACCGGCCTTCCCCGTGCGCGGTGCGGCGGTTCGCGCCCACCAGGCCGCCCATGAGGGCCACGACCGCGGCCAGGGCGATCAGTCCGCCGCCGAGCGAGGACGCCACGGCCACGGCCCCGACCAGGAGCGGGGCGCCCGCGTCGCCGAGTTCGCGGCCCACCTCGGCGGCGCCCATGGTCTGGCCGAGTCGTTCCGGTGGGGTGGTGGCGGCCAGGTGCGCGAACCCGAGCGGGGTGGCGAGCCCGACGCCGGTGCCGATGACCACCGCCGCGCCGAGCACACCGCCCAGGCCGGGCACCAGTGCCGCGACGGTCAGGCCCGCCGCCGTCGCCCCGAGACCGAGGGCCATGCCCGTCCGGTCGCGGAGGCGGCCGGCGTCCCGGGCGCGTCCGGCCCAGGGCTGCACCAGCGCCGAACACACCGCCAGCACCGACACCGCCGCCCCGGTCGCCAGCGGGCCGAGCCCGGCCGCCGCCCCGGTCACCGGCAGGAAACCCACACCCACGGCCAGCGCCCCGGTCGCCGCGGCCAGCGTCGCGGTCGGGCCGAGGAAACTGGCCCGGCCCAGCCGCCGCGCCAGGTCGACCACCGTCTGGCGCTCCCGCGGCAACGGCGGCACCGCCGGAACGGCCAGCGCCGCCCACACCGCGGCCAGCACGGCGAGCCCGGCGAGCACCCCGAACAGCAGCCCGAACCCGCCGACCGTGATCAGCACCCCACCCAGCACCGGTCCGAGGGTGTAGCCCAGGCCCTTCCAGGCGCCGTATCCGCCGAACGCCCGGCCCTGCCGCGCCGCCGGGGACAGCCGGGCGACCAGCGCCCCGGCGGCGGGGGAGAAGGCCGCCGCGGCGGCGCCCTGCCCCAGTCGCGTCAACGCGACCAGCGCGGGATTCCCGGCCACCACGAACGCGGCGGAGGCCACCGCGAACGCCACCAGTCCGCCCAGCAGCACCGGACGCGGGCCGATCCGGTCGGCCAGCGACCCGAACACCGGTTTGAGCACGACCTCGGCTCCGTCGTAGACGGCGAGCACGATCCCGAGCGTGAGCAGGGACGCGTGCTGCTCGTGCGTGTAGGCGCCCAGGCCGGCCGCGATGCTGTGCGCGCCGAACGCGGTGACGAATCCGGCGGCGTAGAGCGGCCACGGCGCACGCCCGACCGCGGTGCCCGGCCCGCCGGTCACCGGACCGCCGTCACGAACGGCCGCAGGGGCGAGCGTTCGGCCGCGCGCAGCAGCCACTCCAGCGGACGGCGCACGAGCAGGAACCCGAGAAGCGTCACCACGGCGCCCAGCACCAGACCGGCCAGGACGTCCCGGGGGTAGTGCGCGGCGATGTAGACCCGCGAGAAAGCCATCACGATCGCCGCGGCGGCGGCGAGCAGGCCGAGGCGCCGGTGCACGAGGAACAACCCCGCGGTCACCGCGCCGGCCATCACCGCGTGGTCGCTGGGGAACGAGGGATCGGTGCTGCGGTGCGCCAGCACCAGGATGCCCGGGATCGCGGTGTAGGGGCGGGGCTCGCCGACCAGGCCGGCGAGCGGCTGGTTCACCCCGAGCGCGGCGAGCATGCCCAGCGGCGTCCAGATCGCGGCCGCCATCGTCGCCACGGACGCCCGTCGCCGGGCCGTCCACCAGCCGGCCAGCATCAGCGCCGCGAACACCGCGAGCCCGTAGGTGGCGTAGACCGTCACGACGCCGTGCAACCACGGAGTCGCGCGGGCGAAGTCGTCGATGCTCAGGAAGAGCCGGGTGTCCATGGCCGCCTTCTCACATCTGGTGCAGGGCCTCGAAGACCTTTTCGGTGTAGTCCGCCAGCCGGGCGGCGCAGCCGGCGAGCCGCTGGTCGGCCTCGGCGGCGAGCGGGGCGCCGAACACGTCGCGGGCCCTGAGGTCGCGGTGCCACCGGCGCAGCCGCTCCAGGCTCTGCTCCTCCTCCTCGAGCTCGGCCAGCGTGAACTTGCGGGTGCGGACCTCCTTGTCGATCTCGGCCTCGAACTTGCCGCAGTCGGCGAGGAACTCCGCCCACTCCTCCTGGCGCTCGGCGGTGAACAGCTCCGCCAGGCGGGCCCCGTCCTGCTCACCGCGTCCCGCGGCGTCCAACACGACCACCTCGCCGTCGCCGCGCCGGGCGAGCTCGCGCACGCGTGAGACCCCGTCGGCGAAACCCGGCACGTCGGGCACCGCCCACGTCCCCTGGCCCAGCGACAACGCCCCGACCCGCCGCAACTCCCGCCACACCGCGACGCGGTGCCGCGAGGGCGAGGCCGGGATCCGCACCACCAGCACCAGCCAGCGAACCGGCTTCGAGTCCGTCACATGTACGAATGTAGCACCTGTTACAGCGCGATCGGGATCAGCAACCGCCGTGCGCCGTTCACCGTCTTGACAGGAAGTCCTCGTCGGCCAAGGGGTTCGTGACGAAGGGCCGGTCCTTAGGCGGTGCGGAGGACGAGCGTCGAGAACAGGGTGGTGAAAGGTCAGCCGGACCGCGCTCTCGGGATCCTCGTGACTGATTTCGCTGCGGCCGCGCGACACCAGGCTGGTGCAGTGCTCGCCGGCAACGGCCTGCTCCGGGTGATCTGCGCGCGTTCTTCGTCCCGGCGGAGCCGGTCATCGCTGAGGCGGCGATCCCGGTGGATTTCCACGACTTCCCTGCCCAGGGCCGCCCCGTCCGGCTGGGCGCCTACCGCGGTTTCGCGTAGGCCCGCATGAAGGTGCGGACACCTTCGGTCATGATGTGCCGTATCCGGCCGGTTTCGACGTTCGCGGGATCGGGCTGGTCGTCGTAGGCCAGCAGGATGGTGAGCGCGGCCAGGTGGGCGGCCGCCATGCCGGCGTCGGACGCTTCGAGCAGGCCCTCTCCGGCGAAGTGGGCGATGCGTTCGGCCAGGGCTGCCTGCGGCGCACGCGTGGAAACCTCGTCCGCCGTTCCGGGTGACCGCCACCGCTGCTGCGCGACGAGGGCGAACGCGGCGGCGTATTCGGCGGAGGCGATCATCGTCGTGCCGAGTTCGACGGCGAACCCGATGAGCGCTTCTTCCAGCTGATCCCGCGTGGTGATCTCCGCGTCGTCAGCGAGGTGCGCTCCGATCGCGCATCAGGATGCGCACGTTCTTGGCCATGGCCGCCGACGGAGCCGACGGCGTGAACAAGGGACTCGCCGGCATGGGCGGCGAGGTCACGACCGGCCTCGCCATCGGCTACCCGGCCAGTTCGGTGTCGCTCGACGGCAGCCGGGCAGACCGGGCTCCGTACGTCGCGGGGCTTCGGGGCCCGGGATTTGCCGGCAGCACGTTCGACCTGTTCCGCGGGCCGCACTGGACGATGCTGGTGTTCAGCGATCACCTGAACAGCACGGAGTCGTTCGCCGGACTGTCCGCCGACGTGCACGTCCACCGGATCGGCACCGGGGCGATCCTCGACCCCCGGGGCACGGCGGCCGCACGGTTCGGCGCCGGCCCCGACACGGTGGTCCTGGTGCGCCCCGACGGCTACGTCGCGGCGCGCGTGCCGCTGTGGGAGGCGGCCCAGGTCCGCGACCACGTCCAGCGGCTGTCCAGCCGCCAGGCCGTTGCCGCATGAGGCGACGCGCGGTACCCCGGCCGGCCGCGCCGACGGCTCGAGCCTCGCGGGTCCGTGCGCAACCGAGTCCGCCGGCCTCACCCGGCCTTGACGGCGTGCACCGCTTCGGCGACCGCGAGCAGCGTGGCGATCGGGTCGTCGCCGAGGGGGTAGACGCCGACGTGGTCGGCGCCGGCGTCCCGGTGGGCCAGCAGCTTCGTCGCGACGGTGGCTGGATCGCCGTGGGCGACGAGCGCGTCGATGAGGCGGTCGCTTCCGGTGTGGGCGAGATCGTCGTCGGTGTAGCCGAGACGCCGGAGGTTGTTCGCGTAGTTGGTGATGCCCAGCGCCGTCCCGGGTGGCGCGGACCGGGCGATCGCGCGTGCCCGCTCGGCGTCCGGCTCGGTGAGCGCGAAGTGGCCGGGCAGCAGCAGTTTCCCCGTGCCCAGGATGTCGCGAGCCTGGCGGGTGTGCTCGGGCGTCACCATGCCCGGGACGGCGCCGGCGGTGCGGTCGCGGGCCAGGCGCAGCATCTTCGGCCCGAGCGCGGCCACCACTGTCCGTCCGGCCGGGACGCCGTCGGCGGCGAGCCGGTCCAAATAGGACGCCAGTGTGTCGTACGGCGAGGCGTACTCGGTGTGGACCTCGCGGTGCCCGACGCCCACGCCGAGCAGGAACCGGCCCGGGTGGCGGGCTTCGATGCGGTGGTAGGAGGCGGCCACGGTGTCCGCGTCGGCGGTCCAGACGTTCACCACGCTGGTGCCGACGACCATCCGGGTGGTCGCGTCGAGGAGCTCCTCCGCGAGGGCGAGGTCGGCCGGCGGTGAGGCGTCGAGCCAGAGGGTGCCGTAGCCGGCTCGTTCGACTCGCGCCGCGGCTGCCGGGTTCACTTCGTGCTCGCGCAGATGGGCGCCGAGGAGGCCGGGATCGATGCTCATGCCCCGACTCCAGCACGACGGCCCGCGGGGAACCAGCACCACGGCTGACGCGCAGCGATAACCTGGAGGCATCGTCGCAGGGAGGGCCGGTGGAGTTACGGGCGTTGCGGTACTTCGTCACGGTCGCCGACGAGCTGCACTTCGGCCGGGCCGCCGAGCGGCTGCACATCGCCCAGCCCGCGGTCAGCAGGCAGGTCGCGCGGCTGGAACGTGAGCTGGGGGTCCGGTTGTTCGACCGGTCGCCGCGGCGGGTGCGGCTCACCGAGGCCGGGCACCGGGTGCTCGACGCGGCGCGGGAGGCGCTCGCGGCCGCCGACCGGGTCCGGGGCGCGGCGAGCCCCCGTGGGGGAGTGATGCGCATCGGCACCGGCACCGGCCAGTTCACCGCCCGCCTGGAGCGGGGGATCGACGTGCTGCGGGAGCAGGCCCCGGCGTTCGACGTGGTGCTCGTCGATCTGCCGGTGCCCGCGCGCCTGAACGCCCTGCGGCAGGGGGAGATCGATCTGGCGCTGGTGCGGGGAGTGCGTTCGGCGCCCGGTCTGCGGGTCCTGCCGACGTGGACGGAGTCCCTGTTCGCGGTCGTGTCCGCGCGGCACCCCGCCGCCGGTCGTGCGGCCGTCGGCGTGGCCGAGCTGGCCGGTGGTCCCTTCCGGACTTCCCAGGACCACGATCCGTCGGTGGAAGCCGCACTGCGGGAGGCGGCGGCACTGGTGGCGCCGGGGCACCGCGCGGGCACGGTGGGGGACACGATCGTCGAGGTCGGCTCCGATCCGCGCAGCTGGACGGTGCTGCCGGCCGATCAGGTGGCCGAGATCCGCTCCACCCGGGTGCGAGCGATCCCGCTCGAGCCCCCGGCGACGATCACCGGCAGCGTCGTCGTCCCGGAGGACCTCCCGTCGCCCTGTGTCGCGGCGCACCGGGCGGCGTTCGGACCCGGCTAGCTGTACTTGGCCGGGACGTTGGTAGGGGCTGGTTGGTGTTGACGTGGGGAGAGCCTCCGGTTGGGGTGGGGCTTGTCTAGGACTCACGCCAGGCCGGAGGCTCTCGTGTCACACCGTCATGCCCGCACGACGTTCTTGGGCAGGTTGCTGATCATTCAGCGGCATCGTGAGGAGTGGCCACAGGCGCATATCGCGAAGGCGATGGGCATTTCACGCAAGTGCGTGAAGACCTGGCTGGACCGGCACGCCGGCGAGGGCGAAGCCGGCTTGCACGACCGGTCCTCGCGTCCCCGTTCCTCACCGCGGCGGACCAGTGCCGGGACTGAGCGGCAGATCGTCGAGCTGCGGCGGCGGGAGCGTCGGGGTCCGGACTGGCTGTCGGCGCTGGACCCACTCACCGGGCAGGTCATCCGGGCCAGCAAGACCACTGCGGTGCGGTATGAGCGCGATACCCCGGGCGAGCGAGTGCACCTGGACGTGAACACCGAACGAGCCGCCGCACTTACCCCCTGGCTCGAGCACTACAACACTCAACCCCGCCACAACGCACTCGACGGCCACCCACCCACCAACCTAACGACCAAGTACACCTAGCCGGCCTCCGCGCGCAGGCCCGCGAAGGCGGCGTCGATCGCCGCTGTGGCGGCTGCCGGGTCGGTTCCGGCGCGCGTCAGGAGCGAGGTTCCTTGAGCCAGGACGAGCAGGAGCCGTGCCTGCGCCTCCGGTGTGGAAGCCGTGCTGACCTCCCCGCGCTGCTGGGCTTGCCGGAGCGGCTCGATCAGCAACTCGACGAACTGGGCGAACGCGTCGGTGACGAGGGCGGTGGCCTCGGCGTCATGGGGGACGAGCTCGGCGACGGTGTTGCCCATCATGCAGCCGTGCGGGGCGTGCGGGTCGGATGCCACGGTCCCGAGTTGGGCGGGCATCACCAGGACCTCACGCAACGCGGGCAGCAGCGGGATCTGCGTGAGCGCTGACCGGAGCGTCTTTTCGTACTCGGCCCAGTACAGCTTCACCGTTTCGAAGTACAGCGCGCGCTTGTCGCCGAACGCCGCGTACAGGCTCCCGCGCTCGAGACCCACGCCGTCCACGATCGCCTGGATCGAGGTCCCGCCGTAGCCGGACGCCCAGAAGATGTCCCGCGCTGTCGCCACCGCTTCCGCCGGGTCGAATCCTCTCGGCCGCCCTGTCCTCGCCATGCCGCCAGTCTAGGACTTCTTGACTCTGCGTTCAAGAAGTCCTAGAGTCGCGGACGACTTCTGGAACGCTTGCACGGAAATCGCGGCGTCCCCCGAACAGACAGGAATCACCATGAAGGACCTGCGCACCTACGGTGCCTACGCGGTCGTCACCGGAGCGTCGTCCGGGATCGGCGAGCAGTTCGCGCGGCAGCTGGCCGCCGCGGGCGTGAACGTCGTCCTGGTGGCGCGCCGGAAGGACCGCCTCGAGGCGCTGGCCGCGGAGCTTTCGCGCGCGCACGGCGTCGAGAGCAAGGCTGTCGCGCTCGACCTCCTCGCCGACGGCGCTGTCCAAGACCTGGCGCGACAGACCAGCGACCTCGACATCGGGATCGTCGTCGCGAACGCCGGGATCTTCCACGCCGGACCGTTCGTGGCGAACGAACTGTCCGACGAGCTGGACGTCCTCGCCCTCGACGGGGCGCTGCCCCTGCAGCTGGCGCACCGGTTCGGGCGGGAGTTCGTCCGCCGCGGTCGCGGGGCCCTGATCCTGGTGTCGTCGAGCCTCGCCACCAGCCCGGTGCCCTACCAGGCCAACTACGCCGCGGTGAAGGCCTACGTGCTGTCGCTCGGGCAGGCGCTGAACCACGAGTGGAAGGAGCACGGCGTCGACGTCCTGGTCGTCTCGCCGGGACCGACGCAGACCGAGGGTCTGGACAACGCGATCGGAATCGACTTCCGCAAGCTCGGCGGGCGCAAGATGGACCCCGCCCGGGTCGCGAGCACGGCGCTGGCGAACCTCGGCCGACGGGCTCACGTCATCCCCGGTCTGAGCAACAACCTCGCCGACCTGGCGGGGAAGTACCTGCTTCCCCGGTCGGCATCGGTGCGGCTGTACGGGCGGATCATCAAGCAGGCGCTCACCGGATCGGAAACCGCGGCATGAGCCGGACCGTTGTCCGCGATGGGTTCGGCGGTCCGGAAGTGCTTCGGGTGCGCGAGGTCCCCGAACCCCATGCCGGTCCCGGCGAGATCCGCGTCGCCGTCCGGGCGGCCGGGCTGAATCCGATGGACTGGCAGATCGCCGGTTCCGCCCGGCACGCGGCCAGGTTCGGGATCACCGGGCCATCCGGGTTCGGCTGTGATCTGGCCGGTGTCGTGGACGAGGTCGGGTACGGCGTCACCGAGTTCGCCGAAGGTGACCGCGTGTACGGCGGCGTGCTCGCCGCGGCCGTCGCCGACTACGTCGTGGTCCGCGTGCCGGTGACACCACCGAACGTGCTGCTACGCATCCCCGATGGCATCGACGACGCCACCGCCGCGGCGTTGCCGACGCCCGGTCTCACCGCGGTCGCCGCCCTCGACGCGGTTCGCCTCGAGCCGGCCGACACCGTCCTCGTCGGCGGGGCTGCCGGCGGCGTGGGCGTCCTCACCGTGCAGCTCGCCCAGCTGGCCGGGGCGACCGTGATCGGGACCGGGTCACCGGGAACCTTCGACTTCCTGGAGCGGCTCGGCGCGATACCGGCCACCTATGGTTCCGGTCTCGCGCACCGGGTCCGCGCGCTCGCCCCGGGCGGCATCACCGCCGCGATCGACCTGAACGGCACGGAGACGGCCGAGGCCGCCCTCGCGCTGGGCGTGCCGCCGGCCCGAATCTCGACCGTCGCCACGGAACGCCGCCTCCCCGGTGTGCACGCGACCGGCGCCTTCGCCGCCGGACCGGGCGCGCTGCAGCGCATCACCGACGCGGTCGCCGCGGGCCTCACCGTGCCGATCGGGGCGTCGTTCCGTCTCGACCGGATCCGCGAGGCCGTCGCATTGCAGGCCGCCGGACACGTTCACGGGAAGATCGTCGTCATCCCCTGACCGGCTCTGCCGCTCGGGCCCTCAACCGGTCGTGGGTCGAAGAGCCCCGCGGTGGGCAGTTTCCGTGCGTGGGAATGCCCGGAGCAGTACGTCGCGGACGCGGCCGGTGAACTTCGGTCCAGCGACGGCATGCTGTCCGGTGTGCCCCCGGGAGACGGCGGACGTGGCCAGGGAAGGCGTCGCCAACGCGGTCGAGGTCTCGGGCAGCGCCGGCTCGCACGCGGCACAGATCGTCCACGCCGCCCGCGAGTCCTTTGTGGCCGGATGGCAGCACGCGATGTGGGCGGGAGCGGCCGTCATGGCGGTGCTGTCTTTCTCTGTCGCCCTGCG
This sequence comes from Amycolatopsis deserti, assembly GCF_014653945.1. Classification (GTDB taxonomy): domain Bacteria; phylum Actinomycetota; class Actinomycetes; order Mycobacteriales; family Pseudonocardiaceae; genus Amycolatopsis_E; species Amycolatopsis_E deserti. The sequence continues at coordinate 1,373,879 of NZ_BNAU01000001.1, read as the reverse complement.
GGGCCGGAAGAACCGGAGCCGCCCCGCGGCGGATGTCGATACCGCCGCGGCGAGCCGGGCGGGATCAGCCCTGTGACAGCGGCTTCCACCGCCGCCGGGTGCCGGCGACTCCGGCATCGGGAGCCGGGTCGTGCTGGTGGGTGACACGGCCGCCCGGCGGCCCGGGATGAACCTGATCGGGCTGCGGTGCCCCAGTCCGGGGCGGCCTGCGTGCTCATGCGGTCGTCAGGGCGATCCTGCCGCGAAGGTGCCCTCGGCGGCTCGCTGGTGCGCAACCGGGGCGTTCCAGCTCCCGGCTCCGATCCTTCCGCGACGCAGGGCCGGCGGCCCCTGTGCGCCACCTATCCCACGCGCAGCTCGGCGCCGCCGACGGCCACGACGTCGCCGCGCTGGAGCTGCCGTCCCCGGCGGTTCTCGACCTCGCCGTTGACCTGGACGTCCCCGCTCTCCAGGAGCGACCGGGCACCGGCCCCGGACTCGACCACGTTGGCGAGCTTGAGGAACTGACCGAGCCGGATGGATCCATCACTGATGACGATCTCGCGCATGCCGCCATTGTTCCCGATGGCTCCGCCCCCAGCGCGGCACAGACCGCGCTGGAGTCTTCGCGGTCACGCGTCGTGGCAGACCGGTGGACAGGCACTCGTCAGGCGAGTCGCAATGTCCGAGTCGCTCGGCGCCGATGCGGCAGCGACTACAGCCAGCCGCGCTCGTCGGCTACCCGCAGGGCCTCCATCCGGTTGCGGGTACCGGTTTTGGTCGTGGCTCCGGACAGGTAGTTCCGCACGGTGCCCTCGGCGAGGTACAGCCGGGCCGCGATCTCGGCCACGGTGGCGCCGGAACGGGCGGCGATGAGCACGTCGCGTTCGCGGGCGGTCAGTGGCGACTCGCCTGCGGCCAGGGTGGCCGCGGCCAGCGCCGGGTCCACCACCCGTTCCCCGGCCGCCACCCGCCGGATGGCGTCGGCGAGCGTGTCGGCCGGGGCGTCCTTGACCACGAACCCGGCCGCGCCCGCCTCCATGGCCCGGCGCAGGTAGCCGGTGCGGCCGAAGGTGGTCAGGATGATCACGCGGCAGCCGGGCACCTGCGCGGTGAGCACGGCGGCGGCCGCGAGCCCGTCCAGCCCGGGCATGTCGATGTCCAGCAGCGCGACGTCGGGGCGGTGCTCCAGAGCGGTGGCCGTCACCTCGTCGCCGCGGCCGACCGATGCCACGACCTCGAAGTCCGGCTCCAGGTCGAGCAGGACGCGCAGGGCCTGCCGGATCAGTTCCTGGTCGTCGGCCAGCAGCAGCCGGATCGTCACGCCGGTGCCTCCACCCGCAGCGACCACCCGCGGGGCGGGGTCGGGCCCGCGGTCAGCACTCCACCGGCCGCGGCCACTCTGGCGCGCAGGCCGGTCAGCCCGGACCCGGCGCCGGCCGGGCCGCCGAGCCCGTCGTCGCGCACCTCGACGGAGGTCGCGGTCAGCTCGACGGTGCACCGGTTGGCCCGCGCGTGCCGCACCACGTTCGTCACGCCTTCCCGCAGGACCCAGCCGAACAGTTCCTGCCGCTCCGGCGGCACCGCGTCGTAGGCGGTGGGCAGGTCGGCGGTGACCCCGGCCGCCCGCAGCAGTTCCCGGCCGCGGGCGAGCTCGCCGGCGAGCGTGACGTCCTGGTATCCGGATACCGCGGCCCGGACGTCGGCCAGCGTCCGGCGGGCCAGCCGCTCCACCGATTCCATCTCGGCCAGCGCCGCGGGGGGCGCGCCGGCGGCCAGGCGCCGGGCCAGACCGCTCTTCACGGTGATGGCGGTGAGTGAGTGGCCGAGCAGGTCGTGCAGGTCCCGGGCGATCCGGTTGCGCTCGGCCTCCGAGGCCAGCCTGGCCACTTCCGCTCTCGCCTCGCGCAGCTGCTGGTTGGCCGTCGCGGTGCGGCTGAAGGCGTGGACCAGCAGCGCGGTGAACACGACGGCCACCGCGTAGTACCCGGCGGGGTCGGTGCTCCAGCCGGGCACCGTCATCGGCACCACGACGCACGCCGCGGCGCCCAGAACCACGAGAGCCACCGCCGTTCGGCCGTTGACGCGCGCCGCTGCCGACGGGACGATCACCGCGGCGAGGATCAGCACGTTCTCGTGGGCCAGCGGCGCGACCAGCACCGCCAGCACCGTCATTCCTGTCAGCAACCACCAGTAGATCCGCCACGCCGATCGCATCGAGGCCACCACGATGCCCAGGTAGCACGCGGAGACGGCCACCAGCAGCAGGTAGCCGACGACGAGACCGGCGCCGCGCGTGTACTGGGCGACGCCTGCGGCTGCCAGGAACGGATAGCAGAGCATGCCCAGCGAGAGCAGCAGCCGGCGCCACTCGTCGTTGCCACGCGATTCCTCCACGTCGACGACCGTACCGACAGCCGGGCCGGCTTTCGCGGATGCTGTGGTCACCGGGCCGCGAACGTAGTGCGCACGGTCCGGGCGAAGGTCAGCAGGACGACGATGATCAGCAGCGTTCCGCACACCCCGTTCTCGATCTTGAACCAGACCGGGAAGGCGCCGGGAACGCACTCGATCACGACGATGGCCACCACCTGGGCCAGCGCGATGATCCGCACCCTGCGGTAGCTGCTCCGGGAACCCTTGGCCATGGACACACCGAGCGCGAAGGTGATCAGCGAGGCGACGGCGAGGATCGAGCCACGGACCCACACCGCATCGGTGACGATGCCGGGGTTGCCGCTGAAGACCACGATCGCCAGCAGGGTCAGCACGCTCACGGCCGCGTAGCCGCCGAGCAGCACCTGGGCGATGTGCAGCTTCTCGCGGGCGTCGGGGTCGGTCGGGGTGGTCTGCTTCGTCATGCCGTCAATGCTGATCAACCCGCGTTGTGGCGGGTAGCGATGTCGTCCACCACCTCGCCGTGATATCCGTCAGAAACCAGACATCCGCGGGCCTGGGGCGCGGCCGACCGCGAGTGCGGCTCCTTGTGGAACGTGTCGTGACGGGCAGAAAGTGATGAACTCGACGGGCTCATTTTGAACACCTTGTAGAAGCGCCCGCCGGAGGAGTTCTGGATCGTGCAGAAGGCGCGGTGAACGGTACGGCCGAAGGTTCCGCGGCGGCGGGGGATGCGGCCCCGGCGGAGAAGTCCCTGCTCTGGCCCCGTGCCGCAGGCCGGCGCGCGCGTTGCCGCAGTCTCGGCAGAGGGTCGCGCACGGACTCGCGCGACGGTGAGCACGACGAGGCGGCGCCCGCACTTCGCCGAGGTGGCGTAGACCGGCGTCCGCCTCGTCGCGCGGCCTCCGCTACGGGCGCACGGGTTCCGCGGCGCCGGCGGGCTCGCCGGTCTGGCCGACCTCGGCGAGGTCGACCGACTTGGTTTCCTTCGCCAGCAACGTCGCCACCAGCGAGATCGCACCCATCACCGCCAGGTAGGCGCCGATCGCGTAGCCGGTGCCGAACTGCCGGTAGAGGGCGATGGCGATGATCGGCGTGAGGGAACCGGCCAGACGGCTCAACCCGTTCGCCTGGAAAGCCAAGTGGTTGCTGGAAGACCGCCTCAAGCAGGCCGGCGCGGACTACACCGCGGGCCTGCCCCTGAAGTCCAAGGTCGTCGTCGACCGCAACGTCTACACCGGACAGAACCCCGGCTCCTCGGCCGCGCTCGCGCGCCGCATCATCGACGACCTCTCGGGAAAGGAGTGATCCCAGCAGCGCACGGAACCTGCGAGGCGAAACCGAACGCCACGCAGGAACAGGGGACAACGATGCCCCAGCTCCCGCCTCCCATCACCCCCTACCTCGAACCGGCCGCGACGGAACTGGCCGAGCCGACCGATCCGCACCCGCGGATCTACGATGTTCCTCCGGAGCAGGGCCGCAAGATCCTGCTCGACCTGCAAAGCGGCGACGGCGTGCCACGCCCGGACGTCGACGAGGAGTGGGTCGACGTGGACGCCGGGCAGTGGGGCACGGTCCGTACCCGCATCATCCGCCCCAAGGGCTCGACCGGGCCGCTGCCGGTGGTGTTCTACATCCACGGCGCTGGCTGGGTCTTCGGCGACGACAAGACCCAGACCGGCTCTTCCGCGAACTCGCCGTCGGCGCCGGCGCCGCGGTGTCTTCCCGGTCTACGACCGCGCGCCGGAGAAGCGCTACCCCACCCAGGTCGAGCAGAACTACGCGGTGGGCCAATGGGTACTGCGGCACGGCGCCGAGCACGGCCTGGACACCAGCCGCATCGCGGTGACCGGCGAATCGGTCGGCGGCTGCATGTCGGCGGTGTTCGCGCTGATGAACAAGGAACGCGGCGGCATCGACCTCAAAGCCCAGGTCCTGCTGTACCCGGTCACCATGCTCCTGGACAGCCTGCGCGACACCCGCGCCGCCAACGTCGCCCGCCACCTGGCGATCGACGCCCTCAAGACCGCGCTGCAGTAGCAACCACCCCGGTTCGCGCCGGTGCCCGCCCGCAACGAAACCGGGCGGGCACCCGCGGGCCGGGTCAACACCAGTTCCGGCCGGCCACTCGACCGGCACACCCATCGCCGTACCTGTCAGCATTTCCGGCACCGGCGACTGGCTGCCCGGGTCACGGCGGCGCCCGACGCCGAACACGTCACCACCACAGCCCCGCACACCGGCGACCCACTGGCCGACCTGCCGGTCGCGACGCCGGCTGACGTCGACGCGGCGTTCGCCCGCGCTCGCGACGCCCAGACAGCCTGGGCCGCCACGTCCGTCGGCGACCGCGAGAAGATCTTGCTGCGTTTCGCGCCCCAACGCCGCCGCGGCGCGATCCCGGTGCTGAACCACACCACCGAGCCGCGGCACCCCAAGGGCGTGGTCGTTGTCGTCTCGCCGTGGAACTACCCGCTGAGCATGGCGGCCGGCGACGCCATCCCGGCGCTCATGGCCGGCAACGCCGTCGTGCGGAAACCGTTGCCCAGCAACGCATCCAAGGATTTCACCCCACCGAAGGGCATTTCACACCGGCACTGGGCCAGCGTGCTACGGATCCTCAAGGCAGCCCGCACACGCTGAGACACCTGCTCGGTCATCTCCTCGTTCAGCGTGTCCGGCCGGAAACACCGATCTTGAAACTAGTGTCGCGGCTCAGGGCTGCTCGGCCGCGAGGGCGGTCGCGCGCGTCTGGGGAACTCCCAGCGTCAGCAGGCTCGCGATCGTCGCTGCTCGGGCGCCGTTCGTCGGGTCGCTGTCCGCGATGGCGAACACGATGCCGTAGGCGAGCTGGCTGAGGGTCCCTGCCGGCAGGTGCTGTGCGAACACCTCCCTGTCCTGGCCGCGTTTCACCAGGTCGGCGAGGAGCTGGTCAACGGGCCCGAGCAGGCCGTGGATCGCCTCGCCGTACTCGCCCCGGCGCAGCGCCAGCAGCACTCGGTACCGGTGCGCGACCGGCCAGATGCGGGCGACGAATTCGGCCCATGCCGCGTCCGCTTCCGCGTTCGCCGCGTCGATCTCGGTGAGTACGGCGGTCATCTCGGTGACGGCCCGTTCGGTGAGTGTCCGGATCAGGTCCAGGCGCGAGGGGAAATGGCCGTAGACCGTGCGGCGGACGACGCCGGCGGCGGAGGCGATGTCGCCCATTCCGGCGTCGGGATTGTCTCCCAGCACCTCGAGGGCGACGTCGAGGATGCGATCGCGTATCTCGCACCCGATGGCCGGATCCGGAAACGGTGGACGACTGGTCGCAAGGCGTTCGCCTGGCGAACGCCAGATCCCTGGTCGGCTACTGGGAGCACGGCTACGACTGGCGGCGCTTCGGATCCGAGCTCAACCGCTTCCCCCAGTTCCTGACCGAGATCGACGGTCTGGACATCCACTTCATCCACGTCAGGTCCGGCAATCCCGGCGCGATGCCGCTGCTGCTCACGCACGGATGGCCGGGCTCGATCGCCGAGTTCCGGAAGCTGATCGGCCCGCTGACCGATCCGGTTTCGTTCGGCGGAGACGCCGCCGATTCCTTCGACGTCGTCGTCCCGTCGCTGCCCGGGTTCGGGTTCTCCCAGAAGCCTGCGGAGACCGGGTGGACCGTGTCCCGCATCGCGAGCGCGTGGGTGGAGCTGATGAGGCGTCTGGGCTACACCAGATGGGCCGCGCAGGGCGGTGATTGGGGTGCCGTTGTCACCACCGCCCTCGGGGCCATGGAACCCGAAGGGCTTGTCGGAATCCACCTGAACACCCAGTACGCCTTTCCCTCGCGGATACCCGACACCTTGTCGCCCGAACAGCGCTACGCCGTGGACACCCTCGCCGTCTACACCGGCGAGCTCGGCGGGTCGAACCACCTCCAGGGCACGAAGCCGGAGACCGTCGGATTCGCCCTGGCGGACTCTCCCGCCGGCCAGGCGGCCTGGATCTACGAGAAGTTCCAGTCCAAAACCGACAACCACGGGCTCGCCGAGGACGCCCTCAGCGTGGACGACATGCTCGACGCGATATCCCTGTACTGGTTCACCAACAGCGCGGCGTCGTCCGGCCGCATCTACTGGGAGAACAGATCGGCCACTTTCGCCGGCCCCAAGCTGAGCCTTCCGGTCGCGGTGACCGTCTTCCCGAAGGACATCCCGCGCCTGCCGCGAAGCTGGATCGAAGACACCTACAGCAATCTGATCCACTACGGCGAGGCCGACCAGGGCGGGCACTTCGCGGCCTTGGAACAGCCGGGGATCCTGGTCCGCGAAATCCGCACCGGCCTGCGCGTCCTTCGCTCCTGACGTCACGCGTTGAGAGGCGCTCGTCCGCCGATCAGGGCGGGGGGATGAAGACCGGGGACAGCGCCGCACGTGGAGTCGCCGCGGTGGCCGATCGTGCGAGCGGGCCGGCGAGTGCGTTGCGGACGAGGCGCTGGGCGGTCGCCAGGATCTCCTCGAGACTGCCGCGGGCCGGGTTCCACCATTCCGTCGCCCAGTTGACGGCGCCGAGGAGGAACATCCTCGCGGCGCGCGGATCGAGTTCCGGGTCGACCTCGCCGGCTTCGACGCCGGCTTGGATGAGCTCGCGCCACATGCGGCCGCTCGCGCGCTGGCGCTCGAGCTGCCGGGCCCGCATGTCGGCCGGGAGCTGGCCCATCGTGCGCATCGCGGCGGCGGTGTAGGCCGACTCGGTCAGCACCATCTCGAGGTGGGCGGCGAAGGCCGCGCAGATCCGGTCCAGCGCCGAGGCGTCCGGGGGGAGCTCGTTCAGGCGCCGCACGACGTTGTCGTGGGCCAGCCGGTCGCCGATGTTGACCACCTCTTCGAGGATGGCCTCCCGGGAGTCGAAGTAGTAGTAGACGGCCGGGACGCGCAGCTCGGCCAGCGTCGCGATCTCCGAGACCCGGGTGCCGTCGAAACCCTTGCGGTTCAACAGGTCCGCGGCGGCGTCGAGGATGCGCCGCCGGGTCTTGTCGGACTTGCGTTCACGCCGCTGCGCGCCGTCTGCCTTCGTCACCTGACCGTCCCTCCCGGGGTCGCTGCCCAAAAATCTACAGGGTGTTCGAAGAACCCGCCAACATCCCCCGGGTCTTGCCAGATTTTCGAGCAGGTGTTAGAAAATGAGCAGCGTCTTGGATATGAAATGTATTTCACATAATCCGCCAGTTCCGCGGCGACCGAGCGCCGGCCGGACGCCAACCCCGAGGAGGACCCATGCCGCCCACCCTGCGGACCCCCATCTGCGACCTGCTGGGGATCGACGTACCCCTCATGCAGGCCGGCATGGGCAACGTCGCCTACGGACGGCTGGCCGCCGCGGTCTCGAACGCGGGCGGTCTCGGCTCGATCGGCGGCATCGACATCACGCCCGAGCAGGTGGACGAGGAGATCCGGCTGTTCCGCTCGCTCAGCGACGGCCCCCTGTGCGTCGACCTCGGCTTCCCGGCGAACGCCCCGCAAGGACTGTCCGACGTGCGGGTGCCGGAACTGCCCGGACCGCTGCGGCAGCTGAAGCGGGAACTGGACGAGCGGGGCGTCGAGGTCGTGCCGACCACCGACCAGGCGATCAGCCTCGCCGACAACAAGAAGAAGCTCGAGATCGCCCTCGACCACGGGGTCGAGGTGATCGCGTGTGCCCTGGGTACCCCGACCTGGGTGGTCGAGGCGTGCCACGCCAAGGGCGCGAAGGTGATGAGCATCGTCGGGCTGGCGAAACACGCGCGAAGCGCGATCCGCAACGGCACCGACGTCGTCGTCGTCCAGGGCACCGAGGGCGGCGGGCACACCGGCGACGTCGGGCTGATCACCCTCCTCGCCGAGGTGCTGGAGTTCGCGACGGTGCCGGTCGTCGCCGCGGGCGGGCTGGTCAAGGGCTCCCAGATCGCCGCGTGCCTGACCGCGGGCGCGCAGGGCGCGTGGGTCGGTACCCGGTTCCTGGCCACCCGGGAATCCGGTTCCGAGGACGTCTTCAAGGAGGCGGTCCTCGAAGCCGGATACGACTCGACGCTGCGATCACCGCTGTTCGACGGCCTGCACGTGCGCATGTTGCGCAACCGCTTCACCGAGGTCTGGGAGGGTCACGAGGACGAACTGCAGCCGTACCCGGTCCAGCGCGTGCTGACCATGCCGTTCAAGTACGCCGCCATGCGCGCCAACCTGAAGTCGCACATGAGCCTGCCCTCCGGGGCGGGTGCCGGCATGATCACCGATCTCCCCGGGGCCGCCGACGTTCTCCACCGGCTGGTCGAGGAAACCGTCGAAGCGTTGCGCCGGGTGGAGAAGACGGTGGAGTTCCGCTGATGCCGGGCCCGCTGGAAGGCGTCAAGGTGGTCGAGATCGGCTCGATCGGGCCCGGGCCGTGGTGCGCCATGATGCTCTCGGACATGGGCGCGGACGTGCTCCGCGTCGACCGCGCCGGGCACGTGCGCGAGCACCTTCCCGGCGAGCGGTCCTACGAGTTCGCGACCCTGCGCGGCCGGCGGTCGGTCGGTGTCGACCTCAAGCGCCCCGGCGGCGCGGAGGTCGTGCTGCGCCTGGTCGAGCAGGCCGACGCGCTCATCGAGGGCAGCCGGCCCGGTGTGGCCGAGCGGCTGGGCATCGGGCCGGAGGAGTGCCTGGCCCGCAATCCCCGGCTGGTGTACGGCCGGATGACCGGGTGGGGCCAGGACGGACCGCTGGCGCACCTGCCCGGACACGACCTGAACTACCTCGCACTGAGCGGTCTGCTGCACGCCATCGGGCCGGCGGACGGCCGCCCCACCCCGCCGCTGAACCTCGTCGGCGACTACGGCGGCGGCGGGATGCTGCTGGCGTTCGGGATCGCGGCCGGGCTGATCGAAGCCGCCCGCTCCGGCCGCGGCCAGGTCGTCGACGCGGCGATGCTCGACGGCTCCTGCCTGCTCGGCACCCTGATCCACGGGCTGCGGCAGGTCGGCGAGTGGCGGGACCGCCGGGAGTCGAACCGGCTCGACGGCGGCGCCCCGTTCTACGGCACCTACGAAACCGCCGACGGGCGCTGGGTGGCGATCGCGGCGAACGAGCCGCGGTTCTACGCGGAACTGCTCGACGCGCTCGAGCTGGCCGGCGAGAACCTGCCGGACCAGTTCGACGAACGCCGCTGGCCGCAGCTGCGAGCCCGGTTCGCGGAGACGTTCCTGACCCGAACCCGCGCCGAATGGGTCGAGACGTTCCGGGACCGGGACACCTGCTTCTCCCCGGTGCTGACCCTCGACGAGGCACGCTCCCACGAGCACAGCGTCGCGCGCTCGTCGTTCGTCCCGGTCGACGGGGTGCTGCAGCCGACACCCGCCCCGCGGTTCGGGCGCACGCCGGGAGCGGTGGCGGGGCCGGCCGCCGTTCCCGGTGAACACACCGAAGAAGCCTTGCGGGACTGGGGATTCAGTCCCGCCGAGATCGCGGGGCTCGCCGCGGCGGAAACCGTCGTTCAGGCCGAGGTCCGGAAGGAGAGGGCGATCCGATGAGCCTGGTGGACAACCGAGAGCAGCTCGTGGTGGACGGTGACCTGCGCGTACCGCGGCCGGACGCGCTCTTGATCGGCGGCGAGTGGCGGCCCTCGGCCGGGCACGAGCGCACGACGGTCGTCTCGCCGACGACCGAAGAGATCGTCGCCGAGGTCGTGGCGCCGTCGGCCGAAGACGCGGACGGCGCGGTGACGGCGGCGGCCGAAGCGTTCGCCGGGCCGTGGCCGCGGTGGCCGGTCAGCCGCCGGATCGAGGTCTGCGGCCGGTTCTGCGACCTCCTGGAGAAGCGTGCGGACGAAATCGGTCTGGTGTGGGCGGTGGAGGCCGGGATCCCGGTGCGCTGGAGCCGCACGCTGCACCGCTTCGCCGCGAAGACCGCCTGGCGGACCGCGCTCGAGGTGGCCGAGGAGGCGCTGGCGCCCGAGACCCGGACGACCCCGGTCGGCGAGGTGCGGATCGACCGGGACCCGGTCGGGCCGGTGCTGGCGGTGATGCCGTACAACGGTCCGCTGACGACCGTGGGCAGCAAGGTCGTCCCCGCGCTGCTGGCCGGCGCCCCGGTGGTGGTCAAGTCGGCGCCGGAGTCGGCGCTGATGATGCGGATCGTGGCCGACTGCGCTGCCGCCGCGGGGTTTCCGCCCGGGGTGCTGAGCGTCCTGTCGGCCGGCGTCGAGGTCTCGCGGCGGCTGGTCGCCGATCCGCGGTTCGAGATGATCTCGTTCACCGGCGGCCCCCGGACCGCCTCGGAGATCCTGCGGCAGAGCGCCGATCTGCTGCCGCGCACGGTGTTCGAGCTCGGCGGCAAGTCCCCGGCGGTGCTGCTGGAGGACGTCGACCTCGGCCGGGCACTGCGGCCTCTGGTGGCCGGGGCGATGAGCGGCGCCGGTCAGGTGTGCGCGGCGCTGTCGCGGGTGCTCGTCCCGGCGGCGCGGCACGACGAGATCGTCGAGGCGCTCGCCGGGGCCTACCGGGCGCTGCGGATCGGCGATCCGCGGTCGGCGGACACCGACCACGGTCCCCTCGCCACCCGCGCCGCGCTCGACCGGACCCGTCGCGTCGTGGAGCGGGCCCGCGAGCAGGGCGCGACGGTCGTGACCGGCGGGGGCCGTCCCGAGGGGTTGCGCACCGGCTGGTTCCACGAACCCACGCTGCTGACCGGTGTCGCCGAGGACCACGACGTCGCGCGGCAGGAGGTCTTCGGCCCGGTCACCGCTGTCCTGGCGTACCACGACGTCGACGACGCCGTCCGGATCGCGAACGACAGCGAGTACGGCTTGGCCGCGAGCGTGTTCTCGGCGGACCGGGAGCGTGCGCTGGCGGTCGCCCGCCGGATCCGCGCCGGATCGGTCGCGCTCAACACCTTCGGGCCCACGATGGCCGCGCCGTTCGGCGGTGTGAAGCGCTCCGGCTGGGGGCGCGAATGCGGTCCCGAGGGCCTCCGCGAGTTCACCGGCACCAAGCAAGTGCTGTTCGGCTGACAGCACCGGGAAGGACGAGACATGGGCAACGAAGTGGCACTGGTGACCGGTGGGGCGAGCGGCATGGGCCGGGCGTCGGTGGCCCGGTTCCTCGGGCGCGGGTTCAGCGTGGTGATCGCGGACCTCAACCGCGAGGTCGCCGAGCGGACGATCGCGGAGCTGGACGCGGGCGACCGGGTCCGGTTCGTGCACACCGACGTCAGCGACGAAGCGCGGTTCGAGGCCGCGATCCGCGAGACGGTCGAGACCTACGGCCGGCTCGACGTGCTGGTCAACGCCGCCGGGGTCGGTGGGGCGTTCGGCCCGCTGACCGAGATCGAGGCCGATGACTGGGACTACACGTTCGACGTCGTGCTCCGCAGCGTGTTCCTCGGCATCAAGCACGCCGGCCGGGTCATGCGCGCCCAGGGCACCGGCGGCGCGATCGTCAACTTCGGTTCGGTGGGCGCCTTCGCGGCCGGCGCCGGGGTGCAGGCCTACTCGGTGGCCAAGGCCGGGGTCCAGCACCTCACCCGGATCGCCGCGCTCGAATACGCGCCGGACCGGATCCGGGTCAACGCGGTCGCCCCGGGCATCATCACCACACCCCTGATCGGCCTGACCGCCGAGGATCTCGAGCCGGTGCTCGGCACCGTGCAACCCCTGCCGTACGCGGGGGAGCCGGACCACGTCGCCGCGGTCGTGTCGTTCCTGGCCAGCGACGACGCGCGGTTCATCACCGGCGAGATCGTCACGGTCGACGGCGGCATGATCGCCGCCGGGCCGCAGCTGGGGAACCTGGTCAACAACAACCCCGCGCTGCGTGGCCTGGTCGGGGTCAACCGGGGCAGCACCGGGGTGAAGTCGACCGTGCGCCGCACGGTGGATGTCGCGGGCGGCACCCGGTGACCGCGCACGGGCCGTCGATCGCCGAGCGGCGGGCGGATCTGGAGCGGGAGTTCGCGCCCTGGCGCCCGCGGACGCTCGACGAGCACTTCGAGCACGCCGCGGCCCGTTTCGGACCGCGGCCGTACGTCATCGCCGGCGACCGCGTGCTCACCTACGACGACGTGCTGCGTCAAGCCCACCGGTTCGCCGACGGGCTGGCCGCGCTGGGGGTGCGGCCCGGGGACCACGTGGCCGTGCTGATGGCGAACTACCCCGAGTACGCGCCGCTGAAGCTGGCGATCTCCCGGGCAGGGGCGGTCGCCGTGCCGCTGAACTACCTCTACCGCACCCACGAGCTCGGGTTCGTGCTCCGCCAGTCCTGCGCCCGCGTGCTGATCACGATGACGTCCTACCGCGACCTGGACTACCTGGCGATGCTGGACGAGCTGGCGCCCGGCTGGTCACGGGCCGGGTCGATCGGGTTCGGCGACCTGGAGCGCGTCATCACCTTCGACGCCGAAGGGCGGGGCGAGGGCCGGGAGGGCGTGGCCGACGTCCCGGAGCTGGCGCGGATCGGTGAGCAGAATCCGGGTGCGGCGCCGGGCGGCCGGCGAAGCCCGGAGCAGATGTCGGATATCATGTACACCTCCGGGACGACCGGTGAGCCCAAGGGCGTGCAGCTGAGCCACGACGCGCTGCTGCGCCAGGAATACGGCTCGGCGTTCTGCCGGGCCCTGCCCGATGGCAACCGGGTCGTGTTCGCCCTGCCCTGCTACCACATGTTCGGCTACGAGCACGGGGTCCAGGCGACGACCTTCGTCGGCGGGGCGATGCTGCCGCAGCCCCGCTTCGACGCGGGGGAGTACCTGCGCGCGATCGAGCGGCACCGGGTCAACGACGTGCTCGCGGTCCCGACGATGAGCGTCGCGCTCGTCGAGCATCCCGACCGCACCAACGTCGACCTCTCCTCGCTGACCAGGATGCTCTCGGCCGCGGCGGTCGCGCCGACGTGGCTGTGGCAGCGGATCCGCGACGACCTCGGGGTCCGCGAGCTCACCACCGCGTACGGGATGACCGAGGTCGCCGGGGCGACGGTGATGACACAGCCGGACGACCCCCTCGAAGTGACCGCGTCCACCGTCGGCCGGCCCAAGCTGGGCGGGGCCGCCGCCGGGGCCGCCGGGACGGTCGCGGAGTACCGGATCCTGGACCCGGTCACCCACGAACCCGTCCGGCCCGGGGAAACCGGTGAGCTCGTGTCGCGCGGGCCGACGACCATGCTGGGGTACTGGAACCGCCCCGACGCGACCGAGGCCACGCTCCGGGACGGCTGGCTGTACTCCGGCGACCTCGGCCGGGTCCTCGACGACGGTTCCCTCGTCATCACCGGCCGGTCGAAGGACGTGTTCAAAAGCGGCGGCGAACTCGTGATGCCCAAGGAAGTCGAGGACTTCCTGACCACCCGGCCCGGTGTCAGCCAGGCCTTCGTCGTCGGCGTGCCGGACGACCGCTGGGGCGAGGCCGGGTGCGCGTTCGTCGTCCCGGAGCCGGGCGCCACGCCCGATCCGGGGCAGCTCCTCGAAGCCTGCCGGTCGGCGCTGGCCCGGTTCAAGGTGCCCCGGCACGTCTTCGTGCTCGACACCGGCGCCGTGCCGCAGACCCCGACCGGGAAGGTCCAGAAGTTCAAGCTCGTGCCGATGGCGCAGCGTCTGCTCGGCGCGGACGCGTCGGCCGTCCGGGCCCTGAGCCCGGCCGATCCGGCCTAGTACCGAAACGGATCCAGTGAGGAGAGATCAATGGCGATCACCAATCCACGCCCGGCCGAACCGACGTTGTCGGTGAACCGGGAGAGCGTCGAGGGCACGTGCCCGGGCTGCGGCGCACGCAAGCTGCAGGCCTACCCGGTGCTGTCGGAGGCCGGCTGGTTCGACGTCGTCAAGTGCGCGGAGTGCCTGACCGACGTGCGGCGCACGCCCGGGCCGAAGCTGGGCCCGATCGAACTGCTGGCGGACCGGATCCGGGGTGGCGGACATGGCTGAGCGCAAGGGGATGATCGGCGTCGACGTCGGCGGCACGTTCACCGACATCGTCTCGATCGCCGACGGCCGGATCGAGACCGTCAAGGTGGCCACCAACGTCACCGAGAGCTACAAGGCCGTGCTGGAGGGAGCGTCCGAAGTGGACGTCGCCGCCGCGGCCGCGTTCAACCACGCCAGCACGCACGGCCTCAACGCGATCATCACCCGGCGGCTGCCCAAGATCGCGTTCCTGACGACCGAAGGCCACCGCGACATGCTGGACATGGCGCGGGCGTGGCGGCCGGCCGAGGCCAACACCGATCCCCGCTGGCGCCGCAGCTTCGGCGACGTGACCGCCCCGGTGGTACCGCGCTACCTGCGCCGCGGCATCCGCGAGCGGCTCGGCGCCGACGGATCGGTGGTGATCCCGCTCGACGAGCGGCAGGCCCGCGAAGAGCTGCGGATCCTGGCCCGCTGCGGGGTCGAGGGCGTCGCGATCTGCCTGCTCAATTCCTATGTGGATGGAAGCCACGAGCGGCGCCTGCGGGAGCTGGTCGCCGAGGAGATCGGCGACGTCGCGTGCTCGATCTCCAGCGAGGTCTCGCCGCTGGCCCGCGAATACCCGCGGGCTTCGACGACCGTCGTCGACGTGCTGATGAAGCGCATCTACGGCCCCTACACCCGGGAACTGTCCGCCGGGCTGACCGGCCTCGGGTTCACCGGGGACCTGAACTTCGCCGACTGCGCCGCCATGCTCGCCCCGGTCGACGTCGCGATGGAGCGGCCGTCCCGCATCGTCTTCTCCGGCCCCGCCGCGGGGACGGTCGCGTGTGCGCACCTGGGCGAGCTGATCGGCGAGCCGAACCTGATCTGCACCGACATCGGCGGCACCTCCAGCGACATCAGCGTCGTCACCGGCGGCAAGCCGTTCGTCAACACGACGTTCGAGCTGGAGCACGATCTGATCGTGAACACGCTCTCGAACGAGATCGTGAGCGTGGGCGCCGGCGGCGGCAGCATCGTCAGCATCACCCCGACCGGCGAGGTGAAGGTCGGCCCGGAGAGCGCGGGCGCCGACCCCGGGCCGGCCTGCTACGGCCGCGGCGGCGAGCAGCCCACCACCACCGACACGTTCCTGATGCTGGGGATCCTCGATCCGGACCGGTTCGCCGCCGGGCGGTCACGGCTCGACCCGGACCTCGCCCGGGCCGCCTTCGAGAAGCTCGACACGCAGGCGACCCTGGCCGAACGCGTCCGGTTCGCCTACCGGATGGCGCTGAACAACGTCGCCGAGGGCATCGTCGACGTGCTGGTCAAGAACGGCGTCGACCCGCGTGACCACGCGATGGTCGCCTACGGCGCGGCCGGGCCGATGATGCTGCCGGGACTGCTGGAGCAGATGCACGTCAAGAGCGTGATCGTGCCGCCGCACCCCGGGCTGTTCTCGGCGCTGGGCCTGGTCAGCGCCGACCAGGTGTACGCCGACAGCCGCACCGCGTACACGGTGCTCACGCCGGAGGCCGCCGACGAGATCGACGCGGTGTACGCGGGCATGGAGGAGGCGATGCGGCGCTCGCTGGGCGAGGACGCCGAGCGCGTCACGTTCACCCGCTCGTTCGACGGCCAGCTCATGGGGCAGGTCTGGGAGACCCCGTTCGTCGAGGTGCCGAACGGCAAGATCACCCCCGAAGCCGTCGAGACGATGATCGCCAACTTCCACGACGGCTACGAACAGCGCTCCGGCAACCGCTTCGAGGGCATGCCGGTGCAGGGCGTCACCTACCGGCTCACCGCGGTCGTGCCCACGCCGAAGGTCGAGTACCCGGAGCCGCCGGCGCGGGCCGCCGGGGAGTCCGTCCGGCCGGCCGGGACGATCACCATCCGGTACCTGGAGGAGACCGACCTGACAGCCGGCGAGTACGAGCGCGACAGCCTGATGCGCGGCGACGTCATCGAGGGCCCGGCGGTGATCCGGGAGCCGATGTCGACCACGTTCGTGCCGCCGGGCCTGGTCGCGACCGTCGGCCGGATCGGCGAGATCGTCATCACCCGCGTCGAAGGAGCAGGAAAATGAGCACGACATTGCTGCGGGACCTGACCGACGAGCAGTTCCTCGACCGCTACGACTGCGATCGGTTCACCGCTTCGGTGCTGGCCAACCGGCTCCGGTACTCGGCGCAGCACGTCACCACCGGCCTGCTGCACCGCGCCTTCTCGCCGATCATCGCGCTGTGCTACGACTTCGCGGCCTGCGTCTGCGCGCCGCCCGAGCAGGACTACGCGATGAGCGCGGTGACCAACGGGTTGTCCATCTTCCTCGGCACCATGTCCGCCGGCGTGCGGGTCGCCGTCGAGGAGTTCGGGCCCGAGAACCTGGTGCCCGGCGATCTGCTGATCTGCAACGACGTCTACCGGATGGGCAACCACTACAACGACGTCTGCTTCATCCGGCCGGTGTTCCACGACGGGAAGATCGCCGGTTTCATCGCGTTGCGGGCGCACCAGCTCGACGTCGGCGGCATCGCCCCGGGCGGGTTCTCCGCCGCCAAGCACAACATCTACGAGGACGGCATTTCGATCAGCCCGCGGTTGCTCTACCACGCCGGCGAACCGGTGCGGGAGACGTTCTCGCTGATCTTCGACAACGTGCGGATGGCCGAGCTGATGCTGCCGGACTTCCACACGATGCAGAGCTGCTGCGCGCTCGGCGAAGAGCTCATCCAGGAGATCATCGAGCGCTACGGCATCGAGGCGTACCTGGGCAGCCTCCGCTACGCCTGCGACGCCTCCGCCGAAAGCATGCGGCAGGCGTTCGCCTCGATGCCCGACGGTGACTACTCTGCGAGCGGTTCCCTGGACGCCGACGGTGTCGACGACAGCGAGGAGTACACGGTCGCCCTCACGCTGCGCAAGCGGGGGGAGCGGCTGGAAGCCGACTTCAGCGGCTCGTCCCGGCAGGCTCGCACCTGCATCAACGCCGGCGCGCTCGACGCCAAGACCGCCGTCGGCGTGGGCCTGAAAATGTTGCTGTCGCCCGAAAGCGAGTTCACGTCCGGCACGTTCCGCGACATCGACCTCGTGATCCCGCCCGGCTCGATGGTCAGCGCGCTGCCTCCGGACGGGGCGGTCTTCTGCTACTACGAGGTTTCCGCGCTCATCAACACGGTCCTGTGCCGGGCGTTGGGCTCGGTCCTCGGCGAAGCCGCGCTCGGCGGCGACTTCGGCGCGGCCTACGTGCACAACGCCTACGGCGTGGGCCCCGACGGTACGCCCTGGATGTGCTCCGCGATGGCCGGCGGCGAGCACGGACCGCGAGGCGGGTCCAGTGCGGGTGACGGCGACGGGTTCTCGTGCAGTTACATCTTCAACCTCATGTCGCCCTCGAGCGAGTCCCTGGAGGCCGACTTCCCGCTGCGGATCATGCGGCGCGAGTTCCTCCCCGACACCGCCGGGGCCGGCGCGCACCGCGGCGGCGCGGCGGTCGCGAAGGACGTCCTCTACACGCAGCCGGGGGAGCACCAGACCATCCCGCTGCGGTTCCGCCACGCGAGCGGCGTCGGCGTGCGCGGCGGAGGTGACGGTGCGCTCGGCGGAGTCTGGGTCTTCGGCCGGGACGGCGCTCCGACGAGCGGGCCGGAGACCCTGCTGCCCACGGACGCCTCCGGCTACGCCGCGGCGGTCGCGGTCGCGGGCACCCTGGATCCGGTGACGCGGGCCCCGCGGGTGGACGGCGAGTTCTTCTACTACGGCCGGGACCCGGGCTGGGCCACCAAGGCCGGTGCGACCTGGCGGTACGTGACCAACGGGGGCGGCGGCTGGGGCGACCCGCTCGAGCGCGACCCCCAGCGGGTACTGCGTGACGTCCGCGACGAGTACCTGACGATCGCCGCCGCCGAGCGCGACTTCGGGGTCGTGATCACCGGCGACCCGCACGCCGATCCGGAGGGACTCGTGCTCGACGAGGCCGCCACGGAGAAGGTGCGGGCCGCGCGGCGATGAGCGGCAGGGTCCCCGGCACCCGCGGGTGCCGGGGACCACGGCTCGCTGCTCAGGCGGTCAGGTGCTCGCCGAAGAATCCGGTGAGCTTGGCGACCGCGGGCGTGACGTACTCGTCCTGGTCGTAGAGGGCGATGTGGGTCGCGCCGTCGATGACGAACAGTTCCTTGGGCTCGTCGGCCTTCTCGATGGCTTCACGGCTGAAGTAGCCGGTGTCGGACTCCGAGCCGATGATCATCAGCAGCGGGCGCGGCGCGATCAGGTCGATCATCGCGTACGGGTCGAACTGCGCGATCTGGTCGATGCTGCGCAGCGGCCACTCGTTCGTGGAGTTGGCGTGCCCGCCCCGCGGCGTCCGGTAGTAGTCCTGAGCCTCGCGGTACAGCGTCGGGGCTTCCTCCAGGCCCTCGGGGCTCTCCGGCGCCCAGTTCTGCACGGCCGGGGCCGCACCGCGCGCTTCGGCGGTGCGCAGGGCACCGGCCTGGTCGAGCATCGCCTGCAGGACTTCGGGGCCCTGCGTGCGGCCGAGGCCTTCGACCAGCAGGCTGCGGATGTCGACCGCGCTGACCGTGGCGACCGCCTTGATCCGGTGGTCGGTCTGCGCGGCGAACGGGACGTACCCGCCGGACGCGCAGATGCCCAGCGCGCCGATCCGGGTGGGGTCGATGTCGTCGCGGGTGGTCAGGTAGGTGACCGCGGCTCGGACGTCCTCCGAGCGCTGGAACGGGTTCTCCAGCCCGCGCGGCTCGCCTTCGCTTTCACCCTGGTACGCGGCGTCGAACACCAGCGTCGCGTACCCCTCACGAGCCAGGCGCTCGGCGTAGATGCTCGCGGTCTGCTCCTTCACCCCGCCGCCGGGGTGGGACACCACGACCGCCGGCAGCGGCTCGCCGGTGTGGTCGTCCGGCGTGAACAGCAGACCGGCCAGGGCCAGCCCGGCACTGGGGAAGGTGACGTTCGTCTTCATTGCTCCAGCTCTTCTTTCGCGACGGCGAATTTCCTCGGCCGGGTTCTGCCACCCGGCCTCGCCATCGAGGCTCACACGTGGCGCGGGCGCCCACAATGGGCGAGATCGAACCTGGGACAGGATTGTCCCCCGCACGGGCACTCGATTCGAAGTTCTCGAACCGCCGCTTCGGGTTTGCGAAATAGGATTGCCGCGGTGGCGCCCGTAACATCCGCCTGGTGGGATCGTCGAAGAATGCACCCAATTCCAGCGGGCCGCTGACCGGCGTGCGGATCGTCGAACTCGGCGGCGTCGGGCCGACCCGGTTCGGCTGCATGCTGCTGGCCGACCTCGGCGCCGACATCGTGCGCGTCGAGCGGCCGCCCGGGTACGACGGCGGCGCTCCGATCGACCCGCGCTACGACCTGATGAACCGCAGCCGCCGGAGCGCGACGATGGACCTGAAGCACCCGGCGGCGGTCGGCGCGGTGCTGCGTCTGGCCGAGCGGGCCGACGTGCTGGTGGAGGGCTTCCGGCCGGGAGTGGCCGAGAAACTCGGGCTCGGGCCGGACGAGTGTCTGGCCGTCAACCCCGCGCTGGTGTACGCCCGGATGACGGGGTGGGGGCAGGACGGGCCGCTGGCCCGCGCGCCCGGCCACGACGTCAACTACGTCTCACTGACCGGTGTCGTGCACTCGATCGGCGAAGCCGGCGGGCCGCCGGTCATCCCGCTGAACCTGGTCGGCGATTTCGGTGGCGGCGCGCTCTACCTCGCCCTGGGTGTGGTGTCCGCTGTGCTGGAGAGCAGGCGGTCCGGGCACGGGCAGGTCGTGGACGCGGCCATGGTGGACGGATCGGCATCCCTGATGACCGCGCTGTACGGCTTCCGCGCGGCCGGTTACTGGACCGACGAACGCGGTACGAACCGGCTCGATTCCGGCGCGCCGTGGTACCAGGTCTACGAGACGAAGGACGGCGGCTGGGTCAGCATCGCCGCGAACGAGGCGCGGTTCTGGCGGGCGACGGTGGCGCTGCTCGGCTTCGCCGAGGACGAGCTGCCGGACCAGCACGACCGCGACCGCTGGCCGGAGGTGAAGGAACGCTTCGCCGCGGTCTTCCGCACCCGGACCCGCGACGAGTGGTGCGCCCTCGCGCAGGGCCGGGAGGTGTGCCTGACCCCGGTGCTGTCCATGGCGGAGGCGCCGGAGCATCCCCACCTGCGGGCCCGCGGCACCTTCGTCGAGGTGGACGGCATCGTGCAGCCCGCGCCCGCCCCGCGGTTCAGCCGCACTCCGGGAGCGATCCAGCGGCCGCCCACCACACCCGGCGACGACGTGCTGGGCGACGAGGTGCTCGGGGACTGGGGCTTCTCGCCGGAGGAGCTCGCGTCCCTGCGCGCCGCCGGCGCGCTCGGCGGAAACCGGTTCGAATCGGCCGAACCGCGAATTCGAGAATCGTCAATTGATTCACCGGTCCGGCCGGATTAGCTTGGGGGAAACCGCGATGGGAGCACGAACAATGCCCAGGAATTTCCTCAACGAGTCGCAGGCCGCGTGGCTGGAAACCGTGAACGACTTCATGGACAACGAGATCACCGTCGAGTACGTGCGCAAATGCGATTTCGAGCGCCGGTACCCGTACGAGGCCTACGAGAAGATCGCCAAGCAGGGCTGGCTCGGCATCCTGATCCCGGAGTCCGAGGGCGGCTCCGGCGGGGACATCTTCGACTACTCGCTGATGGCCGAGGGTCTGGGCAAGTTCGGTTTCGACTTCGCCTGCTCGGTGCTCGTGCCGACGTTCACCGCGATGAACATCATCAAGTACGGCACCGCCGAGCAGAAAGCCCGCTACGTCAAGCCGTTCATCGACGGCCAGATCCGGTTCTCCGTGTCGATCTCCGAGCCGGACGCCGGTTCGGACGCGGCCAACACCAAGACCCACGCCCGGCAGGAGGAAAACGGGGACTGGGTCGTCAACGGCTCGAAGCTGTGGTGCAGCGGCGCCGCGGCGAAGGACACGGTCATCGCCATGCTGGTGCGCACGGGCAAGGAGGACAAGCACAACGGCCTGTCGGTGCTGCTGATCCCGAACGACACGCCGGGCCTGGAGATCCGCAAATTGCCGACGCTGTCGCGGCACGCGACCGGCACCACCGAGATCTTCCTCCAGGACGTGCGCGTGCCGGCGGACGCGCTGCT
The DNA here is from genome assembly GCF_014653945.1 of Amycolatopsis deserti. GTDB lineage: Bacteria > Actinomycetota > Actinomycetes > Mycobacteriales > Pseudonocardiaceae > Amycolatopsis_E > Amycolatopsis_E deserti. The sequence continues at coordinate 1,352,481 of NZ_BNAU01000001.1, read as the reverse complement.
CGGCGAGGTCGGCCAGGGCTGGCAGATCATCACCGAACACCTGGAGCTGGAGCGCTGCGCGGTGGCCGCCGCGTACGTCGGCAACGCCCAGGAAGCCGTGAACAACGCCAACCGCTACGCCCACCAGCGGATCCAGTTCGGCAAGCCGATCTACGAGTTCCAGGTGCTCAAGCACATGCTGGCGGAGAACCAGACGCGGGTCGACGCCGCCCGGCTGCTGTGTTACCGCGCCGCGCAGATGAAGGCGGACAACCTGCCCGCCGCCCGCGAGACGTCGATGGCCAAGCTGTACGGCTCGGAAACCCTGAAGCAGTGCGCGCTCGACGGCATGCAGATCCTCGGCGGTTACGCGAACCTGCCCGAGGGCGACATGGAACGTTACCTGCGCGAAAGCATCCAGTCGACGATCGGCGGCGGCACCTCGCAGATCCAGCGCACCATCATCGCCAAGTCGATGCGCCTGCCCGCCTGAACCGCCGCGATACCGGGGAGAACGAGGTCAATGGAGATCAACAACCGCATCGACATGCCCTACGACGAGCTGGAGGTCGGGCAGACGTTCCGCTCGGGCGGGCGGACGGTGACCGAGGCCGACGTCGTCAACTACTGCGCGCTGACCGGCAACTGGATCGAGATCCACTCGAACCGACACTACGCCGAGCAGACCCGCTTCGGCAAGCGCCTGGTGCAGGGCTCGCTGACGTACTCGATCATGACCGGGCTGATCCAGTTCGGCCCGTCGATCCAGGCGAACTACGGCATCGACAACCTGCGCTACCTCAAGCCGGTCGCGATCGGCGACACGATCTACGTGACCGCTGAGGTGACCGCCAAGAAGGAGAAGGACGACCGCTACGGCGTCACGACCTTCCTGATGAAGGCTCTCAACCAGGACGGCTACGTGGTGCAGCGCAGCGAGTGGAGCCTGCTGATGCTGCGCCGCCGCGAGGACCTCGAAGCGCTGCTGGCGGCCTCATTGCCCACGGAGAAGCGATGAGCCCGGTCGCCGCGATCGTCGGCATGGGCGACGCCTACGCGTCGAAGGCCGACCGGAAGGACCCGCTGCAGCTGGCCACCGAAGCGACGATGGCCGCACTGGCCGACGCCGGAATCGGCAAGCACCAGGTGGACGCGGTGTTCACCGGGCGCTCGCCGTGGGCGGACAAGCGGTCCCAGTGGAGCAACATCTTCATCTCGCACCTGCAGATGCCGGTGACGCTGAACAGCGAGATCACCCTGCACGGCGCCGGCCTGACCTCCACGATCGCGGTCGCCGCGCAGATGATCGCGGCGGGCGCCGCGGAATACGTGCTGTGCGTGCAGAGCGACGCGACCGAGCTGTTCGTGGACGCGGTCGCGATGGGCTCGGAGGCCGACGCGGACCCGCAGTTCGAGGTGCCCTACGGGCCGACGATCCCGTCGCTCTACGCCCAGGCCGCCTGCCGGTACTTCCACGAGTACGGGCTGACCGAAGCCGACCTGGCCGACGTCGTGGTGGCCAACCAGCGCTGGGGCGCGCACCACCCGCACGCCGCCAAGCGCAAGCACGGCGAGATCGACCGGGAGAAGGTGCTGGCCTCGCCGTACGTGGCGACCCCGCTGCGGCGGTGGATGTGCTCGACATGGGGTGGCGGCACCGGCGGCGCGCTCGTCGTGACCTCACCGGAACGCGCTCTCCAGGCCCGCGATCCGGTGTGGGTGCTGGGTTACGGCTCGGCGACCACGCACGAGTACCTGACCGACCGGGTGAACATGCGCGACGGCCGGTTCGCCGGGCTGGGCGAGTTCCCGAACCTCACGCACACCGCGACCGTGGAAGCGGCCCGGCAGGCGTACGCGCGATCGGGGCTCACCCCGTCCGATGTGGACATGGTGCAGCTGTCGGTGAACTTCGCGCACATGGGCCCGATCATCCTGGAGGACCTCGGGTTCGCGAAGAAGGGCCACGGCATCGACGTCTACCGCGACGGCCGCACCGGCCCGGACGGCGACCTGCCCGCCGACACCAACGGCGGCTGGCTGTCCTTCGGACAGCCCGGGATCTCCTGCAACATGGACAGCCTCGTCGAGGCCGTCCGCCAGCTCCGCGGGACCGCGCTGGGGCTGGCGCCGGCGCGGAAACCGCGCACGGTACTGGTGCAGGGCGCGGGCGGGATGCTGGCCGCGGCTGGCGTGATGTTGTTGTCCGGCCACGACACCGGGAGGCCGTGATGAGCGAGGATTGGCCGCAGCCCTACCGGCTGCTCGACGCCGAGCCCTACTGGGCCGCGCTCGGCGAGGAACGACTGACCTTCCAGCGCTGCGGTTCGTGCGGTGAGGTCGTGTGGCCGGCGCATTCGTACTGCCCGCACTGTTCGTCCCGCGGCTTGCGCTGGGAGGAGTCCGGCGGTCGCGGCACGGTGTGGTCGTTCAGCACCGTCATGCGCGGACCGACGCCGGTCTGGGCCGCCATCGTGCCCTACACCGTCGGGTTCGTCGAGCTGGCCGAGGGCTACCGGTTGTTCGGCCAGATCGAGGCCGACCCCGCCGTCGTCGAGATCGGCATGCCGGTCGAGGTCCGGTTCGTCCGCCGCGGGGCGCAGACGCTCCCCGTGTTCGCTCCCACCTCGGGAGGGTGACGTGGCCGGACCGCTCAACGGCGTGCGGATCCTCGACCTGACCTCGAACTTCATGGGGCCGTACGCGTCGCTCCTGCTGGCGGACATGGGCGCCGACGTCGCCAAAGTGGAGTCGCGGGAGGGGGACACCACGCGCGGCGTCGGACCGCGCCGCAATCCCGGGATGTCCGCGATCTTCCTGCACCTCAACCGGAACAAACGCAGCCTGGTGCTGGACTTGAAGCAGCGTGCCGGCCGGAGCGCTTTCATCCGCATGCTGCGGTCGGCGGACGTGCTGCTGCACAGCCTGCGGCCGGCGGCCATGAACCGCCTGGGCCTGTCCTACCCCGAGGTCCGGGAGATCAACCCGCGGCTGGTGTACTGCGGTTGCTTCGGATTCGGCCAGAACGGCCCGTACGCCGACAAGCCCGCCTACGACGACCTGATCCAGGCCGCCGTCGGCATGCCGGTGCTGCAGAGCCGCGGACGGGGCGAACCCGCGTACGTGGCCACCGCGATCGCGGACCGCGTGGTCGGGATGGCCGCCTCGTCAGCGATCGCGATGGCGTTGTACCACCGGGAACGGACCGGGCGCGGGCAGGAGGTGCAGGTCCCGATGTTCGAGACGTTCGCGCACTTCGCGATGGGTGACCACCTCTACGGGCACACCTTCGTGCCGCCGATCGGGGACTGGGGTTACGCGCGGATGATGAACCCCGACCGCAAGCCCTACCGGACGCTCGACGGTTACCTCGGCGTCAACATCTACACCGACCGGCACTGGCAGCGCTTCTTCACCGCGGTCGGCCGGCCGGACCTGGCCGCCGACCCCCGGTTCGCCGACATCCACGGCCGCACCGAGCACATCGGTGAGCTGTACGCGTTCCTGGCGGAGGAGTTCGCCACCCGGACCACCGCCGAGTGGCTCGAACTGCTCGGTGAGGCCGACATCCCGGTGATCCGGATGCACACCCCGGAAACCCTCCTCACCGACCCGCACCTGACCGAGGTCGGGTTCTTCGCCGAGGAGGACCACCCCTCGGAGGGCAAGCTGCGCACCATCGGTATCCCGCAGCGCTGGAGCGAGAGCACGCCGGAGCTGAGGTACCCCGCGCCCCGGCTCGGCGAGCACACCGAGGAGCTGCTGCGGGAGTTCGGCTTCGGGGACGACGAGATCGGCGAGCTGGTCGCCTCGGGCGCGGCCGGGAACGGAGTGCGCGATGACGCGTGAGCTGCCCCTGACGGGCATCGTGGTGGTGGAGCTGAGCGACAGCGCGTCCGCGCCGTTCGCCGGCAAGATCCTGGCCGAGCTCGGCGCCGAGGTGTGGAAGGTGGAGCGGCCCACCGGTGACTCCGCGCGGGGCTGGGGCCCGAGCCAGTGGAAGGGCGACGGGGCCGCGTTCCACGCGCTCAACCGCGGACGCCGGTACCTCAGCCTGGACATCAAGGACCGCGAGCAGCTCACGACGCTGCACCGGCTGATCGCCGAGCGAGCCGATGTCTTCCTGCACAACCTGCGGCCGGGCAGCGCGGCGCGCTACGGCCTGGACGCGGAAAGCCTGCGGGTGACCAAGCCGGAGCTGATCCACTGCGAGATCGGCGCGTTCGGCAAGGCGGGCCCGCTGCGCGAGCTGCCCGGGTACGACCCGCTGATGCAGGCGTTCTCCGGGATCATGGACATCACCGGCGAGGAGGACGGCGAACCCGTGCGCGCTGGCGTGTCCATCGTGGACTTCGGGACCGGGATGTGGGCGGTGATCGGCGTGCTCGCCGCGTTGCACCGCAGGCACGTCAAGCACACCGGCGCGAACGTGGACGCCTCCCTGCTGGAGACGGCGATCGCGTGGATGTCCGTCGGCATCGCCGGCTACGAGGCCGACGGCGACCCCGGCGGGCGGCACGGCTCCGGGGTGGCGTTCATCGTGCCGCACCGGGCGTTCGCCACCTCCGACGGCGCGCTGGTCGTCAGCTGCGCCAACGACGCGCTGTTCGCCCGGCTGTGCACCGCGCTCGACCGCCCGGAGTGGGCCGCCGACCCCCGCTTCGCCACCAACGCCGCGCGGCTGGCGAACCGGGCCGAGATCGACCGGCTGATCGGGGAACGCCTCGCCACCGGCACCCGGGCGCAGTGGCGGCACCGCCTGGAGGCCGCGGGGATCCCGTGCGCCCCCGTCCAGACGACGGCGGAACTCGTCGCGCACGAGCAGACCCGGGAACTCGGCATCATCGGCGCCCCGGAACCGGGCGAGATCGGGGTCGTCGGGCTCCCGCTGTCCTTCGACGGCTTGCGGCCGCCGCCGCTGCACGCCGTCCGCGAAATCGGCGCGGACAACGACCTGCTCGGCTCGGTCCTGCCGACCCGCGCCTGACCCTTGAGCAGAATGAAGACGTGTCATGGTCGCCAACGCGTTCCGGCCCGGCGACCAAGACCACCGTCACCACCGTCACCCTCGTCCCCGGAGGCACCCTCGAGCGCCCTGCCCACGTGAAGGTGAACCTGGTCGAGCGGGGCGCGCCCGCCTGACTTGTCGGCCGCCGGCCGAGGAGGTTGAATCCGGGGAAGGAGGTGATCGGTGGGCACGTTCAACAGGGTGCACCTGATCCGTCAGGTCGACCTGCTCACGCTGCGGTTGTTCCTCTCCGCGGTCGAGGAGAAGCAGATCGGCCTGGCCGCGATCCGGGAGAACGTGTCCGCCTCGACCGCCACCAAGCGCATCCACGACCTGGAGCACATCGCCGGGCTCGAGCTGCTGGAACGCACTCCCCGTGGAGTCGTGCCGACACCCGCCGGCACGGTGCTGGCCCGGCACGTCCGCAAGATCTTCGGCAGCCTCGAGGACATCCGCTCCGAGATCGCCGCGTTCACCGAAGGGATGCAGGGCGAGCTGACCGTCGCGTCCGCGCAGTCGATCATCGCGCCGTTCCTCGCGCGCGAGCTCGGTGAATTCGGCCGTCAGTATCCGAAGGTGCGGTTGATCGTCCACGAGATCGAAAACCGGGAGATCGTGCAGCAGGTCGCGCGCGGGGAAGCGGAACTCGGCCTGTTCGCCGCTGCCCACGAACTCGACCTCACGGGCGTCGATGTCACGCCGTACCGCCGGGACCGGATCGTGGTGGCGTTGCCCCGCGACCACCGGCTCGCCGACCGGCTGAGCGTGACGTTCGAAGAACTGCTCCCGGAGAACGTCATCGCGGTGGGACCCATGGTCAACGTGTTCCGCGCGGCCGCGCGGCGTCTGGGCCGCGAGTTCGAGCCCGGCCAGAGTGTGCGCACCGGCGGCGTCGCGCTCAGCCTCGTCCGGGCGGGGCTCGGCGTCACCGCCCAACCGGAAAGCCTGGTGGGCAAGGAATTCCTGGACGGCGTCGCGGTCGTCGAGCTGGCCGAACCCTGGGCGGAACGGAAGATCCACCTCGCCACGGCGGCGGGCCGGCGGCCGGGCCCGGTCTGCCGCGCGCTGGTGGAACAGCTGCTGGACCGCCCGGCCGACGATCCGAGCTGAGCTCCGCCGGGTCGTTTTCCCGCTGCCGAATCGTCGATTCGGGAATTCCGAATTGATTCCCTTTTCGTGGCCTGCCTAACATTTCGGCATTCCCGCGAAAGGAGACTCGACGATGAGTTCACGCAATGCCGCGGTGGTCGCGTGCTGACCCGGGGTGCGGTTCTCCGCGAAGTGCCCGGCCGGTACGAAGTGGTCGAGCTGGAGGTCGAGGATCCCCGGCCCGGCGAGATCCGGGTGAAGGTCGCCGCCAGTGGCATGTGCCATTCCGACGACCATTTCGCCACCGGCGATCAGGCGGCCCCGATCCTGCCGCTGGCCGGCGGCCACGAGGGCGCCGGGATCGTCGAGGCTGTCGGCCCCGGGACACGTGGCTTCGCCGAGGGCGACCACGTGGTGTTCTCCTTCCTCCCGGTCTGCGGCCGGTGCCGCTGGTGCGCCCGCGGCCTGCAGAACCTCTGCGACCTCGGCGCCTCGCTGGGCACCGGGGCCCGGCCCGAGGACCCGACGTCGTTCCGGCTGTCGCTCGACGGACGTCCGGTCGGGCAGATGGCCGGCCTGTCGACCTTCTGCGAGTACACCACGGTGTCCACCGCGTCGGCGATCAAGATCGACCCGGACATCCCGCTCGACGTCGCCTGCCTGACCGGCTGCGGCGTGGGCACCGGCTGGGGCGCGGCGGTGTACTCGGCCGGTGTCCGGCCCGGGCACATCGTCATCGTCATGGGGATCGGCGGCATCGGCATCAACGCCGTGCAGGGCGCCGCGCACGCCGGGGCCGCGGCCGTCATCGCGGTCGACCCGGTGGCGTTCAAGCGGGAGTCCGCGCTGAAGCTGGGCGCCACGCACGCGGTGGCGGGCATCGAGGAAGCCACCGAGCTGGCCCGGTCGATGACCAACGGGCAGGGCGCCGATTCGGCGATCGTGACAGTCGGTGTGCTGACCGGCCGGCACCTCGGGCAGGCCCTGTCTGCGGTGCGGAAGGCCGGTACCTGCGTGGCCGTCGGGCTGGGCGAGACCTACGTGCGGGACGGCGACATCGACCTGCACGAGCTCGTGCTCTACCAGAAGCGGCTGCAGGGCTCGCTGTTCGGCGCCAGCGCGCCCACCGCGGACATCCCCGCGCAGCTGGAGATGTACCGGCGCGGCGTGCTCAAGCTCGACGAGCTGGTCACCACCCGCTACCCGCTCGACCAGGTCGCCACCGGCTTCGACGACCTGAAGGCCGGGCGCAACCTGCGCGGCGTCATCGTCCACGCCTGACTGTCCGCGACCCGAGAGGACAACGATGTCCGCACAACCCGCTCCCCGCGAGACGATCGCCGTCGGGGACATCCGGATCACCTACCTCCCGGACGGGGAGGCGAGCTGTTCGGCCACCGCGCTCTTCCCGGCCGGCACCCCCGAACTGTGGGACGCGCACCGCGAGTTGTTCGACGCCGACGGCCGTGTAGGGAGTACCTGAGTTGTCAGAACACCATGGCCACCACATCGGCGGCGCCTACGTCCCCGCTCGGTCCCCGGAGCGGATCCAGGTGGTGAACCCGGCCACCGAAGAGGCCTTCGCCTCCATAGCCGACGGTTCCGCGTCCGCTGTGGATGATGCGGTCCAGGTCGCCGCGGCCGCCGGCGCCGACTGGGCCGCCACGCCTCCCGCCGAACGCGCGATGGTCCTGCGTCGGCTCGCGGACGTGTTCGAGAAGCGGGCCGAGGAGGTCTCGGCGCTGGTCACGCGGCAGAACGGCACGCCGATCAGCGTGTCCCGGGCGATGCAGCAGCAGGTCCCGCTCAACTACCGCTACTTCGCGTCGCTCGCCGACGCGCTCGTCGAGGAGGAACCGGTTGCCGTGTCCGTCGGCGACGCGTTCGTGCGGCGGGAGCCGGTCGGAGTGGTGGGCGCGATCACCCCGTGGAACGGGCCACAGCCGTTACTGGCGTGGAAGATCGGACCCGCGCTCGCCGCGGGATGCACGGCGGTGGTCAAGCCGGCACCGGAGACCACGCTCGATGCGTTCCTGTTCGCCGAGATCGCGTCGGAGGCCGGTGTCCCGGCGGGCGTCCTGAACGTCGTCGCCGGCGGCCGCGGGACCGGCGCGGCGCTCGTCGAGCACCCGTTGGTGCGCAAGATCGCGTTCACCGGGTCGACCGTGGCAGGGAGGGCGATCGCGGAGAGCTGCGGGCGGAACCTCAAGCGCGTGACGCTGGAGCTGGGGGGCAAGTCCGCCGCGATCCTGCTGGAGGACGTCGACCTCGACGCCTTCAAGCCGTTCGTGGCGACGGCGTGCTCGCCGAACACCGGCCAGGTGTGCCGGTCGCTGACGCGCGTGCTGGCGCCGCGGGCGCGGTACGACGAGGTGGTCGACGCGGTGAGTTCGGCGATGACCGACATCCCGCTCGGCGATCCCACCGACCCGGCCAACCTGTTCGGGCCGTTGGTCTCCGCCCGGCAACGCGAGCGCGTCGAGTCCTACGTGGAGCTGGGCCGGCAGGAAGGAGCGAAGGTCGTGGTGGGTGGCGGGCGGCCCGCGTCGCTGCCGCGCGGCTACTACGTCGAGCCGACCGTCTTCCGCGACGTCACCAACGACATGCGGATCGCCCGCGAGGAGATCTTCGGTCCGGTCGTGGTGGTGATCCCGTACGCGGACGAGGCGGAGGCGGTCGCCATCGCCAACGACTCCGAATACGGACTCGGCGGGGGAGTGTTCTCGCCGGACCGTTCCCGCGCGACGGACCTCGCACGGCGCGTCGCGACGGGCACGATCGGCGTGAACAGCGCTTCGTTCCCGATGGAGGCCCCGTTCGGCGGTGTGAAGAACAGCGGACTGGGCCGCGAGCTCGGCCCGGGCGCGCTGGACCCGTACCTCGAGCTGAAAACGATCTTCCGCGGTTGAGCCGGTGTCAGCCGAACGGGGGTTCGCGGTGAGACGGTTACCTCGATGGCGAAGTGGCGCGACGACGAACAGCCGGGCACGGACACGGTCGCGTTAGCGGGTACCAGGTCTACAACCGCCGGTCGCGGCGCAGCCGGGACGGGCGCAACCGGCACAATTCGCCGGAGTTGTGGGTGTGGTCGGCCGAGCCGGTGCACGAACCGCTCATCCGGAAGTGGATGTGGGACGCGATCAACGAAAAGCCCGGTTTGCGTGAACAGTCGCGTGACCGGGCGGGCCTCAAGAACGATCCGCAGGCGAAGCGGACCTGCCGCTTCCGCCGCCGCGTGATGTGCGACTGCGGCCGCCTACTACCGCTGCCGCCCGGCGGGCACCAACCGCGGCCGACCGGGACAAGCACGAGGGCCACCCGCCGACCGTGTACATGCGGGAAGACCTGTTCCTGGCCGCGCTCGACACCGCCAGCTGAGATCGCGAAGAGCAGCGCCAGGGTCTGCGTCGCAAGTCTGCCGACCCCACCGACCCGTTCGTGTAGGGGCTCAGGCAGCGCTACACCACCCTGGAGACCGAACGGCTAGCGCTCGTCGCCACGCTCGACGGCCTGGACGAGATCGAGCGCGACCAGCCGGACCGGCCGCACGCCAGCCAGGCCGTCAACCCGCACCGGGCGCCGGCCGAGCTAATAGACCTGACTCAACGAACCGTCCAGGTGCACTACGCGACGGACGTCATCTGGTGAGTGCCCCCGGGGGCGGCTCACCCAGATGCACACAGGTTCCGGCGCTGCTGTCCTGCGCGGCACCGCCGGATCGCGGTCCGCGGCGCTTGGGGAGCGGCCGCTCGTTCTCGAGGCGCGGGTGCCGATGGTGATGGAGCGTCGGAAGCGTCCGCAGGAGACGGCAACGTCAGAGTACTGACTTCGGCCTTTGTTCTGAGCGGACCCGCGTTCGAGCGGTCCTCTCCGGGTGAGCGCTCGTGGTCAGCGCTGACCCTGGCGGGTCGAGACGGGGGTTACCCGACGCTGCACCTTTATTCTCTGTGGCCATGATTGTCTACCCGAGTGGACCCGGAGCGATTCGTCGCCCAAGCGGGCGGCGGAGTCGCAGGCTGAGTGTTTGATCAGGCGCGGCCTGGTGTCCGCAGCCGGCTGCTGATCGGCGGATCAGTGTCCAATGGTCACCTGCCACCGTACGCCGGCGAGCGGGGCGCAGTCGCGCATCTTCCCCGGGCCTTTGAGGCTGCGGCGACACGAGCGGTCGAGTTGACCGGTCCCGTCAAGCTGGAAGACGTGGTCGGGCCGCCAAGGGCACCTTCCAGCCGCGGTCCGCCGAGGTCGAACACCGCCGCCACCATCGAGTGGCCACATGCCGTCTGGTACGCACTCGTACCGGCGCACGCGCTGCCCGGCAGACGTCGAGCGTGTCAGGTCATAGATGAAGGTGTGAAGTGGACGGACGTCCGCAGCTCGGTGGCAGCGGGAGCGTTCGCACTCTCCGCATCGCGGCACTCGTCGTCGCAGCGATCGCCGCGTGCGCCGCGTGGAAGACGAACGAGACGCAAGCCAATCAGCTCGCCCGGCTGGAGGAGAGCCAGCGGCGGAAGCCGCCGATAGCGGACCCTCTTCAGCCCGGAGGTGCGGTGTGCCCAGCGCCGCGACCCAGGTTCTTCCGGTTGGCCCAGCGCCATTGCTTCTTGCTGATGAAGTGGTGTTTCCTGCGCGACATGCTGCCTCGTTCGGATCGCGTCGGGGTAGGGCGTTCACGGTGGTAAGCATCGCGAGATCACCCAGCTCGGCGCCGTAGGCCATCCCGCCGTGGGACTCGTCGCGGGTCTGCGCGAACGGTTCTGACCGGCACGCGCGACACAACCATCAGCCCTGGGTGCGAGCCGAACGTGCCCCACCGCACTCCTCGGCGGGCGTGGAGCAGCAGGTTGACCCCGGTTACGGCCTTCGCGTTGGTGATCGCGTCGTCCGCGCGCCGAGGGTCAGCGTCTCCTGCCCGTCGCCCGAACCCCCTCGCCCGAGGTGCCGCTGGCGTCGTCACCGTCGTCGTCATTCTGGTCGTCACTGTTGCCGCCCTGGTTCTGGTCGTTGGTGTGCTCGTCGCCGTCGTCCTGGCCCTCGCCGGCCTGATTGAGCAGCTGGTCCAGGTGATCGCCTTGATCGCCCGTGCCGGTGCTCGTGCTGCCCTTCGACCTGGTGCTGGTTGTGGGTGCCGCGGTGCCCGTGCGCGGTGCCCGCCTGAACGGCGCGATCATCGATCACATCGAACTCGGGTCGCACCTGCGAGGCCCAGAGGCGCCCCGAGTTGCCACACGACGACCCGCTGCACTGAATGGGTGAACATTCAATTTTCCGGGTGCGCTGCGTAATGAGGACCATGATCAAGACGTAATTGAGGATGACGAACATCAACGCGTAGGCCATCGCCCCGCTCCCCTTGGCGACTGGTCTCCTCTGCTGAATCCCCGGAGCACACCCATGGAGATCTTCCTCGTCCTGCTCATCATCGCCGCGCTCGCCGGGTTGGCCATCAAGAAGGGCTCCGACCAGCTGAAAGCTGACCGGGCTGAAGGCGTCGTAGCCACCTGCGGACGGTGGCGAGTGACTCCGACCGAGTTCCTCATCGGACTTAAGAACGACACCTGCGTCCGGCACCCATTGGCCGGTCTCGACGCCTCCTTCGATATGTCAGGCGACATCAGCCGCGACTCGGGCCGGTACACCATGACGCGGTTCGCGCTGCTTGGCCCGTTCGCGCTCGCCGCGAAGAAGGGACGCAACAAGAAGATCGACGACCGCGAGGGCTATCTGACCGTTGTCGGTGGTGATGGTGTCGCGCTTCTGCAGACGGTGAAGGGACCGCAGTTCGGCGCCGCGAAGCAGTTCCAGATCAAGTTCAACCAGCTCGCTCTCGCTGCGGCAGCCCAGCAGCACCAGGCGCCGCTGGCTCCTCCTGCCTCTCCGCAGCTTCCTGCTGCGCCGGTGTGGCCGGTTTCGCCTTCAGAGCCTGCCCAGAGTCGTCCCGGAAGCGTGAACTACTCGGGGCGCATGGGTCTTCGCCGCCCGCCCCAGCAGTAGCGACTGCGGTTCTGCCCGCCGCATCCTTGGTCACATCTGCAACGTCCACCGTAGCCACGCTTGGCGTTGAGCTGCGTATCTGGCTCGGTGGACGAGGTCTGCGATGACCCCTCGGTCGGCGGGTTCGACCATCGTTCCCTGCAGCGCCCGCGCGGCCCGGCGGCTCAAATCTGGGTTTGCCGGGCTCATCGGGCGACAGCAAGGCGGTGCGGTTGGTGATCAGCGCCGCGCCGGGTCGTTGGCGATCTCCCGCTCGGTGGGGTCGACGAACCAGTGCCGGTCACCGACGTACTCGCGGAACGCCATGCGGGCTTCACGCACGTTGTCGCTGTCCAGCTCGCCGTCGCCACGGTCGTCGTCGGGACCCGAGCCGCTGCCGGCGTCGTGGTCCTGGTCGCGCTGGCCGCCGCCTGCACGCCGACCTACGCCTCGGTCACAGTCGCCGCGGAGCTCTCGCAGTACCGCGCTGACCCGGCGGGGGCGTGAAGTCGGCGCGGAAGCGGGCCGCGCACGACCACGGCACCTGGCCAGGGCCGACGTGGACGTAATCGACGAACCCGCCGACGCGGCGCCGAGCCAGCAGCATCCCCGTCGCATGACTCGCCGAGAACCGGAACCCCGCCGCCTCGGCGGCCTCACGCACCGCGGGGGACAGGTACTCATCAATCTCGGGACGTTCGGCGGCTACGGTCTGTGATCGGGACATGCCACTAGCGTGGCGTTCGGGCGCTGCGGTGATAAGAGCATTCTGCGGGGCATCGCGGGGCAAACAGGGGCATCCGCGCTGGTCTGCGAGCTACAGTGGGATGCGGATCGGGAGGGGCTCATGGACGAGCCGAACGACAAGCTCCGCGCCGCGCGCCGCGCGACCCCCTCCCGGCGCGTGCCCGGTGAACCTATGAGTCCGGGCGAGCTGGCCGACGAGGTGAACCGCTACCTCTGGGACACCACCGGGCGGCGCTACCAGCTCGACGGCGCCACGCCGCTCCTTCACTCGCACGCAGGCGAGCTTGGCGCGGTCACCCTCGGGCGTTCCCCCGCTGAGTTCCTGGCGGCCACGACGGTGGCGACCCCGGTCCGTGCCAGTGTCGGCTGGACCGACAAGGCCGGCAAGCTTGCGTGAGCGTTTGATTGGAAAGATCCTCGCATTCAGCGGGTGCGGGAAGCCGCCGCCGCGCTCGCGCGCGAAGACGCCGTTCGCGGCCGAAAACCCCTCGTGGCCCTGGCAGTGTGCGGTTGAGGTGGTCCGGTACGGGGCCGGCAGCCTTTATGCTGCACACATGGCGGAGGGTGATCGCGATTCGGGGATCACGCTGGCCGAACTGCTGGCCGCGTTCTCCCTCGCGACCGACCTGGGCCTGGGGCAGCCCATGGAGCATCTGCTGCGCGCCTGGCGCATCGCCATCGGCCTGGCCGACCGGCTCGGCGTCGCGGGGGAGCGGCGCGACGAGCTGTTCTACGTCGCGATGCTGTCGTGGGTGGGTTGCGTCGCCGACTCACCGGAGGTCGCGGCGTCCTTCGGTGACGACATCGCCTTCCGCGCCGGGAGTTTCGACGCAGACCTGGCCGGGCTGTCCGGCGCCGGGTTCTTCCTCCGCCACGCCGCGGCCGGCCAGGCCGTGCCACGCCGGGTCCGGGCGGCGGCCACGCTCGTGCTCACCAACGGCACGCGTGTGGCGCGGGGAATCCAATCCCACTGCCTGACGACGGCCGTGCTCGCGGAACGGCTCGGCTTGGGGCCCGAGGTCGGCACGGCGCTGCGCCAGTTCTTCACCCGGTGGGACGGTCGCGGCGTTCCGGCCGGTGTGGGTGCCGCCGACGTGTCCCCGTTGGTGCAGCTGTTCCAGGTGGCCGACGTGGCCGAGGTGCACTACCGGCACGGCGGCCTGGACGCCGCGGTCGGCGTGGCGCGTGCGCGCCGGGGCGGTCAGTTCGCGCCGGCCGTCGTCGACGCGTTCTGCGCGCACGCCGGCGATCTTCTGGGCGGACTCGGCGACACCGTGGACGTGCCGCGCCTGCTCGCGGCCGAGCCGGCGCTGTGCCGTCGGCTGTCCGAGCGGGAACTCGACGCCGCGCTGGAGGGGCTGGCCGACTTCACCGATCTGCGCAGCGGCTGGCGGGCCGGGCATTCTCGCGGGGTCGGCGAACTGGCCGGCCGGGCGGCCGGCGTGATGGGGCTGCCGCCCCAGGACCGGACGGTCCTGCACCGGGCCGGCCTCGTCCACGACATCGGTCTGCACGGCGTGCCCGTGACCATTCTCGACAAGCCGGGGCCGTTGTCGGTCACCGAGCAGGAACGCATCCGGCTCAGCGCGTACTACACGGAACGGGTGCTGGCCCGGCCCGCGAAGCTCGGCCGGATCGGTGCGGTCGCGGCGCTCGCGCACGAGCGCCAGGACGGCAGCGGGTACCACCGCGGAACCGGCGGTGCCGCGGTGCCGATGACGGGGCGGATCCTGGCCGCGTCCTGTGCGTACCGGGCCATGCTCGAGCCGCGTTCCCACCGTCCCGCCCTGACCGCGAAGGCGGCTGCCGGCGCGCTGCACGGCGAGGTCCGGGCCGGGCGTCTCGACACCGACGCCGCCCACGCCGTGCTGACCGCGGCGGGCGTGGAAGGGCGTCAGGCCCGCCGGCCCGGGCCCGCGGGCCTGACGCCGCGCGAGGTGGAGGTGCTCGTCCTGATCGCGCGGGGCGCCGCCACCGGCGACGTGGCCGCGCGCCTGGGGATCTCCCGCAAGACGGCGGGCACCCACATCGAGCGGATCTACGCCAAGACCGGCGCGTCCTCGCGGGCCACGGCGACCCTGTTCGCGTTGCGCAACGGGCTACTCGACCCGCTCGATCTGTAGGGAGAACACCCGATGACACGGCGGTTTCCCACGCCTACGGTCCCCTCATCCGATCCTGAGGAGGGGCCATGCCCAGCAAAGCGGTCATCAGCCTGAGCACCGGACTGGAAGATCCGGAGAAGGTCACCGTCGCGTTCCTGGTCGCCGTTGGTGCCGCGGAAACCGGCCGGGAGACGCTCATGTTCCTGACCAAGGAGGCCGTCCGGCTCGCCCTGCCGGGAACCGCGACGGGCGTCGCCTGCGACGGCTGCCCGCCGCTGGCCGACCTGGTCAAGCGGTACGAGACCGCGGGCGGGCGGTACTTCGTCTGCCCGATCTGCTTCAACGCCAAGCAGTTGGACCCCGAGACGTTGATCGGCGGCGCGGAGCTCAACGGCACCGTCCCGATGTGGAACTGGATCGGCGACGAGCCGGCCACCACGTTCAGCTACTGAGCCGCGCACGTTTCAGCGGTAGCAGTACGAGTCCGAGGACGCGTCGCCGCCCTGGAGGCGCACCTGGTGCGCCCGCAGCCCCCGGAAGTCGTCGCCGTGCGGGAAGACCCGGGTGTCGATCGTCAGGCCGCCCCCGGTGTCCGGGTCGGTGTCGAACTTCGCGAGCCACGCCCCGACTCCGTCGGGGTAGAACTGGTCGTCCCAGGAACCGTACAGCGAGTTCGTGACGTAGATCCGCGTCCCATCCCGGCTCACCTCCACCATCTGCGGTCCGCCGGACAGGGGCTCGCCAGGAGCCGCGGGGTGCGGGACCCGTCCGGTGATCCCGCCGAGGCGTACGGACCCGGTCTCGCGCGGATGGGCCGGATCGGTCACGTCGAACTGCTTCAGCTCACCGGTTCCCCAGCAGGACACGTACAGGAACCGGTCGTCCACGGACAGGTCGATGTCGCTGATGAGAGGCGGCACCGCCCCGAACGGTTGCAGCGCGGGCGGAAGGGTCGCGGGATCGGCGGGTTCGGCCGGAACGGTGATCACCTTGTCGGCCTGCCAGGTGCCGCCGTCGCGGTGCCAGCGCCACACCGAGGCCGACAGATCCTCCGTGCTCACCACGACTCCGACGAACCCCCAGGTCGCCTCGGGGTCGTGCGACGGCCGCAGCTCCAGCACCATCTGGTACTGCCCGCCGAGGTCGACGCGCTGCAGGTGGCGGCCTTGATCGAAATCCCAGAAGTGCAGCGCGTGGCCGTACTCGCCGCCGAGCAGCAGTTCCGGGTTGAGCCCGTCCTCGATCATCGACGGGGTGCCCCACTCGCTCGTGACCAGCGTGTTCTGGTTCAGGTGCCACCACGCGTCGTAGGCCAGGTACTGGGGTCCGCGCTCGGTCTCCCACGCGCGCACGACGTCGAACGTGTCATGGTCGAGCAGCGCTATCCCGCCGGGGCCGTCCTCCCCGGCCCCGCCCAGGCAGGACAGGTACACCCCGTCCGGCCCGCAGTGCAGAGTGTGTGGCCGGGAGTAGCCGGCCTTCGCCGCGAGCTCGTCGGCCGCCACGGTCCGCACCAGCCTCGGATGCCGCGGGTCAGGTTCGGTGTCGTAGACATGCACGTTGGACGAACGCAGCCCGGGCAGCAGCAGGTAGCGCCGGGAAAGTCCGCCGGTGTCGTGTCCGGCGTGCGCGTACGCGCTACTGCAGGCGTTCCACCCGAAGTGATGCAGCTCGTCGCCCCGTGTGGGCAGGTCGGCCCAGCCCACGATCGTGCCGTAGGCAGGTGATCCGGGGTCGGTGTCGAGCACGGTGAGTGCGTCCGGCCGCTGGGCACTGCGGTCGAACGCGACGATGTAGGCCAGGCGTTCGGCGGGTGCGGCGATCGCATCCGCGGGGCTGCGGTAAAAGGTGGGGTCCAGAGTCATCGGGTCCTCCACGGCCGGCGGTTGCGGAAGACCCTCCACGCTGCCACCGCGCCCGCTCGCGCAGAAGAGGCTTTCGCACCTGGTGATGAGTTTTCTGGCCCGCGGCCGTCACACCTGCGACGGCAGACCACGAGGCGGAAGGATGACGTGATGGGTGCGGACACGTGGACGGCGCTGGGCGTGAGCGGGATGGGCGAGGTCGACGAGGCGACGTTCTCGGGGCTGGCGGAGCGGCACCGCCGGGAGCTGCACGTGCACTGTTACCGGATGCTCGGCTCGTTCGAGGACGCCGAGGACACCGTGCAGGAGACGTTCCTCCGCGCGTGGCGGCGGCGGGAGACCTTCGAGGGGCGGTCGACGTTCCGGGCCTGGCTGTACCGGATCGCCACCAACGCCTGCCTGGACCTGCTCGCCAAGTGCGGCCCGGAGCCCGCGGCTGGCGGCGAGGTGCCGTGGCTGCAGCCCTACCCGGACCGGCTGCTCGACGAGCTGCCCGCCGGCGGCGCTGCCGCTGACGATCGACGTCCTGCGCATCACCGCCGGAGCGATCACGGAGATCATCACCTTCCACGACGACCAGTTCCCGCGGCTGGGACTGCCGGAGCGCCTGCCGGGGGACGGCACGGAGTAGCGCGACCGGCAGCGCACAACCGGACAGTCGGGAAACCCCTTGCCGCGCGGTCGATCGTGCTGTCGGATCCGGGCGCGGGCGGGCCGGGCGTGCTGATGCGGCACGCGGTGGCGGACCTGGAGGCGTCGCCGGTGGACGGCGAACGGCACGTGCGGATGGCTCACCTGCGGCTCACCGACGAGCAGTTCGCCGTGCTGGGAGCGCGGCTGCACGCGCTGGCGGACGAGTACCGGGAACTGTCGGATCCGTCGCTGCCGGACGCCTCACTCGTCTTCGCCCTGTTCCACCCGGCAATGGGAGAGCGGGCCGACGGGGATGCCCAGTGACCTCGGGCGTTCGGAAGTTGCCGGCCGGGTTCGGGCGGCTGTGGACCGCGCGGACGGTGTCCTCGCCGGGCGACGGGGTGTCGCATGCCGCGCTGCCCCTGCTCGGGCTGACGTTGACGCGGGATCCGATGGCGCTCGCCGTCGTCACGGCCGCCGGGATGGTGCCGTGGCTCATCTTCGGCGTGCTCGGCGGTGCGCTGGTGGACCGCTGGGACCGCCGGCGGACGATGTGGGTCGTGGACGCGGCGCGTGCGGTGCTGCTCGCGGTCGTCGCCTTCCTGCCCGGCCTCGGTGGACTCTTCTTCGACACCTCCGCCACGGCCTATCTGCCGGATCTGCTCGGTCGCGACCCCGCACGCCTGGAGCGCGCCAAGGCTCGGTTGCGCGGAGCCCAGACCCACGTCCGGCTTCGCGGGCCCGCGGGCAGTGTGCTGCCCGCGCTCGGGCGGGCGGTTCCGCTACGGCTCCGGCCTGCTCGCTCACCGCGGAGGCCACCGGAAGCCTGCTCGCCGCGGGCATCGCCTCCCGGCTCGGCCGGAGGCTCGGCACCGGCACCGCACTGACCTGCACGGCCGCGGTCAAAGGACTGGCCATCCTGAGCCTCGCCTCCGCCTCGAACCCGTACGTGGCCTGGCGCTCGCCGTCTGCGGGGCCGGAATGGGCGCCACGATGGTGCTCGGGCCCTCCCTCCGGCAGGCGATCGTCCCGGCCCGCCTCATGGGCAGGGGCGCGTCAACCTCCCGCATGCCGGCCATGTGCGCCGCCGCCGTCGGGGCGTTCCTCGGCGGCTGGCTGGCGACCACCTCCGGCGTCCGCGGACCGCGCACCCGGCTTGGTGTGAAGGATGTCGAGCAAGCCGGGCGGCATGGGCATGACGATTCGCGAGTTGCTCCACGTTCTGGCTGACCGGCGCCGAGATCGGGGGTAGCTCTGCCGGAATTTGGGCCTACCCTGGGCAGTGCCGGTCCGGTACCGGCCCTGACACGAGTGGTGAAGCGGAGGACGCACGACGCGGTGCGCGGCCCGGACGAGCCGTGGCGGGACGGCGCGCACGCCGCCGGGCGTTGGGCGGGACCAAGGGCGGTTCTCCACGATGAGGGATGCGCATCGGCACGAGCCCGTGGCCGGGAACCCGGGCAGCGGCACCGTGCTCGCGGCGTGGGAACGGTTCGTGCGGGGTGAGGATCAGGTTCCCGGTGTCCGGCCCGTGGTGGCGATCTCCTGGTATCGCTGCCGGGACCAGTACCGGGTCGACCCCCACCTCAGGGAGGTCCCGGTGGCCGTCGCGAAGCCCGACCCCGCGCCCGAGCACGATGTCGTGTTCGCGGAGCTGGGTTTTCGCGCCGCCTCCGTGGCACATGAAGTGGGCAACCTCGGTGGCGTCGTCACCGTCACCGACGCCACCGGCCGGATCCTCGCCGAGTGGGGCGACCAGGCCACGCTCGCCCGGGCCACCGATGCCAACCTGGCGCCCTGGTTCTGCTGGTCCGAGTGCGCGGCCGGCACCAACGGCATGGGCACGGCGCTCGAGGCGCACGGCCCGGTGCTGATCCGGGGTGCGGAGCACTGGTGCCAGGCGTTCCACGACTGGTTCTGCGAGGGCGTCGCCGTGCGGGACGTGGTGACCAGGGAACCGATCGCGGTGCTGAACATCTCCTGCTGGCGCAGCCAGCTGCCCGCCTCCGCGGGAAGCTGGCTGGCGAACGCGGTCACCAGGACCCAGCGCATGCTGACCAGGCGCGCCCGGGACAGCGGCGCGGAATTGGTCGCGGCGTTCAGCCAGGCCCGGGCCCGCTCGACCGCGGGCCTCGCGGCGCTGGACAACGCCGGCAAGGTGGTGATCGCCGACGAGACGGCCGGCGTGCTCATGGGCGTCCCGGCCGCCACTCCGGCGGTCGACCCCACGCTGCGGTGGCGGCCCGGGCTGCCGGAACTGATCGGGGCCGTGCGGTACGCCAGCAGGCAGGCGGCCCGCAATCCCGACTGGGTCGGCTCGACGCAGATCTTCACCCGCCTCGCCGACGAGCCGACCTCGATCAGCATCCGGCCTGTCTTCACCTCCGGTCACCTGATCGGGAACCTGGTCTCCTTCGGCGATCCCGACGGGGCGCCGGTGCCCCGGGCGGACGGCGCCGCGCAGCCTCGACCACGGCCGCGCCGCGTGGTCGCGACGCGCGACAACCGCATGGTTCTGTTGCGGCTGCCGGAGGTGTCCTTCGCCGAGTCGGAAGGCAACGACGTGTGGCTGTGCACCGACCAGGGGCGGTTGCGTGCCGCGTCCGCGGGCCTGGACAAGTTCGACGGCGAGCTGGCCGACGCCGGTTTCCTCCGGGTGCACCGCCGGTACGTGGTCAACCTCAGCCGCGTCCGCGAGGTCGAGCGGGGCGTCAAGGGCGAGCTGTCCCTGATCATGGACGACGGGGGGAACACGATGGTGCCGGTTTCCCGGCGGAACGTGCCGGCCGTGCGCCGCGCGCTGGACATCTGAGCTCCGTGCCCGGAAAGGATTCCCATGGCTGAGAGCGCGGACGCCCCCGCCGCCCCCGCGACTGCCGGCGGCGGCCTCGGCCTCTCCGTCCCGTCCGAGCCGCGCACCCACCGGGCCGCGGGCGCGCGCCTGCGCGACTGGTGGCCGGACCGGCTCGACCTGACGGGCCTGCGGCGAAACCACTCCATGGCCGAGGACTTCGACTACGCCGCGGAGTTCCGGACGCTCGACCTCGACGCCCTGGCGCGGGACGTCGACGCGGTGCTGACGACCTCGCAGGAGTGGTGGCCCGCCGACTTCGGCCATTACGGCCCGCTCGTGATCCGGATGGTGTGGCACGCCGCGGGGACGTACCGGATCGACGACGGCCGGGGCGGCCCGGCGGCCGGCTTGCAGCGCTTCGCGCCGGTGAACAGCTGGCCGGACAACCGGAACCTCGACAAGGCGCGCCGGCTGCTGTGGCCGGTGAAGCAGAAGTACGGACGCAAGGTGTCCTGGGCCGACCTGATGATCTTCGCGGGCAACCGCGCCCTGGAGACGATGGGCTTCACGACGTTCGGCTTCGCCGGCGGCCGTGCGGACGTGTGGGCGCCCGACGAGGACGTCGACTGGGGTCCCGAGCCCGTCTGGCTCGGCGATGGACGCCACCGCGGGGTCCGGGAGCTGGAACGCCCCCTGGCGGCCGACCAGATGGGCCTCATCTACGTCAACCCGGAGGGCCCGAACACCGTCCCGGACCCGCTCACCTCGGCGCGGGACATCCGCGAGACGTTTCGGCGCATGGGGATGAACGACGAGGAGACCGTCGCGCTGATCGCGGGAGGGCACACCTTCGGCAAGACCCACGGGGCGGCCGATCCGGAACGCCACCTCGGCCCCGAACCCGAGGGCGCGCCGATCGAGGAGCAGGGCCTGGGGTGGAAGAGCAGCTACGGCACCGGAAAGGGCGCCGACACCATCACCAGCGGGCTCGAGGGCACGTGGACACCCACGCCGACGAGATGGGACAACAGCTTCTTCGAGACGCTGTTCGGCTACGCGTGGGACCTGGTGCTCAGCCCCGCCGGTCTGTGGCAGTGGATTCCGGGGGACGGCGGCGGGGCCGGCACCGTGCCGGACGCCCACGACCCGTCGAAACGGCACGCCCCGACGGTTCTGACGACGGACCTCGCGCTGCGGTTCGACCCGGTCTACGAGCGGATTTCGCGGCGCTTCCTCGACAACCCGGACCAGCTGGCGGATGCCTTCGCCCGGGTCTGGTTCAAGCTGACGCACCTGGACATGGGCCCGATCCAGCGCTACCTCGGCCCGCTGGTGCCGCGGGAGCGGCTGCTGTGGCAGGACCCGATCCCCGCCGTGGACCACGAGCTGGTCGACGCCGACGACGTCGCCGCCCTCAAGGCAACGATTCTCGGCTCCGGGCTGCCCGTGGCCCGGCTGGTGTCCACCGCTTGGGCGTCGGCCTCGACGTTCCGTGTCAGCGACAAGCGTGGCGGGGCCAACGGGGCGCGCATCCGCCTCGAGCCGCAGCGCGGCTGGCAGGTCAACGACCCGGACACGCTGGCGCAGGTGCTGCGCAGGTACGAGAGGATCCAGGAGTCCTTCGACAGCACCGAAACCAGAGGCAAGCGGATCTCGCTGGCCGATCTCATCGTGCTCGGCGGATGCGCCGCGGTCGAGCAGGCCGCCAAGGCCGCCGGCTTCGACGTCGAGGTCCCCTTCACCCCGGGGCGGATGGACGCCTCGCAGGAGTGGACCGACGTGGAATCCTTCGCGGCGCTCGAACCGGCCTCCGACGGGTTCCGCAACTACCGTGGGAAGGGCAGCCGGCTGCCGTCGGAGCACCTGCTCGTCGACCGGGCGAAGCTGCTGAACCTCACCGCGCTCGAAATGACCGCCCTGGTGGGGGGCCTGCGCGTGCTGGACGCGAACTCCGGGCAGTCCCCGCTGGGCGTGTTCACCTCGGCCCCGGGGACGCTGACGAACGACTTCTTCGTCAACCTGCTCGACCCGGGCATCGAGTGGACGGCGGCGGCCGGGTCCGTTCCGGGCGCGGAGACGTTCGTGGGCCGTGACCGCGCCACGGGCGAGGTCAGGTGGACCGGCAGCCGCGTCGACCTCGTGTTCGGCTCGAACGCCGAGTTGCGGGCTCTCGCCGAGATCTACGCGAGCGACGACGCCGGGGAGAGGTTCGTGCGCGACTTCGTGGCCGCGTGGGACAAGGTCATGAACCTCGACCGGTACGACCTCGCCTGAACCCGCCGGCGGCGGCGAATCGGGTACGAGCGGTAGCCGGTGGCGGACGAACGGCGTGGTGCGCCCGACTTCGCGCGCGCCCTTGTCGGTGCGATTGCCGCCGCGTAGAGTTTTTCCCGGTTGGTGATTCGCAATTCGTGAATAGTAATCGCCATGTCGGGCTGCGTGCTTCTTGTGCCAATGATTTGCGATTCTGGATGAGGAGGTGAAGCCCGGTGACGACCGCTCAGGAACGGGTCGACCTGCTGAACGAGCTCGGGTTGGACGCGCAGAACAAAGCGGCACTGGGTCAGGTGCTGGGGACCGGGAGCATCGGGAAGGCGACGGAGCGGGCGGACGGCCGGATGGAGGCGACCATCCGGATCCGGCCCGACGAGATCAGCTGGGACCCCTCCATTCTCGTCATGCCGCACGGGGGTGATATCGAACTCGAACTCGTCAACGACGACCTGAACACGCATTGCGCGCTGCTGCCGAGCAACGGCGACCGGAAATTCATCTGGCTGGTGAACCATTCGAAAGGAAAAGCGACACTCAACCTCGACGGCCCTGGCTACTACTGGTTCAGCTCGCCCACGGGCAACGACGAGGGCCGGGGACTGACCGGCGCCATCGTCGTGCTGGGAGACGTTCCGCCGGAGGCTCGCCTCGACCGTCCCGACCAGCCGCGGCCCTAGATTGGAGGAGACACGATGACGGTCGAGTACGTGGACGCGGGCGAGGCCATCGACCAAGGAAGGCTGAGCGGCAAGGTCGCCGGGGGAGAGGTCGCGCCGCCGGTGGTCCGCGACGTCGGGTACGAGCGCATCCTGAACGCCCGGTCCGAGCCCCAGAACTGGCTCACCTACTACGGCGCCTACAACGGCCAGCGGTACAGCCCGCTGGACCAGATCAACACCGAGAACGTCAAGCGGCTCGGTCCCGCGTGGGTGTTCCAGGCCGGCACGACCGGCCTCATCGCGGGCGCGTCGACCTACTCGTTCGAGGCCGCCCCGATCGTCGTCGACGGGGTCATGTTCCTCGCCGGCTGGGACGGCTGGGTCTGGGCGCTCGACGCGAAGACGGGTGTCGAGATCTGGCGGTACAAGCACGCGGTCCCGTTCGACGTGTCGCTGTGCTGCGGGAACGTCAACCGCGGGGTCGCCGTCGCGGCCGGGAAGGTGTTCTTCGTGACGGCGAACGCGCACGTGCTCGCGCTCGACGCCACCACCGGCAAACGGGTCTGGGACCAGACCTACGGTGACGTGCGGGCCGGCGAGAGCGCCACGGTCGCGCCGCTGATCGTGAAGAACAAGGTCATCGTCGGCAGCTCCGGCGGGGAGTTCGGCGTGCGCGGCCACCTGGACGCGTTCGACCTCGAGACCGGCGAGCACCAATGGCGCTGCTACACGGTTCCGAAGCCCGGGGAGCCCGGCTCCGACACCTGGCCCGCCGACGGCGAGGCGTGGGCGCGTGGCGGCGCGAACTGCTGGATCACCAGCACCTTCGACCCGGAGACCAACCTGCTGTACGTGGGCACGGGCAACCCGGCGCCCGACTTCGACGGAGGCGTGCGCGAGGGCGACAACCTCTACACCGACAGCATCATCGCCGTCGACGTCGACTCCGGACAGATCCGCTGGCACCACCAGTGCACCCCGCACGACGTGTGGGACTACGACAGCATCGGTGAATGCATCCTGTTCGAGTCGGAGGGGCGCAAGCTGCTCGGTCACTTCGACAAGAACGGCTACTTCTTCGTCCTGGATCGCACCGACGGCGCGCTGGTCCAGGTCACCCCCTTCGTGGACCGGATCACGTGGGGGGCGATCACGCGTGACGGCAAGGTGACGGCCAAGGTGTACCCCGACGAGGAGGGGGTGCCGGTCCACTTCTACCCGGGGCCCGCCGGCGCCAAGGAATGGACCCATGCGGCCTACAGCCCCAGGACTGAGCTGTTCTACGTCCCGGTGCAGGACGTCGGTGCCACCGCGACCCGGCGGCGCCGGGAGTTCAAGGAGAGCATTCCCTATTGGGGCGCCGGTGTTCAGGTGGACATCGAGGACATGACGGGCAGCATCAGCGCGTTCGACGCCAACGGCGAGGAGAAGTGGCGCTGGCGCAACGAACTCCCGATGTGCGCCTCGGTGTTGGTGACCGGTGGCGATCTGGTGTTCGCCGGTGAACCCTCCGGGGAGTTCAACGCCCTCGACGCCCGCACGGGGGAGCTGCTGTGGCAGTTCCAGTGCGGGAGCGGTCACCACAGCAACCCGACGACCTACATGGTCGATGGCAGGCAGTACGTCGCCGTGCCGGTCGGATGGGGCGCCTGGTCGGAGGGATTCCTCCCCGGCATGCTCGGCGCCGGTCACGGAAGCGCGCTGATCGTGTTCGCTCTCCCGGAGACGTCGTAGCGCCGTGGGACAGCCTGCCGGAGTGTGGCGGAGAGGAGGTGGATCCATGGAGTCCGAGCTCGTTGTGTGGGAGACGCCCGAGTTCGAGGAGATCGGAGTCGCGCCCGAAGTGACCATGTACGTCGCGCAGATGGAGGACTGACGGGACGTGGAGTGGCGCTGGACCGCGGGTCCGGCGCCCTCCGGCGGCCCGGCCGGTGAGGAGACGGAGGGCGTGGTGTTGCTGCGGGTGCTGGGCTCGGCTGCCGGGGGCGGCTCCCCGCAGTGGAACTGCGGGTGCCCGGTGTGCACCGCGGTGCGCTCCGGGGCCGGCCCCGCGCGGACCCAGTCGTCGGTCGCGGTCAGCGCCGACCGCCGGCGCTGGTTCCTGATCAACGCCTCACCCGATGTGCGAACACAGATCGAGGCGTTCCCCGCCCTGCACCCGCGCGAGGACCGGACGACGCCGCTCGAGGCGGTGTTGCTCACCGATGCCGAGCTGGACCACACGCTCGGCCTGCTGGTGTTGCGCGAAGCCCGCGCGGGCCTGTCGTTGTACACCACGCCTGCGGTGCACAAGACATTGCGGGACGGCTCGCGGCTGTTGCCGGCACTCGAGCGCTACTGCCCGGTACAGTGGCGGGCGGTGGTCCCCGGCGTGGGCATGTCCCTGGACGGCGGGCTGTCCTGCCGGGCGTTCGACGTGCCCACCACCAAGCGGAGCCGGTTCGGGCCGGGCGAGGACCACGGCCGCGTCGTGGGCTACCGCCTGACCGACGAGCGCAGCGGGGGCACGCTGGTGTACCTGCCGGGAGTGCAGGCGCTCACGCGCGAGCTCGCCGCGGAAATGCAGGGCTGCCAATGCCTGCTGATCGACGGGACGTGCTGGCGTGACGACGAGCTGGTGCGGCTCGGGCTGGCCGGCAAGACGTCCCGGGAGATGGGGCACCTGCCGATCGACGGGCCCGACGGCAGTCTGGCGCTGCTCCCCGCACTCGGTGTGGGGCGCACGATCTTCGTGCACATGAACAACACCAATCCGATCCTGCTGGAGGACTCGCCCGAGCGGCGCGTCGTGGAGGGCAGCGGCATGGAAGTGGCCCGGGACGGCCTCGAGGTCGAGGTGTAGGCCGTGACGGCGACGAGCGGGACGACGAGAACCGATGCCGACGGCTTCGTCGAGGCGTTGCGGGCCCATTCGCGGCGCTACCACGACCGGCACCCGTTCCACGTCAGGATGAATGCCGGGCGCCTGAGCCGCCGGCAGATCCAGGGCTGGGTGGCCAACCGCTTCTACTACCAGGAGAACATCCCGCGCAAGGACGCGGCGATCCTCGCCAACTGCCCCGACCTCGAGGTCCGGCGGCGCTGGATCCGGCGGGTCGTCAACCACGACGGCCGTCACCCCGGGGAGGGCGGCGTCGAGGCGTGGCTGCGCCTCGCCGAGGCCGCCGGGCTGACTCGCGAAGAGGTCCAGGACCACCGGCACCTGGTCCCCGGCGTGCGGTTCGCTGTCGACGCCTACGTGGATTTCGCCCGGACCCGCCCGTGGGTGGAGGCGGTGGCCTCCTCGCTCACTGAGCTGTTCGCACCGGACCTGATGGCGGAGCGGCTGGCCGCGTTCGAGCGGTGGTACTCCTGGATCGAGCCGGCGGGCCTCGCCTATTTCCGGGCCCGTCTGGAGGAGGCCCCCCGCGACTGCGAGCACGCTCTCGAGGTGGTCACCGCGTACTGCCGGTCACCCGAATCCCGGGCGCGTGCCGTCGATGCGTTGTCGTTCAAGTGCGATGTCCTGTGGAGCCTGATGGACGCCATCGACCAGGCCTACCCGGAGTGAGCGTCATGCACCCGGCGACCCGACCCGATCTGTCCGCAGTGGACCGGCCGAGGCTCGCCCGCCACGTCCGGTTGTCCTTCTGCCGGACCAGGCAGCGTCCGATCCTGCTGCTCCCCGAGACGGTGGTGGTGCTCAACGGCAGCGGTGCGGACATCCTCGGGCTGTGCGACGGCCGGCACACGGTGGCCGAGATCGTCGCCGAGCTGGGCGCACGCTACCGGAGCGTCCCGGGCGACGAGGTGCGGCGGTTCCTGACGCGGCTCGTCGCCCGCCGTTGGGTGGAGGCCGGCGATGGATAGTCCTTTCGGGTTGCTCGCCGAGCTGACCTACCGCTGCCCGCTGGCGTGCGCGTACTGCTCCAACCCGGTGAACCTGGCCGGCTACTCCGGCGAGCTGACCACCGACGAGTGGCGGCGGGTGCTGGCCGAGGCCAGGGACCTGGGTGTTCTGCAGTGCCATCTGTCCGGCGGGGAACCGCTGCTGCGGCGCGATCTGGTGGACCTCGTGGCGCACGCCCACGGCCTCGGCCTCTACACCAATCTGGTGACCAGCGCCTTCGGGCTCTCGCGGCCGAGGGCCGAGCAGCTGCGGGCCGCCGGTCTGGACCACGTGCAGATCAGTGTCCAGGCCGACGAGCCGGCCGTGTCCGACCGGATCGCCGGAACCCCGTCCTTCCGGCGGAAGATCGAGGCGATGGGCGTGGTCAAGGAGCTGGGCTGGCCGCTGACCGTGAACGTGGTGCTGCACCGGCACAACATCGACCGCGTCGCCGGAGTGCTCGGGCTGGCCGAGGAGGTGGGCGCCGACCGGGTGGAACTGGCCAACACCCAGTACTACGGCTGGGCCTGGCGGAACCGGGACGCGCTGCTGCCGAGCCGGGCCCAGCTCGCGGCGGCGGAGGTCGTCGTGCGGGCGGCCCGCGAGCGGTTGCGCGACAGGATGGACGTCATCTACGTCCTGCCCGACTACTACAGCCGCTACCCGAAGCCCTGCATGGGTGGCTGGGCGTCCCGGCAGCTGACCGTGACCCCGAACGGCGACGTGCTGCCCTGCCCGGCCGCGCAGTCCCTGCCGTTGCCGCGGGCCAGTGTGCGGGAGGAGTCGCTGGAGCGGATCTGGGCCGGGTCGCCGGTGATGTCCGCGTTCCGCGGGACCGACTGGATGCCGGAGCCGTGCCGGAGCTGCGCCCGGCGGGAGCTGGATTTCGGTGGCTGCCGCTGCCAGGCCTTCCTGCTCACCGGAGACGCCGCCCGCACCGACCCGGTGTGCCACCTCTCGCCCGACCACCACCTGGTCGCCCGGGCGGTGGAGGCCGCCAACGCCGCCTCGCCCGGCGGCGATCGTCCGCTGATTCCGCGCCCGCACCGGGTTCGCCGGGTCGAGCGCTAGCCGGGTTGAGCGCTAGCCGCCGAACAGCACCGGCAGCGTCGCGGCGGCGACGATCAGGGTGAGCCCGCTCAGCAGGTCCGAGCGGATACGGATGAGGCGCGCCGCGGCCCGCCCGAGCTGGAGCCCGACCAGCGACAGCACCGCCGTCATGACGCCGAACACCGCGGCCGAGAACCACGGTGAGAGCCCGAGGATCCCCAGGCTCGCCCCGGCGAACAGGTTGTCCAGGCTCAGCGCCAGCGGGATGCCGAACAGCGCCCACGGATGGTCCAGTTCCTCCGGCTCGGGATTGCGCAGGGCGGACGCGAGGAGGTAGAGACCGTACCCGCCGAGGGCGGCGGCGCCCACTACGTCGGCAACGACCCCGAACGCGTCCCCGATCCGCCGCCCGATCAACAGCCCCACCAGGGGCATGACCGTGTCCCAGAGCCCGAAGACCAGCGCCACCTGCACCGCGCGCTTCAGACCGAACGGGACGGTGCCGAGCGCGATCGAAACCCGGAAATTGTCGAGACTGAGCACGAAACCGAGGACGAGCACTTCCCAGATCACGGCGGCACCACCACCCGATGACGACGATCACCGATGGAGCAGAAGCTGTCGCGGCGAGCATCCGCCATGGTTGGAGATGATATCGCAGCCTGGCTGCGAAATACACCTGTCGAGCTGTTTTCCGGCGTTTTCCCGGAGCTGGTCGCCCGATATGATCTGAAGGTGTCCGGCGTGTCCGACTTGGACATACGCCGCAGGCGTGGTGTTGTTTGCGGACGCTTGTCCGGAACCATTCTCGGCGGTTTTCTTTCGATTTCGCATCTCCGGCGGCGGTTCCGCAGTTCCGTGTCGCACCTGCGGGCATCGAACTGCTTTTCCCGGGCGTTCTCTTGTGCCGGGCAGCTCGGAATTTTGGATGGGGTTCAGCCCGGCGAGCGGCACCCTCTCGCCCCGGCCTGACCACCGCGGGTCGTCATGCGCCCGGGCGACACGGTCTACACGCCGCCCGGGGGAATGGCACTGGCACGGTGCCGCGCCTGAGCACTTCCCGACGCACATCGCGATGTGGGAGGGGCCGGCCGAGGGCCCCGAAACCGAGTGGCGCGAACACGTCAGCGACGCCAGCCGTAGCCGGGCGGGGCATCATGCCAGGGCGAGCCAATACGGAATCGCCGGCGATGAGTTGCCGTTCGGTCCATTTCGGTGGGCGGCCTGGCTTCTTGCCGACGGGCAGCAGCGGCTCCAGGTCTCCGGTGTTCTCGATCGGCTTGGACGTTGATCGAACTACCGGAGACCTCACCAATTTGATCAACAACAGGCCGAAAACCCCGGAGCCGCACCACAACACCACCGGTCAACTCGTTGAAACACTGAGGCCTCGCCGCTGCAACTGCTCGAACAGTAGTTCGACGATCGGGTGGTACTCGCGTCGGGCAAGGGTTCGGTCCTGGGCTTTCGCGACCAGGTCGTCCCAGCTCGCGCGCACGGCTTGGTCCGAGTCGAGAGCGTTCAACAAGTTGCGGGCGGTCGAGAGCGCTTCCGTCCAGACGGCGTCGACGCGAGTTCCGGGTGGCTGGCTGAGGACCGCCGAAGAGCTACTAATGAGGTTCCCGAAGGCCGTCTGGAAGGCGGCGAGCGGTCCAGGGATGTGCGCACGGAGCGATGAACTGATTGCACCCACCGACTTATCGAGATCCCATTGGAGCGAGTCCCGGTTGGCTGTCTTCTTCCAGGCGTCGGTGCCGCTGGCGAGTTCGATCCACTCGGCGATCTCCTCGACGATGACCGTGAGAGGCAGGACGGTGCTGGCGCCGTGGTTCCGATCGAGAGACGACACCAAAGACTTCAGCCAGTCAGGGGCGTCCTCCGACCAATCGTCGCTCACATCGTAGTCGATCATCATGGACGGTCGGCCTATTCGACGGATGGATCAGGGACGAGTGGAGGAGCGTCATTCACTCCAGGATACGCACCCGGGTTCTGCATGACCTCGTCGACGCCAGCGGCGTGCCAGACGTAGCGGGTTCACATGCCGCCGGACGGGCTGTAGGCGCGCCGGCGGACCTGGTGGGCGTCGGCAGGGTCGATCGTGGCCACTCTATTCTGCTGGCGCGCGTGGCGTTGCCGCATCGCGGTCGGCGGCCTGGGAAAGCGGCCGCTTGTTCTCAAGCGCGGGTGCCGATGGTGATTGAGCGTCGGAAGAGTTCGATGAGGAGATCCCGTCAATGGATTGACTCGGGTCCTGGTTGTCGGGCTTTGCTGGACCGGACCTCGCGTTTGTGCGCTCCCCTACGGCGGTGGCGCCGTGTTCGCGAAGTGACCGTATTGACCCGTAGTCACGTCGGCGAGGTCCTCCGCTCCTCCACATGCCATCGGGATTTCGATGCCCTGCCCGGCGAGCAGGTTCCTTCCGATCGTTCTACGACGAAACGTTGCAGTGAAACGCCGAGGGAGGGCGACGGCCATATACCTGGCCGTCGGGCCCGGCGGCGTGCTGTCTCTTGTGTGGCGGATTGGCCCGTGAGCGAATGCGGCCCGCGTTCGCTCATGGGGACTGCGCCGGCGGGCACGCGGAGTACGGTGGCGCGACCTACTGCGGCGCCAGCCGGTCGTCGGCGAGGACCCGGGTTCGCTGCGGCGCCGAATTCGATGATCAGCTTCACCTCGGCAGCTGGATTCGGGCGGAAGCAGCGCCGGGACGGCATGCTCGATCATGCAACCGTCGGCACGAGGTTGCGAATGAACTGGCGAACCTCGTCCTGGCTCAGGTCGAGGTGGGCAGCGGCGTCGTGCACGCTGACCCTGCCCATGGTGCCGAACATGACCTTGCGCAGGAGTTGAGAGGTCTCGGGAACAATGCCGCCTGGTTCAGTGGTGCGGTATCCCTGCTCTGACAGGGCCGCACAGGTGCTGCGGTACTGCCAATCGGACAGCAGGTGTAGCTCGTGCAGGCGATGAGTCATCGCCATGGCCGAGACCTTCCAGTACGACCTCGCGGCGAGGATGCGGTCCAGGCTGGCGTTGCGCATGGACTGGTCGAGGACAGCGCTGGCCGGCATCAAGAAGCTTGCGGCGAACCGGTTGGCTTCTTTTTCCCGTTCCTTTGAGGTGCCGGGTTCCATGTCCTGCTCGCCGTGCAGCACGAGATGCGCGAGTTCGTGAGCGGCGTCGAAACGTTGCCGCTCTCCGGTCTTGGCGGTGTTCAGGAAGACGTACGGAGTCGTGTCGCGGAGGAAGCAGAACGCGTCGATGTCGTCGAACTCGTGGCGTAGTGCTGCGACGCGGACGCCACGTGATTCGAGGAGGTGGACCACGTTGGAGATCGGCTTGTCGCCGAGATTCCACCGGCGGCGTAGAAGTTCAGCGGCTTGCTCGGGCGGAAACTTGTCCAGCGTGGGAATGTCGGGCGCCGGTAGCTTGAACTTCGCCTCGACCACGCCGAAGAACTCGACCACCAGGCTTGCTCCGGCAAGCACGGCGTCCCGCCTGGTCGCGGTGGTCTTGCTGAGCTTGCGAAAGCTCGCGGCTTCGACGGGGATCGTGTCGACAGCGTCTCGCTCGAAGAACGCCGTTGGTACCTCCAAAGTTCGCGCGAGCTTGCGCAGATTCTCCTCGTTGGGCGCGAGCTTTCCGGTCTCGTAATTGGTGAGCGAGCGCAGGGATACACCACTGAGTTGGGCGAGCTTGGTCAGCGTCAGGGCGAGGCGCTGGCGCGCCAGGCGGAGACGGGATGGGTTGAACATTCGTCCTTGCGAGTGATGGTCAGCGGGGTTCGACGCGGACATCGATATCGCCGCTGTCGTTTGGATTGTCGAAGATGGAGAGGTCGCCGTCCAAGTCGAGGAACGCGATGAGGATGCGGTCTTCCCACTTGGTGACGATGCCTCCCTCTGTCATGTCCGACGGCCGCGAAAGTTCCAGCCGAAGTCCGCGGTCGGTGCGCTCGTGCAGCAGGAGCCAGAGTGGAGTGGCCTCGGCGGCCGCCAGCAGTTCCTGGTCCTGGTTCGTTTCAAGCCCTTCAAACAACGAGCTCGTTCCGGTTCGGTCTGCCGTCAGAGAGTCTCGCGTCGCTTTGCCCTTGCGGCGGGTGCGCGGTTGACGTCGCCGGTCTGGATCGGCGACGTTGGTCGCGGAGGCCACAGTGAACGACAGCAGACCCTCCGGGTGCAGGAGCCGGGGTTGGTGGTCGACGTAGACCAGCCG
The DNA here is from genome assembly GCF_014653945.1 of Amycolatopsis deserti. GTDB lineage: Bacteria > Actinomycetota > Actinomycetes > Mycobacteriales > Pseudonocardiaceae > Amycolatopsis_E > Amycolatopsis_E deserti. The sequence goes on along the minus strand of NZ_BNAU01000001.1, from coordinate 1,320,225 downwards.
CCAACCGCTCTCCGCCAGCTGCAAGTGGAGGCTCTCCATCGTGTCGTGGTAGAGGTCGGTGCCCGGCGTCGATCCCAGCGCTTTCGATGTCCGGTTGGTGGCACGGGACAGGCCGGGCCTGAAGGCGCTGTGAACGAGTTCCGTCGACAGGCCGAACACGTTGAGCCGACGCTCGGCGTGCGGGCTGGACGAAGCTGAGGGCAGCAAGGTCGTCACGGCACTCCTTCCAGAAGATGCGCGAGACGCTACCGCAATCGTGGGCGGATTTCGCGCAACACGCCGTGGATAGAGGCAGCAACGCCGGCGGACACGCCCGGTGCCGGGCAGGGTCGGCAGGAGGAGGTGCCGTCAGAGGATGTGGTCAGCAGACGGGTTGCCGGTTAGGGCAGTTCGTGTCAAGCGGTGTGTTTCTCGGGTGAATGGCCAGCACAGTCCGTAACGAGCTGGACCTCTTCGGCGATACTGACGGTTGTCCTGTTGTCCAGGCCATCCGGAGCGCGCAGGTGACCGAGCCGACCAGCCTCGCCTTGATCGTGGCACAGGCAGCGGTCAAGGCGGCCGCGGGCAGCGCGACGACCGCGTCCCTCCCCGCGCTGCGCAAACTCCTCAAGAAGGTTCGCCTCGACCCCAAGATCCTTCGCGGGTTCACCGCGTGGCAGGAAGCCAAGATCGACAAGGCTCAAGAAGAGAAGATTGTCAAGTTCGTCTTGAGTCGGGAGTTCCAGGGCTTGCTTGAGCTCGTCGCCTACCTTGAATACCACACCTCGGACAGGTGGCTCGAAGAGCGGAAGAAGCTGCGGGAGACCTTCGCGGACGAGATCGCGCGCCGGGTGACCTTGGACGACCACACGCTGCACACTGTGACCGAAAGCCTGTGGTCACTCGCGCACGACTCGGTTCGTCTGGAGGTCGACCGGGTACGGAAGTCCGGTCGCTCCCGGCGCGAGAGCAACATGTACGTTCAATCGCTGCTCGCCGCGCACCTGTTTCCCGACGACACCACCCTCCAGCGGGCAGTCGAGAGCCGGTCGACCCTCGCGTCGCATTACACCGACGTGACGCACGCGAGGGCGCTCGCCGCGCAAGTCCGGGAAGAGACCCATCGTTCGCACTCGACGATCCAGATGCCGCATTCGCGCGAGAACTTTCGCCCTCCGGTCCACCGGCTGTACGTCCACCGGAAGATGCTCGGGGCCGGTTCGGGTGCCGCCGACAGGTTTTCGACGGAGATCCCCGATCACCAGGTTCACGAGTACGAACGGCGGGTGGTCGTGCTCGGCAACCCTGGTGCGGGGAAGTCTACCTACATCCGCTACCTGACCCATTGGCTCAGCTCGGACGAGAGTGGTCGGGAGCCGGTGACGCCGTTCTTGGTGGAGTTGAAGAACTTCGGCAAGGGCGGGGACGACCTGGTGCAGATGATCGGCAGCCGCCTGCGGCTCCTGCTGCAGACCGAGGTCGACCTGAAGCACATTCGAACCATTCTCACCCTCGGCAGTGCCACGGTGGTGTTTGACGCTCTCGACGAGGCGGGAGACCTCACCGACCGCCGGGAGGCGGTGGAGGCGATCGAGCGCTTCTGCAGGCGATATCCGCTCGTCCAGGTCGTGGTGACCAGCAGGCGTCAGGGCTACGGCAGCGCCCAGCTTGATCCGAGCCTCTTCGCCGCCTACATCCTTCCTGACTTCAATCCCGCGCAGATCCGCAACTACGTCGACAGCTGGTTCCGGTTCGTCGCCGGCCCGGATGCCATCCTCCCGTCGGCACGTGCCACCGCGTTCCTTCGGGACAGCGAGCACATCCACGAGCTCCGGTCCAACCCACTGATGCTGTCGCTTCTCTGCCTGCTCTACGAATACGAAGGCTGGATCCCGGAAAACCGGCTGCAGGTGTACAAGGAGTGCGCGAACCTGATGTTCGTGCGCTGGGACCGGGCGCGGCGGGTGAACGCCAAGGAAACCACGCTGGGGTCCACACACATCTGGTTCCTCTTTCAGGAACTCGGTTACTGGTTCTTCACGAAGGATGTGACGACTGCGCCGACGGAACGGGCCGTGCACCAAGTCATCGAGAGATTCCTCGCGCGCGAGCTCCAGGATCACGTCACAGCGGACACCTCGATCGAGGCCACCGACTTCCTGGAGTTCTGCGCCGGCCGGGCCTGGCTGCTCACCCGAGTGGGCAGTACCGCGAAGGGGGAACGGCTCTTCGACTTCACGCACCGGACGTTCATGGAGTACTTCGCGGCCGAGTACCTCACCCGGCACAGCGACAGCATCGACGAATTCGTTGCGACGATCTGGCAGCTCATCCAGACTGGCGCCAGCTACGTGGTACCCCAGATCGCGATCCAGCAGTTCGACATCAACGTGGCGAACGGACTGAACCGCACAATGCTCGGTCTCCTCAAGCTCGGCTCAGAAGCGCCGGGAACGCTGCATCCGTTCGTCCTGGACACCCTGCACTACGTCCAGCCGTCGGCGTCCACGGTCGAGACCATTCTACTGGCGGCCCTCAAGCACATCGCCGCCCACCGCGACGACGACCTGGCCACTCAGCTGGCTCAGCTGCCATCCCGGTTCTCGGCCGTTCTCGAGGACCTGTCCTTACGGGAGCTCGCCAAAGCCACCGCCTCCGAAGACTTCGCTGCCGCGCAGTTCCGCGGAGCGGTGGGATTCGTCATCGCGGCCAACATCCCACTACCCCCCGATACGAGTTTGCGGCCGTTCTACTCAGGTCATCGCGGATCCCGTGTCCTGGCGCCGTGGCGGCACCTGGCCCGCTCGCACCCAAGCACGGTTTACGAGCTGTATCGGGGGAAGGTTCTCGACGCGGAGGAATTCCTGGCGGTGGCCGGCCGGCCCGCGCTGGTCCGGGCGCCGGAGTTTCTCCTCCTTGACCTGCTGCGCGCCGGAGAGCCGGCTGACTGGCTCTTGGACACGATCGCCTCCCATCCCGACAGCCTCCTGCCGCTGCCGTCCCCCTTGGTCGAGCAGGCGCTGCCGGTGCTGACCGACCTCGCGCAGGCACGTCCCACGAACCTCGACGACACAGCGGCGCGGCGTGCCGGTTGGTACGCGCTCTTCGCCGCCTTCAGCTGTGCGGCCTTCGAACAGGGCCGGGATTGGCTGCCGCTCTTCCGGGCGGTCATCACCAAGCTCGGTCACGAAGCCGAGCTCGCCGGCATGTCGCGTGTCCAACTCGGCGGCCTCGCGCGCGTCGTCGGCAACGACGCAGGTCTACGCACCCGTTGGGCAGACAAGCTCGGTGAGTGGCAGCACGGCCTCATCAGCTTCGGCACTGCGGACAACCAGGGCCGGTAACCGGCCCACCCAAGGTTGCGGGCGGCGGTTCGGCGGCTTTCACCCGTTCACGCAGCAGTTGAGCGACCTACCGATGTCAGAGCTGCTGCGCCGTCTCGGGCGCCTCGGCCTGAAGTCAAGAGGACCGAGCGAGATGAGCGTCGGACTTGAACCGGAAAGACCGGTAGGCCCGCAGTGGTGATCCGCTCTCTGGCGTGTCTTCTTGCTCTTAGTGGTGGCAGCGTCGACGCTGAGGTGTGAAGCGAGCGAAGGAGTGAGCCGTGGCCAAGGGTGACGTTGAGACGTACTACGAAGATGGCCAGTGGAAGAACAAGATCCAGGGCAACCAGCGGGCGTCGAATACTGCGAACACCAAGGCCGAGGCGCAGGCGGAAGGTCGACGAATGGCCGTTGAACGAGCTGTCGAGCACGTGGTCAAGCGGCAGGACGGCACCATCGGCGAGAAGAACACTTATCCGCGGAGTCGTGACCAGCACCCGCCGAAGGGCTGATTGAAGACCTCGCTACCACAAGCTACCTCCGTCATATTTCCGCTGCCCTGCACGCGTCATTACTCGCCGGTGGGCTTGGTGCGCAGGGTATGACGTCGGCCTCGCCTCACGCACGGTGCTGTGCCCATGTTGCTGCGGCGTCGCGTACCCGGAGCTTCCAGGGGCGCGGTTCATTGGAGGCGATCTGACCCCAGAGTGCGGCGCTGGTCGCGGTGAATGTGTCGATCGCCGCTGACTGCGCTGTCGACCAGGCGGGGTGGGCGGATGCCCAACGCTCCGCGTCCGCCGGCGTGTGGCCTTCGGCGATGAGCCAGAGTGCGGTGCAGGCGGTGTCGATCCAGGGAGCGCCGAGGGTGGGCCACGACCAGTCGACGAGCCGCGCGCCTCGCTTCGTGATGAGGATGTTGTGGGGGTTGAGGTCGGTGTGCAGTAGGTGGTTGCCGGCGAGCAGTGCTGGATCGGTGTCGGCCTGTTTGGCGGCGTCGGCCCAGCGGTCTTCGATGCGTCGGCATCCGGTCGTGGGGACCTTCAGTTCGGTGAGTTGAGTGAGCATCCGGGTGACGTCGGGGAGGTCGTCCGAGCCGGGGGAGAGTTCGGCGGGGTGGCCGTCGAGGTGTTCGAAGCCGAGGATGTGCCACCCGGCTATGTCGATGTGCCAGTGCAGGCGCGGTGCGATGGGCTGGGCGTAGGGGTTGATACAGGCTTCTCGGCGTTGTCCGGCAGCCCTGGTGCTGGGTGTGCCTTTGGCGAAGATGAGGCCGGTTTCGGTGTGCAGGCGGGCGGTGAAGGTGGCGTTGAGGCCTGCGCTGATCGTTTCGGCGCGGTGTACCCGGCCGGTGTGTTGCTCGATCGCGGCGCGGAGGGCCGCCGGCAGCTGCTGCCACTGGGTGCGCAGGGTGGCTGGGGTCATCGCGTGGGCAGCGGACGGGTTCGGTGTGGGACTCATGCGGAAACGGTGCTGACGTAGCCGAGCGGACGGAGTCCTTCGGACTGGAATAGACGGTCGGATGCTCCTCCAGCGCGGGCTTGGAGCAGTTGGTAGTGGGCGCGGTGGTGCACGCTCCATCGCTCGACAGCGCGCCAAAGTGCGCGCCCGTGTCCGTGGCCGCGATGTTCGGGCAGGACGCCGAAGTACTGTGGCAGCGACATCTCTCGGCCGGACCGGTCCGGCATGATCGTCAGCGGCCCGATCGCGCCGACGACGCGCCGGCCAGCTTGGGTGACGAGGATCGGCCCATCCCGGTAACCGGCGTCGCGCCGCTGGCGCAGGAAGCCGAAGCCGTGGTCAGCCATCGCCGTGGCGAACTCAGCGAAGGTGGCGGCAACCTCGGGGCCGCAGTCGTCCAGTTCGGTCACCGCCGGTCCTGTTGAAGGTTCGGGGGTTGGGTGGTTGAAGTCTTTGAGGAGTACGCGGGTGTGGTTCGCTTGGCCGGTGGGGCTGGTGCTGAACCAGATGACGCGCCCGTGTGCGGCTGCGTGGGTGATGCAGCTGCGGCGTGTCGCCGCCTGTAGCGCGTCGAGGTCGGGGGAGTCGCCGTAGAAGTAGGTCTTACCGTGCCGCCGCCGCGCTGGCTGAGGACCGGGATGATCGTGTGGTCCGGGCGGTGAACGATCTCGTCGGTCAGCACGATGTCCGCCTTCGTCGGTGACCAGCGCCGGTCCTTGTCTAACGGGAGGGCGACGCCGGCTCGGCTGGCGGTCAGCACCTCAGCGAACACCTCGACGAACATCTCCGTCGTGCACAGGTCGGGGTGTGTCGCTCCCAGGACCGGGATGTACGGGACGGTGAGCACTCGCCTCATCCAGTCGGCCCGCAGATGCGGCAGTTCACCCGCTGGGCCCAGCACCTCGGCGGGTTCCTCGCCCACCACGGCATCGAGAACTTCCTGGGCAACGCCGAGCACGCCCGCGAACTCGATGACGACGCCGCCGAATGGCGAGCGTTCCTGCTGGCCTGGCACGACCTGCACGGCGAGCAGCCCCTCACCGCCCAGCAGGTACGGGGGAGCGCCGAAACCATCGTCGGCCCCGACCCCTGGGCGGGCACCTTCCCCACCACCCTTGGCGGCAAGCCGCTGAACACCAAGTCGCTCGCCAAGCGGCTCACCGGGCAGCTCGACCGCTGGCGCGGCGACGTCGTGCTACGCAGCGTGCTCGATAAACACACCAAGATGCGCATGTACTGGGTCGAACGCACCGGCTGACAAGCTCACACCTGGGAATCAAACCCGGAAACCCCGCAAACCCCGCAGCCGACCAGAACAACCCTCCCTGAGCAGGTAAAACGTCGGTCACAGGCTGCGGGGTTTCACTCCCGGCTGCTGGCGGTCAAACCCCGCAAACCCCGCGACTCTGCGGGGTTTGCGGGGTTTGCCAAACCCGCCGACCTCACCAAACCCCGCAAGCAAATCCCCAGCTCCAGGGCCACTTTGCGGGGTTTGCGGGTTTCAAACCGCACTTCCGCGACCTCGCCCAGACATTCCGCCGACCACCCCCGTATCCGCCTCCGCCATGCAGGCGCGGAGGTGACAGTCCGTACTCAATCTGGGGAGAAGGGATTCCTATGCCGCGAACGCCTGCCCACGCCGGAGACAGCCGCAAGGAGCGCCGAATCACGATGGCTACCGCAACCCGCTACCTCACGATAAAGCAGTTCTGCGAGGAGTTGGATGTCGCGCAGTCCACGTTCCACGACTGGCGCGCGAAGGGGCTCGCGCCTCGCTGCATCAAGCTGCCGAACGGGCAGATCCGGATTCGTCGCACCGATCTGGACGCCTGGCTCGAGGCCCGAGAGCTTGCCGGGGTCGCCGCTTGATGGAAACCACGTACGACGTCACGATCTGGAAGATCGAGACCCGCCAGGGGCGACGGAAGACCACGTACCGAGTGGTGTGGGTCGTGGCGGAGGAGCGGTTCCGCCGCACCTTCGACACCTGGGCCCTCGCCGACAGCTTCCGCTCGGACCTGGTTCAAGCGTCGCGCCGCGGTGAAGCGTTCGACCGGGGCCAGGGATTGCCCGTTTCGATGCTCCGCGCGGAAGTCGAGATGTCCTGGTTCGACTTCGCCTGCAAGTACATCGACGCGAAATGGCCTCGGGCGGCGGGGAAGTCGCGGGCCGGCAACGCCGACGCGTTGGCTTCCGCCACGCCCGCCCTCTTGCGCACAGAACGCGGCGCTCCGGAACCGCAGGTTCTGCGCCGCGCCCTCACCGGGTGGGCGTTCAACACGAAGCGTCGTGATACGCCGAAACCAGCGGACATCGAGCGGGCGCTGAAGTGGGTCAAGGCCAACACGGTGCCTGTTTCGCGGCTCAATGATGAGGCCGTTCTGCGGGAGGTGCTGGAGCAGATCTCCCTGAAGCTGGACGGAAAGCAGGCGGCAGCCAAGACCGTGAATCGAAAGCGGGCCGTTCTCTACAACGCGCTCGACTACGCCGTCGAACTGAAGGTGCTCACCGCGAACCGTCTCTCGAAGGTCAAGTGGACCATGCCGAAAACTGCCCGGGCGATCGACAAGCGAGTGGTCATCAACCATGACCAGGCGAAGAAGCTGTTCGCGGCGGTCGCCGCACAGAAGGTGGACGGCCAGCCGCGCCGATCCGCTGGGCCGGCACTCGTCGCCTACTTCGCCTGCATGTACTACTCCGCGCTGCGGCCCGAGGAAGTCGCGATGCTGCGGAAGCAGGATCTGCAATTGCCCGAGAAGGGGTGGGGCGAGCTGCTGCTGTCCGAGACAGCGCCGGTCACCGGCGCAGCGTGGACCGACAGCGGAGAACGGCGGGACAGGAGGCAGCTCAAGCAGCGAGGGCAGGGGGAGGTTCGGACTGTGCCCTGTCCGCCGCCGCTCACGGCGCTCCTGCACGACCACCTGGTGAGGTTCGGGACCGCGGGCGACGGCCGACTGTTCCGGAACCTCACCGGGGGAGACCTCGCTGAATCCACGATCGGGCGGGTGTGGGACAGGGCCCGCAAGGCTGCTCTCAGCGAGGCCGAGTACGCCTCGCCTCTCGGCAAGCGCCCCTATGACCTGAGACACGCGTGCGTGTCCACCTGGCTCGCCGCAGGCGTCCCGTCCACCCAGTGCGCGGAGTGGGCCGGCCACTCGGTCGCGGTGCTGCACCAGATCTACGCGAAGGTGATCGCCGGGCTGGAGTCGGCGGCGCACGCACGGATCGAGCAAGCGCTCGGTGTCGAGCCGCACCCACCGGAACGTGGGGGCGAATAGGGGGGAAGGGGCCGGGTTCGGCCGGGTCGACCCGGAGCCAGTCGGAGAAGACGCGATCGGCCCCTCACCGTGTTTCCGCAGGTGAGGGGCCGATCAGTACAGGTCTGGGGGAGTGCCCCCGGTGAGATTCGAACTCACACTGGACGGGTTTTGAACGGAGCCAGCAAACCTCTCTTGACCTGCGGGGACGGTATGGCTGCGGCTAATCGGGCCGCTGGACGGCCACTACCCACGCACCGGTCTCCTGGAAGCAGAAACAACAGCAGGGCCTTGTCCGATACCTTCGCGGGATGATCTAGCGCCGATGCTGAGCGTCGGTGTGATTGGAGGTGCCACAGGCGGTGGGCGAGGCCGAGGGAAATCACTTGCTGGGCAAGTTCTGGTTGGCTGACCAACCCGAACGCCAGCTCACGGGCTGGCTCGACCTTTCAGGCGCACGCCCCAAGGTCACCCTGAATGGACAGCTGACGCCTGCCGTCGTCTGGACTCCGAGTCCAGATGGCGCCGGAGCGCATGGGCATCCTGCCGACGACACGTTCTCCGACGGCGGGTTAACCATTCACGGGTTGCTTGCGGAGGGAGCGCGGCGCGCAGTCACAGTTTTCGATGCCATCACGCGATCGCGGCGCTACGACATGATGGCTGTAAATGACGACTCGGATGGGGTGCATGTTCTACAGGGCACATGGCTTGCTCGCGGAGCGCATCTCGACGACAACGAAGAGATCCTTTCGGCGCGCATTAGGTTCACCAATCTAGACGAGTGGATCGGCCAATCAGGAGTTACCGGAAAAGTCATTTATAGTCCGCATAATCATGTTCATCTCGACTACGTCGAACCTCATCCTGAGGCCGTGCCTATCCCTGCAATTGGCGGTACGGTCGGCACGCAGTTTGCGACGATCCCTCCGCGGATTGAATTCAACGGTGCGGAGGTGCGCCATAAAGCATGGATTCAATTCAAGGACGTAAGCCTTCCCTCGTTCGCAGAACTTCTTCACCGACTCGTTTCGCCGACGTTGACGCTCGCGTCGGTAATGATGCGGAAAAAATGCGTGTTAACAGAGCTGTCGATCCTGACGGGTAAAGACGAGTTGTCTTGTGAAGTATCTCATCCGCTCGTTGATAGTGCGGCGAAAGACGAAGGATTAAAGCCTGGCAATCGCTCTTTGGGATTGCGAGACGTGGGCATTGGAGTTGTTGCGGAATGGATTGCCAAGTCAGACGACTTTAATCCCATCCCGAACATCATCTACTCGACGTTTGGTAACGACCGAGCGCGCACGCTGGAAAGTGAGCTTCTTGAGTTGGCTGCCGCGGCGGAAGGGTTCGACCGCCGACGGTTCGGGGAAGAGGCCGTGTTCGATAGGGTGCTGGCTAAGAGTGCTCGCCGAGCAGCGATCCAGGCGGCAAAAGAGGCTGCTGGTGAAGAGTTGGCGGAAAGGCTTGGTCGAGCGCTCGCGAACTTCAATTCGCTAGCCTATGCCGAGCGGCTCCGCAGGCTGTTGCAGCTTACGCATTCAGCCGTTCCGGAGGCGGCAGGCAACTGGGATATTTGGATTAAGCGCGTCAAGGAGGCGCGGAACGGATATGCGCATCAGCTTGAAAGGGGCGAGACTCAGTGGGAAGTCGAGTTGGTCCTTGTGGAATCGCTAAGATGGATTCTCGGTGCAGCGATTCTTCTTGAGAGCGGCGTCAGCGCTGGCTCTATCGCCGACAATCTAAAGAACAGCCAAGACTACATCTTCTTCAAAAGAAAGTCGCGGGCGCTGGCCCCGCAGATTTATGGGACAAGGGAGGGGCCTGAATGATTCCCACTGTGGCCAACACGTCATACCAACTGCTCACAATAGTTGCACTGCTGCTTCCTGGGGTTGTATTCGGATCCACCCTCCAGAGGCTCCGGGGTCCAACGCCTGAAGACAAGGATGCTAGCACGAAGATACTTCGAGCGATTGCGGTAGGTGCCGGGTTTGACGTAATCTATGCGCTCATTCTCGGTCCGCTAATTGTCGACCTGGCGAAGCCTACGCCTGGGAGTGCAAATGGAATTCTGTCCGCTTTTGCCAGAAGTCCGCGTGAAGTTGCCTTCTGGACATTGATCCTGGCTGGGGTAATCCCGGCGCTCGCGGCTTACGTAGTTCACTTGCAGGCTACTATACGAGAGAATCCGCAAAAGAAGAAGTCGTGGGCTAGGCTATGGGCTGCGTTTCAGAATACTTATCGCACTGTTCCGACTTCCTGGGATTACATTGCTGGCGTAAGGGGAGGCTGTTTCGTCAGGATTCGGCTTGCAGATGGCGAATACATTGGAGGATGGGTTGGCGCGGAGTCGTACGTTAGTGGATATCCAGAATCGAGGGACATATTTATTTCTTCGCAATGGGCTGTAAATAAAGATGGTGTGTTTTTGCACAAGATTGAAGATACGCTGGGCTTCTATCTAGCGATACCGGATGGTGCCGTGGTTGAATGGGTAGGACGTCCAAAGCAGCGGTCTGTGTCTGCCGTAGCCGTCGGCGACAAGTCTGGCGAGCAACCGAAGGAGCAAGGATGAGCGACGAGGAAATGCTGCACAAGGGCCGAATGACCCGTGCGGTTACTGGTGGCGGGCATCCCGTCAGCGAGGAACGCGGGCGCGTCCCGTCTTCATCCACGGATGAGCCGTCTCAGGGTCCGACGAGCCCCGGCGGCGCGGGAAGTGCCAACACGCAGTCGAACCCGACGTCGGACGACTCGTGATCGACTTCCCGATCGGGGGTACCGCTGTGGTTCACTACGGCTGCATGGCCGTGTGCGATGCAGCTGCGAGTTGTGGAGGGTGTGTTTGACGGGCGCTGCGAACCCTGAAAGGTGGCTACACGTGGCCCAGGCAGTTGCCGCGCCCCCAGATGGCTCCGATGCCGGTGAGGTCATCCGCTGGTACCGGCAGCACCACAACCTCACCCAGCAGGAAGCCGCTGACCTGCTCAACACCACGCAGTCCTGGGTGTCCAAGGTCGAGAAGGCAAGCTCGTGCCCGGCCTCGCCGAGCTGCGGTCCATCGCGGCCAAGCTGCACATCCCACCGGAACGGCTCGGCATCCTGCCGGACCACTCCGCTGACGCCATCCCCAAGCCGGGGCAGGTCAGCGCGGCCGGCGCCCCGCACGAGAGCCAGGAGTACTGGAAGCTCGTGCGGCGCGAGCTGAACGCCAACCGCGCACGGCTCGGAGACCTCGCCTCCGAGCTGTACCCGCAGGCCCACTGCATCCCGGGCACTACCGTCCTGACCCAGCCGGGCTGGCTGCCCTCCGAGCCGGTCGAGCTGTCCGACATCGAGCTGTACTGGCTCGCCGAGGCGCTGCCCAAGCCCGCCATCACCGGCGGCATCGAACAGACCGAGAGCGTCCGGCCGCTCGCCGCGGACGGCGACCGCTTCCGGCTCTACTCCCGCGCGCTGCGGGACCTCGCCCGGCCGAAGCTGCTGGACAACCGCGTCAGCTACCGGCTCGCCGAGGTCGACTGGACCGGCGACAAGGGCCGCCTCGGGTTCAGCTACACCACCTACTTCGACGTCCTGGACGTCTGCGAGGCCGCAGCCCACGAGTTCGCCGACGCCTGGCTCCGCGCCAGCCGGAAGCGACCCAGCCTCGCCCACCTGCCCCTGCGCCGGCACATCGAGGACCCGTTCGACCTGCTCGCCCGGCCGATGCTGCCCAGCATCAACACCCTGACCATCCGCCGCGACCCGATCGACGGGCACCGGATGTACCTGCACCGCCGCGACGCCAAGGCCACCGCGGTCGCCGGCGGCATGTTCCACGTCATCCCCGCCGGTGTGTTCCAGCCCGCAGCCCTCGCCCCCGCGCACCAGGCCAACGACTTCTCCCTATGGCGCAACATCCAGCGCGAGTACTCCGAAGAGTTCCTCGGCAACCCCGAGCACGACGGCAACTCCCTTGACCCCATCGACTACGAGCACGACGAGCCGTTCCGGTCCTTCGCCGCAGCGCGCGCGGCCGGCGACTTCCGCGTCTTCACGTGCGCCGTCGTGCTCGAACCGCTCACCCTGTGGGTGGAGCTGCTGACCGTCGCCCTCCGGTGAGGTGATCGAGCTTGTGCCGGTGAAGGTGAAGTTCCGCTACCGCTCGGATGACCCGTTCGCGGTGGTGCTGGACTTCGCGGTCGGCGCCGAGCAGTGGGTGCGCTGGCACATCGCCCGGGACCTGCTCGCCGAGGGCCTGGCGCTGCCGCCGCGCACACAGACCAGCGTCGGTGAGGGAGACGTGGCAGTCGCCCGGGACCTGGACGTGCCGTGGCGGGTCTGGATCACCCTGTCCTCTCCGACCGGGGTGGCCGACTTCGCGTTCAAACGCGCCAGCCTGGTCGACGCGCTGGCCAAGACCGAGGCCCTGGTGCCGATCGGCACCGAGTCCGACCGGATCGACTGGGACCGCGAGTTCGCGGCGCTGGGTGGCGAGGCGGCATGAGGACCGTCGCCACACCGGCCCAGCTCAAGACCCTCGCTATCCGCCGCTACGAGGCCACCACCGGGCGCCGGTGGCGCGACCTGACCGCCAACCAGCGTGCGGCGTGGCTGTCCAAGACCGAACCCGTCCTGCGTGCTGAGGAAGGCATCGCTCTCGACGCCGTGTGGCGCGATGGGGCGTGGCAGCCAGCCGACCAGATCGACCTGTTCGCCGAGGAGGTGGCCTGATGAACCACACCGTGCTCTACGTGCTCGGCGGACTGGCGCTGATCGGGTTGTTCGCGACCTGGCGGTCCGGTCGGAAGTCCGCGCTCAAGGCCCGCAAGGGCGTTCGCGAGGTGACCCGGATGACGGGCAACGCCGTCCGGACGTTGTTCACCGCCGCGGTGATCGTGGGCATCCAGTGGGCCGTCATCACCTGGTGGTCCAACACGACCGCGCTGCTGATCGTGCTGATCGTGCCGTCGCTGTTCGCCGGCGCGGCCGTGGCGCGGCTGCTCGCGGTGACCGAGATCGTCACGACCACGAGGGGGCAGCGATGACCGCAATGCATGACGCGCAGCTCGTGCCTCTGTCCACTGCGGACAAGCTGCGTCAGGACGCGGAGACCGCGGCCGAGGTTCGGGCGTTGTCCAACCACCCGGACGTGATCGCGCTGCGGGTGGAGAAGGTTCGTGGCTTCGTCGACACGCTGGTGTGGGTCGGCATCTTCCTCGGGCTGGCGTTCACGATGGTCAACGTCCAGACCTTCGCCGCTGCCGGCGCTGCCATGTGGTCGCTACCGTGGCTGGCCGCGTGGCTGCTGGACCCGATGGTGTCGCTGGTGCTGGTGGCGGTGCTGCGCGCCGAGCAGATCACCGCCAGGTACCAGGTCGAAACCGGGAAGTGGCCGCACCGCACGAAGTGGTTTGCGTTCCTGGCCACCTACGTGATGAACACGTGGAAGTCCTGGACCGAGCTGCACGTGGCCGGGGTCGTGCTGCACTCGGTGCCGCCGGTGCTGGTGTTCCTGGCCGCCGAGACCGCCCCGGTGCTGCGCGACCGGCTCACCGAGGCGGTCACCCGTGCCGCCGCCCCGGCGTTCACCGGACAGCCTCACGAGGCCGTTCAGGACGCCACCCCGGAGCCCGTTCAGGAGCCCGCTCGCGAGCCGGTCAAGCGGGCGCCCCGGAAGCCGAAAGCGGCGGCCAAGCCAGCTCGCAAGCTGCGGGCCGACTACCTCGCCGAGGTCCGCGCGGCGTGGGCGCCGGGGATCGAGATCACCCCGGCGTGGGTCCGGACGGTCTGCCCGGACATCTCCCGGGGGACCAGCAAGAACGTCGCTGACGACCTGCGCGCCGAGGTCACTGCGACCGCCGAGCCCGCCCCGTTCCCGTCCGCTGCTGAGCGCCGCGAGGAGGCCGCCTGATGTCCATCCCCACCAACCCGCGCCCCGGCGACGACTCCAACCGTGAGGACCCCATGAACACCCCCGACCAGGAGCCCGTGAACACCGACCAGCACGAGACCGTGAACGGCAAGGTGCTGCCGTTCACGCCCCGCCCGGACAGCGCCACGAACGCGGACGAGATCCCCGTTCAGGAACGCCGCGACCTCGCCGGGTCGGACGTGATCGACGCCGAGATCGTGGACGAGGAGAACGCCGAGCAGGTCCGGCACCCGGTGCTCGTGGACCCGTCGACGCCGGCCAAGGCGTCGTGGTGGGAGACCACCCGGGACGCCAAGATCCGGCCGCTGCTGCCCACGTGGGCGCGGTCCAAGGCAGAGCTGCGGGACCGCGTGAAGTGGGTCGCCTTCTACACCGGCCACACGGTCGCCTACCACGCGGTGCGGACCCCGGCCTATGCCGGAATCCTGCTGCTGCGCTCGCCCCGCGGGCTGTGGCGGGTGGTCGTGGCCACGCACCGGTGGGTCTACGACGCGGAGGGCAAGCCGCTGCGCGCGGCGGCGGTGAGCGCGAACGAGTACGACAAGTACTTCAAGCTCGCCGAGGTCCGCGCCGAGCGCATCCGCAAGCGCGGCCTGCTCGCCTTCCTGACCCTGCTCGTGGCCGCCGCCGGGGTGTACGTGCTGGCCAGCTACAGCACCGGCCTGGTGTGGCTGGTGGCCGCCGCCGGGGTCGGGGTGCTGGGCAAGGTCGGCACGCCGGCGGACAAGCCGGTCCTCGGTCGCGCCGTCGTGACGTCGAAGGCGCCGAGGCTGACCAGCGACGTTGTGGTCCGCGCCCTCGCGGCACTGGGCATCTCCGGGATCAACCAGGCCGTGGCCAAGGGGCAGGGCATCACGTTCCCCGCGCCGATCACCCGGGACGGGCCGGGCTGGCGCGCCGAGGTCGACCTTCCCCACGGCGTCACCGTGACGGACGTGATGGAGCGCCGCGACAAGCTGGCCTCCGGGCTGCGCCGCCCGCTGGGCTGCGTGTGGCCCGAACCGGTCAGCGAGGAGCACGCCGGACGCCTGGTGATCTGGGTCGGGGACCAGGACATGTCCAAGGCCAAGCCCGCGGCCTGGCCGCTGGCGAAGTCGGGTGAGGCGGACCTGTTCAAGTCCGTCCCGTTCGGCACCGACCAGCGCGGCCGTCCGGTCGGTGTGGACCTGATGTTCGCGAACATGGTCATCGGGGCCATGCCGCGCATGGGCAAGACGTTCTCCCTGCGGGTGCTGGTGCTGGCCGCGGCGCTGGACCCGTGGGTGGAGCTGGTGTTGTGGGAGCTCAAGGGCACCGGTGACCTGGGGATGTTCGAGAAGGTCGCGCACGAGTACGGCTCCGGCGCCGACGACGAGACGTTGGAAGGCGCGATGAACAGCCTGCGCCGGCTGTACAAGGAGCTGGAGCGCCGGTCGAAGACCATCACCCGCATCGCCAAGGAAAACCGTGCGCTGTGCCCGGAAAACAAGGTCACCCCGCAGCTCTCACGCAACCGCAAGCTCGGGCTGCACCCGATCTTCGCCGCGATCGACGAGTGCCAGGAACTGTTTTCCCACGGCGACTACAAGGACGAGGCCCGCAAGCTGGCCGAGGGCATCATCAAGCGCGGCCCGGCAATGGGCATCATCCTCGTGCTGGCCACCCAGCGCCCCGACGCCCAGTCCCTGCCGCCCGGTGTGTCGGCGAACGCCGGTCTGCGGTTCTGCCTGCGGGTCATGGGACAGCTGGAGAACGACATGGTGCTGGGCACCTCGTCGTCCAAGAACGGCGTCCGGGCCACAACGTTCGGGGCGAAGGACAAGGGCATCGGCTACCTGGTCGGCGCCAGCGACGACCCGCAGATCGTGCGCGGCTACTACATCGACGGCCCCGCGGCCGAGAAGATCGTCGATCGCGCCCGCGCCCTGCGCGAAGGGCACGGCACCATCACCGGCCACGCCGCCGGCGAAGTCGTCGCCGACGAGGCCGCGCGTCCGTCCTATTCGGTCATCGCCGACACCGCGTCGGTGATCCGCGCCGGGGAGCAAAAGGTGTGGTCGGAAACCCTGGTCGACCGGCTCGCCGAGCTGCGCCCGGAGGTCTACGGGTCCTGGGCCGAGCTGGACGGACGGGCGAAGGCCAACCAGCTCGCCTCAGCGCTCAAGCCCTTCGGCGTGGACACCCTCCAGGTCTACGGCCGCACCGAGGACGGCAAGACCGCCAACCGGCGCGGTGTCGAACGCGCCGCCGTGCTCGCCGCGGCCGACCGCCATCGCAGCAAGAACAACGGAGAGTAATCGGCGTGGGGTGCTAGCGGGTTCCAGCTCGCTAGCGTCACCCGATGCTAGATCTAGCATCCCCGCTAGCGCCCCACACCCTTCCTGAGCTGCGAGCTAGCTCCTAGCGTCCACCAGCGCAAACACCCGCGAAACTGCGGGAAACCCGCCTCGGCGACACCCCCGACCGGCTGTCGCCCTGGCCTTTCACACCCATCTTTCGACACGTTGAGTAGTCATCGAGAGGAAGTCATGAAGACCGCCGCCACCACCGCTGCCGCGCTCGCCACCCTCGCCCTGACCGCCGGATGCCTGCCCGTCACCGACACGGCCGCCGCCCCTGCTGAGGCCGCCGCCGCGCTCGCCGCGCTGCCGATCGCCCCCGAGGACACCGGATTCCACTACGACCGCGACGACTGGCCGCACTGGAAGACCGTGCACGGCACCTGCAACGCCCGCGAACAAGCGCTGCTCGATCAGGGGCAGGGCGTCCGCGCCGACGACGAGTGCCGCCCGATCGCCGGAACGTGGGTCAGCGCCTACGACGGGGTGACCGTCACCGACGCGTCCAAGCTGGACATTGACCACCTCGTGCCGCTGGCCGAGGTCGCCCGCTCCGGGCGAATCGAGGGTGGCCGCCGCGTCGGCCCCCGCACCTGGTCCCGCGCCGAGCGGGAGCGCTACGCCAACGACCCCGACGTCCTGGTCGTCGCGACCGCGCGGGCGAACCGGTCCAAAGGGGACCAGGACCCCGCGCACTGGCTCCCGGATCGGGACCGGTGCGGCTACGCCGCCCGCTGGATCGAAACCAAGACCCGCTACCGCCTGTCGACCGACCAGCCCGAACACGACGCCCTGGCCGCCGTCCTGGCCCGCTGCGCCTGATCCTCCACACAGGAAGGACCATCATGGCCACCGCAACCGATGCCCTGACCGACCCCGAACGCCAGTTCCTCGGCTGCCTGATGCAGCTTCCCGCCCGCCCGGCGCGGCGGCTGCTGGCCGGAATGCGCGCCGCAGACTTCGCCAGCGGGATGGCCGCCCACGTCCTCCAACTCGCGATCGAGGTCGTGGCCGCCGAGCAGACGCCAGCCCCGGTCGCCCTCTACGCCCACGCCGTCGCCACCGGGCAGGCGCCGGGTGAGAAGCGCCGCGAGTGGCTGTCCGGCTGGCTGGCCGACACCTACCGCGACGCACCGCCGCCCGCGCTGGCCGATCAGCTCAAGGCCGTACTGCTGGAGGCCGCGTGGCGCCGCGCCCTGCTCGCGCACGCCCGCCGCATCGAGCAGGCTGTGTCCGGCTCGCCCACGGAGGTGCTGCGAGAGCTGGCCGACGACACCGCCGCCGTCGACGAACTGTGGACCCGTTACCGGGCCGCGATCGCAGTCCCGGCCCGGCTGGGGGTGGCTGCCTGATGGCGCTCACCGTCGTGTCGTTGTTCGCCGGGATCGGCGGCATCGACCTCGGTCTGGAACGGGCCGGGCTCACCACCGTGGGCCAGGTCGAGATCGATCCGTACTGCCGTGCCGTGCTCGCCCGTCATTTCCCGGAGGTTCCCAAGCATGACGACGTCCGCACCGCCGTCGCCTGGTGGCGGTCCCAAGCCCGTCCCCGCGTTGATGTCGTCGCCGGCGGTTTCCCCTGCCAACCCTTCTCCCTCGCCGGGCTCGGACTCGGCACCGCTGACCCGCGGTGGATGTGGCCCGCGATGGCAGCCGTCATTCGCGCACTACGACCCAGCTACGTCCTCGTGGAGAACGTCCCAGCTCTGCTTGGACATCCCGACGCTTTCGGCACCGTCCTCGCCGACCTGGCCGAAAGCGGGTTCGATGCGGAATGGGCAGTGCTACCGGCGACGGCCTTTGGCGCACCGACCCCGCGTGAACGGCTCTACCTGCTGGCCCACCCCGCGAGCGTCGATGGGCAGCCACGGGATCTGCTGGAGTCGCGCGGAAGCGGGGGATCACCGCTGGCAACTGGAGGACTTTCTGGCCTCCCAGCACCTCAGCAACGGCGGGCAGCGCGTGCCTGGCTTGCTCGTAACCCCGAGTGGACCGACTGGCTGATGGGATTCCCCACCAGGTGGACCGCCTGCGAGTGATCGGCAACGCCGTCGTTCCTGCCGCTGCCGAACACCTCGGCCGGCTCATCCTCGCCCACCACCACGCCACCCACACACCCGACGCACTCTCGGAGGCCGCCTGATGCCCCAGTTTCGCCAACCGCGCCGCATCACCGGCACCACCACCCCCGGCCGCGCCCCGGCCACCCCGCCAACGTGGGCCGTCCTCGGCGTGACCGCCGCCGACCTTGCCTGGCACGACCAAGCCGCCTGCCGCGGCACCCACCCGGACGCCTTCTTCCCCGAACCCGGCCCCGGAGCCGCCGAGCTGACCGCCGCGGCCAAGCGCGTCTGTGCCGTCTGCCCCGTCCGCGCGGCGTGCGCGGAGTGGGCTCGGAGTCACGACGAGGAGTTCGGCATCTGGGGCGGACAGACCGAGCGGGAACGCCCGCACCGCCAGCACCGCCCGCAGGACCCGCGGGACCGGGAGGTCGCCCGCCTGACCCGCGCCGGCAAGACCGCTCGCGAGATCGCCTGCACCCTGCGCACCACCCCGCGCACTGTCGTCCGCGTCCGGGCCCGTCTGCGGGCCGACCAGGACGCCGCCTGACATCCGCGACCTGAGCCGAGGAAGGAAGCCCGGATGAGCCATCCCGCCCGCCCGCTGCGGGTCGTGCCCGCCGCCCGCGCACCCGGACCGGCGCCCGCCGATGGTGCCGCCGTCCTCGATGAGATCGGAGCCTTCGTGTCCCGCTTCAACGCCTTCCTCGACGAGCACTGCGTGCCCACGCTCGTGCTCTGGTACGCCCACACCCACGCCGCCGAACACTTCTACGTCACCCCACGGCTGATCCTGTCCAGCGCAGAACCCGGGTCAGGCAAGACCCGCGTGCTGGAGGTCGCCCAGTACCTCGTGCACGACCCGGAGATGACCATCTCCGCCAGCACCGCCGCGCTGTTCCGGATGGTCAACGCCGCCCCCATCACCATCCTGTTCGACGAGGTGGACGCGATCTTCAACCCGAAGAACGGCGGCAACTACGAAGACCTGCGCGCCATGCTCAACGCCGGCTACAAGCGCTCCGCCACCATCGCCCGGTGCGTCGGCGACGCCAAGGCCATGAACGTGCAGCGCTTCAAGGTCTACGCCCCCGTCGCGCTGGCCGGGATCGCCGGGCACATGCCCGACACCATCACCACCCGCGCCATCACCATCCACATGCGCCGCCGCGCCCCGAACGAGCGCGTAGAGCCCTTCAAGACCCGCCGCATCGAGACCGAGGCCGAACCCCTGCGGGACAAGCTCGCCGCCTGGGTCGCCAGCGTCGCCGACAGCCTCGACGACGCCGAACCCGACATGCCCGAAGGCGTCACCGACCGATCCGCCGAAATCTGGGAACCGCTGATCGCCCTCGCCGACGCCGCCGGCGGGCACTGGCCCGACACCGCCCGAGCCGCCTGCGCGCACTTCGTCGCCAGCAACGACCCGCACAAGGGCAGCCTCGGCATCCGGCTCCTGGCCGATCTCCGCGAGGTCTTCACCCAGCGGCAGGCCGACCGGCTGCCAACCGCGGCGATCCTGGAAGCCCTCTACGCCAACGAGGAAGCGCCCTGGGGCGACCTCTACGGCAAGCCGCTCGACGCGCGGCGGCTGGCGAAAGAGCTGGAGCGCTACGGAGTCAAGCCCACCCCGTACAAGGACGGCAAGACCATGCGGGGCTACGTCGTCCACGGCGAGACCGGCCTCGCCGACGCCTGGAAGCGGTATCTGCCCACCGACCCCGGCTCTACCGCGTAACTGGCGTAACTCACGTAACCCCGCAGGTCAGCCGGTTACGGCAGGACGCCCGGTTACGGATGCATCCGTAACCGCCCAAGCATCCGTAACCCGCTGACCAGGGCGGTTACGCCGGTTACGCCAGTTACGCGACATAGCCGCCCAACACCAGAAGGAGGCGCCATGCACCCGTGCACCGAGACCCGCAACCACCGTGTCGCCGGAAGGACCACGACCACATGGCCAGCCCACGACAGCACCTCACGATCGCCGCGTTCTGCGAGGAGTTCGAGGTAGCCCGCTCCACCTTCTACGAGTGGCGCGCCAAGGGGCGCGCGCCCCGCTGCATCAAGCTCCCGAACGGGGAGATCCGGATTCGCCGCGTGGATCTCGACGCGTGGCTCGACTCCTGCGAGGAGGCCGCCTGATGGGGAAGACCTTTGACGTCCGGATTTGGGAGATCCGCGAGCGACTCACGAAGTCGTCGAAGGGAGGAAGGTCCGGTAAGAAGTCGTACAACGTCCGGTGGCGCGTCGCCCGGACGCCCTGGTCCAAGACCTTTCCGACCAAGGCGCTTGCCGAATCCTTCCGGTCCCAGTTGTTGTCCGCGCTGAGGTACGGCGAAGCTTTCCGCCTGACAGATGGGCTCCCGGTCTCCATGGGGCGGGAAGTCAACGAGGAAAGCTGGTTCGAGTTCGCCCAGTCGTATGTCGACGCGAAGTGGGTCAGGGCGGCAGCGAAGTCGCGCGCCGGCAACGCCGATGCTCTGGCCACCGCGACTCTGGCTCTGCTCGCGAATGACCGTGGCAAGCCGGCCGACAAGGTGCTGAGGAAGGCGCTGACCGGCTGGGCGTACAACACCGGGCGGCGCGATACCGCTAAGCCCGCTGATGTTCAGGCTGCGCTCAAGTGGTTGGCGTCGAATACGGTGCCGGTATCACGGCTGGACGATCTTTCTGTGGTGCGCGGCGTACTGGACGCGCTCGCGCTCAAGATGGACGGCAAACCGGCTGCCGCCAAGACGGTCTCTCGGAAACGAGCGGTGCTCTACAACGCGCTGGACCACGCCGTCGAGAGGAAGCTCCTGGAGAAGAACCGCATCGCGGAAGTGAAGTGGACGGCTCCGAAGAAGAACTACGCGATTGACAAGCGGGTCGTGATCAACCCGACACAGGCCGAGCGATTGCTCGCCGCGGTTGACGCCCAGAAGATCGAGGGACAGCCGCGACGGTCGATGGGGCCGCGGTTGAAGGCGTACTTCGGAGTGCAGTACTACGCGGGTCTGCGTCCGGAGGAAGCGGCTGTCCTCGGAAAGGAAGATCTCGCGATTCCGGAGAAGGGCTGGGGCGAACTGCTGTTGTCGAAGGCGGCTCCGATCGCGGGCGCCGCGTGGACCGATAGCGGTTCACGGCGAGACCAACGGCAGCTCAAACAGAGGGGAGTGGGGGAGGTGCGCGTTGTCCCCTGCCCGCCACCCCTCACTGCTCTGCTCAACGAGCACCTGGAGCGGTTCGGCACCGCGGCCGATGGCCGGCTGTTCCGCAGCCTCACCGGGGGAGAGTTGGCGGAATCGACGATCTCGCGAGTCTGGGACCGGGCGCGAAAGGCCGCCCTGACCGAGCAGGAGTACGCGTCCGTGCTCGCCAAGCGGCCCTACGACCTGCGTCACGCGTTCGTGTCGACGGCTCTCGCCGCCGGGGTGCCGGCGCGGCAGGTCGCGGAGTGGGCCGGGCACTCGGTCGCCGTCCTGCTGCGGATCTACGCCAAGATCCTCGCCGGCCAGAAGGCGAGCGCGCGGGAGCGGATGGAGCGGGCTCTACGGCTGCCAGACGAGTGAGGCGCGTCCACGGGGCGTCCACAGACGGCCGGTGAGGGCCGGATCCCGCCGGACACGGCCGGACGATGCAAGAACGGCCCCTCACCCTGTTTCCGCAGGTGAGGGGCCGTTCGTGCCATGTCAAGCGAAGTGCCCCCGGTGAGATTCGAACTCACACTGGACGGGTTTTGAATCCGTTGCCTCTGCCAGTTGGGCTACGGGGGCGGCGCAGCCAGACTTTACGCGCCCCGCCCACCGCCGCGAGCAGCGGGGGTAGCCCTGTGTGACGACCGCTCACAGGGGAGTCGATCAACGCGACACGCCGTCGCTCGACGTGGTGAACACCATGCTCGCCACGTGGTCTGCGCCATCCACCAACTGGATCGTTCCGGGTAGGCTCGTCCTGCGGTTCGCCGCATTCCCATTCCGTCGAGCACGCAGGAGGACCCCGGTGACCGAAGAGGCTACCGAGGCCAGCGGTGTGGCCACCGCTCCGCAGCGTCGGGTGCTCGTCGCCGAAGACGAAGCACTGATCCGGCTTGACCTCGTCGAGATGTTGCGCGAAGAGGGATACCAGGTGGTCGGCGAGGCGGGCGACGGCGAAGAGGCCATCAAGCTGGCCGCCGAGCTCAAGCCCGACCTGGTGATCCTGGACGTCAAGATGCCCAAGCTGGACGGCATCGAGGCGGCGTCCCAGATCACCACCGACCGCATCGCCCCCGTGGTCATCCTGACCGCGTTCAGCCAGCGCGAGCTGGTCGAGCGCGCCCGCGACGCGGGCACCATGGCGTACCTGGTCAAGCCGTTCAACAAGCGGGACCTCGTCCCCGCGATCGAACTGGCCGTCAGCCGGTTCTCGGAGATGCAGGCGCTCGAAGCCGAGGTCGCCAGCCTCTCCGACCGGCTGGAGACCCGCAAGGTCATCGACCGGGCCAAGGGCCTGCTGATGACCCACCAGGGCCTGACCGAGCCGGACGCGTTCCGGTGGATCCAGCGCACCGCCATGGACCGGCGCACGACCATGAAGGCCGTCGCCCAGGCGGTCGTCGAGAGCATCGGTCAGAAGTAACCCCACGCAGTCGCGTGGGCGGTCAAACGCTCCGACATCACTCCAACGAGGTCGTGACGGCGCTGCTCATCTGAGCGAGAAAGTCACTGATGGTTATCACCCGGTTGTTGCATTGCAGCAACCGGGTGTAAATCATGCATGAACTACAGTGACCCCCGTCACGATGTGGAAACAAGACAGCGCATACCGCTGTGCTTGGCCTCACCGGGCGGCTACGTTCAGCGCCCGATAGGTCCCATCCCGGGACGGCCGCAAGTCCGCGGCCGGCTGGATATTGGAGGAACGAGTGTCAGGAGCACGACTCACGCGAGTTCTCGTGCTGGCAGCGGCGGCAACGCTGGCGCTGGGTGCGTGCGCGGCGCGTGACGAGGGAGGTACGTCGGGCAACACGACCGGCTCGGCGGCGGCGCCTTCGCAGGCGGCTGATGCGGCCAACCCGCGCGGCGACGGCAAGGCGGTGTGCTCGGGAGTCTCGATCGCGTACGCGGGCACCATCAACGGCGCCAGCGCGGCGCTGGGCCAGAACATCCTGCGCGGCGCCGACCTCGCGGTGAAGCAGCACAACGAGGCGAACCCGAACTGCCAGGTGACGCTGAAGCAGTTCGACACCGAAGGCAAGCCGGACAAGGCCCCGGGCATCGTCACCCAGGTCATCAACGAGTCCGACATCATCGGTGTCGTGGGCCTGCCGTTCTCCGGTGAGTCCAAGGCCGCGGGCAACCTGTTCAACCAGGCCGGCCTCGTCACCATCAGCCCGTCGGCGACCAACCCGGCGCTGGCCGAGAACGGCTGGAAGACCTTCTTCCGCGGCATGGGCAACGACTCGGTCCAGGGCCCGGCGGCGGCCAAGTTCCTCACCGACACGCTCAAGGCCAACAAGGTGTGCGTGGTGGAGGACGACTCCGAGTACGGCATCGGCTTGGCCAACGCCGTGAAGCAGGCGCTGGGCTCCAAGGCCTCCTGCTCGGACAAGGTGAAGACCGGCCAGACCGACTTCTCCGCGGTGGTCAACAAGATCTCCACCGAGAACCCGGACGCCATCTTCTACTCGGGCTACTACCCCGAGGCCGGCCCGTTCGCGCAGCAGCTCAACGACAAGGGCGTCACCGCCAAGTTCGTCGGGCCCGACGGCGTGAAGGACAACGAGTTCCTCAAGGGCGCCGGCGGCGGCGCGACCCACGCCTACTTCACCTGCCCGTGCGTCCCGGAGGACAACTTCAAGGACTTCACGGCCGCGTTCAAGCAGGTCGAGGGCGCTGACCCGGGCACGTACTCGCCCGAGGGCTACGACGTCACGACCATCCTGCTCAAGGGCATCGACAGCGGCATCAAGGACCGCGCTGGGATGCTCAACTTCGTCAAGAACTACGACGGTCAGGGCCTGACGAAGAAGTTCAAGTGGAACGACAAGGGCGAGCTCTCGGACACCCCGGTGTGGAGCTACCGCGTCGAAAACGGAAAGATCGTCAACAACGGCCAGATCAGCTAACGACTGACCTATCGGGCATGCACGCGGCCGATCGTCGCGTGCATGCCCGATCCGTACCCGGGAATAGAGTGAACCCTTGTACCCCGCGATGACCCCATTCCTCGCGCAGTCCGAGCCATGGATCGAGTTCGACGTGGCCGGCCTCGCCGAGCAGTTCTGGAACAACACCGTCGACGGCCTCGCGCTCGGCGGCATCTACGCCTTGGTGGCGCTGGGCTACACGCTCGTCTACGGCGTGCTCAAGCTCATCAACTTCGCGCACTCCGAGGTCTTCGTCGTCGGCGCGTTCGCCACCTGGCTGACGTTCTACGGCCTCGGTTTCCGCGCCGGCGCGACGCCGGTCCTGTCGGTCTTCGAGATCATCCTCTTCCTCGCGATCGCCTGCATCGCCGCGATGGCGGTCTCCGGCGGCACCGCGGTGCTGCTGGAACGCGTGGCCTACCGCCCGCTGCGCAAGCGCAACGCCCCGCGCCTGGTCTTCCTGATCACCGCGATCGGCGCCTCGTTCGCCATCCAGCAGACCCTGCGGCTGATCTTCGGCCTCAACCAGCAGCCCCAGATCCGGCTGCTGCAGCCGGAACCGCTGTTCCGGATCTTCGGGGCGCCGGTGACGAACATCCACGTCATCCTGTTCGTGGCCGCCGTGCTGCTGTGGTACGTGGCCGACCACTTCGTGAACCGGACGCGACTGGGCCGCGGCATCCGCGCCGTGGCGCAGGACCCGGACACCGCGACGCTGATGGGCGTCAACAAGGAACGGGTCATCGTCGTCACGTTCCTCGTCGGCGGGCTGCTCGCCGGCGCCGCCGCGCTGTTCTACATGATGCGGATCCCGCAGGGCGCCATCTACAACGGCGGTTTCCTGCTCGGCATCAAGGCGTTCACCGCCGCCGTGCTCGGCGGGATCGGCAACCTGCGCGGCGCGCTGCTCGGCGGGTTCCTGCTCGGCCTCGTGGAGAACTACGGCCAGTCGCTGTTCGGCGGCGAGTGGAAGGACATCGTGGCCTTCGTCGTGCTGATCGTCGTCCTGATGTTCCGTCCCACCGGCATCCTCGGCGAGTCCCTCGGGAAGGCACGCGTATGACCACCCAGACCGTGAGCGCGCCGCCGAAGCGCCGCTCGATCCGCGAGCAGTGGAACAACCTGTCCCGGCCGGCCCAGTGGGCGATCCTCATCCCGGTCGTGGTGCTGATCTACTTCCTGCCGGTGCTCAACCCGCCGCTCATCGCGACGACGGGCACCGACTTCCCGACGGCGATGTTCGACGTGGCCCGCTACGCGCTGGTCGCCATCGGGCTCAACGTGGTGGTCGGCCAGGCCGGCCTGCTGGACCTGGGCTACGTCGGCTTCTTCGCCGTCGGCGCCTACGTGGCGGCGCTGTTCACCAGCCCGAACTCCACGCTGTCCAAGCTGCCGTACCTGTGGACGCTGCCGCTGGCCATGGTGGTCACGATGATCTTCGGGGTCATCCTGGGCACCCCGACCCTGCGGTTGCGCGGTGACTACCTGGCGATCGTCACGCTCGGGTTCGGCGAGATCATCCGCCTGGTCGCGGACAACGTCGACCCGCTGCGCGGCCAGTCCGGCTTCGAGCGCGTCGGCACCAACGCGAACGGCACGCCGTTCTTCGCCAACGCCACCGCCTGGTACTGGCTCACGATCACGATCATCATCGCGATCCTGCTGCTGGTCGGGAACCTGGAACGCAGCCGCGTCGGCCGCGCCTGGGTGTCCATCCGCGAGGACGAGGACGTCGCCGAGATCATGGGCGTCCCGGTGTTCAAGTTCAAGATCTGGGCGTTCGTCATCGGCGCGGCCATCGGCGGCCTCTCGGGCGCGCTCTACGCGGGCAAGCTCGGGTTCGTGAACAACCAGTCGTTCGACGTCATCACCTCGATGCTGTTCCTGGCCGCGGTGGTGCTCGGCGGCGCGGGCAACAAGGTGGGCGTGCTGCTCGGCGCGGCCGTGGTGGCCTACCTGCCGCTGCGGTTCGTGCAGCTGGCCGAGTACAACTACCTCATCTTCGGCATCGCGCTGATCATCCTGATGATCTTCCGCCCGCAGGGCCTGCTCGGCGCCCGGCAGCGGCTGCTGGCCCGGGGCCGCCAGGCCTACCAGCGGCTGCTCGGCCGCGGCGAGCAGATCAGCGGGGAGAGCGCGCTGGCCGCCGACACGACGGGAGGTCCCCGATGAGCCACCCCAGCGAGGAGGCCCCGGTCGAGGGCGGCCTGGTCGCCGAGGTCGCCCGGATGAGCCCGGAGGAGCTCGCCGAGCACGAGGCCGAGGTCGCCGAGGCGGTCGCCGTCGACCGGGAGATCCGGGTCGACGTCGGCGAGACCCTGCTGGAGCTGCGCGACGTGACGCTGAAGTTCGGCGGCCTGACCGCGCTGGACTCGGTGTCCTTCGG
Organism: Amycolatopsis deserti; assembly: GCF_014653945.1. Lineage (GTDB taxonomy): Bacteria > Actinomycetota > Actinomycetes > Mycobacteriales > Pseudonocardiaceae > Amycolatopsis_E > Amycolatopsis_E deserti. The sequence goes on along the minus strand of NZ_BNAU01000001.1, from coordinate 1,293,413 downwards.
CATCCGCCGCGGCGAGATCCTGGGCCTGATCGGGCCCAACGGCGCCGGCAAGACCACCTGCTTCAACGCGATGACCGGGGTCTACCGGCCCACGTCGGGGCAGGTGCTGCTGGAGGACAAGCCGCTGGGCAAGGCCACCCGGCACCAGATCACCCAGCGCGGCATCGCCCGCACCTTCCAGAACATCCGCCTCTTCGGCGAGATGACCGCGCTGGAGAACGTGGTGGTCGGCACCGACGCCCGCCACAAGACCAGCGTCATCGGCGCGCTGCTGCGGCTGCCGCGGCACCACCAGGAGGAGAAGACCGCGGTCGAGCGGGCCATGGCGCTGCTGGAGTTCGTCGGCATCGCCGACCGGGCCGCGGACAAGGCCAAGAACCTGCCGTACGGCTACCAGCGCCGCCTGGAGATCGCGCGGGCGATGGCCACCGAGCCGAAGCTGCTGTGCCTCGACGAGCCGGCCGCCGGGTTCAACCCGGCGGAGAAGGAAGAGCTCATGGGGCTGATCCGGAAGATCCGCGACGACGGCTACACCGTCCTGCTGATCGAGCACGACATGAGGCTGGTCATGGGTGTGACCGACCGGATCGTCGTTCTGGAGTTCGGCAAGAAGATCGCCGAAGGACTGCCGGCCGAGATCAGGGAGAACCCCGCTGTGATCGCCGCCTACCTGGGAGTGCCTGACGATGACGCTGCTTGAGCTTGACGGGGTCTCCGTCCACTACGGACGGATCCAGGCGGTCTCGGAGCTGACGCTGAAGGTCGAGGAGGGCGAGGTCGTCGCCCTCATCGGCGCCAACGGCGCCGGCAAGAGCACCTCGATGCGCGCCATCTCCGGCATCCGCCCGCTGTCGGCGGGCCGGATCACCTTCGCCGGTGAGGACATCACGAAGCTGCGCGCCGACCTGCGGGTCGTGCGCGGCATCTCGCAGGTGCCCGAGGGGCGCGGGGTGTTCCCCGGCATGACGGTCGCGGAGAACCTGGACATGGGCGCCTACGCGCGCAAGGACCGGAAGAACCTGCAGCCCGACCTGGACCGCGTGTTCGACCTGTTCCCGCGCCTGGCGGAACGGCGGAACCAGGCTGGCGGCACCCTCTCCGGCGGTGAGCAGCAGATGCTGGCGATGGGGCGGGCCCTGATGGCCAAGCCCCGGCTGCTGCTGCTCGACGAGCCGTCGATGGGGCTGGCGCCGCAGTTCATCCAGCAGATCTTCCGGATCGTCACGGAGATCAACAAGCAGGGCACGACCGTGCTGCTGGTCGAGCAGAACGCGCAGCAGGCGCTCACCCGGGCCCACCGCGCGTACGTGCTGGAGACCGGCCGGATCACCAAGACCGGGACCGGCCGGGAGCTGCTGGCCGACTCCGCGATCAAGGAGGCCTACCTGGGTGTCGCCTGATCGGGTGGACTCCGACGACGATGGGCCCCGGCGCACTCGCGCCGGGGCCCGTTCGCGTGCGTCAGCGGGCGCCCGGCGCCCGGTCGCGCACCAGGCAGGACAGGCGCGCGGTGCAGGTGCGGCGGCCCTGGTCGTCGGTCAGCACGATCTCGGCGGTGATGGTGCCCCGGCCCACGTGCACGGGCGTCGCCACGCCGGTGACCAGGCCTTCCCGGACCGCGCGGTGGTGCGTGCAGGACAGCTCGAACCCGAGCGTCGCCTTGTCCGGGCCGGCGTTGAGCGCGGCCACCGTCGAGCCGAGCGCCTCGGCCAGCACCGCGTTGGCGCCGCCGTGCAGCAGGCCGTAGGGCTGCAGGTTGCCCTCGACCGGCATCGTGCCGACCACCCTCTCCGCCGTGAGCTCGACGAACTCGATGCCGACCTTGTCGTTGAGCTGCTGCTCCGCGACGCGCGGGTCGATGCCCGCGAGCTGCTCGCGGATGGCTTCGGACAGGTTCTCGGTCACTACGGCATGCTCCTCGGTGAGACGACGGCAGGGCAGGGCGACCGCTCGCGCGGTTCTGTCGGTGCCCCACCCTAGACTCGCACCCGTGAGCCCCAGCCAGAACCAGCCAGTAGCCAACACCACAGCCACGCTGCCGCCGGAAGGACGGCCGCGGCTGTTGCTGATCGACGGCCACTCGATGGCCTACCGGGCGTTCTTCGCGGTCCCGGCCGACCGGTTCAAGACCTCCACCGGCCAGGTCACCAACGCGGTGTTCGGGTTCACCTCGATGCTGATCAACCTGCTGCGCGACGAGCAGCCCACGCACCTCGCGGTGGCGTTCGACGTGTCGCGGCAGACGTTCCGCTCGGAGACCTTCGCCGAGTACAAGGCGACGCGCACGTCCACGCCGGACGAGTTCAAGGGGCAGGTCGACCTGGTCAAGGACGTGCTCGGGGTGCTCGGCATCCCGGTGCTGACCAAGGAGAACTACGAGGCCGACGACATCATCGCCACGCTCACCACGCAGGCGACGGCGCAGGGTTACCAGGTGCTCATCTGCACCGGCGACCGGGACGCGCTGCAGCTGGTGGACGACGCGGTGACCGTGCTGTACCCGCGCAAGGGCGTGTCCGACCTGGTCCGGTACGACCCGGCCGGGGTGTCGGAGAAGTACGGGCTCACCCCGTCGCAGTACCCGGACTTCGCGGCGCTGCGTGGCGACCCGTCGGACAACCTGCCGGGCATCCCGGGGGTGGGGGAGAAGACGGCCACCAAGTGGATCCAGCAGTTCGGGTCGCTGGCCGCGCTCATCGACCGCGTCGACGAGGTCAAGGGCAAGGTGGGCGACGCGCTGCGCGCCCACCTCGACTCGGTGATGCTCAACCGGCAGCTCACCGAACTGGTGCGGGACGTGCCGCTGGACGCGACGCCGGACGACCTCGCGCTCAAGCCGTGGGACCGGGACGCGGTGCACCGGCTGTTCGACGAGCTGGAGTTCCGGGTGCTGCGCGACCGGCTGTTCCAGACGCTGTCCAGCGCCGAGCCGGAGGCCGAGTCCGGGTTCGAGGTGGCGGGCGCGGCGGTGCCGCCCGGCGGTCTCGCCGCGTGGCTGTCCAAGCACACCAAGGCCGGCCAGACCGTCGGGGTGTCCTTCCGCACCACCGGTTCGTCGGTGCGGTCGGACATCCAGTCGATCGCCCTCGCCGCGGCGGGCGGCGAAGCCGGGTACGTCGACGTCACCAGGCTGGACGAGGCCGACGAGCAGGCGCTGGCGGCGTGGCTGGCCGATCCGGCGATCCCCAAGGCGGGGCACGCCCTGAAGGTGCCGCTGCACGCGCTGCGGGCGCGCGGCTGGAAGCTCGCCGGGCTGGCGATGGACACCGAGCTGGCCGCCTACCTGGTCCGGCCGGGGCAGCGGTCGTTCGAGCTGGACGACCTGGTGCTGCGGTACCTGCAGCGCGAGCTGCGCAACGACAGCGACTCCGGCGACGGCCAGCTGTCCCTGCTCGACGGCGACGACGGCGACCAGAAGCTGGTGCAGGGCGAGCTGGTCCGCGCCAGCGCGGTCGCCGAGCTGGCCGGCGCCCTGTCCGGTGAGCTGGAGAAGATCAGCGGCACCCGGCTGCTGAACGACATCGAGCTGCCGCTGCTGCAGGTCATCGCCGAGGTCGAGGCCGCGGGTGTGGCGGTGGACATCGAGCAGCTGACCGCGCTGGAGGCGCACTACGGCGCGCGGGTGAAGCAGGCCGCCGAGGCCGCCTACGGCGTGATCGGCAAGCAGGTCAACCTGGGCTCGCCCAAGCAGCTGCAGGTCGTGCTGTTCGACGAGCTGGGCATGCCCAAGACCAAGCGCACCAAGACCGGCTACACCACCGACGCCGAGGCGCTGCAGACGCTGTTCGAGAAGACCGAGCACCCGTTCCTGCAGCACCTGCTGGAGCACCGGGACGCCACCCGGCTCAAGAGCACGGTCGAGGGCCTGCTCAAGTCGGTCGCCGACGACGGCCGGATCCACACCACGCTGCACCAGACGATCGCGGCCACCGGCCGGCTGTCCTCTGTGGACCCGAACCTGCAGAACATCCCCATCCGCACGGAGGAGGGCCGTCGCATCCGCGACGCCTTCGTGGTCGGCGAGGGCTACGCGGAGCTGCTCACCGCGGACTACAGCCAGATCGAGATGCGGATCATGGCGCACCTGTCCGAGGACGCGGCGCTGATCGAGGCGTTCCAGTCCGGGTTCGACTTCCACGCCGCCACCGCGGCGCGGGTGTTCGGCGTCGACCCGGCCGAGGTCACCGGGCCGCAGCGGGCGAAGATCAAGGCGATGAACTACGGCCTGGCCTACGGGTTGTCGGCCTACGGTCTGTCGCAGCAGCTGCGGATCTCCACCGAGGAGGCCCGCGGGCTGATGGACGAGTACTTCGCCCGGTTCGGCGGGGTGCGCGACTACCTGCACAGCGTCGTGGTCGAGGCCGGCAAGGTCGGCTACACCGAGACGATCTTCGGTCGCCGCCGCTACCTGCCCGACCTCAACAGCGACAACCGGCAGCGCCGCGAGATGGCCGAGCGGATGGCGCTCAACGCGCCGATCCAGGGCAGCGCGGCGGACATCATCAAGGTCGCCATGATCGGCGTGCACCGCGCGATCGCGGAGGCCGGGCTGTCGTCGCGGGTGCTGCTGCAGGTGCACGACGAGCTGATCGTCGAGGTCTGCGAGGGCGAGCGGGACCGGGTCGAGGAGCTGGTGCGCCGCGAGATGGGCGCCGCCTACGAGCTGGCTGTGCCGCTGGAGGTGTCGGTCGGGTTCGGCCGGTCCTGGAACGAGGCGGCGCACTGAGGTCATGACCGACCGGGCGGCGGTGGTGGCGCAGGTGCGCCGCGCCAAGGACTGGATGGACGCGCACTACGCCGAGCCCCTCGACGTGGACGCGCTCGCCGCCGTCGCCTGCTGTTCGCGGTACCACTTCATGCGGTCGTTCGCCGCCGCGTACGGGGAGAGCCCGAAGGCGTACCTGACGCGGCGGCGCATCGAGCGGGCGCAGGACCTGCTGCGGTCGGCGAACCTGACGGTCACCGAGGTGTGCCTGGCCGTCGGGTTCACCAGCCTGGGCACGTTCAGCCGCCGGTTCGCCGAGATCACCGGCTCCTCGCCGAGCGAGTACCGGGCGCGGGTGCGGTCGGACGGGCCGCCGCCGGTGCCCGGGTGCTACCTGATGATGTGGACCCGGCCGTCGGGGGAAACCGCACATTCGGAGAAGCCCGGGCGTGGTTCCGGCCCGTAGCGTTCCGGTCATCGACGACAGGAGGTTCGCGATGATCAGGGGACTGTCCCATTCCAGCGTCTACGTGCTGGACCACGACTCGGCGAAAGCGTTCTACACCGAGAAGCTCGGCTTCGAGGTGCGGCGGGACCTGCGGATCGGTGACTTCCGCTGGCTCACCGTGGGGCCGGCCGACCAGCCGGATCTGGATTTCATCCTGATGAAGCCGGGCCCGCCCCAGCACGACGCGGAGACGGAGAAGCAGATCCGGGAACTGGTGGCGAAGGGCGCGCTGGGCGGGGGAGTCTGGCGGACCGACGACTGCCGGAAGACGCACGCGGAGCTGGCCGCCCGCGGGGTCACGTTCCTGCAGGAGCCGGCCGAACGCCCGTACGGAATCGAAGCCGTGTTCCGAGACGACTCGGGGAACTGGTTCAGCCTGACCGAGCCGCACGCCTTCGACCCGGGCAAGGACTGGGGCTGACCCACGCCCGGTTCCCGGCGGGGAGGTGCGGGCACGTCAGTGCCGGCCCGGGCGCGGACTGGGGCTGCCTCGGCGGGTGTGTGGTGATGACGTGCCCCCTGCGGTGGTGAGGTGCCGGGCGTGGTGCGGCGGGCAGGTCACTACCGGCCCGGGCGCGGATAGGGGCTGACCCCGGCCGGGTTCCGGTGGTGACGTGCCCTCCCGGTGGAGGCGCCGGGCGGGCACGTCAGTGCCGACCCCGCCGCGGGCTGGGGCCGGCCCCGGCCGGGTTCCGGCGAGCGGGCAACCAGGACGTCCGGAGCTCCGGGGGCGGAAAAGGACTCAAGTGGAGGCTGCCGGGGCGGCGAGCGGCAGGTAGCGTGGGGTCATGGCTGGCAGGAAAGCGCTGATCCTGGCCGGTACGGGCATGCTGGCGAGGGTCGCGGAGGTCCTGACGCAGGAGGGCTGGCACGTGGTGCTGCCGTCCCGGCGGTACCACCCCCTGGACTGCGAACTGCGGCCCGGCGCGGCGGCGCGGCGGTCGATGCGCCCACCCGGGCACCGGCCCTACCGGCCCGGCACCATCCGCCCATGGGGTGGCGGGAGGGCGATCTGGGTCGAGGCGCACTGGGACCGGCCGCGGGAGCTCGCGGCGAAGGCGGAGCTGGCCCTGCGCGGGCCGGCGGACCTGCTGGTCGCGTGGATCCACGAGCAGTACCGGCGGTCCGTGATGGGGGCGGTGGAGTCGCTGCTCGCCGACGAGGCGCCGGTGGTGGAGGTGCGCGGCGGCCTGAGCGGCACCGGAACCGTCGAACCCCCCGACCCGCTCCTCCCGCTCCACCCGACCCAGGTGGTGCAGCTGGGCACGGTCTCCGCCTACGACGCCCACCGCTCCCTGGCGCAGGAGGAGATCGCCGAGGGAGTGCTCGACGCCGTCCGGCGGGCGTTGAACGGCCACGCGACCTCGACGCACCAGATCGGGCAGCTGCGACCGCTGGTGCGTTAGCCGAGTTCGCCAGCCTGGCCGCGGGGGCGAGGCCGCTTCGTCCCCCGGCTGCCCGGGAGGGCCCGGCCGCGGCCGGGCCCCGCCGGTGGCGGCGGTCAGGCAGCCTGCCGCGTGGGCATGATGGTGACCTGCTGAAGGTTCACGTGCGCGGGCTGGGCGGCCAGGAACGCGATCGCCTCGGCGACGTCCTCGGGGGCCAGCCACGTCATTTCCTTCTTCGAGCCCTCCAGCCAATCCTGCGCGCCCGGGTCGGTGACGTGGCTTTGCAGCTCGGTGCCCACGATGCCCGGCTCGACCGCCGACACCCGGACGTCCTTCGGTCCCAGCTCGGCGCGCAGCGTCCGCGACAGGTGCGTCACGAACGCCTTCGTGCCGGAGTACACCGCGAAGTTCGGGAAGATGTTCTGCGCGGCGATCGACGACGTGTTCACCAGATCGGCCACGCCGCGGTCCGCGGCGGAGGCGATCAGCTGCGGGACGAACGCGCCGATCGTGTTCATCAGCCCGCTGACGTTGAGGTCGATCTGGTGCTGCCACTGCCCGGTCGGCAGCTCCGCCACCGGCGCGGGCAGCATCACCCCGGCGTTGTTGACCAGCAGGTCCGCGGTGCCCAGCTCGGCGGCCACCCGGTCGGCCGCGGACCGCAGTGCGCTCGCGTCGGTCACGTCGGCGGCCAGCGCCAGCGCGGTACCGCCGCCCCGCTCGATCTCCCCGGTCAGCTCGGCGAGACGGTCGGCGCGGCGGGCCAGCACGGCCACCTTCGCGCCGGCGGCGGCGAGCCGCACGGCCGCGGCCCGGCCGATGCCGCTCGACGCGCCGGTCACCACGGCGATCCGCCCGGTCAGGGAAGTGTGCACGGTCATGGCTTGCGTGTCTCCTCGATCTCCAGTGCGACCGTCCGGCCGCACCACTGATGCAACCAGCGGGAGACGGGCCTCGGGCGGCTTCTTCCGGCCCCGCGGTGACCGGGCACACCGAGCCTGGTTCCGGCAGAACCAGGTTCGGTGTACCCGCGGCCCGGCAGAATGAGCTGGTGGATCAGAACGTGGAGCTGAAGCAGTTCCTGCGCTCGCGCCGCGCGCGGCTCGGCGTCGACGACGTGGAACTCGGCGGCACGAGCGGGGTCCGGCGCGTGCCCGGGCTGCGCCGGGAGGAGGTGGCCCGGCTCGCCGGCGTCAGCGTGGACTACTACACGCGGCTGGAACAGGGCCGCGCCGCGCACGTCTCGGACGAGGTGCTGGACGCCATCGCCGGCGCGCTGCGCCTGGACGACACCGAGCGCTCCTACCTGTGGCAGATCGCGCGCACCAGCTCGCGCCGCCCGCGGCGCCGGACCGCCGCCCGCGTGCAGCGCGTGCGCCCGGGCGTCCGCCGGATGCTGGAGACCCTCGACGAGGTCTCCCCGGCGTTCGTGTTCGGCCGGCGGATGGATGTCCTCGCCGCCAACCGGCTGGCCCGCGCGCTGCTGACCGACTTCGAGGCACTGCCGCCACGCGACCGGAACATGCTGCGCTACACGTTCCTCGACGAGTCGGCGCGCGAGCTCTTCCTGGACTGGGAGGCGGTGGCCCGGGACAACGTCGCGCTCCTCCGCCTGGACGCCGGCCGCCACCCCGACGATCCGCTGCTGGCCGAGCTGGTCGGGGAGCTCGCGGTCGCCAGCCCTGAGTTCCGGCGCTGGTGGGCCGACCACAACGTCCGCGACCGCAGCCACGGCACGAAGAGCTACCGCCACCCGCTGGTCGGGGACCTCGTGGTGAACTACGAGTGCTTCACGCTGCCCGGTGACCCCGACCAGACCCTGTGCGTCTACACCACCGAAGCGGGCTCCGCCTCCGAGGCGGCGCTGCGGCTGCTGGCCGGCTGGACCGCCGACGTCCCCGGTACGCCGGTCGGCTGAGGTCAGCCCCCGTTCGCCCCGGCCACGCCGCGGACCAGCACCATGATGCCCTCCCGCACCTCGGCGCGGGACCGCTGCGGCTGGAACACCTGCCAGTCCAGCGCGACCACCAGCAGGGTGCCGAACAACCCGGCCGCCGCGGTGGGCACCTGCACCCCAGCCGGCAACCGCCCGGCGTCGGACACCCGTTGCAGCTGCTCCTTGACGATCGAGACGATGTCCTCGCGCAGCAGCGACAGCGTCTCGTGCCACTGGCCGGGCGTCCGCCACAGCTCGCTGACCAGGATCTGCGAGAACCCGCGGTGGCCGGCGATGAACTCCAGCCCGGTGTCCACCATCGCCTCCAGCGCGGCCACCGGGTCCGCCTCACCCATGTGCGCCCGCAGCTGCTCGGCGAGCCGGCCGACGCCGTAGCGCAGCAGCGCGTCGATCAGCCCGTCCTTGCTGCCGAAGTTGTAGTACACGGTGCCCTTGGCGACCCCGGCCGCCGCGGCGATCTCGTCCACCGTCAGCCCGGCCAGCCCCTTCTCGGTCGCCAGCCGCAGCGTCGCCTCGAACAGCTTCTGCTTGGTGTTCTCGCCGCGCGGACTCACAGCGACAGCTCCGGCTGGAGCTTCGACACCGTCCACAGCCGCTGCTTGCGCGCGGCCAGCGCCGACACCGCGAGCGCGCCCACCAGGTAGGCGACCAGCACCCCGATGTCCAGGAGGTTCCGCAGCGACGCCCCGGTGTACATCAGGTGCCGCAGCCCGTCGACCACGTACCCCATGGGCAGCACGACGTGAAGCGGGTACAGCGCGTCCGGCAGGGTCTGCCACGGGAACGTGCCGCCCGCGCTGACCAGCTGCAGCACCAGCAGCACCAGCCCGAGGAACTTGCCGACGGCGCCGAAGAACGCGTTGAGCGCGTGCACGATCGCGGTGAACGTCAGCGACGCCAGGATCGCGAACGCCAGCGCGGCCACCGGGTGCGCGATGTGGATGCCGACGAACCACGTCACCGCGGCGAACAGCACGACGACCTGCGCGATGCCCAGCAGCGCCGAGGGCAGCCACCCGCCGAGCGCGACCCGCAGCGGCGCGGTGCCGGCCGCGATCGCCCGCGACGACAGCGGCCGGATCAGCAAGAACAGCACGAACGCGCCGATCCAGGTGGCCAGGGCGAGGAAGAACGGGGCCAGCCCGGCGCCGTAGGTGCCGGCCGAGGCGACGCCGACCGAGTTGACGGCCACCGGGTCGGCGATCGTGTCCGCCGTCGCCGTCCGGGTCGGGTCGCTGGGGTTGGGGATCTGCCCCAGCCCGTTGTTCAGGCCGTCCCGCAGCTGTCCGGCGCCGGCCGCCAGCTGCTGGGTGCCGGACAGCGCGGTCTTCTCGCCGTCGTTGAGCTGGGCGGCCCCGGCCGACAGGGTGCTCGCGCCGTCGGCGGCCTGCGCGATCCCGCCGGACAGCGCCGGCGCCGAGTTCGCCAGGGTGGCCGCGCCGGCCGCGACCCGCCGTGCCCCGTCGGCGAGCTGGTTCAGCTGGGCGGAGGTCTGCTGGATCCGGGCGTTGGCCTGGTCGACCGGGGCTCGCAGGTCACCCAGCACGCCCTGCACGCGCTGGATGTCGGTCTCCGACAGCCCGGCGGCGCGCAGCCGGTCGGTGAGCTGGCCGTTCACGTTGTCGAGGTTGGTGACGAGCTGGGCGGATCCGCTCGCGACGGTGGACCCGGCCGCGGCGACCTGGCTGTTGCCGTCGGCGACCTGCTGCGCACCGTCGGCCAGCTGCCGGGTGCTCTGCGGCAGGGTCGCGGTGCTCGACCGCAGCGTGGACAGCCCGGACGACAGCTGGGCGCTGCCGGTCGCCAGCTGCTGGGCCCCGTCGGCGAGCTGCTGCTGGCCGGTCAGCAGCCGGTTCGCGCCGTCGGCGAGCTGGGTCGCGCCGGTCGCGGCCTGCTGGGTCTGCTCGTAGATGGTCGAAAAGCCCATCAGGAACCGGTTCGCCGCCTCGCTGCCCACCTTCTCCGCGATCGTGCCGCGGATCTGCTCGGCCACCTGGTTGGCGATGGTGTGCGAGAGGTAGTTGTTCGCGTCGTTCGTGGTCAGCTGGATCGTCGCCCGCTGGGGGTTGAAGTTCCCGCTGGACAGCAGCGCCGCGGAGAAGTCGCGCGGGATGGTGATGGCGAACGAGTAGCGGTCGTCGCGCACCCCTGCGTCGGCCTCGGCGGCGGACACCTCGTGCCACTGGAAGGTGCCGGAGCCGACGACCGAGGAGGTGACCTCGTCGCCGACGTTGCGGTCGGCGCTGCCGGTGTCCTCGTTGACGATCGCCGCGGGCAGGTTGCCCAGGCGGCCGTAGGGGTCGAAGTTGGCGTAGAGGTAGAACGACGCGTAGAGCAGGGGGACGAGCACCAGGGCGGCCACGGCGAGCTTGGGCAGCTTGCCGGAGGTCAGGCGGCGCAGTTCCCCGGCGGCGAGACGGAGGCCGGTCACTGCGGATCTCCTTGCACGAGTTCGGGTTCGGGCTGCTCGGTCCGGCCGAGCCGGGCCGGGGGAGCGGGCAGCGCCTCGGGTGGGGTGGTGGCGGTCAGCACGACGACGGCGAACCCGCGCGCGGCGTGCTCGCGGGCCAGGTCCGCCCAGCTCGCGACATCGCTGGTGTGCCGGTCGGGGGTGTCGAGCACGAGCAGCCGCACGCCGGGCCGCGCGGCGGCCAGCGCGGTGAGCAGCCGGGTGCGCTCGGCGGGGGACAGGTGCTCGAACCGGACGCCCGCGCGCCCGGCGAGGTCGTGCTCGGACAGCCACCGCGCGACGGCGTCCTTGCCCGAGGGCAGCTTCCCGATCGACAACTCCTCGGCGACCACCATCCGCACCGGCAGCGAGCCTTCCGGCGCGGTGATCTCCGGCGCGTCCACCACGGCGCCGATACGACGCAGCTTGGCCGCGTCCGCCGTGCCGTCGAGCGTCACGAGCCCGGTCGACGGCCGCATCCGCCCGGTCAGGGCGAGGCCGAACGCGGTGACCCCGGCGCCCGGCTCGCCGTGCACGAAGACGAGTTCGCCCTCGGTGGCGGTGAGCGAGGTCGGCGGCAGCAGCGTGCCGTGCGGACCTTCGACGGTGACCCGGTCGGCGTGCACCCGCACAGGATCCCCCTCTTTTGAACTGACTGGTCAGTTCAAAAGATACGACTCCTTGCCGGGGACGGCAACTCGGGGGTCACCGCAGCGCCGAGGCGGGCCGCACCTCCCAGTACGACCACAGCGGCCGGTACCCCTGGCGCGGCCAGAACACCGAGGACAGCGGGTTGGCCGGGTTGTAGTAGAGGTAGGTCGCGCGGGCGCCCCGGTCGGCGAACTCGCGGTGCACCCGGGCCATCAGCGCCCGGCCGATGCCCTCGCCACGCGCGTACTCGCGGGTGGCGACGTTGTTGACGTAACCCCACTGGCCGGCGGGCAGCAACTCGGCCGCCCACGACCCGGGCGCCGACTCGACCCAGCCGCAGTCGGCCAGCGCCACGGCGACCCCGTCCCGTTCGGCGAGCCAGATCGGGGCTTCCGCGGCGAGGTTGCGCTCCAGGCGCGGGGTGATCAGCTCCGCGGTGCCCGGCCGCCACGGGCCGGCGACCAGGCCGGAGTAGCGGAACGTCGCCAGCGACAGGGCCACGACCTCCTCCAAGTCCTCCGGCCGTGCGCGGCGGATCGTCACCCCCGGTGGGGGCGCGTGGTCCTGCGGCGGGCCGGTGCGCACCGCGAGCACCGACAACGGGACCAGGCCGTGGTCGAGGAACGCGCGCACCGCCTCGGCGTCCCGGCTCGGCCAGGTCACGGTGCACGACGAATCGGGGCCGGGCGACTCGCGGTCCATCCGGTGCCGCCACGCGCGCAGCAGCGCGTCCATGCCCTCGGTCCCGGTGTCCCCGATGCAGGGGAACAGCTGCCACACCCGCGCCGCGGACCACAGCAGGTCGAACGCGCCCGGCTCGTGCCGCTGGACCTGGAGCACGCCGGCGACCCGGGTGCCGCCGGCCGTGGCCGCCTCGAGCACCTCACCCTCCGGCGGCGGCGCGGCGGGCGGCAGCAGCGGGTCCAGCGCGGTGAACCGGGCCCGCTGCGCGGACAGCAGCGCGGCGTTCACCGGGTCCCTGCGCGGGCCCGGAAGATCGCGGTGCCCGGGAAGAGCTTGCCGCGCAACGGGCTCCACTGCCCCCACACGCGGGTGTGCCCGGCCGGCCACTCCGGCTCCAGCAGGTCCTCCAGCACGAACCCGGTGGCCGCCAGCGCCCGCACGTAGTCGCCGATCGTGCGGTGGTACTCGACGTAGGTGGCCTTGCCGTCGGCGTCGACCTCGACGTAGGGGGTGCGGTCGAAGTACGGCTGGCTCGCGGTCAGCCCCGCCGGGCCGGGATCGTCCGGAAAGATCCACCGGATCGGGTGAGTCACCGCGAACACCCACGGGCCGCCCGGCCGCAGCACCCGGCGCACCTCGGCGAACACGGTCTCGAGCGAGGCCACGAACGGCAGCGCGCCGAACGCCGAGCAGGCCGCGTCCATGCTCGCCTCCGCCAGCGGCAGCCGCTCGGCCGTCGCCTGGATCAGCGGCACGTCGATGCCGGTGCGCACGGCGCCCGCGCGGGCGTGCCGGAGCATCCCGGCGGACAGGTCGAGCCCGACCGGGTGCGCCCCGGCGGTGGCGAGCCAGCGGGAGCACGCCGCCTGGCCGCAACCGATCTCGGCCACCCGTCGGCCGCGCACGTCGCCGAGCAGGCGGGCGTCGGCCTCGCGCACGCCCTCCGGGCACCACACGAAGTCCGCGTCGCCGAGGAAGTCGCCGTGGGTGGCCTGGTAGTCGTCGGCGTCGGCGTCCCACCAGGCCAGATTGGCCGCCGTCGCCTCGTGCGCGGCCACCTCCCGGTGCGCCACGCCGACCGTGCCGAGCCGCTGTTCGGCCCGCGCGTGCCGGTCGGTGTCCAAGTCCGGGTCCAGGTCCGCGTGAAGGTCCTCGCCGCTGTCGTCACCCGCCGTCGTCACACCGGTATTCTCACCGGCCGGCCGCCGCGCGTCCGAGAGGGCGACCCTGTTTGTGTGGTTCGCAGGCGGCCGCGTACGATATCTCTAGCGCAGTGGGTTCGCGCTACCTTCCACTCGGCCGAGCTGAGCCGGGTTCCGGGTCGCGCACCGTCGGCGGTGATGCTCCGCGGCCGTTCCGTTGTGAACGTTTGCTCATGGTTGCCGTCGTACGCTCACCGCGCACGCAAACTGCAAACCTACTCGAGCCGTAAACCAACCGGAGCAACCCACCTAATGACGACCGACACCACCACCGCCCCGACGTCCGGCGCCGCCCAGGTCGCCGTCAACGACATCGGGTCGGAGGAAGACTTCCTCGCCGCGATCGACAAGACGATCAAGTACTTCAACGACGGCGATATCGTTGAGGGCACCATCGTCAAGGTCGACCGCGACGAGGTGCTGCTCGACATCGGTTACAAGACCGAGGGCGTCATCCCCTCGCGTGAGCTGTCCATCAAGCACGATGTCGATCCCGGCGAGGTCGTCAGCGTCGGTGACGAGGTCGAGGCCCTCGTCCTCCAGAAGGAGGACAAGGAAGGCCGGCTGATCCTGTCCAAGAAGCGCGCGCAGTACGAGCGCGCCTGGGGCACGATCGAGGAGCTCAAGGAGAAGGACGAGCCCGTCAAGGGCACCGTCATCGAGGTCGTCAAGGGCGGCCTGATCCTCGACATCGGCCTGCGCGGCTTCCTGCCCGCCTCCCTGGTGGAGATGCGCCGCGTGCGGGACCTGCAGCCCTACGTCGGCCGCGAGCTCGAGGCCAAGATCATCGAGCTGGACAAGAACCGCAACAACGTGGTCCTGTCCCGCCGCGCCTACCTCGAGCAGACCCAGTCCGAGGTCCGCAGCGAGTTCCTCAACGCGCTCGCCAAGGGCCAGGTCCGCAAGGGCGTCGTGTCCTCGATCGTCAACTTCGGCGCGTTCGTCGACCTCGGCGGCGTCGACGGTCTGGTGCACGTCTCGGAGCTGTCCTGGAAGCACATCGACCACCCGTCCGAGGTTGTCGAGGTCGGCCAGGAGGTCACCGTCGAGGTGCTGGACGTCGACATGGACCGCGAGCGCGTGTCCCTGTCGCTGAAGGCGACCCAGGAAGACCCGTGGCGCCAGTTCGCCCGCACCCACGCGATCGGCCAGATCGTGCCGGGCAAGGTCACCAAGCTCGTCCCGTTCGGCGCGTTCGTCCGCGTCGAGGAGGGCATCGAGGGCCTGGTGCACATCTCCGAGCTGGCCGAGCGCCACGTGGAGATCCCGGAGCAGGTCGTGCAGGTCGGCACCGAGGTCATGGTCAAGGTCATCGACATCGACCTGGAGCGCCGCCGGATCTCGCTGTCGCTGAAGCAGGCGAACGAGGGCTTCACCACCGACACCGAGTTCGACCCGACGCAGTACGGCATGGCCGCCGAGTACGACGACCAGGGCAACTACATCTACCCCGAGGGCTTCGACCCCGACACGCAGGAGTGGCAGGAAGGCTACGACAAGCAGCGTGAGGAGTGGGAGCGCCAGTACGCCGAGGCGCACGCCCGCTACGAGGCCCACATGCGGCAGATCGCCAAGGCGGCCGAGGCCAACGCCCAGGCGGCGGCCGAGGAGGCCACCGGCGGCCCGGTCGGCGGCGGCGAGCAAAACTACAGCTCGACCGGTGGCGGCGCGGAGCAGCGCAGCGGCGGCACCCTCGCCAGTGACGAGCAGCTCGCGGCCCTGCGCGAGAAGCTGTCGGGCGGTGCGTGAGCGTTTAGCTCAGGCTGACTGATCGATTCGTGGCCCCCGGTTCTCCTGGACCGGGGGCCACGGTCGTGTCCGGGGGCGGTGGCTACCCGGGCCCTCGGGCGTGCGTGAGCCGTCGTGAGCCGGCTGATCCGGGGCCGGAGGCCCGACCGCCCGCGGGGTTCCCGGCTCAGCCGAATTCCAGGTCCAGACCGTTCAGCATCGCGCGGATGCCGGCGCCGAAGATGTCGTCATAGGCGGTGTCCGTCGTGGCGATGAACCACTTCGGCGGCGGGTTGCGCGCGCGGTGCGTCAGCTCGACGCTCACCAGCCCGTGCATCGTGGTCCAGATCAGGTAGCCGGTGACGTTCGGATCGCGGCCGGGCGGCGTCGCCGGCGTCACGCGGTCCACGAGCAGGTCGAAGGTGCTGCGCTGCGCGAAAGCCCGCAGATCCGGGTCCGGGTCGAACCCGGGCACCGACTGCTCGAACATGAACGAGTACCGCGCCGGGCTGTCCAGCGCGAACCGCCGGTAGGCCCGCGCCAGCGCGAGGATCCCCGCGGCCGGATCGCCGGGAACCCGGGGCACGGCCGCGAACTTCTCGTGCAGCATCTCGAAAGTGCGCTCGTACAAGGCGTCCAGCACACCGTTGCGGCCGCCGAAGCGCGTGTACACCCCGATCGTCGACGTGCCGGCCGCCTCGGCGACGCTGCGCACGGTCAGCCCGGACACGCCATGCTCGAGGAGAACTTTCAGCGCGGCCTGCAGGAACCGTTCCCTGCTGTGGCTGTCCGCCGGGCCCGCCGGGCCGTGCCGGGTGGCCATCCGCGCACCCCCTTCGCTCTTCTGGAAGCAACTTAGGGCATAACGCGCGTTATCGCGCCCCCGGCACGGCAGGCATGATGAACTCGTGGCAGTCGACTTGGTCTTCCGCGGCCGGCGCATCGTCTCCGACCGCGCGCTCGTGATGGCGATCGTGAACCGCACGCCCGATTCGTTCTACGACCGGGGCGCGTCCTTCGCCGATCCGGACGCCCTCGCGGCCGTCGACCGGGCCGTCGCCGAGGGCGCCGACATCGTGGACATCGGCGGGGTCAAGGCCGGCCCGGGCAGCGACGTCGGCGTGGCCGAGGAGACCCGCCGGGTGGTGCCCTTCGCGGCCGAGATCCGGCGGCGGCACCCGGACCTGGTGATCAGCGTGGACACCTGGCGGCACGAGGTGGGACGCCTGGCCTGCCAGGCCGGGGCGGACCTGCTCAACGACACCTGGGCCGGCGCCGACCCGCGGCTGGCGGAGGTCGCGGCCGAGTTCGGCGCCGGGTACGTGTGCTCGCACACCGGGGGAGCGGTGCCGCGGACGCGCCCGTTCCGCGTGCGCTACGAGGACGTGGTGGCGCAGGTGATCGAGGAGCTCACCCGCCGCGCCGAGGAGGTCGTGGCGCTCGGCGTGCCGCGCGGCGGCGTCCTGATCGACCCGACGCACGACTTCGGCAAGAACACCTGGCACAGCCTGGCGCTGCTGCGGCACGCGAACGAGCTGACGGCGACCGGCTGGCCGGTCCTCATGGCACTGTCCAACAAGGACTTCGTCGGCGAGACCCTGGGGGCCGGGATCACCGAGCGCCTGGACGGCACCCTGGCCGCGACGGCGCTCGCCGCGCGGGACGGGGCGCAGGTCTTCCGCGTCCACGAGGTCCAGCAGACGCGCCGCGTGCTGGAGATGGTGGCGACCATCGCCGGGGAACGCCCACCTGCGCAGGCGATACGCGGACTCGCCTGAGGGCGCAGCCGACCGCACGCCACGCGGGGCAATCCCCGCGTGGCCGGTCGCGGCAGAAAGCGCTATCGCGCGGAGCCGTTGAGTCCGTGCAGCACCCGCTGCAGGATCTGCGAGTCCAGGAAGTCGGGCTCCGGCAACGGCTCCCCGGCCGGGTACTCGGTCGCCGGGCTGGGCAGGCGGTGCGGGGAGCGCGTCGGGAGGGCACCGGTCACCCCGGCGGGCAGCGGCAGCTCGCACCACGCGGTGCGGTGCCCGCCGGGCAGGGCGACCGTGTTGATGGTCCAGCCGGGCAGTTCGGGGGGTTCGCCGGGGCGGTCGTCGTCGAGTTCGACGACCACCACGTCGCGGTGCAGGCGCAACCGCACGGTCAGGAAGCGGGGCGATCGCCGGTCCGCCCCGTCCACCGAGGACCGCACCAGGTGCCGGATGACGGTCGCCGCGTCGTCGGCCAGCGGGCGTAGTTTCCACTCCAGGAGGGCGAAACGGACGAACATCTCGGCGCAGCTGACGGCGGTCGGCGCCGCCACGAGCCGAAGGTCGTCTACCTGGGTGGTCGCGGTGGTCACGCCAATCCTCCCTAACATCCCCGTGGCCCGGCGAGCGCCACGAGACCTACGTGTCGATCTTCCCCGCTGGTGCGCGAGACCCTACGGCAAGGCCCGCGACAAAGCGAGAGCCGCCGTGCGCACCGCTGGAGAGACGCGCTCGACCCGGACCCGGTTGCTCCAGCCCGAGATCGAAATCGCGGCCCGTGCCCGACCGGTCGCGTCGAGCACTGGACTGGCTGCACAGGTTACGCCCACCCCGGATTCCTCTCGCTCGTAGGCGACCCCCTCGTCGCGGATCCTGGTCAGCTGCCGCCGCAGCAGCCCGGGCGCGGTGATGGTGCGCGGGCCCACCCTGGTCAGCCCCGCCGCCAGCACGGTGTCCAGCACGGAGGCGGGCGAGTGCGCCAGGATCGCCTTGCCCACCGCCGTGGCGTGCGCGGGGAACCGGCCGCCGATGCGCGAGGGCAGGGCGGGCGCGTCCGGCCCGCGCACGATGTCCAGGTAGACCACCTCGGTGCCCTCCAGCACGGCCAGGTGCACCGTGTTGCGCGTGGCTTCCCGCAGATCGGCCAGGTAGGGGCGGGCAGCGTCGACGAGCCCGCGCTCCCGCCCGGCCAGCTGTCCGATTTCGAACAGCCGCAGCCCGAGCCGCACCGCGGTGCCGTCGCGCTCCAGCAGGCCGTGGGTGACCAGGTGCCCGGTCAGCCGGTGCACCGACGACTTCGGCACGCCGGTGCGGCGGGCCAGTTCGGACGCCCCCAGCGCTTGATCCCCGGGCCGGAACGCGCCGAGCAGCGCGGCGATCCGTGCGGCGGTCATCCCGTCGTCCCGCTCAGCGGCACACATGCGTTGAGTGTGCCCCAGTCCGGGGCGCACCGTGGAGCCGACCCCGGAAGGAGGGCGCATGAGCACCCGGAAAGCACGGGCCGCGATCGTCGGACCCGGCAACATCGGCACCGATCTGCTCGTCAAGCTGCGGCGCAGCGAGCACATCGAGGTCGCGTACATGGTCGGGGTGGACCCGGCCTCCGACGGCCTGAAGCGGGCGGCCGCGCTGGGCGTGGAAACTTCGGCCGAGGGCGTGGACTGGCTGCTGTCCCGCGACGAGCTGCCGGACATCGTCTTCGAGGCCACCTCCGCCAAGGCCCACCTGGCCAACGCCCCGCGCTACGCCGAGGCCGGCATCCAGGCCGTCGACCTGACCCCGGCCGCGGTCGGCCCGTTCACCTGCCCCGCGGTGGACCTGCCGGACCAGCTGGGCGCCGCGAACTTCAACATGATCACCTGTGGCGGCCAGGCCACCATCCCGATCGTGCACGCGGTCTCCCGCGTCACCGAGGTGCCCTACGCCGAGATCGTCGCGTCGGTGTCCTCGAGGTCGGCGGGGCCGGGCACGCGCGCCAACATCGACGAGTTCACCGAGACCACCGCGCGCGGCCTGGAGATCGTCGGGGGTGCGGCGAAGGGCAAGGCGATCATCATCATCAACCCGGTCGAACCGCCGCCCATCATGCGCGACACCGTGTTCTGCGCGATCTCGCCGGACGCCGACCGGGACGCGATCACCGCCTCGATCGAGCGGATGGTCGCCGACGTGCAGACCTACGTCCCCGGCTACACGCTCAAGGCCGCGCCGCAGTTCGACGACCCGCGGCCGGACTGGCGGGGCCGGGCCCGGGTCGCGGTGTTCCTGGAGGTCGCCGGCAACGGCGACTACCTGCCGCCGTATGCCGGGAACCTGGACATCATGACCGCCGCCGCGGCCCGCGTGGGCGAGCTGCTGGCCGCCAACCGCACGCAGGAGGTGCCGGCATGACCGAGCGGGAGGTGCGCCTGGTCGACACGAGCCTGCGCGACGGCAGCCACGCCATGGCCCACCAGTTCACCGAGGCCAACGTCCGGGACACCGTGCGCGCGCTCGACGCGGCCGGGATCTCGCTGATCGAGGTGACCCACGGCGACGGCCTGGGCGGGTCCACTTTCAACTACGGCTTCTCGCTGGTGGACGAGCGCAAGCTGATCGCCGCGGCCGTCGAGGAGGCCAAGCAGGCCACCATCGCCGTGCTGCTGCTGCCCGGCCTGGGCACGGTGACCGACCTGAAGGCCGCCGCCGATCTGGGTGCGGGCGCGGTGCGGATCGCCACGCACTGCACCGAGGCGGACGTGTCGATCCAGCACTTCACCGAGGCGCGCAAGCTCGGGCTGGAGACCGTCGGGTTCCTGATGCTGTCGCACATGGCCACGCCGGAGACCCTGGCCAAGCAGGGCCGGATCATGGTCGACGCCGGGTGCCAGTGCGTGTACGTGGTGGACTCCGCCGGCGCGCTGATCCTGGAGGAGGCCGCCGACCGGGTGGCCGCGCTGGCCGCGGAGTTCGGCGACGCGGCGCAGGTGGGCTACCACGGCCACCAGAACCTCAGCTTCGGCGTGGCGAACTCGGTGCTCGCCCACCGGGCCGGCGCCAAGCAGATCGACGGCTCGCTCGTCGCGCTCGGCGCCGGGGCCGGAAACTCGCCGACCGAGGTGCTGGCCGCGGTGTTCGAGCGGCTCGGCGTCGAGACCGGGGTGGACAAGGACGTGCTGATGGACGCCGCGGAGAACGTCGTGAAGCCGTTCATCACGCGGCTGCCGGTGATGGACCGGTCGTCGATCGTGCAGGGGTTCGCCGGGGTGTACTCCAGCTTCCTGCTGCACGCCGAGCGCGCCGCGGAACGGTACAAGGTGCCCGCCCACGAGATCCTGTACCGGGTGGGGGAGCGACGCTACGTCGGCGGTCAGGAGGACATGATCATCGACATCGCCCTCGAACTCGCGGCCGAACGCGAGTCCGCTTAGGACGATCGCGCCAGCAGGCGCACGCAGTGCTCCACGAGGCGCTCGCGGGACATCTCCGGCGTGCCGGACAGGTAGGCGGTGAACAGGTGGGTCAGCGCGCCGACGAGGCCGATCGCGGTCAGCTGCTTCTCCAGCGCGTCCATGCGCTCGGGCAGCTGCTCGCGGACCAGCCCGGCGAAGGCGGGCAGCAGCGCCACCCCGCGGGCGGACAGGGCCGGGTCGGTGATCGGAGCCAGCAGCATGACCCGGCCCTTGCGCGGATCGTCGAGCATCAGCTCGACGAAGGCGGTGACCGCCGCCTCGGCGCGTTCGGCCGGGTCCCGGCGGCTGTCCGGCACCGCGTCGGCCAGCGCGCGGTGGGCCTCGGCGGCGACCTGCTCGTAGACCGCGACGACCAGCTCCTCGCGGTCGGCGAAGTTCTCGTAGAAGTAGCGCTCGGTGAGCTTGGCGTGCCGGCACACCGCGCGCACGGTCACCGCGGCGCTGCCCGCGGTGCCGAGCAGGTCGAGCCCGGCGTCGAGCAGCTGGGCGCGCCGGGCCGCCCGGCGGTCGCTCAGGGTGGTGCCCGCCCAGGTCTTCTCCGTCATCCGCCCTCACAATTGACTACACGTGTTGTCAATTGTAGCGTTCGGATCATGGCAGTGCAGCCCCTGGGCCCCGAGTCCCTGACGTGGAAGTACTTCGGCGACTGGCGGACCGTGCTCATGGCGCTGTGGGCGGGCTCGATGCAGAACATGCACCCCGAACTCGGCGCCGGGGTCGAGGAGCACTCGCGGTTCTTCGCCGAACGCTGGCAGCGGCTGTTCCGCTCGCTGTACCCGATCGGCGGCGTGGTCTACGACGGCCCGCGCGCGGCGGAGACCGCGCGAGCCGTGCGCGGCTACCACGAGACGATCCAGGGCGTGGACGCCCGCGGCCGCCGCTACCACGCGCTGAACCCCGGCACGTTCTACTGGGCGCACTCGACGTTCTTCATGCTCACCGTGGTCGCCGCGGAGCGGATGATGGGCGGGCTGAGCGAGGCGGACAAGCGGCGGCTGTTCGACGAGCACGTCCAGTGGTACCGGCTCTACGGCCTGAGCATGCGGCCGGTGCCCGCCACGTGGGAGGAGTTCCAGTCCTACTGGGACCGCATGTGCACCGAGGTGCTGGAGGACAACAAGGCCACGCGGGACGTGCTCGACCTCCGCGGGATCGCCAAGCCGCCGTTCGTGTCCTGGATGCCGGAGCCGGTGTGGTGGGTGCTGCGCCTCGGCATCGCGAAGTCGTTCGTGTGGTGGACCGTCGGCCTGTACCACCCGGCGGTGCGGGAGCGGCTGGGCTACTCCTGGTCACGCCGCAGCGAGGTGCTGCACCGGCTGGCCGGCCGCGCGATCGGGCTGGCGTTCCGGTTGGTGCCGCACGACCGCCGCTACCACCCGCGCGCCAGGGCGGCGTGGCGGCGGGTGCGCGGGGAGGTCCCGGCGGACGCCCCGCTGGTGGAGACACCCGCCCGGAACCTGCCGCCGCTGTCTGAACGGGACAGTCCCATCCACTACGTCCCCCGGGAGGTGTCGTGAAGCTCGGCTATCACATCGGTTACTGGTCCGCGGGCCCGCCGGAAGGCGCGCTCGAGGCGATCCGCACGGCGGAGGAGCTGGGGTTCGACTCGGTGTGGACCGCCGAGGGGTACGGCTCGGACGCGCTGACCCCGCTGGCCTGGTGGGGCGCGGCGACCTCACGGGTCAAGCTGGGCACCAACATCGTCCAGATGTCGGCCCGCACCCCGACCGCGACCGCGATGGCCGCGATGACGCTGGACCACCTCTCCGGCGGCCGGTTCGTCCTCGGTCTCGGCGCGTCCGGCCCTCAGGTGGTGGAGGGCTGGTACGGGCAGCCCTACCCGCGGCCGCTGGCCCGGACGCGGGAGTACGTGGAGATCGTGCGCCGGGTGGTGGCGCGGCGCGAGCCGGTGACCTTCGACGGCGAGCAGTACCAGCTGCCGCTCAAGGACGGGACCGGGCTGGGCAAGCCGCTGAAGTCCACAGTGCACCCGCTGCGCCCGGAGATCCCCATCTACCTGGCCGCCGAGGGGCCGAAGAACGTGGCGCTGGCGGCCGAGATCTGCGACGGCTGGCTGCCGCTGTTCTTCTCCCCGAAGAGCGACGCGTTCTACCGGGAGGCGCTCGCGGACGGCTTCGCGCGCCCCGGTTCCCGGCACACCCAGGCCGATTTCGAGGTGGCCGCGTCGGTGCCGGTCATCGTGCACGACGACGTCGAGACCGCGGCCGGGTTCATCAAGCCGTCGCTGGCGCTCTACATCGGCGGTATGGGGGCCAAGCAGGTGAACTTCCACAAGGACGTGTTCGCCCGGCTCGGCTACGCCGACGTCGCGGAGAAGGTGCAGGAGCTCTACCTCGCCGGGCGGAAGGAGGAGGCCACCGCGGCGATCCCCACGTCGCTGGTGGAGGACACCTCGCTGATCGGGCCGCCGGAGAAGATCCGGGCCGAGCTGGCCGCGTGGGAGGACACGGTGGTGACGACGCTGCTGCTGCGCGGGGACGCGCGCACGTTGCGGCGGATCGCGGAAGTGATCGGGTAGGCCCTCCCGAACCCCCCGGACGAGGGTTGGCAGCACCGGGTGACGTCCTTTAGGCTCCGGCAAACCTGAAAAGGCTTCACGTCTGGAGGGAGGCCGCCGATGCCGGTGAGCCGCAGGAGTGTCCTCGCCGGGGCGGCCGCCGCGCCGCTGGCCGCGGGGCTGCTTTCGAGCACGGCGCACGCCGCGGAGCAGGGCTACCTCGTCGGCGTCGGCATTTCCGACGTCACCGGGCCGGCGGCCGAGTGCGGGATGATGGGCTACTCGATGCCCCAGCAGCAGACCGCCGGCATCCACCAGCGCACCCGCGCCCGGGCCTACATCGTCGGAGAGCCGGGCGGCCGGCGGATCGTGTTCGTCAACGCCGACGTGGGCGCGCTGTTCCAGTCCGTGCACCAGGGCGTGCTCGCCCGGCTCGCGCAGCGCTACGGCGACCTCTACACCGAGCAGAACGTGCTGCTCAACGCCACCCACACGCACGCGGGCTGCGGCGGATCGTCCTGGTACGCCGCCTACAACCTGTCGATCCTGGGCTTCCAGCGGCAGACCTACGACGCGCAGGTCGACGGCATCGTCGAAGCGATCGAGCAGGCCCACGCCAACCTCGCGCCCGGCACGATCACCCTCGGCCGCACCGAGCTGACCGACGCCAGCGTCAACCGCTCCCGCACCGCGTTCGAGCTGAACCCCCAAGCCGACAAGGACCACTTCCCGCTCGCCATCGATCCCGCCGTCACCGTGCTGCGGTTCCGCCAGGGCGCCCGCGACATCGGCGCCATCGCCTGGTTCGCCACGCACGGCACCTCGATGACCAACGCCAACAAGCTGATCAGCGGCGACAACAAGGGCTACGCCGCCTACGCCTGGGAACACGGGCGGGGCACCCGCTACCTCGACGGCGAGCCGGAGTTCGTCGCGTGCTTCCCGCAGACCAACTCCGGCGACATGTCCCCGAACCTCAACCTCAAGCCCGGGTCCGGGCCCACCGAGGACGAGTTCGAAAACACCCGCATCATCGGCGAACGCCAGTTCACCGCCGCCAAGACCGCCTTCGACGGCGCGAGCACGCCCATCACCGGGCCGCTGGACTTCCGCTTCTGCTACGTGGACATGTCGAAGGTGACCGTCGACGGCCGCTACACGCCGGACGGGCGCACGCACACCACCGCCACCGCGGCGATCGGCGTGTCGATGCTCGCCGGCAGCACTGAGGACGGCCCCGGCCTCCCGCTGCCGGAGGGCGTGCGCAACCCGTTCATCGACGCGCTCGGCGGGATGGACGCGCCGATCCCGCAGGCACTCGCGGACGAGCACGCGCCCAAGGTGATCGCGGTGCCCTTCGGCGCGATGAAGCCCTACCCGTGGGCGCCGGAGGTGCTGCCGCTGCAGATCCTGCGGCTCGGGCAGCTCCACCTCGTCGCCGGGCCGGCCGAGTACACGATCGTCGCCGGGTTGCGCATCCGCCGCACCGTCGCCGCCGAGCTGGGCGTGCCGCTGGAGAACGTGATCATGCAGGGCTACGCCAACGCCTACAGCCAGTACGTGACCACGCCCGAGGAGTACGACTCGCAGCAGTACGAGGGCGCCTCCACCCTCTTCGGCCGGTACACGCTGCCCGCCTACCAGCAGGAGTTCGCGCGTCTGGCCGCGGCGATGCGGACCGGCGCGAGCGTGCCGCGCGGCCCGGTGCCGCGCGACCTGTCCGGCGACCAGCTCAACTTCCAGCCCGGCGTGGTGGTGGACTCGCCGCCGCTGCTCAAGCGGTTCGGCGACGTGCTCACCGAGGCGCGCGGCAGCTACCGGCGGGGCGAGCGGGTGGTGGTCGAGTTCGTCACCGGCCACCCCAAGAACGACCTGCACCGCAACGGCACGTTCCTGGAGATCCAGCGCCTGGACGGCGGCGCCTGGGTGCGGCACGCCGACGACGGCGACTGGGCCACCCGCTACCACTGGACGCGCACCTTCCTGGCCGAGTCGACGGCGACGATCACCTGGGACATCCCCGCGAACACCCCGGTCGGCAAGTACCGCGTGGCCCACTTCGGCGACGCGAAGGCCCTCGACGGCACGATCACGCCCTTCACCGGCACCTCACGCGCGTTCGTCGTCTCATAACGAATTCGCGCCCCCGGCGGACGACCGCGCGTGATCGGTGACACGATGCGGACGATCATCGGGTGTCGATCGGAGGACCATGGTCGCCCTACCGGCCAAGACCAGGCTCGGCTACTCCGCCGGGTCGTTCGTCACCGGCGCGTTCGGCACGGTGCCCGGCCTGCTGCTGCTGCCCTACCTCACCGACACGATGGCGGTGCCGGGCGCGATCGCCGGCGCCATCGTGCTCGTGCCCAAGGCGTGGGACGTGCTGTTCAACCCGGTCGCCGGGCGGCTGTCCGACGCGAGCCTGAACCGGCGGGGGAGCAGGCGCCCGTTCCTGCTGTTCGGCGGGCTCGGCGTCGCGGTGCTGTTCGCGGCGATCTTCGCCCACCCCGGGTTCGGCAGCACCCCGCTGGACGCCGGGTACGTGGTGCTCGCGTTCTTCCTGTGCGCCACCGCGTTCGCGTTCTTCCAGGTGCCCTACAACGCGCTGCCCGCCGAGCTGACCGAGAACTACGACGAGCGCACCCGGCTGACCAGTTGGCGCATCGGCCTGCTCGCGATCGCGATCCTGGTCTCCGGCGGCGGCGCACCCGAGATCACCAACCAGGTCGGCGGCATCACCGGCTACCGCGTCATGGGCGTCGTGATGGGCGTGATCATGATCCTCGGCACCATCGCGGTGTACGTGGGCACCCGGACCGCGCCGGTCGGCAACCTGCGCCCGCCGACCCCCGGCTGGCGCGAGCTGCTCGCGACGATGCGCCAGTGGCGTGCGTTCCGGTGGCTGCTGGGTGTCTACTTCGTCCAGTCGCTGGGTCTGGCCACGTTGCTGGCCGGGGTCAACTACGCGTCCCGGTACGTGTTCGGCGACGCGGACCTGCAGACCTACCTGTTCGTCGGGTTCGTGCTGCCCGCGCTGGTGACCATGCCGCTCTGGCCGCGCATCGGCGCGCGCTGGGGCAAGCTGTGGGGCTTCCGGTTCGCCTGCATCGCCTTCGGCGTGGCGTGCGCGGGCCTGTGCGCCGCATTGGTGTTGCCGGTCGGCGTGTCGTTCGTGTTCGTGGCGCTGGCCGGGGTCGGTTACGCCGGGATCCAGGTGTTCCCCCTGGCGATCCTGCCCGACCTGATCAGCGCCGAGGAGGAGCGCACCGGCGCCACCCGCGCCGGCATCACCGCCGGGGTGTGGACCGCGTCGGAGACCCTCGGCCTGGCGCTGGGGCCGGGCCTGTTCGGGCTGGTGTTGTCCGCGGGCGGGTACGTGTCCAGTGTGGACGCGTCGGCGGCGCAACCGGGCAGTGCGGTCACCGCGATCCTGCTCGGGTTCGCGCTGCTGCCCGGAATCCTCGTGGTGGCGGGCCTGCCGCTGCTGCGCCGGTCGATCCTGGAGCCGCGATGAAACCCGCCCGCGAGGTCTTGACCCGGCTGCGTGAGCTGCGCACCGGTGACCTGCCCACCCACGGCGGGCGCACCCTGGCCTACGTCTACGACAGCGGCCTGTCCGGTGTGGACGAGCTGGCCGCGCAGGCGCACGCGCTCGCCGCTTCGGCCAACGGCCTCGACCCGACCGCGTTCCCCAGCCTGCGGCGCCTGGAGAACGACCTGGTCGCCGCGACGGCGCGCGTGGTGGGGGGCACGCCGTCCACGGTCGGCGCGGTGACCTCCGGCGGCACCGAATCG
The DNA here is from genome assembly GCF_014653945.1 of Amycolatopsis deserti. Classification (GTDB taxonomy): domain Bacteria; phylum Actinomycetota; class Actinomycetes; order Mycobacteriales; family Pseudonocardiaceae; genus Amycolatopsis_E; species Amycolatopsis_E deserti. The sequence goes on along the minus strand of NZ_BNAU01000001.1, from coordinate 1,266,625 downwards.
TGCCTGCTCGCGGTGCTCGCCGCGCGCGAGGGCCGCCCGGACGTCGCCGCGCCGAGCATGGTGCTGCCCTCGACCGCGCACGCCGCGTTCCACAAGGCCGCGCACCTGTTCCGGGTGCGCCCTGTCGTCGTTCCGGTGGACCCGGTCACCTTCCGCGCCGATCCGGAGGCCATGGCCGCCGCGATCGACGACACGACCGTGCTCGTGGTCGCCAGTGCCCCGTCCTACGCGCACGGCGTGATCGACCCGGTCGCGCCGATCGCCGCCGCGGCCGCCGCGCGGGGCGTGCGGATGCACGTGGACGCCTGCATCGGCGGCTGGATCCTGCCCTACTTCCGCCGGCTCGGCCGCCCGGTGCCCGAGTTCGGGTTCGCCGTCGAGGGCGTCACCAGCGTCTCGGTCGACCTGCACAAATACGCCTACTGCCCGAAGGGCGTGTCGGTGCTGCTGCACGCCGACACGGATCTGCGGCGCGGGCACTACTTCGCCAGCGCGGACTGGCCCGGCTACACGATGCTCAACAGCACGATCCAGTCCACCCGTTCCGGCGGTCCGCTCGCCGCCGCCTGGGCCGTGCTTGAGCACCTCGGCGACGACGGCTACCTCGAACTCGCCCGGCAGACCCTGGCCGCGGTGACGGCCCTCGCCGAGGGCATCACCGCGATCGACGGCCTGCGGCTGCTCGCCGAACCGGACTCGACCCTGATCGCGCTCACCGCCGACGACGACAGCTTCGACCTGTTCACCGTCGCCGACGAGATGCGCGTGCGCGGCTGGTACGTGCAGCCGCAGTTCGCCCACGAATCGTCGCCGGTGAACCTGCACCTCACCGTCACCGCCGCGAACCGGGGCGGCGAGGCCGGGTTCCTGGCCGACCTCGCCGCCGCGGTCGCCGCCGCCCGCGACGCCGGACCGGTCCCCGTGGACGAGAACGTGGCCGCGTTCGTCGCCGCGCTCGACCCGGACACGCTGACCGGCGAGCAGTTCGAAGGGCTGCTCACGGCGGCCGGCCTGGGCGGCGGGGCCGGGCTGCCGGACCGGATGGCCGGGATCAACGCCCTGCTCGGCACCGCCGGCCCGGCCCTGCGGGAACGCCTGCTGCGCGAGTTCCTCGGGATGCTGTACCGGCCGGGCTAGTGCGCCGCGTGGTCGTGCAGCGCCCATGCCGGGAACGGGTCGGGGCCGGCCTCCTCGCCGAGGCAATCCGTCAGCGCCGCGGTCAGGGCCGCGTGGTCCAGGCCGGTTCCGATGAACACCAGCTCCTGCCGCGCGGGCCCGCTGCCCTGCGGTTCGAACCGCGCCACCGACCCGGCCTGCGACCACAGGCCCAGCACACCCGGGCGGGAGGCCAGCGCGAAGAACCCCTTGGCGCGCAGCACCTTCCCGAACCGGCCGGAGTCCAGGTCCCGGGTCACGAACGACCACAGCCGGCCCGGGTGGAACGGCCGGTCCGCCCGGAACACGACGCTGGAGATGCCGTACTCCTCGGTCTCCGGGACGTGGTCGCCGTTCAGCTCGGCCACCCAGCCGGGCGCCTGCTGCGCCCGTTCGAGGTCGTAGCGGCCGGTCCCGAGCACCTCCCGCACCGGCACGCGGCCGAAACTGGCCCGGATCACTTCCGCGGCCGGGTTGAGCCGCCGCAGCAGCGCCTCCAACCGGGCCAGCTCGTCCGCGCCGACCAGGTCGGTCTTGTTCAGCAGCAGCACGTCGGCGAACTCGACCTGGTCGATCAGCAGGTCGCTGACCGTCCGCTCGTCACCCTCGTACTGGTCCAGCGACCGCTCGGCCAGGCCGTCCCCGGCGTCCAGCTCGCGGGCGAAGTTCACCGCGTCCACCACGGTGACCATGGTGTCCAGGCGCGCCCGCGGCAGGAACGTGAACGTGGCCGCGACCGGCATCGGCTCGGAGATCCCGCTGGACTCGATCAGCACGTGGTCGAACCGGCCGTCGTCACACAGCCGGCCCACCTCTTCCAGCAGGTCGTCGCGCAGGGTGCAGCAGATGCACCCGTTGGTCATTTCGACCAGGCGTTCTTCGGTGCGCACGAGCGCGGCGTCGATGTTGACCTCGCTCATGTCGTTGACGATCACCGCGACCCGCAGGCCCTCGGTGTTGCCCAGGACGTGGTTGAGCAGCGTCGTCTTCCCCGCACCGAGGAACCCGGACAGAACGGTGACCTTCACCGGGCCAGCCGGTGGAAGTGGCCGAGCAGCCTGCGCGGCACCAGCTGCTGCTTGCCGTCGATCACCACCGGCACCAGGTCCGGCTTGACCGCCTTCCACTGCGCGCGCCGGTGACGGGTGTTGCTGCGGGAGGTCTTGCGCTTGGGAACCGCCATCACTTCCGCCTTCCGTAGCGGCGGTGGAACTTCTCCACCTGGCCCGCGGTGTCCATGATCCGGCGCGCGCCCGTCCAGAACGGGTGCGACCACGCGCTGACGTCGACCAGCACGAGCGGGTAGGTGCGGCCGTCGCTCCACTCGATCGTCTTGTCCGAGGTGATCGTCGAGCGCGTCAGGAACGCGTCGCCGGTCGCGGTGTCCTGGAACACCACCGGGTGGTAGTCGGGATGGATGCCCGGTTTCACTGCTTCTCCGTTCCGGACGTGACGTTCACGTCCTGCGTTTCGTCGGTCTCCTCGCACGGCTCCTCGTGCCAGGCGCCGAACGGGTCGTCGTAGGTCAGCCACTCCCGCTGCCCGGCCGCCAGCTCCACGTCGGTGAGCAGCGCGGCGGACAGCGCCTCGTCGATCTCGGCCGGCGTGGCCTGGTCGGTGACGACGAAGATCTCCGAGGCCCGGTCGCCGAACACCGGGTGCCAGCGCAGCGACGCCGCCGTCCGCCGCTCCGGCGACACGTCCGTCCACGCCGGACCATCCGGCGCGTCCAGCCACGGCCCGGCGTGCCCGACGCCCAGGCCGCCGCCGGCCGATTCCAGCCACAGCGCCATGTCCGGCTGGCTGGCGACCCACACTCGGCCGCGGGTGCGCACGACGCCGTCGAGCAGCACGTCCAGCGCGTCGTGCAGCCGCTCCGGGTGGAACGGGCGCTGCGCGGTGAACAGCAGCGTCGCCACGCCGCAGTCGGAGCCCAGCGGCGGCTCGCCGTGCAGCAGCGGGCCGTGCATGTCGGTCACCTCGCCGCGGCGCGCGCCCGGGGGCACCTCGGCCAGGCGCGAGGTGCGCAACGCCGCCGGGGCGACGCGGTCGAGCACGGCCGCGGTCTTCGCGTCGGTCCACGGGTCGGCGGTGCCGGTCAGGACGAGCACGTCGGCGAACTCGGCCTGGGACAACGCGACCTGCGCGACCGTCCGCTCGTCGTCCTGGCTGGCCTGCAGCCCGCGCTCCTCCAGGGTGTCGTCGCCGGTGGCGTCGGCCAGCCAGCTGCCGCGGTCGAGCACCGTGTGCACGCCGTCGATCGAGACGAAGTCGCTCACCGGCCGGTCGCCGACGAGGACGTGCCGGATCGCCCAGCACACCGGTTCCGGCTCCATCGCCTCGTCCAGCCGCACCACGATGTGCCGCACGCCGGGCGTGCCGGCCAGGCGGCGCAGCTGGGGGAGCAGGTCCTCCCGCAGCGTGCAGGACACGCAGCCGTGCGCCAGTTCGAGCACGGTCGTCTCGTCGCGGTCGCCCAGCCGCAGCCGCCGACGCACGACGCCGCCGCGGATCTCGCGCAGGTCGTGGTGGACGACCGCGGTGCCGGGCCGGGCCGCGCGGACCTGGTCGGCGAGGTCGCCGGTGGCCGCCGGGACGAGGCCGCTGATCAGGGTGAGGGGCACCCGGGTGGTGCCGGTCGTTTCGGGATCCACGCGTTGTAGAGTAGTTGGTAATGAAAATCGATATCAACTAGGGAGGGTGGATGTCGGCGGTCTGCCAGGTCACCGGCCGTAAGCCGGGCTTCGGCAAGCAGGTGTCCCATTCGCACAAGCGGACGTCGCGGCGGTGGGACCCGAACCTCCAGCGGCGCCGCTACTGGCTGCCCGCGGAGGGGCGCTGGGTCACGCTGCGGGTCTCGGCGAAGGGCATCAAGACGATCGACAAGCGCGGCATCGAGGCGGTCGTCGCCGAGCTGCGCGCGAAGGGGGTGAAGCTGTAGTGGCCCGCAACGACGTCCGGCCGATCATCAAGCTCCGCTCGACCGCGGGGACCGGTTACACGTACGTGACCAGGAAGAACCGGCGCAACGACCCGGACCGGATGGTGCTGCGCAAGTTCGACCCGGTGGTGCGCCGCCACGTCGAGTTCCGGGAGGAGCGCTGATGGCGAAGAAGTCGAAGATCGCCCGCGACGAGCAGCGGCGCGCGGTCGTGGCCCGCTACGCCGAGCGGCGGGCCGAGCTGAAGGCGGTCGTGTCCTCGCCGCGGTCCACTGCGGACGAGCGCGCGGCCGCGGTGTCGGCGCTGCAGAAGCTGCCCCGGGACGCCAGCCCGACGCGGCTGCGCAACCGCGACACCGCCGACGGCCGTCCGCGCGGCTACTTCCGCAAGTTCGGGCTGTCCCGGGTGCGGCTGCGCGAGATGGCCCACCGCGGCGAGCTGCCCGGCGTGTCGAAGTCGAGCTGGTGAGTGAGATGCCCAAGTACACCAAGGAGCGGTCCGGTCGTCGGCGCCGCAACCTGCTGGCCGCGGAGAACGTGTCCGTTGTGGACTGGAAGGACGTGGACCTGCTGCGCAAGTTCATCTCCGACCGGGGCAAGATCCGCGCCCGGCGGGTGACCGGCCTGTCGCCGACGGAGCAGAAGCAGGTGGCCCAGGCGATCAAGAACGCCCGCGAGATGGCGCTGCTGCCCTACCCGTCGTCGGCGCGCTGACCTGGTGCGGGCCACCCGGCCGGGTGGCCCGCACCGCCCCGGGGCGCGGCGCCGTCGCCGTCAACCTCCCCAGCGATTGCGGCGACACGCCCGTGATACCCGCCGCCGACCACGGGCACGCGGTCACGGTCAAGGCCCAGCTCGACGGCGTGCGCCGGCTTGAACAGCCTCAACGACCGGGGCCAGAGCCCTTCGCCGGTGCGGTGTTCAAGAACGACCCGGAGGTGGTCAGGGCGCTGCTCGCCCGGGGAGCGGACCCGGCGGCCGGCATCCCGTCTGCCGTGGACACCGCGCGCATCTGCGGGCAATACGGAGTTGCTCACACTCCGGCAACCCTGGGGTGTCTTCGGCGCTTCCGGCAGGCATGCTTGTCCGCATGCCTGAAGACCAGCACTACCTCGTCGGCCTCGACCTCGCCGGGCGGCGCGTGGTGCTCGTCGGCGGGGGGACCGTCGCCCAGCGCAGACTGCCCCGGCTGATCAGCGCCGGCGCCGCGGTCGAGCTGATCTCGCCGTCCACCACCCCGGCCGTCGGCGGCATGATCGACGCCGGCGAGGTGGTCTGGCACCAGCGCCGCTACGCCGACGGCGACCTCGACGGCGCCTGGTACGCGCTGGCCTGCACCGACGACCCCGAGGTCAACGCCGCCGTGTGCGCGGAGGCCGAGCGGCGCCGCATCTTCTGCGTCCGCGCCGACGCCGGCATCGAGGGCACCGCGGTCACCGCCGCGGTCGGCCGTCACGAGGGCCTCGTCGTGGGTGTCCTGTCCGGCGGCCACCCGCTGCGCTCGGCCGCGGTGCGCGACAACATCGTCGAGGCCCTGCACACCGGCGCGATCGCCGACGACCTCACCCCGCCGGACGCCACCGAGCTGCCCGGCGTCGCGCTCGTCGGCGGCGGCCCGGGCGATCCGGAGCTGATCACCGTCAAGGGCCGCCGCCTTCTCGCCCGCGCCGACGTCGTGGTCGCCGACCGGCTGGCCCCGCGTGAGCTGCTCGACGAGCTGTCCCCGGACGTCGAGGTGGTCGACGCCGCCAAGATCCCCTACGGCCGCGCCGCGAGCCAGGAGTTCATTAACGCCACCCTGATCGAGCACGCCAAGGCCGGCAAGTTCGTGGTCCGCCTCAAGGGCGGCGACCCGTACGTGTTCGGCCGCGGCTTCGAAGAGCTGCTCGCGTGCGCCGAGGCCGGGGTGCCGGTGACGGTCGTCCCGGGCATCACCAGCTCGATCGCCGGGCCGGCGGCGGCCGGGGTCCCGGTCACCCACCGCGGCGTCGCGCACGAGGTCGTCGTCGTGTCCGGGCACGTGGCGCCGGACCACGAGAGCTCCCTGACCGACTGGACCGCGCTGGCGAAGCTGCGCGGCACGATCGTGCTGATGATGGGCGTGGAACGGCTCGGCCAGTTCGCCGCCGCGCTGCTCGACGGCGGCCGCCCCGGCGACACGCCGGTCGCGATCGTGGAGAACGGCACCATGCCCACCCAGCGCGTGCACCGCTTCACGCTGGCGACCGCGGCCGAGGACGCCAAGGCCGCCGGGGTCCGCCCGCCCGCGGTGATCGTGATCGGCCCGGTCGCCGGCCTGCTGCCGGATCAGCTCCGGTAGGCGCGCCGCACGAAGTCCAGGATCGCCGCGGTCAGCCGCTGCGGGTCGAAGCGCAGCTCGACCGGGCTGCGGGCCTGCACGAACTCCGCGTTGGGCAGGTCGCCGGCGAGGGTGTCCGCGTCGCCGAACGGGTGAATCGGGTCGCGCTGGTGCCCGATCACCAGCGCGGGCACCTCGATCCGCCCGCGCACCGACCGCGGCGGCGCGATGCGGCCGAAGAACACGCCGTGCAGCAGCGCCGCCATCGACGCCGGCTGCTGGTCGAGGGTGTCGGTGACGACGTCGACCCACTGGCTGCCCCGCGGCACCAGCCCGGCCACCTTCGCCACCGCCTGCACCCCAAAAGGCACGAACCGCGCCGCGAACAGCAGCGGTGTGAACGCCAGCAGCCCGGCGACGATCGCGTTGTCCAGCACCGGCATCTCGACCACGATCCCGCGCAGCCGCTCCGGCGCCTTGACCGCCACCTCCAGCGCCACGTTCGCGCCCAGCGACGTCCCGCCGACCACCGCGCGGCCGACGTCCAGGTGGTCCAGCAGCGCCACCACCTGGTCGCCGAACGCCGGGATCGAGTAGTGCCACGACTCGCGCGGCCGGTCGGAGTCGCCGTGCCCGAGCAGGTCCAGGGTGATCACCCGGAACCCGTCGGCCGCGAGCCGGCGCGCCAGCGGGGCGTGCATCCGCCGGGTGAACATCAGGCCGTGGGCCAGCACCACGACGCGGTCGCCGGTGCCGAACTCGGTGTAGCAGAGCCGGTGGCCCTCGAAGGTGAACGCGGCAGCCAGTCCGGTGGTCTCCAGGGGACGGGTCAGCATGACGATCAGCAAACCATCCATGAGCGTCTCCGCGCAGGCTTGTGCGCGCGAATGCGTCCGGATGCGTCAAGATGGCCGCATGACTGACACCGCCGACAAGCTTCCGGACCTGGTTTCGCTCGCCGTCGAGCGCACCGGCCCGGTCGCCCGCGTGACCCTGCTCGGGCCGGGCAAGGGCAACGCGATGGGCCCGGACTTCTGGCGCGAGCTGCCGATCGTGTTCCGCACCCTGGACGCCGATCCCGCGGTCCGGGCGATCGTGCTGACCGGCAGCGGGAAGAACTTCTCCTACGGCCTCGACCTGCCCGCGATGATGGGCGGGTGGGCGCCGCTGCTCGCCGGTGACGCCCTGGCCGGCCCGCGCACCGAGTTCCTCCGCGAGATCCGCACCCTGCAGGACAGCGTCACCGCGGTCGCGCAGTGCCGCACCCCGGTGATCGCCGCCGTGTCCGGCTGGTGCATCGGCGGCGGCGTCGACGTGATCGCGGCCGCCGACGTCCGGCTGGCCAGCGCGGACGCGAAGTTCAGCGTGCGCGAGGCGAAGGTCGCGATCGTGGCGGACCTGGGCAGCCTGCAGCGGCTGGCCGGCATCATCGGCGAAGGCCACCTGCGTGAGCTCGCCCTGACCGGCAAGGACATCGACGCCGCCCGCGCGGAGCGGATCGGCCTGGTCAACGACGTGTACGCCGACCAGGACGCGGTCCTGGCCGCGGCCGAGGAGCTGGCCCGCGAGATCGCCGCGAATCCGCCGCTGGTCGTCCAGGGCGTCAAGGAGGTGCTCTCGCTCAACACCGAGCGGCAGGTCAGCGACGGGCTGCGCTACGTCTCCACCTGGAACGCGGCGTTCCTGCCCAGCAAGGACATCCAGGAAGCGGTGCGGGCGTTCATGGAGCGCCGGGCGCCGGAGTTCACCGGCGAATGAGGAGAGACGCCATGAGCAGTGCCGCTCACCAGCAGTTCCGCGAGGCACGCGACTTCCTGCTCGCGCACCGCGAGGACTACGACACCGCCTACCGCGAGTTCGCCTGGCCGCGGCTGGACGAGTTCAACTGGGCCCTGGACTGGTTCGACGTCGTCGCCGCCGACCCGGCCAACGCGGAGAAGTACGCGCTGTGGATCGTCGAGGAGGACGGCGGCGAGGGCCGCTGGACCTACCCGGAGATGTCCCGCCGCTCCAGCCAGGTCGCCAACTGGCTGCGCGGGCTGGGCGTCCGCCGCGGCGACCGGCTGATCCTGATGCTCGGCAACCAGGTCGAGCTGTGGGAGACGATCCTCGCCGCGATCAAGCTGGGCGCGGTGATCATTCCCGCGTCGACCCTGCTCGGCGCGGCCGACCTGCGCGACCGGGTGGACCGCGGCAACGCGAAGCACGTCGTCGTGCGGTCGGCCGACGTCGAGAAGTTCGCCGACGTCGCCGGTGATTACACCCGCATCGTCGTGGGGGAGCGGGCGCAGGGCTGGCACTCCTTCGCCGACGCCTATTCCGCGGAGGAATCGTTCACGCCGGACGGGCCGACCGCCGCGACCGACCCGCTGCTGCTGTACTTCACCTCGGGCACCACGGCCAAGCCGAAGCTGGTGCAGCACACGCACGTGTCCTACCCGGTCGGGCACCTGTCCACGATGTACTGGATCGGCCTCGAACCGGGCGACGTGCACTTGAACATCTCCTCACCCGGCTGGGCCAAGCACGCGTGGAGCAACGTGTTCGCGCCGTGGAACGCCGAGGCCACGGTGTTCCTGTTCAACTACACGCGCTTCGACGCCGGCGCGCTGATGGCGCAGATGCAGCGCTGCGGGATCACCAGCTTCTGCGCGCCGCCGACGGTGTGGCGGATGCTGATCCAGGCCGACCTGTCGGCGCTGGAGACGCCGCCGGTCAAGGTGGTCGGCGCGGGTGAGCCGCTCAACCCGGAGGTGATCGACCAGGTCCGCAAGGCGTGGGGCGTGACCATCCGGGACGGGTTCGGCCAGACCGAGACCAGCGTGCAGATCGCCAACACGCCCGGTCAGGAGGTCAAGCCCGGGTCGATGGGCCGTCCGGTGCCGGGGTTCAAGGTGGTGCTGGTCGACCCGGTGAGCGGGCAGCCGGCCGAGGAGGGCGAGATCTGCCTCGACCTGGCCGAGCGGCCGGTGGGCCTGATGGTGGGCTACGCCGACGACTCCGACCGCACGGCGGAGGCGTTCCGCGGCGGCTACTACCACACCGGGGACGTCGGCTCGGTCGACGAGAAGGGCTACATCACCTACGTCGGGCGCACCGACGACGTGTTCAAGGCCTCCGACTACCGCATCTCGCCGTTCGAGCTGGAGAGCGTGCTGCTCGAGCACGAGGCCGTCGCCGAGGCCGCGGTGGTGCCCGCGCCGGACCCGATCCGGCTCGCGGTGCCCAAGGCCTACGTCGTGCTCGCGGCCGGGTACTCGCCGGACGCGTCCACCGCTGAGAGCATCCTGGCGTTCTGCCGGGAGCACCTGGCGCCGTACAAGCGGATCCGGCGGCTGGAGTTCGCCGAGCTGCCCAAGACGATCTCGGGCAAGATCCGCCGCGTCGAGCTGCGTGGCAAGGAGCAGGAGTCGGCGCAGTCGCGGCCGGCGGGCGAGTTCCGCGAGGACGACTTCCCGGGGCTCAAGGGCTGAGGGCGGGCCGCCCCCGGTACGCCCGGGGGCGGCTACTCCGCCTGGGTGACGCGGGCGAAGACGGTGTCGTCGCCGCGGCTGCACGTCGTGCCGCCCTGGGAGGCGGGCGGGCCGGACACGCACAGCCAGCCGTCGATGGTCTCGCCGACCGGGCGGCCCGACCCGGCCGGCTGCCGCCCGGTGATCGCCTGCTGGAAGCGGGTCACCAGGTCGGTGGCCTGACCGCAGCTCAGGCCGCTCGCCGTGGGGTCCATGACCTGGAGCGTGAGCCCGCTGGCGGCGCGCACGGTGCCGCACTCGTCCGCGCGGGCCTCGGCGGTGCTGCTGGCGGCGGTGGTCGTCGTGGTGCTCGCCGGAGCGCTGGTGGTCGCCGGCGGTGGGCTCGGCGCCGGGTCCGGTGTACCGGTACAGCCGGCGAGGGTGCCGGCGGACAGGAGCAGCAGCGCCAGGGCGCGGCGGGGTGCGGTCATCAGTGGTTGCCTCCTGGCCGCCGAAACTACCGTGACAACGGCGAAATCGCTGGCCCGACGCGCCCGGCGAACCTCCACTGTGGACGATGATCCACCGGCCGGGTGAATAGTTGGCGGGCGGCTAACACTTCGGTCCCCTCGCGCGACACCACAGTTGTGTTGAGCACCGAAACCGCGCCCGAGACGGACCCCCTCCCGACCGCCCCCTGCTCCGTCGTGTGGAGCCAGGGCCGCCCCTACGTGCTGGAGCCCGCCGCCGGGACGCTGCGCTGGGTGGGCACCGACCACCGGGGCCGCCCGCTCACCCTCAGCGGAGAGGAGCTCCGCCGCCGCGGCTGGACGCACCGCCGCGCGGGCTGACGCCCCGCGGGTTTTCTGAGCCGGAGCTGTCCGGCCCGGCCGCTGTGGGCGGCATCGTCGGCCCTGCGGGCCGAGCCCGCGCCCGGAAGCCGGGGCGCCCCATCCGCGGTCCCGCCGCGGAGCCGGGGCCGTCCGGCCGGACCGCGGTCGGCGGTGCACTCGGCCCTGCGGGGCCGAACCCGGCTCGCCGCGGCCGCGGGCCGTCCCGTCCGCAGGCGGGCCGCTCGGCCCCGCCAGACTCGCCGGTCCCGCATCCGTCCGGCCGGACCGCGGTCGTCGGCGCCCGCGGCCCTGCGGGGCCCGCCCACCCCGCACTCCCGCTGGCCCGAAGGGGTGAACCGCCCCCCGGCGCACCGATTAGGCTCACCCCGTGATCGAACCGCGCACCGAGACGGCCGAGCCCAGCCTGTTGCGGCAGGCGTGGACCGTGCCGAACCTGCTCTCCCTGCTGCGGCTGGCGGGCGTCCCGGTGTTCCTCTGGCTCCTGCTCGGCCCGAAGGCCGACGGCTGGGCCCTGGCGCTGCTGGTGTTCAGCGGCCTGTCCGACTGGCTGGACGGCAAGCTCGCGCGCTGGCTGGACCAGACGAGCCGCCTCGGGCAGTTGCTCGATCCGGCCGCCGACCGGCTCTACATCGTCGCCACGCTGATCGCCTTCCTGGTCCGCGGCATCGTGCCCTGGTGGCTCGTCGCGGTGCTCGTCGGGCGCGAGGTGCTCGTCGGTGTGGCCCTGCTGGTGCTGCGCCGCCACGGCTACGCCCCGCCCGAGGTCACCTACATCGGCAAGGCCGCGACCTTCGTGCTGATGTACGCCTTCCCGTTCCTGCTGCTCACGCAGGGCGCCTCGACCGCGGCCACGATCGCCCGGCCCATCGCCTACTCCTTCACCGCGTGGGGCACCGTGCTGTACGTGTGGTCGGGCGCGCTGTACCTGCTGCAGACCTTCTGGGCGGTCCGGCGTGCCAGGGCGGGCGCGCGGATGTAAGACTGCGCGCGAGCATCGCGAAAGACCCGCGAGCCGGGGCAGGAAAGGGGACGTGGAGTGTCCGCGCCAGAAGAGTTGCGCTACACCGAGGAGCACGAGTGGGTGGCCACCCGTGCCGACGACGTGGTCCGCGTGGGGATCACCGAGTACGCGCAGGACCAGCTGGGTGACGTGGTGTTCGTCGACCTGCCCGAGGCCGGCAAGGCGGTCACCGCGGGCGAGCCGTTCGGCGAGGTCGAGTCGACCAAGAGCGTGTCCGAGCTGTTCGCCCCGGTGGACGGCGAGGTCGTCGCCGTCAACGACGCGGTCAGCGACTCGCCCGAGCTGATCAACAGCGACCCCTACGGCGAGGGCTGGCTCGTCGAGATCAAGGTGAGCGACGCCGACGCCGTGGCGGGGCTGCTCGACGCCGACGCCTACAACCGGCTGACCGCAGGCTAGGACCGCGTTTTGGGGGGAGCCGCGGGGGCCGAATCGATCAGGCACGGTACGTTGGCAGCCACAGGTTTTCAGCCAGCGACACATCAGTGGTGAGGAGAGCTCAGGTGAGCACCAACGACGGGCCCGGCGTTCCCCCGGAGCAGTCTCCGGAGCGGACCTCGGTCTTCCGGGCCGACTTCCTGGCGGACGTGGAGGGTCAGGAGGCGCCGACGCCGGAGCCTTCGGTCGCCGGTGTCGACGCACTGCCGGCCGGCACGGCGTTGCTGGTGGTCAAGCGGGGCCCGAACGCGGGTTCGCGCTTCCTGCTCGACCGGGACACCACGAGCGCCGGGCGCCACCCGGACAGCGACATCTTCCTCGACGACGTCACGGTGTCCCGCCGCCACGCGGAGTTCCGCCGCGAGGGCGGTGAGTTCGTCGTCATCGACGTGGGCAGCCTCAACGGCACCTACGTCAACCGCGAGCCGGTCGACCAGGCGGTGCTCGCGGGCGGTGACGAGGTGCAGATCGGCAAGTTCCGCCTGGTCTTCCTGACCGGCCCGGGGCACGGGGGCCAGGGGGCGCGGTGACGGCTGCCGGGCGGCCACAGCGTGATGGACTGAGCATCGGGGCGGTACTGGCGCAGCTGCGCCCGGACTTCCCCGATGTCACCATCTCCAAGATCCGGTTCCTCGAGTCCGAGGGACTGGTCCGCCCGGGCCGGACCGCGTCCGGATACCGGCAGTTCTCCGCGGCGGACGTCGAGCGTCTGCGGTTCGTGCTGGCCGCGCAGCGGGACCACTACCTCCCGCTGAAGGTCATCAAGGAACAGCTCGACGCGGCCGACCGCGGCCTGACCGACGGCCAGCCCCTCGGGAAACTGCCCCGCAAGCTGGTCCCGCTCCCGGCGACCCCAGGAGCGGGGGACGGCCTGCCCCGGCCGGACGACTTCGCGCCGGGCCGCGACGTCCGGCTGACCCGGGAGGACCTGCTCGCCGAGGCCGGCGTCGACGGCGCCCTGCTCGCCGAGCTGGAGCAGTACGGGCTGATCCGCCCCGGTGCCGCCGGGTTCTACGACCCGGACGCGGTGCTGGTGGCCCGCACGGTCCGCGCCATGACGGAGTTCGGCATCGAGCCGCGCCACCTGCGCGCGTTCCGCGCGTCGGCCGACCGCGAGGTCGGGCTGCTCGAGCAGATCGTGACGCCGGTGTCCCGGCACCGGGACGCCGACGCCAAGGCGCGGGCGGACGAGCTGGCGCGCCAGCTCGCCGCGCTGTCCGTGACCTTGCACACGCTGCTGGTCAAAGCGGGCATCCGGGACGTGACGGGCGGGTGAGCGCGACCGGCCGGTCTGGATCACCGCTGGTCGTGCGACGCGACGGTAATGACATGGTTTCGGGTCTCCGCAGCGGGCCGCCGATGCCGTACCGTTGGTGATGGATTTGCCGGAACGGTCCATGCGACTGCCATACGGTTCCCGAAAGCGAGCACGGCGTCGGGATGGCGGGTAGCGTCGGAGATGTCGATGCGGGGCCCTCGGACCAGCGCTGCGGCCCGCGCACACGAGAGGGAGGCGAAGCCCGATGAGCGAAATGCGCGTCGTCGGCGTGCGGGTGGAGTTGCCCGCGAACCAGCCGATCTTGTTGCTGCGGGAGGCGCAGGGTGAGCGGTACCTCCCGATCTGGATCGGGTCCGTGGAAGCCACCGCGATCGCGCTCGAGCAGCAGGGCGTCCGCCCCGCCCGCCCGCTGACCCACGACCTCCTCAAGGAGGTCATCGGCGCGCTGGGCCGCGAGCTCGAGCAGGTCGTGATCACCGACCTGCGCGAAGGCACGTTCTTCGCCGAACTGGTCTTCGACGGTGACGTGCGGGTGTCCGCGCGGCCGAGCGACTCGGTGGCGCTGGCCCTGCGCGTCGGGGTGCCGATCCACGCAGTGGACGCGGTGCTCGACGAGGCCGGGCTCATCATCCCGGACGAGCAGGAGGACGAGGTCGAGAAGTTCCGCGAATTTCTCGAATCCGTCTCGCCGGAGGACTTCCGCGGCGCGGACACCTGACCGCCCGCCTCCGGCGGCGCCGAAGGGGTCTTCCCGGCTCGAGCACCGGCCGGGAGGGCCCCTTCGGCGCGTTCCGGGGCTCGTGAGGCGGAAAATTACCCGGCCGGGTAACCGTGGTCGGGGAGTCTTGACCGGTCAACTCTCAAGACACCGTCGAGACGGGCCGCGCGTCGCGTTGACCAGGCGCTCGCCCGCGCATACCGTCGATGGCGGTAAATCGCTTCGGTGTGATTCGGCCGCGGCGCGGTCACTGGGGCACAGCGCGGTCAGCAAGCGCAGCGACGGTTTACCACCGCCGAGGGTCCTGTCCAGGGCCCCGGGTGCTTGTTTCGACCGGCCGCACCGGCCGGGCGAGGGGAGGCATGCGTGGTCGACGAAGGGCCGGTTCAGGTCGTGCCCGGGGAGCAGGGTGAGCTCTTCCCGGACTCGTCCCTGCCTGACGAGCTGGTCGGATACCGGGGTCCCGCGGCCTGTCAGATCGCCGGCATCACCTACCGGCAGCTGGACTACTGGGCGCGCACCGGGCTGGTCGCGCCGAGCATCCGCACCGCCCACGGTTCGGGCTCGCAGCGGCTGTATTCGTTCAAGGACATCCTCGCCCTCAAGATCGTGAAGCGTTTACTCGACACGGGCGTCTCGCTGCAGAACATCCGCGTGGCCGTCGAGCACCTGCGCAAACGCGGGGCGCGCGACCTGGCGAAGGTCACGCTGGTCTCCGACGGCACCACCGTCTACGAGTGCACGTCGCCGGAGGAGATCGTGGATCTGCTCCAGGGCGGTCAGGGCGTGTTCGGCATCGCGGTGAAGGTCCCGATGCTGGAGATCAGCGGCACGATCCACGAGTTCCCGGCCGAGCGCGCCGATGGCGGTCAGGTCGAATCGGTCGTCCCGGACGAACTCACCCAGCGCCGCAACGCCCGCCGGACCGGGTGATCGTCGAACCGAACCGGGGAGTAGGGTACTGATCGCGGTCGCCGAAGCCGCGCGGGAGAGACCGGGCCACCACCAGAGCGTCCGGCGCCGAAGGAGCAAATCCTCCCCGGAACCTCTCAGGCACCCTGGACCGCGCGGACGAGACGCCTCTGGAAAGCGGGCCGACGGGCACAACTCCGTCCGGCCCCGCCGAAGGTGCAAACCCGGCTCAACTCTCGGGTGAACCTCTCAGGCGCCCTGACGGGGCACGACAGAGTGGGGAGGGCCCGGAACTGGGGGTTCCGGGCCGGTCCGCCGATCGCCTCAGCCGGGCACCTTGTCCAGGAAGCCCAGCACCTGGTTGATGCGGCCGTCCTCGATCGTCACCACGTCGAAGCCGATCGCGAGCGGCTCCGCGGCGCCGGGCGCGCCCAGGTGCCAGGTGAACCGCGCCTGGTCGTGGTGGCCGTCCACGGCGCCGCCGAGGCTGAACTCGAGCCCGGCGAACTGCTCCTGGGCGGCGGCGATGAACCCGTCGATGCCGTCCGTGCCGCGCACCGAGCCCACCGGGTCGGTGTAGGTGGCCTCGGGGGTGAACAGGTCCGCCACCAGCGCCCGGCGCTTGTCGGCGTCGGTCTGGTTCCAGACGTCGATGTAGGCCTGGGCGAGGGCGGTGTAGTCGGTCATCGGATCCTCCTGATGTGGTCGGTGTGACCTGATCACGATCACCCGGATCGGGCGGGGAGTCGATTACGCCGGAGGTAATGGCGGCCCCGCGCGCGCGACCCGTAACTTCGGACGGGTGACGACCATGCAGCGCCCGGTGGGCGAGCAGTTGCGGCAGTGGCGGGAACGCCGCCGGCTCAGCCAGCTCGACCTCGCCCTGTCCGCCGAGATCTCCACGCGCCACCTGAGCTTCCTGGAGAACGGCCGGTCCCAGCCCAGCCGCGACATGGTGCTGCGCCTGGGGGAGCGGCTCGAAGTCCCGCTGCGGGAACGCAACCGGCTGCTGCTGGCCGCCGGCTACGCCCCGGTCTACCCGGAGACCCCGCTGCCCGACCTGGGGGCCGCGCTCGACGCCGTCCGGCGCCTGCTCGCCGGGCACGAGCCGTACCCAGCGGTGGTCGTGGACCGCAACTGGGACCTCGTCGAGAGCAACAGCGGGATCACGCTGCTGACCGATCTCGCCGACCCGGAGTTGCTGGAGCCGCCGGCCAACGTCCTGAGGATCGCGCTGCACCCGCGCGGCCTCGCGCCGCACGTGGTCAACCTGGGGCAGTGGCGGGCCGAGCTGCTGGGGCGGCTGCGGCGCCAGGTGGAGATCACCGGGGACCCGGATCTGGCCGGCCTGCTGGCCGAGGTGAGCGGGTACCCGTGCGACGACCCGGTGGACGAGGCGCCGGCCGGGTCGGTGTTCGTGCCGGTGCGGCTGCGCCACGGCGACACCGAGCTGACGCTGCTGTCGGTGGTCGCGACGTTCGGCACCGCGCTGGACGTCACGCTGGCCGAGCTGGTGATCGAGTCGTTCTACCCGGCGGACGCGATCACCCGCGAGGTGCTCACCCGGTCGACGTGATCACGGCGCGGCCCGCGCCGGGTCAGGGGGCGCAGGCGAGCCCGGGGCGACCACTTGGCCGCCTGGTCTGCCACGACGACGATCGCGAGCACCACCAGCACCACGCGCCACCGCGCACCCTGCCACCCATGAAGTCGCGCCGGCTGTGCGGGCGGCGGTGGCTGTGAATCAGGCGCCGGGGGTGAGCACCCGGGTGAAGTCGGCCTTCTGCGCGGGTTCCTGCAGGTAGTTGCGGAACACCTGGGAGGCGCGCTGCTGCACCTCGTCGACGTCGTCGGCGGTGAGCACGGCGCACGGGTAGTCGGCGGTGGCGGTGGTCGCCAGCGACTCGGACGGGGAGGTCAGCAGGGTGGGCTTGGCGGCGGTCAGCTCGGTGATCGTCGCCGTGTTTTCCGGGATCCACACGGCGGGCTGGCCGCCGATCGAGTCGATGTTGCCGCGGCCGGTGAGGGCCAGCAGGACGCGCTGGTCGTCGATGGCCTGAACGTGGACGTGGACGCAGTGCGCGTGCACGACGGTCCGCGCCTGGTTCCACCGCTCGGCGGCGGCCGTCACGGCGGGCGCCACGGAGGGGGCGGCGATCACGTTGAGGTTCGAGTCGCCCTCGGCGCACGCGCTGGCCTGGGCCTCGGCGCGGCTGTTGAGGATGCTGTCGGCCCAGCCCCAGCCGAGGAGCCCGAGGACGAGCAGCACGACGAAGCTCGCGGCGACGATCGGCCACTTCGCGATGCCGCGCTTGGTCTCGCCGATCACGCGGTGCGAGCCGGTCGCCTCCCCGGGCGGCGCGACACGGTGCGAGCCGGTCGACTCGCCCGGCGCGGCCCGCCTGCGGCCGAGCTGAGGACGCCCATCCGCGGCGAGGATCCGGCGGGTGGTCTCGCCGGGCCGGTAGCCGGACGCCTCACCCACCGCCCGGCGGCTCCCGGTGGACTCGGAGGCGCCAGCGATGGCCCGGCGGCTGCCAGTGCTCTCGGAGCCGCCCGCGCGGCTCCCAGCGCTCTCGGAGGCATCGGCGGCGGCCCAGCGGCTGCCGGTGGTTTCGGAGGCACCTACGAGGGCCCGGCGGCTGCCGGTGGTGTCGGCCGTGACCGCCCGGCGGCTGCCGGTCGCCTCACCGGGGGTGGGGCGGTACCCGGAGTCCACGGCGCGGCGGCTGCCGGTCGCCTCACCAGGGGCGGGACGGTAGCCGGAGTCGACGGCACGGCGGCTACCCGTCGCCTTACCGGGAGCACTGCGGTAGCCGGAGTCCACGGCGCGGCGGCTGCCCGTCGCCTCGCCCGGAGTGCCGCGGTAGCCGGAAGCCCCACCCGCCGCGCGGAAATCCGAGCCCGCCGGCGGATAGCCGCCCCCGGTCGGCTCACCGGCGCCCGGGACGCGGCTGCCCGTCGTCCCACCAGGAGCGCCCGGCGCACGCCGGTACCCGCTCGCCGAGCCGGGATCCACTGGGAAGGCCCCCACGACCTCGCCCGGCCGCGCCGCCGCGGTCCGGGTCTCAGGACGGCCGTGAGCGGGGTCATCGCCCCTGCTGTGTCGCCCCATGCGTGCTCTTCCTCAACTCTCCGTGTGCTCCGACAAACGACGTTCACCCTAACAGGGGTTCGTCGTTAGCGAAACGTGATGAACCCAAGAAAATCGCAGGACTGAGCGTTACTGCACTGCTGCGAGCAGCGTCCGGCAATGCTCGATCAGCCGAGCGCGCAGCGGCTCCGCCCGGGCGGCGAACCCCGCCTGGGCCCGCGCGTACTCCGCACGCCCGGAGGCGGTCTCGATCCGCACGGGGGAGTAGCCGAGCCCGGACAAATCGTACGGGCTCGCCCGCATGTCCAGTTCCCGGATCTCCACCGCCAGTTCGAAGCAGTCCGCGACCAGCTCCGACGGCACGAACGGGTCGAGTTTGAACGCCGCCCGGTACAGATCCATGTTGGCGTGCAGGCACCCCGGCTGC
This sequence comes from Amycolatopsis deserti, assembly GCF_014653945.1. Classification (GTDB taxonomy): domain Bacteria; phylum Actinomycetota; class Actinomycetes; order Mycobacteriales; family Pseudonocardiaceae; genus Amycolatopsis_E; species Amycolatopsis_E deserti. The sequence goes on along the minus strand of NZ_BNAU01000001.1, from coordinate 1,248,035 downwards.
TCCAGCTCCACCTGCCGCTCCCGCGACGGCTGCAACGCGTTGCGCGGCCGCGCCGGCGGGGTGAAGAACCGGAACGCGTCGTAGTGCCCGCAGCGCAGCTCCAGCGACTCCACCACGGTGTCGGTACCGGCCGGGCCCAACCGCAGCGGCAGCTGGCTGTGCCGCACCTGCCCGGGCGGCTGCCGGTACACCATCGCCCACTCGTGCAGCCCGAAACAGCTCAGCCGCGGCGCGCGGGACGCCGTCGCCTCCAGCAGCACGAGCAGCGCCCGCACCGTCGCCACCCGCTTCACCGGCAACTCGCCGAGCGTCACGCCGCCGCCGGTCTCCCGGAAACCCGGCCGCTCCAGGAACTCCCGGCCGCCCGCGAGCACCACGCCCGGCCCCGGGCTCCACCGTTCCAGGTGCGCGGGCCGGTGCGGGTAGTACTGGAACAGGAAGTCGTGCACCGGGTGCTTCTCGCCGCGCGACCGGCGCTCCTGGTAGGGCACGGTCCAGCGGCGGACCCGCGCGATGTGCTCGCGTTCCCGGGCCCGCCACTCGTCCTCGGTCAGCACCCGCATCACGCCGTCACGTGCGTCCCGTCGCGCACCGTGCCCACGTACTCCTCGACCAGGTCCTCCAGCGCGACCACGCCGATGATCGTGCCGTCGGCGTCCCGCGCGCGGGCCAGGTGGCTACCCTCGCGCCGCATCGCGGACAGCGCCTCGTCCAGGCGGGCGTGCACCGGCAGGTCGGTCAGCGGCCGCGTCTTGTCCGCGGGCACCGTGCTCCCCGCGGGCTCGCCGATCTGGTCGAGCACGTCCTTGACGTGCAGGTACCCGATCAGCTCGCCGCCGGCCGACCGCAGCGGGTAGCGCGAGAAGCCGGTCGAGGAGACCGCCGCCTCCACGTCACCCACGGTGGGCGCGCTCGGCAGCGTGGTCAGCTCGGCGGTGGGCACCAGGACGTCGGCGACGGTCTTCTCGACCGACGACAACGTCTGGCTCAGCCGCTCGTGCTCGGACTGCTCCAGCAGGCCCTCCCGGCGCGATTCGGACAGCAGCTCGGCCAGCTCGTCGGAGGTGTAGGCGGTCTCCAGCTCGTCCTTGGGCTGCACGCGGACCAGCCGCAGCAGCACGTTGGCCATCGTGTTGAGCAGCCAGACGAACGGGTTGGTGAGTTTGACCCAGCCCACGTGGATCGGCACCAGCCACAGCGCCAGCCGCTCCGGCTCGGCGATCGCGAGGTTCTTCGGCACCATCTCGCCGATCAGCACGTGCAGGACGGTGATGAACGCCAGCGCGATCGCGAACGACACCGCGTGCAGCACCACCTCCGGCAGCCCGATCAGCTCGAACAGGCCTTCGAGCTGGTGCGCCACCGCGGGTTCGCCGAGGCGGCCCAGCAGCAGGGAGCAGATCGTGATGCCCAGCTGGGCGCCGGCGAGCATCTGCGACACGTGCCTGCTGGCGTTGATCACGATCCGGGCCCGGGTCTTGCCCTGCTCGAGCAGGGCCTCCAGGCGGTCGCGGCGCGAGGAGATCAGGGTGAACTCCGCGCCCACGAAGAACGCGTTGAGCAGCAGCAGGACGACGATCAGGAAGATGGCGAGCCAGTCGTTCACCGCGCCACCTCCGGCCGGGCCTCGGCCAGCGGCCGCAGGCTCACCTCGGCGATCCGCAGCCGGTCCATCGCCGACACCGTCAGCCGCCAGCCGTCGACCTCGGTGGAATCACCCGGCTCGGGGATGCGGCCGAGCCGCTCCAGCACCAGGCCCGCGATGGTTTCGTAGTCCCCGTCGGGCATCCGGAACCCGGTGATCTCGGTGACCTCGTCGGCGCGCAGCTGCCCGGACACCAGCCAGGTGTCGGTGCCGACGCGCTGCGAGGAGGGCGCCTCGCCGGTGTCGTGCTCGTCGCGGACGTCGCCGATGATCTCCTCGACCACGTCCTCCAGCGTCACCAGGCCGGCCGTGCCGCCGTACTCGTCGACGACCATGGCCAGCTGGAAGCGCGAGTCACGCAGGCGGGACAGCAGCGCGTCGCCCGGCAGCGATTCCGGCACGGTGGGCACCGGGCGCATCACCGACCCGATCCGCACGGTGGCGCGCTCGGCGGCGGGCACCGCGAAGGCCTGCTTCACGTGCACCGCGCCCTGCACGTCGTCCAGGTCCTCGGTGTAGACCGGGAACCGCGAGAACCCGGTGCGCCGGGACAGCTCGACCAGGTCGTTGATCGTCTCGCCGACGGTCAGCGACTGGACCTGCACGCGCGGGGTCATCAGCTCCTCGGCGGTGCGGTCGCCGAAGCGCAGCGACTTGTCCAGCAGCTGCGCGGTCGAGGTGTCCAGCGTGCCGCTTTCCGCGCTGGTGCGCACGATCGAGCCGAGCTCCTGCGGCGACCGCGCCGAGCGCAGCTCCTCCTGGGGCTCGATGCCGAACTTGCGCACGACCCAGTTGGCGCTGTTGTTCATCAGCGTGATCAGCCAGCGGAACAGCGCCGAGAACCGGGAGTGGTAGCCCATCACGGCCCGCGCGGTCTCCAGCGGCTTGGCCACGGCCAGGTTCTTCGGGGCCATCTCGCCCAGCACCATCGACAGGATCGTCGCCAGCAGCAGCGCGACGACCAGGGAGGCGCCCGCGGCGAGCCCGTCGGACAGGCCGGCACCGGTGAGCAGCGGGCGGACCAGGTTGCCGATCAGCGGCTCCGCCACGTACCCGGTGACCAGGGTGGTCAGCGTGATCGCGACCTGCGCGCCGGAGAGCTGGAACGACAACGTCGAGTGCGCCTTGCGGACCGTGCGGGCCCGCTTGTCACCGACCTGGCGGACGTGGGCCTCGACGGTGCTGCGCTCGAGCGCGGTGAGGGAGAACTCGGCGGCCACCGCGAGACCGGTGCCGACGGTGAGCAACACGAAGAAAACGACTCCGAGAACGGAGAGGAGCACTTCCATCATCGGCCATCACGGTCCTGAACCGGGCCGGGGAGGTGCTCGGGAACGCCGGGTTGGTCACCCGGCTTCGTACTGTCACCAGGTGACTGCGCGTCGCGCACGAAAGAAGTCACTCCTTGGGAGTTGGCTGAAAGTGTGCCGCCATGATACCCGCACCCGCGCGCACACGAGTGGCATCGGCGCTGGTGAGGGTGTCAGGACGCGGTCAGGACTCGATGGCGGCGCGGACCCGGTGCCGTCGCACGCTTTCCTCGACCAGGTCGAGCACCGGCCCGAGGTCGTCGGCGGGCAGGCCCATCGCCAGGTGCGACACCAGGCCCTCCAGGACCAGCTCCAGGTACGCAGTGAGCACGTCGACGTCCACGTCGTCGCGGAGGTTGCCGGCCTGGCGCTGCCACTGCAGGCGCTGCCGGGTCGCGGCGGTCAGCTGCTGCGAGCGCTCCGCCCAGCGGCCGCGGAACTCCGGGTCGGTGCGCAGCCGGCGGGAGACCTCCAGGCGGGTGCCCAGCCAGTCCGCCGGGTGATCGCTGCCCTCCGCGAGCAGGTCGCGCATCACCTGCACCAGGCCCTGCTGCGCCACCACGTCGGCCATCCGGGCCGCGTCCTCCTCCGCGAGGGCGAGGAAGAGCGACTCCTTGTCGCGGAAGTGGTGGAAGATCGCGCCGCGGGACAGCCCGGTCGCTTCCTCCAGCCTGCGCACCGTGGCACCCTCGTAGCCGTACCGGGCGAAACAGACGCGCGAACCGTCGAGGATCTGGCGCCTGCGCGCTTCGAGGTGGTCTTGGCTCACCCGGGGCATGGCTAGATCCTGACACCGGATACCGGGCTTTCGCAAACCGTACGTACTTACTGCAATTCTTCCGGATCTCCGGCCCGTTCCCGGGTCCGGTCCGTTCGACGCCTGAAATTGTCGGTGCCCGCGTGTAGCTTCCGAAGACGAGTGCTCCGCAGAGATTGGACACGACATGACAGCGGCTCGGCCCGTTTCCCCCGCCCCGGGCGGGGCGGTGGCGGCGAAGGTGGTCTCCGACCGCGCCGAGGGTGAGGCGTACGTGGCGTCCGTGTGCTTCAAGCACGGCCCACCGCGCCTGCTCGGCGTGGAGCTGGAGTACACCGTGCACTACGCCGGCGACCCCCGAAGACCACTCGACGCGCAAGACCTCGCCCGTGCGCTCGGCCCGCACGCCCCGCGCACCCTCGATCCCGACAGCCCGGCCCGCCCGTTGCCGGCCGGCTCCCCGCTGACTCTCGAACCCGGCGGCCAGGTGGAGATCTCCGCCCTGCCCCAGGCCTCGCTCCGCGAGCTCGCCTCGGTGGTCACCGCCGACCTGGAACACCTCACCGAACTGCTGGCCCGCCACGGGTTCGTCCTGCGCGACGAGGGCATCGACGCCCACCGCGCACCGGCCCGGCTGCTGGACACCCCGCGCTACGCCGCGATGGAACGCCGGTTCACCCCGATGGGCCCCGGCGGCGTGACGATGATGTGCAGCACCGCCGGCCTGCAGATCTGCGTCGACGCCGGGGAGGCCGACGCCTTTCCCGCCCGGTGGGCGGCGATCCACGCGCTCGGGCCGCCACTGCTGGCCCTGTTCGCCAACTCGCGGCGGCACGCGGGCCGCGACACCGGCGCGGCCTCGGCCCGCTGGCTCGCGGTGATGAACACCGAACCGTGCCGCACGTCGGCCGCCGCGTGCGGCCCCGACCCGGCGGCGAGCTGGTCCCGCCGTGTCCTGGACACGCCGCTGCTGGTGGTGCGCCGCGGCGACGGGCCGTGGGACGCGCCGGAGGGCCTGACGTTCGCCGACTGGGCGGGCGGCCACGGCGCCGGGCGGGTCCTGCGCCGGCCCACCCTGGCCGACCTCGACTACCACCTGTCCACGATGTTCACCCCGGTGCGGCCGCACGGTTACCTGGAGGTCCGCTACCTCGACGCCCAGCCGCGGCAGCGTTGGCTGCACCCGGTCGCGCTGCTGACCGCCCTGCTCGACCAGCCGTCCACAGTGGACCGGGTGCGCGAGGTGTGCGCGCCCGTCGAAGGGGAGTGGGAACGGGCCGCGCGCGCCGGGATGGCCGACCCGCGGATCGCGGCGGTGGCCCGCGAGGTCGCCGACCTCGGGTGCGCCGAGCTGGCCCGCACCGGCCTGACCGACGAGACCGTCAACCGGATCAGCGAAGGCGTGCAGCGGCTCGCGCACGCCGGGGAGGGATGAGATGACCGACGTGTCGCCGCTGACCGAAGCGCCGAACCCGGTGCGGGACCTGCCCGCCGAGGCCCTGCGGTCCCGCGCGGCCGCGGCCCTGGAGCGGGCGCGCGCCCGCAGCACCGCGCTCACCGACGCGGTGGACGACGACGACCTCGTCCGCCAGCACTCGAAGCTGATGTCGCCGCTGGTCTGGGACCTCGCGCACATCGGCAGCCAGGAGGAGCTGTGGCTGGTGCGGGACGTCGGCGGCCGTGAGCCGCTGCGGCCCGACATCGACGACCTCTACGACGCCTTCCAGCACCCGCGCGCCACCCGGCCGTCGCTGCCGCTGCTGGGCCCGGCGGAGGCGCGCGCCTACGTCGCCGAGGTGCGCGCCAAGGCGTTCGACGTCCTGGAGCGCGCCCCGATGACCGGCCGCCCGCTCACCGAGGCCGGGTTCGCCTTCGGCATGATCACCCAGCACGAGCAGCAGCACGACGAGACCATGCTGGCCACCCACCAGCTGCGCCGGGGCGATCCGGTGCTGCACGCGCCCGAGCCGCCGCCGTCCCGGTCCGGGCCGCTGCCCGCGGAGGTCCTCGTGCCGGCCGGCCCGTTCGTGATGGGCACCTCGCTGGAGCCGTGGGCGCTGGACAACGAGCGCCCCGCGCACGAGGTGCACGTGGACGCCTTCTACCTGGACACGGTGCCGGTCACCAACGGCGCCTACGTGGAGTTCCTCGAGGCGGGCGGCTACCAGCAGCGCGAGTGGTGGAGCGCGGCGGGCTGGGAGTACCGCAGCGCGCACGACATCACCGCGCCGCGGTTCTGGCGGCGGGAAGCGGACGGCTGGTGGCGCGTCCGGTTCGGCGTCCACGAGCCGGTGCCGGCCGGCCAGCCGGTGGTGCACGTGTCGTTCTACGAGGCCGAGGCGTACGCGAAGTGGGCCGGCAAGCGGCTGCCCACCGAGGCGGAGTGGGAGAAGGCCGCCCGGTTCGACCCGGCGACCGGGGAGTCCCGGCGCTACCCGTGGGGCAACGACGATCCCACGCCCGAGCACGCGAACCTGGGCCAGCGGCACCTGTCGCCGGCGCCGGCAGGCGCGTATCCGAAGGGCGCGTCGGCGTTCGGCGTGCACCAGCTGATCGGCGACGTGTGGGAGTGGACGAGCACCGACTTCGCCGGCTACCCGGGCTTCCGCGCCTTCCCCTACCGGGAGTACTCGGAGGTGTTCTTCGGGCCGGAGTACAAGGTGCTGCGCGGCGGTTCGTTCGGCACCGACGCCGCGGCCGTCCGCGGCACGTTCCGCAACTGGGACTACCCGATCCGGCGGCAGATCTTCTCCGGGTTCCGGTGCGCGCGGGACGTCCCGCCGGGCGAGCGGGCCTGAGATGTGCCGCCACGTGGGTTACCTGGGCCCGCCCCGCTCGCCGGTGGACGCGGTGTTCGACGCGCCGCACTCCCTGCTGCGCCAGACCTACGCGCCGCGGGACATGCGCGGCGGCGGGGTGGTCAACGCCGACGGGTTCGGGCTGGGCTGGTACGACGCCGGGCCGGAGCCGGTGCGCTACCGCCGGCCGGTTCCACTGTGGAGCGACCACGACCTGCCGCGGCTGGCGCGGTCGGTCCACAGTGGCGCGTTCGTCGCCGCGGTGCGCAACGGCACCACCGGCATGCCGTCCGGGGAGGGCGCGTGCGCGCCCTTTACCGGCGGGCGGTGGCTGTTCAGCCACAACGGGATGGTGCGCGGCTGGCCGGACAGCCTCGCCGCGCTGGCCGGGAAGCTGCCGGTCACCGACCTGATGACCCTGGAGGCGCCCACCGACTCGGCCGTGCTGTGGGCGTTGCTGCGCGAGCGGCTCGAGGCGGGGGAGGACCCCGCCGGCGCGGTCGCCGACCTGATCGCCCAGGTCGAGCGGGCCGCGCCGGGGTCGCGGCTGAACTTCCTGCTCACCGACGGCACCGTGCTGGTGGCCACGGCCTGGACCCACGCCCTGTCGGTGCGGGTCGAGGGCGAGGCCGTCCTCGTCGCGTCCGAACCGCTCGACGACGCGCCCGGCTGGTCGGCGGTGCCGGACCGGCACCTGGTCCGCGCCGAGCACGGCGCCGTCGAAGTCATCCCCCTCAACGCCGATCGGAGTGTTCCCTGATGACCGAGTCCGAACTGGACATCCACCGCAGCGCGAGCGACATCGCGGAGGCGTTGCGCGCGGACGTGCGGGAGGGGCTGTCGGCCGAGCAGAAGTGGCTGCCGTCCAAGTGGTTCTACGACGCGACGGGCAGCAGGCTGTTCGAGGACATCACCGCGCTGCCCGAGTACTACCCGACGCGGTCCGAACGCGAGGTGCTGGCGCGGGAGGCCGGCGAGATCGCGCGGATCACCGGCGCGCACACGCTGGTCGAGCTCGGCTCGGGGTCGAGCGAGAAGACCCGGCTGCTGTTGGACGGGCTGCGTGACCACGGCAGCCTGCGCACGTTCGTGCCGCTGGACGTGTCGGAGTCGGCGCTGGCCGAGGCGGTGGAGGCGATCCAGGCCGGCTACCCGGGGCTGGACGTGCGCGGGGTGGTCGGCGACTTCACCGAGCACCTGGGCCTGCTGCCCGGTGAGCCGCCGCGGCTGGTGGCGTTCCTCGGCGGCACGATCGGCAACTTCCTGCCCGCCGACCGGGGCAAGTTCCTGCGGTCGGTGCGGGACGTGCTGGCCGGCGGCGAGTGGTTCCTGCTGGGCACCGACCTGGTCAAGGACGCCGGGACGCTGGTGCGCGCCTACGACGACGCGGCGGGCGTGACGGCGGAGTTCAACCGCAACGTGCTGCGGGTGGTCAACGAGGTGCTGGGCGCGGACTTCGACCCGGACTCCTTCGAGCACGTGGCCCACTGGGACGCCGAAAACGAGTGGATCGAGATGCGGCTGCGCACCCCGAAGGCGGTACGCGTGTCGATCCCCGGCGCGGGCATGGAGGTGTCGTTCGAGGCGGGGGAGTACATCCGGACGGAGATCTCGGCGAAGTTCCGCCGCGAGGGAGTGACCACCGAACTGGCCGACGCGGGCTTCGCGGTGGAGCACTGGTGGACCGACGCCGTGGGACGGTTCGGGGTGTCCCTGGCCCGCGCGATGAGCTAGCGGCTCCCTTCGCCCGCGGAGGAAAGGGAGCCGCGAAGGCGCGGCCACGGCCACCCGTTCGGCCGCGGGGGCTGCGGGACCGTGACCGGCGCCGCAGCGGGTGTTGCCGGTGCGGGAAGCGGGCGGGTGGTCCAATGGGCGTTGTGAAGAATCCGCTTCCGCTCCTGGCCCGCAGGCTGGGCACCCGGCCGTGGCTGATGCGGCTCGCGAAGGTCATCATCTGGGCCGACAAGCGGCTGCACGGCCTGTTCGGCGGGCGGGTCAGCCTGGTCGGCATCGCGGGCCTGCCGTCACTGCGGCTGACCACCCTGGGGCGCAAGAGCGGACTGCCCCGCAGCACCAACCTGCTGTACTACCCGCACGAGGACGGCTTCGTGCTGGTCGGCTCCAACTGGGGCCGCCCCCGCGACCCCGGCTGGACCTACAACCTGCGTGAGCACGCCGAGGCCACGGTCGCCATCCGCGGACGCGAGATCCCGGTGACGGCGAAGCCCGTCAAGGGCGAGGACTACGACCGCCTGTGGCAGCGCCTGCTGGACTTCTGGCCCGGCTACGAGATGGAGCGCCTGGCCGCCGGCCGGGAGCTGCCGATCTTCCTCCTCACCCGCCGGTAGCCGTATAACGACCTATACCGCGCCGCTCCCGGCCGCGCGCGGGACCCGGAGACGAAGAAGCGCCCGCGAGCGGGGCTCGCGGGCGCTCCTCACCACAAACCGTCAGGCGCGGGTCATCTTGCGCAGCACGTACTGCAGGATGCCGCCGTTGCGGTAGTAGTCCGCCTCACCCGGGGTGTCGATCCGCACCACGGCGTCGAACTCCACCTTGGCGCCGTCCGCCTTCGTGGCGGTCACCTTGATCGTCCGCGGCGTCTCGCCCTCGTTGAGCTTCGTGATGCCCTCGAAGTCGAACGTCTCGGTGCCGTCCAGCCCCAGCGACGAGGCCGACTCGCCCTCCGGGAACTGCAGCGGGATGACACCCATGCCGATCAGGTTGGACCGGTGGATCCGCTCGAACGACTCGGCGATCACGGCGCGCACGCCGAGCAGCCGGGTGCCCTTGGCGGCCCAGTCGCGCGACGAACCCGAGCCGTACTCCTTGCCGCCGAGCACGACCAGCGGGATGCCGGCCTTCGCGTAGTTCTGCGCCGCGTCGTAGATGAACGCCTGCGGCGCGCCCTCCTGCGTGAAGTCGCGGGTGTAGCCGCCCTGCACGTCGTCCAGCAGCTGGTTGCGCAGCCGGATGTTGGCGAAGGTGCCGCGGATCATCACCTCGTGGTTCCCGCGCCGGGAGCCGTAGGAGTTGAAGTCCTTGCGGTCCACCCCGTGCTCGGCCAGGTACTTCCCGGCCGGCGAGTCCGCCTTGATGGCGCCGGCGGGGGAGATGTGGTCGGTGGTCACCGAGTCGCCCAGCTTCGCCAGCACGCGGGCGCCCTTGATGTCCGTGACCGGCTCCGGGTCGGCCTGCATGCCCTCGAAGTACGGGGGCTTGCGCACGTAGGTCGACTCCGGGTCCCAGGCGAAGGTCTTGCCCTCCGGGGTGGGCAGCGACTTCCAGCGCTCACCACCGTCGAACACGTCGGCGTAGTCCTTGGAGAACATCTCCTGCGTGATCGCCGAGTCGATGGTCTGCTGGATCTCCTGCGGCGACGGCCAGATGTCGCGCAGGAACACGTCGTTGCCGTCGGAGTCCTGCCCGAGCGGCTGCTCCTCGAAGTCGAAGTCCATCGTGCCGGCCAGCGCGTAGGCGATGACCAGCGGCGGGGACGCCAGGTAGTTCATCTTGACGTCCGGGTTGATCCGGCCCTCGAAGTTCCGGTTGCCGGACAGCACCGACACGACCGTCAGGTCGTTCTCCTGCACCGCGGCCGAGATCTCCTCGGGCAGCGGGCCGGAGTTGCCGATGCAGGTGGTGCAGCCGTAGCCGACCAGGTGGTAGCCCAGCTTCTCCAGGTACGGCCACAGGCCGGCCTTCTCGTAGTAGTCGGTGACGACCTGCGAGCCCGGCGCCATCGACGTCTTGACCCACGGCTTGACCGACAGGCCCTTCTCCACCGCGTTGCGGGCCAGCAGGGCGGCGCCCAGCATGACCGACGGGTTGGAGGTGTTGGTGCACGAGGTGATCGAGGCGATCACCACGGCGCCGTGGTCCAGCACGAACTCGCCGCGCTCCTCCGAGCGCACCGTGACCGGCTTGGACGGGCGGCCCGACGCGCCGTTGGCGGCGGAGGCCACGACCGGCGCGGCGTCCTCGTCGGCGAAGGACAGGCTCGGCGCGTCACTGGCCGGGAAGGACTCCTCGACCTTCTCGTCGACCTTGGTGTGCGGCGTCGGGTGCTGCTCCTCGACGTAGTCGTGCACCGACTTGCGGAACGCCGACTTCGCGTCCGACAGCTCGATGCGGTCCTGCGGGCGCTTCGGGCCGGCGATCGACGGCACCACCGTCGACAGGTCCAGCTCCAGGTACTCGGAGTAGGACGCCTCGCGGCTCGGGTCGTGCCACAGGCCCTGCTCCTTGGCGTAGGCCTCGACCAGCGCGACCTGCTCGGCCGAGCGGCCGGTCAGCTTCAGGTAGCGGATCGTCTCGTCGTCGATCGGGAAGATCGCCGCGGTCGAGCCGAACTCCGGGCTCATGTTGCCGATGGTGGCGCGGTTGGCCAGCGGCACCTGCGCGACCGACTCGCCGTAGAACTCGACGAACTTGCCGACCACGCCGTGGCGGCGCAGCATCTCGGTGATCGTCAGCACCACGTCGGTCGCGGTCACGCCGGCCGGGATCTCACCGGTCAGCTTGAAGCCGACCACCCGCGGGATCAGCATCGACACCGGCTGGCCCAGCATCGCGGCCTCGGCCTCGATGCCGCCGACGCCCCAGCCCAGCACGCCCAGGCCGTTGACCATCGTGGTGTGGGAGTCGGTGCCGACGCACGAGTCGGGGTAGGCCTGGCCGTTGCGGGCCATCACCGTGCGGGCCAGGTGCTCGATGTTGACCTGGTGCACGATGCCGGTGCCCGGCGGGACGACCTTGAACTCGTCGAAGGCGCCCTGGCCCCAGCGCAGGAACTGGTAGCGCTCGCGGTTGCGCTCGTACTCGATCTCCACGTTGCGCTCGAAGGCGTCCGCGCGGCCGAACACGTCGATGATCACCGAGTGGTCGATGACCAGCTCGGCCGGGGCGAGCGGGTTCACCTTGTCCGGGTCGCCGCCGAGGTCGGTGACGGCCTCGCGCATGGTGGCCAGGTCGACCACGCAGGGGACACCGGTGAAGTCCTGCATGATCACGCGGGCCGGGGTGAACTGGATCTCGATCGACGGATCGGCGGTCGGGTCCCAGTTGCCCAGCGCGCGGATGTGGTCGGCGGTGATGTTCGCGCCGTCCTCGGTGCGCAGGAGGTTCTCGAGCAGGATCTTCAGGCTGTAGGGCAGCTTTTCGGACCCGGACACCTTGTCCAGGCGGAACACCTCGTACGAGGCGTCACCGACCTTCAAGGTGTCGCGGGCGCCGAAGCTGTCCTTGCTGGCTGGTGCGGTCACGTCTAACTCCCTGGGCAGGGTCGTCGCCGTCAGTTCGGTTCGGGTCTGTCTGTCGCGAGTCTGGCGCACGCGGCTCGCGTCCGCAGACGCGGGGACGGCGCAGGCTCCCACGAAGCAAACAGTACGCTTGTCCTTTTTTGACTTCAACGCGACCCGCCCAGGCAGCGGTGTGATCTCCTTCGCGCTACTCCGCCAGGCGCAGCAGCGCGGTGATGTCCTCCGGCTGCAGGCTGCGCAGCACGGTCAGGCCCAGCTCGTTGAACGTGCGCAGCGGGCTGACGTAGTGCTGCCCGGCCACCTCGGTGGTGATCACGCCGAGGCCCTGGCCGAGGATGCCGCTCGACAGGTGCTGCAGGACCTGGGTGACCTCCTCGGGCACCGACGAGCCGATCTCGTTCTCGATGTTGTCCACCAGGAAGTCGGCGCACAGCTCTTCGGTGCGGCCCTCGCCGGTGGCCTCGTAGCAGTCGCCCTTCTTCGTCACGGTGTAGGTCTCGCCGTCCGGGCTCTGGATCTGCACGTGGGTCACGGTGGCGCGGGTGCCGCCGGGTACCGCGGAGGTCTCGGTCCGCAGGTCGAGCAGCTTCGCGCCGCTGGGCTCGGCGTCCTTCGCCGCGGCCGCGACGAGCGCGGGGCCGGCGTCGTGCAGGACGGCCATCTCGTCCGGCGGCAGCAGCTCGATGACGCGCGTGACGTCGGCGTCGAGCGCGGCCTGCACGAGCTCCTTGACGGCGTCGTTCGGGCTGCCGGCGCCGCGCGCCGGGATGGAGGTCGACGGCCACGGCTCGTTCTCGTCGCGCAGCGCGTAGTCGGCCATCGTGTAGAGCAGGCTCGGGTACCACTCGCCGTCGACCTTCACCGTCGCGATGCGGATCGGCTCACCGGAGTCGGCGACCTCCTCGGCGATGTCGATCGTCTCGGTCTGCGGGCCCTCGCCGGAGGGCATCTGCGCCATCAGCCGGTCCGACAGCGGCAGCTTCGACGGGTCCGCGGTCACCGTGATCGTGCCGCCGGTGAGCTTGGTGATCGTCAGGTGGTCGTTGACCTGCTCGGCCCCGCCCTCGTCGAAGGTCAGGTTCTCGGCCTTGACCTGCATCCCGGTCAGCGCCTCGGGGTTCGCGTCGGGCTTGAGGATGCCCAGGCGCTTGAGCTCGTCGGTGGTCTGCCCGATCGGCTCGGTGAGCAGCTTGGCCTCGGCCGGCGCGAGAGCGCCGACCATGCCGACCACGTCGTTTCCGCTGAGCGCCGTCGCGAGGTTCCGCGCCGCGTCGGTCGGGGTGGCCGCGCCGGCGGCGACCGAATCGCGCTGCGACAGCGCGAACCACGTCCCGCCGCCGCCGAGCAGCACGACCAGCGCGACCACGAGCCCGATGATCAGCCCGCGGCGGCCCTTCTTCGGCGGCTGCTGCGGCGGCAGCTGCTGGAACGGCTGTGTGTACGGCTGCTGCCCGTAGGGCTGCTGCGGGTACTGCTGCTGCGCGGGGTACGGGGGTTGCTGCCCGTACGGCTGCTGGGGGTGCTGGTTCTGCTGGTACGGCCATTGACCGTCCTGGGGAGGCATGCTCACCGTGTCCTACCTGCTCTCGCCGTGATGAAGGTGCCGAGCGCGCCGGCCAGCGCGAGGGCGGATCCGCAGAGCGTGGTCACCGGTCCGGCCAGGGAGACGGAGACCACGCCCGTGGTTCCGCCCGCTTGGACGGTGGCGATCAGCGCGACGGTTCCCCCGGTTATCGCCAGCAGCGCGGTCAACGTTGCGCCCGTGCGTGCCAGACCGCAGACCAGCAGCACCAGGCACACCGCCGCCACCGCCGGAACCGCCACCCACGCCCGCAGCGCCGTGCCGGCGAGCGGGTCGTCGAGCAGCGCCAGCCGGTCGGCCAGCCCGGCCGCCGCGTAGCTGCTCCGGCTCACCGAGCCCGACCGGAACCAGGGCAGGAACGTGCCCGCCACCACCAGGGCCAGGCCCAGCGCGGCGACGGCGGGGCCGATCCGTGATCTCTGCACGCCCCTGGGACGCACCGGAACGTCCGGAGGATCCCCGGTTGGGGTGAAAGTTGCAGCTGTGCAGCGTGTGACACCTGGTCTTCGAGTGACCCGGGTGGCACAGTCTCGGGTGCAGTGGGGACGTGTGTGTGCTGGAGGGAGTCGAGGGCGTGGGTGACCAGGGCCGGAGAGCGCGCCGCTGGATGGGGATCGGCGCGCTGGCGCTGGTGGTCGTGTCGGTCGCGACCGGGCCGGCCGCCGCGGTGCCGCCACCGCCGCCCAACCCGAGCGACTCCGAGATCAGCGCGAGCCAGCGCGACGCCAACGCCAAGGCCGGCGAGGTCGGGCAGCTGACCAACCAGCTCGCCGAGGCCGAGTCGCGGCTCGACGAGCTGCAGAGCACGGTCGAGCTGCGCATGGAGGAGGCCAACAAGGCGCTGGTCGACCTGCAGGCCGCGCAGGAGGCCGCCGATCAGGCACAGCGCGACGCCGACGCGGCCAAGCGCGAAGCCGACGCCGCCCAGGCCCAGATCGACGCGGCGCGGGCCAACCTCGACGCGTTCATCTCCAGCAGCTACCAGCAGGGCAGCACCATGGGGTCGATCTCGGCCTACCTGGGTGCGACCAGCCCGAAGGACCTGCTCGCGCGCGCCCAGCTGCTGGAAGCCGTCAGCGGCAGCCAGCTCAACGCGCTGGAGATGATGCAGCAGGCGCAGACCGACAAGTCCAACAAGGACGCCGCCGCGCGCCAGGCCCTGGAGCTGGCCCAGCAGGCGCAGGACCAGGCCGCGCAGGCCAAGATCACCGCCGACTCCGCGCAGGCCGCGGCCGTGCAGGCCCAGCAGAGCCAGGCCGCGCAGAACGCGCAGCTGGTCGCACAGAAGACGACCGTCGAGCAGCAGCTGTACCAGGCGCAGCAGCGGGTCAGCGGGCTGCAGGGGCAGCGGCAGCGCTACGACGACTGGCTCGCGCAGAAGCAGCGCGAGGACGAGGAGCAGGCGCGGCAGGCGGCGCTGGCCGCGGCGAACGCCGCTGCGTCGTCCTCGTCGTCGTCCCCGTCCGGTGGGGGCGGCCGTCCGTCGCCGCCGCCGGCCGCGTCCGGGTCGTCGTCGCAGACGATCGAGCGGGTGATCGCGCGGGCCATGTCGCAGCTCGGGGTGCCCTACGCGTGGGGCGGCGGCAACGCCTACGGCCCCACGCGCGGCATCCGGGACGGCGGGGTGGCCGACGCCTACGGCGACTACCGCAAGGTCGGGTTCGACTGCTCCGGGCTGATGATCTACGCCTTCGCCGGGGTGAAGTCGCTGCCGCACTACAGCGGCTACCAGTACACGTCCGGGCGGCGTGTGCCGCTGGCGCAGATGCGGCGGGGGGACATGCTGTTCTGGGGCCGCGGCGGCATCCACCACGTCGCCCTGTACCTGGGCAACGGGATGATGATCGAGGCGCCGCAGTCCGGGCTGACCGTGCGGGTCGCCCGGGTGCGCTACGGCGACATCATGCCGTTCGCGACCCGCCTGGTCGGCTAGTCAGGAAGTCCAGCACCGGCTCGGTCTGGCCGAGGATCGAGTGCGCGACCTCGGGCAGCAGGGTGACGGTCGCGTGCGGCACGGCGCGTTCGATCCGCCGGGCGGTGTCGCGGGAGTCGAACATCGCGTCGCGGCCGCCGACGATCACCAGCACCGGCATGGTCAGCGCGTGCAGGGCCTCGTCGGGGAACACCGGCAGCCGGTCCCGGCGGGGCAGGAAGTGCGTGAACATCAGCGTGAGGTAGTCGGCGACCTCGGGGCTCTCGCGCGGGTCGACGCCGGCGACCGCCTTGATCGACCGGCGCCTGCCCCACTGGCCGAACGGCTGGTAGAACAGCGCCTTGACCAGGAAGCCCACCTTCTGCCGCCCGACGCCGCCCGGGCACAGCAACGCCAGCCGCTCGACCCGCTCCGGCCGCCGCGTCGCGTAGTCCAGGGCCAGCCACCCGCCCAGCGAGGCCCCGGCGATGGCCGCGCGGTCCAGGCCGAGGTGGTCCAGGACGTCGTCGAGCCAGGCCGCGTAGGCGGGGGAGCCCAGCGGCGGGCGGGACGGCGCGGAGAGGCCCGGTTCGCCGATCAGGTCGACGGCGTGGACACGGAAGTGCTTCGCCCACACCGGGACGTCGGCCGCCCACATCGCCGCGTTCGAGCCCGAGCCGTGGAACAGCAGGAGCGGTGGGGCGTCCTCGGGGCCGCAGGTGAGGACGAAGGTGTCGCCCTCGCGGGTCGGGACGTGCCGGTGCACGGCGGGGACGGGCCAGGCGGCGAGGGCCTCCTCGTAGCGGCGGAGGATCTCCCGTCTGCCGGTGTCGGTTTTGTAGATGGTCTGTGATGACATATACATACCTTAACAGCGCTTTGATAGGTGCGGATAGGTAATTATGAGGCGTGTCGAACCCGTGGGAACCGTGCAGGGCGGCTTCTCGGCGGTCTGGACAACACCTCGGCCCTGCACTGCCCACGACGCTGCCCGCCGGTGCCGTGGCGGCGCCGTCTCCACCCTGCTGCCCGCCCGCGCGTGAAACCGTTTCGGGCCCGCGGCGTCACTCGGTGCCGCCGGGATAGCCTGGGGTCATGAGCGACCTGGCGGCCGTCGTGCTAGCGGGGGGTGCTGCTCGCCGGCTGTCCGGTGTGGACAAGCCCATGCTGGCGGTCGGCGGGAAGCCCTTGCTGCACCGGGCGCTCGCAGCCGTGGGCGGGGCTGATCCGGTCGTCGTGGTGGGGCCGGAGCGGGACGGGGTCACCGGGGTGCGCTGGGCGCGCGAAGAACCGCCGGGGGGTGGGCCGGTCGCCGCGCTCGCTGCCGGGCTCCGGCACGTCATCGCGAGCCGGGTGGTGCTGCTGGCCGGGGATCTGGCCGGGGTCACGCCGTCCACAGTGGAGCGGCTCACCGCCGCCCTCGGGGACGCCGACGGCGCGCTCCTGACCGACGAAACCGGGCGCCGGCAGTGGCTCATCGGCGTGTGGCGCACCGCGAGCCTGCGCTCCGCCCTGCCCGCCGAACCACACGGGGCCGCGCTGCGCCGCGTGCTCGGCCACCTGACGATCGTCGAAGTGCCCGCCGCGCCGGGGGAGTGCGCCGACGTCGACACGCCGCAGGACCTCGACCGCCTCAACGGCTAGCAACGCCCGCGGCGCCGAAGCACGCCGAGGGCAAGCTCACAGCCGTCACACCGCTGAGCTGCTTGGCTACCGTGGCGACCTCCCGTGCCCGGCCGGCTGGTACGGTCGCAGCGCGAGAGGTTGAACGTGAGCGAGGAGGGAACCGTGACCGAGCCCCGCTACCCGGAGGGCGCGAACGGGCAGCAGCAGTCCGCGACCCCCGCGCGGGACGCGCAACTGCTGGAGCGCACCGTGTTCGAGGTCAAGCGGGTGATCGTCGGGCAGGACCGGCTCGTCGAGCGGCTCCTCGTCGGCCTGCTGGCCAAGGGGCACCTCCTCCTCGAGGGCGTCCCGGGCGTGGCCAAGACCCTCGCGGTGGAAACCCTCGCCCGCGTCGTCGGCGGGTCGTTCTCCCGCGTGCAGTTCACCCCCGACCTGGTGCCCGCCGACATCCTCGGCACCCGCATCTACCGCCAGGGCAGCGAGAAGTTCGACGTCGAGCTCGGACCGGTGGTCGCCAACTTCGTCCTCGCCGACGAGATCAACCGCGCGCCGGCCAAGGTGCAGTCCGCGATGCTCGAGGTGATGGCCGAGCGGCACGTCTCGATCGGCGGCAAGACCTTCCCGATGCCGGACCCGTTCCTCGTCCTCGCCACGCAGAACCCGATCGAGAACGAGGGCGTCTACCCGCTGCCCGAAGCGCAGCGCGACCGGTTCCTGTTCAAGATCATCGTCGACTACCCCTCCGCCGAGGAGGAGCGCGAGATCATCTACCGGATGGGTGTCACGCCCCCGGAACCGCACGAGGTCCTGAGCCCGGGCGAGCTGGTCCGGCTGCAGGAGGTCGCGGCGAAGGTGTTCGTGCACCACTCGCTCGTCGACTACGTCGTGCGCCTGGTGCTGGCCACCCGCACCCCGGCCGAGCACGGCCTCACCGACGTCGCCGGCTGGGTGTCCTACGGCGCCTCGCCGCGCGCCAGCCTCGGCATCATCGCCGCGGCCCGCGCGCTCGCGCTCGTCCGCGGCCGCGACTACGTGCTGCCCCAGGACGTCGTCGACGTCGTGCCGGACGTGCTGCGCCACCGGCTGGTGCTGTCCTACGACGCCCTCGCCGACGCCGTGCCGCTGGACCACATCATCACCCGCGTGCTGCAGACCGTGCCGCTGCCGCAGGTCTCCGCCCGGCCCCAGGGCGGCCCGGCCCAGCCGCTGCCGAACGGGACCCCGGGGCGGTAGTGGCCAGGGGACACACCGGCGACGGCAGCGCCCGGCCCGCGTGGGCGCCGCCCGTGCTCCGCGGCGAACGACTCGACGCCGGCCTGCGCATGCTCGAACTCGAGGTGCGCCGGCGGCTGGACGGCCTGCTGCAAGGCAACCACCTCGGCCTCGTGCCCGGACCCGGCTCCGAACCGGGCGAGGCACGGCCCTACCAGCCCGGCGACGACGTGCGCCGCATGGACTGGGCCGTCACCGCCCGCACCACCGAGCCGCACATCCGGGAAACCGTCGCCGACCGCGAGCTGGAGACCTGGGTCGCCGCCGACCTGTCCGCGAGCCTGGACTTCGGCACCGCCCTGTCCGAGAAGCGCGACCTGGTGGTGTGCGCGGTCGCCGCGATCGCGCACCTGACCGGCGGCGGGGGCAACCGGCTCGGCGCGGTGTTCTCCAACGGCGACGTGACCGAGCGGGTCCCGGCCCGCGGCGGCCGCGCGCACGCCCGGAACCTGCTGCGCAAGATCGCCGAGATGCCGCGCGCGGCCGAGGGCACCCGCGGCGACCTGGCGGCGATGATCGAGCAGCTGCGCCGCCCGCCGCGCCGCCGCGGGCTCGTCGTCGTGGTCTCCGACTTCCTCGGCGGCACGCAGTGGCAGCGGCCGCTGCGGGCGCTGTCCGCGCGGCACGACCTCATCGGCATCGAGGTCCTCGACCCGCGCGACGTCGACCTGCCCGAGGTGGGCACGATCGTGCTGGCCGACCCGGAGACCGGCAAGCAACGCGAGGTGCGGGCCTCGGCGCTGCTGCGCCGCGAGTTCGCCGCCGCCGCGCAGGCGCACCGGGACCAGGTGGCGCGGGCGTTGCGGCAGGCCGGCGCGGCGCACCTGGTGCTCCGCACCGACTCCGACTGGATCGCCGACACCGTGCGGTTCGTGGTGGCCCGCAAGCGGCGGTGGAGCGGAGGCGCCGCGTGAGCCTGTCCGGTTTCAGCGCGCCCTGGTGGTTCCTGCTGCTGTTCGTGGTCGCCGCGGTCGCCGTCGGCTACGTGCTCGCGCAGCGCGCCCGGCGGCGCCGCACCATGCGGTTTTCCAACCTGGAGCTGCTCGACCGCATCGCGCCGCGCTCGCAGGGCTGGCCGCGGCACGTGCCGGCGGCGCTGATCATCGTGTCGCTGCTGCTGCTCACCGTCGGGCTGGCCGGGCCGACCGCCGAGCAGAAGGTGCCACGCAACCGGGCCACGGTGATGCTGGTCGTGGACGTGTCGCTGTCGATGGAGGCCACCGACGTCAAGCCGTCGCGCATCAAGGCCGCCCAGGACGCGGCGACCCAGTTCGCGCAGGGCCTCACGCCCGGCATCAACCTGGGGCTGGTGTCCTTCGCCGGCACCGCGACCGTCCTGGTGGCGCCGACGACGCAGCGGCAGAGCGTGGTCACCGCGATCGACAACCTCAAGCTGGCCCAGTCGACCGCGACCGGGGAGGGCATCTACGCGGCGCTGCAGTCGATCCAGGGGTTCTCGGCGGTGGTCGGCGGCGCGGACGGCCCGCCGCCCGCGCGGATCGTGCTGATGAGCGACGGCAAGCAGACCGTGCCGGACGACCTGTACGCGCCGCGCGGGGCGTTCACCGCCGCGCAGGAGGCGCGCAAGCAGCAGGTGCCGATCTCCACGATCTCGTTCGGCACCAGCCACGGCACGGTCGAGATCGACGGCCGCGAGGTGCCGGTGGACGTCGACGACGGCTCGCTGCAGGAGGTCGCGCGCCTGTCCGACGGGCAGTTCTACCAGGCCGGCTCGGCCGAACAGCTCAAGGAGGTCTACGCCGACCTCGGCGAGCAGATCGGCTACGAGATGAAGGAGGCCGACGCCAGCCGCCCGTGGGTCCTGCTCGGCACGCTGGCCCTGGTCGCCGCGGCCGGGACGTCGCTGTTCGTGGGGCAGCGCCTGCCCTAGTTCGCCGGATCGCCGCGTGCGCGGTTCCGCCCGCCGATACAGTGCCTGATCATGACCGCACTGTCCGAGGCGTCCGCGGGCCCGCCCCGTGAGGCGGGGGACCGCGTCCCGGACGAGCTCGTCGCCGAGTTGCGCGACCGGCTGCCGGAGTTCGTCGACGAGGCACTGGACGACCTGACCGTGGCCGGCGAGTTCGGCCGCCGCGTCGCCGAGGCCGACCGGCCGCGGGTGCGCGCCCACGTGCGGTCCGCCGTGCTGCGCGGCGGCCTGAGCATCCTGCGGTACACCAACCCGGAGATCGCGGCGCTGCGGCTCGCCCGCGAGGCGCTCGCCGCGCACGAGCGGCGGGACGCCGTCCCGGCCGTCCGGCCGCCGTCGGATCGCGACCGGCCCGGGCACGCGATGGTCGGCGCCGCGGTGTGGCCGGGGCTGGTCTTCCCGCTCGTGGCCTGGCAGCTCGGCCAGGGCGGGCTCACCGGCGGGGCGCGGTTCTGGGCGTTCGCGGGCTGGGCGGTGGTGGCCTGCTTCGCCCTGCGGTGGTCCTACCGGTTCATCGCCGCGGCCGGCACGCGGTTCACCGGCAAACGCGCGGTGGCCGGCGCCGGCTGGCCGGTCACCACCGCCATCGCGGCCACCTACCTGCTCACGCTGTGGCGGCTGTGGCCGTCGTCGAAGGCCGCGATGGGACCGTTCTGGGCCACCGTGGTCTGGGTGCTGGCTGGGCTGGCCGCCGGTTTCCTGTTCCTCACGGCGTGCCTGGCGACCGCCGGCCCGGAGAAGAACGAGGAGCCGGGACGCCGCATCCCGCCGCCGGTGGTCGCGCGCACCCTGCTCGTGGCCGCGCTGGCCGCGGTCGCCGCCTTCCTGCTGCTGGCGCGGGTGGTGCCGCTGCCGTGGCCGGACTGGGCGGTGTGGCTGCTCGCCGACGGTGTCACGCTGGCGGTCCTCGTGCTGGGCGGCCCGCTGTCGCTGAGCCCGGGCCTGGTGCCCGCCCGGCTGTCCCAGGACCCGGCGCGGCGGGGCAGCGCGAAGTGGGTCGCGGCACGGGACGCCCTTCAGGCGCGCGTCGCCGAGGCCGAGCGCGAGTGGCGGGCGGCGGCGATGCGCGCGGTGGTCCCGGCCGTCACCCGCCACCTCAACGAGGCGGTGAACCCGCCGTTCAGCACCGCGCTGCCGGAGCTGAACCGCGCCGGGCTCGGGCTGATGCGCGCCGGCGACCGGATCGTCGACACCACCGCGTTCACCCGGCTGCGCACGCTGACCAGCGGTATCAGCGGCGGGGCCATCGGCGTGGCCGGTCCGCGCGGAGCGGGGAAGTCCACGCTGCTCGAGGCCTACCAGGCCGGCAAGTTCCTGGAGGCGGGCCGCCAGCACATCGTCGTCCTGGAAAGCGTCCCGGTGCGCTACGACGCCCGGGAGTTCGTCCTCCACCTCTTCGCGCGGACCTGCGCCGAGGTGCTGCGGTTCTGCGACAAGCGGATCCCCGAGCGGCCCCAACGGTGGACCTCACGGCTCGCGCTGCTGCGTCCGGCCGCCCCGTTGCTGGCCGCGGTCGCGCTGTGGGTCGTGGTCGGGTTCGTCGGCGCGGCCGCGGTCGGCGGGCCGCGCCGCGACTTCGGCGCCTGGCTGACGGCGATGTGGTGGCCGCTGGTGGTCGTACTGGCCGGCGCGACCGTGCTGTCCTCGGACGACGGCGCCGGTTCGCACCGGCCCCCGCGCCCGCGCTCACCAGCAGGCCGACGACCCTGACCGGCCTGCGCGACCTGGCCCGGGACACGCTGGACGGCATCGAGTTCCAGCAGAAGCACACCTCCGGCTGGTCGGGCAAGGTCGGCCTGCTGTTCGGCGCGGAGACCGGGCTGAGCGACTCGCGCGAGCTGACCCGCCAGCCGCGCAGCTACCCGCAGATCGTGCACGAGTTCGGCGAGTTCCTGCGCACCACGATCACGTGCGTGTCCCGGATGCCCGACATCGCCACGCCGTCGGTGGTGATCGTCCTCGACGAGCTGGACAAGATCCTGTCGCCGGAGGAGGCGCAGGAGTTCGTCAACGAGGTCAAGGCCCTGTTCAACCTCGACGTGCCCGGGTTCCTGTTCCTGGTGTCGGTATCGGAGGACGCGCTGGCCTCCTTCGAACGCCGCGGCCTGCCCGTGCGCGACGCGTTCGACAGCGCCTTCGACATGATCTTCCGTCTGGACCACCTGCGCCTGCCCGACGCGCGGGCCGTGCTCGGCGCGCGGGTGTTCGGCCTGCCCGATCCGTTCGTGTGCCTGTGCCACTGCCTGGCCGGCGGCCTGCCGCGCGAGCTGATCCGCATCGCCCGGCTGGTGACCGCCGAGCCGGGCCCCCTCGACGCGGTCTGCCGCCGGGTCGTCGAGGAGGACCTGAAGGGCAAGCTCGCCGGGCTCCGCACGGTCGTCGCGCGCGAGGCCTACGACCACGTCCGGACCAGCGATCTGGTGCGGCACGTCGAGGCGCACGCCGTGCCGGACGCGCACGTCCTGCTGTCGGCGGCCGCGCGGCCGCCGATCCCGCCCGGCGACGACGCGGGGCTGCAGCGGGTCCAGCTCGAGACCCTGGGCTACCTCTACTACCTGGGCACGGTGCGCGAGGTCTTCGGCGACGGCTTCGGCGAAGACGAGCTGGCACGCGGCCGGGACAGCGAAGGCGACGCGTCGTTCGACACGCTCACCTCGGTGCGGCAGCTGTTCGCGGTGAACGCGCGGCTGGCGTGGCTGACGGTCAGCGCGTTCCGCGAGGCGTGGGGACTGGACGTGGTCGCGCCGCCGGAGGCCGGTGACGTGTCAGCCCGGTGACGGCCGGGTATGCGCCTTCCCGAGGACGAGTTCACCGGGAGGTGTGATGAAGGAACACGAGATCGTCGCCGCCGTGCGCCGGATCGCGGGGCTGGCTGACGCCGAGCACGCCGCGGCCGCCACCAGGGCCACCCTGACGGTGCTGGGGCAGCGGCTGGCCGGCGGCGAGCCGGGCGACCTGGCCGGGCAGCTGCCGGCCGGCATCAAGGAGGCGCTGCCCGAGACCGGCGAAGGGGCCTCGTTCGGGGTGGAGGAGTTCTACCGGCGCGTGATGGACGCCGAAGGCCACGGCTGTACGCAGGACGGCGCTCGCGAGCACGCCCGGGCCGTCGTCGCGGCGCTCAAATCCGGGGTGAGCCAGGGCGAGTTCGACGACCTCGTCCAGCAGCTGCCCGCCGACTACCGCGACGACCTGCTCTCCACCGCCCCGGTGGACGAGCACCGCTAGACGCCGCCGGCGAAACCCTGCTGCCGCCACGCCTCGAACACCGCGATCGCCGCGGTGTTGGCCAGGTTGAGCGAGCGGACCCCCGGCTTCATCGGCACGCGCACCCGGTCGGTGACCTCCGGGGCGTCCCGCACCTCGGGCGGCAACCCCGACGATTCGGGCCCGAACAGCAGCACGTCGCCCGGCTGGTACGCCACGTCGGTGTACCAGCGGGTGGCGCTGGCGCTGAACGCGTACACCTTCGCCGGCAGCAGCGCCCGCCACGCGCTGCCCAGGTCCGGGTGCACGTGCACGTCGGCCAGGTCGTGGTAGTCCAGCCCGGCGCGGCGCAGGTGCTTGTCCTCGAACCGGAAGCCCAGCGGCTCGACGAGGTGCAGCTGGCAGCCCGAGTTGGCCGCGAGCCGGATCGCGTTGCCCGTGTTGGGCGGTATCTCCGGCTGGTAGAAGAGAATCCGGAACATCGGAATTGATCGTTTCCGTTCACCTGTGGTTCGCCCGTGCGGACGCTGACGGCCATGTCCGGCCATGAGCATCCTGGTGCTCCCCATCCCACCACAGGAGGACCCCCACATGGTCGTGCGCCCGTACCACCTGTCCCGCCGCCGTTTCCTCGGCTTCAGCGGGGCGGGAGCCGCGGCGGTGCTGCTCGGCACCGGCGCCTGGACGGCGGCGAGTGCCTACGCCAGCCCCGTCAAGGGCACCAATCCGTTCACCCTCGGTGTCGCCTCCGGCGACCCGGCACCCGACGGGGTCGTGCTGTGGACGCGGCTCGCGCCGGACCCGTTCGCCGCCGACGGCTCCGGCGGGATGCCCGCCACCCCGGTGCGCGTGGAGTACGAGGTCGCCCACGACGAACGGTTCCGCGCCGTGGTGCGGCGCGGCAGCGCGATCGCCACGCCCGAGCTGGGCCACTCGGTGCACCCGGAGATCTCCGGCCTGGCGCCCGACCACGAGTACTTCTACCGGTTCCGCGTCGGCGGCGAGATCTCCATGGTCGGCCGCACCCGCACCGCCCCGGCGCTGTGGTCCTCACCGCGTGAGCTGAACTTCGCCTTCGCCTCGTGCCAGGCCTGGCAGGACGGCTACTACACCGCGTATGAGCACATGGCCGCCGAGGACCTGGACTTCGTGGTGCACCTGGGCGACTACCTGTACGAGTCCGGGGTGGGCACCAACAAGCGCGGCGTGACGGTCGAGGACAAGTTCAAGACCGAGACCTTCGACCTGGCCCGCTACCGCCTGCAGTACGCGCTCTACAAGGCGGAGGCGCCGCTGCAGGCCGCGCACGCCCGCTTCCCGTGGATCCACACGATCGACGACCACGAGGTGGAGAACAACTGGGCCGGCGACATCTCCCAGGCCGACACCGAGCCCGACCAGGACCCGGCCGTGTTCCGGCAGCGGCGCGCACAGGCGTTCCAGGCCAACTACGAGAACCTGCCCTACCGGCACACGCAGATGCCCGCGGGCCCGAACGTGCGGCTGCACCGGCGCCTGTCCTACGGGCAGCTGGCCGAGATCACCATGCTGGACACCCGGCAGTACCGCGACGACCAGCCCTGCGGCGACGGCAACTCGGCGACCTGCACCGAGCGGCTCGACCCGGAACGCACCCTGCTCGGCCCCCAGCAGCGGGAGTGGCTCATCGACGGGTTCTCCCGGTCGAAGGCGCGCTGGCAGGTGCTGGGCAACCAGGCGCCGATGGGCCAGACCGACCGCGACCCGGGTGCGCCGGTGGACGTGTGGCTGGACCCGTGGGACGGCTACGTCGCCGAGCGCAACAAGGTCCTGGCCGCCGCGCAGGACCGCGACGTGCGCAACCTCGTCGTGATCACCGGGGACCGGCACCAGAACTACGCCTGGGACCTCAAGCGCGACTACGCCGACCCGGGCTCGGCCACCGTGGGCAGCGAGTTCGTCGGCACGTCGATCACCAGCGGCGGCGACGGCGCGGACATGAACACCGACGGCACGAACTTCCTCGCGGCCAACCCGCACATGAAGTTCTTCAACGCCCAGCGCGGCTATGTCCGGGTGAACGTCAACCGGCAGCGCTGGCGCAGCGACTTCCGGGTGGTGCCGTACGTGACGAAGCCCGGCGCGCCGGTCAGCACGCGCGCGAGCTTCGTGGTGGAGGACCGCAGGCCGGGCGTTCAGGAAGCCTGAGGCCGCCGGGCCAGGACGAACGCCTGAGGGGTCGTTTCGGGGAACGGCCCCTCTTCGTCGGGTCTGCGCTCGAGCCGGGCGCGCACCTCGAACCCGGCTTCGGTGAGCAGCGCGGCGACGCCGTCCACGCGGCACTGGTGGAAGTCCAGGCTCACCCGGTGACCGCCGATCTCGTCGCGGTGGAGGCGCTCGTCGCCGATGTCGAAGGCCAGCTGGAGCCAGCCGCCGGGGGCGAGGACCCGGCGGAACCCGGCCAGCACCGCGGGCAGGTCCGCCGGCGGGACGTGGATGATCGAGTACCAGGCGACCAGCCCGCCGAGGCTGCCCTCCGGCAGGTCGAGCGCGGTCATCGACCCCACCTCGAACCGGATGCCCGGGTGGGTCCGGCGGGCCACCGCGACCATCTCCGGGGACAGGTCGACGCCGAACGCGTCCACCCCCAGGTCGCGCAGGTGGGCGGTGATGCGGCCGGACCCGCAGCCGACGTCGGCCACCGGCCCGCGGGCCAGCTCGGCGAACGCGGCGAGCACCGCCCGGTCGAGCGGTTTGGCCGCCAGCTCGTCGCGGATCCACTCGGCGAACTCGCCCGCGATGGCGTCGTAGGCGGCGCGGGTTTCGCTGAGGTAGCCGGGCTCGGTCACGTGTGCGCCAGCAGCTTGGCGCGCACGTCCTCCGGCGGCGCGGCCTTGGCCAGCGTGCGGGAGTCGACGAACACGTAGCGGTTGGTGCCGGTGGCGATGAGGTCGTCGCCGCGGCGGACGGTGAACGCGAGGATCATCGACGTGGTGCCGAGGTGGTCGATCGCGACCTCGACGACCAGCTCGTCGTCGAACCGGCTCGGCGCGCGGTAACGCAGGTTCGACTCGGCCACCACGCAGTCCACGTGGCGTTCGCGCAGCGCGTCGTAGGAGCCGAAGATCGCCTTGAAGAACTCGAACGAGGCCATGTCGAAGTAAGCCAGGTAGTGGGCGTTGAAGACGATGCCCTGCGGATCGCACTCGTGGAAGCGGACGCGCAGCGGCATCGCCACGACCGGCGGGCGGGACTGGGTCACCGGGGGCTCCTTCCTCGCTCAGCCGTGCAGCGCGCGGTAGGTCGCCACGGCTCCGGGGTGCAGGGGCACGGTACCGGTTCCGATCAGCGACCGTACATCGAGAAACTGGGTCGCCACGGTCTGCGCGGGCACCAGCCGGCTCGCCCGCTGGACCAGGACGCGGGTGACCGCGGCGGCGATGTCGTCGGGCAGGTCCGGGCGGCAGACGAGCAGGTTCGCCACGCCGATGGTGTCGACTTCCGGGGAGCGGTAGGCGCCCGCGGGCACGCGGACCGCCTCGTAGCCGAAGCCGCGCAACGCCGGCAGGTACGGGGCCAGCGGCAGCAGGCGGATGCCGATTTCGGAGTCCAGAGTGGACAGCACGGGGAGCGGGACCCCGCCGGAGACGAGCATCGCGTCGATCGCGCCCGCCTTCAGCGCGTCGCGGGCGTCGAGCATGGGCAGGTGGCGGACGTGGGCGGTGACCGAGGCGGCGGCGAGGAGACGGCGGCCCACGACGGCACCGCCCGAGCGCGTGGCGCCGAGGGAGACGGTGCGCCCGGTGAGGTCGGCCACGGAGGTGATGGGGGAGTCGGCGCGGACGGCGAGCTGCAGGTAGTTCTCGTAGACCCGGCCCAGCGCCCGCAGCTCGAGGCGGCGGCCGAACGGGGGGTTGCCGGTGGTGGCGGCGGCCGCGATGTCGCCGAGGCTGAGGGCGAGTTCGGCCGCGCCGGCGTCGAGCATCTCCAGGTTGGCGACGGTGGCTTCGGTCGGCAGCGCGACGGTGTGCAGGCGGGGGTAGGCGGCGTTCACCTCGGCGGCGAGCAGCTGCCCGAAGGCGAGGTAGAAGCCGGCTTCCTCGCCGGTGGCGATCCGGAGGCGCCCCGCGGGCCCACCCGCACGGGGCGGCGCACCGGAGCGGAGAGCGGCGCCGGCG
This sequence comes from Amycolatopsis deserti, assembly GCF_014653945.1. Classification (GTDB taxonomy): domain Bacteria; phylum Actinomycetota; class Actinomycetes; order Mycobacteriales; family Pseudonocardiaceae; genus Amycolatopsis_E; species Amycolatopsis_E deserti. Next base: position 1,220,581 of record NZ_BNAU01000001.1, on the reverse strand, counting down.
ACCGCGACGGCGACCCCGGCACGCAGCAGACTGCGGCGGCTGGTCATGGCAGCACCCCCTGCGCGGTGGGTGGCTGTGCGCGGTGGTGGCGGCGGGGCGCCGGGGCGAGGGTGGGTGGTAGCGCGCGGTGGTGGCGGTACGGCTCTGCGGCGAGCGTGGGTCGCTGCGTGCGGTGTTGGCGGTAGGGCGCCAGGGACAGCGCTACCGCGTGCCGGTGGCGGTGGGGCTTGGCGGCGAGGGTGGGTGGCACCGCGCCGCCGCGGTGGCGGTAGGGCGTTGCTGCCACGGTCGGCGGCAGCGCCCCGTGCGCGGTGGGCGCCGGCGCGCCGCGGTGGTGGCGGTTGGGCTCGGCGGCGAGGGTGGGTGGCTGCGTGCGGCGGTGGCGGTGGGGCTCTGCGGCCAGGGTGGGGCGCTGCCCGCCGCGCCGGTGGCCGCAGGACTCTGCGACGAGGGCGGGCGGGACCGCGCCGCCGCGGCGGCGGCGGGGCGTTAGGGCCAGGGTGGGCGGCAGCGCCCTCTGCGCGGTGGGCGCCAGCACGCCGCGGCGGTGGCGGGAGCGCGTCGCGGAGAGGGTGGGCGGCAGCGCTCCGTGCGCGGTGGGCGTCAGCGCACCGCGGTGGCGGTAGGGCGTTGCGGCCACGATGGGCAGCGCCCCCTGCGCGGTGGGCGGCTGCGCGCCGCGGCGGGGATTGGTGATCGTCATGTCCCGGGGGCCTCCGTGCGGGGCAGCAGCACCCGCACCACCAGGCCGTGCGGCTCCGCCGCCCGCAGCTCGATCCGCCCGCCCCGGCCGGCGGCCAGGCGTTCGGCGATCGCCAGGCCCAGGCCGGTTCCCGGCAGGCCCCGGTGCCGTTCGGCGCGCCAGAACCTCGCCTGCGCCTGCGCCAGCTCCTCCGCCGACAGGCCGGGCCCGGCGTCGGCCACCGACGCCACCACCCACGCGCCTTCCACGCCACACGACACGACGACCTCCGCACCCGGCGCGTACTTCAGCGCGTTGTCCAGCAGCACGTCCAGCACCTGCGCCAGCTCCGCCTCCGTCGCGGCCGCGCGGGCCGCCTCCCCGGCGAAGCGCAACGTCACCCCGGCGCGCTCCGCGGCCGGCTGCCACAGGTGCACCTGCGCCTCCGCCACGGCCGCCGCGTCGCAGGAGGCGCTGTCGCCGGAGACGGCCAGCTCGCCCGCCCGGTGCTCGGCCGCCGCCAGCGTCAGCAGGTCGTCCAGCAGGGCCTCCAGGCGGTCCAGCTCCCCGACCGCGCCCTCGTAGGTGCGCGAGGCCAACGCGGGCAACGACGGCCCGAGCGCGTCGACCCGCAACCGCAGCGCCGTCATCGGGTTGCGCATCTGGTGCGAGGTGTCGGCGACCAGCCGCCGCTGCTGGTCCAGCGCCGCCGTGACCGCGTCCGACATCCGGTTGAACCCCGCCGTCAGCTGCCGCAGCTCGGGTGGCCCGGCCAGGTCCGCGTGCACCGGCCGCAACCCGGCGGTCAGGTCGCCCACCGCCCGGTCCAGCCGCCGCATCGGGCCCAGCACCCACCGCGTCGCCCCGAGCGCCAGCCCCGCGCCGGCCAGCGTCACCAGCGCCGCCCCGGCCAGCACGGCGAACCAGCTGCGCCGCACGTCGTCCGCGGCCGTCGTCACCGACGCCCGCAGCACCACCGCTCCCGAGACCTTCGTGCCGGTCCCGGCGGGGCGGGCCAGCAGCACCGGCGCGTGCGACCACGGCCGCACGGTCGCCGCGGGCTGGCTCGGCTGGTTCCGCAGCGCCGCGTCGATCAGCTCCGCGACCGCCGGGTCCGCCGCCGTCAGGCCACCGGTCTCGGCCACCGGGGCGCGCCGGGCGGTGACCACGACGATCCCCTCGCCGTACAGCTCGGTGTAGCGGGTCACCTCGGCCAGCAGCGCCGAGGAGTCGCCCGCGGCCACCGCCTGGTCGGCCAGCGCGGCGAACCGGTCCAGGTCCGCGGTCCGGGCGAGCAGCAGCTGCTGGGTCCGCTCGGTCGCGGTCACGGTCAGCAGCGGCAGCGCGAACCCGGCGGTCGCGAGCACCACGAAGGCCAGCAGAACGGCCAGGACCCGGGTGCGCACCTACGCGCCCAGCCGGTAGCCGAACCCGCGGATCGTGGTCAGCAGCTCCGGCCGCCGCAGCTTCGCCCGCAGCTGCGTCAGGTGCACGTCCAGCGACCGCGACACGGCCACGTAGGCGTCGCCCCACACCTCGTCCATCAGCTGCTGCCGGCTCACCGCGGTGCCCGCCCGCCGGGCCAGGGCCGCCAGCACGGCGAACTCCTTCGCGGTCAGCTCGACCTCGGCGCCGCCGACCACGACGCGCCGCGCGCCGAGGTCGACCTCGATGTCGCCGACCACGACCACCTGCGGTTCCGGCCGGGCGGCCGCGGCCCGCCGGGTCACCGCCTCGATCCGGGCCAGCAGCTCGCTCAGCCGCACCGGCTTGACCAGGTAGTCGTCCGCGCCGAGCCGCAGGCCGCGCACCACGGACCGCTCGTCGCCCCGGGCGGTGAGCACGATGACCGGCAGCGCGCTCACCGCCCGCAGCTTGCGCAGCACCTCCAGGCCGTCCAGGTCCGGCAGGCCGAGGTCGAGCAGCGCCAGGTCGGCGTCCCGGTGGGCGAGCAGCGCGTCCTCGCCGCGGCGCACCCGGGTGGGCTGGTGGCCGTGCGCGCCGAGGGAGTCGACGAGGGCGCCGGCGACCCCGTCGTCGTCCTCGACCAGCAGCACGCGCACGGCTGTCACTCTAGGAGGCGTCCATCGCCGAGTCCTTGCTGGTGTCCCGCATCCGGACGTAGATGACCAGCGAGATGAACACGACCACCGTGACGTACCAGAAGAACAGCGACTCGTGCCCGGCCTGCTTGCACCACAGCGCGATGTACTCGGCGGTACCGCCGAACACCGCGACCGCGACCGAGTACGGCAGCCCGACGCCCAGCGCCCGGATGTTGGTTGGGAACAGCTCCGCCTTCACCACCGCGCTGATCGAGGTGTAGAGCGCGCTGATCGCCAGCGGCACCACCATCAGCACGAACGCGAACACCGGGTTGCGCGTGTGCGCCAGCAGCGTCAGCGACGGCACGGTCACCAGCGTGCCCAGCACGCCGAACCCGATCAGCAGCGGGCGGCGGCCCACCCGGTCGGACAGCGCGCCGTAGAGCGGCTGCAGCACCACGAACACCACCAGCGCCAGGAAGTTGATCCACGCCGCGTTCGGCTTGCTGATGCCGCTGGTGTTGACCATGAACTTCTGCAGGTAGGTCGTGTAGGTGTAGAAGAACAGCGTGCCGCCCATGGTCAGGCCGACCACGAGGGCGACCTCCTTCGGGTGCTTGGCCAGCGCCTTGAGCGTGCCGTGCGCGGCGCTGTCCCGCTTCGCCTTGGACGCCTCGAAGTCGGCCGACTCGTCCATGCCGCGGCGCAGCCAGAACACGATCACCGCGCCGACCGCGCCGATGCCGAAGGCGATCCGCCAGCCCCAGCTGTGCAGCTGCTCGGTGGTGAGCACCTGCTGCAGCACGATCTGCACCGCCAGCGCCACCAGCTGGCCGGCGATCAGCGTGACGTACTGGTAGCTGGAGTAGTAGCCGCGCTTGCCGCGGGTGGCGACCTCCGACATGTAGGTCGCCGAGGTCGAGTACTCGCCGCCGACCGAGATGCCCTGCAGCAGCCGCGCCAGCACCAGCAGCAGCGGGGCGGCGATCCCGATCGTGCCGTAGCCCGGGGTCAGCGCGATGAGCAGCGAGCCCGCGGCCATGAGGCTGACCGACAGGGTCAGCGCCGAGCGCCGCCCGAACCGGTCGGCGTAGCGCCCGAGCAGCCACCCGCCGAGCGGCCGCATGAGGAACCCGACGGCGAACACGCCCGCGGTGTTGAGCAGCTGCGCGGTCGAGTCGCCCTTCGGGAAGAACGTGGCGGCGAAGTAGACGCTGAACGCGGTGTAGGCGTACCAGTCGTACCACTCGATCAGGTTGCCGACCGAGCCGCGGAGGATGTTGCTCACCACGCGGCGGCCGGCGCGCCGGTTCTCGCCGGCGTCGATGGTTGACGTCATCGAAAACTCCCTTGTCTCATGACCAGCGACCACGTTCGGTGGCGGAGGCCGCCGTCGACAAGGGAGCGCGGCCAGAGCTAACAATCCCTTAGGACGAAGGCCTCCGTGACCGGGCTCACCGGGTTACTTCCGCGTAGGCGGCCGGGCGGTGCTGCCCCGCTCTCCGGCCGCCGGATAACCTCACCGGGCAACTGCGGGAAATCGAACGAGGAGTGTCACGTGGGACGGTCCGTACTGGTCACCGGCGGCAACCGCGGCATCGGCCTGGCCATCGCCCGGGGCCTCGCCGAGGCCGGGCACCGGGTGGCGGTGACGCACCGCGGGTCCGGCGCGCCGGAGGGCCTGTTCGGCGTGCAGGCCGACGTCACCGACAGCGAGCAGATCGACGCGGCGTTCAAGCAGGTCGAGGAGCACCAGGGCCCGGTCGAGGTGGTCGTCTCCAACGCCGGCATCACCGACGACACGCTGCTCATGCGGATGAGCGAGGACCAGTTCACCCGGGTCGTCGACGCGAACCTCACCGGCGCCTACCGGGTCGCCAAGCGCGCCTCGCGCGGCATGCTGCGCGGCAAGTGGGGCCGGTTCATCTTCATCTCCTCGGTGGTGGGGCTCTCCGGCGGCGCCGGGCAGGTCAACTACGCGGCGAGCAAGGCCGGCCTGGTCGGCATGGCCCGGTCGCTGGCCCGCGAGCTGGGCTCGCGCAACATCACCGCGAACGTGGTGGCGCCCGGGTTCATCGTCACCGACATGACCAACGCGCTCACCGACGACCAGCGCAACGCGGCGCTGAACCAGATCCCGGCGGGGCGCTACGGCGAGACCGCCGACATCGCCGCCGCGGTGCGCTTCCTGGCCTCCGACGAGGCGGGCTACATCAACGGTGCCGTGCTGCCGGTCGACGGCGGCCTCGGCATGGGGCACTGACTCCCTCTTCCAACACACACCGAAAGGACAGGCGTGGCCGGACTTCTCGAAGGTAAGCGACTGCTGATCACCGGCGTGATCACGGACGGGTCGATCGCGTTCCACGCGGCGAAGGCCGCGCAGGAGCAGGGCGCGAAGGTCGTGCTCACCGGTTTCGGCCGGCTCTCGCTGGTGGAGCGCATCGCCAAGCGCCTGCCCGAGGAGGCGCCGGTGATCGAGCTGGACGTGCAGAACACCGAGCACCTGGACACGCTCGCCGACCGCGTGCGCGAGCACGTCGACGGGCTGGACGGGGTGCTGCACTCGATCGGCTTCGCGCCGCAGTCCTGCCTGGGCGCGCCGTTCCTGGACGCCCCCAAGGAGGACGTCTCGGTCGCGGTGGAGGTGTCGGCGTACTCGTTCATGTCGCTGACCAAGGCGCTGCTGCCGCTGCTGTCGCGGGGCTCGTCGGTGGTGGGCATGGACTTCGACGCGCGGGTGGCGTGGCCGGCCTACAACTGGATGGGCGTGGCGAAGGCGGCGCTGGAGTCGGTGAACCGGTACCTGGCGCGCGACCTGGGCCCGCAGGGCATCCGGGTGAACCTGGTGGCGGCCGGCCCGGTCAAGACCATGGCCGCCAAGTCCATCCCGGGTTTCGGTGAGCTGGAGGGCGGCTGGGGCGACCGCGCCCCGCTGGGCTGGGACGCCGAGGACCCGACGCCGGTCGCGAAGACGATCTGCGCCGTGCTGTCGGACTGGCTGCCGGCCACGACCGGCTCGATGATCTGGGTCGACGGCGGAGTGCACGCGCTCGGACTGTAGGGCCGATCCAGCGTGGGGGCGGCCACAGCGGCAGAATCACCGACCGTGAGTTACGACGCGCTGCTGTGGCTGTCCTTCGGCGGTCCGGAGGGACCGGACGACGTCATGCCGTTCCTGGAGAACGTGACCCGGGGACGGGGGGTGCCGCGCGAACGCCTCCTCGAGGTGGCCGAGCACTACCAGCACTTCGGTGGCGTGTCGCCGATCAACCGGCTCAACCGCGAGGCGATCGCCGCGGTGGAGAAGGAGCTGGCCGCGCAGGGCGTGGACCTGCCGGTGTACTTCGGCAACCGCAACTGGGAGCCGATGGTGGAGGACACCGTCGCGCGCATGAAGGCCGACGGGGTGCGCCGCGCGCTGGTGTTCCCGACCAGCGCCTACGGCGGCTATTCGGCCTGCCGCCAGTACGACGAGGACATCGAGCGGGCGCGCGCCGCGGTCGGTGAGGGCGCGCCGGAACTGGTGAAGCTGCGGCACTTCTTCGACCACCCGTTGTTCGTCGGCGCGTTCGCCGACGCGGTGCGCGCCGGGCTGGAGCAGGTGCCCGGCGCGCGGGTCGTGTTCACCGCGCATTCGGTGCCGGAGAGCGCGGACCAGGCCGCCGGGCCGCCGGAGGAGGGCGGCCGGCGGTACTCGCGGCAGATCCACGAGGCCGCACGCCTGGTCGCCGCGCAGGCCGGTGTCGCCGAGTACGACGTGGTGTGGCAGTCGCGGTCGGGTCCGCCGCAGGTGCCGTGGCTGGAGCCGGACATCGTGGACCACCTGGACGCATTGCACGCCCAGGGGGTCACGGGTGTCGTGGTGTGCCCGGTCGGGTTCGTCTCCGACCACCTCGAGGTGATCTGGGACCTGGACAACGAGGCCGCCGAGCGCGCCGCCGAGCACGGCATGGGTTTCGCCCGCGCGGCCACGCCCAACGGCGACCCGCGGTTCGCGGAGCTGGTGGTGGAGCTGGTGCGCGAGCACGTGGCGGGAGCGCCGGTGCGGAAGCTGTCGGACTTCCCGCTCGCCGGGTGCACGGTCAACGGCGTGCCGTGCGCGGTGGGCTGCTGCGAGCCGGTGAAGCGGCGCGCCTGACGCTCAGTCGGCGGCGGTCACCTCGTCGAGGACTTCCCGGGCCCGGTCCAGCGCGGTGTGCCAGCCGCCCGGGTCGGGCCGGGGGAAGACGTACTCCAGCTCGACGTCGCCGAAGGTCCGGCCGAGGTAGCGCTCGTCCCAGTGCGCGGGCTGCCAGTAGGCCTCGATGCGGATCACCTGCTCCGCATCGACGCCGTGGTCCGCGCTGACGCGTTCCCAGGCCTGGCGGAAGGCGTCGACGGCCTGCGCGGGCGCGGACTCGGCGAAGACCGCGCCCGTGCCGGTGGTGAACGAGATCAGGTTGCGGGCCGGGTCCACGTAGTCCACGAACTTCCCCCGTGCGGTCAGGACGGACGACGCGGGAGATCAAACCACGGAACCCCCGGCCCGCGCGTCAGGACACCCCGCCTTCGGCGACCAGCTCGATCGCCGTCGCGGTGACGGTCAGCAGCGAGGGGCAGCTCCGGCGCCTGCTGCCCGGCCGCGCCGAAGCCGTCCGGGCGGTGCATGCGGATCAGCCGCCCGGTTCCGGTGACCGCCTCCTCCAGGATCAGGCCGTCCTGCACCGAGGCGAGCGCGGTGGTGACGACCTCGGTGAAGCCGTCCACGCCGTCGAGGTGGCCGTTCAGCACGTGCCGCATCCCGACCGTGCCGTGCGGCGTCAGGGCGGTGTAGGCGAACGTGGCGAACAGATCGCGCCCGGCGACCGGCAGCCACGGCATCGTCTCCCGCACGACGTCGCTGCCACCGAGCGATCCGCTGCGCAGCACGGGCAGCAGCTCGCCGTTCGCCTGCTGCCGGCGAACGCGGCGGGCTTCTTCCTCGAGTTCCTCGGCCTGCCCGGCGGGCGCGGTCCACGGCCAGCGCGCGTGAGACTCGACGGGATGGTCACCGCTCGGGCCGAACGGCCGACCACGGCTGCCGGTCAGCCCGCGTCTGCCACACGGTGTGCCCGGCGAGTCCCCCGCGCGCCGGACGGCCTCGTCGCTCGCGCCGCGCTTGTCAAGCCGCCGATCAGGGCTGCCTGTCGCCCTGCTCGGTGAGCTGCCGGACGGCTTCGTTGATCGCCGCGTAGCGGGCTGTGCGGACGGCCGTGCTCAGCGGGCGCAGGGCGTCGGCGCGGCGCACCGCCGCCGACGACGACAGCGCGCCGCCCGGTTCGTCGATTTCCGCGATCGCCACGATGGCGCCCACCTCGTCGGCCCGTTGCAGCACCCGCAGCGCCCGGCCCGGCGTCCCGGCCGGCCAGTCCAGCCGCGGCCGCGCCCGCAGTTTCGCCGCCAGCTCGGCCCGCACACCCGGCCGGTCCCGCGCCACGTCGAGCGCCTGCAGCGCCCCCGCCGAATCCCGGATCGCGTCGGTCAGGCCGTGCTCGGCCTCGCTCAGGCCGACGTACTCCGGGCTCAGCGGCACCGCGACCCGGAAGACCGACCAGCGCACCAGCCCCTCCGCGATCGGCACCGGCACCAGGCCGAACCCGAGGTCCGGCAGCAGCACGGCCTCCCCGGCGCGCATCGCGGCTTCGGTGAACGGGCCGCCCCCGCCGAGACCACGCGGGTCGCCGGGCGCGGGCAGCACCAGCCGGGCCGGACCGGCGCCGTGCGCGCGCAGCGCGGCGAGCAGCTGGACGGGCGTGCCGGGGAAGTCACCGGTGAGCGGGAGGTCGAGCGTCACCGCCGCTTCGGCGTCGGCGGCCACCACCTCGTGCGCCTCGCCCCACGTCAGGAGCGCGTCGAGGACGTCGTCGGACGCGGCGGCTCCGGACAGCCACGCCGAGGCCCACACGGTGAGGGTCGCACTGGGACAGCACACGGCGACCCAGAATACGGCACCCGGACGCTGGAGTTGCTCCACGTCGACGACACCGCGGGACGTGCGTAGCGTCGTAGTCGTGACACCCGCACCCGAGAACCTCCCGCGCACCGCGGGGGAGCTGCGCGCCGCCGGGTACCTGCCGCGCGGCATCAAGACCGAGATCCACGACAACCTCCTCGCCGCGCTGCGCGAGGGCCGGAACCCGTGGCCGGGCATCGTCGGGTTCGACCGGACCGTGCTGCCCCAGTTCGAACGCGCCCTGCTCGCCGGCCACGACGTCGTGCTGCTCGGCGAGCGCGGCCAGGGCAAGACGCGCCTGCTGCGCACCCTGGCCGGCCTGCTCGACGAGTGGACCCCGGTGATCGAGGGCTCCGAGCTGGCCGAGCACCCGCTGGAGCCGATCACCCCGGCCTCGCGGCGCCGCGCCGCCGAACTGGGCGACGACCTGCCGGTGACCTGGCTGCACCGCGACCAGCGCTACACCGAAAAGCTCGCCACCCCGGACACCTCGGTCGGCGACCTGATCGGCGACGTCGACCCGGTGAAGGTGGCCGAGGGCCGCAGCCTGGGTGATCCGGAGACCATCCACTTCGGACTCGTGCCGCGCGCGCACCGCGGCATCGTCGCGATCAACGAGCTGCCCGACCTCGCCGAGCGCATCCAGGTCGCGCTGCTCAACGTGATGGAGGAGCGCGACATCCAGATCCGCGGCTACACGCTGCGGCTGCCGCTGGACGTGCTGCTCGTCGCCACCGCCAACCCGGAGGACTACACCAACCGGGGCCGGATCATCACCCCGCTCAAGGACCGCTTCGGCGCCGAGATCCGCACGCACTACCCGCTGACCGTGGCCGCCGAGGTGGACGTGGTCCGCCAGGAGGCCAACCTGGTCGCCGAGGTCGGCGAGCCGCTGCTGGAGGTGCTGGCCCGGTTCGTGCGCAACCTGCGCGAATCCACCGTGGTCGACCAGCGCTCCGGCGTGTCGGCCCGGTTCGCCGTGGCGGCGGCGGAAACCGTCGCGGCGGCGGCGCTGCGACGCGCCGCGCTGACCGGGGAGCACCCGGCGGTGGCCCGTCCGGTCGACCTGGAGGCCGTGCCGGCCGTGCTGCGCGGCAAGATCGAGTTCGAGCCGGGCGAGGAGGGCCGCGAGACCGAGCACCTGGTGCACCTGCTGCGCCGCGCGGTCGCCGAGACCGCCCGCGAGCGCTTCGGCGGGCTCAACCTGCGCCCGCTGGTCGAGGCCGTGTCCAACGGGCACCTGGTCGCCACCGGTGAGCGCGTGCCGGGCGCGGACCTGCTCGCCGCGCTGCCCGAGCTGCCGGTGCTGCACGAGGTCGCCGAGCGGGCCGGGGCGTCCGCGACCGACGAGCCCGGGCGCATCGCCGCGGCCGTGGAGCTGGCGCTGGAGTCGCTCTACCTGGCGCGGCAGCTGGCGAAGGACTCCGACGACGCGACCACGGTGTACGGGCCGTGAGCACCGCACCGCAGGGCTGGTCCTACGGCCCGTGGCACGAGGGCCCCGACCCGCTCGCCCCGCCCATCGACCTGCGTGAGGCGCTGGACGAGATCGGCCGCGAGGTCATGGACGGCGCCTCGCCCCGGTCGGCGCTGGAGGAGCTGCTGCGCCGCGGCACCCGCAACACCCGCGGGCTGGACGACATGACCCGGCGCGTGTGGCAGCGCCGCGCCGAGATCCAGCGGCGGCACCGGCTCGACGGCACGCTGCAGGAGGTGCGGCGCCTGCTCGACGAGGCGCTGGACGCCGAGAAGCGGGCGCTGTTCCCGGACCCGTCCGACGACGCCCGCTTCGCCGAGGCCCAGCTCGACGCGCTGCCGCCGGGCACGGCGGCCGCGGTGCGCGAGCTGTCGGAGTACCCGTGGCGCTCGGAGGAGGGCCGCGAGAAGTACGACCAGATCCGCGACCTGCTCGGCCGGGAGATGCTCGACGCCCGCTTCGAGGGCATGAAGCAGGCGCTGCAGAGCACCAGCCCGGAGGACGTCGAGCGCGTCCACCAGATGCTGTCCGACCTGAACGCGCTGCTCGACGCCCACGCCCGCGGTGTGGACGACATCGACGAGCGGTTCGAGGAGTTCATGCGCCGCCACGGCGAGTTCTTCCCGGAGAACCCGCGCAACGTCGACGAGCTGATCGACGCGCTGGCGGCCCGGGCGGCCGCGGCGCAGCGGATGCTGAACTCGATGTCGGCCGAGCAGCGGGCGGAGCTGGCCGAGCTGGCGCAGCAGGCCTTCGGCGACCCGCGCATCGGGCAGCAGCTGGCCGGCCTGGACGCCCGGCTGCAGGCGATGCGCCCGGGGGAGGACTGGACCTCCTCGGCCCGGTTCCGCGGCCAGGACCCGCTCGGGCTGGGCGAGGGCGCGCAGGCGATGCAGGACCTGGCCGAACTGGACGCGCTGGCCGAGCAGCTGGCCCAGTCCTACCCGGGCGCGCGGCTGGAGGACATCGACCTGGAGGCGCTGGAACGCCAGCTCGGGCCGGACGCCGGGGTCGACGCCCGGCGACTGTCCGAACTGGAGCGTGAGCTGCGGTCGCAGGGGCTGTTCGAACGCGCGCCGGACGGTTCGCTGCGGCTGACCCCGAAGGCGTTGCGGCGCCTGGGGGAGACCGCGCTGTCGGACATCGTGCACTCGCTGCGCGGCAAGACCGGCGAGCGGCAGACCGAGTCGGCCGGGGCGGCGGGGGAGCCGACCGGGGCCAGCCGGCCGTGGCAGTTCGGCGACCGGGAACCGTGGGAGGTCTCCCGCACGGTGCGCAACGCCGTGCTGCGGACCGCGTCCACGGGCGGCGGTCGCGTGCGCCTGGATGTGTCCGATGTGGAGGTCGTGGAGACCGAGCTGCGGTCGCGGGCGGCGGTGGCGTTGTGCGTGGACACGTCGTGGTCGATGGTGTCTGAGGGGCGCTGGCTGCCGATGAAGCGCACCGCGCTGGCGCTGCACCAGCTGATCTCCACGCGCTTCCGCAACGACGCGCTGCAGCTCATCACGTTCGGTCGGTACGCGACGAAGGTGGAGCTGCCCGAGCTGGTCGGGCTGGAGGGTGTGTGGGAGCAGGGCACCAACGCGCACCACGCGCTGCTGCTGGCCGGACGGCACCTGCGGCGGCACCCGGACGCGCAGCCGGTGGTGCTGATGGTGACCGACGGTGAGCCGACCGCGCACCTGGAACCGGACGGCACGGCGGAGTTCGACTACCCGCCCCAGCCGCGGACGCTGGTGAAGACGCTGTCCGAAGTGGACCGCCTGGCGAAGATGGGGGCGTCGGTGTCGGTGTTCCGCCTCGGCGACGACCCGCGGCTGGCGGCGTTCGTGGACCTGATCGCGCGGCGGTCGGGTGGGCGGGTGGTGGCGCCCGAGGTGGACGGCCTGGGAGCCGCGGTGATCAGCGACTACCTCCGCACGCGACGGCGCTAGTCCCCGCGGCGGCGCCGAGCGGCGGGCCGCGCCCGGCGGGGGTTGCCGCGACCTCCGCGCGGCGAGGCCAGCCCCGCGGCCCGGCCCCTGCGGTCCCTGGCGGGGCCGCCGAGCGGCGGGCCGCGTGCCGGTGATCGCCGGCTGCCCGCGCGCCCGGCGGGGCGGCGGCTACTCGCGGGCCCGGTGGTGTGGGCGCCGTCGCCGCAGTGTGCGTGCGGCGGGTGGGTTGGCGCGGCCTGCGCGGCGGCGCTGCCTCGTGGCCCGGCCCCGCGTAGCGCGGGTGTCGACGGGCGGTGACCAGCGGCTTCGTGGCCCGGCGGCGCCCCCTCGGCGGCCGGCGCCGGCAGCGGTAGCGGCGCTGCCGGGAAGCCCGCGGGCGGCGGTGATCGGCGCGGGCTCAGCCGGAGGCTGGGTGCGCCGCTGGTCCGCCCGCTGGCGCCGGCGCTCGGACCTGATCACCAGCGCGGCGTGGCGCGGCCGGGGCCGGCCGCACAGCCTCAGCGGAGTCCGATCCGCATGCCCGGGCGGCGGCGGTGCACGGTCAGGTACGACAGGCCCTCCGGGCCCGCCTCGATGGCGCGGGCCTGGCCGTGCGCCAGCCACACCAGCGAGCCGGGGCCGGCCTCCACCGCGTCCTCCCCGGTGGTCACCGTCCCGGTGCCGGTGACCACCACCAGCAGCACGTCGAGGTCGGGCTCGGTGTGGGTGGCGATTCGCTCGCCCGCGACCAGGTGCACGAGGTTCGCATCCAGCTGGCGGCCCTCCTCGCGCAGCCGCCACAGGACGCCCGGCGCCCCCGCCGCGGCGATCCGCCGGAGGTCCGCCGGGACGGTCTCGCTCGGGACTGTCGTGCTCAAGGAAACCCCGCTCGGTGAAGACAGTCGGACGCGCCCAGGGTAACGCCGGGCTCAGCGCCGGGGGACGACCGCGATCCGGGCGCCGCGCCCGGGCACCATCGTGATGTGCCGCGGCCGGGCGTGCTCGCCGCGCGGGCGGTCCGGCTCCAGCGCGAACCGGGTCAGCACCGCCCGCAGCACGATCGTCGCCTCCAGCAGCGAGAACCCCGCGCCCAGGCAGCGCCGCACGCCGCCGCCGAAGGGAAACCACGTGCCGCTGGCCGGCCCACCGTCGAGGAACCGCTCCGGCCGGAACGCCGCCGGGTCCTCGTGGTGCGCCGGATCCCCCTGGACCAGCGCGATCGAGGGCATCACCGTGTGGCCCGCGGGGATCCGGTAGCCGCCGATCTCGATGTCCCGCGTCAGCCGCCGCGCGACCTCGGAGATCACCGGGTGCTGCCGCATCGCCTCCTTCGCCACCGCCTCCAGGTACTTCTCGTCCCCGGCGTCGGCCGCCTCGATCGCACGCCGCTGCCGCACCGGGTCCCGCGCCAGCTCGTGGAACGACCAGGCCAGGGCGGTCGCGGTGGTCTCGTGCCCGGCCAGCAGCAGGGTGATCAGCTGGTCGCGCAGCTCCGCGTCGGAGAGCCGGTCGTCCTCGGCCGGCACGGTCAGCAGCCGGGACAGCACGTCGCCGCGACCGTCGAGATCTTCGGCCTTGCGGCGGTCGGCGATCTCGGCGTAGAGCAGCTCGTCCACCCGGTCCTGCGCCAGGCTGTACCGCCGCCACGGCCCGAACTGGCGCAGCTTCGCGTTGTGCCACCCGAACAGCTCCAGCACACCGATGTCGACGATCCGGGTGAGCAGCTCGCGCAGCTCGTCCAGCCGCGGCCCCTCGGCGACGCCGAACACCACGCGCAGGATGATCTCCAGCGTCAGCGCCTGCATGCGCTCGTGCGACCGGAACACCCGGCCCGGCGTCCAGCTCGCGACCTCGGCCTCGGCCAGCTCGGTGATCATGTCCCGGTAGCCGCGCAGCGCCGCGCCGTGGAAGGCGGGCATCAGCAGCTTGCGGGCGCGCAGGTGCACGTCCTCGTCGGTGAGCAGCACCGAGTGCGGGCCCATCAGCGGCTTGAGGATGACGTTGCCCTCCCCGGCGTGGAAGACGTCGGCCGGCCCGCTGAACACCGCCTTGATGTGGTCGAGGTTCGCCAGCTGCACGACGTGGCGCTCGGGGTAGAGGTCGAGGGCGATGACGTCGCCGTAGCGGCGGCGCAGCAGGGGCATCAGCACGTGCCGGAAGTTGCCGAAGAGCACCGTCTGCACGCCCGCCGGGAGCTTCGGCCCCGGCGGCAGCGGGAGCGCGCTCGTGCGGGACGGGGTTTCGACGCTCATCGCGACCTCCTCGACGTGACCGGTGCCTCATTTATACGCACGTGTAATCCGGGTGTCCAGCTAGGGTTCTCCGCGTGGGACACCGGGAAGAGCTGCTCGCCGCCGCGCGGCGGCTGCTGGAGGAGAAGGGGTACGCGCACATCACGGCGCGGGACCTGGTCGCGGCCTCGGACACCAACCTGCACTCGATCGGGTACCACTTCGGGTCCAAGGCGGGGCTGCTCAACACCGCGATCAGCGAGGTGTTCGAGGAGTGGACCGACAAGCTGGCCTCGATCGCGATGGCCGAGCCGGCGGTCCCGCCGATCGAGCGCGGGCGGCGCGCGTGGACGGCGATGCTGGACAGCCTGCCGGCCAGCCGGGCGCTGCTGCTGTCCTACGTCGAGGCGCTGGCGCAGGCCGAGCGGACGGAGTCGCTGCGGGAGCAGTTCGCCGCGCACTACCGCCGCTGCCGGGCCAAGGTCGCCGAGCTGGTCGCCCGGTCCCTCGCCGACGGCACCGCGCCCGACGACCCGCGCTGCCAGGCGGTGGCCAGCTTCGTGATCGCCATCTGCGACGGGCTCGCCGTGCAGTGGCTGCTCGACCCCGCGGGAGCGCCCACGTCGGAGCAGCTCACGGCCGGCCTGGAGGCGATGTGGGCGGCCTCGTTCCCGGGCGCCTGAGGTCACCCGATGCGGTCACGCACCGCGCGATGACCCGGAAGTGGATCTACGGTCCGGGACGTGGCAGCGAAAACGATCTTCCGGGTGGTGGCGGTGGTGGCGGCCCTGGTGGCCGGGTTCGCGCCCGCGGTGGCGTCCGCGCAACCCGCGGCGCCCATCGCCGGGTTCGACATCAGCGCCTCGCAGGGCGTGCCCGACTTCGCCGCGGCCAAGGCGGCCGGCGCGCACTTCGTGTTCGTCAAGGACACCGCCGGCGTCGGGTACGCCAACCCGAACTTCCTGGCGCAGTTCCGCGGCGCCAAGGCCGCCGGGCTGTACCGCTCGGCCTACCACTACGCGCGCCCGGACAAGACCGGCGGCGCCGAGCAGGCCGCCTACCTGCACACCCACGACGGCAAGTGGTTCGCCGACGGCATGACCCTGCCGCCGACCCTGGACCTGGAGGACACGCCGAACACCCCGGCCTGCTACGCGAAGTCGCCCGCGGACATGGTCGCCTGGATCCGCGATTTCAGCACCGAGCTGACGCGGCGCACCGGGCACACGCCGGTCATCTACACGACGACCCGCTGGTGGAAGGCGTGCACCGGGAACAGCACCGCCTTCGCCGCCGACCACGTCCTCTGGCTGGCCCGCTACAACACCACGATGGGCGAGGTGCCCGGCGGCTGGACGGCGAAGTTCTGGCAGTCCGCGGTGGCCGGCCCGCTGCCCGGCAACCAGGACACGTTCTTCGGCACCCTGGGCGAACTGCGGTCACTGACCGCTTCCTGACGCGAAACGTTCCCACCGGGCGGGACGGTTCACCGCGGCGCCACCTAGGGTTGGGGTATGAAGACTTGGTCCTCGGTGCCGCTGCCCTATGTGCCGGGCACGCCCCGCGCTCTCCGGTTGTACGACACCGCCACCGGGCAGGTGCGCCCCACCGCCCCGGGCAAGACCGCGCGCATGTACGTCTGCGGCATCACCCCGTACGACGCCACCCACCTCGGTCACGCGGCGACCTACCTCGCGTTCGACCTGGTCAACCGGGTGTGGCGGGACAGCGGTCACACGGTGCACTACGTGCAGAACGTGACCGACATCGACGACCCGCTGCTCGAGCGCGCCGAGCGGGACCAGGACGACTGGGTGGTCCTCGGTCTGCGGGAGACCGCCCTGTTCCGCGAGGACATGGAGGCGCTGCGGGTGCTGCCGCCGAAGCAGTTCGTCGGCGCGGTGGAAAGCATCCCGGAGATCGTCGAGGTCATCTCGAAGCTGCTGGCGCACGGCGCGGCCTACCGGGCCGACGACCCGGAGTACCCGGACATCTACTTCGACCGCTCCGCCACCGGCCGCTTCGGCTACGAGTCGAACTACGACGGCCAGACCATGGCGAAGTTCTTCGCCGAGCGCGGTGGCGACCCGGACCGCCCCGGCAAGCGCGACCCGCTCGACGCGCTGCTCTGGCGTGCCGCCCGGCCGGGCGAGCCGTCCTGGGAGTCCGAGCTGGGCCCGGGCCGCCCCGGCTGGCACATCGAGTGCAGCGCGATCGCGGTCAACCGGCTCGGCATGGGCTTCGACGTGCAGGGCGGCGGGTCGGACCTGATCTTCCCGCACCACGAGTACAGCGCCGCCCACGCCGAGGCCCTGTCCGGCGAGCACCCGTTCGCCCGGCACTACGTGCACGGCGGCATGATCGGCCTGAACGGCGAGAAGATGTCCAAGTCGCGCGGCAACCTCGTGTTCGTGTCCCGGCTGCGGGCCGACGGCGTCGACCCGAACGCGATCCGGCTGGCGCTGTTCGCCGGCCACTACCGCAGCGACCGGTCGTGGACCGACGACCTGCTCACCACCGCCCAGCAGCGGCTGGCCCGCTGGCGTGAGGCGGCGGCGCTGCCGTCCGGGCCGGAGGCCGACGACACGATCGCCCGCCTGCGCGAGCACCTGGCCGACGACCTGGACACGATCAACGCGATGCGCGCGGTCGACGCGTGGGCCGACGAGGCGCTGCGGCAGGGCGGGCGCGACACGGGCGCGCCCGGCCTGATCCGCGTCGCCGTCGACGCGCTGCTGGGCGTCGAACTCTGATCGGCGTATAACGACCTATACGGTGCGGCCCTGCTCCAGCCGCAGGGTCGCACCGTCCCACTCCCGGCGCAGCCACCGGTCGTGGCTGGCGAGGACGACGGCGCCGGGCGCCGACCCGAGCGCGTCGAACAGCTCCTCGGCGAGCGTGAGCGAGATGTGGTTGGTCGGCTCGTCGAGCAGCAGCAGGTCCGGGGGACGGGCGATCAGGATCGCCAGCGCGAGCCGCCGCCGCTGCCCGACCGACAGCACCCCGGCCGGGCGGTCGAGGTCCCACGGTGCGAGCAGGCCGAGCTCGGACAGCTCGGGGGAGTCCGGGCCGGCCGCCTCGGCGTAGAGCCGCCGTGGGGTCTTCGCCGGGTCGGGCAGGGTGACGTCCTGCGCGAGCATCCCGGTCCGCAGGCCGTCCCGGCGCCGCACGGCGTGCGGCGGGACCAGGCCACCGGCGAGCACGGTGAGCAGCGTGGACTTGCCGGCGCCGTTGCCGCCGGTGACCAGCAGCCGCGCGGAGGCCGTGACGTCGAGTTCGGCCAGCTCCAGCCGTCCCGGCACGCGGATCCCGCGGGCGGACAGGATCAGCTCGTCCTCCCCCGGCGGGGCGGTGAGCGCGCCCGCGAACCGCAGCGGCGGCGGGGGTTTGCGCACCTGGTTGGCGGTCAGCTCGTCGAGCCGCTGCTGCGCGTTGCGGACCCGCCGGGAGATCTGCTTCTGCACCCGGCCGGTCTTGAAGTCGTACAGCGTCTTCGCGTTGTCCCGGGGCGGCCGGTCGTGGGCGACGGCACGCGCGGTGACCGTGACGGACTCCGTCAGCCGTTTCAGCTCCGCCTGCTCCTCGGCGTAGCGCTGCTCCCAGCGGGCGCGTTCGATGCGCTTGTGCGCCAGGTAGTCGCGGTAGGCGCCGCCGTAGCGCACCGGCCCGCCCAGCGCCGGGTCGAGGTCGACGATCGCCGTGCACACCGCGTCCAGGAAGACCCGGTCGTGCGACGCGAGCACCACGGTGCCGGACAGCCCGGTGAGGTGGCGTTCCAGGAACTCCATCGCCGGGTCGTCGAGGTGGTTGGTCGGCTCGTCGAGCAGCAGCGTGGCGGGCTGCCGGATGAGCAGCGCGGCGAGACCGAGCCGGGACCGTTGGCCGCCGGACAGTTCGCCCACGGGCCGCTCGATCCCGCCCAGTCCGAGGCCGTCCAGGACGATCGCGGCGCGCCGGTCGGCGTCCCAGAGGTCGTGCGCCTGGGCCCATTCCAGGGCCGCGCCGTACTCGGCGAGGGCCGCCTCGGACGGGTCGTCGGCGACGGCCTCGGTGAGCTGTTCCAGGCGCCGGGCCGCGCGGCGGATGTCGGCGAGGGCGTCCTCGACGACCGCGGACACCGGGGTGCCGGCGGGGTAGGGGAGTTCCTGGTGCAGGAAGCCCACGTCGGGTCCGGTGTGGACGGTGCCGCCGTGCGGGCGTTCCAGGCCCGCCAGGAGTTTCAGCAGCGTGGACTTGCCGGCGCCGTTCTCGCCGACCAGGCCGACGCGCTGGCTCGGGGCGGCGGCGAAGTCGAAGCGGTCGAAGACGACCCGGTCGCCGTAGGAGAAGGAGAGTTCGTGAACGCGCGAAGACATGAGACATCACCGGCCGGGGTGTGACGGCGGAACCCGCCGGGCCGGCTGGCCGCGGACGCGGGTCGGACGGGATGTCAGTTCTTCATGGCGCGTCCAGGCTAGCGCGGGCGGTCAACTTGTTTTTCCGGATCCGATGTGAAAGAGTTCTTTCGAAAGGATTCTTTCACGATGGAGCTGAGATGACCGAGCTGCCACCGCGACGGCGGGTGCGGGACGCGGAACTGATGCGGGCGCTGGCGCATCCGCTGCGGTCGGAGCTGCTGAGCTACCTGATGGCCGTGGGGCCGCGGACGGCGACCGAGTGCGCGGAGGCGGTGGGCTCGTCCGCGTCGAACTGCAGCTGGCACCTGCGGCAGCTGGCGCAGTGGGGGCTGGTCGAGCGCGTCGAGGCGGCCGACGGGCGGGAGCGGCCGTGGCGGGCCACCTCGGTGGGGCTGGACTTCGGCGAGTTCGCGACCGACCCGGCGGTGCGGACCGCTCAGCTGGCCGCGGCGGGCGCGCGGATCGCCGAGGACGGGCTGCTGGGGCAGCGGTTCCTGGACACGGTCGGCGAGTTCGACCGCGAGTGGCAGGAGGCGTCGGCGATCAACACCTACGCCCTGCGGGTGACGCCGGCGGAACTGGCGGCCCTGACCGAGGCGATCGACGCGCTGGTGCGGCCCTACGTGACGACCATCCGGACGGACTCGCCGGAGGAGGCCCGGCCGGTGCACGCGAGCTGGCGGGCGTTCCCACGCGTGGAGGCGAACGGACGGCCCAGTGACTAGCGGGGGAGGGAGAGACCGCGCCGCGGTGGCCGGCGGGCGGCGTGCGCGGGTGCATCGGAGGTGGCGGGCCTTCCCGCCGGCGCGCCAGGCGCCGGTCGCCCCCGCAGCGAGCCCGTCGATCTCGGCGGCCAAGACCCCGCCCACTCCCGCCGCCGCTGAGTTGGGGGCGCCGAAATGCCCACTCCACTGAGGAACCCCGCCTTCGCGCGGCTGTGGGCCGCCGGGATGTTCGCCGAGACCGCGGAGTGGATGCTCCAGGTCGCGTTGCCGCTGCACATCTACGCCCTCACCGGCTCGCCGGCGGCGACCGCCGCCACCATGGTCGCCGGGGTGCTGCCCGCCGTCGCCCTCAGTCCTCTCGCCGGGGTGCTCGCCGATCGCCGGAACCGGCGCACCCTGCTCGCCGCCGTGTGTGCCGGGCAGGCGGCCGTCGCGGTACCGCTCCTCGTCACCGCCACGAACCTGCCCCTGATCTACCTCGTCATGGCGCTGCAGGCCGGCCTCGCCGCGGTGTTCGAACCCGCCCGCAGCGCGCTCGTCCCCGTCCTGGCGCCCGGCGAGACCACCGCGGCCAACGGGGCGCTGGGCGCCGGCACCTGCGTCGCCCGGCTGGCGGGCAGCGCGCTCGGCGGGGTGCTGCTCGGGTTCGCCGGCCTCGGCGCCGTCGTCGCCGCGTACGCCGGCGCTCTCGTCGTGGCGATCGCCGTCCTGGTGCCCCGCTTCGCCGAGCCCCGCCCCGCGCGCCGAGCCCCCGCACTGAGAGCCTGGCTCGACGGGCTCACCGACATCCGCCGGGACACCCGCCTGAAGCTGGTCATCGTGATGACCGCCCTGATGTCCGCCGGGCAGGGCATGTTCGTCGTCCTGTTCGTCCTCTTCGTCAACGGCCCACTCGGCCGGGGCGAAGCCGAAACCGGGCTGCTGCGCGGTGTCCAGGCGATCGGCGGCCTCGCCGCGGGCCTCGTCCTCGCCACCCTCGCCCGCAACGCCGCCCCCGCGCGCCTGTTCGGCTGGGGCACCGTCGCGTTCGGCGTCACCGCCGCGCTCATCTGGAACGCCCCGGCCGTGACCACCGCGTTCGGCGTCTACATCGGACTGTTCATCGCCGTCGGCGTCCCCGCCGTCGTGCTCAACACCGGGCTGCTGTCCGTCGTCCAGACCATCAGCTCGCCGGAGAGCACCGGGCGCGTCCTCAGCACCGGCTTCGCCGTGCAGGCGCTCGCCCAGGTCGCCGGCATGCTCGGCGCCGGAGCGCTCGTCGGCCCGCTCGGCCTGACCCCACTGCTGAACTTGCAGGCCGCCCTCAACCTCGTCGCCGGCGCGCTCGGGGTCGTCTGGCTGGTACGGCGGATGACTACGGTGGAGCCGTGCCCCACCTCTACGCCACCAGCGACCTCCACGTCACCCACAACGGCAACGCGCCGCTGATCGACGAGATCCGGCCCGGCTCGCCGGAGGACTGGCTGCTCGTGGCGGGCGACGTGGCCGAGAAGATCGACGCGATCACCTCCACCCTGGACACGCTCAAGCAGCGCTTCGCCGAGGTGGTGTGGGTCCCGGGCAACCACGAGCTGTGGACCGTCCCGCGCGACGGCAACGACCTGCGGGGCGAGGCCCGCTACCAGCACCTCGTGCGGCGCTGCCGGGAGATCGGCGTCCGCACCCCCGAGGACGAGTACCTGGTCTGGCCGCACGCCGGCCGGCCCCTCACCATCGCGCCGCTGTTCCTGCTCTACGACTACAGCTGGCGCACCCCACAGGCCGAAGACGTCTCGCTGGCCGAGGCGCTGGACCAGGCCCGCGAGGCGAACGTGGTGTGCACCGACGAGTTCTACCTGCACCCCGACCCGTTCCCCAGCCGCCAGGACTGGTGCGCCCACCGGCTCAAGGTCACCGAGCAGCGCCTGGACGCCATCCCCGCCGACCACGGCACCGTGCTGATGTCCCACTGGCCGCTGCACCGCCACCCGACCGCGCCGCTGCGCTGGCCGGAGTTCGCGCTGTGGTGCGGCACCACCCGCACCGAGGACTGGCACCTGCGCTACCGCGCCGAGGTGGCCGTGTTCGGGCACCTGCACATCCCGCGCACCACGTGGGCCGACGGCGTCCGCTTCGAGGAGGTCTCGCTCGGCTACCCGCGCGAGTGGCGCAAGCGCGCCCGCGGCCCGGTCCCGCTACGCCGCATCCTCTGACCGCGGCCGCAGCGCCAGCAGCGGCACCGCGGCCGCCAGCACCCCGGCCGCGACGAGGAAGCTCAACGCCGGGCTGGTGTGGTAAAGCCCGGTGAACACCGCGGGGGAGGCGGACATCCCGAGGAACCGCAGCGCGGTGACCACCGAGATCGCGCCGCCGCGGCCGTTGCCCTTCCCGCCGAGCACCGTCGCGTTGATCCCGACCAGCACCAGCTGCCCGCACACCCCGCCGACGGCCCACGCGATCGTCACCGCGGGCAGCGACGGGAACAGCCCGATCGAGGCCATCGCCGCCGCGCCGAGCAGCAGTCCCGCGGCCAGCGCCGCCCGCGGCCCGAACCGGTCCGACGCGGCGCCGACCAGCCGCGCGGCGACGAACCCGGCGATCCCGTAGGCGGTCAGCACCAGCCCGCGCACACCCGGGGGGAGGGCGAACAGGTCGTCGATCCGGAACGCCACCAGGAACGGCAGCCCGGCCAGGCACGCCCAGGCCAGGAACACCACGCCACCGGCCCACAGCACGACCGGCCGCCACGCGTCCCGCAGCCGCGACCCCGGCTCGGCCGCCGAGTGGTCCGGCGGCAGCGGGCTCGCCGCGAGCACCAGCGCGACCACCGCGATCCCGGCGAAGGCCCACCGCCAGTCGCCCTCCGCGGCCAGCCCGCCCACCAGGGGCGCCGAGGTCTGCCCGAGCGCCTGCATCGCCCCGAACGTGCCGAGCGCGCGGCCGAGCCGGTCCGCCGGGGTGATCGCCGCGAGCTTGGTCAGCAGCAGCGGGGTGGTGAACGCGTTGGCGACGCCTTGCAGCCCACGGGTGACCTGGAACAGCCAGAACCACGGCACGAGCGCGGCCAGCGCCGCCGCCAGGACGTACCCGGCGTAGGCGATCCGGATCGTGCGGACCGGGCCCCACCGCGCGCCGAACGTGCCGGACACCAGCATGACCAACGCGAACGGCAGCAGGTAGGCGGTCAGCGACGATGCCGCGGTCGCGGGCGACACGCCGAAGCTCGCCGACAGCTCGGGCAGCATCGACGACACCACCCCGCCCCCGAACGGGCCGAGCAGGCCACCGACGTAGAGCGCGGCGCGGGCGGCCCGCCCGCTCACCGGCCTGCCGGTCCCGGCCCCTCCGCACCCGGGCGGCGCCGGCGCAGGTAGCGCTCGAACTCGGCGGCGATCTTCTCGCCGCTGGACTCCTCCAGGGTGATCGCCGTTTCGGCGTCGCCGCGCTCCTCGAGCGTGCGGACGTACTCGGCGATCTCCTCGTCCTCCTCGGCCATCTCGCTGACCGTCTGCTGCCACTCCTCGGCCTGCTCGGGCAGCGCGCCCAGCGGGACCTCGACGTCCAGGACGTCCTCGAGCTTGTGCAGCAGCGCCAGCGTCGCCTTCGGCGAGGGCGGGTGGGACACGTAGTGCGGCACCGCGGCCCAGATGGAGATCGCCGGGATGCCCGCCTGCACGCACGCGTCCTGCAGGATCCCGACGATGCCGGTCGGGCCCTGGTAGCGGCTGCGCTCCAGACCGAACCGCGCCGCGGCCTCCGGGTCGTAGGCGGTGCCGGTGACGGGCACCGGACGGGTGTGGGCGGTGTCGGCCAGCAGGGCGCCGAGCGTCACCACGGTGGACACGCCGAGTTCCTCGATGTGGTCGAGCAGCTCGCGGCAGAAGGCGCGCCACCGCATGTTCGGCTCCGGGCCGGTCACGAGCACGATGTCCTGGTCGTAGCCGGGCGGGTGGCAGATGGACAGGCGCGTGGTCGGCCATTCCACCCGCCGGGTGACACCGTCCACCATCCGGACCGTCGGGCGGCTGACCTGGAAGTCGTAGTAGTCGTCCGGCTCCAGCTCGGCCAGCGGCTTGGCGTCCCAGCTGAGCTGGAGGTGCTCCAGGGCGGTGCTGGCCGCGTCACCTGCGTCGTTCCAGCCTTCGAAGGCGACGACCATGACCCGTTCCCGGGACGTGGCGCCCTCGGGGACGGACTGCTCGGGCTGCGGGATCGCGTCGGCTGGGTCACTCACCCACCCAGCCTACGACCCACCGGGCGGTGACGAGACCGTAGCCTGGGGTCATGTCCGATCGTTTCTCGTCACCGCTGCTGGACGCCCTCGCCGCCCGTGTGGTCGTGGCGGACGGCGCGATGGGCACCGCGCTGCAGGCGCACGAGATGTCCCTGGACGACTTCGCCGGCCTGGAGGGCTGCAACGAGATCCTGAACGTGACGCGCCCGGACGTGGTGCGCGGCATCCACCGCACCTACCTCGAGGCCGGCGCGGACGCGGTGGAGACGAACACCTTCGGCGCGAACCTGGCGAACCTGGGGGAGTACGGGATCGCCGACCGGATCACCGAGCTGGCCGAGGCCGGGGCGCGGCTGGCGCGGGAGACCGCTGACGAGTACGCCACGCCGGACCGGCCGCGGTTCGTGCTGGGCTCGGTCGGCCCGGGCACCAAGCTGCCCACCCTGGGCCACGCGCCCTACGCCCGGCTGCGGGACGCCTACGTCGAGCAGGTCACCGGCCTGCTGCACGGCGGGGTGGACGCGGTGCTGGTCGAGACGTCGCAGGACCTGCTGCAGACCAAGGCCGCGGTCCTGGGCGCGCGCCGGGCGATGCGTGCCGCGGGCCGTGAGGTGCCGGTGATCGCGTCCATCACGGTGGAGACGACCGGGACGATGCTGCTGGGCACCGAGGTCGCCGCCGCGCTGGCCGCGCTGGAGCCGCTGGGCATCGACGTGATCGGGCTGAACTGCGCGACCGGCCCGGCGGAGATGAGCGAGCACCTGCGGACGCTGTCGAAGTCGGCGCGGGTGCCGCTGTCGGTGATGCCCAACGCCGGCCTGCCCGAGCTGGGCCCGGACGGCGCGGTGTACCCGCTGTCGCCGGAAGGGCTGGCCGAGGCGCTGTCCGGGTTCGTGCGCGAGTTCGGCGTCGGCCTGGTCGGCGGCTGCTGCGGCACCACCGGTGAGCACATCCGGCAGCTGGCCGAGGCGGTGCGCGACGCCGAGCGCGCACCCCGTCGGCCGCGGCACGAGCCGGGTGTGTCCTCGCTGTACCAGGCGGTGCCGTTCGAGCAGGACGCGTCGGTGCTGATGGTGGGGGAGCGCACCAACGCCAACGGCTCCAAGAAGTTCCGCGAAGCCATGCTCGAGGGCCGCTACGAGGACTGCGTGGAGATCGCGCGCGAGCAGACCCGCGACGGCGCGCACCTGCTCGACCTGTGCGTGGACTACGTCGGCCGGGACGGCGCCGCCGACATGGCCGAGCTGGCCGGGCGGTTGGCGACCGCGTCCACGCTGCCGATCATGCTCGACTCCACCGAGCCGGCGGTGCTGCAGGCCGGGCTGGAGCGGCTCGGCGGCCGGTGCGTGGTCAACAGCGTCAACTACGAGGACGGCGACGGTCCGGACTCGCGCTTCCAGAAGATCATGCGGCTGGTGTCCGAGCACGGCGCCGCGGTCGTGGTGATGTGCATCGACGAGGAGGGCCAGGCGCGCACTGCCGAGTGGAAGGTCCGCGTCGCCACCCGCACGATCGAGGACCTGGTCACCAACTGGGGCATGCGGGTCTGCGACATCATCGTCGACTGCCTGACCTTCCCGATCACCACCGGGCAGGAGGAGACCCGCCGCGACGCGCTGGAGACCATCGAGGCGATCCGCGAGCTCAAGCGCCGCTACCCGGAGGTGCAGACGACGCTGGGCATCTCCAACGTCTCCTTCGGACTCAACGCCGCCGCGCGACAGGTGCTCAACTCGGTGTTCCTGCACGAGTGCGTCGAGGCCGGGCTGACCACCGCGATCGTGCACGCGTCGAAGATCCTGCCGATGGCGCGGATCCCGGACGCCCACCGCGAGGTCGCGCTCGACCTGGTCTACGACCGGCGCCGGGAGGGCTACGACCCGCTGCAGAAGCTGATGTCGCTGTTCGAGGGCGTCTCGGCCGCGTCCAGTCGCGCGTCCCGGGCGGAGGAGCTGGCCGCGCTGCCGCTGTTCGAGCGGCTGGAGCGGCGGATCGTCGACGGCGAGCGCACCGGGCTGGAGGCCGACCTGGACGCGGCGCTGGCGGAGAAGCCGGCGTTGGACATCGTCAACGACACCCTGCTGTCCGGCATGAAGACGGTGGGCGAGCTGTTCGGGTCCGGCCAGATGCAGCTGCCGTTCGTGCTGCAGTCCGCGGAGGTCATGAAGACCGCCGTGGCCTACCTCGAGCCGCACATGGACAAAACGGACTCCTCGGGCAAGGGGAAGATCGTCCTGGCCACGGTCAAGGGCGACGTGCACGACATCGGCAAGAACCTGGTCGACATCATCCTGTCGAACAACGGTTACGACGTGATCAACTTGGGTATCAAGCAGCCCGTCAGCGCGATCCTGGACGCGGCCGACGAGCACGGCGCGGACGCGATCGGCATGTCCGGGCTGCTGGTGAAGTCCACGGTGATCATGAAGGAGAACCTGGAGGAGATGAACTCCCGCGGGGTCGCGCAGCGCTGGCCGGTCCTGCTCGGCGGCGCCGCCCTGACCCGCACCTACGTGGAGAACGACCTCGCCGAGCTCTACCACGGCGACGTCCGCTACGCGCGGGACGCGTTCGAGGGCCTGCGGCTGATGGACACGATCATGGCGGCCAAGCGGGGCCTGGCGCCGGAGATCAGCGCCGAGGAGGAAGCGAAGAGAGCGGAGCGCAAGGCCCGCCGCGAGCGGTCCCTGCGCATCGCCGAAGCCCGCAAGTCCGCCCGAGAGCCGGAGGCCCCGATTCCCGCCCGTTCCGATGTCGCGACCGACGTTCCCGTGCCCGTGCCGCCGTTCTGGGGCACCCGCGTGGTGAAGGGCATCCCGGTCGCCGAGTACGCCGCCCTGCTCGACGAGCGGGCCACCTTCCTCGGCCAGTGGGGCCTGCGCGGCGCCCGCGGCGGACAGGGGCCCAGCTACGAGCAGCTGGTGGAGACCGAGGGCCGGCCGCGGCTGCGCTACTGGCTGGACCGGCTGGCGACCGACGGGGTGCTGCAGCACGCCGCCGTGGTCTACGGCTACTTCCCGGCCGTCGCCGAAGGCAACGACCTGGTGGTGCTGACCGAGGCGCACGCCGAGGCGCCCGAACGGGCCCGGTTCACCTTCCCGCGCCAGACCCGCGACCGCTACCTGTGCCTGGCCGACTTCTTCCGGCCCCGCTCCGCCGGCGAGGTGGACGTGCTGCCGCTGACCCTGGTCACCATGGGCCAGCCGATCGCCGACTACGCCAACGAGCTGTTCGCGAACGACGCCTACCGCGACTACCTGGAGGTGCACGGCCTGGGCGTCCAGCTCACCGAGGCGCTGGCCGAGTACTGGCACCGCCGCGTGCGGCAGGAGCTGCACTTCACCAGCGGGCGGGCGGTCGCCGACGAGGACCCGCGCGAGCTGGAGGAGTTCTTCAAGCTGGGCTACCGCGGAGCCCGGTTCTCCCTCGGCTACGGCGCCTGCCCGAACCTGGAGGACCGCGCCACGATCGTCGAGCTGCTCGACGCTGAGCGCATCGGCGTGAAGCTGTCCGAGGAGTTCCAGCTGCACCCCGAGCAGTCCACCGACGCGATCGTGGCCCACCACCCCGAGGCCAAGTACTTCAACACCTGAGAAGAGGGAGAACCACTTGACGGACGGCCTGGCTGCCGTGCTCTGGGACATGGACGGCACGCTCGTCGACTCGGAGAAGCTGTGGGACGTGGCGCTGTACGAGTGCGCGGAGTGGCTGGGCGGCACGCTCACCACCGAACAGCGGCTCACGCTCGTCGGGTCCAACATGGACGCCACCGCGGGCTACCTGCTGACCGTGACCGGGCACGAGCCGACCGCGGCGGCGGTCGCGGACACCGGGGCGTGGATCCGCGACCGGACCGCGAACCTGTTCGCCGACGAGCTGCCGTGGCGGCCCGGCGCCCGCGAGGCGCTGACCGCGGTGCGGCGCGCCGGGATCCCGTCGGCGCTGGTCACCTCCACCGAGCGGTCGCTGACCGAGCTGGCGCTGGACACGATCGGGCGGGAGTTCTTCGACGTCACCGTCTGCGGGGACGAGGTGGACGGTCTCAACAAGCCGCACCCCGAGCCGTACCTGCGCGCGGCGCGGCTGCTCGGGGCCGACCCGGCGCGCTGCGTGGCCGTCGAGGACTCCCCGCCGGGCACCACGTCGGCCGCCGCCGCGGGGTGCCTCGTACTGGTCGTGCCCAACGACGTGACCGTCGAACCGGGGCCGCGGCGGGTGTTCCGCACCTCGCTCACCGGCGTCGACGCGGACACGCTGCGCGCCCTGGTGTGACGCCGCCGTCATCAGCGGCGGCCCGGATCGCCTCCGGTGCGGGCCGGATGGAAGGATCTACAGACCGTGAAGACCTTCGACGAGCTGTTCGCCGAGCTCACCGACCGGGCCCGCAACCGTCCCGAGGGGTCGGGCACGGTCGAGGCGCTGGACGCCGGCGTGCACGCCCAGGGCAAGAAGGTGCTCGAGGAGGCCGGTGAGGTCTGGATCGCCGCCGAGCACGAGTCCGACGACCGGCTGGCCGAGGAGATCTCCCAGCTGCTGTACCGAGTTCAGGTGCTGATGCTCGGGCGCGGGCTGACCACCGAGGACGTGTACCGCTACCTGTAGCGGGGCCGAGAAAAGATCGAGGAGTGAGGGCATGCTGCGGGTTGCGGTGCCGAACAAGGGAGCGCTGGCCGGGCCGGCGTCGGAGATGCTCGGCGAGGCCGGTTACCGCCAGCGGCATGAGCAGCGCGACCTGACCGTGCTCGACCCGAACAACGAGGTCGAGTTCTTCTTCCTGCGCCCCAAGGACATCCCGATCTACGTCGGCTCGGGCGAGCTGGACCTCGGCATCACCGGCCGCGACCTGGCCCTGGACTCGGGCGCCCCGGTCGAGGAGGTGCTGGCGCTGGGCTTCGGCGGCTCCACCTTCCGCTACGCGGCCCCGGCCGGGCAGGACTGGAAGCCGGCCGACCTGCACGGCAAGCGGCTGGCCACCTCCTACCCGAAGCTGGTGCGCGACGACCTGGCCCGCCAGGGGGTCGAGGCTGAGGTGATCCGGCTCGACGGCGCGGTGGAGATCTCGATCCAGCTCGGCGTGGCCGACGCGATCGCCGACGTGGTCGGCTCCGGCCGGACCCTGCGGCAGCACAACCTGGTCGCGTTCGGCGACCCGATCTGCGTGTCCGAGGCGGTGCTGGTGCAGCGCGCCGGCAGCGACGCGGCGAAGGCGAAGGCGCAGCTCACCGCGCGGCTGCAGGGTGTGGTGTTCGCGCAGCAGTACATGATGCTCGACTACGACTGCCCGCGGACGCTGCTGGACCGGGCGGTCGCGATCACCCCGGGCCTGGAGTCGCCGACGGTCGCGCCGCTGGCCGACCCGGACTGGGTCGCGGTGCGGGCCATGGTGCCGCGCAAGAAGGTCAACCAGATCATGGACGAGCTCGCCGAGGTGGGCGCGAAGGCGGTCCTCGCCTCCGACATCCGCTCCTGCCGGCTTTGACCGGCGGTGTCCTGCCGGCGTTCGCGCCGATCTGGGCACTGACCGGACTGGGGTACCTGCTCGGCCGGTTCCGCGTGCTGGGCGAGGGCGCCGAGGCGGCGCTGACGAAGTACGTCTTCGTGGTGGCGATGCCCGCGGTCCTGTTCACCACGATGCAGGACACGCCGCTGACCGCCCTGCTCAACCCGGGCGTGATCGCGTTCCTGCTCGGCACCGTCGTGGTGGGCGCGATCGGGTTCGCGCTCGGCAAGTGGGTGTTCCGGCGCAAGCTGTCGGAGTGGGCGGTCAGCGGGATGGCCTCCTGCTACGCCAACGCCGGCAACCTCGGCATCCCGGTGCTGCTGCAGCTGTTCGGGGATTCGGCGTTCATCATCGTGGTGATCCTGCTGCAGACGCTGGTGCTGATGCCCGCGCTGCTGGCGCTGCTGGAGACCGACGCGCGGGAGCCGGGCCGCTCGCGGTGGCGGACGCTGCTGATGCTGCCGGTGCGCACCCCGGTGATCGCCGCGTCGCTGACCGGGATCCTGTTCCGGGCGAGCGGGCTGCGGCTGCCGCACCTGGTGGCGCAGCCGCTGCACCTGATCGCCTCGGCCGGGGTCGGCACCGCGCTGCTGGTGCTGGGCATGTCGCTGACCTCCGGCGGGCCACGCGAGCCGGTGGGGACGCGGCGGGCCGAGATGGCGACCGTGGTCGGGCTGAAGCTGTTCGCCCAGCCCGCGATCACCCTCGGCATCGGCCTGCTGCTCGGCCTGCCGCACCCGGTGCTGATGATCGTGACGGTGTGCGCCGGGCTGCCCACGGCGCAGAACATCTTCATCGCGACCAGCCAGTACGCCCTGGACAGCAGGTTCGTCCGCGACTGCGTGCTCGTGTCGACCCTGGTGTCGATGGGGTCGCTGTCCTTGGTGTCCTGGCTGGCCGGCGAGTTCCTCTAGGGCTGCGGGTGCTCTAGGGCTGCAGGTCCAGGGCCGCGGCGAAGGTGCCGTCCATGTGGAACGGTGTCGACTGGTGCTGGTGCGCGATCAGCCAGCGGCCGCCGTCGCGGCGGAGGCAGACCGTCGAGCGGAACCACAGCGTGAACGGCTCGTCGTGGCCGGCGGGGACCGCGGACATCCGGTTGAAGCTGTGCGCGTACGCCAGGTCCCCGCCCACGGCGACGCTCAGGTCGCGGACCTCGTAGTCGACCGTGCCGGTGAACCCGGCGAGCCAGGCGCGCACCGTGGCCGGGTCGCGCATTTCGGCCGGGCCGTGCGCCAGCGGCGGGGCGAGGGTGAACGCCACGATCTCCGGCGCGTACGGGGCGACGGCGCCGTCGGCGTCCCCGGCCCGCAGTGCGGCGGCCTGCTGCTCGATCACCTGGCGGATTTCGTTCGTGCTGGTCATCGTCGCTCCTCCGGTTAGGGTGTGGACTTCCACCCCGGACGTCGAAGCCGCCGCGCCGGTCTCGACATCCCGGGTGAGGAGATTCGGGAGGGCCGATGAAGTTCCTGGTGCTGATCTACCGCAACCCGGCCTCGCAGGAGGTCTGGGAGCGCATGGCCGACGACGAGAAACGGCAGGGCCTCAAGGCGTACGAGGCGCTCAACCGGGACCTGGCGGAGTCGGGGGAGATGGTGACCGCGGCGTCGCTGGCGCCACCGGAGACCGGCAAGCGGGTCCTGGTCCGCGACGGCCAGGTGATCGCCGGTGACGGGCCGTTCGCCGAGGTCAAGGAGCAGCTGGCGGGGTTCTACGTGCTGGACTGCGCCGATGTCGACCGGGCCGTGGAGTGGGCGGCGCGGATCCCGGAGGCGGGGCTGGGCCTGGTCGAGGTGCGCCCGACGCAGGACCTGAGCGTCTTCCTGCCGTGAACGAGCTGCTGCGCGAGCTGGCGCCGCAGGTGCTGGCCGCGCTGGTGCGCCGCTACGGCGACTTCGACCTCTGCGAGGACGCGGTGCAGGAGGCGCTGCTCGCGGCGGCGACGCAGTGGCCGGCGCAGGGGATGCCGGCGAACCCGAAGGGGTGGCTGATCACCACCGCGTCCCGGCGGCGGATCGAGCTGTGGCGCGCGGAGACGGCCCGCCGCCGTCGCGAGGAGCAGGTGGCGATGACGACGCCACCAGATCCGGTGCCCGTGTCCGCGGTGGACGACACGCTCACGCTGCTCATGCTGTGCTGCCACCCGTCGCTGACCCCGGCGTCGCAGGTGGCGCTCGCGCTGCGCGCGGTCGGCGGGCTCACCACCGCCGAAATCGCGCGCGCCTACCTGGTGCCGGAATCCACCATCGCGCAACGCATCAGCCGCGCCAAGCAACGCATCAAAGCCGGCGGCGCCCGGTTCCGGCCGCCGGCGCGGGAGGAGTACGGGCCACGGCTGGCGGCGGTGCTGAACGTGCTGTACCTGATCTTCACCGAGGGCCACACGGCGAGTTCGGGGGAGTCGCTGCAGCGCGTGGACCTGACGGCGGAGGCGATCCGCCTGGCGCGGCAGCTGCACGCCCGGCTGCCCGCCGAGGGCGAGGTGACCGGCCTGCTCGCGCTGATGCTCCTGACCGACGCGCGCCGCGCCGCCCGCACCGGGCCGGACGGCGCGCTGGTGCCGCTCGCCGAGCAGGACCGGTCGCGGTGGGACCGGGCGATGATCCGCGAGGGCATCGATCTCGTCACCCGCGCGCTGACCACCGCGCCGGTCGGGCCGTACCAGCTGCAGGCCGCCATCGCCGCGGTGCACGGGCAGGCCGAGCGGGCCGAGGACACCGACTGGCGGGAGATCGCCGGGTTGTACGAGCTGCTCGCGGCGGTGGCGCCCGGGCCGATGGTCACGCTGAACCGGGTGGTGGCGGTGGCCGAAGTGGACGGTCCGGAGGCCGGGTTGCGGGAGCTGGCCGCGGCGGCGGAGGACCCGGCGCTGGCCGGGCACCACCGGGTGGACGCGGTGCGCGCGCACCTGCTGGAGCGCGCGGGCGATCTCGCCTCGGCGGAGGAGGCGTACCGGCGCGCGGCGCGGCGCACGTTGAGCGTCCCGGAGCGGCGGTACCTGGAGGCGCGGGCTCGTGCCTGCGCCACCCGAACTGTATAACGACCTATACGGCGCGGCCTTTCAGAGCTTCGCCAGCATGGTGTCCACCACGTCCAGGAGAGCGGCGCGGTCGGGCTGCACCCTGGCGAGCACCCGGAGTCCGTAATAGCTGCTCAGCACGTGGTGGGTCAGGGCGGCGACGCTCTGGTCGCGGCCGCTCTCCCCAGATCGTCGCGGTGTTCACGGTGTTGACCGGCGCGCCGCTGTTGGACAGGCGCATGACGCGCGCGGCCATCGCCGGGTTGAGCGGCAGCCCGGTGAAACCCAGCAGGAACAGCAGCGGGACGACGCCCGGGCCGAAGCCAGCCACTTCGGTCAGCACGGGGGAGAGGTAGGCGAAGGTGGGGAACACCCCGCCGAGCAGCGGAAGAGCGACAGTTCCGCGCGGACGTCCGGCCCGTCCGGGGGAGCGCCACTGTGGACGGTGAACACGACCAGGACGAGGCACAGGGCGACCAGGACGTCCACGGCCCAGGAGGACGCGGGCGAGCACCATGACCCAGTAGGCGCCGGCGAGTGCGCCGAGGGTCTGTCCCACGAGGAACAGCACCAGCATCAGGATCATCGCCGGCCTGCGGGGCGCCTTCATGAGCGCGAGCGTCAGCACCGGGCCGCCGAAGACCATGCCCAGCGCGAAGACGGTGACCAGGTTGCCCGCCGCGGTGATCGAGACGCCGAGGCCGTCCGACAGCGACGGGAGCAGCCCGGCCACCATCACCTCCGTCGTGTTGAGGCAGAAGATCGCGAGACCGAGGACGAAGACCGCGAGGGGCATCGCCCGGTCGCGTTTCCGGAGTGCTGACGGCATGTGCGGGCCATTGCCGTAGATCGGGCCGGCCTCGCGGTGCGGGCGCGGTCAGGGCCGGCAGGTGCGGTGTCCGGAAAGGACCCGGCGCCGTGGTGAAAGCGCTGTCTGGAGGCGCTACTCGCGGGGCCGCTTGGGCATCAGGTCGTACAGCCGCTTCCGCACGCCGTTGTCGTTTTCGTTGCGGGCGTGCGCGACTTGGGTGATGAAGTCCTCGAACACGAAGTCGTCCTCGGCGGGGATCGGGGCCGAGGGCTGCTGCCGCGCCAGGTGCCCGTCCAGCACCGCCGCGATCTCCCGGAACGCCACCGCCTGCGTGGTTTCCGGGGCGAACGTGGTGACCGGCATGCCGTGCGCGGCGGCCTCGTTCATCACCACCCCGAGCGGCACGTGCGCCAGCAGCGGGTAGCCGAACTGCTTGAGCTCCTCCAGCGCCGCCACCGCGTACCCGGACATCGGCCGCCGGTACAGGCCGGGCACCACCCCGAAGTAGGGGATGGGCGGCCGGTTCAGCGCGGTCTGCACGTAGTACAGCTGGTCGTTGAGCAGGCGCAGCGCCCGGATGCTGGTGCGGTCCGGCTGCACCGGCACCAGGATGCCGTGCGTCGCCGCGAGGGCGTTGTTGGTGAGCACGTCCAGCGCAGGCGGGCAGTCGATGATGACGTGGTCGTAGTTGGCGAACTGCACGACCCGCGCCAGCTGCCAGCCCGGCACCCGGAACTGGTCGAGCCTGCGCACCAGGTCGAACATGCCCGGCGAGGTCGGGATGACGTCGAACGCGCCGCCCGGGCCGATGTTGCTGCGCCGGTGGGGCACGATCAGCTCCTCGACCGGCCCCTTCCACATCTTGGTCAGCGCCTTGGCCAGGCTCGGCGCCTGCGCGGGCACCTCGTCCAGGCCCAGCATCTCCGTGGTCGCGTGACCCTGCGGGTCGAGGTCGATGAGCAGCACCCGGCGGCCGCGTTCGGCCAGCGCCGCGGCCGCCCCGACGCTCAGCGCCGTCTTGCCGACGCCGCCCTTCTGGTTGACCACCGAGGTGATCTGCACTCGAGCGCTCCCAGGTCAGTCGGTCCTGGCCGCAGAGTAGTGGATCTCGTGCGGCGGGAGGGGGACGGTCACGCCCGTCAGCGTGTCCGCACCATCAGCGCCTGCGCGCCCTGACCCACCTGGCCCCGGACGTCGGACAGCGTGCTGGTGGCCGTGCCCACCCCGGTCGGGCCCACCAGCGTGCGGGCGTCCAGCGCCATCCACTCGCCCACCGGCGCGCGCCTCAGGTGCACGGTCAGCTCGCTGTTGATGAACCACCACTTCGCCGGGTCGAGGAAGTTCGACGCGCCGTTGCCGGTGTCGGCGACCGCGAACAGCCGCTGCAACGGCGTCGGCTTCTCCCCGGCGACCAGCTCGACCCGCTGCCTGCCCCACACCCACGCCGGGCCCGGCTCGGCGGGCGAGCCCGCGATGACCCGCCACTCCATCGCGCCCAGGTACCCGCCGCGGCCCCAGCTGTCCGGCCAGGTCGCCGGGCGGCAGTCCTCCGGCGACGGCGGCGCCGGCTCCTCGGTGGCCACCTCCGTCGTGTCGGCCTCGCTGATCCGCCACGCCGACGCGCGGGCCACCGCCCGGGTGCCGTCGTGCAGCTCGGCCCCGAGCAGCTCGACCGAGCGCCCCGGCCGCTCCACCCAGGACCGCAGCGACAGCTCGGTCAGCGGCGCCGGGCCGAGGATCTCCACGGTCACCCGCGCCAGCAGCCCCGGCCGGTCGGCGGCCAGGCCCTCCAGCGCGCGGGCGAGCAGCGCCGAGGGCGGCCCGAAGTGCTGCGCCTCCGGGGTCCACGGGCCGGCCGTGTGCTCGGTCGGCTGGTAGCGGTCGCCGCCCAGCGGCAGGTAGAAAGCGTTCTCCGTCATCTTCGGTCCGTTCAGTCCTCAGTCCGCGCGATCCAGGGCCGTTTCCACGCCCGGGTCCGGCTCCGGCCACCCCGGGTACTCCGGTGGCGTCCCACCGAACGAAGGGCACAGGGACTGGTGCGCGCACCAGTCGCACAGCCGGCTCGGGCTGGGCCGGAAGTCGCCGGTCTTGCCCGCCTTGAGGATCGCCCGCCAGATCGCCTCCAGCGTGCGCTCGAACCGGCGCAGCTCGGCCTCGTCCGGCGCGTAGGCCAGCGACTGCCCGTCGGTCAGGTACATCAGCTTGAGCTGGCGCGGCACGACGCCGCGCAGCCGCCACAGCACCACGGCGTAGAACTTCATCTGGAACATCGCCTTGGCCTCGCCGATCTCGCGGGGCGCGGCGCCGGTCTTGTAGTCCACCACGCGGATCTCGCCGGTGGGCGCGACGTCCAGCCGGTCGACGTACCCGCGCAGCCGGACGCCGGACTCCAGCTCCAGCTCGACGTGCAGCTCGCACGCCTCCGGGTCGAACCGGCGCGGGTCCTCCAGCTTGAAGTAGCTGTCCAGCAGCTTCGTGGCCGACTCCAGCCAGCCCCGCTCGTCCTCGCCGTCGAACAGCTCGGCCCACTCGGGGTTGTCGGCCGACAGCTCGCTCCAGGTGGGCTCGAGCAGCTCTCGGGCGCGATCCGGTTCGCGGTCGGTCTTGGGCAGCGCGAACAGCCGCTCCAGCACCGAGTGCACGAGCGTGCCGCGCAGCTGCGCCTTCGTCGGCACCTCCGGCAGCCGGTCGACCGCCCGGAAGCGGTAGAGCAGCGGGCACTGTTTGAAGTCGCTGGCCCGCGAAGGGGATAGCGCGGGGCGGCGCACGCCGAGCTGGGGTTCCGTGGTCGCCGTCTGAGCCATACCCCGCACCCTAAACGAGGGGTCCGACAAGATCGCGACGCCGCGCGCACCCGCGGGTCACGGCCGCCTGACACCTCACGCTCTACCCTGACGGGCATGGCCGCGACCGGCGAGCACCGAGGGAACCAGCCGAGGCGGGTGCTGACCACCGCCGACGGCGGCCTGCTGCTGTTCCGGGTCCAGGACGTGCCGGTGCTGCTCGCGCCGTCCTGGTGGATCGGCTCGCTCGTGGTGATCGTGCTCTACCAGCCGCTCGTGGACCGGCTCCTGCCCGGCGCCACCGCGGGCACGTCCTGGGCGCTGGCCGCGGCGTTCGCGGTGCTGCTCGGGCTGTCCGTGCTGGCCCACGAGCTGGGGCACTGCGTGGTGGCGCTGCGGATGGGGATCCCGGTGCGGCGGCTGCGGCTGTTCCTGCTCGGCGGACTGTCCGAAGTGGCCCGCACGCCGCGCGAACCCGGTCAGGAGGGGCTGATCGCGGCGGCCGGGCCGGTCGTGTCGGTCCTGCTCGCCGGGTTCTGCGGACTGCTGCTGTTCGCGGTCCCGCCGGAGGGCGCGGTGTGGCTGCTGGTCGCCGAGTGCTCGGTGGCCAACCTCGCGGTGGGTGTGTTCAACCTGCTGCCCGGGCTCCCGCTGGACGGCGGCCGGCTGCTTCGCGCCGGGGTGTGGGCGGTCACCGGACGCCGCGCCAGCGGCACCCGCGCGGCCGTCGTGGGTGGCGGGATCGTCGCGGCCGGGCTGCTGGTGTGGGCGATGCTCGGCATAGTCTCCGGCAGCGAGGACCGCTGGCTGCGGCTGGGCGTGTGCGTGGTCACCGCGTGGTTCGTCGCGGTGGGCGCCGGATCGGAGCTGAGCGCCGAGGCCAACCGCGGCTGGCCGGAGGGCCTCGCGGTGACCGAGCTGACCCGGCCGGTGCTGCAGCTGCCCGCGGAGAGCCCGGTGTCGGACGCGCTGGCGGCCGCGGCGGGCCGGGGAGTGGTGCTGGTGCGCGCGGACGGCGTCGCGGCCGGCCTGCTCGACGAGGCCGCCGCGGAGCGGCTCGCGGAAACCTCGCCGCAGGCCCCGGCGGAGCTGGCCGCCGAGCCGATCCGCGCCGAGACCGTGCTGCTCGCCTCGGAGCCGGGGGAGGAGATCGCCGAGCGGGTCCGGGAGACCGCCGCCTGGCAGTTCCTCGTGGTCGACGACGAGGGCCGCCCGGCCGGGGTGCTGCGCCGCGAGGACCTGCGCTCGGCCCTGTCGGCCCGCCGCGTCCGCTGACGAGCCGGTCTGGGAAGATCGAGCGCTGCGTTCGCGAGTTTCGAGGAGTTCCAAGGTGCAGGTGAGCGGGCCGTTCCGCCCGGGTGACAGGGTGCGTCTGACCGATCCGAAGGGGCGCAACTACACGCTGGTGCTCGCCGAGGGGGAGGAGTACCACACCCACCGCGGCGCGCTGCGGCACGACGACCTGATCGGCAAGCCGGAAGGTTCGGTGATCACCTCCGTCGGCGGCACCGCCTACCTGGCGCTGCGGCCGCGGCTGGCCGACTACGTGCTGTCCATGCCGCGCGGCGCGCAGGTGATCTACCCCAAGGACGCGGCGCAGATCGTGATGTGGGGCGACATCTTCCCGGGCGCGCGGGTGCTGGAGGCCGGCGCCGGGTCCGGCGCGCTGACCTGCTCGCTGCTGCGGGCGGTGGGCCCGGAGGGCAGCGTGCTGTCCTACGAGGTGCGCGAGGACCACGCCGAGCACGCGGTCAAGAACGTGGAGCGGTTCTTCCACGAGCGGCCGGCGAACTGGACGCTGAAGGTCGACGATCTGGCCAACCACACCGGCGAGGTCGACCGGGTGATCCTGGACATGCTGGCGCCGTGGGAGGTGCTGGAGACCGTGCACCGCAGCCTGGTGCCGGGCGGGGTGCTGGTCGTCTACGTGGCGACGGTGACCCAGCTGTCCCGGGTCACCGAGGCGCTGCGGGAGATGCAGGGCTGGACCGAGCCCGAGTCGTGGGAGAGCCTGGTGCGGCCCTGGCACGTGGTGGGCCTGGCGGTGCGCCCGGAACACCGGATGGTCGGGCACACCGCCTTCCTGCTCACCACGCGCCGGCTGGCCGACGGGGTGACCCCGCCGCGGCCGCAGCGCAGGCCGAGCCGCGGCTGAGGTCCGCCGGTCAGTTCGTGCGGTCGCCCAGGTAGCACCAGACGCCGCCCTCGTTGGCGAGGCCGAGCTCGAAGTCGTTGGTGCCGCCGGGGCCGACCGCGTGGACCGGCACGTAGGCGGTGTCGCCGACCACGTCGGGGCTGCCGGTGACGGTGACGGTGATGCCGGACGGGATGTCCGGCACCGACTGCGGCCTGCTCGCGCAGACCATCGACTGGATGGTCTCCTTGTCCCCGGTGCTGTACGCGGTGGCGATCGCCTGGGCGGTCTCCTCCGGCGTGGACTTCCCGCCCGGCGCGGCGGTGCCCTCCGGGGTGGACGTTGGCGTTTCCGAGCTGCTGGGCGCCTCCTTGCTCGAGGACGCCGGCGGCGCGGCGCTCGTGCTCGGGGCGGCCGCGTTGTCACCACCGTCGTCCTTGGTGAGGAACCAGATCAGGAACGCGGCACCGGCGACCACGATCACCGCGGCGATCGCGATGCCGACGATCAGGCCGGTCTTCTTCTTCGGCGGCTCACCGCCCGGCCCGCCCGGGTACTGCTGCCCCGCGTACGGGTCGGCGTAGGGGTCCTGGCCGAACTGCTGCGCCGCGCCGGGGAACCCGGGCGGCGGGGTCTGCGGGTAGCCCGGCTGCCCCTGCGGGTGAGGAGGCTGCTGCGGCCCGCCCTGCGGATATCCGGGCTGCTGCTGGGGGTAGCCGCCGCCCGGCTGCTGCCCGTAGGGGCCCGGCCGGCCCGGCTGCTGGCCGTAGGGGCCTTGCTGCCCGTAGGGCCCGGGCTGTTGCGGCGGGTAGGTCATGATCGGGTTACCCCTTCGTGGATCGGTTGGCTCAGGACTCGTCGACGCACCAGTTCGAACCCTGCCGTTTCAGCGGCATCTTCGCATCCTGCCGGTCACCGTTGTAACGGAGATTGACCGGCACTTTCGCGGTGTCGCCGGTGACCTCGGCCGGGCCGGAGATGCTGGCCTGGAGCTCGCTGGCGGAGTCCCACTGGGCCTGCAGCGAGGAGATCTCGCTGTCGGTGGCGCCGTTGCAGGTCAGCGCGGCGTAGCGGCTGGCGCTGCGGGCGTTCATGGCGTCCACGACCTGCTGGGCCACGCTGTCCGGGCCGCCCGCGGCGCCACCACCGGCGCCGGTGGGCGCGGACGAGGACGAGCGCCGTGACGACGGTGCGGTCGCGGTGGAGGAGTTCGCGCGCGCCGTGGGGCTCGCGCTGGAGGAGGTGCCGGCCGCGGCGGCGGTGGTGCCGGTGTTCTGCTCGTCGTCGCTGCCGAGGGTGAAGACCAGGGTGACGGCCACCGCGATCACCACGACCGCGGCCGCCGCGATGCCGACGATCAGGCCGGTCTTCTTCTTCGGCGGTTCACCGCCCGGCCCGGCGAACCCGCCGGGTGCGGCGAACTGCTGCGTCGCGCCCGGGAACCCCGGCGGCGGCGTCCGCGGCGCGCCCTGCGGGTAGCCGGGCGGCGGCCCGCCCTGGGGCTGTCCGGACTGCGGCCCGTACGGCCCGGGCTGCCCGTAGGGGCCGTGCGGGCCCTGCTGCCCGGAGGGACCCGGCTGCCCCGGGCCGTGCGGCGGGTAGGTCATGGACGGACGTCTCCTCGTTCACGTCGGGTGTCTGCCTGCCTTCGACGCGCCGAAGCGGCATCCGGTTTCCCCCGGGACGGATCCGGGGCTGTAACGCGAGCGATCGTAGCGCCGATATCGGACAACTCGATCTTGGCCATCCCGTGCGCGGACCGCGATCCGGTGCGGCGACGCGAAAATCACCCGGGTTTGAAGGAGGAGGAGAAGGGGAAGACGCCCGGTGAATGTCCTGTAAAGCCTTGGTTGGGTGGTCGTGACATGAGTGAATCGCTCACCGCCCGGATGGCCGCTGGTGGCGGCCGGGTGGCTACTGTCCGTAGTTTTCCGAGCGGTTCGCCGACCGCCGAGCGGGACGCCCGTGTAACGGTTCCGTCCGGCTTCGTGATGCGACGCGCCGATCCTGTGATGCGGATAGGGCTTTTCATGTCGGTGATCGCCGGTACCGTGGGTTAAAAGCACTCCGAGGAGGTGCCGACATGCAACACGACCTTCCCGGAGGTCGGCACGAGGACGCCGACCCTTCAGAGATCAGTGGAGCTACGACGCCGGACGAGCAGGCGCGGCAGGTCCGCTTCCTGGAAGAGGAAGTAGCCCTGCTGCGGCGCAAACTAACCGAATCCCCCCGTCAGAACCGCGTGCTGGAACAGCGCCTCGCCGAGGCGTCGGAACGAGTCGCCCAGCTCACGGAGCGGAACAACAAGCTCGTGGAGACCCTCCGCGAGGCGCGGGGACAGCTCCTCGCGCTGCGCGAGGAGGTCGACCGGCTCGCCCAGCCCCCCAGCGGGTACGGCGTGTTCGTCACCGCGTACGAGGACAACACCGTCGACGTGTTCACCGCGGGCCGCAAGATGCGGGTGTCGGTGTCCCCGGCGGTGGAGGTGGACTCCCTCCAGCGCGGTCAGGCCCTTCGGCTGAACGAGGCCCTGACCGTCGTCGAGGCGGGCGACTTCGAGCTCACCGGCGAGGTCTGCTCGCTGCGTGAGGTCCTGACGCCGGCCACGGAGGGCGGCAGCGCCCGCGCGCTCGTCGTCGGTCACGCCGACGAGGAGCGGGTGGTCTGGCTCTCCGACCCGCTGGCCGCGCAGACGCTCAAGCCGGGCGACTCGCTGCTGGTGGATTCGAAGGCGGGCTACGCCTACGAGCGGGTGCCCAAGGCCGAGGTCGAGGACCTCGTGCTGGAGGAGGTCCCGGACGTCCGCTACGAGGACATCGGTGGCCTGGGCAGGCAGATCGAGCAGATCCGCGACGCCGTGGAGCTGCCGTTCCTGCACGCCGACCTCTACCGGGAGTACGAGCTGCGGCCGCCCAAGGGCGTCCTGCTCTACGGCCCGCCCGGTTGCGGTAAGACGCTGATCGCGAAGGCGGTCGCCAACTCGCTGGCCAAGAAGGTGGCCGAGGCCCGCGGCGACGGCGATTCGAAGGACGCCAAGTCGTACTTCCTCAACATCAAGGGCCCGGAGCTGCTCAACAAGTTCGTCGGGGAGACCGAGCGGAGCATCCGCCTGATCTTCCAGCGGGCTCGCGAGAAGGCCTCCGACGGCACGCCCGTGATCGTGTTCTTCGACGAGATGGAGTCGATCTTCCGCACCCGCGGCAGTGGTGTCTCCTCGGACGTGGAGACCACGATCGTGCCGCAGCTGCTGGCCGAGATCGACGGTGTCGAGGGGCTGGAGAACGTCATCGTCATCGGCGCCTCCAACCGCGAGGACATGATCGACCCGGCGATCCTGCGGCCGGGACGGCTGGACGTGAAGATCAAGATCGAGCGGCCGGACGCCGAGGGTGCGAAGGACATCTTCTCCAAGTACCTGACGCCGGGGCTGCCGATCCACGCCGACGACCTCGCCGAGTTCGGCGGGGACGCGCAGGCCACGATCGACGCGATGATCCAGAACACCGTCGAGCGCATGTACGAGGAGACCGACGAGAACCGGTTCCTCGAGGTCACCTACGCCAACGGGGACAAGGAGGTCCTGTACTTCCGCGACTTCAACTCGGGCGCGATGATCCAGAACATCGTGGACCGGGCGAAGAAGGCGGCGATCAAGTCGGTGCTGGAGACCAAGCAGCCCGGTCTGCGGGTGCAGCACCTGCTCGACGCGATCGTCGACGAGTTCGCGGAGAACGAGGACCTGCCCAACACCACCAACCCGGACGACTGGGCCCGGATCTCGGGCAAGAAGGGCGAGCGGATCGTCTACATCCGCACGCTCGTCACCGGCAAGAACCAGGAGTCCGGCCGCGTCATCGACACGGCCACGAACACCGGCCAGTACCTGTAACCGCAGGCAGGCCAGGGGAGGCCGCCGATCCATCCGGGTCGGCGGCCTCCGCCGTGTCAGCGGCTTCCGCTGTATCCGCGGTTTCGGGGCCGCGCCGCGCGGCGCCCCGCCCAGGCCGCGAGCAGCAGCCCGCCGAGCACGACCAGCCCGCAGACGATGATCGCCACGACGTTGGGCCCCTCGCACGACACCGAATCGGCCGTGCAGCTGCGGAACGGCCCGCCCTGCCCGCTGGAGTCGTACCGCCCCGCCGCGAACATCAGCATCAGGAGGGCGCCGCCGTGCACCGGAGACAGGGCCAGCGTCACCGCCAGCGCGGCCACCACGCCACGGACCCCGCGGACGATCTTGTCGGACACGTGGTGAAGACGTTTCCCGGCCGTTCCGGTTGCCCGGCGTGTCGCGATCCGGCGGCCGTATAACGACCTATACTGCCCGCCATGACCGAGCCCGCGGCCGAGATCCGCGCCCCGATCACCGAAGCCGACGTCCTGGCCTGGCTCGAGGAGACCGCGCAGGCGGTCCGCGCGCACGCCGTCCCGCCCGGGGAGCTGATCCGGCTGCTGGGGGAGTTGCGGCGCGCGTCGGCGGCCTGTGCCGACGCCTCGGACTGGGTGCTGCTGGCGGCCCGGGAGGAGGGGGCGAGCCTGCGGCAGATCGCGCCGGTCTTCGGCAAGGGTTACGTGCGGGCGCCGGCGGCGCGGCTGGAGAAGCTGCACCGGCAGGCGCTGAACTCCGAGCAGTGGCTGGACATCCTCCGTCAACGAGCATCCGGCGTATAACGCCCTATACAGCGCCGCTTTCGGCGACGCGACTCGCCAGTGGCCGGCACCCCGCTCATGCTGGAAAACCCGCACGGAAAGGACAGTCCCCTGCGCATCGGACTCGGCCTGGCGGCCCTCGGGCGGCCCGCCTACATCAACCTGGGCAGAAGCAGCGAGCTCCCGGTCCGGCGGGACGTGCGGGCGATGCGGGAGGCCACCTTCGCGGTGCTCGACGCGGCGTACGCGGCCGGTGTCCGCTGGGTCGACGTCGCGCGCTCCTACGGCCGCGCCGAGGAGTTCCTCGCCGGCTGGCTGGACGAGCGCGGCCACCGCGATCTCACGGTCTCCAGCAAGTGGGGGTACACCTACGTCGGCGGCTGGCGCATGGACGCCACGATGCACGAGGTGAAAGAGCACTCGGCCGGTGTGTTCTCCCGCCAGTGGACCGAAAGCCGCTCCCTGCTGGGCAACGCCATCAACCTCTACCAGGTGCACTCGCTCACCGTGGACAGTCCGCTGTTCACCGACGAGGCTCTGCAGCGGGCGCTGGCGGCGCTCAGCGACGACGGCGTGCGCGTCGGGTTCTCCACCTCCGGGCCGAAACAGGCCGAGGTGATCCGGCGGGCGTTCGAGCTGGAAGTGGCCGGGC
This sequence comes from Amycolatopsis deserti, assembly GCF_014653945.1. GTDB lineage: Bacteria > Actinomycetota > Actinomycetes > Mycobacteriales > Pseudonocardiaceae > Amycolatopsis_E > Amycolatopsis_E deserti. The sequence goes on along the minus strand of NZ_BNAU01000001.1, from coordinate 1,177,378 downwards.
GGCCGGTGTTCTCCGCGGTGCAGTCCACCTGGAACCTGCTCGAACCGTCCGCGGGACCGGCGCTCGCCGAGGCGCACGCAGCCGGGAACCTGGTGCTGGTCAAGGAAACCCTCGCCAACGGCAGGCTGGTGGTGAACCCGCCGCCCGCGATCACCCGTCTGGCGCAACGCTCCGGAGTCGGCGCGGACGCCATCGCCGTCGCGGCGGTGCTGGCCCAGCCGTGGGCGGACACCGTCCTCGTCGGTCCCGCCAGCCCGCAGCAGCTGACCGCGAACCTGGCCGCGACCGGCGTCGAGCTGCCACCGGGCGAACTCGCCGGACTGCGGGCGCTGGCCGAGCCGCCGGAACGGTACTGGGATCGGCGATCCTCGCTGCAGTGGCAGTGAAGGCTTGCACTAATCTCAGCGCCCACAACGCAGACTGAAGGGAACGTCACCGTGCGTCATGGAGGGATGGTGGTCCTGGCCGCGGTCGTGCTGACCGGGCTGACCGGGTGCGCGGATCGCCCGAACGACCTGGAGACCTACTACGACAAGCCGGCGGGCGCGGCGACGCCGTCCGCGACGACGCCGGCGACCTCGTCCAGCGTCTCGGTCGAGCAGGCGGCGGCGAACCCGGTGAACCACATCGCCGAGGACGTGGCGGCGGCGGTGCTCACCAAGAGCGACCTGGCGAGCGAGGGCGTGCGGGAGGCCGCCGCCCGCGCCGCCAACGGATCCTGCTTCGACGCCGTGCCCGCGGGGGACCCGCGTGGCTCGACCTGGCTCTACACCAGTGGTTCCTCGCTGACGCAGCAGGTCACCGGCTACCTGGACCGCACGGCGGCCGAGGTGCTGGCGCAGGTCGCCTGCGACGGCCAGCAGCTGACGATCGCCCGTCCGGCCGGCGCCGAGGCCGCGCGCGCCTGGTGCGACGGCACGACCTGCACGGTGCTGCTGGCCGGCGGGCACGTGCTGTCCGGGCTCCAGGTCACGGCGAGCACGCAGACCCGGGCGGCGGACGCGGTGAAGGGCCTGGCCGCGCTGGCCGCGGAGAAGCTGCCGTCCAGCTGAGTTCCGTCCCGGAAAGCGCTACCCCCGGCGGCGGAACCACTCGCGGATCGCGTGCCTGCCGTCGGGCACGAAAGGGCTTTCCGGGTCCTGCGCCCAGGCCCGCAGCTCGTCCAGGGACATCCAGGCACCCGAGACGATTTCCTCCGGCTGGTGCACGACCGGGCCGTCCCAGCGCACCTCGTAGGCGAAGTAGTGGCAGCGCAGCGGTGGCTGCTCGAACGTGAACGTGAACAGCGGCCGCAGGGGCGCGCCGCGCACGCCCAGTTCCTCGGCCAGCTCCCGTTCCGCGCCCTCGGCGGGTGTCTCGTCCGCGGCGACCACGCCGCCCGCCCAGCAGTCGTGCAGGTCCGGGAACACGTCCTTGTCCGGTGATCGCCGGTGCACGTAGACCCGGGTGCCGTCGCCGGAGCGGACCAGGACCAGCGTCGCGGCGTGCCAGAGGCCGTGTTTTCGCATGTCGGCGCGCCGCACCCGGCCCACGACCGCGCCCGCGGCGTCGTAGTGGGCGACCATCTCCTCCGCGCTGTTCACCATCGGAAACCAGCATCGCAGATCCGGGTGCTTTACCTGGTCGCAACCGGTGGCCCGCTCACCGTCGCCGCCCGCGACCCGTAGGCTTGGGACATGCGGCGGATCATGGGAACCGAAGTCGAGTACGGCATCGCCGTGCCGGGCGACGCGACGGCCAATCCGGTACTGACATCGACGCAGGTCGTGCTGGCCTACGCGGCGGCCGCGGACATCCCGCGGGCGCGGCGCGCGCGGTGGGACTACGAGGTCGAGTCGCCGCTGCGCGACGCCCGGGGCTTCGACCTGGCGGGCCCGGGCGGTCCAGGGCACGACCCGGACGTGGAGGACCTCGGCGCGGCCAACGTCATCCTGACCAACGGCGCCCGGCTCTACGTCGACCACGCGCACCCGGAGTACTCGGCACCCGAGGTGACCAACCCGCGGGACGGGGTCATCTGGGACAAGGCGGGGGAGCGGGTGATGGAGGAGGCCGCGATGCGGGCGGCCACCGTGCCCGGGCAGCCGCAGTTGCAGCTGTACAAGAACAACGTGGACGGCAAGGGCGCCAGCTACGGCACCCACGAGAACTACCTGATGGCCCGGTCGACGCCGTTCACCTCGGTGATCTCGGGGCTGACGCCGTTCTTCGTGTCGCGGCAGGTGGTCACCGGCTCGGGCCGGGTGGGCATCGGCCCGCAGGGCGAGGAGGCGGGTTTCCAGCTGTCGCAGCGCTCGGACTACATCGAGGTCGAGGTCGGCCTGGAGACGACGCTGAAGCGGGGGATCATCAACACCCGCGACGAGCCGCACGCCGACGCGGACAAGTACCGGCGGCTGCACGTCATCATCGGCGACGCGAACATGGCCGAGTACTCGACCTACCTGAAGCTGGGCACCACGGCGCTGGTGCTGGACATGATCGAGGCCGGTCAGCGGTTCGACGACCTGAAGCTGGACGAGCCGGTGCGCGCGGTGCACCAGATCAGCCACGATCCGACGCTGAAGACGAAGGTGTCGCTGGCCAACGGCCGCAAGTACACCGGGCTCGACCTGCAGTTCGCCTACCACGAGCTGGCCGCGGCGCACCTGGAGCGCACCGGTGGCGACCAGGTGTCCAAGGAGGTGCTGCGGGTCTGGGGCGAGATCCTGGACGCGCTGGCCAGGGACCCGGCGGAGTGCGCGGACCGGCTGGACTGGCCGGCGAAGCTGCGGCTGCTGGAGGGCTACCGGCAGCGGGACAACCTGGGGTGGGCGGCGCCGCGGCTGCACCTGGTGGACCTGCAGTACTCCGACGTGCGGCTGCAGAAGGGCCTGTACAACCGCCTGGTGGCGCGGGGCTCGATGAAGCGGCTGGTCACCGAGGAGGAGGTGCAGGCGGCGATCACGAGCCCGCCGGAGGACACGCGGGCCTACTTCCGCGGGCGGGCGCTGGAGAAGTACGCGACGTCGATCGCGGCCGCGTCGTGGGACTCGGTGATTTTCGATGTGGGCAAGGAGTCGCTGGTCCGGATCCCGACGCTGGAGCCGCTGCGGGGCACGAAGGCGCACGTCGGACGGCTGTTGGACGAGTCGGAGACGGCGGAGGAACTGGTCGAGGCGCTGACGGGTTCGGACTGACCGCAGCGGGAAAACCACCGATTGTCGTGGTCTCTGGGTAGGCTAGGGACAGGACTCACCGGGAGGCGAGATGGCTCAGGAGAAGATCGAGAAGCACGGTGGCGGCGGCTCCGACGACGAGGTCGAGGGTGGTGCCCCGGCCGGCCAGGAACGCCGCGAGAAGCTGGGTGAGGACGTCGACACGATCCTGGACGAGATCGACGACGTGCTCGAGGAGAACGCCGAGGACTTCGTGCGCGCCTACGTGCAAAAGGGCGGCGAGTAACCGCTCACCCGCGGCCATTAGGGTGGTCGCACTGAGTAGCTTGTAGTGCCGGTTGTCGCGCTTCCGCGGGCTCGGGGTCCGCGGGAGCGTCACACTTCGTCGATGGGAACCACGAGCACGTATGGAACACACCTCGGGCCCCACGGGCTCCGCGCTGCCCGCTGCCTTCTTCTCGAGCACGACGTCGTCGTTCGCCGAGTTCCTCCGCATGCAGGCGCCTGACCTGCTGCCGGGTCGCCGGCAGCTGCCGAACGCCGGTCCGGTGGACGCGCCGCACGGCACCACGATCGTGGCCGTGACGTTCGCCGGTGGCGTGCTGGTCGCCGGTGACCGCCGGGCGACCTCGGGCAACCTGATCGCGTCGCGGGACATGGAGAAGGTGCACGTCACCGACGCCTATTCCGCGGTGGGCATCGCGGGCAGCGCCGGGATCGCGCTGGAACTGGTGCGGCTGTACGCGGTCGAGCTGGCGCACTACGAGAAGATCGAGGGCGTTCCGCTGTCGCTGGACGGCAAGACGAACAAGCTCGCCACCATGGTCAAGGGCAACCTGGACGTGGCGATGGCGGGGCTGGCGGCGCTGCCGCTGTTCGTCGGCTACGACATCGAGGCCGACGACCCGAAGCGCGCCGGGCGGATCGTGTCCTACGACGTGACCGGTGGCCGGTACGAGGAGCGCGCGGGCTACCACGCGATCGGGTCGGGGTCGCTGTTCGCGAAGTCGGCGCTGAAGAAGCTGTACGACCCGGACGCCGACGAGGAGACCGCGGTGCGCACGGCGGTGGAGTCGCTGTACGACGCGGCCGACGACGACAGCGCGACCGGCGGGCCGGACCTGGTGCGCCGGATCTTCCCGACGCTGGTGACGATCACCGCCGAGCGCGGCGCGGTGCGGCTGCCGGACGAGCAGGCCGCCGCGGTGGCGGAGGCGGTCGTCGCGGGGCGGGCCGAGCAGGCCACCCGCGGCCGCACGTGACGCCGTGCCCGTAGCTGAACTTCCCCTTCCTTCGAGCATCCTTGGAGCCTGACCGTGACGCTGCCGCTGTACGCCTCTCCTGAGCAGTTGATGCGCGAGCGCTCGGAGCTCGCGCGCAAGGGCATCGCGCGCGGCCGGAGTGTGGTCGTGCTGAAGTACCGCAGCGGTGTGTTGTTCGTGGCCGAGAACCCGTCGACGACGCTGCACAAGATCTCCGAGATCTACGACCGGATCGGGTTCGCCGCGGTCGGCCGGTACAGCGAGTACGAGAACCTGCGGGTGGCCGGGATCCGGCACGCGGATCTGAAGGGCTACCAGTACGACCGCCGGGACGTGACGGCGCGGGCGCTGGCCAACGCCTATGCGGCGACGCTGGGCAGCATCTTCACCGAGCAGCTCAAGCCGTACGAGGTGGAGCTGTGCGTGGCCGAGGTGGGGTCGGCGCCGGAGGAGGACCAGCTGTTCCGGCTGACCTACGACGGCTCGATCTTCGACGAGCCGCGGTACGTGGTGACCGGTGGTCAGACGGAGCCGGTGGCGAACAAGCTGAAGGAGATCTACGAGGACGGCCTGGAGCTGCGGGACGCGCTGAAGGTGGCGCTGGACGCGCTGCGGGCGGTCAGCAACAACGGAGACAGTGCGCCGCTGAAGCTGGAGGTCGCGGTGCTGGACCGGGAGCGGCCGGGCCGCAAGTTCCGGCGGATCCAGGGCGCGGCGCTGGACGCGCTGCTGCCGGAGCAGCCGGCCGAGTCCCCCGAGGCGACGCCGGAGGCCCCGGAGGACGGCGAGACCCCGCCGGCGAGCTGAGTTTCTGGTGCGGGGCCCTCGGACTTCGGTCCGGGGGCCCTTTCGCATGCCCGGGGCGCGGCGGCCTCGCCGATCGGCAGGGCGCGAGGTTGGGGTGGCGATTTGCGCGGCCGGTCTGGGCAGGGCCCGCAGCGCCTGGTCGGGTGCCTGATCGGCTCCGCGCTGTGGCGCCCGCGGGTACCGCGAGTCCTCGCCGATCGGGCAGGGCGCGTGGGCGGAGTGCCGATTTCGCGTGGCTGGTCTGGGCGCGGCCCGGAGCCGCCTGCTCGGCACCTCACCGGCTCCGCGCGGCGGCGCCCGCGGGCACCGGGAGCCCTCGCCCAGTGGGCCGTGGTCCGGCTGGCCGGGAGAGTCGTCCCCGCGCGGCGTTCAGCTGGGCACGGTGCCGTGGTCAGGTCCAGTGCGACGGTCGCGTGAGCCCATCCGGCAGGCGCGTCGTCGTGTCTCCGCGGGCGGCGTTGACCTGGGCCTGCGTGAGGAACAGGCTGCCGGTCAGGTCCGCGCCCGCCAGATCCGCCCCGCGGAAGTCCGCTCCGATGAGATCGGCCTGGCGCAGGTCGGCGCGGCGCAGGTCGGCGCCGATGAGGTACGCGCCGCGCAGGTTGGCGGCCCTCAGGTCGGCTCCGCGCAGCTTCGCGCCCATCAGGTCGGCTCCGCGGCGGTTCTTGCCCCGTTTGCCGCGGACCAGTTCGCTCGCCCGCAGCAGCAGGCCGCTCACCTTCTCCCGGTGGCCGGCCACGTCGAGCCGCACCAGCTCGCCGGGGCCGCCGGCGGCCATCCGCTCAGTCTCCGCCAGCGCCGCCCGCAGCTCGTCGTGCGCCGGGCGCGCGGCGGGCAGCCCGAGCGCCTCGGTGAGGTAGAACAGCAGCTCGTGCAGCTGCCGCATCACCGGGAACGCGGCGAACATCGGCTGCCGGGTCTCGGGCGCGGTGCGCCAGTCGCGGCCGCCGAAGGTTTCCTGGGAGACGCGCTGCCCGGCGCCGAAGCAGTCGAAGGCGGTGCAGCCGGTGAAGCCCTTCTCCCGCAGCTGGGAGTGGATGCCGCAGCGGAAGTCGTCGAGCAGGTTGTGGCACGGTGTGCCGGCGTCCTTGTCCATCGCGAAGTCCGCGGAGGCGGCGAAGGGCAGGGCCACGCAGCACAGGCCGAAGCAGTTGGCGCAGTCGGCTCGCAGCGCGTGGCCGGTCACGGTTTCGGATCACCCCTGTCGCAGTCCGGTTCGACTCTATCGGGTGGCCTCGACCACAAGGTGGGAAACCCCTGGTGACGGCCCTGTCCGCGGTGGTCCGGCACGTGGTGCGACGATCACCCGGCGTGTCGCCGCCCGAACGGCGCACCGCGACAGGGCCAAAAGCGCCTAGCATTGAGAGATGCAGCGGCGGATTTTTGGCATCGAGACCGAGTTCGGCGTCACCTGCACGTTCCACGGGCAGCGCCGGCTCTCGCCCGATGAGGTGGCGCGCTACCTGTTCCGGCGGGTCGTGTCGTGGGGGCGCTCGTCCAACGTCTTCCTGTCCAACGGCTCCCGGCTCTACCTGGACGTGGGCTCGCACCCGGAGTACGCCACGGCCGAGTGCGACGACCTGGTGCAGCTCGTCACGCACGACAAGGCCGGCGAGCGGATCCTCGAGGACCTGCTGGTCGACGCGGAGCGGCGGCTGGCCGACGAGGGCATCGGCGGTGACATCTTCCTGTTCAAGAACAACACCGACTCGGCGGGCAACTCCTACGGCTGTCACGAGAACTACCTGGTGACGCGCGCGGGCGAGTTCTCCCGGATCGCGGACGTGCTGCTGCCGTTCCTGGTGACCCGTCAGCTGATCTGCGGCGCGGGCAAGGTGCTGCAGACGCCGCGGGGCGCGGTGTACTGCCTGTCGCAGCGGGCCGAGCACATCTGGGAGGGCGTCTCCAGCGCCACGACCCGGTCGCGGCCGATCATCAACACCCGCGACGAGCCGCACGCCGACGCCGAGCGGTACCGGCGGCTGCACGTCATCGTGGGCGATTCGAACATGGCCGAGCCGACGACGCTGCTGAAGATCGGCACGGCGAACCTGGTGCTCGAGATGATCGAGCAGGGCGTGCAGTTCCGGGACTTCACGCTGGACAACCCGATCCGGGCGATCCGCGAGATCAGCCACGACCTGACCGGGCGGCGCCCGGTGCGGCTGGCCGGCGGGCGGGAGGCCTCGGCGCTGGACATCCAGCGCGAGTACTACGGCCGGGCGGTGCAGCACGTGCAGGCCAACGACTCGGGCCCGACCGCGCAGCGGGTGGTGGAGCTGTGGGGCCGCGCGCTGGACGCGGTGGAGCAGCAGGACTTCGGCAAGATCGACACCGAGATCGACTGGGCGATCAAGCACCGGCTGGTGGAGCGGTACCGGGCCAAGCACAACCTGGACCTGTCCAGCCCGCGGGTGGCGCAGCTGGACCTGGCCTACCACGACATCCGGCGCGGCCGGGGCCTGTTCGACCTGCTGCAGCGCAAGGGGCTGGTGCGGCGGATCACCGACGACGGGGAGATCGAGCTGGCCAAGGACACGCCGCCGCAGACCACGCGGGCGAAGCTGCGGGGTGATTTCATCGCCGCCGCGCAGGCCGCCGGGCGGGACTTCACGGTCGACTGGGTGCACCTCAAGCTCAACGACCAGGCGCAGCGGACCGTGCTGTGCAAGGACCCGTTCCGCGCGGTGGACGAGCGCGTCGACCGGCTGATCAGCTCGCTATGACGTTCGCGGAGCAGTGGCGGGCCTGGCACGCCGAGCGGGAGCGGGTGCTGGCGGAGCCGCACGGGTGGTTGAGCATCACGGCGCGGCACTGGCTGACGCCGGAGCCGCAGCGGTTCGACGGCATCCCCGGCACCTGGCACGAAGAGGCCGACGCCGCGGTCGTGGTGGTCGAGCCGGACGAGGAGTTCGGCGTGTCCGGCACGACGCGGTTCGAGCTGGTCAACAGCGGGCCGGGCGAGATGGTGAAGGCCGGTGACCGGGTCGTGGAGGTGGCGCGGCGCAGCGGGTACCTGCTGCGGTTGCGGGACCCGGCGGCGCCGGTGCGGGCGGCGTTCCGCGGGGTGCCCGCCTACGAGCCGGATCCGGCGTGGGTGCTGCCCGGCCGGTTCGAGCCGTTCGACGAGCCGCGCGCGGTGACGGTCGGGGCGGTCGTGGAAGGACTGTCGCATGTGTACTCCTCCCCGGGCGTGCTGCGGTTCGCCTACCGGGGCGAGGAGTTCGCGCTGACCGCGTTCAACGGCAAGGGCGGCGCGGCGTTCTCGGTGCTGTTCACCGACGCGACCTCGGGAGTGACGACGTACGCGGCGAACCGGAGTCTGTCGGTCGGCGCGCCGGACGCCGAGGGCCGGGTGGAGCTGGACTTCAACCGGGCGGTGAACCTGCCGTGTGCGTTCATCGACCTCGCCACGTGCCCGCTGCCCCCACCGGAGAACCGGTTGCCGTTCCCGGTGGAGGCGGGCGAGCAGATCCCGTGGGAGCGCCGCTAACGCACCGCGGCGGGTTGCTGCTCGGTTTCGCTGACGCCGACGTGGTCGTGCAGGCGGCGTAGCGGTTTCGGCGCCCACCAGGCGTAGCGGCCGAGCAGGCGCATGCCCGCGGGCAGCAGCACACCGCGCACCAGGGTCGCGTCGATGAGGATCGCCAGGCCGGTGCCGAGTCCGAACATCTGGATGAAGCTCACGCCGCTGGTGCCGAAGGCGAACACGCTGACCGCGAGCAGCAGCGCCGCGGCCGAGACGATCCGCCCGGTGCGGGACAGCCCGTGCACCACCGCCTCGCGCGGGCCGAGGCCGTGGTCGTGGGCCTCCTTGATGCGGCTGACCACGAACACCTCGTAGTCCATGGACAGTCCGAACGCGATGCAGAACAGCAGCATCAGCATGCTGGTGTCCAGCGGCAGCGGCGTGAAGCCGAGGAACCCGGAGGCGAGGCCGTCCTGGAAGACCAGCACCATCACGCCCATCGTGGCGGACAGGCTGAGCAGGTTGAACAGCAGCGCCCGCAGCGGTTGCAGCACGCTGCCGGTGAACAGGAACAGCAGGATGAACGTGGTGACGGCGATCAGGCCGGCCGCGAGGGGGAGCCGGCTGCCGATGGCGTCCTTGCTGTCCACCAGCGCGGCCGCGTCCCCACCGACCACGACGTCCAGTCCGGCCGGCGCCGGCAGCGCCCGCACCTGCGCGACGACGGCTTCGGCCTCGGCCGACCGCGAGTCGGCGGTGGTCACGACCGACAGTTTCTGCGCGCCGGGCGCCGCGAGCGCCGGGTTGGCCGGCCGGTCGGCGCGGCCGTGGGTGAAACCGCCCGCGCTGGAGGACACCTGCGCGACGCCCTCCAGCTGTGAGAGGCGGCTGGCGTAGCCGGCGATCGTGGGCTGGTCGGGTGAGCCGAGGGCGATGACCTCGATGGCCCGGCTGTCGTTGGCCGGGAAGTCGGCGCGCAGCTCGTCGCCGACGACGCGGCTGGGCGCGGTGTCCGGCAGCACTCGCTCGTCGGGGGTGCCGAACTGGACGCCGAGCAGGGGAGTGGCGGCCGCGACCAGCACCACGAGCACCGGCACCGCGGCGAGCGCGGGCCGCTTCGACGCGAACGCCGCGACCCGTCCCCAGAACGCCGAGACGGTGCTGGGTGTGCGGCCACGCGCCCAGGGCAGGCGGCCGGCGTTGACCCGCGGCCCGAGGACGGTCAGCAGTGCCGGCAGCACGACCACGGCGGCGAGCATGGCGATCACGATGACGCCGATGCCGGCGTAGGCGAAGGACCGCAGGAAGTACTGGGGGAACAGCAGCAGCGCGGCGAGGGCGACGGCGACGGTGGCGGCGCTGAAGCTGATCGTGCGGCCCGCGCTGGCCACGGTGCGGATCACCGCGGTGCGGGTGTCCGCCCCACCGGACAGTTCCTCCCGGAAGCGGCTGACCATGAGCAGCGCGTAGTCGATGCCCAGGCCGAGGCCGAGCGCGGTGGTCAGGTTGATCGCGAACACCGACACGTCGGTCAGCGATCCGAACACCGACAGCTCGGCGAACGTGCCCAGCACCGCGATCCCGCCGACCACCAGCGGCAGCAGGGCGGCCACGGCGCTGCCGAAGACGAGGAAGAGCAGGACGAGGATGATCGGGACGGCGATCATCTCGGCGACCAGGAGGTCGCGGCTGACCTGGCCGTTGATGTCGAGCCCGACGACCGCGCCGCCGCCCGCGGTGACCGTGATCGGGCCGTCCGCGCCCTGATAGCGGTCCACCAGGGCCTCGACCGCGTCGCTGGAGGTGTCGGCGGGCTGGGTGACGATCAGCGCGGACCGGCCGTCGTCGGCGCGCAGGGGTGGGGCGCCGGTGGCCCAGTAGGAGGTGACCGATTCCAGGGCGGGGTCGGCGGTGAGGCGTTCGGTCAGGGCGGTCGCGGCGGCGCGGGTGGCCGGGTCGTCGACCGTGCCGTCGCGGGCCTCGACGAGGAACAGGAGGTTGTCCTCGCCGCCGAAGTGCTGTTCGGCGAGGGCGTGGGCGCGGCTGGAGTCCGAGCCCGGGTCGTCGAACCCCTGGGACTCGAGCTTGCCGAAGGCCGTCATGCCGAGGACGGCCGCGCCCGCGAGGAGCACGCCGGCGACGACGAGGACGAGCCGTGCGTGGTCGGCGGCGAACCGCCCGAGCCGAGCGAACATGGGACCACCTCGAATGTTGACGGCTGTAAACTTGTCGCCTGTCAACTTGCCACCGATGTGTACGGGTGTCAACATCGAGCTGTGAACTCCTCAGCGCCCGTGCGAACCGGCTACCACCACGGCGATCTCCGCAACGCCCTGATCCGCTCCGCCGCGGAACTCGCCCAGGCCGGTGGCCCGGCGTCGGTGACGATCCGGGCGGCCGCACGGGCGGTCGGGGTCACGCCGACCGCCGCCTACCGGCACTTCGCCGGGCACGAGGAGCTGCTGGAGGCGGTCAAGGAGCGGGCGACGGAGCTGCTGACCGCGTCGATGAACGCGGCGCTGGACCGGCTGGACCGGATCGAGGACCCGGCGGAACGGGGCCTGAGCCGGCTGGCCGCGATCGGGCAGGGGTACTTCGCGTTCGCCCTGGCCGAGCCGGGGCTGTTCCGGACCGCGTTCGCCGGCGGCCTGTCGCCGATGCCGTCGTTGTCCGAGGTCGAGGCGTCCAACCCGTTCGGCCGGCTGGTCGAGGCGATCGACGACCTGGCCGCGGCGGGCTACCTGCCGGCGGAGCGCCGCCCGATGGCCGAGTTCGCGGCGTGGGCGTCGGTGCACGGACTGGCGATGCTCCACCTGGACGGCCCGCTGTCGTCCGCCCCGCGCGAGGCCCGGGAGCTGGCGCTGGAGCGGACGATCGAAATCATCGCGGAGGGCCTGGGCGGGGTCGCGCTGGCGCCCCGGATGCGCGAGGTGCTACGCCACGTCGCCCGCGGCTGACACCGCGTGCCGGAACTTGTTCGCGCGATCGGTCCCGCAACTCCCTCCGCGCTGAACCGTCAGAGCGGTCCGGCGGGCTGAAAACCGCGGCTCGCGGGGGTGTGGGTGGGTATCTCGTGGACTTCCGGGGCGCGCCGGGGCGGACCTCGGCGACTCGATCACCAGTGCGAGCTACTGTGGTCGGGTGTCCACCGCCCGCGCCGAGCGCCTGGTCAACCTGGTGCTCGCTCTGCTGTCGACCCGGCAGTACCTCACCGCTGACCGGATTCGCGGGATCGTGCCCGGATACGCCGACGCCGCGAGCGACGAGGCGTTCTCCCGCATGTTCGAACGGGACAAGACCGAGCTGCGTGAACTGGGGATCCCGCTGGAGACCGGCCGCAACTCGGCCTTCGACCCGGCCGAGGGCTACCGCATCGCCCGCCGCGACTACGAGCTGGGCGAGATCGAGCTGGCCCCGGACGAGGCCGCCGCCGTCGGGCTCGCCGTCCGGCTCTGGGACTCGCCCGAGATGACCGGCCAGGCCCAGGGCGCGCTCGTGAAACTGCGCGCCGCCGGGGTCGACCTCGACCACACCGAGCCGCCGGTCGTGGAGTCCCGCGTGCGCGCCGAACCGGCCTTCACCCCGCTGGTCGCCGCCGTGCAGGCCCGCCAGGTGGTCCAGTTCTCCTACCGCCGTTCGGGCTCGGCGGAGCGGTTGACCCGCACCCTGGAACCCTGGGGCGTGGTGTCCTGGCGCGCCCGCTGGTACGTCGTGGGCCACGACCGCGACCGCGGCGCGCCGCGCTGCTTCCGCCTCTCCCGCATCGTCGGCGACGTCCGCACGGTTGGGCGCCCGGGGGAGGTGCAGCGGCCGGACAACGTCAACCTGCTGGAGCTGATCGCCGGCACCACCGACCCCGACCCCTCGCCCGTCACCACCGCCAAGCTGTGGATCGCCGACCGGCGCGCGGCCGGGGTGCGCCGCCGCGCCCGCCTCACCGGGCGGCTCACCCTCGACGGCATCGAGGGCGACCTCGCCGAGATCGACCTGTACTTCCCGGAAAGCGCCGCCGACTGGATCGCCGGGCACGGGCCCGACGTGCTGGTCCTCGAGCCGGACGTGCTGGCCAAGGCCGTCCGCGGCCGCCTGGAGTCGGTGCTGCACCCGGACCTGCACGGCGACTTCCACCGCGACCTCCACCACGGGGTGCGGCGATGACCGGATCCACGAACCGGATGCCCCGGCTGCTCGCGCTCGTGCCCTACCTGCTCGCGCGCCCCGGCATCCGCATCGAGGACGCCGCCCGAGACTTCGGCGTCACCGCCAAGCAGCTGCGCCGCGACCTGGAGCTGCTGTGGATGTGCGGGCTGCCCGGCTACGGCCCGGGCGACCTGATCGACCTGTCCTTCGAGGGCGACACGGTCACGGTCACCTTCGACGCCGGCATGAACCGGCCGCTGCGCCTGACCGGCGGGGAGGCCACCGCGCTGTTGGTCGCGCTGCGCGCGGTCGCCGAGACCCCCGGCGTGGTCGACACCGACGCGGTGCACCGCGCCATCGCCAAGATCGAGGCCGCCGCCGGGCAGGCCCAGCCCTCCGGCGTCGTGGTCGGGCTCGCCGTGCGGGAGGGCGAGAAGACCGCCGCCACCCGCCGCGTCGTGCAGAACGCCCTGCGCGCCGGGCGGGCGCTGCGCATCCGCTACTACACCGCCTCCCGCGACCAGATCACCGAGCGCACGGTCGACCCGATGCGGCTGCTGATCGTGCAGGCGGTCGGCTACCTGGAGGCCTGGTGCCGCCGCGCCGAGGGGGTGCGGCTGTTCCGGCTGGACCGCATCGACGAGCTCGAGGTCCTCGACGAGCGCGCCGCGCCGCCGCCGACCGCGCAGCCCACCGACATCTCCGACGGCGTGTTCCGCGCCCGGCCCGGCCAGGCCGAGGCGGAGCTGGTGCTCGAACCGGACGCGCGCTGGGTCGCCGAGTACTACCCGTGCGAGGAGCTGGCCGAACTCGACGGCGGCAGGCTGCGGGTGCGGATGCGTTACGGCGACGAGTCCTGGATGGTGCGGCTGGTGCTCGGCCTGGGCGGCGACGCGCGCGTGGAAAACCCGCCCGAGCTGGCGGACGCGGTCCGTAGCCGGGCCGCCGCCGCACTGGAAAGGGCACGTCACCTCCCGGCCACCTTGGGCCAGTAGGGTGACGGCGTGTCGTACCTGCCGAGCGTTGTGCTCGCCGCCGTGGGCCTCCTGGCGCTGATTGTTGTCCTGATCCGGACATCCCGGGTCTTGCGCCGGTTCCGGAAGGCATCGAGCATGGTTACGGCGAGTGTCACCGACCGCACCGGACTGTTGAAGGCCCGGTCGGCCGGCCTGCGCGTCGCGCTCGAACAACGGCGGCGTCCCGCCCTTGAGCAAGTAGAGTTGGTCACAAGCAAGGAAGGAGGCCACTGATGCTGAACGGGTTGCAGCCGTGGCACTTGATCATTCTGGTGCTCGTCGTGGTCTTGCTGTTCGGCGCGAAGCGCCTGCCGGATGCCGCGCGGTCCATCGGCAAGTCCATGAAGATCTTCAAGGCCGAGACCAAGGACCTCCGTGAGGACGGCAAGGCCGAGGAGCCCGAGAAGAAGCAGATCACGGCCTCCGACACCACCGCCACCACCGCGGCCTCGCCGGCCGACGACCAGGTCGCGCAGCTGCAGAGGCAGCTCGACGAGCTGAAGCGGCAGCAGGCGGCGGAGAAGGCCGACCAGGCTCACAAGCACGCCAGCTGAGGCGAGGACGGAGCCTGTCGTGGCGGACTCCGCCCCCAAGAGCCGGAGGGACCGGCGGCGCAAGCGCAGCCGCCGGCTCAACCCCGACGGCACGATGACGCTCATCGAGCACATCTACGAGTTCCGGCGCCGCCTGGGCTGGGCCCTGCTCGCCGTGCTCGCCGGCGGGATCTTCGGCTTCATCTGGTTCAACACCAGGATGGGGCCCGTCCCGTCACTCGGGTCGATCATCAACGACCCGTACTGCGCCATCCCGCCCGAGCGTCGCCTGGGCAGCACCGAGGGCTGCTACCTGCTGCAGACGGTGCCGTTCGAGGCCTTCATGATCCAGCTGAAGGTCGGTCTCGCGGGGGGCGCGGTGCTGACCTCGCCGCTGTGGCTGTACCAGCTGTGGGCGTTCATCGCCCCCGGCCTGTACACCAAGGAGCGCAAGTACGCGCTCACCTTCGTCGGCTTCGCGAGCGTGCTGTTCGCCGGTGGCGCCGTCCTGGCCTACCTGCTCATCCCGCACGCCCTGCAACTGCTGATGGGCTTCGGCAGCGACTTCTTCATCACAGGCCTCACCGGCGACAAGTACATCTCGTTCGTGCTGTCCCTGCTGATCATCTTCGGGGTCAGCTTCGAGCTGCCGCTGCTGCTGGTGATGCTGAACTTCGTGGGCGTGCTCAAGTACGCCCAGCTGAAGAAGTGGCGCCGCGGGATCATCTTCCTGGTGTTCGTCTTCGCCGCGTTCGCCACGCCCGGGTCGGACCCGTTCTCGATGCTGGCGCTGGCCGGTGCGCTCAGTGTGCTCGCCGAGCTGGCGATCCAGATCGCGCGCGTGCACGACCTGCGCAAGTACCGGGGCAGCGAGAGCGAGGAGTGGGCGGGCCTGGCCGACGACGAGGCCGCGCCGTTCGACTACACCCCGAGCAGCATCGACGACGACGTGCCCGGCAAGCCGAAGACCGAGGACGTGACCTAGCCGGTCCGCCTCACCATGGGTATCCGTGCGGCCCTGGCCGTCCACCCCGACACCGGCCGCGGTGCGGCGGCCAGGATCGCCGGCACCGTGGCCGCCCGGCTGCGGGCCGGGGTGGACCGCCTGGACCTGCTCGGCACCGCCTCCCCGGACGACCTGCCGGACGGGCTCGACGCGCTGGTCGTCCTCGGCGGCGACGGCGCCGTGCACCACGCCGTCCAGTACTGCGCCGCCACCGGCACCCCGCTCGGGCTCGTCCCGGCCGGCACCGGCAACGACCTCGCCCGTGGGCTCGGCGTCCCCCTCGACCCGCTCCAGGCGGCCGACGCCGTCGTGGCCGCGCTGCGGGAGCGGCGCCACCGCGCCGTCGACCTCGGCCACGCCGGCGGCACCTGGTTCGCCACTGTCCTGTGCACCGGGTTCGACGCCGCCGTCAACGCCCGCGCCGCGCGCCTGCGCTGGCCGCCCGGACCACACCGCTACGACCTGGCCGTACTTGCCGAAGTCGCCGCGTTCCGGGCCCGCCCGGTCACCCTGACCACCGACACCGGGCGCCTCGACCTCGACGCCACCCTCGTCGCCATCGGCAACACCCCCTTCTACGGCGCCGGCATGCGGATCTGCCCGCGCGCCGACCCCGCCGACGGGTTGTTCGACATCACCGTCGTCGGCCGCGCCACCCGCGCCGACCTGCTGCGGATCCTGCCCGGCCTGCGCCACGGACGGCACCTGCGCCACCCCGCCGTGCGCACCCTGCGCGCCCGCGAGGTGCGCATCGAGGCCACCGGCTGGCCCCTCTGCGCCGACGGCGAGATGCTTCCCGGCGGCGCGGTCACCGCCCGTTGCCACCGCGGCGCGCTCACCATCCTGGGCTGACACCCACCGCATGCGTCCCGGACACCGCATGTGACACCCTGGCAAGGTGGCCCCTCGCCCTTCCGTGTCGCCGGCCGAGGCCTACCAGGCTTCCAAGCGCCGCGCCCAGTACCCCCAGCTGACCCGCTTCGCCGACGAGGCGGACTTCGGCTTCGACGACTTCCAGATCCGCGGCTGCCGCGCCCTGGAGGACGGCCACGGCGTGCTCGTGTGCGCGCCCACCGGCGCCGGCAAGACCGTGGTCGGCGAATTCGCCGTGCACCTCGCGCTCGCCGAGGGCCGCAAATGCTTCTACACGACCCCGATCAAGGCGCTGTCCAACCAGAAGTACGGCGACCTCGTGCAGCGCTACGGCGCCGACACCGTCGGCCTGCTCACCGGCGACACCTCGATCAACGGCAACGCCCAGATCGTCGTGATGACCACCGAGGTCCTGCGCAACATGCTCTACGCGGGCTCCTCGGCCATCAACGACCTCGGCTACGTCGTGATGGACGAGATCCACTACCTCGCCGACCGGTTCCGCGGCGCGGTGTGGGAAGAGGTCATCCTGCACCTGCCCGAGTACGTGCGGGTCGTCGGCCTGTCCGCCACCGTCAGCAACGCCGAGGAGTTCGGCGAATGGCTGGTCACCGTCCGCGGCGACACCACCGTGGTGGTCGACGAGCACCGGCCGGTGCCGCTGTGGCAGCACATGATGGTCGGCAACCGGCTGCTCGACCTGTTCGCCGACGACGGCTCCGCCGGCGAGCTGCGGATGAACCCGGGCCTGCTGCGGCGCGTCGAGGAGGTCGGCCGCCTGCACGCCCCCGCGGCGCTGCGGCGGGGCCGGGGCGGGCGCACCTACTCGCGCGGCCCCCGGTTCCGGCCGCCGTCGCGGGTGGACATGATCACCCGCCTGGACGCCGCCGGTCTGCTCCCGGCGATCGTGTTCATCTTCTCCCGCGCCGGCTGCGACGCCGCCGTGGGCCAGGTGACCCGCGCCGGGCTGCGGCTCAACACCCCGGAAGAGGCCGCCGAGGTGCGCCGCATCGTCGACACCCGCACCAAGGACCTGCCCGAGGGTGACCTCGGCGTGCTCGGCTACTGGGAGTGGCGCGAGGCGCTGGAGAACGGCATCGCCGGGCACCACGCCGGCCTGCTGCCCGCGTTCAAGGAAACCGTCGAGGAACTGTTCGTGCGCGGCCTGGTCAAGGTCGTGTTCGCCACCGAGACCCTGGCGCTGGGCATCAACATGCCCGCCCGCACCGTCGTGCTCGAACGGCTGGTCAAGTACAACGGCGAGGCCCACGTCGACCTCACCCCCGGCGAGTACACCCAGCTCACCGGCCGCGCCGGGCGCCGCGGCATCGACGTCGAGGGCCACGCGGTCGTGGTGTGGCAGCCGGGCGTGGACCCCAAGGCCGTCGCCGGCCTGGCCTCCACCCGCACCTACCCGTTGCGGTCGTCGTTCCGGCCCGGCTACAACATGGCGATCAACCTGGTCGCCCAGCTCGGCCACGAACAGGCCCGTGAGCTGCTGGAGCAGTCCTTCGCCCAGTTCCAGGCCGACCGTTCCGTCGTCGGCCTGTCCCGGCGCATCGAGAAGAACCGCGAGGCGCTCAAGGGCTACGCCGAGGCCGTCAGCGGCGACTTCGACGCGATGCTCGACTACGTGGCGCTGCGCAAGAAGATCTCCGACCGGGAGAAGGCGCTGGCGCGGCAGAACACCGCCGCCCGTCGCGCCGACACCGCGGTCTCGCTGGAGAAGCTGCGCAAGGGCGACGTCATCGCCGTCCCCGCCGGGCGCCGCGCCGGGCTCGCCGTGGTGATCGACCCCGGTCTGGACCCGGTGCGCGAGCCGCGCCCGGTCGTGGTGACCGAGGACCGGTGGTCCGGACCGCTGTCGCTGGCCGACTTCTCCGCACCCGTCGAACCGCTCGGCCGGATCAAGCTGCCCCGGCACGTCGAGCTGCGCTCACCCAAGACCCGCCGGGACATCGCCTCGCACCTGCGCGACTCCGGGATCTCCCTGCCGGGGCGGCAGAAACGGCGGTCCGGGGCCAATGAGGACGGTGAGCTGGCCGCGCTGCGGCGCGCCCTGCGCGCCCACCCGTGCCACGGGCTGGCCGAACGCGAGGCCAACATCCGGTGGGTCGAGCGCTACCACCGGCTCGCCGCGGAGACCGAGCAGCTGGAACGCCGCGTCGCCGCCACCACCCACTCGCTGGCGCGGGCGTTCGACCGGATCCGCGCGCTGCTGGCCGAACGCGGCTACCTCGCCGAGGGCGAGGACCGCGTCACCGAGCACGGCGCCCGCCTGGCCCGCCTCTACAGCGAGTCCGACCTGCTCGCCGCCGAGTGCATCCGCCACGGCGTGTGGGAGGGCCTCACGCCGCCCGAGCTGGCCGCGGTCGTGTCCACGCTGGTGTTCGAGGCCCGCCGCGACTCGCCCGGCGAGCCGCGGCTGCCCGCCGGCGGCGTGCCCAAGGCGTGGCAGGAGACCGCCAAGATCTGGACCGACCTCGCCGAGGACGAGCGCCGCCACCGCCTGGACCGCACCCGCGAACCCGACGCCGGGTTCGCCTGGCCGGTGTACCGGTGGGCGCGCGGCGAGTCGCTGGAAAAGGTGCTCACCGCCGCCGACGCCAACGGGCAGGAACTGTCCGCCGGCGACTTCGTGCGCTGGTCCCGCCAGGTCGTCGACCTGCTCGACCAGATCAAGACGGTGCTCGGGCGGGCCGACCCGGTCGGCGACGCGGCCGCGCAGGCGGTCAAGGCGCTACGGCGCGGGGTCGTGGCCGCGGGCGCCGAGTAGCGCGCCCCACCCAGCGTTGTGGTTGGATCGCGCTGAGCGAGGGACGATCAGCGGAGGCACGCAGCATGAGCACGCCCTACGGCGGCACCGACCCCCAGCAGCAGTGGAGCCAGCAGCCCGGCTACGGCCAGCAGCCCCAATACGGTCAGCCCCAACCCGGTCAGCCCCAACCCGGTCAGCCTCCGTACGGGCAGCAACCCCAGTACGGGCAGGCGCCCGGCTACCCGCAGCCGGGTCAGCCTCAGTACGGGCAGCAGTTCCCGGGCCAGGCGCCGCCGCAGTACACCCAGCAGTACCCGGCGCAGGGCGCCTACGGGAAGCAGCCGCCGACGAAGAAGGGCGGCAAGGGCCTGCTGATCGGGCTCGGCGCGCTGGTCGTGGTGGTGGCCGCGTTCTGCGTCACCGCGTTCCTGGCGCCCGGGTTCCTCAAGACCACCGTGCTCAGCCAGACCGCGGTGCAGGAGGGCGTCAAGCAGGTCCTCACCGGCAACTACCAGCTCACCGACGTCGGCGACGTGCAGTGCCCGGCCGACCAGGAGGTCAAGTCCGGGGCCACGTTCGACTGCGCCGCGACGGTCAACGGCCAGGGTAAGACCGTCACCGTGACCATCAAGGACGACGCCGCCAACTACGAGGTGGCCTACCCCCGGTAATTGGCTGGCGCGCGGCCGCACCGTCGGGAACGATCGCGTCGTGAGTGACTACACCGTGCGCACGTTGCGACCCGACGAGCACCGCGCCGCCGCCGACCTGTTCCGCTCCACCCTCCACGCCGTCCCCACCACCGACGAGACGTGGCCGATCACCGAACGCGCGCTGCAGCCGGGCCGCACCCTGGGCGCGTTCGACACCGAGCTGATCGGCACCGCCCGCTCGTTCGACGCCGAGATCACCCTGCCCGGCGGCGCCCGCGCCGGGGTCGCCGCGGTCACCGGCGTCGGCGTCCGGCCCGACCGGACCCGCCGCGGGATCCTCACCGAGCTCATGCGCGCCCAGCTCACCGACATCGCCGGCCGCGGACTGCCCTTCGCCGCGCTGCGCGCCAGCGAAGGCGTCATCTACAACCGCTTCGGCTACGGCGTCACCACGCGCAGCCGCAGCTACCGGATCGACCGGCGCCGCGCCGTGCTGCGCCCCGATGTCCCCAGCGGCGGGCAGGTCGAGCTGTGGTCGCTGGACACCGCGCTGGAGCGCCTGCCCGAGCTGTACGCGTCCCTGCCGCACACCCGGCCCGGCATGATGACCCGCCCGCCGTACTGGTGGCCCGGCTGGGAACGGCACGCCCGCGAAGCGACCAGCCCGATCGTGACGGCCGTGCACCACGGCACGAACGGCCCGGACGGCTACGCCATCTACACCGTCGAACGCAAGCACTGGAACGACCCCGCCGTGCTGGAGGTCCTCAGCCTGCAGACCGGGACCGACGAGGCGTTCAACG
Organism: Amycolatopsis deserti; assembly: GCF_014653945.1. Taxonomy (GTDB): domain Bacteria; phylum Actinomycetota; class Actinomycetes; order Mycobacteriales; family Pseudonocardiaceae; genus Amycolatopsis_E; species Amycolatopsis_E deserti. The sequence continues at coordinate 1,156,900 of NZ_BNAU01000001.1, read as the reverse complement.
GGCTGTGGCGCTACCTGCTCGGCGTCGACCTCGTCGACACGCTGCGCGCCGATGAGCGCCCGGTGGACGAGCCGGTGGAGCTGCTGTTCACCGACCTCCGCGCCGTGAAGGACACCGGCGGCGGGGACGAGCTGTGGCTGCGACTGGTGGACGTGCCCACCGCGCTCGGCGCGCGCGAGTACTCCGGTGAGCCGGTCGTGCTGGAGGTGGTGGACCCGGTGCTGGAGGACAACTCCGGGCGCTACGAGGTGTCGCCGGAGGGTGTCCGCCGCACCGACGCCACGGCCGACGTGCGGCTCGGGGTGGACGCGCTGGCCATGGTCTACCTCGGCGCGTGGCGGCCGTCGCTGCTGGCCGCGGCCGGGCGCATCCAGCCGGCCGACCCGGGCGCGGTGGAGCGGGCGGACCGGTTGTTCGCCACGCCCGTCCCGGCGTGGTGTGGTACTCACTTCTGACACAGGAGATGGTGACGATCACGGTGCGGGGCTCCTCCGGCGACTACCGGATCCGGCCCCTGGAGCCGGGGGAGGAGCGGGCGGCGTTCGAGGTGCTCGGCCGCGCCCTGCACCGGACCGTGACCGACGAGTACTGGGCCCGCCGGGAGGGGTCCTTCCCGGCCGAACGCCGGTTCGGCGCGTTCGCCAGCGGGGAACCGGTCGGCGTCACGGGCTCGTTCGCCACGCGGCTCGCCGTGCCGGGCGGGAAAGCGCTTCCCGCAGCGGCCGTGGACGGGGTCGCCGTGCGGGCCGACCACACGCGCCGAGGCGTCCTCACCGCGCTGATGGCCGCCCAGCTGGCCGACTGCGCCCGCCGTGGCGACGTGCTGGCGGTCCTGCACGCCAGCGAGGCCACCATCTACGGCCGTTTCGGCTACGGGATCGCCAGCCGCGGCCAGAGCCTGCGCGTCGCCGGGGCGAGCTTCCGCGCCGACGCCCCGTCCGGCGGTGAGGTGCGGCTGCTCGGCACGGCCGAGGCGCAGGAGCTCGTTCCCCGGCTGTACGCGGAGATGGGCCTGTCCCGGGCGGGGATGATCGAGCGGCGCGAGGTGTGGTGGTCCTACGCGCGGGAGCGCCTGATCGGCGAACACCAGGTCGCCGTCCACAGTGGACCGCGCGGGGACGACGGCTTCGTGCTCTACCGCACCGAAGACCTGCGCACCTTCGACCAGCCGAACCTCGGCGCGGCGCTCACCGTCGGCGACTTGCACGCCGCGGACACCGCGGCGGTGGCCGGGTTGTGGCGGTTCCTGCTGCGGGTCGACCTCGTCTCCGAGGTGCGTGCCCCGGGGCGGCCGCTGGACGACCCGCTCGCGGCGATGCTCACCGACCCCCGCGCCTGCGCGGTGACCGGCCTGGACGACGAGAGCTGGCTGCGCCTGGTCGACGTCCCGGCCGCGCTCGCCGCCCGCGAGTGGGGGCCCGGTGAGCCGGTCGTGGTCGAGGTGGCCGATCCGCAGTTGCCCGCCAACTCCGGCCGCTACCGCATCACCCCCGGCGGGGCCGAGGCCACCACCGGCGCCGCGGACCTGCGCACCGGCCCGGAGACGCTGGCGATGCTCTACCTCGGCGACCGCCCGCCCAGCGCGCTCGCCGCCGCCGGACGGCTCGAGGTGCTCAACCCGGCGGCGCTGCCGCACGCCGACACCCTGTTCGCCACCCGGGTCACCCCGTGGTGCGGCACCCCGTTCTGAGGCTCACCGCCGCGAGGTGATGAGCGCCTCGACGCCGTCCAGGATGCGTGCCAGGCCGAACTCGAACGCGTGTGGATCGGTCGGCGCCTGGTAGGCCTCGCCGGCGGCGGAGCCGACCCGGGCGGCCACGGGGAACCGCTCGGGGTCGAAGATCCTCTCCAGCAGTGGCGCGTAGGACTCCCACCACTGCACGTCGTTCTGGCCGCTGCGCCGCGCCGCCTGCTCGGCCTCGATCACCCCGCGCATCGCGCTGTGCACGAACCCCAGCACCAGCGCCAGCACCTGGTCCATCTCGACGTCGGTGAGCCCGGTGCCCTCCAGTGCGCGCAACTCGTAGTCGTACTTGGCGATCACGTTCGGGCCCATCGGCGGACGGCCCGTGGCGACCTGCAGCAGCCACGGGTGCCGCCGGTACACCGCCGCGTTCTCGCGCGCGATCTGCTCCAGCCGGCCCCGCCAGCCGCCGGGCACGTCGTCCGGGCGGGCGGTCTCGGCCACGACCGCGTCGACCATCAGGTCCAGCAGCTCGGCCTTGCCCGGCACGTAGGTGTAGAGCGACATGGTGCCGGCGCCCAGTTCCTCGGCGACCTTGCGCATCGACAGCGCCGCCAGGCCCGCGGCGTCGGCGAGCTTGATCGCGACCCGGGTGACGTCCTCGACGGTGAACCGGGCCTTCGGTCCCCGCGACGACGGCTCCTGCAGACCCCACAGGAGCTCGAGGGTGCGTTTCGGATCGCCGCTCGCGCTGAACTCGGTCATCTCGCGGCCCATTCTGCCGGTAACGAACTCCGTACCGTGTACGATAGTTTGTCCGTACAGCATACGGAGTTGAAGGAGACGGGTGTTGACCACCGAAAACGCCGTCGTGGCGAAGGGGCTGCGCAAACGCTACGGCGACCAGACCGTGCTCGCCGACCTGGACCTGACCGTGCCGGCCGGGACCGTGTTCGGCCTGCTCGGCCCCAATGGCGCAGGCAAGACCACGTGCGTGCGCATCCTGGCCACGCTGCTGCGGCCGGACGCCGGGAAGGTCCTGGTCGCCGGGTTCGACGCCCGCCGGCAGGCCGCGCAGGTCCGCTACCGGATCGGGCTGGTCGGGCAGCACGCCGCGGTGGACGAGGTGCTGTCCGGGCGGCAGAACCTGGAGATGTTCGGCCGGCTCTACCACCTCGGCGGGCGCCGGGCGCGGCAGCGGGCCGACGAGCTGCTGACCCGGATGGGCCTGGCCGAGGCGGGGGAGAAGCCGGTGAAGCAGTACTCCGGCGGCATGCGGCGACGGCTCGACCTCGCCGCCGGGCTGCTGCGCTCGCCCGCGGTGCTGTTCCTCGACGAGCCCACCACGGGCCTGGACCCGCGCGGGCGCAGCGAGGTGTGGGCCGCGGTGCGCGAACTGGTCGCCGACGGCACCACGGTCCTGCTCACCACGCAGTACCTGGACGAGGCCGACCAGCTCGCCGGGCGCATCGCCGTGCTCGACCGCGGCCGGATCGCCGACGAGGGCACCCCGGCGGAGCTGAAGTCCCGGCTGGGCGGTGACCGGGTCGAGGTGGTGCTGCGCGACGCCGCCGACCTGCCCGCCGCGGCCGCGCTGGCGGTCCGGGTCACCGGGAACCAGGCCGACCTGGGCGAGGGCGGTCTGAGCGTGCCGGTGGCCGACCGGGTGCGGGACCTGACCGGGCTGGCCGCCGCCTACGACGAGGCCGGGATCGGCATCGCCGACCTCACCCTGCGCCGCCCCACGCTGGACGAGGTGTTCCTGAAGCTGACCGCACGCGAGGAGGTGCCGGCATGACCACCCTGCGGTGGACGATCGCCGACGGCTGGACCATGACCCGGCGGGAGCTGGCGCACTGGGCGCGCCAGCCCGCGCCGGTGATCGTCGGGCTGCTGTTCCCCGTCCTGACCCTGGTGATGTTCGGCTACCTGTTCGGCGGCGCGATGGCCGCGCCGGGGGACTACCGCGAGTTCCTGGTGCCCGGCATGTTCGCGCTGGCGATGGTGTTCGGCATCGAGTCCACCTACACCGCGATCGCCACCGACGTGGCGCGCGGCTCCACCGACCGGTTCCGCTCGCTGCCGATGGCGGCGTCGGCGCCGGTGGCCGGGCGCGCGGTGGCCGACCTGCTCAGCTCGGTGGCCGGGCTGGTGGTGCTCGCCGGGTTCGGGTGGCTGACCGGGTGGCGCTGGCACGAGGGCCTCGGGGCGGCGCTGGCCGCGTTCGGGCTGCTGGTGCTGCTGCGGTTCGGGATCCTGTGGCTGGGGCTCTACCTCGGGCTGGTCGCGAAGGGCCCGGAGAGCGTGGTCGCGCTGCAGATCCTGGTGTGGCCGCTGGGTTTCCTGTCCAACGTGTTCGTCTCACCCGGCACGATGCCCGGCTGGCTCGGCGCGGTCGCCAACGCCAACCCGCTCTCGGCGACGGCGGCCGCGGTGCGGGAGCTGTTCGGCAACCCGGGGTGGGACAGCGGCGGCTGGTTCGCCGAGCACGCCCTGCTGCTGGCGGTGCTGTGGCCGGTGGCGCTGATCGCGGTGTTCCTGCCGCTGTCGGTGCGCCGCTACCAGCGGCTGAGCCGCTAGGTGGAGAAGTCGGGCCGCGCCGTGCGCACCGCGGCGGCGCGGCCGGTCGGCTCCTCCCACTGCTCGTGTCGCACCAGGGCGGTCAGATCCAGGTCGTAGTAGGAGCCGCCGAGCTGCTCCGCGCCCCGCCCGTAGGTGGAGTAGGTGTGGAACACCCGGTCACCGACCCGCAGGAAGAAACTCGTGCCCGGCGCCTCCAGCGGCGGTTCGCCGTCGAAGTAGTAGCCGGTGCCGGCGCGCTCGTGCTCGTCCTTCGTGCGGTAGTTGTAGGTCGAGGACTCGTCCAGCGTGACGCCGAAGTCGTGGTTGAAATCGTTGCCGTAGGAGGAGTACCAGGGACAGCGCCAGCCCTTCTTCGCCTAGTACCCTCGATCTTCGTCCCACTCCGGGGCGAACATGAACTGCCCGATCGCCAGCTGCGGACGGCCCTCGAACACGTCGAGCAGGCTCGCCGGCCCGTCCGGCCCCTGGAAGGTGGAGGGCTCGGTGATCTCCACCATCGCCAGCTCACGCCGCCGCGTGAGTTCCTTCTCCACCACCGGCAGCTCGGTGGAAGGCCGGCCCCGCCCCCAGGCGGGGCCGGCTGACTTCCGACCCTAGAACCCCGCGGCCCGCCGGTCTTCTCCGTTCTTGCGCTCCTACGCCGCGCGCAGCGCCTCCCGGAAACCGACCTTCGCGCCGGTGCGCAGCACCGCGTTGCGGTAGATCCGCGCCGACAGCCACACCAGCGCCGGGATCAGCGCCACGACCAGCCCGACCGACAGGATCGCCTCCCACGGCGCCACCCCGCCCATCGCCAGGCGCATCGGCATCAGCGTCGGCGCGAACACCGGGATCACCGACAGCGCCGCGACCAGCCCGCTGCCCGGATCGCCGGGCAGCACCGAGATCCCCACGACGTACCCGGCGATGACGAAGAACAGCGCCGGCGTGATCGCGCCGCCCACGTCCTCCTGCCGCGACACCAGCGCGCCCAGCCCGGCGAACACGATCGAGTACATCAGGAACCCGAGCAGGTACCACACGATCAGCCACACCACGGTGCCCGCCGCGGCCGACACCGAGATCGTCAGCACCCCGGTCGCCAGCCCCGCCACGATCCCCACCACGCCGATCACGACCATCTGGATCAGCCCGACCGCGCCGATGCCCAGCACCTTGCCGGTCATCAGCTGCCACGGCCGCACCGTCGCCAGCAGCAGTTCGACGACCCGGCTGGTCTTCTCCTCGACCACGCCCTGCGCCACCGACTGCCCGTTGAGCAGCAGCGACAGGTAAATGAGCACCCCGGCGACGATCCCCAGCACCAGTTGCTGCCCGTTGTAGGGGTAGGGCTGTTCCATCGGCCGCACGTCCACCCCGGCGCCGGCGACCGCCGCGTTCACCCGCGCCGGATCGCCGCCCAGGCTGGTGATCTGCTGGTTGAGCGCCAGCTGCCCGGCCAGCACGTTCAACGCGGTGCGCAGGTTGCCATCGAGGTCCTTCTTCACCACGACCTGCACGCGCGAGCCGTCGCCGACCAGCAGCGCGTCCAGGTCGCCGTCGCCGACCTGGGTGCGGCCCGCGGTCTCGTCGGGCACCGTGCGCACCTCGACGGACTCGCCGACCGCCTGCCCGGCGGCCTGCAGCGGCGCGGCCAGCGACGCGGTCGGCCCGGTCACGCCGACCGTGGCGTCCGCGCCGCCACCGCCGATCAGCTTCATCACCACGGTGAACCCGACGATCACCACCAGCAGCGCCAGCGTGCTCAGCCGGTAGGCCTTCGACCGCAACCGGATGCCGATCTCCCGCGACGCGATGAGCGAGACACCCGCCCAGCCACCCTGGTTCACGCCGCCACCTCCTCGGTCGTGACGACGTGCCGGAACAGCTCGGTCAGCGACTGCCGCCGCCGCGCGAACTCGTGCACCGGCCCGCTCGCCAGCGCCGCACGCAGCACGGCCTGGTCGTCGGCGCCGTCGGCCAGCTCCAGCTCGGTGCGGCCGTCCGCCTGGCCCAGCACCGTCACCCCGGGCAGCCCGTCGGCCCAGCCGGGCGGCGCGGCGGGCGCCTCGACCAGCAGTCGCACCACCGAACCGGCCTGCAGCTCGGCCACCCTGCCGCAGGCGACCATCCGGCCGTCCCGCACGATGCCGATCCGGTCGCACAACCGCTCGACCAGGTCCAGCTGGTGGCTGGAGAACACCACCGGCACGCCCTCGGCGGCCTTCTCCCGCAGCACCTGGCTCATCACGTCGACCGCGACCGGGTCCAGCCCGGAGAACGGCTCGTCGAGCACCAGGATCGCCGGGTCGTGCACCAGCGCCGCGGCCAGCTGGACACGCTGCTGGTTGCCCAGGCTGAGCTTTTGCACCTCGTCGTCGCGGCGCGCGGCCACCCCCAGCCGCTCGGTCCAGGTCTCCACCGACCGGCGCGCCGCCGCGGCCGGCATCCCGTGCAGCCGCGCCAGGTAGACCAGCTGCTCACCGACCTTCATCTTCGGGTAGAGGCCGCGTTCCTCGGGCATGTAACCGATGTGCCGCCGCGTCTCCAAGCTCACCGGCGCGCCGTCCCAGCGCACCTGGCCCGCGTCGGCCGCCAGAACCCCCAGCACGATCCGCATCGTCGTGGTCTTGCCCGCGCCGTTGCTGCCCACGAACCCGAACAGCTCACCGGCGCGCACGTCGAACGTCATGTCCGACAACGCCTGTCGTTGCCCGTACCGCTTCGTCAGGCCGTCGATCTCCAGCCGCCTGTCCGCCACGTCGTCCCCCTTCCGTCCAGCGCTGAAAAAGTGATATCACTATGCTACATTCGAGCCATCGGAGCAAGGAACTGAGGGGAGCCCCCATGGAGACGGTCGTGGACATGCCGGCGCCGCGGACGCGGGAACGCCTGGTGCGTGCGGTCAACGGGTTCGTGATGCTGGGCGTCGCGGTGGTGCTGGTGGCCGGCGGTGTCGCGCTGCTGGCCACCAGCGGCGGGTCGGGGGCGATGATCGGCGCCGGGGTGGTCGCCGCGCTCGCCGGGCTCGTGCTGGCCGGCGGGCTGACCCCGGTCGCGCCGGGGGAGGCGCGCGTGGTGCAGCTGCTCGGCCGCTACGTCGGCACGCTGCGCACCACCGGGCTGCAGTGGGTCAACCCGTTCACCCAGCGGCGCAAGGTCTCCACCCGCATCCGCAACCACGAGACCGGCGTCGCCAAGGTCAACGAGGCCGACGGCAACCCGATCGAGATCGCGGCCGTCGTGGTGTGGCAGGTCGAAGACACCGCGCAGGCGGTGTTCGAAGTGGACGACTTCGTCGAGTTCGTCGCCATCCAGAGTGAGACCGCGGTCCGGCACATCGCCAACGCCTACCCCTACGACAACGCCGACACCACCCGGTTGTCGCTGCGGGACAACGGCGACGAGATCACCGAGAAGCTGTCGGCGGAGATCGCCACGCGCGTCGCCTCCGCCGGGGTGAAGATCATCGAATCCCGCATCACCCACCTGGCCTACGCCCCGGAGATCGCCCAGGCGATGCTGCGGCGCCAGCAGGCCGGGGCGGTGGTCGCCGCGCGCCAGCGCATCGTGGAAGGCGCGGTCGGCATGGTGGAGATGGCGCTGGACCGGCTGGCGCGGCACGACGTGGTCGAGCTGGACGAGGAACGCAAGGCCACGATGGTGAGCAACCTGCTGGTGGTGCTCGTCGGCGACCGCGACGCGCAGCCGGTAGTCAACACCGGGACCCTGTACCAGTAGATGCCGGCCGAACGGAAGAAGATCCTGCTGCGGCTCGACCCGGCCGTGCACGACGCGCTGGCCCGCTGGGCGGCCGACGAGCTGCGCAGCACCAACGCGCAGATCGAGTTCCTGCTGCGCAAGGCCCTCGCCGACGCCGGGCGGCTGCCCCGCGAGGTGGGCCGGATGCGCCCGCGGGGACGCCCGAAGAAGGGGGACGAGGATGGACAGGCCTGACTCGCTGGCCGCGCGGCTCTTCCTGCTGGCCTACGACACGGAGAAAAAGCGCCTGGTGTCGCGGTCCGAACTGGGCATCGCCCTGCGGGCCGCGGCGCTGGCCGACCTGGTGCTCGGCGGCTACCTCGCCGACCACGGCGGCAAGGCCGCCCCAGCCGGTCCCGCGCCCGGGCTGGACCCGGTGCTGGAACTGGTGCTGCGGGAGATCACCGACAGCCCGCCCCGCTCGTGGCGGCGCTGGGTGTCCCGCAGCGCCAGCCGGATCGTGCCCCTGGTGCGCGAACACCTGGCCGCGGAGAGCGTGATCAAGGTCGACTCGCGGCGGGTACTCGGGCTGTTCCCGGTGCACCGGATCACGCTGCCCCGGCCACACGAGACCAAGCGGATGGCGGAGGAGGTGCGGCGCACGGTGCGCGGCGGGCAACCGGCCTCCCGGGTGGACCCGCGGCTGGGCGCGCTGTGCGCCCTGGCCGGCACCGCGGAGCTGCGCACGGTGCTCAGCCGCGCGGAACGGCGCCAGTACCAGGCCCGGCTGAGCGAACTGGGGCGCCCGGTGGAACCGGTGGTGAAGGCCCTGCGCAAGGCGATCCAGTCCCAGCGAGCGTCCTCCGCCGGCGGCTGACCACGAGCGGCGCCGGCCGGGTGCGGCCGCCGGATCAGCGGGCGTTCGCGGTGAGGGCCTTGACCAGGCGGGTCGCCGAGCTGCCCAGGTTCCACCGCTCCGCCAGCTCCAGCACGCGGTCCGGATCGGCCGGCGACGCCGGCACCGCGTCGGAGCCGGACACCGACACCGGCGCGTCCGCGGCGACCCTGACCACCGTCGGCGCCACGCGCAGGTACTCCTCGGCCTCGGCGAGCCGCACCCGCGTCTTCGGCGGCACGTCCTTGCTGCCCGCGGCGGCCGCGGCGATCAGCCCGTCGAGCGAGCCGAACTGGGTGATCAGCTTGGCCGCGGTCTTCTCGCCGATCCCGGCGACACCCGGCAGCCCGTCGGACGGGTCGCCGCGCAGCACGGCCATCTCGGCGTAGGCGACGCCGGCGCCCGCCACCGGCACGCCGTAGCGCTCGGCGATCTCGGCCGGGCCCAGCACCTCGGCCTTGGCCCAGCCCTTGCCCACGTAGATCACCGACGCCGGGGTCGGCTCGGTGCGCACCAGCTGGAACAGGTCCCGGTCACCGGTGATCACCTCGACCGGGTCGTCCTTCTCGTGCGCGGTCAGGGCGCCGATCACGTCGTCGGCCTCGTACCCGGCCGCCTCCGCGGTGGCGAACCCGAACGCCTCCAGCAACTCGAGGATGATCGGCACCTGCGGGGTCAGCGTGTCCGGCACCTCCTCCTCGTTGGCCACGGCGTCGGCCACCCGGTGCGCCTTGTAGCTGGGCAGCAGGTCGGTGCGGAACTTCGGGCGCCAGTCCGCGTCCAGGCACGCCACCAGCCGGGTGGGCCGCCGGTCGGTGACGATCCGGGCCAGCGTGTCGGTGAACCCGCGCACCGCGTTGACCGGGGTGCCGTCCGGCGCGGTCATCGACTCGGGCAGCGCGTAGAACGAGCGGAAGTACAGGCTCGCGGAGTCCAGCAGGGCAAGTGTCACGGAGCACAGCCTGCCAGACGCGGTCCGGGCCCGGGCCAGATACGCTGCGTGCATGTCCTCCCGTTCACCCGAGACCCCAGCACTGGCCCCGGAAACCCTGCGCGCCCGGCTCGAGCGGGCCCGCGCGGCCACCGCCGACGCCGGCACCGACGCCCTGCTCATCGCGCCGGGCTCGGACCTGCGGTACCTGATCGGCGAGGCCGGCGGTTCGTTCGAGCGGCTGACCACCCTCGTGGTGCCCGCCGAGGGCACCCCGGCGCTGGTCGTGCCGAAGCTGGAGGCCCCCGGCTACGCGGCGGTGCCCACCGAGGAACTCGGCGTCGAGGTGGTCACCTGGGTCGACGGTGAGGACCCCTACCGGATGGTCGCCGACCGGCTCGGCAAGCCCGGCCGGGTCGCGGTCAGCGACGGGCTGATCGCGCTGCACGTGCTCGCCTTCCGCGCCGCGCTCGGCTCCGCGGAGCAGACGCTGGCCGGGCCGGTGATCCGCGAGCTGCGGATGCGCAAGGACGCCGCCGAGATCGACGCGCTGCGCCGCGCCGGCGCCGCGATCGACCGCGTGCACGCCCGCGTCGCCGAGTGGCTGCGTCCCGGCCGCACCGAGGCCGAGGTGGGCGCCGACATCGCCGCCGCGATCGTCGAGGAGGGCCACCTGCACGCCGACTTCGTGATCGTCGGCTCCGGCCCGAACGGCGCCAGCCCGCACCACGACGTGTCCGGCCGGGTCATCGAGCGCGGCGACGTGGTGGTGGTCGACATCGGCGGGCCGCTCCCCGAGGGCTACAACTCCGACTCCACCCGCACCTACGCGATCGGCGAGCCGCGCGACGCCGACGTGGCCGAGACGTATGCGGTGCTGCAGCGCGCGCAGCGGGCGGCGGTCGAGGCGGTGCGGCCCGGGGTGACCGCGCAGTCGGTCGACGCCGCCGCGCGCCGGATCATCGCCGACGCCGGGTACGGGGAGTTCTTCATCCACCGCACCGGGCACGGCATCGGGCTCGACGTGCACGAGGAGCCCTACATTGTCGAGGGCAACGACCTGGCCTTGGAGCCGGGCATGGCGTTCAGCGTCGAACCGGGCATCTACCAGCCGGGCCGGTGGGGCGCCCGCATCGAGGACATCGTGGTGGTCACCGCCGACGGGGTCGAAGCACTCAACCACCGCCCGCACGAGCTCGTCGTGCTCGACTCGTGAGCGGGCCGCTGGAGCCGCTGGACCAGGCGATCGCGCGGGAGCTGGCCGGCGACGGCCGCTGCTCCTTCACCGACCTGGCCGAGCGGGTGGGGCTGTCGGTGTCGGCGGTGCACCAGCGCGTGCGGCGGCTGGAGCAGCGCGGCGTGATCCAGGGGTACGTGGCGCGACTGGACAGCGAGCAGATCGGGCTGCCGCTGACCGCGCTGATCTCGCTGACCCCCAACGACCCGGCGGCGCCGGACGACTACCCGCAGCGCATCGAGCACATCCGCGAGATCGAGTCGTGCTACTCGGTGGCCGGCGACGAGTCCTACATCCTGCTGGTGCGGGTGGCCTCGCCGCGGGACCTGGAGGACCTGCTGCGCCGGATCCGCGAGGCGGCGAAGGTGTCCACGCGGACGACGGTGGTGCTGTCCACGCCGTTCGAAGGCCGTCCGCCGACGGTGTGACAACCGCCGGGCGAAGGGTACGATAAAAGGTATGGCAACTCGTAAGGTCACGCTCTCGCTGGACACGGCGGCGATCGAGTACGCCGAGCGCGCGGCGAAGGCGCACGGGATCTCGCTGTCGGCGTGGTTGTCCCGCGCCGCCCGCCGGGAGGCGGTCCGCACCGGCTACCGCGCCCCGGCCCGGCACGACGCGGAGGCGCTGGCGGCGGCCGACGAGGCGGAACTGGCCGCGGCGGAGAAGGACCTGGGTGCGTAAAGGCGAGATCTGGGCGTACAAGCCGCCCACCCAGCCCGCCCGGGAACGCACGGTGCTGCTGCTGTCCTCCGACGGCGTCAACGAATCCGAGCGCCCGTGGCTGATCGGGACTGAACTGCTGGAGGAGGACCCGCAGGACATCCTCGGCGTCGCGCTGGACAGCCGGTTCTGGATCTCGACGTTGTTCCTGACCCGCCTCTACCGCGGCTGGCTCGTCGAACGCATCGCCGAGATCGACCAGCAGACGCAGGAGCAGGTCGACATCGCCCTGCGCGCCGCGCTCGACCTCTGAGCTACCCGGCGGTGACCGTCGCCGCCGGGTGGAGGTTCCCGTCCTGGCCCTTGAGGCACGCCGCGGCCGGCGCGTCCGTCGCCAGGAACTCGCTCAGGCAGCGGCCGAACTGCGCGTGCCCGTTCGCGTTGGGGTGAAACGATTCCTGGATGGCATGGCCCGCCCTGTCGGCGTCGGCCAGGTCGTTGAGCTGCAGCGTCAGCCGGCTGAACCACTCCGTCGACGGGTCGGCGCCGCCGCTGCACGCCTCGTGGCCGAGCCCGGCGCGGGACAGGTCCAGGAACCGCAACCCGGCCTGCGCCGCCGCCGACGCCAGGCCGCGCGAGAGCACCGGCACGCCCTCATCGACCACCCACCGCAGGTCCTCGGTGCGGAACGGGCACCCGTTGAGGTTCTGCAGGTTCGCCGGGATCCCCGGGCCGATCGGCGCCGCGTAGGACTGCAGCACCAGCTGGGAGTCCCCGGGCTGGTACCCGGCGCGGGCGAGCACCGTCTTGATGTCGTTGAGCGCCGTGACGACCTTCGGCACCATCGCGTCGACCCGCTGCTGCCAGGTCGGGGCTATCGCGGTGCGGCAGGGGGCGTTGCCGGAGACGAACCACGCCTGGAAGCACTGCGAGATCAGCTGCGAGAAGTGCGGGTCGTCGTTGGCGCCCACGGCCACCACGACCGCCGCGACCCGGTGGGTCTTCACCAGCTCCGCCAGCCGCCCGGCCTGCGACGGCTCGGTCCACTGCTTGGTGTCGCCCAGCCCGACCTGCGCGGCGGGCGCGCCGGAACAGGCGAGGTTGATCTTCTCCACGATCCCCGGGATGTCGGTCTGTTCCACCGTCGCGTTGGGGGAGCGGTGGCACCAGTCGCCGTTCGCGCCGTTGGTGTCCGCGGTGTAGTCGCCGGCGCCCTCCCCGGACAGGGTGCTGTCGCCCATCGACACGATCGTCAGCGGCCCGGTGCCGGGCGGGCCGGGCCGGTCGATCGGCCCGGGTGGTGTGCTCGGCCCGGTGAACACGAAGATCCCCACCAGCACCAGGACGAAGAGCAGAACGCCCCCGCCGATCCACCACCGAAACCGTCGCACCGGGGGCAGTTTAGAGAAGCCCTGCCAAAGCTCTTGTGAGCCCGGTGCCCGATGATCATGCATCGACACGTCCTTGGTGATCGCGGCGCCTGGCCATCCCGGAGTTCAAGACACATAGCTCACCCAGGTGCGGGGTGTTCAAGGTCCGGCTCGCGCGCTTGCCAGAACCGTGTGGAGCGGCACATCCTGGATGTCCGGGCAGGAGGTGGTCGCGCCGTGACCGACGTGCTGTTCCCGCTGCTGTCGGAGAAGGATCCCGACGCCGAGGGCGTGGTGGCGACGTGGTTCGTCCACGACGGTGAACGCGTCGCCGAAGGGGATCTGCTCGCCGAGGTCGCCCTGGACAAGGCCGACGTGGAGATCTCCTCGCCGGCCGCCGGGATCGTGCGGCTGCTGGCCAAGGAGGGCGACGCGCTCGTGCAGGGCGCCCTGATCGCCCGCGTGGAGTGAGCGGGTTTCCGGTGTCACCCGACGGGGAAGACCGGATGATGCGGTGCAGGTTCTGCGACACCCCGCCCGCGGCCGGCGAGGCGCGCGTCCCCGGGCCGGCCGGGCCGATCTGCGCGCGCTGCGTGGAAACCGGGCTCGGCCTCGTCCGCGACGGCCGCCCGCGCACCAGCCGCGGCGGCACCGAGCTGGACCGGATCCGGGCCGGGGGAGCGCCGTGCGAGTTCTGCGACCGCACCGACCGGCGCAGCTTCTTCGGCTTCACCCGCGGCCTGCGGCGCATGCGGTGCGCCCAAACAGGCGCCGTGATCTGCGACGACTGCCTCGACCACAGCGGCAACCTGCTCAACCAGGCGCTGCGGCACGTGTGAGGGCCGCGCTCGGCCCGACCCGGTCTCGCGGCGGAACATGACCGTGAACTCGGACCGGTGCAGCCCGGGCCGCCCAGCCCAACAGGGGCGCCGCTGGAACTCCCGGCACAGGGCGCGAAGCTGGGGGTGGCGCGGGCAACCACGGCACGGCGGCGGGCTCGAGCTAGAGGTTGCGGGTGCTGACGCCGCGCTCGGGCGCACTGGCCGCCACCCGCCCTGCCGCGGGGGATCTTGCACGCCGCGTTCGTCGCCGACCTGGTGATCACGATCGCCGACCGCCTGCTGCGCGCCGCCGCGGGCCTGCTGCCGGGCGGCTCGCTGCCGGCGATCGCGATCATCGCCCCGGCCCGCCCCGCTCAGCCTTGCGCCGCCCACCAGGTGCGGCCCTCTTCGGGCAGGGTGGGGATCGGGTCGTAGAACGGGTACCGGCGCCGCAGCGCGTCGGGGTCGGCGTGTTCGATTCCGGTGCGGTAGTTCTTCGTCCAGTAGGAAATACCGCGCTCCCGGTCGTACTCGGCGACCTGGTGCACCCACCGCTTCCCGACGTAGGGCACGTCGCACACGATGCGGGGCGTCGCGTAGCCCGGGAGGTAGCCCATGATCGCGTGCTGCAGCTCCTGCGCCTCCCACACCGCCAGCCGCCAGTGCTCGGCGTTGGGGATCATGTCGCACAGGTAGAAGTAGTACGGCAGGATGTTCGCCTCGCCCTGCAGCGCGAAACACAGGTCCAGCAGCGCCGCCGGGGTCGCGTTCACCCCGCGCATCAGCACCCCCTGGTTGCGCACGTCCCGCACCCCGACCTCCAGCGCGGTCCGCGCCGCCTCGGCCACCAGCGGCGTCACCGACTGGACGTGGTTGACGTGCGTGTGGATCGCCAGGTTCACTCCCCGCCGCCGCGCGGTGCCGGCCAGCCGCTCCAGGCCCTCCACGATCTTGGGCTGCAGCCAGTGCTGCGGCAGCCCGGCCAGCGCCTTGGTCGCCAGCCGGATGTCCCGCACCGTCTCGATGTCCAGCAGCCGCATCAGGAACGACTCCAGCTGGTGCCACGGCACGTTCGCCACGTCCCCGCCGGACACCACCACGTCCCGCACCCCCGGCGTGCGGCGCAGGTAGCCGATCATCGCGTCCTGGCGGTCCACCGGCTTGAGGTCCAGCTTGTGCTTGACCACCTGCTCGGTCGAGTTGCCCACCAGGTCCATCCGGGTGCAGTGGCCGCAGTACTGGGGGCAGGTGGAGATCAGCTCGGCCAGCACCTTGGTGGGGTAGCGGTGGGTCAGGCCCTCCACCACCCACATCTCGGCCTCGTGCAGCGAATCCCGCGCCGAGTGCGGGTGGCTGGGCCACTCCGGGTCCCGGTCGCTGCGCACCGGCAGCATGTAGCGGCGGACCGGATCGGCGTAGAACGCCTCGGTCGAGTCCACCGACATGGTGTTGAGCATCTGCGGCGGCACCAGCATCGACATCGTCGCCAGCTCGCGCTGGTCGGCGGCCAGGTCGTCGTAGAACCGCTCCGCGACGAGGTCGCCCAGCACCGCGCGCAGCTGCTTGATGTTGCGCACGCAGTGCACCCGCTGCCACTGCGCGTCCCGCCACTGCGCTTCGGTCACCTCGCGCCACCCGGGGAACCGGCGCCAGTCCGGTTCGGTCAACTCGGTGCGGCGGTAGGCGTAGGGCTGATCGGCGACCTCCGTGGTGTCGGTGGTGTCGGCGGGGGAGAATTCCTGGGTCGCAGTCATCTCTGCTCCTCGTCGGCGCTGTGGCGTCAAAACTTACGGTGAAAGTGACAATACGACGTAAATGCTTTCGTCGCGACCCATCGTGCACACTCGACACCGTGACCGACGACAGCACCACGCTCCTGCTGGGCGGGCGGATCCATTCGCCCAGCAACCCCGACGCCACCGCGATGGCGGTCAAGGACGGCACGATCGTCTGGATCGGCCAGGACGGCCCCGGCCGCGCCCTCCACCCGGACGCCCGCGTGGAAGACCTCGACGGCGCGTTCGTCGCCCCCGGCTTCGTCGACGCCCACGTGCACGCCACCGCCACCGGCCTCCACCTGGCCGGCGTGGACCTCGGCGGGATCACCGACGCCGCCGGGCTGCTGGCCGCGATCCGCGCCGCCGCCCGCCCCGGCGAGGTCCTCCTCGCCCACGGCTGGGACGAGACCACCTGGACCACGCCCCGGCTGCCCAGCCGCGCCGAGATCGACGAGGCCGCCGGCGGCGTGCCCGTCTACCTCAGCCGCGTCGACGTCCACTCCGCGCTGGTGTCGACCGCGCTGGTCGAACTCGCTCCCGCCGCCCGCGACGCCGCCGGCTGGTCCGCCGAGGGACCCCTGACCCGCGACGCGCACCACCACGTCCGCCGCGCCGTGCGCGCCGCCCTCACCGGCGAGCAGCGCCGCCGCGCCCAGGAGGCCTTCCTCCGGCTGGCCGCGGCCCGCGGCATCGTCAGCGTCCACGAGTGCGCCGGCCCGGACATCTCCGGCGAGGACGACCTCGCCGACCTGCTCGCCCTGGCCGCCGAACCCGGCCACCCCGAGGTCGTCGGCTACTGGGGCGAACTCGAAGCCGTCGGCACCGCCCGCCGCCTGGGTGTGCGCGGCCTGGCCGGCGACCTGTTCGTCGACGGTGCCCTGGGCTCCCGCACCGCCGCGCTGCACGAGCCCTACCTCGACGAACCCGGCTCCACCGGCGCCCGCTACCTCGACGCCGACGCCATCGCCGGACACCTGATCGCGTGCACCGAAGCCGGGTTGCAGGCCGGGTTCCACGTCATCGGCGACGCCGGGGTGGCCGAGGTGGTCCGCGGTTTCCAGCTCGCCGAGAAGACCGTCGGGCAACGCGCGCTGGCCGGCGGCCGCCACCGGCTGGAACACCTGGAGATGATCGACACCGATCAGGCCAGGGCACTGGCCGGCTGGGGTGTCACCGGCTCCATGCAGCCCCAGTTCGACGCGCTGTGGGGCGGTCCGGAGGGCATGTACGCCCAGCGGCTGGGCGCCGAGCGGGCCGCGGGCATGAACCCGTTCGCGATGCTCGCCGCCGAAGGGGTCCTGCTCGCCTTCGGCTCCGACTGCCCGGTCACCCCGGTTCAGCCGTGGGACAGCGTGCGCGCGGCCGTTCACCACCGCACAGCCGGCTCCGGCCTGTCCGCCCGCGCCGCTTTCACCGCCCACACCCGCGGCGGCCACCGCGCGGCGGGCGTCAACGACGGCCTCACCGGCAGCCTCGTCCCCGGCGCGCCCGCGCACTACGCCGTCTGGGACGCCGCCGACCTCGTCGTCGCCGCACCCGACTCCCGCGTGCAGCGCTGGTCCACCGACCCGCGCTCCCGCGTGCCCGCGCTGCCGCCGCTCGACCCGGACGCGCCGCTGCCGGTCTGCCTGCGCACCGTCCGCGCGGGCGAGGTGCTCTACGACGCGTTCACCGCCGCGGCCTAGAGTTCACCCCGTGGCAGCACCCGTGGCCGAAACCGCCGGACCGTCGGCACCTCCCCGGAAGAAGCGGGCCTGGCGGCCGTGGCTGCTGCGCCTGGCGCTCGCCGCGGCGTCCGGGTTCGTGTTCTACCTCGCCTTCGCGCCGCGCGACCTGTGGTGGCTCGCCCCGCTCGGCTTCGCCGGACTCGGCGTGGTGCTGCGCGGACGGCGGTTCTGGGGCGGCCTGGGCTACGGCTTCGCGTTCGGGCTCGGCCTGTACCTGCCGCTGCTGTTCTGGCTGCAGGACTTCCTCGGCCGCGGCTTCGGCCCCGCGCCGTGGGCCGGGCTGTCCGCCGCCCTGGCCGCCTACCTCGGGCTGGCGGCCGCGTTCTGCACCGTCGTCGCCCGGCTGCCCGGCGCGCCGGTGTGGATGGCGATGGTGATCATCGCCAGCGAGACCCCGCGCAGCTGGTGGCCCTTCGGCGGGTTCCCGTGGGGCCGGGTCGCGTTCAGCCAGCCCGAGGGCGCCTTCACCCCGCTCGCCGCGATCGGCGGCGCGCCGCTGACCGGGTTCGCCGTCGTGGTCACCGGGTTCGGCCTGGCCGCGCTACTCGCGCACGCCGCCCGCCGCGACTGGCGCGCCGCGCGCTTCCCGGTGATCGCCACGGTGGTCCCGGTGATCGCCGGGCTGGCGCTGTGGCCCACGATCGGCACCGGCGCCCAGGCCGGCACCCGCACCGTCGCCACCGTGCAGGGCAACGCGCCCGACGTCGGCCTCGACCTGATCAACGAATCACCCACCCTGCGCGCCAACCACCTCGCCCAGAGCGAGGACCTGGCCGCACGGATCCGCTCCGGCGCGGTGCCTGTGCCGGACCTGATCGTCTGGCCGGAGACCGCCACCGACCTCACCACCACCGACCCGGTGATCGACCAGGCGGTGCGCGACCTGGGCATCCCCACCCTGATCGGCGCCCGCTACCGCGAGCCCGGGCAGCGCACCCAGAACACCGAGTTCGTGTGGAACCCGGTCACCGGCCGCGGCGCGAGCTACACCAAGCAGGAACTGGTGCCCTTCGCCGAATTCGTCCCCGCGCGCTCGATCGCGCGCTGGTTCACCCCGTTCGTCGACGACACCGGCGACATGCGCGCCGGGACCGCCCCGGCGGTGCTCGACGCCGCCGGCACCCGGCTGGCCGTGCCCATCTGCTACGAGATCGCCTACGACTACGTCTCCCGCGACGCGGTCAACGACGGCGCCCAGCTGATCGTCCTGCCCACCAACAACGCCTGGTACGGGCACAGCGAGATGACCTACCAGCAGCTGGCGATGGCGCGGCTGCGGGCCGTCGAGCACGGCCGCGCGGTCGTGGTGTCGGCCACCAGCGGGGTCAGCGCCCTGGTCGAGCCGGACGGCACCGTGACCCAGTCGACCAGCCAGTTCACCGCCGCCTCCCTGGTCGGGGAGGTGCCGCTGCGCACACAGGCTACGCTGTCGGATCGACTCGGGGCGTCCACGGAGTACGGGCTGGTCGGAGCGGCGATCGCCGCCATCCTGGCCGGGCTCGTGCTCCGCTTCCGCACCCGGGGCACGAGCACGACGGCGACCAGGGCGGAGTGAGGTTCTCCGCGGGGGAGGAACAAGGGGATGGCGCACGCGCCACGGGCGAGCCGACCGATCGATCCGGTGCTGGTGGTGATCCCGACCTACAACGAGCGGGACAACCTGCCGCTCGTCCTGGACCGGCTGCACCGGGCGCTGCCCGCCGTGCACGCGCTGGTCGTCGACGACGGCAGCCCGGACGGCACCGGCGAGCTCGCGGACAAGATCGCCGCCGGTGACGACCGCGTCCACGTGCTGCACCGCACCGAGAAGGCCGGCCTCGGCGCCGCCTACGTGGCCGGGTTCCGGTGGGGCCTGGAGCGCGACTACCGCACGATCGTCGAGATGGACGCCGACGGCTCGCACGCGCCCGAGGACCTGCCCCGGATGCTCGAGGCCCTCGACGACACCGACCTGGTGCTCGGCTCCCGCTACGTGCCCGGCGGCAGCCTGGTGAACTGGCCCAAGCACCGCGAACTGCTCTCCCGCGCGGCCAACCTCTACTCGCGGCTGGCGCTCGGCGTGCGGATCAAGGACGTGACCGCCGGGTTCCGCGCCTACCGGCGGGAGGTGCTGGAGAAGCTGCCGCTGGAGGAGATCGCCTCGCGCGGCTACTGCTTCCAGATCGACCTCGCCTGGCGCACCGTCCGCACCGGGTTCGACGTGGTCGAGGTGCCGATCACCTTCACCGAGCGCGAGATCGGCCAGTCCAAGATGAGCGGCGCCATCATCCGCGAAGCCCTGCTGCGCGTCGGCCTGTGGGGTGCTCGCCACCGGGCCGAGCAGGTGCGGACGCTGCTGCGCCGCCGCTGAGCCGGCAGCCCGCGATTCGTGGCAGAACCGGACTCTACCGTCCGTACCCGGCCACCCGGGCAGGCCCCGGTGAGCGCACGCTAACCCGGCGATTTTCTACTGCCGGTCGCACAACCAGCAGGTCGGCTACGCGATTCGGGTGAGATTCGGGCTGCCTCGATAACCGATCAACGCGCAGGGTAACTGGAGGTCGAGCCGCGCGGTCCCGCGCGGCGGCACCGAAGGACCCGACTGAGCAGAATGCCGTCCTCGTCGGCGTCGGGTTCCCCGTTCATCCGCCGGCCTGTCCGCCGGCGCCTTCCCTAAGGAACCACCATGACCGAAGTCGACACGCGCTATTTCGCCGACTGGGCCGGGCACACGCTCTACCACACCAGCGGGGAGAAGATCGGCCGCGTCGAGGAGCTGTGGACCGACGACGACCAGGGCCGCCCCACGTGGCTCACGGTGCGCAGCCTGTTCGGCGGCCGGGACTCCCTGGTGCCCGTCCTGGGCGTGCGGCCCCGCGACGACGGTGACCTCGAAACGGCCTACTCGAAGGACCTGATCAAGGACGCGCCCCACGTCGAGCCCAACCCCACCGCCGAGGGCCGCCACATCGACGAGAGCGAGGAGGAGCGCCTCTACCGGCACTACCAGGTGCCACCACAGATGGCGCGGCAGGAGGAGACGACCGGCCGGGACGTGTCCGGCCCGACGACCGACGACGCGATGACGCGCTCGGAGGAACGCCTGCGGGTCGGCACCGAGCAGCGCGAACGCGGCCGCGCCCGGCTGCGCAAGTACGTCGTCACCGAAACCGAGCAGGTCGAGGTCCCGGTGTCCCGGGAGGAAGTGCGCCTGGAACGCGAGCCGATCACCGACGCCAACCGGCACCAGGCCATGGACGGCCCGGTGATCTCGGAGGAGGAACACGAAGTCGTCCTCCGGGAGGAGCGTCCGGTGGTGGACACCGAAGCCGTGCCGGTGGAACGGGTCCGGCTGGCCAAGGAACAGGTCCAGGACACCGAGACCGTGGCCGGTGAGGTCCGCAAGGAGCGCATCGAATCCGACGGGACCGAGCGCGGCCCGCGCGGCTGAGCGGAGCCCGAAGACAAGCGAAGGCCCCCGTGGCGGGAGGACACGGGGGCCTTCGGCGTGGTGGGAGAGGCAGGAGCGCTACGCCGACTTGGACGTACGCCGTCCCTTCAGCTCAGCGAGACGCTCGTTCAGCAGTTCCTCGAGCTCGGGAATGCTCCGCCGCTCGAGCAGCATGTCCCAGTGCGTGCGCGGCGGCTTGACCTTCTTCTGCTCGGGCTGCGCGCCATCGACGATCTCGGACTCGCTGCCGTGCAGGCGGCACTCCCACACCGAGGGGATCTCGGCGTCGTCGGAGAAGGGCACCTCGAACTCGTGGTTCTTCGGACACGCGTAACGCACCGTCCGGCGCGGGGCCAGATCGTGATTGCGGTCGGTCTCGTAGCTGACCGCTCCCAGCCGGCTTCCACGGAGAACACGGTCGGCCATGATGACGTCCTTTCAGTCGGCTCCGGGTCTAGAGCCAGGGTGATGCTCACCCTATGCAACGGCTACTGGCAACTGGGAATTCCCACCGCACCATGTCGTTACTCACGATGAGCTGCGTCACCCCTCGGCAACAGCTTCCTCTGTTGAGAGCCGATTCGGTGCGCGACGTGACGCGGATGTGGTGCTCTTCTCGGCATATTCCCCCGTGCGGGGGAGCGGCTGATCCGTTCAGGTCAGTCTCAGCTGACCGTGCTGTGGTGCCGCGGGCCCGAGGTCCCCGAGCCGGAAGTGGCGGCGGCATAGTACTTGATAACGCAACGTAGCCACTTCCGTCTCCCAGTGTGGTGAACTTGTGTTTTCAACTACCCCCGGAACGGTGTCGGCGACCACCACCGTGTCCCCCTCCCGGAGGACCTCCCCGTCAGCCACGCGGGCGTTGAACCGGCCCGGCGCGCCGCACCAGCACAGCACCTCGACCTGAACCGGCTGCAGCTCGTCGGCCAGTTCGAACAGCCGCCGCGCGCCGGGGAAGAGCCGGCCGCGGAAGTCGGTGGCGATGCCGAAGCAGTACACGTCCAGGGACACCTCGTCGGCCAGCTCGGCCAGCTGCTCGACCTGTACGGGGGACAGGAACTGCGCCTCGTCCACGATCAGGTAGTCCAGGTGACGGCCGGCGACCCACTCGCGGCGGGCCAGCTGCCGCAGGTCGGTGTCCGCGCCCACCTCGGTCGCCCCGCGGGTGATCCCGATCCGGCTGCTGATCCGCGGCTCGCCCGACCGGTCGTGCCGCACCAACAGCATCCCGCGCCGGCCCTGCCGCGCGTGGTTGTGGTCGATCTGCAGCGCCAGCGTGGACTTGCCGCAGTCCATCGGTCCGTAGCAGAACCGCAGCCTGCCCCGCGCCGGCGCGCCCGAGCCGTTGCGCGAGGGCAGCGGGGACAGCGCGTCGGTCGGGTCCGGATCGGAGTCGCCAAGGGTGGTCACGACCGACGACCCTATCCAGCACCGCCCCCGCCTCCCTTGATCGGGTGAAAACAGCCGAGCCGCCGCCTCCGGACGCCGATGACAGGGGAGTGGGGGCCAAGGGGAGTGTTTTGTCCGGTTTTCCGGGGTGTTCGCAGGTGGGTGCGCGTGTCGGGAACCAGCGCCCTGGTGGTGCCTGTGATGCCGATGGGCTTGGTGTGACAGTTGTGGTTCCTGATGTCCGAACTTACGGTGGCCGCATGAGAAAGCCCCGGTGGAGACCCTCGGCCCGCGCGAGCGCCGGGCTCGTGCTCACGGTGCTGCTGGCACTCGGGGTCCAGGTGGTCACCGCCCCGTCCGCGGCGGCCGACCCGAGCGCGGCGACCTGGCTGAAGCTGCGCATGTGCGAGTCCAGCAACCGCTACTCGGTCAACACCGGCAACGGCTACTACGGCGCCTACCAGTTCGACCTGCCCACCTGGCGCAGCGTCGGCGGCAAGGGCCGCCCCGACCTCGCCACCCCCGCCGAGCAGGACTACCGGGCGCTCTACCTCTACCGCATGCGCGGCTGGCAGCCCTGGGAGTGCGCCGGCATGCTCGGCCTGCGCAACGACAAGGACGCCCGCAGCAAGCGCGTCCCCACCTACGCCGAGAGCGCCTACATCGGCGGCGGCCACGTCCCCGCCCCGGCGCCGGTGACCAAACCCGCCTGGCCCGGCGTCGTCTACGCCTACGGCGACTGTGCCGAGGCCCTCAAGACCTTCCAGCTGCGGATGAACGCCTTCGGCTACGGCTTCACCGGCACCGGCTGCTACTACGACAAGACCCGCGACGCCGTGCTGGACCTGCAACGCGCCAACGGCATCACCGACTCCGGCCGCCTAGGCCCGAAGACCTGGAACGCGGCCTGGGAGGGCACAGCGCCGCGCTAGGTGTCGTGACCTGGCAGGTTGGGGGTGTCGGGCATCCGGGTGATCGGGTCGATCGCTGACAGCGGTGGGACGTGGTGACGGCGCAGGACACGACCGACGGTGGTGGCTACCAGGCCCAGCAGTGCCAAGATCGCGGCTTCGGTTTCCGCGGGCATGCGGGTCGAGCTGTGGTGCGGGCGCAGGCGCGGTCGGCCAATCCGGCCTCGCCCTCCTCCCGGTGCCGGGTCACCCACTTGCACACCGGGGAGTGCGCCACCCCGAGCTGTTCGGCGATCCGCGCCGGCGGCCACCCCGCCTCATACCGCGCCATCATCATCGAGGACCTCCGATGCCGGTGAGCTGTGTCGCGACACCCACGCCGCCCGGAGGGTCCTCCCCACGATCAACCCGACACGCCGTCCACAACCTCACAAGTCACGACAGCTAGGCCGCCGGCGGCCAGGCGCCGCGCTCGGTGAGCACCTCACGCAGCACGTCCGGCCGGTCGGTGACGATGCCGTGCACCCCCAGCTCCAGCAGCCGCTCCATGTGGGCCCGGTCGTTGATCGTCCAGGCGTGCACCTCGACGCCGGCCCGCTCGGCGCTGCGCACGAACCCGCGGTCGATCACCGTCATCGCGCCCTGCCGGGAAGGCACCTGCGCCAGTTCGCCCCGGCGCAGGAACCCCAGCCGCGCCCACGGCAGCCACCCGCTGGCCCACAGCACGGCCGCCGACCGCGGGCCCATCGACGTGATCAGCTTCGGCCCCGCCAGCTTCCGGATCGCGGCCAGCCTGGTGTCGGAGAACGCGGCCGCCGCGACCCGGTCGAACGCGCCCATCCGCTCGAGCGTCTTGACGAACGGCACGACCGCCCGGCTGGTCTTGACGTCGATGTTGAACCGGGTCTGGGGGAGTTCCTCCAGCACGTCCTCCAGCCGCGGCACCGGCGTGCGGCCGCCGATCTTGGCCCGCCGCACCGCCGACCACGTCTGCTTCGCGATCGGGCCGTGCCCGTCGGTCGTGCGGTCCAGCAGCGCGTCGTGGTGCACCACGACCACACCGTCGGCCGTGGCGTGCACGTCGGTCTCGACGTAGGCGAAGCCCTCGGCGGCCGCGCGCTGGAAGGCGGGCAGCGAGTTCTCCAGCCCGTCCAGCTCGTCCAGGTGCCACCCGCGATGGGCGAACGCACGGGGCAGGGTGCCGCTCAGGTACGGGTGGTTGATCTGCACCCGACCAGTGTGCGGCATCGGCGTGGCCGAGGCATGAGTTCGGAGTAGCCGGTTAGGGTCTGCTGCGTGAGCGGACAGGTGGACCAGATCGAGGCGGTGGCCCCGCGCCGGCGGCGGGAGGGCGCCGTCCTGCACTGCGGGTGGTGCGGCAGGCCGATCGAGCAGGGGAGCACCGGCCGCCGCCGGCGGTACTGCGGGCAGTCCTGCCGCCAGCGCGCCTACGAACGCCGGGTCGCCGTCCAGCGCACCGGCCTGCCCGACGACGCCGTCGTGCTCTCCGACACCGAGCTGACCGCCCTGCAGGACCGCCTGTTCCAGCTGCGCTGCGCCGCCGAGGACGTCGTCACGGCCGCCGACGACGGCGCCGACGCCGCCGAGCTGCGCCGCATGGCCCGCGAACTCGCCGAAACGGCCCGCGACCTGGAACGCCTGCGCTGAGTCGGCTGAATCGCCTGCCGGGCCACCGCCCGGTATGGCACGATTTCGCGGTGACCAGGAGTTCCAGCGAGGCCCAGCGCCTGCGCGACCTCGCGATGCTGCGCCGCGTCAAGGACCGGATCGACCGGGAGTACGCGCAGCCGCTGGACGTCGAGGCGCTCGCCCGCGGCGTGAACGTCTCCGCCGGGCACCTCAGCCGGGAGTTCAAGCGCGCCTACGGCGAATCGCCCTACTCCTACCTCATGACCCGGCGCATCGAACGCGCGATGGCGCTGCTGCGCCGGGGTGACCTGAGCGTCACCGAGGTCTGCTTCGCCGTGGGCTGCTCGTCACTGGGCACCTTCAGCACCCGCTTCACCGAACTGGTCGGCATGCCACCCAGCGCCTACCGCGCCCAGGCCGCCGACGCGACCCTGGGCATGCCCCCGTGCGTCGCCAAACAGGTCACCAGACCGGTCAGGAATCGAGAAGCGCCGCCCGCGGCCCGGAAATAGTGTGGCCGCCATGGACATCAGCATTCACGCCACCTACCTCCCGCACAACGACCACGACGCCGCGATCGCCTTCTACCGCGACGTCCTCGGGTTCGAGGTCCGCAACGACGTCGGCTTCAACGGCATGCACTGGATCACCGTCGGCCCGCCCGGGCAGGACGTCTCCATCGTGCTGTACCCGCCGGAGGCCACCCCCGGCATCACCGACGAGGAGCGCGGCGCCATCTCCGAGATGATGGCCAAGGGCACCTTCGCCAGCATCAACCTGGCCACCAAGGACCTCGAGGGCGTCTTCGAACGCCTGCAGGCCCGCGACGCCGAGGTGGTCCAGGAGCCGGTCGACCAGCCCTACGGCGTGCGCGACTGCGCCTTCCGCGACCCCGCGGGCAACATGATCCGCATCCAGCAGCTGAGCTGACCCCACCGCGTGGCCGGCGACCGCCGGCCACGCCCCGAACCCCTTTCAGGAGACCCGATGACCAAGGCCGCCCGGAAGAACACGCAGGGGCCTGCCACGCACGCCGCCGACAGCCACGACCGCATCCGGGTGCACGGCGCGCGCGAGAACAACCTCAAGGACGTCAGCGTCGAGCTGCCCAAGCGCCGGCTGACCGTGTTCACCGGCGTGTCCGGCTCCGGCAAGAGCTCCCTGGTGTTCGGCACCATCGCCGCCGAGTCGCAGCGGCTGATCAACGAGACCTACAGCGCCTTCGTGCAGGGCTTCATGCCGACGCTGTCCAGACCCGAGGTCGACGTGCTGGACGGGCTCACCACCGCGATCATCGTCGACCAGGAGCGGATGGGCGCCAACCCGCGCTCCACCGTGGGCACCGCCACCGACGCCAACGCGATGCTGCGCATCCTGTTCAGCCGCCTCGGCGAGCCGCACATCGGCTCACCCCAGGCGTTCTCCTTCAACGTCGCCTCCATCAGCGGCGCGGGCGCGGTCACGATGGAACGCGGCGGGCGGACCGTGAAGGAACGCCGCAGCTTCAACATCACCGGCGGCATGTGCCTGCGCTGCGAGGGCATGGGCCGGGTCTCCGACATCGACCTCGCCCAGCTCTACGACGAGACCAAGTCCCTCAACGAGGGCGCGCTGACCATCCCCGGCTACAGCATGGACGGCTGGTACGGCCGCATCTTCACCGGCTGCGGCTTCTTCGACCCGGACAAGCCGATCCGCAAGTACACCAAGCGCGAGCTCAACGACCTGCTGTACAAGGAGCCGACGAAGATCAAGGTCGACGGCATCAACCTCACCTACGAGGGCCTGATCCCGAAGATCCAGAAGTCGATGCTGTCCAAGGACAAGGAGGCTCTGCAGCCGCACATCCGCGCCTTCGTCGAGCGCGCCGTCACCTTCGCCACCTGCCCGGAGTGCGACGGCACCCGGCTGTCCGCCGAGGCCCGGTCGTCGAAGATCAACGGCATCAGCATCGCCGACGCGTGCGCCATGCAGATCAGCGACCTCGCCGAGTGGGTCAAGGGCCTGGACGAGCCGTCCGTCGCGCCGCTGCTGGAATCCCTGCGCCACACCCTGGACTCGTTCGTCGAGATCGGGCTCGGCTACCTCAGCCTGGACCGGCCCTCCGGCACCCTCTCCGGCGGCGAGGCGCAGCGCACCAAGATGATCCGCCACCTCGGGTCCTCGCTCACCGACGTCACCTACGTCTTCGACGAGCCCACGATCGGGCTGCACCCGCACGACATCCAGCGCATGAACAACCTGCTGCTGCAGCTGCGCGACAAGGGCAACACGGTGCTGGTGGTCGAGCACAAGCCGGAGGCGATCGCGATCGCCGACCACGTCGTCGACCTCGGCCCGGGTGCGGGCACCGAGGGCGGGGAAGTGGTGTTCGAAGGCACCGTCGAGGGGCTGCGCGCCAGCGGCACGCTCACCGGGCGGCACCTGGACGACCGGGCCGCGCTCAAGCCGTCGGTGCGGGAACCGTCCGGCAAGCTGGAGGTCCGCGGCGCGAACAAGCACAACCTGCGCGACGTGGACGTGGACATCCCGCTCGGCGTGCTGGTCGTCGTCACCGGCGTGGCCGGATCGGGCAAGAGCTCGCTGATCCACGGCTCGGTGTCCGGCCGTGACGGGGTCGTGACCGTCGACCAGGGCGCGATCAAGGGGTCGCGGCGCAGCAACCCGGCCACCTACACCGGGCTGCTCGAACCGATCCGCAAGGCGTTCGCCAAGGCCAACGGCGTCAAGCCCGCATTGTTCAGCGCGAACTCCGAGGGCGCCTGCCCGGCCTGCAACGGCGCCGGCGTGATCTACACCGACCTCGCCATGATGGCCGGCGTCGCCACCACCTGTGAGGAGTGCGAGGGCAAGCGGTTCCAGGCCGAGGTGCTGGAGTACAAGCTCGGCGGGCGCGACATCAGCGAGGTGCTCGCGATGCCGGTGTCCGAGGCACTGCCGTTCTTCGCCGACGGCGAGTCGAAGGTGCCCGCCGCCCACAAGATCCTCACCCACCTAGCCGACGTCGGCCTCGGCTACCTGACGCTGGGGCAGCCGCTGACGACGCTGTCCGGCGGCGAGCGCCAGCGGCTCAAGCTGGCCACGCACATGGGGGAGAAGGGCGGCGTGTACGTCCTCGACGAGCCCACGACCGGCCTGCACCTGGCCGACGTCGAGCAGCTGCTGGCCCTGCTGGACCGGCTCGTGGACGCCGGCAAGTCGGTCATCGTGATCGAACACCACCAGGCGGTGATGGCCCACGCGGACTGGATCATCGACCTGGGACCCGGCGCCGGCCACGACGGCGGGCAGATCGTGTTCGAGGGCACGCCGGGGGAGCTGGTGGCCAAGCGGCCCACGTTGACCGGTGAGCACCTGGCCGAATACGTGGGCTCCTGACCGCCCCCGGCGTCACACCTGGTTCGCGCCGCCGTCGACGAACATCTCGATGCCCGTGACGAAGGTGCTCTGGCCGGAGGCGAGGAACAGCGCGACATCGGCGACCTCCTCGGGCCGCCCCATCCGTCCCAGCGGGACGGTGCCGGTGAGCATCCGCTTCAACTCGGCGGCTTGCTCGTCGCCGGCGGCCAGCCCGGTGACACCGGGTGTGTCGACCGGCCCCGGGCTGAGGGTGTTCACCCGGATCCCGCGGCCCTTGAGCTCGTTCGCCCAGGTCCGGGCGAACGAGCGGATCGCGGCCTTGGAGGCGCCGTAGACGCCGAACGCCTCGGTGCCCACGGTCGCCGCGGTCGATCCGGTGAGGATGACCGACGCGCCGTCGTTGAGCAGGGGGAGTGCTTTTTGGACGGTGAAGAGCGTGCCGCGCACGTTGGTGCCGAAGAGGTCGTCGAAGTGCTGCTCGGTCACCTGGTCCAGGGTGGCGAACGAGCCGCCGCCCGCGTTGGCCCACAGCACGTCGATGCGCAGGTCCTGCTCGCGGATGGTGTCGTAGAGCCGGTCGAGGTCGGCGAGATCGGAACTGTCGACGCGCACGGCGGTGACCGAGCCGTCGATCGTGGCGACCGCTTCCTTGAGCGCGTCTTCGCGGCGGCCGGTGATGAACACGTGGGCGCCCTCGGCGGCGAAGCGCCGTGCCCCGGCGAGGCCGATGCCGCTGTTGGCTCCGGTGATGACCGCGGTTTTGCCGGTGAGAACTGTCATTTCCCTCGTTCCTGTCGAACCGGGCGGGCAGGAGCAGCAGCGCGCCTGGCTCGCCTACATCCGCGTCCAGCTGCGGCTCCGCTACGAGATGAACCGGCAGCTGCAGGCCGACAGTGACATCTCTCTCGCCGACTACGACGTGCTGACCGCGCTGAGCGTCGCGCCGGAGGGGCGCCTGCAGATGACGGCGCTGGCCAACCACATCGGCTGGGAACGCACGCGGACCTCGCACCACGCGCGCCGCATGGAGGCCCGCGGACTGCTCCGGCTGCGACAGTCCACCGTGGACCGCCGCGCCATCGAGGTCAGCCTGAGCGACGAGGGGAAAGCCCTGCTGGAGGACGCCGCGCCGGGCCACGTGAAGCTGGTGAAGGACCTTTTCTTCGCCGGCCTGCGCCAGGACCTCGTGCCGGCTCTGACCGAAGCGATGGAGGGCGTGTACTCGACGCTGCTGGCGCGCGGCATGTTGCCACCGCCGCCGCTGTGAGGCCCGTTCAGTGGTGTCCGGGGTGCGGCATGAGCAGGCGCGCGTAGATCAACCCGAGGAGACCGAACCCGGACAAGGCGACGCCCACCGGGTGGGCTTCGAGCTTGGCGGGAAAGCAGTCTTCGAGCACGTAGCGCCGCAGCTGCTCCGAGGGGTCGCACGCCGCGCCGGTCGCCGTGACGAACGCGGGTTCCGCCATGAGGCTCATGAGGCTCTGGAACCCGACGAACGCACCGACGGCCATCGCCACGACGCTGATCACTGCGACGGTGGTGCGCGGTGTCATGAGCTCACCCCGGTGTCAGGGGAAATCGATCATTCGTCGCTGCGCCCGGACACTTCGTTACGCCCGCTCAGCGGCGCGCCGATAATGCACATTATGTCAAGTAGTGGCGATCACCGGCGGGCGGCCAGCACTGCCGCGAGCCCCTCTCGCACGTCCTGGACGAAGTACCCGGGCACCTCCAGCGACGGGAAATGTCCCCCGCGTTCCGGCGCCCTCCACCGGACGATCTGCCGGAACCGCTCCCGCACCCAGGGACGCGGGTGCTTCTCGATGTCGCGCGGGTACACGGTGATCGCCGACGGGACGTCCACCCGGAGTTCGGGGTCCAGCGAGTTGTGGCTTTCGTAGTAGATGCGGGCCGCTGACGCGCCGGACCGCGTCAGCCAGTACAGCGTGACGTTGTCGAGAACGCGGTCCCGGGAAATCGTCTCGAACGGGCTGTCCTCGGTGTCCGACCACTCGGCGAACTTGTCCAGGATCCAGGCCAGCAACCCGACCGGTGAGTCGACGAGCGAGTAGCCGATGGTCTGCGGCCGGGTCGCCTGCTGCTTGGCGTACGCCGCGCGGTGGTGCCAGAAATGGTCGGTGTCCTCGGCCCACTCGCGCTCGGCCGCCGTCAGCCCGTCCGTCGCCAGCCCCGGCGGTGCCTGCGCGGTCGTGGCGTGGATGCCGAGAACGTGATCCGGGAACCTGCCGCCGAGGATCGTGGTGATCACGCCTCCCCAGTCGCCGCCTTGGGCGACGAACTCGTCGTAGCCGAGCCGTCCCATCAGCTCCACCCACGCGGCCGCGATCTTTTCGGTCCCCCACCCGGTGGTGGCCGGCTTGTCGCTGTACCCGAAGCCGGGCAACGACGGAACCACGACGTGGAACGCCGGCGCGTCCGGGTCTTCCGGATCGGCCAGCTCGTCCACCACGTCGACGAACTCGGCGATGCTGCCTGGCCAGCCGTGCGTCAGGACCAGCGGAGTGGCGTCCGCGCGCGTGGATCGGCGGTGCAGGAAGTGGATCCCCACATCGTCGATCGTCGTGCGGAACTGGCCGATCTCGTTGAGGCGCTCTTCGAAGGACCGCCAGTCGTAGCCGGTGCGCCAGTAATCCACGACCTCGGCGAGGTCGGCGAGCGGAACACCCTGGTCCCACCGGCGGGCGCGGTGGACCGTCTCGGCCTCCGGCAGCCGCGCGGCGGCCAGTCGTGCGCGCAGATCGTCGAGATCGGCATCGGGTGCGTGGGCTTCGAATGCTTGCACGTCGGGCATCGGACCCTCCTGAACTCGTGGAACCATCTAAGACGGTTCTAACATGGCTACCGGGTGGCGGCAACCTGCTAAGGTGGTTCCATGCCGGCCGCGTTCCCCGACTTCCGCCTCGGCAACGTGCTGGCGACCAGCTTCACCGGGACCCTGTCGGAGCGGCACGGCAATCCGGTGGAGCGCATCCCGGTGCCGCAGCGGCTCGTCGATTGGCTGGCCGTGAGCGGGCTCGCCGTGGACTCCTGCACCCCCGCCCAGCTCGAGCTCGCCTGGGAGCTCCGGGAAGCGATCCACGCCGCCGCGACAGCCGCCGCGAAACACGAACCACTCCCCCCGTCCGCTGTCCAGGTCATCAACGACCGCAGCGCGCAGGGTCGGGCGGCGGCTGTCCTGACGCCCGAGGGCAAGCGACGATGGCAGCTCAGCTCGGCGTCCAGCGTGGAAGACGCCCTGGGGGTGATCGCCGCGGACGCGATCAGCATCATCGCGGGCGAACGCGACGGACGGCTGGCCCTGTGCGCCTCGCCCACCTGCCAAGCCGCCTTCTTCGACACCAGCCAGAGCCGCACCCGCAGGTGGTGCGACATGAACACGTGCGGCAACCGGGAGAAGAAGGCGCGCTACTACGCCAACCGCCGCGAAACCGCCCGATCGGCACAGTGATCGTCGCCTTCGGATAGGCCCACGCCGGCGACATCTGCGAGCCATCTGTCGACGCACCCGCGCGAGCCCGTCCTACCCGCGCGTCTCACCTGTGGCGGTCCGCGCTCGCCGCGAGGTCTCAGCTGAGGCTCGTGCCGCCACCCGGTCCCACCCACGGTCCTCCGTGCGCTATCGTCTGCTCGCAGATCTAGTTTGCGAAACAAACCAGTTGGGGGCTCGATGACTGACATCCCACCGGCCGACCTGCTCGACGAGATGGCGCGGTTGCGCGCGAGGGCGCGGGCGGACCGGCACGCGTACGTCCCGCCACTGGTCCTGTTCGGCGTGCTCGTGCTGCTGGCGCCGCTGTGGTCGGATGGCGGGCCGCCGAAGTTCGCCGTCGCGGGCGTGTGGTTCGGTGCGCCCCTGCAGCTGTACTGGCTGGTCGCGGTCGTCGGCGGGTTCCTGGCGACCGCGGCCTGGTATCTCCACCGCGGCAGCCGGAGCGGGGTGCGCACGCGGATCGGCGGCTACCTCGCGATCGGCCTGGCCGGGGTCCTGACGATGTCGTTGGGCATGGCGGCAGTGGCGTCGTTTCATTCCCGCCCCGGGCTTGTCCCGTACACCCAGCCGTCTTTCACGATCCCCGTGGGAGCCGGCGCTGTCCTCGCGCTCGGTGGAGTTCTGTGGCTCCGATCGAGGCTCGGCGGCCGGACCGCGCGCGGTGTCGCCTCCGCTGCCGCGGTGATCTTCGGCTGCGGCGCGCTGGGGATGCTGGACCTGCACTTCGCACCGGCGCGGCCCTACGCGCCACTACTGGCGATCGCGCTCGGCCTGATCGGCCTGGCGTGGTTGGAGCGCAGCCCCGTGCTCGGCGTGATCAGCGGCATCTTCGCGGCCAGCGCGCTGCTGGCGAACCTCTACAACATGCAACACGCGTTCTTCCACCTCGGCGTGTTCGCCCGCTATGAAGGTCCGGAGACGATGGCGTTCACGAACACGCTCCTGCCGGGACTGGTCCTGCTCGCGGGCGGCGCGGCCGCGGCGTGGCACGAACGGCGGACGCGCCCGTGAGCGAGCACCCCGCGGCGGGCTTGGACGAGACCGTGCACCAGCGGCACCGTCTCGGCATCCTCACGATCGCCGCCGAGGCCGGGCTGGTGGACTTCGGGTACCTGCGCCGGACGCTCGACATGACGGCCGGGAACCTGTCGCGGCACCTCACGATCCTGGAGGAGGCCGGGCTGATCGACGTGGAGAAGGGCTACGAGGGCAAGCGCCCGCGCACCTGGATCACGATCAGCCCGGCGGGACGCAAGGCCCTCGCCGCGGAGGTGGCCGCGCTGCGGGCCTTGGTGGCGGCCGCCGAGCGCGCGGCCGCGGTCCGGCCGCGGACGGGCGGTCCGCCGGCCTGATCAGCTGGGGAACCGGCCGTCGCCAGGTGGAGCGGCCTCCTCGAGCCGGGTGGTCCCACTCCCCTGCCGGGTCGCCCAGGTGTAGTGCTCGGTGAGGCTCCACCGGCCGTCGGGTAGCCGGGTCACCTCGCCCTCGGAGTGGCCGCTGTCGACGGTGCCGTCCGCCTGGACCTGCAGGTACTGGAACCGGACTCGGGAGCCGTCGAGCGTGCCGGCCAGCCAGCCCTCCGCGATACCGCCGCCGCCGTAGCGTGCGGTGATCGCGTCGCCGGTCTGGTCGAAGCAGAACACCGTCCCCGGGCCGAGGGCCGAGCTCTCCCCCGTCGCCACGGTGTGCAGCACGACGCCGTCGAGGTGCTCCGTGCGGGACAGGCGCTCGAGCAGTTCCCGGACCTCCCCCGCCGCGGCCTCGGGAACCCCGTAGAAGTCGAAGATCCCGCCGCGCTCGCTGTTCTGCCCGCAGATCACGAACAACCCGCTCCCGGTCGACGCCTTCACGCGAGTGGACAGCCAGCCCACGAACCCGCTGTCGTCGGCGCCCCGCGGCAGCACGACGCGGAACACGGCGAACCGCTCCCCGGGGCCGGCCGGGCACAGCGCGCTCGCCCGGCCGTCGTCGCGGATGAGCGCGATGGCGTCCTCGCGGTACGCGGCGTCCGGGCCTTCGACGAAGGACCAGGATCCGGGCAGCCACTCGATAGCGCTCGCGCGGAACACCCGGCGCAACCGGGCTTCGGTCTGGGCACCCGTTTCCCGGGAGATCGACACCATGGCGAGCAGGCTCGCACAAGCAGAACTAATGAGTCAACGCATTAGTTTGGTAGGGTGGCCGTCGATGACCGAACCACTGGCCGTCGCCTTCGCCAACACTCGCTCTTCCGCCGGGCGGGACCGCATCGCGACCGTCGACCGCTTGCGGGCGTGGGCCCGGCCCTGGCCCGCCCTGGCCGCGTGCGTGCCGAGGATGCCGGCGGGCGAGCTGCCGGACGTCCTCGCGCTACGGGACGCCACGCAGACGGTCCTGCACCGGATCGCGGCCGGCGAGTCCCCTCCGGCGGCGGAATTGGAGTTCGCCACCTGGCCCGGCCTCGCCCGCGCGGAGTTCCGCGTGCGGCCCGCGGCCGGTGGTGTCGCGGTGGACGACGCCGGCCCGGAGGCCGTCCGGCAGCTGCTCAGCCGGGCGGTCGTCGACTTCCTGCTCGGCCAGCAGCTCACCGACCTGCGGCGGTGTGAGGGCGGCGGCTGTCACAAGGTCTTCGTCTCCGCCCGGGCCGACCGCCGGTGGTGCGACAGCCGGGTCTGCGGCAACCGCGCCCGCGTCGCCGCCCACGCACGACGCAGCCGCTGACCTGCCGGGAGGTTGTCGTGTCCGCACCGTCCGAGCAGGCGATCGTCCTGCTCACCGGCATCCAGGCGGCGGGCAAGTCCACCGTCGCGCAGATGCTCGCCGAGCGGCTGCCCCGCTCGGTGCACGTGCGCGGGGACGGGTTCCGCCGGATGATCGTCAACGGGCGCGCCGACATGAGCCCGCACCCTTCCGCCGAAGCGGTCCGGCAGCTGCGCCTGCGTCACCGCCTCACCGCGTCCACGTGCGACGCCTACTTCGACGCCGGGTTCACGGTGGTCGCGCAGGACGTCGTGCTCGCCGGGCACCTTGGTGAAATGGCCGGGCTGATCCGGCGGCGGCCGCTGCTGGTGGTCGTGCTCGCGCCGCAGCCGGAAGCCATCGCCGCGCGCGAGAAGGGGCGCGGCAAGACCGCCTACGACGGCTGGGCGATCACCCAGCTCGACACGGTGCTCCGACGGGACACGCCCCGTCTCGGGCTCTGGCTCGACACCACGGACCAGTCCCCCGCCGACACGGTCGACGAGATCCTCGCCCGCGCCTGGACCGAAGCGCGCGTCAGCTCCGCACGTTCTCCCACAGCCCGATGACGTTGCCCTCGGTGTCGGTGAAGTACGCGTAGAACCCCATGTCCGGGATCTCGGTGCGCCCGACCAGCTTCGACCCGCCGAGCTGCTCGACCTTCTGCAGCGTCTCGTCGATGCTCGCCACGTCGATGGTGATCACCGGGTTCTTCGGCGCCGATTCCGCGCGCGCGAACATGCCGCCGTTGATGAACCCGGGCTCGCTCGGCATGCCCTGCTCGGAGGTCGGGCCCGTGGCCACCACCGTGTAGTTCATGTCGGGCATCTCCGTGACGTTCCAGCCGAACGCCTCGCGGTAGAAGCCGCGCGCGCGTTCGCCGTCGTCGAACGGGATTTCGAAGTGGACGATCTTGCCGCTCATCGCCGTCTCCTGCCGTGGCTCGATTGGGGCCACCGACGCTAGGCCCGGGCGCCGGGGCGCGGCCAGAGGATTTGGTCCCGCCGTCACCCGGTCAGGTCGTTCTGGTGCCCCGGTCGTGTGTCCGGCACGCCGTGGGCCGCCCCGCGACCGAGCATGGGAGCGACGACGCGAAAGGACGTGCGATGGCGACCAAGCTGCAGAGCCGCTGGCGGCGCCTCCTCGAGCCGCGGCCGGCCTGGGAGGACGCGGACGACCTGGACAACCTCGCGTTCGACCCGCCCCGCGAGTCGCTGAAAGACCACAGCGACTGCCCGATCGCCCCCTGCTGCGACGGCTGCGGCGCGACGGAGGACCTGCGGGTGGCCACGTCGGTGTTCAGCCGCCCCGACGGCTACGACGTCGCCTGCGCGACGGTGTGCCCGCGCTGCGCCGGGCGCCCGTTCCTGTTCCTGCTGACCGAGCAGCAGCTGCGCTGCGCGTTCGACGCGCACAGCACGCATCTCCCGCGTCCCTGAGACGAGGCAGGCCTGGCACGCCGACGCCCTGTCTCGGCGTCCGGTCCCGTCTGGAGGAGCGCGGCGCACCCGCCTGGGCGATGACCCCGGCCTGCCCGCGGAAGGACGCTTTTCCGCTGTCCCGCAGGCGGACGGACCTTCGTGCCCTGGGAGTCCGCCACCGTAGATTCGCTCGGGATGACCTTCGAGAAACCCTTGAGCCCGGCGATGACGAGCCCACCATCGACCGGCTGCCCGGGCACCCCGATCCGCAGGTCGACACTGAGGACAACGCGAACATGCTGTGGGGCGACTGCGGCCGGTTGTTCTTCTGGATCAAGCACGACGACCTCGTGGCCCGGGCGTGGGACCGGTGCGAGGCGATCCAGTTCGGGCACCAGCTCGGCGTGGCGGCCCAGGGCGAGGTCGGCCTCGACGCGGCTTTCGGTGGCGGCCAGGCGGAGCTCGTCCAGGTGGGCGGTCTCGGCCTCGGCGAACAGCGGTGCGTGGAGGTCTTCGAGCACCGGTCCCCGCCACAGCGCGAGCGCCTGCCGCAGCAGCGTGGCTGCCCGAGGCCGAGCGCCTCCCGCCGGAGCCCGACGAGCTGTTCGGGATCGGCGAGCAGGCCGTATCCGGAGTGGCGGATGACCAGGGCGTCGGCCGCCCCGATCCTGGTGAGGTGGTCCCACCGGATTCGGCCGCCGCGCTGGTTCGGGGCGTCATCACAGCGAACTACGTCGGGAACGGTTTATCCGGGAGAGGCGCGGCTAGGTTCAGGTGGTGCTGGACGGAC
This sequence comes from Amycolatopsis deserti, assembly GCF_014653945.1. Classification (GTDB taxonomy): domain Bacteria; phylum Actinomycetota; class Actinomycetes; order Mycobacteriales; family Pseudonocardiaceae; genus Amycolatopsis_E; species Amycolatopsis_E deserti. The sequence goes on along the minus strand of NZ_BNAU01000001.1, from coordinate 1,120,350 downwards.
TGCGGGGAGCCCCCTTCTCCTACGCCGAGGTGGGGCGCACCCGGGGCGAGCTGCCCCCGGGCTACCGCCACCTGCGGCGCCGTGCGGTGGTCGGCCGGGGCCGGGACCGGTTCGAGGAAGCGGCTCGGATCCTCCTCGGCTGGGGTGTGCAGCGCGGGGCGGGGCTGCGGGTTCACCCCTCCGGGGAGGTCGTGTCCGAAGGTGCTCTCGCGCTTCTCCGCGCGGGGCTCGCGCCGGTGCGGATCACCGCCCCGGTTCGGGTGGTGTACGTGGTGGACGAGCGCGAGCGGCGGGGATTCGCCTACGGCACGTTGCCGGGCCATCCCGTGGCCGGCGAGGAAGCCTTCGTCGTGGAACTGGGGCCCGACGAGACCGTCACGTTCACGATCACGGCGTTCTCCCGGCCGGCGTCCCTGCTCGCGCGGCTCGCCGGGCCGGTGGGGCGCGCGGTCCAGTACTGGATGACCGGGCGGTACCTCCGCGCGCTCCGCGCCTGAGTCCTCAGACGTCTGCGGTGCTACCGTGCGCCCATGACGGAGCTGCGCCGTGGACCGGTCGTGCCCCAGGTGGCGAACCTGCTGAGGCAGCGGCTCCAGCGCGGCGACTGGCGGCCCGGCGACCGGCTGCCCAACGAGGTCCAGCTCGCCGCCGAGTTCGGTGTCGGGCGGTCGTCGGTGCGGGAAGCGGTCCGGCTGCTGGTCCAGGACGGGCTCCTGGACGTCCGGCACGGCTCGGGCACGTTCGTCGCCGCCGGGACGGCCGACACCGGCGACGTGCGGCGGCTGGTGCGGCGCGCGCGGGTGCTCGAGGTGTACGAGGTCCGCCGCGCGCTGGAGGTCGAGGCGGCACGGCTCGCGGCGCGGCGGGTGCGACCGGAGGACGTCGAGCGCCTGCGCGTCGGCCTGCGGAAACGACAGGACGAGCGCGGCGCGGACCCGGCGGTGTTCGTCGAGGCCGACCTGGCCTTCCACCGGGCGGTCGTGGAGTTGTCCGGCAACGCGCTGCTGCTCAGCCTGTTCACGGCCGCCGAGCCGGTGCTGCGCGACACCCTGACCGACCTGGTCCGCCACGAGACCCAGCTGCCGGACTCCTCCGCCGCCCACGCCGACCTCCTGGACGCCCTCGAACGCAACGACGCCGACGCGGCTGTGGCCGCCACGGTCGCCAACCTGGAACCCGTGCTCCGCGGCCTCCGCTCAGCTCTCCCCTAGTCCGGCCAGAACCTCGGCGGTCGTCAGGCAGGCGATGCCCATCCCCGCCAGCTCGCGGTCGGCGGCCTCCGCCCATCCGGAGATCGCGTCGCGCACCGCGACCGTGCGGAAGTCCCGTTCGGTCGCGTCGACCAGCGTCGAGCGCGGGCAGTTCGGGTAGTTGCAGCCCGCCACCACCACGGTCGTCACCGCCGCCGCCCGCAGGTGCTCCCGTAGCCGCGTGCCGAAGAACGCCCTCCACCGCGGCTTGTACATCGCATGTTCCCCCGGCTCGAACTCCTGGAACTCGCCCGCCAGGAGCCGCTCGTGGTCGAGTTCGCCGCCGAGACCGTCCGCGAGCTGCGAGCCCGCCGACCCCGGCACCACGCCGCGGGACCGGGAGGCGCGCCGGCTCAGGTCGGCGTTGCTGCCGTCGGCCAAGTACAGGCGCACGACGTGCACGACCGGGCGTCCCGCGGCCCGGAACGCCCCGGTCAGCCGTCGCACGGCGGGGAGCACCGCCCGGGTGCCGGGGATGTCCAGGAAATCGTGCTGCAGGTCGATCGTCAGCAGCGCGCTGCGCGAGAACTCCGGCCGGGTGTAGTCGTCCATGTCAGGCGAGGTTAGGAGCCGCGGCGCCGCCCGGCTTGTACGTCGTTGCGCGCGAAACTGCCTGGGGTGGCGGCGAACGCGCGGCGGAAGTGCCGGTGCAGGTGGGACTGGTCGTGGAATCCGCTCTCCGCCGCGGCCCGCGCGACCGGGTGTCCCGCGGCGAGCAGCTGCTGCGCGTGCCGCAGGCGCAGTTGCAGCAGATAGCCGTGCGGGGTCACGCCAGTGGCGCGCCGGAACGCGCGCAGGAGCCGGAACCGCGGCATTCCCGCCAGCGCCGCGAGTTCGTCGAGGCTCGGGGTGTGCTGGAGATCGGCGGCCAGCGCGCGCCGCACACGGCGGACCACCGCGGGTTCCTCCGGCTCCGGCACCGAGACCCCGGCATACCGCGCCAGCACGTCGGAAAGCGCTTCCTCCGTGGCCGCCAACGGTGATCCGGCGCGGTGCAGGCGGACCAGCCGCCGGGCGAGGCCGGAGTCGTGCGGGGTGACCGCGGTGAACCGCGGCCGGTGCCCGGCCAGTTCCGTCAGGAGCGCGGCCGGGACGTAGAAGACGCGGTAGTCCCAGCCCTCGTCGGTCGCCGGGCGTCCGGCGTGAATGGTCTCGGCGTCGATGAGCAGCAGGCTGCCCGCGGGCACGTGCTCGGTGCCGCCGCGGTAGCGCACCGCCTCGACACCGCGTTCCACGGCCGCGATCGCGTACTCGCCGTGGGCGTGCGGCACGAAGTGGTGGCTGCGGAACGACGCGGTGACCAGCCGGATCCCCGCCGGCCCGTACCGGTGCTCGACCCGGTCAGTCACGACGGGCCACGAGCGCGGTCGCGTCCAGTTCGTCCGAGGTCACCACGCGCGGGACCAGCCCGGCGCCGCTGGCGGCGCGGACGAGTGCCGGCGCCTGGCGTTCGCTGGTCTCGATCAGGAGGTGCCCACCCAGCGCGAGCCAGGCCGGGGCGCCGGCGACGACTCGGCGGGCGATGTCCAGGCCATCGGCGCCGCCGTCGAGTGCGAGCTGCGGTTCGTGCAGGCGCGCTTCCGGTGGCATCAGCGCGACCGCGCCGGTGGGCACGTACGGCACGTTCACGACCAGCAGGTCCACGCGCCCGCGCAGCCCATCCGGCAGCGCGGAGTACAGGTCGCCTTCGTGGACCTCGCCCGGGACGTTGCGGCGCGCGCACCGCACCGCCGCGGGGTCGAGGTCCGCGGCGTACAGCTCGACGAGGTCGAGTTCGGCGGCCAGCGCCGCGCCCAGCGCGCCGGAACCGCAGCACAGGTCCACCGCCACCGGGCGTGGCGGGGCCACCCGCACCGCCTCCTCGACCAGCAGCTCGGTGCGGCGCCGGGGCACGAACACGCCCGGCTCGACGTGGATGCGCAGGCCGCGGAACCCGGCCCAGCCGAGGACCTGTTCGAGCGGTTCACCGGCGACCCGCCGGGCGGCCAGGCCGTCCAGCTCGGCCGGGCCGGACGCGGCCTCCAGCAGCAGACGGGCCTCATCCTCGGCGAACACACAGCCGGCCGCCCGCAGACGGCTCACGAGAACGGTTTCGACATCGACGGACACGACAAAGCGCCTTTCAGGGAAACGGGCGCCCGCGACTCACTCGTCGCCGGAGGGGAGCACCCGGGTTGCCGGAACGGAAACGGGTCTCACCTCCTCGGTCGGTCGTGTGATCACCGTACCGCGTCGCCTCAGCGGCAGTGCACGGAGGCGACGCGGTACAGCACCGGCTCGAAGGAGCCGATCCGCGCGGCCGCGCGCATGTGCTCCTGGCATTCCGGGTTGGCGAGCATCGCCTGGAACGCCTCCTCGCTCTCCCACTGCGCGTAGTTGGCGACGTGGGTGCCGTCGAGGCTGGCGTGGATGTTGGCCGCGATGAACCCAGGTTGGTGCCGCATGACCTGCTCGGTCGCCTGGTCGAGCACGTCGATGAGCTCCTGCTGGCGCTCGGGCGCCACCGTGAACTGGTTGATCAGCGTGGTGATCCCGGCGGTGGCGTCGATGGTGGAGACGGGCATGGCTTCCTCCTCATGTCAGGACCCTTACATCATGTGTAAGGTACCTGACATGAGTCAAGGGGGCGTCACCGGCCGGCCCGGTTACCTCGTCAAGCGGGTCCAGCAGCTGTTCCGCCAGGCCGGCGACGAGCGCCTGCGCGCGGCCGGGCTCTCGATGGCCCAGTACGCGGTGCTCCGCCAGCTGGCCGACCACCCGGAGGTCTCCTCCGCCGAGCTCGCCCGGCTGTGCTTCGTCACCCGGCAATCCCTCGGCGAGGTGCTCGCCGGGCTGCGCCGCGCCGGCCTGGTCACCGTCAGCGAAGGCGCCTCCGGCCGGGTGCGCCCGGTGCGCCTGAGCGACACCGGGCGCGCCCGGCTGGCCGAGGCCGAGGCGGCGGTCGCCGACGTCGAGGACCGGATGCTCGCCGGGCTCGGCGACGGCGACCGGCGGCGCCTGGCCGAGCTTCTCGCCCGCTGCGCGGACAACCTCACTCCGGGCGGCGGATCTCCGGACGGTCGATGATCCGCAGCCAGGTGCCGTCCGGCTGCCGCCGCGCGACCTGCACCCGTCCCCCGGTGCCGTCGGCCGGCTTGGTCGAGCACAGCGCCAGGTCGCCGTAGTAGATCGTCGGCATCGGCTCCTCGACCTGGAACTCGCCGCCGTGCTCCACCAGGCGCTCCAGCACCTCGCGGATCGCGTCGCGGCCCACGGTCTGCGAGCCGGGTGGGAACGCCAGCACCGCGTCCTCGGCGTACAGCTCGGACAGCGCCTTCGCGTCCCGGGCGTTGGCGCGCTCCACGAACATCACGGCCAGGTCTTCGGGGGTGGTGGCCTTGTCGATCACTTTCTCGCTCCTTTCGACTGACTCCAGCGTGGCTCGTCCACACCCAGAAGTCCAAGAGCTGGCAAGTCTCGCTACTAGAATCAACGGTTATGGAACTGCGTCAGCTCGAGTACTTCGTGACGGTCGCCGAAGAGGGCAACTTCACCCGCGCCGCCGAGCGCGTGCACGTGGCGCAGCCGGGCGTCTCGGCGCAGGTCCGGCGCCTGGAACGGGAGCTCGGGCACGAGCTGCTGGACCGTTCCGGGCGGACGGTCCGGCTCACCGAGGTCGGCGCCGCCGTCCTGCCCTACGCGCGGGCGGCGCTGGCCGCGGTCGCCGGGGCGCGGCTGGTCGCCGACGAGTTCCGCGGGCTCGTCCGGGGCAAGGTCGCGTTCGGCATGGTCACCTCGCACAGCTTCGACGTGCCCGCGCTGCTCGCGGCCTTCCACGACGAGCACCCGGGCGTGGAGATCACGCTCGTCGAAGGGCGCTCCGAGCAGCTGACCGAGGACATCCGCGGCGGACGCCTGGACGCGGCGATCGTCAGCCTCGCCACCGACGAACGACCCCCCGGCCTGGACGTCCTGGTCCTCACCAACCAGGCCATCACCGCCGCGGTCGGCCTGGATGACGAGTGGGCCGGGCGCGCCGAAGTCCCGCTGGCGCAGCTGCGCGAGCGCCCGCTGATCAGCCTGCCCGAAGGCACCGGGTTGCGGGCGCGGCTGGACGAGGCGTGCGCCGCGCAGGGGCTGACGCCGCGGATCGGGTTCGAGGCCGGGCACCCCACGGTGCTGGCCGACCTCGCCGCCCGCGGGCTGGGCGTGGCGATCCTGCCCGAGTCGGTGTCCACGACCCGGCCCGACCTGCACGCGATCACGATCACCGATCCGCCGCTGCGGGGCTGCCTGGCCCTCGCCTGGCGGGCGGCGGGCCCGGTGAGCCCGGCGGCGCGGGTGTTCCTCGACCGCGCCCGCGCCACGCTGCGATGAGGTCGGCTTTCCTGCCCCGCCCGCAGCGTGAACTCGATGGCCCGGCGCGCCGCGAGGTGATCGACACGCTGCGGGACCTCAACCTGGAGCCCGTCGCGCCCGCAGAGGAGTGCCGCGACGTCGGCCGGGTCGAAACCTTCACGGGGCGTCAGCTCCCCGGGGTCGTGGCTGGCGACCAGCAAGCCGCCTCGTCGGCGCCCCGCCACGGGCGACTCGCGCGGCTACCCAGGTCGCCGAGTTCGACACCCACCTGCCGTACTGGTTCGGCAACGCCGACACCGCCCCGGGCGAGTTCCTCGGCCCGCAGGGCGAGCGCTTCCACCTCCGGGCGCGCTACCGGCCCTCCTGACCCTCCGGCGGGTTGCGCCGCACCCGGCGGCTGCGCCACGCGCTCGCCAGCCGGGAATGCGGCTGCCACTCCAGCCCGTTGGGCAGGTTCCAGCCGAACTTCACCGCCGCCAGCCGGAACAGCAACGCCCCCACCACCCCGGCCACGACACCCACCAGCGGGGCGCCCAGGTAGTGGCACACCACCATGGTGGCCGCCACGGCCGCCGCGACCGTGCCGTACAGCGCGTTGCCGCCGAACACCGCCGGCACTCGCCGCAGCATGATGTCCCGCAGCGCGCCGCCACCGACCGCCGTCGTCGTGCCCAGCAGGATCGCCGGCAGCCAGCCCAGCCCGGTGGCCAGCGTCTTCTGCGCCCCGGTGACCGCCCAGAACCCGATCACCGCCGCGTCCAGCGCCGTGAACAGCTTGTCCCACGCGCTCTCGCTGATCGAGATCACGAACGACAGCAGCGCACCGGCCAGCGCGGTCGGCAGGTAGGCGTAGTCGGTCAGCGCGACCGGCGTGCCGTGCTGCAGCAGCGTGTCCCGGATGACCCCGCCGCCCAGCCCGGACACGCTGCCCACCACCAGGAACCCGAACAGGTCCAGCCGCTCGCTCCGCGCGATCGCGCCGCCGAGGATCGCGCACGCGAACACGCCCGCCAGGTCGAGGTAACGCGTGATCTGGTTGATCGCCTCGACCGCCGTTCCACCCGCCATACCGGGCACCCTAGTCCGCAGTGGACGGACGATCAGGACACGGCGAGGCACTCCGCGCAGCGCGGCACCCGCTCTCCGCCGGGCACGTGCTCGATCGCCGTCCAGATGCGCCGCCGCTCACCGCACCGCGCGATCCGGTACCCCAGGTAGGGCTGCTCGTCGGCGAACAGGTGCGCGCGCCGCTCGTCGGCGAACGGAGCCGGCACGTCCGGCACGAACCACGGCAGCGCCTCGAACAGGCTGAGCTGGTCCTTCGCCTTCACCGTGGCTCCTCCACGCGTCGTGCTCCTGCGTGGACGGTACCCGCCGGGTACGACGAAACCTCCTAGGCCGGGTCCCACTTCGCGCCGAGCGCGAGCAGCTCGTCGCGGTGCTCCAGCCGCTCAACCCACGCATCCGGCCAGGCCTCGCCGCCGTGGTGGGCCCCGGCGAACGCGCCGGCCAGCGCGGCGATCGAGTCCGAGTCCCCGCAGGTGCAGGCGGCGCGCCGCAGCGCCATCACCGGTTCGCCGGGGAAGAGCAGGAAACACAGCAGGGCGGTGGCCAGCGCTTCCTCGGCGACCCAGCCTTCACCCGTGGCCAGGCACGGGTCGGCCTCCGGGTCCGCGGTACGCACCGCCGCGTCCACCCGGTCCAGGGCGGCCAGGCACTCGTCCCAGCCGCGGGCGATGAACTCCCTCGACGAGGCGTCCCCGGCACGCGTCCACAGCTCACCCAGCCACCGCTCGTGGTACGTCTCGCGATGCCGGGAGGCGTAGTCGCGCAACGCGTCGAGCAGACCGGCCGGTTCGGCGCCCTGGGCCAGCAGGTGCACGGCGTGCGCGGTGAGATCGGCAGCAGCCAGGCCGGTGGGGTGCCCGTGGGTGAGGGCCGCCTGCAACTGGGCCGCGCCCGCGCGCTGCTCCTCGCCGATCCCGGGCAGCAGGCCCAGCGGCGTGACCCGCATGTTCGCGCCGCACCCCTTCGAGGTGATCTGACTGGCCTCCGCCCAGGGGTGGCCGGCTTCCAGGAGGCGGCAGGCCCGCAGGCAGGTGGCGCCGGGAGCGCGGTTGTTGTCCGGCGAGCGCAGCCAGGCGACGAACGCCGCCCGCAGCGGCGGCTCGAACCGCTCCGGCTCCAGCTCCCCCTGCACGGCGGCGCGCGCGACGGCCAGCGCCATCTGGGTGTCGTCGGTGATCCACGCGACGGGCGCGAGCAGGTCCATCTCGCGCCACGGACCGTGCGTGGCGAGGATCGAGGGCACCTGCTGGAACTCCGTCGGCGCGCCGAGCGCGTCGCCCAGGGCGAGGCCCAGCAGCGAGCCGGTGGCCGGTGTCCTGGTCATGAACGTGGTCCTTCCGTCGGTCGGAGCAGCGGCGGGTGCAGGACGGCGGCGCCACCGGCCCGGTACAGCGCGGCGGGTTTGCCGCGCCCGCCGGTGAGCCGGGAGGCGCCCGCCACCGGCGTGACGAACCCCCGGGTGGCGAGCACTTTGCGCCGGAAGTTCGCGGGGTCGAGACCGGTGCCCCACACCGCCTCGTAGACCCGCCGCAGCTCGCCGAGGGTGAACTCGGGCGGGCAGAAGGCCGTGGCCAGGGCGGTGCGCTCCAGCTTCCCGCCGATCCGGTCGCGGGCGTCGGCCAGGATGCGGTCGTGGTCGAAGGCGAGCGGCCCGTGCTCCCCGCACGGCAGCCACGCGGCACGGGCCGCGTCGCCGCCGCCGGCGGGCTCGGGCGCGTCGGGCACCAGCGCGGCGAAGGCGACCGACACGACCCGCATCCGCGGGTCCCGGTCCGGCTCGCTGTAGGTGCGCACCTGCTCCAGGTGCAGACCCGCGACCTCGGCGAGCCCGGTCTCCTCGGCCAGCTCCCGCCGGGCCGCGGCCTCCGCGGACTCCTCCGGCCGGAGGAACCCGCCCGGCAGCGCCCACCACCCCGCGAACGGCTCCCCGCCCCGCTCCACGAGCAGGATCCGCAGCCGGCCCGCGGTCACGGTGAACACCGCGAGGTCGACCGTGACCGCGAACGGCTCGTAGGCGTGCTTGTCGTACATCCGCCCCCTTATTGGTCAGTATGACTATAAACGATGCCCACGATCGGCACTCGTGACACGCCGAACCCACCGAACTGGCCGGGATGCCGCCGCCCGCGACAGCGTCGCCCGGGCGGCCGACAGCGGCTTCTACGACCAGGCTCACCTGCACCGCCATTTCCGCCGGACGTTCGCCACAACTCCGGGCAGTTCGCCTGTGCCAGACGGGCACGCAACGACGTACAAGGCAGCCCCGTCGGCGAGCCGTAACGTGCGCCGGGTGACCAAGAAAGCTTCTTCCCAGGACCCGGTGCCCGGCACCGGACAGATCGTCCCGGCTGTGGCCAGGCTGACACGCGCGTTCCGGGACGCACGACGGCCCGTCGCGCACATGGTCCGGCTCTACCTGCCCGATGGCAGCAACGCCGACATCTGCCGCCGGTCGCTTATCGCCTCCGGCGCCCGCCTGGTGATCGCCGAGGACGCGACATCGGGTTTCGGCGAGTCGGCCCGGCCGGAGATGACCCGGGTCGCGGCCGGGTGCCTGACCGTCACTGCGATCGAAAGGCTCCTTCGGGGCGGCGGAGAGGCGGCCGCGTGAGGGGCCTGGTCCGCACCGTGCGAGGTGACCTACCACTCGGCGAGCTGGGGGTGACCGACGCCCATGACCACCTGCTGCTCGAGTCCCCTGTGATCCCCGGCAGGCCGCTCAGCCGGCGGTCCGCCGCATCGGCCATGGCACAGGACTTCACGGCGACCGGCGGCCAGGCCCTCGTGCAGTGGACCCCGCCGGGAATGGGCCGCCACGCCGCCTGGCTGCCCGGCATCTCCGAGCAGACAGGCGTCCACATCATCGCCGCCACCGGCGTGCACCAGGCACGCCACTACACCACCGGCGGAGGCCCGCCGCGCTGGCCCGCCACTCTCGGCGCGGCCGAGCTTGCCGAACTGTTCACCGAGGAACTCACCATCGGCATGCGCGGCGACGACGGCGTGCCGGACCCGGCCGGTGCGCCGTGCGCGGGCGTGATCAAGGTGGCGGCCGGTTACCACGGCACGGACGAGCACGAACGCCAGGCGCTGGCCGCAGCCGGAGCCGCTCATCAGGCCACCGGGCGCACCGGTCTGCGTCCATCTCGAACTGGGCACCCACGGCCTGGCGGTGCTCGCCGCACTGGACGCCGCCGGCGTGCCGCCCGGGAACGTGGTACTGGGTCATCTCGCCCGCAACCCGGACTACCATCTGCACGCCGAGCTGGCCGCCTCCGGCGCCTACCTCGCCTACGACGGCCCTCGCCGCGATACTCACGCCACCGACTGGATGCTCGGCAACCTGATCCACGCGATGCTCGAGGCCGGACACGCCGACCGGATCCTGCTCGGCGCCGACACCCCCACCGCCGACCGCCTCGACCCCAACGGCAGCCCCGGCCCAGCGGCCCTGCTCAACGACACAGCCGCCGCGCTGACCCGCCGCGTCGGCGAGGATGCCATGCACACGATCTTGGCGGTCAATCCAGGCCGCGCGTTCGCATGGCGCGGGTAGGCCGCCAACCGCTTGCAGATCTGGGGCTCGATACCGGGCGTGGTGGCGTGAGAGCAGCCGCTCGAGCACGTCCCCTCGAAATGCCGCCGGCCCAGCTTCCCCGGATGCGTTGCCCGGGGTTTTCTCCTCGAACACCTTCACGCACCGCTCGTCGCGCGAGAGCCCCTTCAACTCCTCATTCGTGTACATCCGCCCGAAATGTCCCGGATACGACGGCGACCCCCGGTCAACGGCTCGCCGGGAGTTCGATCCACTCCAGTGCCCACTGGTTGAGTTCCAGCAGCACCTTGCCGAGGGCCGCGCCCTTCTCGGTCAACCGGTAGTCGATCCGCACCGGGGTGCTCGCGTGCACGGTGCGCTCGACCAGTCCGTCGGCTTCCAGGTCCTTCAGGCGCTGCGACAGCAGCTTGTCGGTCATGCCCGGAACCGCGCTGGAGATGTCGCTGAACCGGGTGGCCCCGGCCAGGAGCGCGCGCAACACGGTCGCGGCCCAGCGACGGCCCAGCATGTCCATCGCCGACGCGAAGTACGGGCAGTACGGCCGGATCGACTCGGCGTCCAGCTCCCGATGTGTCATGGCTCACTCCTCGGCGATCCACATGAGGAAAGTACCTATCTTAATGATAGCTACTAGCTTGATCGAGGAGCAGAATATGCCCGAGCCCCGTCCCGCCGCGCTGTCGTTCGACGTCTTCGTGTCCGAGCCCATCCCCACCACCGGCACGCTCCCCACCGGGCAGCCGCAGCTGTGGTCGCCGCTGTCGACGACGCTCATCTCGGGCGCGACCGACGCGGTGCTGGTCGACCCGCCGTTCACGGTCGAGCAGACCCGGCGGGTCGGTGACTGGGTCGAGCGCTCCGGCAAACGCCTGACGCACATCTACGTCACGCACGCCCATGGCGATCACTGGTTCGGTGCGGCGGCGCTCACCGAGCGCTTCCCCGGCGTGACGGTGCACGCCACCGAAGGCACCGTCGCCCTCATGCACGCCTCCGCGTCCGGACGGCGGAAAGCGTTCTGGGACAAGCTCTTTCCCGGGCAGATCCCCGAACCCCGGGTGACCGCGCGGCCGCTGGCGGCCGAAGCCCTGGTGCTGGACGGGCATCCGCTGGTCCCGGTCGAGGTCGGTCACAGCGACTGCGACGACTCCACCGTGCTGCACGTGCCCGACCTCGGACTGGTCGTCGCGGGCGACGTCGCCTACAACAACGTGCACCAGTACCTCGCCGACGGCGGGCTCGACGGCGGCATCGACTCCTGGCTGCGCGCCCTCGACAAGGTGCGGGACCTGGCGCCCACGGCCGTGGTCGCCGGCCACAAGGACCCGGCCCGCGCTGACGATCCCGCCATCCTCGACGAGACCGCCGACTACCTGCGCACCGCCCAGCGGGTGCTGGCCGGGAAACCCGCGCCACGCGAGTTCTTCGACGAGATGGTCCGGCGCTACCCGGACCGGGTCAACCCGGGCACCGTCTGGCTGAACGCGCAGAGGCTGGCGTGATGCGGAAACCGTCCCGAGACCAACGGAGCGACCACATGAACCTCACCTCCGAGCACGGCACGATCACGCTCGAACGCGACGGGCACGTCCTGCTGATCGGCCTCAACCGCCCGGACAAGCGCAACGCGTTCAACCTGGCGATGCTGCACGACCTCTCCCGCGCCTACGCCCTGCTCGAATCGGACGACGACCTGCGCTGCGGAGTGCTGTTCGCGCACGGCGAGCACTTCACCGCCGGGCTGGACCTGGCCGACGTCGCCCCCGCGATCCAGGCGGGCACCGGTTTCTACCCCGCCGACGGCCGGGATCCGTGGCGCCTGGACGGCGACTGGACCACCCCGGTCGTCGCCGCCGCACAGGGCCGGGTGCTCACGCTCGGCATCGAACTGCTCCTCGCCGCCGACATCCGCGTCGCCAGCCGGGACGCCCGCTTCTCCCAGCTCGAGGTCCGCCGCGGCATCTACCCGTTCGGCGGCGCGACCCTGCGCTTCCCCCGCGAAACCGGCTGGGGCAACGCCATGCGCTGGATGCTCACCGGCGACGAGTTCGACGCCGCCGAGGCCCACCGCATCGGTCTGGTCCAGGAAGTCGCCGACACCGACCCGGTGGCACACGCCGTCGCGATCGCCCGCAGCATCGCCGACACCGCCGCACCCCTGGGCGTCCGCGCGGTGCTCGAGTCGGCACACCGCGCCCGCGACCACGGCGACCGGGCCGCCATCGACGAGCTCACCCCCACCGTCGCCCGGCTGTTCGCCACCGCCGACGGTCAGGAAGGCATCCGGTCGTTCCTCGAGCGGCGCCAAGCCGTCTTCACCGGCCGTCCGGCAGTTTCCGGACAGTAGGCAACGCTTTGGGTGGCGGCCGTGGTGTCGGTCACGATTGCCCTCCGGTCCAATACTTTCCTCTAGGTACCTACTAGCCCACGGTCGCTAGCGTCGTCCGCATGATCGTGATTACGGGAGCAACCGGAAATGTCGGACGACCGCTGGTGCAGACACTGGCGGCCGCGGGAGAAGTAGTGACGGCGGTGTCGCGGCGCATCTCCGCGACAGACGCGCCAGCCGGAGTCCGTGTCCGGCAAGGAGATCTGGCCGAACCGGCGAACCTGAAGGGCGCGTTCGACGGCGCCGACGCGGTGTTCCTGCTGACCTCAGGCGATTTCGTGGGCTCCGGCGGCAACCTCCGCGAGGTCATGGACGTCGTGCGGGCCGCCGGCGTCCGCCGCGTTGTTCTGCTGTCCTCGCAAGGCGTCAGCAGCGGCAACCATTCCGCCGAACTGGAGGACGCCGTGACCGCGTCGGGCCTGGAGTGGACGATGCTGCGCCCCGGCAACTTCAGCTCCAACGCCTTCCAGTGGGCGGATTCAGTGCGGACGCAACGAATTGTCGCGGCCCCGTTCGGGGACGTTGCACTGCCGGCCGTCGACCCGCTCGACATCGCCGATGTCGCCGGCGTGGTGCTGCGGAAACCCGGCCACGTCGGCAAGATTTACGACCTGACCGGGCCTGCCCCGATCTCACCCCGTGAGCAAGCCGCGGCGATCGGCGACGCAGTGGGCGAACCGGTGGAGTTCGTGGAACTGACCCGCGCCGAGGCCAAGTCCGCGATGGTGCGATTCATGCCCGAGCCGGTCGTGGAGAACACCCTGGACCTCCTTGGCACGCCACCCGCCGTGATCCAGCAGGTGAGCCCCGACATCGAAGAGGTGCTGGGCCGCGCGCCGCGTTCGTTCGCGGACTGGGCGGCACGCAACGCCGCCGCGTTCAAGTGAGCGGCGTGCGGCCGAACAGCTTGTCATGAAGCGAAACGAGCACGTCGCACCCACCTCGGCGAGGCCGACGTCTCTCCAGCCCCGCCGGCCCGGCGAAACGCAAATCAGCGGTTCGCCGGGTCGCTACCTTGTCGCCCACTGGGCGGGAACTACCGGAATCTCGTCACCGGCCGACAGCAGCACGACCTCTTCGGTTTCGGCGCTGCTGGACGCCTTCGCGGCCGCATGATCTTCTGTGGAAGTGCACATGACTTCTCTCGGTGATGTCGTCGACCTCGACCCCGTCCGGCTGCGCACGCCGTCGCGTGTGCGGACCGTCGTGCTCGGGGAAGTCAGGCTCAGCTACGTCGCCGACGCGTGGATCCAGCTCAACCCGCGGGAGTGGTTCGCCGACAGCGGCCCGGACTTCTGGGACCGCCACCGGGAATACCTCGACGACGAGGGCTACCTGCGGGTGGGCGCGGGCGGCCTGCTCGTCGAACGCGACGGCCGCGCCCTGCTGATCGACACCGGTTTCGGGCCCCGCGAGGTCGCCGCCGACCCGGCCCAGCCGCGAGCGGGCGCAGCTTCCGGTGGCCGGATGCTCGACAGTCTCGCCGCGCTCGGCCGCACCCCGGCCGACGTCGACACCGTGGCGATCACGCACCTGCACCGGGACCACATCGGCTGGCTCACCGCACCGGCACCGGACACCGGCCAGCCGCCGTTCGCGCACGCACGCGCAGTGCTGACGAAGGCCGAATGGGACCACGGCCGCTCCCTGCGGGACGCGCCGTTCCCGGCGACGGTCGCGGCGCTGGAACCACGGCTGGACCTGGCCGACGACGGTGACGAGGTGTTCCCCGGCGTCCGGCTCCTCGCCACGCCCGGCCACACGGCGGGGCACGCCGCCTACGAGATCACGGCCGGCGAGGAGACGGTGATCGCGTTCGGGGATCTGTTCCACTCGCCGGTGCAGATGGGACACCCGGACTGGTCGTCCCAGCCGGACGTGGACGACGAGGCGAGCGTCCACCACCGGCGCGCCCTGGTCGAGCGCCTGGCGCGGCCCGGAACGTACGGTTTCGGGATCCACTTCGCCGACGTCGCGTTCGGCCGAGTGCGCCAGGACGAGGACGGCGGGCGCACGTGGCAACCGGTGGTCACGGAGTCGCGCTGACCCGTTAGGTCTTCAGGCACCCGCGGGCTCGGACGCCCGGCTCGCGCTGGGCCGCCGCGTCGAGCGGGCGCCGGTCACTCCTGGTGGCCCCCGCCCGCCACGGGCGGCGCGGTGTCGGCGAGCAGTGCGCGGAGCCGGGCAGGAAGCTCGGCCGCCGGCTCGGCCAGGGCGGTGAGCACCCCCTCCCGCAGTATGCCGAGCCGCGCCGTGGCGGCGTCCGAGGCGCGGCCCGCTGCGGCGGCGGCTGTCCGCGCCTCGGTGGCGGCGGCCTCGGCCCGCGCGGCGGTGGTGAGCAGCTCGGTGACTCGGTCGCGGGCGGCGGCGAGTTCCTGCTCGTGCTGCTCGCGCAGTGCGGCGATCCGCTGGTCGTGCTCGGCCCGCCAGTGCTCCCGGGCCTGACGGAGCTTCTCGCGCTCCTCGGCCAGCGCCTGGTCATGGCGGGCGCGCAGCTGCTCGAGGTCCTCGTGGTGCTGAGTCGCCAGGTCGCGCAAGTCGGTCTCCAGCTGGCGGGCCCGCGCGTGCGCGGCCTCGGCCTCGCTGGCGCGGGCGGCGGCCGCGGCAGCGAGTTCCTCGATGCGCGCGGCGGCGGTCTCGGCGGCCTGCCGTTGCTCCGTCTCCACTTGTTCCAGGCGTTCGCGCAGTTGCCGGATCTCACCCTCCGCGGTGAGCCGGTCGGCGATCGCACGCTGGGCCTGGGTCCGCTCGCTCGCGGCGCGCTCCTCCGCCTCCCGCGCCCGGGTCTCCGCGGCGTCGGCCCGCTCGGCGGCCTCCGCGGCTTCCACCCCGGCCGCCGCCGCTCCGGCCTCCGCCGCTGACGCACGCGCCTCCGCGTCCGCCGCGCGAGCCTCGGCTTCCGCGACCCGCTCGCGAGCCTCCGTCACCTCCGCGTCGAGCCGCTCGTCCAGGGCGGCCAGGGTCCGCTGCAACGGCGTGATCTCCGCCAGCGCCCGGCTCACGTCCCGGCCCACCGCCGCCACGTCCAGCCCGGGCATCGCCGGCCCGTAGGCGGCGAACGCGATCTGGTCCGCCTCGTCCAGCCGCGCGCACGTGACTTCGCGGCCGCGCTCGTCGACCGCCCACACCGTCGTGCAGTACTCCCCCGGCCGCCCGCCGCGCGGGCCCGGCTGCTTCCGCGGATGCCGACGGCAGTACCGGCACAGCGCCGGGTCGGACACGGGCTCACGACTCCCCGACGCGTCCCTGCGCGGCGGCGGTGGGGCTGTTTCCTCCATAACCGCAGCTTATCAGTTCTAGTTTATTAACTAGAACCCCGGGTTAGAGTTAGTAAACTACAGCCAAAGACGCACCGTGATAATCACGGTTATCGCGGGCTACCGATCCGGCTCATTCAGGCAGCGAGAACTGGGGGGGTCGTCACTGTGACGAAACGCCCCAGTACCCCGGGGACCCCGCCGAAGCGCCCCACCGGACCTCACCCAGCCGGTGTAACCCCGCGCAGATCGACTGCGACCCCACCAAAAGGGTTCCGAACGAAGGTGATGACCATGACCCAGACGGTCGGCGGCGGAGTGGCGGATCTGCGGGCGGTGCTGAGCGGCCCGGTGTTCGGCCCGGAGGACTCCGGGTACGACGAAGCCCGGAAGGTGTGGAACGCCGCCAACGACCGCAGACCAGCGATGATCGCCCGGTGCGCCTCTGCGGCCGACGTCGCCGCGACGGTCCGGTTCGCCGGGGAACACGGCCTGGAGATCGCGGTCCGCGGCGGCGCGCACAGCCCGTCCGGCAACTCGACGGTCGACAACGGCGTGGTCATCGACCTGAGCGCCCTCAACCACATCACCGTCGACCCGGACGCGAAGCTCGCCCGCGCCGGTGGCGGCGCCCTGCTGGGCGACCTCGACGCGGCCACCCAGGCACACGGGCTCGCGGTGCCCGCCGGCATGGTCAGCCACACCGGCGTCGGCGGCCTGACCCTCGGCGGCGGGATGGGCTGGTTCACCCGCAAGGGTGGACTCAGCATCGACAACCTGGTCTCCGCCGAGATCGTCACGGCCGACGGCCGCATCCGGCGCGCCTCGGAAACCGAACACCCGGACCTGTTCTGGGCCATCCGCGGTGGCGGCGGGAACTTCGGCGTGGTCACCGAGTTCGAGTTCCGGCTGCACGAGGCCGGTCCCCTGGTCCAGTTCGCGCTCCTGTTCTGGGAACTCGACCAAGGCCCGGAAATGCTGCGACTGGCCCGCGAACTCGTGCCCGCGTTGCCGCTCGACATCAGCGTGGTGATCGGCGCCCTCAACGCACCGCCCGCGCCGTTCGTCCCCGAGCCGTACCACTTCGCCCCCGGCTACGCGCTGCTCGTGACCGGGTTCGGCGACGCCGGCACCCACGCCGACGCGCTGGACCGGATCCGGCAGGCTCTGCCGCCCGCGTTCGAGTTCGTCACCCCGATGCCGTACGTGGAACTGCAGCAGCTGATCGACGAGGCCAACGCCTGGGGCCTGTACTACTACGACAAGAGCGTGTACCTGGAAGAACTGACCGACGAGGTGATCCAGGCGGTCGTCGAGCAGGTGCCACAGCGCACCTCGCCGATGTCGATCGTGCTGTTCTACCGGCTCGACGGGGCCTACTCGGCGGTGCCCGACGACGCCACGGCCTTCAGCGGCGGCCGCTCACCCCGGTACTGCGCCTTCATGATCGCGGCGACGCAGACCCTGGAGACGTTGGCGGCCGAGACGGCCTGGGTGCGGTCGTGCACGGACGCGCTGCGCCCCTTCGCCCCGCGCACCGGCACCTACGTCAACGCCATGGACGACGCCGGGCAGGACCGGGTCCAGGCGGCCTACGGACCGGCGAAGTACCAGCGGCTCCGGGAGATCAAGCAGCGGTACGACCCGCGCAACGTCTTCCACCGCAACATCAACATCCCACCGGCCGGGAGCGCGTCGTCGTGACATGATCGGGGGCGATGACCCTCGACCTCGCCCCGTACGAGCCCCGGCCGATGCCGGCCCACGCCCCCGACAAGACCGCCCTGCGGCGCCTGGTCGAGGACGCGGTGGCCGAGCTCCCGGCCCTGCCGGCCGACCCCGCCGGCGGCCGGGGCCCGCGCGGGGTCACCCGCTCCTGGCTGCTGGAGATGAAAAGCCACCAGACCCGCCGCTCCTACTGGCGCGGCCTGGGTCTGTGGCTGTCCTATTGCGACTGGCACCGCGTCGACCCGCTGGCCGCGCGCCTGGCCGACGTCAAGGACTGGATCGCCCTGCTCGACCCGGGCAGCCCGGTCACCTACAACGCCCGCCTGGCCGCCGTCAGCTCCTGGTACACCGAGCTGATCAACAACCGCGTCCACGACGACAACCCGGCGCGCCTGGTCCCGCGCCACAAGCGCGACCAGGAGTCCCAGACCCGCGCTCTCACCTACGCCGAACTCCTGGCCCTGCTCGGTTACGCTCGCGGCCGCGCCGAAACCGCGGGCACCGAAGCCGCGCTGCGCAACCTCGCCATCCTGGAGATCATGGCCACCACCGCCGTGCGGTCCGGCGCCATCCTGCACGCCCGCTGCGGCCCGGACGGCGACCTCGGCGTCGACCACGGCCACCGGATCCTGCGCTACGTCAACAAGGGCGGCCACCGCAAGACCGCCGACATCCTCGGCCTGGCCGACGTCGCCCTCGGCAACTACCTCGCCGCCCGCGCCGCCCGCGAAGGCAAATCCGTCGCCGAGTTGTCCGGCTGGCTGTTCGCCACCCGCACCGGCACGCCCCTGACCTCGCGCGACCTCGGCAACCTCCTGCGCGACGCGGCCCGGGGCGCCGGCCTGGACCACCCCGACGACGTCGTCCCGCACTCGCTGCGGCACACCGTCCTGACCCTCGGCTACGAACAGGGCGTCTCGGTGGAGGACCTGGCCGACCTCGCCGGCCACGAAAGCGTCGCCACCACCCTGATCTACGTCCGCCGCAGCCGGCGCCGCCAGACCACCCAGATGCTCGCCGACCTCACCAGCGGCGCTGAGATCCGGGACGAGGCCCGGGAGGAACCGCGCCACCTACGCCTGGTCGGCGACGCCTGACAGCCGGGGCTCCGCGACCCGCCGGGCGCGGGGCAGGACGAGGAAGGTCAGGGCCAGCCCGGTGAGGCTGAGCACTGCACCGGCCAGGCCCGACCAGCGCAGCGCCCCGGCTGCCGTGATCACCCCGCCGAGCACGGCGCCGGCGGCGGCGCCCAGGTTGAAGGCGCCCACGTTCGCCGCGACCGCCAGCGTCGGGGCATCCCCGGCGTGACGCAGGATCAGCCCCTGCAGAGGCGCGATGGTGGCCGTGGACAGCAACCCGAGCACCAGCACCGCGGCCACCGCGGCCGGCTGCCACCCGACCGCGAACGGGAACACCACCAGCACCCCGGCCAGGCCGCCGAACACCCCGCGCACGGTGGCGCTCATCGACCGGTCGGTGAGCCGCCCGGCGAGCAGGTTGCCGAGGAAACTGCCCGCCCCGTACGCGAGCAGCAGACCGGACACCGCCGCGGCGGAGAACCCGGACACCCCGGTCAGCAGCGGCGCGAGGTAGGTGAAGACCACCGCGACCCCGGAGAACCCGACCGCGGTGGTGGCGATAGCCAGCAGCACCGGGCGGCGCAGCACGACCGCGATTTCCTCGCGCAGCCAGGCGGCGGGCGGGTCCTGCCGGGGCAGGACGACCGCGAGGAGCGCCGCACCCGCCAGGGCCAGGGCGGTCAGGACCACGAACGGGGCCCGCCAGCCCGCGCGCTCCCCGAGCAGTGCGCCCAGCGGCACGCCCAGCAGCGTGGCGACGGTGAACCCGGACGCCACAGTCGAAATCGCCGTGCCGGCGCGCCCGGGCGGCGCTACGCTCGTCGCCATCACCAGCGCCAGCGCGAGGAACGCCGCGTGGCTCAACGACGACACCACCCGCCCGGCCAGCAGCCACGCGAAGGTGGGCGCCGCGGCGCTGACCGCGCTGCCCGCCGCGAACAGCAGCATCAGGCCCAGCGCCAGCCCCTTGCGCGGTACCCGGATCGTCAGCGCGGCCACCACCGGACCGCCGATCACCACGCCGAGGGCGTAGGCCGTGACCGCCTGCCCGGCCGTGCCGACGGACACGTCCAGGTCCGCGGCGGTCTGCGGCAGCAGCCCGGAGATCAGGTATTCCGACGTGCCGACGACGAAGACGCTCAGGCACAGCACGGCCAGCGTCGGGTGACTCCTTCTCATGCGGCGGACGCTAAGCGCTCACACCGGTGTCAGGGTCAAGTCTTGACACCGTCCGGCGTGACGTGCCTGACTGTCCACTGTGACCAACGAAGTTCTGGACGGCTTCTCCTACCTCGAATGCCCGCGCTGGCACGAGGGCCGCATCTGGTTCGCCGACTTCTACACCCACCGCGTGTACTCCAGCCTCGAGGACGGCAGCGACCTGCGGGTCGAGGCCGAGGTGCCGCAGCAACCCTCCGGGCTCGGCTGGCTGCCCGACGGCCGGCTGCTCGTGGTTTCGATGCGGGACGCGCGCCTGCTGCGCCGCGAGGCCGACGGCGGCCTCGTCACCCACGCCGACCTGGCCGGGTACGTGACCGGGCACCCCAACGACATGGTCGTCGACGCCCAGGGCCGCGCCTACGTCGGCAACTTCGGGTTCGACCTGATGAACGGCGCCCCCGTCGCGCCGGCGAACCTGCTGCGCGTCGACCCCGACGGCACCGTGACGGTCGTGGCGGAGGACCTGTGGTTCCCCAACGGCAGCGTCATCACCGACGACGGTGTGCTGCTGGTCGACGAGACGTTCGGCAACCGGGTCACGGCGTTCGACATCGCCGACGACGGGTCGCTCACCAACCGCCGCGTCTGGGCGAAGTTCGGCGAGCCGCTCACCGAGCGTGAGCTGGAGAAAGCGCTTCCCGAAATCGCCGTCGCGCCGGACGGCTGCTGCCTGGACGCCGAAGGCGCCCTGTGGGTGGCCGACGGCGTCGGCGGCCGGCTGCTGCGAGTCCGCGAGGGCGGCGAGATCACCGACGAGATCCAGCCGGGCACCGGGGTGTTCGCGTGCATGCTGGGTGGCGCCGACGGCCGGACCCTGTTCGCGTGTGCGGCGCCGGACTTCAACGAGCACGCGAGGAGGGACGCCCGCGAGGCGAGCCTGCTCGCCTTCCGGGTCAGCGTGCCACGCGCCGGGCGCCCCTGAGCGCGGCCGGTCGCCGACCCGGCAGGGGCGTGACCTTGGCAGCCGCACGACTGCACAAGGCCACTGGGGCCCGGTAGGGCGTGCCGCGGTCGCCGCCCCTGCCGGGGCTGGCGACCACGGCGGCCGGGTGGCTAGGCAGGGATGGTGTTCCGGCGCATGCTGATCTGGCCCGGCACGCCGCTGACCCACCGCCCCGGCTAGGCGCGCCGCTCGCCCCAGAGGGCCTTGACCTCGGCCGCCGCGCGGAGGGCCTGGTCGTATCCGGCGCGGGCGGCCGCCTCGCGGACTGTCGGGTCCAGCACGTTCGGGCCGATCGCCTCGATGGCGCTCTCGTCGGGGGCGATCACCAGCACCTCGGCGCCGTCCTGGCGCAGGGCTGCCACCTGGTCGTCGAGGTCGGTGATGCCGGGCACCTCGGTCACCCGCAGCACCAGCACCCGGTCGCAGCCCGCGGCCAGGTCGGCGTTCTCCATCGAGCGCACCCCGCCGTCGACGTAGCGGCGGTCCCCGATCGTCACCGGCGGCCAGGTGCCCGGCACGGCGCAGCTGGCCGCCACCGCGTCCACGAGCGACACCCCGGACTCCGCGGTGAACACCCGGTCGTCGCCCGTCGCGGCGTCCACCGCGACGATCTGCAACGGCGCCGCGGGCCAGTCGTGCACGGGCAGGCGCGCCTCGATCACCTTCAGCCGCTCGGCCTCCGGCACCGTCTGCGCCGCCAGGGCCATCTCGCCGATCCGCCGCCGCGCGTCCCGGGCGTCGGTCGCGGCGCTCACCGCCGCGCCGAACATCTCCGCGATCTCCTCGGCGTCGATGTTCGCCGCGATCTCCGGCGTCTGCAGCGCCGGATCCACCTGCCGCCGGAACAGCTCCGCCAGGGCGGTGCCGCTGGTGATCTGGGCCCCCACCGTCGAACCCGCGGAAGTGCCGATGAACCGGTCCGCGTCCAGAATGTCCACTCCGGACTCCGACAAACCGTGCAACAGCCCGGTTTCCCATGCGATTCCGGCAATGCCGCCACCACCGAGTACAAGTGCACGTGTCATGCCTCGATCCTAGGCCTCCGCGTGGCGGCGGCGAGCGCGCCGTTGACGAGCAGCAGCCAGGTCCCGCACACGCAGCGGCGGTAGTCGAGGCGGCCGTCCGCGACGGGATGGCTCGACCCGCCCCGCAGGAGCTCGGACAGCGGCCACTGGCAGCGGGGACAACGTTCGTCGGTCATGTCCCCAGCGTGCTGTAATGGCTTTATGCACTTCAACCCTTACGGCGGGCCGGCCGCGCAGGTCGCCGCCGGCCTGGTCAACATGCCCGGTGCGCCTGCCGCCGAGCTGCTGCGGATGATGCGTGACGCGGGCATGTCGCTGACCAGGCTCACCGCCGCCGAAGCCGCCGAAGCGCAAGCGTGGGGCCGCCGGCTCCGCGCGGTGTTCGCCGAGCCGGACCCGGACCGGCGGATCGACCTGGTCAACGAGCTGCTCGCGGAAACCGCGTGCCGCCCGTTCATCTCCCGCCACGACGGCCTGCCCGCGCACCTGCACTACGCCGGCGAGGACGACACCCTGCCCCGCCGGATCCGGGCCTTCACCGCGGGCGGCCTGGCCCACCTGCTGTGCGAAGACCCCGGCCGCTTGGGCACCTGTGCCCGCCATGGGTGCGAAACCGTCTTCGTCGACACCTCCCGCAACGGTCGCCGCCGGTTCTGCTCGACCCGCTGCGCGACGCGGGTGCACGTGGCCGAGCACCGGGCCCGCGCGGACGCCTGAAACCCGTTGTGCGAATCGGCGTTTTATGTCCCGTTCCAGGCGCGGATACGGTCGGATTCATGGAATGGAACTTCGCGTCGGCCGAAGACCTCGTGGCCGCCATGCGCGCCGGTGAAGTGACCTCGGCGGAGCTGACCGACGAGGCGATCGCGCGGATCGAGCGCGACGACGAGGTGATCAACGCGATCTGCGTGCCGGACTTCGACCGCGCGCGGTCCGCCGCGCGCCACGCCGACCAGGCGCGTGCCCGCGGCGAGGACCGGCCGCTGCTCGGTGTTCCGGTGACGGTCAAGGAGTCCTACGACATCGCCGGCCTGCCCACGACCTGGGGCATGCCGCCGCACCGGAACCACCTGCCCGCCGAGGACGCGGTCCAGGTCTCGCGCGTCAAGGCCGCGGGCCCGGTGGTGCTCGGCAAGACCAACGTGCCGCTGGGGCTGCAGGACATCCAGAGCTTCAACGACATCTACGGCACCACCACCAACCCGTGGGATCCCGAGCGCACGCCGGGCGGATCCTCGGGCGGGTCGGCGGCGGCCCTGGCATCCGGGTTCGGCGCGCTGTCCCTCGGCTCCGACATCGCCGGCTCGCTGCGCACGCCCGCGCATTTCTGCGGTGTCTACGCGCACAAGCCGACGCTCGGGCTGGTGGCGAACCGCGGCATGGTCGCGCCGTCCGAGCCGGCGTTGCCGGCCGAGCTCGACCTCGCCGTCGTCGGCCCGATGGCGCGTACCGCGCGCGACCTCATGCTCCTGCTCGACGTCATGGCCGGACCGGACCCGCTCACGCTCGGCGTGGCGTACCGCTTGGCCCTGCCGCCCGCCCGCCACGAGCGGCTGAGCGATTTCCGCGTCCTGGTCCTCGACGACCATCCGTGCATTCCGACCGGGGCAGCCGTGCGGGCGGGCGTGAACCGGGTGGCCGACGCGCTCGCCGACGGCGGCGCCCGCGTCGAACGGCACAGTCCGCTGCTGCCCGATCTGGCCGAAGCGGCGACGATCTACATGCAGTTGCTGATTTCCGGCGCCGTGGCGCGGTTTCCCGTCGAATCGCTCGAGCAGCTGCGGAACCGCGTCGCCGGACTGAGCGCGGACGACCGGAGCCTGGACACCGTGCGGTTGCGCGCCATGCTGTTCAGCCACCGCGACTGGCTCGACGCGCACCACCTCCGCGAACTCCACCGCCACGCCTGGCGGCGGCTGTTCGCCGAGTTCGACGCCGTGGTGTGCCCGATCACGCCGACGCCCGCCTTCCCGCACGACCACAGCCCGAATCCGATGGCCCGGCGCATCGACGTCGACGGCGTCGAGTACCCGTACTTCGACCAGCTCGTCTGGGCCGGCCTGGCCACCATGCCGGGCCTGCCGGCCACCGCCGTGCCCGCGGGCCGGTCGCCCGAGGGCCTGCCGGTCGGCGTGCAGCTCATCGGTCCGATGTTCGAGGACCGCACCCCGCTGCGGCTGGCCGAACTGCTCGAGCAGCGGATCGGCGGCTTCCGGCCACTGAGGTAGGGCACGTTGTGTGCCCCGTCACAACCGCGCCATGTCACGCACGAGATCGCCGAACCCATCACGTGGTCGTCAACAGCCGATCGAGGAGGCGAAAACGATGACCACACACAAGGTTCTCGTCCTGGGCGCGGGGTACGCGGGCATGGCGGCGGCGATCCAGCTCGCCGCGCGGGTCAAGGGGCGTGCGGACGTCGAGGTGACCCTGGTGAACGCGCACGACCGGTTCACCGAGCGGCTGCGGCTGCACCTGACCGCGACCGGCCAGCCGGTCGCCGAGCTGAGCATCCCGGACCTGCTGGCGGGCACCGGCGCGCGGTTCGTGCGGGGCTGGGTCACCGCGCTCGACCCGGACACCAGGACGGTGCGCGTCGACGACGACCGGGTCCTGCACTACGACACCCTGGTGTACGGGCTGGGCGGCGTGGCCGGCACCGTGCCGGGCGCCGAGGAGCACGCGCACACCCTCAACACCCCGGAGGACGCCGAGGTGCTCGGGCGCCGGCTGGCCGGGCTGGGCCGCGGCACGGTGGTGGTCGCCGGCACCGGGCTCACCGGCGTCGAGTCGGCCGCGGAGATCGCCGAGCGGTACCCGGAGCTGCGGGTCGTGCTGCTGGGCCGGGGTGAGCCGGGCGCGACGATGAACACCCGCGCCAGGACCTACCTGCAGGCGGCGCTCGAGCGGCTGGGCGTCGAGGTGCGCAGCGGCGCCGAGGTGATCAAGGTGCTGCCGGACGCGATCGAACTGGCCGGCGGCGAGACCGTTTCGGCCGACGTGGTCCTGTGGACCGGCGGCACCCGCGCCGCACCGCTCGCGGCAGCCGCCGGGCTGACCGTCGATGACCGCGGCCGCGTCGCCACCGACGCCGCGCTGCGGTCGGTCTCGCACCCGGACGTCTACGCGGTGGGTGACGCGGCCGCGATCCGGCAGGGCTACGGCGTCCTGCACGGCACCTGCCAGAGCGGCATGCCCACCGGTGTGCACGCCGCGGTGTCGATCATCCGCGCGCTGCGGGGCGAGGAGCCCAAGCCGTTCCGCTTCGGCTACTACCACACGCCGGTCAGCCTGGGCCGTCACGACGCGGTGGTGCAGTTCACCCACCCCGACGACAGCCCGCGGCGGATCAGCCTGACCGGCCGCCTGGCCGCCCGGTACAAAGAGACGGTGACCGCTTCGCCCTGGCCGACCTACCTGCGCATGAAGAAGATGCCCGTCTCGGGCGCGTTCTGGCCGCGTGGCGGCCGCTTCACCCGGGGTGTGCGGTGACCGAGGTGTTCCACCAGCACCGCAAGCTGTTGTTCGCGGTGGCCTACCGGATCCTCGGCAGCGCCGCCGACGCCGAGGACGTGGTGCAGGACGCGTGGCTGAAGTGGTCCGCCGCCGACCGCTCCCAGGTGGCCGACCCGAAGGCCTACCTGGCGCGGATCGTGTCCAACCTGGCGCTGGAACGGCTGCGCTCGGCCCGGCACCAGCGGGAGACCTACGTCGGGCCGTGGCTGCCGGAACCGATCCTGACCACCGGTGACAGCGCCGACGCCGTCACCGGCGCGGAATCGGTGTCCATGGCGATGCTGGTGGTGCTGGAGACGCTGAGCCCGCTGGAGCGCGCGGTGTTCGTGCTCAAGGACGTCTTCGGGTTCAGCCACGCCGAGATCGCCGAGGCCGTGGACCGCTCGGAAGCGGCCGTGCGGCAGGCCGCGCACCGGGCACGCGAGCACGTGCAGGCGCGGCGGCCGAGGTTCCCGGCCGATCGCGCGAAGCAGCGTGAGGTCACCGAGCGGTTCCTCGCCGCCGCGACCGGGGGTGACGTGAACACCCTGATGGACCTGCTGTCCCCGGACGTGACACTGTGGACGGACGGCGGCGGCAAGGTCCGCCAGGCCCTGCGCCCGGTGAGCGGCGCCGAGACGGTGGCCGCCTGGTTCGCCGCGATCGGCACCGTCACCTACCAGGGCGTCGCGCCCGCGGACATGGTCGCGGAGCTGACCGAGATCAACGGCGGCCCGGGACTGGTCTTCCGCGGCCCGGACCGGGTGATCGCCACGGTCACCTTCGACTTCGACGCCGACGGCCGCATCACCACCCTGCACAACGTGGCCAACCCGGACAAACTCGGCGCCGTCGCGCGTGGTCTCGGGGCCTCCGGACCGGTCGCCTAAGGTGCTGAGCATGTACCAGCGTTTCGTGGCCCTCGGCGACTCCTTCACCGAGGGCGTCGGCGACGACGACCCCGCCCGCCCGAACGGCGTGCGGGGCTGGGCCGACCGGGTGGCCGAGCAGCTGGCGGCCGCCGATCCCGAGTTCCGCTACGCCAACCTCGCGATCCGGGGACGGCTGCTCGACCAGGTGCTCGCCGAGCAGCTCGAACCGGCCCTCGCGCTGCGGCCCGACCTGGTCTCGATCTACGCCGGCGGCAACGACCTGCTGCGCCCCAAGGCCGACATCGACGCGCTGGCCGCGCGGTTCGACAACGCCGTCGAGCAGCTCGCCAAGACCGGCGCGACGGTGCTGCTGTTCACCGGGGTGGACGGTGCCGAGGATCCGGTGTTCCGCAAGCTGCGCGGCCGCACCGCGATCTACAACGAGCACACCCGGGTGATCGCCGCCCGGCACGGCGCGCACGTGGTCGACATGTGGGGCATGCGGCAACTGCGGGACCGGCGGCTGTGGTCGGCCGACCGGCTGCACCTCAACGCGCTCGGCCACGCCGAGGTCGCGATCGCCGTGCTCGACGTGCTCGGCCGCCCGCACGGGCTCTCCCCCGCCGCGCTCGGGCCGCGTGAGCTGGTCGACCGGCGACGGCAGCGCGCGGAGAACCTGCGGTGGGGCCGCGAGCACGTCCTGCCGTGGATCGGGCGCCGCCTGCGCGGCGAGTCCTCCGGCGACACCCTGACCCCGAAACGGCCGGTGCTGCTGCCGATGGACTGAGCCGCGGGGACGAGTGCCGGAACCGGACAGCGGGTGGTGATTCGCCCTCCGGATCTGGACATCGTCACTCTGGTGAGGGATCGTTTCTCCGGGAAGTGAAGCCGATCACAGGAGGCTCGGCGGCATGGCTCTCGGACGCGACGAAGCGGACACCGTTCTCCAGGCGCAGACCCGTCACAAGTCCACCCAGGTGCGGCGCGCGGCCTTCGCCAGCGCGATCGGCACCACCATCGAGTGGTACGACTTCTTCCTCTACAACACAGCCGCGGCGCTGATCTTCCCGCAGCTGTTCTTCCCCGCCTCGTCGAGCTACGCCGGGGCGATGCAGTCCTTCGCCACCTACGCGGTCGGCTTCGCGGCCCGGCCGGTCGGCGCGGCGATCTTCGGGTACTGGGGCGACCGGATCGGCCGCAAGACCACCCTCGTGGTGACGCTGCTGATGATGGGCATCGCCTCGGGGGTGGTCGGCGTGCTGCCCGGCGCGGCGACCATCGGGATCGCGGCGCCGCTGATCCTGGTGACGCTGCGGCTGATCCAGGGCATCGCGATCGGCGGCGAGTGGAGCGGCTCGGTGCTGCTCGCCATGGAATGGGGCGATCAGCGCAAACGCGGGCTGCTGGGCAGTTTCGCGCAGATCGGCGTGCCGGTCGGGCTCGTCCTCGGCACCGGCGGCATGACCCTGCTCTCGGCGGTGCTGTCGGACGAGGCGTTCGACTCGTGGGGCTGGCGGCTGCCGTTCCTGGCCAGCCTGCTGCTCGTCGCCGTCGGGCTGCTGATCCGGCTGCGCATCCTGGAGACCCCGATGTTCGCCCAGGTGGTGGCGCGGCGGCGGACCTCACGCAGCCCGGTGGCCGACGCGGTCAAGCACCACTGGCGGGAGATCCTGCTCTCGGCCGGGCTGCGGTTCTCCGAGCAGATGCCGTTCTACCTCTACACCAGCTACGTCCTGGTGTACGTGGTCGCCGAGCACGGCTACTCGAAGACGTTCGTGCTCAACGCCGTCCTGCTCGGCGCGGCCATGGAGCTGGTGCTGATCCTGTGGTTCTCGCAGCTGTCGGACCGGATTGGCCGCAAACGGGTGTACCTGACCGGCGCGGTGCTGACCGGGTTGCTGGCGTTCCCGTACTTCGCGGTGCTCAAGAACGGCGGCGAAGTGCTGATCTTCGTGGCGATCGTGGTGTCGATGATCCCGCACGCCATGCAGTACGGGCCGCAGGCCGCGCTGATCGGCGAGAGCTTCCCGACGCACCTGCGCTACGGCGGGGCCGGGCTGGGCTACCAGCTGGCGTCGGTGTTCGCGGGCGGGCCGGCGCCGCTGCTGGCGACCTGGCTGCTGCACACCACCGGCACGCCGTACTCGATCTCGGCCTACGTCGTGCTCTCCGCGGTCGTCACGATCATCTGCGTGGCGCTGCTGAAGGACCGCTCGCGAGCCGACATCACCGACGACGCGGTCTACCGCCGCTGAACCACTGGTACCAACCGAGCGCGGCGAGCACCGCGAGGGCGATCCCGTAGGGCAGCCAGTTCGACCGCGCGCCCAGCGCGCCGACCAGACCGGGCACGAGGATCGCCAGCGCCACCACGGTCGCCAGCACGGACCCCCACAACAGACGGCGCCGCTGCGCGCCCGGCACGGGCTCTTCGCTCATGGCTCCAGGGTGGCATCCCGCGGTCACCGCCTCGCCGAGTGGTCGGCGCATCATCCCCGGGGCACGAGCCCCAATGCGCGGGTCAGCTGCGTCAGTTCCGCGTGGAAGAGCTTGTCCGGACTGAGGGTCTGGGTGCGCAGGTGGCCGTAGACCTCCAGTGACACCAGGCCGTGCAGGTGTCCCCAGATGCGCAGGGCGAGAGCGACGCCGGCGGGCGGCAGTTCCGGATGGGCCGGGCGCACCTTGTCGAGGAGTCCGGGGTCGAAGTCGGACCACTGGAACTCGCTGCCTTCGTAGAGGTGCTGGGTGTGCGGCCAGGCGGCCGCGGCGAGGCCGGCGAGCCCCGTGCAGACGCGGCGCGCGGCCTCCGGAGCAGGCCCGCCTTCGGGTGGCTGATAGCCGGGAACCGGGTCGCCGTAGACGAGCCGGAAGCCCTGCGGGTTGGCCAGCGACCAGTTCCGGAAGGCGGTGGCCCAGGCGCGGATGCGGTCGGCCGGATCCGGCGTGGAGACGGCTTCCCCTGCGGCGTCCACCGCGTCGGCCAGGGCGGTGTAGACGTCGTGGACCAGCGTGGTGACCAGCTCATCCCGCTCCCCGGCCTGGACGTCCTGATCAGCGGGTTCCAGCCCGGCAACGCCGGCAAGGACTTCGCGGACACCGTGGCTCGCTCCATCGCCGACCCCACCGTCTACGCCCGGGCGGCCAGAGCACTGCTGACCGCTTTGGCGAGCCACCCCAGGACCCGCCTCATCGTCATCGGCGGTGCCGGGAGCCTCGAGGTCGAACCCGGGATCGTGCGGGCCGACTCGGATGAGCTCCTCCACGAGACGCTCGACCAGATCGGGCTTCCCAGGGACTACGCGCTGGCGGTACGCGGCCACCGGGATGCGTTGAACGTCCTGCGCACGTCCAACCGGCTCTGGACGTACTTCAGCCCCGCGGAGGACATCGCCCCGGGCGAACGCACGGGCCGCTTCCGGATCGGCGGCGACCAGCCGGTCCTGGATGCCGAGGGTCGCAGCCGCATCTCCGCCGAAGACGCGGCCGTGGCACTGATCGACGAGGCGGAACTACCGCGCTTCGTCCAACGCCGCTTCACGATCGGCTACTGAAGACCCCGACGGCCGCCGCAGCAGACAAAGGTCAGGGGTCGCACCGAATCCGGTGTGGGGCCATCGGGAAAGCGCCGTCCGCGTGGGGATGCGACTGCCGCACGGCCAGGCCACGAGCGAGCAGCGAAAGGGGCCGCACCGAAACCCGGTGCGGCCCCTTCGGGAAAGCGCCTACTGCTGCGGCCCCGCGGGCGGCGCGGGCGGCGGCTGCTGCGGCGGGTACGGGGGCCGCGGCGGGGTGCCGTAGTGCTGGCCCGGGTTGCGGGTCGGCAGCTGGCCCTGCTGTCCGCCGGCCGCGGGGAACTGCGGCGTGGTCGGCGGCGACAACGCCGGCGGCTCCGGCTGGACGGGCGGCTCGGCCGCGGGCGCCTCCTGCGCCTCCTCGGTCACCGGGTTGCCGCGCAGCGCGCTGGTCGCCTGCGGGGCCGGCGGCTGCGGCTGGTGCGCCAGCGGCCCGGGCACCTCCTGGCGCGCCACCGCCTCCGCCTCGCGCACCGCCTCGGCGATCCGCGGGTCGGTGGAGGTGTCGAACCAGCTGGCGACCTCTTCGTCGTCCAGGGTGGGCGGCTCGGCGCCGTCGGTGTCGGCCGGCTCGTACCGGAACACGCCGTCGGCGTCCTGCTTGGCGAACGCGCGGGCGAACTGCTGCAGCGCGTTGCCGTAGTCGCTGGGCACCAGCCACACCTTGTTCGCGTCGCCCTGCGCCATCTGCGGCAGCGTCTGCAGGTACTGGTAGGCCAGCACCTCCGGCGTCGGCTTGCCGGCCTTCACCGCGGCGAACACCTTCTCGATCGCCTTGGCCTGGCCCTGCGCCTGCAGGTAGCGGGCCGCGCGTTCACCCTGCGCCCGCAGGATCCGCGACTGCCGCTCCGCCTCGGCCGCCATGATGGTGGCCTGCTTGGCGCCCTCCGCGGCGAGGATCTGCGACTGCTTCTGCCCCTCCGCCGTCTTGATCTGCGCTTCCCGCTGACCTTCGGCGTTGAGGATCATCGCGCGCTTCTCCCGGTCGGCGCGCATCTGCTTCTCCATCGAATCCTGGATGGACGGCGGCGGGTCGATCGCCTTCAGCTCGACCCGCGCCACGCGGATGCCCCACCGGCCGGTGGCGTCGTCGAGCACGCCGCGCAGCTGGTTGTTGATCTGGTCGCGCGAGGTCAGCGCCTGCTCCAGCGTCATGCCGCCGACCACGTTGCGCAGCGTCGTGGTGGTCAGCTGCTCGACACCGACGATGTAGTTGGAGATCTCGTACACCGCGGCGCGCGCATCGGTCACCTGGAAGTAGACGACGGTGTCGATGGACACCGTCAGGTTGTCCTCGGTGATCACCGGCTGCGGCGGGAACGACACGACCTGCTCGCGCAGGTCGATCCGGGCCCGCACCTTGTCCAGGAACGGCACCAGGAAGTTCAGGCCGGGCGAGGCGACCGACTTGAATCTGCCCAGCCGCTCGATCACCGCGGCCTGGGCCTGCGGGACCACCATGATCGCCTTCGCGATCGTCACGATCACGAACAGGGCGATGACCGCGACAACAATGATCGCTGCGGTTCCCAAGATCGCTCTCCCGGTATGAGGGTTGTGGTTACGGCTCGGGCGCCACCACGGCCGTGGCGCCCGCTATCTCTACCACGGTCACGGTCGTGCCGGGTTCGATTCGCTGACCGTCGGCGATGGCCCGTGCGGACCACACGTCGCCGGCCAGCTTGACACGCCCGGAGTGGCCGTCCACAACGGACACGACCACGGCCCTGGCGCCGATCAGGGCCTCGGTGTTGGTGCGGTGACCCGTCCCGGTCAGGAACCGGCGCTTGAGCGCGGGCCGGGCCAGGAAGATCAGCGCTCCGGACGCGATCGCGAACACGACCGCGTCGACGACGATGTTGCCGGTGATCAGGGCCGCACCGGCCCCGAACAGCGCGCCGAGGCCGAGCATCAGCAGGAAGAAGTCGCCGGACAGCACCTCGGCGGCCATCAGGACGATGGCGACGATCAGCCAGACGAGCGCCGGTGTCATGCGTCCATCGTGGCAGATAGTGACCGGTCGCGACCAGCGGACGACCCGAAGTGATCTCGGTGTGACCTGCCGGATTCAGCCTTCCGGGTCGGTCACGAAGTCGATCAGCCGCTCGACGGCGCCGATCAGCGGCGTCTCCAGGTCGCGGTAGCTGCTCACCGCGGCCAGCACGCGCTGCCAGCCCTCGTAGGTCTCGCCCCAGCCCAGCGCCGCGCACACGCCTTCCTTCCAGGGCGTGCCGCGCGGCACCGTGGGCCACTGGCGGATGCCGACCGCGGACGGTTTCACCGCCTGCCACACGTCGACGTAGGGGTGGCCGGTGACCAGCACGTGCTCGTCACGGATCGCGTCCACCAGGCGGGACTCCTTGCTGCCCGCCACCAGGTGGTCGACCAGGACACCCAGCCGCCGCCCCGGACCGGTGCCGAACTCCGCGATCGCCTCGGCCAGCACGTCGACCCCGTCCAGCGGCTCCACCACGACGCCTTCGACGCGCAGGTCGTGCCCCCACACGCGTTCCACCAGTTCGGCGTCGTGCTTGCCCTCGACCCAGATGCGCGAGTCACGCGCGGTGCGGGCCCGCAGCCCCTGCACCTTGACCGATCCCGACGCCGAACGCGCCGAAGCCGGTGACGGCGGCGCGGCCTTCGGCCGCACCAGCGTCACCGGCTTGCCCTCGAGCAGGAACCCGGCGGGTGCCAGGGGGAACACGCGGTGGCGGCCGTGGCGGTCCTCCAGCACCACGTTCCCGTGCTCGAACCGGACCACCGCGCCGCAGAAACCGCTTCCCGGTTCTTCGACCACCAGCCCGCGCTCCGCCACGACCTCGGGGATCTTGCGTCTGCGCGGGCCGGCGAGGATGTCGTCATAGCTGTGGGAGCGCACGATCCGCGACGGTAGCGCCGGGTTCCCCCGTTCGTCGCGCCGCCACGCCGGGGCGCAGCATCACCGCGGCCACGACGAAGGCGGCCGCGACGAGCCCGGTCCCGACCCAGAAGGCGAGGTGGTAGCCGGAGGTGAGCGCCTCCTCCGGCCGCACCCCGGTCAGCGACTCGGTGCGCGTCGCGGCGAGCACCGCCAGCACCGACAGCCCCAGCGCGCCCGCGACCTGCTGCGTCGTGTTGAACAGCCCGGAGGCCAGACCGGTGTCGTCGGCGGCGGCGTCCCGCATGCCCAGTCCCATCAGCGCGGGCATGGCCAGGCCGAACCCGGCGCCCATCGCCAGCGTCGGACCGAGCACGTCGGTCGCGTAGCCGCCGTCGGCGGGCACCCGGGCCAGCCAGGCGAGCCCGCCGCCGATCAGCACCAGCCCCGCCAGCAGCACCCGGTAGTCGCCGAAGCGGGTGGACAGCCGCGGCGAGACCGCCAGCGACACCAGCGCGATCGTCCCGGCGATCGGCACCATCGCCAGCCCGGTGGCCTGGGCGCTCAGGCCCAGCACCTGCCGCAGGTACAGCACGACCAGGAACTGGAACCCGAACATCGCCGACACCAGCAGCGCCATCGTCAGGTTCGCCCCGGACAGGCCGCGCGAGGCGAAGATCCGCGGCGGCAGCAGCGGGTCGCGGGTGCGGGCCTGGCGGATGCCGAACGCGGCCAGCAGCGCCAGCGACAGGGCGCCGAAGCCGAGCGTGTGCGCCGAGGCCCAGCCGTGGGACTCCACCTCGACGATCGTGTAGACGCCGAGCATCAGCGCGGCGGTCACCAGCGCGGCGCCCAGCCAGTCCGCGCCGGCACGCAGCCCGAGGCCGCGGTCGTTCTCCAGCACCCGCACCGCGACCGCGCCGGCGGCCAGGCCGATCGGCAGGTTGATCAGGAAGATCCAGTGCCAGCTCAGCGCCTGGGTGAGCACACCGCCGGCGATGCTGCCGATCGAGCCGCCCGCGGCCTGCACGAAGCTGAACGCGCCCAGCGCCTTGGCGCGTTCAGCCGGCTCCGGGAACAGCCGGACGACCATGCCCAGCGCGACCGCGGTCGAGGCGGCGCCGCCCGCGCCCTGCAGGAACCGCGCGGCCATCAGGGTTTCCGGGTTCCAGGCGAGCCCGGCGAGCAGCGAGGCCAGCGTGAACACGGCCATCCCGGCGAGGAAGACGCGGCGGCGGCCGGCCAGGTCCCCGAGGCGGCCGGCGAGCAGCAGCAGCCCGCCGAAGGGGATCAGGTAGGCGTTGACGACCCAGGACAGGTTCGACGGCGTGAAGCCGAGGTCGTCGCGGATGGCCGGCAGGGCGACGTTCACGATCGTCTGGTCGAGCACGATCATCAGCGTCTGCGCGGACAGCACGGCGAGCGCGAGCCACCGCGATCGTCCGGCCGGCTGATCGAGGGACATGGCCTTGACCTCCAAAGGGGCACGATTTGTAACTGGGGCCATCATGTGAGCCCGTGATCGTGTCCGGAAGAAGGCAGTTCTCTGTGCCAGAGGAACACCGATGTACCACTCCTGGTCCCACCGGTGAGGCTGTGATGCACGCCACGATCGCCATGGGAGACGGCTGGTAACTGAGGGGCGGACATGGAACCATCGAGGTATGGCTGCTGACACCGCTTCCCCCGTCACCGAGGCGTGCCCGATCGTCGAGGTCCTCGACCACGTCGCCGGCAAGTGGGCGATCGGCATCCTGGTCACCGCCGCGCGCGGGCCGGTCCGCTTCACCCAGCTGGAGCGGGAGGTGGAGGGCATCAGCCGCCGCATGCTGACGCTGACGCTGCGCAAGCTGGAGCGCGACGGGCTGCTGGTGCGCACCGTGTACCCGACCGTGCCGCCGCGGGTGGAGTACTCGCTCACCGACATGGCCCGCGAGCTGCACCAGACGCTGGTCGGGCTGACCTCCTGGGCGGAGAAGTACCGCGGCGAGATCGCCGCGGCCCGCCAGGCCTACGACGCCCAGCGAACCGCGGTGCCGGTCTAGATCACCCGCGCGGCCGCTTCCGCGGCGATGCGGAACTCGATCACCGACGGCAGCTCCGTCAGGTCCAGCGCCTGCGTCAACCGCGCCACGCCGTCGGTCACGATGTGCTCCCGCAGTGCCGTCAGGTCGGTGCCCGGCTCGGCGGTCACCGTCACCAGCAGCGTGGGCCGGTCCTGCGTGCCGGACAGCGTCGCGTCCGCCGAGCGCACCTGCGGGTACGCCGCGATCTCCGACTCGAACGGCGCGACCGCCGCGTCCGCAGCCAGCTTCGTGACCCCGCGGGCCGGATCGTCCTCCAGGCGCCAGGTCTGCGTCTTCGGGCGGCGCATCGCCTGCGCGGCCAGCCACCGCAGGAACAGCAGCCCCAGCACCACCGCGACGACCACCGTCACGTACAGCACCCACGCCGGCGGCCGGTCGTCGCCGGGGACGAGCGGCCGCGAGCGGTCGAGCACGCGCAGCCAGCCGACCGAGGTGGCCAGGGCGAACCCGCCCCCGGCCAGCAGGACGAGCCCGATCAGCGCGAGCAGGGTCCGGTTGAGCCGGGCGGGACGGTTCAGGCGGGTCATGCCGTGCTCCTCACGCGCACCTTCACCCGCGGCCGCCGGGCCGGGGCGATGCGGTCCAGCTGGTCCTCCATCGCCTGCCGCACCTGCGTGGCCACGTCGTCGGCGGCCAGCCGGCCGCCGCGCACCTTCGCGGTCACGCTGCCCCGCCGCAGCCGCACCTTCGCCGACTCCACCCCGTCGGCCGATTCGGCCGCCGAGCGCAGGCTCCCGGTGATGCTGCGGCGGCTCGCGCCGGCCTTGACGACCCTGCTGCTTCCCCCCGACAAGGGCAGTACGAGCGCGCGGCCGGGCAGCACCGCCGCCAGCAGCACCACCAGGCCCACCGCGGCCAGCAATCCCCCGCCGATCGCGACGGGAAGCGCTTCCCAGCGAGTGGCGTGCAGCCAGGCGGCGACGGCGTCGTAGTCCAGCACCGGCCGCTCGCCCAGCAGGAGCTGCACCGCGCTGGTCGCCACCAGCACGCACCCGATCACCCCGATCAGGGCCACCAGGGTGGCCGCGAGGCTGCGCCGGGACCGGCGGGTCATGTCACGTTCCTCTCCCGCGACCGGTCGCTGTGCAGGGCGGTCACCGTGATGTCCACCCGTTCCACGACCAGCCCGGTCAGTTCGCCGACCCGCCGGATCAGCCGTTCCCGCGCCGCGCGCGTGGTGCGCGCGACCGGGGCCGGGTAGCCGACCGACAGTTCCACGGCCAGGCTGACCCGGCCGTCCCGCACCCGCGCGGTGACGTTGGCCGGCTGCTCCGGATCACCACTGCTCACGGCGACCCCGAGCACGCGGCGCGCGGCCCCGCCCACGCCGTCCAGCCCGGTGATCACCTGTTCGGCGATGCGCTGCACCGCCCGGTCGGCCACGACCGTGGTGCCGCGCCGCTCCGGCGCTTCGACGGTCACCGGCTCACCTCCGCTCCCGGTCGGTGAACCGGGACAAGTCGAGCTTGCCGTCCAGCACCCGGCCCACCAGCAGGCCCAGCCCGCCCAGCACGGCGACGATCAGGAACGCGCCGAACCCGCCGAACGCGGCGGCCAGGCCGAGGACGAGCCCGGTCAGCAGACCGGCGATCGTGGCGCTCACGTCACTGCACCCGGGCGGGCGCGCCGCCCTGCGGCTCGTCGTCGTCGGGCAGGTGCACGTCGTTGACGGTGATGTTGACCTCGACGACCTCCAGCCCGGTCATCTGCTCGATCGCGCCGATCGCGTTGGCCCGCACCGCCTGCGCCAGATCGGCGATGGACACCCCGTACTCGACCACGATCTGCAGGTCCACCGCGGCCTGCTTCTCCCCGACCTCGACCGACACGCCCTGGCCGACGCTGCCGCTGGCGCCCGGGATGCGCTCGCGCAGCGCGTTGAACGCCCGCGCCGCGCCGCCGCCCAGGTCGTACACGCCCGGGATCTCCCGCGCCGCCAGCCCGGCGATCTTCTGCACCACCGTGCTCGCGATCGTGGTGGTGCCCTGGCTGGTCACCAGTGAGCTCGCCGCCAGCTTGCTCACCGCGGCGGCCTTCTCCTCGGTCGCACTGCTCATCTTCTCTCCCCTTTCCGGTTGGTGTTCCCACTTCTTCCGACACCGCCGCCGCGGAAACGTCACGCGCCGAACGCGGTTCCGTCCACATCGGTCACCACGAGCCGGATTTCCGCGTCCGCGTAAGCACTTCCCACCAGTGCCTTCGCGACCGCGTCCCCGGCCAGCCGCAGCCGCGGCGGCAGCGGCAGCGCGGTGGCGACCAGGCGCACGCGCACGACCTCCGGCGTCAGGTCGACCGCCAGCGCGGCCGGGTTCCACGACGCCACCGGCCGCACCGCGGGTGCCGCCGGGCGCAGGCCGTCCACTTCGGACAATGCGGTCAGGATCGCCTCGACGTGCTCGGCGCGCGGGGTCATCGTTCGATGTCCAGCACGGTCACCGACACCTGACCGGGCCGCACCCCGGTGTCCCGGTGCAGCCGGGCGCGCACCTCGCGCTGCACCGCCCTGGCGACCGCGGCCACCTGCGCCCCGGCGCGGGTGGCGATGCCCACCCACACCTCGACGTCGTCCCCGGCGCGGCGGACGCTCACCCCGTCCGCGGGTGCCGGAGTGAGGCCCTTGACCTGCTGCCACCGCGCCCGGCCCCAGCCGCGCACCAGCCCCGCCACGCCCGGCTCCAGCCGGGCCACGCCCGGCACCGACCGGGCGGCGTGCGCGGCCACCGACGCCACCACGGCGTCCTCGACGATCCACTCGACGTGCACCAGTTCCCCCTCTCACCGGTCGTAGAAGTCGTCGACCCGCAGATCCAGCCGCACCAGCCGGACGCCGATCCCGGACGAGCACGCGGCGCCGACCCGGTCCCGCAGCCGCGCCAGCACGTCGGCGAGGTCGTCGCGGTAGGCGGTGGCGATGGTCAGCTCGGCCTCGATCAGCGTCCGCCCGTCGGCGTCCAGCCCGGCGGTGGTGACCCGGCAGCGGCGGGCGCGGACGCCGTCCATCTCGTCGGCGGCGAACCGCAGCACGGCCGCGACCGCCTGCTCGCTCACCTCGAGCGTGCCGGGCTCCGGCGCGGACAGCCGCACCATGCCGCGGTAGCGCCGCACGTCGGCGCGGACCGCGGACATGATCCGCTCGGTCAGGTCCCGCGACGGCTCGGTCTGCTCCGCCGCCAGCTCGCGGGTCGCGTCCCGCAGGGCGAGCAGGCTGCCGCGGGCGGTCGAGCAGTGCGGGCAGGTCAGGTCGTGCTCGGTGACCGCGTCGAGGCGGTCCCACACGTCCTCCAGCGACCGGCCGCAGGGCAGGTCGTGGGTGGTCTGGTCTAGCGCCATGGCTGCATCACCTCCGCCAGTTGCGCACGGGCTCGCGCGATGCGCCCGCGGACCGCGCCCGGCGAGGTCGACACGGCCTCCGCGATCTCCTCGTAGGACCGGCCGTGCACCTCGCGCAGCAGCCAGCAGGCCCGCTGCTCCGGCGTCAGCCCGGCCAGTGCCGCGGTCAGGGCGGCCATCTGGGCGCTCACCTCGGCGGCGCGCTCGGGCCGGGCGTCGCCGCGGCGGGTCTCGGTGTCGTCCGGGTCGACGTCGGTGACCGGGCGGCGGGCGCGGATGACGTTGAGGCAGCGGTTGGTGACCGACCGGTACAGCCAGCCGACGAAGGCCCGGTCGTCGGCGAGCTGCTCCAGCCGCCGCCACACGGTGAGGAACACCTCCTGCACCACGTCCTCGGCGTCGCCGGCGCTGCCCAGCATCCGCAGCGCGAGCCGGTACATGCGGCCCTGGTAGCGGCGCACCAGCTCCTCGTAGGCGCGCACGTCACCGTCACGCGCCCGCGCGACCAGCGTCGCGTCGTCCAGGACCTCGCCGAGGTGGGCCCCGGCCGTCACCGCGTCCCGCCCATGCACAGCCTCCCCGGATTCACACTCGCTTCAGTAGGCCAGACACCGGGCACGGCGAAAGCTCACGCACCGGCCCGTCACGAGTTCGGGTGAGGGCGGCCACCGGATTGGTGGAAGGTCAGGTCAGAACAGCGGCCAGGGGATGGCGCGCCAGTCGTCGCCGGGTTCGGGGAACACGCCGGTCGCCACGAGCATCTCGGCGCGTTCGGCGATCGCGCTGATCTCCAGCTTCGTCAGGTGCGGCACGAGCTGCTCGCCCAGCTCGCCGCGGATCTTGCCGGGCAGGGCGCGCAGCTTGTCCAGGGTCTCGCCGGGCAGCGGGTCGCCCACCCAGCCCCACAGCACCGTGCGCAGCTTCGGCTCGGCGTGCAGGCAGATGCCGTGGTCGACGCCGTACACCGTGCCGTCGGTGCCGACCAGGACGTGCCCGCCCTTGCGGTCGGTGTTGTTGGCGATGATGTCCAGCACCGCCAGGTCCCGCATGCCGGGGTGGTCGGCGTGCGCGAGCACCGCGGGCTCGCCCGCGCGGTCGTGGGCGTGCAGCACGATGCGCCAGTCGTCCGGCACGTCCTTCGGCGACCGGACGTCGATCAGCTCCTCGTCGCCGGTTTCCACCCACAGCTGCACCATGCCCTCGCCGAACGGGCCGTCCCGCAGCACCGTCGGCGGCACCTTGCCCAGCCCGGCCGCCTCGGACAGCAGGGCGGTGGCGACCTCGCGGCCGGCCAGCGTGCCGTCCGGGAAGTCCCACAGCGGCCGCTCCCCGGACACCGGCTTGTACACCGCCTGCGCGGACAACCCGTCCAGCTCGATCGAGCAGAACAGGGTGACGTTGGAGGCGTCGACCAGGCGGCCTTCGACGGTCAGGCGGCCGCGGGTCAGCAACTCCCTGGCGTGGGGATCGGCGGGGCCGACCGGTGGGGCCACGTCTAGCTCTCGTCGGCCAGGTCGGTGTTGCGCCGGTAGCCGTTCTGCCGCGGGCAGATGTGGCCCTCCGGGTCCAGCGGCTCGCCGCACAGCGGGCACGGCTTGCGGCCGGCGCGCACCACCCGGTCCGCGCGCTCGGCGAACGCCCGCGCCGCGGCCGGGCTGAGGAACACGCGCACCGCGTCCGGGCCCTCCTCGGTGTCGTCGAGCACGACGGTCTCGTCGACCTCGCCCTCGGTCATCGCGAGCAGCTCGATGACGACCGCGCTGGATTCGGCGTCCCAGCCCAGGCCCATCGTGCCGACCCGGAACTCCTCCTCGACCGGCACCTCGAGCGGGTCGACGTCGACGAGGTCGTCGGGCACGGTCTCGGGCACGTCGGCGCCGAAGCGCGCGACGATCTCCTCCAGCAGCGAGGACAGGCGTTCGGCGAGCACCTGCACCTGCTGCTTCTCGATCGTCACGCTCACCGTGCGGACGTCCTCGGTGGCCTGCAGGTAGAAAGTGCGGTCGCCGGGTTCCCCGACGGTCCCTGCGACGAACCGGTCGGGCTGGCGGAAGACGTGGATTACACGAGCCATGGCACCCCCGACCCTATGCCACCGTTTCATGATCGGCATCCGCCGCCCCCGCTTGCATCTTAGTTAGAGTGCGGCGGTGGCTGAAACCGCGCCGTACGGCACCTGGACCTCCCCGATCTCCGCCGCCGACGTCGCCGCCGCGGGCGGTGGCGCGCAGTGGCTCGACGTCGTCGGCGGCACCGTCTGGTGGGCCGAGGCGCGGCCGGCCGAAGGCGGCAGGCTGACACTGGTCCGCGCTGGTCAGGACGGCGCGGAGGAGATGCTGCCGTCGCCGTGGAACGCGCGGAACCGGGTGCACGAGTACGGCGGGCGGCCGTGGCTGGTGATCGGCCGGACCCTGTTCTTCACCCACTGGGACGATCAGCGGGTCTACGCACGCGACCTGGACAGCGGCGAGGTGGTTCCGGTCACACCCGAGCCGCACGTGCCGCAGGGTGTCCGGTTCGGCGACCTGCGTCCCGGTCCCGACGGCGCGGTGTGGGCGGTGCGGGAGACGAGCACCGGGCCGCGGCGCACCGACATCCGGCGCGATCTGGTGTCCCTGTCCGGCGGCGAGGTGGTGCCGCTGGCGGCCAGTCACCACTTCCTCACCGCGCCGCGGCTGTCGCCGGACGGGCGGCACGCGGCCTGGCTGGGCTGGGACCACCCGGACATGCCGTGGGACGCCACCGAGCTGTGCGTGGCCGAGGTGCGGCCCGAGGGCTTCGGCCCGCACCGGGTGCTCGCCGGCGGGCCGGGCGTATCGGTGTGCCAGGTGGAGTGGGAGGACGCGGGCACGCTGCTCGCGCTGGTGGATCCGGACGGCTGGTGGAACCTGCACCGGATCGGGCTCGACGGCACGGCGGTGGCTCTCGTCCCGGGCGAGCGGGAGCTGGGCGGGCCGCTGTGGAAGATCGGGTCGAACTGGTTCGTGCCGCTGGGCGGCGGCCGCCACGCCGTGCTCGACTCCGGGCGGCTGGCCGTGCTCGACGAGAACACCGGGTCGGTCACGCCGGTCGCGGAGCACCTGACCAGCTGGGCGGCGACCCTGGCCCGCCACGGCGATGGGGTCGCGGGCATCGCCGCCGGGCCGCGCCACGAGAGCGCCGTCGTGCACGTCGACCTCGGCAGCGGCGCGGTGACCGAGCTGACCCCGCCCGCACACCCGCTGCCGCCCGCGGAGTACCTGCCGGTGCCCCAGGAACGGACGTTCCCCGGCCCGGACGGCGTGCCGATCCCGGCCTACGTCTACCCGCCGGCCAATCCCGGCTTCACCGGTCCCGAGGGCGAGCGCCCGCCCTACCTGGTGCACGTCCACGGCGGCCCCACCGGGCGCGTGTCCGGCGATCTCGACCTGGACTTCGCCTACTTCACCAGCCGCGGCATCGGGATCGTCGCGGTCAACTACGGCGGCTCGGTCGGCTACGGCCGCGCCTACCGGGAACGGCTGCGCGAACAGTGGGGCGTGGTCGATGTGCGGGACTGCGCCGCCGTCGCGGAAGCTCTCGCCGCCGAGGGCACCGCCGACCCGGCGCGGCTCGCGGTGCGTGGCGGCAGCGCGGGCGGCTACACCTCGGCGGCGTCGATGACGAGCGTGACCACCTACCGCGCGGCGACGATCAAGTACCCGATCCTCGACCTGGCCGAGTGGACCGGCGACGGCGGCGAGACCCACGACTTCGAGTCCCGCTACGTGCTCGGGCTGGTCGGGCCGCTGCCCGAGGCGCGCGAGCGCTACGTGGAGCGGTCACCGCTGCGGCACGCCGACCGGCTGGCCGGGCCGGTCCTGCTCCTGCAGGGGCTGGAGGACCAGATCTGCCCGCCCGAGCAGGCCGACCGGTTCGTGGCCGCGCTGGCCGGCAGCGGCATCCCGCACGGGTACTTGACCTTCGAGGGCGAGCAGCACGGGTTCCGCAAGGCGGAGACCATGATCGCCGCGCTGGAGGCCGAGCTGTCCTTCTACGGGCAGGTGTTCGGCTTCGCCACGCCCGGGGTGCCGGAACTGGAGCTGCGCTCGTGACGACCGTCGCGCTGGTCGCGCCCGCCGGCCCCGTCGCACCCGAGCGGCTGGAGCGGGCGCTGGGCGTGCTCGCCTCCTGGGGGCTGCGGGTGCACAACCTGGTCACGCCGGGCTCGCGGCCGGTTCGGTACCTGGCCGACACCGACGCGGCGCGGGCGAAGTTGTTCACCGAGGCGTGGCTGGACCCCGAGGTGGACGTGGTGCTCGCCGCGCGCGGCGGGTACGGCACGCAGCGGATGCTGGACCTGCTCGACTGGCGCGCGCTGCGGGGCGCCGGGGCGAAGGTGTTCGCCGGGTCGAGCGATGTGACCGCGCTGCACGCGGCGATCCACGAGCAGCTGGGCCTGCCGACGCTGTTCTCGCCGATGCCCGCCGGGGACTACTGGGACGAGACGGGCGGGGAGCATCTGCGGCGGGCGTTGCTGACGCCCGGGCCGGTGACGCTGCCCGGGACCGAGGCGCTGGTGCCCGGCACCGCGCGTGGCCGGTTGACCGGTGGGAACCTGAGCCTGCTCGCCGCGAGTGTGGGCGCACCCGAGCAGGGCAGCGCGCGGGAGGCGATCGTGGTGCTGGAGGACGTGAGCGAGCCGGTGTACCGGCTGGACCGGATGCTCACGCAGCTGCTGCGGTCCGGCTGGTTCGCCGGGGTGGCCGGGGTCGTGCTCGGCACCTGGACGCGGTGTGGGGATCCGGCGGAGGTGCGGGCGCTGATGCTGGAGCGGCTGGCGCCGCTGGGGGTGCCGGTGCTGGCGGGGGTGCCGTTCGGGCACGTCGAGGGGTCGCTGACGGTGCCGCTGGGGGTCGGGGCGGTGCTGGACACGGACGCGCTGAGCGTGATCACCGATGCGGCTTGATCCGCGGGAGGCGCGGGAGCGGTTCGCCGCCGCGCGGGTGGCGCGGCTGGCAACGGTGTCGGCGGACGGACAGCCGCACCTGGTGCCGGTGACGTTCGCGGTGTCCGGCGAGGAGATCGTGTTCGCCGTGGACCACAAACCCAAGACGACGACCGCGTTGCGGCGGCTGGCGAACATCGCGGCGAACCCGGCGGTGAGCTTCCTGGCCGACGCCTACGACGAGGACTGGACCCGGTTGTGGTGGTCCCGGGCCGACGGCACCGCGACCGTCGAGGACCACGACCCCGGCGCGGTCGAGTGGTTGCGGGCGAAGTACCCGCAGTACGCCCGTCGCCCGCCCCAAGGGCCAGTGGTCCGCACGCGCGTGACGCGGTGGAGCGGGTGGGCCGGATCGGCCTGACGCCGGCGTGGCTCGCTAGTCCTTGCCGACGAAGTCCGGCACCTCGGGCTGCCGCCGCCACGCGCCGACCAGGCCGAGCGGGTCGGGGCGCAGCAGGGACGCCGCCGCGTAGACCGACAGCGCCAGCACCAGCGCGACGAACCACCAGTCGTAGAGGGCCTGTTCGCCCGTCGGGTAGTAGGCCAGCACCAGGAAGGACGCCACGGCGACCACGATCGCCAGGTGCCTGCGCCGCCACGGGAACGCCGAGGCGATCACGAAGCCCCAGGTCAGGTACCACGGCAGGGTCGGCGGGGCGAGGATCGCGGTGGCCAGCAGCGCCATCGCCATCCGGAAGATCGCTTCGTTGCCGCCGTTCCGGGCCTTCCACCATTGCCGCACCATGAACGCCGCCAGCGTCAGCATCGCCAGGGCGCGGGCCACCGTCACGAACGGCGACTCCGGCACGGTGATCACCAGGTTCACCAGCGTGTGCGCCAGCTGCCCCAGCCCGGTCGGGAAGTTCAGCCAGTTCGTCACCAGCGTCGGCGCCTGCAGGCCGGTGACCCAGCCGAGGTTGAACGAGCCGAGCGACACCCAGGTGCCGACCACGAACACGATCCCGAACAGGCCGACCGAGATCGCGCCGGCCTGGAGGAAGTTGCGGATCCGGCTGGGGTGCGGCAGGTGGTTGGCCCACACCCACACCAGGAACGGCAGCGCGACCGCCGCGGTCGGCTTGATCAGCATGCCGATGGTGACCAGCACGATCGCGACCGCGTGCTTGCGTTCCAGCG
Source organism: Amycolatopsis deserti (assembly GCF_014653945.1). Lineage (GTDB taxonomy): Bacteria > Actinomycetota > Actinomycetes > Mycobacteriales > Pseudonocardiaceae > Amycolatopsis_E > Amycolatopsis_E deserti. The sequence goes on along the minus strand of NZ_BNAU01000001.1, from coordinate 1,076,180 downwards.
CGGCGAGCACACCGAGCGTGAGGAAACCGAGCATCAGCAGGTCGTTGTGCGGGCCGCCGACGAGGTGGATCACGGTCATCGGGCTGGCGACCGCGAGCCACACGGTGATCGGCAGCTTGCCGCCGAGGTGACGCACCAGCCGCGGCAGCGCCCACAGCATCATCGCCAGGCCGACCAGCAGCACCAGGCGCGTCACGATGACCCCGGCGATCACGTTGTCGCCGGTCAGCGCCACGACACCCTTGGCGATCAGCAGGAACAGCGGGCCGTAGGGCGCCGGGGTGGTCTGCCACACCGGGTGCACGTTCTGCACGACGTCGCGCAGAACGTCGAGCTCGGCCGGGCCGTGCGCGTACGGGTCGAGCCCGTGCAGCAGCTGGGCGCCCTGCCCGAGGTAGGAGAACACGTCGCGGGTGAACAGCGGCGGCGAGATCAGCAGCGGCGCCATCCAGCACGCGGCGGCGACGAGGATCGGCCTGCTGCCGACGCGCCCGGCGAGCATGTAGCGGCCCAGCCGGACCCACGCCCACACCACCAGCGCGAACCCGCCGTAGAGCACCGCGTTGGCGAGCATCTGCCCGTGCCCGTAGCGGACCCAGGACAGCGGGCCGTGCCCGAGCACCGGGTCGCGGATCAGGATCCCGCCGGCCCCGAGCGCGCCGATGAGGAGCAGGAGACTGCCGAGGGTGCCCATCGCGATCGTGCGGTACGGGAACCGCGAGGGCACGCGCACGCGCGCGGCCGGGTGCGCCTGCGCGGGCGCACCGGGAGCGGGGTCAGTGGTGGTCGCCATTTCGTCCACGGAGATTACACACCGTTCCCGTGCGGGTTCGCGCCGGGAACGTCATTTCCTTGACTCGCGGGCATTCAGGACGGTAGTGCACTGCGGGTCGTCCCCCCGGGCAACGCCGCGAGCAGGGAGCGCGTGTAGTCGTGCTTCGGGTCGAGCAGGACCTCCTCGACGGTGCCGACCTCGACCAGCTCGCCCCGGTACATCACGGCCACGCGGTCGGCGATGTTCCACGCCAGCCCGAGGTCGTGGGTGATGACCAGCCCGGCCAGGCCGAGTTCGCGGCGCAGCCGCAGCAGCAGCCCGAGGATCTCGCCGCGCACCGAGGCGTCCAGGGAGGCGACCGGCTCGTCGGCGACCAGCACGCCGGGCCGCAGCGCGAGCGCGCCGGCGATCACCACGCGCTGTCGCTGCCCGCCGGAGAGCTCGTGCGGCAGCCGGTGCAGGAAGTGCGTGGCCGGGCGCAGTTCCGCGGCCTCCAGCGCCTCGGTCACGATCTGCCGCTCGTCGCCGGGCAGCCGGTGGATGCGCGGCCCTTCGGCGACCGCCTCGTAGACGGTGTGGCGCGGGTTGAGCGCGCTGGCCGGGTCCTGCAGGACGAGCTGGACGTGCCGCCGGTAGGCCTTGAGCGCCGCGCCGGAGGCGGGCACCGGCTGCCCGTCGTAGCGGACCACGCCCGAGGTGGGCTTCTGCAGGCCGAGCAGCGTGCGGGCCAGGGTCGTCTTGCCGGAGCCGGACTGGCCGACCAGCGCGACGATCTCGTTGCGCCGCACCTGCAGGTCCACCCCGGCGACGGCGTCGATGCGGGCGCCTCGGCGGTCGCGGAAGCTGACCCGCAGGTTCTCCGCGGCCAGCAGCACGTCCGGCGGGGGCGGGGTGTCCGGTTCCGGCGGCAGCGGTGTGGTGGTCGCGGGCGCGAACCGCGCGGCCGGGTCGCCGACGGTGGGGAACGCGGCGGCCAGCGCGCGGGTGTGCTCGTGCTTCGGCGTGCGCATCACCTCGTCGGAGGGGCCCTCTTCGACGATCTCCCCGCGGTACATCACGGCGATGCGCGAGCAGGTCGCGGCGAGCACGGACAGGTCGTGGCTGATCATGACCAGCCCGAGGCCGTGCTCGGCGACCAGGCGGCTGAGCAGGTCGAGCACCTGGGCCTGCACGATCACGTCGAGCGCGGTGGTCGGCTCGTCGGCGATGATCAACCGCGGGCGGCAGGCCAGGGCCATCGCGATCATCACGCGCTGCTTCTGCCCGCCGGACAGCTCGTGCGGGTACGCCCCGGCCCGGGACGGCGGCAGGTCCACCGATTCCAGGAGTTCCGCGACCCGCGCGTCCACGTCGGTGGCCGACGGGTCGTGCAGCCGGATCGGTTCGGCGATCTGGTCGCCGATGGTGCGCACCGGGTTGAGCGCGTGCATGGCGCCCTGGAACACCACCGACGCCTTGGCCCACCGCACCGCGCGCAGGTGTCCCCAGCGCATGGTGGTGACGTCCTCGCCGTCCAGCAGGATCTCGCCGGTCACCCGCGCGGACTTGGGCAGCAGCCGCAGCACGCTCATCGCGACCGTGGACTTGCCCGACCCGGACTCCCCCGCGACCCCCAGCGTCTCCCCCGGCGCCAGCGTCAGGTCCACGCCGCGCACCGCCTCCACCTCGGCGTAGGAGACGCGAAGGTCCTTGATCTCCAGTAGCGGGCTCACGCGTGTTCCCCCTTCAGCCGCGGGTTGAGCACCGTCTCCAGCGCGCGGCCGGCGAGGGTGAACGACAGCACGATCACCACGATCGCCAACCCGGGCGGGATCAGGTACCACCACGCTCCCCCGGTGACCGCGCCCGAGGACAGGGCGCGCTGCAGCATCTGGCCCCACGACGGGGCGGTCGGGTCGCCGAGGCCGAGGAAGGACAGCGTGGACTCGGCGATGATCGAGTTGCCCACCACGAGCGTGGTGTTGGCCAGCACCAGCGGCATCACCCCGGGCAGCACGTGCTTGCCGATCACGTGCAGGTGCCCGCCGCCCAGGGCGCGGGCCCGCTCGATGTAGGGCCGGGACTCGATGGTCAGCGTCTGCGCCCGCACCAGCCGGGCCGTGGTGGGCCAGGAGGTGACGCCGACCGCGACGATGATCGTCGGCACGCCGTGCGGCAGCACCGTGGACAGCGCGATCGCCAGCACCAGCGAGGGCAGCACCAGGAAGAAGTCGGTGAACCGCATCAGCACGCCGGAGATCCAGCCGCCGAAGTGCGCGGCGGCGATGCCCACGATCGTGCCGATCAGCACCGACAGGATCGTCGCGGCGAACCCGACCAGCAGCGACACCCGCGCGCCCCACAGCGTGAGCAGCAGGACCGAGCGGCCGTCGATGTCGGTGCCCAGCGGAAACTCCCCGCTGGGCGGCTGCAAGGGCTTTCCGGCGGCGTTGACCACGTCCAGCCCGGCCGGGTCGGTGATCACCGGCGCCAGCACGGCCAGCAGCACCACCAGCACCAGGACGCCGAGCCCGGCCAGTCCGCCGCGGTCGGCGGCGAACTCGCGCCACACGGCGGCGGCCGCGGCGCGGCGGCGCTGCCAGGCGATCGCGGCAGGGGCGGTCACTGGGCACGCACCCGGGGGTCGAGCACGCGGTAGAGCACCTCGGCGATCAGGTTCATCACGATGACCGAGCCGGCCATGACCACGAAGACTCCTTGCAGCAGCGGCAGGTCCGGCACCCGCAGCGCCTCGTAGGTGAGCAGTCCCAGCCCGGGCCAGGAGAACACGGTCTCGACCGTGACGGTGCCGGACACCACCAGGCCGAACTGCAGGAACACCAGCGTCACCGTGGGCAGCAGCGCGTTGGGCACCGCGTGGCGGCGGCGCACCAGGTCCTCGCGCAGGCCCTTGGCGCGCGCGGTGGTGAGGTACTCGGCGTTCATCTCGCCCAGCAGCGACGAGCGCATCACCAGCATGTACTGGGCGTAGATCACCGCGAGCAGTGTGACGCACGGCAGCGCGAGGTGGTGGGCGATGTCGAGCAGCTGCGGGAAGAACTCCGGCGGGGTGTCCGGGGAGCGCATGCCGCCGCTGGGGAACACACCCTGGGTGGCGATGAGCAGCAGCAGGCCCAGCCAGAACTGGGGCATCGACCACAGGGTCAGCGCGATCCCGGTGTGGGTGCGGTCGAACCGGCTGCCGCGCCGCCACGCCGCCCGCACACCGAGCCACAGGCCGAGTGCGACGGCCAGCACGGTGGCGGTGCCGACGAGCAGCAGCGTCGGGCCGATCCGCTCCCCGATCAGCGCGCTCACCGGCCGGTTGTAGCCGTAGGAGGTGCCCAGGTCGCCGCGCAGCAGCCCGCCCAGGTGGTCCAGGAACTGCTGGTACAGCGGCTGGTCCACGCCGAGCCGGGCGCGCAGCTGCGCCAGCTGGTCCGGGCTGGTCGGCCGGTCCCGGGTCAGGGTGGTGACCGGGTCGCCGGGGATCATCCGGAACAGCAGGAAGCCCAGGGCGACCACGAGCAGCAGGCTGCCGATCGCGCCGCCGAGCTTGCCGAGCAGGAACCGGGCCGTGCCGGTGCCGCGGCGGGGCTCGTCGAGCTCCGCCGCGGCGGTGGAGACCGCGTTCGTCACGCCTACTCCTGGTCGTCGGCGGACTTGCGGCGCCGCCCGGCGGCCGTGCCCGCGATCGCCACCACGATCACCACACCGGCGCCGATGGCGATCCAGGCGCCGCCGGACAGGCCGCCGCCGGCGGACGAGCCGCCCTCGGCCGGGGTGGCGCCGTAGAAGCCCCAGTAGCCGCTCTGCTCCATGATCTGGCCGGTGCTCGCGGGCTGCTTGGTGAAGCTCGCGAAGTTGTCCGACCGGTAGGCCTCGAGCACGTTGTCGTAGTCCAGCACGACGCTGGGCACCTGGGTGTAATAGCGGGCCTGGGCCTGCTTGACCAGGTCGGCGCGCCTGGCCGGGTCGAACTCGGTGCTCTCGGCGGCGTAGAGGCGGTCGAACTCGGGGTCGCAGAAGAACGCGGTGCTACTGCTGCTGCCGGCCACGGCGGGCAGCGCGGAGCAGGTCTGCTTGGACAGGATGTAGTCCGGGTCCGGGCTGGTGCCCCAGCCGGAGAAGGCCAGGTCGTAGTTGCCGTCGTTGGTGCGGTCGTCGACCTCGTTGTCCGACACCAGCTGCTTGGTCACCTTGATGCCGACCGCGCCCAGCCAGCTGACCACGTAGTCGGAGGCGCGCTGGGCGAAGTCCTCGCTGGCGCGGCCGAGCAGCCGCAGCTCGATGGGCTTGCCGTCCGGGCCGATGCGCACGCCGTCGGCGCCGCGCGGGTAGCCGGCCTGGTCGAGCTGGGCGTTGGCGGCAGCCGGGTCGAAGGCGTACCGCTCGCTCGCCGAGGGCTCCCAGTGGTAGGCCGGGAAGGAGGCGGGCACGATGCCGCCGCCGGTCTGGCCGTAGCCGCCGAGCACCTTGTCCACCAGGGTCTGCGGGTCCAGCGCCCGGGCGATCGCCTGCCGCACGCGGACGTCCTTGAGCACGGGGTTGCCGTCGCCGATCGGCTGGCGGGACAGCAGCTGGGCGCCGTGGTTGATGATCAGCTCGCGGTAGCGGCGGCCGGTGGCCTTGTTGGTGGTGACGCCGTCGGCGTTCTTGAGCGTGTCGAACTGGGTCGAGGTGAGCCGGTTGACGAAGTCGACCTCGTCGTTGCGCAGCGCGTTGACCGCGGCCTCGGAGTTCTTGTAGCTGATGAACTGCAGCTCGTCGATCTTGGCCTTGCCGCGCCAGTAGTCCGGGTTGGCCTTGAGCCGGACCAGCTCGTTCGGCCGGTACTCGGTGATCAGGAACGGGCCGTCGCCGACGCCGACGACGGGCACCGAGTCGGTGGCCGGGTCGGTCATGTTCGGCTGGTTCGCCCAGATGTGCTCGGGCACGATCGGCACGTCCAGCGCGGTCATGCTGGCCTGCGGGGTCTTGGTCTTGATGACCAGGGTGTGGTCGTCGGTGGCGGTGACCGACTCGAAGTTCTCGACGTAGGTGCCGTTGGCCTCCTGCGCGTTCTCGTCGGTCATGATCCGGGTGAAGGTGTAGGCCGCGTCCTTCGCGGTGACCGGCTGCCCGTCGGACCACTTGACGCCGTGGCGGATCCGGTAGGTCCAGGTCAGCTTGTCCGGCGAGGTGGACCAGGACTCGGCCAGGCCCGGCGCGGGGGTGTTGTCCTCGGCCGAGGGCAGCGTGAGGAACTCCCACGTCATGCGGCCGACCATGGTGCTGGAGGCGAACGAGGCGAGGAACGGGTTCAGGTGGTCGATCTCCTGCACCAGCGCCACGCGCAGCACCGTGCCGCCCTGCTGCTGCGCCTGGGCGGCCGGCGTGAACGCGCCGGTCACCAGCGCCGCGGCGGCCACCGCCGCACCCACGCGCGTTCGTCTCGGGAAACGCATCCCCACAGGTCCCCACCTCTCTGGCTGAATCCGAAACCGGAAAGTAACCACTTCCAAGCACGCGGAGTCAACGACTCACGGGTGGTGTTGCCGAGCCGTGACGTAAGGTCTGGACCATGCGGATCATGATCTCGGCGGACATGGAGGGCGCCACCGGCGTCACCTGGACCGACGACGTCGTCCCGGGCACCGAGCAGTGGCAGCGGTTCCGGCGGCTGTTCACCGGGGACGTGAACGCGGTGATCCGCGGCCTGTGCGACGGCGGCGCGAGCGACGTGCTGGTCAACGAGGCGCATTCGTCGCAGCGGAACCTGCTGCTGGAGGACCTGGACGAGCGCGCCCGCATGCTCACCGGCAGGCACAAGCCGCTGTCGATGATGCAGGGCATCGACTCCGGCGTGGACGGCGTGGTGTTCCTCGGCTACCACGCCGGGGCCGGCGCGGACGGGGTGCTGTCGCACACCTACCTGGAGAACCAGATCACCGGGGTGTGGCTGGACGGCGTCCCGGCGAGCGAGGGCCGCCTCAACGCCGCGCTCGCCGCCGAGCACGGGGTGCCGGTGCTGCTGGTGTCCGGCGACGACAAGACGTGCGAGGACGCCGCCGGCTACGCGCCGGGCGCCGAGCTGGTCGCCGTCAAGGAGTGCGTGAGCCGTTACGCGGCGATCTGCCTTCCCCCGTCGCGGACCGCCGAGATGCTGAGCGCGGCCGCACGGGCGAGCATGGACCGTGCGGTGCGGACACCGGGCACGGCCGCCGCGCACCGCATCGAGGTCGAGTTCGACGCGAGCCACCTGGCGCAGGCCGCCGCGGTGGTGCCGACCGTCGAGCAGACCGGCGTGCGCCGGGTCGGCTTCGACGCGGCCACGATGACCGAGGCGATGAAGGCGTTCAAGGTGGTCACGGCGATCGCCGCGGGCGCGGTGCAGGGGAAGTATGGCTAACGTCGAGAGTCTGTGCGCGCAGCTGCTGCGGTTCGACACCACCAACCGCGGCCACGGCGACGCCGAGGGCGAGCGGGACGCGGCGGAGTTCGTCGCGGGTGTGCTCGCCGGGGCGGGGCTGGAACCGGTGGTGCTGGAGTCCGCGCCGCGGCGCACCAACGTGGTTGCCCGCCTCCCGGGTGCCGACCCGTCGCTGCCGGCGCTGCTCGTGCAGGGGCACCTGGACGTGGTGCCGGCCGACGCCGCGGACTGGACGGTGCCGCCGTTCGCCGGGGAGGTCCGGGACGGGTTCCTGTGGGGCCGGGGCGCGGTGGATATGAAGGACTTCATCGCGACGGTGCTCACCGCGGTGGCCGACGGGCTGCGGCCGCGGCGGGACCTGGTGCTGGCGTTCGTGGCCGACGAGGAGGACCGCGGCGAGTACGGGGCGCATTGGCTGGCGGCCGAGCACCGCGAGCTGTTCGACGGGTGCGTCGCGGCGATCAGCGAGTCCGGCGGCTACACCTACCACGTGCCCGCGGCCGACGGCCGGGACGTGCGGCTCTACCCGGTGGGCACGGCCGAGCGCGGCACCGCGCACATGCGGCTGACCGCGCGGGGCCGGGCCGGGCACGCCTCGCGGCCCAACCACGAGAACGCGGTGGTCCGGCTGGTCGGCGCGCTGCAGCGGATCGCGGCGCACGAGTGGCCGGTCACGCTGACCCCGACGGTGGAGGCGTTCCTGGTCCGCACCGGCGAGGCGCTGGGCGTCGAGGTCGATCTGTCCGATGTGGAGGGCACGATGGCGCGGCTGGGCCCGGCGGCGAAGCTGGTGGAGCCGACCATCCGCAACAGCACCACGCCGACGATGCTCGACGCCGGCTACAAGGTGAACGTGATCCCGAGCCTGGCGCAGGCCCAGATCGACACCCGCACCCTGCCGGGCACCGAGAAGCAGCTGCTGGAGGAGATCGACGAGCTGCTCGGGCCGGACATCACGCGCGAGTTCGTGGCGCACCAGCCGGCCGTGCAGGCGCCGGTGGACTCGCCGTGGTTCACCGCGATGGCCGACGCGCTGCGGTCGCAGGACCCGGAGGCGGTGGTGGTGCCGTACTGCATGGGCGGCGGCACGGACGCCAAGGCGTTCAGCCCACTGGGCATCGCCTGCTACGGCTTCGCGCCGCTGTGGCTGCCCGAGGGCTTCCCGTACCGGGCGATGGCCCACGGAGTGGACGAGCGCGTGCCGCTGGAGGGGCTGCACTTCGGCAAGCGGGTGCTGGAGCACTTCCTGACGCACTGCTGACCCAGCGGCTGCGCCCGTCCCGCGCCTGCGTCCGTGGCCGCAGCGCCGACCCACCCGGGGTGATCACGTCCTAAACCTCGCGCCGCTGATCGCGGGAGGGGATTCACCCGACCCTGTCCGGTTTGGGCCAGGTTTGGCGCGCCCGCTTGACGCGCCCCCGACCTGCGCGTTTCGCTGCCAGACATGGTCCGAACCACGCGCGTGCTGGCCGTCGCCCTGCTGATCACCGGTCTGGTCGCCGCGCCGCCCGCGGGAGCGGAGGCACCGGTGCGGTTCTCCTCGTCGTTCGAAGCCGGGCAGCCCGGGCCGGACTGGGTGGACACCGTCGAGACCGGCCGGGACGGGCGGCCGCTGGCCGCCGGGGTCAACGGCGCGAACGGTTCGGCCATCCCCGGTGACGTGCGCGGCAAGGCCACCGGCGCGACCGCGAGCGCGGAGAACACCGGCGCCGGTGAGGTCGCGGTGAACGTGCTCGACGGCAGGCCGGAGTCGAAGTGGCTCGCCTTCGCCCCCACCGGGTGGGTGCAGGTCGAGTTCGCCGAACCGGTCACCATCACCCGCTACGGCCTGACCTCCGCCAACGACGCCCCGGAACGCGACCCGCGCGACTGGACGTTGCAGGGCTCCGACGACGGTGTCACCTGGACCACTGTGGACAGCCAGAGCGGCCAGTCCTTCGGCGAGCGGTTCGAGGCCAGGGAGTTCCGCCTCGCCGCGGCCGCGACCCACCGCTACTACCGGCTGGACATCACCGCGAACCACGGTGCGGACATCGTGCAGCTGGCCGAGCTGCTGCTGGCCGACGACCAGCCGGCCCCGCCGCCGCTGCCCACCATGCGGTCCTATCCGGACAGTGGCCCGCCCGGCGGCTACACCAGCAAACAGCGTGCCGGGTTCACCGGGCTGCGGGCCTTGCACTACGGCGGCACCCAGACCGCGCCGCACGGCTACTCCTACAACAAGGTCTTCGACGTGCGCATCCCGGTGCGCGCCGACACCGAGCTGTCGTACACGGTGTTCCCCGAGCTGACCGGGGACGACCTGAAGTACCCGAGCACGCACGTCGCGGTCGACCTGGCCTTCACCGACGGCACCTACCTGTCCGGTCTGGGCGCGGTGGACCAGTACGGGTTCCCGCTGAGCCCGCGCGGGCAGGGCGCGGCCAAGTCGCTCTACGCCAACCAGTGGAACCTGGTGCGCTCGGCGATCGGCACGGTCGCCCGCGGCAAGACCGTCGCGCGCATCCTGATCGCCTACGACAACCCGGACGGTCCCGGCTCGTTCAACGGCTGGTTCGACGACATCACGATCGGCCCGGCCGCGCCGCAGGCCCGCGTCACCCGCCTGTCCGACCACGTGCTCACCACCCGCGGCACAAACGCCAACGGCACGTTCTCGCGCGGCAACAACTTCCCGGCCACCGCGGTGCCGCACGGTTTCAACTTCTGGACCCCGGTCACCGACGCCGGGTCGCTGAACTGGCTCTACCGCTACCAGGAAGGCAACAACGCACAGAACCGGCCGGCCCTGCAGGCGCTGTCGCTGTCGCACGAGCCGAGCCCGTGGATGGGTGACCGGCAGACCTTCCAGGTGATGCCCTCGGCCGCCGCCGGGACCCCGGACGGCAACCGGGCCGCGCGGGCGCTGTCGTTCGACCACGCCAACGAGACGGCCAAACCGCACTACTACGGCGTCACGTTCGACAACAGTGTGAAGGCCGAGATCGCGCCGGCCGACCACGCGGCGATGTTCCGGTTCACCTTCCCGGGTGCGGACGCGAACCTGATCTTCGACAACTTCAGCGACGCGGGCGGCCTGACCCTGGACCCGGCGACCGGCACGCTGTCCGGGTTCACCGACACGCGCAGCGGCAACTCCGCCGGGGCCGGCCGCATGTTCGTGTACGCGGTCTTCGACCGGCCGGTCACCAGCGGGTCGATGCTGCCCGGCGAGGGCCGCGACAACGTCCGCGGCTATCTGAAGTTCGCCCCGGGCCGCGGCGGTGTGGTGGGGATGCGGATCGCGACCTCGCTGATCAGCCTCGACCAGGCCAAACGCAACCTGGAGCAGGAGATCCCGGCGGGCACGGCGTTCGACACGGTCCGCTCCGCCGCGCAGGCCGCGTGGGACCGCGAGCTGGGCGTCATCGAGGTCGAAGGCGCCACCCGCGACCAGCTGACCACTCTCTATTCGAACCTGTACCGGCTGTTCCTCTACCCGAACTCCGGGTTCGAGAACGTCGGCACCACGCGCGCCCCGCGCCACGCCTACGCGAGCCCGGTCGCGCCGAAGGCCGGGCCGGACACGCCGACGCAGACCGGGGCGGCGGTGGTCGACGGCGAGATCTACGTCAACAACGGGTTCTGGGACACCTACCGCACCACCTGGCCCGCCTACGCGCTGCTGTCCCCGGACACGGCCGGGAAGATGATCGACGGGTTCGTCCAGCAGTACCGCGACGCCGGATGGATCGCCCGGTGGTCCTCCCCCGGCTACGCGAACCTGATGACCGGCACCAGTTCGGACGTGGCCTTCGCCGACGCCTACCTCAAGGGCGTGCGCGGTTTCGACGTCCAGGCCGCCTACGACGCGGCGATCAAGAACGCCACGGTCGCGCCGCCGAACGAGAACGTCGGCCGCAAGGGCCTGGAGCAGTCGATCTTCCTCGGGTACACGCCGACCTCGACCGGCGAGGGCATGTCGTGGGCCCTCGAGGGCTACCTCAACGACTTCGGCATCGCGATGATGGCGCAGAAGCTGGCCGAGGAGGCCGCGCCGGACGATCCGCGCCGCCGCGAGTACGCCGAGAACGCCGAGTACTTCCGCGGCCGGGCGCAGAACTACGTGCACATGTTCGACCCGGCGGTCGGGTTCTTCCAGGGCCGTGCCGCCGACGGCACGTTCCGCGTCCCGCCCGGCCAGTACGACCCGCGGGTGTGGGGCTACGACTACACCGAGACCAACGGCTGGAACATGGCCTTCACGGTGCCGCAGGACGGGCAGGGCCTGGCCAACCTCTACGGCGGGCGCGAGGCGCTGGCGAAGAAGCTGGACGAGTTCTTCGGCACCCCGGAGACCGCGCGGTTCCCCGGGTCCTACCCCGGGCAGATCCACGAGATGCGGGAGGCGCGGGACGTGCGGATGGGCCAGTACGGCCACTCCAACCAGCCCTCCCACCACATCGCCTACATGTACGACTTCGCCGGGCAGCCGTGGCAGACGCAGGCCCGGGTGCGGGAAGCGCTGTCCCGGTTGTACCTGGGCAGTGAGATCGGGCAGGGCTACCCCGGCGACGAGGACAACGGCGAGATGTCGGCCTGGTACGTGTTCAGCGCGCTCGGGTTCTACCCGCTGCGGATGGGCAGCCCGTCCTACGCGGTCGGGTCGCCGCTGTTCACCAAGGCGACCGTGCACCTGGCCGGCGGCCGGGACCTGGTGATCAACGCGCCGAAGAACAACGCCCGCAACGTCTACGTGCAGGGCCTGCGGGTCAACGGGCGGACGTGGAACTCGACGGCGCTGCCCCATGATGTGCTGGCCGGTGGCGGCACACTGGACTTCGCGATGGGGCCGAGCCCGTCGCGATGGGGTGCCGACGACGTGCCTCCGTCGCTCACGGAGGGCGGGGAGGTGCCCCGGCCGCCCGCGGACCTGACCACGCCGGGCGGGCCGCTGTTCGACAACACCTCCGCCACGCAGGCGCGGCCGCTGGAGACGGTGGACTGCCCGGTGCCCGGCGCGGTGACCGCCACGTTCTACACATTGACGTCGGCCAAGGACGGCGGCGACCCGAGCGGCTGGGTGCTGGAGGGCTCGGCGGACGGGCGGAGCTGGACGCCGTTGGACACCCGGTCCGGGGAGACGTTCACGTGGCGGCAGCAGACGCGGGCGTTCAAGATCGCCACGCCCGGTGCGTACGCGCATTACCGGCTGCGGATCACCGGCAGCAGCGGCGGCCCCGCGGGGTTGGCGGAGGTGGAACTACTCGGCGCGAAGTGACGCGGCGGCGAGCAGCGGGCCCGCCTCCCGGCGGCGGTGAGGGCCCGCCTGGTCGGCGGGAAGAGAGGCGGCGGTTGTCGCCCGCCCGGACTACTGGCTCCGGCGCGCCGGCGGCGCCCGGCGGGAAGTGCTCGCCGCGCCCGGCACCGCGGTGAGCACCGCCAGCGGCGGCGGGGCCCGCCCGGTTGGCGGGAAGAGAGCCGGCGGCTGCGCCTTACCCGGACCACCCGGCTGCCACGCACCGGCGAGAAGTGATCGGCCCGCCCGGCAGCACGGCGGACCACAGCCAGCGGCCGGGTGCCCGGCTGGCCGCCGGGCCGCGCGCCCCGCTGGCGGAGGCAGCGCCCCTCGGCGGGAAGTGATCGCCGCGGCTGCCACCACCACCCGAGCGCCGCCCGTGGTCGGAGGCGGCGCCGCTCGGTGGGAAGTGATCGCCGCGGGCGGTTACGGTAGGCCAGGTGAGCCGGACCCACTTCTTCTCGTCGTTCGAGGCCGGGGATCCGCCGCCCCGCGCGGGCGCGCTCGTCAGCGTCGGCGCCGGGCCGGATCGCGCGCCCGCAGCCAAGGCCGGCGCCGGGTTCACCGGGCTCCGCGCCGCCCGCTACACCGCCGCCGCACCGGCACGTCAGGTGCTGTTCGAAGTGGACGCCGAGATCGGCCCGGACACGCGACTGTCCTATGTGGTGTTCCCCGGCTCCGACGCCGGGCCGTCCTGGCGCAGCACCTTCGTGGCGCTGGCCGTCGAACTCGACGACGGCACGGTGATCGGCGGGTCGGCCCGCGCGGCCGGTGAATCCAAGACCCTCTACCTCGACCAGTGGAACCTCGTGCGCCACGACCTGGGCGACGGCGCGGGCCGCCGGGCCAGGGCGATCCTGCTGACCGTCGAACCCCCGCCGGGCGAGCCGGTGTCCGGCTGGATCGACGACGTCCGCATCGCCGACGCTCCCCTCAGGGAACCGCGGGACCCGGTGGACTGGGTGCGCACCACACGCGGCACCCACTCCAGCAACGAGTTCTCGCGCGGCAACACCTTCCCGGCCGCGGCGGTGCCGCACGGTTTCAACTTCTGGACCCCCGTCACCGACGCCTCGTCCACGGCGTGGCTGTACGAGTACCACCGGCGCAACAACGCCGACAACCGCCCTGAGCTGCAGGCTTTCGCGGTCAGCCACGAGCCGAGCCCGTGGATGGGCGACCGGCACCCGTTTCAATTCCTGCCGGGAATCGGTCCGGTGACCGCGGACCGGAAGGCGCGGGCGCTGGCGTTCTCGCACGACCACGAGACCGACCGGCCCTACCACTACGGGGTGCGCTTCGACAACGGCATCACCGTCGACCTCGCGCCCACCGACCACGCCGCCCTGGTCCGGTTCACCTTCCCCGGCGAGAGTGGATGGGTGCTGTTCGACAACGTCGACCGCCGCGGCGGCCTGCGCCTCGACCCGGCCCGCGGGGTGGTCACCGGGCACACGTGGGCGCGCAGCCGCCTGTCGGTGGGCGCGCGGCGGATGTTCGTCCACGGCACGTTCGACCGGCCCGCCACTGGGGGCCGCCGGCTGCGCTGGCCCAACACCGGTTACCTGTCCTTCGACGCACCCGGGGTGGAGCTGCGGATCGCGACCTCGCTGATCAGCCTCGACCAGGCGCAACGCAACCTCGAGCAGGAGATCCCGCCCGGCACCACGTTCGACCAGGTCCGGGACCGGGCGCGGGCGGCGTGGCAGGACGTGCTCGGCCGCGTGGAGATCGAGGGCGCCACCCCGGACCAGCTGACCACCTTCTACTCCGGCCTGTACCGGCTGTTCCTGTACCCGAACTCGGGGCACGAGCGCACCCCGCGCGGCGTGCGGCACGCCAGCCCGGTGCGGCGCCGGTGGTGGCCGAGCACCCGCACCCGGACCGGGGCGAAGGTCGTGGACGGGCCGATGTCGGTCAACCACGGCTTCTGGGACACCTACCGCACCGTGTGGCCGGCGCTGGCGCTGCTCGCGCCGCGGCGCTGCGGGGAGCTGGTCGAGGGGTTCGTGCAGCAGTTCCGGGAGGGCGGCTGGATCTCGCGGTGGTCCTCCCCCGGCTACGCCAACCTGATGACCGGCACCAGCTCCGATGTCGCCTTCGCCGACGCCTACCTGCGCGGGGTGCGGGGCTTCGACGTGCACGCGGCCTACGACGCCGCGCTGCGCAACGCCACCGTCACCCCGCCCGGCCGCAGCGTCGGGCGGCAGGGCCTGGGTGAGTCGATCTTCCTCGGGTTCACGCCGCTGACCACCCACGAAGGCCTGTCCTGGGCGCTGGAGGGCTGCCTCAACGACTTCGGCCTGGCGAACCTGGCCGGGGCGCTGGGGCACGCCGACGACGCCCGCTACTTCCGGCAGCGCGCCGCGCAGTACGTGCACCACTTCGACCCGCACACCGGGTTCTTCCAGGGCCGTCACCGCGACGGCCGGTGGCGCTGGGCGCCGGAGCACTACGACCCGGCCCGCTGGGGCTTCGACTACACCGAGACCGACGGCTGGAACACGGCGTTCTCGGTGCCGCACGACGGCGCCGGGCTGGCGGACCTGCTGGGCGGCCGCGCCGCGCTGGAGTCCAAACTGGACACGTTCTTCGCCACGCCGGAGACCGGGCGCGTGCCGGGGTCCTACGGCGGGATCATCCACGAGATGACCGAGGCGCGGGACGTCCGGCTCGGCCAGTACGGGCACTCCAACCAGCCCAGCCACCACATCCCGTGGATGTACACCCACGCCGGGGCCGCGGCGAAGACGCAGGCGATCGTGCGTGAGGTGCTGACCCGCTGCTACCTGGGCAGCGAGATCGGGCAGGGCTACCCCGGCGACGAGGACAACGGCGAGATGTCCGCCTGGTACGTCCTGGCCGCGCTCGGCCTGTACCCGCTGGCGCCGGGCGACCCGGGTTACGTGCTGACCGCGCCGCTGTTCGAGCAGGCCACCCTGCGCCTGGAGACCGGACGGACGCTCACGATCAGCGCCCCGGGCGGCGGGACCCACGTGCGGGGCGTGACGATCGACGGGAAGCCGCACCACTCGACGTGGCTGTCCCACGCCGACCTCGTCAGCGCCGAGCGCCTGGAGTTCGACCTCACCGACACCCCCACGGACTGGGGCGACCCGCCGCCGTCGCTGGGCGAGAAGCCGCTGACCGACGTGACCGGCTCCGGCACCTGCGACGACGGCACCGACGTCACCGAGCTGTTCGCCGACACCACGGCCACGCAGGTGACGTTCCGCTCCCGCACCCCGGTGATCGAGTGCACCGTCCGCGAACCAGCGCGCGTGGAGCTCTACACCCTGACCTCCGCCGCGCGCGGGGCCAACCCCTGTGACTGGGTGCTGGAGGGCACCGCCGACGGGGAGTCGTGGGTGCGGCTGGACGAGCGGCGCGGGGAGCGGTTCCGGTGGCGGCGGCAGACCCGGCCGTTCTCGATCGCCCAGCCGGGGACCTACCGTGCCTACCGGCTGCGGGTCACCGCGGCGACCGGGCGGCGGACCGCGCTGACCGAATGGGAACTGCTCGGGAGCCGTGCATGAGGGTGTGGAAGGTGGCCGAGGACCGGCTGGTGGCCGCCGATCCGGGGCTGGTGCGGTTGCGGCTGGCCGGGATCGCGGTGGGCGGCATCGTGCTGTCGATCCTGGTGCTGCTCCTGCTCGGCCGTCCGATCCCGACGATGATGGTGGCCTGCATCGCGGCGATGAACTCGGCGTTCTCGGTCAACGACAAGACGCCGAAGGACCAGGCGATCACGCTGGTACTGGTGCTGGTGTGCGGGTCGGCCTCGCTCACCGTCGCCGCGTTCGGCGCCACCGCTCCCCCGCTGGACAGCGTGCTGTTCGTGCTGCTGATCTTCCTCGCGGTCTACGCGCAGCGGTTCGCGCCGCGTGGCACCGCGATGGGCGCGTTGTCGTTCTTCATGTTCTTCTTCGCGATGTTCCTCGCGATCCACCCTCGCCAGCTGCCCGAGTACATCCTGGCCCTGGCGATCGGGCTGGCCGCGAACGCGGTGATGCGGTTCGCGGTGCTGCGGCGCCGGCCGGAGGGCGAGCTGCTGCGGGCCCGCCGCGCGTTCCGCGCCCGGATCAGCGCGGTGGTGCGCGCCGCGGCCGCGTGCCTGGCCAGCGGCGGCAGCGAGTGGCGGATCAACCAGCTTCGCAAGGCCGACACCCGCCTGCACGAAGCCGTCCTGATGATCGAGGACACCATCGGGGACCTGTTCGACGAGACCGGCACGCAGCTGTTGCGCCGCCGTCTGCTGGCCGTCGAGCTGGCCTGCCAGTGGCTGGCGATCACCGTGCGGCGCACCGCCGAGGAGGACGGGCTCCCCGAGGAGGTCCGCGACGATCTGATCGCGAGCCTGCTGCGGCTGGACTCGCTGATCGAGCGCGACCCGCGCGAGCTGCCGGTGATCAGCGAGACCGAGGAGTTCAGCAAGATGCTGGTCGCCGGCAGCCGGCTCGCCGAGCGCACCGAGCCCGGCGACGAGGTGCGGCGGGCGATCGCGGAGCTGGCGCTGGCCGACGTCAACGCCCAGCGCGTGGCCGAAAAGGACTACTCGGCCGAGACCGAGCTGCCCGGGGACGAGGCCGAGGAGGAGCCCAAGAAGGTCTTCGCCTACGACAACCGCACCCGCAGCGCGATCCAGGCGGTGGTCGGTGGCGGCCTGGCGGTGCTGGGCGGGGAGCTGATCTCCGACGCCCGCTGGTACTGGGCGGTGCTGACGGTGTTCGTGGTCTTCCTCAACACCTCGACGGCGGGTGCGACGTTCGTGAAGGGGTTCCGGCGGGTCACCGGCACGCTGGGCGGGATCTTCGGCGGGATGCTGCTGGCACTGCTGGTCACCGGCAACACGATCGCGACGGTCGTGCTGATCCTGGTGTGCGTGTTCTGCCTGGTCTACGTGGCGCGCGTGTCGCAGCTGCTGATGGCGTTCTTCATCACCTGCATGCTGGGCCTGCTCTACAGCCTGCTCGGCACGTTCAGCATCGAGGTGCTGTGGGTGCGGGTGGCCGAGACCGCGATCGGCGCCGCGGCCGGGCTGATCGCCGCGGTCCTGGTGGTGCCGGTGCGCACCCGCACGGTGATGGTGTCCGACATCGACGCCGCACTGGTGGACCTGTGCGAGTTCCTGGCCGGTGCCGAGGCGCTGCTGTCCGGCCGGGAGAACGTGAACGTGATCGAACTCTCCCGTGAGCTGGACCGCTCGGTGGAGAAGGTGCGCACCACGATCGAGCCGCTCACGCACCCGATCAGCCTCGCCAGCCGCCGGGACTACGGCTGGTACGTGATGAGCACCTTGGAGCGGCTGGCGTTCCGGGCCCGGCAGATCGCCGCCCGGTCCGAGCCGGGCCTGCTGCCCGCCGACGACCGGCTGAGCGCGGTGGTCGAGCGGATCAGCCGCAACATCGACGTGCTGCGCGACGCGCTCGACGGGGACGAGCGGGGCAAGCTGGTGCGCAACACCGCCACCCCGGAGACGCGGGAGACGGACAACGCGCAGGCACGCTCCGTGCTCACCAGCCTGGGCCGGATGGAGGCCGGCATCATCGCGCTGGGCAGGGCGTTCGAAGTGCCCGTGGCGGATTCGACTCGATCGGTTCAGCAGAACGTGAGGCGACGCACCACGTCAGCGCAGGCAGAGGGCGATAGGGTCACCAGCACAAGCCAAGATTCCGTCCGCAGGAGTACGCAATGACCCAAGCCCCCGTGAACGTCACCGTCACCGGCGCCGCCGGCCAGATCGGCTACGCGCTGCTGTTCCGCATCGCGTCCGGTCAGCTGCTCGGCCCGGACACGCCGGTGAAGCTGCGGCTGCTGGAGATCCCGCAGGCGGTCAAGGCGGCCGAGGGCACGGCGCTCGAGCTGGAGGACGGCGCGTTCCCGCTGCTCGCGGGCACGGACATCTTCGACGACGCGAAGCAGGCCTTCGCGGGCACCAACATCGCCCTGCTGGTGGGTGCGCGGCCGCGCACCAAGGGCATGGAGCGGGCCGACCTGCTGGAGGCCAACGGCGGCATCTTCAAGCCGCAGGGCGAGGCGATCAACGCCGGCGCCGCCGACGACGTCCGCGTGCTGGTGGTCGGCAACCCGGCCAACACCAACGCCCTGATCGCGCAGTCGCACGCGCCCGACGTCCCGGCCGAGCGGTTCACCGCCATGACCCGCCTGGACCACAACCGCGCCGTCGCCCAGCTGGCGAAGAAGCTGAACGCGCCGGTCAGCGAGATCCGCAAGCTCACCATCTGGGGCAACCACTCCGCCAGCCAGTACCCGGACATCTTCCACGCCGAGGTGGCCGGCAAGAACGCGGCCGAGGCCGTGAACGACGAGAAGTGGCTGGCCGAGGAGTTCATCCCGCGGGTGGCCAAGCGTGGCGCGGAGATCATCGAGGCGCGGGGCGCGTCCTCGGCCGCGTCGGCCGCCAATGCCGCCATCGACCACATCTACAACTGGGTCAACGGCACCCGCGAGGGTGACTGGACGTCGATGGCCGTGCCGTCCGACGGTTCCTACGGTGTGCCGGAGGGCCTGATCTCCTCCTTCCCGGTCGTCTGCAAGGACGGCAAGTACGAGATCGTGCAGGGCCTGGAGATCAACGAGTTCTCCCGCACCCGGATCGACGCCTCGGTCGCGGAGCTGGCCGAGGAGCGCGAGGCCGTGAAGAAGCTCGGCCTCATCTGATTTTCGCCGTGGTTGGCGGAGTGCCGGTTCCCCGGGGCGGGGAGCCGGCCCTCCGCTCGTTTCAGCGCAGGTGCGCGGCCCGGCGGACCGTCCACACCGCCAGCCCGGCCAGCAGGAAGCAGGCCCCGGCCAGCACGAGCACCCCGTCGAGGGTGAGCGCGTCGACGATCACTCCGCCGATCAGCGCGCCGAGGCCGATCGCCAGGTTGAACACCGCCACCCACAGCGCCGAGGCGGCTTCCACCGCGCGCGGCGCGGCCTTGATCATCCAGGTCTGCAGGCTCACCGACACCCCACCGTAGGCCAGCCCCCACGCGACCAGCAGCGCGATGCCGCCCGCCGGTGACCGGCCGGCGAGGAGGAACAGCAGCACCGCCACCGCGAGGGCGCCGGTGATCACCAGCACGGTCCGGTGCAGGCGGCGGGCCAGCGCCGCACCGGCGAGGAAGTTCCCGGCGATGCCGGCCAGGCCGAACCCGAACAGCAGCGGCCCGACGAGGCTGTCGCCGATACCGGAGAAGTCCCGCAGGACCGGGCCGACGAACGTGTAGGCGGCGAAGTGCCCAGTCACGATCAGCGCGGTCGCCAGGATGCCCACGCGCACGCCCCGGTCACGGACCTGGGCGACCAGGTCCCGGGGACTGACCGGCTGGGTCGCGGCCAGCGGCGGCAGCAGCGCGAACAGGGCGATCAGGACGGCCAGCGCGAGCGCCCCGAGCGTGGCGAACGCGGCGCGCCATCCGGCGAGGTCGCCCAGGACCGTGCCGATCGGCACGCCGAACACGTTGGCGGCCCCGACGCCGCCGAAGATCACGGCCGTGGCCCGCGGTACGCGTTCGGCGGGCACCAATCGGACGGCCAGGCCGCCGGCCACCGCCCAGAACCCGCCGATCGCCACCCCGGTCAGCGCGCGCGAGGCGATGAGCACCGTGAAACCCGGTGCGAGCGCGGAGATCACGTTCGCCAGGGTCATCAGGCCCATCAGCCCGGCCAGCAACCACCGCCGGTCCAGCCGGCCCACGAGGACCGGGACCACCGGGGCGGCCAGGCCGGCGACGATGCTGGTCACGGTCACCATCAGGCCCGCGGTGCCGGCGGAGACCGCGAGGTCCGCGCCGACCCGGGTCAGCAGCCCGACCGGCAGCTGCTCCGCGGTCACCAGCAGGAACGTCCCGAACGCCACCACGGCGACCGCCGGCCACCGGCCGCGTTCCCGGGTCGGTGGCGGTTCCGTTGTCACCACAGTCGATCTCCCTCCAATTTGGGAGCGATCGCTCCCGTATAGCGGCGCACGCTAGTACGGGAACGATCGCTCCACAATACTGGTAGGCTGTGGGACGTGCCACGGCCACGGGAATTCGACGAACGGGAGGTGGTCGCGCGGGCCGCCGGGCTGTTCCGGCGCCTGGGCTACCACGCCACCTCGGTCCGGGATCTGAACGGCGAACTGGAGCTGACCTCCAGCAGCCTCTACCGCACCTTTGGCGACAAGCACGCGCTGTTCCTGCGCGCGCTCGACCACTACCGCGAGACGGACTCGGCGGAAGCCGAAGCCCGGCTGAACCGGCCCGGCCCGGCCCGCGAGGTGCTGCGGGCCTGGCTGATGTGGCTGGCCACCGGCGCCGGAGAGCACGCCGGGCTCGGGTGTTTCGTGGTCAACACGACGACCGAGCTGGGCACCGCCGACCCGGAGGTCCGGCAGCGCACCGAGGCGGCGTTCGAGGTCACCCGGGAGGCCATCGCGGCCGTGCTGCGCCGCGGCTGCCGGGACGGTGAGCTGCCCGCCG
Organism: Amycolatopsis deserti; assembly: GCF_014653945.1. GTDB lineage: Bacteria > Actinomycetota > Actinomycetes > Mycobacteriales > Pseudonocardiaceae > Amycolatopsis_E > Amycolatopsis_E deserti. The sequence goes on along the minus strand of NZ_BNAU01000001.1, from coordinate 1,055,268 downwards.
ACCTCGATGTCGACGCCGCGGTGGAACTGCTGTTCACCACCGTGCTGGGACTGCGGGTCCGGGAACGCGCCGGGCACGACCCGCAGCGGCTGGCTCGCACGATCGACTTCGCGATCGGTGCCCTCGGCGCCGGCTGACCGGCGTCAGCGCGCGGGCGCGGTGGCGCGCACGAAGTCGGTCAGCGATTGCGGCTTGACCTGCGGGTACCGGGCGTTGTCCAGGTTGTCGAACTTGGCCTTGCCGCTGACCATGCACCACTGGTACTGCAGCGCCACGTACTCGAACGGGTTGTCGGTGGCCGCCGCCCGGCGGGCGATCTCCGCGCGCAGCTCGTCGGCGCTGCCCAGGTGCTGCAGCCGCAGGGTGCGGCCGGAGCCGCGCTGGACGGCCTCGTGGAACTGGCGCATCGAGAGGACCTCACCGGCGAAGCGCAGGGTGCCGGTGGCGGCCGGGTCGAGGGCGACGGCCGCGGTGTAGGCGGCGGTGTCGGCCACCGAGGTCAGGTCGAGCGGCTGGTCGGGGTCGCCCCAGTGGGACACGGTGCCCTGCTCCCAGTCGACGAGCTCCATGAAGCCGGTCATCACCTCGTAGAAGGCGCCGTTGAGCACGGACACCACGTCGAGGCTGGTACCGGTGCGGGCGGCGGCGGCCTGCCGGCGCCAGTCGATCATGAAGTTGTCGCCGTCGTCGAGCTTGGTCAGGTCGACGGCGAAGTCGGACGGGATGAACCGCCGGGCGCCGGCCTTCTCCGCGGCGCGCAGCAGGTTGGCCTGGCCGTCCACGATGACCTCGGGGCCGCCCTGGACGGCGGAGATCACGGTGGTGGCGTCGCCGACGGCTTCGGCGAGCCGCTCGGCCGGATCGGTGAGGTCACCCTCGACCAGCTCCACGTCCCCGGTGGTCAGGGCACGCTTCTTGTCTTCGCTGGTGCCGGGCCGCACCAGGGCCCGCACGGGGGCGCCCTGGTCGAGCAGCGCCCGGACGATCTGGCCGCCGAGCAGGCCGGTTGCGCCGGCGACGAAGATCTTGGGGGTTTCGGACATGATGTGTGAACTCCTTCTTTTTTGGTTGTGTGTCAGGGAATGAGCAGGGTCTTGCCGACGGTTCCGCGCGCCTCGATGGCGGCGTGCGCGTCGGCGGCCCGGTCCAGCGGGAAGCGCTGGCCGATCACGGGGGTCAGCTGGCCGGCCGCGGCCAGGTCCAGGACCTCGGTCGCCAGCTCGCGGGCGAGGGCGGGCCGGCGCCAGAGGAAGCCCGCGCTGAAGCCGGTCAGGGTCAGGCCGCGGCCGACCAGTTCCGCGGGCCGGACGTCCAGCGGCGCGCCGCTGGAGAAGCCGAAGATGATCTGCCGTCCGGCGCCCGGGGTGAGCAGCTCGAACGCGTCGCGGCCGGGCGCGCCGCCGACGTGGTCGAAGACCACGTCCACCGGGCCGCCGGCACGGGCCTGGTCCGTCCAGCCGGGCTGCGTGTAGTCCACGACGTGGCCGGCGCCCAGCTCGCGGAGCAGGGCGAGCTTGCGCTGCCCACCGGCGGCCGCGACGACGGTCGCCCCGGCGCGCTTGAGCAACTGGACCAGGACGGTGCCCACGGCACCCGCGGCCGCCAGCACCAGGACCCGGTCACCGGCGGTCACGCGGGCCGCCCGGATGAGGCCCTGGGCCGTGACGCCGTACCGGTAGAGGGCGACGGCTTCGGGCAGGCCGAGGCCGTCGCTGACCGGGACGAGCGTTTCGGCGGGGACGACGGCGGTCTCGGCGTAGCCGCCCAGGCCGGCGGTGCTGGCCAGGACCCGCGTGCCGATCAGGGCGGGGTCGCCGCCGGGGCCGACTTCGGTGACCAGTCCGGCGATCTCCTTGCCGAGGATCACCGGCAGGCGCGCCCCGCCGAGCGCGCCGGGCATCGTCCCGGCGCGGACCTGGGTCTCCAGGAACTGGATGCCGGCCGCGGCGACCTGGACCGCGACCTCACCCGCCGCGGGCCGCGGGGTGGGCACGTCCGCGACGCGCAGGTTGGCCGGTGGCCCGAATTCGTGCAGCACAACGGCACGCATGTGACCTCACTTCGTGGTGCGGGAGTTGGAGGATGGGCGTCAGCGGCTGTTCTTGATCGCTTCGCTCAACGCGCCGAGGCCGGCCGCCAGTTGTTCGACGTCGGCGGGGTCCCAGTCGGCCAGCAGGTCGGCGACGGCGGCCGCGCGGGCCTTCCAGAGCTTGCCGATGGCGAGCTTGCCGGCCCGGGTGACGCTCACCAGCTGGGCGCGGGCGTCGGCCGGGTCGGGACGGCGTTCGATGAACCCGCGTTGCTCGAGGCGTTTGGCCGGGGGCGACAGGGTGGACTTGTCCACCTCCATCAGCTCCGCCAGGACCGACAGGCGCACCGGGGCGTGCACCGAGATCTGGGCCAGCAGGGTGTAGTCCCCCAGCGACAGCTCCAGGCCGGAGGACGCCATGATCCTGCGCCGGGTGGCCGGGGAGAACATCCAGTTGCCCACCGTGGCCAGCGCCGCCGCCACGCCGTCGACGGCTTCCCGCGACGGGCGCTCTTCGCCGGCGTGTGCCATCTCGACTCCTCAATTGGTTGGTTGGGCAAAACCAACTATGCCACGAGATGTGGATCCATGCAAGCGCATATACCGGCGGGGCGGAGGGGTCTATACCGGACGGATGGGAAAGTTCATCACGATCGGCTACGGCGACAGCGCCGGCTACGAGCGCACGGACGAGGCGGTACGAGCGGCCGCCCACGAGCACGACGCCCGGCTGCGCGCGGCCGGGGCCGAGATGGGCATCGCGGGCGACCCGGTGCAGGTGCGCAACCACGGCGCGGCCGGGGCGCAGGTGACGCCGGGCCCGTACCTGCGATCCGACCTGCCGGTGGCGGGTTTCGCGATCATCGAGGCGGATTCGGTGGAAGAGGCGGCGCGCCTGGTGGCCGGCACCCCGTGCGCGGTCGCCCACGGCGTGGTGGAGGTCTGGCCGCTGCAGACCTGATGCCCCGGTTGGGGGGCGGTGCGGTGGAAGCTGCGGGGCTGCGACGTGGCGGAGGTGCGGCCGCGGGGCCTACCGGGCGGAGGCATGGCTGAGGTGCGGCCACCGCGACGTGACGCCCCCGCGGGGCGGGCCCGGTGGAATCCGCCGGGGTCACTGGTGCGGCCGCCCCGAGCGCGACACCCCGGCCGGGGCCGCAGTTGCGGCGGGCCGAGACCGCGTGGCCGTGACGGCCACCCCAAACGCGACAGCCCGCTCCGGGCGGTCCCTGCGGCCGAACCCGCCGGGGTCGCGGCGTGACGGAGCGGCCCCGGCGAACCGCCCGCCCCGCTCTGGGCCGGACACCCACGCCAAGACCGGCGCGCGCGGGGTGTCCGCTGCGAAACCCGCTCCCCCTCGGGGATAGTGGTGTGATGCCCGGCGATCCGGTGTGGCAGGCCGCGCGGCTGTCGCTCGGCACCGCCTCGGCCCTGGGGTTCGCGCGCTTCGCCTACGGGCTCGTCGTTCCGGCCATGGGGCGCGATCTCGGGTGGAGCCTCGCCGACGCCGGGGTGATGAGCACCGCCAACGGGCTCGGCTACCTGCTCGGCGCCCTGGTCACCGCGACCGTCGCCCGGCGGGTGGGCTCCGCGGCCGCCTTCCGCTGGGGCATGGTGTTGACCGCGCTGGCTCTCACGGCCACCGCGGTCAGCGGGAACTTCGGAGTGCTGCTGGTCGTGCGCGCCGTCGCCGGGTTGACGGGTGCGGTGGTGTTCATCGTCGGGGGTGTGCTCGCCTCACGCATCGCCGTCCGTGCTTCCTCCGGGACACCGCTCACCGTCTACTTCGCCGGCAGCGGGCTCGGCATCGTCCTCAGTGGAGCGGCGATCCCCGCCCTGGGGCCGCACTGGCGCCTGGCCTGGCTCGGGCTCGGCGCCGCCGCCGCGGTCGCCGCGCTGGTGAGCTGGTCCGCGGCCGCGGTGGACGCGGACGCCCCGGCCACCAACACCGGCCGCGCCCGGATGAAGCCGTTGTGGCCCACCGCGGTGGCCTACCTGCTGTTCGCCCTGGGATACATCACCTACATCACCTTCCTGTCCGCCGTCCTCGCCGCGCACGGCGCCGCGGTCTGGCAGGTGAGTCTGGTGTGGACGGTGCTGGGCCTGGCGGTCGTGGTGGCGTCGGCGATGTGGCGCGGCGGCCGTGGGCTGGCGACCCTGCTCGCGGTGCTCGCCGCGGGCTCCGCGCTCGCGCTGGTCTCCCCCGCCCTGCCGGTCGTGCTGACCTCCGCGATCGTCTACGGGGCCACGTTCATCGGTGTCCCGGCCGCGATCACCGCGCTCATCAGGGACCACACCCCGCCCGCGGACTGGACCGCCACGCTCGGCGCGTTCACCACGGTGTTCGCCGCCGGGCAGACCGCCGGGCCCTGGCTGGCCGGTGTGGTGGCCGACCGGACCGGGCCGGCCGCGACCGTGGCGTGGACCGCCGTGCTGTGCGGCGCGGGGGCGCTGGTCGCCCTGATCCCGGGACGGCACGGCGACCGGTAGTCAGGGCTCGAGGTCGGTCACCCCGCGTCCGCTGGTCAGGTCGAACGGCACGGACACCTGGTCGTGCGCGATCAGCCAGCCGCCACCGGTCTTGCGGAAGCCGAACGTGGCCCGCACCCACATCCCCTTCGTCGCCGTGCCGTCGTCGAGCGTGCCGCTGAGCCGGCCGAACCCGTGTCCGAACGCGACGTCCCCGCCGACGGTGACGGCGAAGTCGCGGACCTCGTAGTCGACCTCCCGGAAGGCCGCGAACACCGCCGCCCAGTTCCGAGACTTCGCCTCGATCCCGACGTGCTGCAGCGGCGGCTCGACGTCGAAGGACACCACGTCCGGGGTGTAGAGCCGGCTCAGCGCCGGCAGGTCCCGGGCCCGCAGCCCGTCGATCAGCTTGCCGATCTGGTTCCTGATCGCGCTTTCGTCCGCTTCGCATTGCGTGGGCATGGTCCGACGCCTTCCATCCGGTGTGCCTGTTCCGTCTTTACGACGGCGCAGCCGCCCGAAACGTCAGGCGGTCGTGATCGACACCATGAGCGATCTGTGGATCAACACCGGCTGGCGGGCCGGCCGCGGGAATACGCTGCGCTCATGCGAACCGTCGTGATCGATTCCGGAGGGACCTTCCGGCTGGAGCAGCGTCCAGATCCGGTCGCGGGACCGGGGGCCGTGGTCGTCCGGGTGCGGGCCGCTGGACTCAACGCCGCCGACTTGCAGCAGGCACGGGGGGACTACCCGGCGCCGCCGGGATGGCCGGCCGACGTGCCCGGCCTGGAGGTAGCAGGCGAGGTCGAGAAGGTGGGACCCGGGGTCACGGGGGTTGCGCCCGGGGACCGGGTGATGGCACTGGTCGGTGGCGGCGGCCACGCCGAGCGGATCACGGTCCCCGCCGATCTTCTCCTGCCGGTCCCGGAGGGCCTGCCCTGGGAGGAGGCAGCCGGGTTCCCGGAAGCGTTCAGTACCGCCTGGGACGCCCTGGTCACCCAGGCTGGAGTCCGTGCCGGCGATCGGGTGCTGGTCACCGGCGCGGCGGGCGGGGTGGGCACGGCCATGGTCCAGGTCGCCGCGGTCTCCGGGGCGCACACCGTGGCCAGCGTGCGCCGGCCCGAACTCCATGACCGGGTGAAGGCACTCGCCCCGGACGGCCGGGTGGACGTCGTGACCCCCGACCAGGAAGCCGGGCACGCGCCGTACGACGTGATCGTGGAACTGGTCGGCGGACAGGACTGCCTGCAGCGGGTCGCTCTGCTCCGCAGCCGGGGCAAGGTCCTCGTCGTCGGAGTCCAGGCCGGCACCACGGCGCCTCTGCGGATGTTCGACCTCATGCTCGCGCGTGCCCAGCTGATCGGCACCACCATCCGCGGGCGCTCACACGCCGAGAAGGTGCTCCTCGCCGCCACCGTGCGGACGTCCGTGGTGCCGCTGCTGGCGCAGGGCCGGTTGCGCGTACCCGTCGATGCAGCCTTCCCGCTCGACCAGTTCGCTGACGCCTACGCCCGCCTGGCCGGCCCGGGCAAGTTCGGCAAGATCGTCCTGATGCCCTGACGATCTCGTGTGGTCGAGCACGTGCGCGGCAAGCTGGATGTTCTGGTGGCTCAGTCGGTCGTGGTGCCTGCAGCGCTGAGGAGCGCCGGGTCCACGTCGGGCACAGCGAGCCGCGGGTTGTGGCCCGCCGCCACGACCCGCATGACGAATCCCGCGGCTTCCTCCAGTTGCCGTGCGCTGGCGAGCCCTCCGGCCACCGCGGTCTGCCCGCCGAGGTCCCCGATCAGCGCCGCGGCGAGATCGAGGGCGCTGGGCGTGTCGCCGCAGATCGCCACGACCGGCGCCGTCTCCTTCGACCCCACGTACGGCCACGAAGCTCCCGCGAACAGGTGGAGCGCCTTGACCACAGACGCGCCGGGCGCCGAGCACGCCACGAGTTCTGCCGCCGAGCCGGACGCGGGCTTCAGTTCACCGGTCGCGTAGTCCACCGGATTGGTGCAGTCGATCACGGTCTTGCCGGCCAAGGCCCCCTGTGGACCTCCGACGAGCGAAACGGCGGCCTCAAGCCCCGCCCAAGAGACCGCGACTACGACCACGTCGGCCCGGCCTGCGAAGTCGGCGGGGTCGACGGCACTCGCCGCATCGCCCACCTGGGCGGCGGCCTCACTGGCGTGCCGCGGGTCGCGCCCTGTGATCAACAGCGAATGGCCGGCCGACGCCCACGCGCGACCAAGCGCCACGGCCAAGTTCCCGGTGCCCAAGATGCCCACGTTCACAACGATCTCCTTCAGGTGGAAGTGGTGTCCTTGGGAACGCTACGAACCAGGTTCCTACCGTTCGGTAGGGCGACGTGCGCGAGACTGGACTGGTGATCGATGACTCCTGCCAAACCTTCGTCTCCGACTGCCACGTGCGCGCGGCGATCGAGCTCATCAGGCACGCTTGGGACTCGGTTGTCCTGTCGGCCCTGCGCATGGGGCCGACGCGACGCAACGAGCTACTCACCCGCATCGCAGGAGTCAGCGACAAAGTCCTCACCCAGGCTCTCCAACGCCTCCAAGAGCGCGGGCTCGTCACCAAAGCCCTCAACGCGGAGCAACCGGCGCCGCCGAGCGGAGCGATCTACCAGCTCACCCCGCTCGGCGACTCGCTCGCGAACGGGCCCCTGGCACAGCTCGCGCAGTGGGCAGCCGACAACCAAGCCGAACTCACCGGCTCGTCTGCAACGCCATGACCACCCGGTCCTCAAGTACTGGTCGCCTGATCCACGCTGAGATGATCCGGCACCGGCGACCGGGTGTGGCCGTCACAGGTGCTGAGCGCGCCATTGCGGGGCGAGCACCGACCAGACCTCGAGGTCGAAGCGCTTTCCCCGGTGCACCACGGCCTCACGGAGCACGCCGTCGCGGGTCATGCCCAGTCGGCGGGCCACCGCGATGCTCGCCAGATTGCCCGCCTTGACCTGCCACTCCACGCGGTGCGCGCCCCGGATCTGCACCGCCCAGTCGATGATCGCGCGGGCGGCCCGGGTGGCCAGGCCCTTCCCGGTGCCCGCCGGCTCGAGCCAGCAGCCCACCTCGACGACTCCGTGGGTGAGGTCCATCCTTCGGAACAACACGCCGCCCACGAGGGTGTCACCAGTCCAGATGCCGTAGATCCGGCCGGTGTCGGTGGCCGCCTTGTCCGCGTACGCGCGCAGCAGTGCCCGGCTGGAGTCCAGATCCGTGGCACGGTCGGCGAAGCCGATGTACTGCCCGATGAACTCCCGGCCACGATCGAGGTGGGCCAGGAACTCCTCGGCGTGCCAGGGTTCGAGCGGGCACAAGCGTGCGCCATCAGAGCCAAGCGGGACCGAGAACATCACGGGCCTCCATGATCGGCAACATCCCCCGGGAGGCTAGCCCTCGCCGATCATGCGGGACAACCTGCCGGGCCAGAGCGCTGCGACCCGGTCGAAGTGGGCCCGTCCTGGGCGTGGTCGAGGAACTCGCCGGCGAACGCCTCGTACCGCGGCTGCGGGCCGACGGTCACGCCCCGGTCAGGCCCCGCCGCGCCAGCAGCGGCGCGATCTCCGGGTCGCGGCCGCGGAAGGTGCGGAAGAAGCCCATCGGGTCACCGGCGCCGCCGCGCGACAGCAGCGTGCGGCGGAAGTGGTCGCCGTTCTCGCGCTTGAGGCCGCCGTTCTCCTTGAACCACTCCACGGTGTCGGCGTCGAGCACCTCGCTCCAGATGTAGGAGTAGTACCCGGCCGAGTAGCCGCCGCTGAACACGTGCGCGAAGTAGGTGCTGCGGTAGCGCGGCGGGATCGCCGGCACCGCCACCCCGGCCTTCTCCAGCGCCGCCGCCTCGAACGCGGCGACGTCGCCGATCGCGTCCTCCGTGCCCAGCCCGTGCCAGGCCTGGTCCAACAGCGACGCGGCCAGGTACTCGGTGGTGGCGAAGGGCTGCCCGTACTGGGCCGACTCCTCCAGCCGCTCGACCAGCCGCCGCGGCAGCGGCTCGCCGGTGCGGTGGTGCTTGGCGTAGTTGGCCAGCACCTCCGGCCACAGCATCCACATCTCGTTGACCTGCGACGGGTACTCCACGAAGTCCCGCGGCACGTTGGTGCCGGAGAACTTCGGGTAGCGCACGTCGGAGACCAGCGCGTGCAGCGCGTGGCCGAACTCGTGGAACAGGGTGGTGACCTCGTCGAAGGTCAGCAGCGTCGGCTCGCCCGCCGGGGGCTTGGCGATGTTGAGGTTGTTCACCACCACCGGCCGCTCCCCCAGCAGGTGCGACTGGTCGACGAAGGTGTTCATCCAGGCGCCGCCGCGCTTGGAGTCGCGCGTGTAGTAGTCGCCGAGGAACAGGCCCAGCGGGCTGCCGTCGGCGTCGAAGACCTCGAACACCCGCACGTCCGGGTGGTAGACGGGCAGGTCGTGGCGCTCGGTGAAGCTCAGCCCGTACAGCTTGCTCGCGGCGAACAGGACACCGTCGCGCACCACGCGGTCCAGCTCGAAATACGGCCGCAGCGTGGCGTCGTCGAGGTCGAAGCGGGCCTTGCGGACGCGTTCGGCGTAGAAGGCCCAGTCCCACGGCTGCAGCGTCGCGCCCGGGTGGTCCTGCTCGAGGTAGCTCTGCAGCTCCTCGGCGTCGCGGCGGGCGTTGGCGACCGCGACCGGCGCGAGCCGCTCCAGCAGCCCGACGGCGGCCTCGGCGGTGCGGGCGGTCTCGTCGGAGATCACGTACGCGGCGTGGTTGGGGTGGCCGAGCAGCGCGGCCTTCTCGGCGCGCAGCTGCACGATCCGTGCCAGCACGGCCGAGTTGTCGTTGTCGTTGCCGCGGTTGCCGCGCGAGATCGACGCGGTGAACAGCCGTTCCCGCAGCGCCCGGTTCTCCAGCGACGACAACAGCGGCTGCGAGGTGGGCAGGTTCAGGGTGAGCAGGTACCCCTCGACACCGCGGGAGGCGGCGGCCTCACGGGCGGCGGCGATCGTGCCCTCGGACAGCCCGGCCAGCTCCGCGGGGTCCTCGACCAGCACGGCGAGGTCGTTGGTGTCGCGCAGCAGGTTCTCCTGGAACCGGGTGGACAACGTGGACAGTTCCTCGTTGAGCACCCGCAGCCTGGCCTGCTGGCTCTCGTCGAGCCCGGCGCCGGCGCGCTGGAAGTCGGTGTAGGTGCGCTCCAGCAGCCAGGCCGACTCCTCGTCCAGGCCCAGCTGGTCGCGCCGCTGGTAGAGGTCGCGGACCCGGGCGAACAGCGCCGGGTTGAGGTGGATGGCGTCGGAGTGCGCGGCCAGCTTCGGCGCGATCTGCGCCTGCAGCTCCTGCCGCGCCGGGTTGGTGTCGGAGGAGGTCAGGTTGAAGAACACCGACGACACGCGCTGCAGCAGGCGCCCGGAGGTGTCCAGCGCCACGATCGTGTTCTCGAACGTCGCCGGTTCCGGGTTGCCGGCGATGGCCTCGATCTCGGCGGCGTGCTCGGCCAGTCCCGCCTCGAACGCCGGGCCGAAGTGCTCGTCGGCGATCCGGTCGAACGGCGGCAGACCGTAGGGCAGGTCACTCGCCTGCGCGAACGGGTTGTCCGGTGTCATCCAGCGCGGCCCTTCTGTCCTGTCGACCCTCCGACCTCCGCGTCGGAGGACGTCTTCTTCTTCCTAACGCGCTTCGGCGCGGGCGGCACCACCCCGGCCAGATCCGAGCTGTGGTCGTTGACGCGCATCACGAACGGGCGCACCTCGGTGTAGCGGACGACGGAGATCGACGCCGGGTCGACCACGATCCGCTGGAACGCGTCCAGGTGCTGCCCCAGCGCGTCGGCCAGGATGGACTTGAGCACGTCGCCGTGGCTGCACAGCAGCCAGACGGCGTGGTCGCCGTGCTCGGCGCTGATCCGCGCGTCGTGCTCGCGCACCGCGGCGACCGCGCGGGCCTGCATGCCGGCCAGCCCCTCGCCGCCGGGGAACACCGCGGCCGAGGGGTGGGCCTGCACGACCCGCCACAGCGGTTCCTTGACCAGGGTCTTCAGCTCGCGGCCGGTCCACTCGCCGTAGTCCACTTCGGACAGCCGCGGGTCGACGGTGCGGGCCAGGCCCCGCTCGGCGACGAGCGGGGCCACGGTGTTCTTGCAGCGCAGCAGCGGCGAGCACACCACCTCGGCCAGCGGCACGCCGGCCAGCCGCTCGACCAGCGCCTTGGCCTGCGCGCGGCCGGTGTCGTCGAGCCCGACCTTGGGGGTCCGCCCGGCCAGCACGCCCGACCCGTTGGCGGTCGAGCGGCCGTGCCGGAGCAGGATCACGGTAGCCACGCCGCCAACCTACAGGGCGGGACCGGCGTTGGGATCAAGGACGCCGGTGGCGACCAGCACGATGAGCAGCACGCCGAGCGCGATCCGGTAGATCACGAACGGCACGTAGCTCTTGGTCTTGATGTAGTTCATCAGCCACGCGATCACCAGGTAGCCGACGCCGAACGCGACCAGGGTGGCGAGGATGGTGGGGCCCCACTCGGGGCTGTTCTCGCCGCCGATGTCGGTCAGCTTGTACAGGCCGGAGCCGAACACGGCGGGCAGGGCCAGCAGGAACGCGTACTCGGCCGCCTCGGCGCGGGTGTAGCCGAGGAACAGGCCGGCGGTGACGGTGCCGCCGGAGCGGGACACGCCGGGAATGAGCGCCATCGCCTGGGCGAAGCCGTACCCGATGCCGTGCGGGACGGTCAGGTGGTCCAGCGTCCGGTACTGGCGGCCGACGCGGTCGGCGATGAGCAGCAGGATGCCGAACACGATCAGCGTGGTCGCGGTGAGCCGCAGGTCGCGGAAGGCGCTGTCGATGGCGTCCTGGAACAGCAGTCCCAGCACCACGATCGGCAGCGACCCGACGATGATCAGCCAGCCCAGCCGGGCGTCCGGATCGTGACGCGCCTCGCGCTGGTAGAGCGAGCGCCACCAGGCGGCGAGGATGCGGCCGATCTTCTTCGAGAAGTAGAGGATGACCGCCAGCTCGGTGCCGATCTGGGTGACCGCGGTGAAGGCCGCGCCGGGGTCGTCCCAGCCGGCGAGCGCGGCGGTGATGCGCAGGTGGGCGCTGGAGGAGATGGGGAGGAACTCGGTCAGGCCCTGCACCAGGCCGAGGACGAGTGCTTCGAACCAGCCCATGCTCACCGGGCCTTCGGGAAAATCAGTCGCGTTCGCACGGTGGGAGAGGCTATCGGCGGCGCGGATCACCCGATGAGCCGCCTTCGTCAAGTCCTTTCCTATACCTTAGTTACCCTCTGTGCATGCAGAAGCGACAGCTGGGCAGGTCGGGGTTGCGGGTCTCCCGGATGGCGCTCGGCACGATGTCCTGGGGTGCGGAGACCGACGCGGACGAGGCGGCCAGCCAGCTCGTCGCGTTCGTCGAGGCGGGCGGGACTCTCGTGGACACCGCCGACATCTACTCCGGCGGGGAGAGCGAGCGGATCCTCGGCGGGCTGCTGGGCGACCTGGTGCCGCGCGACGAGATCGTCGTGGCGACCAAGGCCGTCGCCCGCCGCACCGACGGGCCGTTCGGCGGCGGCGCGTCCCGCGGTGCGCTGTTGTCCGCGCTGGAGGGGTCGTTGCGGCGGCTGGGCGTGGACCACCTGGACCTGTGGCAGCTGCACGCGTGGGACGACTCGGTGCCGCTGGAGGAGACCCTCTCGGCGCTGGACCACGCGGTGACCTCGGGCAAGGTCCGCTACACCGGGGTGTGCAACTACGCCGGCTGGCAGCTGGCCTCGGCCGCCGCGAACGGGCCGGCCGGGCTGGTCGCCACGCAGGCCGAATACTCGCTGGTGGAGCGCGGCGTGGAGCGCGAGCTGGTGCCGGCGGCCCGCTACCACGGCCTCGGCGTGCTGCCGTGGGCGCCGCTGGGCCGCGGGGTGCTGACCGGCAAGTACCGCCACGGCACACCGGCCGATTCGCGGGGCGCGTCGGCCGAGTACGCCGGGTACGTCGAGCAGCACCGCACCGAGCGGGCGGCGCGGATCGTGGAGGCGGTCGCCACCGCGGCCGACGGGCTGGGGGTGTCTCCGCTGGTGGTGGCGCTGGCCTGGGTGCGGGACCGGCCGGGTGTGGTGGCGCCGGTGGTGGGGGCGCGCGACACCGGGCAGCTCACCGGATCGCTGGCGGCGGAGGAGATCGCCCTGCCGGTCGCGATCTCCTCGGCGCTGGACGACGTCAGCGCCGTCGAGTTCGGTTACCCGGAGCGGGGCACGAAGTGACCGTGCGGTGGACGGCACGTGACGCGGCGAGGTTTTCAGGGGATGCTGGAGGCACCAGAGGAATGCGATCCGGAGGTCTTGTGCGCTCCTCCGTCACCGTCGGGACCGGTGTCGTGCTGGTCTGCGCTCTGGTGCTGAGCGGGTGCTCGTCGAAGTCCGCCGATTCCACCGACACCCTGCAGGTGGTGGCCAACCCGGTCGCGGCGACCGCGCCGGCGTCGCCCCCGCCCACCGCCGCCCCGGCGGGCACGGTGATCACGGTCCCCGGCGAGGTCACCGCGGTGGCCGCGGATCCGGCGACCGGGACGCTCGCCGTGGCCGTTGCGGACGCGGTGCTGCTGTACCGGTCCGCCGACCTGGCCGCCGCGCCGGTGCGGGTGCCGGTGGCCGGGCGGGTCGAGCAGCTGCGCGTGTCCGGCGGGGTCCTGCTGGCCACGCTCCCCGCGGCCGGGCAGGTCGCGCGGATCGCGTTGCCAGGGGGCGAGGTGAGCACGCTGGCGGTGGCGGGTCAGCCGGCCGGTGCCGTCGTCGAGGGTGACCGGACGCTGGTCGCGGTGCGGGACCGCAAGGCGGTGGAGGTGTTCACCGGCGGGCAGCCGACCAAGACCATCCAGGGCCAGCTCTACAGCGCCGACGACGTGCTGGTGGCCGGCGGGAACACCGTGGTGCTGGACGAGCTGCGCACCGCGGTGTTCTCGGTGGACGTCGACGGCGGCACCATGGCCGAGGGCCTGCGCGCCGGGGACGGCGCCACGCACGCGGTCGCGGACTCCTTCGGCCGGGTGCTGGTGGTGGACACCCGCGCCGGGGCTCTCCTGGCCTTCTCCACCGGCCCGCTGTTGCTGCGGCAGCGGTACCCGGTGCCCGGCGGGGCGTACGGTCTCGCCTATGACGCGCAGCGCGCGCTGGCGTGGGTGACGCTCACCGAGCGCAACGAGGTCGTCGGGTTCGACGTGCGCGGCGGCGAACCGGTCGAGAAGTACCGTTTCCCGACGGTCCGGCAGCCGAATTCGGTTACCGTCGAGGAGCGGAGCGGGCGGGTGGTCGTCGGCTCCGCGGCGGGAGAAGGGGTCCAGGTGATCCAGCCATGAAGCACCAGGAGGCGGTGGTCGACGAGGACTGGGAGTACCGCCGGTTGCAGTTGCCACCCGGCGTCTCCCGGCGGGCCGCGGCCACGCAGCTGTCGATCAACGCCGAGTACGGCGGGTGGGAGCTGTCGACGGTCCGGCTTTACTCCGACGGCACCCGGCGCGTGTGGCTGCGCCGCAAGCGCCAGCCGGCCACCGCGCTGCCCGAGGTCCTGATCTGACCGGCCCGGCCCTGCACCGGTAACGGGCGGGGCTGTCGCGGCGACCTCAGTGCTGCCCCGGAAAGGAGCAGCATGCCCCGTCGCCCCTCGTTCGTGTCGTTGATCACCGGCTGTGCCGGGGTCGTGGCGGCGCTGGTCTTGCTCGCGATCTTCGCCGGGATGGGGGTGGCGCTGCTGGTGCTGCTGGGCATCGTCGGGTTGGTCACTTGCGTGCCCGTCTGGTTCGCGCCGGTGCTCGTCGCCCGCCGCCGGGGTGTGGCCGACATCCGGCCGCTCGCGGTGTTCACGCTCGTGTGCGGGTGGACCTTCTTCGGCTGGGTCGCCGCGCTGATCTGGGCCGCGAACTCGCGCCCCGCGGTGGCCGCGTCAGCCGGCGAGTGAGCGGCCCCTCTCGGCGAGCGCCTCGCGGAGTACGCGCACCGCCTTGGGGCCCATCCCGTGCAGCGCGAGTAGCTCCGCCTCCGTCAGCGCGGTGAGCTGGTCGAGCGTGGTGATCCCGGCGCCGGCGAGCGCGCGGGTCGCCGGGCGGCCGATGGCGCGCGGCAGGTCCCCCGAACCCGGCTCGGCGGTTTCCGCGGCACGCGCCCGCGCGGCCAGCGGCTCGGGCGCATGGGCGAGCCAGGCGCGCCGGACCCAGTGGTTGAGCTGCTGCCCGTTGAGGTCGGCCAGCGGCACCCGCACCCCGCCGCGCACACGGGTGGCCGTGGGGTGCGCCGCGAGCACCTCGGCCACCTCCGCGGCGGGGAGCCGCAGCCGCACCTGCTCGTCCTCCAGCGCGGCGAACACCGCGCCGCCCACGGTGAAGGCGTCGCCGTCGACCGCCGTCTCCGGGAGGGACCGCGCGGTCTTGCGCAGCTGCGCCGCGGTGGTCACGACGCGCGGAAGAACCGGTCCAGCACGCGGGTGCCGAACTTGAGCGCGTCGACCGGCACCCGCTCGTCCACGCCGTGGAACAGCCCGGAGAAGTCCAGGTCGGCGGGCAGCTGCAGGGGCACGAACCCGAAGTTGCGGATGCCCAGCGTCTGGAACGACTTGGCGTCGGTGCCGCCGGAGAGCATGTAGGGCAGCACCTTCGCGCCCGGGTCCTCGGCGGTGATCGAGGCAGTCATGGCGTCCACCAGCGCACCGTCGAACGTGGTCTCCACCGGCGGCAGCTCCATCCACTCCTTCTCGATGTCCGGGCCGAGGATCTCGTCCAGCTCGCGGTCGAAGGCCTCCATCCGGCCGGGAAGGATGCGGCAGTCCACGGCGGCTTCGGCGACCGAGGGGATGACGTTGGACTTGTAGCCGGCGGTGAGCATGGTCGGGTTGGCGGTGTCGCGCAGGGTGGCGCCGATCATGCGGGAGATGTTGCCGAGCTTGGCGACGGCGCCGTCGATGTCGTCCTCGGGGAAGTCCCAGCCGGTGATCTCGGTGACGCCGGCGAGGAACTCGCGCACCGAGTCGGTGAGCACGAGCGGGAACCGGTGCTGCCCGAGCCGCGCGACGGCGGCGGAGAGCTTGGTGACGGCGTTGTCGCGGTGGATCATCGAGCCGTGGCCGGCGGTGCCGCGCACGCGCAGCTTCATCCACCGGATGCCCTTCTCCGCGGTCTCCACCACGTAGGTGCGCACGTCGTCCTTGAGACTGATGGAGAAGCCGCCGACCTCGCTGATCGCCTCGGTGGCGCCCTCGAACAGGTCGCGGCGGTTCTCCACCAGCCACTGGGCGCCGAACTTGCCGCCGGCCTCCTCGTCGGCGAGGAAGGCGAAGATGATGTCGCGCGGCGGGACGATGTTCTCGCGCTTGTAGTGGCGGGCCAGCGCCAGCATGATGCCGAGCATGTCCTTCATGTCGACGGCGCCGCGGCCCCACACGTAGCCGTCCTGGATGGCGCCGGAGAACGGGTGCACGGACCACTCGGAGGCGTCGGCCGGGACGACGTCGAGGTGGCCGTGCACGAGCAGCGCCCCGCGGCTGGGGTCGGCGCCGGCGAGGCGGGTGATGACGTTGTGGCGGTCGCGGCCGCCGGACTCGACGTACTCGATCTCGTAGCCGACCTCGGTGAGCTTCTCCGCGACGAACTCCGCTGCCGCCTTCTCCCCCACCAGCGTGTCCGGGTCGCCGGTGTTGGTGGTGTCGATGCGGATCAGTTCGCTGGTCAGCGTGACGGCTTCTTCGGCCGCGATCTCGATGCTCACCCCGCCATTCCTATCATCACGGCGCGGCCCGGCGTCCACCTCCGCGACTGAGTCAGGGCTTCGAGCCGATCCCGGTGCCCATCTCCTGTGCCCGTCCGGCGGCACTGTCCGGTGCCAGCGGCGGGGTGTTCATGCCCGCGCCGGAGCGCAGGCCGGCCAGGAACTCCCCGATCGCCTCGAGCCCGTCGTGCCGTGGGATCCAGCCGAGTTCGTCGCGGGCGCGGGTGGTGTCCATGATCGGCAGCCGCAGCACGGTGTCGAGCAGGCCGGGTGAGGCCGGCAGCAGGTGGGCGTACCAGCCGGCGGACACCGCGGCCCGCAGCGTCCACGTCGGCACGGGGACGGTGCGGGCGCCGAGCAGCCGGGCCAGTGCCTTGGCGTCGATGACGGGGTCGGCGGCGATGTTGAACGCCCCGCGCACGTCGTTCAGCGCGGCCAGCCGGAACGCCTCGCCGATGTCGGCGGAGTGCACGGCCTGCACCCGCAGACCGGGGACGTCCGGGATGACCGGGATCAGCGACGGCCGGGCCAGGCTGCCGGGCAGCAACGGGCCGGCGAACAGGCGCCGCTGCTCGGAGGCGGCCTCGCGCTTGAAGACGAACGCCGGGCGCGGCCGCACGACCCGCACGCCGGGGTTGGCCTTCTCGAACCCGTCGAGGTAGCGCTCCAGGTAGGCCTTCTCGCGGGGGTAGGCGGCCGCGGGCCAGCCGTGGGTGGGCCAGGTCTCGGTGACCGGGCTGTCCTTCGGGCCGGGCGAGTAGGCGCCGACCGACGAGGAGTACACCAGGGCGGGCACGTGCTCCCGGGCGACGGCCTCGAACACGCGGATCGCGCCGAGCACGTTGGAGCGCCAGGTGATGGCCGGGTCGTGGGTGGGCTGGAACAGCCACGCCAGGTGGATGACCACGTCGGCGTCGCGCACCAGGTGGGCGATCTGGTCCTCGGCCAGGTCGGCGGTGCGCCACCGCAGCTTCGGCACGCTCCACTCGGGTTCGCGGCGGACCACGCCGAGGATCGAGGCCACGCCGGGGTCGCGGCTGAGGGCCTGGACGGTGCTGGTGCCCACGTTGCCGCTGGCGCCGGTGACCACGACGCGCAGGCCCTTGCTCACTGGCGAGTTCATGCGCACGCGGTTACCCGGCCCGCCGGGGCGCCAACCGTCGCGTTTGGTGCGGCCTGGAGCGGGGACACCTCGGGGCAGGTGAGGAAGGAGTGTGCGCATGGGACAGCCACCCCATCAGCAGGAACCGCCGGGCGTCACCCACGAGATGGAGCCCGGGCCGCGGGACCGGATGGAGGACTACGCCGGGCGCGGGTTGCTGCGCGACAAGCGTGCGCTGGTGACCGGCGGGGACTCCGGGATCGGGCGGGCGGTGGCGATCGCGTTCGCCAAGGAGGGCGCCGATGTGGCGATCGCCTACCTGGAGGAGCATTCCGACGCCGAGGAGACCGCGGAGCTGGTGCGCAAGGAAGGCCGCCGCTGCCTGCTCCTGCCCGGTGACCTCGGGGCGCGGGAGCAGTGCCGCAAGATCGTGGACGAAACCGTGCGCGAGCTCGGCGGGCTGGACGTGCTGGTCAACAACGTCGCCACGCAGCAGGAGCTGGATTCGCCCGAGGACCTGACCGACGAGCAGTGGATGCGCACCTTCGACGTGAACATCCACAGCTACTTCCGGGTGACGCACGCGGCGCTGCCGCACCTGGGCGAGGGCTCGTCGATCATCAACACCGCGTCGGTGAACGGGTTGCGCGGCAACAAGTCCCTGATCGACTACTCGGCCACCAAGGGCGCGGTGATCGCGTGGACCTACGCGATGGCGCAGGCGCTGGCCGACCGGGGCGTGCGGATCAACGCGGTCGCGCCGGGTCCGGTGTGGACACCGCTGATCCCGGCGACGATGTCGAGCGAGCACGTGGAGAAGTTCGGGCAGCAGGTGCCGATGGGGCGGGCGGCGCAGCCGGACGAGCTGGCGCCGTCGTTCGTGTTCTTCGCGTCCAACCAGTTGTCGTCGTACTACACCGGTGAGGTGCTCGCCGCGCTCGGCGGCGAGACGCTGCCGGGCTGAGGAGGGAACATGCCGCAGGAGCCAGCGTCGGAGCAGCAGGAGAACCTGGAGCTGGACGCCGAGCCGAAGCCGCTGGAGGACCCGGTGAGCTGGCGGGTGACCGATCCGGACCGGGCGGTCGAACCGGATTCGGAAGCCGCGGCCGAGCAGGTGTCGGCACCGGACCGGTCCAACGAGCTGGTCGACGCCGAGGGCGCCGAGATCGGCGAGGACCAGGGCCGGCAGCGGCCCGCCGGGGGCGCCGAGCAGCAGGCGCTGCGGGTCGAGGACTCCGAAGTTTGACGTACGGGCGTCCCGGGAAACCGTGGGCAGGCACGAGAGGCGACAGGAGGTGCTCCGATGCCTGGACGTGAGGCCCTGCCCAGCACGGTGAAGCGGTCGTCGAAGAAGGCGCAGGACACGTGGGTGAAGACCCACGATTCGGCGGTCGAGACCTACGGCGAGGGCCGGCGCGCGCACCAGACGGCGTACGCGTCGCTGAAGCACTCGTTCGAGAAGGTCGGCGACCACTGGGAAGAGAAGGGCCGCAAGGGCCCGTCGGACAAGCAGGCCGCGCGCGGCGCCGGCCGCAAGCCGACGAAGACCGCCGGCGGGGTGGACGCCTCGGCCAGCAAGCAGCACTTGTACGACGTGGCCAAGAAGCTCGACATCAAGGGCCGCTCGTCGATGACCAAGAACGAACTGGTCAAGGCGATCGAGAAGGCGAACAACCGGGAAACCGCGAAGGCTCGCCGGTAGGCAGGTACTGGTTGGTGGAGGGCCCGGCTCCGGCCGGGCCCTTCGTCATGCCCTGGATTTCTCAGGAGAATCGCCGTTCCGGTTGCGCCGGGTCGGCGGCCCGGACGAACCCGTGGAGGAGGGCGTCGACGATGCGGGTGGGCAGGTCCGGGTCGAGCGGCTCGCGGGTGAGCACGATCCTGAAGTGCAGCGGCGCGACGAGCATCTCGAGCACGAAGCGGGGGTCGGTGGTGTCGGGCAGCTCTCCGCGCTCGATCGCCCGCGCGGCGATCTGGCTGGACTGGGCGTAGCGGGCGTCCCAGTACTGGTCGCGCAGCCGCCGGATGGCGGGGTCATCGCCGGCCGAGGCCAGCGCTCGATCGAGGGCGTTGCCGGCGGGCGAGGTCAGGTATCTCGCGAGCGCGGTGGCGTAGGCGATCAGATCGCCCCGCAACGTCCCGCTGTCGGGCACCGGGAGCTGTTCGGCGGCATCGGCGAGCAGGGCGTCGATGATGAGGTTCTCGCGGGTGCCCCACCGCCGGTAGATCGACGTCTCGTTCACCTGCGCGCTCCGGGCCACCTCGGACACCGTCAGGCCCATCAGGCCCTGCTCCCGCAGGAGCTGGTTGGTGGCCTCGATGACAGCGGCGCGTACGCGCGCCGACCGTCCACCAGGCCGTCGCCGGACGTCGGCATCAGTCACAGAACCCACCCTAATACAAGTCCTCTTGCTTTAGTGGGAGCGACCCGACATACTCCTGATGCAAGTCGACTGGCTTTTAGGGCGCCCGGCCCGGCCCGCCTGCCCCACTCACAGGAGTACTGAGATGCGCATCGAACGGGACATCGAGGTCCCCACCCGCACCGGCTCGCCGATCCTGGCCGACGTGTTCCTGCCCGACGACGACGGCGCCTTTCCGGTGTTGGCGTCGATCAGTCCGTACGGCAAGGACGTGCACTGGCCGGACCGCTACCCGCTCTACGAACTCGTTCCGCAGAACGAGCACATGGTGTGGGAAACCCCGGATCCCGAGTGGTGGACGGCCCGCGGCTACGCGGTACTGCGCGCCGACACCCGGGGCACCGGGAAGTCACCCGGCCGGATGGACCTGATGAGCCCGGGTGATTCCGAGGACTTCTACGACGTCGTCGAGTGGGCTGCCGAGCAGACGTGGTCCAACGGCAAGGTGGCCTCCAGCGGCATCTCGTGGCTCGCGATCATGGGCTGGAGGGTGGCCGAGCTGCAGCCGCCGCACCTCGCGGCGATCGTGGCCTGGGAAGGCGCGACCGACTTCTACCGCGACTTCATCTACCAGGGCGGCCTGTACGCCCACGGGTTCGTCGAGTTCTGGTGGAACCGCCAGATCACCCCGCAGCGCAACGGCACTGAGGGCGACGACTGGCGGGAGGTGCTCCCACGGCATCGCGTGCTCGACGAATACCACCAGCCGCGCATCGTCGATCTGGACCGGGTCACCGTTCCGGTGCTGTCGGCCGGCAACTGGGGCGCGCTGCACGTGCACCTGCGCGGCAACATCGAAGGCTGGACCCGCGCGGCGTCGCGGGACAAGTGGCTCGTGGTGCACACCGGCACCCACATCGATCCCTACTACGCCGAGTGGGC
Organism: Amycolatopsis deserti; assembly: GCF_014653945.1. Lineage (GTDB taxonomy): Bacteria > Actinomycetota > Actinomycetes > Mycobacteriales > Pseudonocardiaceae > Amycolatopsis_E > Amycolatopsis_E deserti. The sequence goes on along the minus strand of NZ_BNAU01000001.1, from coordinate 1,034,660 downwards.
ACTGGATCTGCAGTTGCGCTTCCTCGACCGCTTCCTCAAAGACCAGCCCGGCCGCATGGACGGCGTGGCCCCGGTGCGACTGGCGATCCGGCACGGGCGCGAGGTCGAGTGGCGAGACGCCACGGACTTCCCCCTCCCGCAGACCCAGTGGCGCGAACTCCACCTCGGCGACGGCGTCCTCGACTGGGACCCGCCCGCGGATGCCACGACGGTGGCCTACCCCGCCAGCTTCGACACCGCCCCGGTGTCCGAGCCGCTCGAGCTGACCGGCCCCATCGCGCTGCGCCTGTGGCTCAGCGCCGAGCAGGACGACCTCGACGTCTTCGCGCGGGTGCAGCACATCGGAGTCGACGGGGAGCCGATCCCGGCGATCGGCCCCCAGGGCGGCCCGGTCCCGATGACCATGGGCTGGCTCAAGGCGTCACACCGCGAGACCGACCCGGAGCGGTCACTGCCGTACCGGCCGTGGCACACCCACACCCGCGAGATCCCCCTCGTGCACGGCGAGCCGACCCTGCTCGAGGTCGAGATCTGGCCCACCAGCATCACACTCGCCCCGGGCGAGCGGCTGCGCCTCGAACTGGTCACCGGCGACAGCGACCTCGGCTTCATGACCCACGACCACCCCGGTCTCCGCCGCCCGGCGACCACCGCCACCGTCCACCTCGGCGGTGACCACGCCTCCCACCTGCTCGTTCCCGTCATCCCGCGCTGAGGCCGGCCACGCCGCCCGGAAGGATTCGCCATGCGAAAATTCGTGGACATCTCGGTCCCGCTGCGGAGCGGGATCGCCTCCGACCCACCCGGCCACCGGCCCTCGATCACCTACATCGACCACCAGCAGTCAGTCCCGGACATGCTCCGCTTCTTCCCGGGCGCCACGGCCGCGGACCTGCCCGACGGGGAGGGCTGGGCGATCGAGCGGATCGAGGCCACCACCCACACCGGCACCCACCTCGACGCCCCCTACCACTACGCGTCCACCATGGACGGAGGACGCCGGGCCATCACGATCGACGAGGTTCCCCTGCACTGGTGCTTCCAGCCCGGGGTCAAGCTGGACTTCCGCCACCTCCCCGACGGCCACGTCGTCACCCCCGCCGACATCGACACCGAGCTCGACCGCATCGGCCACCAGCTGCGCCCGCTGGACATCGTGCTGGTCAACACCCGCGCCGGCACCCGCTACGGCCAGGACGACTACGTCACCTCCGGGTGCGGGGTCGGCCGCGCCGCCACCCTGCACCTGCTCGAACAGGGGGTGCGGGTGACCGGCACCGACGCCTGGAGCTGGGACGCCCCGTTCGTGTTCACCGCCGAACGCTACGCCCGGGACCACGACGCCTCCCTCATCTGGGAGGGTCACCGCGCCGGACGCGAGATCGGCTACTGCCACCTCGAGAAGCTGCACAACCTGGAAAACCTCCCGGCACACGGCTTCCAGGTCGCCTGCTTCCCGGTGAAGATCCATCGAGCCTCCGCCGGCTGGACCCGCGCGGTGGCGATCTTCGACGAGGACGTGGCATGAGAATCGGTTCCCTGCTCGTCGATGGGGTACGGCGTTACGGCGTCATCGACGGTGATCGCATCGATCCGCTCGCCGAGACCGCCGACGTCTTCGAGGTGCTGGCGACCGGGGACGCCGCGCCCGCGGCGGCCGGCCGGAGGCTGGACTGGGACGAAACCGGGCCGATCGCGGTCCCGGTGCCGATCGCCAGCATCCGCGACTTCATCACCTTCGAACAGCACACGGCCGGCTCGCTCCGCGCGATCACCGGTAGCAGCGAGGTCCCGGACGCCTGGTACGAAGCACCCGCCTTCTACTTCACCAACCCGCATGCGGCGATCGGCTCCGGCACACCGGTCCCGATGCCGCCCGGGTGCGAAGTGCTGGACTTCGAACTCGAAGTCGCGGTCGTGATCGGTAAAGCGGGCTTCAACCTGTCCACAGCCGAGGCCGTGAACCACATCGCCGGGTTCACCATCCTCAACGACTGGTCGGCCCGCGATCTGCAGAGCCGGGAAATGCGCGTCGGCCTGGGACCGGCCAAGGGCAAGGACACCGCCACCACCCTCGGCCCCGTGCTGGTCACCCCGGACGAACTCGCCGGCCACGAAAGCGACGGCCGGTACGACCTCGCCATGGAGGTCTTCGTCAACGACACCCGCATCGGCGGCGACACGCTCGCGAACATGGCCTGGACCTTCGCCGAGCTGATCGCCTACGCCAGCCGCGGCACCTGGGTGCGCCCCGGTGACGTGCTGGGCTCCGGTACGTGCGGCGGTGGTTGCCTCGCCGAACTGTGGGGATGGCGCGGCGAGCGGCAACCACCGCCACTGCGCGTCGGCGACACCGTGCGCATGACCGTGCAAGGGATCGGCACCATCCACAACACCGTGATCGCCGGCCCGCCGCTGCACCACGTGCCACCTGCTCGCCGCTCACGCTGACGGAGAACCCGCCGTGACCGCGCGGCCTTCGTCACGCCGGGGGCAGTGGCGGGCGCCCGAGCCGGTCGATCGTCTGGCGGGCCGGGCGGGGCACGCGCCAGTCGAGGCGGGTGCCGGCGCTGCGTTCGAGCTTGGCGAGCACCTGGCGGGCCGCGGCGAAGGCGGCTTCCTGCTCGGGTGGGGTCGTGGCGCCCTCGGCGAGTTCGAGCAGCTTGATGCCCTGGTTGATCAGCGCCCGCTCGTCGGTGGTGAACCGGGACGCGCGCAGCCTGTCGGCCGCCTCGCAGGCCGCCCGCCAGGCCTTTTCCGCGTTCTCCGTGGCCGCGACGTACTTGCGGGCCAGGTCGGTGGGCGGGTAGGTGTCGGTGTGCAGCGCCATGGCCTCGTGGAAGGCGTCGATGAACCGGCTGGTCGAGGGCACCGCCGGATCGGCGAGCGCGGGCCGCCGCAGGACCTGCTTGGGGTCGGACTCGTAGTCGCCGTACTCCCCCGCGATCCGGGCGTAGCGCTCACGCGCGGTCTCCCACAGGGCGCGCAGGGATTCGGCGGCGTCGGGGGCGTCGACGGGCCGCCCGGGTGGCCGGGCCGGTGCGGGGTGCGCGCGGGCCTGCCAGCGCTGGTGCATCGCCGCGCGGGAGTAGGACGCGGCCAGCACCCAGATCAGCACCATGATGGGCCAGATGAACGCTCCCAGGTCTTGGTAGGGCATCGGCTGCTCCCTCACCACGGCGGCGCCCGGCGCGAGCGCCCTGCCTCCATGATGCGCCTGGTTTCCTGAGTGGTCCCGGTATCGCGGTGGAATACGCCACACCCGGGCGGCCGCCACGCCTGGCACAATCCGGGGCACTGCACGACGACGAGTGGGGAGCGCCGATGGGGCCGCTGGCCGGGATCAAGGTGCTGGAACTGGCGGGCATCGGCCCGGGACCGCACGCGGCGATGATCCTCGCCGACCTCGGCGCGGACGTGGTGCGCGTGGAGCGGCCCTCGGGTGGCCTGCAGGTGCTGCCGCCACAGGCGCGGGACCACGTGCTGCGCGGCCGCCGCTCGATCGCGGCCGACCTCAAGACCGCAGAGGGCAAACAGCTGGTCCAGCAGCTCGTCGAGAAGGCCGACGTGCTGCTGGAGGGCTTCCGGCCGGGCGTGGCCGAGCGGCTCGGCGTCGGGCCGGAGGAATGCCTGGCCCGCAACCCGCGCCTGGTCTACGGCCGCATGACCGGCTGGGGCCAGGACGGCCCGATGGCGCCGCGGGCCGGTCACGACATCAACTACATCTCCCTCACCGGCGCCCTGCACGCGGTGCGCGACACCGCGGGCAAGCCGATCCCGCCGCTGAACCTGGTGGGCGACTTCGGCGGCGGCTCGATGTTCCTGGTCACCGGGGTCCTCGCGGCGCTGGTCGAGCGGGCGGGTTCCGGCCGCGGCCAGGTGGTGGACGCGGCGATGGTCGACGGGGCGAGCGTGCTGCTGCAGATGGTGTGGGCGCTGCGGGCGCAGGGCGCCTGGGCCGACGAGCCGGGCACGAACCTGCTCGACACCGGCTGCCCGTTCTACGACACCTACCGGTGCGCCGACGGCCGGTACATCGCGGTGGGGGCGCTGGAGTCCCAGTTCTACGCCGAGCTGCTCAAGGGGCTGGGCCTGGACGGTGAGGACCTGCCCGCGCAGGGCGACCGCGACGGCTGGCCGAAGCTGCGGGAGCGGTTCACCGAGGTCATCGCCTCCCGCACCCGCGACGAGTGGGCGGCGGTGTTCGACGGCACGGACGCCTGTGTGACGCCGGTGCTGTCCTTCGCCGAGGCGGCGCAGAACGAGCACCTGGCCACGCGTGGTTCGGTGCGCGAGATCAACGGCGCGACGCAGGCCGCGCCCGCCCCGCGCTTCTCCCGCACCGCCAACGCGGAGCCGGCGCCCCCGGCCACACCGGGCGCGGATACCGCGGAGGTCATCCGCGACTGGGGCGTTCAGGCCTGAGCCGGCCGCGGCAGCCCGACCTGGTCCGGCACCACGCGGACCAGGTCACGCAGCCAGGTCTCGACGTCGTCGGGCCACCAGCGGCCTGCGGGCAGCCGGGAGAGCGCCTCCCGCACGGCGGACACCGTCGGCGCGGCCGGCACGACCCGGCTGGGCGCGGCGCCGGCGAGCACGCCCAGCCACCAGTGCTTCCCCGTCGCGGGCAGGGATTCCGGGTCGAGGACGAGGTAGTAGTCGGGCAGCAGCGTGGCGCCCCGGCGCAGGTCGGCCACCGCGGCCTCGATCGCGACCTCCAGCGTGCCCGGCGGTGCCTGCCGGTCGAAGAACCCGGCCCAGGCGTCCGCGACCCCGGCCAGTGGGTCCCGGTCGTGCACCACGTACGCCGCGTGGGTCTGCCCCACGAGCGCGGCCGGCTCCCCCGAGGACGCGACGCGGACGTTGGCCAGCCCGTCGAGCCCGGCGAGGATCTGCGCGCTGCCGGAGCCGGCGAGCACGACGACGGTGCTGTTCGGCCTTGCCATGCCGTCCAACCTACCGGCGAAGATCGTGGTTTCGCCCACGGCACAGCGTCGCGAAGTAGCCGCCGGCCGGGGCCGGCCCTTGCCAGAGCGAGCCCGCCGCGCCACCGCGCCGAGCAGGAGGAACCCGCCGAAGCCGGTCTCCTCGCCGTCACGACGTGTCCGCCGGATGTGCGCGGACTCAGCGGCGCCCGGCGCGGCTGCCCTGGTACGCGGGCTCCCGCAGGCGCGACAGCCAGTCCGGGTAGAGGCGCGCTCCGGGTGGGCTGTGCAGCATCGGGTCGAAGCTGGGGCGCTCGCCGTCGCCCAGGGGTGTGTCCAGCACGATCCGCGCGACCGGGGTGGCCGGGCCGGTCAGCTTGGCGACGCTGCAGGTGACCGTCACGGACCCGACGTCGTCCAGCGACGCGCTTTCCGGGCCGTCCACCGAGGCGAGGATCCACCGCAGCCCGCGCGCTACCCGGTAGGGCACGATGCTGCTGAACCGCGCCCGCCGCCAGCCGCGCGCCGGGCGCAGCAGCACCCGCGCGCTCGCGCTGGCCAGGGTGAGGTCCCACGGGCCCTCGTCGGTCGGGATGCGCAGCGCCACGCCCAGGATGTCGGGCATCCGGCCGGGCAGACCGGCCCCTTTGGACAGCCGCGCCACGACCGGGCCACCGGGCGGCAGTGGCAGCTCGCCCGGTGCCAGCGTCTCGAGCGTGCCCCGCAGCAGGATTCCGCGCGGATGGAACACGCGCGCCCGCCGCCACCGGGCCAGCGCGCCGAACACGGGTCGCACGACGGGAGGTGCCATACCGGGCGGCTACCCAGCCGCGGCCGAATCATCCGTCCCCCGATGGGTAGCCGTAGCCGGACACCGACCGGAAGGGGCCGACGCATGTTCCCGGCCGACTCGCTCACCTTCATCGGCACCGCCACCACCCTCATCCGGCTGGGGCCGTTCACCGTGCTGACCGACCCGAACTTCCTGCACCGCGGCCAGTGGTCCTACTTCGGGCAGGGCCTGGTCTCCCGGCGCCGCACCGAACCGGCCGCGCAGGTGGCCGACCTGCCGCCGCTGGACGGGGTCGTGCTGTCCCACCTGCACGGCGACCACTTCGACCGGATCGCCCGCCGGGACCTGCCCCCCGACGTGCCCATCCTGACCACCGAGCACGCCGCCCGGCGGCTGGCCAGACGCGGCTTCCAGTCCACCGTCGCCCTGCCCACCTGGCACCACGACACCTTCCGCGACGGCGACGCCCAGCTCACCGTCACCGCCGTGCCCGCCCGGCACGCCCGCGGCCCGCTCGACCGGATCCTGCCGCCGGTCATGGGCAGCATCTGGGAGTACACCCCGCGTCCCGGCGCCGCCACGCTGCGCCTCTACGTCAGCGGCGACACGATCATCCACGACGAGCTGACCGGGATCCGCCGCCGCTACCCCGACATCGACCTGGCCGTGCTGCACCTGGGCGGCACCCGCGTGCTCGGCGTCCTGGTCACCCTGGACGACCGGCAGGGCGGGCGGATGCTGGAGCTGATGAACCCCACCCACGTGGTGCCGGTGCACTTCGACGACTACGGCAAGTTCACCTCGCCGGTGTCGAACTTCCTCACCGAGGCCGCCCGCCGCCACCCGGCCACCGACGTGCGCCTGCTCGCCCGCGGCGAGAGCTTCTCGCTGGCGACCCTGCTCAGCGCCCGATCGCCCGGCTGACCCGCGCCCGCTGCGGCACCACCACGTACTTCGGGTCCTTCGTGGACTCCACCCCGGCCTCGAACACCCCGAACCGCTGCAACGCGCTGCCCGCCAGCAAAGCCAGCCCCGACACCACCTGCACGGCCCGGCTGCGTCGGCCCGCCACCGCGCCCACCGCGCCGCCCAGGGTCAGGTACTCCGACCACTTCCGCAGCCGGTGCGCCTTCCCGGTGGTGTAGGCCTGCGAAACCAGCCCGAGCCGCTGGTCGATCACCTTCGACGCCACCAGCTCCGCCGCCGCGCCGAGCACCGCCAGCCGCCGCGCCGGACCGGCCTCGGACACCGGCGCGCACACCATGCCCAGCCCACCGCCGCTGGCCGCCGCCGATCCGGTGAACACGAACGGCAACTGCCGGTGGGCCTCGTGCCAGGCCGGCACCGCGGTCTGCGACAACAGCACCGCCGTGTAGGAGGCCACCCCGGGCGCGATCGCCGCGGCCGACCACCCCGCCGGCCGCGCCGCCCACCGCACCAACCGCCCGGGCAGCGTGCGCTGCCACCGCTTGGGCACCAGCTCGGCCATCCCGGCCAGCCCCGCGCCCGGCCCGTAGGCGACGAGGATCCAGGTGCCCACGCTCATCGGCGAACTGGGCTTGGCCACCCGCAGCATGTGCAGGAACCGCTCCGGCCGCCCCAGGTCGGCCACCAGCAGGTACATCGACGCCACGAGCGCCCCCAGCGCCCCGGCGCGGCTCGCCTTCCGCAGCACCGGCCTCCCGGTCAGGTCGGCGCCCGCGCCGAGCATCGCCGACCCCGCCGACAATCCGCCGGTGAACAGGTAGGCCGGGATCTTCCACTCCCACACCGGCGGCTTGAGCACCGGCCGCCCGTAGTAGGACCGGAACTCGGCCCTGGGCACCGCCACCTGCTCCGCCATCCCCCGCCCCGTCATCGCCTGCCCCGTCCGAAGAAGACCGACACCGCGGCGGCCACGAACGCTGAGGCGGCCATGCCCGCGAACTTCCACATCGACCCCGCGTCCTTGGTCGGCACGACCGGATCCGGCGGCAACCCGTACACCTCCGGCTCGTCCAGCAGCAGGAAGAACGCGCCGTCGCCGCCCACGCCGTCGGCCGGGCTCTCCCCGTACAGCCGCGCCTGCGACACCCCGGCCTCGTGCAGCGCGTCCACCCGGCGCGCGGCCCGCTCCCGCAGCTCGTCCAGCTCCCCGAACTGGATCGAATCGGTCGGGCACGCCTTCGCGCACGCCGGTTCCATCCCGTCCCGCAGCCGGTCGTAGCACAGCGTGCACTTCCAGGCCCGGCCGTCGTCCTCGCGCCGGTCGATCACCCCGTACGGGCAGCCGGACACGCAGTAGCCGCACCCGTTGCAGATGTCCGGCTGCACCACCACCGACCCGAACTCGGTGCGGAACAACGCCCCGGTCGGGCACACGTCCAGGCACCCGGCGTGCGTGCAGTGCTTGCACACGTCCGAGCTCATCAGCCACCGGAAGTCGGTCCGGCTCTCCGCGCCGCTGCCCGCGCCGGGCAGGTCGAACGAGGGCATCCCGAGATCGACCGACGGCGCCTTCGGCTGCTCGACGAAGGCCACGTGCCGCCACGAGTTCGCACCGAGCATCCCGGTGTTGTCGAACGACATGCCGAGCAGGTCGAACCCGTCGTCGGGCACCCCGTTCCACTCCTTGCACGCCACCTCGCACGCCTTGCACCCGATGCACACCGAGGTGTCGGTGAAGAACCCCATCCGCGGCGGGTGCTCGAGGTGGCCCGCGTCGCCCGCCGGATCGTCGAGCGGGCCGTAGAAGCTGTTCGCCATCACCCCTCCGATCCCCTCGTGGTGTCCAGGTGCGTGCCGGTCTCCACGGTGATCCCCGCCCGCGTGCGGTACTCCTCCAGGTAGGCCAGCAGATCGCGGCCCCGCGGGCGGCGACCCGGCCGGATGTCGCAGGTGGCGACCTTGCTCTCCTGGATGAACACGTTCGGATCCAGCACCACGCCCAGCAGGTCGTTGACCACGTCCCCGTCCACCAGGCCGGCCTGCCCCCAGTGGTAGGGCATCCAGATCTGGTGCACCACCCGGTCCTCGATCCGCAACGGCCGCATCCGCTCGGTCACGAACACCCGCGCGTCCACCGCCGCCCTGCTGGTGACCACGTGCGCCCAGTCCAGGTGCGCCAGCCCGCGCTCGGCGGCCAGCTCCGGCGACACCTCGACGAACAACGCCGGCTGCAGCTCGGCCAGGTAGGGCAGCTGACGGCTCATCCCGCCCGCCGTGTGGTGCTCGGTCAGCCGCGCGGCGGTGAACACGTACGGGAACACCTCACCGTGCGGCTCCGGCGGCGACGGGTTGGACGGGTTGTCCACCCGCGCGTACACCTTGCGCGCCGGATTGCCCTGCTGCCCGTACAGGGGGTTGCGCACCGGCGACTCGTGTGGCTCGTAGTGCGTGGGCAGCGGCCCGTCCAGCACCCCGTTCGGCGCGAACAACCACGCCTTGCCGTCGGCCTGCATGATGAACGGGTCGTCCCCGTGCAACGCCTCCGGGCCGGACGCGCCCGGCTCCGGCCGGTAGTCCGGCGGCTTGGTCTTTTCGAAGTCCGGCACGTCGTGCCCGGTCCACTCGCCCCGCTCCGCGTCCCACCACACGAGCTTCTTGCGCTCGCTCCACGGACGGCCCTGCGGATCGGCTGAGGCCCGGTTGTAGAGCACGCGCCGGTTCAGCGGCCACGTCCAGCCCCACTCCGACTCGTACGGCCCCTGCTCGTCGTGCGGTTTCCGCCGCGCCGCCTGGTTCACCTCGTCGGCGTACACCCCGCTGTAGATCCAGCAGCCGCACGCCGTGCTGCCGTCGGCCTTCAGCTCCAGGTAGCCGTCCAGCGCGCGCCCGGTCTGCAGGTTCACCCCGTTGATGCGGCGCAGCACGTCCTCCGCGGAGGGCTCGTCGCCGTGCTCCATCCGGTAGTCCCACCACAGGTCCAGCAGCGGCCGGTCCCGCTCGTCGGTGGACCCGGCCAGCTTCTCCTTCAGGATCCGGCCCAGGTGGTAGAAGAACCACAGCTCACTGCGCTGGTCACCACTCGGCTCGACGGCCTTGTCCCGCCACTGCAGCATCCGCTGGGTCTGGGTGAACGTGCCCGACTTCTCCACGTGCGAGGCCGCCGGGAAGAAGAACACCTCCGTGCGGCACCGCTCCGGCACGATCTCCCCGGTCTCCACCTCCGGCGAGTCCTTCCAGAACGTGGCGCTCTCGATCATCGCCAGGTCCCGCACCACCAGCCAGTCCAGGTTCGCCATGCCCAGCCGCTGCAACCGCCCGTGCGCCGATCCCACCGCCGGGTTCTGCCCCAGCAGGAAGTACCCGAACACCTTCCCGTCGATCATGTCCATGACCGTGCGGTAGGTGCCGTGGTCGCCGTTGATCCGCGGCAGGTAGTCGAAGCACCAGTCGTTTCCGGCCGTGGCGTGCTCGCCCCAGTACTCCTTCAGCAGCGACACCAGGTAGGCGTCGGCGTTGCGCCAGAACCCCTTCTGCCGGTCACCCCGCACCAGGTGCAGGTACTCGCCGATGCTCTCGTGCGAGGTGTCGGGCATCGGCAGGTAGCCGGGCAGCAGGTTGAACAGCGTCGGGATGTCCGTCGACCCCTGGATCGAGGCGTGCCCGCGCAGCGCGAACACCCCGCCACCGGGGCGGCCGATGTTGCCCAGCAGCAGCTGGATGATCGACCCCGCCCGGATGTACTGCGCGCCCATCGAATGCTGCGTCCAGCCCACGCTGTACACCAGCGCCGCCGTCCGCTCCCGGCCCGAGTTCTCCGTCCACGCCCGGCACACCTCACCGAACACCTCGGCAGGCACCCCGCAGGTCCGCTCCACCATCTCCGGCGTGTACCGCGCGAAATGCCGCTTGAGCACCTGGAACACGCACCGCGGGTGCTCCAGCGACGGATCCGCGGCGATCTCGTCCGCCCCGCCCTCCAGCGGCGGCCCACCCGACCCGTGCTGCTCCGGCGCCGACTGCTCCTTCGCCCGCGCACCCCGGTCCTCCCGCGGCCGCGCGCTCTCGTAGTGCCAGCTCGCCGGATCGTAGGACCCGGTCGCCGGGTCGTACCCGCTGAACAACCCGTCCAGGTCCTCGGTGTCCCGGAAATCTTCCCGCAGCAGGAACGACGCGTTCGTGTACGCCCGCACGTACTCCCGGAACTCCAGCCCGTTGGACAGGATGTGGTTGATCACCCCGCCCAGGAACGCGATGTCCGACCCCGCCCGCAACGGCACGTGCCGGTCCGCCAGCGCGCTCGTCCGCGTGAACCGCGGATCGATGTGGAACACCTTCGCGCCACGCGCCTTGGCCTCCACCACCCACTGGAACCCGACCGGATGGGCCTCGGCCATGTTCGAGCCCATGATGATCACGCAGTCGGAGTTGACGAGATCCTGCTGGTAGTCCGTCGCGCCACCGCGACCGAAGGAGGCTCCCAGACCGGGAACCGTGGCGGAGTGTCAAATACGGGCCTGGTTCTCGATCTGGATCGCGCCCAGCGCCGTGAACAGCTTCTTGATCAGGAAGTTCTCTTCGTTGTCCAGCGTCGCGCCGCCCAGGCTCGCCAGCCCCATCGTGCGGCGCAGCGGGCGGCCGTGCTCGTCGTGGTCCTGCCAGCCCCGCCGCCGCGCGTCCAGCACCCGCTCGGCCACCATGTCCATCGCGGTCGGCAGGTCCAGCTCCCGCCACTGCGTGGCGTACGGCGCGCGGTAGAGCACCTTGTCCAGCCGCTGCGGGCCGGTCACCAGCTGCTTGCTGGCCGACCCCTTCGGGCACAACCGGCCACGCGAGATCGGCGAGTCCGGATCGCCCTCGATCTGCACGACCCGCTCATCGGAGACGTACACCTTCTGCGCGCACCCCACCGCGCAGTACGGGCACACCGAGTTGACCACCCGGTCCGCCGACGCCGTGCGGGGCAGCAGGGAGCGCGACCGCGCGGACTGCGCCGCGCTGCCCCGCCCCAGCCGGTCGGCGCCGGTCAGCTGCCGGTAGACGGGCCACGACCGCACCCAGTCACCCACGCCCATCGCTCACCTCCCGGCTTCTCCACGGGGCCGCGTTCAATCTTCGTGCGTCGCGCGCCCCGCGTCCAACCGGGAGTGGTACCGCTCGTGCGCCTCCCGCACCAGATCGTCCGAAATCCACGCGATCGGCTCGACGTCGACCAGCAGCGGCTCGTTGTCCGGCCCGAAGTCGATCTCCTTGCCCGTCAGCACCCACGGCCGCGCGCCCTCCGCCTGCTGGTGCGCGTACTGCACGATCCGCCGCGCCAGCCAGTCCTCCACCGGCAACGACCACCAGCCCGGCGCGTTCAGCGGGTTCACCGACACCCCGGGCATCTCCAGCCCGCTCTCGTGATCGGTGCTCGGGTGCTCCGCGTCGGCCTCCGGGCCCGGCGAGTACCGCACGTACACGACCGTCCCGGGGATCAGCAGCTCGGCCAGGTCCGCCAGCCGGCGCAGCGTGGGCAAGGAGTCTTCAACCGCCATGCCGCACACATGCCCCGCCACGGCCCCGGTTAATCGTCCCCGGGGTGGCGGGTCACCGCCGCGGCCGGGCGCCGCCGCGTCGCCGGCGCCGCGAACCCGTACCCGAACCGCAGCACCACCTGCGGATTCCCGGGTGCGGCCCCCACCCGGCCCACCGCCGCCCGCAACGCCGGGATCTCCACCGGCTGCGACAGCAGCGACACGCTCACCCCCGCCGTCGTCGCCCGCAGCAGCACCCGCTGCAACGCCTGCCCCGCGCGCACCTGCGCCAGCCGCGGCCGCGTGTCCGTGTAGGACGACAGCACCGCCACCAGCGGCTTGCGGTCGAACGGCCACGCCGGGCCCGGTCCGGCCGCCGCCGCGGGCACCCCGTCGTCCCGCGAGCCGTCGGTCGCCGTCCACCGCCGCAGCTCGTCCCGGAACGCCAGATCGTCCCGCTGCACCCGTTCGGCCTCCCGCACCAGCTCGTCCAGCTCACCGGCCCGCCGAGCCACCGCCAGGTGCGCGCCCTCCTCGGCCGCCGCCCGCACCAGCGCCTCCCGCACCCACACCGGCACCTCCCGCGCGGTGAACGCCCGCCGGTTGCTCCGCCGGTACCCGATCGCCCGCGCCAGCGCCACATCGTCCGGCGCCGGCGTCACCGGGCCCCGCACCCACACCGTCGCCAGGTGATCCGACACGTCCCACCGCGGCAACAGGTGCACCACCGGGTTCCGGCCCGCCGCCCGCAACGCCAGCCGCACGTTCAGGATCGCCGCTCCGCACGCCAGCCGCGCCTCCCGCCAGTCGGGGTCGGCCACCCGCAGAATCCGGGCCGGGTCCAGGAACACGCCGATCCGGTGACCGTCCACCTCGAACCGCCACGGCTGGCTGTTGTGCGGCGAGGGCGCCCGGATCGCGGCCTCGAGCGCGGCCCGCACCGGGTCCTGGCCGTCGAACGACATCTGGCCTCCCTGCCGGGAAGGGTCCAGGATCGGTCCACTGTCCACGGCGGCCCGGCTCCCCGCGAGAGCCCGGTGTCCCCACCGCGGAGGCCTTTGTGCCCTGTCCCGCGGCGGAATTCGCCCCACGCGGCAGGTTTTGACTGGTGTTCGCCAAGGTGACATGCGAGTCTGGCTGGTATGCCCGGGACCGACGATTTCGACGAGGCCCAACCCGTCGCCGGGTTACGCGAAACGCTGTCCCAGCTGCGATTGCGCGAACTGCTCCGGGAAGTCCAGGACCGCATCGAGCAACTGGTGCAGTCCCGGGACCAGATGGACGGGCTGCTCGAGGCGATGCTCGCGGTCGCCGGCAGTCTCGAGCTGGACGCGACGCTGCGGCGGATCGTGCACGCCGCCATCAACCTGGTCGATTGCCGTTACGGCGCACTGGGTGTGCTCAACCAGGACCGCGAGGGACTCGCCGAGTTCGTCTACGAAGGCATCGACGAGAACACCCGCCGCGAGATCGGCGACCTGCCCACCGGGCACGGCCTGCTCGGCCTGCTCATCCAGCAACCGAAACCGATCCGCCTCGACGATCTTTCCCAGCACGCCGCCTCCTACGGTTTTCCGCCGCACCACCCGCCGATGCGCACATTCCTCGGCGTTCCGGTCCGGGTCCGCAGCGAGGTTTTCGGAAATCTGTACCTCACCGAAAAGAACAACGGCCAGCCGTTCACCGAGGACGACGAAGTCGTCGTGCTGGCACTGGCCGCCGCGGCCGGAATCGCGGTGGAGAACGCCCGCCTCTACGAAGAAGCCCAGCTGCGGCAACGCTGGCAGGAAGCCACCAGCGAGATCCGCGCCGAACTGCTCGCCGCCGCCGACCCCACCGACGTGCTCTACCTGATCGCCAACCGCGCGCTCGCCCTCGCCGGCGCGGACTTCGCGTTCATCGCCCAGCCCGACGACCCCGACCTGCCACCCGCCGACGTCACCCACCTGACGGTCACCGTGTCGGCGGGGCTGGATTCCGATTCCCTGATCGGCCGCGAGATCCCCATCCACGGTTCCAGCTGCGGCGCCGCCTACACCGACGCCCAGCCCCGCCGCGTGGAGAACCTCGTCTACGACCTGAGCCACGAATTCGGGCCCGCGCTGGTCCTGCCGCTGCGCGCCTCCCGCGACTACGTCTCCGGCGTGCTCGTCACCCTGCGCAAGGCCGGGCAGGACCCGTTCGACAGCACCCAGCTGCCGCTGGCCGCCGCGTTCGCCGACCAGGCCGCGCTCGCCCTCCAGCTGGCCGAGGACCAGCGCTCGCTCAACGAGCTCAAGGTCGTCTCCGACCGCGACCGCATCGCCCGCGACCTGCACGACCACGTCATCCAGCGGCTGTTCGCCCACGGGCTGGCGCTGCAGAGCACCCACATGCGCTCACGCAACCCGGAGATCCAGCGCCGGCTGGCCGACATGATCGACGACGTGCAGAACATCGTCGCCGAGATCCGCACGGCGATCTTCGACCTGCACGGCGGGCTGCACGGCACCACCCAGCTGCGCAAGCGGCTCAACGAAATCATCGCCGAGGTCACCGGCGACACCGGCCTGCGCACCACGGTCCGCATGTCCGGCCCGATCGGGGTGGTCGGCAGCGAACTGGCCGAACACGCCGAGGCGGCGCTGCGGGAGGCCCTGTCCAACGCGGTGCGCCACGCCCGCGCGACCACGCTGACGATCACCGTCTCGGTCGACGACGACCTCGTCATCGACGTCGTCGACAACGGCACCGGCATCCCGGGCAAGGTGGCCCGCAGCGGGCTGCACAACCTCGCCGAACGCGCCACCCAGGCCGGCGGGAGATGCCTGGTGACCGCCCTGGACGGCGGCGGCACCCGGCTGACCTGGTCGGCCCCGGTCACGTAGGAGCGCGGACGGCGAGAGCCGCAGGGCCCTTCGGCCCTTACCGGCCGTCGTGGGCTCGGCGAGGCTGGGATCATGCACGCCTGGCGAGTGTTCCGCCCCGGCCCTCCGGGCACCCGCGAGTTCCAGCTCCACAACGAGGCGATCCCCGACGTCGGCGACGGCGAACTGTTGCTGCGCGTGCTCGCGTGCGGGGTGTGCCGCACCGACCTGCACGTCGTCGAGGGGGATCTGCCGGTGCACCGCGCCGGGGTGGTGCCCGGGCACGAGGTCGTCGGCGAGGTCGCGGCCCTCGGCACGCACGTCACCGGCTTCGCGGCCGGCGACCGCGTCGGCGCCGCCTGGCTGCGCGGCACCTGCGGCGAGTGCGCCTACTGCCGCCGCGGCGCCGAGAACCTTTGCCCGCATTCCCGCTACACCGGCTGGGACGCCGACGGCGGCTACGCCCGTTTCACCACCGTCCCCGCCGCCTACGCTCACCGGCTCCCCGGCGGCTATTCGGTCACCGAACTCGCCCCGCTGCTGTGCGCCGGCATCATCGGCTACCGCGCCCTGCGCCGCGCCGACCTGCCCCGCGGCGGCCGCCTCGGCGTCTACGGGTTCGGCGCCAGCGCCCACCTCGCCACCCAGGTCGCCCTCGCCGAAGGGGCCACCGTGCACGTCATGACCCGCAGCGCCCAGGCCCGGCAGCTGGCCCTCGACCTCGGCGCGACTTCGGCCGGCGCCGCCGACGAGCCGCCGCCGGAACCCCTCGACGCGGCCATCCTGTTCGCCCCCGCCGGCGAACTCGTCCCGGCCGCGCTGGCGGCGCTGGACCGCGGCGGCACCCTCGCCGTCGCCGGCATCCACCTGACCGGGATCCCGCCGCTGACCTACCAGGACCACCTGTTCCAGGAACGCACCCTGCGCAGCGTCACCGCCAACACGCGCCGCGACGCGCGGGAGTTCCTGGACTTCGCCGGCGAGCACCACCTCCGGATCGTCACCACCGCCTACGCCCTCGACCAGGCCGACCAGGCGCTCGCCGACCTGGCGGCCGGCCGCGTCACCGGCGCCGCGGTTCTGGTTCCGTGACCTCTGTCGTCCGTGCTGTGGAACTGCGGGAGGCTAGGTGGGTGAGTTGCGGCGAATCGTTTCGCCAAATGCCGCGCCGTATAGGTCGTTATACAGTCTTCTGGTGCTGCCGTCGTTCCCGCTCGACGCGCTCCTGGAAGGCCTTCTCGGCGAAGTAGCGCCGCATCGCCGCCTCCGCCATCTCCTCGGTCGTGTGCCGGCCCGTGCGGGACGCCGCCGTCACCCGCGCCTCCCGGGCGGCCCGACGGCTCTCCAGGTCGTTCATCGTCCACTCCTTCCCTGGCCGAGCGCTTCCCATTCTCGCTCCCACGCGGCCGCGCGGACCCGGTCGAGCGCGAAATGCACCGCGAGCACGACGAGCGTCAGCACCAGCACCACGCCGAGCCACACCAGCAGGCCGATGCTGAGCGCGATGCTCATCGCGTTGAACGTCGACAGCGGCGGCGGCACCGGCTCCCCCGCCCCGTCCACCCAGATCGGCACCCGGGCCCCCTGGTCGGTGCCGGCCGGGACGGTGACCGGGCCGGTGCGGTCGGTGCCGTCCGGCAGCCGCCACAGGGCCGGGACCTGCACGACCTGCACGGCGGGCCCGCCGGCGACGAACGAGCCGGCGTCCTCCAGCACCAGCGCGGTCACCTGGGTCCGGTCGGCCTGCTGCGCCCGGGCGAGATCGGCCTGGCGGGCGTAGACGCCGGACACGAGCACCCCGGCCACCGGCACGGCGACCACCGCGAGCAGGATCGCCACGACGGTGAGGCGGGCCTCCCAGCGGTCCCACGGGCGCACCAGCGGGCCGCCCGGGTGGAGCAGACGCCAGAACCGGACGGGCCACGACTCGGGAGCGGACATCACCGGCCCGCCTCCCGGCCTGACCACACCACCCCGGCTGAGCCACACATCACCCGAGTCCTTCCACCACCCAGGTCAAGGGTGACCGCCGAACGGCCGCAGGTAAAGGGGGCATTGGTCCTCGGCGCGGGGCCGGATACGCCGGGCGGCGGGCGCGGAGCGGCACGGCTGCGGAACAGCGGACCCTGAACGGTCCGGGCTCGGCACACGGGCGGCGAGGCCCGGCGGGCTACCCGGGCCGCTCGGACCAGCCGCCGCCGTGCGCGGCCACTCGGCGCGTGGCCGCCCTGAAGCGCAGTTCCGCTCCAGGCACGCTCCCCAGCCCACCCCGGCCACGCCCGCCGTGCCCACCACCGCCGTCCGCGCCGGTGGCGTGCCGCCCTCATACTTGGCCGGGCGGCGCCACCGGGCACCCAGCGGCCGCCTGACACCGGCACACGCACCCACTGGCCGCGGGCCCGGCACTCCAGCACACTGGGGTGGATGCGCGAGATCGGCACCGCCCCCCGACTGTCCGACCGGGCCGCCGTTCTCGGCGCCGTCGCGGTCCTCGCCGCGGCCACCACGCTGGCGAACCGCGTGCTGCCCGGCTGGGCCTACCCGCTGTGCGGGGCGGTGACGGCGGGTGTCCTCATCGGACTCGCGCGCCTGACCGGCCGCACCTTCGCCGAGATGGGCCTGCGGCACTGGCGCCGCCCGGCGATCGCCGGGGGTCTCGGTTGCCTGGTCGTCGCGGCGGGGTTCGGCCTCTCGCTCGCCGTGCCCGCCCTGCGGCCGCTGTTCCAGGACGGCCGCGTCGGCCAGCACCCGCCCGCCCAGCTGGTGTGGCTCGCGCTGGTGCGCATCCCGCTGGGCACCGTCCTCGTCGAAGAGGTCGCCTTCCGCGGCGTGCTACCCGCGCTGCTCGGCGGCGGCGAACGCTGGCGCTGGCGGCCCATCCTGGGCGCGTCCGCGTTGTTCGGGCTGTGGCACCTGCTGCCGTCACTGGCCCTGCGGCGCAACGCCGGCGTCGACGCGGCCGTGGGCGCGCTGCCCCTGCCGCTGCTGTCCGCGCTGGCGATGCTCGGCGCCGCGGTCGCCGGCGTCGCCCTCTGCGCGCTCCGCTACACCGGCCGTGGCGTGCTGGCCCCGGCCCTGGTGCACCTGGCGCTCAACTCCGGCGGGCTCGTGCTGGCGTGGTTCGCAGGGCGCGCCGGTTAGGGACTTCCGACTCTTGGACCGTGGCCGCGGAAACGGGGACAGTGAGGCCAGTCGGACGAGGAGCGTTCATGCGGCAACCCTGCCAGTGGAAGATGGACATCGGGCTGGACGAGATCGGGGGTGTGACGCGCGCCGAAGTCCGCCTCGGGGGCACCGACGGCACCCGCTTCACCGGCATCGGCCTGGTTGAGACCGGCCCCCGCGGCGTGTACCGGCCCGACATCGCGGCCGAACTGGCCCTCGCCCGCGCCCTGAGCGACCTCACCGAGGAACTGCTCGAAGCGGCCGCCTCCGACATCGACACCCAGTTCACCTTCCCGGGCCCACGGGTCCACTAGCCGGGAACGTTCGCCTCCAGCTCGTCCAGCCACGCCCGCGCGCTCGCGTCGCTCGGGGCGCGCCAGTCGCCGCGCGGGGACAGCGAACCGCCCGACCCGACCTTCGGCGCGTTGGGCATCGCCGAGCGCTTGAACTGGCTGGTCTGGATGAACCGCCACAGGAACTCGCGCAGCCACTTCTTGATCGTCGGCAGGTCGTAGCTGTTGCGCTCGGACTCCGGCACCAGGTCCGGCCACCGCCCGGCGTGCACGTCACCCCACGCGTGCTGCGCCAGGTAGGCGATGCGGCTGGGCCGGTAGCCGAACCGCAGCAGGTAGTACAGGTGGAAGTCCTGCAGCTCGTACGGCCCGACCTTCGCCTCCGAGCTCTGCGCCGGGCCGGCGTCCGGGCCCTCCCCCGGCACCAGCTCGGGCGAGATCTCCGTCGCCAGGATCGACCGCAGCACCTCGTCGGCGCCCTCGCCCAGCCGCTCCGTCTCCACCTCCCACGCGATCAAGTACCGGATCAGCGTCTTGGGCACCGAGGCGTTGACGTTGTAGTGCGACATCTGGTCGCCCACGCCGTAGGTCGCCCAGCCCAGCGCCTGCTCGCTCAGGTCACCCGTGCCGACCACCAGCGCGTTGTGGTGGTTGGCCAGCCGGAACAGGTGCGAGGTCCGCTCCCCCGCCTGCACGTTCTCGAACGTCACGTCGTACACCGGCGAGCCGTCGGCGGCCGGGTGCCCGATGTCGGCCAGCATCTGCTTCGCCGAGGGCCGGATGTCGATCTCGTGCGCGGAGGTGCCCAGCGCCTTCATCAGCTTGTGCGCGTTGGTCAGCGTGTGATCGCTGGTGGCGAACCCAGGCATCGTGTAGGCCAGCACGTTCTCCCGCGGCAGCCCGAGCTTGTCCATGCTCTGCGCGGCGATGATCAGCGCCTGGGTCGAGTCGAGCCCGCCGGACACGCCGATGACGACCTTCTCGATGCCGGTCGCCGCGAGCCGCTGCGTCAGCCCCTGCACCTGGATGTGGTGCACCTCGCGGCAGCGCTCGTTGCGGTCCGCGGTGTTCGCCGGGACGTAGGGGAACCGCTGGATCTCCCGCCGCAGCCGCACCGGCCCGGGCGGCAGCTCCAGCTCGAAGTCCACCCGGCGGAAGGACTTGAGCCGCTCCCGGTGGTCGTGGGCGTTGTCGGTGAAGCTGGTCATCCGCAGCCGGTCGGCGGCCAGCCGCTCCAGGTCGACGTCGGCGGTCACCAGCTGGTCCGACTCGAACCGCTCGCCCTCGGCCAGCAGCGACCCGTTCTCCGCGATCACCGCCTGCCCGTCCCACGCCAGGTCCGTGGTGGACTCCCCCGGCCCGGCCGCCGAGTACAGGTACGCGGCGATGTAGCGGGCCGAGTGGTTGGTGCACAGGTTGCGCCGGTAGCCGGCCTTGCCGATCACGATGTTGCTCGCCGACAGGTTCAGCAGCACGGTGGCCCCGGCCAGCGCGGCGAACCCGCTCGGCGTCACCGGCACCCAGCCGTCCTCGCACACCTCGACGTGGAACACCAGGCCCGGCACGTTCGGCGCGGCGAACAGCAGGTCGCTGCCGAACGGCGCGTCCTGGCCGGCCACCCGCACCCGCTCCGACACCGCGTCCCGGCCCGCCACGAACTGGCGCTTCTCGTAGAACTCGCGGTAGCTCGGCAGGTAGCTCTTGGGCACCACGCCCAGCACCCGGCCGCGGTGCACCACTATGCCGCAGTTGAACAGCCGCCCGTCGAACCGCTGCGGCGCGCCGATCGCGAACACGCCCGGCAGGTCCGCCGACTCCTGCACGAACCGCGCCACGGCGTCGTCCACCGCGCCCTGCAGGGCGTTCTGGTGGAACAGGTCGTCCGCCGTGTAGGCGGAAAAGCCCAGCTCGGGGAACACCGTGAGGGCGACGCCGTCCGCGGCCGCCCGGCGGGCGAGCGCCAGCGTGGCGTCGCAGTTGAACTCCGGATCCGCGACCCGGACCTCCGGGACCGCGGAGGCCACCCGCACGAACCCGTGCCGGTAGAGCGAGGTGAAGTCGTGGGCCTGCGCTGATGTCACACTGTCCCCGTTTCCGCGTGCGTGCCGTGCACCTTCGAGCCTAGATCTAGACTCCGACGATGCCCGACCCCACCACCGCTGTACGTGATCTCGCGGACTCCCACGTCGACCGGTGGTGTGCCGCCGACCCCCAGCTGGGCACGATGCTCGGCGTCGCGCCCGGGGAGGACCGGCTCACCGACCTCTCCCCCGACGGCCAGCGGGAGCGGGACGAGCTGGCGGCCGCGACGCTGGTCCGCCTGCGGGACCTGGAGCCGGCGGGCGACGACGAGCGCCGGTGCGCGCGGCTGCTGCGCGAGCGGCTGGAGACCGGGCTGGCACTCAGCGCCGCCGGTGAGCACCTGCGGATGGTCCGCAACATCCTCGGGCCCCTGCAGAGCCTGCGGAACACGTTCCTGATGATGCCCACGGGCACCGCCGAGGACTGGGCGGTGATCGCCCGCCGCCTGTCACGGGTGCCCTGGGCCCTGGCCGGGTACGTCTCGTCGCTGCGCGAGGGCGTGCGGCGGGGCCTGTTCGCCGCGCCCCGCCAGGTCGAAACCGCGATCGCCCAGCTCGACGCGTGGGACGGCTGGTTCGCCGTCTTCACCGCCGCGGCCGACGTGCCGTCCGCGCTGCGGGCCGACCTCGACCGGGCGAGCGCCACCGCGCAGGAGGCGCTGACCGGGCTGCGCAGCTTCCTCGCCGGCGAGTACCTGCCGCGCGCCGCCGGGACACCGGACGGGGTCGGCGAGGACCGTTACCTGCTGCACGCGCGCCAGTGGACCGGCGCGCACCTCGACCTCGCCGAGACCACCGAGTGGGCGTGGGCGGAGTACCGCGCGCTGGCCCAGCAGGTGCGCGAGGAGGCCGCCCGGGTGCTGCCCGGCGCCCCAGTGCTGGAGGCCATGGCGTTCCTGGACCGCGAGGGCCCGGTCGTGGAGGGCGCGGAGGAGGTCCGTGGCTGGCTGGCGGAGCTGACCGAGCGGGCGATGGACGATCTCGACGGCACGCACTTCGACCTGGCGCCGCCGGTGCGCGTGCTCGAGACGCGCCTGGCGCCGCCCGGGAGCGCGGCGGCGCCCTACTACACGCGTCCCGCGCGGGACTTCTCCCGGCCCGGCCGCACCTGGCTGCCGACGCTCGGGCAGACGCGGTTTCCATTGTGGACGCTGATCAGCACCTGGTACCACGAGTCCGTGCCGGGCCACCACCTGCAGTTCGGGCACTGGACCACGCTGTCCGGGCGGCTGTCGCTGTTCCAGACCAGCGCCGGTTCGGTGAGCGCGACCACCGAGGGCTGGGCGCTCTACGCGGAACGGCTGATGGACGAGCTGGGCTACCTCGACGACCCGGCCGCCCGGCTGGGTTACCTGGATTCGCAGATGATGCGGGTGATCCGGGTGATCGTGGATATCGGCATGCACCTCGGCCTGCCGGTGCCGGAGGAGGCCGGGCTCGGCGCCGGCCTGCGGTGGACCGCCGAGACCGGCCGGGCGTTCTTCGGAGCCCACACCACGCGCGAGTCGGCGTTCCTGGACAGCGAGATCGTGCGCTACCTGGGCGTCCCGGGCCAGGCGATCAGCTACAAGCTCGGGGAGCGCGCGTGGCTGGCCGGCCGCGCGGCGGCCCGGGCCCGCAACCCGGCGTTCGAGCTGAAGACCTGGCACATGGCGGCACTCTCGGTGGGCACCCTCGGGCTGGATGATCTGGAGCCGGAGCTGGCGGCGCTCTGACCGGCGCCGCCCGGCGGCCCCTCCTCCCCTGACCGGCGTCCCCCGCAGCGGCCGGCTCAGCTCGCCAGGGGGCCGGAGTGCCGGCGCCCGTGGCTCACCACCAGGCTCTTCAGCCGGCTGTACTGGTCCAGCACCAGCCGGTGCCCCTCGCGGCCCGCGCCGGTCGCCGGGGTGCACGCGTACCTCGCCGACGCCGCGTACTGGTGGTAGCAGTCCGTCCAGACGCGGCCGGCCTTCACCGCGCGCCCGACCCGGTAGGCGCGCTCGCCGTCGCGGGTCCACACGCCCGCGCCGGGCCCGTCGCGCGAGTCGTTGGCGATCGCGATCGCGTCTTCCTCGTCGGCGAACGTCGTCACCGCCAGCACCGGCCCGGACACCTCCTCCCGGAACACCCGCATCCGGTGGTGGCCGCGCAGCACCGTCGGCGCGTAGAAATAGCCGTCGCTGAACTCGTCACCCACGTCCACCCGGTGCCCGCCGATCAGCACCCTCGCCCCCCCGTCCCGGGCGCTGTCCACACCGGACTCCAGCCGCGCCAGCTGCTCCGCGCCGCCCCGCGGGCCCACGCGGGTGGCGGTGTCCAGCGGATCGTCGACCACCAGCTCCGCGATCCGCTCCAGCGCCCGCCCGACGAACTCGTCGTACGCCGGCTCGTGCACCAGCGCCCGCGACGGGCACGTGCACACCAGCCCCTCGCCGGCGGCCGACAGCACCATCGCCTCCACCGCGCGGTCCAGGAACCCGTCCTCCTCGGCCAGCACATCGGCGAAGAACACGCTCGGCGAACGGGCCCCGACGTCCAGGTCGCGGCCGACGCCGTCCCCGCGCCCGGTGACGATGTTGACCACGCCCGGCGGGAGCACCTCGCCGATCACCTCGGCCAGCTTCAGCACCGACCACGACGCGTCCGACGCGGGCTTCACCACCGAGCAGTTGCCCACGGCCAGCGCGGGCGCCAGGTTCCACGCCGCGACGAGCACGGGAAAATGCACGGGAAGAAACTGCGCGACGACACCCAGCGGTTCCCGGAACTGACAGGAGAGCACATCCTCGTCGATTCCCGAGACGGTCCACTCCGCACCGCGCACGACCGCGGCGAAATTGCGGAAATGGTCGGCCGCGAGCGGGATGTCGACGCCGAGCGCCTCCCGGATCGGCCGCCCGGTCTCCCAGCTTTCGGATACCGCCAGCAGTTCGGCGTTGTCCTCGATCGCGTCGGCCACGGCGGTCAGCACCTCCGCCCGCCGGGCCCGCGAGCACTCCCGCCAGACGTCGAGCGCGACGTGCGCGGCGTCCAGCGCCAGCTCCAGGTCCGCGGCGGAGGAGTCGGCGGTCTCGCAGATCGTGCCCGCGGTCGCCGGGGCCACCACCGCCCGGTACCGGCCCTCCGTCGGCGCCAGCCATTCGCCCCCGATGAAATTGTCATAACGCGGCAGTACGGAAACCGAACTACCCGGCGTCCCGGGAGGCGAATATCTCATTTCCGAAACTCCTCACCGTGCACGACGGTCCCACTCAGAGAACGCGGTGGCCGACGCCGGGTAAAGGGGGCGAAAGTCCTCAATCGAGTGGCGAACGGGCGATCAGCACGGGGCATTCGGCGTGGTGGATCAGGGCTTGCGTCGTGGAGCCGAGCAGCGTGCCGCGGAATCCGCCGCGGCCCCGGATGCCGGCCACGATCAGCTGCGCCCGGGCGCTCCAGCCGAGCAGCCGCGCGCGGGGCTGGTCGCGCTCGGTCACCGCCCGCACGCGCACCTCGGGGTAGACGGCCCGCCAGGCCGCCAAGGACCGCTCCAGCACCGCGTGCTCGGCGTCCTCGCGGGACGCGGTGCCGAACGGGTCGCGCCCGGGTCCGAACGCCTCGGCCAGGTCGAAGTCGTGCCACACGTGCACCGCCACCAGCTCCACCTCCCGCGCGGCGGCCTCCTCGAAGGCCAGTCCGATCGCCGGCTCGGCGGGCGCGTACCCGTCGACGCCGACCACCACCGGCGCGTCCTCACCCGGCTCGCGGCCGCGGACCACGGTGATCGGCGAGTGCCCGTGCACGGCCAGCGCCAGCGCGGTCGGCCCGACCAGCAGGTCGCGCAAGGGGCTGCCCCCGGCCGGCCCGAGCACCAGCATCCGCGCGGTGACGGACTTCTTGACCAGCACCGGGATCGGCTCGTCCAGGCTCGACTCGACGCTCACGAGCAGGCCGGGGTCGATCCGCCAGGCCAGCCGCCGCGCGTCGGCCAGCATCCGTTCCGCGTGCATCTCGTGCGCCGACAGCCAGTTCCCGCGCGGCACCGGCTCACCGGCGAAGGCGTCCGGGATGCCGAACCCGTGCACCAGGACCAGCTGCAGGCCCATCCGGGACGCCTCCCGCGCGCCCCACCCGACGGCCCCCTGCGAACCGGGTGAGCCGTCGACGCCCACCACGACGCTGGTGCCGGTGCCTGCGCAGTCCATGGTGTGCTCCTCGCGGCCGACAGCCTGAACGCCGTGCATCCAGCTTCGCGGCCGGGCGCCGCGGGGCGAAGAGCACTTGGTCCCCGGTCGGCGAGGCCGAAGGCCCCGTTCCCTCAGCCGAGGGGCGCGACGGGCTGTCGCAGGACCGTGCGGAGCTTGTCCGGGGCGGCCCGGCGCGGGTCGCCGAGGTAGATCTCGTGGTGCAGACCGGAATGCCGCAGCCCGTGCGCGGCCAGGTAGCCGGGCAGCCGCGCCAGGACCGGGCCTTCGTCGTCGTAGGAGCCGACGTGCAGCACCTGGGCGCAGCGTCCCTCGTGCAGCGTGTGGTGGCGGACCCCGGCGATCGCGGGCAGCTTCTTCTTCTCCAGCGCGGCCTGCCGCGCCTGCTCGACCAGCTGCTCGTCCACCCACGGCGGCTGGCTGATCAGCATCGTCCAGTGCCAGGACTCCTTCTCGCGCCGGGTGAAGACGCCGTAGTCGTCGGCCCACCACAGTCCTTCCAAGGGCCCGACGACGAAGTCCTCGCCACCGGCGCGGCGGACGGCGAACTTGATCGTGTAGGCGACCGCGTAGAGCGCCTGGACGGCCTGGGCGTACTCCGCGGAGGTGTTGGGGTCGCCGCTGCCGTCGATGGCGAGGAACCGCTGCGCGGGCACGTCGACGAGGGCCCAGTCGGTGTTCTTCGGCGCGTAGAGCGCTTTCAGCGCGCGTTTGGGGTCGTAGCCGGGCATGGTCAGCGGTTCCCTTCCAGGGTGGCGCGGTAGCCGCTCAGCCACCGCTGTTCGGCGGTGAGCTGGTGCAGCGAGAAGTCGAAGATCGCCCGCACGAACGCGGGTGCGTCCGGCTGGGCGTCGGCGGCGCGACGGACGGCTTCGACGCGTTCGTCGAGCGCGGCCGCGCGGGCGGCCAGGGCTTCGCGCAGGCGGTCCGGCGGGATGACGGGCTGGCTGGCCAGGCCGACCAGGACCGGCGGGAACACCGGCCGCGGCTGCGCGATGGCCGCTTCCGCTTCCGCCGCGCACACCCGCCGCCCCTGCTCGGTCGCCGCGAACACCTTGCGCGCCTTGGCTCGCCCGGTCCCGCCGGTCGCGACCTCGGTGATCAGCCCGCGGTCGCGGAGCCGGCCCAGCAGGTAGTAGATCGAGCTGAACCCGATCTCGGTCCACTCGCGCATGCCGCGGGCGGTGATGACCTCGTCCAGCTCGTAGCCGTGCCGGGGTTTCTCCACGAGGAGGCCGAGCAGGGTCAGCTCGGCCGGGGTCAGGGCGGGAGTCACCCGGCTATTCTAGCACTAGATCAATTACTCGACCGTGACACTCTTGGCGAGGTTGCGGGGCTTGTCGATGTCGCGGCCGAGCTTGCGCGCGGTGTGGTAGGCCAGCAGCTGCAGCGGGATCGTGAGCAGGACGGGGTCGAGCTCCGGGCCGGCGGTGGGGACCCGGACCACCTCCTCGGCGCCGGGCACCGCCAGGCCGGTGGTGGTGACCGCGACGACCGGGCCACCGCGCGCCCGGATCTGCTCGATCGTGCCGAGGTTCTTGACGGCCAGCTCGTCGTCCGGGATCAGCACGACGCTGGGCATCGCGGCATCGACCAGCGCGAGCGGGCCGTGCTTGAGCTCCGAGGACTGGTAGGCCTCGGCGTGCACGTAGGAGATCTCCTTGAGTTTCTGGGCGCCCTCGCGGGCGACCGGCCAGCCGCGCACCCGGCCGAGGTAGAACACGTGCTGGGCGTCGGCGAACCGGCCGGCCAGCGAGGCGATCCGGTCCTCCTCCGCGAGCACCTGCCCGATCCGCTCCGGCAGCTCCGCCAGGGCGCGCGCGATCCGCCTGCCCTCGCCCAACGACAGGTCCCGGACCCGGCCCAGCGTCAGCGCGAGCAACGCGAACGCCAGCGTCATGTTCGTGAACGCCTTCGTCGAGGCCACCGAGATCTCCGGCCCGGCGTGCAGGAACACCCCGCTGTCGCACTCGCGCGCGATCGCCGACCCGACGACGTTGACCGCGCCGGCCACGCGCCCGCCCTTGCGCTGCAGCTCCTCCACCGTTGCGAGCGTGTCGGCGGTCTCGCCGGACTGGCTGACCGCGATGTAGAGGCAGTCCGGGTCGACCACCGGGTTGCGGTAGCGGAACTCGGCGGCCGGTTCGGCGTCGGCGGGCACGCGGGCCAGTTCCTCGACGAGCCCGGCGCCGACCTGCCCGGCGTAGTAGGCCGATCCGCAGCCGAGGAACTTGACCCGGCGGATGCCGCGCAGCTCCCGCGCGGTGAGCCGCAGCCCGTCCAGGCGCGCGGTGCCCAGCCGCTCGTCGAGCCGCCCGCGCAGCACCCGCTGGGCGGCCTCGGGCTGTTCGGCGATCTCCTTGGCCATGAAGTCCGGGTGCCCGCCCAGCTCGTAGTCCCCGGGCACGTCCTCCACCACCGTGGGCGGCCGGTCGGCGCCGCGGGTCTCGTAGCCGTCGGCGCGGATGGTGGCCAGCTCGCCGTCCTCGAGGTAGATGACCTGCTGGGTGTGCCGGACGAGCGCCGCCAGGTCGGAGGCGACGAACATCTCGCGGTCGCCCAGGCCGAGCACGAGCGGGCTGCCGTGGCGCGCGGCGACCAGGACGTCGGGCCGTTCGGCGTCGAGCACCAGCAGGCCGTAGGTGCCCTCGACGTCGGCCAGCGCGGTGCGCACGGCCTCGGTGAGCGTGCCGCCGCGCGCGGCCGCGGCGGCGATCAGGTGGGCGAGGACCTCGCTGTCGGTGTCGGACACCAGCCGCACCCCGGACGCGCTCAGCGTGGCGCGCAGTTCGGTGGCGTTCTCGATGATCCCGTTGTGCACCACGGCGATCCGGCGTCCGGTGTCGGTGTGCGGGTGGGCGTTGGTGGCCGTCGCCGGGCCGTGGGTGGCCCACCGGGTGTGGGCGATGCCGGTCGTGCTGCCGGCCAGGTTGGCGGTGAGCCGGGTCAGTTCCGCCACACGCACCGCGGCCTTGCGCACCAGCAGCCGGCCGTCGCGGGCGAGCGCCACGCCGGCCGAGTCGTAGCCGCGGTATTCCAGCCGCCGCAGACCTTCCAGCAGGATCGGCAACGCGGGCCGCCGGCCCAGGTACCCCACGATTCCACACATGGCACGCCTTCCCTTCCGCGGCGGCGATGCTGTCGAAGTCGCCGGTGCGGCGACCACCGTTACCGGGGTTCCCGGCGCTGGCGCGTCGTGACCGGGTCCGTTTTCCGCTGCGGCAGGATGGCGGGATGAACGACGGGGAGGTCTTCGACGCGGTCGGGCCGCGGCTGCGGGCGCTGCGCAGGCAGCGACGGGTCACGCTGGCCCAGCTGGCGGAGGCGACCGGGATCTCGGTGAGCACGCTGTCCCGGCTGGAGTCCGGGGGGCGGCGGCCGACGCTGGAGCTGCTGCTGCCGCTGGCGCGGGTGCACCAGGTGACCCTCGACGAGCTGGTGGGCGCGCCGGAGACCGGGGATCCGCGGGTGCACGCCAAGCCGGTGGTGCGGTTCGGGGTGACGATCCTGCCGCTGACCCGGCGGCCGGGCGGGCTGCAGGCGTTCAAGATGATCTACCCGCCCGGCAAGCCCTCGCGCGAACCGGACCAGAAGGTGCACGAGGGCTACGAGTGGCTGTACGTGCTCTCCGGCCGGCTGCGGCTGGTGCTCGGCACGCACGACGTGATCCTGACACCCGGGGAGGCCGCGGAGTTCGACACGCGGACGCCGCACTGGTTCGGCAACCCCGGCCCGGAACCGGCCGAGATCCTCAGCCTGTTCGGCCCCCAGGGCGAGCGGGTGCACGTCCGGGCCAGGACGAAGGGCGAGTCCTGAGCTCGCCTGTTAAAGCCGCGCCGTATAGGTCGTTATACACCTCGGTGTCAGCTCTGCACGACCGCCGGGTCCATCCACGCGATCTCCCAGGTGTGCCCGTCCAGGTCCTCGAAGACGCGCTGGTACATCTGCCCGAGATCCGTCGGGTCGCGGACCTCCCGGCCCCCGGACGCGACCGCCTTGTCCACCAGCGCATCGACGGCCTCCCGGCTCTCCGCCGACAGGGCGAGCAGCACCTCGGTGGACTTGGCGCTGTCGGTGATCTCCTTGTCGGTGAAGGTGCTGAAGAACTCGTTTCTCAGCAGCATCGCGAAGATCGTGTCGCTGAACACCAGGCAGGCCGCGTTCTCGTCGGTGAACCGCGGGTTGAACTCGTAGCCCAGGCCGGCCCAGAACTTCTTGGCGCGGTCCAGGTCGGCGACAGGCAGGTTCACGAAGATCATCTGTTTCGTCATGACCGCACCCTATGACCGGATCACCGCGGCACGCTTCTCCGATCTTGCGCTCATCTCCCGCTCCCCCGCACGCTCAGGCCGTGCCGCGGATCAGCTCCTCGGCGACCCATCGCGCGACGCCTGTGGGATACGGCGACGCCAGCCCGAGAACCACGTGGGTGAAACCGGCGCCGGTGGCTTCCGCGATCGCCTTCCGGGTCATGCCCGGCTCGTCGTAGGAGACGGGCAGGTGGATCGACCGGGTGATCGTCGCCGGGTCGCGGCCGATCTCGGTGCAGTAGCGGTCCAGCAGCGCGCTGCGTGCCACGGCATCGTCGAGGTCGCCGCCCGGGATGTTCCACACGTCGGCGTGCTCGGCCACCACGCGCAACGTCGCCTTCGCGCGGCCGCCGATCACGATCGGCGGGTGCGGGCGCTGGACCGGTTTGGGGTTGCCGGACGCGCCGCGGAGCCGGACGGCGGCGCCGTCGAAGTCGAACGGCTCCTCCTCCGTCCACAGCCGGCGGATCACCACGCACGCTTCGGCGAGACCCGCCACCGCGTGCTCGGAGCCGTGGAAGGGCAGGCCGTGCGCGTCGTACTCGCGGCGGGCCAGCGGGTGGCTGGGCCGCGAGCCGACGCCGATGCCGAAGTCGAGCCGCCCGTTCGAGACGATGTCGACGGTGGTGGCGATCTTGGCCAGCACGGCGGGCGGCCGGAACCGGTTGCTGGTGACCAGGAGCCCCAGCCGCAGACGGGCCGTCTGGGCGGCCAGCGCCGAGAGCAGGGTTCACCCTTCGAAGACCGGCCCGCCCGGATCGCCCGCGATCGGCAGCAGGTGGTCGAACAGCCAGGCGTGCTCGATCTCCGGGATGGCGTCCGCCTCCCGCCACACACGCCGGATGTCGTCGTAGCCGGCGTGCACGGGCGCGGTCATGATGCCGAAACTGGGCATCTCAGCGGCGGCGCAGCGACGGGTCGGCCAGCGCCGGGCGGGTGTCGACCTTCTCCTCGGGGGCGAGGTCGACCCCGGGCGCGACGATCGAGTCGATGGCGTCGAGCACGTCCGCGGACAGCACGGTGTCGGCGGCGGCGAGCTGCGAGTGCAGGTGCTCCAGCGTGCGCGGGCCGATCAGGGCGCTGGTCACGGCCGGATGCGCGAGCACGAAACCGAGCGCGAGCTGGATCAGGGTCAGGCCGGCCTCCTCGGCGACCTTCGCCAGCTGCTCGACGGCTTCGAGCTTGGCCCGGTTGACCGGCAGGGTGGTGTCGAAGCGCTCCGGCATCTTCGCCGAGCGGTTGGTGCGGAACTCGCGGTCCGCCCGGATGGCGCCGGAGAGCCAGCCCGACGCGAGCGGACTCCACACCAGCACGCCCAGCCCGTACTGCTCGGTGACCGGCAGGACGTCGGCCTCGACGGCGCGCTGCAGGATCGAGTAGCCGGGCTGCTCGGTGACGTACCGGCCCAGGCGGTGCTCACGGGCGGCCCACTGGGCCTGCACGATGCGGTAGGCGGGGTAGGTCGAGGACCCGAAGTAGCGGATCTTGCCGGCGCGCTGCAGGTCGGTCAGGGCCGACAGGGTCTCCTCGTCGCTGGTGGCCGGGTCCCAGCGGTGGATCTGGTAGAGGTCGACGTGGTCGGTCCCGAGACGGCGCAGGCTGTGGTCCAGCTCGGCGACCAGCCAGCGGCGCGAGGCGCCGCGGTGACCGGGATCGTCGTCGACCGGCAGGCCCGCCTTGGTGGCGAGCACGACGTCGTCGCGGCGGCCCGCGATGGCGCGGCCGACGATCTCCTCCGAGCCGGGGTAGAAGTCGGCGGTGTCGATCAGGGTGACGCCGGCCTCGAGTGCGGCGTCGACGATGGCGTTCGCCTCGTCCTGGGTGGTGCGGCCGATCGCGCCGAAGTTCATCGCGCCGAGCGCGAGGGCGCTGACCCGTACGCCCGTCCGGCCCAATGTGCGGTACTGCATGGCGGTGTCTCCTCTAGGATGGGCAACCGGAACGTTGCTCCGCTACCGACCATACGGAACCTCGTTCCGCTTAGCAAGGTGCAGAGGAGACGTGCGTGGCCGACGAGGAGAAATCCACCCGGACCAAGCGGGCCGACGCCCGGCGGAACGAGAAGGCGCTGCTCGACGCGGCGGCCGCGGTGTTCGTGCGGGCGGGCGTGGACGCGCCGGTGCGGGACATCGCCGCCGAGGCCGGGGTCGGCGTGGGCACGATCTACCGCCACTTCCCCACCCGGGCGGATCTGATCATCGCCGTGTACCGGCACCAGGTCGAAGCGTGCGCCGTGGCCGGCCCGGGACTGCTCGCGAACAGCGCGAGCCCGTACCAGGCTCTGCGGAAGTGGATCGAGTTGTTCGTGGACTTCCTGGTCACCAAGCACGGCCTGGCGGGGATGCTGCAGTCCGACGAGGCCGGCTTCCAGTCGCTGCACGCGTACTTCCTCGACCGGCTCGTCCCGGTGTGCACCCAGCTGCTCGACGCGGCCGCGAGCGAGATCCGCCCGGGAATCGAGGCGTACGCCCTGATGCGCGGCGTGGGAAACCTGTG
The DNA here is from genome assembly GCF_014653945.1 of Amycolatopsis deserti. Classification (GTDB taxonomy): domain Bacteria; phylum Actinomycetota; class Actinomycetes; order Mycobacteriales; family Pseudonocardiaceae; genus Amycolatopsis_E; species Amycolatopsis_E deserti. The sequence continues at coordinate 1,003,148 of NZ_BNAU01000001.1, read as the reverse complement.
CATCGGCGCGGAATCCGACCCCCGCTACGACGCGCGCCGCCTGGTGGACCTGCTGATCGCCGGCCTGCGCCGCACCTGACCGGTCCCCGCCGCACGCGCCGTCAGGCACGCCCCGCGGGCGCGGGAACCTCCAGCCCCTGCAACGCGGTCACCAGCGGCGCCAGCTCCGGCAGCTCCTCCGCCGCCGCGAGTGCCTCCGTCAGCGCGCGGTCGTGTGTGGGCCGCGCGGCGTCCAGCAGCTCCCGGCCCGCGGCGGTCACCTCGGTGTAGATCCCGCGCCGGTCAGTCGGGCACAGGTACCGCTGCAGCAGCCCGCGGTCCTCCAGCCGGCTCACCAGCCGCGTCGTCGCGGACTGGCTCAGCACCACCGCACTGGAGAGCTGGTTCATGCGCAGGTGGAAGCCGTCCTGCCGGGACAGCACCTCCAGCACCGTGTACTCGCTCACGGACAGCTCGTGCTCCCGCTGCAGCGCGCGCTCCAGCCGGTCCTCGATCCGCGCGTGCAGCGCGGCCAGGGTCCGCCAGCCGTGTGCGCGGGCTTCGACCGCGTCGTCGGGCAGTGACACGTTTCACCTCTTCCGCCAGGCCTCTCAGCCTACCCGCTGAGTCCTTGCCTGCTAGTGTAGCCCCCGTTGGCAATAACCCGCGTGTGCAACTATTGCCAAGGCCGGTAACAACACAGCGCGGGTAGTTGACGAAAGCTCTCCAAGACTCGAGGAATCACATGCCTGTCGCCCTCATCGCGCTGGCCATCGCCGCCTTCGGCATCGGCACGACGGAGTTCGTGATCATGGGCCTGCTGCCCGAGGTCGCCACCGACCTCGGCGTCTCGGTACCCACGGCCGGGCTCCTGATCTCCGGATACGCCCTCGGCGTCGTGGTCGGCGCGCCCCTGCTCACCGCGCTGGGCTCGAAAGTGCCGCGCAAGACCGTCCTGACCGGCCTGATGGTGTTGTTCATCGCGGGCAACGTCGTGTCGGCCATCGCGCCCGGATACGGTCTGCTCATGACCGGCCGCGTGGTCGCCGCCCTCTCGCACGGCGCGTTCTTCGGCGTCGGCTCGGTCGTCGCCGCCTCGCTGGTGCCCACCGCGCGCCAGGCGAGCGCGATCGCGATCATGTTCACCGGGCTGACCGTCGCCAACGTGCTCGGCGTGCCCGGCGGCACCGCGCTGGGCCAGCAGTTCGGCTGGCGCTCGACGTTCTGGGCGGTGGCCGGCCTCGGCGTGATCGCCCTGCTCGGCGTCGTCGCGCTGGTCCCCCGCCAGCCCGTCGCCGAGGACCAGAGCCTGCGCAGCGAGCTGGCCGTGTTCCGCCGCCCCCAGGTGTGGCTCGCGCTGGCGATGACCGCGCTCGGCTTCGGCGGGGTGTTCGCCTCCTTCACCTACGTCGCCCCGATGATGACCGACGTGGCCGGCTTCTCCCCCGGCGCGGTGACCTGGCTGCTCGTGCTGTTTGGCGGGGGCCTGGTGGTGGGCAACCTGGTCGGGGGCAAGGCCGCCGACCGCGCGCTGATGCCGAGCCTGTACGTCATCCTGGCCGCGCTGGCCGTGGTGCTCGTCGTGTTCGTCTTCACCGCGCACGAACAGCTGCCGGCCGCCGTCACGATCGCGCTGTTCGGCGCCGCCGGGTTCGCGACCGTGCCGCCGCTGCAGGCCCGCGTGATGGCCAAGGCCGGGGACGCCCCGGCGCTGGCGTCGGCCGCGAACATCGCGGCCTTCAACCTCGGCAACGCGGGCGGCGCCTGGCTCGGCGGGCTCGCGATCGGCCACGGCCTCGGCTACACCGCGCCGAACTGGATCGGCGCGGCGCTGGCCGCCGCCGGGCTCGGCGTCGCGCTGGTCTCCGGCGCGCTCGACCGGCGCCCGGCACCCCGGACGCAGCCGGAGATCCCGGCCGTCCACCGTTGAACGACCGCGAAAGGAAACACATGACCGCCATTCCCACCGTCGAACTCAACAACGGCGTCCACATGCCGCGGGTGGGCTACGGGGTCTTCCAGGTCCCCGCGGACGAGACCACCCAGGCGGTCACCGCGGCGCTGGAGGCCGGCTACCGCAGCATCGACACCGCCACCGCCTACGCCAACGAGGCCGCGGTCGGCAAGGCGCTGGCCCAGTCCGGCATCGCCCGCGACGAGCTGTTCGTCACCACCAAGCTGTGGAACGCCGACCAGGGCTACGACGAGACGCTGCGCGCGTTCGACAAGAGCATGGCCGAGCTGGGCCTGGAGTACCTGGACCTGTACCTGATCCACTGGCCGGTCCCCGAAGCCGACCGCTACGCCGACACCTGGCGCGCGTTCGAGGCGCTCTACTCCGACAGCCGCATCCGCGCGATCGGCGTGTCCAACTTCCAGCCGCACCACCTGGACCGGCTGGCGCAGGAGAGCCAGATCGTGCCCGCGGTCAACCAGATCGAGCTGCACCCCTACCTGCAGCAGGCGGAGCTGCGCGACTACCACGCCCGGCACGGCATCGTGACCGAGGCGTGGAGCCCGCTGGCCAAGGGCGGCGAGCTGCTGGCCGAGCCGGCGGTGACCGCGCTGGCCGGCAAGCACGGCCGCACCCCGGCGCAGATCGTGCTGCGCTGGCACCTGCAGCTGGGCAACGTGGTGATCCCGAAGTCGGTGACGCCGTCGCGGATCACGGAGAACCTCGACGTGTTCGGCTTCGAGCTGGACGACAGCGACCTCGCGGAGCTGGCGAAGCTGGACAAGGGCCTGCGCACCGGGCCGGACCCGGACACCTTCAACGTGCGCTGACGCGCGTGCCGGGCCGCCGCTACCGGCGGCCCGGCAGGTCCCGGCGCAGGCTCGTGGCCAGCACGGCCGCCTGGGTGCGGCGCTGCATCCCGAGCTTGTGCAGCAGCCGCGACACGTAGTTCTTCACGGTCTTCTCCGCCAGGAACATCCGCTCGGCGATCTCGCGGTTGGTCAGGCCCTCGCCGATCAGGTCGAGCAGCTTGCGTTCCTGCTCGGACAGCCGGGCCACCGCGCCCGCCGGAGCGGCCTCGTCCCGGATGCGGGACATCAGCGCCGAGGCGGCCCGGTTGTCCAGCAACGACTTCCCGGCCCCGACCTGCCGCACCGCGGACACCAGTTCCATGCCCCGCACGTCCTTCACGACGTACCCGCCGGCACCGGCGAGGATCGCGTCCAGCATGGCCTGCTCGTCGGTGTAGGACGTGAGGATCAGGCAGTGCAGCCCGGGCATCCGGGACCGCAGCTCCCGGCACAGCTCGATGCCGCTGCCGTCGGGCAGCCGCAGATCGAGCACCGCCACGTCCGGCCGTACCGCCGGGATCCGGGCGAGCGCCTCGGCCACCGTCGAGGCCTCGCCCACCACGGTCAGGTCCGGGTCGGCGTCCACGAGGTCGGCGACACCGCGCCGCACCACCTCGTGGTCGTCCACCAGGAAGACCGTGGTCATCGCCTCACGTCCTCATCGGTAGCGGCGGCGGTCCCGCAGCGGATCGGTCTCCAGCATCACGGCCTCGAACTTCTGCAGGCTCACGGTGAAGACCAGCATCACGATCGGTATCAGCAACATCAGCCACAACATTCGTGCCCCACCCCTGCCTAGTGTTCGTTGCCCATCGGCTACCCCGGCGGGTGGACCGCTAACCCGGGCCGTTACTCATCGGATATGTCGTTCGTGACCCGCCCACACCTGCTCACGCAGCACGTACTTGCGGATCTTGCCGGTGGAGGTCTTGGGCAGCGGGCCGAACACCACCCGCCTCGGTGCCTTGAACCGGGCGATCCTCCCGCGCACGAACTCGACGATCTCCTCCGCGGTCGCCTCCGCGCCGTCCTGCAGCGTGACGTAGGCCACCGGCACCTCGCCCCAGTGCTCGTCCGGCGCGGCGATCACGGCGACCTCCAGCACGGCCGGGTGGTCGGCGATCACCTGCTCGACCTCGACGCTGGCGATGTTCTCGCCGCCGGAGATGATCACGTCCTTGCCGCGGTCCCGGAGCTCGACGTAGCCATCCGGGTGCATCACGCCCAGGTCGCCGGTGCGGAACCAGCCGTCCGGCGCGGCCTGCCGGGTCGCCTCCGGATCGCGGAAGTAGCCGAGCATGACGTTGTTGCCCCGCACCGCGATTTCGCCGGTGGTGACGCCGTCGGCGGGCACGTCCGAACCGTCCTCGGCGACGACCCGGGCCCGGCAGGACACCAGGTTGCCCACGCCCTGACGCGCCTTGAGCCGGGCCTGCGCCGCCGTGTCGAGCGTGTTCCACTCCGGGCGCCAGTCGCAGATCATGATCGGCCCGAAGGTCTCGGTCAGGCCGTAGAGGTGCGTGACGTCGAAGCCGAGTTCGCCCATGCGGCGCAGGATCGCCGGGCTCGGCGGGGCACCCCCGGTGGCGACGCGGACGGGGTGCGCGACCGGCGCCGCCTCCGGCGCGTAGGCGAGCATGGACAGCACGGTCGGGGCGCCGTTGAGGTGCGTGACGCCCTCGTCGCGGATCAGCCGCCACACCCGCGCGGGCTCGACCTTCGGCAGGCACACGTGCGTCGCCGCGGCCGCGGTCACCGCCCACGGGAAGCACCAGCCGTTGCAGTGGAACATCGGCAGCGTCCACAGGTGCACCGCCGAGGGCGTGAGCCCGGTGTGCCCGACCATCGCCAGGGCCTGCAGGTAGGCGCCGCGGTGGTGGTACATCACGCCTTTCGGGCGACCGGTCGTGCCCGATGTGTAGTTGATCGACAACAGGCCGCGTTCGTCGCGCGGCGCCTCGGCCCGCGGGGTGGCGCCGGCGAGCCGCCGCTCGTAGTCCTCCCCCGCGCGGACGACCTCGACGGGGTGGGCCAGGCGGGCGAGCACGTCGGCGGCGAGCTGGTCGAACACCGGGTCGTGCACCAGCACCGCGGCCTCGCAGTGCTCGAGGATCCAGGCGATCTCCCCGGCGGACAGGCGCGTGTTGAGCGCGACCAGCGGCACCCCGGCCCACGGCACGCCGAAGTTGGCCTCCAGCAGCACGTGCGTGTTCGGGGCGAGCACGGCGACCGGCCGTCCCTGGGCGAGCGGCGCGAGGACCCCGGCCAGCCGCCGGCACCGGTCGGCCAGCTCGGCGTAGGTGAAGCGCCGCTCCCCGTCGACCACCCCGACCCGGTCACCGTGCGCCGCCTCCGCCCGGTCCAGGAAGGACACCGGCGACAGTGGCTCGAAGGACAGCTCCGTCACGCGATCGAGCGTATCCCCCGCGAGATCGTTTCCGCTGCCTTCGCAATCCGCGGTAGAACCGGTCCATGACCGAGCGGGGACGCAGCGTGCTGGCGATCCCGGTGCCGGCCGCCGACCCGCTGCTGGCTCGCGCGGCCGAGCAGTCGCCGGGCGCGCGCCGGGGCCTGCCCGCGCACATCTCGCTGCTGTACCCGTTCCTGCCGGCCGCCGAGCTGGACGAGACCGCCGTCGCCACGCTGACCGGGCTGCTCGAGCCGCAACCCGAACTCCAGGTCCGGTTCGATCGCTGCCACCACCACGGCGGGTTCGTGTACCTGCGGCCCGAGCCGCCGCAGCCGCTCATCGCGCTGATCGCGGCCCTGCGCCGGCAGTGGCCCGGCGTCCCGCCCTACGACGGCCGGTTCGGTGACGACGTCGGCCCGCACCTGACCATCGCGATCGGCGTGAGCCCGCGAGAGGCCGCCGCGCTGGTGCGGTCGGTCGACGCCGCGCTGCCGATGGCCGCCCGGCTCACCGAGGCGTGGCTCGCCGTCTTCGACGGGACCTGGCAGCCGCGAGGCCGGTTCCGGTTCCGCGACCCCGCCCGCTAGATCGGATCCAGCGGGCGATCTCGCGCCTCCCGGTCGAGAACGGGAGGAGGCCGCCATGGAGGACGTCCTGAGGGTCCTGGCCCTGATCGGGAGCACCCGGGAGGGCCGCGCCGGTCAGCGGATCGGGCGGTGGTTCGCCCGCCAGGCCGGCGAGCGCGGCGACCTCGACCTGGCGGTGGTGGACCTGGCGGAGTTCGACTTCCCCGCCCGTTACCCGGCCCGCGCGACCCCGGCGATGACGGCGTTCACCACCGAGATCGACCGCGCCGACGCGTTCGTCGTCATCACCCCGGAGTACAACCGCAGCTTCCCGGCCTCGCTGAAGCAGGCGATCGACTACGCCTACGACGAGTGGCACGCCAAACCGGTGGCGTTCGTGTCCTACGGGTGCCGCTGCGCCGGGCTGTACGCGGTCGAGCAGCTGCGCGTGGTCTTCACCGAGCTGCACACCGTGACCCTGCGCAACACCGTCAGCTTCAACCTCTTCGACACCGGGCCCGACGGCGGCCCGCGTGACGAGGCCGTCCGCCACGCGGTCGGCCCGATGCTCGACCAGCTCGTCTGGTGGGGCCACGCGCTGCGCGCCGCCCGCCGGGCCCGCCCCTACGTGGCGTGACAAGGAAGGAAGGGACCATGAGCGACCTGGCGATCGAAACGTCCGGGCTGGTCAAGGTGTTCGGCAAGACCCGCGCCGTGGACGGCGTCGATCTGGCCGTGCCCGCCGGCACCGTGTACGGCGTGCTCGGGCCCAACGGCGCGGGCAAGACCACCGCGGTGCGGATGCTGGCCACCCTGCTGCGGCCGGACGGCGGGCAGGCCCGCGTGTTCGGCCACGACGTGCTGCGCGAAGCCGACGCGGTGCGGCAGCGGGTGAGCCTCACCGGCCAGTACGCCTCCATCGACGAGGACCTGACCGGCGTGGAGAACCTGGTGCTGCTGGGCCGCCTGCTCGGCCACCGCAAACCGGCCGCGCGCCGCCGCGCCGACCAGCTGCTGGAGGCGTTCGGGCTGACCGACGCCGGCGGCAAGCAGGTGAAGAACTACTCCGGCGGCATGCGGCGGCGCATCGACATCGCCGCGAGCATCCTGCGCACCCCGGACGTGCTGTTCCTGGACGAGCCGACCACCGGCCTGGACCCGCGCAGCCGCAACCAGGTGTGGGACATCGTGCGGATCATCGTCGCGCAGGGCACCACCGTCCTGCTCACCACCCAGTACCTCGACGAGGCCGACCACCTCGCCAACCGCATCGCGGTCATCGACCACGGCAAGGTCATCGCCGAGGGCACCCCCGGCGAGCTGAAGGCCTCCGTGGGCGCGGGCTCGATCCACGTCCGCCTGCGCGACGGCGCCCAGCGCGCCGAGGCCCAGCGGGTCATGGCCCGCGCGCTGGGGTCCACTGTGGAACTGGGCGGCGACCCGGTGTCGCTGACCGCGCGGATCGGCGGCGGCGAGTCGGATCTGGGCGCGGCCGAGCACGCCGCCCGCGCGCTGTCCGATCTGACGCAGGCCGGCATCACCGTCGACGACTTCTCCCTCGGCCAGCCCAGCCTCGACGAGGTGTTCCTGGCGCTGACCGACCACCCCGCGGAACAGGAGGCAGCGGCATGACCGCCACCACGACCGACACGACCCCGGCCTACACCCCGGCCGCCGAGAGCCTGCACGCCGTGCTCGACGCGGGCGAGCAACCGCAACGGCCCAGCGCGTTGTCGGCGTCGCTGACGTTCGGCTGGCGGGCGATGCTCAAGATCAAGCACGTGCCCGAGCAGCTGTTCGACGTCACCGCCTTCCCGATCATGATGACGCTGATGTTCACCTACCTGTTCGGTGGCGCGCTGGCCGGGTCGACCACCCAGTACCTGCAGTTCCTGCTGCCCGGGATCCTGGTGATGAGCGTCGTGATGATCACGATGTACACCGGGCTGGGCGTGAACATCGACATCGAGAAGGGCGTGTTCGACCGGTTCCGGACGCTGCCGATCTGGCGGCCCGCGGCGCTGGTGGGCGCGCTGCTCGGGGACATGGCCCGCTACAGCATGGCCTCGGCGGTCATCCTCGCCGTCGGGCTGGTCCTGGGGTTCCGCCCGGCCGGCGGCGTCGGCGGCGTGCTCGCCGGGGTGGGGCTGCTGATCGTGTTCTCGTTCGCGTTCTCCTGGATCTGGACGATGTTCGGGCTGATGCTGCGCACCGAGAAGTCGGTGATGAGCGTGAGCATGATGGTGCTGTTCCCGCTGACGTTCCTGTCCAGCGTGTTCGTCGACCCGGCCACCATGCCCGGCTGGCTGCAGGCGTTCGTCGACGTCAACCCGGTGACGATCCTGTCCGACGCGGTCCGCAGCCTGATGGCGGGCGCCCCGGACGGCAGCGCCATCACCTGGACGTTCATCGTCAGCGGCGCGCTGCTCGCGGTGTTCGGCACGCTCACGATGCGGCGCTACAACCGCAAGTGAGCCGGTCTACAGCCGCCAGGTGATGCCGGGCTCGCCCGGGTCGTAGCGGCAGCTCGCGCCGGTGGAGACGGTCGCCCGCAGATGCTCGGCGAGCTGGGGGTGGCGACCGTCCAGCCGGCGCAGCGTGTCGCGGATCCGGGCGGTCACGGTCTTGCGGGCGCGCTCGGCCTCGTCCCCAAGGCGCCGGGTGCGCCCGCCGAGACCGGCGGCGGCCCGCAGTTCCGCCAGCAGAGCCGCCCGCTCGGTGTCGAGCCGGGCGGCCTCGTCGTCGTCGCCGCGGGCGGCCGCCGCGTCGATCTCGTCGTCCAGGACGGCCAGACGCCGCCGGTAGGCCGCCTTGGCGGTGTCGTCGAGGACCTCGTCCCCGCCCAGTCGGCGCGCGGCCACCACCACCTCGCCGCCGGCCGGGTCGAGCAGCCGCACCGCCGGCACGTCGGTGCCCGGGTGGCTGAGCAGGAAGTGCAGGTCCCGCAGTCCTTTCGCGTCCGGCAGGTGCAGCGTGCGACCCGCCAGCGCGAGGGTCCACGTCGTGTCGGTGAAGCGGAACTCGCCGGTCGCGGCGGGCCGGTCGCCGCGGGCGCGCAGGCGGCGCACCCGTTCGGGCACGTGCCGTAGGCCCAGCTCGGCTGCCTCCGCGGCGATCGCGTCCAGCAGGGCGGCGGCCTCGGCGTCGTCGCCCGGCGCGGCTCGGTCCAGCAACGCGGCGGCCCGCGCGAGACGGGCTTCGACCACCCACGGCCGGGCCCGCATCGCCTCGGCGGACCGCTCGGCCGCGTGGTAGCGCTCCAGCGCCTCGTCCCACCGCTGTTCGGCAGCGGCCAGCCTGCCCAGCCACAGCGTGACCGGCCCGCTGATCTCGAACCCGAACACCGACACCAGCCACTGCCCGTCGTAGGGCAGCAACGCCTCCCGGGCCCGCTGCGCCATCCGGGAGTCTCCGGTCGCGGCCGCGGTCTGCGCCTGCAGCCGCAGGAACATCGGCAGGTACGAGCGCGGGAACGGCGGCCGCTCCCCCAGGCCGGCCAGGTACTCGGCCGCGGCGGCCGCGTCCCCGCGCTGCGCCGCGGTGGTGGCCTCCAGCAGGCCCGGGTACGGGTGGTCGCCGGGGCCGAGCGCGGCGTGGAACTCCGCCAGCTCGTCGAACCGGCCCTGCTGCAGCAGCAAGGACCAGCGGTGCTGCCGGAGCATCGGCAGGAAGTGGCTGTGGTGCACCTGTTCCTGCGTCGTCACGACGCCGTCGAACAGGGCCTCGGCGTCGGCGAACCGGCCCTGGAACCCGGCCAGGATGCTCTGGTCGATCTGCGCGCCGAACTGCATCCGGCGCGAGTCGCCCTGCTCGGCGAGCGCGACGAAGGCCCGCATCTGGTCGAAGTAGCGCGGGTCGCCCATCTCCAGCAGCGCGACCCAGCGCAGCGAGGTGGCGTACTGCTCGGTCTCGGTGTCCCCACTGCGGTGGGCGACCTCGGCCAGCTCCGCCATCAGCGCCTCGCGCTCCGCGGCGGTGCCCAGGCCCCAGATCGAGTCGTGCAGGGTGGACAGGCTGAAGCCGAGCGCCTCGTCGTCGCCGTCCTCGCGGGCCAGCATGCCCAGCTGGACGATCACCTCGCGCGCCCGGTCCTCCAGCGGGCGCTCGGCCTCGCCCGGCCCGATCAGCGCGTGGTGCGCCTCGGCGATCAGCCCGGCTTTCAGGTCGGCGCGCTCGGCGTCGTCGCCCCAGCGGTAGGCGGTCAGGGCGACGCGGGCCAGCAGCTCCGCCTCACCCAGCGCCCTGGCCTGGGCGGTCGCCTCCTCGAACACCGCCCAGCCCTCGGCGGTCTCGTCGGAGTGGTGCAGCTCGCCGCCCAGCTCCAGCAGCACGAGCACGCGCCGCCGCGGCTCGTCGGCGATCTCGGCCGCGCGGCGGAAGTGCCCGATGGCCTCCTCGAACGCCATCCGGCCGGAGGCGGCCCGCCCGGCGGCGACGAGCAGGCCGACCGCCCGCGACGGCGGCACCAGCGGGACGGCGAGGTAGGCGTGCCGGGCGGCCTCGGCCGGGAGGATCCGCTCTTCCAGCGCCGGGTTGCCCGCCAGCGCGGTGACCACCGCGGCGTGGCGTTCGCGGGCCTCGTCCTCGCCGAGCGCGTCGTAGAGCGTCTCGCGCACCAGGTCGTGGGCGAAGGCGAACCGGCCGCCGCCGCGCACGGTGACCAGCCGCGCGGCGACGGCCTGGTCGAGAAGCCGGTCGGCGGGCGCGGCGGGGATCGCGGCCACCGCGGCCAGCACCTGGCGGTGGAACTGCTGGCCGAGCACCGCGGCGGTGGTCAGCAGGCCGACGACGGGGTCCGGCAGCAGCGACAGGCGGCGGCGCACCGCGTCCCGCACGCCCGGCGCGATCGCGGTGACCGATCCGCCGCTGTGCCACAGGCGCGCGGCCTGCTCGACGAAGAACGGGTTGCCGCCGGTGCGGCGGTGGACCTCGGCGACGACGTCCTCGCCCGGGGTCTCGCCCACGGTCCGCGCGATCAGCCGGCCGACCTCGTCCGGTTCCAGGCCGGTGAGCGTGATCGTGCGGGCCTTGGCGACCAGGGAGGACAGCAGCGGGCGCAGCGGGTGGTCGGCGACCTCGACCTCGGCGTCGCGGTAGGTGCCGAGCAGCAGCAGCCGCTCGAACCAGGTGTGGCCGGCGGCGAACTCGAGCAGCTTGAGGGACGCGGTGTCGGCCCAGTGCAGATCGTCGAGGGCGACCACGACCGGGCGGCTGTGCGAGGCGGTGACCAGGGCGCTGGTGACGGCGTCGTAGAGGCGGAACCCGTCCGGCGTCTCCCGCGGGTCCGCCTCGCCGAGCAGCACGGCCAGCCCGCCGCCGGCGTCCCGCTCGATGGCGGCCCACTCGTCGGCGGTCGCGGCGCGGCGCAGCCCGCGCAGCACCTGGACCCACGGCCAGTAGCCGGGCGCGCTGCCGGAGTCCCAGCAGGCGCCGCCGAGGACGAGCGCCCCGAGGCGGCGCGCCTCGTCCGCCGCACCGGTGACCAGGGTGGTCTTGCCGATCCCGGGCTCGCCGGTGACGAGCACCAGCCCGCCGTGGCTGTCCACGGCCCGCCCGAGCTCGGCGCGCAGCAGGCTCACCGGATGAGCGCGGCCGATCAGCGCGGGTTCGAGGTGGGTGTCCATCGCCCCTGACGCTAGCGCGCCGATGTCCGTATTGTCCGCCGGTTAACGGTTCCCGCGAGCCGTGTCCCCGGCGGGTAGCGGTTTTCAGGCTCGCGGGGTCCGAATAGCCTCACGGCATGAACTGGGGACGGCTCCGGGCGGCGGGAGCGCTGCTGGCCGCATCGTTGGCCATCGCTGTGTCCGGTTGCTCCGCGGAGACGAATGCCGGCACGTTCCACTTCGTCTCCCCCGGCGGGCAGACCCGGATCTTCTACCAACCGGACGAGCGGCAGCGCATCGCCAACCTGACCGGCCCGAGCGTCACTGAGCCGGAGTCGGCACTGTCCCTCGACAGCTACTCCGGCCGAGTGGTGGTGCTCAACGTGTGGGGGTCGTGGTGCCCGCCGTGCCGGACGGAAACCCCCGCCCTGAAGCGGCTGTCCGAGACGTATCCCGACGTCGCGGTCCTGGGGGTGAACGTGCGCGACGACCGGGACGCGGCCGCCGACTTCATGCGTGCCTTCGACGTGAACTACCCGTCGCTGTTCGACGAATCCGGGCGGATTCTGCTGAACCTCCGCGGTATCCCGCTGTCGGCGGTGCCCGTGACTCTCGTCGTGGACAAGCGCCAGCGGGTGGCTTCGGTCTTCCTCGGGGCGGTGCTCGACACCGACCTCCACCCCGCCCTGCGGGAAGTCCTGGCCGAACACTGACCCGGCGCCCGCCGGTCCGCGGATAACGGTTCCGGGCTGTTCATCCGCGCCGCCTTTACACCCGGGGGCCACCGCCACCACACTCCACGCAGTACTTGCGGATCCGCTGGGGAGGCGAGGATGCGCTGGCGTGAGCTGCTGCCCAGGGCGGGCGAGGTCCCGGGGCGGGGCGGAGCGGGACTGACCGCCGTCGCCGCCCTGGTGCTCGCCGCTGCCGGGGCCGGGGTCTACCTGGCCTTCGCCGAGGACGCCGGCATCGTGGGGCGCGAGCTCGGCGGGCGAGCGCAGCCGCTGCCGTTCCCGCCCGGCACCGCGGCCACCCTGTGGTGGGACTTCGCCCTGATCGCCGGTTACGGGCTCGCCATCCTGCTCGGCACCACCGCCGCGCTGTGGGTCACCCAGCCGCACACCAGAACGCACGAAGTCGCCCGCTTCGCCCGCATCGCCGGGCTGGTCGCCGTCATCTCCGACGTGCTGGAGAACGTGCTCCTGCTGGTCGCCACCCGCAACCCGGACCCGGTCCTGCTGGAGTTCGCCACCGCGGCCGCGGTCACCAAGTTCGCCGGCCTGCTCCCGGCACTCCTGCTCGCCCTCTACGGCATCGCGCTCACCCTGATCCGGTGCGTCCGGCCGGCGAAGCGCGACGTGCCCGCCGGCGTGTGCTCGGCCGCGCTGAAACCCGACGACCCCGACGGCGCCTGCGACGAAGGCGAGGCCACCGCGAGCACCCGCTGGCGCAACGGCTACCGCCTGCCCCCGGGCGAACCCACCGGCGGTACCGGGTTCTGCCTGTCCGGCGGTGGGATCCGCTCGGCCAGCGTCGCGCTCGGCGCGCTGCAACCGCTGCGGCAACGGCTGCTCGGCGCCCAGTACCTGGTGTCGGTGTCCGGCGGCGGCTACACCGCGGGCGCCCTCGTCCAGGCCCTCACCACGGCCGCCGACCCGAAGCAGGCCCCGCCCGGCGAACCGGTCGCCACCCCGGAGACCGCGTTCGGCCCGGGCAGCGTCGAGGAGGACCACGTCCGGCGGCACGTCAGCTACCTGGCCAACACCCCGGCCGAGCTGCTCACCGCCCTCGGCGTGCTGGCCCGCGGTCTGCTGCTGTCGCTGTTCCTCGTGTTCGCGCCGGCGGTGGTGCTGGGCGTGGTCACCGGCTGGCTGTACCGGCAGGTGCCGCTCACCGTCTTCCCCGCCGACGGCGGCTACCCGGCGCCCCGGCCCGGCGCGCTGCTTTCGCTCGGCCTGACCCTGGTGGTCGCCGCGGTGGTCTCCCTGGTGGCCCGCTGGATCCCGCCGGCCAGGCTGCTGCTGCGCCAGGTCGCGCGGCGCCTGTCCAGCCGGCTGGCGTTGCTGGCGGCCCTCATCGCGCTGCTCACGCTCGGCCTGCCCGCGCTGGCGTGGCTGGCCGACCGCCTGCTCACCCTGACCCCGCCCACGGTCGCCCTGGGCAGCCCGTTCGCCGCGCTGCTGCTGACCTACGTGTCCACCCTGGCGGCCATCGGGTGGCGCAACCGCAAGGTCGTGACCAAGGCCCGCGACTCGCTCGACGCGGTCACCGCGGCGCTGCCGACCAGCCTCACCCAGCGGCTGCTGGTGATCGTCACGATCACGGTCCTGGCCCTGGCCTGGCTGCTGCTGTTCGCGTCGGTGATCACGCCGCTCGGCGAGCCGGACCTGCTCTGGGCCGCGCTGGGCCTGGTCGTCGTGCTGGTCGTGCTCGGCGGGCTGATCGACGAGACGTCGCTGAGCCTGCACCCGTTCTACCGGGAACGGCTGGCCTGCACCTTCGCCGTGCGCCGGATCCGCCGTCCGGACGGGCAGGTCGTCGCCGCGCCCTACCCCAGCACCGAACGCAGTTCGCTCGCCACCTACGGCCACGCCGCGGGTTTCCCACGCGTGGTGTTCGCGGCCGCGGCGAACCTGACCGGCGAGGGCCGCACCTCCCCCGGTCTCGACGCCGTCTCCTACACGATGAGCAGCGGCTGGGTCGGCGGCCCGGACGTCGGGTGGATCGAGACCGCGCGCCTGCAGGAATCGGTGCCGGGCCGGTTCCAGCGGGACCTCACCGTGCAGGGCGCGGTCGCGATCAGCGGCGCGGCGTTCGCGTCGTCGATGGGCCGCGCCTCGCGCTGGTACCAGATCCTGCTCGCGCTCTCCGGGGCGCGGCTGGGCACCTGGCTGCCCAATCCGGACGTGCTGCTGCGCTGCCCGCCGCGCACCGACCGCGCCGCCTGGGCCTATCCGCCGCTGCCGCACGCCCGTCGGCTGCCTTACCTGCTGCGCGAGGTGCTGGGCATCCACTCGCACGCCGACCGGCTGCTGCACGTGACCGACGGCGGGCACTACGACAACCTCGGGCTGGTCGAGCTGTTCCGCCGCCGCTGCACGACGATCTACTGCATCGACGCCGGGGCGGACTCCCCGCCGTCGGCGAGCGGGCTGGCCTCCGCGCTCGCCCTGGCCACGCAGGAGCTCGGCGTGCGGGTGACGCTGGACGACCCGTGGCGGGCCGAGCCCGGCGGCGGCGAACCGCTCGAACCGGAGCACCCGCTGAGCGCTCTGAACAGCAGGTTGTCGGAGAGCCCGGTGATCACCGGGACGATCCACTACCCAGCGGAGAGCGGGCAGGCCGGCGTGGGCCTGCTGATCGTGGCGAAGGCGCTGCTGTGGCGGGACCTGCCGTACGAGCTGCTGTCCTACGCCGCGCACCACCCGGAGTTCCCCCGCGACGGCACGAGCGACCAGTTCTTCGACGACAGCAAGTTCGGCGCCTACATCGAACTGGGCCGTCAGCTCGGCAAGTACGTGGTCACCCGCGAGCTGCCCGCGGCGGCGGACCTGCCGGAGGTAACGGAGGGTACCGGCGTGCCCGACGGAGTCGCGCCACAACCGGCCGGAAGCTAGAATCGCGGGCACGACGAAACACCCGCATTCGCCTCGAATACGGGTGCTCGTCGTTGTTCTACCCGAAGAACACCGGGTGCGGACGGGAATTAGTACCAGTAATTCCCGTCCGCACCCGTTTTTTCCGTGACCGGCCGGCTCTCACCCAGAAAACCGTCCCGGGCCATCCGGAGTGCAGTCAGACCGCACCGGGACTTCTCGGCCGGATCAGGGTCGGTCGACCCGGGGCCCCGTCGGGGTCCGGTGTCAGTTGTCGGCCTCGGCGATGCAGGTGTCCGGAGCGGAACCCGACTCGGCCTCGGAGGCGCCGGTCAGGATCGGCACGGTCAGGCCCACGCCGTTCAGGGCGTCGGCGACCTGGACGCCGAGCACGTTGACGTTGTTGTCGCAGACACCGACGTTGTTGTCGTTGAGAACGTCGTCGACGTTGATCAGACCCAGCTGACCCGTGTCGCCGCCGTCGTCCCATCCTCCGCCCTGGGTGGCGAAGGCCGGGGAACCGATCATCATGAAACCGGCCGCAGCAGCGGCAACAATTGCGGACTTCTTGAGCACCTTTTTATTCCCCATCAACTCGACTACAGTTCCGCCGCGACGAGACTTCCGTCGCGAGCACGGCAGACATTATCAGTCGGCACGGCACCTCGAAAGCAAATGCACGAGCGCGCCGCCATCACCCGGACGAACGACGTTTCGCTCCCCCCGAACCGGTGTTCCGCACCCCCATGCGCGATGCGCTGCGATTATCCGCTTGTTTCACTCGCAAAAGTATTCACGGCGCGTGATCAAGCCCGCGTGCCCCAGGTTGCACAGCGTCTAAACCCCTCGATCAGGTAGAAACGTGAGCACTCTGCGTGAGGTGAAGAGATCGGGCAATTAGCCCGGCCGTGTGACTTACCGGCATGTCATTCGGCTACTGGAGCGCTCTGAGAGGGCCCCGACTGGGTGCCGGGCTGGGCCCGCCACGGTGCGCCGGCACCGTTCCGGGGCATGAAAAAACACCCGCACTCGAATGCGAATGCGGGTGTTCGTGTTTTCCGCTACCCGGACAAAAGCGGGTGCGGACGGGAATCAGTACCAGTGATTCCCGTCCGCACCCGTGGGTGGTACCCGGACCGGCCGCGCCGGTTCAGGATTGTGCCCGCGGCGGCAACCTCAGTTGTCGGCCTCGGCGACGCAGGTGTCCGGGGCTTCGCCGGAGTGGGCGCCCGAAACACCGGACAGGATCGGCACGGTCGCGCCGACGCCGTTCAGCGCGTCGGCCACCTGGACGCCCAGGACGTTGACCTGGTTGTCGCAGACACCGACGTTGTTGTCGTTGGCGACGTCGTCGACGTTGAGCAGGCCCAGCTGGCCGGTGTCGCCGCCCTCCTCCCACGAGCCCTGCGTGGCGAAGGCCGGGGAGCCGATCATCAGGAAACCAGCCGCGGCGGCGGCAACAATTGCGGTCTTCTTCAGCACTCTTTCAATCCGATCGCTCGGGTACAGTTCCGCTCGCTGCGGGTGACCCCGGTCGCGAGCACGGCAGACGCTAGCAGCCGCTTGTGCTGGTGGAGGGCAATTGCGCGGCCCGCGCCGGGCTCACCCGGACGAACGACGTTTGAGACGGTGCCGAAGTGCCGTGAAGTAGCCGCAAGTTCATGCGCTGCGACAACGCGAGCGAAAAGCCGTCACCGGACGTGATCAGGTCGGGCGAGAATCGGCCGCGCCGCCGTTAAACCCCCCGATGCGGTGGAGTCGTGGCGACGGTCGGTGATCAGATTCGCGTGGCAGATTAGACCACCAGGGTGACTTACAGGCGTGTCATTCGCTGTCCGGGCCACCGCCGAAGCGCATCCGGAAGTCCCGGGCGACCAGGCTGAGCAGCGGACGGCGCCCCGCCAGGAACGCGAGCGGCCCACCCGCGCCGACCCGCCACGCCGATCGAGCCACCCCGAGCCGAGCCGCCACCCGCACCGGGCTGCGCTTGGGCCCCCGCTGCAGGACGGAGAAGGCCAGCGGCACCCGCAGGGGCAGCACGTGCCGCCGCCGAAACTCCGCCCGGGCGAGCAGTTCCCCACCGGCGCGGGCCTCGGCGCTGAACACCGCCCCGGCTATCGGTTCCACACCGGCTCGGGCCTCCCCGCCGGGCTCCGTCCCGGCGACCGACTCCACACCGGCACCCGCCTCCGCGCCGAGATTCGGCCGATCCAGCGGGTTTCCACCGCTGAGGGCCTTCCCGCCGGGCTCGCGCCCTGCCAGGTAGTCCCAACCAGCACCAGCTCCCGCGATGAACCCCGGCCAGGTCTCCTGGCCTCCGCCCGGCCCGATCACCGGGTCTCCACCAGCGCGGGCCTTCTCGCCGGGCTCCCGCCCAGCCAGCTGGTCGCCACCAGCACCGGCCTGCCGGCTGGACTCCAGCCCAGCCGGCGAGTCTCCACCGGCGCGAGCCGCCCCGCCCGGCACCCGCTCCCCTCCGGCGCGGTCTTCCGCACTGCTGTCCCGCCCCTCGGTGAGCGTGAACTCGGCCAGGTCCTTCGGGATGTGCCACAGCGCGCGGCCTCCGGCGAGCGAGGCCGGGCTGTCCACCCAGATGTGCGGGATCGTCACGGTGAGCCCGCCCCGGACCACCACCGTCACCATCAGCTCGCGGTAGGACAGCACCCCGGGCGGCTGGTAGTCGACCCACGCGGCGAGCACCAACGCCCGCCCGGCCACCGTCAGCGGCCGCACGCCGGGCGGCAGCTCGGGCAGCTCCCCGACGGGGACAACCCAGGCGGAGACGTGCATGTCGCCGCGCAGGTGCCACGGCTCGGGCGGGTAATCGGACATCAGGCGGACCTCGAATCGGGATGACACAACAAGTACAGCTCAGAGACGGGCGGCAGGGCACGGTTCTCTAGGAGCCAGCCGGCACCAAGGCCCAGAGCCGCGTGACCCGCAGGATCCGAGCCACCCCGGCCGCCGCGGCTCACACCGGCGTCACCGGCAGCCGCAGCGCGCCCGGCGCGGCCTCGGGCACCACCGGGTTCTTCGGCGCCACCGGAGCCACCCGGGCGTACGGCGCGCCCAGCGGCGGCCGCTGGTCGGGCTCGCCCTTGTTCGGCCACAGCGCGAGCGCCCGTTCGGCCTGGGCGGTGATCGTCAGCGACGGGTTCACCCCCAGGTTCGCCGAGATCGCCGAACCGTCCACCACGTGCAGGCCGGGATGGCCGTACAGCCGCTGGTAGGCGTCCACCACCCCGGTCTCAGGGGAGTCGCCGATCGCGCAGCCGCCGATGAAGTGCCCGGTCAGCGGGATGTTCGCGAAGTCGGTCCAGGCGCCCTGTGGCACGCCGTCGATCTTGGCCGCCACCCGGCGCGCGACCTCGTGCCCGGCCGGGATCCACGTCGGGTTCGGCGCGCCGTCGCCCTGGCGCGTCGTCATCCGGCGGCCGAACACGCCCCGCCGCGTGTAGGTGGTGACCGAATTGTCCAGGCCCTGCATCACCAGCAGCCCGACCATCTGCTCCGACCACCGCCGCGGGTTCAGCAGGCGCGGCAGCTCCCGCCAGTGCCGGACGAGCTCCCGCAACCCCAGCACCCACCGCCGGTGCCCGTCCCCGCCGTCCACCAGCACAGTCGCCAGCAGGCTCATCAGGTTGCTGCCCTTGCCATACCGGACCGGCTCGACGTGCGTGACCTCGTCCGGGTGCATCGACGACGTGATCGCCACCCCGTCGGTGTAGTCGGCCCTCCTGTCCCGCGAGCGCACCGCCAGGATCGCCTCCGAGTTCGTGCGCGACAGGTACCCCAGCCGCCGCGACACCTTCGGCAGCGAACCACGGTCGCGCAGCCGGTGCAGCAGCCGCTGCGTGCCCAGCGCCGACGCGGCGAACACGACCTGCTCGCAGGTGAACGTCCGGCGCCGCCCGCGCGAACCGGTACGGACCGTCGCCACCACGTACCCGCCACCGGGCCGCGGGCGCACGTCCACCACCGTCGTCAGCGGGTGCACCCGCGCACCCGCCCGCTCCGCCAGGTGCAGGTAGTTCTTGACCAGCGTGTTCTTCGCGCCATGCCGGCACCCGGTCATGCACGACCCGCAGTGCGTGCAGGTGCGGCGCGCCGGGCCGGCGCCGCCGAAGAACGGGTCCGGCACCTCCTGCCCCGGCCTCTGGTCGCCGGTCGCGAACAGCACCCCGACCGGCGTCGGCCGGACCGTGTGCGCGATGCCCATGTCCTCGGCCACCTCACGCAGCACCCGGTCGGCACGCGTGGTGCCCGGGTACTCGGTGACCCCGAGCATCCGTTTGGCCTGGTCGTAGTAGGGCGCCAGTTCGGCACGCCAGTCGGTGATGTGCGCCCACTGCTTGTCCTCGTAGAACGCCCGCGGCGGCTCGTACAGCGTGTTGGCGTAGACCAGCGACCCGCCGCCGACCCCGCTGCCGCTCAGGACGAACGTGTCACGCAGCAACGTCAGCCGCTGGATGCCGAAGCAGCCCAGCATCGGCGCCCACAGGTACTTCCGCAGGCGCCACGAGGTCTTGGCGAACTCGTCGTCGGCGAACCGGCGGCCCGCCTCGAGCACCCCCACCCGGTAGCCCTTCTCCGTCAGGCGCAGCGCGCTCACACTGCCCCCGAAACCCGAGCCGATGACCACCACGTCGTAGTCCAGCTCGCCGCTCATGCGCCGTCCCCTCCCGCCGTGACCGCGCGGTAGTCGTGCAGATCCAGGGCCCGGGTCTTCAGCCGGTACTGGGTGACCGTGCCGGGCCAGTTGTTCACGATGCGGCCCGCCTCGTTCCGGTACCAGCTGGAACAGCGGGTCCACACCGAGCGGCCGAGCTTGCGCTGCAGCACGGTGTCGAAGCGCGCGGCGACCTCGGGCTTGACGTCGAGCGCCACCCCCGGCCTGCCCGCCAGCGCGCGCACCGCCTGCACGATGTAGCGGGCCTGCGATTCGAGCATGTACACGATCGAGTTGCCGCCCAAGTTGGTGTTCGGGCCGTAGACCAGGAACAGGTTCGGAAACCCCGGCACCGTCATGCCGAGGTAGGCCCACGCGCCGTCGCGCCAGGTCTCCGCCAGCTCGGCTCCGCCGCGGCCGCGCACCGTCATCGGCACCAGGAAGTCGGTGGCGCGGAACCCGGTGCCGTAGACCAGGACGTCCGCCTCGTGCAGCACGCCGTCGGCGGTGCGCACGCCCTCGGGCACGATCTCCACGATCTTCTCGGTCTCCACCGAGACGTTCGGCTGGGTCAGGGCCGGGTAGTAGTCGTTGGAGAACAACGCGCGCTTGCACCCGGGCTCGTAGTCCGGGGTGAGCTTGGCGCGCAGCTCCGGATCCGGCACCTGGCTCTCCAGGTGCCTGCTCGCCAGCCGTTCCAGGTACCGGCGCACGGGCGGGAGGTCGACGAGCCCGAGCGAGAGGAACTCGCAGATCAGCCAGATGCGGAACCGCTCGATCTTCTGGGTGACCGGCAGGCGGCGGAACAGCGCGCGGTGCCACCGTTTGTAAGCCACGTCGTTCTTCGGCACGATCCACGGCGCCGAGCGCTGGAACACCGTGACGTGCCCGGCGATCCGCTGCAGCTTGGGCACGAACTGGATGGCGCTGGCGCCGGTGCCGATCACCGCGATCCGCTTGCCGGCCAGATCGGCGTCGTGGTCCCACGCCGCGGAGTGGAAAGCGGGTCCGCGAAAGGACTCGCGGCCGGCGATGTCCGGCAGCGCCGGCTGGGACAGCTGCCCCACCGCGGGCACCAGGACGTCGGCCTCGATCACCTCGCCGGCCTCGGTGCGCACGCGCCACCGGCCGCTGCGCTCGTCGAACTCGGCGGAGGCCGCACCGGTGCCGAAGCGGATCCGGCCGGTCACCCCGTACTCGCGGGCGACCTCCTCGAGGTAGGTCTTGATGTCGGCCTGCAGGGAGAACCGCATCGGCCAGTCGGGGTTGGGCCGGTGGGAGAACGAGTACAGCGGCGACGGGATGTCGCAACCGGCGCCGGGGTAGGTGTTCTCCCGCCACACCCCGCCGATCTCGTCCGCTCTCTCCAGGATCGTGAAGTTCGCGAAACCGGCGCGGACCAGTTCGGTCGCGATGGCCAGGCCACCGAAACCGGCGCCGATGATCACGACGGACGGCGGTCGGGGGGCGGTGCTGCGTGCCATGCTGCTCCTCGGCGGTGAGTGGGGCTACTCCACAGTAGGTGCTCCGGGTCACTTCCCCACAGAGACCACCGGCCAGGAAACCGAGATTTTCGGCCACCCCGCCCGCGCGCCGCCGACCGGCAGAATCCATACTTCCGGCCATGGCTCAGCTCCTGCCGGTCGCCGTCCGTGACTGGGACTTCCCGCGCGGCGTCGCCAGTGTCGCGCTGCTCGTGCGGTTCGGGGCCGAGCGCGGGGTGCCCCGGGACGCCCTGCTGCGCGGCACCGGGCTGCCGCCGTCGCGCCTGGACGACCCGGCGGCGCAGGTCGACGCGCACCAGGAGCTGGCGGTCGCGCGCAACCTCGTCCGGGAGCTCGGCGACCCGCCGGGCCTCGGCCTGGACGCGGGGGTGCGCTACCGGGTCGCCACGTTCGGCGTGTTCGGGTTCGCCTGCATCAGCAGCCCGACCCTGCGCGACGCGATCACCTTCGCCCTGCGCTACCTCGACCTCAGCTTCATCTTCTGCCTCCCGGTGGTCGAACTGGCCGACGACGAGCTGCGGTTCGAGCTGCGGGACGACGGCCTGCCGCACGACGTGCGCCGGTTCCTGCTGGAGCGCGACATCAGCGCCATCCACACGGTGCTGCACGACCTGTTGCCCGGTGGTCTGAACGTCCGGCGCCTGCGGTTCCGCTTCCCGGAACCGCCGAATCCGGCCCGGTACGAGGAGGTGTTCGGGTTCCGGCCGGCGTTCGGCGCGCCCGCGCACCACGTCGCCATCGACGCCGCGTCGCTGGAACGACCGCTGCCGCAGGCCAGTGAGCACACCGTCGCGCTGTGCGAGGCGCAGTGCCGTGAGCTGGTCAGCCGCCGCCGGGCCCGCTCCGGTATCGCGCAGCAGGTGCGGGACAAGCTGATCCGCGTCGGTGGCACGCTCGCGATGGAGGACGTGGCACGGGAGCTGAACGTCAGCACCCGGACGCTGCGGCGGCGGCTGGAGGACGCGGGCACCAGTTTCCGCGGCCTGCTCGACGAGGTGCGGCAGGCGCTGGCCGAGGAGATGCTCGCGACCGGGGCGCTGTCGGTGGAGGATGTGGCGCTGCGGCTGGGATACGCCGAGGCGTCGAGTTTCATCTACGCGTTCCGCCGCTGGACCGGCACCACCCCGGCTCGGTACCTGCGGGCCGGGAAACGGGACTGACTTCGCGTCCGGTTTCGACGGTGGGGAACGGCTCCAGGTGTCAACCGCGTGATTTCGGGGTAGATCAAGGGTCTCTTCAGCTGCGAGGAGGCCGCACATGTTGACGCTGCTCCAGCCCGCGCGCGAAGCGGGCGAAACGATCCGCACGGCGACCCGCGAGCACCTGTTGCTGGCGCTGCTGGACATCCCGCGACTACTGCGGCATCCGATCTGGCGGCCGGAGGACCCGGAGGAGGGCGCCGGGCTGGGTGTGGTGCTGGTGCCCGGTTTCGGTTTCGGCGACCGGAGCCTGACCCTGGCCAGCGCGTGGCTGAAAGCGCGCGGCTACCGGCCTTCCGGGTCACGGATCGGCCTCAACGTCGGGTGCACCACCGAACTGGTCGACCGCATCGAGGCGCGGCTGGAGCGGCACGCCGAGGACACCGGCGGCCGCGTCGTCCTCATCGGGCAGAGCCGCGGCGGCTGGCTGGCGCGGCTGGCCGCGATCCGCCGGCCGGACCTGGTGTGCGGGCTGGTGATGCTGGGCAGCCCGGTGCTCGACCCGCTCGGCGCGCACCCCAAGGTGGTTCGCGTGGCCCGCCTCCTCGCCCGGCTGTCCACTTTGGGCGTTCCCGGCCTGATGGACCCGGACTGCTTCACCGGGCCGTGCTACGACGAGAACATCAAGTCGCTGGCCGCTCCCCTGCCGCCGGAGGTGCCCGCGCTGGCGGTGTACTCGCGCGCGGACACGATCGCGCCGTGGCAGCTGTGCCAGGACCCCTACGCCGAGTGCGTCGAGGTCCGCAGTACGCACACCGGCATGGGCCTGGACCCGGACTTCTACGTCGCCGCCGCGCCGCGGCTGGCGCGCTGGGCGCGGACCCGCGAAACGAGCGGGGAGCTGTCGCAGGCGAGCTGAACCGGTCCGGCAGGATCGGGGCATGACGGAATGGGCGCGCGCGATCGGAACCGGGTGGGTCCTGGACGGGCCGGTGACGGGTCCGGAGGTGGACGAGTTCGCCGACCCCGGCGAGATCGCGGCGGCACTGGCGGCGGCGCCGGGTGATTCGCTGCTCGCGGTGCAGCACCCGCACCGCAGGCCGGGCGGCGGCTCGCTGCGGGAAGCGCTGCCCGGGGCGCGGGCGATGCTGGACCGGTTGCGGGAGCGGGACTACCGGCGGGTGCACGACGTGGTGGCGCCCTACCGGATCGCCGGGCGCGACGGCACCGCGGCCGGCGTGCTGTGCCTGGTCGATCCGTCGGCCGTCGGGGCGCGGATCCGGCACAGCGAAGAGGTCTACGCCGGTGTGGTCGCCGAGCGCGCCACCGCCCTGCGGGCACTGGGCTGCGCGACCAGCGCAGCCATGCTGGTGCCGGTCTCCGGCGAGGGCCTCACGACCCTGGTGGCCGACGCGATGGCCGGTGCGCCGGCGGTGGACCTGACCGACGGGGGCGGCCGCTCGCACCGGTTGTGGCTGACGGGTCCCGGCGCCGAGCAGGACCGGTTGCTCGCCGCGGTGCGCTCCGCTCCCCTGCTGGTGGCCGACGGCAACCACCGGGTCGCCGCGGCGGCCGAGGCGGGCACGCCACTGCTGGCGCTGGTGACCGCGGGGCCGGACCTGCGCATCGGCGCGATCCACCGCACCATCAGCGGCACCGGCCTGGCTGTGCACGAGCTGGCCGCCGCCTGGCGGCACGCGGGCTTGGCGGTCCGGGAAGTGTCCGAAGTGGATGCTCCCGCCCCGGGCACGGTGGCGGTCACTGCTCGGGATGGCGCGCTGGTGGTGCAGCTGCCCGGCGGTTCCGACCACGCCGTGGTGGAGAACCTGCTGCTGGGACAGGCACTCGGCCTCGACCCGGAGGGCCCGCACGTGCACGCGCTGCCCGACGGGCACGCTCCCGGGCCGGGGACGGACGCCGTGCTGCGCCTGGCGCCCGTCCCGCTGTCCGAAGTGCTGGCCGCGCACGCCGAGGGCCGCCGGATGCCGCGCAAGAGCACGTATTTCACCCCGAAACCCCGCAGCGGTTTGCTGCTGGCCTCGCTGGAGGGGTGAGTCAGGCCGGCACCGGACCGTCCGCGCGCAGCGAGTCGGCGCCGTGGACGCACCGGCCACCCACGAAGGTCGCCAGCACGCCGATCTCGCTGATCCCTGCGCTGGGCACCGTCGTCGGGTCGTCGTCGAGCAGCACCATGTCCGCCCGCAGCCCCGCGGCGAGCCGGCCGCGTTCGTGTTCCTGGTGCGACGCCCACGCCGGGTGCGCGGTGTAGGAACGCAGCGCCTCCTCCGCGTCCACCCGCTCGTCCGGGCTGAGCACGACCCCGGCGCTGGTGGTCCGCTCGACCATCGACCGCAGGCCGGCCAGCGGCGCACCCACCCCGACGCACGGCCGGTCGGAGCTGCCCGGCACGCGCAACCCGGCGTCCACAAAGGACTTTTGCCGGTACAGCCAGGGCACCCGCGCCTGCCCGAGCGCCTCGGCCATCGTGTCCCCGATCTCGTACAGGAACCGCGCCTGCGGCACCGGGACCACGCCGAGCGCGACCAGCCGCGGCAGCTGGTCGGGGCGCACCATCGCGGCGTGCTCGATGCGGTGCCGCACATCCGGGCGCGGCAGTACCCGCTGCGCCTCCTCGAACGCGTCCAGCGTCAGGTCGATCGCCCGGTCGCCGATCGCGTGCGCGGCCACCCGCCAGCCGCTGCGGTGCGCGGCGACGATGGTGTCCCGCAGCACCTTCGGATCGTCCTGCAGCACCCCGAGGCCGCCGTGCGAGCAGAACGGCTCGGTCAGGGCCGCGGTCCGGCTGCTCAGCGCGCCGTCGGTGAAGATCTTCATCGGCCCCAGGCGGAGGAACTCGTCGCCGAACCCGCTGCGCAACCCCAGGTCCACGCCGACCGAGCCGGTGTCGGCGGGGTTGCCGCCGAGCGGGTGCAGCACCTCGCTGGCCGGCATCAGCTCGACCCGCAGCGGCAGCGCCCGACGCTCCCGCGCCAGGTGGTAGGCCGACGCCTCGGCCGGGCTGTGCCCGATCCAGCCGCCACCGATCCCCGCCTCGGTCACCGCGGTCAGGCCCTCGCTGACGTACACCTTCGCGGCGCGCTCGATCGCCGCCGCCAGCTCCTCCACCGGATACGGCTTGACCAGGGCGTCCACCAGCTGCTGGGCCTGCTCGGCGAGCAGCCCGGTGGGTGCGCCGTGCTCGTCTCGGGCCACCACGCCGCCCTCGGGCACGCGCGCCGACCCGTCCAGCACCCCGGCCTGGGCCAGAATCGCCGAACTCACCGTGCACATGTGCGCCGACCGGTGCTTGAGCCACACCGGCCGCCCGCCGCCGGCACGGTCCAGCGCGGAGCGGCCCGGGTGGCCGCCGAGCACGAAGTCGTCGTACTTCGAGCCGATCACCCACGCGTCGGCGGGCAGCTCGGCGGCCCGCGCGGCCACCGTGTCGTACAGCTCGTCCAGCGTCCGGCACACGGACAGGTCGATCTCGGCCAGCGACAGGCCGTACCAGACCATGTGGTTGTGCGCGTCGGCGAACCCCGGCGTGAGCACCGCGCCGTCACCGTCGACCACGGTGCGCGCCGGCAGCCCGTCCACCTGCTCGTCGACCCCCACGATCCGCCCGTGCAGCACACCCACGGTATGCGCGCGGGGACGCTCGTCGGACACGGTCAGCGCACGGACGTTGCGCACCAGCAGGTCGAGCACGGGTAATCCTCTCGGTTCGGCGGCCCTTTCCCGCAGACTAGGGGTCCGGGCCGCCGGACCGCACGCGTCAACGCCGCGCCGTATAGGTCGTTATACGCCGGTTCGGGCCTCGCGGTAGGCGTTGACGGAGCGGGTCAGCTCGCGCAGCGTCGCCCGCAACTCCTCGAGATCCGCCGGCGGCAGGCCCATCGCGTCGCCGATCACCCCGGGCAGCGGAACGGCCTTCGACCGCAGCCCGTCGCCCTTGTCCGTGAGCCGGATGCACACCGAGCGCTCGTCGTCGGCGCGGCGCTCGCGGCGCACGAACTCCAGCTTCTCCAACCGCTTCAGCAGCGGCGACAGCGTGCCCGAGTCCAGCGACAGCGCCTGCCCGAGGTCCTTGACCGACAGCTCGCCGTGCTCCCACAGCGCCAGCATCACCAGGTACTGCGGATAGGTCAGCCCCAGCTCGTCGAGCAGTGGGCGGTACAGCGACGTCACCGCGCGCGAGGCGGCGTAGAGCGCGAAGCAGACCTGATCGTCGAGCCGCGGTGCGGCCGGTTCGGCCATGACTCCTCCTTGGTCAACACTCGATCTTCCCCCATCGGCCAGTGGCGCGCCATCCAGGGGTGACACATCCCATAGTAGGCAATTAAGTTGTGCGCAATATGGTTTGATCCAACAGATCGACCGGGAACCGCCCGGTCGCCCCGAAGCCCCAGGAGAGCGCGATGACCGCGAACCCGCACAACCTGGCCCTGGAACCCGCCGCGCAGGCCTTCGCCGAGGCCACGGACAACCCGCCGTACCTGTACCAGCTGCCGCCCGAGGAGGGCCGCAAGGCCGTCGACGAGGTGCAGTCGTCCGAGATCGCGAAGCCGGACGCCGACATCGAGGACCTGACCATCGAGGGCGGGCCGACCGGTCAGGTGCGGCTGCGCATCGTCCGCCCGGCCGGGGCCACCGGCGCGCTGCCCGTCGTGCTCTACATCCACGGCGCGGGCTGGGTGTTCGGCAACGCCCACACCCACGACCGGCTGATCCGCGAGATCGCCGCCGGCACCGGCGCGGCCGTCGTCTTCCCGGACTACGACCGCTCCCCCGAGGCGCGCTACCCGGTCGCGCTCGAGCAGAACTACGCCGCGGCGCAGTGGATCGTGGCGCACGGCGCGGAGCACGACCTGGACGCGAGCCGGCTGGCGATCGCCGGTGACTCGGTCGGCGGGAACATGACCGCGGCGGTGACGATCCTCGCCAAGCAGCGCGGCGATGTGACCTTCCGGCAGCAGGTGCTGTTCTACCCGGTCACCGACGCCGGTTTCGACACCGGCTCGTACCGGGAGTTCGCCACCGGCTACTTCCTGGCCCTCGAGGGCATGAAGTGGTTCTGGGACCAGTACACCGCCGACCCGGCGCAGCGCGCGGAGATCACCGCGTCGCCGCTGCGGGCGAGCCTGGACGAGCTGGCCGGCCTGCCGCCGGCGCTGGTGATCACCGCGGAGGCCGACGTGCTCCGCGACGAGGGCGAGGCGTACGCGAACAAGCTGCGCCGGGCCGGCGTCCCGCTCACCGCCGTGCGCTACCAGGGAGTCATCCACGACTTCGTGATGCTCAACGCGCTGCGCGAGACCAACGCCGCGGAAGCCGCGATCAACCAGGCGGTCGCGGTGCTGAAGAAGGCCCTGCAGGACTGAACTGAGAGGAATCCGCATGATTCTCGACGAGGTGGCCACCAAGACCGTCGCCACCGCACTCCAGCGGGCGCTCACCGACCTGATCGATCTGGGCCTGCTCGCCAAGCAGGCGCACTGGAACGTGACCGGTCCGCACTTCCGCACCGTCCACCTGCACCTGGACGAACTGGCCGGCGCCACCCGCGAGCACGGCGACAGCGTCGCCGAGCGCCTCGCCGCGCTCGGCGTCTCCCCCGACGGCCGCGCGAGCACCATCGCCACCGAGTCCACGCTGCCCGGACTGCCCGCCGGACCGCTGGCCGACACGGCCGCCGTCGAGGCGGTCACCGGCCTGCTCGCCGCCACGATCAGCGGGCTGCGCGCCGGGATCGACGCCACCGGCGGGCCGGACCCGGTGAGCCAGGACCTCCTGATCGGCATCACCGCCGACCTGGAGAAGCAGCACTGGATGTTCGCAGCCCAGACGCGCCAGACGAGTAGTGCCTGAGTTGGGGTGATGCCCGGAGTGAGGCGAAGGGTGTTCAAGATCAGTGTGTGACGACCGACCTGAACACCTTCTCGCCGCACTCTAGGTCAAGATCGACGACCACCTCGCGCGCCGGCGCCGAACGGGCAGACCGCCGAGGCTGACCGACGCCGAGTTGGTCACCCTGGCCGTGGCCCAGGCACCGCCGGGGTTCACCTCCGAGGCCCGCTGGCTGCGGTTCCTGCCCGCCCGGATGCGCGGCGCTTTCGGCTAGCTCCCCGGCCGATCCGGCTACAACCGTCGTCTGCGTGCCGCGTTGCCCCTGGTCAAGCACGTGATGCGCTGGCTGGCGAGCGGCAGGTGCTCATGGCCATCTGCGACCACGAACCCCGCCTGCGCACCGAACGACCCGGCCTGCTGATCATCGCCGACAAAGGCTACGTCTCCCGCGAACTCGACCACGTCCTGACCGAGCGCGGGGTCCGGCTGATCCGGCCGTCCCACCGAAACCACCGGCCCCACTCCGGCGAACCGCTGCTCAAGTCCAACCGCCACCTCATCGAGTCAGTCAACGACACCCTCAACGGCCAACCGAACCTCGAACAACACCGCGGACGCACCATCGAAGGCGTCGACGTCCGCATCGCCCAACGCCTCCTGGCCCCACCACCGCCATCTGGCACCACCGCGCCACGGGCCACCCCATCACGCGATCCCTGACCGCCTACGACCACTGACCGACTTACGCACCACTCGTCCAGATGCGCGCGCCGGTGCGGGACCAGCGGAACAGTCGCTAGTGGATGCCGAGGGCGGCCAGGTTGTCGGCCGCCGGGTGCGCGGCTCCCGCGGGACCGGCGGCATAGGCCCGCAGCAGCCGTTCGGTGATCGCGGTGATGGCCGCGCCCGCGACCGGGTCGCCGCCGGAGTGCGGGCAGCCCGGGTCGAGGCCGCAGATCCAGTACTGGGTGCCCGCGGAGAACACCGCCGCGCCGGAGGGGGTCGTGTAGTACGTCGCGTCCGCGAAGTCCGGTTTTCCGCCGCACGTCACGGGGGAATGGAACAGGACCTCGATCGGGCGCGGCGTCGGCACGGCGAGGTCCACCCGCTCGTACTCGTCGCCCACCAGACCGCGCAGGTGCTGTCCGTTGTGGACGATCCCGGTCAGGAGCCAGTTCCGCTCGCCGGCGGCCACCAGGTCGGCGTGCACCGGGTTGCACTGGTAGAAGTTGCCGAGCAGCACGCTTTCCGGCCTCGGGTACGGCGGCGAGCGCCACTCGGGAGTGGCCTCCAGCGGATCGGTCAGGCGGGCCGGATCCTCGCCGAACGACTTGTAGCCGATCTCTACCCGGTCCGGGCCGGTGGCCGACGGTGCGAACCGGATGTGCCGGTAGATCTCGTTGCCGCCCAGGAACGCCAGGTTCACGCCGCGGTCGCGGGCCGCGGTGACGTTCGCGCGCATCGCGCTCGACCAGTACTCGTCGTGGCCGAGGGTGACCACGGCGCGGGCGCCGTCGAGCAGGTGCGGATCGGCGTGCAGGTCGACGTCGGTCGCGAAGCCGAGCGGCAGCCCCAGGCTCTCGGCGAACCGCACCATCGGCAGCTCGAAGAACAGGAAATCGCCCGCACCCCGCATGTCCCGCGCCTGGTAGGGGCGGTCGAACGAGACGGCGCGGGACCGCTGCGCCTTCTTCCCGCTCGGGGAGTCGTAGAGGCTGTAGCCGCCCCAGCGGTTGTAGGCCTGCCAGGTCGTGACGGCGTTGACCAGGACGATCCGGCCGGCGTTGGACGGAGTGCGCACGGTGAGCGGCACGTACTGCTGCGCCTGGTTGTCACCGTCCAGGCGCAGCAGGTAGTCCCCCGGGGCCCAGCCCTGCGTCGGCACCTCCAGCGAGGGCTGCCACGGCGCCACGACCGTGCTCGTCGGCGCCTGCACCACCGCCGGAGCCTGCACACGGCCCGGCACCGGCGCGGACTGCCACGTGCGGAGCGCGGCTGAGCCGGCGTAGGCACCCATGCGGAACGCGGTCACCGTGAACCGCGCGGCCGTGGTGCTCACGAACAACCGCACGGTCTCCCCCGGCAGCGCGCTCGTGCGATCCGCGTAGCCCTCGATCGCGTGCTCCGGACCGGGATGGGTGATCTCCCAGCCCGGCGTGCCCTGCTCCACCCGCGGGGCCGGAGCCGGCGGAGCAGGCGGGGGCGCGACCGGCTGCGTGGTACAGGCGGCCACCAGCAGCCCGAACGCGGCGACCGCGGTGGCGAGGGCGTTGTGCCTCATGACGGTGATTCTGCCGGGGCCGGGGCGACCACCGCATGAGTTACCGGTGGTGAGGTAAACCGTTGTCACGGACAGTTTGACGCGGCCGGAACCGGATCCTACGGTTTCACCAGGACATCGACGTCCCCGCGAGTCGATCGGCCCGTCCACAGCCGTAGCAGGCAGGCACGGAGGGCGCGCATGACAATCGACGAGGCACCGGCCCGCCGGTCCGCGATCACCGGGCTGGCCAGGCGGTTGCGCACGGCCCTCGGCCCGGACGCGGTGATCGACGATCACCAGCGTCTCCGCACCTACGAATGCGACGGGCTCGCCCACTACAAGGTCACCCCCGCCCTCGTGGTCCTGCCCGCCGACGCCGCCGGTGTCGCGACGACCGTGCGGGCCTGCGCCGAAGCCGGCGTCCCGTTCGTCGCGCGCGGGTCGGGCACCGGGCTGTCCGGCGGCGCCCTCCCGCACGCCGACGGCGTCCTGATCGTCACCTCCCGCCTGCGGCGCATCCTCGAGATCGATCCGGCCAACCAGCGCGCCGTCGCCGAACCGGGAGTCATCAACCTCGACATCACCAAGGCGGCCGCGGCCGACGGCTACTACTACGCGCCCGATCCCTCCAGCCAGCAGATCTGTTCCATCGGCGGCAACCTCGCCGAGAACTCCGGTGGCGCGCACTGCCTGAAGTACGGGTTCACCACCAACCACGTGACCGGCGCGGAGTTCGTCGCCCCGGACGGCGAGGTCGTGCGGCTCGGGGGCAAGGCGCCCGACGCGACGGGGTACGACCTGCTCGGCGCTATCGTCGGCTCGGAGGGGACGCTCGGCGTGGTCACCGAGGTGACCGTGCGGCTGGTCCGGCTGCCCGAGGCCGTGCGGACGCTGCTGGCCGGCTTCCCGGGCACCGACGACGCCGGCGCCGCGACCTCGGCCATCATCGGGGCCGGGGTGGTGCCCGCCGCGATGGAG
Organism: Amycolatopsis deserti; assembly: GCF_014653945.1. Classification (GTDB taxonomy): domain Bacteria; phylum Actinomycetota; class Actinomycetes; order Mycobacteriales; family Pseudonocardiaceae; genus Amycolatopsis_E; species Amycolatopsis_E deserti. The sequence continues at coordinate 971,788 of NZ_BNAU01000001.1, read as the reverse complement.
ATGATGGACGCGCTCGCGATCGAGGCCGCCGAGGCCGCGGTGCGCTGCGGGTATCCGGCCGGGGCGGGCGCGGTCCTGATCGTGGAGCTGGACGGGCCCGCGGCGGAGGTGGACGCGCAGTTCGCCGAGGTCGAACGGCACTGCCGCACGCACGGCGCGTTCGAGATCCGCATCGCCGCCGACGACGCCGAGCGCGCGAGCTTCTGGCGGGGCCGCAAGTCGGCGTTCGCGGCGGTCGGGCGGATCAGCCCGGACTACATCGTCCAGGACGGCGTCATCCCGCGGACCGTGCTGGCCGAGGTCCTGCACCGCATCGCGAAACTGTCCCGGGACGCCGGCATCCGGGTCGCCAACGTCTTCCACGCCGGCGACGGCAACCTGCACCCGCTGGTGCTCTTCGACGACGCGGTGCCCGGCGAGGCCGAGCGCGCCGAGGAGGTCTCCGGCGCGATCCTGGACCTGTGCATCGAGCACGGCGGCTCGATCACCGGCGAGCACGGCGTCGGCTCGGACAAGGCGAAGTTCATGCCCCGCATGTTCACCGAGGCCGACCTCGACACGATGCAGCTGCTGCGGTGCGCGTTCGACCCGGAGGGACTGGCCAATCCCGGCAAGATCTTCCCCACCCCACGGCTGTGCGGTGAGGTACCCGGACGGCACAAGGGCGCGCACCCGTTGCAGGACGCGGGAATCGCCGAGGTGTTCTGATGCGCGCGGCCGGGGACCTGGTGCTCGGTGAACTGTCCACGACGGCCGCCGCGTGGCGCGCCGGGGAGGCCGACCACGTCGACGGGGTGCCCGCGCGCCTGGTCGCCGCACCGTCCACGACGGACGAGGCCGCGACCGTGATGCGGATCGCCGCCGAGCACGGGCTCGCGATCGTGCCGCGCGGCTCCGGGACGAAGCTGAGCTGGGGCCACCCACCCGAACGCGCCGACCTCGTCCTCGACACCAGCCGGATGGACCGGATCGTCGAGCACCGCGCGGGCGACCTCGTCGTGCACGTCCAGGCCGGGGTGCGGCTCGACGTCGTGCAGGAGCGCCTCGCCCCGGCGGGTCAGCGGCTGGGCATCTCGCCGGTACTGCCGCCGGGCGCCGGGCCGGGCACCGCGGGCGGGGTGATCGCGACCGCCGCGACCGGCCCGCTGCGGCTGTCCCACGGCGCGGTGCGCGACCTGCTCATCGGCATCACGCTCGTGCGCGCCGACGGGACGGTCGCCAAGGCGGGCGGGAAGGTCGTCAAGAACGTCGCCGGTTACGACCTCGGCAAGCTGCTCACCGGCTCGTGGGGAACGCTCGGGCTGGTGACCGAGGCCGTGTTCCGCCTGCACCCGCTGCCGCAGGCGGCGCGGTGGGTCGTCGTCCCCGTCGCGTCCGCGGCTGACGCGCACGACAAGGTCCAGCGCGTGGTGCACTCGCAGGTGGTGGCGAGCGCGGTCGAACTCGACCGCCCCACCGTCGAGCCCGCCGCGCTGGCGGTGCTCGTCGAAGGCATCCCCGAGGGCGTCGACGGCCGCGTGCACACCCTGCTCGACCTGCTCGGCGGGGATGCCGAGGTCGCCGGCGAGCCACCCGCGTGGTGGTGCCGCGCACCGTGGGCGGTGGACGGCGTGGCCCTGCGGCTCACCCACGAGATCGCCGGGCTGCCGCGGCTGCTCGACGCCGTCGACGACACGGCACGGCGGTGCGGCCTGAGTGCGGCCGTGCGCGGCTCGGCCGGTGTCGGGGTCCTGCACGCCGGGGTCACCGGGGCCCCCGATGCGGTTCCCGCGTTCGTCACCCGGCTGCGCGAGCTTTCGCCGTCGTGGAGCGGGGACGTCGTCGTGCTGGACGCGCCACCGCGGGTCAAGGCCACGCTCGACGTGTGGGGACCGGTCCGCGGGCTCACGCTGATGCGCCGCGTCAAGGACCAGTTCGACCCGGCTCACCGGATGGCACCCGGACGGTTCGCAGGAGGGATCTGAGATGACCGGGCCCGCGTTCGACGACCACCACCCGCCCTCGGCGGACCTCTTGGACGACTGCGTGCACTGCGGGTTCTGCCTGCCCACCTGCCCGACCTACCAGCTGTGGGGCGAGGAGATGGACTCGCCGCGCGGCCGGATCTACCTGATGGGCCTCGGCGTCGAGGGCGAGCCGATGACACCGGAGATGGTGCAGCACTTCGACGCCTGCCTCGGCTGCATGGCGTGCGTGACCGCCTGCCCCTCCGGCGTCCAGTACGACAAGCTGATCGAAGCGACCCGCGCCCAGGTCGAGCGCCGTCACCCGCGCTCGCGGCGCGACCGCCTGCTGCGCCGCGCGATCTTCAGCGTCTTCCCCTACCCGCGGCGGCTGCACGCCCTGCGCGGGCCGTTGCGGGCCTACCAGGCCAGCGGCCTCGGCGGCCCGGTCCGCCGCGTGCTGGGCCGCGCCCTGCCCCGACTGGCCGCGCTGGAATCGCTCGCCCCTCCGCTGGGGCCGTTCCAGCGCGTCCCGGAACGGATCCCCGCCCGCGGCACGCGGCGGGGCACCGTGGGCATGGTGCTCGGGTGCGTGCAGCGCGAGTTCTTCCCCGGCGTCAACGCGGCCACCGCGCGCGTGCTCGCCGCCGAGGGTTTCGACGTCGTCGCGCCTGCCGTCCAGGGGTGCTGCGGCGCGCTCAGTGTCCACAACGGACGCGAGGACGAGGCGCAGTCCTTCGCCCGCAAGCTGATCGACGCCTTCGACGGCTCCGGCGCCGACTGGATCGCGGTCAACGCCGCCGGGTGCGGTTCGGCGATGAAGGAGTACGGCGACCTGCTCGCCGACGACCCCGCCTACGCGCAGCGAGCGCGTGAGTTCACCGCCCGCGTCCGGGACGTGTCCGAACTGCTCGCCGAGCAGGGACCGGTGGCGCGGCGGCACCCCCTCCCGGTCACCATCGCCTACCACGACGCCTGCCACCTCGCGCACGCCCAGGGGATCCGCGCGCAGCCACGCCGGTTGCTGCGCGACATCCCCGGCCTGACGTTGCGCGAGATCCCCGAACCCGAGATCTGCTGCGGCTCCGCGGGGATCTACAACGTCCTCAACCCGGGAGCCGGGGGTGAACTCGGCGAACGCAAGGCGCGCAACGTGCTCGCCACCGGCGCGCCGCTGCTGGTCACCGCCAACCCGGGGTGCCTGATGCAGGTGGCCGCCGCGCTCGACGCTCTCGGCGAGCCCGTGCGGCTCGCCCACACGATCGAGGTGCTCGACGCCTCGATCCGGGGACTCCCGGCCGACGGGGTCGGGTGGGCGCGTTCGCGCCGGCACGCTCCACATCCGTGAGGTGATCGATGTACCGGCAGGTTCTCGACCCGGTCGCCGGGTCGCTCGCGTGGTCGTCGCTCGTCGCGGCGATCCCGCTGCTCACGCTGTTCGTGCTGCTCGGCATCCTGCGCATGACCGCGTGGCTGGCCGCGCTGATCTCGCTGGCGGTCGCCGTGGTGGTCGCGATCGTGGTCTACCCGATGCCCGCCGGGCCCGCGTTCCTCGCCGCGTCCGAGGGCGCGGCGTTCGGGTTCTTCCCGATCCTGTGGATCGTGATCAACGCGATCTGGATCTACAACATGACGGTGGCGACCGGGCACTTCGACGTGCTGCGGCGCTCGTTCGCCCGCGTCAGCGACGACCAGCGGATCCAGGGTGTCATCATCGCGTTCTCCTTCGGCGCGCTGCTGGAGGCGCTCGCCGGGTTCGGCACCCCGGTGGCGATCACCAGCGTCATGCTGATCGCGCTGGGTTTCCGGCCGATCAAGGCCGCCGCCGTCGCCCTGGTCGCCAACACCGCGCCGGTGGCCTTCGGGGCGCTGGCCGTGCCGATCACCACGCTGGCGACCGTGACCGGCCTGCCGCTGCACGACCTGTCCTCGATGGTCGGGCGCCAGACCCCGCTGCTCGGCGTGTTCGTGCCGCTCGCGCTGGTGTTCATCATCGACGGCAGGCGCGGCCTGCGCCAGACCTGGCCGGCCGCGCTGGTGTGCGGCGTGGTGTTCGCACTCGCCCAGTTCGCCACCTCCAACTACGTCAGCGCACCGCTGACCGACATCGTCGCCTCGCTGCTGTCCGCCGGCGCGGTGGTGGCGTTCCTGCGCGTGTGGCACCCGGCCGAGTCCTATGTGGAAGGCAGCGGGGTCCGGACGACCACCGCCGGCGCGGCCGCGGCGGCGGGCACCGAGCGGGCCGGCGGGTCCACCACCACCATGGAGCGCCCACCGCGGCCGCCCGCCGGCGGAGCCGGGAACGGCGGTGAGCGGGACCGCGGGGTCGAGGTCTTCCGCGCCTACGCGCCGTACCTGATCATCATCGCGGTGTTCGCGCTCGCGCAGATCCCGGCGATCAAGGACGCCCTGACGAGCGTGACGAAGACGTTCAACTGGCCCGGCCTGCACATCCAGTCCTCCAGTGGGAAGACCTCGACGCTGTCGCAGTTCAAGTTCGACTGGCTGGACGCCGCCGGCACGCTGCTGATCATCGCCGGGTTGCTCACCATCCCGGTGATCGGCATCCGGCCGGCCCGCGCACTGCGCGCGTACCTGTCCACCTACCGGCAGCTGGCGACGGCGATCGTCACCGTGATGGCCGTGCTCGCCCTGGCCTACGTGATGAACGCGAGCGGCCAGACCGCGACCCTGGGCACCTGGATGGCCGGCGCGGGCGGGGTCTTCGCGCTGATCTCGCCGGTCCTCGGCTGGCTGGGTGTCGCCGTGACCGGTTCGGACACCTCGTCGAACTCGCTGTTCGGAGCGTTGCAGGTGGTCGCGGCCAACAAGGCCGGGCTGTCGGCCACGCTGCTGGCCGCCGCGAACTCCTCCGGCGGGGTGCTCGGCAAGATGATCAGCCCGCAGAACCTCGCGATCGCGGCCGCGGCGGTCGGGATGGCCGGCCGCGAGGGCGACCTGTTCCGCCGGGTGCTGGTCTGGAGCCTGGTGTTCGTCGCGGTGATGTGTTTGCTCGTGTACCTGCAGTCCACGGCGGTGCTCGGCTGGATGGTGCCCTGAGACGACTCGCGGCCGAGGTGCGCCGGTTCAGCCGAGCCGGTCGGTCGCCGCGATCACGCGCGCGAGCGCGGCGTGCAGCTGTTCGAGCTCGGCGACCTCCATACCGAGTGTCTCCACGACCCGGTACGGGATCTTCTCGGCCTCGGCGCGCAGGGCGCGGCCGGACTCGGTGAGGTCGACCATCAGCGCCCGCTCGTCCGACCGGTTGCGCTCGCGGGTCAGGTACCCGAGCGCCTCCAGCCGCTTGAGCAGCGGCGACAGCGTGGCGGGCTCCGCGCGCAACGTCTCGGAGAGGTCCTTCACCGACCGGGGCGCGCGGTCCCACAGCGCGAGCAGCACGAGGTACTGCGGGTGGGTGAGCCCGTAGGGCTTGAGCAGCGGGCGGTAGATCCCGATGACGCTGCGGGAGGCCACGGACAGGGCGAAGCACACCTGCCGGTCCAGGGCCAGCGGGTCCTCGCCGAGGTCGATCGCGGTCATGGGGTGAGACTACTCCTCGCGCTGATATTTAACGCACTAATCATTAGGGTACTGTGGACCGGTGACCGAGCGCCGACGCCCCAACCCGATCCAGTGGCTCTGGTACGCCCTCGGCGGCCGCCTGCCGGAGGAGCACCGGGAGTGGGTCCTGCACGACGTGACCGCGAAGACCTGGATCTGGCGGCACGCGGCCCGCGCCGCGGTGCTGCTGCTGCCCCTGATGCTGGTGTGGCTGCTGCTGCCCGGCCCGCTGACGCTGCGGCTGAGCCTGGTGCTGATGGCCGGGCTCGTCGGGTTCTTCTACTCGCTGGTCTACTCCGAGGAGAGCTGCGAGAACCGCCTCCGCAAGCACGGCTACCCGTACGGCACCGGCCGCGCGATGCGGCGCGCGGCGAAGGACAAGGCCGAGCAGGACGTGCGGGAGCGCTACATCGCGCGGTACCGCCAGGTGGAGTGAGTCAGGCTTCGACCGCGCGGTGCGCGCGGCGCAGCTGCAGCCCGAACCACAGGGCGCCCAGGCCGCGCATCACCAGGGCGAGGCCGAGCCAGATGGCCAGCGTGAGGATCGTCAGGTCCGGCCACACGAGGGCGACCAGCCCGATCAGCAGGGTCACGACACCCAGGCCGAGCCACAGCCCCCACATCGGCAGCCGAGCCCGCCACGCCACCGACGCCGCGATCTGGCCGACCCCGGCGAGGACGAACCCCGCCCCGACCACCACGGCCAGCGTCAGCAGCGTGATGCCGGGCCAGGCCAGGGCGATCACCCCGACGGCGATCCACACGAGCCCCAGCAGGTAGGACGGCCAGCGGGTGCGGTGCCGCTCGGCGGTGAGGATCTCGTCGAACCCCTCGAACAGCAGCGCAAGCGCGACGAGGACGGCGAGCGTGCCGACCGCGGTCGCGAGGTTGGCCAGCAGGAGCACCCCGAGCACCAGGGTGGCGACGCCGAGAAGCGCGACCATCCACCACCGGCCGGTCACCCGCCGCAGCTCGCGGGCCATGCCCTCGCCGAAACTGACCCGGAACGCCCCCGAGGGCTGGTGCACGGCCATACCGGTTCCCCTTTCCGCGGCCCCGGCAAGCCACGGTAGGCGGGTCCGCCGCCCACCGCCACCCCAGCGCGACCCCCACACCGACACCCGCGAGTCCTGCGTTCGCACGCCGTCCACCGGACAGCCCGCCGCCCGGCCGCAGCCGCGAACGCGGAACTCACCGCCCCCAGCGTGGAACGCGCGCGGGAGTGTGGGGCGCGGGGTCAGGGGTCCAGGCGGCGGCGCAGGTGTTCCGGGATCAGCTCCAGCAGCTGGTCCGGCCGCAGCGGCAGGTCGAGCAGGCTCAGCTTCACCCGGCTGCGGCTCGCGTGCTCGCCGGCCGCCAGGCGGACCACCTGCGCGGCCTCCGGGCGCAGGACCGTCGTCAGCACCGCGTCCGGCCCCAGCGCTCCCGCCGCGGTGCCGTCGACCTCCACCGCCACCGGGGCGCTGTCCGGCGCGACGTGCAGCCGGATCTCGTCCTGCGGGCCGAGCACGATCGGGCGGCTGATGCCGGCCATCGGCGCCACCGGGGTCACGGCGATCGCCTCGGCCGAGGGCGACAGCACCGGCCCGCCCGCCGCGTAGTTGTAGGCCGTCGACCCGGTCGGGGTGGCCAGGATCAGCGCGTCGCACTTGTAGTAGCCGTACTGGCGGCCGTTGACCACCAGATCCACCGACACCGCGCCGGCCCGCCCGGCCCGTGCCAGCACCACGTCGTTGAACCCGGCCAGCACCGCCTCGCCTGCCGACGCCACCAGGCAGCTGTGCGGTTCGATCGTGTACTCGCCGCGCACCAGCCGGTCCAGCGCGTCCGGCAGCTGCTCCGGCGCGATCTCCACCAGAAAACCCAGGTGCCCGTGGTTGACGCCGAGCACCGGCACCGGCCGCGCCATCACCAGCCGCATCGCGCCGAGCATCGTCCCGTCGCCACCGAGGCTGAGCACCGCGCCCACCCGCGCCACGAAGTCCGCTTCGGACACCGCCGCCACGCCGGGCACGCGCGCGGCGTCCGCCTCGCGCACGATCACCTCGACGCCGCGCGTCCACGCGTGCTCGGTGACCGTCCGCACCGACGACTCCACCGACCTGGTCGGGTGGATCACCAGGCCCAGTGTCCGCGACTCCCCCGTCATCACCACACCGGGCACGATACGCGGCCCGAAGGGAGGAGATTAGTCCCGCCGCGCCACGGGTAACTCCTGCGCCGTGACTACGGCAGGCAAGATCACCCGAGCCCGCGAACCCGACGACCCGCCCCGCCCGCGACGGCGCCCGAAGACCCTGAGAGCGTTGACTTGCCTGGGAATCCTGCTCTCCTCGGCACTGCTGCCGGGCGCCGTGGCGCAAGCCGCGCCCGCCCCGCGCGTGCTGCTCGACCAGGACTTCCCGGACCCCGACGTGCTCAAGATCGGCACCGACTACCACGCCTTCGCCACCACCGGCCCGTCCGGCCGGATCCCCGTCGCCGTCGCCAAGGACGCCGACGGGCCGTGGCAGGTCACCGGCGACGCGCTCGCCGCGGATCCGTCCTGGGTGGACCCGAAGGGCGGCTACTGGGCGCCGGACGTCACCCGCCGCGCCGACGGCACGTTCCTGATGTACTACTCGGCGGTGTCCAAAGCGGACGGGCACCGCTGCATCGGCGCCGCCGTGGGAAACTCGGTGGCCGGCCCCTACCAGCCCACCGGCGACGCGCCGCTGATCTGCGACCCCGGCGACCGGGGCGACATCGATCCGCAGACCTTCCAGACCCGCGACGGCACCCGCTACCTGCTCTACAAGGGCGAGCACCCGGGCGGCGGCGCCTCGGCGATCTTCGTGCAGAAGATGACCCAGGACGGCACCGCGCCCGCCGGCCCGCGCACCGAGATCCTGCGCGCGGACCGTCCGGAGGAGAAGGGCATCGTCGAGGCGCCGGTGATCACCCAGCGCGGCGGCCAGTACGTGCTGTTCTACTCCGCCGACGACTTCCGCAACGCCGGCTACCAGACCCGCTACGCCACGGCGCCCGCGCTGACCGGCCCCTACACCAAGGCCGACCAGCCGCTGCTGACCACGGACTCGATCGGCCACGCCGCCGAAGGACCGGGCGGGGCGGACATCGTCGGTGGGCGGATCTACTTCCACGGCTGGCTGGGCGGCCAGCGCGTCGCGCGCGGCCTGTTCGGCATGAACCTGGAGTTCGTCAAGGGCGTGCCGCAGGTGTCCTAACCGGACTCCCCGGCGAACCGCGCCTCCAGATCGGACACCTCGGGCAGCCCGATGAGGTCGGTGAACTCGCCGAACAAGGGCAGCCCGGGCAGCGCGGCCGCGGGCGTCCCGTCGCGGCGCACGGTGTCCAGCAGCGCGCGCACGCCCGCGGTCGCGGCCAGCAGCGTGCCGATCGGGTAGAGCACGAGCGAGAAGCCCAGCTCGCGGATCCGCTGCAGGGACAGCGGCGGGGTGCGGCCGCCCTCGGCCCAGTTGAAGACCAGCGGGGCCACCCCGGACAGCTCCCGCGCGACGGTGGCGAGGTCGGCCTCGCTGGTCGGCGCCTCCACGAACAGCAGGTCCGCCCCGGCCTCGGCGTAGGCGCGGGCCCGGTCGATCGCGTCGGCGAGCCCGTGCACGGCCGCGGCGTCGGTGCGGGCGATCAGCACGAAGTCCGGGTCCCGCCGGGCCGCCACCGCCGCCCGCAGCTTGCCCACCATCTCCTCGCGCGGGATGACGGCCTTGCCGGACAGGTGCCCGCACTTCTTGGGGCTGACCTGGTCCTCCAGGTGGATGCCCGCGACCCCGGCCTGCTCGTAGGCCTGCACGGTGCGCACCACGTTGAGGGCGTTGCCGTAGCCGGTATCGGCGTCGGCGATCACCGGCACGTCCACCGCGGCGACGATCCGCCGGGCGTTGTCCACCATCTCCGTGCCGGTCAGCAGGCCGACGTCGGGCCGTCCGATCAGCGACGCGGTGGTGCCGAACCCGGTCATGTAGACCACGTCGAACCCGGCCTGCTCGATCAGGCGGGCGGTCAGCGCGTCGTAGGCGCCGGGCGCCACCAGCGGTCCGGGCGCGGCCAGCAGCTCCCGCAGCCGCTTCCTCGGTGCCGACCCGTGGCCCAGCAGGTCTCCCACCGCGTCCTCCTCGCATCCGGTCGTCTCCCCGTGCGTCACCTACGCTAGTCCGCAGCGTGGCGGGCTCACCGAGTGGACAACAGCGCAACGTTCGTGCAACGGTTGGCCCGCGAGTGGCCGAGTGAGGGGTGGGCGGATGCGGACCGTGACGGGCCCGGCGGAGCGGATCGTCGTGGTGGGGGCGGGGCTGTCCGGGCTGGCGGCCGCGCTGCACCTGGCCGGGCGCGGACGGCAGGTCACCGTCGTGGAGCGCGAGCCGGTGCCCGGCGGCCGGACCGGGCGCCTGGACCTGGACGGCTACCGGATCGACACCGGCCCCACGGTGCTGACCATGCCCGATCTCGTCGACGAGACGCTCGCCGCTGTCGGCGACAGCCTGGCCGACCGCCTGGACCTCGTCCCGGTCACACCCGCCTACCGCGCCCGCTTCGCCGACGGCAGCAGCCTCGACGTGCACAGCGACCCCGAGGCGATGGCCGAGGCGGTGCGCTCCTTCGCCGGACCGTCCGAAGCGGACGGCTACCGGCGCCTGCGCGAATGGCTCACCCGCCTGTACCGCACCGAGTTCGACCGGTTCATCGCCGCCAACTTCGACTCGCCGCTGGCGCTGGTCACGCCGCACCTGGCCCGCCTGGTCGCGATGGGCGCGTTCGGCCCGCTGGACCGCAAGATCGGCCGGTTCCTGCGCGACGAGCGGCTGCGCCGGGTGTTCTCCTTCCAGTCGCTCTACGCCGGGCAGTCGCCCCAGCACGCGCTGGCCGTGTACGCGGTGATCGCCTACATGGACACCGTCGCCGGGGTGTTCTTCCCGCGCGGCGGGCTGCGTGCCCTGCCCGACGCCCTGGCCGCGGCCGCCGCGGACGCCGGGGTGGAGTTCCGCTACGGCACCGAGGTCACCGCGCTGGCGCGGTCCGGCGCGCGGGTGACCGCGGTCGAGACCACCGGCGGCAGCCTGCCCGCCGACGCCGTCGTGCTCACCACCGAACTGCCGGCCGCCTACGCGCTGCTCGGCCGGACCCCGCGCCGGCCGGTGCCGCTGCGGCCGGCCCCGTCCGCGGTCGTCGTGCACGTCGGCACGCGGCAGCGGTGCGACACCGCGCACCACACCATCCTGTTCGGCGCGGCGTGGCGGCGGACGTTCCACGAGCTGATCTCGCAAGGACGGCTGATGAGCGACCCCTCCCTGCTGGTGACCCGGCCGACGGCCACCGACCCCGCGCTCGCCCCGGACGGGCGCGACCTGCTCTACGTGCTCGCGCCCGCGCCCAACCTGCGGCGCGGGCCGGTGGACTGGGACCGCGTCGGCGACGCCTACGCCGACGAGATCCTCGGGCACGTCGCCGAGCGGCTGCTGCCCGGACTGGACGGCAGCATCGAGGCCCGGCACGTCGTCACCCCGGCCGACTGGGCCCGGCAGGGCATGCTGGCCGGCACCCCGTTCGCGCTGGCGCACACCGTCGCGCAGACCGGCCCGTTCCGCCCGCGCAACCTGGTGCGCGGCACCGAGAACGTGGTGCTGGCCGGCGGCAGCACCGCGCCCGGGGTGGGGGTGCCGACCGCGCTGGTGTCCGGGCGGCTGGCCGCCGACCGGATCACCGGCGCCCGCGTGACCCGTCCGCTGGTGGCGGCGCCATGACCGGGGCCCTGGACGCCGCCGGGATCACCGAACCGCGCCTGCGCGCGGCCTACGTCCGCTGCCGCCGCCTCAACGCCGAACACGGCCGCACCTACTACCTGGCCACCCGCCTGCTCACCAAGGCGCAGCGCCCGGCCGTGCACGCGCTCTACGGGTTCGCCCGCTTCGCCGACGACATCGTCGACACCGCCGCCCCGGGCACCGACCCGGCCACGCGGCTGGAAGCGCTTTCCGCCGACCTGTTCGCCGGACTGGAACGCGGCCACAGCGACGACCCGATCCTGGCCGCGGTGGTGGACACCGCCGCGCGCTACGGCATCCGGCGCGATCTGTTCGCCGCGTTCCTCGACTCGATGCGGATGGACCTCACCGTCACCGGTTACGCCGACCGCGCCGCCCTGGACCGGTACGTGTACGGATCCGCCGAGGTGATCGGGCTGCAGATGCTGCCCGTGCTGGGCACCGTCGGCGAACCCGGGGAAGCCGCGCCGTACGCGGCGGCGCTGGGCAAGGCGTTCCAGCTGACCAACTTCCTGCGCGACGTCGCCGAGGACCTCGACCGCGGCCGGGTTTACCTGCCCGCCGACGAGCTCGCCGCGTTCGGCGTCGACCGCGACCTGCTGCTGTGGTGCCGCCGCCACGGGCGCACCGACCCGAAGGTGCGCGCGGCGCTGGCCGCCCAGCACGCCGCCACCCGGGAGATCTACGCCTACGCCCGCGCCGGGATCGACCGGCTGCACCCGGTGTCCCGGCCGTGCATCGCGACCGCGCTGGTGCTGTACTCGGAGATCCTGGACCGGATCGAGGCGGCCGGGTTCGCGGTGTTCGCCCACCGGGCCCGGGTCGGCCGCGGCCGCCGGGCGCGGCTGGCGGTCACCGGGCTGGCGCGGGCGATGTGGGCGCGGCGGGGCCGGCGTGCGGCGGATCTGACCGGGGCCGCGACGGAAAGGTGGGCGTGAATGGACCGTTACCAGTACCTGCTCGTCCTGGCCGGGTGCCTGGCGATCACCCTGCCCCTGGAGTTCCTGGGCGCCCGCGTCTACCGGCGCCCGGTGGCCCTGGCGCGCGCGGTGCTGCCGGTGGCGCTGGTGTTCCTGGTCTGGGACGCGATCGCGATCGCCGGCGGCGTGTGGTGGTACAACCCCGCCTACGTCACCGGGGTGCGGCTGCCGTTCGCGATCCCGCTCGAGGAGCTGATGTTCTTCCTGGTCATCCCGGTGTGCGGGGTGCTGACCTACGGATGTGTGCAGGCGATGCTCGGCCGGCTGCGCACGCTGCGGAAGGTGCGCCGGTGACCGGGCTGGGGTACACGCTGCCCGCCGTGCTCGCGGTGCTCGCCGTGTGCGGGTGGGAGCTGGCATACCTGCGCACCGGGTTGTTCGGCAAGCCCGCGTACTGGATCTCGATGGCGATCGTGGTCGGGTTCCAGATCCCGGTCGACGGCTGGCTCACCAAGCTGAGCGCGCCGATCGTGCTCTACGCGCCCGAGCACACCAGCGGCCTGCGCTTCCCGTGGGACATCCCGGTCGAGGACTTCCTGTTCGGGTTCGCGCTGGTCACCGCCGTGCTGCTGCTGTGGGAACGGCGCACGGCCAGGCAGGAGGACGCATGAGCCCGGACCGCACCGGCCTGGCCCGGCACGAGGTGCCCGGCGCGTTCGACACCGGCGCCGCCGCCTACGACCGGCTGGTCGGCGCGAACCCCGGGTACCACGAGCACCTGCGGCTGTCGGCGCGCCGGATGCGCCTGCCCGGCGGGGGCCGCGGCCTGAGGCTGCTCGACGCGGGCTGCGGCACCGGCGCCTCCACCGCCGCGCTGCTGGCCGCCGCGCCGCGCGCCGAGATCGTCGCCTTCGACGCCTCCGCGGAGATGCTCGCCCAGGCGCGGCGGAAGTCCTGGCCCCCGACCGTCCACTTCGTCCACAGCCACGTCGAAGACCTGGCCTCCTCCGGGATCGCCGGGCCGTTCGACGCGATCTTCGCGGCGTACCTGATCCGCAACCTCGCCGACCCGGACGGGCAGCTGCGTGCGTTGCGGGCGTTGCTGAAGCCGGGCGGCACCTTCGCCGCCCACGAGTACTCCGTGCGGGATTCGCCGGTGGCGCGCGCCGTGTGGCACGCGGTGTGCTGGAGCATCATCATCCCCGCCGGACGGCTGGCGACCGGCGACGCGACGCTCTACCGGCACCTGTGGCGCAGTGTCCTGTCCTTCGACGGTGCCGCGCGGTTCCGGCAGCGGCTGGCCGAGGCCGGGTTCACCGCGGTGCACAGCGAGACGATGACCGGCTGGCAGCGCGGCGTCGTGCACACCTTCCTGGCCACCAACCCCGAGGAGACCGCGTGACCGACCGCCGCGCCGTCCGGCACCGCGCCCCCGCCGGCGCGCTGTCCCCCGGGGTTCCCCGTTCGGTCGTCGTGGTGGGCGGCGGGATCGCCGGGCTCACCGCGGCCACCGGGCTGGCCGAGCGCGGCGTCGCGGTCACCGTCGTCGAGCGGGAGAACGAGCTGGGTGGACGCGTGTCCGCCTGGACCGACCGGCTCGCCGACGGCAGCACCGTGTCGATGAGCCGGGGTTTTCACGCGTTCTTCCGGCAGTACTACAACCTGCGGGCCCTGCTGCGGCGCACCGACCCGGACCTGGCGCGGCTGCGGCCGGTCGACGACTACCCGCTCGTCGACGCCGAGGGCCGCCGGGACACCTTCCGCGGCCTGCCCCGCACACCGCCGTGGAACGCGCTCGCCTTCGCGCTGCGCAGCCCCACCTTTCGGCTCGCGGATCTGTTCCGGCTCAACGCGCGCGCCGCGGCGCCGCTGGCCGCGGTGTCGGTGCCCGGCACCTACGAGCGGCTCGACGACGTGGACGCGGCGACGTTCCTGGAGCACATCAACTTCCCGCCGGCCGCCCGGCACCTGGCGTTCGAGGTGTTCTCCCGGAGCTTCTTCGCGCCGCCGTCGCGGATGTCGGCCGCCGAGCTGGCGACGATGTTCCACCTGTACTTCCTCGGATCGTCCGAGGGCCTGGTGTTCGACGTGCCGGACTCGGCCTACGACACGGCGCTGTGGGAGCCGCTGCGGGCGTACCTGGCGGGGCTGGGCGTGCGGTTCCGCACCGGCACCGAGGTGGGCGGCCTGGAGCGGGACGGTTCGCGGTGGGCGGTCGACGGTGTCGCGGCCGACGGGGTCGTGCTCGCCGCCGACGTCGCCGGGCTGCAGTCGATCGTGTCGGCCTCGCCCGATCTGGCCGACGACGAGTGGCGCTCGCGGGTGCTCAGGCTGCGGATCGCGCCGCCGTTCCTGGTGCACCGGCTGTGGCTGGACCGCCCGGTCGCCCCGGACCGGCCCGCGTTCCTCGCCACCGGCGGGCTCGATCCGCTGGACAACATCAGCGTCCTGAACCGCTACGAACGCGAGGCCGCGTCGTGGGCGGCGCGGCACGGCGGTTCCGTCGTCGAACTGCACGCCTACGCCTGTGCCGACGAGGTCACGGTGCTGCGCAACCAGCTGGTGGACCGGCTGCACCAGCTCTACCCGGAGACCGCGGGCGCGCGGGTCGTCGGCGAGCTGGTCCAGTGGCGGCGCGACTGCCCGCTGTTCGGCGTCGGCGACTTCGCCCGCCGCCCCCGTGTGCGCACCCCGTTCGACGGGGTCGTGCTGGCCGGCGACGGGATCCGCATCGATCTTCCGGTCGCGCTGATGGAGCGCGCGGCCGCGACCGGCTGGCACGCCGCGAACTGCCTGCTCGCGCGGTGGGGGCTGGCCGGGCACGAACTGACCACCGTGCCGGTCCGCGGGCGGTTCGCGCCGCTGCGGGCCCTGGCCGCGCTGGGAGGGTGAGGATGGCACCGCGTTGGTCCCGGAAGTGGCCCCGGGAGTGGCCGCTGCAACCGATCCCGCGCACGCCGTGGGCGCGTCAGGAGCCCACCTACCGGGAGGCGAAGCCGTCGCTGATCGAGGCCGCGCTCAAACGGGCCGAGGCGCGGCCGTCGGGGAACTGGTACGTGTTCGCCGCCAGCCGGGATGTGCGCGGGGACCGGCCGTACGGGTTCTCGGTGGCCGAGATCGAGCTGGTCGCGTGGCGGGACCGGGCCGGGAAACTGCTGGTCGGGCCCGGGGCGTGCCCGCACCTGGGCGCCCCGATGGCGCTCGGCCGGGTCGACGACGGCGGCCTGCGCTGCCGGTGGCACGGCCTGCGTCTGGACGAGCGTTCGTGCCGCCCCGCCTTCGACGACGGGGTGCTGGCGTGGGTGCGGCTGGACCACGTCGGCGGCGAGGAGCCGTTGCCGTCACCCATCGTCCCGGCCCGGCCGGCCGGGGGCGTGGACTCGGTGGCGCGCCTGGAGGGGGTGTGCGAGCCGCGGGACATCATCGCCAACCGGCTCGACCCGTGGCACGGCTCGTGGTTCCACCCCTACTCGTTCACGCGCCTGAAGGTCCTGTCGGCGCCGGCCGAGGTCGACGTGGCCGAGTCCGACGACCGGTTCGTGGTGTCGGTGACCTTCCGCGTCACGCCGACGCTGGGGGTGCCGGTCGAGGCGGAGTTCACCTGCCCCGGGCCGCGGACGATCGTCATGCGCATCACCGACGGGGAGGGCGTCGGCAGCGTGGTGGAAACCCACGCCACGCCACTGGGTCCCGGTCGTGACGGCCGTCCGCGGACCGCGGTCATCGAAGCCGTGGTGGCCGCCTCGGAGCGCCCGGGCTTCCGGGTCGCGCGGGCCGCCGCCCCCGCGCTGCGGCCCCTGATGCGCCGCGCGGCCGCCCGGTTGTGGAAGGACGACCTCGCCTACGCCGAGCGCCGCTACCGGCTCCGCGGTCAGGAGTGGACCAGCCGCGAGGGCCGGTCCGAGGCCGGCCACACGTAGGGCAGATCGTCCGGGACGCCGTCGAAGAACCGCCGGTAGTGCTCCGGATCCTTGTGCAGCAGCGCCGACTGGTGGCTGCGGTGGAACTCCGGGTCGCCGAGCCAGGGCGGCATCTCCCCCGCCTCCCGCAGCGCCTGCTCGTCGCGGGGCTCGGTGACGCCGATCGCGCGGGCCAGGTCGTCGGTCAGTTTGGTCGCGCACGTGTCGGTGCGCCCGGCCGCGCACCACACCCGGCACACCTCCAGGCCGTAGCGGGTGAGCACCTCCTCGTAGCCGGTCCACATCTTCGCCGCCGGGTGGTGCCGCCACCCGTAGTTCGGCACCGTCAGCGCCCGCAGCACCTGCAGCGTCTCGACGCGCTGCTTGCCCAGGCGGCGCGCGTCGAGCACCCGCGCGGTGTCGGCGAACCCGGGGAAGGGCAGGAACGTCTGCACGTCACCCCACCCGCTCGTCCGGGGTCGCTTCGTGCCCGGCCACCCCGCGCGTGCGCCGTTCCCGCTTCAGCTCGGCCTCGAACAGGTGCCGCCGACCGCCGGTCAGCTCCCGCGCCTGCCGCTCGAACGCGCGGAACGGCTGGTAGTAGGTGTCGTCGAAGTCCTCGACCACCTGGAACGTCCACCGCCCCGGCAGCACGTTGCGGCCCACCAGCTCGCGGGCGATGCGGTCGGCCAGCTCGTCGTGGCCGGCCTTGCGCAGCAGCTCCACGGCCTCGCCGACGGCGAAGTCGGTGGTGCCGGTCATGCGGTGGAACTGGTAGAGGTGCCCGCGGGCGACCTCCAGGGTCTCCAGGGCCTCGGTGAGCTTGCCGACCGCCTCGACGGTCGCGCGGTCGTACCGGTCGGCCTCGGGGTGGTCGTCGTCGAGACGGGCGTCGGTCATGGGGCACGGATACCCAGAACAAACCGTTTCACAACCGTTGCTAAGTGAGCACTGGTTCGCGTTTCCGGCGCGTGCGCGACACCGCCACCCCGGCCAGGCACAGCACGCCACCCGCCAGCGACAGCCAGCCCGGCACCTCGCCGAGCACGGCCCAGGCCATCAGCACCACGACCGCGGGGACGGCGTAGGTGGTCGACCCCATCTTCCCGGCGGTGGTGCGGGCCAGCGCGTACGCCCAGGTGGTGAACGCCAGAGCGGTCGGGAAGACGCCGAGGTAGAGCATGCTCAGGGTGGCCCCGGCGGGGGCGGTCGCGAGGCCGTCGAGGAGCTGCCCGGTGAACGGCAGGCAGGCGACGGTGCCGATGAGGCAGCCGAACGTGGTCACCTGCAGCGCCGAGGCGTGCTTGAGGGCCGGCTTCTGGCTCACCACGCCACCCGCGTAGGTGATGGCGGCGAGCAGGCACAGCACCACGCCGAGCACCGGGGCGTGCCCGCGGCCGGACATCGACAGCCCCACGACGACGGCGCCGGCGAACGACACGGCCAGGCCCGCGAGCAGCCGGCCGGGGAAGCCCTCGCGCAGCAGCCAGCCGCCGAGCAGGGCGATCAGGATCGGGCCGACGTTGACCAGCATCGCCGCCGTGCCCGCGTCGACGAGCTGTTCACCCCAGTTCAGGACGACCATGTAGGCGCCGAACCAGAGCACCCCCGCGCCGGCGATGCCCGGCCACGCCTCGCGCTTGGGCAGGCCCTCGCGGCGGATGAGCAGGAAGACGAGGAGGGTGAGGGTGCCGGCGGCGAGCCTGCCCAGGGCGAGCGCGCCCGGCGCGAAGTACTCCCCCGCCGCCCGGATGGCCACGAAAGCCGACGCCCAGAGGACGACGGTGGTCAGGGCCGCGACCATCGCGCGGCGGTCCATGCTGAGATCCACGCCCCGGACGTTATGCGCCCGACGTATCGGTGTCCGGCGATTTTTCGCCACGACGCCCGATGAGCCGGTCCAGCAGGCCGGGGTTGCCGGGCCAGGCGTCGTGGAGCACGTCGGGCGGCACCCGCCGCGCGGCGTACCGCAGGGCCAGCGCCACGACCACGACGTCGTCGAGCGGCCCGATGACCGGCAGGAACTCGGGGATCAGGTCGACCGGCGAGAGCACCCACAACCCCGCGAAGACGACGGCGAGCTTGGCGCCGCGCGGCACGCGGGGATCCGTGCGGAGCCGTTTGACGGTGATCACACAGTCCGGCAGGAAGCGGGCGAGATCGCGGGCCAGCCCCGGCGGCAGCAGCCGGGCGAGCAGGATGAGAAGCACCCAGGAGGCGAGAACCACCCCGGCGGCGATGAGCACACCCGTGAGCCACCCCGGCACCGACCTGCTCCTTCTCGAGTCCCACCGGGCAGCCTACTGGCTCACCCTGTGTGACCGCCCGGGCTTATAGCGCACTGTTGATCACCCGCGGTGACCCACCCCCCGTCACCGAGCCTCCGTGGATGGGCTACTCTTGTGCGCACAAGAGAAGAGCAAGTCCGAGTGGCGGAATGGCAGACGCGCTAGCTTGAGGTGCTAGTGCCCGTAAAGGGCGTGGGGGTTCAAGTCCCCCCTCGGACACGTTCCATAACCCCAACTGTGCGGGTCGAGATTCGTCTCGACCCGCACAGTTCGTTTACCGGGGTGGTAGATCATCTGCAGGCCGAGCTGCTGGTAGACGGCTGCCTTGTCTTCGGGCGCGGCGTGGATCAGGGTGCGCCGGAGGTCGCCCAGACTGTCGATCAGGCCCTGGATCTCGTCCTTGCTCAGCCGCTGCGGCCGAGCAGCCGGCCGCGCCTTGGCGAGTGTTTCGGCGCGGCGTGCTTGAGTCTCGGCCATCCACCGAGTGACCAGTTGGGGGTCGGCCCCCGCTTCCAGCGCGGCTCGGTGACGCCGGAGCGCCTGGTCGCACTCCTCGACGACCCGCATAGCCGCCAAAGCTGCGTGTTCGTCATCGTCCGCGGCCTGGGCTTCATACAGCGTGTCGACCGTGTCTTTGAGCCGATGCGGCGCGAAGGACTTCGCGAGCCACGCATCGAGCGGTCCGAGCAGGTCACGCTCGGCGAGATAGACGTTGCGCGGATGCTCCACCTTGTTCGCCAAACCGTACTCAGCGGGAAACCGGCACCGGTAGAACAACACTTCCCGGCTCTGCTGCCCCTGCATGCGCCGACCGCACAATCCGCACCGCACCAACCCGCGCAGGACGTACCGGTGGCGCGTGCGCTGCCGCTCCCGCGTCGTGCGGCCCGCTCCCCTGGCCCCAAGAACCTGCTGCGCCCGCTCGAACGTCTCCGCATCGATCAGCGCCTCATGCACAAGGTCATCCGACAAGATCCATTTGTCCCTCGCGTTCCACCGCATCCGCGTCTCGTGACCCAACGCGACGTCCTCGACGTCGATCAGGACCTCGTCCTTGCGCTGCTTGTTCCACACCTGACGACCGGTATAGCGCGGGTTCGACAGGATCACCCGCACCGCACCCTTCGACCACGCGATGCCCGACCGATGCCGATTGCGTGCTCGATCGTGGGCTGACGGCGAAGGCACATCGTCACGCGTCAAGCCCTCCGCGATCGCAAACATCCCCCGCCCACCCAGGTACTCGCGATAGATCCGCTGCACCACCGGAGCCGTAACCGGATCCGGCTCCAACCGGCGCAGCCGCTTACCCTCAGCGGCCTTCGCCGGATTAGGGTGCGGACCGGCATCCGCCAACCGGTACCCGTACGGCGGGCGTCCCCCCAGGAAACGGCCCTCCACGCTCGCCTGCGCCGCCATCGCCGACCGCACCCGGATCTTGATGCGATTGCGCTCCCCCTTGCTCATCCCACCGAACACCGACATCACAAGATCATGCGCCTCGGACTCGGGATCGACCGCCCCGCCAACCTCCGGCACCCAGAGCTCGACCCCGTAGTGAACGAACACCGGGAACGTCAGTCCGTACTGGTTGCCATAGAACGCACGCTGCGGCTCGCCGATCACCACAGCATCGAAACCCCGGTCCGGATCACGCATAGCCTCCAGCAGGCGCGCCGCCTCCGGGCGACGCTTCCACGGAATCGACCGCGACTGCCCGATATCGAAGAACTCCGCCACCAGCTTTCCGTGCCGGTCGATCAACGCCTGTGCACGAGCCCGCTGCCAGTTCCGAGAAGCCTCCGGATCCTGCTGATCCTCAGTCGACACCCGCCCGTAGAAGGCAAACCTGACCACTACGCCGCCCTCCCGAACTGCCCAATTTCTCCTCGCCCGGACTCTGCGCCATCCGATTGGTCGTCCGTACTGACGTCAGCAGCCTTGCACAGCAGACGCAACATCCCCCGCGCAGCGCCGTGCGTCAGCTCTGGACAATCGGATGGCAAACGCACATCCACATCGACGTGCAGGCGCTCCCGCTCGTGGCCACTCAATGCGAAACCCGCGACTGCCGGCCGAAGCTGCCAACTTTTCCACAGCCGGAAAGGCCAACCGTGGATACCAGACGACGGCGCTCGAATCCCGCCACCGGCCGGCCCGATCCAGAACACGACTGAACATCTGACCACATTCCGCACGCATGTATCCACGCTCCAAAATGCGCAATAGTCAAGCGGTGGTACAGCGAACCAGGAAGAGACGAAGACATCCGAAGACCTCCGGAGTGTAGACAGAATCGCGACACCCTGGAACTCCGGATTCAAGGCGCTGAGGGGACATCTAGCCCGGAACTTCACCCGGCCAACTCACACCAATGGCCAATCATGACACTCGCAGAACGTGCATGCTCGGCGCAGCGGCCCAAGCGGAATATCCGCGGCCCCACCTTCGCGCCCCTGCTCGACGGTTGGGGCCGTCCCAACTCACCGTGCTGCTCCCGACCTGCTCCCCGAGGGTGCCCGGCAGCACCTCCAACAACGATGATCATCAGGCAGTGAAGGACGCGGCGTCACTCAGCGTCGTCAACGCGCCGAGGGAACCGCCAGGGCGTCCACCACCACCCACGATCAGCCGACCAGCCCGCGACCCCCTGAGAGGACATCGAACCGGCGACCCACACGTGGCTGATTCCCTCAGGAAGGTTCGGAGCCGCCTGCTCTGCGATCGCTGCCTGCTCGCGCCGCATCAGCAGGTCCTGGATCGAAAAGTTGCTGCCCATGGTCGCCCAGATGAAGATGTGCCGTTCGCGGGCCCCGTCATGCGCAAGGAGCTTGTTCTGCTTGCCCGGGTGCCTTGCCAGGACATCGCGCACCCAGTTGGCGAGCGAGACCGTTTCGATGAACCCTGACCACCCTTCGGCGCGAAGATGCACTGTTCCTGGAGGCGTGTGGTCGACGACGTAGGCCATCCGCACTCCGAGCGCAGCCGCTCGATCGGTCACCTCGGGGTTCCGCTTCCGGCCCACCCGGCGGAGGTCGGAATGCTCGAGATCCTCCATGCCGCGGAGGAGGTCCGGCAGTTCAGCCCTCACACGGCGAAGATCGGCGGCGTGGCCGAGCACTACGTTCCAGCTCCTGCGCAGACCGCCGACCGGAAGCGAGTGGCCCGCCTTCTCCAAAGCGTCCCACATCTTGTTGAAGCGGTCGTCATGATCGGCGACGATCTCCATCGCACCCAGGCTGCCGTCCGGGTAGTGGATCAGCGCGTCCACCATCGAGCCTTGCGTGTTGTCGTCGTGACAGGTCACGGGGACGCGCAACGTGTCAGCGACGATCTCCCGAGCCATGCGCTCGTTCGGCCGCTCCTTCTGGGGCATGACTCATTGTGGCTGATCATGCCCGATCTCCCGCCACCGGTCGTGCGCCAACTGCAGCACCCGCATCGTGCCGCGCGCTGTCGCGTAGTCGAACGCGTTGCTCGTCCCCGGCGGCCGGCTGTTAGCTGATGTTGTTGCGGCGTTCGAGGAGGACGGTGTCGTGCCAGGTGCCGTCGCGTTGGGCGATGCGTTCGCGGATGCCGATGGTGCGGTAGCCGGCTGAGTGGTGCAGGGCGAGGCTGGCGCGGTTTTCGGTGAAGATGGAGGTTTGCAGGGTCCAGTAGCCGGCCTCGTCGAGGGCGATGACTTGCCGGCGGATGAGGGCCTTGCCGATACCCCGGCCGCGGTGGCCGTCCGCGACGTAGATCGAGGTTTCGGCGACGCCGGAGTAGCACTCGCGGGTTGAGACCGGGGTGGCGGCGGCCCACCCGACCACGGTGCCGTCGATCTCGGCGACCCACCGCTGTCCGTCGATCCACTTCGCGTCGAGGGTGGCGCGGCTGGGGACGGTGGTCTCGAACGTGGCGACGCCGGTGTCCACGCCTTCGCCGTAGATGCGGCGGACCGCGGGCCAGTCGTCGTCGCGCAGGGCCCGGACGGTGACGTCGGCGGGGACGTCTTCCGGGCAGCACGGGCGCGGCGCGAGCAGCCCCATGACCGCGTCGGCGGCGTGCGGAAGGCCGGCGCAGCAGGCCGCGTTGACGGTGACGATGGTGGCGGTGCCCTCCTTGCGCACCTGCACGAACCCGACGTCGGCGAGTTTGCGCACGTGGTGGGAGCAGGTGGACTGGCTGATCCCGAGCAGGTCGGTCAGGGCGCCGACGGTGATGCCGCGGGGCGCGGTGGCGACGGCGTGCAGGAGTCGCACCCGGGTGGGTTCGGCCAGGCAGGCGAACCAGTCGGCGTAGGTGGCGGCTTCCCCGTCCGGCAGGACCTGGGCCTGGGGCGCGACAGTCGTGGTCATGCCCACGAGTGTATCGACCCGAATCGATGGTTGCTTCAATCGACACCGGTCGATAGAGTCTGGCGGAACGGTGCTCAATCGAGCTGGATCGATGAAAGGGGTCGGGATGAGCGAGCTGCCCGTCGTGGTGGTGGGGGCCGGGCCGATCGGGCTGGCGGCTGCTGCCGAGGTGCTGGAGCGCGGTCTGGAGCCGCTGGTGCTCGAACGCGGATCGCAGGCCGGCGCGTCGGTGGCGCAGTGGAACCATGTGCGCTTGTTCTCGCAGTGGTCGGAGCTGGTGGCCCCGGCGGCCGGCCGCCTGTTGGAGGCGACCGGATGGGAGCGCCCCGCCGCCGGGGGCTACCCGACGGGGCAGGAGTGGGTCGCGCGCTACCTGGCCCCGTTGGCCGCCGCGCTGGGCGAGCGGGTGCGGTTCGGTGCCGAGGTGGTGGGGGTGGCCCGACGTGGCCGGGACCGCATGGTCGACCACGGTCGCGACACCGAGCCGCTCACGGTGCACGTCCGCCACCGCGACGGCCGGGAGGAGCTGATCACCGCGCGGGCGGTGGTGGACGCCTCGGGAACGTGGACCAACCCGAACCCGCTAGGCGGCGACGGACTTCCGGCGCTCGGCGAGCGGGCCGCCGCCGACCGCATCACCTACCAGGTGCCTAACTTGCACGACCCGGTGCTCCGGGAGCGGTTCGCGGGCAAGCACGTGGCGGTCGCAGGCAGCGGGCACTCCGCCCTCACGGCGCTGGTTGCCCTGACCGACCTGGCCCGCGACGAGGGCACGCGGATCAGCTGGATCCTGCGCCGCGGCTCGGTGGGCAACACGTTCGGTGGCGGTGAGGCCGACCAGCTGCCCGCCCGCGGTGCGCTGGGTCTTCGCGCGAAGGAGGCCGTGGACGCCGGGCTGGTTCAGGTGGTTGCGGGGTTCCGCACCGAGGCGGTGGAGCGTGACGAGCAGGGGCTGCTGGTGTTGCGCGCGCCGGACGGGCGCACGATCGATCCGGTTGACGAGGTCGTGGTGGTGACCGGGTTCCGGCCGGACCTGTCGTGGCTGTCGGAGCTGCGGCTGGAGCTGGACACCACCCTGCAGGCGCCGGTCGCGCTCGCGCCGCTGATCGACCCCAACGTGCACTCCTGCGGCACCGTCTACCCCCACGGCGCGAAGGAACTCGCGCATCCCGAACCGAACGTGTACCTGGCCGGGATGAAGAGCTACGGCCGCGCCCCGACATTTCTCGCGATGACCGGCTACGAGCAGGTCCGCTCGATCGCGGCGGCACTGGCTGGTGACCACGAGGCGGCCGGGCGGGTGGAGCTGGTGCTGGCCGAAACCGGGGTGTGCGGCGGGGCGGGTCTGTTCGACGAGCCCGCAGCTGACACCCCGGCCGGCGGATGCTGCGGCGCCCCGGCCGAGCCGGAGCTCATTTCGCTGTCCGCCCCCTCGACGGACCGGTGACGGTCGATGCCGCCGCGCAGCCCGGTTCCCTATCGAAGGCCGGCTGCGCCGGGTCCTGGCGACCTTGACCGTCACCGAGATCACCAGCTGGGGCGTGCTCTACTACGCCTTTCCCGTGCTGGCCACCGACATCGCCAAGGCGACCGGGTGGTCGCCGACCTGGATCACCGCGGGCTCCTCAGCCGGGCAGCTGGTCGCCGCGCTCACCGGCATTCCGGTGGGCCGGTGGCTAGACCGGCACGGTCCGCGGTAGCTGATGACCGGCGGTTCGATCCTCGCGGTGCCCCCGGTGGTGGCAATCGCGGCCGCGCAGAACCTCGCCTGGTTCGTCGCGGCCTGGCTGCTGGGCGGGATGGCGATGAGCGCGACGCTGTACCCGCCGGCGTTCGCCGCGCTGACCCGCTGGTACGGGGCCCCGCCGGGTAGGCGCGTTGACCGTAGTGACCCTGGTGGCGGGCCTGGCGTCGACGGTGTTCGCCCCGCTGACCGACCTCCACCTGAGGTGCCATTCCACGAGGCCGGCCTTGGCCTGGAGCTCATCAGGAAGGCAATGGCTGCGCTTGGCTACGACAATGTCGACTTGCATCAACTCGACCGGTGGGAGTCCAAGCGCACGACTGATAAGTTCGGGCGTTAGACCGCTCGTCCTGTCAGAGTGCCGACCATGTCCAGGGTCGTGACTCTTCCCCTTGTAGGCACGCGATTCGATGCTGAGCCTCGCGGGCGGCGTCGGGGTTGCTGGCGGCCTTGCTTGCTGCGAAGGCGACCCAGCGGAGTTCTTGGATGTCGGCGAAGGTGCGGAACTCGGGGGTTTCGGTGATGTCGTTGTCGCCGTAGGCCGTCAGGAAGGCCTTGTAGTCGGCGTCGGTGAGGCGGGCGAAGTCGGTGTAGTCGACGGCGATTTGCACGAGGTCCCATTGTTTGGGGCCGATCGCAAACGCTTCGAGGTCGAGCAGGATCGGTCGGCCGTCGTCGGGGACGGCGACGTTGCCTTGCCAAGCGTCTCCGTGGAGGACGTACCGGTCTTGGGTCGTTTCGAGTTGGCGGTAGTCGGCTTGGAGCTGGTCGAGCCGTTGCAGGAGCCAGTCGCGGTCGTCGGCGTTGATGCTGGTCGCTGCGCGGATGCGAGGTGCGATGTCGGTAAACGGGTTGTGCAGCGGGAGTTCTGGGCGGGTTGGGACATTCAAGCTGTGGACGGCCTTGAGCACCGTGGCGAGTTCGCCTGGGGTGGCCGGGCGGTGGGGCGGGAGCAGGTGCCACCAGGTGACGGGTCGCTCGGCGGCGACCACGAGCTGCGGAAGGTCCTCGACGACCTTGACTGCGGGGATGCCGTGGCTGGCCAGCCAGGTGGCTGTCTCGACTTCTCGGCGGGCCGTGTCGGCGGTGCCGGGGCGGCCGATCCTGGCGACGATGCCCCCAGAAAGCCGGTACATCACGTTGGAGCCGTCGCGGATGAGTTGCGCACCCTCGATCTCGATTCCGGCTTCGGCAGCCGCGGCTCCGAGTACGTCCCACGCGGGTTTCGAGTCGGTCGTCACGCCGTGCATGGTCTCAGGCGAAGGTGTTGGTCACGGCCGCGATCCCGCGCTGCAGTTCTCGAACATCGCTGACCTGCGCGTGTTTCCGGGAGGCCAGTGCCAGGCCACGGAGTTCGTCGGCGACCCGCCGTGATCGCAAGGTGACCGCGGCGTCGACGGCCTGGCGGCCGATGGTGACGGCTTCGTCGATGTCGCCGACGGCCATCATCAGGGCGGCCAGCCGGGTGCGGGAGAACGCGCGGGAGCGGGGGTAGGAGTCGCCTTGCCGGTCGATGGCGGCTTGCAGTCGACCGGCGGCGAGTTCGGGCTGCTTGCGGTGGCGGGCGAGGGGGATGAGGGCTTTGCCGGTGCTGCCTTGGTGTTCGGCGTCGTCGTAGTAGACCAGCCAGGGTGGGTCGGCATCTGGATCACGGTGGGCGAAGTGTTCGTCGGCGCGGTGGATGTCGTCTTCGGCTTCGCGGTGCCGTCCGGTGAGGGCGAGGACGCGGGCGTGCAGGGTCCACAGCATGGAGCGGGCGGTGGGAGTGAGCCGGTCGGCGCGGACCTGGGCGAACTCGATCAGGGAGAGCGCGTCGTCGAGGTCGTTGAGGTAGGCGGCTTTGCGGGACATGTCGGCCAGCGTGTTCGCGCGGAGTGCCCAGGATCCGGCCTGCTCGGCCGCCCAGAGCGCGAAGGCGAAGCAGCGGTCGGCGGCGCGGTAGTCGGCGATGTCGAAGGCGGCGAATGCGACGACGCCGGCCAGGTTGCCGACGGCTTCGTGCAGGTCGCGTCGCACGTCGGTCTTGGCGCGGGCGTCGAGGAGGTTGCCCGCCCAGCGCAGCTGGCCAAGGGCGGCTTCGGCGGACAGGCCGCCGCCGAAGAGGTTCTCGGCGAGCGCGACCGCCCGCGTGGTGGTGCGGACCTGCTCGACGTCGGTCCGGCCGACGCTGGACGGGACCGGCGTTTCCACCGTCGTGGCCGCCAGGAACTCAGCAGGGGAATGCCCGAGGGTGACGGCGCCGAGCTCACCTGCGTGCGAGGGAGTGGGCGGCGTATCGGCGGTGGTGCCGCGTCTGGTTGGGCGGAAGCCGAGGTCGGCGTCGCTGCCGGCGCCGAGGACCGCGCGGAGTCCGGCTCGGTAGGGGGCGCTGGGCCAGCGGACCTTCCCGCGTTCGTAGCGGGCGATGGCGTGCCCGTCGAGCTGGTAGCGCTGCCCGGTGGTGTCCCAGAGGTAGCGGTTCACCTCGTCAGCCAGCTCGCCCGGACTCATGGGTTCACCCGGCGCGCGCCGGGAGGGGGTTGCGCGGCGCGCAGCTTGTCGTTCGGCTCGTCCATGATCCCCTCCCGATCCCATCCCACTGTAGCTCGCAGACCAGCGCGGATGTCCCTGTTTGCCCCGGGATGCCCCGCAGAATGCCCTTATCACGGCAGCACCCGGGCGCCACGCTGGTGACATGTCCCGAACACAGACCGTAGCCGCCGAGCGTCCCGAGATTGATGAGTACCTGTCCCCCGCGGTGCGTGCGGCCGCTGAGGCGGCGGGGTTCCGGTTCTCGGCGAGTCACGCGACGGGGATGCTGCTGGCGCGACGCCGCGTCGGCAGGTTCGTCGATTACGTCCACCTCGGTCCTGGCCAGGTGCCGTGGTCGTGCGCGGCCCGCTTCCGCGCCGACTTCGCACCTCCGCCGGGCTCGGACGGCGGCACGGCGTGGCGCTCCGATATCGGCAGCGCCGACCGGCTGCTGCGCCGGGTCATCGACTGGAGCGACGATGACACCGACCGGTGATGAGCAGCCCGGGCGGCGAGGCGGTGGCGTGGCTGGGGGTGTGGAACCGCTACCGTCACGTCGTGCTGGCGGGCAACACCACCAGGCTCACCGTGCGCGGGCGCTCGTTCGGGCTCGCCGAGTGTGGTGTCGCCTGCGTCCCGGTGCCCGTCGCCTCGATCCGTCCGTGGTGCCGCGCGTGCACGGCCAGCCGGGTCCTCCACGGGCTCCGCCGGCTGTAAACCAACCGACGCTCGCCCGAAACCGCGTAGCAGAAGGGACGCCGCCGTGCTCGTCGATGCGGTCATGACCGATCACCCCGCCTGGATGCCAGCCGCGGAGGGTTTCCTGCGCGTGGTGCGACAGGGCGACGTCGTGTGGCTGCTGACCTGCCGGCGGAACCCGAGCGGGTACGCCACCGACGCGCAGCCGCTGACCGGGTCCGGAGAACGTCCCGTCCTCGAGGTCGTCGATCCGAGCGCGCTGGCCGGGCCCGACGAGCTTGTCTTGCCCCTGCGCGAAGCGGGCCGCGTTGGGCGCTGGCGCAACCCGGATCTGTGGGACGCGCTGGCCACCTCGATCGTGCGGCAGGTGATCCGGGCTGGGCAGGCACGCAAGCTCTACCGCCTGTTCAGCCAGACCCACGGCCAGCTCGTCCACACCGAACACGGCCCGCTGTGGCTGTTCCCGACCGCCGAGACCGTGCTGGAGCTGCCGGAGGCCGAGTTCGCCCGGCTGGGGATGGCGTTCAAACGCCGCCCCCTGCAAGCCGCGGCCGCGGCCTACCTCGAGCACGGCGACAAATTGGCCCGCCTCGACCCCCTGCTGCTGCGGGATGAGGTTCAGACCGTGCCGCGGATCGGGCCGTGGACGGCCGGCGCCACGGTCGCCGACCTGACCAACGACTACGCCCTCTATCCCTTCGCCGACCTCGCCGTCCGCACCTGGGCCCGCCGGCTCGCCCCCGAACGGGCCTGGCCCGACTCCGAACCGGAGTTCGCAGCTGTGTGGCGGGAGCTGGCGGGCGTCCAGCTGTCCAGCTGGACGCTACTCACACTTGCCTGGGGAGTTCGCCATGCCAACACCGCCGGAGCCGCCGCTTTCTGACCTGATCGCCGGCGCCGAC
Source organism: Amycolatopsis deserti (assembly GCF_014653945.1). GTDB lineage: Bacteria > Actinomycetota > Actinomycetes > Mycobacteriales > Pseudonocardiaceae > Amycolatopsis_E > Amycolatopsis_E deserti. The sequence continues at coordinate 943,198 of NZ_BNAU01000001.1, read as the reverse complement.
CTCACCCGCACCCTGGACGCGGTGTTTGTCAACGCGCCCCTGCGCGACTACACGGAACGCCCCCGGGTCAACGATTTCACCCTGCCCGTGCTGGGCATGGGCTACCTCGCCACCTACGCCGCCTCCCGCGGCTTCAACGTCGGCCTGCTCGATGCCGAAGCCCACGGCCTCGGCATCGACACCACCACCCGGCTCGTCAACGACCTCGCGCCCCGCTGGGTCGGGTTCAACCTGCTCGCCCCGACCTACCAGCTCAGCGCCCGCATCGCCGCCGGCCTGCACCCCGGCATCAAGATCCTGCTCGGCGGCCACCACGCCAAAGCCATGCCCACCGAGATCCTCACCGACCCGCGCATGGCCCGCTGCACCGCGCTGGTCCTCGGCGAAGCCGAAACCCGCGTCGCCGAACTCCTCGACGACCACCAGCGCCGCGCTCACCTTCCCGGCGTCCTCTGGCTCGACCCGACCACCGGCACCGTCGCTCGAGGTACCGGCCAGGACAGCAGTCATCATCTGGCGCCGGACATCGACGCCCTGCCTTTCGTCGACCGCCGCTACCTCACCCAAGACCCCCACCACGACCACGGACGCCGGGAGGCGAACATGGTCGGCGCGCGCGGCTGTCCTTACAACTGCTCCTTCTGCGGCGCCGCCGTCTCCGCCAACCCCGACGTCACCATCCGCACCCGCGACCCGCACAACATCCTCGCCGAAATGCAGCACCTCCGCGGCGATGGTGTGAGCGCGTTCCGGTTCGTCGACGACCTCTTCCTCGGCGCCCGCCGCGTCATCGACCAGATGATGACCGCCTTCCGCGCCGACCGGGTCGGGGACTGGGCCGTCTGGGACGCCACCGGCCGGATCAACGTCCTGCACCGAGCCAGCGACACCACCCTCGACCTATTGGCGCGCAACGGCTTACGCGAAGTCGCCCTGGGCATCGAATCGGGCAGTCAGCGGATGCTCGACCGCATCGACAAGCGCATCGACCCCACCATGGCCCGCACCGTGTGCCGCCGGCTCACCGAACGCGGCATCAACGTCAAGGGCTATTTCATCCTCGGCTTGCCCACCGAGACCCGCGACGAGATCGACACCACCGTCCGCCTCGTCCACGACCTGTGGGACCTCACCGACACCCTGCCCGGCACCTTCCGCGCCTCCACCTTCGAATACCGCCCGTATCCCGGCACCCCGGACTGGCACCACCTGCTCGCCACCGGCCGCTACACCCCCGGCCAGCTGCTCAACTACAGCCACGTCGACCTCACCGACGCGGGCCTGGACGACACCCTCCGCGACCGCGACGAGTTCAACTTCTCCGTCAACCTGCCCCTGGCCGAGGCCCCCATCGACTACATCCGCGCCCACCTCGTCACGCTCGCCCGCGAACAACACGCTCGGAAAGCCGCATGACCCGCCACCGGGGCCTGTTCGTCGCCGTCGACGGACCTGCCGGAACCGGCAAAACCACCGTCACCCGCGCCCTCGCCGAGCGCCTCACCTGTGATGGCTACGCCGTGCACTCCACCACCCAACCCTCCCGCGCCCAGCTCGGGGAAATCGCCCGGCACGGAACCGACACCTACCGCGGCTACGAGCTCGCCTGCCTCGTCGCCGCCGACCGCTACCACCAGCTCCGCACCGAGATCCAGCCCCACCGCGCCGCCGGACGCATCGTGCTCTGCGACCGCTACGTCGCCTCCTCCTACGTGCTGCAATCCATGGACGACGTGCCACCCGCCTTCATCCACCACCTCAACGACGCGGCCGATCCACCCGACCTCACGATCATCCTGGCCGCCGATCCCGCCGTCGCCGCCGCGCGCGTCCGCCGCCGCGGCGCGCACAGCCGCTTCCACACCGACATCATCTCAAGCCGCACCGAAGCCGCCCTGTACCGCGACGCCGCCACCTACCTGAAGACGCAGGGCCAAGCCCTGCTCGCGCTCGACACCACCCACACGTCGACCGACCAACTCGTCCAGATCATCACCCGAAAGCTGACCCCACTGGCCCGCCTCCCCCGACCGGAACAAGCCACCGCGTAGCCTCACCGCGTGGCCGACCGACATCTCATCGACGTACACGTACTCCTCGTCGACGACGGCAACCTCCTGCTCGCCCGCCGCCGCGACCCCAACGCCACCTTCAACGGGCGATGGCACCTACCCTCCGGCAAACTCGACGCTGGCGAATCCGTCCTCCACGCCGCAGCACGAGAAGCCCAAGAAGAAGTCGGCGTCCTCATCAACCCCGACGACCTGCACCACGTCCACACCCTCCACGTCAACGGATCCGGCGTCGAGCCCCGCCTCGGCCTGTTCTTCCTCGCCACCCACTGGACCGGAACGCCAGTCAATCGCGAACCCGACAAGTGCTCCGCCATCGACTGGTTCCCCCTCGACAACCTCCCCACCAACCTGATCGACTACCCCGCCGCCGGCATCCATGCCTACCTCACCGGCCAACCCTTCGCCATCCACGGCTGGCCCACGAGCAGAACTCCTGCCACCGTGCTCGGCTGACATCACCCATAGCCACTTGCCGTCGCCGGAACACGCCGAGCCGCGAACAGGCATCACCTGCGAGCCCGCCCGCAACGTCCGAGCGGCGCTACAGGTTGTCCAGACCCCAGGCGAAGGCGGCGAGCAGCACGACCACCACGAGTGCGATAGCAACTCTTGCGAGAGGATCATGGACCCGTCTCGAAATACGGGCGACGCCGCCCTGGATGACGCAGACCCGCTGATACGGCCTGAGCACGACCCAGCGGCGGGGTGGTGGGGCCGGCCGTGGTGACGGTGGTGAATATCGTGTTCGGGGTGCTGGGTACCCTCCTACTCACCGCGGGCGACGGGGTATTTCGTGGCGCAGGAGCTCGCCTACATGGCGGTGGACCGCTCTCGGCTGAAGGCCCGCGCCGCGAGGGGTGATCAGGGCGGCAGGGGCACTCTGGATCACTGGGCGGACGGAATCCACACAGGACTGAGACACGTCCGAAGCCACCCCAGGCAGACTCACTCTCGCGAGTCCGGCTCCTCGCACGGCCGCGCTCGAGACTCGCAGACGAACGTCCCCTTCGATGGCACCGTGACAACAAGGCCCTCGTCTCGGAGGAGCTGAGTCGCACGGCGCACCGTCCCCAGCGAGAAGCCCAACTCCGCCGCCAGACGCTTTTCAGCCGGAAGGGGTGTGTTCGGCGGGAGCTCGCCGGATTCTATGCAAGCCTTGAGCTTCTCGAAAGCGACCCGGTAGAGGTATTCCGGGGATCGCTGCCGCTCCGTCATCGCCAACTCCCGCGAACGCGTCCCCAACCGTTCTCCTCGTTGAGTGCAACCTTGACACGCTTGGGCTTCGCGTGGCGGCGACAATGCTGCGACCGAGAGCCTCTGCCGTGATGAGTCAACGCGTTGCGAATACGCAAAAACCGCCGCCACATGATTCTTCCCTTCACAACTCAAGTTTGTCGCGTTGTTACGTACCAAACGACGGTGCATTGCCTGAACGAGAAGGGGCAATAGCCCATACGGGTCGTTATGACCCCGAGCTCTCTCTCGGTACTCTTGACTTCATGCCGAGACGCCCCAGAGCGGCGACGTCGCTCCACGACCAACCGCTCGCGAGTCTCCTGCGCTCGCACTGGTTGTCTCGCGCGCCACGTCCCACCACTCGAAAGATCGGCCATGAGGTCGGCGTGTCCCACGCGACTGTCAGTCGCTGGCTCGACGGGACGCTCCTCCCCACCGTCGATCAGACCAAAGCGCTCGCTGACTCCCTGGGCATCACGGGCCAAGCACGCGCGGATCTGCTTCAGGTCGCCGAGTGGGTGAACCCGAACCGTGGAACTCGCGGTCTTTTCGGCATCTCTGATCGGGCCGCCGACGCACTCAAGGTCGAGCACCGAGCGACCGCGATTGTGGAATGGTCACCACTCCGCATCCCCGATCTGTTGCAAACCGATGCTTACGCTCGCCGCGTCACAGATGAGACGAGCGGCGTGACCTCCAAAGCCGAACGCCAGAAAGCCTTGTTCGAGGACACGCGGAAGAAGTATGAAGTTTTCCTCGGTCTACCAGCTCTTACCTGGCGGGTAGGCGGAGCGAACGTTATGACGCAACAGGTCGAGCGGCTAATCGACACCCTCGACCGCCAATCAGCCGTGGTGCGCCTCGTGCCCGACGGTTCCGACTGGCATGACGGCCGTCTCGGCGGGTTTGTGCTTTATGACCGTGAGGATGACGATGGCGCGGTCCTCATCCAGCATCTCGGAGCCGCAACCGTCCTCACCGATCGCGAGCTGGTCAGGCGCTATCGACGGGTTCAGGCCGAGCTGGAGCAATTGGCACTGACAGCCGAGGAGACTCGCCAGCGCCTCGATGCTCTTCTGCGGGAGTTGAGCACCGCGTGAGGCCGACCGCGGTCAGTCGCCGCGGCGGCGTAGTGCGTAGGCCGGGACGAGTTGGTCGACGACCTCGAGCTTGTTCCGCCGCGGGTCGGCATAGGGGATGTCGAAGTCGACGACACCGAGCCAGTCCCCCTTCGCGGTGGAGAACCAGCCCGTGAGGCGACCGGGTACCTCGCTGGTCATGTCCAGTCCGGTGACGACGGTGTGCGCGGGCGCTCCTGGGACGCGCGCATAGATGGCGTCCAGCCGAACCCAGACCGGGGTGATGACCGGGATCCGCCCGTGGTCGGCGTCGCCGGTGAAGCGCGTGTAGGGGGTGTGCAGCATCTGCAGCCTCCTACTTCCGCCCCGTCGGCGCCGCTTCCGACCACCTCCGGCGGCCTAGGTACGGCTGGTCATCGAGCTCGGCCCGCGCGGCCACCGACCCAGAAGTGCCGAGACGCCATGCAGCCGGAGAAGCGCCTTCGGCCCGGCACGCCTGGCACTCGACAGCGATCTCGGCACTGCCGACAACAGCCCGATACCCCGACGCAGCGAGAGAGTGCCGGCCTGCCCTGCACGTCGCCGGCAGGACGATGAGCCGCTCACCGTTTGCATCGACGCGGTAGTAGGCGAGGCCGTCGTACTGGTCACCGCCGGGGCCTTCCACGCTCATACCCCGAGGCTAACACGTCATCGAACTTGTGTTCGATGACGCTCCCGCTTCGAGATGGTGTGCCGACCAGGCGCGGGCTGGCGGGACGAATCCCAGGTCGCGTCATTGCTGCGCGGCCTGATCACAGAGCTCGACCGACCCCGATCCTGGGGCGGCGTGCACGTGCTGAGCCAGCACACCCTGTACACGTTGATAGCCTCACGCCCGTCACTGCTGACCGACTGGCCTCACCTGCGCCCGCCGCTCGAGGAGGCCGTCGAGGTGGGCCTGTCCACCGACGAACTCACCCGCACCGAGCGGGACCAGTTCGCAGGCCTGCACTACGCCCGCCGCATCGCCGACCGTTAGGAGAACCGCGCGTGTCAGACGCCACCGCCATGGCCAGCTTCGGCTACGAGCTCGGCATCCTCAAGCGGATCCGACGCTCGGGCTGGTGGCACGCCGGCGTCCGCGACCCCGAATCCGTGGCCGAGCACTCTCTGCGTGTCGCCCAGCTCGCCGGACTGCTGGCCGCTGAGGAAGGCGATGACCCCGCCCGCGCCGCTTACCTCGCCCTCTGGCACGACACCCAGGAAACCCGCACCGGCGACCTCCCCCACACCGTCAAGCCCTACCTCACCAAACCGGACCCCAGGCACATCACCGCCGACCAGACCGCCGGGCTGCCCGAGGCCGCGGGCGCCTCCGTCCGGGACGCCGTCGACGAGTACGAGACAGCCGAGAGCGCGGAAGCCCGCTGCGCCCGCGACGCGGACAAGCTGGAGATGCTCCTCCAAGCCGTCGAGTACCGCGAGATTGGCGTCCAGCGTGTCCAGGGCTGGATCGACAGCGCCCTCAAGGGCCTCACCGCCCAAACCGCCCAACGCGTCGCCGAAGCAGCCGTCTCCCTGTCACCCCTCGCCTGGCGCGACCGCTGAGCCCGGCCAACCGCGTTAATCGCGAATCGACACTGGCGAGCTTGTTGGAATAGTTCCGCAGGTTCTCCAAAAAAGCCGTTAGCAGATTATTCCAAATTGTCTAGGGCGCGAGGTCGCACAGGATTGCCAACCACGCACCCAGCACAAGATAGGGCCCCATAGGCATTGGGGCGCCACGAGGTACCTGCCCCGTGGCACGTAAGACCGCGCGTGCAATTCCAGCGAGCAGCCACCCCAGTACGGTGCCGGCCAGGACGACGCCCCAGCTCTGCCAACCCAGCGCGAGCCCAAGGAGCCCGGCGAGCTTGACGTCCCCGGCACCAAGTCCCCCGAGGGCGAGAGCGAGCACGAGATAGCAAGCGCCCAGAACACACATCCCGGCCACCGCCCGGAACAAGTCGGCGTAACCCGCCACAAGCACCGACCCAAGGACGAAACTCGCCCCCACCGCGAGGACGCCCACGAGGATCAGCACACCGGGCAGGCGTTGCTCGATGATGTCGATCAACGCCAAGACCACTGACACCGCCGCGAACGAGCTGTAGGCCACCAGGTCGATCCCCCAGCCGAAACGCCAGGCCGCGGCTGCGAACGCCACGGCCGTCGCGCCGGCTGACACCGCGCGCTCCCCCACGCTCAGCACCCTCGTCCGCACCAACGCTCGCGAGCACATCGCGATCGCCGCACCAACGCAGGTACCGACGGCAACCCAGCCGGTCAAGGCAAGCGGATTCATCGAAACCCCGGTGATCATGCGCGCGAAACTGTCGCGATTCCTAGCCGCCATGAATACCGGACGCAAGCCTCGAACGTTCACACCACGCGTCCGAAAGGGTGAACCTTTCTTAGTTGAAGCCATGCCGACTTCAAAGTCAGTGCGACGTGACCATTGCGGCCACAGGGGGACCGTGGTGTAGAAAGTTTGATCTGGTGAACAGTGATCAAGCGGTAGTGGTGGGGGGTACCACGGTGCAGGGGAGACCACGTCACTCCTTGAGCGGATGGGCGGTCACGGGGGTGACCAGTCTCGTCTTGTTCGCGGCATGCACTCCCGACGATCCGACGGACCTCGCGTCCGGACCGTCGACCGCCGCCCCGGCTCCCTCAGCTGCCGTGAGCACCAGTCCTTCCCCGACGGGCGAGGACAAGGCGAAGCAGGAGGCGCTGGCGGCATACCGGGCGATGTGGGCGGACTTCGTCCAGGCCGGGATCACATCGGACTGGCAGTCTCCGAAGCTTGGGGATCATGCGACCGGCCTCGCGCTGACCAACTTGTCCCGCGGTCTCTACGCAGACCACTACAACGGCCTGGTGACCAAGGGACAGCCGATCCTGAACCCGACGGTGTCCTCGGTCGAACCGGCAGGCGACCCCGTGAAGATCATCGTGTCCGACTGCGGCGACTCCACGAACTGGCTCAAGTACCGGGCTGACAACGGTCAGCTCGCGGACGACGAGCCTGGGGGCCGGCATGCGATCAACGCGATCGTCGAGAAGCAGGCCGATGGCTCGTGGAAGGTCACCGACTACGGCGTTCACGACGCGGGGACGTGCTGACCATGCGCCGGACCGCCGTCGTCGCCGGAGTCTTCGCCGTGGCCGTGCTCGGCCTCGCGGCTCCTGCCGTCGCCGGCGGCGGCTGGGGAAGCACGACCTGCAGCCAAACGCCCACGCCCGCGTGTGAACTCGGCGCGGGCACCAACGGCACCCCGGGGAAGGCTCCAGGAGCCGGGGCCCCCAACTCCGGGCGTCCTGGCGGCGGAACCAAGCCAGGCAACGGAAAACCCACGAATCCCGGCGACACGATCACGGGCGGCGATGCCGACATGGCGAGCTGCTCGTATGTGAAGAGCGACTACCAGCCGCCCAGCGGCGGCGCGTTCCCCGTGACGCACAAGCCTCGACCAAGCAGTGGAGGCGTCGTGCCGGTGGCATTGCCGCGCCCTGCTCCCGCCCAAGCCGGGCAACCCGCACAGGGACCGGGCGCCTGGTACGTGTGGAAGTGCTCGGGAGAAGGCTCGGCCGACACGTTGTACCGGCCTCCCGTGTGGATCCCGGACGGGGAACAGCCCGGAGCAGCGCAGCTGCCATCACCCGCAGAGCTGGCGCAGATGGCGCGCCGCCAGCTGCGGCTGCCCTCGCCGACGATCTCCGCGAACCCGGTGGGCGACCAGCTGGTGAACCTGCCCACCTGGATGTGGCTGTCGAGTGGCTGGGGTCCGGTGTCGGCGACCGCCGCCGTGCCCGGTGTTTCGGTGACGGCGACAGCGACGCCCGGCTCCGTCACCTGGTCGATGGGCGACGGCTCGACCGTCGCCTGCAACGGCGCCGGCACCCCGTATACGGCAGGTGTCGACCCGGCGGCACCCTCGCCGGACTGCGGCTACGTCTACCACCGCTCCTCGGCAGGACAGCCGGGACACGCTTTCGGGGTGACCGCGACCGTGCATTGGACGGTCACCTGGTCCGGCGGCGGTCAAGGCGGAACGTTCCCGGACATGACCACGACAAGCACCGCGAGCTTCCGCGTCGCGGAGTCACAGGCGTTGAACAACGGAGGCGGCTGACCGCCCAATACCCGACCCGATCCGCTCGCTGATTCCCTTCGGCGACGCGGCGCACTACCCCCTTGCCTCTGGGAGGTATCGGCGTGAGCACCAACACCACGACCCGCCCGGATACAGCGCCGGGCCCGTGGGTCAGCGACCGCAAGAACGCCCGGCGCTTCCGCGGGACCGGCCGACGCCGGAGTCTCCCGCACCTGCTCCTGGGCCTCCTCCTGGTACTGGCGTGCGCGGGCGGCTTCGTGCTGTTCTCCCTCGATTCGGGCGACCGGCGGGCAGTGCTCGCGCTCGCCCGCGATGTACCGGTGGGCCACGTCCTGACCCCGCAGGACCTGCGGCAGGTCAACCTCGCACTCGACCCCGCGGTGGCCGTGGTCGGAGTGGATCAAGCAGCCACGGTGGTCGGCAGGCCGATGGCGACGAGCTTGACGGCCGGGGCGTTGCTGACCCCGCGCTCGGTCGGCGATGCCGCGGTCCCGGGCGCCGGTCAGGCGATCGCCGCTCTTGCGCTCAAGCCCGGCCAGTTCCCGCCGGAGGTCACCGCCGGCGCCCGTGTCGCCGTGGTGTTCGTGTCTGCACCAGCCGGGACCGCGGCCAGTCCACCCGTTGACGGCGGAATGGTCTGGCCCGCGGTGGTCACCAATGTGGCCGGCACGCCGAACGACCAGACGACGGTGGTCTCGGTGCAGCTGCCCGAAACCGCCGCGCGTCAGGTCGCCGCGATTCCGGCCGGGCAGCTGTCAGTCGTGATGCTCGCTGCGGGAGGACGCTGATGCTGGTTTCGGTCCTGTCGTTGAAAGGTTCTCCGGGCGCGACGACGTTCGCCGTGGCCCTGGCCGCCCGCTGGCCCTCTGCCCGAGCCTTGGTGGTGGAGGCCGACCCCTCGGGGGGTGATCTCGCCCTGCGGTTCTCTCTGGCGTCGACGCCCGGTCTCGTCAGCTTGGCAGCCGCAGCACGCCGCGGTGGCGATGCCGACCTGGTGTGGCAGCACACCCAAGGCCTCCCTGGTGGGCTGCGCGTGATCGCCGCTCCCCCGGACGCCGAGCAGGCCCGTGCGGCACTGTCCGCGTTGGCACAGCATCAAACCAGCGGTCTCGATCTGCTGCGCCAGGTCGCCGCCCAGCCCGACGTCGTGGTGATCGCAGACTGCGGCCGCGTGGATCCTGGCTCGCCCGGCCTGCCGATCGCGCGCTCCTCCAACGCGATCGTTCTCCTGTCACGTGCTCACGCCGACGACCTCGCGCACCTTCCACGACGACTGCCCACCGTGGCCCGATGGAGCCCGAACCCCGTCTTGTTGCTGGTCGGCCCGGGCTATTCCGAAGCAGAGGTCGCCCGCGAACTCGGGGTGCCGCCGCTGGGGCGGGTACCTCACGATCCACGTGGTGCCGCCGTGCTCTGCGGCCGGCCGGCAACATCGCGATGGGGACCTTCCCGTTCGGCGCTCGGGCGTTTCGCAGAGAAGGTTGCCGGCGAACTCGCCAGCCGTGGACACCCGGCCACACCCGAACCGCCCCCAATGCACACGCCCGTCCCGGCTTTGCACGCGGTCCCCGGTGTCCCGCCCGCCGCTGTCTCGCCCACCGGTGTCCGCCCAGCACCCTCCGTCGGAGGGCAGTCATCGTGACGCCGTCAACCGCGAACCAACAGCCGGTCAATGGCGCAGCCCCAAGGAGGTCGCCGACAAGTTGGCCTACCGATGGCCGCCCGGCCGAGCCGTTGGACGCAGTGAGCCGGTTACGTCAGTATCTCCGTGAGCGGCTGAACGCCGATTTGCCTCAGCGAGTCGCCGACCAGCAGGACCGCACCGGGACGACCGCCACGCGCGAGGCGCGCCGTGAGCTGGCCCGCGGAATCATCGACGACGCCCTGCGCAGGCATACGGAGGACGAACTGGCCGCGGGCCGGCAGTTGCTTCCGCGCGAGGTCGAGCAGCGGGTGGTGACCGAGGTCGTCAACGAGCTGTTCGGCATGGCGGGGTTGCAGCCGCTGCTGGACGACCCGGCGGTGGAGACCATCAACGCCAACCGCTACGACCGGGTTTTCGTGCAGTACAACGACGGCCGTCGCGCCCGGGTGGGCCCGATCGCGTCGTCCAATGAGGAGCTGACCGATCTCGTGCGGCTGCTAGCCGCGCGGGCGAGCAGTCAGGAACGACGGTTCGACCAGGGCTCCCCAGCAGTCAACCTCCAGCTGCCGGGCGGGGAGCGGTTGTTCGCGGTGATGGGGCTGACTGCCGGCGGCGTGACCGCTCTGTCGATCAGACGCCACGGCTACCTCACCGTCACCCTGCGGGACCTCCGGCTGCGCGGCAGTCTCGATCCCGGCCTTGAGCAGTTCCTGCGCGCGCTGGTCAAGGCACGCAAGAACATCCTGATCACTGGCGGCACAGGTGCGGGCAAGACCACGCTGCTGCGGGCGCTGGCCTCCGAAATGGATCCGATGGAACGGATCGTCACCATCGAGGACGCCTTCGAACTCGGCCTGGACCACGACCCCGACATCCACGCCGACGTGACCGCCTTCCAAGCGCGCGAGCCCAACGTCGAAGGCGAGGGAGCCATCTCCCAGGCCGAACTCGTCCGCTGGGGTCTGCGGATGAGCCCGGATCGGGTCATCGTCGGGGAGATCCGCGGGCCGGAGGTCATCCCGATGTGCAACGCGATGTCGCAGGGCAACGACGGGTCGATGGCGACCCTGCACGCGTCCAGCTCGCGGATCGCTTTCACCCGACTCGCCTCCTATGCCGCTCAGGGCGCGGAACGGCTACCGCTGGAGGCAACGAACCTGCTCGTGGCCTCGGCGGTGCACTTCGTCGTGCACTTGGCGCGCGCCGACGACCGACGAACCCGCGTGGTGTCCTCGATCCGCGAAGTAGTCGGCGCCGACGGACCGCAGATCATCTCCAACGAGGTCTACCGGCCCGGTCCGGATCGCCGCGCGTGCCCCGTTGCCGGCGCCCTGCGCGGTGACACGCTCGACGACCTGGTCGACGCCGGATTCGACCCCGGTGTGCTCGAAAACCCCGAGGGCTGGTGGGCGCCATGACCGTCGCTCTCACCGCGACCACTGGCATCGCCGCGCTGCTCGGCGCCGGCGCCGGGCTCGGGTTGTTGCTGGTCGTCCTCGGCTTTCGGGGAACCGGCACTCACCTCCCCCGCCGCATCCGCCGTCCCGAGTATCCAGCCGACCCGCGTCGCTCGCTCCGGCTTGGTATCGCGATCGCTGCCGGGCTGGCAGCCGGTCTGCTGACTGGCTGGCTGGTTGGCGGCGTCCTCACCGGGCTCGCCTGCTGGGGGTTGCCCCGCGTCCTGGGCGGGGACCCGGAGCACACCCGTCGAATCGCCCGCATCGAAGCGATCGCGACCTGGACGGAGATGCTGCGCGACACGCTGTCGGCCGCCGCAGGGCTCGAACAAGCCGTCCTCGCCACCGCGCCCCTGGCCCCACCGGCCATCCGGGCCAAGGTGGGTGACCTGGCGGCCGGAATCGAAAACGGCGAGCGTCTGGCTCCGGCGTTGCGACGACTTGGCGAGCGGTTGGACGATCCGGTCGGAGACCTGGTGATCGCCGCCTTGCTGCTGGCCGCCGAGCACCAGACCCGGCAGCTGGCCGACCTCCTCGGGTCGCTGGCCGAGGCGGCCCGCGGCCAGGCGTCAATGCGGATGCGTGTTGAGGCCGGGCGAGCCCGCACCCGCACGTCGGTCCGGGTCATCGTGGGCACCACCCTGGCCTTCGCGGTGGCCGTGGTGCTGCTCAACCGCAGCTACATGGGCGCTTATGACAGCGCCGCCGGCCAGATCGTGCTGCTGGGGATCGGCGGTCTGTTCGCGGCCGGGTTCGCCTGGCTGAGCCGCATTGCCCGTATCCCGCTGCCCGATCGGTTCCTCGCCACAGCCGGCGACGCACGACTAGCCATTGGGAGGCAGGAATGAGCCCCCTGATCATCTCCCTCACACTCGGCACGGGCGTCGGCATCGGGCTGTGGGCGCTGGCGGTCTACCTGTTCCCGCCGCGTCCCGCACTGGGCGTCGTCCTGACCCGCGCCACCGCGCCACCCAGTCCCGAGCCGATCCTGACCACTGGGGACGCCGGCTGGGCCGCACGACTCGGTCGGCCGGCCGTCGCGCCTCTGCGCGCCCTCGGCCTGCCCGGCCCCCGTCTGGCGCGCGACCTCGCGGTGATCGGCCGCTCGAGCTCGACCCACCTGGCGGAAAAGGCCACCCTCGCCGTCGCCGGCCTCGTCCTGCCGGCACTGTTGAGCGCTCTCCTCACGATCGCCGGATTCGGCCTTGGTGTCGAGTTTCCGATCATCGCCGGTCTGGTGCTCGCCGCGGCGGGGTTCGTCCTCCCAGACCTGCAGGTCCGCACCGAAGCAGCGAAACTCCGCTCCGGGTTCCGGCACGCGCTGTCGGCCTACCTGGACCTGGTATGGATCACGCTGGCCGGTGGTGCCGGGGTCGACAGTGCGCTCGGCGACTCCGTCGCCATCGGCCGCGGATGGGCCTTTGCACAGATCCGCCGCGCGCTGGACACCGCCCGCCTGACCCGCACGACCCCATGGGCGACACTGCGCCGGCTCGGCGAAGAACTCGACGTGACCGAACTCGCCGAGCTCGCCGCCTCGGTCAGCCTCGCCGGCACCGAGGGCGCCAAGGTCCGCACATCCCTCGCCGCTAAGGCACAGGCCCTGCGCACCCACCAGATGACCGAAGCCGAGGGCGATACCCAAGCGGCAACCGAACGGATGTCGCTACCGGTGATGGCGTTGTTCCTCGGATTCCTCGCCTTCATCGCCTACCCCGCTCTAGTCCAGGTCCTCAATGGACTCTGAACCGGCGTACGAGAGGAGAATCTGATGCCCTCACAATGGGACACGTTGTGGACCATCATCCGAGCTCGGGTGGACATGCTACGGCGTGAACCCGAGGCCGGGTACTCGACCGAAACGGTGCTCGTGACAGCGCTGCTGGTCGTCGCGGCCATCGCGGTGCTCGCGATCATCGTCGCCAAGGTCACGTCCAAGGCCAACAGCATCGACATGTGAAGCTATGAACCGCAGGCAGATCCTCTGCGCGAGACCCGCCTCGTGGCGAGTCCGGCTCCGCAAGTCGTTGATGGGCGACCACGGCTCGGTGAGCGCGGAGCTGGTGATCGCCACTCCCCTGCTGTTGCTGGTGCTGCTGGCCATCGTGCAGTTCGCGCTGTGGTCGCACGCCACGCACATCGCCCAGGCCGCCGCCTCGCAGGGCCTGGTGGCCGCGCGTTCGCAGAACGGGACCGCCGCGGCGGGCACGGCCAGCGCGCAACAACTCCTCGGCCAGCTCGCAGGTGGTCCGCTGCGCGGCGCCGCCGTGTCGACCGACCGGGGCCCAGCTGCAGCCGCAGTCCGGATCTCCGGGACGGCCACGTCAGTGGTTCCGTTCCTGACGCTGCCCGTACATGCCGAGGCCGCCGGTCCTGTCGAACGCTTCGTTCCGGAGACGAGTGGATGACCTCGATGACCAGAACCTCACCCCGGTGCGGACTCCGCGGCCAGGAGGCGCGGATCGTCTGGTGGCGTGCCGACGAGGGGTCGGTCGCCTCCGAGATCACGCTCGTCGCCCCGTTGCTGATCATGCTCCTGGTGTTCGTCGGCGTCGTGATCCACCGCGGGGTGGAAGCTCGGATCCGCATCGACGACGCCGCCCATCAAGCCGCCCGCGCCGCGAGCATGGAGCGCACCGCTACTGCCGCGATCAGTGCCGCCCAGTCCACGGCCGCCGCAGCCCTGGCCGACGCGGGTGTGGCCTGCCGGTCGTTATCCGCGACCACCTCGACCGGAGGCCTGCGCCCCGGCGGCACCGTGACGGTCACCATCGCCTGCGATGTCGACTTCGGCGACGCCCTCATCCTCGGCGTGCCCGGTGGGAAACGGTTGACAGCCACGGCTGCCGAGCCGGTCGACGTGTGGCGATCGACGGCGAACACCGGGACATCGTCGTGAAGCACCGGAGCACCATCGAGCGCGCGATCGTCTGGTGGCGGGCCGACGAGGGCCGCGTGTCCGCCTTCGTCGTCGTGCTGGTCACCGCCATCCTGGCCCTGGCCGGCCTGACGCTCGACGGCGGCCTCGCTCTGGCCGCCAAGGTCCGGGCGAACGGGCAAGCCGAAGCCGCCGCTCGCGCCGGCGCACAAGCCATCGACCTGGCCGCGTACCGCAACAGCGGGACCCTTCGCTTGGTGCCCGCGCAAGCCATCGCCAGGGCCCAAGCCCATCTGACCGCTGAGGGCGCCGTGGGCGCGGTCGTGATTTCCGGTGACACCGTCACGGTGACCGTCACGGGCTCCCAGCCCACCCAGCTACTCGGGCTGATCGGAATCAGCTCGCTGTCCGTACACGGACAGGGAAGTGCGCACCCGCAACGCGGAATCACGACCGTCGAGCCATGACGAAAGGAGAAGAGATCATGCCCACCGACGAAGAGGTCGAACACCGCATCGAAGACGTTGACGCCCCGCGTACGGCGAGGCGCAAAGCCGCCGCCCAGCGGGTGAATCAGCTGGCCCAGCGCCGTGCCGCGATCGTCGCGCAGCTGGAGGACGTCGAGGGGCAACTCGGCGAGATCGTCGCCGATGCCGAGGACGTCATCAGCATCGAGGAACTCGCGCGGTTCACCGACCTGAAGGCCTCGGACCTCACGCAGTGGGTCAGCGGCCGCAAGACCACGCGAACCAAGCGGAAGAAGCCGGCCGGGAGCAAGCTCGGTACTCGTTCCCGCAGTTCGTCCCAGACGAACGGCCGATCGGGTGATCCTGCGCCCGCGCCGCCCGCACGTGATCTCCAGGTCGCTCAGCTCACGTGAGCGTCCGATGACTGGACGTTCGATGCGTAGGGCCGGCCATGGTGTCGTCGTCGCGGCCAGGCTGCTTCGCGGGTTGCTCGCCGCGGTGATCCTTGTTGCGCTGCTCGGCGGCCTGCCCTGGGCGCTCATCCGGTTCATCGGGTGGCCCCTGCCCGACCACCTGCCGACCTTGGCGGATATCGAGGGCGTGCTGCTCGGCCCGATGACCACAAACTTCCTGCTGGACTTCCTCGCCTGCCTCAGCTGGGTGGTCTGGGCGCTGTTCACGGTCGACGTGGCCCGCTGCGCCATCGAGGTTGCGCGCGACATGCGCGTCCCCGGCGTGATAGCCGCCGGCCCTCTCCGCCACGTCACGGGGGCTCTCATCGGCGCGATCCTGATCGCGATCGTGGGTCACCGCGTCGGCCACGGCCTCACCGCCGGGACGAGCTCGAGCACCGAAGTCGTCACCACGTCCGTTGTGAGGCTCGTAGACCACGAGCACGGCAGCGCCGACGGGATCGTCGCGGCGAGGTCGGTGGTGGCGATGGCGCCGGACCCGGTAACCGGCGTGCACGACTCGCTGTGGCGCATCGCCCAGCGCACGCTCGGCGACGGCAATCGGTGGCCGGAAATCTTCGACCTCAACAGGGGCAAACGGCAGCCCAACGGAGGCGTGTTCGACCGGCCCAGCTTGATCTTCCCCGGCGAGGAGTTCAGGTTGCCGGCAGACGCAACCGCACCCCCGGAGATCACACCGCCGACCACGGCGGCTCCCGCCGAACAGCCGACGCCCCCCACACCCGAACCACCGCCGGCCGAGGACACGTCACCGCCGCGTCCTGGCGCTTCCGGAGAGGCTGGGTTTCGCTGGGGCGAGGAGCTGTTCGTTGGGCTCGGACTCGCCTCCGCGGTCAGCGCGGCCTTGCTCATCGCGCGGCGCCGGCACCGTCGTCGCTACCGTCCTGGCAGCGGCGACCGCACAGACCTGCCCGTCGCGCCAGTGGTGTACCAGCTACGACTGGCCCACCTGCGAGCCACCGAGGACGAGCCCAACACCACCTACGGCGAGCCACCAACGGCCTCCGAACCGCCGCTCGCGCAGGACAGCACACTGCCCGTCGGTGTGCGCGACGGCCGGGAGGTTGCGTTGGACCTCGCCTCAGTCCATGGACTCGGCCTCATCGGCGAGGGTGCGCCAGCCGCGGCACGAGCACTACTGGTCGCCGCCGCGGCCACGCACTCCGGGGCAGGGGTGATATGTCCCGTCGAAGACGCGGACGCGCTGCTGGGGCACAGGACGGACCAATCGAAGCTACCGGCAGGTGTGCAACTGGTCGCCAACGTCGAGGGGGCACTGGACGCGCTCGAAGCCGAGACGCTGGCACGCGCACGACAGACGCCGAACGCGCAAGCCGAGCCGTGGCCTCCCGTCCTGCTGGTGGCGCGCGCACCGGAACGGCATCGGCAGCGGCTGCAGGCTGTCCTGGACAACGGGTCGTGCTTCGGTGTCACCGGGCTGCTGCTGGGCCAGTGGCCCGCCGGCGTCACCGCCTACGTCCGAGCCGAGGGCACCGTGTCCGCGACCAATCCCGGCCCGGGCGAACGCCTGCGCGGCATGCGGATGTTCCGCCTCGGTGACGACCACCTCGCCGATCTGCTCGCCCTGCTACGCCAGACCGAAACGCCGGACGAGAGCGACCGGCACAACACCCCCGACGAGCTGGAACCCGGCCTCGAACTCCGGGCCGGACAGAGCGCCCGCGATCAGTCCGACGCCGGGCTGGAGATTCTCAGGGGCACTGCCGACCTCGCTGATCCGCTCGTCCCGATTCCATCTCAGCAGCGGCCGAGCCCAACCGGGAACCAGCAGGACGCGCTCGCGCCGCTGCGGGCCACGGTCCTGGGCCCGGTGCGCGTGTGGTGGCGGCCCCGGCCTGCTCAGGCGGCTGAGAGTGTCGAGAACGAGGTCACGTCGGCATTCCAACCCCGGGTGCGCGAACTGCTGGTGTTCTTGAGCCTGCATCCGGACGGCGTCAGCCGCGAGGCGCTCATCGCGGCCCTGTGGCCGGCGGGCCCTCCCGAGAAGACGACCAACGCGCTGAACACCAGCCTCAGCCGTCTCCGCCGCGCAATCGGTGCCGCAACCGACGGTGCGCTCTCCGACGTGGTGGTGACCGGCGAGGGTCGCTACCGCCTCGATCCGGGCTTGGTCGAGGTCGATTACCACCGCTTCGCCGCTGCCGTAGCAGCGCGGCGCGCGGCTACGAACCAGCAGGACCGGATCGACGCCAACCGCCGCGCGGTCGAGAGCTACGCCGGTCCCCTGGCCGACGGCATGAGTACGGAATGGATTGAAACCGCCCGGGAATCCATCCGCCGCGATGCCATCGACGCCGTCGCCGCGCTCGCGCGAGCACTGGTCGACGAGGACCCGCAGCAGACCCTCGATCTCCTTGAGATCGCCCGCGCCTTCGATCCGCACAACGAACTGATCTACCGCGACATCATGCGCCTGCAGGAACGCCTCGGGCAGCTCGACGCCATCCCACGAACCCTCACCCTGCTCACCACACGGCTCGCCGAGGTCGACGACCAACCGAGCCCGCAAACCGTCAGCCTGGCCGAGCGGCTGCAACGCCGTCACGACCTACAGACAGACGCTGCCGGCCATGGTTACAGCAAAGCCGGGTGACCGTCCTTGGAGCACGACACGGTCGTCGCGGTTCAGGCCGGCCGCGGCGGAAAATCGTCATCACCCTCGTCCGCCGACGACCCGCCATGCGGGCCATGCTTGCGGCTGTATTCCTGAGCCTGCGCAAGCAAGTCAGGGTGTGCCCGAGTCCAGGCGATGAGCGGCTCCGCAGCCTCCAGCGCGTCGGCGACCGCCGGATTCAACGCGTATTCGACTTCCGGCGGAAAAGACTTCGTACTGCGCTCCCGGAAGACCAACCCCTGCATACGCATCTTTTTCAACGAACGCGCCAGAATGCTATCGTGCAGGACGCGTTGTTTATCCGTCCAGTTCTCGTCGATGAAATAAGAGTTGACCGTGGAAAGAATCTCTATCCGCCGCAACGGGCCAGCCCGGAGTGCCACCACGATCGCCGGCACCCACTTGTCCCCGAACAGGTTTCTCAGGTCGTACAGGCCCCTCAGAAGCCTGTCGTCTCGCTCCGTCACCACGCCTCCCCACGTGTGCCGACCCGGACCGCCGAGATGACCCTCCTCAAGGGCGTTATACCTGTTCGCAAGCGTGGACTAGCCCTCACCCGCGCCCATCGACGAGGACACCTCGACAAGCCCACATTACGCCAAACGGAGCAACGCGCCCAACCGTAGAACTACTCAACCCGCGTCTCACCCGCACGCCCGCATCCGATAGCCAAGCTGATCCACGCGGGCCGACGGGGCGGACCAAACGGGGATCACCTGGGGGATCAACATGGGGTTCATATCGGGGCGCCGATTAGAGCGCCACCGTACCGCGGCACGGAACCGCCTGGCCAGGGCACCCGCAGAGGGATCCGGTGCTATCCCAGACTCGACCCGCCCCAAGGCGGTGAACACATCGGGGCGGCGGGCCGGCGGCGACGTGACGACAGGCCACTCGGTCGCCAACACAGCCAGCCTTCACCCTTCAGCTTCTCGTTCCGGATATTCATGGATTAAATGCAATTCGATTGTTTTCCTCTTCTTCTCGGCATTACTCAATTCATCCATCGGGCACACCTCACAGGTCTTTGACCTGGGCAAACACGGGAATGAGCCCCAGGAATCACCAACCCGACAAAACCAGGAAAAGAGTCTTGAAAATACGCGGTCAAACCTATTGCACATCGGGCGCATGTCGAGTCATAATTGATTTGTCGCCGGGGAACCGGAAATCACAACCAATACGATGCCCGGCGTGAGCCATATTCCCAGAATGGGGGCCCATCATGCACTACGCCGACACCACGACCAACGACAACGGCACCGTGACCGCGTTTTGCTACTGCGGCTGGTCGGCCGTCCACGACACCCAGGAATCGGCCGACGCCGCCGCCGAATACCACCAGAACGACGACGCCGACGACTACGCCGCTGCCTGACCGGCCCTGATCAACGAAAGGACTGACCCGCGATGACCACGCCGCCCGCACCCACACCAGCACCGGCAACCGCTGGCGCGGCCGCCCCAACCACGGGCGCGGCGGCCAGGCTGCGCAACGGCGAATTGCGCGCGATGGTCGCGCGGGTGCTGGCCGACAACCACGGCACGCCGTTGACGCCGCGCGCGATCGCGGCGAAACTCGGCGGCCGGTCATCGGGCGCGGTCGGCAATGCGCTGAAAGCCCTGGCCGACCAGGGGCACGCGTTCACCGCGTCCGCCGCACCCCTGACCTATGGCGCGACCGCGACCACGGACTCCGTCGCCGCAGCCACGATCACCCCCACGCCGCCACGGCCGCCCGGGACCACCTGGGCGGCCCGTCCGAACAGGACCAGCGCGGCACCGGCCCCCGCAACCGCCCCGGCAGCCACCCCACCCGCCCCGCCCCCTGCACCGGTCACCGGCCCCGTGACGCGTCCGAACGGGACCCCGTACCACCCCCGGTTGTTGTCGGGGATGCCGGACGTGGTCGCGTTGCGGAAACTGCGGGACGCTGGAATTCCCGCCCTGATGTACGGGCCGCCCGGTACCGGGAAGACGTCGGCGGTCGAGGCCGCGTTCCCGGACCTGCTGACCGTGCAGGGTGATGGGGACACCACGGTCGCCGACCTGGTCGGGGAATATGCCCAGACCGTGGACGGGAACGGGACCGTTCGCTACACGTTCATCCACGGCCCGCTGGTCCGCGCGATGCGTGAGGGCCGGACCTTGTTCATCGACGACGCCACGCTGATCCCCCCGACCGTGCTCGCCGTGGTCTACCCCGCGATGGATGGCCGCCGCCAGATCATCATCAAAGCCAACGGGGGCGAGATCATCGACGCCGCGCCCGGGTTCTACGTGGTGGCCGGGCACAACCCCGGCGTGCATGGCGCAGTGCTCACCGACGCCCTGTCATCCCGATTCGCCGCCCAGATCCACGTGTCGACCGACTACGACCTCGCCACCCAACTCAAGATCGACAAGCGGGCAGTGAAGATCGCGCGGAATCTCGCCACCCGGCAGGCCAACGGTGAAACCGGCTGGGCGCCCCAGCTCCGCGAACTGCTGGCCTTCCAAAAGATCGCCGACGTACTCGGCGCCGAGGCCGCCGCCGGGAACCTGGTCGGTACCGCCCCGGAAGAGGACCGCGCCACCGTCGCCGCCGTGGTGCGCCAAGTGTTCGGCAAAGACCTCGCCCCGCTCGCCCTCGGCACGCGCATCTGACCCATGCCCTCCTGTCCGAAAGGGACTGTCATGAGCAATCACCTCGCCGACCCCGCCGCCACCGGTACCGCCGTGTTCCCGACCCGCCCGGAATGGCTCACCCTGTCCGCCGCCCTGGCCGACGAGGTCCCGGTGATCGCAGACCGTGACGACCTGCTGGTCACCATCGCGCCCGGCGCGGGCGGTGGCGCGGCCGCCTGCTTCTACCCCGGACCCGCGCTGATCGAGGTCGACGGCAACCACCTCAAGGTCGACCCCGCCACCGTCGACGCGGCCAACATCGGCGACCGCACCCGCTACGCCGCGACCTGGGGCGCGCTCACCCACGAGTGCGGCCATGCCAAACACACCGCGTGGGATCCACCCGAGGACGCCCCGCCCGGGGTGGTGGATGCCGCGATGCTGCTGGAAGAGGCGCGCATGGAGGCCGCGCACATCCGCCGCCGCCCCGACGACCGTCACTGGCTGCGCGCGTGCGTCAAGGAGCTCGTCGCCGATGACCTGCACCTGTTCGCAGACCCGGCCACCGCGCCGCAGATGACCCCTGCCGACGCCGCGCGCTCCGCCGCCCTGCTCCTCGGGCGCGCCGACGGCGGTGTGCTGACCGAGTCCGAAGTCGCCCCGCTCGCCCGGGTCATCGAAGACGTGCTCGGTCCGGACACCGTGGACAAGCTGCGGGCGGTATGGCGGGCAGCGCTGCACACCGCCGATGACGACGGCGAGACCATGCTCGACCTCGGACGCCAATGGTGCGAGATTCTCGCCACCGATCCCAACCAGCCCACCCCGCCCGGCACGTCGGGAACGCCGAACGGCACCGGATCACTCGCCCCGGGCACGCCGTCGCCGATGGCGGAGGCGATCGCCACCGTGCTGGACAACGTGGCCGCGAACGTTGCCCGGCAGCCGCCGCCGGAAGACCCGGCCGCGCGTGCCGCCGCCGCGCAGGCGCGCGAGAAGGCGGCTCGAAAGGAGGCGGAACGGGCCGCCCGGAAGACGTTCCGTCCCGGCGGCCCCCGGGACGGCCGCACCGCCCTGGCCGGTACCCGCCCACCGACGCATGACGAACGCACCGCCGCCCGCGTGCTCGCCCGCGCGCTGGACACCGCCGGGGCGCGCGAGCGGAGCGCGGTCAAGACGAGCTCCGTGGTCCCACCCGGGCGGTTGCGGATGCGGGGCGCGCTGGCCGCCGACGCCCAGCGCGCGGCCGGGGCACTGCCGACCGCCGAACCGTTCACCCGCATCACCCGCACCGCCACCCCCACCCCGCCACTGCGGCTCGGCATCGCGTGTGACGTGTCCGGCACCATGCGCTGGGCCCGCGACCACGTCGCCTCCGCCGCCTGGATCCTCGCCACCGCCGCCCGCCACACCCGCGTGCCCGCCGACACCGCCACCGTGATCTTCGGCAACCACGTGCGGCCCCTGACTTACCCAGGCCGAACCCCGGCGGTGGTGACCGAGTTCAAGTCCGACGACAACTGGGAAGACATCCCCACCGCCATTGCCGCCCTCGACGGCGCGCTCGGCCTGTCCAGCCCCGGCGCGGCCCGGCTGCTGGTCATCGTGTCCGACGGCCAATTCCGGGACCAGCCCCGGGCCGAAGGCCAGAAGCGGCTCAACCGGCTACGCGCCGCCGGGTGTGCGGTGCTGTGGCTGACCACCAGCAAGAGCGATACGCCGCTCGACGGGGCACGCGTGCACCTGCTCACCGACCCCGCCACGACCGCCCAGGCCATCGGACGCGCCGCCACCGCCGCCCTGCGCGTCGCCCACTGACACCACAAGGAGGTGCCCCCATGGAGACCGCACCCGATCCGTTCCCCGATCCTGAACGTGCGACGTGGTGCGCGCTCAGCGAGATCGTCGGCGACCGCTACCGGGTCTCGATCGCCACCGCACCAGGCCACTGGGCGGAATGCACCTTCCCGGCCACCGACGACATGACCCACCCCCGGGCCGTGACCACCGCCGTCGAACGCTTCACCGGCCGCCACGTCACCACCGTCACCCCGAGCCGCCCCCAGGGCGACGGCTGCCCCAGCTACCGGCTCACCGTAGGAGAGGAGATCAATGCCATGACCCAGACACCCGACACCGAGATCGTTGTCCGCACCTTCACTGAGAACGGCTGCATCATCACCGCCGTCATCGCCGACCCCGCCGACGCACAACAGACCCTGTACGGCACCGTCACGCGCGACGGGCTGCTGGTCGGCAGCTACTACTGCGCTGACCGCGTCTGGCAGCGTGACTGGCGCATCGTGGTTCCCGGCAATCAGCAGATTTGCCTCGGCTCCGAAGGGGAGGCCGTGTACGTGCTCACCACGGCCGGATCGGAAGGGACGACACGATGACACCCGTTGAGCGGCAGCGGCTACCCCGCAGCATCCGCGCAGCCATCGAAAAGTTCGAAGCGCTGCCAATGATCGGGATCTGGCGAGGCTACCCACGCGTGTCGCAGGGCGAGCTGAGGATGACGTTCGAGGCCGGCTGGGACCCCGAGTCCGTAGCGCAAACCTTCGCCATAACCTTGCTGGAGAACGAGGTCGCCGGCGAGGTGTTCCTGATCTACGGCGACGAGTCCACCCGGTACAGCGCGGGCGGCGACCACTGGTGGGTACGCATCGTGCTCCCCAGTCAGCAAGAGATCAACATCGACTGGACGGCACGTCAGTTCTACAACCTCGAGCAGCCGCACGCGCCACAGCACCGGGACCTTCCCTGCCCACTGATCTGGCAGAGCGACCGGCCCGGCGAGCCTGTGCACCCGGTGACCGGAACCTACCTGCTACTCAAGTCACAGCAGGTCCGCGTCGAGGATTCGCCCGGTGACGTCCGCGATGCCCGCACGGGACTGCCGCGCGTGCTGTCGAGCCGGTGCAGCACGTGCATTTTCCGCCCGGGCAACCCAATGCACCTCGATCCCGGTCAACGCGAAGGGATGGTCCGCGAGGCGCTGGCGCGGGGAAGCTGGATCGTCTGCCACGAGACCTTGCCCGCAACCGGGAAACCCATCGGTACACAAGCCATCTGCCGAGGCTTCTGGGACGTGCACGGCCCCGATTCCCTAGGCTGCCGCATCACCGCAGCCCTCGGCGGCCCCATCTATGCGCCGCCGCCGACCGAGGACGACTCGCTGGTCAGCTGAGCACCGCGATCGTCCACACGAGACTTTCATGAAGTTTCCACACCACGCTTGACTTCATCCGGTGAAGGAAGCGTCCATAGTCGTGTAGCCCAGACACACCGGCCGCGCACCGGGGGCTACACCGCCCCGGCCGGGGCATGACCCACCGCACTGCTCACACACACGAGTGAATCGAGGGAAGTCATGTCCAGCAGGACCCGCAACCGCACAACCCGCGACACCATCACGCAACCCGACCCACCGGCGGGCCGCACCGACGCTGAGGACAAGCTGTGGGCCGCCCTGCACGCGAACCCCCACAGCACCGCCACCGACTTGGCCGCCGCGGCGAAGATCGGGAAGTCCACTGCGGGCAAGATCCTCGCCCGTTGGGCGGCCGATGGCAGCGTCACCCGCACCCCCGGCATCGGCGAACGCGGCCGGCGCGTCCCCGACTCGTGGGCGATCACGGACGCGCCCGTCACGGCTGACACCCCAACGACAGGCAGCGCGCCCACCGAGCCGGACGTCCAGGGCCGCGAGGCCGGCGACGAGGCCAGCGTTGCGATTTCGCCACTTGCCGAAGGTAGGCCCACCGACCCTGTCTCGCCGGAAGAACCAGAAACCGGGACGGCAGGCGCGGGTGATGGTGACGGCAGCAAGCAGGCCGAACGTCTGGCGCCCGGCGCGCTGCGCGGGATGGTGGAGGACTACCTGCGCGACCACCCCGGCGACGAGTTCGGACCGACCGCGATCGCCAAGGCGCTGGGCGGAAAGTCCTCCGGCGCGGTGAGCAACGCACTCGACAAGCTGGTCGCCGACGGCACCGCCGTCCGGACGAAGGACAAGCCGCGGCGATTCGCCCTCGCACCGGCCGAGCAAGGCCACGTATCGAAGAAGTGATCTGCTCACAGCGTGGTGCCCCAACGGTTTTCCGTTGGGGCACCACTTTTCAGTACATCGAGACGTGGATATGGTCGTAATGGCAGCCGGTGACGTTCGCCGGGTTCGGGCAGCCGTAGGCGCTGGAGCGGTACGGTTCCCACGCCGGGTTGTCCGCTGACCAGTACTGGCCCTGCCAGATCAGGTATCGCACGCCGAGGGCCGCCTGGTTGGTGATCAGCCAGTTCACCACCCGCCACCCGTCGCCCACCGATCGCGCGTCACCAGGGTTGAACAGGACGTCGCAGGCGCGCCCTTGCGGGTGGTCGGAGTCGGGGTTCGCGGGTCGTGCCTCGTGGCAACCGAGACCTTCGCCGGTCATGCCGCCCGCTTGGAGAGCTCGGACGAGTGCCAGGGTGCGGGGTGTGATCCGGCCGTTGCTGGTGGGGTCGGGCTCGGTGGCCTGTTCGGGTGGCCATTCCGTGCGCAGCGGCCCGCCCGTGCCGCCGCTGGGAGGCGTGCAGGTCACCCCGAGCAGCGCCCCGACGATTTGGCGCGCGCCGCGCTCGTGTTTGGCATAGGCATCCGGGTAGGCGGAACGCTGGACGGCTTGCGCGGCGGCGGCGAGGTTCATCTGCTGCCAGTTCGGCACTTTGAGCAGGTGGTTGTAGAACTGGGTGGCGGCGTAGGTGGGGTTGAGAATCTGCTCCGGCAAACCCCAGCCTTGGGACGGTCGTTGCTGGAACAGGCCGAGGCTGTCGCGGTCGCCGTAATTCAGGTTGTTCAGTCCGGACTCCTGCATCGCCGCGGCGACCGCGATGACCCACCCGTACTCGGGCACCTGCTTTTGTTTGCCAACGGCGACGATCGTGGCCGCGTTGGCCATCTGCTCGGGCCCGTATCCGGCAACGCCGACCGTGGGGCCAGAACCAGCGGGAGCACAGTCAGCGGTGCCGCCGCTGCCGATGAGGGCGGCCACGACGCCGGCCCCCGCAGCGGCGACGAGGACAGGAACGAGCAGGACGGTCGCCGCAGCGAGGACGGCAACCTTCGCTGCCGAGGTCATCTCCGGGAAGGCTTCGACGTGCCAGGCGGCATCGGGCAGGGCGGCGGCATCGAGACCGGTGACGTAGGCCCGTTCGACGTCCCGCCGTTGTCGCTGGGCGGTGCGACATGGGGCCAGGTGTCCAGCAAGGTGGACAGTTTTCGCCGTCGAGCGTCGTCGGCGGCATGGTCCAGGGGTAGCCAGACCTCGTCGGCGGGGCTGGGGTGCGGGGCCTCCGGATTCAGCAGCTCGGCCGCGGCCGTCGCGACCGGCACACGGTGCGGCTCGTCCAGCTCGCGCCACGCCCGGGCGAGCACGCGGCGGGCCGCGGCCTCGCGTTTCGAGGTGGGCAGCCAGACCAGCAGGGGGGTGGTGATGCCGGTCGCCTGGGCGAGCGCAGCGTAGCCGGAGAGTTTGCCGGCTAGCTTCGCCAGGGCTTCGGTGCCGAAGTCGTACTCGAGGAACCATTCGATCTGCCGGTCGCCGTGCTGCCAGCGGCCATAGCCATCGGGTCGGACGAGGTCCCCGAAGTGACGGGCGCAGCGGGTCTCCGACCACCACGCTGTCAGCGCCACGTCCTCGCTGGGCTCCCGGTACCTGGCCCGCTCGACCAGGGCGGTGAACCACTCGTTGACTCCGACGGTGTGGGCGAGCCGGAGGCTGTGGGCAACGGCGAAGGCCCGGTCGTGCCGGTATCCCATCTCCTTGACGTCCCGGCCGTCCTCGGCGGCGAGGACGGTAGCACCAGCGGGTGCGAGGACGTAGTGCATGGGGGCCGTGCCGACGGTGACGAAGGGCTGGAACCGGTCGACCACGCCCCAGGTCCACAACTCGCGCAGCCGCATTCGACCGGACCGAAAGCTGGGAAACGCGAGCGCGGTGACCTGGTGCGACGTGAGCACCCGATGCTCCCAAAGCATCCGGATGATCCACTTGTCGCGAGGAGTTAGCCGCCACGCGAGCATGGCCTGGTGTTCGGCGGTATTGGCCGCGCGCGGGCTCGGGCGGCTTGCCTTGTGGCCGCGCAGGGAACGCTGCCTGGTGGCATTGGTGATCACGGCTGCAGAACCTCCAGATTGATCAAGGAAGACGGTGAATCCGCGTTCTCATTCACTCCGGCGCGGGTCCACGCTCCGAGGACCCGCCGCCCGGTCATGGCGAGAGACGGTCGGTGCTGGATCGATTGCTCGCGCGCTCGCCTTGCGGCGCGCCGCCGCGCGGACCTCTCGGGCGCGGCCGGGAACCGCCGGCGGGAGTGGTTGTGTCCGAAGGGTGAACGGCTGGGCCTCCTCGCCGTTCAGGACGAGCCGGGCGGCGGCGTGGTAGGCGCCGAGGTGAGCAAGATCGTGGTCGGACAGTCGTGGCGCGGTGTGGCGGGCCAGCTCGCGCGCGTCTTCCGGTGAGGCGTTGAAGAAGATCTTGCTGCGCGCGTTGGTCGAGATTCCTTCGCGGAGTTCGCGGGGAAGCTGACCGAGGTGCTGGTGTGCCAGCGTCATCGAGGTTCGGAAGCCGCGGGCCTCGGCGAGCATGTCCTCGATCGGATACGGCAGGTTGAGGAAGTTGTGGCATTCATCGATTACGAGGCTCGCGTCCCGGCGACGGCGCTGTGGAATGCGGGCGCGCCCGGTGATGGCTTGCCAGGTGCGCGCGACGACCAGCGACCCGACCAACCGGGTCGTCTCCTCCCCCAATGAGCCCTTCGGGATGCGCACCAGGCAGATCCCGCCGTCGAGCACCTCCCTTAGGTCTACTGTGGAGCGTCCTCCCGCGATGGCAGCCCGGACGAAGGGACGCAGCAGGAAGGCCCGGAGCTTGTTCATCAACGGGCTGATGACCTGCGAGCGGGCCGAGTCGGTCAGCTCCTCGTACCAGGACCAGAAGCCGCGCAGGACGGGATCAGCGATCCCAGCGGTGACACGGCTGCGAAAGGCCTCATCAGCCAGGAGCTTGGGCAGGTCCGCGAGGGTGGCGACGCCTTCCTGGATCCGGAGCGTCAGGCAGGCCGCGCGCATCACATCGTCCGTGCGCGGGCCCCAGAACGCCGAGTAGACCCGGCGGAAGACGGACACCAGGTTGTCCACCATCAGGTCCGTTTCGCCGCCGTCCAGCGGGTTCAGGCAAGGTGGGCGCGCCTTGCTGTCGGCGTCGAAGAGCACGACCCGGTCGGCCGCAGAGCGAGGCAGCCGAGACAGGACGTCGGTGACGAGATCGCCCTTGGGATCGATCAGGACGGTTCCGCGGCCGGCCTCGGCGTCGGCCAGGACCATGGTGGCCAGCAAGGTCGACTTCCCGGAGCCGGTCGCGCCCAGAACGTGCAGGTGATGCCGGGCGTCCGGGACCCGCAACGCGACGGGTCGCTCGTGGCCGGTGTCGGTGACGCCGATGGGTTTCGCTTCGGGACCTGGGACAGCGATGCCGGGCGGGGGCGCGATAGCACGGGCTCCGGCGCGCTGTAGCCCGGGGATAGCCTCGTCGGTTGGGAGGTGGGCGATTGCGGCCAGCTCGGGCACCGAGAGCAGGTCGCCCCGTGTCAGGAGCCTGGAGTCGATCACGTGCCCGGGATGGCGGAGCCGGCGCCGAGTGTAGTAGTTGTGCTCGGTGTAGGAGGCGAAGGAGGCTGCGAGGGCGTGGGCCCGGCCGCGAGCTACCTCTCGAGCCGAGCGGACCTCGTCAGCGGCGACATCGGCGGGGAGAAGTGTGGCGACGGCGTAGCGGACGACGGTCTCGAACTGGCTGCCGCGCTGCTTGGCGACGATCGCCCGGTTCTGCGCCCCGTACTCCAGCGAGGTCTGCGGATCGCTGTGCAGAGTTTTCGTCCGCGTCGCGGCTGATCGCCGGGTCCGTGGGGCGCCTGGCGTGATCGTGTCCAGCAGGCGGCCGACCAGGCGCGCCGAGCCGCCGGTGTGGACCTGCCGGGCGGCGCGGCGGGCACATTGAACCCGGCGCCCGGTGACCGGCCGGGCCATGATCTGCACGCAGGCGTGCTCGTTGCGACCGAGCCCGACCGGCGCACCGATCAACGCGCGGATCGGGTCGGCCTCGAAGGCCGTGCGGATGGGCAGCGCCTCCGGCCGGGCGAGCCGTAACTCGCCGCCGACCACGAGCCTACGCTCGCCCTCGCGTGGAGCGGGTAACGGCGGCTCAGCAGGCCGTACCCGGGTGTGGGCGCCGGGCCAGGCGGCCTCGATGGCGCGCTCGACGAGGCCGGGTGGGATGACGCCGGGCACCCACAGGCGGATAGCGACGCCAGCCTCTGAGAACACGTACTCGCAGGCGACGTGCGGCTGTCCGGTGAGCGCTCGTCGCCAGCCGGGCCGCAGCAGACCCACAAGGTTGGACCACAGGGCGGCGCCGCCGGCGGGGTCCACACTGGGTGGCGCGAGGACGGTGACCTGACGCGCGTTGTCGACGAGGCGCTCATGGCACCGTCGCACCCACCACCGCCGCCCGGCCAGCACTACCGTGGTTAGGACGGCAAGCACCGGCAGGGCGATTGGGCCTTCATTCGCGGCGAAGTCGCGAAGCTGGTCCAGCAGTGCGACCAGCGCGCCGCCAGGGTCGCGCAGGTAGTTCTCAGGCCAATCTGTAGCGGCGAGGTGCGTAGCCGGTATCCACATGGGACTGGTCCTCGGAGAGTCAAGCGGCGTCGAGGCTGATCTCGTCGCCTTCGACGGGCTGAGGGCCCAGGTCGACGAACGCCGCAGCCTGGTCGTCGTCCTGCTCGGCGAGTTCGGCCGGGTTGCTGGTGATGAGGTAGTGCTCGGTTGGCGAGGCCACGCTTTGAAAGGCGACGCGCTGGGTTCCGGTGGACAGCAGTCCCTGGCCGCGGTCGGCTGCGAGCAGGAACTGGCGTTCTCCGGCGGAAAGGGTGAAGGTGCGGGCGATCTCGTCGATGGCCTGCGGGGCTTGCCGGAGCAGGATCTGGGTGGCCGCGTTGGCCACGACGGCTTTGCCGAGATCGGTGC
Organism: Amycolatopsis deserti; assembly: GCF_014653945.1. GTDB lineage: Bacteria > Actinomycetota > Actinomycetes > Mycobacteriales > Pseudonocardiaceae > Amycolatopsis_E > Amycolatopsis_E deserti. Next base: position 913,446 of record NZ_BNAU01000001.1, on the reverse strand, counting down.
CGAGGACGTCGTCGACGTCCTGGGTCGCCACCGTCAAACCGGCCCAGTACTTGCGGAAGGCTTTCGCCGAACGGAACAGGAACTCGGCGCCTGCCTTATCCTGCAGCAGCAGCCATGCCTCGTCCACCGCGACCATGCGCGGTCGGCGGATCGCTGGGTTCGACACTCGCCGCCAGATGACGTCGAGCGTGAGCAGCGTGCCGATCGCTTTCAGCTCGTCGGGAAGATCACGGAGGCTGAACACCACAAGGTGTCCCTCGGGTTGAACGGTACTGGGCCCGTCGAAGAGCTGCTTGAACGCGCCCTCGACGAATGGATGCAATCTCGCCGCGAGCTCGCGGCCGGCCCCGTCCCCCGAGCTCGCGAGCTGATCTCGCAAAGTGCGCAGCTCGGGCGACGGGCGGGTCCAGGTTCGGGGGTCGGCGGTGATGCCCACGCTCTGGTAGGTGGCCGCGATCGCGCGGTCCAGCGCGGCGCGCTCGGCGGCCGACGGTTCGCCGCCGAGGAGAACCTCGATCACGGTGTGCAGGAACAGGCTTCGCCGGACGAGCGCGTCGTTGGGGGCGCTGCGTCGTCCGTCGGGACGTGTGTGGATGGGCAGGTCGAACGGGTTGAGCCGCACTCCTGGTGTGCCGAGGTGGAGGTGGGCGCCGCCGACGGCCGCGGCGAGCCGGGCGTACTCGTCCTCTGGATCGACGACGGCGACCTCGATGCCCCGGTACAGCGAGCGCAGCAGCTCCAGCTTGACCAGATAGGACTTGCCGGCGCCGGAGCGGCCGAGGATGACCGAGTTGTGGTTGTGCATGCCCTCGCCGAAGCGGTCCCAGTGCACCAGCCCCTGGGAGCCGATGTTGTAGCCGTAGAGCACCCCCGCCGGTGCCGCGACCGAGGTCGGATCAGGCGCGGGCAAGTCCGGGCTGGTGAACGGGAACGCCGCCGACAACGCCGCGGTGTCGAAGGTGCGGCGCATGCCGATCAGGTCCAGCCCCAGCGGCAAGGTCGACACCCACCCCTGGAGGCTGCGGTAGGTGGTGTGCTTGGCGTCCAGCAGCAGGCTGGCGCACAGCGACCGCAGTGCCGCGACTTCCTCGGCGAGAGCGCTCTGGGAGGTGGCGTGAATGGTCAGGTACAGCCCGACGCGGAACAGCTTGCCCTCGCCACGGGCGACCCGGGAGGACAGGTCGTAGGCGTCCTCGGTGGCGACCTCGACATGCGGGTCGAACAGCCGGCCGTGCTCGGCCGTGTGGCGCCGGCCGGCCTCGAGTTTGGCGAGCTGCTTCTTCAGCCGGGCGGCGGCGGTGGCCGGGTCGATCGGCTCGACGTGCAGGGAGACGTCTACGCGGCCGGGGTAGGTCAGCAGCGGGGCCAGCCAACCGGGGTGCACCTCGCGTGGGTAGCCGATGACGGCGAAGCTGGCGACCCATTCGCCGCCGACCTCCAGGTGCCGTGCGCCGACCGACAGCGCGTCCGGTGTGAAGGCGGCAGCTGCCGGAGAGGCCGGCTGGCGGGGCCGGTGGTGGTTGCGATGGCTCATCAGAACCGTTCCCCTCGCTCGTCTTCGTAGTCCCAGTCGTCGTCCTCATCCCACGCGGGCTCGTCCTCTGCACGTGCATCCGCACGCCACCGGCCGGGGTCGTCATCGGCCACCTCGGAGGCGGTGGTGATGACCTCGTCCGCGCCGGCCAGTCCAGCTGAGGGGGGCAGCAGGCTGTCGGGGTTGCACGCCGAGGCCAGCACCGCGGTGGCCTGTCCCGCGTCGAGCGGGGTCACCGTGATCCCGGCCGGGGACAGCAGCTCCACCGCTTCGGTGAGGCGGCGCACCAGCCGTGACTCGGCCGCTCGCCGTGTGGCGGCATCCACCTGTCCGGTGGTTCGGTCGCGGCGCGTACGCAGCGCAGCCAGCGGACCGGGTCCGCCAAGCCCGTCCGGCGGACCGGCTACCGCGAGCGGTTCGCGCAGCACGAGCAGCACCTGCCGCCGCAGCAAATCGGTCTCCTGCCCGAGCTGGACCAGGTAGTCGGCGTGCTCGACCGCTGCAGCTTCCAGCGCTGGGTGCGGCAGCCCGCCCGCGCGCTCGCGCAGCTCGGCGACCTGCGCCGAGAGGTCCAGGCGCTCGGTGCGCACCAGGACCTGCACCGGAGCGGTCAGCGAATGCAGGTACCGCCCGAACGAGGCGACCAGCGTCTCCTGCTCGGCCGGTGTCCGGAGCGCGAAATTCACCGTGCTCGCGACCGCCACGACCGCCAGCCCATCCGCGCCAAGGTCCACCACGCCGGTCTCCGTGACGGCCTCAGCAGGCAGGCGCAGCGCGGACGGGGAGACCGGTTCGGCCTCGGATGTCGGCCTGCGGCGGCCGGCTCCCTGGTCCGCGTTCGCGGTGAGCCACGCGGGCGCCGGACGTACCCCTTCCGGCGCGGCGACGCGGTGACGCGGAGCGAGTCGCTGGCGGATCGCCGCGATCAGCAGCTTGTCCAGCGGGACACCGTCGCGCTTGCCCAAGGCGAGCATCACCGACGCCGCGCCGACCGGAACCGCAAAGGCGGCGAAAACCGGGATCGGCAGGAACGCGCGCGTCACGAGCCACACCAGGTACAGCGCCGCTCCTGCCGCGGCGAGGATGCCCAGCTGGCGCGCGGTGAGCGGGCCGAGCACGCGGTCGTGCATATCGACGTCGGCGGGGATGCGGACGGGTTCGGTCATGACGTGCTACCTCCTGGCTTGCGACGTCGCGTGGCAGTGGGCGGTGGCGGGGTCACGCGCGGGCGCGGCGTCTTGGCGGGCTTGGGCAGGTCCAGCGGGAGTCGCAGCTGCCGTCCGGGCTGCGGGGCACGTGGGTTCGGCGGTGGTGGCGGTGCGGGCTTGGGCGGCACGCGGTTCAGCCCGTCGAGGGGCAGCGGGTACTGACCGGAGCGGGTCGGTCGGGTGCCCTGGTAGGGGTCGAAGGGCAGCGGCGGTTGGACCACGCGTCGGCCGGTTCCGCGACGAGCCGGAGGCGGTGGTGGGTTCGCCGGCCGAGCCACCTTGCGCAGGCCCTCCAGCGGCAGCGGGTACTGGCCAGACCGGAGCGGCCGGTTGCCCTGGTAGGGATCGAACGGCAGCTCGAGTTGTTTCCCGGTGGGCGCGCGAGGCGTCCGTCGACCGCTCGTTCCCGCGGCGCCCGTTGAGGCGGCAGGTGGCGCCGCGCGCGGAACGTCGAAGGGCAGACGGTGCTGCCCGCCTGGTCCGAGCACCGGCTTGTTCTCGGGCCAGTCATCGCCCAGCGGCAGCGCCAGTTGACGACCCGATTTGCGCGACGATTTCGGCTCGGGTGCGGGCCCCGGCTTCGGCTTGGGGCGGGTCCGCCGGAGGCCGGGCAGCGGCAGCACGTACTGCCCGCCCGCGGTGGAACGCGGCTCGGCTGAGCGCGTGGATGAGCCGCCACGGCTGCTGCCACCGGTAGCTCGGGGCGTCCGGGGCTTTCCGCCGCCACCGCCGAGAAGCCCGAACGTCTTGTAGGCGAGGAAGCCCCGGACGAGCGAGCCGATGAGGCTGCGGCCACCTCCGCCGCGGATCGAGCCCAGGATCCAGAACGGGATTTTGAGCAGGATGTACATCAGCGCGAGGGCGACCAGCAGGTTGATCAGCCCGGAGGCGGTCGGCCCGAACAGCGTGAATCCGCCGGGGGTGAAGAACACCTTCAGCGCGGTGATCAGCGTCAGGCTCTGTCCGAGCTGGATCGCGAGGCAGCCGCCGTAGGCCTTCCACCACCAGTAGGCGATGCCCTCGGTCTGGGGCAGGGCGTGGAACATCAGCGCCAGCGGCGCGGCGACGATGAGGATGATCGTCAAGGCGACCCGCACGACATAGGTCACCAGCAGCGCGACGAGCAAACCGGCCAGGACGAGTCCGATGAAGACGATCCACATGCCGCCCTTGATCGAACCCATGACGAGGTCGCGCAGGGCCGCGCCGGCGGCACTCGCGTCGAGCCCGCCGCCCATGATGGCGGCGACGAGGGCGTTGGCGATCTGGATGCCCTTGGTGGCGACCCACAGGCTCAGGGCGCCGGCCAGGAATCCCACTGCGAGGCGGGGCGCGATCTCCAACGCCGAGTGCCGGGTCTGGATGGTCTGGTAGCTCATCACGATCATGCCCGCGATGAGAACCAGCAGGCCGTAGGAGACGAGCAGGATCTGCCAGGAGTTGTCCCACAGCTCGCCCACGCGCGGCAGCGAGTCCGGCGTCGGAGTGGTCAGCAGGGTCTTGGACAGCAGCTCCAGCAGCGGGTTGAGCGCACTCTCGACGATTCCGCGGAAGAACCCGTCGATGACCTCGGTGATGCAGGCGCCTATGTTGGTGAGGCCGCAGTCGTCACCGGTCTCCTCGCTCGGGTCGGGCTGCTCACCGCTTGGCGCGGTGGGCGGTGTGGTCGTGCCGGGTTGCGGGATGCAGCCCTCGCCGGTGCACGGCGGAGCGGGCGAGGTCGACGAGGACGGAACGCACCCGTCTTGCAGCGAACCCGGCAAGCAGGTGACCGAGGTCGGCGCCTCTGTCGGCAGTGGCAGCGGTACCTCGGGCAACGACGGTGCAGTGGGCGGCGCGGGTAGGGAGCACAGCGGAGAGCCGGGTTCGCATGGCTCGACGGTCGGGAGCGGCAGTGGTTGCGCGGCGGCCGGCGGCGCCATCGACGAACCGGGGTTGAGCGCTGCGACGGCGACCGTGCCGCCGAACAGTACGACGAGGCTCACCGCCAGCCCCACCAGCGCGCGGCCACGAGTCAGCTTGGGTAACCGCGCCTTCCGGCGTGATGGTGGGGCACCGGTTGTGCTCGAGGTGCGCATCGCCTCACGCCCCCACGATGCCTTTGAGCACCTCGACAACCAGCGGAGCGAGCGCGGCCAGAACGTAGCCGATGCCGGCGGCCTTGAACGCCTCCTTCGCCTTCTCCTGTTCCCCCGGGTCGCCGCCGCCGAACACGCGCCGGACACCGCCGATGGTGAGGAACACCGTCGCCAGCCCGGCGAGGATTCCCATCAGCCAGTTGCGGATGTTGTTGAGGACTTCCTCGACGCTGGCCGCGAGCGCGAGCACCACCGTGTCGGCGTGCGCGTTCACCCTGGACGTCAGGAGGGTGAGCACGACGAGTTCGGCCAGCAGTAGCGTCCGCCGACGGCGATAGCGCGGGCGAGGAGTTCGGGTCAGGCGCATCGCGGCTCTCCCGGAGTCGAGCCCGGCCGCCGGTGCGGCTGCTCGGGCGAAGGGGTGGTGTACGCGCGGGAGGCTGGTTTCGTCCCGCACCCCTGAACTCCGGAAGACGCCGCCTTCGGGGACACACGGGCGCTCGAATTCTTGCCCGCACGACTACTCAGATCGGTTACGCTCCGTGATGATCTGGGCTGGACGATGGCAATCGTGTCGGCCACCTGAGTCGCCACATCGGACGCGCTCTGACCGGCGTCGGCGTCACGGCGCATGTCCTCGAGGAGGTATGCAACGAGACGTCGCTCAGCCCGCTGCCGGGCCTTCTTCGCGGCTTGATACGACACGTCGCGCTCGGCTGCGGCGTCCGCCAACGGCACACCCTCCAGGCGGGTGGCGCCGATCAGCTCGGCCTCGGTTGCGGTGATCGCACCGTCCGCGACAGCGCGGGCGAGAACGAAGTCGGGGTGTCCCCACGGCGGCGGTGGCAGCGTCGAACGGAAGCCATGACCGGACGGCACGGGAGCGTCCAGCGCCTCCCGGACGCACGCGTGGCCGGCCCGGTAGGCCGCCCATCGAAGCCGGAGCATGATGCGCGGCTTGCGCAGGTCGATCGTCCCCAGCTCGGCGACGAAACCGGCGAGCACCGCCGCGTGAATGTCGCTCGGATCGCCCGCAAACTTCGCGGACAGGGTGGCGGCGATCGAGGTCAGTGCGGGCAGCGCGACGCCGACCGCGGCAACCGTCCACGTGCCACCTTCGGTCCGAGCCAGCAACACCAGATGCGCCCACACCGCATCCCGCAAAGTCTGCGGACACCGGCGCCGGAGCAGCCGGTCACGCAGCTCGTTCAGCGGCACTCGCCGCCGCGGCAAACCGGCGAACAACCGGCCATCAACCGTCACCGGATGCTCCCCGGCGACCAGCCACTCGAAGGACGCCCGGGCGGCATCCAACGGCATCGCGGCGCGCCCGAAACCCGAGCGCGGAACGGCATCACGCGAATTCATGAGATGACTCCCGAAACGAGTCGGAACAATGACTCCCCCAGGACGCCACACCAGGCATTACCAACCACTGACCTAACCGGCACCGAACTAGTACCGAAGCCAAACCGACGATCGCACGCCGACCAATTCAAGATCGACTTCCGCGGTCGCGCGGAGCATTCTCAAGATCGACGGCACCGACCTGGTAATACCGGTCTAGCTGCACCTTTGTCGCTGCGGTACCAGGTCGGTACCAGTTCGGTCAGACCCCGCTGAGGCGCCGCTCGACCGTTGGTTCAACGACCTCCAAATGCGGACGGAGAACCCCGAGGCGAAAGACTTCGCGAAGGATGCATCCGGTCACCGAAAAGGCGCAGGGCACGTGTCCCCGAAGCGCGTGTACGTCGGAGTTCAGGGGTGTCATCAGCGCCACGCACAGGCGGACGCGCTCGCCTTCTCAGAGGGGATACTCGTGACCACGCCCGACCGTCCCGGACGCCGCACACCTCGTAAGCGACCCGGCTCAACTCGCCCGCCCTCACCCCGCACACGCGGGCGCCGCAGCGGTGACCGCAGGCCGTGGCCGACCGCACCGACCACCACCCGGCCCAGCCCCGGCAAGCCCGCCAGCACCGCCCGTCGATCGCGGTCGAACGGCCTCACCTCGGCACCGACACCGTCCACCGTGTGGCCTGCCGGCGCATCCCCGATCGACCTCCACGCGGCCTGGCCGGCGGCCCTCATCGACCGGGTCGTCACCGCGTTCAGCGCACCCGGCGCGCGGGTCGTGCTACTCCCCTGGCCGTCACCACCGGGCCCGCGTCGGACGCTCACGCCCATCGGTCCGGACGGCGTCGTCGATCGCGCTCCCGACACAGATCCGGACCCCGAACTCACCAACGCCCTGCACGCCGTCGAACGCCTTGGCCGCACCGTCCGAATCGCCCGAGTTCCGCACCGGACAGCGAGCGACACCCCTGCCTCAGCACCCTTCTGGGCGGACCTGATCGAAGGCACCGGCCCGGCACCGACGACCTCTGTAGTCGCTGTGAACGACGCCGTGACGGGCGAGGAGACGAAGCGCAGCGGCGGCGAAGATCTGATCATCTCCAGCCTGCGTCCCGAACTCTCCGGCGACCACTCCGCCGACCTTGTCGCACTGTTCGCGGCCCGCCGGCTCCGCGTCGGCGGTGTCCTTGTGGTGCTCACGCACTGTGACTGGACGTCCGGCCAGCTCACCGACCCGACCGGTGTCGTCGTCGCGGCCGGACAGAACGCCGACCTGCTCTACCTCCAGCACATCGTCGCGGTCCACACGCCCATCCGTGACGGTCGATTCCACCTCCCCGACGAGCACTCGGACACCGCCGGCGACAGCGCTCGCGGCCGGCACCGGGCGAGGGTGCGCGGACTGCCGCTCCCGCATCGACGCATCCACTCCGACGTCCTCGTCTTCACCCAGCCCCACGACCAGCAGCCGCCGACCGACCACACCTGACGTGCACGCCGGAACCCGCCCTCGATCCTCAACACCAGGAAGGCATGCCCCGTGACAGACAAACGCCGCACACCTGCCTCCGCCGACGAGCCGACGCAACCCATCCCCCGCGCGCTCATCGACACGCTCGACGACGCCGACGAAGACCAGGCCGGACTTTCGGTGTGGACCACCGCGCAGGTCTCCCCCGCAACCCAGCGCCGAGGCAAGTACACGCCCGAGTCGACCGCGCACCCGGCCAAGATGCTGCCCGACGTCGCCCGCCACGCCATCGAGCACTACACCAAGCCGGGCGAGCTGGTGCTCGACCCGATGTGCGGCATCGGCACCACGCTCGTCGAAGCCGTCCACCTCGCTCGGCGCGCCGTCGGCGTCGAATACGAACCCCACTGGGTGGCGGTCGCCCGATCGAATCTCGAGCTGGCCCGCGAACAGGACATCGACCACGACGCGCATGTCATCCAGGGCGACGCACGCCAGCTCGTCACGCTGCTGCCGCAGGAGTACGTGGGCCAGGCCGCGCTGGTCGTGACCTCCCCGCCCTACGGGCCATCGACCCACGGACGTGTGGCCGTCGCGCCCAGCGAAGGCATCCAGAAGTACTGGCACCGCTACGGCAGCGCCCTCGACCGCGGCAACCTCGCCAACATCGGTCACCACCGGCTGCTGGCTGGGTTCACCCGGATCCTCGCCGGCCTCCGCACCTTCCTCCGGCCCGGCGGGCACATCGTCGTCACCATCCGCCCCTGGCGTGAGCACTCCGAGCTCATCGACCTGCCCGCACAGATCCTCGCCTGCGGCCGCGCCGCCGGGCTCATCCCCGCCGAACGCAACGTCGCGCTGCTCGCCCGGGCCGCCGAGACCGACCTGGTCGCCCGCGGCAGCTTCTTCCAACGCGACTTCATCAGCAAGCAACGCGAAGCCGGACTCCCCCTGCACCTCATCGCCCACGAAGACGTCGTCGTCTTTCGCACCGCGCTCCACAGCAAGGTCACACCGTTCTCGGCAACCGTGGCCGAGCTACATTCGCTCCGTGGTCGGTCCCGCAACATGGGGCGGGCGGCATGACCAGCCGTCCAGCTCTCGCCGCCCCGCCACAAGCCTTACAACCGCCGTCCCTCGGCACAGGGGTCCCGAGCACGACCGTGCTCTTGGTCGGCTGCAAAGGCGCCATCCCCCGGTTCGACGTCGCCAACGCCTGACCCGGAACTCCGACCGTGCTGGCTACGACCGGGCGGTCGGGCGACCCTGGAGCCACGTCGGCGTGGTCTCCGACCACCCGATCGAACTTGGTCATCAGCCACCCGTCGAACCTTCATGTGCCAGCGCAGCCGCTGGCGAGCGCCGAGGGCAAGCACTGGTTGATCTCCACCCCGTGTCCCTGCATCAGTCCGCGCTTACCTATTGCGTCGGCGATCCCCTTTGGAGAACACTTGGCGGCCGCGCACGTGGAGGGTCGCGGAGAAGTCGGAGTCACGGCGCGGCGGGCGCATGGCCACTGGCGCTGCCCCTCGCTTTGGTGATCTATCCTTTCCACGGGGAGACGAAACCAAGAAGGACCTACGTGGGCTCGACGAAGAAGCGACCTTCAACGCGAAAGAGGCCTCAAACCGGGGTCCTAGATCCGGAACCGTACCTGGGTTCGACAGCCATCGACTTCAGCCGCGTTGACGCCCGTGGGGTGCGCACCGCGCGGCGGCCACGCGGTGAAGCGCTCGCCAGGTTCCAGCAAGCCGCGCTCAGACAGGCCGCTGAGGCAGAGCGGCGACTCCCCCGCCTGGTGGACAAGATACGCGCCGTCGCGCATGCCGGAGACGCTCTACGCCTGTACAGCAGTGTGACGCTCCTCCAGCGGATGCGACGCACCGCGCCCGGCCATATTGGCTTCGGGGCCGATGCGATGGCGGAGTTTTTCGGTGGGTTGGTAACGGCGATGCCTGTAGAGCAGGTTCTCGCACGGCTTGGCGCAGAGCCCGATCTCCAGTCGCTCTGGACGCTCGACGCCCTGCTTCGCGAGTACGCCATCGCCCAGATGCGAATCGGCGAACGGAAGCTCGTGCAGGAGGGGGCTAGCGACCAGCTTGATCGTGCCCGGCATCTGCTCGAGTTTGAGAACCAGTTCGACCGGATGCTGGGATACCCGGCCCAGCTCCGAGTGATCTACACCTCCATCACCGACCGCCTCTCCGATCGGTCACAAAGCGCACTCGGCTTTGCGTTGAAAGACGCGCTCATCGTCGCCGACGCCTACGGCGAAGTCCTCGTCGAGCGTGAGCACAGTGTCGCGGAACGCCTTCAGCCGCTGCTCAACCAGATTCCGCGGAAGACGCCACGAGATGAACTTGTAGAGCACCTCGGCCGTCACATGGCCGGCATCGCAACCTTCGCGTCAGCACCGGTCGAGGACCTCGTCGAGCTACTGACCCAACGCACGGGCATCCCTCGTGACCAACTCTCCCGACTACTCGACGCGATGACCACGCAGCTGGGTAGCCAACCAACTTTCGCCAACCTGTTCGAGACCAACATCCTGCGCCGCCGACCGATCATCGGACTACCGGACGGGCGGAAACTCTGGGCCTCACCTGGAGACTTCATGCACCTCGCACTCGACTGGGCGGCCGACGTCTGCAGCCAGAATCCCGCGCTGCTCCGTGCCTTCGACAAACGGCGGCAGGATGCATGCGAAGAGCTCGCATATCAAGCACTTCTCGAGGTATTCGGCGCGGAACACGTCCATCGCAGTGCAACCTACCCCGCTAACGGGCAACGGCCGGACGTCGACGTCTTGGTGGCCACTCCTGGTTGCTCTATCGTCGTCGAGGCAAAAGCCGGGCGTTTCACCGATCCAGCCCGTCGGGGCGCTCCCGAGCGGGTCAGGAAGAAGTCGCGAGAATTCATAGACAAGGCCCTCGACCAGAACGCGCGCACAATTCGCCACTTCCAGCAGGGTGCGGAAGACCTCCGCGACAAAGACAAGCGTCCGCTGACTATCCCGAACGCGCCGCACATCACCTCGGTGATCGTCATGCTGGACCGTGTGGACCCCTTCGCCACTCACCTGCCAGACGGGGGCAAGCGGGGACACATCCCTGCCGACGGCACGTGGTTGGTGAACCTTGCCGACCTCTTGATGGTTGCCGACATTCTGCGACACCCCGCCGAGTTCTACGCGTACGCGGAACTGCGCGCCCGGATCAACAAGCTGGGTGGCCCGACGATCCTCGTCGAAACAGAAGCGCTCGGACTCTGGTGCGAAAAACGCATCCCAGCTGTCCGCCCCGGGGAGGGCGAGGTGATGACTCTGGCCGTCACCTCTCAGCTCATGAACGACTACTACACCCGCGACCGCGATGATCCTGAGCAACCTTCGTCAAGGCCGACCAGTGGTGTTCCGACCGAAGTACTGAAGGCGCTCGCCAACGTGATGGAACAACGTCCAGGTGATTGGCACTCTCTCACTGTCGAGGCTTTGTCCGTGCCGCCGGCTCGTTGGTCGCCGTTGGTGAAGGCGCTCGAGACCGCACGAGCAGCGAGACAGTCGCGAAAGGGACGCAAGCGCGTCCGGCGGGCATCGACGGGCCTTGGCGTAACAGACAACCTCACCGTCTGCCTTGTCGACGACAACAATGCTCGCGCTCTCCAAGAGCCCCGTCCTGACGTCCTGGCTATCCCCATATCGCCTCCACACCGCCTTCGGCACCCGCAAGACGGTACGTGAGGAGCGGAGAGGCAGCGCTGCTTGCAGTCCGGGAGTTGTGGCAACGCTGCTGCCCACGTCGTCGCCACATGCCATGCACGTTCCTGGCCAGATTCCCGCGCTCACTTGGAATACTTGACCAAGTTGCGCCGGGGCGGCTCTTCCAGCGGCAACCCGCGCAGCGCAGGATCTCGGCTCCGTTGCTCAGATGCGGGTCGCCTTGAACACGACGAACCCGTCCGCCTTGGTGAGCGGCCTTCGCCCGCCGAGTGTGTTGCGAGGTAGACGACCACCTGGTCGACGAGGTCATGCTCGAGAGACGGGACAGCCTGCTACGTCCGTGGCTGAGCAGCACCGTTCGGGCGCCGGCCTGGTGCAGCGCGGCCAGGCAGCGTCTCCGGTGCCTGGGCGCCGTGGACATCGTGGAGCGGGACCATTCCGGGTCCGTGGCCGTTGGGCACCCCTTCTTCGATCTTCATCTCCGGCGTCAGCACGGCGTCGGCCGCCGCTCGATGGTCGGTGAGAAGGTGCTCGGGTAGTGCTGTGCGGCGGCCGTCGGGGTGCGAGACCGAAGCCCAGGTCACAAACGGGCGTTGGTGTTGGAGCGCGTGCAACCAAGGGCCAAGCACGAGCGTGGCTTCATCCGCGAGGATGCCGACTTCGACGGCGATGCCAGGCCGGCGCGCATCCGCGCTGCACCGCCTTCTTCGCGGCAGGGGCGATGACCGCGATCACGCAGCGCGCGACGCCGGCGTCGATCAGTGCTTCCGGCAGGGCGGGGTGCGGCCTTGATGGTTGCGCGGTTCCAGGGTCACAACGGCGGGGCCACCGCGGGCTCTACCAGCGGAAACAACTTGAGCTACCGTAGGGCTGGCGCGGTCATCGCCGTGCGCTCGTGCATCCTGCGTGAACGCCCGGGGCGGCTCCGACGAGATGCGACCGGGTCGCGTCCTGCTGATGGGCGTGCTACCACCGAATCACTATGTCGGCGACCTCGCCACGGTTGGCGCACAGTGATGGCGACTCCCACCGAATTCGCCGCCCAGCGGTAATGGGCCCGCTCGCGGATCCAGTTGCCCTGCATGCGCCGTCCACAGCTCTCATGGAACAGCAACGCCGGTCCGACCTTCGGCAGCACCGACCCGGCCCACATCGCCGAACGACACGCTGACCTGGAACGGTCAGGCTTTCCCGCCGTCGCCGAAGCCGCGCGTCACCTCGCCCGGGTTCGATGGACGGGAAGAGTACGAGTTCGCGGTGAACCTGGCGCTGGACGCGATCACCGCTCGGGTGTCGAAGAACCCGCGAACGTAGCACCGGTTTGCCGCCACGCCCGGGCGGTGTCCGTCAGCCATTCGCGTGCGATCGGATTTCGAGCCCGTGCTTGGCTTCCAACGGGCGCACCACCTCGGTGTGGTCGGCGCCGGGCCGCAGCTGACCGGTCAGTTCGTGCCATCGGGCCGCGACCGCCTCCGCGAGCGGGGTGTCGACGGATAGCGCCCGGCCCAGACCCGTCGCGATCGCCACGTCCTTGTCCATGAGCGCCGCGGTGAACCCCGAGTCGAACGTGCCCGGCAGGACGAACCTGGGGAACTTGGCCTCCGTCGATCCGCTCCGTCCGCTCGCGGAGTTGACCACCTCCAGCGCGGTCGACGGTTCGATCCCGAACTTCGTCGCGATCGTCATGGCCTCGGCAGTGATGAGCATGCTGCACGCCGACATGAGGTTGTTCAGCGCCTTCAGCGCATGTCCGGCGCCCACCGGCCCGACCTGGACCACGGACTTCCCGATCGGAGCGAGCCAGGCGGCGACGGCACGGAACTGCTCCGCGCTGCCGCCGACCATGACGGTCAGCGTCCCGGCCTGGGCTGCCGACACGCCACCGGAAACAGGGGCATCGATCAACTTGATCCCCGATGGTTCCAGGCGATCCGAGAGCAGCCGGGTACGCGCCGGCTCCGACGAACTCATGTCGATCAACGTGCGACAACCATCCGCGGGGCGATCGACGGCGGCGATCCGGCCGGCCACCGCGTCGACGACGTCGCTGTTGGGCAGCATGAGGATGGTCACCGGGCACGTGCGCGCGACCTGTTCGACGGTGCCCGCGACGCGCACGCCGTCGTCTGCCGCCGCCGTTCGCACCTGTTCGATCGCGTCGAAGCCGTGGACGTCGAACCCGGCAGCAACCAGCCGCCGGGCCATCGGCCTGCCCATCTGGCCGAGCCCGATGAATCCCACGCGCCTGTGCCCGTCCACGTCACTCACCGGCGACCTCCGCCACGACCTCTTGCGCCGCACGGGAGGCTTCGAGCGCCGCCGGCACACCGCAGTACACCGCGGCCTGCAGTAGGACCTCCTGGATCTGCTCGACCGTGCAGCCGTTGTTGAGAGCGCCCCGGACGTGCAACTTGAGTTCGGCGGTCTTCCCGAGTGCGGTCAGCATCCCGAGGTTGAGCAGGCTGCGCACCGCGGGCTCGAGACCGGGACGGGTCCAGATGGCGCCCCAGCAGTACTCCGTGACCAGGTCCTGCAACGGACGGCTGAACGAGGTGGCGTTCGCCCGGGAGCGGTCGACGTGCTCATCGCCGAGCACCTGGCGGCGCATCGCGTCGCCGGCGGCGAGCTGGTCGGCCTGACCGCGGGACGGCGCCCGCGCGGCGAGCTCGTCCGACAGTTTGCTGGGGCCACTCACGTCGAGTCCTTCTTCCTGCTGGGGAGTTGGTGGTCCTCAGCACCATACCTAACTTGCGGACTGAGAGCAGCTATGAGCTATCTGACAGGATAGGATCCTCCCCGATCGATCTCGGATGCTCATCGAAGGGCGGACACCATGCACTTCACCGTCGCGGGAATGCGAACTCCACCGGCGACCTACGCCTGGAGCCGGTTCGGTGCTCCTGAGTACACGGATTGGCTCGACGAGTCGATGTCCTGGAAGAACACGTGCTACATCGGCGACTGGTCGTTCCTGTGGCAGCACCGCATCAGCGGGCCGGACGCGATCAAGTTGCTGTCCGACACCTCCGTGAACAGCTTCGAGAACTTCCGGCAGGGCCAGTCCAAGCACGCCATTCACACCAACCGCGACGGCAAGGTCATCCACGAAGGAATCGTCACCAAGTTCGGGAACGACGACTACGTCATGCACGGACGCGGGGGGTTCTGGGTGAACTACCAGCTCACCCGCGGCTCCTACGACGCGAAGATCGTCCAGGACGACTGGTTCATCTTCCAGGTGTCCGGCCCCAACGCCGTCCGCGCGCTGGACAAGCTCGCCGGCGACAACCAGCTTCGAGACACCAAGTACATGCACGTCACCCCGCTGCGGATAGCCGGGCACGACATCTGGGCACTGCGGCAGGGCATGGCCGGCGAGATCGGCTTCGAACTACAGGGGCCCCGCGAACACGGCGAAGCAGTCCACGCCGCGGTCATGGACGCCGGCCAGGAGTTCGGCATCCGCCGCCTCGGCGCGCGTGTGACGATGATCAATCACCTGGAGGCGTGCTTCCCCACGATCGCCACCGACTACATCCCGGCGATCTTCGACGAGGACATGGCCGAATACCTGGACATCTTCCGCTCGTCCATGCCGGCCTACGCCCAGCCCGCCTACATCGCCGGCAGCTACGACGGCAAACTGATCTCCGAGTACTACCGCAGCCCCGTCGAGCTCGGCTGGGCCCGCAACATCAAGTTCGATCACGAGTTCCCCGGCCGAGCAGCCCTCGAAGAAGAGAAGACCAACCCCAGGCGCACGATCCGCACCCTGGAATGGAACTCCGAGGACGTCCAGGACGTCTACGCTTCACTCTTCCGCCCTGGCGAGAACTACCCCTTCATGGACATGCCGCGCGACCAGCGCGGGTTCATGTGGGCGGACAAGGTCACCCGCGATGGCCGGCTCGTGGGAGTCGCCACGTCTCGCGGGTACAGCTACTACTTCCGCAAGATGCTGTCACTCGCCACCATCGACGTGGCCGACGCCGAGGTCGGCAACTCCGTGACGGTGCACTGGGGCAACCCGGACGGCCCGACGAAGGAAATCCGCGCCACCGTCGCGCCCGCCCCCTACAAACCGGACCGCAGTCGCATCGATCTGCACTCCGCATGAGCTGCCACCGCGTGAACCTGTCAGCTAGCCGAGAGGTGCCGCTATGCTGGCCTCATGACCGGCATGCAGGTTCAGCGGCACGCACCCATCCGCGAGCAGGTCGCCAACATCCTGCGAGATGCGATCGTGGAGCAGCGGCTGACGCCTGGTCAGCTCCTCGTCGAGCGCGAGCTGTGCGCGATGACCGGAGCCAGCCGCCCCTCGGTGCGGGAAGCACTCCGCCAACTGCAAGCCGAGGGCCTGATCGAGTCACAGAACGGCAAGGGCACTTTCGTCACGGCCATCTCGACCGAGGTAGCCAGCCAGGTCTACCAGGTACGCGCTTCCCTGGAAGGACTCGCGGCCCGGCTGTTCGCCGAGAACGCGACCGAGGAGGACCGCGCAGCCTTCCGCGAAGCCGTCGAAGAACTGAGCCGGGAGACCGACAACGGCGCCGACGCCGCCACCCTGCTGAAGGCGAAGTCGAGGGCGTACGAGGTGCTCTTCCGCGGATGCGGCAACCCGGTCCTGCACCAGACCGTCGCCACCCTGCAGCACCGGGTCACCCGCCTGCGCGCCCTGACACTGGGACAGCAGGGGCGCGCCGCCAAGAGCGCCGAGGAGGTCCGGGCCATCGCGAAGGCTGTCGACGCCCGCGACGGCCAGGCCGCGGAGCTCGCCGCGGCCACTCACGTCGAGCGCGCCGCCGAGGCCATGCTCAGCATCGCCGAGACCCCATCCCAGGACTGAGCAAGGGGCATCGCCCGAGGCCTCCCTCCAGGGCGAGCCAAGCGCGCCCGCCAGGCGACTCTCTTTCGCTCAACCTGTCTGACAGCTGCTAGCAGTTCCCTAGTTGGCTGAAAGCAGCTACGATTCGTCCGCCCCTTCCGCCTCCGGGGTCGAGATTTCGAACCGGTGGCCGCGCCGGGGCTTTGAGGCCTTTCCCAGTGCTGTCGAAAGGAACCCGCGTGCCCACCAACCAGGTAGACGTCACTGAGGTTGTCGACCGATCGCCCCTGTCCCGGTTCCAGTTCCGGATCATCGCCATCTGCACCGCAATCGCGGTCATCGACGGCTTCGACACCCAGACCCTGGGCTTCGCCGTCCCCGCGCTCGCGAAGGACTGGGGTCTCGCGCCGGCATCCTTCACGCTGGCAGCCACGCTCGGGCTCGTCGGGACCATCGTCGGGAGCATCATCGCCGGCGCCGCGGGTGACCGGCTCGGACGGCGCCGCGTGATGCTCGCCAGCATCGCGATCTTCTCCTTGGGCACTCTCGCCACCGCCGCTTTGTCCTCGATGGGCCCGCTCGTGGTGCTGCGCTTCGTCACCTCGCTCGGGATCGGCGGACTGCTCCCCAACCTCATCGCACTGGTGTCCGAGTACACCCCGCGCCGGCGGCGCCTGCTGTGCGTGACCGTCGTCGTCACCGGGATCGGCGTGGGCGGTGTCCTCGGCGGGATCTGCGCCGCCTGGCTGGTCCCCCTGTTCAACTGGCACGGGCTGTTCATCGCCGGCGGCGTGGTCGGCCTGCTGGCCGGTGTCGTCGCCTTCTTCGGTGTCCCCGAGTCGATCCGCTTCCTGACCCTCTCCGGCCGCGAGCAGGCCGCACGGGCGCTCCTCAGCCGGCTCGACGCGTCGATCAGCGCCGGCAGCCACCTCACCCTGGCCGAGGAGAACACCTCGCGGGCGTCGGTGACCGCGCTCTTCCAGAACCACCGCGCCACCCCGACGCTGCTGCTCTGGGTCATCTTCGCCATGAACCTGCTGATGCTCTACTTCATGCTCAGCTGGCTGCCCACCCTGCTCGGCCAGGCCGGGTTCGGTGCGTCGACGGCCCTGATCGGGACGTCGATCTACAACCTCGGCGGAGTCGTCGGCGGCGTGCTGGTGGGCCTGTCCGCGGATCGTGTCCGCCGGCCGTACGTCCTCCTCGCCGCGACGTACTGCGGCGCGGTCCTCGTCATCGCCGCCGTCCCGTTGCTCAACTCGTCCGTGACGGGCATGTTTCTCGCCATCTGCGCCGCCGGCTTCTGCGTGGTGGGTGCGCAGTCCTCGCTCAGCGCGCTCGCCAGCGCGGTGTACCCGACAACGGTGCGCGCTACCGGCGTGGGGTGGGCGTTCGGGGTCGGGCGGGTCGGCTCCATCCTCGGGCCCACGCTCGGCGGGTTGTTCCTCTCCCTCGGCCTCAGCGCGGTGACGATCATTTCGCTGATGGCAGTACCCGCCGCCATCGCCGCGGCCGGGGCGTTGTGGCTCGGCCTGCGGCGCACTTCGCAGCCCGTCGAGGCAGCGTCGGAGCCCAACATCGCGGCGACCTGACCTCGACACGTATCCAACAGGTGATTTCACGCTCGCCGGAAACGCGGACCGCAGGAAAGGCTGAGCGAGGACCCCGGACAACGATGATCGGAAAAGAACACATGAGCACCAACGGCGGGCCGGCGAAGGCGATGACGCTCCGCGTGCGGACACGATCCGAGGCCTCGGCCTCGGTAGCCGCGTTCGAACTCGAGCACCCCGAGGGCGCCGATCTGCCGCCTTGGGAGCCGGGAGCGCACATCGACGTCCACCTGCCCGGTGAGCGAACTCGCCAGTACTCGTTGTGCGGCGACCCGGCCGACCGCTCCAGCTACCGGATCGGCGTGCTGCGCGAGCCGGCCGGCCGTGGCGGCTCGGCATGGATCCACGACTCCCTGCGAGAGGGCGACCCGCTGCCGGTCACCGGCCCGCGCAACCACTTCCGCCTGACCGAGGGCCCCCGTTACCTCTTCCTGGCCGGCGGAGTCGGTGTCACGCCGATCCTGCCCATGCTGCGTGAGTGCGAGTCCCGGCAGGCGGAGTGGCGGCTGGTGTACCTCGGCCGGTCCAGGGACACCATGGCTTTCCTGGACGAACTGCGGCCCTTCGGCGACCGGGTGCGGATCCACTGCGACGACGAATCGGGCATCGCCGACATCGGCGGCCTCGTGGGCACTCCGGACCGCGAAACACTGATCTACGCCTGCGGACCGGAGGGCCTGCTCCGCGAGGTGGAGCGTGTCGCGGAAAGCCTTCCGGCCGTGACTCTGCACGTTGAACGCTTCGCGCCCAAGGATCCCGGCCTGCTCGGCGAGCAGGGACCGTCGTTCACCGTGACCTTCGAGCAATCCGGGATCACCGCCGACGTCAAACCTGGCGAATCCATTCTGGACGTCGCCGAACAGCACGGCTTGCAGCCCGACTACTCGTGTCGCGAGGGGACCTGTGGCACATGTGAGGTCGCGATCGTCCGCGGCCGGGCCGACCACCGGGACTCGGTGCTCTCACCCGAGGAACAGGACGCCGGGGAAACGATGATGATCTGCGTGTCGCGTTCGCTGACCCCGGAACTCGTCATCGACCTCTAGACAGGAAGCAGGAACTCCATGAGCTCGACGGGATTCGCGAAAGACCGCCTGGACCGGTTCCAGGAGGTGGTCGAGCGCGATGTCGCCTCCGGCCTCTACTACGGCGGAGCCTTCCGCATCGCCCGTGGCGGCGAGACCGCTCTCGACGTGGCGATCGGCTACGGTGACTCCGATCGCACGATCCCGGTGCGGACAGACTCGATCTTCTCGATCTTCTCCGTGACCAAGGCTTTCATCAACGTTCTGGTGCTGCGGGCCGTGGAACTCGGCATCTTCGGGCTCACCACGAAGATGGCCGACCTCGTTCCGGAATTCGCGGGCGCCCCGCGCGACCGCGCGACGATCATGCACTTCCTCACCCACACCACCGGAATGCCCGGTGTCTGGGAAGCGGCGCCGGGCGCCCTGCAGGACCGCCTCGACGAGGCGGTGGCCGCGGTGTGCGCGAACATCCACGGCACGAGTGAGCCCGGCACGCGCTGCGACTACTCGCCCATGGCCAACCACGCCCTGCTCGCCGAGGCGCTGCGCCGCACGGACCCGGCGGGCCGGTCCATCCACGAGATCCTCCGCCAGGACCTGTTCGACCCCCTCGGCATGCGGGACACCCACCTCGGCATCCGGCCCGAAACGAGGCACCGTCACGTCGTGCCGGATATGCGCGGCACGGTGCCGATCAAGGTGCGCTCCCGCGACAACGACGACGACTACGGGCTTTTCACCGCCGAGTACAACGAGTGCACCTGGGCCGGTGCGTCGTCCACGTCCGCGGACCTGTTCCGCTTCGCCGAGATGCTGCGGGGCGAGGGACGTCTTGGCGACGTGCGCATCCTGTCCCCCCGCACCGTCCGGATCGCCCGCCAGGTGTGGACCGGCGACATGCCCAACGAGCTCTACCAGGCAGTCGCACTGCGCGCCGGGTATGCGCCACCACCCGCCTACATCGGCCTCGGCTTCAGCGTGCGCGGGCCGCGGATCGTGAACCACCAGTTCGGCACGCTGACCACCGCGGAAGCGTTCGGGAACTACGGCGCGGGGAGCATGGTCTTCTGGGTCGACCCGGAACTGGACATCACGTTCGTCGGCATGACCGCGGGCCTGCTCAGCCAGGCGCGGAACATCGAACGGTTCGAACGTCTCGCCGACATCGTCGTCGGCGCGGCTCTGTGATCAGGAGTAGCGATGACGACAATGGATCTGCCGTGGATCACCGCCGGCACCACGGACCTGCGTGAACTCGAGGAGGCCAGGGACAGGAGCTGGATCGCGCGAAGCAGCCGGGGTTACGAGGTTCTGGGCTACCAGGCCGGCCTGCACGCGCTGGAGCACCCGGCGCTGCTCAAGGGCCCGTCGTTCCACAAACGACTGGACGACTTCGGCATCGTCGACGGTGAGATCCGGCGACGCTGGGACCAGGTTGTGACGGTCACCGAGGGCGAGCAACGCACGCGGATGCGGGTACCGCTCGCGAAACTGCTTCGCCCGGTCCAGATCGGGAAACTCGCCGGAACCGTGCGGCAGATCGTGCACGGCATCCTCGACGAGATCGAGGACCCCGGCAGCGTCGACATCCTGCGCGACCTGGCGTGGAAGCTCCCGCCACGCATGTACTGCCACCTGGTCTCCGCGCCGCTGGAATTCGCCCCCACCGTGGCGCGCCTGTCGGACAGCGTGCTCGGCCCGCTGCTCAACAACGACCAGAACCGCAAGCAGGAGTTCATCGACGCGTTCTGGGAGGGGCTCGAGTTCGTGCGTGAGCACATCGACGCCCGCAGGCAGAACCTGGGCGACGACTTCACGTCGATGATGATCCGACAGGAGATGGCCGGGGCCCTGACCGAGGAGGAACTGCACGCCGAGGCGCTGTCCATCCTGCAGGCGAGCATCGACAACACCGTGCACCAGACCGCCATCGTGTTCGGGATGCTGCTCGAGGAGCCCGCGCGCTGGCAGGCCGTGGTCGCCGACCCGGCGAAGATCCCGGCGGCCACCGAGGAGGCCATCAGGCTGCGCCCGCGGTTCAACACGATCTTCCGCCTCGCGGCCGAGGACACCGAGCTCGACGGGTACCCGATCGAGAAGGGCTCGTGGGTGTACGTCTCCGTCCGCGCGTCCCAGCGGGACCCCGCGGTGTTCGAGGACGCGGGCACCTGGCGGGTCGACCGGCCGGCCGTCCGCCCGATGATGTTCGGCGCGGGGCCCTACAACTGCCTCGGCCAGCACCTCGCCCGCCTGGAGATCAACGAGGCGGTTCTCGCGGTGGCGCAACGATTCCCGCGGACGCGGCTCACCGGCCCCTGGCCCACGCGGGAGAGCAACGCGGTGACCGAAGTCGAGACCCTGCCCGTAGCCCTAGCACAGTGAGGACGAACAGAGAAATGGTCACCCCCAGCAAGGTCGCGGTGGTCACCGGGGCAGGGCGCGGTATCGGCCGCGCCGTGGCCTCCCGGCTCGCCAAGGACGGCTTTTTCGTCATCACCGCCGATCGTGACGGCAGCTCGGCCGACGAGTCGGCCGCCACCGTCCGCGATTCCGGCGGTCAGGCCGAAAGCCTCGCTCTCGACGTGTCGGACCGGGCGGCGGTACTCGCGGCGTTCGCCGGGATCCGGCAGCGGCACGGCCGCCTCGACGCCGTGGTCAACAACGCGATGTGGATCCGCTACGCGCCGATCACGGGCTTCGACGAGGACACCGTGGAGGGCATGTTCGGGGTCGGTGTGAAAGCGGCGATCTGGACCATGCAGGCAGCGGTCCCGATCATGCGCGCCGGCAGCGGCGGCGCGATAGTGAACCTCTCCTCCCCCGCTGCCGTCCGCAGCGTGCCCGGTGGGGCGCTGTACTCGGCGGTGAAGGGCGCGGTCACCAGCCTCACGCTGCAGGCGGCGGGCGAGCTGGGCGGTGAGGGCATCCGGGTCAACGCCGTGCTGCCCGGTGCGGTGCCGACACCCGGAGCGCGCTCGGTCGTCGACGACGCCGGGTACGAACTTCGCAAGGCACGCACCCCGGTGGGCCGGCTCGGCACACCGGAGGACATCGCCGCCGCGGTGTCCTTCTTGGTTTCCCCGGACGCCGGGTTCGTCAACGGGCACGTGCTGGCCGTCGACGGCGGATTCCTGGTCACCTGACTCGGATAACACGAAAGGGATGGCCGAAATGCCGAGAAACACTATGAAAGCGGACTACACGGGAGCGGTCGTCCTGGTTACGGGGAGCGGCTCGGGAATCGGGCGGGCGAGCGCGACCGCGTTCGGCCGCGCCGGCGCCACCGTGATCGTCGCCGACATCTCCGAGGACGGCGGAAAAGCAGCGGTGGACTCGATCACGCAAGCGGGCGGCATCGCCGAGTTCCGCCACGGCGACGTGGCCGACGAGGACAGTGTGCGGTCCCTCATCGAGGGCATCGTCGCCGACCACGGACGGCTCGACGTCGCCCACAACAACGCCGGCGTGGAAGCCACGACGGTCCGCCTCGCCGACCTGGACTCACAGGAGTGGCGCAGGGTCGTCGACATCAACCTCTCGTCGGTGTTCTACTGCCTCAAGGCCGAGATCCCCGCGATGCTCGCGCAGGGCGGGGGCGCGATAGTCAACACGGCGTCGATCTCGGGACTGATCGGCGGCTACACCCTCGCCTGCTACACCGCGACCAAGCACGGTGTGGTCGGCCTGACCCGCGCCGCGTCGATGGACTACGCGGACCAGGGCATCCGCATCAACGCGCTGTGCCCGGGTCTCGTCGACACGCCCTTCCTCGCCAACCTCCCCGCCCCGGCGGTCGACCGCCTCATCAACGGCATTCCGATGCGCCGGATGGCGCAGCCGGACGAGATGGCGCAAGCGGTGCTCTGGCTCTGCTCCGACGCCGCCTCCTACATGCAGGGGCACGCACTGCCGGTCGACGGCGGCACCTCGCTGGGCGGCACCACGACCTACTTCGACGATCTGTTCTGAATCCCCACGGACAACCCGTTCCCTGCAATGGAGCAGACATGCGAAACCGCACCTGGATCATCCGAGCCCCGTCCCGTGGCAGGTACGACCCGAAATGCCTCCGGCTGGAGGACCGGGACATACCGGCACTCGAGCCCGGCCGTGTCCTCGTCAAGACCCGTCTCCTGTCCGTTGATCCGACGACGCGGAACTGGCTCAAGCTGGACCCGGACATGACCTTCCTGCCCCTCGCGGTCGGCGACCCCATGGTCGGGGTCGGTGTGGGGGAAGTGGTGGAATCCGATACCGAGCGGTTCAGGACCGGCGACCTGGTGAGCGGTTTGTGGACCTGGCAGGAGTACGCGGTCGCTGACCCGGCGCTGCTGGAAAAGCAGACGCCGCGGGATGGTGTTCCCGAGGAAGCGTACGTCTCCGTGTTCTCACACATCGGTCGTGCCGCCGCGATCGGGATCCTGGAAGTCGGCGCGCTGGCGCCGTCCGACCTCGTCGTGGTCTCCGGCGCCGCCGGCGCGACCGGTGGCATTGCCGTGCAGATCGCGAAGGCGCGGGGCTGCCGCGTGATCGGCATCGCCGGCGGTCCCGAGAAGTGCGCTTACGTCACCGAGATCGGAGCCGACGCGGTCATCGACTACAAATCCGAGGATCTCGGCAAACGGCTGGCCGCCCTGTGCCCGGACGGGGTCGACCTCTTCTTCGACAACGTCGGCGGCGCCGTTCTGGACGCGGTGCTGGAGAACATGGCGAACGGATGCCGGATCGTCGCCTGCGGCGCCATCTCCCAGTACGACCTGGCCGGCGCGGCCGACGCGTACGGAGTTCGGAACCTGCCGCTCCTGCTGTTCAAGAACGCGCGGATCGAAGGGTTCGTGGTCCCGAGGTTCGCCGACCGCATCCCGGAGTTCGACGCGGTGCTGCACGATCTGTTCGCCACCGGGCGGCTCCGTCAGCGCTCCCACGTCGTCGAGGGCATCGAGAACGCCGCCGACGCCGTGTCGATGTTGTTCGACGGAAGCAACTCCGGCAAGTTGATGGTGAGGACATCCGCCTGATGCGGGCAACGCCTCCCGGGCCGGTCGGCCCGGGAGGCGTTGCCGCGAGGTCTTGTGATCACCTCGCCGGGTAGCGGCTCGGGATGGTGCTGACGTCCGCCTTCTCGTTGCGCACCGGGTCGGTCAGGTACGGGAACCGCGCCACGGTCGCGCGGATCTCCTTCTGGTTCGTGCCCGGGTCACCCCAGAGCACGACGACCTCGGTGCCTTCCTCGGCGAACGCGGTCTCCACGGTGGCCAGGGACAGCATCTCCCGGGAGTAGTAGGTGTAGCACCTGCCCGAAGACGTCCCGATGTCCCTGCCGTTCGCGAGGACGCGGTCGGCCCAGAGCACCTGCCGGTGCTGCGGGTCCCCTGTCCCGTACATGAAGTGGTTCGGCAGCTCCATGTCGGGGTGCTCCTCACCGGGCCGGAACTGCGACAGGAAGACCTCGGCGATGTCCTCCGGGTTCCACACCAGCGTCACCATCCGGCTCTCGTCCGCGGCCGCCTCGCGCTCCAGCGCCGCGCGGCCGGGGAACTCGTGGTCGAACCGGACCACGTGGCCCCAGCCCAGCTGGAACGGAGTCCGGTACCGGCGCTTGAGATCGGGCCCGACACTGCCCCGGAGAACCAGGTCGCGGCCGATGGGCGGGAACCCGATGGACGCGAGGAACTCCTGGAGTTGCTCGTCCTCTCCCCAGGGGTACGGGAAGTGGTAGTACCCCTGAGGGAACCCGCCCTCGGTGTGGTTGCACATGTAGGCCTTGATCCCGAGCTGCCGGATGCCGTACTCCTTGCCCGCCGCCAGAATCGCGTCGTACACCCGGACCGCGTGCTCGACCGGGCCGTGCAGCTCGTAGGCCAGCGAGCCGGCCATGCCCACGCGCGCGATGGTCAGCTCGGCGCCGGCCACCGTGGTCTTGCGGTGCCCAAGGAACCTGATGTCGTGGAGGTTCTCCTCCGCGGCCGCTTCGAGGATCTCCAGGGACCGCGGACCCGCGATCTGGAACAGGAAGACCTGGCCGGTGAGGTCCTCGGCGACGACGTCGAGATCCGGCTGCTGCGCCAGCCGGTAGTTCAGGTACGGCGCCAGCCAGTAGGTGATGAACTCCTCTTCACCGAGCCGCAACAGCATGCCGTGCGTCGCGACGTTCCCGGAGTCATCGGTCATGATCGCGTGCCGGGACGTGCCGACCGGGAACTTCCGGAACCCGTTGACGCACACGCTGGACAGGAACCGCAGCGCGTCGGGCCCGGACAGCCGCACCGTCGGCGAGGGGTTGAGATGACCGTGGATGGACGCGGTGGTCTTCCAGGACATCGTCTCGTCCCGCCATCCGGTGTACTCCCACGCATCGGCGTATCCCCCGAGGGACCAGGCAGGCACCTCGTAGAGCTGGACCGCGGGATCGTACGGGACGAACGGGGAATGGGGGAACTGCTTCGGAGAGCTGGTGTCTTCGACCACGGGATTACCTTTCGTTTCTGCGCGGCGCTGCGCCCCGCGGGGGTCAGAGTTCGAGCTGCTCCACGGGCTTGCCATCTCGGATCCAGGCGATGCGCTGTTCCAGCGCCTGGATCGTCGTCTCCGGCTGCACGATCACGAAGAAGCGCTCGTCGTGGATGGCCCGCACGACCAGTTCCGCGATTTCCGAGGGATCCAGACCCAGCTCGTTGTTCGCGCGGATGGCGTCCATGACCCGCTGTCGCGTGGGATCGGCGGCGACCTCGGGAACGTCCTCGGGCCGGTTGCGCTCGGCGTCGGGCATCCTGGTCCGTGCAATGGGGGCGAGGAAGGACATCCGCACGTTGTCACCGGCGGCACGCAGCTCCATGTCGAGGCTCTCAGTGAGTCCCAGGACCGCGAACTTGGACGTGATGTAGGGCGCGAAGGTCGGCAAGCCCGCGAAAAACGACGCTCCGGACCCGGTGTTGACGATGTGCCCCTCGCCCTGCTTCCGCATCAGCGGCACGAAGGTGCGGCACCCGTGCAGGACCCCGTACAGGTTGACGTCCAGGACCCATTTCCAGCTTTCCGGCGGGATGTCGGTGAACAGGCCCCCGGTCTCCACTCCGGCGTTGTTGCACAACACGTGCACGCCGCCGAACGTCTCCACGGTCACGTCCGCGAGGTTCTGAACCGCCTCGGCGGACCGGACATCGGTCCGCACCCCGATCGCTTCCGCTCCCTCGGCCCGCACACTCTCCACGGCATTCCGCAGTGCCCCGTCCTCGACGTCAGCGAGCACCACCTTCATGCCCTCCCGCGCGAACCGGAGAGCGAGCCCAAGCCCGACCCCGCTCGCGGCGCCGGTCACGACGGCAACCTTGTTCCGCAGATCCTTCATCGCGCTCCTCGTCTTCGAGTCGCTCACCTGGTCGTTCAGGCGACCGGTCGATGATGCGGGGAGCGGAGGAGGCGTTCCCAGCGCGGAACTACGTGTTCGGCTACGTGGTCGTGGGCGGGGTCAGCGCGAGTCCGGGCGGGCGAGGGCGCGCCGCTCCGTCATCCAGGCCGCGACCTGCGCGCGGGACACCAGTCCCAGCTTGGCGAGGATGCCGCGGACGTGCCCCTCGGCGGTGCGCGTGGAGATGACCAGCGCCGCGGCTATCTCCTTGTTGCTGCGCCCCTCGGCGATCAGCGCGGCTACCTCCCACTCGCGTTTGGACAGGCCGGTGTCGTCGGGGGTTTCCCGGTCGCCAGTCTCCTGGGCGGGACGGTCCAGGACGAGGTTCACCGCCTGCGCGAGGGTCATCCCCCGGCCCTGCCGTTCCAGTTCGGCGAACCGGCGGTCGCCGATCTCGGAACGCACGGCTTTCGCACACGCCCGGCGCAGCTCACTCATGGGCACGACGGTGAAGCCGCGGTGGTCCTCCGCTGTGCCGAGCAGCTGGGCGGCCTCCTCGGGCCTGCCTGCGGCGGCCAGGATGAGCGCACCGCTCTGCACACACCACACCATGCCGAACTCGTCCTCGTAACGCTGGGCGAGCGCGGCTGCCCGGCGCTGCTCGTCGAGCGCCCGCGCGAGGTCGCCGTCGCCGAGCGCGGCGAGGGCGAAGATCCCGTGGATGTAGGCCAGTCCCCAGTTGTCCCCGGGGCCGTCCGCGTCCCGCACGAACTCCTCGGCGTAGGCGACGGCTTTCGCGGTGTCCTCGCCGAGCACGCACACCAGAGCGAGCAGCGCCAGTGTCCGTGACACGCCCATCACGTCGTCGGTCCGGCGCCACTGCGCCAGGGCGTCCTCGAGGTGAGCGCGGGCGGCGGCGAGATCGTCGCGCTGCACCTCGGCCAAGCCGGCCACGAAGTACAGGTTGCCGCTGAGCGCCGGGTCGGCGAGCCGCCGCTCGATAGCCAGCCCCTCCTCGAGCAACGCGCCGGCCCGGTCATCGCCGTCGATGACCGCCAGGTACGCCGCCGCGGCGAGCGCCATCGCCCGCTCCACGGTTTCGTGGCCGCCCGTCCGGAGCGCACGTTCCAGCCAGGCGCGGCCCTCCTCCACCCGGCCCGCCATGATCCAGTAGTGCCACAGGGCCGAAGCCAGGCGCAGCGCACAGGTCTGACGCGAGGCGTCCTCGAGGCAGAACTCCAGCGCGGCGCGGATGTTGGCGTGGTTGCCGCGGACGCGCCCCACCCAGTAGTCGGCCTTCGGACTGAGCAGGCCGTCGGCCGAGCGCTCGGCGAGCCGCAGGCACCAGTGCGCGTGCCGCTCGCGCAGCTCGGTCCAGTCCGGCTCCGCGAGGAGCTCGCCGCGGGCGTACTCACGCAGCAGCCGGGGCAGCCGGTACCAGGATCCGGACCGGTGCTCGTCCCGGTTGAGCACCGACTTGTCGACCAGTCCGGTGACCAGGCCCAGCACGGACTCCTCGGTGATCGCACCGCCGACACAGACCTCCTCGATCGCGTCGAGCTCGAAGCGCCCGGTGAACGCCGCGAGCCTGCTCCACAGCACCTGCTCGTCCGCGGTGCACAGGGTGTAGCTCGACTCGACCAGCGCGCGCAGCGTGCGCTGCCGTTCCGGGGCGGTGCGTTTGCCCGTGACCAGCAGCCGGTACGCGTCGTCGAGCCGCTCGGCGAGGTGGTCCAGGGCCAGGACGTCCAGCCGGTCGGCCGCGAATTCGATCGCCATCGGCAGGCCGTCCAGCTGCCTGCAGATACGGGCCACGGCCGGTGCGTTGGCGTCGGTCAGCGCGAAGCCGGGCCGGATCGCCGCCACCCGGTCCGCGAAGAGCGCGACGGCGTCGCACCGCGCGAGCGCCGACGCGGTCGAGTCGGACTCGGCGGGCACCGGAAGCGGACCGACGGGCAGCACTGCTTCGCCGGCGATGTGCAGTGGACGACGGCTGGTGCCGAGCACGCGCAGGTCCGGAGCGGCCTGCAGCAGAGTCGCCACCAGCCCTGCGCACGCGTCCACCACCCGGTCGCATCCGTCGAGCAGGAGCAGGGCACGTGAGCCGCGGAAGTGATCGAGCAGCTGCGCCTGCGCCGTGCGACCGCCGTCGTCACGCAGGCCCAGCCCGCCCAGAACCGTCGACGCCAGCAGAGCACCGTCGGAAACGTCGTCCAGCTCGACGAACCACACCCCGTCGTCGAAGGCTCGGCGCGTTTCGGCCGCGACCCGGAGCGCGAGCCTGGTCTTGCCGACCCCGCCCGTTCCGGTCAGCGTCACCGCGCGGTGACTTTCCAGCGCACGCCTCAGCTGCGCGGCCTCCGCGCGGCGCCCTACGAAGCTGGTCACCTCTACCGGCAGGTTGCCCCTTCGCACCCTTGTCACACCCGCAGCCTAGGTGGCGTGCCCGGCGCTGTCGACAACGGTCGCCAGCGGTGAGCGAAAGCGAAGTCCACATGGGAGGGTCCGACGGACGCAGCGGGGCCCGTGGCGGTACGCGGCCGGTCACGTAGCCGAACACGTAGTTCCGCGCTTGGCCCTCCCCGTGACGGACCAGATCATCGGATCAAGGACCCACCAACGAAGGAAGCCCCAGATGACCAGCGTCGTTCCTGATGGGATCAGTCCGGTCGCCGTGGACAAGGCGATCGAGAAGCTCACCGCCGAACTCGGCGCCGAGTCGGTCGTCACCGCGCGGGAGGACCTGCTCGAGTTCCGCGATCCCTACGCCTACCGGGAGTCGGACGAGTTCGACGCCTCGGCGATGGTGCTGCCCACCACCACCGAGCAGGTCCAGGCCATCACGCGCATCGCCGGGGAGTACGGCGTTCCGCTGTGGACCTTCAGCCAGGGACGCAACAACACCTACGGCGGCCCCGCACCGCGGCTGCGCGGGTCGGTTCTGGTGAACCTGCGGAAGATGAACCGGATTCTCGAGATCGACACCGATCTGGCCTACGCCGTCGTCGAGCCGGGGGTGCGCTGGTTCGACCTGCACGAGGCGCTCGAACGCGAGGGCGGCGAACTGTGGGCCTCGATTCCGGATCTCGGCTGGGGCAGCGTGATCGGCAATTCCCTGGAGTACGGGATCGGCTACACGCCCTACGGCGACCACGCGCGCAACATCTGCGGCCTCGAGGTCGTACTCCCGGACGGTTCGCTGCTCCGCACCGGGATGGGCGCGATGGACGGCAACCCGGCCCGGCACACCTACCCGCACAGCTACGGCCCGTCGGTCGCCGGGCTGTTCCAGCAGTCGAACCTCGGGATCGTGACCAGCACGGGCTGGTGGTTGATGCGCCGTCCCGAGACCTATCTGGCCGGCTGGGCGCGGTTCCACGGCTACGAGGCGCTGGGCGCGGTGGTCGACGGCCTGCGCGGGCTGCTGCTCGACCGCACCATCGAGAACCACCCGATGTTCACGCGCGGCTACGAGGTCGACGAGAACGGTGTCGGTCACCTGAACCCGGACGGCGACGGCTGGGTCGTGCGGTTCGCTCTCTACGGGCGCCAACCGGTCGTGGACGCCCAGTACCGCACGATCGAGGCGACGCTCGGCCGGCTCCCCGGGGTCGAACTCGCGAAGCGGGTCTTCAGCGGCACCGACCTGACCGGCCCGGCCAACCACGACGAGCGGGTCCAGCGCGGAATCCCCGACATGGACCTGCTGGACCCGCAGATGCTGCCGTACGGCGCGGACACCGGCCACCTGGACTTCTCGCCGGTCGGCCCAGCCACCGGCGACGCCGTCGTCCGCACCGAGCAGCTGGTGCGGTCGATCTACGCCCGCCAAGGACGCGCCTACGTCAACGGAATCTTCCTCACCCCGCGCAGCGCCCTGCACATCAGCACCACGTTCTTCGACCCGCGTGACGAGCAGGAGACCGAGGCGGTCTACGCGAACTACAGCGAACTGGTCCACGAGCTGGCGAAGACCGGCTACGCCCCGTACCGCACCAATCTCGCCCACATGGACCTGGTCGCCGACCAGTTCGGCTTCGGCGACCACGCCCAGCTGCGGTTCGCCGAGAAACTCAAGGACGCACTCGACCCCCGCGGCATCCTCGCTCCCGGCAAATCGGGCATCTGGCCGGCTACTCTGCGGCCCGGTCGGGACCGGGATTCCGAGCAGTGACAGCCCAGCGAAGGAGTACCACGATGCCGGCTCCCGCAGCCACCCGGGACACCACCCCGGCCGCCGCCACCGCTCCGCGGCGGCTACCCGCCGGTGTCCGCGACCAGGACCTCGGCCGCCTGCTGCTGCACTGCCCGGACCGTCCCGGGCTGGTGTCGGCGGTCAGCACGTTCCTCACCAGGGCGGGCGCGAACATCATCTCGCTCGACCAGCACACGACGGCGCCGGAGAACGGCACGTTCATGCAGCGGACCATCTTCCACCTGCCGGGGCTCGCGGCCGAACGGGAAGCGGTGGAACGCGAGTTCGCGCGAACCGTCGCCGGCGAGTTCGACATCGAGTTCCGGCTCACCGAGGCGGCCAAACCCAAGCGGGTGGCGATCATGGCCTCCAAAACCGACCATTGCCTGCTGGACCTGCTGTGGCGCAACCGGCGCGGTGAGCTGGACATGTCCGTGGTCATGGTGATCGCCAACCACCCGGACCTCGCCGACGACGTGCGGTCCTTCGGCGTGCCGTTCATCCACATCCCCGCCACCCGCGACAGCCGGGCCGAGGCCGAACAGCGCCAGCTCGAACTGTTGCGCGGCAACGTCGATCTCGTGGTACTGGCCCGCTACATGCAGATCATCACGCCGCACTTCCTCGCCGAGGTGGGCTGCCCGCTGATCAACATCCACCACTCGTTCCTGCCTGCGTTCATCGGCGCGGCGCCGTACAAGCGAGCGCGGGAACGGGGCGTGAAGCTGGTCGGCGCGACCGCGCACTACGTGACCGAGGACCTCGACGAGGGCCCCATCATCGAGCAGGACGTGGTGCGCGTGCACCACGGGCACAGCGTCGACGACTTGGTCCGGCTCGGCGCCGATGTCGAACGGGCCGTCCTGTCACGCGCGGTGCGGTGGCACTGCGAAGACCGCGTGGTGCGGCACGGCAACGAAACCATCGTCTTCTAGAAGGGCAACGAACGTGACGAAGGAACCCGCCGACGTGATCGTCGTCGGCGCCGGGCCGGTGGGACTGCTGACCGCTCTGGGGCTGAGCCAGGCCGGGCTGGACGTGACCGTGGTGGAGGCCGAACCCGCGCTGAACGACTCGCCGAGGGCGATCAGCTACCTGTGGTTCGTCTTCGACCTCCTCGACCGGCTCGGGATCATGTCCGACGTCGACAACGCCGGACTGCGCAGCACCACGGGGATGACACTGCGGGTGCTGCGGACCGGCGAACAGATCACGCTGAGCTTCGACGTGCTCGAGGACCTCACGCCCCGGCCCTACGTGATCGAGCTCGGTCAGGACCGGTTCGGCGCCATCGTCCTCGAACACCTGCTGGCGCGGCCCGGCGCCTCGGTGCACTGGAACACCCGGGTCACCGGCCTCACCCAGGACGACGACGAGGTGCGGCTCACCGCGGAGGGCCCGGACGGGCCACACGAGTACCGCTCGCGCTGGGTGGTCGGAGCCGACGGCGCGAGCAGTGCGATCCGCCAGGCGCTCGGGCTCGGCTACGCGGGCACGACCTGGCCGGAACGCTTCGTCGCCACCAACGTCCGCTACGACTTCGAGGCCTACGGTTACGCGCTGACCAACCTCGTCATCGACCCGGCGCTCGGCGCCGTCGTGGCGAAGATCGACGACACCGGGCTCTGGCGCGTCACCTACGCCGAGGACCTGGACCTGCCGGTCGAGTCCGTACTGGACCGCATGCCGGCCTACTTCGCGAAAACCCTGCCCGGTTCCCAGGAGTACGAACTGGTGCACCACTCGCCGTACCGCATGCACCAGCGTGCCGCCGAGACGTTCCGGGCCGGCCGCGTCCTGCTCGCCGGAGACGCCGCGCACGCGACGAACCCCACCGGCGGGCTCGGCCTGACCAGCGGCCTGCTCGATGCCGACGTGCTCTACCCCGCGCTGGCGGCGGTGATCCGGGGCGAGGCGCCCGAGCCGGTGCTCGACCGGTACAGCGACGACCGACGCCGAGCGTTCCTCGAGATCGCCTCGCCGCAGGCTTCCGAGCTCAAGCGCCTGGTCTACCACTCGACCGACCCGGACCGGCTGGAGAGCGACCTGGCCGGCCTCCGCGCGGTGGCCGCGGACGCCGCCAAACGCCGCGAGTCGCAGCTGGCGCTCGCGCGGCTCCGCACGCCCCAGCTCGTCCCGGTGACACCATGACCAGGACCGGCGAGAGCGCGATGCACGCGCCCTGGACGTTCACGCAGGCGCCGGTCACCTCGCGGCGCGGGTTCTTCTGGGTCACCGGCGACCGCGTCGCCGGTCCCGACGGTTCCCGGCTGGACTCGCCGATGTATGTCGAGTGGGAATCACCGGTCAACGCCCGGCCGGTCCCGGTCGTGCTGGTGCACGGCGGCGGGGGCCAGGGCACCGACTGGCTCGCGACACCGGACGGCCGCCCCGGCTGGGCCGGCTATCTGGTGCAGGACCGCTGGACCGTGTTCGTGGTCGACCGCCCGGGACACGGGCGGTCACCCCGTCCCGACGCGGCGACGGCTCCCGTGCCGCCGCTCGAAGGTGCCGCGGCGATCTTCGCTCCGGGAACCGACGAGGTCCACACGCAGTGGCCCGGCCCTGGGGGTGCCGGGGATCCCGCGGTGGCGCAGCTGGCCGCCGGTTTCACCGGGCTGCCGCGTGACCTGGCCGCGGCGCAGGCGCTCGAAGGCGCCCGGCTCGCCGAGTTGCTGGCCCAGACCGGGCCGGCCGTGCTGATCACGCACTCCGCGGGCGCGCCGGCCGGGTGGCTCGCCGCCGATGCCCGGCCCGACCTGGTGAAAGCCATCGTCGCGATCGAACCCGTGGGACCGCCGTTCGTCCGCATCCCCGAAGCCGGGCTCTCGCTGGACTGGGGCTTGACGGCCGCACCACTCACCTACGATCCCCCTGCCACGTCGGCCGGCGACCTCGACCCGCGGCGCCCGAGGGCGCTGCCGCGGCTCGCGAACTTGCCGGTCGCGGTCGTCGAGGCCGACGCGTCGCCGCTGGCCGCGGCGTGCCGACCGGTTGCGGAGCACCTTAACGGGGCCGGGGTCGCCGCGCAGCACCTGCGGCTCGCCGAGCACGGCGTCCACGGCAACGGTCACGGCATGATGGTGGAGCTGAACAACCGCGAGGTCCTCGATGTCGTGACCGGCTGGCTGGACACCGCACTGGCAGGTGACGACCAGCGATGACGGCACAGACGGCACGGATCATGGACGGCACGGTGTCCGCCCGGCGGGTGCGCTCCGAGGTCGCCACAGCGGTGGCGACCATGACACAAGACGGACATCCCGCGCCGGGGCTGGCCACGGTGCTCATCGGCGACGACCCGGCCTCGGAGGTCTACGTCCGGAACAAGCGGCGCGCCTGCAGCGCGGCCGGCATGCGCGACCTGCACCGCCACCTGCCCGGCGACATCGGCCAGGACGAGGTGGCGGCCGTCCTCGACGAACTGGCCGCGAATCCCGACGTGTCGGGGATCCTGCTCCAGCTTCCCGTCCCCGCGCACCTCGACGCCGAGGCGCTGCTCGCGCGCATCCCGGCCGCGAAGGACGTCGACGGCCTCACCCCGGCGAGCGCCGGCGCCCTGGCCCAGGGACGACCGGGCCTGCGGCCCTGCACCCCGGCCGGGGTGATCCGGCTCCTCCAGGACCACCAGGTAGCCCTCGCGGGCACCGAGGTGACCGTGGTCGGGCGGTCCGTCCTCGTGGGTAGGCCGATGGTGCAGCTGCTGACCGAGCAGGACGCGACCGTGACCCTCTGCCATTCCCGCACCAGGGACCTGGACCAGGTCTGCCGGCGAGCCGAGGTCCTCGTGGTCGCCGCCGGGGTCCCGGGCCTGATCGGCCCGGACGCGGTCCGTCCCGGAGCCACCGTGGTGGACGTCGGGATCCACCGCACCGAGCACGGGCTGCGCGGCGACGTCGACTACGACCGGGTGGCCGGGGTCGCCGGCCGGATCACCCCGGTTCCGGGCGGCGTCGGCCCGATGACCATCGCCATGCTGCTCGCCAACACCCTGCGGGCGGCCCGCATCCAGGCAGGACTACTCCCATGACAGCGAACAAGACCGAACTGTTCTCCGAAGCACGGTCCGCGGAGGTGGTCGAGGCCGCCTTCGCCGGCACCCCCGACCCACGCCTGCGGCAGATCGTGACCGCCTTGGTCCGGCACCTGCACGCCTTCGCCAAGGAGGTCGAACTGACCCTGGCCGAGCTGGACGCCGGCATCGAGTTCCTCACCCGCACCGGGCAGAAGTGCGACGAGGTCCGGCAGGAGTTC
Organism: Amycolatopsis deserti; assembly: GCF_014653945.1. GTDB lineage: Bacteria > Actinomycetota > Actinomycetes > Mycobacteriales > Pseudonocardiaceae > Amycolatopsis_E > Amycolatopsis_E deserti. The sequence goes on along the minus strand of NZ_BNAU01000001.1, from coordinate 878,818 downwards.
ATCCTGCTCTCCGACGTGCTCGGCCTGTCGATGCTGGTGGACTCGATCGCCAACCGGGCCCCGGCCGGGGCGACCGAATCCACCGTGCTCGGCCCGTTCCACATGGTCGATTCACCGCCTCGGCAGCTCGGCGACACGATCTCGCTGGCTCCCGGTGGCGAACCGACGCTGGTGACGGGGCAGGTCCTGTCCGCCGACGGCGCGACACTCGGGGGCGCGCTCGTCGACGTCTGGCAGGCCGACGAGAAGGGCTTCTACGACGTCCAGGTTCCCGGTGAGGTGCCGGAGCGCAACCTGCGCGGCCTGTTCACCTGTGACCAGCACGGCCGGTTCGCCTTTCGCACGATCCTGCCCGCGCCCTACCCGATCCCCCACGACGGGCCGGTCGGTGCTCTGCTGGCCGCCACGGGCCGCCACCCGTACCGGCCCGCGCACATCCACTTCATCGCCGGCGCCGAGGGCCACGCGCCACTGACCACCCACGTCTTCGTGGCGGGTTCCCCCTACCTGGAGTCGGACGCGGTGTTCGGGGTCAAGGACAGCCTGGTGATCGACTTCCCGCTCACCGACGACGAAGAACTCGCCGCGGCCCATGGGCTCCCGGTGCCCTTCCACCACGCCCACGTGGAACTCCGGCTGCGGGCGGCGGGATGACCGCCTTCGTCCACCAGCAACGCGCGGCGCGCGTAGTCTTCGGCAGCGGCGCGATCGAGCGCCTCGCCGAGGAGGCTGACCGGACCGGCGCGCACCGGGTCGTGCTCATCACCAGCAGCCGCTACCACGATCGCGCCCGCTCGCTGCTCGGTAACCGGGTCGTCGCCACCATCACCGACCCGCCGATGCACGTGCCGAGGGCCGACGCCGAGTCAGTCCGGGAACAGGCGAGGGCCGCGGGGGCCGACGCCGCTGTCGCCGTGGGCGGCGGGTCGGCCATCGGCCTGGCGAAGGCGCTCGCCCTCCAGACCCACGTGCCCGTGCTCGCTGTGCCGACCACCTACGCCGGCTCCGAAATGACCCGCGTCTGGGGAATCACCGAGAACGGCGTCAAACGGACGGGCCGCGACCCGGTCGTCGCGCCCCGGTCGGTGGTCTACGATCCGGACCTGGTCGCCACCCTGCCACCGAAGCTGGCAGTGCCGAGCGCGTTCAACGCCGTCGCGCACGCCGTCGAAGCCCTCTACGCGCCGGACCGCACCCCGGTCACCGATCTCCTCGCCGCCGAAGCAGTGCGGCTGATCGCCGAAGCCCTGCCCGGGCTGTCCACCGGTTCCGGTGCGGACACCGCCCTACGCGGCGCGTGGCTGGCCGGAGTGTGTCTGGACAGCACGACGATGGGCTTGCACCACAAGCTGTGTCACGTCCTGGGCGGGACGCTCGGACTCCCCCACGCGGAGACGCACACAGTCGTGCTGCCGCACGCCCTGGCCTACAACGCCGCAGCCATCCCGGACGCCGTCCGGATCCTGCGGACCGCTCTTCCTGGCGGGCGGGCTCCAGCAGCAACCATGTCCGCGCTGGCGTACAGCACCGGTGCGCCCACCGCGTTGAGCCAACTCGGTATGACGGCATCCGATGTCGACATCGTCGTGCGGCACGTCCTCGCCGCCCCCTACGCGAATCCGGTGCCCGTGACCGAGTACGGGGTCCGTGCGCTCCTGGAGCGGGCCCTTCGCGGGGAGCCGCCGGCCTGACCCCCCGCTCACTCCCCGGCCCCGATGACCACGACGTGCTCGCCGAGGGTGCCGGGGAGCGGTGGGTACCGCTCCATCACTCTCGTCTCGTGCCCGGCGATCACCGCGCACACCTCTCCCGAGTCACGCAGGTCGCGCAGACGGTCCAGGCTGCCGTAGGCGTCCACGAGGTCGCACATGTGCCGGAAGGGCATGTCCCGGTCGAGCTCCTCGTCGAAGTGCACGGCATCCGAGGCCAGCAGAACCCGCCCCGCGGGAGTGTCGACCAAGAGCACCACCTGTCCCGGCGTGTGCCCGGGCAGCTCAGCGAGCGTGATGCCCGGCGCCACCACCACCTCGCCGTCGGTGAGCCGCAGCCGCCCCGACTTCTCGAGCACATCGAGGTGCCCGAGTTCGGCGGGCTCCGCCAAGGAGGCGAAGTGGTGGTGGCGAGCGCCCGGCCCGCGCCAGAACTCGAACTCCGCCCGCGCCATCAACACCGGCGCGTTCTCGAAGTAGTCCAGGTTCCCGGCGTGGTCGTAGTGCCCGTGGGACAGCACCACCGTCACGTCGGCGGCCGGCTCCACACCCAGTTGCCGCAGCGCCTCCGGCGGTTCCAGCAGGACGGTCCGGCCCCGGCGGATGGCCGCTTCGCGGGAGAACCCGGTGTCGAACACCACCGTCCGGGACTGGTTGCGGACAACCCAGAAGTAGTACCCGAGCGTGAACGGCCCGTCCGGTTCGCCGTAGTCCTCATAGTTGAGGAACACGTGGCTGCGCCGGGTGTTTAGCTCGCCGTGGCGGACCACAAGGATCTCGTAACGGTCATCCGCCACGTCCGGCGACTGCTGTCCTGAATGCATGACACTCCTCGACAGGCGACAGCGACTTCAGCACCGTGCCACGAACCGGACGGGCAGACCAGGCGTGATTTCACCTACCGCACTACGTGCCGGGCAGGGCCAGTCACGCGGCACCGATGATCACGGGTCACCCACGCACCGTCCAGCGGACGGGAAGGGTGTTCCGCAGCCGCATGAGGGTGGGGGCGAAGTCCGGGGCCACGTCCAGCCGCGCCTCGAGGCCAGGCAGCCGCGAGTACAGCTTTTCCATCGCGATCCGGGCTTCCGGGCGGACGAGCGGCGCGCCGAGGCAGAAGTGCCGTCCAGTGCCGAAATGCCTGCTGCCGGAAATGCCCGGCCGTTCGATGTCGAAGGCCAGCGGATCGGCGAACCGGTCGGGGTCGCCGTTGGCGGCCGCGAAGAGCACCATGATCTTGTCGCCGGCGCGCAGTGTCCGCCCGGCCAGCTCGGTGTCCCGCGTGACCACCCGGACGGCCTTGTCGCCCGGGCTCTCGCGGCGCAGGCCCTCCTCGACCACGGCGGGCCACAGGCCCGGGTCCGCGATCGCGGCGTCGCGCACGGCTGGCTCCCGGGTCAGCCGCAGGACCAGCGAACAGACCAGGTTCGACGTCGTGTCCGTGCCGGCCGCGACGATCCCGACCAGGTGCGCGAGGATCTCCTCAGTGGTCATCACCGGCCTGCCCTCGTCATCGGCGAGCGTGAGCATGGCGGTCACGAGATCTTGGCGCGGCTCCGCCCGCCGCTCCTCGACCAGGCCGGCGAAGTACCGGTAACCCTCCACGACCCCGGCGAACCGCGCCGCCACCTGCTCGTCGGTGAAACCGAGGAAACCCGCGTCCGCCGACGACGGGCCGAGGAGCATCGAGAAGTCGGTGACCATTCCGTGGAACCGCTCCAGGTCATCGACGTCCAGACCGATCATCGTGCCGACGACGCGCAACGAGAACCGCCGGGCGAACCGGTCCATCAGGTCGGCCTCGCCGAGCCCCGCGAAGGAGTCGATCAGCTCGTCGCAGATCTCCTCGATCCGCCCCGTCGTCCGGTCGACCTGGCGCTTGGTGAAGGTGCGCTGCGCCGACCGGCGCTGAACGTCGTGCGCCGGCGGGTCGGTGAAGACCAGCTGGTTCGCGAACAGCGTCCGGACGATCTCCTCGTCCTCAGTGGGCACGAGCTCCCTCAGGGCAGGGGTGAGCGGGGGGATCTGCAGCACCGCGGACGAGAAGGTCTCGTGGTCGTGCAGGATCCGGTCGATGTCGCGATAGCGCGTCGGAACCCAGACTCCCAGCTCGGGCAGATGGACGATCGGGGCGCGCTCCCGCACCGCCCCGAGGTAGGCGAGGGGGTCCGCGAGGTAGCCGGGTGAGAGGATGTTGAAACTCTCGACCTCCGGCTGCGTCAGTGAAGGGGGTGTCGAGGTCACGGTTCGTGCTCCTTCCGAGGCGTGCGCCAAGGCACGTAGTGGGACCGCCCGCGGCGGCCGTCCCCACCATCGGGACACCCGAGCCGGATCACCAAGGAACAATTGTCCCGAGCCTCGTACCGGCGTGGGATGCCATAGTCAGCACGGGATCAGGCAGGCATCCACTTCGGACAAAGGGTTGTTCCATGCGACGTTTCGAGGGTCAGCACGCGCTCGTCACCGGTGGAGCCAACGGCATAGGGTTCGCCTGCGCGACGAGGCTCGCCGAAGAGGGCGCCTCGGTCGGGATCGTCGACATCAACGCCGAGGCCGCCGGTGATGCCGCCCGCCGCCTCAGCGACAAGGGGCTGGACGTGCGCGCCTGTCCCGCCGACGTCACCGACCCGGCGCAGGTGTCCGCCGTTTTCGACGCGTTCGAATCCGACCACGGCAGCATCGAGGTGCTGGTCAACATGGCCGGCATCTTCCCGTCCGTCCCGTTCGCGGACATGACACTCGAGTCCTGGCGGTCGATCACCGCCGTGAACCTCGACGCGGTCTTCGTGACCTGCCACGACGTGCTTCCCCGGATGCGCCGGAACGGCTACGGGCGCATCGGGAACGCGTCGTCGGGCGTAGTCAAGACCGGCATGTTCTCCTCCGCCGCGTACATCTCGGCGAAGGCGGGTGTCGTCGGGCTAACCCGCTTCCTGGCTCGCGAAGGCGGGCCCGACGGCATCACGGTCAACACGATCATGCCGGGACCGATCGCCACCCCCCAGATCAAGAACATCATTCCGGCGGGGCAGACCGTCGAAGAAGCGATGGCCCCGCTGACGAGCCTGCAGTGCGTGCCCCGCCCTGGCCTGCCCGAGGACATCGCCGAGGGCGTCGCGTACGCGTGCAGCCCCGGTGCGGGTTTCTACACCGGGCAGGTCCTGTACATCGGTGGCGGCGACACCTTCACCGGCTGACGCCCGAAAGGAGTCGCCATGACCATCGCAGCGCTGGAAGGCGGTTCAGCCAGCATGACCGACAGGACCCGCACCCTCATCGTGGCCGCGCGCAGGCCGGTCAGCGCGGGTGTGGTGGAATTGCGCCTGCGCCCCGGCGATTCCGCGCCGCTCGATCCGTGGACGCCCGGCGCTCACGTCGACCTTATCCTCCCCGGCGACAGGGTGCGTCAATACTCGCTGTGCGGTTCGCCCGGGAACTCGGACGAATGGCGGATCGCCGTGCTGCGCGAGCCCGCGGGCCGCGGGGGGTCGTCGTGGATCCACGACCACCTGCGCGAGGGCGAGCGCGTCCGGGTACGCGGGCCGCGCAACCACTTTCCGCTGCTGCCCTTGCCCCGTTACGTCTTCCTGGCGGGCGGGATCGGGATCACCCCGATCCTGCCGATGATCGCCGCCGCGCAGGCGGCCGGCGCCGACTGGCACCTGCACTACGGCGGCCGCTCCCGCTCCACCATGGCGTTCCTGGGCTCCCTGGCGGACCACGGTGACCGGGTCACCCTGTGGCCGCAGGACGAGGTCGGGCTGATGGACCTGGAATCCGCGCTGCCCGCGTCGACGGCGGACACCCCGGTGTACTGCTGCGGTCCGGCCGGCCTGATCGAAGCGGTCGAGGCCCGGTGCGCCCAGCAGGACGGCCGGGCCCTGCACGTCGAACGGTTCACGGCGGCCGGCGCCGTGCCTGGGCAGGACGGCTCGTTCGACGTCGAGTGCCGGGCATCGGGGGTCACGGTCACCGTACCGGCGGGCACCTCCGTCCTCGACGCGCTGCGAGCCGCGGGCCTGCGGTTGCTGTCGTCGTGCGGCGAGGGCGTTTGCGGGACCTGCGAGACAGCCGTGCTCGATGGCGAGGTCGACCACAAGGACTCGATCCTCACCGAAGAGGAGCAGGCGGCCCACGACACGATGATGATTTGCGTGTCGCGGGCTCGCGGCGAGCGCATCGTCCTCGACCTCTGATCCCCCGCCACCCCGGGCGTGGCGCACCGCGTCTTCCGTGACCAGAACAGCGAAGGTGGAACCCGACCGGCGTCGATCCGGGCGGGTTCCACGGCTTCCTCAGTACGCTCCGCGCGCCGTCGTCTCGAACACCGCGCGGGGATTGTCCACCGTGAGGGCGCGGACCTGGGCCTCGGACACCCCGGCCGCCAGGAGCCGGGGCTCGACCACGTCGGTGAAATACGTCTTGCGGTAGAAGTCGCCCTGATACTCCTTGGGCATGAAGTCGACGAAACAGGCGTGATCGTGGGACACGACGATGCGATTCCCGTGGCCACGCGCGATCAGCTTCGCCATCAGCTCCACTTTGGTGTCCAGGTCGGCGAGCGGCAGCGCGAACGAGTCGAAGCCGACGAAGGAACCCTTGTCCAGCAGTTCCTCGACGTAACCGAGATCGCCGTCGGCTGTGCTGTCGACGTGCCCGATCACGACCCGGCTGAGGTCGACCCCCTCCTCCTCGAAGATCCGCTGCTGATCACGGCCGTTCTGCTTGACGCTCGTGTGCGTGGTGATCGGCACTCCGGTGCGCCGGTGAGCGGCGGCGACCGAGCGCAGGCAACGGAGCACGTCGTTGGTCAGTCCCGCGTGGCCGGTCGCCACCTTGAGGATCGACGCGCGCACCCCAGTCTCGCCGATGCCCTCCTCGATGTCCCTGACGAAGTAGTCGGTCATGGTCTCCGGGGCTTCGATGAACGATCCCGGCCCGAACAGGCGGAAGTAGGAAGGCAACTCGGCGAGCACGTAGATGCCGGTCGCCACGAGGATGTTCACCTCGGTTTCCCGGGCGACGCGGGCCACGCGAGCGACGTCCCGCCCGTGCCCGATGGCCGTCACGTCGGTGATCGTGCGGATCCCGGCGGCGGCAAGGGCGTTCAACTGCTCCACCGCGTTCGCCACGTGGTGGTCGACGTTGCCGAAGGTGTCGGGCCAGCTGATGTTCACCTCGTGGTCGCAGAGGAACACGTGCTCGTGCATGAGCGTCGGCCCCAGCCGGTCGGAGGAGACGACATCGCCGCGGGCGGTGGGGATGTCGACGCTGATGGATCCCATGGGCGCACCTTTGACTTCCACCCGCCCACCCGGGGCGGTGTGCTCGCACGTAGGCGGGCGAGAGGCGAGGACTGCGTGCCCTCGGACGCCCTCTCGCGACGCTGTATCAGGTTCGCCCACGGTACAGCTCGCTTCGCCGAGCCCCCAGGAACATTTGTGCCAGGCGCGCTGACTGGGCCGAGTCGAATGACGTAGGTCCGGTCGGCGATGCGACGGAGCGAGGAGCGGCGGTCGGACGCTTTGTCAGCGCCGCCGCACGGATTACTGTCACTTGAACACAGGTCCCATCATTCGTGTCGCCCGGGGACCGGAGCCAGTCCGGCCCGCGGGTACGCGACCTCAACGTCGAGGGGGCGCCGGATGTCAATGGCCATAGCGACGGAGTTTTCGTGCGCGATCGCGACCGCCTGGTCGAGGAGCCACTACCGCTGTCTGTCGGACAACGCCCGTCAACGTCTGCTGGCCTCGGCCGAGGAGGTCCACCTGGCGGCGGGCCGGCACCTGCCGGTCACACCCCGGTCGAGTCAGGCCGGCCTGGTGATCGATGGCTTGTTCCGGGTCTACGCGGGCTCCGGGGTACGCCAGGTCACGCTCCAGTACGCGGCCGAGGGCGACGCGTTCGGCGTTCCGGACCTCCGGCCATCGAGCAGCGGAGCAGGACTCTCGGCGGGAGGTCAGGCGGTTGTCGACTCGCATTTGCTCATGCTGAACCGTGACGAGCTGGCCGTCTTGCTGCGCACGGATCCGACCGTCTCCCGCGCGGTGATCGACGGGCTGCTGGTGGCACACGTGTCGAGCGTGTCCCTGCTGGCCGAAAACGTGCTTTCGCCGTTGCGCCGGCGGGTGGCCCGCCACCTACTGGACCTCGCGCTCCGGGAGAACGGCGCCGTCATGGTGCACGCGACGGTGCAGGACCTGGCCAACGCCACGGGTACGGTGCGTGAGGTTGTGACCCGCCTGCTGAAGGACCTCCGGACGGACGGGCTGGTCAGCAGGCGGGGCAGCGCCCTGGTGCTGCACGACCTCCGCCGGCTGCACCGGATCGCCCGGGGCGACGAGGACAACGTCTCCAAGTAGATCACTCCATCGCACGTGCCGGGGTGGTGAAGAACGTCGTGCAGTCCGCCCGCACGCGGAGCCCACCGTCCGCTTCGGCGCCCCTGGCCGTGAGCGCCGCGTGGGCGCGCTGGGCGTCCTCGACGTCGAAAGCGACGTGCTCGATCCGTGCCCGCTCACCGCCCAGCCGCGACTCCGGCCGGACGGGGTTCGCGTATTCGATCAGCTCGATCTGCACCGCTCCAACGGTGGCCCCGCGGCCCGTCGCGGGGCCAGGTCCACGACATCGCCGACGGTCAGCCCGAGCACGCCGCCGACGAAGGCGATGGCCTCGTCGAGGTCGTCGACGACGATGCCGACGTGGTGCATTCGCAACTCCCCGGGTGACGGGAAGGCGGTCGTGTTCGTGACGGTGTCCTGCCGGTCCACGGGCGGTTCCCTAGTTCCACTCTCGAACCGGGGCGAACAGCGGCAGGGTGTGGCCCGCCTGGTCCGAATCGCAGTACACGACCTCGACCTCGTCGCCGATCCGCGCGTCGTAAGGGTCACCCTTGGTGATCATCCGGCAGACGAAGAGCGGCCCCTCTTCGAGCTCGACGACGATGAGACCGTAGGGCACCTCGCCCGCGAACTGCGGATCCGTGACCTGGTGGACGATCACCCGCGCGAAGATCGTCCCCCGGCCGCTGCTCGGCGCCCACTCCATCTGGCCGGGCTCGGGAACGCCGCCGTGGTTGCGGCAGAGCGTGAGCGGCCAGTACCAGGTGCCGCACGCGGTGCACCGGCAGAGCTTGAAAACATGGTCCTTGAGGCCGTCCCAGAACACGATCTGGTCGGGATCGAGGTCCTCGAGGGGCTCGTGGATCCAGTCGCCCAGCCCGTACTCGGCCTGCACGCTCAGCCCGTCTCCCATCTCAGCCCTCCTCGTTGCCCAGGATCGTGCACCCGGTGATCGGGCACATGTAAGGCAGGACGAGCTCCGCGCCGTGCCCGTCGACCAGGGCGATCTCGGCGCCCGGCACCTGCCGCTCACCGCAGTTCCCGCGCAGTTGCCGGACCGCCTCGATCATGTTCCCCATGTCTCCACAGTGGAAGGCGGACAGCAGGCCGCCGTGGGTGTTCATCGGGATCGACCCGCCCGGCGCGGTAGCTCCGGACTCCATGAACGGGCCGCCCTCGCCCTTCTCACAGAACCCGTAGTCCTCGACGGTCATGATGACGTCGCCGGTGAAGCAGTCGTAGATCTCGGCGAGGTCGATGTCGTCGATCCCGATCCCGGCGGTGGCGAACGCCTTGTCCCGCGCGAACGCGGCGTCGGTGCGGGAGAAGTTGGTTTTGTCCCACCACGCCTCGCGGCCGCCGTCGCCCAGGCCCACGCCCTTGACGAATACCGGCTTCTGACGCAGGTCCTTGGCTCGCTCGGCCGAGGTGACGATGAAGGCACAGGCCACATCCGACACGACACAGTTGTCGTAAAGACGGTACGGGTGCACGACCCATCGTGAGGCGAGGTAGTCCTCCATCGTCAGCTCGCGGTCGTGGAAGCGCGCCTCCGGGTTGAGGTTCGCCCACTTCCGGTGGGCGATGGCCACCGCACCGAACTGCTCCTCCGTGGTGCCGAACTCGTGCATGTGCCGCGATGCGTAGAAGGCGTGGACCGCCGCGGCGCCCGGGGTGGCGGTCCAGCCCTGCTGCACCACACCACCGCCGTCCCGCGCGATGGAGAACTTCTTGTCGACCACGAACGTCCGGCCCTCCGCCGCTGCCCTGGCCGTGTTCTGCGCATCGGTCAGCCATGAGATTCCCAGTGAGACCGAGACGTAGTCGCAGTTGCCCGAGTCGATCGCACCCGCCGCGTACAGCAGGCTGTTGTGGGCGTTGGCCATACGCCCGAACGGCAACCAGAAGTGCGGAGCGAGGCCGGCCATCCGCGCTCCCGAGTCGGCTCCCTGCTGGGCACCCGCGTAGATCGAACCGTGGATGTCCGCCGGCTCGAGTCCCGCGTCTTCGATCGCGAGTTTGAGAGCCTGGGCCTCCATCATGTGGGCGCTGAGACCGCCACCGCCGGTGCGGGTGGTGGGCGAGATGCCCACCCCGACGATCGCCAGCTTGTCCCGGAACCCGCTCATCGCCTGCTCCCCCGCGCATTCCTCATCGAACACCCCTCCTCGCCACACGCGGCCCCATCAGCTCACCGCACCGAGCAGCCCGAACTCTTCGGCGACGCTCTCCCGCAGCTCACCCTTGGCCAGCTTGCCGCTGCCGGTGTAGGGCCACTCGGTCACGAACCGCACGTGACGCGGCACGCGGAAGTTCGCGGCCCGCGCCTTGCAGTGCGCGATGATGTCCTCCGCGCTCGCCTCGGCACCCGGGCGCAGCTCGACGAAGGCGAGTGGAACCTCGCCCAGCCTGCGATCGGGCACGCCGATGACCTGGGCCTGCTGGACGGCGGGGTGCTGCATGACCACGAGCTCGACCTCCTCGGCCGAGGTGTTCTCGCCGCCGACGCGGATCATGTCCTTCAGCCGTCCCGCGAACGTGAAGTAGCCGTTCTCGTCGAAGCTCCCGAGGTCACCGACCCGGACCCAGCCGTCGACCATCGCCTCGGCGGTGCGCTCCGGGTCCTTGTAGTACCCGAGCATCGTCATCGGGCCACGCATCCAGACATCACCGATCTCCCCCACCGGCAGCTCCTCGTGGGTCTCGGGGTGCACGATCTTCACTTCGGCACCCGTCATCGGCCTGCCCGCGCACGGGAGCCGGCGGATCTCCCAGGGCATGTCCAGGTCGCCGAGACAGCCGTTGCCCTCGGTGGCGCCGTAGAGCTGGATGAGTTCGATCCCGAACACCTCGCGGACCCGGTCCATGAGGTCCGGTGCTCCGCCGGTCCAGGCGCAGCGCAGCGAAGAGCGGTCGTACTTGTGGAAGTCCGGGTGCTCCATCTCCATCACGAACATGGTGAGGATCCCGCCGCGGGTGACGCACCGGTGCTTCTCGATCGCCCGCATCGTGCTCTCCGGGGTGTAGTAGTGCGGCACGACCAGGTTGCAGCCGATGGCGAGCGGCACGGGCAGGGTCGCAGCCCCTCCGGAGTGGTAGAAGGGCTGCGTGTTGAAGATCGCCTCCCCCGGCCGGACACCGAGCCGGAGGTACAGCTCGACGGCGAAGTTCGCCACGTGCACGTGCGTCAGCAGCGCGCCTTTCGGCGCCGAGGTCGTGCCCGAGGTGAACTGGATGTAGACGGGGTCCGACGGGTCCAGCTGCTGCTCGAGGGCCTCGACATCCACGGCCGGCGCGTCGAGCAGGGCCGCCCAGTCAAGCGTCGGGTGCCGGCTCTCGCCGATCGTGATGACACGGCGCAGCCGCGGGAGCACCTCGCTCGAGACGTGCCCACCGTCGGCGATCTCGATGCCCGGGGCGACCTGCTGGAGGAGCCCGTCGAAGTCGATGTCCAGGAAGCCGGGCTGGTAGATCAGCACCGACGCGTCGCTGTGCCCCAGCACGTGCGCGGCCTCGAACTCCTTGAATCGCGTGTTCATGGGGACGACCAGGGCCCCGATCCGCATCGCCCCCAGCGCGGTGGCCCACCACTCGAACAGGTTCGGCGTCCACAGGGCCACCTTGTCCCCGCGCCGGACCCCGAGATCGAGGAGCCCGGCGGCCACCTTGTCCGCGTACTCCTTCGCTTCGGCGAAGGTCACCTCGCGGTCGGCGAAGACCCAGCCGGTCCGGTCGCCCCATCTCGCGGCAGCGGCGTCCAGGCGGGCGGTGATCGTGCCGGTGTACAACTCATAGACAGTGCCGTCGATGTCCAAGGTCATCGCTATCCGTCTCCTTGCGGTCTTCGGGTCCCGGGACTTGCCGGGATCGGGTGCGCCCGGCTCAGTACGGCCGGGCGAGGACTGCAACGCGGGCCACCGGACGGCGCTCAGTTCCCCGCACCGTTCTTCTGCATCTCGGACAGCCGGACGCCGCCGAGGCCGATCTCCTCCACGAGGGCGACCGCGTCCTCGATCGCCATCACACCGCCAGGCGGCGAGGTGTGCCGTGGCGGCGTGCGCGGCGTCGCAGATCAACACGACGCGGCCCCGGTGCCACGGGTCCGTCGACGAGGAGCCACTCGTAGCGTCGTGCCAGCACGAACTCGTCGCCGGTCAACCGGTCGCGGATCTTCCCGAGGAAGGGCGCGGTGAACTGGCCGAGCTTTCCGCGCAGTAGCCGCCTCACCGAGGAGCTTGTCATCGGCCTGCTGCACGCTGACGTACGTCCGGTCTCGACGCCGGCCGGATTCCGCCGTCGAAGACGATGTCGACCCGGTCCGGATGCTGGACGAGGGCTTTCACGGTGACTCCGACACGGAGTCGCCCGGATGCTGGACGAGGGCTTTCACGGTGACTCCGACACGGAGTCGCGCCGGCCGTCTCCGCCGTGGTCCGCAGCACGGTGGCCAGGTGTCGGCGGTGGACGATGAGGTAGGCGGGCTTGCCGCCCGGCGGTCCGGGCACGCCCGGCGCGGCCACGACGTTCCCCGCGGAGTCGAACTGGCGCAGCGGCGGCCTCCGGTAGCTGGCGCCCGCGTCGATCACGCCGTCCCGAGCACCGAGCGCTGCGAGCGCGTCGATCGCCTGGTTCTGCAGGCCGATCCCGGCGCCCTCCACCCCCGCTCTGAGGTCGACGGCGTCGGTGCGCACCCCGAGCCGGCTCAGCCCGGCAGCGGCGGCCAGGCCGCACCCGACCACGAGCGCGGAACGCACCGGTGGCTGTCTCGCGCCCCGCGGGACTTCCCTTCCGTCAGAAACGCCGGTGTCCGTCATCGGTCGTCCGGCGACCGCGGCGCGGGTGCCTGCTCGTCCGAAGCGGGTGCGCGATCCACCTGCGCGTCGGACCACCCGCACGTCGGGCACCGGAACCGGCCTTCGCCGAGCGGGATGATCACGTTCCGGATCGTGTCGTGTCCGTTGGGACAGGTTCGTGCCATCGTCGAGTCGTTCCTCTGTCGTCGGTTCCCTGTTGCGAATCAGACGCTCAACTGCTCCCGGAAGGGACGGGACGGTGTCTCGCCGCCATCGAGCAACGACGGCTCACCCAGCGAGACGAGGAAGGCGGTCTGCCGCTCGCCGGAAAGCCGGATCTCCCAGCGGTAACCCCCGTCGTCGGGGGCCGCCAGGAGGGTCCGGCCGTCCTCGTCGTCGAGGTAGGACAGCAGCGGGTCGGCACTGTTGGCCTCGGTCTCGTCCGCGAAGTAGAGGCGGGTGCGGTGCAGCTCGGGCAGCGGAAAGACGTGCAGGATCACGTGGAAGAACGGCGCCTGGAGCCGGCCGTCCGCCAAGCGGGTCGGTTCGGGCTTGCGCACCGTGAACGCGAACTCGCCGGCGTCATCGGTCAGCGTCCGGACGAACTGATCCCCCTGCAGCACCTCGATCAGCACGTCGGGCGCGGTGATCGGCCGTTCCGCTCCGTCGACGACCCGGCCGGTGACCCGGACGGCTCCCGGCGTGCCCGGGGCCACGCCGTTCTCCGCGCCGTCGTACATCAGGGTCATGCTGGCGTACGGTCCGGGCCCCTGCGACGGGGTGAGCACCCGGTACCGGGGGTCCGTGGTCGGGTCGGTGTCCTGGCTCATAATCACTCCACATCCATCGGCGTCGCGCCGGGGCCGCGCAGCACGACGTCCCAGCGGTACACGAGCTGCAGGTAGGTGCCGTCGAGGCCGACGTCCTCCACGCGGGCGATCATCTTGTCCCGGTCGTGCTCGTACTTCTGCTGCGCGTAGACGAAGTCCGTCTCGTTGAGCGGGTCGTTCTCGAAGTAGCAGGCGGTGATGAGACGGTTCGACAGGTTCGGCCCGAAGAACGAGAAGTGCACGTGCGGTGCCCGCCACATGCCGCTCCCCGCCGGCCCGGCGTAACCGGACGGCTTGATCGTGTGGAAGACGTAGTCGCCGTTCTCGTCGGTCAGCGTCCGCCCGGTGCCGAAGAAGTTGGGATCGGTGGGCAGCCAGGGCCGGTCGCAGTACTCGTCGAGGTACAGACCACCCGCGTTGGCCTGCCAGATCTCGATGAGCGTGCCGGGCACTGGCTCGCCGTCGCTGTCGATCACCCTGCCGTGCAGCTTGATCCGCACCCCCAGGGGCGGACCGTCGCCCTTGTTCAGCAGGTTGTTGTCGTCGGGGTCGACGTCCACCCGTCCGTACACCGGACCGCTCCCGACGTGGAACCAGTCCGGCGGGAGCTCGTAGAGCTCCTTGGTGGGGATTCGCGGCCCGAAGGCCGGGTGCATCAGCGGAGAGATCATCTCCACCCTGGAGTCCGTTTCGGTCATCTCGGGATCCTCGATTCCTTCACGATGAGAGCCACATGTTCCCGGCGCGCGATCGATCCGGGCAAGAAACCAATGTCCCGGCACGAGCACACCGCGGGGCGGCCGGGGTGGAACTCAAGTACCACGACAGGTCCTCGCCCCGTGGATACCCTCGCCGAGGACGACCCGAACGCGGGGCGTTTCTCGACGACGAGGAGAGAGCACACGATGTCCGAACTCCCAGTTTCCCGGCGCCCGAGGTGCCCGGAGTACGTCCAGATCAATTCGGTGGACGACCTGCTGCCCTACCTCCGGTCGGTGGCGGACCGGCCGTACCACGCCGGTGCGCTCCACGCCACCTGGGACCTGCGGAAGGGCGAGAAAATCCTGCTGCGGACGGACAACTGGCACGATCCGCTCGTCGTCGAGGCCTGCGCGCAGGTGCTCGAGGAGTACGGCTGCGACTACGAGATCGAGACGCTGGACCGCGGGCCGCGACCCGATCTCGACGGCCATGACGAAATCGACATCATGCTGAACCTGACCGCCGAGGTGACCGCCGACATGGAGCGGTGGGCGGAAATGGACCGCAACGCCACCTACGACAAGGTCCTGTGGGGATTCGGCGGACCCGTGCTCGGCGAGGCGAACATGAAGATCGCGCGGATGCCGTTCGTCTCCCGCGAACTCGTCGCCAACCCGGGCAACCTCGTTCCCGGCGAGATCATCGCCGCCGTCGACGAGTGGACCGACAAGACGATCAAGCGCGGTGTCTCGGTCCGCGTCACGGATCCCGAAGGCACCGACCTCACCTACCAGCTCCCGGACCACTACTTCTCGCCGGACCGGTCGACCTGGAACATGGACACGGCGCTTGACTGGTGGCCGCAAAGCCCGGATCTGATCGCCGGGTACATGCCGGGCCACATCACGGCTCGTCCATTGTGGATGTCCCCGCAACCGGGTGTCGACGGCATCAACGGGGTCATCGCCGGCACGATGAACCACATCGGACCGTACCCGCACCTGCGGATGACCGTGGTTGACGGCCGGATCACCGCGATCGAGGGCGGCGGGAAGTTCGGCGACAAGCTGCGTGAGCTGGAAGAGCGCACCAAGGACATCCAGTACCCCGGCTTCCCCGGCCCGGGCCTGCTCTGGCTGTTCGAAGTCTCGATCGGCACCAACCCGAAGGTTCACCGCCCGCGCGACGGCTACCTCTCGGGCTGGGTGTGCGGCATCATCGAGCGCACGCGCAGCGGCATCATCCACCTCGGCTACGGCACCGTCGTCACGTCGGCACGCGAGGTCGAGGCCGCGAATCTGGGTTACCCGGTCGGTCACTGGCACACCCATCTGAACTTCCCCACGGTCACCGTGCGGACCCGCGAGGGCGAGGAAATCGTGCTCATCGACCAGGGCAGGCTCAAGGCTCTGGACGACCCCGGTGTCCGCGCGATCGCACAGGAGATCAGCGGCGAGGACGCCGACTACTGGCTCGACGAGGCCTGGATCCCGGCGGTTCCCGGGCTGAACTGCGAGGGCAGCTACGAGGAGTACGCCGCGGACCCGACCGCGTGGACGAAAGCCGAACTCCAGATCTGCCGGACGCAGCACCCGATGTTCATGCGCATGGTCGGCGCCGAGCACGGGAAACCACGCCCGAGCGCGGGCGGCGGCGAGGGCCACGCCTGCGGGCACTGAGAGGAGACAGCGATGAAGTTCTCCGTCGACGAGATGCGGACGCCTCCGGAGGTCTACGCCTGGAGCAGGTTCGGCCAGCAGGAGTACACGACGTTCCTCGACGAGAACCTGTCGTGGCAGGAGACCTGTTCGATCGGCGACTGGTCCTTCCTGTGGCAGCACTGGTTCCGTGGCCCGGACGTGCTGGAGTTGTTCTCCCGCTTTTCGGTCAACGACTACTCGCGCTTCGCGATCGGCCAGTCCAAACACGTCATCCACACCAACGCCGACGGCAAGGTCATCCACGAAGGCATCCTCACGCGCTTCGGCGACGAGGAGTTCATGCTGCACGGCCGCGGCGGGTTCTGGATGAGGTTCCAGGCCGAGCGCGCCGGGCTGCTGGTCAGCGTCGAGCAGGACGACTGGTTCATCCTCCAGGTCTCCGGCCCGAACGCGATCAAGGTGCTGCAGAAGCTCGACCCCTCCGAGGGGTACCTCGACACCAAGTACATGTGGGTCGCGCCGATCACGATCGCCGGCCACCAGGTACACGCCCTGCGTCAGGGCATGTCCGGGGAGGTCGGGTTCGAGTTGCAGGGGCCGGCGGAGATCAGGCAGAAGATCTACGACGCGGTGTTCGAGGCCGGGCAGGAGTTCGGCATCCGGCGCATGGGTGGCCGCATCTCGCTCATCAACCACCTCCAGGCCAGCTACCCCACGATCGCGACGGACTACATCCCCGCGATCTTCGAGCCGGACACGGCCGAGTACCTGGACTTCTTCCTGAGCAGCATGCCGCCGAACGCCAAGCCGGCCTACATCGCCGGCAGCTACCCGGGCAAGGAGATCAGCGAGTACTACCGCAGCCCGGTCGAGCTGGGGTGGTCGAAGGTCGTCCTCGGTTCCGGCTTCCTCGGCGCCGAAGCCCTGCTGGCCGAGAAGGCCGACCCGTCCCGGGTCCTGCGCACCCTGGTGTGGAACGCCGACGACGTCACCGACGTGTACGCCTCGCTGCTGCGGCCAGGCGAGCGAAACCACACCTTCATGGACATGCCACGGGATCAGAAGGGCTTCATGTGGGCCGACCGCGTGGAGGCCGACGGGAAGCTCGTCGGGGTCAGCACCTCGCGCGGCTACTCGTACTGGTTCCGGCAGATGCTCTCGCTGTGCCCGATCGACGTCGCGCACGCCGGCCTGGGCACCGACGTCACCGTGGTCTGGGGCAACCCCGGCGATCCCGAGAAACGCATCCGGGCCACCGTCGCCGCCGCGCCGTACAAGCCGAACAAGAACGCCGCCGACCTGCGCGCCGTCGCGCGATAGCGGTGGACAGCACGGAGATCAGCAGCCCTGGTCCAGGCTCTCGGCCTCGGTGCGAGCCGCCCGTCCGTGAGGTCGCCGAACTGGAGGAGAGGCAATGAGCGAACGCAGCGAGCAGGTCCGGAACATCTCGTCACCACCGGCGGTGACTCCTGAACCAGGGGTGCAGCGGCGAGCGCTCATCGCCGGGATGCTCGGAACCGGCCTGGAACTCTTCGACTGGGTGTTGTACGGAACGGCGGCGGCCGTCGTCTTCGGAACGGTGTTCTTCCCGACGGTCTCCCCCGTGGCGGGGACCTTGGCGGCCTTCGCGACCTTCTCGGCCGGGTTCATCGCCCGCCCGCTGGGCGGGGTCGTGTTCGCCCACGTCGGCGACAAGTTCGGCCGCAAGCGGGTCCTCCAGACGACCGTGCTGATGATGGGTGGCGGGACCGTCCTCATCGGACTCGTGCCGGGCTACGCGCAGATCGGCATCGCCGCACCCGTGCTGCTCGTGCTGTTGCGGCTGGTGCAGGGCGTCGCGGCCGGAGGTGAGCTCGGGGGCGCCGTCGCGATCGTCCTGGAACACACTCCGGAGGACCGGCGGGCCACCCGTGGTGCGCTGCTCGTCGGCGGCGGAGTGCTCGGCGCGGTGCTGGCGTCCGCGGCGTTCCTCACCACGTCGCTCGTCTTCACCCGCGAGACGTTCCTCGCGTGGGGCTGGCGGATGCCGTTCCTGCTGAGCGTGATCGTGCTCGTGGTGGGCCTCTACATCCGCGCACGGATGCAGGAGTCACCCGCGTACACCAAGATGGTCCACGAGAAAGCGGTGGAGAAGACGCCGGTGCTCGCGGTGCTGCGCAAGCACCGGGTGACCGTGCTGCTGGTCATCGCCGTGACGGCCGCGCAGTCCGGCGTCGCGTCCCTGCTGTTCACCTTCACACTCGGGTATCTGGCGACGTTCCTCAAGATGTCACAGGCGTTCAGCCTCGGGATCTCGGTCATCGTCAACGTGGCGCTCTTCGTGTCCTACGTCGTCGGTGGCCGGCTCGCGGATTCCTTCGGCCGCCGTCGCACGATGGCCGCCGGGTTCGCGCTGTGCATCGCCGTGGCGTTCCCGTTCTTCCTGCTGCTCGACACCAGGACCGTTGCCCTCATCCTCGTGGCCGTCACGCTGCTGGCGGCGGGTGCCGGGCTGGTCGGCGGGCCGATGGTGACCCACTTCGCCGAACTGTTCCCGCCGCAGGTGCGGGTCAGCGGGTTCTCGCTCGGCTACCAGACCGCGGTGATCCTCGGTGGCGGGCTGGCGCCCTCGATCGCGGGGTCGCTCGCCGTCGTGGGCGGAGGATCGTCCTGGGGACTCGGCGTCTACATCGCCGCGGCGTCCGCGATCGGGCTGCTCGCCCTGGTGTTCCTGCGGGACGCAGCGGGACCACGGGCCGCACCGGCTGGTTTCACCCTCCCCTGACCCGGCTCCGCCACCCCACTGACCGGAGGTCGTGCGATGTCCCCGCACTCAGCCACCACTGACCGGCCGGTTCTCGTGCTCGTCGACTACATTCCCTTCATGGGCCCGATCGAGATGCTCACCGGCCTGGCCCACGGCGACTTCGAGTACCACTTCGTCTTCAGCATGCGCACCCGGTGGGATGCGCGGACCGCACGGGATCTCCGCGCGCGCGGGTACGCCGTCGACTCGCTCGACGACGTCATGCGGGATCCGTCGAGGCTCGCGCATTGTGCGGGCATCACCAGCGTCGGTGACACCACGCTGCGCGAGACAGCGCGGATCGCCGAGGCCCTCGGGCTGCCGCATTACCACTCGACGGCGGTCGCGGACACGATCAGCGAGAAGGTCCGGCAGCGTCGCGCGTTCGCCGACCACGGTGTCCCCCAGCCCGGCTGGATCGAGGTCGACTCCGGCGACCGCGACTGGTGGCTCAAGGTGCCCTCGGCCCTGAGCGCCCGTCCGATGGTCGCGAAGCCGAGCCGCGGCTGGGGAAGCAGCGGAGTGGTTCGGGTGACCGGCCTCGACCAGGCCCGCGCCGTGGTCCGGCCGGGCAGCGGCACCTGGCTGCTGGAGGCGGAGATCACCGGCGGCGGCCACCCACTGGGCGACTGGCTGTCGGACTGCTTGTCCGTCCAGACCATGTCGGTCGACGGCGTGACGCACCTGCTGGGAGTCATGGACAAACCGCCGACGGCGCCGCCGTTCAAGCCGACCGGAGACGTGGTCCCCTCCATCCTCCCGGCGGAACTGCGGCGGGAATGCGAACAGGTCGCGCTGGCCGCGGTGGCCGCGCTCGGCGTCCGGAACGGCTGGTGCCACACCGAGCTCAAACTCGGCGACTCGGGTCCGCAGGTCCTCGAGGTCAACGGCCGCATGACGTCCACGATCCACGACGCGTGCGTGCGCCTGTACGGCACGAACCCGATCCGGACCTGGTTCGACGTCGTCCTCGGGCACCGCCCCGCAGTCCCGTCCTTCGACTACGGCAGCCGTGTCGTCTGCCAGTACCTGCCTCCCGCTCCGGCCGCCCCGGTGGACATCCGGGCGGTCCTGGACACCGTCGTGGAGCTGGAGACGTTGCCCGCCGTGTTCGACGTCCGGGTGCTGCACACCGACGGGCTCGCCGGCGACACCGGGACGTCGGTCACGACCGCCCCGCTCGCGGTCTGGATGGACGTCGCCGGACCGGCCGAGCTCCGGTCCACGCTGGACAAGGTCAAGGACCAGCTCGCCGCCGTCGGGCTGTAGGGGCGGGTACCGAAGCCGGCGCGCCGGCCGGCCGCACGACCACCGGGTCTCAGGGGCTGCTCGGCCGCGGGAGTCCGAGGTTCTCGCGCAGGGTCGCGCCCCGGTAGCCGGATCGGAACAGGCCACGCCGGCGCAGTTCGGGGACGACCTCGGCGGCCAGCACGTCGAGCGACGGACCGAGATCGGCGAAGACCAGGTTGAAGCCGTCGGCCGCGCCCGTCGTCACGTACTTCTCGACGTGGTCGGCGAAGGCCCGCGCCGAGAAGGCCCTCGCCCCCGCGCGGGCCGACACCTGCATCGCCTGGCGCAACGTCAGCCCCTGCTCGCGGACGAGCGCCAGGAAGTGCTGCTGGACCCCCGTGCTCCCGGACTCGGTCACCGGGATGCCGGGCAGCGGCTCGTCGAGCGGATAGCCGGTGACGTCGTGGAACAGCAGCACCGACAGGCTCTCCAGCCCGGGGACCGGGTCGACGAGACTGTCCAGCAGCGCCAGCCGCTCGTCCGCCTCGTCCTGGCTCCGGCCGAGGACCAGCGCGGTGTTCGACAGAATCTTGACGGGCGCCGGCCGGCGCCCGTTGTCCGCCGCCAGGTCCTTGCTCTCTCCGGAGAACCGGCGTGCGGCCGCGACGGTCGGCTGCATGGACAGGACGAGATCGCCGTACGTCGCGGCGAACGCCCGACCCGTCGGCGACGAGCCCGCCTGGGCGAGCACCGGGTGCCCCTGCGGAGGACGCGATCGACAGCGGCCCGCGCACCGAGAAGTGCTTGCCCTCGTGCTCGAGCGGGTGCAGCGCCCCGGGCCGGTGGAACACCCCTTCCTGCCGGTCCCGGACGAACGCGTCGTCCTCCCAGCTGTCCCACAGCCCCCGTGCGACGTCGACGAATTCCGCCGCACGCTCGTACCGGTCCGGCGGACCGACGGGGGACCCACCGAAGTTCCCGGCCTCGGCGGGGTTGCCCGAGGTCACCACGTTCCACCCCACGCGCCCACCCGACAGGTGATCGAGCGAGGCGAACGCGCGGGCCAGGCTGTAGGGCGTGTTGTAGGTGGTGTTGCCGGTGATCACGAACCCGATCCGCTCGGTGGCCTGGGACAGCGCCGCGCAGAGCGTCATCGGCTCGAAATGCGAGTTGGTGGCTGACCGGGCGTGGGCCTCCGCGGATCGACCCCACAGCGCCAGGGAATCCGCGATGAACACGCCGTGCAGCGCGGCTTCCTCGGCCTTGCGCGCCGAGCGGACGAGCGCGGGCAGGTTGAGACCCGGGTCCTCCGGCGCGGCGGGATCCCGCCAGGCCGCGAGGTGGCCGCCGCCGAGACTCATGTGGCACAGCATCAGGATCGTGTCGTGCTCGCCCATCACGGCACCCGCACCCGGTTGACGGACTCCGGCCGGACGAGCCGGCCGGCGTCACTCGTGCCGCGGGGCGGAGCCGCGGCGTCCGGCGGAGCTGGGAAGTCCTCGACGACCGTGTCGATCCGGCTGGGCAGGAACATCGTCACCCGGTGCGCGATCCGCCACTCGCCGTTCCGCCGTTCGAACCGGTCGCTGTACTGACCGAAGGCCACCGCGTCGCGGAGACCGTGCCCGTGCCGGGGCGGCTGCCGGTGGCGGGCGAGCACGAGTGTCTCCACGTAGGCGACGTCCGGGGAGACGAACTCGTACTCCTGCTGGCCGAGGAAGTGGGTGGTGGCGATCTCCGGCGGAAGCACCTGGCGGAGCATCTCGATCAGGCCGTCGACATCGCCCACGTACACGCCGTGGTCGTCGAGCGCGTCCGCGAAGAAGCACGACCGGACGAGATCGAAGTCCAGCCGGTCGCATCCGCGCGCGAACCGGTTCGACACCGCCCGGATCTCCGCCTCGGCGAGGAGGCGCTCCAGCGCGGCGGTGTCGACGGTCATCCCTGCGCCGCCTGGAAGAACGCCTCGGCGGGCTTGGTGTCGCAGTACTCGCGGGTGCTGGTGATGCGCCCGCCGTCGACGACGAACAAGTAGTGGACGCTGTTGCGGTAGTGACCGCCGTTCGTCAGCGAGCCCTCGACCACGGCCTCGACGGCGACCCGAGCGCCTTCGGCCGTCGTGCCGAGCACGTCGACCCGCAGGTCGGTGAACAGGGTCGCGAGCATGCCGTAGAGCTGGGCCGTCGCTTCCTTGCCATGCTCGGCTCCGTCGGCCGACCGGTAGGTCGCGTCGTCGGCGGTGAGCGCGAGCGCACCGGCGAAGTCCCGCGACGCGAACCGCCGCAGGTACTCCACGGCCACCTCGGTGGACGTCTGCATGGCGTCTCCTCTCAGTAGGGCCGGCTGAGCAGCTGCAACGCCGGCCAGCGCACGGCGCCCATTTCGTCGGCGGACGCGCCGTCGCGCTGCATCCCGGACAGCCGGACGCTCGTCTCCACCACGGTGTGGCACCGGGGAAAACGCCGGGAATGGAACCTGTCGAGCAGGACCTCCAAGGGCTCGCCGGAGGCGATCTCCTCCGCCAGGACCACGGCGTCCTCCAAGGCCATCACCCCACCCGAACCGAGGTGGGCGGTCGTCGCGTGTGCGGCGTCGCCGATGAGGACGACGCGGCCCCGGTGCCACGGCCCGTCCACCATCAGCCACTCGTACCTCCGCACGAGCACGGACTGGTCGTCGGTGAGCCCCCGGGCCAGCGCGGTGAGGTAGGGGGAGCTGAACTGCTCGAACTTCTTGCGCAGCAGCGCGCGCCCCTCGGCATCGCTGAGCAGGCTGTCGTCGGGGTGCTGGACACTCACGTAGGTCATGTCGTCGTGCATCGGCACCACGACCATCTCGGTGTCCTGGCCGTAGTAGAAACCGGCCTCGCCGCGTGGCGCGCCCACCGGCAGCCAGCGGAGGCTGACCGTGCCCGTCGACAGCGGCCGGACCTCGTCGCCGAAGACCATTCGCCGCACGGTGGACCGCAGCCCGTCCGCACCCACCACGAGGTCGTAGCTTCCCCGGGTGCCGTCGGTGAACCCGACGTCGACACGGTCTGCGTGCTGGTCGAGACGGTCGATGCTCACCCCGATCCGGACGGTCGCGCCGGCCCGCTCCGCGCACCGGCGGAGGATCTCCGCCAGCCGGGGGCGGTAGACGATCAGGTACGAGGGCTTGCCGTCCGGGCGCGGCGGGACCGGCGGGGCCGAGACGAGATCACCCGCGGCATCGAAGAACCGCAGCGGGGCCTGATCGTAGGCCGCGCCGATCGCCACCACCTCGTCGAGCGCGCCGATCGCATGGAGCGCATCGATGCCCCGGTTCTGGACGCCGAGGCCGCTGCCCTCCGCGCCTCCGGTCAGGTCGACGACCTCACAGCGGACGCCTGTCCTGCCGAGCGCCGCGGCGGCGGTGAGCCCCGCGATACCACCACCCACGATGAGAACCGAACCAACGCCCATGGTGACCTCTCCTGTCGAGCCGAGCGGGAAGGATGATGCCGACCGTCGCGGTGTCAGGCGCCCGGGCCGGCGGCGGACGTCTTGACCGTCAGCAGGCGCCAGTCGCGCCACCGGTCCCGCGACAACACGGTGTCGAAGCCTTCGAACTCGTTCAGCCGATCGAGGTGGCGGGCGACGTCTTCGGCGCGGGGATCGTCGGCGGCCAGTGGCGTTGTGCTGCCATCCGGTCTGATCAGCGCGGGAACGAAGCCTGTGGTGACTCCGTCGGCGGAGAAACGCAGGACGGCGACCCCGGACAGCAGCGCCTCCGGCTTGCGGAACGGCCAGTAGGGGTAGGTCTCCTCGTCCCAGGAAGTGATGATCTTGTGGTCGCTGCGGGTCTGCCCGCCGGTGCGGTGGAAGTGGTGCATGAGCACACCGAGCCCGTAGAAGATCGGCTTGCCCCGGTGCACCTCCATGCCCCGCAGGCTGGCCTGGTGGTGGCAGACCACGGCGTCGGCGCCGCGGTCGACGGTCGCCCGGGCGATGTCCAGCTCGTAGGACTGGACGGCGTCGCGGTAGACCTTGGTGTGCGTCCTGGACTCCGGGACGAACACCTCGCGGGCCTCGGTGTTCGAGCCCCAGTGAAACGCGACGACCACGTGGTCGGCCTGCTCGCGCGCCCGGTCGACGGCGGCGTGGATCCGCTCGACGTCCGACTCCAGCGGGATCGTCAGCACCTCTGGATCCAGTCCCGGCTGCCAGAATCCCGGCAGCGGATTGCGGTAGACCGTCTCGATGCGCAGTGGAGCGATCCCGGGACGGGCCTCGCGGGCCTCGTATCCCATCGGGAACTCCGCGCAGAAGCCCAGGAACGCGACCTTCCGGCCGTCGCGCTCCACGATCGCCGCGGTCGTCGCCTCGGCCAGATCGCGGCCGGCGCCGGTGGTGAGCACGCCCTGACCGTGCAGGAGCTCCATGGTGTCGGTCAGGCCGGTGTAGCCGCCGTCGATCATGTGGTTGTTGGCCAGCGTCATCACGTCGAAGCCGACCCGGCCGAACATCTCGCCACGTGCGCGGGCCGTGCCGCCGTACGCCACGCGCGACGGCGCCAGCTCAGGCCGATCGGTGTAGACCCCCTCGCAGTTGCCGAAGACGATGCCCTCCTCGAAGAGCGGTACCAGGGGCTGGAACGCCGCCTCATTGTCCTCCAGATCGGGAAAGACATCCCCGGTGGCGAGAACGACGGCGGGGCCGGGCTGGCTCACGGATCACCTCTTGCGTCGACGGACAACGCCGGTTACCCGAGGAGTTCCGGGGCGGCGGATGGGGACATCGTCCGAGGAAGCGGGCCGTGCGAACAAGGAACAAATGTCCGTCCACTCAGGTGCCGCGGCCCGCATAGGGTGCGCGCCCGGGGCCACCGCGGGCAGATCGGCTGCTCCGTCCGGCACCCCATGTGATGACGAAGGACTGGAACATGACGTCGACACAGAACCAGGGCAGGCTGGCCGGGCGGGTAGCGCTGATCACCGGCGTCGGCGGCGGGCAGGGGCGGGTGGCGGCACGGCGGTTCGCCGAGGAGGGCGCGGTCGTAGTCGGCGCGGACATCAAGACCGAGGGCTTCGCGGCGACGCAGCGGCAGGTCGAGGTCGCCGGCGGGACCATGACCGGCAACGGTTCGCTCGACCTGACCGACGATGCCGCCGTCCGGACCTGGGTGGACGATGCCGCCGACCGGCACGGCGGCATCGACATCGTCTACAACAACGCGGGCGCCTTCGCGCTGGGCGGCATCGCCACCCTGACCCCCGGGCAGTGGCGCTGGAGCATCGACCGTGAACTCAACCAGGTCTTCACGGTGACCCATGCGGCATGGCCACACCTCGTCGCCCGCGGCGGCGGAGTCGTGCTCAACGTCGGCTCGACGGCCGGCCTGATCAGTCTGAACGGTGGCAGCGGGATCGCGCACAGCGCCGCCAAGGCCGCCGTCATCGGGATGACGCGGGACCTGGCCGACGAAGGCGGACCGCACGGCATCCGGGCGGTCTGCATCAGTCCGGGATCCGTCGAGTCGGAGTCGACGGCCGCCTTCTTCGCCGACCCGGCGATCCGCAGGCAGCTGCTCGAGCCGCAGATCGTCAAGCGCCTCGGCCGCCCCGAGGACATCGTCGAGGCCGCCCTCTACCTCGTCTCCGATGCCGCCTCGTTCATCACCGGTACGAACATCGTCATCGACGGCGGCTACACCGCGCGTTAGGCCGGGCCGGAACGAAAGTCTCTGTCCGCGGTCCCGCCGCGTGCCGATCATCGCTCCGTCAGGCACGACGCACGAATGGAGTCGAAATCCATGAGTACCCCCGCAGACACCACGGCGGACCGCGGTGGTGATCTCCGCGTTCACCACGTCGGGATCGTGGTGGACGACATCGACGAGGCCGCTCGGTTCATGCGCGACGTTCTGGACCTGCGGGTCCGCGAAATCGTGGACCTCGGTCCGGGGGCCGGGAGGGTCGCGATGGTCGACTGCGGCCCGGTCCATCTCGAACTCATCGACTACTCCGACCCGGTGCGACGGGAATCCCGGCTCGGATCCGATGCCGCACGCATCGAGCACATCGCCTTCGACGTCGACGACGCCGAGCGGACCAGGGGGAAGCTCGAGGCCCACGGTGTCCGGCTGGACGGGCCGGTCAAGGTCCGCCCGGACTGCACGACCTTCTTCACGACGCCCGAGAGCTGTGACGGCGTCAGGTACCAGTTCCGGCAGCCGGCCCCCAGCGCGCCGCGGAAGGAGATCAACGATGCCCGGGCATGACGAACCGGTCGCCCCGCCCAGTGCGGGTCGAATCGCCCTCGCCAGCTACATCGGCACCACCATCGAGTACTACGACTTCTTCATCTACGGCCTCGCCGCGACCCTCGTCTTCCGGACCGAATTCTTCCCGCAGTTCTCGGAGGCCAGCGGAACGCTCGCCGCGCTGGGCACGTTCGCCGTCGGTTTCATCGCACGCCCCGTGGGCGGAATCGTCATGGGGCACTTCGGCGACCGGGTGGGCCGCAAGTCCATGCTCGTGTTCGCGCTTCTCACCATGGGCATCGCGACGACCCTGATCGGCGTGCTGCCCACCTACTCGCAGATCGGGATCTGGGCGCCGATCCTGCTGGTCGTTCTCCGGCTCGTGCAGGGGGTCGGCGTCGGGGGCGAGTGGTCCGGTGCGGTCCTGATGGCCCTGGAGAACGCCCCGCCACGCCGCCGCGCGCTGTACGCCTCGTTCCCCCAGATCGGCCTCCCCACCGGGATCCTGCTCTCGCAACTGGTGTTCCTGGTCCTCAGTTCGTCGATGTCCCGGCAGGCGTTCGTGTCCTGGGGCTGGCGCATCGCGTTCCTCACGAGCGCGGTCCTCATCGTGGTGGGGCTGGTCATCCGGCTGCGGTTCGCGGAGAGCCCGCAGTTCGCGCGGGTCAAGGCAGCGGACGAGGTGAAGAAGCTGCCGGTCCTCGAGGTGTTCCGCACCTCGTGGCGGCAGGTGCTCGTCGGCGGTTTCGGGTCGATCGCGGTAGGCGCCCTGGGCTACCTCGTCTCCCTGTTCCTGGTGCAGTACGGGGTCACCACCCTGGGGTTGAGCACCACCACGATGCTGTGGTGCCTGTCCGGTGTGAGCGTCCTCTGGATCGGCACGACCCTGCTGGGCGGGCTGGGCGGAGACGTCGTCGGCAGGCGCAGGACGTTCGCCGCGGGCGCGGTCCTGGCGATCGCCTGGGCCTTCCCGATGTTCCTGCTGATGGACTCGCGCGCGATCCCCTTGATCCTGCTCGCGCTGGCCGTGCCGGTGCTGGCGAATTCGCTGATGGGCGGGACCCTGCCGTCCCTGTTGACGGAGATGTTCCCGACGAGCGTCCGTTACAGCGGCTCGTCGTTGTGCTACACCCTGGGCTCGATCCTGGGCGGAGGCCTGACGCCCCTGCTGTCGACCGCGTTGCTCACCGGGACCGGCACGACGGTGTCGGTCTCGCTGCTGTTCGTCGCCGTGCCGCTGATCAGCCTGCTCGCCTTCCTCCTGGCCGGCAGGCTGGTGCGCCGGGTGGACGATCCCGTGGTGGCCGAGCCCGCGAGCCAGGCCACCCCAACCGGGACTTCCCGCTGATGGCGCCGGCACCGCGGGAGGAGGACCGGGCGTGATCGAACAGGTGTGGACAGGCAGCGACTTCGCCTGCCTGTCCACCGACGGGCGCGCTCGGTTGCTCCGCACCGCGGAGGAGGTGACTCTCCTCGCCGGGCGCCCTCTGCCGGCCTCGCCGGGCGAGAGCCAGGCCGGACTGGTGATCGACGGCATGCTGCGGGTCTACGTGACCTCCGGGCACCGGCAGGTGACCGTGCGGTACGCGGAATCCGGCGCGGCGTTCGGTGTTCCGCACCTGGGGCCGCAGGACGGCGCGACGAGCGTCGCGGCCGGAGCGCAGGCCGTCCTCGACTCCCGCGTCCTGGTCTTTCGCCGGGACGAGGTCGGCGCGCTGCTGGAGACGGACCCCACGATGTCCCGGGCCGTCATCAACGGGCTTCGCGAGGCGCACTACGCGAGCGTGTCGTTGCTGGCGGAGAACGTCCTGGCGCCGCTGCGGCAACGGCTCGCGCACCACCTGCTCGATCTCGCCGTCCGCCAGGGCGACGCCATCGTGGTGCGGTCGTCGGTACAGGATCTCGCCCACGCCATCGGCACCGTCCGCGAGGTGGTCACCCGGCTGCTCAAGGACCTGCGGGCAGAGGGACTCATCGGCCGGTCCGGCGGGATGCTGGTGCTCCACGACCTCGCGCGCCTCCACCGCGTCGCGCGAGGTGCCGGCACCAGCTGACCCCAATCCGGCTCCCCGGGCGCCGGGTCGGCCGCCCTCCTCCGGACGGCCGACCCGGGCGGGCACCTCAGCCCGCGTTCGCCGCCTCCGCCGGCCGGCCGGCGGAGGCGCCCGTGGACGCAGCCGCGTCCCGGCCCGCGATCAGCCCGCTGGCGAAGGCCCAGCCCAGGCCGTAACCATGGCCCCCGGTGATGAACCCGGCCCCTGCGGAGTCGGCGCAGTCCCCCGCGACGTAAAGGCCGTCGATCGGCTCTCCGGAGCTGTCGAGCGCACGCATCCGCTCGTCGCACCGGATCCCGCCGGCCCCCAGGGCGACGGCGCCGCGCATCGGCCCCACGGCGAGGAACGGGCCGTTCGCGAACGGGTCCGTGCTCCAGGACCTGCCCAGCCGGTCTTCGGCGCCCACGGCCTTCGCGATCTCGGCGGCCTCACGGCGAAGGGTGGCCGCGTCCATGCCGAGCGTCGCCGCGAGGTGGTCGAGCGATTCCCCGCGGACCGCGTGACCCGCATCGAGGAGATCGTCGACGTAGGCGTACCCCACGCCGCCGAAGTTGCCGAGATGGCTCTTGCCCGTGCGCAGCCACCCGTCGCGCCCGACCGGCCCGTCGTCGGCGGACGTGGCGACGCCCGCGAGCTGGTCCCCGCCGACGACCAGGTACAGATCGTGCGGAGTCCGCTCGGCGTAGCCGTGCCCGAAGGTCACCGTTTCGTTGGCGATCCGCCTCCCGGTGCCGTCGACCACGATGGCACCGGCCGCCAGGACGTGCGGGTGGGCGAAGAAGAGCGGCTCGTCGACCGTGATCAGCGCGGCGAACACCATCGAGTCCACACCGACGAGGTCACCCCCGGCTTCCGCCGCCAGGTGCTGGCCGTCGCCCGTCGCCCAGGACTTGTAGGCGTGTTCGGCGAATTGGGGCGCCGGACGCCCAGGACCTGCCGCGGAGAAGTCGCCCGCGCTCAGGATGACCGCGTTCGCGCGGATCTCGCGCCCGCCCGCCCGCACTCCGAGGATCGATCCGGTGGGACCGGTGATCAGTTCGTCGACCGGGGTGTCCCGGCGGATGCGCACTCCGGCTTCCGCGGTTTTCTGGGCGAGCGCGGCGATCGCGGCCCGGGCTCCCGGAACGAACTGGTGACCGCGCGCGACGCTGTGCATTTCCTCCGGGTGAGGGCCGCCGAACCGGACGCCGCACGCCGCCAGCCGGTCGACCGCGTCGGCGACGTTGTCGATCAGCAGACCGAGCTTTTCGGACACGCCGGGAATGCCCAGGACCCCGGTCCGTTCGGCGTGGGCGAGGATCTCCCGGCGGTGCGCGTCGACGGAGTCCTCGACACGGCGCTCGGCCTGGACCACCGTCCCGCCCGCGGTCACCAGCCCTGCCGACCACACGGTCTTCCCACCGACCTCGGAGTTCTTCTCCAGCAGCACAACCGTCGCACCACTGTCGGCTACCGCCAGGGCCGCGAGCAGACCCGCGGCGCCACCTCCCACGACGACGACGTCGAACCGGTCCTGCGGGCAGTTCCCGTTTTGATACATCGTTGTATCCCTTTGTCTTGTGTGTCAGCGATCCGGATGGCGGCCCCGTCGGGTGGCCCGGTCGAAAATGGTCCTCCCGGATCCGCTCCGGCGGGAGGAACTTTCGTCCCAGGCCCGGACGACCGGCGGATTCAGGTCCGCGGGCGCCCCCAGACGGCGTCCAGCATCGCGATCGTGTCCAGCGTCGCCTCGACGTCGTGGACGCGGATGACGTCGACGCCGGCCGTCCAGGCCGGCGCGATCAGGGCGAGTGAACCCGCGAGGCGGTCGCCGACGTCGCGGCCGGTGATCCTGCCGATGAAGGACTTCCGGCTGACACCGACCAGCACCGGGACACCGAGGGACGACAATTCGCGAAGCCGGCGCAGTAGTTCCAGGTTGTCCTCGACGGACTTGCCGAACCCGATGCCGGGATCGATCCACAAGTCCCCGACGCCCTCCTGCCGTGCCTCGGCGGCGATCGCCGAGAGGTGGGCGGCGACCTCCGCGTGGACGTCGTCGTAGACCGGGTTCCCGTCGACTGACACCGGAACGGTGTGGGAGTGCATGCCAACGTATCCGGCGCCCGTCCGCGCCGCCACCGGGCACAGGGAGCCCGACACGTCGTTGATGATCGAGGCGCCCAGCCGGACGGCCTCCTCGGCGACCTCGGCGTGCCGCGTGTCCACGGAGACCCGGCCACGGCCGGCCAGCGCCGCCACGATCGGCGCGATCCGCTCCAGCTCCTCGGCCGGGGACACCGGCGCCGCACCGGGGCGGGTCGACTCGCCGCCGATGTCGACCGCCCAGGCACCGAGAGCGAACATCTCCTCCCCCGCCTCGATCGCCCGTCCGACCGCCGGGTAACGACTGCCCTGCCAGAAGGAGTCGGGCGTGGCGTTGAGGATGCCCATGACCTTCAGCGGGCGGGGATCGGACCGCACCGGAGTCGGCCGGCTGCCGTCGGTCAGCAGCCGCGGCAGCGACGAGTGGAGGGTCATGGGTTCTCCCGGAACGGTCCGGCCGCTGGTTCCAGACGCACGACCACCGACTTGGAGGCCGGGGTGTTGGAGGTGTCGGCGACGGAGTCCAGTGGGACGAGGGGGTTGGTTTCGGGGTAGTAGGCGGCCGCGCAGCCTCGTGCCGTGGGATAGGCGACCACACGGAAGGCCGTGACCCGGCGTTCGGTGCCGTCTGTCCATTCGCTGACGAGGTCCACCGTCTGCCCGTCGCGCAGGCCGAGCTGTCCGAGGTCGCCGGGGTGGACCATGACCACGCGCCGGGCGTTCTCGATGCCCCGGTAGCGGTCGGACAACCCGTAGATGGTGGTGTTGTACTGGTCGTGGCTGCGCAGGGTCTGCAGGAGCAGCCGCCCTTCGGGTACCCGGGGGTAGGTCAGCTCGTTGACCGTCAGGTGCGCCTTGCCGGTGGTGGTGGGGAATTCCCGGGAGTCCCGGGGCGGGTGTGGCAGCACGAAGCCGTTTCGTCCACGGACACGGGTGTTGTAGTCCTCGCACCCGGGCACGACGCGCGCGATCGCTTCGCGAACGCGGTCGTAGCCGGTTTCGAACTCCTCCCAGGGCCCCGGATGACCGGCGCCGAGAGTGGCGCGGGCCAGCCGGCACACGATGACGGGCTCGGACAGCAGGTGCCCGCTCGCCGGGCGCAGGCGGCCACGGGAGCGGTGCACCACCGACATCGAGTCCTCGACGGTGACGAACCCGGACGGGTCCCGTTCGGTGCGGCCGAGGGTGGGCAGGATCAGCGCGGTGTCCCCGGTGGCGAGGTGCGAGCGGTTCAGCTTGGTGGACACCTGGACGGTGAGCAGGCACCGGCGCAGCGCGGCCTCGGTGACCTGGGTGTCGGGCGTCGCGCGGGCGAAGTTGCCGCCCATGCCCATGAAGACCCGGATCTCGCCTCGCGCCATGGCGCGGATGCCGTCGACGGTGTCGTAGCCGTGTTTGCGCGGCGAGGTGATGCCGAACTCGGCGTCCAGCGCGGCGAGGAAGGACTCCGGCATCTTCTCGCAGATGCCCATGGTGCGGTCGCCCTGGACGTTGGAGTGGCCGCGCACCGGGCACACCCCGGCGCCGGGTTTGCCGATCATGCCGCGCAGCAACAGCAGGTTCACGGCCTTGCGGATCGTGGGCACCGAGTGCTTGTGCTGCGTCAGGCCCATCGCCCAGCACAACACGATCCGCTCGGCCCGCGCGAATCGCACGGCGACCTCGTCCAGCAACTCCGAAGTCAGCCCGGTGGCCGCCAGCAACTCCTTCTCGTCGACGTCGCGAGCCTGGACGCGATAAGGGTCGAACCCGTGCGTGTGCCGGTCCAGGAACTCCCGGTCCAGCACCGTGCCCGGTGCCTGCTCCTCCAGCGCGAACAACCGGGCCGCGATCGCCTTGAAGAACGCGAGGTCGCCGCCCAGGCGGATCTGGCAGAACACGTCCGTCAGCGCCGTCCCCCCGCCGAGCACACCGCGGACGCCCTGCGGGTCCTTGAACCGCATCAGGCCGGCCTCGGGCAGCGGGTTCACCGAGATGATCGACGCACCACCCCGTTTGGCCTCTTCCAGTGCCGACAGCATCCGCGGGTGGTTCGTGCCCGGGTTCTGGCCCACGACCAGGATCAGGTCCGCCCCGTGCAGGTCGGCCAGGCTCACCGAGCCCTTGCCGATACCGATGGTCTCGGTGAGCGCGGCCCCGGAGGACTCGTGGCACATGTTCGAGCAGTCCGGCAGGTTGTTCGTGCCCAGGCTGCGCCCGAACAACTGATACAGGAACGCGGCCTCGTTGCTCGTGCGGCCCGAGGTGTAGAACAGGGCTTCGTCCGGCGATGTCATCGCGTTGAGCTCACCGGCCATCAGCGCGAAGGCCGCTTCCCACGAGATCGGCTCGTAGTGCGTGCCACCCGGCCGGAGGACCATCGGCTCGGTCAGCCGCCCCTGCTGCCCCAGCCAGTAGTCCGTCTTCGTCGCCAGCTCCGCGATCGGGTGCGCGGCGAAGAACTCCCGCGTCACCCGGCGGGTGGTGGCCTCCTCCGCCACGGCTTTGGCGCCGTTCTCGCAGAACTCCGCCGGCTTACGCCGTCCCTGCGACTCCGGCCACGCGCACCCCGGGCAGTCGAACCCGTGCCGCTGGTTCAGCAACGGCAACGTCATCACGGTCCGGGCCACGCCCATCTGCTCGTAAGCGCGCTTGAGCGACACCCCGACCGCGGTCATTCCCGCCGCGTGGTCGTGAACTTCACCGACCCGGAGTTCGGCCTCGTCGATTTCCCCGTCGGGCCCCCTCATCGCGCGTCCGATCCCGCCGCGTTCTGGATGGTGTCCTTGGCCCACGGCACCTCCAGCTTCCCGGTCGGCGTGCGGGGCAGCTTCGGCAGCAGAACCACGCTCCGGGGCACCTTGTAGCCGGCGAGCGTCCGGCGAACCCACGCCTGAAGATCCTGTTCAGTGAGCGTCTCGTTCGAGGTGGCCACCACGGCGGCCACCCGCTCGCCCCAGGTGTCGTCAGGAACTCCAACGACCACGCTGTCGGTGACGTCGGGGTGGGACAGCAGAGCGTCCTCGACCTCCTGCGGGTGCACCTTCTCGCCGCCGGTGTTGATGACCCCCGAGCCCCGGCCGAGGAAGCGGATGGCGCCGTCGGCTTCCAGTTCGGCCAGGTCGCCGGGGATCGCGTAGCGGACCCCGTCGATCGTCCGGAACGTCGTGGACGTCTTGGCGCTGTCCTTGTAGTAGCCCAGCGGCATCGGTCCGCTGTAGGCGAGCACACCGGTCTCGCCGCTGCCCGGCACGACCTCCCGGTCCTCCTTGCCGATGACCTTCGTCGCGGGGACCGGGAAGAACCGCGCAGGCAGGTCGTCGACGGACGAGGTGATCGCGAAGGCGAACGGGCCGCCCTCGCTGGAGGCGATGGCGTCGGTGATCGTCACGTCTGCTCGTTCGTGCAGGGCGCGCTTGAGGCGGTCACTCAGTTTGGTGCCCGAGCTGAGCACAGACCTCAGCGAGCTCAGGTCGTACGGCGTACCCGCCTGCTCCGCCGCCACCAGTTCGTCGACCAGCGGCTGGCAGACGGCGTTGCCCGCGACGATGACGGTTCCCACGCGCTGAGCGGCGACCGTCTCCCACACGTGCCGGGGATCCAGCCCTCCTCGACGGGCGGTGATGACCCGTCCGCCGACGAGGAGCGCGCCCATCGAGTTGAACAGCCCGGTAGCGTGCATGAGGGGGACGACGGGCATCGTCGCCGGAGCGCGGCCCTCGGCGTGCGCCTCGATCGCGATGTCGACCGCTTCGGACAAGGTCGCCGGCAGGGTCGAGACGCCCAGCGGGCGGAAGACCGGGATGGCGAGCGAATGCAGCAGGTCGGACTGCCGCCAGATCACGCCCTTCGGTTTGCCCGTGGTACCACCGGTGTACATGAAGATCTGGTCCGACCCGAACCGGTGCTCGGCAGGCCGGGGCTCGCTCGCCGCAAGCAGCTCCTCGAGTTCGGCCACGTCCGGCCCCGGCCGGTCCTCGGGTGCGGGCCCGACCCGCACCAGCAGACGCAGGGTCGCCACGTTGCGCGACGCATGCGTGACGTTGCCCGCCAGCTCACCGCTGAAGACGATCGCGGCGGCGTCGGCGTCGGTGAGCAGCGAGGACAGTTCGCCCTCGGTGTACCGGTAGTTCGCGTTGATGGGCACGGCGCCGATCTTGAGCGCCGCGAAGACGGTCTCGAGGTAGGCAGCGCCGTTGTACAGGTAGCAAGCCACTTTGTCGTCCGCGCCCACTCCGGCGGCCTCCAGCGCGGCGGCCAGTCGCGCGGACCGGTCGTCGAACTCGGCGTAGGTGTAATCGCGACCCGGTTCGGAAATGGCGACGGCCTCAGGCAGGCCGCGGGCCACGGCCTCCCAGATCGTGCCGAAGGAGACGTCCATCGGATCAGCTCTCCTCGGTCTTCGGCTCAACCAGACCGAACAGCCGGAGGGCGTTCTCCTTGAGGATCAACGGGCGGACCTCGTCCTTGAGGTCCAGCTTCGCGAAGTCGGAGAGCCACCTGTCGGGCGTGAGCGCCGGGAAGTCGGATCCGAACAGGACCTTGGTCTTCAGCAGCGAGTTCGCCTGAGCAACCAGCTGCGGCGGGAAGTACTTCGGGGACCACCCGGACAGGTCGATGTAGACCTGCGGCTTGTGTCCCGCCACCGCCAGCGCCTCGTCCTGCCACGGAACGGACGGGTGCGCGATGATGATCGGCATGTCCGGGAAGTCGACCGCGACGTCGTCGAGGTGCATCGGGTTCGAGTACTTCAACCGGATGCCACCACCGCCACGCTGACCCGCGCCGACACCGGTCTGTCCGCTGTGGAACAGCGCGGGCAGCCCGGCTTCCGCGATGACCTCGTAGAGCGGGTACGCCGCCGGGTCGTTCGGGAAGAAACCCTGATCGCTGGGATGAAACTTGAATCCCCGCACCCCGTGGTCCTCGATCAGGCGCCGGGCGATCCGGACGGCGGCCGCGCCACGTCCCGGATCGACGCTGGCGAAGGGGATCAGGGTGTCCGGGTACTCGGCCGACTGCTCCGCGATCTCCTCATTAGACACCCGGGACTCGTTGCCGGTCCGCGTGATCGAGTCGACGGTGAACACCACGGCCGCCATGTTCCGTTCCCGGTAGTACTCCGCCAGTTCCGGGACGGTCAGCTCGGGAATCGATCCGAACACCTTGGCCAGCGAGTCGGACGCCGTTCCGGTGCGCTCCTTTTCCGTGACCGAGGCGAGGACGTGAGTGTGCACGTCGATCGCGGTCAACCGGCTGGTATCCATTTCGGCGCTCCTCGTCGAGTCGTTCTGAATCCGTGTTCGATCGTAGGGAGGCACGGTGGCCCGGAGACACTGTTCATTGACCGAGCCGACCCGGCTGTGAACCCCAGCGCTACCGTGACAAATGACGTAGATTCGGCCCGGCGGGCCCGAACTGCGTGGTTTCCTGGTGACGCCGGGTCGGTGGTTGTGCATGCTGGTGGAGGCACGCAGCTCGCGCCACCCACCGGAGGTTCGACCATGACCCGTGACGCAAGGCCGGCATCGCTTCGCGTTCTCGTCGTCGACGACCACGCGGGAGTCCGGCGTGCCATCAGGGCCTACCTCGAAGTCCTGGGCATCACGGTCGCGGGCGAGGCCGCCGACGGCAGGCAGGCCCTGAACCAGTTGGACCTCATGGCCGCACGGAATGACCTGCCCGATGTCGTTTTGCTCGACCTGGTCATGCCCAACATGGACGGCGTGACCGCGACGGGCCGAATCCGGCGCCGGTACCCGGACGTCCGGGTGTTCATCCTCACCAGTTTCGGCAGCCAGGAACGGATCGACGCCGCGCTGTCCCGCGGTGCCGCGGGTTTCCTGCACAAGGACGTCGAACCGGCCGAACTCGTCGCGGCTCTGCACCGGACGCAGCAAACCGTCCACAACCGACCATGACGGCCTCTTCGGAGTCGCGGTCCCTACGACATGCGACGTAGACGCGGCAGGACAGAAGCTGGCGTGGAAGCAGTCATCGGCGGCATCCGCCGGGCGCGCCCAGCTCCTACCGTCAAGACTGATCGCACAGAACGCGAACCGGCGCACACCGCGTCGTCTCAAGGAGGACACATGCTCGACGGCAGGGTTGCCGTGGTCACCGGATCGGCCCGCGGCCTGGGCCGGTCCTACGCCCGTGCACTCGCCGCGGCCGGCGCCGCGGTCGTGGTCAACGACCTGGACGCCGACGTCGCCGAGGACACGGTCAAGACGATCACTGGCTCCGGCGGCCGCGCGGTCGCCGAAGTGGGCGCCGTCGGCGGCAGCGAGATGGCCGATCGCCTCGTTCGGCGCGCGGTCGAGGAGTTCGGCCGCCTCGACGTGATGGTGACCAACGCCGGCGCGTTGCGCGACAAGACTCTCCGCAACACCACCGACGAGGACTTCGACCTGGTGGTCAACAGCCACCTGCGCGGAACCTTCACCTGCGGTCGCGCCGCAGTCAGGCAGTTCCGGGAGCAGGGTGAAGGCGGCCGCCTGATCCTGGTCGGGTCCCCCGCCGGACAGCGGGCGAGCTTCGGTCAGACCGCCTACTCGGCGTCGAAGGGCGCGATCGTCGCGATGATGCGCACCTGGGCCGTCGAGCACGCGAAGATGGGCGTGACGGTCAACGCGATCGTGCCCACCGCGCTCACTCGGATGGTCGCGACCATCCCCGGTCTTGGCGAGCTGGTCGCCAAGGCGGAAGCGGGCGAGCCGATTCCCGAGGCCGCGCGCCGCAAGGGCCTGGGCAGCCCGGACGACGTGGCGCCGGTGATCGTCTACCTCGCGTCGAAGGAGTCCGACGGCGTCACCGGGCAGGCGATCGCGGCCGGCGGGGATCGGATCGCGTTGTGGACACATCCGGATGAGGTGGCCGAGAAGTTCCACGCCGACGGTTGGACCGCCAAGGGCGTCGCCGACCTGTTCGCCGGCGACTACGCCGGTCAACTGCAGGACTTCAAGCCCGCTCCGCTCGTCATCGAGGAGGCCTGACATGCCCGCCAGGATCGTGAACGGCATCGAGGGGGTCCGCGCGCTGCCGGTCGGCGAGCCGCTCGGACAGAGCGAGCTGTTCGAAGTCACCCAGGAAGCCGTCAACCAGTTCGCCGAGGCGACCGGGGACCACCAGTGGATCCACGTCGACGTCGAACGCGCCAAGAACGGCCCCTTCGGCGGCCCGATTGCGCACGGGTACCTCACGCTGTCGCTCGTGCCGCGGCTGCTGCCGGAGATCATCGAGTTCACTGGTTTCGGCCTCACGGTCAACTACGGGTGTGAAAAGGTTCGCTTCCCGTCTCCGGTTCCGGTCGGGAGCAAGTTGCGCGCCACCGCCACGCTGGACGAGGTGACCGACGTCAAGGGCGGCGTCCAGCTCGCCATCACGATGACCATCGCCGTGGAGGACGCGCCCAAGCCGGCTTGCGTCGCCACGATCCTGGTCCGCCAGCTCGTTTGAGCGGGCACCAGACCGACGGCGCCGGTACCTCGACCTGAGCCAGGTACCGGCGCCGTTTCCCATTTCACTTCTTCGTCCGCCGGGCCAGCTTGCGGCGCAACGACGCGATCGCCATGGCGATCAGGACACAACAGGCCATCGTTCCTCCCGGTGAACAGGCTTGCGGCGGCCGCGGAACGGCCGCCTGGCGACGACGAGCACACCGGCCAGGCTCAGCAGTCCGCCGACGATGCCGGTCACCCAGGCCGCGGTGCCGACCTCTGCGGCGCCGTGGCCACCCAGGTCCGGCATCCGCCAGGAAAGGCTCCACCCGAGCAGTGCGTTGAACGGCACTCCGACCGCGGCCATCACGAGCTTCGCGCGCCGCGACGGCTGCCAGCCCGCCGGGTCCCGGCCGAGCAGCGCCGACCAGAACAACCACCCGCACAGCAGGAAGTAGATGTTGCTGACCACGTGGATCCACATGTGCTCCGACGACCAGCGCAGCAGCGGGGTGTGCAGGTAGACCGCCATCGAGCCGTAGTAGTCGGCCGCCAGCAGGACACCGGTCCAGCGCCCGGCGGTCAACGCACGCACCACCGGATCGCACATCACCTCCACCAGCGCCAGATGGCGTTCACGCTGCAATGCTCCCAACAGCAGCCGCAACGGCTCACCGGCCACGAGCAACGGCGCCACCGCCATCATCAGCACCATGTGCCGTCCAATGTGGACGGATAGTTCGTCATCGTTGTCCCCGGCACTGGTGAAGAGGGCCAGCACCAGCAATGCGACCCCGCCCAGGTAGGCGGCGGTGCGCCCTCCGGGCCGCCGGCGCCCGTTCGACGACGGGCGGCCGACGGCCCACAGGTAGAGCACACCCGCGATCACGGCGAGTGCGACGCCCGCAGTCGGGAGCAGCCCGACCGCGTCGTGCCCGCTGCCGAGCGAGTGCTCGGCCATCAGCGTTCCCGTGGCGGCGCCGGTTCGGTGAGGTCACGGCGAAGCAACCGGTAGGCGACCCGGAACCACCGTGACCAGGCGGGGATGCTCATCCACTCCCCCGGCTGGGCGGCGACCCGCGCGGCCACCGCGTCCCGCCGGGCGGCCAGGAAGCTCCGGACGTGGGCGACGGCGTTGTCAGGCATGGGGAATCACCCGTACCTCCTGTCGGCCGTGGACGTCGACGGTCACTCGCGCGCGTCCTTCGTCGTCGGCGACCACCGTCTTATCGGTCGCTCCCTCCACTGCGTACTTCCGCCGCGGCCGCAGACGCGCGAGTCCGATCTCGAACCGGCCGCCGCCGTTGGTGGCCCGCAGTACGGCGTCAAGGCCGTCGCCGTCGCTGACCGCACGAGCGACCAGCACATCGGGGTAGGGCACCTCGTCGACCACCGGCCCGTTGAGCCAGTGTTCCGGCATGCCCCGCTCCACCAGGTCGAGCCAGCCACCGGTGCGGCCGAACAGGGCCCGGCCGAGCAGGGTGTAGGCCAATGTCGACGCACCATCGACGGTCAACCAACCCCGCTCGTCGATCCTGGGTGCCACACGGTCCCTCAGCTCGGCGTACGCCCCGCGGTAGAGGTCCATGTCGCCCGCCTCGCGCCCTTCCTCCATGACCGCGGCGTACGCGGTCAGCGGGTGGAACGAGTAGTTCCCGGGGTCGAGCAGCTTGTCGTCCCCGAGGAACGGGGTTCGCACGGCACCGTCCGGCTGCTTGCACGCCGCCTGCAGCAGCGTGTACCCGCGGTCAGCGACGTGGGGCAGCAGCGGCCGCAGATCGGTGGCCGAAACCACCCCGAGCTGCCCGATGCCGGCGCGGCTGGAGCGGTAGGCGTTGACCATGCCGTCGGGACGCACGATCTCCTGCTCGAACCCCCGGACGTAGCCGTCCTTGACCTGCTCCCAGAAGTTCGTGCCGTGGAGCCGATCGTGCACCCGCAGCGCCGTGCCACCCCGGAGGTTGCACAGGGAGAAGATCCAGTTCGGCTCACACACCACGAGCCCCCACGGCGAGCGGACGTAGTCCGCGGTGAGGGCGGAGCACAACTCGCCCAGGCTGTAGCGGAACTTGCGACGGCGGTTCCACGCGAACGTGATCGCGCCCGGCTCGCTGTGGGAGAAATCGCCGCTGACCGTCTGGTAGAGGCCGATCGACAGGGCGAAGTACCCCGTCATCATGATGTTCTGCTTCTTACCCGGATCGGGATCCCATTCGAGGTTGCCCCATAGGTTCTCCAGCGCCCAGTATCCCCACACCTTCTTCTGCTGATAGCGCTCGATGAGCCGGCGCTGCGCCTCGTCCAGGTAGGTGGTGGCCGCCGGGTTGCGGGCGTATCGCTGCAGGGCGAGCGCGTTGATCATCGCGTCAACCTGGTACCGCAGCGCGGCCGGCTGGAACTGGTCGATGACCGTCCAGTTCGACCAGTCGGCGGGATCCTGCAGCGCCATGTCGACGAACCGCCGGGTCAGCGCCAGCTCCTCGTCGCCCAGCTCGTCACCGGCGTGGACCGCCGGCCGGGCGTCGCCCCGCAGGGGCGGGCTCGCCTGGGCGAGCAGCCGGTTGGCGGCGGTGGCCTGCTCGAGCTGCGCGGCGAAGGTCTTGCGCCGCAGGCGGTACTGTTCGGCGGCGGTGACGGCGAGCGCCGCGGCGATCGCGAACCCGGCGCCGCGCCAGGTCCGGCCCCCGCGCCCGGCTCGCCTTGCCGCGAGGGCCGCGGCAGCCGCCCACACCAGTGGCGGGGCGATCATGCTTCCCGCGCCGAACCACAACAGCAGGCTGAACGCGAACGCCACCATGGACGCGGCGAAACGAGCCGGGTCACGGGTATAGAGGAAGCCGCCGCCCGGGGCCATCATGCCTGCGGCGAGCGCCTGCTTCGCGGCCGGTGCCTTGCTGAGAGCGGTCGCCAGACCCACGACCTGGGTACTTCCCAGCACGGCCAGCAGGCGGCGCTGCCTGGCCCGGGTCATGGGTCCCGTCGGGTGCGACGCGATCGGCACCTCGAGCGACCGGTCCAGCATGCCGGTGGCCCATCCGCGTTTGTCCACTTCCGGGTGCTTGACGCTGGTCGCCAGCGCGGTGAGCAGCGGCACCACGATCGGTGTGCACGCGCTCTGGGTGAGCCGGGTGACCACCGCGTAGACCCCGCGCAGTTCGGCCGGGGGACGGGCCGCGGGGGTCTTCAGCTCGGCGGACACGGCACGGGTGATGGTGTCCCAGCCGTGCTCACGGACGGCGTCGGCCGCGGCGTGGGCGAGGTCGACGAGGGGGTCACCGCGACGACGGCGGCGGGTGGTCGCTGGTTTCGTCATGTTCGTCGTCCTTACGCCGCGTCGAACAGCAGGACGGGCTTGATGGTGGAGCCGTCCCGTGCGTCGGCCGCGGCCTGGTTGATCTCGGCGAACGGGTAGGTCTTCACGATCTTGTCCAGCGGCAGGCGGCCCTGGCGGTGCAGGTCGGCGAGCACCGGAATGAACGTCTCCGGGTCGGAGTCGCCCTCGGTCACGCCGACGATCGACCTCCCCACGAGCAGGCCCGTGTAGTCGAGGGAAATCTCGGTGCCGATGGGGGCGGCGCCGATCGCGGCGGCCGAGCCGAAGGTGCCCAGCGCCTCGACCGCGGTCCGCAGCACGCCCATGTTGGCCGTGGTGTCGATGACATAGTCCAGGCCGGCACCGTTGGTGATGTCGCCGAGCACCTTCGCGACGTCCTCGGTCTCGGCGTTGACGCGGTGGGTCGCGCCCAGTTCCAGGGCGAGGTCGAGGCGGGCCTCGACCCGGTCGACGGCGACTACCGCGGCCAGCGGGTTCAGCGCGGCGGCGGCGATCGCCGCGAGCCCGACCGCGCCGGTGCCGAACACGGCCAGCGTGCTGCCCGCTCCCGGCCGGAGGATGTTGAGGACGGTGCCCGCCCCGGTCTGGATCCCGCAGCCCAGGGGCGCGACCAGTTCGAGGGGCAGGTCGGCGTCGACCTTCACCACGCTGCGCTCGTCGACCACGGCCTTGGCGCTGAAGGACGACTGCCCGAAGAACCGCCCGCCCAGGTTCTCCTCGCCACGCCGGATCGTGGCGCTGCCGTCGGCGCGGACGCCGCCGTTGAACATGTTCGCCGGAACCCAGGTGGCGCAGTAGGCGGGATGGCCGCTGCGGCAGTGCCGGCACTGCCCGCACGAGGTGAACGACAGGGCCACCGAATCGCCGGGGGCGACACGGGTGACCCCGCTGCCGACGGCCTCGACGACACCCGCGCCCTCGTGGCCGAGAACCCCGGGCAGGGCGAAGGGGATGTAGCCGGCGTGCACGCTGAGGTCGGTGTGGCACAGGCCGGCGGCGACCATCCGGACGAGCACCTCGTCCGGCCGGAGATCGTCCAGCTCGACCTGCTGGAGGGTGAAGGGCTCGCCGGGTGCGTCGACGACGGCGGCGGTGGTCGTGATGGGCATCGTTGTCCTTGTCACGTGGGGGTGGTGGGGATCGGAGTGGCTCTGCCGGGCCCCGTCTGCCCGGCAGAGCCACTCCTTTCGGGGGCTCGCGTCAGGAGACGCGGATGGGCAGGGTGTCCAGCCCGCGGGTGATGCTGTTGGGGGTGCGCGTCGGCTCGCCGGTCAGCTCGATCTTCGAGACGCGCTTGGCCAGAGCGGTGAACAGCGCGTGCCCTTCCATCGAGGCCAGGGTCCGGCCCGGGCAGGTGTGGATGCCCGAGTCGAAGGCCAGGATGTCGACCGGGTTGCGGCGCGCGTCGAAGGTGTCCGGGTTCGGGTAGTGGCGCTCGTCGCGGTTGGCCGAGGCGTAGGAGTGCAGCACGCGCGAGCCGCGCGGGATGGTCACGCCGTCCACATCGGCGTCTTCGGTGGTGACCCGTGAGAAGAACTGCGCCGGGGACTCCAGCCGGATCCCCTCCAGGAAAGCGCTCGGCACCAGCTTCGGATCCTGGCGGATCGCGTCCCACTGGTCCGGTTTACGGGCCAGCAGCCACAGCGTGCTGCCCACCGCATTGATGGTGGTGTCCAGCCCCGCGTTCGCGTAGCCGAGCATCATCGTGACGGCTTCCTCGTGCGTGATCTCACCGCGGTCGGCCGCGGCGTAAACGACCTTGCCGAAGCTGTCCGGAAGCAGGTTCTCCGGCTTGGCGTTGTTGATCAGGTACTCCAGCTGCGCCTGGGCCAGCGGCAGCGAGGCCGTCTGGCGTTCCCCGGGCGGGCCGGCGAAGTTGAAACTGTTGACGGCCCAGCCCAGGATCTTGTCCCGGCCCTCGTCGCGGGGGAAGCCCACGAGGTCCATCACGATGCTCACCGGCAGCTTGTGTGCGAAGTCGGTGACGCCGTCGAACTCGCCGCGCTGCACCAGTTCGTCCACCAGCGTCTCGGCCTGCTGCTCGATGTCACCCGCGACCTTGCGGATGAACTTCGGCCGCAGCGCGTCGTCGAAGACCTTGCGGATCTTGCGGTGCTCCGGCGGGTCCATGCACAGGATCGAGTTCTTCCAGGCCTCGTTCGCGATGGGGTTCAGCGCGACCCCCTGCGCCGAGCTGAAGACCTCCCAGTTGTTGAGCGCGTTGCGCACCTGGTCGTAGCGGAACAGCCCGTACAGGTCGTACTTCTTCAGGTAGACGACCGGGCCCATGTCCCGGAGCTCCCGGTAGTGCTCGAACGGCTCGAGAAGGACCTCGTCGGAGAACAGGTCGAGATCGGTCTCGTACGCGGTCGATTCCGTGGTGGTCACCATTGATCCTTTCAACGGAGGTGGGTCGGGTGCTCAGCTGAGCCGGACTGCTTGCATGGGGCAGGACTTCTCGGCCAGGACGACGCCCTGTTCGAGATCGCCGTCCACTTCGGGCCTCAGGACGACGGAGTCGCCCTCGTCGTCGAGCGCGAAGACCTCGGGCGCGGACTGCACGCACACGCCGTAGCCCTCGCACAGTTCGCGGTCGATGTCGATGTGCATGGCGGAGTTCCTCACAGGCTGATCAGGACGGACTTGGTCTGCAGGTACTCGTCGAGTCCCTCGGGCCCGCATTCCCGGCCGTAGCCGGAGGCCTTGTAGCCACCGATGGGCATCGCCACGTCCAGGACGCCCCAGCCGTTGACCCACACCAAGCCGGCCTGCAGTGCCGCGGCGACCCGGTGGGCCCGCGTGACGTCGCGGGTCTGCAGTCCCGCCGCGAGCCCGTAGGGGGTGTCGTTGGCGAGGCGGAT
Organism: Amycolatopsis deserti; assembly: GCF_014653945.1. GTDB lineage: Bacteria > Actinomycetota > Actinomycetes > Mycobacteriales > Pseudonocardiaceae > Amycolatopsis_E > Amycolatopsis_E deserti. Next base: position 834,793 of record NZ_BNAU01000001.1, on the reverse strand, counting down.
GGCTTCGTCCTCGCTGTCGAACGGCTGCACAGTCAGCACCGGCCCGAAGATCTCCTCCTGGACGAACGGCGAGTCCTGCGCGACGTCAGCCAAAACAGTCGGACGGGTGAAGTACCCGCCGGCCGTGACGGCTTCCGGTTCGGCCGCGCCGGCGCCGAGCACCCGCGCCCCGCCTTCCTGCGCGCGCCGCAGGAACGAACGCACCTTCTCCAGGTGCCGGGGCCCGGTCATCGGGCCGATCACGGTGCCTTCGTCGAACGGGTCGCCGACGGGTACGTGCGCGGAGGCGGCGGCGATCGCTTCGACGACCTGGTCGTAGACGGGTCGTTCGACGAGCACCCGGCTGCCGGCCATGCAGAACTGGCCGGTGTTGTAGACGAACCCGTTGATCGCGGTGCCGACGGCCGCTTCGATGTCGGCGTCGGCGAAGATCAGGTTCGCGCTCTTGCCGCCGAGCTCAACCGTGGCGTGCTGCAGGTTCTCCCCGGCCGCCGCCGCGATCTTGCGTCCCACCGCGGTCGAGCCGGTGAAGGCGATCTTGTCGACCCGGCGGCCGGCGGCGAGCGCCTGACCGGCCTCGCTGCCGCCGGTCAGAACGCTGAAGATCCCGGCCGGGACACCGGCCTCGGCCAGCACGTCCGCCATCCGCAGCGCGGTCAGTGGAGTCTCCTCGGACGGCTTGTGCACCAGGGCGTTACCCGCGGCCAGCGCCGGGGCGATCTTGGACACCGAGAGCACGAGGGGGAAGTTGAACGGCGTGATCGCGGCGACGACGCCGAGCGGCTCGCGCCGCGTGTAGGCCATCATCGGTGCGCCGGTGGAGCGCACCGAGCCCTCGACCGAACCGGCGAGCGACCCGTAGTACTCGAGCATCTCGGCCGCGGTGCTGACGTCGATCACCCGGCTGAACACCAGCGGCTTCCCGGTGTCCAGGGATTCCAGCCGGGCGAACTCCTCGCTGCGCTCGCGCAGCAGGTTCGCCGCGCGGATGAGGACCCGGCCCCGCTCGCGGGCCGGCAGCCGGGACCAGACTCCGGAGTCGAACGCCCGCCGGGCGGCCGCGACGGCACGGTCCACGTCCTCGGCGCCGGCCTCGGCCACCGTAGTGACCTCCGCGCCGGTGGCCGGGTCGATCACGGGGCGGCGCCGGTCGCCGCCGTCGACCCACTCGCCGCCGAGGAACAACCGGCCGGGGGTCACGGTGACTCCGGACCGGCTCCCACCTGCCGGGCTGGTGATCGGGGGGTTGGCTGTTGAGGTCATCGTTGTCCCTCTTGGTCGTGGTACGCGTCACTGCGGACCCTCCCAGCGGGACACCCCCGGGTGTAGGGGTGAACTACCCGGGTGCACTACCCGGTTCACCCCCGGACGGGTTACAGATCCAGCACCAGCCGGCCGCGCTTGGCCCGGGACACGCAGATCATCATGGTGTCCATGGCGGCGCGCTCGTCCTCGGTGAGCAGGGAGTCGCGGTGGTCGACCTCGCCGTCGAGGACGGCCGTCTCGCACGATCCGCAGATGCCTTCCTCGCAGGACTTGATGACGGAGATGCCCACGTTCTCGACGGCTTCGAGCACGGACAGTTCGGGGGGCACGGTGATGGTCATCCCGGAGGCGCGCAACTCGACCTCGATCGGCTGGTCGTCCACGTCACCGGACGGAGCGACGGCGGCGAACCGCTCGACCTGCAGCGAGCCCGCGGGCCATGCCTGGCAGCGGGCCTCCACCGCGTCGATCAGCCCGGTCGGGCCACAGCAGTAGACCAGTGTGGACTCGGCCGGAGACCCGAGGATCGCGTCCAGGTCGGGCAGGCCCCGTTCGTCCTGCGGGTACACCCGCACCCGGTCCCCGTGCGCCTCGAGCTCGTCCAGGAATGCCATGGTCGCCCGGGTGCGCCCGCCGTAGTGCAGGGTCCAGTCGGCACCAGCGGCCTGCACCCGCGTGATCATCGGGATCAGCGGGGTGATGCCGATCCCGCCGCCGATGAACACATACCGCGGCGCGTCGAGCAGGGGGAAGTTGTTGCGTGGTCCGCGAACACGGAGTTCACTGCCCTCCGCCAGTTCGTCGTGGATGTACCGCGAGCCGCCGCGGCTCTCCGGCTCACGAAGGATGCCGACACGCCAACTCTTGCGATTCTCGACCTGCCCGCACAGCGAGTACTGGCGGGTGAGCCCGTTCGGCAGCACGAGGTCGATGTGCGCTCCCGGCTCCCAGGCCGGCAGTTCCTCACCGGTGGGCAACCCCAGCTCGAGGGACACGACTCCCTCGGACTCCACCCGCCGGGTCAGTACGACGACCTGCCCGTCGAAAGGCGCTTCTGGCCGCGTCACTTCGATCATCTCCTCGCCACTGTCTGTGCCAGCGCCACCGGGACCAGATGGCGCGACGGTGGCGACCCTCTGTCGACGGTAAGGAGCGCGGGTGGCCCGGGATAAGCGCGCAATGACCGGACGTGCCCGGCAGGAGGCCGTAGAAGGGGATACGTCATTCGTCCCGAATGGGCGGCGAAGCACCCGCCACCGGGCTGCGGGACTCGAACATCGCGCCGCAGGATGTCAAGCTAGCACTCTCATGGACGAGCAGAGGGCATCGCGGCCCACCGGCAACCTGCCCAGCCTGGCGAGCAGCTTCGTGGGCAGGCAGCGGGAACTGGCCGAGGTCAAGCGGCGGATGGAGGCTTCCCGCCTGCTCACGCTGACCGGGCCCGGCGGCGTGGGCAAGACCCGCCTGTCCGTCCAGGCCGGAATACTCGCCCGGCGTGCGTTTCCCGACGGGGTGTGGCTGGTCGACCTGGCCGCGCTTGAGGACCCGGCGCGGCTCGCGGACGCCGTCGCCGCCGCGCTGGGCGTCAAGGAGCAGTCCACCCGGCTTGCCAAGGAGCAGCTCGCCGGCCACCTCGCCGACCGGCACCTGCTGATGATCCTCGACAACTGCGAGCACCTGGTCGTCGCGTGCGCCGGACTCGTCGACTGCCTGCTGCGCCGCGCTCCCGGGCTCCGGGTTCTGGCGACCAGCCGGCAACCACTGGGCATCCCGGGCGAGCAGATCCTGGTGGTCGATCCCCTGCCGGTGCCCGCCCCCGGCACGCTGCCGCCCACCGATCTGCTGGCCCGGTACGAGGCGGTGGCCCTGCTGGTCGACCGGGCATCCGCGGTACGGCCGGAGTTCGAGCTGACCGAGGCGAACAGCGGCGCGGTCGCTCGCCTGTGTGCCCGCCTCGACGGGCTTCCGCTTGCGATCGAGCTCGCCGCGACCCGGCTGCGGTCGTTGTCGGTGGAGCAGGTCGCCGACCGGCTGGACGACCGGTTCCATCTGCTGGCCCGCGGTAACCCGGCTGCCCTGTCCCGTCAGCAGACCCTGCGTGCGCTGATGGACTGGAGCTACGACTTGTGCACCGAACCGGAGCGCACCTTGTGGGCCCGGCTCTCGGTGTTCCCCGGCGAGTTCGATCTCGCCGCCGTGGAGGGCATCTGCTCGGGGTCGGGGATCGATGCGCCCGCCGTTCTCGACCTGCTCGACGACCTCGTCGCCAAGTCCGTCGTCGCGGCCCGGCCCGACAGTCCCCGAGCCCGCTACCGGCTGCTGGAGACGATCCGGCAGTACGGGCGGGAGCTGCTGGCACGCGACGGGCAGGAGCCCGCCCTCCGGCGACGGCACCGCGACTACTACCTCCGCCTCGCCCAGCACAGCTGCGACACGTGGTGCGGCCCTGGGCAGGCCGAGACCCTCACCCTCCTCCGCGTCGAGCGGGACAACCTCCTGGCGGCACTCGACTGGTCCCTGGCCGAGCCAGGGGAACCGACCGCCGCGCTGGCGCTGATGTCGGCGCTGCGCTACCACTGGACGCTCGGGGGGTTCCTTGCGACCGGGAGGCGGCTTTTCGACCAGGTCCTGGCGGCCTCACGCGAGCCGGCCCCGGTACGCGGGCACGCCCTGTGGGTCGCCGCCTGGATCGCGCTGCTCCAGGGCGACCGCGACGCGGCCGTGAAGTGGCTGGACGAGTGTTCGCAGATCGCGGAACGTCATGACGACGACCACTTGCGCGCCTACGTCCTGATCCTGTCGGGAACGGCTGCGCTGTTCGCCGGCGATCCCGGGGAGGCGGCCCGCCACTTCGAGCCCGGCCTCGACCTGATGCGGCAGCAGGGGGATACGCCGGCACTGCTGTGGGGTCTGTTCCAGTACAGCGTGGCTGTCTCGCATTGCGAGGACAGCGCCCGCGCGCAGGCCGCTTGCGCCGAGGCGATCCGCCTGGCCGAGGAGCGGGGCGAGACGTGGGCGCGTTCAGAGGCGATGTGGGCCTGTGGGTTCGACCAGTGGGTCGCGGGTGACAAGGGCGGTGCAGCCCCTGACCTGGTCCGCGAGGCGCTCACGCTGACCCCGAACGCGAACTACGTGAGCACGGTCCTGGGCATCGAGCTGCTCGCGTGGATAGCCGGTTCCCGGTCGAACCACGACACCGCAGCTCGTCTGCTGGGTGCCGCATCGGGCGTGTGGCAGTCCCTCGGGAGCACGATCGACGCATTCGGCCCGATCTTCTCGCGCTACTCCTCCAGGGCCCGCGAAGAGGCCATCGCCCACCTGGGTGATGCGCGCTTCCGCAGCATGTTCGAGGAGGGCAAGCGCGACCCGCGTGACGCGCTCGGCCTGCGCACGGAGGTCGCCGTGGCGGCCGGCGGCGCTGGAACGGACACACCGAAGCTGACGCGCCGGGAGCGCCAGGTCGCACGCCTGATCACCAAGGGCCTGACGAACAAAGCCATCGCCACCGAACTCGTGCTGTCGCCACGCACCGTGGAAGGGCATGTCGAGCGTGTGTTCGACAAAATAGGCGTGACCACGCGCGCACAGGTCGCGGTGTGGATGGCCCAGCATGACCCCGAGTCATGAGGGCACGGAGCCCCGACGGTCCGGCCGATGCCGGTCTACGTCAGATGACGTAGATCCGGTCCGATCCCGGCGGATGTCGCACACCGAGCGTGCTTTCGGACCACCGGACGTGCATCCTGAGGTCACACCGTTCCGAGCGCTGTTCGATGCTCACATCACAGCCGACGCTGAGGAGGTCTGCCATGTCCGGCGACTTCGACACCGGCGAGTTTTGGGCCGCAATGGCCCTCGACGCGCCGGACGGCCTCGCCGTGGTCGACAGCGCGGGTCGCTTCGTCAGCGTCAACAAGGCCGGCTCTCGCCTGTGCGGCGAGCCCGGGGAGGACCTCGCCGGGACCACCGCACCGTTCCCGCTGGCCCAGACCGTGGCCGCCGAGCCGGCCGGCCTGTTCGACGACGTCTCCCGGGAGCAGGTGACCACCTGGACGCAGCCCTCCGGCACGCGCCGCGAGTTCGCCTACCGGGTCCAGCGCACGACCAGCGATCCCGCCTGGACTGTGGTGGCCTTCCGGGACGTCACCGAGGAGCGGCACCGCCAGCGCCGGGTCGCCGCCGTCGCCCGGACCGCCGCCAACCTCGCGTCGCAGGGCTCGCTGCCGGCCACGCTGGACGCGCTCGCCCGTGAGGTGCTCCAAACGGACGCACTGGCGGGCGTGCAAATCCTCACCGTCGACGACAGCGGACGCGGCCTGCGGATCATGGGGTCGGCCGGATTCCGGCACTGGCCCGACTTCTTCGACCGGCTGATCGAATGCCGGGAGCGCGGCGCGGCGCTCAAGATGCTCGATGCACTGCAGGAGAGCGAACCGGTGGTGGTCGCCCACCGCTGGGACACGATCCGGTCCGATCCGGCGTGGGAACCACTGCACGAATACCTGAGCGAGCTGCGCTGGGACTCCTTCGCGAGCGTGCCCCTGATCATCCGCGGACGCGCGGCGGGAGTGCTCAACGCGTTCTTCGCGCCCGGGCAGGTCATCGGAGAACGGACGCTGGAATTCCTGGCGGCGATGGCCGAGCAGGCTTCGATCGCGGTGGACTACGCCGCGCTCATGCAACGCGAGCGGGACGTCGTACGCCGGCAGGAACGGCAACGGCTGGCCCGCGATCTGCACGACTCGATCGTGCAGCAGGTTTTCTCCATCTCCATGCAGGCCAAGTCCATGGAGGTGCTGGCGCAACGCGGGAAACCGCTGCCCCCCGAATCCGTGCGGCGCATCGCCGACGAGGTCGGGCTGCTGTCGCAGACCGTCCTGACCGACCTGAGGGCGATGGTGCACGAGCTGCGGCCCGCCTCGACCACCGAACTCGGTGGCCTGGAGGAGGCGGTCCGCGCGCTGGTGGACAGCACCACGAACCGGACGGGCCTGCGCTTCAGCCTCGTCCTCGGACAGGGCCTCGACGCGCTCCACGGCGACCTCGCCGAGGACGTCTACCGGATTGTGGCCGAAGCGATCCACAACGTGGTCAAACACGCGGAGGCGGGCAAGGTCGTCATCCGGCTGGCCGTCCGCGACGACGAGTTGCGCGGCAGCGTCGCCGACGACGGCCGGGGCGTGACGAAGGCCCGGGAGGACTCCCCCGGGCCGGACTCCGGGTACGGACTCAAAACGATGCAGGAAAGGGCACAACGATGGGGTGGAACAGTCACGGTGAAGCCACGCAGGAACTCCGGCACCATCGTCCGGCTCGTGGTGCCGCTCGCGGTGGGCGTCCCGTTGGCCGGCCGTGGAGCACCGGTGGAGATCACTCCGGAATGGACGCACCCGGCCGGGAAGCAGGGCCGGGCATCGTGACCGAGCACAAGACCAGGCGGGTACGGGTGCTGATCGTCGACGACCACGCCGTCGTTCGCCGGGGCATCCGCGCCTACCTCGAGGTGCTGGACGACATGGAGGTCGTCGCGGAGGCCGGCGACGGGCAGGACGCCCTGGACAAGCTGGAGACGATGGCGGCGCACCGGGAATTGCCCGACGTCGTCCTGCTCGACCTGCTCATGCCGAAGGTGGACGGTTCCGCGGCCACCGCGAAGATCACGAAGACCTACCCCGGTGTCCGGGTCGTGGTGCTCACCAGTTTCGGTGAGATGGAGCGCGTGCACGCCGCGCTGGCCAACGGCGCGTCCGGGTACCTGCTCAAGAGCGCGGGACCGGCCGAGGTGGCGGCCGCCATCCAGGCCGCGGCACGCGACGACGTGTTCCTCGACCCGGCGGTGGCGCGCCGGCTGACGCAAGAGATGGTCTCCCCGCCCACCGGGCTGAGCGCTCTGACCGAACGGGAGCGAGCGGTGCTCGCGCTCGTCGCGACGGGCAAGTCGAACAAGGCGATCGCCGACGAGCTGGTGATCAGCGAGCGGACCGCCCGCACACACGTCAGCAACGTGTTGCGCAAGCTCCAGCTGACCTCCCGGACCCAGGCGGCCCTGGTCGCCGTGCGCGAAGGCCTGGTTCCTCCCCAGACCTGAACGGGAGCTGAAAGCGGAGGAGCCGGCCGCCACGAGGACGGCCGGCTCCGGATGAGGACGCGGCGCTAGTCGGAAAGGGGTTGCGCCGCGGCCTGATCCACCGGCGGGAGCTCGCCGGAGCGGGGTGGCACCGGTTCACCGGGCCGGAGAATGCGGCGTCCCGCGGGGAGGATGGCCAGGAGGCTGATCAGTGAGGCCACCACGATCAGACCGGACACCGCGAGGCTGCTGCCGAACTCGGCGAACAACGCAGTGGCCAGGAGTGGTGTGATGCCGCCGCCGAGGATCGAGCCGACGGTGTAGCACAACGACGCGCCGCTGTAGCGCAGCCGGATCGGGAACATCTCGGTGATCAGCGCGGGCTGCGGACCCGCCATGATGGCGTTGGCCGCGGTGATGACCACCAGCGCGACGACGATCAGGGCTACCACACCGGTGTCGACCAGGAGGAACATCGGGAACGCCCACAGCACCGCGAGGACGGCCCCCGCGACGAACGTCGCCTTGCGGCCCACCCGGTCCCCGGCCATCCCGGCGCCGAGCATCATCACGATCCACAGGGCACTCACCGCGACGATGATCCACAGCATCGTGGCGGTCGGCAGCTTCAACGTGGTGGTGCCGTAGGAGACCATGTAGACCGACACGAGGTAGCCGAGTGCCGGTGCGGCGATCGAGGCGAGGCTGCCGATCAGCAGCTGCAGCGGTGAGCGCCGGAACACCTCGACGATCGGGAGCTTTTCGACCTGACCGGCCTCGCGGATCCGCTCGAAGTCGGCGCTCTCCTCGATCCGGAGCCGGATGATCAGGCCCACGATGATCAGCGCGGCGCTGACGAGGAAGGCGATCCGCCAGCCCCACGCCGCGAACGCGCCGGTGGGCAGGATTCCGGTGAGCACCAGGAACACAAGCTGTGACAGCAGGATCCCGGACGGCAGGCCGAGCTGCGGGAAGCAGCCGTAGAGTGACTTCCGCTTCGGTGGCGCGTTCTCGACCGCCATCAACACGGCGCCGGCCCACTCACCGCCGACACCGGCGCCCTGGGCGAGCCGCAGGACGACGAGCAGGATCGGCGCCCAGATCCCGATCGTCTCGTAGGTCGGGATCAGCCCGATCAGTGTCGTGGCGATGCCCATGGTGAGCAGCGAGACCACAAGCATGGACTTGCGCCCCACGCGATCACCGAAGTGACCCATCACCACACCACCGATGGGGCGGGCGATGAACCCGACGGCGAACGTGCCGAGCGCGGCCAGCGTTCCGCCGAGTTCGGAGAAAGCGGGGAAGAACTGCGTGCGGAACACCAAGGTCGCCGCGACGCCGTAGATGAAGAAGTCGTACCACTCGATGGTGGTGCCGATGTAGCTGGCGAGCGCGACCGTCCTGGCCTTGTGCGCGGGTGGGGTACCGGGGAGGGACATGCTTCGAGCTCCTCGTTGAGCGGTGAACCGGATGGGATCAGGAACGTTCCTGCGGGTGTGTGGCGAGCGGTTCGACGGTGACGTCCATCCACTTCCACATGGGCAGCGAGGTCAGGGCGTCGTGCAGCGCGGCGGGGTCGTCGGCCTCGTAGAGCCCGACGGTGGCGTTGCGGCCGGGGACCCGCCACAGCCGCTTGAGGATGCCCGCCTCGCGCAGCTGCATCGCGCGTTCCCGCTCCCCCTTGCGCAACTGCTCACGCACGTCGTCCGGCGTGTCGTTCGGCAGCAGGTTTTCGGTGCGCACCAGGAATTCCACGGCGTCCTCCTCAGCCGGCGACGGCCAGCAACAACTCGGCCAGTTCCTTTGGTGCGGTGACCATGGCCTCGTGCCCGGTGGGGATGGTGTGCACTGGCCAGCCGCGGGCGGCGGCGCGTTCGGCGTGGGTCCGGAACACCCGCATCCAGTCCGTGCACTCGATGAACGCGGCCGGCACCTCGTCGACGGCTCCGGTCAGCCGGAGCGGTTCGGTATAGGTGAGCCAGGGGTGCGGGGTGAGCCGGGCGCTCAGCCAGTCCACGTCGGACTGCTCGGTGACGCCGAGGACCTGCAGTGAGCGCACCGGGATCAGCCAGCCGAAGCCCGGTCCGGCCACCGACTCCCGGTAGTGCCCGGCGATTTTCTCGGGCTGGAGGTCGATGGCGGCGTCGCCGTCGTCGCCGACGAAGGCGTCCAGGTAGATCCGTCGCGCGATCTGCTCGGGGACGCGGTCGGCGACGCCGGTGACGACCTGGCCGGCGTAGCTGTGCCCGACCAGCACGACGTCGCGGGCGTCGTGCGCCTCGATCAGGGCCGCGACGTCCTGGATGTGGGTGCTCAGCCCGACAGCGGGGTGCAGGGTGTGGGCCCGGTCGGACAGGCCGGTGAGCGTCGGCGCGTGCACCTCGTGCCCCGCGTCGCGCAGCAGCGGTGCCACGCGCTGCCACACCCACCCGCCGTGCCAGGCCCCGTGCAGGAGGACAAAGGTGCTCATGCGCCCAACTCCTCGAACAGGGCCAGCGCGGCGGCGGTGTTGGACGCCGGCACGTGGTAGGTGTCGTGCACTCGCCGAATGTTGTCGCTCAGCGCGCCGCGCATCACCAGCCACATGATCAGCTCGATGCCCTCGGTGCCGGCCTCGCGGATGTAGTCCTCCCGGGTCAGCGCGGCCAGCTTCTCCGGCTCGGTCTCGATGGCCTGCAGGAACATGCGGTCGAACTCTTCGTTGATCAATCCCGCCCGCGCACCGGCGAGCTGGTGGGACATCCCGCCGGTGCCGAACACGGCCACCTTCGCCTCGTGCGGGAACGAGCGGATCGCGCGTCCGAGGGCCTGCCCGAGGGCGTAGCACCGCGCGGCGGTGGGCTGCGGGTACTGGATCACGTTCACCAGCACCGGCACCACGGCACATGGCCAGGCGTCACCGGGCTCGGGGCAGTACACCGACAGCGGCACGGTCAGCCCGTGGTCCACGTCGAGCTGGTGGAAGGTGGCGATGTCGAACGAGTCGTCCACCAGTTCGCGGACCAGGTGCTCGCTCAGCGCCGGTGCGCCCTGGACCACGGGCACCGGGCGCGGGCCCCAGCCCTCGTCGGCCACCTGGTAGGACTCGGCGGTGCCGATGCCGAAGGTGGGCACCAGGTCCAGGTCGACCGCGTTGGCGTGGTCGTTGTACACCACGATCGCCACGTCCGGCGTGTGCTCGGCCATCCACTCCCGGGCCGGGGCGTAGCCGTCGAACAACGGCTTCCAGTACTCGTCGCCGGTCTTGCCGTTGTCCATGGCCGCCCCGATCGAGGGCACGTGCGAGGTCGCCAGACCCCAGATCACCTCAGCCAAACTTCCGCCCTCCCGAACGCAGCTCCGCCGCGAACTCCTCCGCGGTCATTCCGGTGAACACGCCACCGAGGTACTGCATCGACTTCTGATCCATCATCGCGAGCTTGAACGTGTAGAAAATGGACGCTCCCAAGTCGAGCATCGCGATCCAGTCGCGCTCGAGGATCGCCTTCTTCTGCTCCGGGGTCAGCCCGTACTCGTCGCAGTAGGCGGCTTCGTCCGCGCTGAACCGTGCCCGGTTCTCGGCGTGCTTGAACGACCCGCACATTCGGTTCAGAGCGTAACCCCGGCGGCTTGCGGGCAGATCGAGGACGTAATCGTCCTGCGCCTTGGTCATGCCTTCTCCCGTTCGTGCTCGTATGCGGCCCGGATGGTCTGCGCGATCAAGGTCGCGATCGTCATCGGTCCCACACCGCCCGGAACCGGGGTGATCCAGGACGCGCGTTCCGCCGCGGCGTCGTACTCGACGTCGCCGCTGTTGTCGGCGTACCCCGCGTCGACGACCACGGCGCCCGGCTTGATCCAGTCACCGCGGATCAGCTCCGGCCTGCCGACGGCGGCGACGACGACATCGGCCTGGGCGATGTGGTCGGCCAGCGCGACGGTGCGGGAGTGGCAGTAGGTCACCGTGGCGTCGCGCGCCAGCAGCAGCATCCCGACCGGCTTACCCAGGATCGGGCTGCGACCGACGACCACCGCGTGCTTGCCGGCCAGCGGGATGTCGTAGGCGTCGAGCAGCGCCATGATGCCGCCGGGGGTGGCCGAGTGGAAGCCCCCTTCGTCGAACGCCATCGTGGCGAACGAGGTCCGGGTCACGCCGTCGACGTCCTTGGACGGCGCGATGGCCTCGAACGCCGCGCGTTCGTCGATGTGCTCCGGCACCGGGTGCTGCAACAGGATGCCGTCGACCTCGGGATCGGCGGAAAGCTGCCGGATCTGGGCGACCAGCGTCTCGGTGCTGATGGTCGCGTCGAGTTCGATGCGCCGTGACTGCATGCCGACCTTGGCGCACCGATTGGCCTTCATGCGGACGTAGGTGTGCGAGGCGGGGTCGTCCCCGACGAGCACGGTCGCGAGCACCGGAACCCGGCCGTGCTCGCGGACGAACTCGTCGACCTCCTTGGTTACGCGGTCCAGGATCGTCGCCGAGATGGCGCGCCCGTCGAGAATCTTCGCGGTCACTGGCACTCCCCTAGAAGACGACGGTGGTGTTGCCGTCGCGGATGACCCGGTCGTCGCAGTGCCACGACACCGCACGGGACAGCACGAGCCGCTCCACGTCGGCACCCTTGCGCTGCAGGTCCCGCGTCGACTCCCGGTGGGACACGCGGATGACGTCCTGCTCGATGATCGGCCCCTCGTCGAGGTCCTCGGTCACGTAGTGCGCGGTCGCGCCGACGAGCTTCACCCCCCGTTCCTTGGCCCGCTGGTACGGGCCGGCCCCCATGAACGCGGGCAGGAACGAGTGGTGGATGTTGATCACCGGCACGCCGACCTCGTCGAGGAACTCGCCGGAGATGATCTGCATGTACCGGGCGAGCACGACGAGGTCGACGTTGCCCTTGAGCAGGTTGAGGTGTTCCTTCTCGGCGGCAGCCTTGTCGTCCTTCTCGACCGGGACGTGGAAGAAGGGGATGCCGAACTGGCGCACGTCGTCGCCCAGGTCCGGGTGGTTGGAGATCACCATCGGGATGGTCATGTGCAGCTCGCCGCGGCGCTGCCGCCACAGCAGGTCGAGCATGCAGTGGTCGGTCTTGGACACCATGATGGCGACTCGTTTGCGGCGCTTGGCCTCGACCAGCCGGTAGGTCAGCCCGAGGTCGTCGACCAGCTTCGCCTCGAGCGCCTGGTTCAGCTCGTCGAGCTTGCCCGACAGGTCGGGCAGGTGGAACACGGTGCGCTGGAAGAAGCGACCGCCGGCGGGGTCGCTGGTGGACTGGTCGAGTGCGACGACGTTCGCGCCGTGCTCGGCGAGCACGGAAGACACGCGCGACACGATGCCGGGCTGGTCGGCGCCCTGAACGATGAGACGCCCGTAGTCCTCGGCGAAGATGCTCCCGGTCATGACCGTGCCTCCTCTTCGGCGAACGAGTTCAGCAGTTCCTGCCGCCAGATCTCGGTCTTGCGGAGTTCGTTGAACGTGAAGATGTGCAGGCCGCCGATGTTGTTCGCTGTCCGGGGCGCCTCGGCGCCGAGCCGCTTCACCAGCTTGGTCGGGTTGTACCCGCCGGGCAGCAGGAACCGCCAGAACAGGCTCTGCTGCTTCTGGAGGAAGCGAGCCGACTGCCCCAGGCCGATTCCGGCGGAAATCCGCATCAGCTTCTGCCGGTTCACCGGGCCCGGCATGCCGACGAAGATCGGCAGGTCGATCCCCGAAGCCGCCACGGCGGCCGCCCAGCGGCTCGTGGTGCCTGCGTCGAAGCAGATCTGGGTGAGGATCCGGGTCGCCATCGGCGCCTTCTGCTTGAGCGCGAGATCGATCGCGTCCTGCGGGATCGACCCGTGGCCCTCCGGATACCCACCGATGCCCACCTGCTGGAAGGGGTGTCCTGCCGCTTCCATCGAGCGCAGCAATGAGAACGCGTCGACGAACTTTCCAGCCGGCTCCGGTGCGTCTCCGCCGACCACGAACACCGACTTGACCCCCGCGTCACTGAGCCGCGCGACGACGTCGGCGACGTGCTGGTCGTCGGTGAACTGACGGGCCGGCAGGTGCGGTGAGACCCGGTACCCGTGTCCGAGGAGCTTCTCCGTCAGGTTCAGGGTGTGGTCGATGCCCTTGGCCTCGGTCACGGTGACCGTGAGCGGAATCGTAACCGGGACGTGCTCAACGACGTCGCGCTCGGTGTTCTTGAACGGCATCACCTCGTAGCTCATGTTGCGCACGAGGTCGGCGGCATGGGAGCGCCGGCGTCGGCCGGCGGTCTCCGGGCGGATGTTCACCATGGTTCCTCGATCCGGAGTGCGGGACAGGCGGGGTCAGGACTTGCGGTAGGAGTCGCGGACTTCCTGGACGTAGGGCGCGGGCGCGACTGTGGCGCGGATCTCCACCTGGCGGTGCCGCTCGACGGCGGGCTTGGCGGAGTTGGGCTCCTCGCCCCACAGCACGGTCACCTCGGTGCCGGGCGTGGCGAACTCGCTGTCCACGGTGGCCAGGGACACGAAGTCCTGCTCGTTGACGATGTAGCCGAGGTCCAGCGACAGCCCGATCGGCTTGCCATCGTGCAGGACCTTGTCCACCTGGAAGAACGCGTAGCGGGCCTTCGGCATTTCGAGGTATTTGGCCGGGACGCCGGGCTCGTACAGCGACCGCACCGCCGCGGCGACGTCCTCGGGGTTCCACACCAGGGTGACCTTCGTCCGCGCCGGGTTGCCCGCGATGCGCTCCAGCGCCTCCCGGCCGTGGAAGTCGTGGTCGAACTTGACCGTGCGGCCGTAGCCGATGTCGTAGGGGGTGACGTAGTAGTCGGTGATGTCGGCGGAGTCCATGCTGCCGCCAAGGGAGCCGAGCGAGGTGGCGCCGAGCCACTCCCGGTAGCCGCGCATCTCCGGGCCGAAGATCGCGGGGACCGCGGTCGGGATCCAGCCGGACTCCAGGTTCGCCGTCGAGTAGGCCTTCGCACCGGCCCGCACCAGGTCGAATTCCTTGCCCGCTTCGAGGATGGCCGCCAGGACGTCCTCGCCCTCCGACCACGGTCCGAAGAGTTCGAAGCCGGGCTGTCCGGCCATGCCGTGGCGGAGCGCGCGGACGCGGTGGCCGGCGATTGTGAAGTCGGCCATGTTGAAGAACTTCACGTCCGGCAGCGGCTCGCCGGTCAGCTTCTCCATCAACGGTTTCGCCGTCGGGCCCTGCAGCTCGTAGCGGTAGATCTTCGGCGGGCCGGCGGGACGGTCGTAGGAGTTCTCGTCGCGCTCGATCGTGACGTCGTAGTCACCGGTCTCGGCGTTGTACTGCAGCCAGTTGATGACCGTCGGGTGCCCCACGACGTCGAACAGCTCCTCCTCCAGGTGGAACAGGATCGCGTCGCCGATGAAGTAGCCGTCGGCGTTGACTGCGACGTACTGCTTCGCCTTGCCCGGGGTGAAGTTCTTGAAGGTGTTGACACCGAAGTCACTGAGCAGACGCAGCGCGTCGGTGCCGCTGAGGTAGAGGTCGGTCATGTGGTGCGACTGGTCCAGCAGCGCGCACGAGGTGCGCCATGCCTGCTGCTCCGAGCGCCAGTTCGTGAACTCGGGCGCAACGGGGAACGTGATGGGACGGACGTGCGAGTTGCGCAGCAGCTCGACCGGGGACCCGACGCGCTGGATCGCGGCCTCAAGACTTTCAACACCCATGACGTGGTTACCTCCTGCGGCCGGACCCGTGGTCCAAGCCTCGATGCTCGAAGTGGCGGGCGTCGGCGACCCTGCCTGCTGTCCAGTCAAGCCGAGCGACCATCACGTTTCGTCCGGCATCGAGGCAGACTTGACCGCGACAAATGACCGAGCCTGACGGGCGGCTTGCCGTACCTGCCGGAACTGCTCGAACTCCCGGTGCGCCGTCAGCACCGCGGCCTTAGCCCGCAGCTCCTCGTATTCGGCATCGGGCCGGGAATCCCAGGTGATGCCACCTCCCGTGCCGTACGTGGCGATCCCCCGGTCACGATCGGCGACCAGTGTCCGGATCGCGACGTTGAACCGACTCCGGACCGGAACGTCGCGCGGTGCGACCACACCGATCGCGCCACAGTAGACACCCCGGGGCGAGGGTTCGAGATCCTTGATGATCCGCATGGTCCGCGGTTTGGGCGCGCCGGTCACCGACCCACACGGGAACAGCGCGCGGAACACGTTGGTGAGGCTGACGTCGGGCCTCAGCCGCGCGGTCACGTCGGAGGTCAGCTGGTGCACCGTTTCGTACATCTCGGGGCGGCACAACGCGGTGACCGAAACTCCGCCGGTGACCGCGAGCTGCGCGACGTCGTTGCGGACAAGATCGACGATCATGACGTTCTCCGCGCGTTCCTTTTCGCTCGCTCGAAGGCGCGCGACGATCTCGCGGTCCTCGGCGTCCGTCCGCCCGCGCTTGGCCGTTCCCTTCATCGGCCGCATCAGGAGCTGGTCACCACGGATCTCGAAAAAGAGCTCGGGACTGGCACTCGCGATCACGAACCGGCCGGTGTCCAGGTACGCGTTGTACGCGCCTCCCTGCGCGAGCGCGAGGTCCGAGTACAGGTGCGGCAGGTCTCCGCCCACTTCGGCCCTCAGGCGGGTGGTGAGGTTGCACTGGTAGGTCTCGCCTGCCGCGATCTGCGCCCGCACCGCCTCGACCTTCTCCCGGTGCCGGCTCGCATCCCATTCGTAGCGCCACTCCCCCACCCGGTACGCGCGGTGCAGCGGCGGATGAACGGGAGGGACTCCCTCCGGTGCGGCGGCGACTCCGAACCACGCCAGGGGCAACCCATCCGCGGGTTCGTGCACGGGCAACGAGGGATCCAGACCCGCAGCTGCTTCGTATGCGACGAAGCCGAAGGCCCACAGTCCTTTCCGCGTGGCGTGTTCGACCTCGGCGAGCACTTCCGTCACCTCGGCGGGGCGGGTGGCCACGAGGTCGTAGGCGATCTCGGGAAACCGGCAGGACACGCCAGTGCGGAGATCGTCGAACCGCGCCCAGGCGGACAACGTCCTCATGACATCAGCTCCCCTGCGTCGGCGACGGCGAAGAACGATCCGGTGACGACCACGGGGGTGTCCGGTGCGGACAGGCCGACCGCGCACCGCACGGCGGCGCGCATTCGCGGCTTTACGTGGACGGATTCGATGCCGCACTGGCGCGCGGCGGCAGCGATTTCCGAGGCGGTGACGACAGGTCCTCGTGCGGAGTTCACACCCACGGTGTCGAACTGGGTCGCCACCACAGCGGACGCGCAGGGTGCGATCACCCTCAGCGCTTCCGCGATGTCCTTATCGGGCTTCGCAGTCAGAACCCACACCGGTTTCCGCCCCGGCCATTCGCTTCGCAGCGCCGCCACCAAGGCTGCCAGCTTCACGGGATTGTGCGCGCCGTCGAGAACAACGGGGCGGCCGCTCCAGCAGCGCCGCTCGAAACGCCCCGGCAGCCGCACGCGCCGCAGTCCATCAGCCACGTGGCCGGGGTCCAACGCCCAGCCATCGCGCCGAGCCAGGTGCTGGACAGCCCGCACAGCCAAACCGGCATTGACCCTCTGATGTGGACCGCCGAGTCCGGGGACGACACCGGCCGGAAGCTCGGCGAGGGCGTCCTGTTCCGACACGAGGTTCAACGAGCAACGGCGACGCGCTGCTTCGCCGGCGAAAACGGCATCTGCGGCAGCACCGCGTACAGCCACCGCCATCCCGCCCTGCGCCATGATCCCTGCCTTCTGAGCGGCGATCTCCGGCACGGTTTCACCCAGAACGGCGGTGTGATCGAGACCCACGGCCGTGAGCACCGCCAGCTTGTCCCTGCGCGTCACCGTGTTCGTGGCGTCGTGCAGACCACCGATCCCGGTTTCCACGACCGCGTAGTCCACGTTCTGCTGCCGGAAGAGCTGGAACGCGACGGCGGTAGCGGCCTCGAACATCGTGACCTGCCCCGTTGGCTCTCCGCTGACGTCACGTTCGTACTCGCGAACCGCGCGCACCGCTGGAGTGACCGCCGCGGCGTCAGCCGGGCGGCCGTCGAGCTGGAAACGCTCGAGTACCGAATGGACGTGCGGCGACAGGAAGGTTCCCACGCGGAACCCGTGCGCGTGCAGGATCGCCGAGACGAATGCGGCGACCGACCCCTTGCCTGCGGTGCCAGCGATGTGCACGACGCGAAGAGTGTCCTGAGGGTTGCCCAGCCGGGCGAGCAGACGTGCCGCCCTCAGCCTCCCGGTTCCCGCGGTCATCGCGTTCCTGGCCACGGGAGGAAGTTCCGACAGAAGGTACTGTTCCACCTCGTCGACCGTCGCGGTTCTCATCCGAATCACGCTAGAACCCGCTTCGAACAGCCAAAACGGACCGATGTCGGCCGTCGCGACGTCAATCCGCCAGGAGCGGCGAGTCAAATGACGTAGGACAGACCGGCCTACGGGACCTCACGACGACCCGCACACGCCTCCTAGTGTCCACGGTGAGAGTCAATGACGATCCGAGGAGATACCGCAATGAGTTCGTTACTGGTGGTCAGTGCGCACGCGGGAGATTTCGTCTGGCGCGCGGCGGGTGCGATCGCCCTGGCCACCAGCCGGGGTCAGCGGGCCAAGGTGCTGTGCCTGAGCTTCGGCGAGCGCGGCGAGTCCGCGAAGGCCTGGCGCGAAGGCAAAACGCTGGACGAGATCAAGAAGATCCGCCGTGGAGAAGCCGAAAACGCCGCCGGTGTGCTGGGCGCGGAGATCGAGTTCCTCGACGCCGGCGACTACCCGCTGCAGGAAACCCCCGAGCTGGTCGACCGCATGGTGCGCGTCTACCGGGAGGTCAACCCGTCGGTGGTGCTGACCCATCCGCTGGCCGACCCCTACAACGGCGACCACCCCGCGGCCGCCCGGATGGCGTTGCAGGCGCGGGTGCTGGCGCAGGCCATCGGCTACGACGCCCCCGGTGAGCCGCTGGGCGCGCCGCCGGTGTTCTTCTTCGAGCCGCACCAGCCCGAGCAGTGCGACTTCAAACCGAACGTGCTGCTGGACATCACCGAGGTGTTCGACACCAAGCGCAAGGCGATGGAGTGCCTTCCCGCCCAGCAGCACATGTGGGACTACTACACCGATCTCGCCAAACGCCGCGGCGTGCAGCTCAAGCGCAACGCCGGGCCGAACCTCGGCCTGCCGCACAACACCATGGGCGAGGCCTACATGCGCCTCTACCCGCAGGTCACCGGGGAACTCGCATGAGGACGGTCATCGTCACCGACCCACCCCGCGCCTCAACTGAACAGGTCGACAAACTCGCCGAGTACGGCGTTGCCACCGTGCATGAAGCGCTGGGGCGCACCGGTTTGCTCGGCCCGGAGCTGCGGCCGATCCAGGACGGCGCCCGGGTCGGCGGCACCGCCGTCACGGTGTTGTGCTGGCCAGGCGACAACCTGATGATCCACGCCGCTGTCGAACAGTGCCGGCCCGGCGACCTCCTCGTCGTCACCACGACCTCTACGTGCCACGACGGCCTGTTCGGCGAGCTGTTCGCCACCGCGCTGGCCTACCGGGGCGTGCGCGGGCTGGTCACCACCACCGGCGTCCGCGACGTGGCCGACCTGCGCGCCATGGACTTCCCGGTGTGGTCTGCCGCCGTGTCCGCGCAGGGCACCGTCAAGGCCACCGCGGGTGCGGTCAACGTGCCCGTCGTCGTCGGCGGACAGCTGATCCACCCCGGCGACGCGATCCTCGCCGACGACGACGGCGCCATGGTCGTCCCCCGCGAGGACATCGACGAGGCGCGGGTCAAGTCACAGGCCCGTACTGAGAAGGAAGAGGCGGCCCGTCGCGCGTTTCGCGAAGGCGAACTTGGCCTGGACCGCTACGGCCTCCGCGAAAAGCTGAAGGAACTCGGCGTCACCTACGTCGCCGCCGATCACTAGCAGAACGGAAATCTCATGTCCCCCAAAAACCTGCAGGAAGTCCTCGACGCCGCGCCGAGCACCGTCGACCTGCTGCGCAACTCCCAGCTGGGCGCCTACATCTACCCCGTCGTGCCGAGCGAGTTCACCAACTTCCGCCGTGAGGTCACCGCCTGGCGCGAGACCGCGGTGCTGTTCGACCAGAGCCACCACATGGTCAACCTGTTCATCTCCGGCCCGGACGCGCTCAAGCTCATCTCCGACACCGGCATCAACAGCGTCGCCAAGTTCGAGGTCAACACCGCCAAGCAGTTCGTGCCCGTCTCCCCCGAAGGCGGCGTGATCGGCGACGGCATCCTGTTCCGTGAGGCCGAGGAGGAGTTCACCTTCGTCGGCCGCGCGCCGGTCGCCAACTGGCTCACCTACCAGGCCACCCGCGGCTACAACGTGGACTTGCGCCTGGACCAGCGCTCCCCGTCCCGTCCGTACGGCAAGCAGGTGACCCGGGACCTGTGGCGGTTCCAGATCCAGGGCCCGCACGCGTGGGAGGTCATCGAGAAGGTCAACGGCGGCCCGGTCGAGCAGGTCAAGTTCTTCCGCATGGGCTACATGAACATCGCCGGCGAGCAGGTCCGTACCCTGCGCCACGGCATGGCCGGCGCTCCCGGGCTGGAGATCTGGGGACCCTACGAGTCCTACGACCGCATTCGCGACGCGATCCTGGAAGCCGGCCGCGAGTTCGGCCTGGAACCCGCCGGTGCCCGCGCGTACTCGTGCAACACCTTGGAGTCCGGCTGGATTCCGTCGCCGCTGCCGGCCGTGTACACGAGTGAGGAGCTGCGGCCGTACCGCGAGTGGCTGCCCGCCGACAGCTACGAAGCCACCAACGCGCTCGCCGGCAGCTTCGTCTCCGACGACATCCGCGACTACTACCTCAACCCCTGGGAGCTCGGCTACGGGTCGTTCGTGAAGTTCGACCACGACTTCATCGGCCGCGACGCCCTCGCCGCCATCGACCCGGACACCCAGCGCCGCAAGGTCACCCTCGCCTGGAACGTCGAGGACATCGGGAAGCTGCTGGCCAACCCGGTCGACAAGGACGGCCCGGTCTACCAGTTCTTCGACCTGCCCAACGCCAACTACGGGTCCTCCAACTTCGACTCGATCATCGACGCGGACGGAAACGTGGTCGGGCTGTCGCTGTTCACCGGCTACAGCGCCAACGAACGCACCGCCCTGTCGCTGGCCACCATCAACCCGGACGTCCCACTGGGCGCCGAGGTTCGCGTCGTCTGGGGCGAGCCGGACGGTGGCAGCCGCAAGACCACCGTCCAGCCGCACGAGCAGTTCGCCGTCCGGGCGATCGTGAGCCCGGCCCCGTACTCGGTCATGGCTCGCGAGACCTACCAGGCCGGATGGCGCACCGCGGTCACGGTCTGACAGTTCAGACCGCGGGCCGCCGCGTGGTGGCGGCGGCCCTGCCGGCCGGGTGACATCCGCAAGCGCCCTCATCGTCACCCGGCCGGCACCCTTCCGCGCCGTCGGCCTCGGTATCGAACCCACGGCGTCCCCTCGGCCTGGGTATGAACTCTTCGGCGGCGCCCACTCCGCGACAACGGCCCGCACATCACGGTAGGAGGATCAATGACGGCTGAGCTCCGGCTGGCGGGCAGGACCGCGATCGTCACCGGCGCGGCAGGCGGACTGGGCAGGGCCATCGCCCACCGGCTGGCGTCCGAAGGGGCCGCGGTAGCCGCTCTCGATCTGGAACGGGCGGACGACTTGCTCCCGCCACGGGTCACGCCGTGGATCTGCGACGTCACCGATCCGACCGCCGTCGCCGACACCGCAGCCGAGGTCGCGGCGCGCACGGGCGGGATCGACATCCTCGTCAACAACGCCGGGTTGCTCTCCGGCCGAACGAGCTTGCTCCAAGCGACGCCGGACGAACTCCACCGCTACTTCGACGTCAACGCCGTCGGCACCCTGCTCATGGTGCAGGCCTGCTTCCCCCACCTCCGCGACAGCGACCACCGCGGACGGATCATCAACGTCGCCTCGCGCACCTTTTTCACCGGCGGCCCCGGCCAGCTCGCCTACGTCGCCAGCAAGGGCGCGTTGATCGGCATGACCCGCGTGATGGCGCGCGAGCTCGGCGAACACCGCATCACCGTCAACGCGGTCATGCCGGCGCAGGTCGCGACCCCTGGTACACGTGCTCACTCCGATGACGCGGTCTTCGCGCGCACCATGGCGCAGCAAGCCATTCAGGAATACGTCACGCCCGACGACTTCGCCGGCCTCGTCGCGTTCCTCGCCTCCCCCGACGCCGCCCTGATGACCGGCCAATGCCTCGTCCACGACGGCGGCGGCCTCCTGCACTGACCCACCCCACACGACGAGAGACCGACCCACGCGACGCCTCTCGACCTGTCCATGAACTCAAGTCCACCCCTGACACAGACGCGACCAAGCGCGCACCTGACGCCTCTGCCGCCTGGATGGTGTTGCAGTAACCCACAGTCGGCCACGTGAACGTTCACTTCCCACCGGTGTATCTACCCAGCAAACCGGGCCGTAACTGCCAAGATGGCTCTGCGTCGGCACGACTCCAGGAGAAGCCCTCGGTGGTGCTGTCGTCGTGGTGGGCGGCGCTCGACATGCTCTTGACGTCGTGGTAAATCGCAGCCCAGCGCTGCTCCTGGGTGCGCTGGGCTGCGAGGGTGTCGGCCACGCTCTTTGATCCCGGGGGGTCGGCGTAGGGAGGATATGGCGGGCCGCCATCCGCCTACTCGGCGCTTGTCTCGGCGGGCAACTTGACTGCTCTGGTGCGTGCTTGGTCAACGACTCCGGCCCAGCACTGATCGGCGACGGCCTGCAGGTCGATCGCCGCGTGGCGGCGGGTGTCTCCGTGTTCTTCGAGCAAGTCGTCGGAGTGCACGACCGCGATCGGGTCGTACTCGGCGTAGACCAACCGGGCACCCCAGGCTTGACTTCGTCGGCGACCTCGTGTGCGTGCCGCATCGTTGGCATAGCCCGATCCGATGTCGATGAACTGGGGCGATGCCCTTCCCGATGCGATACCGGACCATGCGGTGCAGGAACACCCGGTTGGCCTTGGCGATCTGACGCAGTTCGGGAGATTCGCCGGGGACGGCGTCGCCGAAGTCGCGATCGAAGGTCCAGGACGCGTCACCCTCGAGGATCTTTCGACCCGGCTTCCCACGACGACCGTTGCAGAGCCCACCACGCTTCGAACGCGACCGCGTCGAGGCTGAGGTCGCGCCCAGTCATCGTCTCGAACTTGTGAAGCCGGTAGCGCAGCGTGTTCGGGTGGACGCAGAGTCGCGTCGCGGCGTCGCGCACGTTGCGGTTCGCCGCGAGATAGGCCGTGACCGATTCCCGCAGCTGCTTGCCTCCGTCTGTTTCGGACTCCGTGGGCGCTATGTAGCGCTCCACCAGCAACGCACCGACGTCGTCGGCTGATGCCACGGCCAGCCGTAGAGACAGCCTCTCCGCTGTCAGCAAGCCCGACATGCCGAACGCCAGCCCCACGTCGAGGACCTGGCTGGCGCGCCGGAAGGAGATCGGGAGGTCGGCCAGTTCGACGGCCGGACCGACAGCCACCGCCAGCCGCTCGGGAATCACGGGCGGAGTCGCGACGACACCGGCGACGTCCCCCTCGAAGATGCCGATCAAGGAGGGCGCACGGCGAGTCGTCCTGGCCACGAGTTCGGTCATGGTGCGCAGCCCCTGCTCCGCGGTGGCCCTGGCGCGCAAGGTGACGTAGGAGATGCCGACCGGAAGTCCGTATGTAGCGCACAGGGCGTGGTGATTCGGCCCGGTGGCACCGGTGAGCAGGGCGTGGAGGAAGTTGAACCGCTGCCGCTCATCATGGCGGGCGAGGTTGAGTTCCTCGTCGCGATGCTCCGCGGCCAGCCGCAACGTCACGACATCCGTCACTTCCCACAGTGCATTCACACCACGCAGAGTCTCGGCGCTGTCCAACCCGAACTCCACGGCCCACCGGGTGAAGTAGGTGCGCAAGATGCTGATGGACAGTCGGTAGGCGTGCAGCGCGTTCTCGATCGGCACTCCCGAGCGGACACGCTCGCGGACGATCCAGGCCTCCTCGATCATGTCGTCCTCGCCCGGTCCCCTGCCCTCACGCAGAGCCCTGGCGACGCGCGCGTGGTTGCGCAGAGCCGACTGCACGAGTGACTCGTGGGGGACCAGCCGGTAGTCCGCGATCCTGCGATGGACAGCGTCCGCTGTTTCCGCCGCGATAGCCGCGGCGTGGTCGGACATCGTCTGCAGCACCCGCTCCAAGACGGGGTTCAGCAAGGCCTTGTTGTCTGGGTCCTGCACTTCGATGCGCCTCTCCTGTCGGTCGTGTGCCGAGGGCAGCCTCAGGGGGCGACTGTGGATACGACTTGGTCGCGACGCCCAATCGAGAACGAATTCTAGCACTCAACAGCGCGGTTCATCGTTCGATGTTTGTACGCGCGGACAATTCGGCGGGCTGACTGTTTGGCCGACGGGACGTTGTCGTCGCCCCCCTGCCGAGAGCAGAGTGACGGTCATCGCGCCGTACCCCGGAGCAGTCCGGGAGCCGGCGGCACACCAGTCGAACCGCCCACATCGTGGTGGACAGGAGGCATCGTCGTGGACGCTTCTTCGCCATCGACCCCGCCAGCCGTTGTCAGCACGGCGACTCACAACCGGGCGGTGCAGCGACGGGCGACCGTCGGTGCAGTCGTCGGCAACTTCGTCGAGTGGTACGACTTCTTCGTCTACGGCTCACTCGCCGCGGTGATCGGACCGCTCTTCTTCCCCGCCGCGGATCCTACGACCTCGCTGCTCACGGCCTTCGCCGTCTACGGCGCCGCGTTCGTCGCCCGGCCGATCGGCGCGCTGGTGTTCGGCAACCTCGGCGACCGCATCGGCCGCCGGACCACGCTGTCCGCGGTGATCCTGGTGATGTCGGGGGCCTCGTTCCTGATCGGACTGCTGCCGACCTACGCCGCTGCCGGACCCCTCGCCGCGGTCCTGCTGGTCGCGCTTCGCCTCATCCAGGGCTTCTCCGCCGGCGGTGAATTCGGTGGGGCCGCCTCATTCGTCGTCGAGTACGCGCCACCGAACCGGCGTGGCCTCTACGGATCCTGGATCACCGTGGGCTTCGGCGCCGGCCTGGCCTTCGGAGCGATCGTCGGGGCCACGGTCTCGTCGATCTTGAGCCCGGAGCAGATGTCGAGCTGGGGCTGGCGGATCCCATTCCTGGTGGCGCTGCCCCTCGGTTTCATCGGGCTCTACCTGCGCCTCCGGCTGGAGGAGACGCCCCACTTCGAGGCGGTGAAGTCCGAGCGGAAGGACGTGCGGACCCCGATCCTGTTCGTGATCCGCACGTATCCGAGGGAGATCGTCGTCGGGCTCGGCGTCCTGGTCGCGTCGTCCCTGCCCACCTACATCTTCTACGTCTACGTGCCGTCCTACCTCGCGGTCACCAAGACCACCACACTGCGCGAGGCTCTGACGCTCACCGTGATCAGCCTGCTGGTCTATGTGGCGTTGCTGCCGATCATGGGCAGGCTGTCCGACTCCGTCGGACGCAGGCCGATGCTCATCGGCGGTGCGGCCGCCCAGATCGTCGTCGGCTACCCATGCTTCTGGTTGCTCAACCAGCACAGCTTCGGGCTGGCACTGACCGCGTTCGTGCTGTTCGCCGTGGCCGCGGCACCGCTGAACTCCCAGCTGGCCGTGTTCTCCTCCGAAATGTTTCCGACCGTCGTGCGCTACGGCGGCGTCTCGATCATCTACACCTTCGCCAACATGGTCTTCGGCGGCGGCACCCCGTTGTTGATGACGTGGCTGACCGCCGCCACCCGCAACCCGATCGTGCCGGGTTACTTCATCGTGGGCGCGGGCGTCATCTCCCTGCTGTCGGCCCTGGCGCTGCGAGAGACCTATCGCAAGCCTCTCGCCGACGCCTGACCCACGCGAATCCCCCTGATCCAGAAGGAGGCCCTCGATGACCACCACTGATTCCACCTGCTGCCACCCCGACGCGACTGACTGCCACTGGTCCTCCAACGGCAACGCGCACGAGTTCGCCGGCCGGGTCGCTGCCCGCGAGCGCAACCGGAACCGGTAGGAGCGCGCCGTGACGATACTGCCCTTCGGCGACCGCGGGCTCGGCGCCATCCTGCTCGACCAGGCCGAACGAACTCCCGACGCCCCTTTCCTGCTGTTCGAGAGCGACGGCTCCACAACGACCTACACCTACGCCGAGACGGTCGCGCTCGCCCGCCGGGGGCAGTCCGTGCTCGCCGGGGCCGGCGTCCGGAGTGGCGAACGCTTCGCGATCGCCACCCGCAACCGCCCCGAGTTCTTCGCCTGCTGGTTCGGGGCTGCGTTGAGCGGTTCGGTCATCGTTCCGGTGAATCCGGGTAGCACCGCCGACGAGCTGGACTTCGTCGTCGGACATGCGGACTGCCGGATGGTCGTCCTGGAACAGGACGCCGACGATCTCGCGGAGACCGCGACTCTCGCGGGTGTCCCGATCATCCGCACCGGAGCCGACTTCGACGGACGCTCCGGCGACGAGGTCACCGCTGAGCCTGTCGACCCGCGGAACCCACTGTCCATCATGTACACGTCCGGGAGCACCAGCCGCCCGAAGGGAGTGGTCGTCACTCACGCCAACTACCTGCACGCCGGCACGGTGATCGCCGAAAACCTGCGGATGCGGCCCGCGGACCGATGGCTCGTGGTGCTGCCCGTCTTCCACGCCAACGCCCAGTACTACTCGGTGATGTCGAGCCTGGTCACCGGAGCCTCAGCCGCGGTGATGGAAAGGTTCTCGGCGTCTCGCTGGGCGGCGCAGGCGCGCCGCCACAAAGCGACCCTGGGCAGCCTCTTCGCCGCACCCATGCGCATGATCCTCTCTCAGCCCCGGGACCCGGCCGACGCGGACAACGATCTGCGCGAGGTGTGTTTCGCGCAGAACCTCACTCCCGACGAGCTCAAGGAGTTCGAGGAGCGCTACGCGACCGGGCTGCTGCAGATGTACGGGATGACCGAGACCATCGCGCCCCCGACAATGAATCCGCTCGACCGGCGCAGGGACAACGCGACGATAGGCACGCCGCTGAGCGGGAGCCGCCTGCGCGTGGTGACCGAAGACGGTGTCGACGCCGCTGTGGGCGAGGTGGGCGAGTTGCTCGTCGGCGGCGAGCCGGGAATCACGCTGATGGCGGGCTACCACGACAACCCCGAGGCCACGAACGCGATGATCCGCGACGGCTGGCTGCACACCGGCGACATCGTGCGTGTGGAACAGGACGGGTTCCTCCGGTTCCACGACCGCGCGCGAGACGTGATCAAGCGTGGCGGGGAGGTCGTCGCCGCCGCCGAGGTGGAACGGGTGGTCGAGACACATCCCGCCGTCGCCGAGTCCGCGGCCGTCGGCATTCCGGACGACATGCTCGACGAAGCGTTCAAGGTGGTCGTAGCCTTACGACCGGGACACGCGGTCACCGAGGCCGAGCTGCTCGAGCACTGCCGAACACATCTCGCGTCGTTCAAGGTGCCCTCGGTCGTGGAGTTCGTCGACGCGCTGCCCCGCACGTCGGTCGGGAAGGTCCGCAAGGGCCTGCTCCGCGCCAATGTCCTGACGGAGCCGCAACCATGACGGCCCTCGGCGCGAGCGTCCTCACGACCGGTTCCGGGAAGCTGACGGGACTCCTCGAACCGGACGGAAGCCATCTGTTCGACGCGATACCGTACGCCGCCCCACCGGTCGGCAAGCTGAGGTTCGCGCCGCCCGCGCCCCCACTGCCCTGGTCCGGCGTCCGGCCGGTCTCAGGACCGGGGCCGGCGGCGCCCCAGCGGCAGACGTTCGCGGTCGTCGGCGAGGTCTACCGCTCCAGGCTGCCGCAAAGCGAGGACTGTCTCACCCTGTCCGTGCGGACCCCCTCCCCCGGCCGGTCCGGGCTGCCGGTGTTCGTGTGGATCCACGGTGGCGGGTTCGCCCTCGGGTCCGGCGGCGACCCCCTCTACCGCGGTGGCGGGCTGAGCCGGCACGGCCTGGTCGAGGTCAACGTCAACTACCGGCTCGGGGCGCTCGGATTCGCCGCAGTGGCCGAGCCCTCCGCAGCAGGCTCGGCCAACGCCGCTCTGCTCGATATCATCGCATCCCTGCGTTGGGTGCGTGAGGAGATCACCGCCTTCGGCGGAGACCCCGACAACGTCACCCTGGCCGGTCACTCGGCGGGAGCGATGATCGTGGCGTGCCTGCTCGCCTCGCCGCATGCGCGCGGCCTGGTGCACAGGGCGGTCATCGGCTCCCCGGGTGCGCCCTACGCGGTGTCGTGGGACTCCGCGGTGGAGGTGACCCGTCGGATGGCCGACGGGCTCGGGATTCCCCGCGACTCGCTCGAGGCGCTTCGCGCCGCCCCCCTGAGCAGCCTGCTGGACGCGCAGACCCAGCTCAGCGACGAGGCCTTCGCGGGCTCCATGCGAGAGTTCTTCGACGGAGCGTCCATGGCTTTCAACCCGGTCGTCGACGGCGACGTCCTCCCGGAAGATCCGCTCAGCGCGCTCGCCCGGGGCGCCGCCGCGGACATACCGCTGCTCGTGGGCAACACACGCGACGAAGCCGTTCTGCACCTCGAGACGGCCATCGCAGCGGCTGCACACGATCCCGCCCTGGCCCAAGGGTTGCTCGCTGGCGTTCTGGAGCGCTTCGGGCCGCTCGGCCCCGCCATCGAGTCGACCTACCGTCGGCTTTACCCGCAGGCGCCGAACGAACGACTCGCCGCCGCCGTCCTGGGCGATGCCGCGCTGCGCTACCCGGCCTTCGCGCTTGCCCGCGCGGCCGCGGACCATTCCCCCGTCTTCTGCTACCGCTTCGACCAGCCCACGATCCGCGACGGCCAGCCGATCGGCGCGGTGCACGGAGCCGAGCTGCCGTACCTGTTCGACACCGGCGACACAGAGGCGGGCCAGCACCTGGCCGGCGAGGTCGACGTCGCCCTCGCCGAGCAGATGCGGGCGGCATGGGCCGCATTCGCCACGAACGGACGCCCCCGGCCACCCCAGGGCGAGTGGCCGCGCCACAGTGCCCGACAGCCCCAGACGCTGGCCATATCCACCAGCGGCTTCTCACCTGTGACCGAACCGCCGGAGCCACTCGCCGGGCTCTGGCTCGGCGCGGCCTGACCGGGCCGCACCCGATTCCCACGACCGGAGGTACACATGCGCTGGGCCACATTCGCGACAGAGACCGGAGAACGAGTCGGCGCCGTCGACGGCGGCACAATCCACGCCCTGCCGCCCGGCGAGACCCTGCTCGACCATCTGCGAAAGGGGACACTGCCCGCCACTCTGGACGAGGCCGCAGGCCGAAGCACCGACACCGTCGCGCTGAATGACGTGCGGCTCCTCGCCCCGATCCCTCGCCCTCCGTCGATGCGGGACTCCCTGTGCTACCTGCAGCACATGCGCAACGCCATGGCGGCACGCGGCGTCACCGAGGACCTACCCGACATCTGGTACGACATCCCCGCCTTCTACTTCGCCGGACCCGCCAGCGTCGTCGGCCCCTACGACGACGTGACCATCGCCCCGGGGAGCACCTGGTTCGACTTCGAGCTGGAGATCGCCGCCGTGATCGGCGGCACCGGCCGCGACCTCGCACCCCACCAGGCCCAGGAGCTGATCGCCGGGTACACGCTCTACTGCGACTGGAGCGCCCGTGACCTGCAGGCACTCGACCGCGGGCTCGGCATCGGACAGGCCAAGGGCAAGGACGCGGGCACCACCCTCGGCCCCTTTCTGGTGACCCCGGACGAGCTGCCCGACCACGCCTTCGATTCGCCTTTCGACATCGAGGTGAAGGCCTCGGTCAACGGCGTACTGGTCGGCAGCGGCACCACCGGAAAGATGGACTGGACCTACGGCGAGGTGCTGTCCTACGCCTCCCGCGGCATCCCCCTCGAGCCGGGCGACGTGATCGCGACCGGCACGATCCCGACCTGCACCTTGCTCGAACACTTCAACGCGCTCGAACCCGACGCGCCCACGTTTCCTGGCTGGCTCGCCCCCGGTGACGTCGTCGAACTGACCGCCGAGGGGATCGGGACCACCAGACAGCGGGTCGTCGCAGGCGCCGATCCCTGGCCACTCGCCCCGCGCCCCCGAGCCTGACCCACACCGAAAGGAGACACAGCACATGACCGACATCGAGGGACGCCTCGCCACACTCGAGGCAGAGGTCACCGAGCTCCGCGACCGCGAGTCGATTCGAGACGTACTGCACCGCTACTGCCGGGGCGTGGACCGACTCGACACCGAGATCATGAAATCCTGCTACCACGAGGACGCCTACGACACCCACTGGTTCGCCAACGGCCCGGCCCACCCCTTCAGCGACTGGGTCATCACCGAAGTCCTGCCGCATGCCCGCACCACCGTGCACTCCATCTCGAACCCGATCATCGAGCTGAAGGGCTCGCGAGCCTTCGTCGAGAGCCACGTGCACGTGCTCCACGAGATCGTCGAGCCCGGCGTCGAGCCTGAGAAGGAGGTCATCCACCAGCTCACCGAGTGCCGCTATCTCGATCTGTTCGAGAAGCGCGACGGCGAATGGAAAATCTTCTACCGGCACGTCGTCCGAGACAACCTGCAGAACTTCCGGGTGCCCGCCGACGACCCGATCAGCGTGCCCGAGGCCAGCGGCCGACGCGACAAGAGCGACCCCGTCTACACCGGTTTCGACCTCCTCTCCCGGCGGCCCGACGACGTGAGAATCAACTTCTTCGAGCCCTGGCTTGCCGGATCGTCCGACTGAGCGAGGACGGGCACGGTCTCTGGTCGAGGCGACCGATCGCCGATGTCGCTGTGGTGCGGGCACACACGGGGTGCGCGATCAGCGCCCGGCAGTATTGCGGACTTGCGTGTGTGGCCCGCGCCTATCGAGCTCGTCGTCGCAACAAATGGAAAGGCTATTGCGTGGCACAACGTGTATGGGTTGCGGGCGTGGGCATGACACCGTTCGGCATCCACCGTGACAAAACCAATTACGACCTGGCCCGGTGGGCTGTCAGCGATGCACTGGCCGATGCAGGCCCAGGCGCCGGCGCCCAGGTCATCGACGTGGCGTTCTTCGCCTCGACCACGAACGGCATCCTGCACGATCAGGGCATGATCTCCGGGGAGATCGCGCTGCGCGAGATCGGCATCCAGCGAGTGCCCATACACAACGTCGAAAATGCCTGTGCAACAGGAGCATCGGCGTTGAATATGGCCGCGACGTTCATCCGGGCTGGCGACGCCGACGTGGCACTCGCGGTGGGCACCGAGAAGATGCACATCGACGACTCTCCGCGGACGATGGCTTTGTTCGACTCCGGTTACGACAAATCGAACCCTCAGCTTCTCGACGAGACGCTCCGCCAGCTCGGCGGAGAAGTCGAGAACGCCGATGTCGGAACTCGATCCATCTTCATGGACATCTACGCGGCAATGGCGCGTCAGCACATGCGGCTGTACGGAACGACAGCGGCGCAGATCGCGGCAGTGGCGTCGAAGAACCACCTGCACGCGGTCGACAATGAGCGCGCACACTACCGCAAACCGATGTCGGTCGAGGACGTGCTCGCGGCGCGAAGGCTGTCACACCCCCTGACGGTGCCAATGTGCGCGCCGGTCACCGACGGTGCTGCCGCCGTGGTCCTGTGCAGCGCCGAAGGCCTTCGCAGGTTGCGCAGCGAACGGCCCGTCGAGGTTCTGGCCTCGGTCGTCGGCACAGGCACCGACCGCGACATCACCCGATTCGACGGGCACATCAGCCAACTGGTCTCGGCCGAAGCCTATGAGCGAGCCGGGGTCTCACCAAGTGAGATCGACGTTGCCGAGGTCCACGACGCGACAGCGTTCGCCGAGGTCCTGCAGACCGAGATGTTGGGCCTCGTACCTCCAGGGGAAGGTGGCGTGGCAGCGGAACGGGGAGACACCACCCTGGGAGGACGGATCCCGGTCAATCCCTCGGGAGGGCTGGAGTCGAAGGGGCATCCGATCGGCGCCACCGGGCTGGCCCAGGTGTTCGAACTCACCGAGCAACTTCGCGGCGAATCCGGTGCCCGACAGGTCGACGGAGCGCGATTGGCTTTGGCGGAGAACGGTGGTGGATTCCACCGCGGTGAGGAAGCGGTGACATCGATCGTCATCCTGGGAAGGTGATAGCGAGATGACCGGCCGGTCGGGATCGGCACCCGCATGGTGTGCTGCACGGGCAGCGCGGTCAACGACATGTGATTCCCCCTGGCGTATCTGACAAGGTCGCGGTTGGTGGCTGGGATGCTGCTGGTCGTGTGGCGGTTTGAGTTGCTCTCGGATGAGCGCGTGGCGGGATGTGCCGGCGGTGTTCGGGCCGTGGCAGACGATCTGGAGCTGGCACCGTCAGCTGGCCCGGGAAGGCACCTGGGATGTGGTGCTGCAGCGGCTCCAGGCCTTCGCGGACGCGGCGGGGCTGATCGACTGGTCGGTCTCGGTCTACTCCAGCATCGCGCGGGCGCATCAGCACGCCACGAACATCACCCGCCACACAGGGGGCCGGATCGAACTACACGAAACCCGGAATGACACGCCTTGGCCAAGGTAGGCGCCGAGCCGTCCTTCCCCGCAAGTTAGGCGGGACGACAGGTTGGGAGTCGCCGCCTTTGTCGAGGCCGGTGCCACCGCGGTTCCGGCATTGACTCCGTTGCGCAAGATGCGGAGTTGAGCAGCGCGCAAGCCCGATGCGCTCCGACTTCGCCACACCCGACTTCAGGCTGCGTGTCGTGGGAATGCTTCCCCGGCCGGCCAGTCCTGGTCAAGGCCGACAGCGCTGTACGCAGGGGCGGCAGCCGGCTTTCGTTCGACCTCGTCCCCGGCGAGCCGCGCGCTCGCCCACGTCGGAAGAATCGGAGCCGGGATCGACCTCGGGTCGGAGCTGCGCCACAGGACGGGAGTGTTCTTCGCCCAGGTCCAGGGCGCCGGGTTGTCGACGACGAGCACCCCGCTCACCCGGCGGTGACCGTTGTCGCGAGAAGGGGACCAATAGCCATCTGAAAGCCGACCGAATGTGGACGCAATTCCGGTGTGGGCGTACTCGACCGAACTCCCGTAAAGCGAGGTCGCGATGTCCTCTTCCTCGGGGAACAGTGCCGCCTGACCCACCGCGACGATGAACGGCAGCGCGAGGTCGCCGTACTTCCCGCCCTTCTTTTTGACCGCGCCAAGCACGTGGTCCGACCTGTCGCGCATCCAGATCATCGGATAGATCCCGATCCCCCTGGAGAATCGCCCGCGTACGCCGGGACTACGTGGCATCGCCGTGAACGAGAGCGACCATCCGGCCTCCTGCCAGATGTGGGTCGGCAACGGGACCTGGCGCTGCTCGTAGTCGGCCTGGACCCGATCGGGGTCTAGACCGCCCAGCCACTGCACCAGCTCCGCCTTCAGCCGCCTCTGCGGCGGCTCTACAGACCCGACTCGGATGATCGAGACCGACAGGAAGAAGTTGGGGCTCGGCACACCGTTGATGGCATCGAGCAGTCGGCCCGACATCGCGTCCTGCGTAGGGTCCCCAATACGCTGTGATGTCCAGATCGCCTCGAGGACGAACTGCTCACCATCGCGAGTCACCAGGAAGTCCGGGTACTTGCCCCGGGTGCCAACCGCCTGCTCGACCTCCACGGTGCAGCCAGAACCGAGCAGCATCTCGTGCAGATACAACTCCCACAACGCGGAAGACACGTTCGAGTCGGAGTTCCGATCCACCAACCGACTACGGACACCAGACCGCGCCTGATCCGGAAGGTGAGACCACCACTCGTTGATCACGTCGCGAACCTGATCCCAGTACGCCCCGGCCACCCGATCGAAAAACTCAGCCTGCGACTCCGCCGCCCGTTTGGGCGACGAATCACGACGGTTTCGACTCGGGTAGACGGTCATGGTCACAGAGGATAAAGGCGCAGGCCGGTAACCCCGTTTCGACTCGCCAGGGTCAGCACTGAGCACGAGGTCTCGCCCGGGGAGGACCGCTCGAACGCGGGTCCGATCAGAACAAGGGCCGAAGTCACTACTCTGACCTTGCCGCCTCCTGCGGACGCTTCCGACGCTCCATCACCAGCGGCACCCGCGCCTCGAGGACGAGCGGCCGCTCCCCCGCGCCGCGGACCGCGATCCGACGGTGCCACGCACGTCAGCAGGGTAGAAACCGGTGTGCATCTGGGTGGAGCCGCCCGGGGACTCGAACGCACACCGTCAAGGAAGCTGCAGGTCAGTCGCATACACCAGGCTGGGGACTTGGGTCAGTTCCCCCCTCGGACACGCACACTATTCACCCGCATCACGGGTTGGATGGTGACCTGAGCGGCCTGAGAGTCGTGTTCGTAGCGGACAGCTAGGTTGAGCGCCTCGTAGAGGCCCGCCAAGCTGTCCGTTCTTGCTTTCGCGAGCTTCCTCCCGACGTCTCCGAGTGAGTCGATCATCGCGTAGACCTCGGCGTCGGTCACCAGGTCGGGTGCAGGCGCGTCCTCGAGTTCAGCCCTAGCCGCTGCTCGTTGCGCCTGCGCCTCGTTGATCGCGTCGACCAAGGCCGCGGGATCCACACCTGCACCGATGGCCGCCCGGAACCGCTCCAGCCTCGCCTCCGCACTGGCGAGCCGCTGCCGGGCGACCTCGCGTCCGGACGTCGCTCCCTCGCCACTCTGGGATGCGACCAACGCCGCGACGGTTCGGTCAACGTTGTCGCGGGCGAACAGGCCGCCCAGCCACGTGTTGACGGCGTCCATCAGCGGCTCCTCCCGCAGATAGACCGAAGGCGGGTGTTCCGCCAGCGCCGGCGAGCCGGGCGCGAGAGTCCGTGCTGGACACCGGTAGTACATGCCGTGCTTGCGCGGGCTCGCTTCCATCTTCCGCTGGCAGTACGCGCACCGGATTCGACCACGGAACAGATACGCCCTCCGCGTGGGTCGGTCACTCCGCTCAGCCTTGCGAGCAGTCCGCAACCCGCCTGACCCCTTCGACCTCCTCAGCAACTGGGCTTGGGTGAAGTCCTCGACCGACACGATCGCCGGGTGCGCCGGAAGCCGGGACCGAACGACGCGATCGGGTGCCGACCTCCGAAACCGCGTGACGTGCCCAGCGGCCACGTCGTCCGGGTCCAGCAACGTCTCGTGCTTCGTCCAGCGCCCGAAGAACGCTTAGCCCGTGTACCGCGGGTTCTCCAGGATTGACCGCACCGTACTTCCCTGCCACCCGTCCGCCAGCCGGTGCCGGTTCTGATCCGGTCGGCGAGCAGACGGACACGGGATCCGATCACGATTGAGGCCGTTGGCGATCGCACGATCACCCTTGCCGCTGATGTACTCCGCGAAAATCCGTCGCACGGCTTCGGCCGACGCCTCATCAATGGCGAGCACCCGCAGCCGGTACCCCTCCGCCGCCTTCCGCGGGTTCGGGTGCGGCCCACCGTCCACCACCTTGTAGCCATACGGCGCCCGACCGCCCTGGTGCCGCCCCTCGTTGATCACCTGCGCATCCATCGCCGCCCGGACCCGCGCCTGAACATGCTGCCGCTCGGACTCGCTCATCCCGCCGAGCACGCTCATCAGCATCTTGTGTGACGGGTTCCGCGCATCGAACTTCCCGCCCAGCTCCGGCACCCACAGATCGACCCCGTAGGCCGCGAACTTCGGGGCTACCAAGGAGAACTGGTTCCCGAACCAGCACCGCGTCCCCTCCCCCACTACAACCGCTTGCCATCGTCGGCCGGGGTCCTTCAGCGCCTTCAGCAGCCGGCTCGCCGCCTCCCGCCGCTCCCACGGCACCGACCGCGACTGCCCGACATCGAAGAACTCCGCCACCACGCTCCCGCCGAGCGGCTCGACGAACTTCCGCGCGTTGCTCAACTGCCAGCCGTGCGAGGTCTCCGGGTCCTGGTTGTCCTCCGTCGAGCACCGGCCGTAGAAGGCCACCGGGCCGATGCTCTCGTCCACCGGCTCGGCGACCTCGACTCCCAGCAGGTCATCGAGCGTCGCCCACGGGTCGTGGTTGATTTCAGCAGTCATCGATCCCCCTCTCGCCGGGCCCGTCCAGGGCCTCGACCTCAGCCAGCTCGATCAGTATGGCAAGAAGTATGGCGCTAGCTTTCCTGTTCAGGCTAGGGAGTTGGTCGGGAACGCGGACGATCACGTGGTCATCGGGCGCGGCCATCTCAACTCACGTCCGGTTCGGCGCTGCTCTTGATTTCATCAACTGCGGCCCGCAGATCCGCAGTGCGGTACCCGCGGACTCGCCGCGGCTCACCGTCCTCCGAGGGCACGTAATGCCTGGTCGGCCTGCACCCCAGCTCGCCCATTTGCCGTCCGAAGCCTGTCGCTTCGACCTCCAGCGCCTCCACGAGCTCCGCGGTCGGCACGAACTCCCGTTCCTCAAGCTCGTCACCGAGGTACTCGACGACGGACGCGAGCGGTTCGGGCAGCTCGGATCGACCCGCACCCGCGCCGAGCGCCATCACAACCGCCGTCGAGTCGATCGACCGGCGAGAGTCATCCCCCGCCGCGTGCCCCGTCAGGGTGCCGGCCGCCTCCCGCAGAGCTCGACCACGGGCACAGATCGACTGCCAGTCCTGGTTGCCCATGTAGTACGTCCACACCGTCATCGCGAGCGACTCGCTCCCGGCATCCATGTCGCCGTCCGGCCGAAGAATGCCCACCCCCTTGTGGCTCGGCAGGAGCGCCGACGCGTCGTACCCGCGGGTGTTCATCTGCTCGCCCAGCACGATGTTCGAGTCCCGCCAGTCCATCACTCGCAGGGCGAACCGCGAGCCGAGCACCGACCGCAGCCGTGAGGGAATCGTCTGCGAATCCGGCCGTTGCGTCGCGAGCACGACGACGATTCCGGCCGCCGGCCCCTTCCGCGCGAGGTAGGCCAGCAGATCGGCGATGTGCTCGCCGATCGCGATCTTCTTCGCCCCGACCTCGATCTTGGCGGGGTTCTCGAGGAACACCTGGACCTCGTCGATGATCACCGCGGTGATCGGCATGTTCAAGCCGGGATCACGGGAGATTCCAGGAGTGATCTTGGACTCCGGGCATACCTCATCGTCCAGGGCGGCCATTCGCTGGTATCGCGCCTGCACCTCGACCACCAGCTCAAGCAGGTGGTCCCGCACAGCCTGGACATCCGGCAGGCCGTCCCCGCACACGAACCGGTGCGCCACCTGCTCAGCCGCCTTCCAGTCCTTACCGCCTTTCCCGTCGAACACGTAGATCCGGGTGTGCGGGTCGAGAATCAGGCCCGCCGCAGCCAGGCGCGCAGCCATCGTCTTGCCCTGTCGCGGAATCGCCCCGACCAGGAGCGACGTCCAGACCAGCGGCAGGTCGATCCGACGCCGGCGCGCGTCCACACCGAACGGAATCGGCTGCCACGCATCCCACCACTCGGCCTCGACCAGCGGAGTCCTCCTCGGCGGGCCGGAATACGGGTCCTCATCAGCAACCCAGAGGAACACTCGCCCAGCGTGACCACCCCGGCCGCGGACCCGCTCGACGATCAACTGGACCTCGTCGACAGCCAGCGCGGACGCGAGCGCATCCCGGTGCTTGATCACGTCCGCGGCCTTCCGCGTCGCCGGAAGGTCAACCGTGATCGCCCAGCCGTCGCCGACACGCCGCGCCCGCTCGACCAGCCGGAGCGTCTCGTCCTTGCCGATCAGCTTGGCGTCCCGGAAGGCGTCGACCAGCACCTGCGGATCCATCGTCCACGCCAGCGCCCGCGGGCCGGGCAGGACGTTCTTACGCCCGGGTGCTCCCTCCTTCCGGCGCCCGGCTACCGCCAGCATCACAGCTGCCACCGTGCCCGCGCCCCACAAGGCCACCGAACCGTAGAGCAGGTAGGCGACGAGCAACCCCGAGCCGACAGCGGCCGCCACCGCTCCACTCACCTTCCACCGGAAGAGCGTGAGCGCCCGGATCTCCACGAACTTGTCCGCCAGCTTCTCGGACTGCTCAGCCGCCTCCCGGTAGTCGTGGACACGGACCCACTTCCGCCACACCCGGAACATCAACACAGCACCCCGACCAACCGCGGAAGCGAACCGGAAGGGCAGCCGGATCAGCAGCGCGATCACGGCACGGACCGCGCGCTTGAACTCCTGTCGAGAGGTCAGCCAAGCCGGGCGACGCCAGCGGGAGCCGGCACCAACGCTGACCGGTGATTCCTCATCGACCAACTCCGCGTCGAACACCGGCGCGGCCCGCTCGACCTCGTGCCCGGCGTTTTGCTCCTCAGCCATGCGCACCCTCCGCCCGCAACTCGGCCGCAAGGCGAGAAGACAGACCGCGCGAACACCCGGTCACCTCGCGGACCCAAGCCGGTGTCACCACCGTCTCCGGCGTCCTGGCAGCCCGCGCCATCGCGAGGTACTCCGCGGACGACGTCCACACGCCGCGCGGGCGAGCCGCCTCCTCGGCAACCGAGGACTCCGAAGACATCGCGGCCCCCAGCTTGTCCCGCAGATCCGTGACGGCCTCGGCCGCCACGAACACCACCAACGGAGGCACCGAGTGCAGCACGACCTGCGCCGGCGACCGGTTCACGAACGCCTCCCAGGTGTTCATGACATAGGTCGCGCCGAGCGTGAACCACTTGGCGCCACGTGCCCAGCCACCGGTCCGGATGCCATGTCGGGCCGTCACCTGCTCCGCGCGCAGCACGGCCAGTAACACCAGGGAGACCATCGGGTCGAGCAGCCACGCACCGCACCACCGAAGCGACCATGCGGGCGCACCGGCCGCCGCGAATTGCTGAACGTTGGTCATCGTGAACGCGAGCCCCAGCAGGATTCCGGCCCAGCACAAACGGTCGACCTGCTGGGCGACTCGCTCGAGCGGCTCCGTCACCGGCGACCTCCCCGCCGCCGCGGAGTGTCCTCCATCGTGACCGTGAGCGCGCGAGTGATCGCGTACGACGCGAACAGGGCGGGCACGCCGAGCACCACGAGCAGGAGCCCGATTCCGCGTCCGTAGGTGATCGCCACCCACTGCACCGCGACGATCAGGGCCGCGTTGAACAAGACCCGGCCAGCCAACGACGCGAACCGTGCGCCAGTTCGGGCCGCGTCCGCCGCCGCTCGCGCTCGCCGCGCCGCCGACCGCCACACGAACAGCAGCACGCAGAGAACTCCCACGCCGGCCAAGATCTGAACAGGCGTCAGGCTGACGTTCCCCATCAAGCCTCGCCTCCCCGCCGGCCGGCGCGGTCACCACGCTGCAACCAGAACCGGTGCAACTCCCGGCGGTCGTCCTCGCACATCCCGCCCCAGATGCCCAGCGTCTGCTCCCCGCCGCAGCGCAGCTCGAGTTCCAAGCACTCATCGAGTACGGGGCACCCGGCGCAGAAAGCCGATGCCAGCTCGCGGTCAGGCAGCTCCTTTCCGGACGGTTCTGGCGGCTCGGCCTCCCCGGAGCGCCAGAAGCAGAGCCCGTCACGCCTCACGATGCGGTCGAGCGTGGGCGTGAGGACCCAACGCAGCCGGTCCAGCTGCCACGCCAACTCGATCAAGAGGAGATCAGTCATCCGGCGCCTCCGACCGTCGGGTGGCCGAGGAGCTTGATCAACGCCGGGGCGGGGATCACGAGGCGGCCATTGCGCCTCTCCGCGCGCAACGTGCCGAGCCGGATCGCGCGGTGAATACGCGGCTCACTGACTCCCAGCATCGAAGCGGTCTGAGAAATCGTGTAGTACGCCGGACGGCCGGCGCGAGTAGCGATACGCATTGAGAAGTCCTTCGAGTCGTTGATTTCAGCAATAGACAGCTGATTTCAATAGACAGTGGGCGCACTTTTCCCGCGCGCCGCCGAACAAGCGCCGCGTTACACCGCGGTATGGAGCGGAACCGCTAGCCTCGTCGCCGAGGCGGAGCGCGAAGGAAGAGGAATCGGTGTCGGAGGACTGGGCGGCAGTCGCCAAGGCCATCAACGACCGGGTCAACGAACTCGGGTGGCTTCAGCGCGAACTCGCCAAGCGCTCGAACGTGTCGCAAGCGGTCGTGCGGGAGATCCAACATCACGTCGTGGAGCGACGCAGGAGCCCTCGAACCTTGGAGTCCCTCTCGGTCGCTCTTGGCTGGCACCCCCAGCACCTGGACGCAGTGCTGCACGGACGCCGACCGCCCGAACTCCATGAGCCGGTCACGGATCGCGGCGACACGCTGTGGACGCGCCTGGAGCAACTCGAACGTCAGATGAGCGAGATCGTCGACCGTCTCGACGCCTTGCAGACCGACGTCGCGACCGTGCTCAAGCACGTCCGCCCGAAGCGGTAGCCCGATGGTTTTCCGTTTCCGGAAGCCGTTGTTTTCCATGCCTGTAATTGCACTGGAAATCGACCTCGCACCCCATGCACATCCAGTGCCACCCGAGTGCACGACCAGTGCAGGTTCACTGCACAAGACGAGTTCAGGAGCACGATGAGCCTGCTCGACGGCTGGACCGGCGCCACGGCGTGCGCGCTTCAATCGGCGCTGCGACTCAGCAACGAGGCATTCGCCGAACACCTCGGGATCGGTGTACGCACCGTTGCTTCCTGGCACCAAAAGCCGACGCTGCGCCCGAAATCGGAAATGCAGCAGCTCCTTGACACTGCGCTGGAGCAAGCGTCGCAGCCCGCGCAGGAGCGTTTCGCGGCCTTGACCAACTCCGGATCTTCACGGCCGACATCCGAGGCTGAGCAGCGCTTGGGCGCCGATCCGCACATCGGTGCCGCGCTCGACTGGCTGGACCGCCACGCCCGACGAGCGCCGGGCACGAGTCGCCGCGACGTGGCTGACCGGCTCGCCAGCGTGGACGTCCACGAACTCGAAGACCGCGGGAACCGCCGGGGCAGGGTGCGTCAACGCGACGTCGCTCGCGCCCTTGCCAACTACTACCGCGATCTCCCGCAGGGCTACGGCTGCTACTCCGCACGTCACGACGGGGGCGATTCGGCGACGACCGTCCTCACGTCCGCGGCCTGGCTGGACCTCGACTGCGCCCTCACCCCGCACAATGATCAGGTTCAGCTCGCCGACACCGGCGCACAGGATGAGAGTCTCGACGAGGAAGCCGCCGGCCACGCCGCACAGCGACTCGCCGAGACGCTCGCGCTCGGCATCCGCCTCGTGGACATGCCGCTCTACCGGCTCATCTCGGCCGACGTCCGGAAAGGCACCCTCGGGGGCTCAGCAGCCATCACCGAGTTCGTCCGCTACGCGCTGACGATGGACCTGCTCGAAGGCGAACTCATCGACACGCTCGCCGCGGGCACGGAGGTCACCCCGCAGACGTCTCCCCTCCGGCACCGCTACCTGCCTGACGCCGGGTCCGTTCTCGACCTCTCCAACCGGCTCTGTGCGGGCGGAACCCTCGCGCTCACCGCCGTCGCACGCCCAGCCGACCCGTTCCGCGGTCCGGCTGACTACCTGCTGCTCGTGCAGGAGCGCTCCGGCCGAGTCGTCAACGCCGCACGTCAGCTGGCCGTGATTCCCAAGGGCTTCCACCAGCCGATGACGGACTACCGGGCGGACACCCGAATCGGCGCGACGCTGCGGCGCGAGATGGAAGAGGAGCTGTTCGGCCGCGACGACATCGACAACACGCTCGGCCAGCAACGCGCCGCCGACCCGATGCACCCGAGCCGCTTGTCAAAGCCGATGCGCTGGCTGACGGAGAAGCCGGACCGGCTCCGGATGGAGTGCACGGGCTTCGGCCTCAACTTGATCAGCGGAAACTTCGAGTTCGCCGGCCTGATCGTGATCGAGGACGAGGAGTTCTGGAGGCGCTTCGGCGGGCAGGTCGAAGCCAACTGGGAGTCCTCCGCGCTGCGGCAGTACTCGAGCCTCGACCGTCGGCTGCTGACCGACCTGATCAGCGATGTAGCGTGGAGCAACGAAGGGCTGTTCGCCCTGCTCCAGGGCCTGCGTCGGCTCGCGCAGATCGGCGGGGAGCGGGTGAACCTGCCGGAGATCGAGTGGGAGGTCTAGTGGGCAGCAACTGGTACCGAGGCAACGCCAATGACGACGGCGACGCCAACCGCGGCTGGCTGCTCGGCCACTTCATCGAACCCGCTGACGACGTCCGCTCGAGCAAGGACGTCGAGGTCAAATGGGGTGTCCACCCCGCCGGCGACAAGCGCGCCGAGTGGACCAAGGACGATCAGCGGACCACGCTGCTCCTGTTGGTGCAGGGCACATTCCGGATCGACCTCACCGAGGGCAGCACGACCATGCAGCGCCAGGGCGACTACGTCGTCTGGGGTCCGGGCATCGATCACTCCTGGGAAGCCCTTAGTGACGCCGTGGTGGTCACCGTCCGCTGGCCCTCAGCCACCTAGGACCTCGACCGCGGGCAGGTCGACGCGCTTTCCGCCGATCTCGCGCAACCGCCGCACGCCCTGCAGGAACGCGAACAGACCCTCGTTGCACCACGACTCGTCGCTGATCAACTGCGTGATCAGCTCCTGGTCCCGGCTCGAGTAGATCCGCATACCGCCGGTCTCCCAGTTGGCCTCGACCTGGCCGCCGTAGCGAGTCCAGAACTCCTCGTCCTCGATCACGATCAGGCTGGCGAACTCGTAGTTGCCGCTCACAAGGTTGAAGCCGAAGCCCGTGCACTCCATCCGCAACCGATCCGGCCTCTCGGTCAGCCAGCGCATCGGCCCAGACAACCGCGACAGGTGCATTGGTGCTGCGGCTCGATGCGGGCCGGCGGTGCCATCGACATCGCCCCGCCCGAACAGCTCCTCCTCCATCTCGCGAAGCAACGTCGCACCGATCGAGGTCTCGCCGCTGGCGTCGACCAGCGGCTGGTGGAAGCCCTTCGGAATGACCGAGAGCCGACGCGCGGCGTTCACAACTTGGTCGGATCGTTCCTGGACAAGCAGGGCGTAGTCGGCCGGACCCCGGTACGGGTCAGCCGGCCGCGCGATGGCACACAGGGCGAGCACACCTCCCGCGCACAAACGCGTGCTGAGTTCATGAACAGCCCTGAGGTCCGGCAGGTGCCGGTCCCGCAGCGGCAGCGAGCCCCGCTTGATAGGTCCGTCACCCGCCACAAGATCGGCAAGCTCGGCCTCGAGTAAGTCGGCAGACAGGGCATAGTTCATGAACGACGTCAGACCGACCACACCTGACACCGAGCCGCGGTTCACCTCGACGTCGAGCAGCCGGTACAGCGGCGCGTCCACGAGCCGAACGTAAAGAGCCTTGGCTTCGGCCAGCCGTTCGGCAGCAGCCTCCGCGTCTGACGGCTCCAGCTCGCCCGCATCGT
Organism: Amycolatopsis deserti; assembly: GCF_014653945.1. Classification (GTDB taxonomy): domain Bacteria; phylum Actinomycetota; class Actinomycetes; order Mycobacteriales; family Pseudonocardiaceae; genus Amycolatopsis_E; species Amycolatopsis_E deserti. The sequence continues at coordinate 792,252 of NZ_BNAU01000001.1, read as the reverse complement.
GTGCGAGCTGGAGCTGCACACCCGCCGGGATGGGGCACAACAGTTCGAGCCAATCCGCTCGCGTGCAGATACTGGTCCGTACAACGCTCCCTGCGCTCCGAACCTCATAGAGCTCGTCGTCGGCCCGGTAGTACTCGGCGAGCGCATCCGCAATACGCGAACGCCCCACGCGGCTTCGGCGCACCTGCCGATCCGCTATGCCGGTCACGCCGAAGCTGTACTCAGCACACGACCGCTCGACGTCGTCGGCGTCCCCTCGCCCTCGGTCGCCTCCAGCCGGTTGATCGCCGGGCTTACCGAGCAACTCGTCCGCGCTGACCTCGAAGATCCGCTCCAGCAGCCGCGCGGTCGCCGGCCGCAGCGGACCGAGCGGTCGGCCGTTCGGCCCCTTTCCCGCCATCAACCGCTTCAAGTGACGAACGCTGAGCGTCCCCGGCTCGCCCCGCTCCCGCGCGAACGTCTCGGCGTACTCAGCGAACTCCTCGAGGGTCATCCGCCGTTCACGGATCTTCTGCTCAAGCACAGTCCGGTAGCGAGGCACACGGAGCTGACGCAGAGCCGATTCAACCATGATTTCAGTCTGACACGCGCGCGCCAACCTGGCGACGATCATCGGCCTGAGCACGCTGAACCGTCCGCCGAATACACGCAATCCGAAGCAAGCAGCCCTCACACGGCGCACCCGCGATACCAGTCAGCAGCTCGAGCTCACCCGGCCCAAATTCCGCACCACAGAACGCAGCGAGCACCTCCGGCCGGCCTGCCCGAGGCACCCAGACCAGGTGAGCGACGCATTGAGATTCCGCAACCGTGCCACGCACCGGCCGCGCGAGAACGATCACGAGCCCTCACCGGCCCACGCACCACTGATCGCCTCGCGAAGGGCAGCCGCCGCTTCGCTCGACAACCTCGCTCTCGGACCGCTGACTCCGACCTGGATCACGGGTTCCGCCCGCCCAACCAGGATCGGGACAGGACTGCCAGCTCCCGCCGTCCCCTCCAGGACGAGATATCCCTCCTCGCCACCCCCGACCACCCGCTCTCGCCGAACGATGAAGGTCCCCTTGGCCCGCACAGTCCGCGCGAGCCCACGCTCGCGCAGGATCTCGGTCGCGTGACGCGCCGTCCCGAGAGACACGCCGTACTCGCGAGCAAGCCGCACCTCCGACGGCAGCCGCGTCCCGTCCGCCAACTCCCCGGCGGCGACACGTGCAGCCAAGTGATCAGCCATCGCCTCGTACAGGTATGGCGCACCTCCAGCACCTGGATCGAATGCTCCGACCGGTGAATGATCAGGTCGCGCCAGCGCCTCGTTACCGCCTACCCGTTCGCGACGGGTTCCGGGGCGCGAAAGAACTGTAGGCCTTGACTCCGTCACGCCGTCGTATTCTTCGTAGCGCATACAGGAGAGCTTGATCGCGTTGCGGCACGACCACGAGGCCTCTCCGGGGCCACAGCGGGGACACATACCGGTGTCGTCCAGCGATGCCAACGCTGGACGACACGAACCTTCAGCGGCTGCGCCTTACCGAACTGAGGGACTGAAACTGATGAAAGCTCACAACATCATCGTCAACGCACAACTCTTAGATCTGGTCAACCACACTCGCCGGCAGCTCTGCTCCATCCGGAATTCCCAGCAGCGCCCGGATCGGCACCGGTCTCGCTCCCGACTTTAGAGTGACCGTGATGTTTGGGACCGTAGCGACGACGAAATGGCTACCTTCCGAAGGCGATGCCGGGCCAGCGGTACTCCGAGCTTTCATAATTGCTTCAGCCTCGAGGTCACCGGCATCCATCGGGGCGTCGGCCGCGAACGCAAACTCAAGATCTGGCTCGTAGAGGTACCATCTGCAAACACCTGTTTCATAGGCCTTCACTAACGCAATCGCGGACGCCGGAGGCTGGCTTGGCCACAAACTTTGATCCACTGCGAGAAGGATCTTCCTGTAGTCTGGCCAACACGCCAGCAAATCGTCTAAGCGACCAAGGAGCCGTCCACATTCAACGCCTTCGACGATACGCATCACGTCACGGATAAACTCCCGAAAAAAGAACACTCCATGGTAGTACGCAAGGACGGACAGCTCTAAAGACAAGCCAGTCCGATGAACACCTGATCCTTGCATCTTTCTGTAGGTACCAAGGACTCCGCCAGCGCTACCGTGGGTCACTTCAGACAGAAATCGATACACCTCATACAAGTGACTCTTACCATGTCGTTCGCTCATGTCATACAGACTGGTTGCCGACCACCCCTTTTCGAACGAGTGGCCATAATCGGCTAACGCATCTCGATAGTCCTTCAGGCTGTCCCGACCTAGATTAGACAACCGTCGAGCTTCAACCTGATGGTCCCTGCCGGAGAGAATATCGAGACCTGTCCTGATCTTGGCCTGACGCTGCGCAGACACGCTCACGTGTCGCTCATATCGCATGCCGGCTTCGAGATCACTGTAAACTTCGCAGAAATGGACTCCGTGCTCAAATAGTGCCCTGGCTGCCCGCGCAGCACTTCGACCAAGCCCCGTCGATAGTAGGGTGAGCAACTCCGCGAAATCATTAAAGGCGTGGTTACCTATCGCGTACCCCTCCGGACGAAGGTTACTGCCGAAGAACCATCTAATGACCGGAAGAAGTTCCTTCTGAACAGCATCGAACTTCGGATGAATCGTGTTAGAAAGAGCCGTTCCTAGAATCTCCTCGAGGCCACCAAATCGCACATAGGACGCCTCCGAGGTATCTCCGTGCTCACGCCAACTTTCGAGATATTCGTTCATTCTAACTTTCCCCATTTACGACGAGGCATCGAATTTCAGATCAATCACCAGCCTCTATCCCCGACACCGAAATCAATTCGAACTACCTACTGAAAGCACTTGGCCTACTTTCCGAAAGCCGTCAACCGTAGGTAAGGGCGCATCTGAGGATCACTGAACCTGTAAATGTATGAATTCCGCGTTCCTGAGCGACTTAGAACTGCACCGTGCTTAACATCGGTGAGCTGAGCTAATGACGTATGAAGAAACGCATAATCGGCACGCTTTTCAAAGCGGTCTTCATAGGCAGATATAACATCAGCGCTTCGCCATTCGCGTTTATCAGACATCGACAAGATCTCGAGTATGCGCCTCCTAGGCTGAACCTCACCGCCAGCTTCAAACGCTCTCCTAGTCCGATCGTTATACGATTTATCCACATCCCGAACAGCTCTCGCCAATGCAGTCTCAACCATGGTCTCCGCCGCGAAGATAGAACCTTCTCGCCTAACCGCTCTCGCGACTTGCAGGCCGAGGAGATGGCCAAAATAAGGAAAACCATCACTATAGAAAACAAGCTTATTGATAATCGCAGGGGAAACACCGATCCCCAACTTACTGAAGCCCCTGTTCAAGATTTCTGCGATCTCGTCGTCAGGCATACGCGGAACGCCGACCTCTGTCGTTCTGCGCTGAAACGATCCCGAGCCGCCCAGTAACGAACTCGCATCTTCGGCTATACCAATCACAACAGCCTTAATGTCACCTGTCGATGCCGACCGGTCAGCCAGGAATTCTAGCGTCTGCGCAATCAGCAAGCGATCCGACTCGCTAGTGATGTTCTGAAAGTTGTCGAATATTATAAGCTTCTTATTAGCTATTTGCATCGCCTCAAGTAGCACGTCTAGAGGAGGCTTGTTGATAACTTCAAATTCGCTTTCCCGGCCGACTTTACCTTGAAGCTTCCCCTTCAGTGTCAGCAAGAAAGGGACCTTACCCGATGCTTCAACTTCAGCGCCGGCCGACAGACTTGTCGTCTTCTTTATCTCGCGAACTTCTACCATTCCATCTTCGATCAATTCAGAATAAGATTTCGATGAGAGACACTCAATGGTCAAAGACGCGAGCGATTCGTCCTCCGCAGCATACTTGACAAGCGATGACTTGCCAACGCCGGTGTCGCCATAAACCAACACTTGACCACCTCGATCGCGTAGAGCATCGCAGAGGTTGTCCTGGAGCCCAGGATTTCCGTGCAAGTCCGGTTCATTACGACGCGCAAACATTTCACGCGATACAATCGTTCTAGGTGTGAAAATGTCTTCCGGCTTTCGATCTTGCGTCACAAGTCCCCCAAATAAGTGCCTGGCTGTCGTTCTATGCAGTTTATATTACGAGCGTTGCACGCGTCGCCTAGAGGTATTCGCGAAGCCAAAGCGCAAGCTGCTGCTGCATCGCCAGCCACGCCCGAGCGCGGGACGGGACGCGACCTTGCGTCTCGCCGGTCCCCCTTGGCCGCACCTCGTGCTACTCATGGGACGGGCAGGACGGGGCCAACCCGTCCCGCCGACCTGCCAGCGGTTGGCGTCAGCTAACGTTCGCAGAAGTCAGACAGCAATCCCAGGGCGACGGCCTCCGGTGGAGCCCGAACAAGGTCCTGCAGAACTGACGAAGTTCCGCCTTCGCGGTCCGGACGGTGAGATATCACTCAAAAAGTTTACCGGCTGGAAAGTAGCATTCTCCAGTCTCGTTAGCATGGCGCTTCTTTCTTCGAAGCAGGTCATCGAGGCGAGCTCGCTGATCTAGTACACATATAATGTCGGCCGCGTCGATCGTCATAAACGGGGTTCTCCGACTATACTTTTCGATGGTGCCCGCCGAGAAGCCACCCATACTGATAAGCAATCCGAGTGCATTTTTACCCTTCTCTCGAACCTTATCAGCGAAGTGTGTAGCCTCCTTGACCTCGATCGGCGAGCTTGTCCATTTTGCCTCCAAAATATAATCGTCAGTGTCGAAGCTGAAAGCACCGTCAATCTGCTCCCAACGGACAACGTAGGACAGGCGCGGCTCTAGATCGAAAATATTGAACAACCGATGGAGGAACTCCTCAAATTCCCGGCCACGTTGCTGCCGCTGGTCGTTCATGGCAGTCAACCGATAGAAGTCTCGCTTCAACTCATCGAGCTCGTCGGCAAACCGACGTTGCAGTTCGGCTTGCTGCGTGTATGCGGCGCGCTCCGCCGCAATACGTTCGCGCTCGACGATGAGCTGCTCATGCCCAGCCGTCTGTTCTCGCAGTTCGTCCACTGCGGCGCGGGCTTTCTGAATCAATTGATCGCTGTCTTCATGGCGCTCGAGCTCAGGAAACTTGTTCAGGTTAGCGATCTCAAGCATGAGTCGCAAAGTGACATCCTGGTATGCATTCTCGTTACGAATCAAACGCTCGACGAGTTCATCGGATACTTCGCGCTTACTCGCGTCGAAGTTGATACCGTGGAGCAGTTCCAGGTGATCACGTAGCGCCGTGTGAAGGTACTGCTTGAAGCTTCTTTTGTACCATACAATGACCGGCAGAGCGTTTCGCAAGGCTTGATAGGCCGCTGTAGATATTCGCTTGCTCATCAGTGCCGCATCACCCCCTTGTTGGGGCAAGCCAGTGTTGGCTTGCTATCGACGTAAACCTGTGTCACTCATTCATGTCGGGCAATTTGCTTAGGAAGTCCACGACTTGGCCTGTCCTGCCGCAAGAATGAAAGAGCACAGACACCAACGGTAGTGGTTGCAGACATAACCGCCTTCCTCATGTCAGTGAGCAACTGCCTTGTCGCGTCGCCAACATCTACTGTTACTCTACGGCCACATCGACGGACGTTCTGTGATCGTATTGTCACGCAATCTTGCCCCGTGGAACGGACACGAGTGTTGCAGGCAACCGCGCAGCGGTGGTCCCACTCGGAGGCCGGCGACCCTCCGGAAGGTGCAGGCTCCTTTGACGGAATTAGTCAACACTACTTGGTGAGCGACCCATCTTCGAGCTCCCGCCTGTACAACCCGTTAGGCAGCAAGAGCCGTGTGGGTAGTGTGCAACTCCCCCCTCGGACACAGTTTCGTGGCAGGTCTGCCACATCTGGCGTACCAGCGCTTGAGTGCACATCAACACCTGACTGCGGCTTGTAGGCCGCGTCTGTGTTCCTCCTGGCGTGGTCCTCGTGACCGGTGCCGTGATCAAGCCGATCACTTTCCCAGCGGCTCCTCCGCGGCGCGATGGTCACACCGCCACCCGCCGAACGCTGCCACTTCCCACCATGCCGGCGCCTCGTACGAGCAGCGTCGTGTACGGGATGGCGGCCGTCGACTGCCGGGGCCGCGTGGCCGACCGGGCGGTGCTGACCGCGCTCTCTTGGACGCCGGACACCCGGCTGGATATCCGCGAAGCGCACGGACTCCTCCTCATCCGCCACGACGACCACGGCGTGTTCAGCGTGACCAAGAAGGGCCACCTCCGCCTACCCGCCACCGTCCGGCACCGCTGCTGCCTGCTCCCCGGCGACCGCGTCCTCCTAGCCACTCACCCGCAGCGGGACCTGCTCATCGTCCACCCGCCCGCAGCGCTCGACGACTCGCTCGTCCAGCGCCACACCCAAGTGCTGGACGGTGATCCCACATGACGTCCTCAGCGGACCTGGACGCCGCGCGCTGGACACCCCGCTGGGCGCGCACGGCACGACGCGGTCCGGCGGGGAGCGTCAGCCGCTCGGCGTGGCGCGCGCCCCCGTGCTGCCGTCGACGAGCCGATGGCGCACCCGGACGGCGCGACGGCCGCCGACCTCGCCGCGCCTGGTGGGCTGCCGCCCGGCGGTGATCGTCACCCACCGGCCCGCCCGCGGAGTTCCCCGGGCTGCCGGTGGCCGAGGTGGGAGCGGGATCGGTGGCGCGCAGCGGGTCCGACCCCGGTCAGCGCCCGATGTAGCGCAGGGGCGTCCGCGCGCGGTCGTCGAGCACGCGGGCCGCCAGCCAGGCCAGTCCGTCGGCGGTGCGGGCCGGTGTGTCCGAGGGCTGCATGACGTGGCTGAGGACGGCGCGGACGAGCACGTCGACCACCACGTCGATCTGGTCGGCGGTCAGCTCGGGCCGGTAGGACTCCACCCGCCGCAGGAGGATCGCCTTGGCCTCGGTGATCAGGGTGTCCGCCCGGGTGGTCAGCAGGGGCAGCAGTTCGGTGTCCGCGCCGTGGGTGGCCGTGACGACGGCGCGCAGCAGGACGTTGTCGGTGGCGAGTTCGAGGACGTTGCGGACGGCGTCGTAGATGGCCTCCACGAGGTCGTCGGGGTGGCGGTCGAACGCGTCGCGGACGAGGGCGAGGAACCGGTCGAGCTCGTGGACGACCATGGCTTCGGCCAGCGCGGCCTTCGAGCCGACCTCGTTGTACACGGTCTGGCGGCTGACCCCGGTGGTCTCGGCCAGCCGGGCCATGGTGACCGCCGACCAGCCCTCCCGTGCGGTCATCTCGATCGCCGCGACGATGATCGGCTGCCGGTGCTGGCCCCCGGCGCCCGACCTGGCCGGGAGAGTGTCGCCCATGATCGCCATTCTAGGCGGCGGCCCTGGTGGTGGCGGCGAAGGCGACGGCGTCCGGCCAGGGCGCCGCGGCGGCGATCAGCCGCCGGTACTTCATGATCTCCCGCGGGCGGTCGACGGTGAGCGCGCCGGTGATCCGGTCACCGCGCCGGTAGAGCGCGGTGAACCCGGCCTCGGCGGGCACCGCGACCAGCACCTCGTCCGCGTGCGGTGTGCCGACGAACTGGATGCGGTGGCCGTACCAGTCCGACCAGAAGTAGGGCACCGGGGCCAGCGGGCGCGCCGCCGCCGGGTCGAGCGCGTGGCGGGCGGCGGCCGCGCCCTGTTCGGCTGCGCCGGTCCAGTGCTCCAGGCGCATCAGCTCCCCGCCGAACAGCGGGTTCGCCACGTGAGCGACGTCGCCCGCCGCGTACACGCCGGGCGCACCGGTGGCGAGCGTGGCGTCGCAGACCACGCCGCGGTCGCGTTCGTGCAGGGTGACGCCGCTGCCTTCCAGCCAGCCCGTGGCCGGGGTGACCCCGATCCCGGCGACCACCAGATCGGCGGGCAGGACCTCGCCCGTGGCGAGCCGGACGCCGGTCACGGCTCCGCCTGCCGACTCCAGCCCCTCGACGGCCGTGGACAACCGCAGGCCGGTGCCGGCCGCGCGGTGCAGATCCGCGCAGACGGTGCCGGCCTGCGGGCCGATCGAGCGGGTGAGGGGCAGGTCGAGCGCTTCCACGATGGTCACCGGCAGCCCGCGGGCGCGGGCTGCCGAGGCGACCTCCGAGCCGATGAACCCAGCGCCGATGACGACCGTGCGCGCGCCGCGGTCCAGCGCGGCGCGGACGGCCAGCGCGTCCTCGGCGGTGCGCAGGGTGTGCACCCCGGCGAGCCGGTCGGCGCCGCGGAGCCGACGTGGCGTGGCCCCGGTGGCGATCACGAGCGCGTCGTAGCGGATCGTCCGCTCCCCCACCCGAACGGTGCGGGCCCCGGTGTCCAGGCCGGTCGCCGGGGTGCCCAAGAGCAGGTCGACCCCCAGGTCCTCCCGCAGCTCCGCCGCGGACCGGAACGGCACCACCCGCGCCGGGGTGTGCGGGGCGAGGAAGGACTTGGACAGCGGTGGCCGGTCGTAGGGCGGGTGCTCCTCGGCGCCGATCAGCACGATCCGGCCCCGGTACCCGTGGCGCCGCGCCGATTCCACCGCGCGCAGGCCGGCCAATGACGCGCCGGCGACCACCAGTGTCACGGTCAGTCCCTCACCTTCAGCGCCAGGACGGGGCAGGCGTCGACCGCCGCGGTGACGTCCTGGCGGTGTTCCTCACCGGAGTGCTCGTCGAGCACCGCCACCGTCCCGTCCGCGCCGACCTCGAAGAAGTCCGGCGCCATCGCCTCGCACATCCCCAGGCCGTCGCACTTGGCCCGGTCCGCCTCGATCCGCATCACGCGCTCACCCTCCCCGGGGCGACGAAGTCGACCTTCTCCCGGACCCCGCAGTCGGGGCAGCACCAGGAATCCGGGATCGCCGACCACGGGGTGCCGGCCGGGAAGCCCTCCCTGGGGTCGCCGATCTTCTCGTCGTAGACGTAGCCGCAGCCGGGACACATCCCGCCGTCCGTCGCATCACCACGGGTGTCGGCGGCGACGGGTTCCGGGGACTCGGTGCGCCCATACCGCGCGAGCACCTTCGCCCGCTTGCCGGGATGGATGTTGGCGCGGCTCATGTCGCCGTCGAAGTGGGCGAGCACGCGCGGGTCCATCACGCGGCGCCACAGCGGCGGGATCAGGGCGAGCACGATCATCCCGGCGTACCCGGTGGGCAGGACCGGCGATTCCGCGAAGTCGCGCAGCGTCTGGTACCGGCGGGTCGGGTTGGCGTGGTGATCGCTGTGCCGCTGCAGGTGATAGAGCAGGACGTTGGTGGCGATGTTGTTGGAGTTCCAGCTGTGGCTGGGATCGACGCGCTCGTACCGGCGCCGCTCGGGCGTGCCCACCTGCCGCCGCCGCATGCCGTAGTGCTCCATGTAGTTGACGATCTCCAGGAGCGAGAACCCGACCACGGCCTGGATCAGCAGGTAGGGCAGGACACCCGCGCCCAGCCAGGCGATCACCGCCGCCCACAGCACGGCCGACATCAGCCACGCGTTGAGCACGTCGTTGCCGATGCGGAACGGGTGCTGGTTCCGCCGGGCGTAGCGGTTGCGTTCCAGGCGCCAGGCCGAGCGCAGCGAGCCGATGACGGTCCGCGGCCAGAACCGGTAGAAGCTCTCCCCGACCCGGCTGCTGGCCGGATCCTCCGGGGTCGCGACCCGCACGTGATGCCCGCGGTTGTGCTCGATGTAGAAGTGACCGTAGAAGCTCTGGGCGAGCGCGATCTTCGACAGCCACCGCTCGTGGCTCTCCTTCTTGTGCCCCAGCTCGTGCGCGGTGTTGATGCCGATCCCGCCGACGCACCCGACGGTGATCGCCAGGCCCACCTTGTCCACGATGGACAGTTCGCCGCGGGCGATCAGCCACAGCGCGACCGCGAACCCGGCGTACTGGATGGGCAGGAACGCGTAGGTGATCCACCGGTAGTACCGGTCGTTCTCGAGGCGTTCGATGACGTCGTCCGGCGGGTTGCTGCGGTCCAGCCCGGCGACCAGATCGATCAGGGGCACCACGACCAGGATCACGATCGGCCCGATCCAGAACCACACACCCCAGCCAGTCGCCGCGTGCAACCCGATCGCCAGGAACACCAACGACGGCACGACCAGACCGATCAGCCACAGGTAGCGCTTGCGATCGGTCCACTGCTCGGTCGAGCCGTCGGGCACCGTTGCCTTTTCGTCGCTCATCGCATCCTCCTCTGCGAGGTTTACAAAACCTTAGAGGATGTAGCACTAGGTGTACAAGTGCTCGGTGTTTGTAAATCTCGGCGCGCGTCGCCGGATCGGGCTTGGAGTGAAGCCGCCCCGACATTTCGGGGTCGCACGCGGATGACGGTCTTGCCCTGCGCCGCTCGGTCGGGGTGAGCGCAGGGAGGGCGTCGTCGAGGGGACACGACCGTGCCGATGTGCGTGCGGAGGCGTCCGTCCCGCACCCGGCCGACGATCTCCATCAGCCGGCCGGGAACGGACTCGACGACGAAGTCGATCGTGAGGCGGTCGACCGGGCGAGCCTCGACGGGCCCGACCACCGACACCAGGGTCCCGCCCGGACGGAGGAGGCTCGCCGAGCGCCGCTGAACGTCGCCGCCGATGACGTCGAAGACCAGGTCGACCCCGCCGACGTCGCCGAGATCGTCGTGCTCGAGGTCGAGGAAGTCGTTCGCGCCGAACACGAGCGCCGCCTGGCGGTCCGCCGCCCGCCCGGTACCGATGACATAGCCACCGAACTCCCGTGCCAGCTGCGTCACCATCGCACCGACTGCACCGGCCGCGCCGTGCGCGAGGACGCTCTGCCCCGCCCGGAGACGACCGTGCTGGAACAGACCCTGCCACGCCGTCAACCCGGAAATCGGCAGGCTCGCACCCACCGTGAAGTCGACGTCCCCCGGCAACGGCGCGAGGTTGCGCGCCTCCACGGCCGCGTACTCGGCCAGGGTTCCATCGCGGTGCCAGTCCGTGATGCCGAAAACCCGCTGCCCCAGCGAGAGTCCCGTCGTGCCATAGCCGAGGGCGGTGACCACTCTGGCGAACTCGTGGCCGATGATCGCGGGCGTCCGATCGTGACGCGAGCGATCGCCCCAGGTCGAAGGCCACTCCCACTCCGCGGGCACGAAGCCCGACGCGTGGACTTCCACGACCACGTCGTTGATCGCGGCTGTCGGCTCGGGCCGCTGAGCGAGGGTGATCCCGGCTGTGCGTTGCCGAGCTTTGTTCTGTCACATGAACCGCATTCTGTCCATGGATGCACGGAAGCGTGTCCGATTCCCCCTCGGACACCAACCAGTGGGATCGGTGCGGTCGGCGGGCTGGTTGGCCTCCGCCGGAAATCGCCGGTGTGAGGCACAGCAAAAATGTCTGACTGAAATCGTCAAGCTTCACATCAGATCGTGCCTAACGCGTCGCGTCCAGCACGGTCTTCCCCATCGCGGTGCGGGTTTCGAGCCGATGGAGTGCTTCGGGTGCTTCGGGCAGTGGCAGGACCTCCGGCTTCGGCACGACGAGGCGACCGTCGGCCAGTAGTGCGGACAGCTCGGTCCACTGTGCACCCGGGTAAGCGGGTTCGCGAGGGACGATCTCGCCCCAGCCGGCGCCCATGACAGTTGCGTTGCGCAGCAGCAGGCGGTTCACCTGGACCGCCGGGATTCGGCCCGCGGCGAAGCCGAGCACGACGACGCGGCCCTCCGGTGCGAGGACACGCAGGCAGTCGGTGAACCGGTCGCCGCCGACCGGGTCCACGACCACGTCCACTCCCCGGCCCGCGGTGAGCGCGCGCACCTCGTCGGCCCAGTCCTCGCCGTGGACCACATCGGATGCGCCAGCCGCGTGGGCGAACTCGCCCTTCGCGCCGTTGCTGACCACGGCGATCGCGCGCAAGCCCAGGGCACGGCACAGGCCCAGGACGGCGCTGCCCACTCCGCCCGCGGCGCCGTGGACGAGCACCGTCTCGCCTGGCTCGGCCCGGGCTCGCCGGACGAGCGCGCAGTGGGCGGTGAAGTAGTTGAGCGGGATGCCCGCCGCGGTGGACAGCGGTACCGGACCGGGCACAGGGAACACCAGCGCCGGGTCCACGGCCACGACCTCCTGCCACGTGCCCTCCGCGATCACCGCCACCCGCTCGCCGGGCTGGAAGCCGCTCGCCTGCGGGGCAGACCGGACGATGCCCGCGGCCTCGGCGCCGGGCACGAAGGGCAGCTGCTGCCGCACCTGGTACCGGCCGCGGGTGCGCAGCAGGTCGGGGAACGAAACGCCGGCATACAGCACGTCCACGAGGACGCGGTCCCGGCCGTCCGGTTCCGGCGCCTCGACGAGCCGAAGCCCGTCCGGGCCGGTCAGCGCGGTCGCCTGCACGGCACGCATCACGGTTCGCTCGCCCGCAGCAGGGCGTAGACCGCCTGGTTGGCCGGTGTCGGGACACCGTGCCGGCGGCCGAGGTGGGTCACGGCGCCGTTGAACAGCTCGTATTCGGTGGGCCGCCCGGCGAGGCGGTCGTAGAGCATCGAGGTCCCGTCCTCCGGGCCCAGCTGGTCGTAGAAGCCGAGCGTTCCGGTCACGTCCGCCGGGCCGAGGTCCGCGCCCACCGCGCGCCCCACCGCGACGGCCTCGGTGAGCAGGGCCGTGACCAGCTCCCGGATCTCCGGCTCGCCGAGCACGTCCATCCGCCGCGACGTCAGCGCCGTCACCGCGTTCGCGGCCACGTTGGTCAGCAGCTTGCGCCAGGACGCGGTCCGGAAGTCGGGTTCGGCGGTGATGTCGAGGCCCGGGGCCAGCCCGGCCAGCCGGGCGGCGGCCTCCCCCGCCGGCACCACGAGCCGCGCGCCGCGGTGGTGGCGCACCCGTCCGGGCGCCACCCGTTCGGCCGCGATGTAGACCAGGGCGGGCAGCACCTGCGCGGGCCCGGTCAGCCCGGCGACCCGGTCGGCGTGGCCGATCCCGTTCTGGCACACCACCACCGTCGTGCCCGGACCGCACGAGCGCGCCAGCCACGAAGCCGCGGCTCGCGTGTCGTGGGCCTTCGTGCACAACAGCACCCAGTCCACACGCGACAGTTCATCCGGTTCGGTGAGCAGCCGCACGTCGAGCTTCGCCGAGGTCCCGCCGCGTTCCAGGATCAGCGGCCCCACCGCGGAACGCGCGCAGACGACGACGTCGTGCCCGGCGTCGGCGAGCGCCGCGGCCAGGACGGTGCCGATGCCGCCGGCCCCGACGACGGCCACGGACGTCATCGGGTGATCACTCCCTCGTCCGCGAGCCGGGCGAGGTTAGCCGGGCCGAGTCCCAGCTCGCCGAACACCGTCGCGGTGTCCCGGCCGATCCTCGGCACGCCCCGCGCCACGCCCGCGCGCTGCCCGTCGATCCGGAACGGCGCGGCGAGGTGGCGCCCACCGACGATCCGCTCCGCGAACTCGGCCGTGCGCACGACCTCCGCGGGGCCGAGGACCGGTTCCGCGGGCACGCCAGCGGCGGCCAGCTGTTTCCGGACCTCCTCGGCGGGCAGCTCCCGCAACCGCTCGGCGAGCCTCCCGTCGACCTCGTCGCGGCGCGTCACGCGTTCGTCGAACGACAGGAAAGCCAGCTCCGGCAACGAGACGGCCTCACACAGCGAGCGCCAGTGGTGCGCTTCGTAGGAGACGGCCAGGCACACCCGCGCCCCGTCGCCGAGCCCGTAGACCCCGTACCCCGCGGGCGGGACCGGGGTGGCGTCCGCGGGCAAGCCGGCGAGCTCGCGGGTCAGGGCGAAGGTGTTCAGGGCCAGCGCGCCGTCGAACATCGCGGTCTCGATCGTGCGTGCCCGCCCGTCCCGGACACGGCCGGCGATGGCGGCGAGGGCGCCGAGCGCGGTGAGGAACCCGGACACCATGTCGACCACCGGCACCGCCCCCGGCGGCCCGTCGAGCAGCCCGGCGATGGCCTGGAAGACCAGGTCGTGGCCGGGCCGGGACGCGCCGGGACCGGTCAGCCCGAACGAGGACACGCTCACCACGGAAGTGCCCGGGAAACGGGCGCGCAGCTGATCCGGGTGGACGCCGAGCTTGCGCGCCGTCCCCGGGCGCTGGCCGGCGATGACGAGGTCGGCGGCGCCGGCGAGGCGGTAGAACAACTCCCGTCCACGAGGGTGCGCGATGTCCAGCGAGACCGAACGCTGGTTGCGCGACAGCGCGGCGAACACCGCGGGGAACCGCCGGGCCGGGTCCCCGGGCGGCGGCCGCTCGACGGTGATCACGTCGGCGCCCAGGTCGGCCAGCAGCAGCGCGGCGAGCGGGCCGGGCACGGTTTCGCTGAGGTTGACCACCCGCACCCCGTCGAGCGGGCCCGCGGTCACGCCGGCACCGTCCGGAACCGGGCCCGCAGGCCGCGCCGGTCGAGTTTGCCCGTCGCGTTGTAGGGCAGCTCGTCGAGCACGAACAGCCGCCGCGGGACCTTGAACCGGGCCAGCCGAGCCCGGCAGAACTCCTGCACCTCCTCCAGCGCCGGGGCGGGGCCGTCCACCGCGAGCGCCGCGCAGATCGTCTCGCCCCACCGCGGATCCGGCACGCCGAACACCGCGGCGCCCCGCACGCCGGGCATCTCGGCCAGCACCCGCTCCACTTCGGACGGCATGACGTTGAACCCACCGGTGATGATCACGTCGCTGAGGCGGTCGACCAGGTGGAGGTAGCCGGAGGCGTCCAGGTAGCCGACGTCGCCGGTGTGCAGCCAGCCGTCGGGCTCCAGCGCTTTCGCCGTCGCCTCCGGGTTCTCGAAGTACCCGGTCATCACGGTGTCACCTCGCAACTGCACCTCGCCCGGTTCGCCTACGGGGCAGGGTTTCCCGGTGGCGTCGGCGATGCGCAGGTCCAGGAACGGCACCGCCCGCCCTGCCGAACCGGCCAGTTCCGGTCTGGGTCCGGCCGCAGCACGGTGGTCGGCGGGCGTGAGCACGGTGACCGGCAGCAGGCTCTCGCTCTGCGCGTAAACCTGGTACAGGGCGTGCGGGAACGCCTCGACCGCGGTCGCGAGGTCGTCCGCGCCGATGGGCGAGCCGCCGTAGACGATCGCCGACAGCGCGGACACGTCGTGCCCGCTCGCCAGCGCCGCCCTGGCGAGCGGCCCGACGACGGTGGGCACCGCGGAGACGACGGCGACCCGGTCGGCGACGATGCGCCGCAGCACGTCGTCCACCACGAAGGCGGGCAGCACCTCCTGGTCCGCGCCGTGGCAGGCGAAGGCAGGCACGAGGTGTCCCGCGGCGTGGCTCAGGGGGATCGCCTGCAGCACCCGGTCGCCGGGCTGAACCGGGAAGGCGACCAGCACGTTGCGGACCATCGACGCCATGGCCCGCTGCGTCGCGACCACGGCTTTCGGCTCTCCGGTGGTACCGGAGGTGAACAGCAGGGCCGCCGGGGCGTCGGGTGAGGGCAGCGGAGCGGGCCCGGGGTCCGCCCGGCCGGTCAGCGCGGGGAAATCCGACTCCAGGTCGAGCAGCGGCACCCCGCCCCGCACGGACGGATCGGCGTCGAGCCGGGCGGCCCAGTCCGCGTCGGCGCAGAGCAGCGCGGGTTTGGCGGTGGCCAGGATCGACGGGAGTTCGTGCGGGTTCAGGCGGCGGTTGATGCCGACCCGCACGAACCCGCCGAGGAAGCAGGCCTGGTCGAGGACGGCGTACGCGAGGGAGTTCGCGGCGATCGTGACCACCCGGTCACCCGGCCGCAGTCCCCGCTCGGTCAGTCCGGCGATGGCGCGGCGCACCAACGAGCCCAGCTCACCGTAGGTCAGGGCGGTGGTTCCCTCGCGCAGGGCGACCAGGTCGGCGTACCGATCGTGAGCGCTGCTGAGCAGGCCGGCGAGGGTCGGCGTGACAGTCATCGCGGGCCCCGCTTCACGCGCCGGCGATGACGACGCCGCTGGCGATCGCGTCGAGCGTCGCAACCCCGCCGCCGACCGTGTGGGACAGGCCGATCCGGGCGCCGGCCACCTGCCGCTCCCCCGCGCCCCCGCGCAGCTGGGTGGTCAGCTCGACGACCTGCCCGACGCCGGTCGCGCCGACCGGATGCCCCTTGGCGAGCAGGCCACCGCTGGCGTTGACCGGCACGCGGCCGCCGAGGCTGAGCTCGCCGCCGGCCACCGCGGCCAGCGCCTTGCCCGGGCTCGCGAGCCCGAGCGCCTCGACCGAGGTGATCTCGCCGATCGTGAAGGCGTCGTGCACCTCCGCGAAATCGATGTCGGCGGGGGTCAGTCCCGCCGCCGCGTACGCCTGCCGGGCCGCGAGCGCCGAGGGACGCGAGGTGCCGAACTCCGTCTTCGGGCCCGTCGTGGTGCCCGAGGCCAGCCCGGAACCGAGCAGCCACACCGGATCGTGCCGGGACTCCACCACGTGCTCGGCGGCCAGGACCAGCGCCGCCGCGCCGTCGGCGTTGGCGCAGCACTGCAGCAGGGTCAGCGGATCGGCGACGGGACGGGAGCCCAGCACCTCCTCCCGAGTCACCGGTTGCCGGAACATCGCGTGCGGGTTGCGCGCCCCCGCGGCGCGGTTCTTCACACTGACCTCTGCGAAGTCGTCCAGGCCGGCGCCGGTGTCGTGGGCGTAGCGCTGGGCGTTGAGCGCGTAGATGGCGGGCATGGTCAGGCCCAGCAGGGTGGGGCGGTCGGTCCGGTCCAGGGTGATGCCGCCCTGGAACTTCCCGGTCATCTTCTCCGCGCCGACCACGAGGACCACGTCGTGCTGCCCGGCTTCGATCGCCAGGCGGGCCAGGTGCACGGCGGTCGTCCCGCTCGCGCAGGCGTTCTCGACGTTGACCACGGGCACGTCGAACACGCCCACACCGGCCAGGATCCGCTGGCCGGCGCCCCCGCCGCCGAGGACGTTCGACGAGAAGACCGCGCCGATCCGGCCGGGTTCGACCCCGGCCTCGGCGAGCGCGCCCTCGGCCGCGGCGATACCGAGGTCCTCCAGTGCGGTGTCTTCGTGCTTGCCGAAGGGCACCAGACCGGTGCCGATCACGGCGACGCGCCTGTTCGTCATGGCTTCTCCTCCGGCTCGAAGACGTAGTGGTCGGGTTCCGGCGCGGGCACCAGCCGGACGGTCGCGCCGATCGGCGCGCTGCCGCGCACCCGCCCGAACAACCGCGCGCCGGGCGCGAAGTCGGCGTAGGCCAGCGTGTACGGCACCTCGGTGCCGGGTGGCGCGACGCGGACCACGGTGCTGGTCACGACCGTCCCGGTGGACGACAGCGTGGTGTCGGACAGCCAGGTGTTGCCGCAGTAGGGGCAGCGCTCGGGGCTTTCGACCGACGGGAATGCCGCTTCGCAACGCGCACAGCGGCGGGCGGGCAAACCGGGCGCGCTCACAGCGTCACCGAGTAGCCGCCGTTGACCGGGATCGTCTGCCCGGTCACCCACGAGCTCGCGTTGGAGCTGAGGAACAGGATCATGTTCGCGATGTCCTCGGGTTCGCCGAAGCGGCGGATGATGTAGCGCTTGAGCTGCGCCTTGGCCGCCGCCTCGTCGTTGAGGATGTCCTCGACGAAGGGTGTGCGGGTGGCGCCGATCGACACGGCGTTCGCGGTGATGCCGAACCGGCCCGTGCTGCGCGCGACGGCCCGGGTGAACCCGGCCGCGCCCGCCTTGGCGGCCGAGTACACCTCCAGGCCCGGTTCGCCCTGGCGGCCCGCGTCCGAGATCACGGTGACCACCCGGCCGGTCCCGTGCTCGCGCATCAGCGGCACCCCGTGCCGGACGCAGTTGAGCACGCCGTAGAGGTTGGTGCCCAGCCAGCGGTCCCAGTCCGACGGCTCCTCGGACCAGAAGTCGGAGAACCCGGCGCGGCCGCCGGGCCCGGCGTTGCCCGCGTTGTTCACCAGCGCGTGCAGCTCGCCGTATTCCTTCTGCACGCGGGAGAACGCGTCGGCGACCTGGGCGTAGTCGGTGACGTCGAACGCCAGCGGGAGGGCTTCCACGCCCTGGCCGCGGACCTCCTCGGCGACCTTCTCGGCGCGATCGGAGTAGAAGTCGTTGACCACCACGGCGCGGGCGCCGTGCGTGGCGAAGTGCAGGGCGACCGCCCGGCCGACGCCTTGGCCGGCCCCGGTCACCAGGCCGACCCGGCCGTGCATGGACAACACGTTCTGGTTCATCAGGTGCCTCACAGGTGCGTGGGTTCGAAGATGGACGGACCGCGCAGGGTGGCGCCGTCCAGGAGGTTGCGGGCGATCACGAACTGCTGGATGGTGGGCGGGCCCTCCTCGACGACGTTCGCGCGCGCGTCGCGCAGCATGCGCTCGATCGGGAACTTGCGGGTGAACCCGATCCCGCCGAACACGAGCAGGGCCCGGTCAGTGACGCGGCAGACGGCTTCGGAGCCGAACAGCTTGCAGGCCGAGGCCTCGATGGGGATGCGCAGCCCGGCGTCGAGCTTGGCGGCGGCGTCCTCCAGCATGGTGCGCAGGGCGTAGACGTCGGTGGCCATCTCGGCGAGGTAGCGCTGGACGGCCTGCCGGGTGCCGATGGGCTTGCCGAAGGTGACCCGCTCGTTCGCGCGGGCGACACTCAGCGCGAGTGCCTCTTCGGCGGTGCCCAGGGAGGACGCGGCGACGAAGACGCGGCTGACCTCCATGCCGTGCTCGATCAGGCCGAGTCCCTGCCCCTCCTCGCCGAGCCGGTTGGTCACCGGCACGACCACGTCGTCGAAGGTGAGGTGGCCGTGCTGCAGCCCGCGGGTGCCCAGGGTGCCGGGCAACGGCGCGATCGTCAGGCCCGGCCGGTCCCGCTCGACGAGGACGGCGCTCACCCCGCGGGCCCCGGCGGCGGGGTCGGTCTTGGCGAAGACGATGAAGTGGCTCACCCAGTCGGAGTTGGTGGTCAGCCACTTCTGCCCGGTGATCCGGTAGTTGTCCCCGTCGCGCAAGCACTGCGTGCCGATGTCGGCACCGGTGCCGTGGTCGGGTTCGGTGATGCCCATGCCGAAGGACGCGTGCCCGGTGGCCACGAGCGGCAGCAGGGCGTCCTTCTGCTCGTCACTGGCGAGCATCTCGAAGACGTGCGCGGAGGAGTTGTGCGCGTGCACGAACCCGCGCAGGCCACCGTGGATGCGGGAGAGGTCGGCGAGGATCGGCAGGTACTGCGAGACGGTGAGGCCGGATCCGCCGTACCGCTCGGGCAACAGCAGCCCGAACGCGTTGACCTCGCGCAGCGCGGGCACGAGGACGTCCTTCGGGATCCAGTCGGTGTCCTCGATCCGGTCCTCCATCGGCGGGATCAGATCGGTCATCGCCCGCGCGATGGCCTGCCGTAGTTTCTGGTGGTCGGTGTCGTCCATGTCCGTCCTTGTCGTTGTCAGGAACGCAAACTCTGTCCGCCGTCGAGCGGGATGACGCCCCCGGTGAGGTAGGCCGAGGCGTCGGAGGCCAGCAGCAGCACCAGCCCGGTGAGGTCGTCGAGCCGGCCCAGCCTGCCGAGCGGGATCCGCCGCGTGATCCGCTCCCGGAAGCGCTCGTCGGCGAGGAACTCCGCGTTGAGCTCGGTCGGGAAGTGGCCCGGGCAGATCGCGTTGACCCGGATCCCCAGCGGCGCCCATTCCAGGGCGAGCTGCCGGGTCAGGTGGATCAACGCCGCCTTGCTCGTGCCGTAGGCCGCGGTGTCCGCCACCGGGTTCAGCCCGGCCGCGGAGGCGACGTTGACGATCGAGCCGGGCCGCCCGAGTCGGCGCAGCCCCTCGGCGACCACTGTGGACACCGTCCAGGCCCCGGTCAGGTTGACCGCCAGCGCGTGGTCCCAGTCGGCGTCGGTGTGGTCCAGGGCGGGTTTGACGGCGCCACCACCGGCGTTGTTCACCACGATGTCCGGCCAGCCGGTCGTCCCGGCGATCCGCGGGACCGCCTCCCGAACGGCCGCGCGGTCGGTGATGTCCAGTTCCAGTGGCACGATCCGGTCGTGCCGGGGGACGCGCTCCGGCCGCCGCGCGGCGCCGATCACGGTGGCGCCGTGCTCGGCGAGGATGCGGGCGGTGTGCGCGCCCAGTCCGGAGGAGGCGCCGGTGACCAGGGCGACCTTGCCGTCCAGGTTCGTCATCGCCCGGTGAACCTCGGTGCGCGGCGGGCGGCGAAGGCCCGCACCCCTTCGGCGTAGTCGGCCGACTTCTGGTGCGCCTGGGCGACCTCCAGCGCGTGGGCCAGGCCGGTCCGCCGGTCCTGCTCGAGCCCGTCGCGGACCAGTTCCTTCATCCGGCGCAGGCCGAGCGGGCTCTTCCGGGTCAGTCCGGCCGCCAGCCGCCCGGCCTCGGCGAGCAGCTCCTCCCCCGGCACCACGCGGTGGACCAGGCCCCAGCGCTGGAAGTCCTCGACCGGTGCGGTGTCACCGGTGAACAGCAGCCACAACGCGGGGTTCACGCCGACTCGCCGGGGCAGCCGGTAGGTCCCGCCGGCGCCGGGCAGGAGCCCGGCGTTGGCGTGCAGGTCGCCGATGCGTGTGCCCGCGGCGGCGAGCACGATGTCGCAGCAGAGCAGGAGTTCGAGTCCGCCCGCCGCGGCCGTGCCGTTGACCGCGGCGATCACCGGCTGCGGCTGGCGTTCCAGCACGTCGAACACCGCGTCGCTGCGGGCGAGGTCGACGTCGGGCAGCGCGTCCGGGTCGTCCGGGTCGACGGTGAGGTCGGCGCCGGCGCAGAAGGCGCTCCCGGCCCCGGTGACCACCAGCGCCCGGACTCCGCCGTCTTCGGCCGTGTCCTCGAGGACGGCTTCCAGTTCGTCGAGCATCAGCGGGGAGATCGCGTTGCGCCGCTCCGGCCGGTTCAGCGTGATCCAGCGGACCTGGTCGCGGTCGGTGACGAGGAGGGTTTGCAAGTCGGGCACGGTCACACCGCCTCGGCCCGCGCGGCCACCTGATCGCGGAGCGCGCGTTTGAGCACCTTGCCGGAGGCGTTGCGTGGCAATTGGTCCACCAGGTGCCACCGCGTCGGCCGCTTGTAGCGGGCGATCCGTTGTGCGACGTGCGCGCCGAGCTCCTCGGCGGTCGCCTCCGCTCCCGGGACCAGGACGACGGCCGCGGCCACGGACTCGCCGTACACCTCGTCGGGCACGCCGAACACCGACGCCTCGGCGATCGCGGGGTGGCTGTGCAGCGCCTCCTCCACCTCGCGCGGGTAGATGTTCTCCCCGCCGGAGATGATGACGTCGTTGATGCGGTCGACGATGGTGAAGTACCCGTCCGTGCCGCGCACGGCGAGGTCGCCGGTGTGCAGCCAGCCGTCGCGGATCGCCTCGGCGGTCGCCTCGGGCTTGTGGTGGTAGCCGACCATGCACGTGCCGGCGGCGCTGACGACCACCTCACCGGTCTGTCCCACCGCCACTTCGGCCCCCGACGGATCGACGATGCGGGCGTCGACCCCGTAGACCTCGCGGCCGGTCTGGTCGGCGCGGTCGCGGTGGTCCTCGGGCCGCAGGACCGCGATCGTGGTGGCCTCGGTGGTGCCGTACCACTGGTAGAACCCGGCCTGCGGGAAGGCTTCGCGCGCCCGCTCCAGGGTGGTCGTGGCGATCGACGAGGAGCCGTACCAGATCTTGGTGAGCGATCCGGTGTCGTGGGCGGTCAGGTCGGCGTCGCGCAGGATCATCGCGAGCATCGTCGGCGACCACAACGTCACGGTCACCCGTTCGCGCTCGACGAGTTCGAGCACGCCGTCGGCGGAGAACCCGCGGCCGGTGAGCACGACCGTCGCGCCGAGCGCGAGCGCCGGCAGGAGCTGGATCACCAGCCCGCCGCCGTGGAACAGCGGCATCGAGATCAGCATGACGTCACCGGCGCGCAGGTCGCCTTCGATCGCGTAGACCGGCAGCAGCCGCACGGTCGCGTCGTGCGTGGCGAGCACGCCCTTGGGGAATCCCGTGGTGCCGCTGGTGTAGAGCACGGTGGCGATGTCCTGCGGCTCGCTGAGGTCCTCCGGCGCGGCGCCGGTGTGCGCGGCCAGGAGGTCGCGGTAGGACAGCCGCCCGGAAGCGGTCTCCCGGTCGTCGATCACCACGAGCGCCGGACGCTCGTCCGGCAGCGCGGCCTCCAGGGCGCCGGCGTACCCCTGGCCGGCGACCACCACGCGGGGCGTGGTGTCGGCCAGGACGTAGGACAGCTCCTCCGGCCCGTACCGGAAGTTGAGCGGGACGAACCAGGCGCCCGCCTTCATCGCGGCGAACGCCACCACGACGAGCTCGACGCAGTTCTCCGCCAGGATCGCGACGCGGTCACCGCGCCGGACGCCCAGCCCCCGGAACGCCGCCGAGAGCCGGTCGGCGTCGCGGTCGAGTTCGGCGTAGGTCAGGGCGGCCCCGCCCGTCGACACCGCCGTCCGGTCCGCGAACCGCCTCGCTCCCCGGCGCGTGACATCGGTCAGTGTGCGCACGCCAGCATTCACTTCCTTCCCGGCACCGTTGCACGTGGTCGGTGCCCGGGCCGCGGCCCGGACTCCTCTACGGTCCCCCATCGACCCCAAAGTCGTCAAGGATCAAATCATCTCAATTCTGATGATCTCGTTTTGGCTGATCCCGTACGATGGCGAGGACTCGGATGAAGTGGGCGCTGATGGTCAGATCTCGACCGGTGCGCCGAAGCGACGACAGGGGTGTCCGTGAACCACATCCACGCCAAGGAGTACGAGGAGCTCATGGTCGAGCGGGCCGAGCGCTCCGGCGTCGAGGTCGACCTCGACGTGCTCGCCGTGACGTTCAACCTCGTGCGCGCGGCGAACAAGCTCGTCGCCGACCTGGAGCAGAACGTCTACCGGGCACGCGGCGTGAGCTACGCGGGCTTCCGCGTGCTGTTCGCGTTGTGGGTCGTGGGCGAGAGCGAGCCGCGGCAGCTCGCCCAGCTCGCCGCGGTCACCAGGTCGAGCGTGTCCAGCGTGCTCAACACCCTGGAGGACGCCGGGCTCGTCGAACGGCGGCGGGACTCCACCGACCGCCGCATCGTGACCGTGGAGCTGACCAAGCGCGGCCTGGAAACCGTGCTGGAGACCTTCGGCGGCCACCACGACCGCGAACGGGAGTGGACGAGCGGGCTGTCGCCTGCCGAGCGCCGCACGCTGGCCGACCTCCTGCGCCGCGTCGTCGAGCACCACGCCGGATAGCGCCGTGGACGCCTACGACTGGTCGCCGCCCGCGCCCGGGCGGATCGTCTCGGGTCCGTCCGCGCTGGACTCGCTGCCCGGCCTGCTGTCCGAACTGGACCTGACCCGGGTCGTGCTGGTGACCAGCCCGTCCATGTCCCGCAGCCCGGTGTTCGCGACGGCGCGCGAGCGGGCCGGGGACCACGTCGTGCACGCCACGGTCACACCCCATTCACCGATGATGGACGTGCGGAAGCTGCGCGATCTCGCCGTCGCGACCGGAGCGGACGGTTACGTGGCCGTCGGCGGGTCCAGCGTGATCGACACCGTGAAGGCGGCCGTGTGGCTGGATCTCGGCACCACGCGCCGCCGGTCGGTCGCGATCCCCGCGATGTTCGGCGGCGCGGAGGTCACCCCGCGCGCCGGGGTGACCGACGAGGGCCACAAGGTCGGCCTCAGCGACGAACGGATCGTGCCGGACGTCGTCGTGCTCGACCCGCGGGTGCCCGCGGCGCTGCCGTCCCGGCTCGCGCACGTCTCCGTCGCCAACGCGCTGGCGCACTGCGTCGAGGGTCTGGCCGGCACCGGCCGCTCGCCGCTGACCGACGCGTTCTACCTGCGCTCCCTGGCGCTGATCCGCGACGGGGTGGACCGGCTGGACGATCCGCACGAGGCGCTCAGCGCGTTCCAGAACGCCTCGGTGCTCGCCGCCCTCCCCCGCGTGCGGATGGCGGCGGCGCACGCCATCGTGCACGTGCTCGCCCCGGTCCTCGGGGTTGCGCACGCCGTGGCGCACGGGGTGCTGTGCCGCACCGTGATGAGCTACACCGCCCCGGCGGTGCCGGACCGGCACGCCCTGATCGCCGACGCGCTGCACGCTCCGGCCGCCCTCGACGGCGTGACAGCGCTGCTGGACCGCCTCGGCGTGCCGCGCGGCCTGCGCTCCGCCGGGGCGGGCCGCGAACAGCTGCCCCTGGTCGCGGACGCGCTCGTGGAGTCCGGTCTGCCCGGCAACCCCCGGTCGATCGGCGGCCGGGACGAGCTGATGCGCATCCTCGACCACGCCTGGAGCGGCGAGCTACCGCGGACGTGGTGACGCGAGCGGGCCGGGCGCGCGCACGCACCCGGCCCGCCACCCCCGTCAGTCCAGGAGATCCGGCTCCAGCCGGAGGATCTTCTGCTGCAGCGGCTGGAAGTTGAACCACCCGAACCCCGGCGTGCCGGTCACGCTCGACACCTGACGCGCCTCCGCCTCGTCGATCAGGATCGGGTCACCGGCGGCCATCGCGAGCAGCTGCGACTGGCACGACCGCTCCATCGAGATGAACCACCACGCGGTCTCGGCCACCGTCCGCCCGACCGTCAGCAGACCGTGGTTCTGCAGGATCACGGCCTTGTGGTCGCCGAGGGCCTTGGCGATGCGGTTGCCCTCCTCCGGGTCGAACACCAGGCCGCCGAACCCGTCGTAGACGCTGTGGTCGTCGTAGAACGCGAGCGAGTCCTGGGTGATCGGGTCGAGCGGCCGTCCGAAGGCCGAGAACGTCTTGCCGTGCAGGGAATGCGCGTGCGCGACGGCCTGCACGTCCGGCCGGGCGGCGTGCACGCGCGAGTGGATGTAGAAGCCGGCCAGGTTGACCAGCCCCTCGCCCTGCACCAGCCGCCCGTTCTCGTCGACCAGCAGGAGGTCGGAGACGCGGATGTGCTCGAACGGCACACCGAACGGGTTCACCCAGAAGCAGGTCGGGTGGATCGGGTCGCGGGCGGTGACGTGCCCGCCCACCCCCTCGCCGAAACCGAACTTCCCGAACAGCCGGAAGGTCGCGGCCAGCTCGCGCTTGCGGCGCAGGCGTTCCTCCTCGGGCGAGTCCGCCACGGGCGGCGCCGGGACCCGGTAGGCGGGGTCGTCGAACGTCGGCAGGGCCGTGCTCATACTGTTTCCTTTCTCTCCTGCGACTGCGCTGGGGAACCGGTGTCCATCCGCTCGATCCGGGGCCCGACGACCAGCACGGTCACCACACCCAGGACCATGACGAACGCGATGAGCAGCAGGGCGTAGCGGAAGCTGCCGGTGGCCTGCTGGATGCTGCCGGTCAGCAGCGGGCTGACGATGCCGGTGAGGTTGCCGGACGAGTTGATCACGGCGATCCCGGCCGCCGCGGCGGCGCCGGTCAGGCCGAGCACCGGGATGCGCCAGAACTGCGACAACGACGTGTAGATGCCGGCGAAGCTCAGGCAGGTGCCGACGAGGAACGCGACGGGGTTGCTCGTCAACGCCGCCAGCACCACACCGGCCGTCCCCACCGAGAGCGGGAGCACGGTGGAGAAGACGGCGCTGCGCCGGGCGAACACCTTCGGCCACACCAGCATGACCAGCAACGCGAAGGCCGATGGGATGGCCGACAGCAGCACGCTGGTGACGTCGGTCGGGGACGCGCCGCGCTTGTTGGTGAGCAGCTGCAGCATCTGCGGCAGGAAATAGCTGAACGCGTAGATGCCGAAGGTGAGCGCGAAGAACGCGAACGCCAGCGCCCACACGCGACCGCTCTTGAGCGCGTCGGTGATGCGGGCCGGCACCGCGCTGTTCCGTTTGAGCGCCGCCTCGGCGTCCAGCTGGTCCTGGATGTACTGGCGCTCCGAAGTGGACAGCCATTTCGCGGTGGCCGGGCTCTTCGCCAGGCGGGCCATCAGCAGGATCCCGACGACGACCGTGATCACGCCCTCGACGAGGAAGACCGAGCGCCAGCCGGCCATCCCCGTCAGGTGCTGCCCCCACTCGAGCAGCCCGGCGGACAGCGGCGCGCCCACGATGCCGGACACGGCGATCACCGACACGAACACCGGGTAGGCCCAGGCGCGCTGTTTCGCCGGGAACCAGTAGGTGATGTAGAGCAGCACGCCGGGAGCCAGGCCGGCTTCGGCGAGTCCGAGCAGGACGCGCAGGACGTACAGCGCCCCGGCCGAGTCGACGGCCGCCATCACCGCGGTGACCGTGCCCCAGGCGAGCAGTGTGCAACCGATCCAAGTCGGTGCGCCGAAGCGCCGCAGCGCCAGATTGCTCGGGACGGTCGCGATGATGTAGCCGATGAAGAACAGCGTCGAGGTCAGTCCGATCTGGACGTTGGTCAGGCCCAGGTCGCGGGACATCGGCGCGGCGACGAAGCCGATGTTGACCCGGTCGATGTAGCCCAGCACGTAGGCCGCGCCGAGCAGGGGGAACGTGCGGAGGGCGACCTTGCGCCACAGTTTCGTGCGGTCGGGCGCCGAGCCGATCTCGGTCATGGTTGTCTTCCGTTCGCGGGAGCAGGGGTCAGAACGCGGGCGCGCGCTCGGACAGGAACCGGCCGACGGCGGCCGCCACTTCACGGGGATGGGTGGCCGGGGCGGCGTGCGGCGCGCCGTCGATCTCGACGACCGGATCCGCGTGCGGCAGGAGCGAGGCCCACTGCCGCGCCTCGGCCACCGTGATGGCCGAGTCCGCACCGCCGTGCACCACCAGTGCCGGTGCGGTGATCTCGGGCAGGCGGGGCGACAGGTCGTCTCGCTCCATCACCGCGCGGAACGGGGTGGCGAACTCCGCGGGGTGCTGCTTCATCCACTTCTCGATCCAGGGTTCGACGTCGCCGTCGCCGAAGACCATCGCGCCCAGGACCTGGCACAACTCCGGGGTGGGTCCGCCGGCCTGCCAGTCCTCGGCGAACGCGGTCAGCTCGCCCAGGGCGCTGCCGTCCTGGCCGGCGGGCGTCGTGTCGATGAGCACGAGGCCGGCGACGCGCTCGGGGGCCAGCAGGGCGGCCGAGAGCGCGACGAAACCGCCCTGGCTGTGCCCGCCGACGACGGCCCTGCCGATGCCGAGCGCGTCGAGGAGGGCGATCAGATCGCGGGCGCTGTCCCACAGGGTGAAGGGTTCGCCGTCGTAGGAGGTGCGTCCGTGGCCGCGGGCGTCCCAGGTGATGACGCGGCACCGGCCGGACAGCAGGGCGGCCACCTCGTCGAACAGGTCGGAATCCAGCATGAACCCGTGCCCGAGCACGAGCGGGATCCCCTGCCCGGTGTCCCGGTAGGCAATCCGGGGTCCCGTGGCGACGGGGGCGAAGCGCGTCATCTCTGACCTCCAGCCAGGTCGACGTTGACCAGCGACCTGCTGAACGGTAGGAAGTGTGACCTGAGATTGTCAAGGATCACATCATTTGATCTATGATGAAGGAGCGGCATGGACGAGAGGTTCGACGGCAGGGTCGCGGTGGTCACGGGGGCGGCGAGCGGCTTGGGTGAGGCGGTCGCGCGGAAACTCCACGAGGGGGGCGCCACGGTGGTGGCGGCCGACCGGAGGGAAATCACCGCACCCGGGCTCGTCCCGGTGGTGTGCGATGTCAGCGACGAAAGCGATGTGCGAGGACTGTTCGAGGTGTGTCGCGAGCGGTTCGGCCGGGTCGACCTGCTGTTCAACAACGCTGGAATCAGTGGCGCACCGGGCCGCCGGCTGCACGAGTACGAGCCGGCGGAGTGGGACCGGGTGCAGGCCGTCAACCTGCGGGGCGCCTTCCTGGTGCTGCGGGCCGCACTGCCGCTGATGCTCGCCGGCGGCGGCGCGGTGGTCAACACAGCCTCGGTCGGAGCGGTGCGGGCACGTCCGGGTTTCGCCGCCTACACCGCGTCCAAGGCGGCGGTGGCCATGCTGACCCGCCAGGCCGCGCTGGAGTACGCCGGGGACGGGATTCGCGTCAACGCGGTGGCGCCCGGCCTGATCGACACCCCGCTCGCCGGGGACCTGACCCCCGAGATGCGGGCCGAGACGGCGGCACGGACCCCGCTGGGCCGGCTCGGCACACCCGGCGAGGTGGCGTCACTGGTGACGTTCCTGCTGTCCGCCGCGGCCTCCTACATCACCGGCCAGACCTACCTGATCGACGGTGGCCGCTGCGCATGAGGCGGAAGATCAGGGCGCCGGTCATCGCCCGGCGAGCCCGGCCATCAGCAGGTCGATGATCCCGTCGGCCTGCTTCCGCCAGTCCCCGTCCGGATCGAGCTGCCAGAGGCTGCCCAGGGCCAGCAGGACGATCTCCGGATCCAGGCCCGGGCGCACCGTCCCGGCCCTCTCGTTGGCCGCGAGCAACTCCCCCAGAGCGTCGGCCATCGCCTGGTAGGTGCCCGCGAACTGCGCCCGGTCCGCACCCGTCGCCAGTCGCAGGGCGCCGGCCAGACCGCGCCGGGTCAGCACGCACCGGGCGAACTCGCGCATCCACTCCCGCAGCGCCTCCGACGGTGAGCGCTCGGCGAGCAGACGGCCGGCCACCTCGCGGATTTCCTCGACATCCCGGCCGTACACCGCCAGCACCAGGGACTCCCGCGTCGGGAAGTGCCGGTACAAGGTCGCGTTGCCCACACCGGCGAGCTTGGCTATCGCGTTCAAGGAAATCTCAGGCGATTCGGCGAGGGCCCGCCGCGCGACCGCCAGGATGGCGTCGCGGTTCTCGCGTGCGTCGGCACGCCGCTTCGGTGTGTTCGCGGCCACCTTCACCCCTCACCGGTTGCGAAACGGGGAACTCCCCGCTTACTGTCGGAGAAACGGGGAGTTCCCCGTTTCGCTCATCCTACAAGGAGCACACCATGCCCGTTCTGGGATCATCCGGCCTCGACGTCTTCCCACTCGCACTGGGGACGAACACCTTCCGGTGGACCGCGAGCACCGCGGAGTCGCACCGCATCCTGGACGCGTTCGTCGAGCGCGGCGGAAACTTCCTCGACACGGCGGACGTGTACTCGGTCTGGGCGCCCGGGAACAGCGGCGGGGAGTCGGAGAGCGTGATCGGCGAGTGGCTGGCGTCACGCGGCAACCGCGAACGGGTGATCATCGCGACGAAGGTGTCCGGCCACCCCGCCTTTCCCGGACTGACCGCCGACAACATCACGGCGGGCGCCGAACGGTCGCTGAAGCGGCTGCGCACCGACCACCTGGACGTCTACTACGCCCACGTCGACGACCCGGCGACACCGCTGGAGGAGACGGTCGCCGCGTTCGACCGCCTCGTCCAGCGTGGACTCGTGCGTCACGTGGCGCTGTCGAACTACACCGCCGACCGCGTCCAGGAGTGGGTGGACGTCGCGCACGACCTGGGCGCGGCACCGCCGGTTTCCCTGCAACCGCACTACAACCTGCTCGCTCGCACCGGTTTCGAGCGCGACCTGCGTCCGGTGGCCGAGCGCAACGACCTGGGCGTGCTCCCCTACTCCGGGCTGGCCTCCGGTTTCCTCACCGGCAAGTACCGCTCGGCGGCCGATGCCGCGGGGACCGCGCGCGGCGCACTGCTCGGCGACTACCTCACCGGCGCCGGGTTCGCCGTGGTCCGGGAACTCGAGGCGGTCGCGTCCGAACTGGAGGCCGAGCCGGCCACCGTCGCGCTGGCCTGGTTGCGCAGCCGTCCGACCGTCGTCGCACCGATCGCCAGCGTCAGCGCCGTTGACCAGCTCGACGCGCTCCTGGCCTCGGCGTCGCTCGAACTGACCCCGGCGCAGGACGAGCGGCTCACCACGGCCTCCGACTCGTTCGCGGCCGCCCTCACGTGACCAGCCCGAGGCGGTCGGCCAGGTGCAGCGCCAGTTCGAGGCGGAGGCGGTGCTCCCCCGGCGGATGACCGAGCAGGGCGCCCGCCTGGTCGACCCGGTACCGGACGGTGTTGTGGTGCACGCCGAGCCGGGCTGCCGCGGCCCGGAAGTTGCCGCCCGCGTCGAAGAACGCCGCGAGTGTGGTGCGCAGGCGGCGGGCGTCCTCGGTGCCGGCGGCCAGCGGCCCCAGCGTCTCGGCCACGAACGTGCGGCAGGCGCCGGGATCGGTGCTGCACAGCGCCGTCACGTCGATGTCCGCGAAGTGGGTGACGGTTCCCGCCGGACGGCTCGCGAGCTGCGCGACTCGCAGCGCTTCCCGGGCCTGCCGGTGGCTGCGCCGGAACCCCTCCGGCCCGGCCGCGGGCGCCCCCTGCCCGGCCAGCACCGGCGCGCCCGCCGACGACAACCGGGCGGCGTCGCGCGTCGGGACCCAGCACCACGTGGTGTCCACATCCACCCGCACCACCAGCGGCGCAGCGGCGGTCAGGGAGGCCGCCAGCGCCCGCGCCGTCGATTCCAGCGGCTGCCGCTGGCCCTCCCGCGGGTTCTTCAAGACCAGCGCGACGTGGCTGCCGGTGAGGTCGTACCCCAGCCGTAGCCGGACCTCCGCGACGTCGGTCTCCCCGGCCAGCACGCGGCGCACGAACTCGGCGCGTTCCAGCGAACCCTCCCGGGCCAGCCGCTCGGCCTCGTCGCGGTACTCGGCGCTGAGCCGGTCGCTGACCAGTTCCAGCCAGGACAACAGGAACGTCGTGCCGTGGTTGACCACCGGCACCGCCAGCGCCGCGTCGGGACAGTGCTCCTCGACCGCCCGCCCCCACCGCGTGCACCAGTAGGTGATGCCGAGCCGGTAGCCGCGCATCACCCCGTCGTGGCTGAGCCCGTGCTGCACCATCGAGCGCGTGGAGCGCATCACCTCGGGCGAGGTGGTCACGTCCTTCGGCTGGTCGCCGCGGACGAGGGCGTGCAGCAGCGCCTCGCTGTTGGCGAAGGCGGTCGCGCGAGCCAGATCCAGTGCGTCGCGCTCGGCCAGCTCGGGCATGCCCGCCGCGATGTGAGCGACCGTGCCGTCGGCGATCGCGGTCAGCTCGGGCAGCATCGCCGCCGCCACGTGCCTGGTGGCCGCGCGGATCGCGTCATCGGGCGCCGTGGACATGGCGTCAGCGTATCCGCCAGATGGTCAACCGGGCGCCCCGCGGTTGACCGGTTGACCGAAGACAGCTCGCGGCGCCGCGGGCACGCTGACGCTCACCCGATCCGTGGAGGACACCCATGAAGCGAGCCGAAGGCAAAGTCGCCTTCATCACCGGAGCCGCCCGCGGCCAGGGACGCGCGCACGCGCTGCGCCTGGCCGCCGAGGGCGCGGACATCATCGCCGTCGACCTGTGCCAGAGCGTCGGCACCACGCCCTACGACGGGGCGACCGACGCCGACCTGGCCGAAACCGCCAAGCGCGTCGAGGAACTCGGCGGGCGGGTGCTGGCGCGGCAGGCCGACGTCCGGGATCTCGCCGCCCTGGAACGGGTCGTCGAAGAGGGCCTGGCCCGCTTCGGCGGCATCGACGTCGTCTGCGCCAACGCCGGCATCGCGAGCTTCGGGTCCGCCTTGGAGCTCACCGAGCGGATGTGGCACGACGTCCTCGACATCAACCTCACCGGCGTGTGGAAGACGGTCCGGGCCGCGGCGCCGTCCATGGTGGAGCGCGGCCGCGGCGGCTCGATCATCCTGACCAGCTCGATCGCCGGCCTGATCGGCTTCCCCCACCTGGCTCACTACACCGCGGCCAAGCACGGCGTCACCGGGCTGATGCGGGTGCTCGCGATCGAGCTGGCGCCGCACCACATCCGCGTCAACTCCATCCACCCGGCCACTGTGGACACCCCCATGGTGGCCAACGAAGCCTCCTGGAAGCTGTTCCTCGGCGGAATCGAGGGCGCGACCCGGGAGCAGGCCGCCGTCGGGATGAAGACGCTCAACGCGCTGCCGATCCCGTGGCTCGATGTGGACGACATCAGCAACGCCGTCCTGTACCTGGCCTCCGACGAGTCCCGCCACGTCACCGGCACGACCATGGTGCTCGACGCCGGCGCCACCCAGCCGTTCAAGATCCCGCATGGCTGACTTCCACGATCTGACCGCGGTGCCCGCCGCCCAGCGCGAGGCCCGGCTCGAGGAACTGGTCGCCGAGACGCACGTGGACATGGCGGTGCGGCTCGGCAGGCCGGCCGAGTCGTTCCGGGCCTCGATCCGGCGGCGGCGCATCGACGACGTCGTCCTCGTGGACACCGCGTGCGACCCGTGCAGCGGCCGCCGGGGGCCGCGTCGCGCCGCCCGCACCGGACGCCCGTACCTGGGGGTGATGGTCGTCCGGCGGGGGCGGGAAACGGTGGCGCTCGGCGAGGCCACCGCTGAGCTGCGGCCGGGCGACGTGGTGGTGTGGCGCAGCGACCGCCCGGCCCGGTTCGAGGTGCACGCGCCGCAGCGGAAGCAGACGCTCATCGTCCCGGTCGCCGCGCTCGCCGACGTGCCCGGCGGGCACCGTCTGTTCCGGACAGTCGTGCTCGACGGGTCCGCGCCCGCGGTCCGGCTGTTCACCGGCTACCTCGACATCTTGTCCCGCACGCTCGACCGCCTGGGCCCGGCGGAAGTGGCCACCGCGCGGTCCGCGGCGCTCGACCTGTTCGCGGCGGCGGCCCGGCACGACACCGCACCGGCGCCGCTGGCGTTGATGGAGACGTGGATCGAACGGCACCTGGCCTCGGGCGAGGTCACCCCGGCGGCCATCGCCGCCGCGCACGGCATGTCGGTGCGCAGCGTGTACCGCGTGTTCGCCGGGGCCGGGACGACAGTGGCGGCGTTCGTCCGCGACCGCCGCCTCGCCCGCGCGCGCCGTGACCTCGCCACCGGCGACGACCCGATCGCCGACATCGCCCTGCGCTGGGGTTTCGCCGACGCCAGCCACTTCACGCGTGCCTTCCGCGCGCGCTACGGGTGCACCCCGCGCGACCACCGGGCCGGTGCTGGCACGGCCGGACCAGTCGCTGGCAGGCAAGTGCAGGCGGTCGGCGCCGCGCCCGAGTCAGGCTGACCGGCGAAGCCGCTGTGGATCGAGGAGGATTTCGTGGCACGTGAGGACATCGAGTTCACCGCGCAGGGCACGACGCTGCGCGGCTGGTTCTACCCGGCGGAGGGAGCGACCGGCGAGGCCCCGTGTGTGGTGCTGCAGCACGGGTTCTCCGGCGTCAAGGAGATGTACCTGGACAGCTACGCGGAGCTGTTCCAGGCGGCCGGGCTGGCGTGCCTGGTGTACGACCACCCCGGGTTCGGCGCCAGTGACGCCGTGCCGGGGTGCCCGCGGCTGGAGATCGACCCGTGGCAGCAGGTCCGGTTCGTGCAGCACGCCATCACCTACGCGCAGTCGCGGCCGGAGGTGGACGCCGAGCGGATCGGCCTGTGGGGTTCCAGCTACGCCGGCGGGCACGCCCTCGTCGTGGCCGGCATCGACCGCCGGGTGAAGGCGGTGGTGAGCCAGGTGCCGCCGGTGTCGGGGTCGATGGCGTTCAAGGAGCTGATCCGGATCGATCGCTGGGCCGAGCTGGACGCGGTGTTCGCGGCCGAGCGCCGGGCCCGGCTGGCCGGCGCGGAGCCGTCGATGCTGCCGGTGGTGACGACCGATCCGGCCGGTGCGGCCGCGCTGCCGACGCCGGACGCCTACGAGTGGTGCACGACCACCGCCGAGCAGCGGGCGCCGGCGTGGCGCAACGAGGTCACGCTGCTGTCGATGGAGTTCCTGCGCGGGTACGAGCCGGGCCGCTGGGCGCGGCTCATCGCGCCGACGCCGCTGCTCATGATCGTCGCCCCGCTCGACCGGCTGGCCGACGGGCAGCTGGCCACGCAGGTCTACGAGGAGGCCCTGCACCCGAAGAAGCTCGTCCTGATCCCGGGCGGCCACTTCGACGCCTACCACGGGCCCGGGTTCGAGTGCTCGGCGCCGCCGGCCCGGGACTGGTTCGTCGAACACCTGCTGGCGAAGCGCGTGTGAGACGACCGGGGATCGCGCGCCCGCCGGGTCCGGAGCGCGCGATCCACCCGGTCCGCCGGCTCCGGCCGCTCGGGATGCCGGCGACCGTCAGAAGAAGCCTTCGTGTCCTTTCCGGACGAGCGGTCCGGACGTCACGCCCTGCCGGTGGCCGAAGTCGGCGCTGATGCGTTCCGCCGTCTTGACCAGGAGCGGCACCACGTCGGCGCGCAGCTGCTCCACAGTGGAGCGTCCGCTGGACGTCGAGGAGGCCAGGGCGGCCACCACGGCCCCCGAGGAGTCCCGCACCGGTGCGGCGGCCGAGAGCAGGCCCTTCTCCAGCTCCTCCGCGACCACCGAGTAGCCCAGCGACCGGACGTCGCGCAGCCGGCGCCGGAACTCGTCCGGGTCGGTGACCGTGTGCTCGGTGTGGGCCTCCAGTCCCGCGGCGATGACGTGGTCGACCACCTCGTCCGGCGCCCACGCGAGCAGCACGCGGCCCATCGACGTCGAGTGCGCGGGCACGCGCGTCCCGATCGAGATGTTGATGCTCATGATCCGCCGCACCGGCACGCGGGCGACGTAGACGACCTCGGTGCCGTCGAGCGCGGCCAGCGACGCCGACTCGCCGGTCTGCTCGGCGAGCCGGAGCAGGTGCGGCTGCGCGATCTCGATCATCCCGTGCGAAGCGGAGTAGTGCTGCCCGATGCTCAGCACCCGCGGCGTCAGCGTCCAGCGCCCGCCCTCGCCGTGCACGTAGCCGAGGTGCTGCAGGGTCAGCAGGATCCGCCGCACCGCCGGGCGTGACAGGTTCGTCGCGGCCGCCAGTTCGGCGAGCGTGGGGTTGGGCCGTTCCGCGTCGAACGCGAGCAGCACCGCGAAGCCCCGCTCGAGGCTCTGGATGAGGTCGCGCGGATTCCCCTCGGTGGTCATGGCCGCCATCTTCCCGCATGCGAGGTATTGACTCGCTCACCCACCAGCGGGCACCCTTCTCGTGTACGCAAAGCGGACAGCTAGTACGCATAGCGTACAGGAGGTGTCGACGATGACGCTCGATCAGCGGCAGCTGCGCGCCGGCTTCGGCCGGTTCGCCACCGGTGTCACGGTGGTGACCTGCCGGAACAGCGCCGGGGAACCCCACGGCGCGACCGTGAACGCGTTCACCGCGGTCTCGCTCGAGCCCGCGCTCTGCCAGGTCACGCTGACGCGCACCTCCAAGGCGTGCGGATACCTGGCCGGGTCCCCCTTCGCGGTGAACATCCTCGCCGCGAACCAGCTGGACACGGCGATGCACTTCGCCGGCCGCCCGCAGCACCCGGGGCCCCGCTGGGGCACCGGCCCGACGGCGCCGGTGCTGCTCGGCAACGCCGCGACGATCTCGTGCCTGCCGTGGCGCACCTACGACGGCGGCGACCACCTCATCGTGCTCGGCGAGGTCGTCGACCTCGAGATCACCGACGCCGAGCCGCTGCTGTTCCACTCGGGCCGCTTCCGCGAACTCGGCCCCGCCGACGACGGCTCGCACTGGGCCGTCTCCCTCGACTGCCCCGAGATCGGCTGGTTCCCGGCCGCTCCCGCGGCCGTCTGATTCCCCCCACCACAACGATCCCGTTCAACGACGAAGGGACCAATCCCGTGGCGATCCACCAGCCCGACGAAGCCGTGACCCCCACCCGGACCACCCGCCCGATGACCGGCGAGGAGTACCTGGAAAGCATCCGGGACGGTCGCGAGATCTTCATCTACGGCGAAAAGGTCGACGACGTCACCACCCACCCGGCGTTCCGCAACTCGGCGCGCATGACCGCGCGCCTCTACGACGCCCTGCACGACCCGGACAAGCAGGGCGTGCTCACCGCGCCGACGGACACCGGCAGCGGCGGCTTCACGCACCCGTTCTTCCGCACCCCGCGCAGCCGGGAAGACCTCTTCGCCGACCGGGACGCGATCGCGGAATGGGCCCGCATGACCTACGGCTGGATGGGCCGCAGCCCCGACTACAAGGCCGCCTTCCTCGGCACCCTGGGCGCGAACTCCGACTTCTACACCCCCTTCGCCGACAACGCCCGCCGCTGGTACACCGAGTCGCAGGAGAAGGTCCTCTACTGGAACCACGCGATCATCAACCCGCCGGTCGACCGGGACCGCAACCCCGACGAGGTGAAGGACATCTTCATCCACGTCGAGGAGGAGAAGGACGACGGCCTGATCGTCTCCGGCGCCAAGGTGGTCGCGACCGGTTCGGCGATCACGAACTACAACTTCATCGCCCACTACGGCCTGCCCATCAAGAAGCGGGAGTTCGCGCTGGTGTGCACCGTGCCGATGGGCGCGCCGGGCATGAAGCTGATCTGCCGCCAGTCCTACGCCCAGAGCGCGACCAGCGCGTTCGACTACCCGCTGTCGTCCCGGTTCGACGAGAACGACACGATCTTCATCCTGGACAAGGTGAAGATCCCGTGGGAGAACGTCTTCATCTACGGCGACGCCGAGAAGGCCAGCACGTTCTTCCCCGGTTCCGGCTTCCTGCACCGCTTCACCTTCCACGGCGTCACCCGGCTGGCGGTCAAGCTCGACTTCATCGCCGGCCTGCTGATGAAGGGCGTGGAAGTCACCGGCACCAAGGACTTCCGCGGCATCCAGACCCGCGTCGGCGAGGTCGTCGGGTGGCGCAACCTGTTCTGGGCGCTGTCCGACGCGATGGCCGCGCGGCCCGACGAGTGGATCGACGGCGCGGTCCTGCCGCACCTGGACTACGGCCTGGCCTACCGCTGGTTCATGACCGTCGGCTACCCCCGCGTGCGCGAGATCATCATGCAGGACCTCGGATCCGGGCTGATCTACCTGCCCTCGCACGCCGACGACTTCGCCTCGCCGGAGATCCGCCCCTACCTCGACCAGTACGTGCGCGGCTCCAACGGCATCGACGCGATCGAGCGCGTCAAGCTGATGAAGCTGATCTGGGACTCGATCGGCA
The DNA here is from genome assembly GCF_014653945.1 of Amycolatopsis deserti. Taxonomy (GTDB): domain Bacteria; phylum Actinomycetota; class Actinomycetes; order Mycobacteriales; family Pseudonocardiaceae; genus Amycolatopsis_E; species Amycolatopsis_E deserti. The sequence goes on along the minus strand of NZ_BNAU01000001.1, from coordinate 755,618 downwards.
GCGAGTTCGGCGGCAGGCACGAGCTGTACGAGCGCAACTACTCGGGCAACCACGAGGGCGTGCGCGCCGAACTGCTGTTCGCCGCGCAGCAGTCGGGTCAGGCCGACGGCATGAAGGGCTTCGCCGAGCAGTGCATGGCCGAGTACGACCTCGACGGCTGGACCGTGCCGGACCTGTTCAACCCGGAACGCCGCCGCTGACGGCGGCCGACCGCACGGCGGGGCCCGGGTGGACAACGACGTCGCCGGGCCACCACCGCCGGGTGCGGCGCCTCCTCCCCCGGGGCGCCGCACCCGGCGACACCAGCGAGGAGCCGCGATGACCGCGACGCTGTGCCCGGTGTGGCGCGACACCGGGCCCGCCGATCTCGGGCCGTGCGTGGTGACCCTCGGCGTGTTCGACGGGGTGCACCGAGGGCACGCGCGGCTCATCGGCGAGGCCGTCGGCATCGGCCGGGCCCGCGGCCTGCCGACGGTGCTCGTCACCTTCGACCCGCACCCGGCGCGGGTCGTCGGGCCGCCGCGGTGCACCGACGCGCTCAGCACTGTCCAGCGGCGCGCGGAGCTGGCCGGGGAACTCGGTGTCGACGCGGTGTGCGTCCTGTCCTTCACCCGGGAGCTGGCGGGGATGTCACCCCTGGACTTCGTCGCCCGGATCCTGGCCGGGCGCCTGCGGGCCGCGGCCGTGGTGGTGGGCAGCAACTTCACGTTCGGCCACCGCGGCGAGGGCACTCCGGACACGCTGCGGCGGCTCGGACGCAACTACGGCTTCACCACCCACCCGGTGGACCTGTTGCCGCTAGTGTCGTCCACGCACGTCCGGTCGTGCCTGCGGGCCGGTGACGTGGCCGGAGCCGCGCGGGCGCTGGGACGGCCGCACCGCGTCGAAGGCGTGCTCACCAACGGCCGGCTGCGCGTGGAACCGGGGACCGCGCTGCCCGCGCCCGGCGTCTACCGGGGACGGCTGACGTGCGGCGAGGAGGTCGTGGTCGAGGTGGACGCGAACGGCGTGGCGGTACGCACCTCGCGCAGCGGGCCGGCCGGCGTGGACTTCCTCAGCGGCTGACGCCGCCGGTCATGTGCGTCAGCGAGCCGCGCTGCTCGCCGCCACCCACGAGGCGATCTGCGTGCGGGAGGTGAAGTCCAGCTTGCGCAGCATCCGTTCCACGTGACCGTCCACAGTGCGCGGTGAGTCGTCAGCCGCTCCGCGATCGCCTTGTTGCTCAGGCCCCGCGCGATCAGCACGGCGATCTCCCGCTCCCGCCCGGTCAACGGCGACTCCGGCACGCGGGGTTCGCGCGGCGGCATCGGGCGGCCACGTCCGCTCTGGCGCACCACGAGATCGAGCCCGAGCCGCACGGCGTCCGGCAGCGTGACGTCGGCGTGGTCCTTGCGGATGGCGCGGGCGGTGGCCGCTCCGAGTTGTTCGTCCACTGCCGTGGAGTGCCGTCGTCCCTCCCGGGCTGCATGGGGTCCGAAGGCCTGCAGCGACGTGCCGATCCGGTGCCACACCGAGGCCGCCATGCCCTCCAGCGCCGCGGCATCGGCCGCGTGGCCCGACGAGGCGGCCACCCACGAGCACACCTCGGTGCACAGCGCGGTGCACACGCCGTCGCGGAAGTCCTGCTCGATCCGCATCGCCGCGGCGATCGCCGTCCGCGCCGCGGCCACCTCCCCCAGGTGCAGGTGGCTGATGGCCGCCGCCCAGTGCGCGTAGGCCCGGTTCCACCGTTCCCCGACGGCTGAGGCCTCCTCGATCACCGCCGAGCACGTCTCCAGCGCCTCCCGTGGACGGCCCGCGTAGGCCTGCGCCATCGCCAGCTGGAAGGACGCGGTCAGCGCCAGCCCGGTGTCGCCGCCGGCCCGGTGGATCGCGATCGCCTGGCGGTACAGTCCGATCGCGGCCTGCAGATCGCCCTCGAACAGGTTCAGCAGCGCCCGCCACAACCGCACGTGCCCGCGCAGCCCCGGATCCCCGAGCGCGTCGGCGATCACCGCGCACTCCTTCAGATACCCCCTCGCCACCATGCGGTCGCCCTGGATCAGCGCGACCCACGCCGCCGCCCACAGCGCCTCGCCACGTTCCGGGCTGCCGGGCTCGAGTTGAGGGAGCAAGCGTTCCAGCCACCGGCGCCCGTTGCTGAGGAACCCGCCGGCGATCCAGTGGTAGCGCAGCAGCGACGCCAGCCGCGCCCCGGCCGGGGCCTCGCCCGGGGTTTCGGCCGACCAAGCCAGCGCGGCCAGCAGGTTCGGGTGGTCCTCCCGCAACCGCGCCAGGTCGCCGGCCTGGTGCGGGCCACACCACCGGCCGACACACTCCGCCGCGCGGTCGATGAAGTGGTCGCGGTGCCGTCGCCGCAGTGAATCCGCTTCACCGGAGGCTGCCAGCAGTTCCGCGCCGTACTCGCGCAGCGTCACGAACTGGCGGTAGCGGACCTGCTCGCCGTTGCGGTCGGCGACCACGACGGACTTGCCGACCAGTCCGTCGAGCGCGTCGAACAGCCGGTCCCCGGCCAGGTCGCCGAACCCGCACACCCGCTCCAGCGTCTCCAGGTCGACCGAGGCGGGAAAGACCGCCATCCGCGCCCACAGCAGGCGTTCGTCCGGGGTGCACAGGTCGTGGCTCCAGTCGATCAGGGCCCGCAGCGACCGTTGCCGCGCATCCGCCGCCGGGTCCGTCCCGGCGAGCAGGTGGAACCGCCGGTCCAGGCGCCGCACCACCTCCGACACCGACAACGACCGCAACCGCACCGCGGCCAGCTCGATCGCCAGCGGCAGCCCGTCGAGGCGGCGGCACAGCGCCACCACCGCCGCCCGGTTCTCCGGGGTCACCGTGAAGTCCGGCAGCACCGCGCGCGCACGGTCGACCAGCAGCTGGACCGCCGGGACGTGGTCGAGGGCGCCGGTGCCCGCCGCGTCGCTCTCCTCCGGCACGGCCAGCGGCGCGAGCAGGTGCACGCGTTCCCCGCCGATGCCCAACGGCTCCCGGCTGGTGGCCAGGACACGCAGGCCGGGCAGCGCCTCCAGCAGCCGCAGCACCAGCCGCGCGCTGGCGTCCAGCACGTGCTCGCAGTTGTCCAGGACCAGCAGCGTGCTGGTGCCGGAGAGGTGGTCCACGACCCGGTCGACGGCGTCCCGGTTGGACTGGTCGGAGACGCCGATCGCGGTCGCGACGGTGGGCGCGACCTGGCTGTCGTGCGTGACGCTGGCCAGCTCCACCACCCGCACCCCGCCGGGCAGGCTGGTCCGGTCGGCGGCGGTGATCGCGGTGCGAGTCTTGCCCACCCCGCCCGGACCGGTGACGGTCACCAGCCGGTGGGCGCGCAGCTCGGCGTCCAGCTGCGCCAAGGTCTGACGACGGCCGACAAAGCTGGTCAGCGCCACGGCGGGATGCCGCAGCCCCCCTCCGGCACCGTCACCCATGACGCCTCCCATCACGCGCCCGCCGCTGGACACCGCGGCTCCCACCGTAGGACACGCGGGGGTGTCCCGGACCGCGATGGGGTGGCCGATGGGGTGATCTCACCCTGTCCGGCCCGCCGCGCGCCACCGCAGGCTGTAGCGGCGATCACACCCGAACCATCGAGGAGGCTGGATCAGTGGTGTCACCCGAACCGCCCACCCAGGACGCCATCGTCATCGGCGCCGGTTTCGCCGGGCTGTACGCTGTGCACGTCCTGCGCAACCAGCGGAACCTGCGGGTCATCGGCTTCGACGCGGCCGGGGACGTCGGCGGGACCTGGTACTGGAACCGCTACCCGGGCGCCCGCGTCGACATCGAGAGCGTGCACTACTCCTACTCGTTCGACGACGAGCTGCAGCAGGAGTGGCACTGGACCGAACGGTTCCCCGCGCAGGCGGAGATCCTGTCCTACCTCGAACACGTCGCCGACCGCTACGACCTGCGCCGCAGCTTCCGCTTCAACACCCGGATCACATCCCTGACCTGGGACGACGCCGAGTCGCTGTGGACGGCCACCACGAGCACCGGCCAGACGCACCGCGCGCGGTTCGTCATCTCCGGCGCCGGCACCCTCTCGGTGCCGAAGAAGCCGGAGTTCCCCGGCGTCGAGGACTTCGCCGGCGAGGTCCTGATGACCGGCAACTGGCCGCACCACGAGGTGTCGTTCGCGGGCAAGCGGGTCGGCATCATCGGCGTCGGCTCGTCGGGGCTCCAGGCGATCAGCGAGATCGCCAAGACCGCCGGGCACCTCACGGTCCTGCAGCGCACCCCCAACTACGCCACCCCGATCGGCAACTACCCGACCCGGCCCAAGGAGGAGGCCGCCGAGAAGGCGGACTACCGCGCCATCCGGGACGCCTCGCGCAACCACTTCCTCGGCGTGCCCTACTCCGACGTGCAGCCCTCGGCGCTGGCCGTGTCGCCGGAGGAGCGGCGGCAGGTGTTCGACGACCGCTGGAACCGCGGCGGGTTCCGGCTGTTCATCGACTCCTTCGGCGACATCCTGTTCGACAAGGCCGCCAACGACACGATCGCCGCCTACATCCGGGACCGGATCCGGGAACGGGTGCACGACCCGGCCAAGGCCGAGCTGCTCGCGCCGGAGGGCTACCCGTACGGCACCAAGCGGCCGCCGCTGGAGACCGACTACTACGAGGCCTACAACCGGCCCAACGTCGACCTCGTCGACGTCAAGGACAACCCGATCGCCGCGGTGACCCCCACCGGGGTACGCCTCGCCGACGGCACCGAGCACGACTTCGACATGCTGATCCTCGCCACCGGCTTCGACGCGTGCACCGGCCCGCTGCTGGCGATGAACATCACCGGCCGCGGCGGCCTCCGGCTCGCCGACCACTGGGCCGACGGGCCCCAGACCTACCTCGGGCTGATGGCCGCCGGGTTCCCCAACCTGTTCATGATCACCGGCCCGCAGAGCCCGTCGGTGCTGTACAACATGCCGCTGGCCATCGAGGACCACGTCGACTTCACCGTCGCCGCACTGGACCACCTGCGCGAGAACGGACTGGACGTCATCGAGCCGGAGCCGGAAGCGGAGCGGGCGTGGGTCGCGCACACCAACGAGCTGGCCGAGGCGACGCTGCTGCCCGACTCCCCCACGTCCTGGTACATGGGCAACAACATCCCCGGCAAACCGCGCCGCGTCCTGGTCTACCTCGGCGGCGCCCCGGCCTACCGCGCCAAGTGCGACGAGGTCGTCGCCGCCGGCTACGCGGGCTTCACCCTGTCGTCCGCCTCCCGCGTCTTCGCCTGAAAGAGGAACCGTCATGCCACTCGATCCCGCCGTCGCCGCTCTGCTCGACGGCCTGGCGCAGCAGGGTTTCCAGTCGTTCGAGAAGATCGGCCTCGAGGCGACCCGCGAGACGATCGCGTCGTTCACCGGGTTGCAGAAGCCCAAGCGCGGCTTCTCCCGGACCAGCGAGGTGTCCTACGGGCCGGACCCGGCCCACCGCGCGCGGATCTACGTGCCGCCGGGCGACGGGCCGTTCCCGGTCGTGCTGTACGTCCACGGTGGAGGGTTCGTCGCGGGCGGTCTCGACGTCGTCGACGAGCCCGTGCGGGCCCTCGCGCTCGACGCCGAAGCGATCGTCGTGTCGGTCACCTACCGGCTCGCCCCCGAGGCGAAGTTCCCCGCCGCCCACGACGACGTGTTCGCCGCGCTGCGGTGGACGGCCAAGGAGATCTCCGCGCACGGCGGCGATCCCGGGCGGATCGCGGTCATGGGTGACAGCGCGGGCGGGAACCTGGCCGCGTCGGCGGTCATCCGGGCCCGGGACGAGGGCGAGCCGGCCGTGCGAGGGCAGGTGCTGGTCTACCCGCTGGTGGACCCGTTGGCCGACACCGCGTCGCGGCGCGAGTACGCCGAGGGGTACCTGCTGCACCTGGACGCGTTGCGGTGGTTCGGCGCGCAGTACTGCGGTGGCCCGGAGGACGCCGTGGACCCGCGGCTGGCGCTGGACCGCAACGAGCTGAGCGGCCTCCCGCCGACCCTGGTGATCACCACGGAGTACGACACGCTCCGCGACGAGGGCGAGGCCTTCGCGGCCGCGTTGCGGTCGGCCGGGGTGGACGCTCGAGCCGAACGCATGGCGGGCCTGGCGCACGCCACCTACTGGGCCACCGCGGCGATCCCGCGCAGCGCGGAAATCCACCAGGCGGCGGTGGAGCACCTGCGGTCGGTGCTGTAGCCGGCGCGGCTGGCGGAGGTCCTCCGGACCGGGGCCTCCGCCGGCCGGCGGGACAACGCAGCGCGAGTGGTGCGATTCGGCGGTCCCGGGTGGCCGTTCCGGCTCTGGTGTGTCACGAACCGCCCTTGCGGGGCCGGTGGGCGGCGACCGCGGCCGCGCCGGCCTCGTCTCCCTCTGCGCGAAGACCCTCGATCACGCCCTCGATGTCGGCGGGCGGGCGGTTCTGGCTGAGTTTGAACTTCGCCTCGATGCGGGTGATGGTCACCTCCACCCCGACGATGGCTCGCAGCTGGCCGTGGATGAACTTTTCGGGCGCGTCGTCGACCGACCAGGGCTCAGCCCGGCCGGCCTCGTGGTGATCGGTGAGCCGGCGTACCACGTCGGCGACCCAGTCGGGATCGTCGTGGACGGACAGGGTGCCGTACACGTGGGCGGTGACGTAGTTCCAGGTGGGCACGACGCGCCCGTGCTCGGCCTTCGAGGCATACCAGGAGGGCGTGACGTAGGAGTCCGGACCGCGCACGATGACCAGCGAGTCACCGAGCGCGGTCCGGCGCCAGTGGTCGTTGTTGCGGGCGAGATGCCCCAGAAGCCTTCCCCGCGCACGGTCGTAGACGAACGGCAGCGTCGTGGCCACCAGGCCGTCCGGAGTGGACGTGACCAGGTCGGCGGCGCCGTGATGCTCCAGTAGCGAGTGGACCGCGTCCTCGTCGGGGGCGAAGTGGGCGGGAACGTACATCGGGTAGACCTCACCAGGTTCGACCTTGCTTTCGAACAACCAGCGTCGAGGTTTCCACACGCAAGTGGCCTTTGGACAGGTCCAATTCCGATCATGTTTGGAAGGCCACTCTGGGTGCCGGAACCGCTCGTAGTCCTGACCTCCGGGAGTACCAGGCGGGCGTCCAGGACCGCACGCGCAGCTCGTCGAGTTCGACAGCTTCGAGCAGGCCGTCGCGGCGCGCGAGAGTGCGGCCTACCAGGAGGCGCTGGCCGCCCTCTCCGACGGCGTCGAGCGCGACTTCCGCATCGTCGAAGGCATCGACTGACCGGGCGATCCCGCTACTTGGATCGGCTGACCTCAGAAGGGCCGGGGGTGATCAGCACGTCAGCGTCTTGCCCGCCTCGGCCAGCCGGATCGGGCCGTCGAACTCCGATCCGGCGTCGGTGAGCAGGCCGTGCAGCCAGTCGGGCTCGGTGGAGGCGAAGTGGGTCAGCACCAGCTCCCCCACCGCCGCCTCCGCCGCGACCCGGCCCGCCTCGGCGGCGCTGAGGTGGCCGTGGCCGGTGGTGTCGGTGGCGCGCAGCGTCGCCTCGCACAGGAACACGTCGGCGTGGGCGGCGAGCTTGACCAGGGCGTCGGTCATGCCGGTGTCGCCGGTGTAGGCCAGGGTCCGCTCGCCATCGGTCACGCGGATCCCGCAGTTGGGGGCGGAGTGCACCAGCTCGTGCAGCTCCACCGCGCAGTCACCGAACTCGAACAGCTCACCCGGCGCGTACTCGCGCACGTCGTAGGCCACCTCGAACGCGCGGTTGAGCACCGGCATCGACGCGATCGGGAACAGCTGCGACCACCGCGCGAACAGCTCCTTGGCTCCCGCCGGCACGAGCAGCGGCACCGGAGCGCATTCGCCGCCGAACTCGGGCGCCCCGGGGAAGCGCAGCATCGGCTTGAGCAGCGCCTTGCCCAGGGGCAGCAGGTCGTAGCAGTGGTCGATGTGCAGATGGGTGATCACCACACCGTCCAGCGGGCCGTCCACCGCGGACAGCGCGGTGGCGATCCCGGGTCCGCAGTCGAGCAGCAGGCGGGTCCGCCCGGTGTCCACGAGGTATCCGGAGCTGGGCGATCCGCCGGCGGGCATCCCCGACCGGCAGCCGAGAACAGTGAGCTGCATGGTTCATCCGATCTGCCGAGAGCGTGATACGCCAGGCACGCGCTCCAGACCGGTGCCCGCGCTGGCCCCGCCAGCATGACCTGGACCAGACCACTCCCGCACGCGCGCGCGAGCAAACCCGAACGGCCGATCGGGGACGCCTATCGCCGGCTCACACGTCGAGCACGAGCCGGTCCGACACCGCGCGCGACACGCACACCATCATCGTCTTGCCCGCGGCGCGTTCCTGCTCGGACAGCACCGAGTCGCGGTGCTCGACCTCGCCGACCAGCACGGTCGTCTCGCAGCTGCCGCAGGTCCCCTCCCGGCACGACGACGGCATCGCGACACCGGACCGGCTGAGCGCGTCCAGCACCGACTGGCCGGGCGCGACCCGCACGGTGCGTCCGGAGGCGGACGCGACCACCTCGAAACCCCGCGCCGGCGTGTCGGCGATCTCGCGGGGCTGGAAGCGCTCCACGCGCAGCCGGTCGGCCGGGCACAGCCGTTCCACGGCGTCCAGCAGCGGCCCCGGCCCGCAGCAGTACACCAGGGCGTCGCCGGACACGATGTCGGCCAGCGGCAGCAGCCCGTGCTCGTCCTCGGGCAGGATCCGCACGCGGGAGCCGTACTCGCTCAACTCGCCGGTGAACGCCATCCGGGAGCGGCGGCGGCCGCCGTAGTACAGCTCCCACTCGGCGCCGGCGTTCTCGGCCGCGCGCAGCATCGGCAGCAGCGGGGTGATCCCGATGCCGCCGGCCACGAACCGGTAGCACGGGGCGGGCACGAGCGGGAAGTTGTTGCGCGGGTCGCCGACCCGCAACGTCGCGCCCTGCGGCACCGCGTCGTGCAGGTAGGCCGAGCCACCGCGGCCCGCCTCCTCCCGCAGCACGGCGATGCGCCAGCGGGTGCGGTCGGCAGGGTCCCCGCACAGCGAGTACTGGCGCAGCAGGCCGGGCCGGATCTCGACGTCGACGTGCGCGCCGGGCTCCCAGCCGGGCAGGTCGTCCCCGGCCAGGACGAACGACACGACCCCGTCGGCCTCGGTGGTCTTGGACTCCACGTGCAGCGTGCGCATGAACTCCAGCGTCACGACCCGTCAGTCCCAGGCCACGGGTGCGGACCGGATTCGATTCGGGCGATTGGATCTGGCAATGCCCGCCGGAGCGGTCCCGCGCCCGCCGCAGACTGGCCGCATGGTCAGCACGAGCGCGCTGGAACTCGCCGCGCGAACCCGTCGCTTCATTTCCGAACAGGTCCTGCCCGTCGAGCGGGAGATCGTCGTCGACGGCCGCCCGATGGACGACGCGCTGCGGCTGGAGCTGCAGAAAGCGGCCAAGGAGGCGGGCGTGTTCGGCCCGCTGTCCCCCGTCGAGCACGGCGGGCTCGGCCTGGACACCCGTGACCAGGCCGTCGTCCTGGAGGCCGCGGGCACCAGCCTGATCGGCCCGCTCGCGCTCAACTGCTGGGCGCCCGACGACGGCAACATCCACCTGCTCGCCCACGCCGCGAACCCCGAACAGGCGCAGCGCTACCTGGCGCCGCTGGCCTCCGGTGAGGTGCGGTCGGCGATCGCGATGACCGAGCCGGCGCCGGGCGCCGGGGCCGATCCGGGCATGCTGCGCACCACCGCCGAAGAAGCGCCGGGCGGGTGGGTGATCAACGGCGCCAAGCACCTGACCACCGGCGCGGACGGTGCCGCGTTCGTCATCTGCGTGGCCCGGACCGACGACGGCCCGACGATGTTCCTGGTCGACGCCGACAACCCGGGCATGCGCGTGCTGCGCCGGATGCCGACCCTGGACCACACCAGCGCGCCCGGCGGGCACTGCGAGGTCGAGTTCAGCGGCTGTTTCGTGCCGGACACGGCGGTGCTCGGGGAGGTCGGGCTGGGCATGGAGTACGCGCAAGTGCGGCTGGCGCCGTCGCGGCTGTCGTTCTGCATGAGCTGGCTCGGCCTGGCCACGCGTGCCCAGGAGCTGGCGGCGCGGCACATCTCGCGGCGCGAGGCGTTCGGCGCGCGGATCGCCGAACACGGGCTGGCGCAGGGGCACCTGGCCGACAACGAAATCGACATCGAAGCCTCCCGCGCGCTGATCGCCCGCTGCGCGGAGGTGATCGACGCCGAAGGCCCGGCGAGCAGCGCGGCCCGGCACCACGCGTCGGTGACCAAGACGTTCGTGTCCGAAGCGGTGTGGCGGGTGCTGGACCGGGCCGTGCAGCTGCACGGCGGGCTGGGCGTGTGCGAGGACCACCTCGTCGCCCGGTTCCTGGTCGAGGCCCGCGCCTTCCGCATCTACGAGGGACCGTCCGAAGTGCTGCGGTGGTCGATCGCCCGCCGCGTCCTGCGCCCCTACCGCTGACAAGGAGAACTGGAATGGTCACCGCAGAACTGGGCGGGTTCGCCGACGCCTTCGCCGGCGCCGGCGGCGGCACGCCCGACTACGCCAAGATCCGTGAGGTCGCCGACGCCTTGGTGCCGTTCGGCAACCACGCCGGCGTCGCGATCACCGAGGTCGGCCCGGACCGCGCGGTCGCCGAAGTGGCGGGCGCGGACCACCAGCTCAACCACCTCGGCACCGTGCACGCCGGGGCGCTGTTCCTCGCCGCGGACATCGCCGGGGCTTCGGCGTTCGTCGGCGCCATCGCGCCCCGCCTGTCCGATGTGGAGTTCCTGGTGCTGCGCGACGCGCGGTGCTCGTTCCGCAAGCCCGCCACGGGCCGGATCCGCGCCATCGCCACGGTCGACGAGCGCGAGATCCGCCGCGTGCTGGGCGACCCGGCCGCGACCCGGTTCGACCTGGACGGCAAGGCGCTGTGCTACAACGACGACGAGGTGCTGGTCGCCAAGTTCACGTTCGAGTACGTGGGCAACCTCAAGGAGTCCGGCCGTGTCGGTGAGTGAGGCGGGCCGGCGCCCGTCGGAGTTCTCGTCGCTGGAGTCGCTGACCGTGGCGTCCGAGGGCGCGACGTTCACCGTGCGGCTGCTGCCCGCGGCCGACCCGGCGGCGCCGGTGGTGCTGGTGCTGCCGGCGATGGCGATGAAGGCGAAGTTCTACCTGCCGCTGGCGAAGGCGCTGCACGCGGCGGGCCTGTCGGTGGCGACGGTGGACCTGCGCGGCCAGGGCGAGGCGAAGCCGGCGCTGCGGGAGGGCCCGGACTTCGGGTACCGGGAGCTGATCGAGGCCGACCTGCCCGCGGTGACCGCGGCGCTGCGGTCGCGGTTCCCCGGCGCGCCGCTGCACCTGTTCGGGCACAGCCTGGGCGGGCAGATCGCGCTGCTGTTCACGGCGGCGCATCCGGACGAGGTGGCCGGGGTGGTCACGATCGGCACCGGGACGGTGTTCTGGCGCGCCTTCGGGCCACGGCGGTGGGCCGAGGCGCTGTGGAAGATCCAGTGGATCGGGCTGGTCGCGAAGGTGCGCGGGTGGTGGCCCGGCGGGGTGCTGATCCCGGGCGCGATGGCGGGCGGCGTCATGACCGACTGGGCGCGGCACTCGCGCACCAGCCGCTACCGCCCGCGCGGCGGAAGCCACGACTACGACCGGCTGCTGCGCGAGGTGCGGGCGCCGGTGCTGCTGATCTCGCTCGCCGAGGACACCCTGGGCCCGAAGTCGAACGTCGACTTCCTCGCCACGCGCGTGCCGTCGCAGCGGTGGCACATCGAGCGCGGCGCGGGTGTGGAACACCTGGACCACTTCGCGTGGATCAAGGACAGCGCGGTGCTCGGCCCGGCGATCGCGGCCTGGGTGACGCAGGGGCAGCTGCCCGGCTGAGGATGGGCTCCCGGCCCGCTCGGTGCGCCTTCGAGGCCGCCGGGCGGGCCGTTGTCATTCCCGGATGGTCAACGGATCAGCTTGACCGGGACGTCCACCCCGTCGAGGTCCGCCCAGGCGCTGTCGGCGGTGAACACGGTCACCGGGTGCTCCCGGATCGAGGCGGTGGCGAGAGCGCCTGCGGGCGAGTGAGCGTGCGTTCGCCGGCAGCCCGTAATGCGCCAGTTTCGTCGCCGGCTCGGCCCGGTCGACCGCGGACATCGCCGAACCAGCCGACACCGGGTCGACGACCTCGGCGCCCGGCTCCTTCCGCAGCCTCGCGAGCACCGCTGACGTGTCGAGAAGGATCTCCCCCGCGGTCATTCGCCGGCTTCCCGGGCAGCTTCCGAGCGCCGCTCCGCGATCAGTCCACGGCAGAACACTGTACAACCCGCCAGCTAGACCGGCTCCGGCACCCGCACCGGCGCCGGACGCTGGGCCAGCACCAGCACCCCGGCCAGGAATGCCCCTGCCGCGGCGACCACGAACGTCACCCACAGCGTCCCCGGGCCCGGGGACAGCAGACCGGCCAGCGCGACCCCGAACACGGCTCCGAACTGGCGGAACGTGTTCATGCTCCCCGATGCCGTCCCGCTCAGCGCGGGTGGCACGGCACCCATCATGGCCTGGATCGCGACCACCCCGCTGGACAGCGGGACCCCCACCCCGAGCAGCACCAGCGCCCATCCGTACGCCCAGTACCCGGCGCCGGTCTCGAGCAGCGTCAGGCCGAGCAGGCCTGCGGTGATACAGCCCAGCCCGAGCGCCATCGTGACCCGCGTGCCCAGCCGCGACGCCACCGCGGACGCCAGCACCGCCGCGACGCCGAGGCATCCGAACAACGCCAGGAACCGCATCCCAGTCGCTATCGGGGACAGGCCGAGTACCTCCTGCAGGTGCACGGTCACCAGGTACAGCACCGCGTACAGCCCGAACAGGCCCAGGAAGTTCACCGCGCACGCCAGCGCCACCTCGCGGATCCGCAGTAGGCGCGGCGGCAGCATCGGCTCACCGGCGCGCAGCTGCCAGGCCACGAACGCCCCGAGCGCGGCCAGCCCGCCGGCCAGGACGCCGAGCACCACCGGCGAGTCCCAGCCCAGCACGTGGCCCTCGATGAGCACGTAGGTCACCGCCGCCGCGCCGGCCACGAACAGCGCCTGGCCGGCCACGTCGATCCGGCGGCCGCCCGCGGGCGCCACGCGCGGCATCGTCCACAGCAGACCGAAGAACGCGACCAGACCGATCGGCAGGTTGATCCAGAACATGCTGCGCCACCCGGCGCCTTCGACCAGCGCCCCGCCGAGCAGTGGCCCGAGCGCGAGGGCGACCCCGCTGGTCCCGCCCCACACGCCGATCGCCCTCGCCCGCGCCCGCGCGCCGGTGAACAACCCGGCGGTCGCGGCCAGCGACACCGGCACCACCGCGGCCGCGAACACGCCCTGCGCGGCTCGCGCCGCGATCAGCGCCCCGCTGCCCGGCGCCGCCGCGCACGCCACCGACGCGAGCGTGAACCCCGCGATCCCGGCGAGCAGCACGGACTTGCGGCCCAGGCGGTCACCGAGCGAGCCGGCGGTGAGCAGCAGGCAGGCGAACGCGAGCGTGTAGGCGTCGAGCAGCCACTGGGCGACACTGGCGCCGGCGCCGAAATCGGCCCGGATGGCGGGCACCGCGACCGGGGTGATGCTGGTGTCGAGGTAGACCAGGAACGAGGCGACGCAGATCAGCGCGAGCACGAGCCGGGGGCGAGCGGACACCCGCCTCACGCTAACCGTTCCCGGCACCCGGAAAAGCGCGGCGTGGGCATTCCTTTCGCCCGATCGGAACAACCTATCGATTCGTCCCGCCGATCGATCCGCCACTCCTTCCGATCCTCCCAGCACAAGCCCCTGAACTGGGCTTTCGCGCGCCGCAACCGTGTCCACCCGTTCACCTGCGCTACACCGGCGGCTGCTGTGATGCGCCGCGAAACACGCATTCCGCGATTCCCCGAGGACCGGGAGGAAAAACTGGTGAGCCGGATCCAGATCCAAGCGGCGACCAAACGGTTCGGCGCGGTCACCGCGGTCGACGAGGTCACGCTGGACGTCGGCGACGGCGAGTTCCTCGTCCTGCTCGGCCCCAGCGGCTGCGGCAAGTCCACGCTGCTGCGCGCGATCGCCGGGCTGGCGCCGCTGTCGGCGGGCCGCATCCTCCTCGGCGACCGCGACATCACGCACACCCCGCCGCGTGACCGCAACCTGGCGATGGTGTTCCAGAGCTACGCGCTCTACCCGCACCTGACCGTCGAGCGCAACATCGGCTTCCCGCTGCGGGCGCGCCGCCGCCCCCGGACCGAGATCCGGCAGCGGGTGACCGAGGTGGCTCAGGTGCTCGACCTCGACGGCCTCCTCGACCGCCGCCCCAAGGAACTCTCCGGCGGGCAGCGGCAGCGGGTCGCCCTGGGCCGGGCCCTGGTGCGGGACCCCGGCGCGTTCCTGATGGACGAGCCACTGTCCAACCTGGACGCCAAGCTGCGGACCGCGACCCGGTCCGAACTGACCGAACTGCACCGGCGGCTCGGCTCCACGTTCGTCTACGTCACCCACGACCAGGTGGAGGCGATGACCATGGCCACCCGCATCGCGCTGCTGAACCAGGGCGGGCTCGAGCAGGTCGGCACTCCGACCGAGGTGTACGACGAGCCGGCGTCGGTGTTCGTGGCCGGGTTCCTCGGCGCCCCGCCGATGAACCTGCTGCCCGCCACGGTCGTCAGCCGCGGCGGCGCCCTGCACGTCGTCGGCGAGGACTTCGGCCTGCCGCTGGGCATCACCTCCGACCTGCCTCCGGCCGAGGTGGTGCTGGGCATCCGGCCCGAGCACCTCACGCGCGGACCGGGCCTGCGGGCCGTGGTGCGGCTCGTGGAGAACCTCGGCAGCGAGGAGGTCGCGCACTGCACCGTCGGCGAAGCCCGGGTGTGCGTGCGCGGTCCCCGCCCGCTCGGGCTGGCGGCCGGTGACGCGGTCGAGCTGACCGCCGCGCCCGGGCGGCTGCACCTGTTCGACCGCGGCACCGGGCGGCGGCTGCGGTGGGAACCCGTGCCCGCCCTCGACGAACTCTCCGCTCTCCCCCAGTGAAACAAGGAGCACTACCGATGAGGAAAACCCCGATCACCCTCGCGCTGACCGTGGTGCTGGGCACCTCGGCCTGCGGCCTGGGCAGCACCGCCTCCCAGGAACCCACCACGGTGGCGCGCGCCCCCGAGCTGCGGCCGGACCAGCAGGTCTCGATCGTGTTCGAAAGCTACAACTTCGGTCAGGCCGGCGCGTGGACGGACACGTTCAACGAGCTGATCGGCAAGTTCCAGCAGGCCCACCCGAACATCAAGGTCACCGCGCAGAAGCCGCAGGGCAACAGCCCCAACCCGGCCACCGACACGGTGCCGAGCATCCAGGCGCAGATGGCCGCGGGCAGCCCGCCGGACGTGGCCCAGCTGGGCTTCTCCGACCTGGACTTCACCATCCACGGTCTCGGCGCCAAGCCCCTGGACGACCTGGTCGGCAAGGAGGAGGTGCAGGCCAACTTCGACGGCGCCAAGTACCCGTTCGCCCCGACCGCCCGCACCCTGGCCGACTGGGACGGCAAGACCTACGGCGTGCCGTTCGTCTTCTCCACCCCGGTGCTCTACTACAACGCCACCCTCTTCGGCCAGGCCGGTCTCGACCCGGCGAACCCGCCGAAGACCTGGGACGAGGTGCAGCAGGCGTCGCAGGCGATCAAGCAGCGCACCGGCAAGGACGGCACCTACATCGACTGCCTCACCAAGACCGCGAAGGACTGGTGCTTCCAGTCGCTGGTGCGCAGCAACGGCGGCCGGGTCATCTCCGAGGACCGCTCGTCGCTGGCCTTCGCCGACGCGCCCGCGGTCGAGGTCGTGAAGATGGCGCAGAACATGGTGAACACCGGCAGCACGCCGAAGCTGACGCAGCAGCAGGGCTACGAGGCCTTCGCCCGCGGCGACATCGGGATGATCCTGGAGACCAGCGCGATCCAGGCCACGTTCATCAAGGGCGCCAAGGACAAGTGGGACCTGCGGGCCACCACGATGCCGTCGTTCGGTGGCAAGCCCACGGTGGCGACCAACTCCGGCGCGTCGCTGTTCGTGTTCTCCCAGGACCCGGCCAAGCAGCGCGCGGCGTGGGAGCTGATCCGCTTCCTCACCAGCGAGGAGGCCTACACCACGATCGCGTCCAAGATCGGCTACCTGCCGCTGCGCACCGGCCTGCTGGAGGACCCGGACGGCCTGCAGGCGTGGGCGGCGAAGAACCCGCTGATCAAGCCGAACGTGGAGCAGCTCGCGCACCTGGAGCCGTGGGTGTCCTTCCCGGGCAATTCCTACCTGCAGATCCGCGACGGCATGATGGACGCCGTCGAGAAGGCCGTCTACCAGGGCGCCGACCCGCAGGCCGCGCTGACCGCGGCGCGGGACGCGGCCAAGCCGCTGATGCCGGCGGGCCGGTAGTCCGCGCGATGTTCGTCGAAGTCGCCCTTCCGGCGCCGATCGCGGTGCCGGTAGCCGAGCGGCCGGCGCTGGTACGGCGGGTGCTGCGCGCGGCCCCGCCGTACCTCTACCTCGCGCCGGCGCTGGCCCTGCTGGTGATCTGGACCTACCGGCCGCTGGTGCAGACCGCGCAGCTGTCGTTCTTCTCGTGGAACCTGCTGCCGACCCAGCCGATGGTGCCGGTGGGCCTGGCCAACTACGAACGGCTGATCGACCTGCCTGAGCTGGGCCAGGCGGTGCTGCGCACGCTGGTGGTGATCGCCGGGCTGCTGCCGTTCACCGTGGTGGTCCCGGTGGTGGCGGCGCTGCTGACCCGGCGGGTGCGGGGCCGCGCCCGGGTGGTGTACCAGGCGCTGGTGTTCGCGCCGATGCTGGTCGCGCCGGTGGCCAGCGCCGCGGTGTGGCAGTGGATGCTCGACCCGGGCGCCGGGGCGGTGAACCGGGTGCTGGGCACGGACCTCAACTGGCTGCACGAGAGCGGGTCGGCGCAGCTGGCGGTCATCGGGATCACCGGGTGGCACCTGCTCGGGTTCGCGGTGCTCGTGGTGACCGCCGGCCTGGCCGGGATCAACTCCGACTACTCCGACGCCGCCCAGCTGGACGGCGCGACCCGCGGGCAGGTGACGCGGTGGATCACGCTGCCGCTGCTGTCGCCGACGCTGGTGTTCCTGACGCTGATGACGGTGCTGCTGTCGGCGCAGTGGACGTTCCCGCTGATCGACACGCTCACCCAGGGCGGCCCGGCGGACGCCACCACGAACGTCTACTACCTGCTGTGGGACTACAGCTTCCACAGCTACGACGCGGGGCTGGGCGCGGCGGCCGGGATGTTGTTGTTCATCGGGTTCGGCCTGGTGGCGGCCGGGCTCGTGTGGCTGTCCGAACGCCTGACCTTCCACGACGACTGAGGAGTGCACTGTGGACTCCCGCTGGCGCACGATCCGGGGGCACGCCGTCCTGGTGGTCCTCGGCGTGCTGTGCGTGTTCCCGATCTACTGGCTGTACGCGACGTCGCTGCGGCAGCCCGACGACGTGCTGTCGTTGTCGCTGCTGCCGTGGCCGTTGTCGCTGGAGAACTACGCGGACGCGGCGAGCAAGGTCGACGTCGTGCGGCTGCTGGCGAACACCACGGTGGTGGCGCTGCTGACCGCACTGGGGCAGCTGCTGACCGGGCTGCTGGCCGCGTACGCGTTCGCCGCGTGGCGGTTCCGGTTCCAGCGGCTGCTGTACCTGGCGTTCGTCGGGACGTGGCTGGTGCCGTTCCAGGTGACGATGCTGCCCAACTACGTGCTGCTGTTCCAGCTCGGGCTGCTCAACACCCTGGCCGGGGTGGTGGTGCCGAACCTGTGCTCGGCGCTGGGCGTGCTGATGCTGCGGCAGCACCTGGACGGCTTCCCGAAGGAACTGCTCGAGGCGGCGCGCATGGACGGCCGCTCGTCGTGGACGACACTGTGGACGGTGGTGGTGCCGAACCTGCGGCCCGCGCTGGCCGCGCTGACGATCCTGCTGTTCGTCAACGCCTGGAACGAGTACTTCTGGCCGGCGATGGTGCTGCAGCGCAACAACGCGATGGTGCAGCTGGGGTTGCGCAGTTTCATGGGCACGGAGGGCAACGACTGGGGCCCGCTGATGGCCGTCGCGGGGCTGGCGTGCCTGCCGGTGTTCGCGATCTACCTGGTACTGCAGCGGCACATCGTGAACGCCTTCGTCCGCAGCGGGTTGAAGTAGGTGCCGTCGGAACGGTGCGGCCCGCATCGAACGGCCGGGTTCCGCTGGACCGGCTCACCGCCGGGGCAGTACCGCCACCACGTCGCCCACGGCGCGTTCCCCCGTTGCGTCCGAGGGCTTGTTCACCACCGCGCCGGAGACGACCATCGCGCTGGAGCCGCCTCCGTCGAGGTTCATCGCCTCGACCGCGCCGAGTGCGCGCATCAGGCGGGCGCCTTCCACGAGTGTCAGGCCCTCGCTCACGCCGGGCTGCCGGCCGTCGACCGTGACCAGCAGCAGTCGGCCGCGCGCGTCGATCCCCGCCATGGTCCTCGGCTGGCGCTGCTGGGACCACGCGTAACCGAACGACAGGTCCCGCGGGTCCACCACACCCTCGGTCGCCGCGTCGACCGCCAGCCGGCCGTCGCGCAGCAACAACGGTGCTGCGCTCACCACCGAGCGCGGGGTCACCGTCGGGGAGCCCGACGCCTCCCGCACCCGCGAATCCACCACGAGCCGCGAACCGGCGTGTGCCGCGAGCCAGGAAGCCGCCGCCCCGATTCCCTGCACCGCCGTCTGGCCGGGCTGCAGCACCCCACCGCGCGGGCCCGCCGACACCACCGCGCCGTTGGCGTCCAGCACGACCTGGGTGCCCGGCCCCGTGGGCAGCGCGGCGCCGAACGCGTCGGTGAACAGCACCAGCTCGTCACTGCTGGTGCAGGTGAAGTCCTGGCGCGGCGCGGTGGTCGGCACGGCGTTCGGACGACCGCAGTTGCGCAGCACCCCGGGCTTGCGGTTGATCCCCTCCACCGCGTGCGCCGCGGACCCGGCGCGAACCGTCACCGTCGAGGTCAGGTTCGCGATGTGCGCCGGCCCCGGGCCCAGCACCAGCGCCGCCCGGCTCCCGGCCGACAGCGACTCCAGCCGCCCGTCGTAGGCCGCCAGCCCGGCCGGTGCGCCCTGGTAGCCGTCGTTGTCGGAGGTGATGAAGAACCCGCCGTTGACCGCCACCAGCGCACCCAGTTTCGACGCCAGTGCCGAGGTCTTCTCTCGTGCCGCGATCGTCTCGCCGTGTGAAGCCTCGACCGTGCCGCGGAACGCGCGCGGGTCGATGACGGCGACGTGCACGCGCTCGGCGTCCGGCGCCTGGTCCACGTCGTAACCGGTCCACGCGGCCGTCGCGGTCGGGAAACCGGCGGCCCGCAACGCCGACACCACAGCCGCCGCCTCGGCCTGCGTCCCGTAACGACCCGTCCGCACCCGGACACCCTCGACCCCGCCGGGCGTGTCCGCATAGGACGGCCAGCGCACGACCTCCTGCCGCGCCGGGTATCCCGCCGCCGCGAGCCGCTCCGCGGTCGACGCCGCCCACTCGGCGGTGCCGAGGTCGGCGACCGTGGCCGCGCCGGTGAGCACGTTGGTCGCGGGCGCGGCGACGGTCACGGTCCAGTACGGCGCGGTCGGCCGCTCGAGGACACCCGACCGCACCTCCACGCCGGGCGCGACCACGGTGGTCGTCCACCGCAGACCGTCACCGCCCCAGCCGGGTTCGGAAGCGGCCGAAGCCGGGGCGGGCAGGGTCGCGGCGACGAGCGCCAGGCCGGCGACGGCCTTGATCTTCAACGCGAGCACGCCAGGCAGTCCAGCCGCGCCACGCGACGGGCAGCGGTCCTCAGGCCGTAGCGCGGGTGAACGTCTCCGGAACGACCGATTCAATGAACCGCGTGTCGTGGGTGGCCGACCGGAACCGGGGGTGGTCGAGCACGCCGGAGAGGAATTCCGTCGTCGTCGCCACGCCGGGCCCGGACAGCCGCACCTCGGCCAGCGCGCGGCGCATGCGGGCGATCGCGGCGTCCCGGTCGGGGGCCCACACGATGAGCTTCGCCAGCAGCGAGTCGTACAGCGGCGGGACCCGGTAGCCGCGGAAGGCGTGCGTGTCGACGCGGGTGAACGGCCCGGCGGGCAGCTCGCATTCGGCCAGCAGCCCCGGTGCGGGCGCGAAGTCCCGCGACGGGTCCTCGGCGTTGATCCGGCATTCGATCGCCGCGCCACGCTGCTCGACCCGGGTGTAGCCGAGCGGTTCGCCCGCGGCGACCCGGATCTGCTCGCGCACCAGGTCCAGGCCGGTGACCAGCTCCGTCACGGGGTGCTCGACCTGCAGGCGGCAGTTGACCTCCATGAAGTAGAACCGCTCGTCGGTGTCGACCAGGAACTCGAAGGTGCCCGCGCCGACGTACCCGGCGGCCCGGGCGCCCTGCACCGCCGCCTCGCCCATCGCCACCACGACGTCCGGGGACAGCCGCGGCGCCGGGGACTCCTCGACGAGCTTCTGGTGCCGTCGCTGCAGCGAGCAGTCCCGCGCACCCAGGTGCACCACGCCGCCGTGGGTGTCGGCGAGCACCTGGATTTCCACGTGCCGCGCGCTGTCGAGGTAGCGCTCCACGTAGAGCCGCCCGTCGCCGAACACCGCCTGGGCGCTCGCGCGGGTGCGCGCCCACGCCTCGGCGAACTCGCCGGCCGAGCGGACCACCGCCATGCCGCGCCCACCGCCGCCGGCGACCGCCTTGATGATCACCGGGTACCCGATCTCGTCCGCGAGCGCGGCCGCCTCCGCCACCCCGGAAAGGGGTTCGCGGCTGCCCGGCAGCAACGGCAGGCCGGCCTCGGCCATCATCGCGCGGGCGGTGGACTTGTCCCCCAGCCGCGCCATGACCCCGGCGGGCGGGCCGATGAACGTGATGCCCTCGGCCTCGCACACCTCGGCGAAGTCCGGGTTCTCCGACAGGAAGCCGTAGCCGGGGTGGATGGCGTCGGCCCCCTTGGCGCGGGCGGCCTCGATCACCGCGGGGATGTTGAGGTAGCTCTCCTTCGCCGGACCGGGTCCGATCTGGATCGCCTCGTCGGCCAGCCGCACCGCGGCCGACTCCCGGTCCGCACTGGAGTGGGCCACAACCGACCGGATGCCCAGCTCCCAGCAGGTCCGCACGACCCGCACCGCGATCTCGCCCCGGTTGGCGACCAGCACCGTGCCGATCACGCGTCCGGCTCCAGGACGAACAGCGGCTGGCCGTGCTCGACCGGGGTGCCGTCCTCGACCAGCACCTCGACGACCCGCCCGCCGCGCGCGGCCTCGACCGGGATCATCAGCTTCATCGCCTCGAGGATCGCGACCTGCTGGCCCGGTTTGACGGTCTCGCCGATGTCGGTGAACGGCTTCGCGCCGGGTTCGGGCGCGCGGTAGAACACGCCGACGGTCCCGGCGTCGAGGGTGAAGGTGTTCCCCGCCGGGGCGGGCTCGACGACCGCGACGGGCGCCACGGCGGGCTCAGCGGGCGCGGGCGCCGCGACGGGCGTGCCGTTCTCGGCCCACGCCACCTCGACGGCGACGTCGTGGGCGCTCACCCGCACCGACACCGGCGCGCGGGAGGCCTGCGCGCACAGCGCGAGGACCTGTTCCCGCAGCACCGTGACCACGCGGTCGACGTCGTGGGACCCGTTGGCGCTCATCGGGCGTTCTCCTTCTCTGCGTCGAGCAGCACCGCGGATTCGGTGCCGAACCGGCGGAACCGGGCCCGCCGGGCGGTGACGAGGTTCATCTGGTCCAGCGGCAGCAGGTCGGCGAGCGTGCTCGCCAGCGCGGCCCGCAGGGCACCGGCGAAGGCGAGGTGGTCGGAGTCGTCGACGGGCTCGGGCACCACGCCGTCGATCACGCCGAGCGCGAGCTGGGAGCGGGCGTCCACGCGCAGCGCGGCCGCCGCCCGCGGAGCCGCGGCCGGGTCCTTCCACAGGATCGCCGCGCAGCCCTCGGCGCTGATCACCGAGTAGACGGCGTTCGCGCACATGAGCACCCGGTCGGCGAAGGCCAGCGCGAGCGCTCCCCCGCTGCCGCCCTCGCCGGTGACGACGGCGACGACGGGCACCGGCAGCCCGGCCATCAGCTTGAGGTTTTCGGCGATGGCGACCGATTGGCCGCGCTGCTCGGCTTCGATGCCCGGGTACGCGCCGGCGGTGTCGATGAGCGTGACCACCGGCAGGCCAAGCTTGGCCGCCAGCCGCATGATCCGCGCCGCCTTGCGGTAGCCCGACGGGCTGGGCATGCCGTAGTTGCGGTCCGCGAGCTCGTCCGCGGTGTGCCCCTTCTGGGTGCCGATGACCGCGACCGGGACGCCTTCGAACCGGCCCAGCCCGGCGATGAGCGCGGGGCAGTCCGCGGCCGCCCGGTCGCCGTGCAGCTCGGTGAAGTCCTCCACCAGCAGCGCCAGCCAGTCCAGTGTGGAGGGCCGGGTGAGGCGGCGGGCGGCGCGGACGCAGTCCCACGGGTCGCGCTCGGGCAACGCGGCCGGGTCGGTGATCAGCGCGGAGTCGGCGGTGAGCTGGTGGGGCACGTCGTCGGGGCGGCGGCTGGCCACCGACAGCAGCTTGCCCAGCCGGGTGCGCAGCTCCGCGCGCGGGCAGATGCTGTCCACGACTCCGTGGTCGAGCAGGAACTCGGCGGTCTGGAACCCGGGTGGCAGGGTCTGCTTGATGGTCTGCTCGATGACCCGCGGGCCCGCGAACCCCAGGCGCGCGCCGGGTTCGGCGATGATGATGTCGGTCGAGGTGGCGAACGACGCCGCGACACCACCGAAGGTCGGGTCGGTGATCAGGGAGACGGTGAGGATGCCGGCCTCGTCGAGCTGGCCCAGGGCCTGGCTGGTCTTGGCCATCTGCATCAGCGAGATCACGCCTTCCTGCATGCGGGCCCCGCCGGAGGCGGTGACCAGCAGCAGCGGGGTGCGTTCGGCGAGGGCGATCTCGGCCGCCCGGGTCACGGCTTCGCCGACGGTGGAGCCGAGGCTGCCGCCGAGGAACCGGAAGTCCATGGCGGCGACCACGACCGGGTTGCCCTCGATGCGGCCCCGCGCGCACACCACCGCTTCGGGCAGGCCGGTGCGCTCGCGGTTGCCGGCAAGGCGTTCGGTGTAGGGCCGGGTGTCGATGAAGGACAGCGGGTCGGTGTCGGCGGCCGCGATCTCCAGCAGCCGCACCGAGTCCGGGTCGAGCAGGGATTCGATCCGCTGCGGCGCGGTCAGCGGTGCGTGCCACCCGCACTCGGGGCAGACCCGGCCGGCGCGGGCGAACCGCTTGCCGTAGAGCATTCGCCGGCAGCCGCCGCAGAGCAGCCAGGCGCCGGTCTCGGGCAGTGTGGCGGTCACGATTGCCTCCCAGGGGTGGGCACGTAGGTCGCGCTGGCGGCGGGCAGGCGGACGCCGGCCAGCCGCAGCTGGTGGACGCGCGCGGCGAACGCGGCGCCGCGCATCAGTTGGGTGGCGAGTTCGGCGGCGTGCCGGTGGGCCGGGGCGGCGAGGTAGGTGCCGGCGACCCAGTCGTTGAAGGCGCCCATCGCGGGCCCGCACCAGATCTGGTAGTCGGCGGTCCGGTCGGGTGCGCCGGAGATGCTCCAGCCCGAGGACAGGCCGAGGTACCAGCGGAAGATCAGCGCCATCCGGCGTTTCGGGTTGCCCTCGGCACGGGCGATCTGGCCGGGGTCCCGCTCGGTGAAGAACCGGACGCAGTCGCCCCACACGTCCTCCAGCGGGCGCCGGATGATCCGCTCCTCCAGTTCGGCGCGAACGGCGGCGGGCAGGCTCTCGATGCCGTCGAAGGTGCGGTAGATCTCGTAGAGCTTCTTGGCGCGGCCCGGGAACATGGTGCCGCGCTTGAGGACCTGCACGTCGACGCCCATCTCGAACATGTCGGCCGAGGGCGCCATCTCGCAGTCGGCCACGCCCGCGGCGGCGAGCAGCCGCTTGGTGGTCTCCGACTGGTCGGCCTCGACGGAGGCCTGGTTGATCGAGCCGGTGACGATGTAGGCGGCGCCGAGGGCGAACGCGGCCGCCGCCGCGGCGGGGGTGCCGATGCCGCCGGCCGCGCCGACCCGCACCGGGGTGGTGTAGCCCAGCTCGCGCTGGACGCGGTCGCGCAGGGCGATCAGCTCGGGCAGCAGCACGGTGAGCGGGCGGCGGTCGGTGTGCCCGCCGGAGTCGGCCTCGGCGGTGATGTCGTCGGCGACCGGCACCCGCCGGGCCGCGCTCGCCTGTTCCGCGGTGATCTGACCGGCGTCGAGCAGGGCCCGCACGAGCGGTTCCGGCGCGGGACGGAGGAAGCGTTCGGCGACCTCGGCGCGGGAGACCTTCGCGATGATCCGGTGGCGGGCCCGGCCGTCCGCAGTGAGCCCGGTCAGGCGGTAGCGCACGATCTCGCGGGTGAGGTCGAGGAACGCCGAGGCCTCCACGCAGGTCACGCCGTGCCGCAGACAGGCATCGACCGTGGCCCGCTCCAGCGCGGGCTCGCTGGGGCTGTGGATCACGTTGCAGGCGAACGGTTTGCCAGGGGCGTTCGCGCGGATGTGCGTCAGCGCCGCGTCCACTTTGGCCGGGACGACCCCGGCCGCGCCGTAGGAGGCGAGGAACCCGGCGTTGGCCAGGGCGGTGACCAGCGCCGCGGAGGCGATCCCGTTGGCCATCGCCCCGGCGTGGTAGGCGTGGGTGACGCCGTGTGCGGTGCGGAAGGCGGCGTCACCGAGCGATTCCGGCCGCAGGGCGGGCACGACGGCCAGCACCTGGGCGGCGCGCGCGGCGGTGTCGTCGGTGGTCAGGGCGATGCCCTGGCTGTCCCGGACGACGAACACCGGGCGGCCGAGGTCGAGCAGCGTGCGGTGGATGGCGTCCTCGTCGCGGGCGAGGTCGGCGGTCGCGGTCACCACGGCTGGGCACCCCGCTCCCGCAGCTCGACGGCCAGGTCGGTCAGTTCGTAGATGCGCAGGCCCGGTTTCCACAGGCTCGCGTCGGCCGTCACCCGGACCCGGCCGGGACCGCGCCGGACGTCCTTGATGTGGGCCTCCAGGCGGGTCTCGCCGTCGGTGGGCAGGAACTGGCCGCGGTACTTCCAGGTGAACTCCGCACCCACCGGGACGATGAACCCGGGGTCGCGCAGGTCGCCGACCAGGCCGGAGTCCAGCAGCCATTCCTGGAGGGCATGGATCACCGACTCGACACCGAGGGATCCGGGGATCACCGGGTCGAGGTGGAAGTGCCGGGCGAAGAACCACTCGTCCGGGTCGATGCGGCGCACCGAGTGCAGGTAGCCCTGCGCGTGGCGGCCGCCGCCGTCGACCACGTCGACGTGGTCCAGCAGCGCGAGCTTGTTCCGCGCGACCAGCCGCGCGCCCGGATCGGCCCGGCGCGCGGCGATGTCCAGGCGCCGCACCGGCGCCGGGTTCTCCGCGAGCCAGGTCGGCACCGAGCGGCCGGCGTCCAGGCCGGTCTGGTTGGCCAGCGCCTCGTCGCTGAAGTACCCGAACAGCGTCTCGCCCTGGTAGAACGGTTCGCCGTCGCAGGAGAGCACGTAGCGGAAGCTCTGCAGCGACGAGCCGGGCAGGATGGTGGTGGACACCAGTTCCGAGCGCTGCCGGATCGTCTTGCCGCGCAGGTCCACCTCGCGCAGCACGGTGGCCGTGCCGCCGAGGTTGCGCAGGCTCATCGTCGCGTCCGGGGTGGACAGTGTGGGGCCCAGGTAGTAGCCCATGAGCAGGGCCGCCTGCAGCGACGTCTCCATGTAGACGAAGTTGGGCATCGACTCGTTCGCGGTGTCGCCGTAGTACCAGGAGTCCGCGGGCGAGTCGTACTCGGTCTCGTAGGTGGCGCCCTCCAGCTCGCCGCGCCGTCCACGCAGGTGCAGGACGCGGTCGACGAGCAGGAGCCCGCCGTTGGGCAGCCGGGTGGCCTTGGTCCCGGTGTAGTGCGCGAACTCGGGGCCGAAGGCGATGCCCTGGTCGCCGTGGGCGAGGTGGGCCAGGTGGAACTCGCTGAGCATCGCGCGTTCGCCGGTGGCGCCCTGGCGGCCCAGCCAGACCGGGACGGTGCCGCCGCGCTCGGGCCCGATCGGGGTGCCGGGCTTCTCGTGGACCGCGACGACGAGGTCGCTGACGCGCCCGCCGCCGCGGAAGGCCGCCTCGACCTTGACGTGCGGGCGGGGCACGAGACCGGCGGAAACGACCGTCAGCTCGAGCCCGCCACCCGCGACGCCCTCGGCGTGACCGGAGTGCTGCTGGACGAAGGTCGCGTCCGGCAGGCAGAGGTGCAGCCCGAGCCGTAGCGCGAGCACCTGGGCCGCCTGCACGGCCGCCTCGACGAGGTCGGCGGTGTCGCAGGTGGCGGTCAGCCCGGTGCGGGTGAGGTGGTCGACGCCAGTCAGGACCAGGGGCTTCCCGGCGGCCAGCCGCAGGTCGGGGTTGGCCTCGCCCTGGTCGTAGGCCGGCCCGAACACACCGGCGATATCGCCCGCCACCAGACGGACCAACTGGGCCGCGGTGAGGGTCGTGACCGGGGTGTGGGCGAGCGGTTTGAACGCGCCCTCCTCGGCGACCGCCGGTGTGGTGGACCGCGGCGCGGTCGCGGTGCGGGTGCGCAGCATCAGCGCCTGCAACGCGGCCTGGGCGCGCAGCGCGCTGACGTGCGCCTGGGCGACGGTATCGCGCAGGCTTGCCCCGGGGGTGGCGGCCGCGGGTTCGGGGCGCGGCGCGGGTGCGGTGGGCAGCAGGGGCAGCGGGTCCCCCGCGAACTCAAGGGTGGTCACGAGGTCTCCTCGATCCAGGTGCGGACGGACTCTGCGAACTTGTCCGCCATGTCCGGGGTGGACACCACGGTCACGTCGGCGAAGCGCTGCAGGACGCGGCCGTCCGGGGCGCAGGCGGTGGCGGTCACGGTGACGGTGCTCGGCCCGGGCCGGACGTCGTCGAGCACCAGGACGAACGGCTCCCCACCGGGCAGCGGGGCGAAGTACTCGGCGCGGCCGATGCCCAGCGGCAGGCAGGCCTGGCCGAGCAGGTCCTTGCCGAGCACGGGCGGGCCCTGCAGCAGCACGTCGGCGAGCACCGGGCTGTGCAGGTGGCCGTGGAAGGCGCCGGGCTCGGTGTCGTCGAGGCGGCACTCGAGGACCAGGCGGTCCTGCTCGCGTTCCAGGATCCGGCGCATGCCCTGCAGGCGCGGGCCGTGGAACTGGGTCGCCTCCCGGTAGAGGGCGAGCGCGTCTTCCGGGCCTTCGCCGAGGCGCCAGGGTTGGAGCACCGGCGCCTCGGACGCGGCCGGGGCGAGGACGAGTTCGGCAGCGTAGTGCGAGGTGTGGTCGCCGGAGCGGACGGCGGCACGCACCGTGACGCGCTCGCCGTGGGTGGCGCCGGCCGCGGCCTCGACCCGGAAGCCGCCGAGGTCGCCGCCGAGGATGATGCCCTTGTGGACCTGGTAGTCGCGGACCTCGACGACGCGGCGGCCCGGGTGGGCGCGTTCGACGACGGCGATCATCCAGCCGAGGCCGTAGGTGGCGGGCAGGACCAGGTCGGCGCCGATGCGGTGGGCGCGGATGACCGGGTCGCCGGCGAGACGGGCCAGGTCGCGGTGGGCCGTGAACGCCGGTTTGGCCGCGTCGTGGCCGCCGGAGAGGGCGACGTCCGCGCCGATGAGGACGCACGTGTCGGCTTCGCGAGCGGGCGCGAACTGTTCGGCGAAGGCGCGGGCTCCGGTGTCCGGGTCGAGCAGCGGGACACCGCGGGCGGCGAAGAGGTCCCGCAGCTCGGGAGTGACCATGCCGCCGTCCCACGCGCCCCAGTCGATCGCGACCGCGTGAGTTGCCGGGTGCCGGTGCCGCCAGCCCACCGCGATCCGGCAGAGGGCTTCGTTGGCGGCGGCGTAGTCGGCCTGGCCGGCGTTGCCGTGCAGGCCGGCGACCGAGGTGAAGAACACCAGGTGGCGCAGCGGTTTCCCGTCGAGGGCGTCGAGGACCGCCTTCGCACCGGCGAGCTTGGTGCGGAAGACCCGCTCGACCTGCTCGGGGGTCTTGTCGGGCAGGAGGGCGTCGGCGAGGACGCCGGCGCCGTGCACGAAACCGGTGACGTCGTGCGGTTCGAGTGCCGCGCGGACGGCGGCCGGGTCGGTGACGTCGACGGCGAGGTACTGGGCGCGGTCGCCGAGCGCGGCGAGGGTGTCCCGGATCTCCCGCTGCCCGAGCAGGTCGCGCTGGATGCGGTCGACCTCGCGCGGGGTGGGTTTGGTGTCCGAGGCCCGCAGGTGCTCGATGATCGCGGTCTTGAGGTCGCTGGTGGCGGCCCACTCCGGTTCGGGGGTGAGCTCGGTGCGGCCGAGCAGGAGGAAGCGGGCTTGGCTGTGCCGGGCGAGTTCCCGGACGCAGAGCGCGGTGACGCCGCGGGCGCCGCCGGTGACGACGAGCAGGTCGGTGTCGTCGAGGGCGGTGGTGTCCGGGGGGTGGATCGCGCTGGTGTCACTCGTGGGCCGGTGGCGGCTGGGGACGACGGTGGTGCGGTGGCCGTCGGCGTCGATGCCGACTTCGAGGACGTCGGTGGCGGCGTCCTCGAGTTCGGCGAGGAGGGCTCCGGCGGGGTCGGGGTGGCCGGGGGCGATGTCGACGGCGCGGCAGAACAGGTGTGGCGCCTCGGCGGCGAGGGTTTTGACGATGCCGCCGACGCCGCCGACGAGGTTCTCGGCCACGCCGCGGGTGCCCTGGAGGCCGAGGGCGCCGTCGAGCCGGGTGACGGTGACGAACGCGGCGCGGTCGCCGCGGAGGGTGGTCAGGGCGCGCTGGGCGGTGAACAGGGCCTGGGTGAGGGTTTCGGTGTTGCGGTCCCAGTCGTCGCCGGTGCCGAGGAGGACGAGGCACAGTTCGCCGGGGGTGGGTTCGGTGTGGACGGTCCAGCCGTGGTCGGCGAGGCGCTGCCGGTAGTCGTGGCCGTCCTCGCCGAGTTCGATCACGGTGGCGGTTTTGGTGCCGGGGAAGGCATCGGCGAGCCGGTCGGCCGGCGGGAGGGGAACGAGCCCGACGCGGTGCCGGAGCGCGATCGGCCCGGCGTCACGCGCTTTTGGGCCGGCATCACCGTCCAGGTACGCGACGATCTGGTCCAGGGTGCGGAGTTCGCCGAGTTGTTCCGGGCCGATCTCCGGCAAGCCGGGGATACGTTCCTGCACCGCACCCAGCACCTGCACCCGCTTGATGGAGTCCACCCCCAGATCGGCCTCCAGGTCCATACCCGGGTCGATCATCTCCACCGGATACCCCGTCTTCTCGGCCACCACCTCCAGCAACACCGACCGCACATCCGAACCCGTGCTCGGCGAACCGCCGTCGAGGTAAGCGACGATCTGGTCCAGGGTGCGCAACTCACCGAGTTGTTCCGGGCCGATTTCGGGCAAGCCGGGGATGCGCTCCTGGACTGCGCCGAGGACCTGAACCCGCTTGATGGAGTCCACGCCCAGGTCGGCCTCCAGGTCCATACCCGGGTCGATCATCTCCACCGGATAGCCCGTCTTGTCGGCCACCACCTCCAGCAACACCGACCGCACATCCGAACCCGTGCTCGGCGCAGCACCATCGAGGTAGGCGACGATCTGGTCCAGGGTGCGCAACTCACCGAGTTGTTCCGGACCGATCTCCGGCAGGCCCGGGATGCGCTCCTGCACCGCACCCAGCACCTGAACCCGCTTGATGGAGTCCACCCCCAGATCGGCCTCCAGGTCCATACCCGGGTCGATCATCTCCACCGGATAGCCCGTCTTCTCGGCCACCACCTCCAGCAACACCGACCGCACATCCGGCCCGGGCGCCGCGCCGTTCGAGGGTGCGGCCGGAGGAATCGCCGGTGCCGGGGGCTCGCTCGGCACCGGCAGGGCTGCCGCGGGGATCGCCTGGACAGTGGGCGCCGCGGCGGGCGGGTGCGGGGTGGGTCCGGGAATCGCAGTGGGCGGCGCGACGGCCGGTGGCGGGGTGGCTTCGATCAGCGCGGCCAGTTCGGCGTCCACACCGGACGGGCCCGGCGCCGCACCCGGCTCCAGGCCGGCGAGGGCGGCCAGGATCTCGTTGGCCCGGGTGTGCGCCTGCCCGATCGCGATGCTCTGCCCGGCGACGGCCTGCGCGACGGCGGGATCGAGACCGTCCCGCGCCGAGGCCGCGAGCTGCTCGGCCACCCGCAGCTGGCTCTCCAGGAACTCCCCGTGCACCGTGATGTGCTGCTGCAGCGCCGCGCCCACCTCATGCACCCGCGCCGGCTCGGCCACCGGCGGCACCGGGGCGAAAGCGGGTTCAGCCTCCCTGGAAGCCGGCTCCGGAACACTTACCGGCGCCACGTCGGCGGCAACCGCGACCTGGTACCCGTCGGACAGGGCGCGCTCGTACGCCTCGCGCCGCTCGGCGGACACGTACTCCGGTGCCGACAGGCGCACCGTCATCCCGGCCGGCTCCGGCGCCTCCAGCGGTGGCGCGTCGAAGCGGTTGACGTCCGACACCGGCGCGCCCAGCACCGCCAGCCGGACCGCGGCCTGCTTCAGCGCCAGGTCACCGTCCCCGAGGGGGCCGCCGTCGGTCGGGATCGCGATCACCTCGTCGCCGAGGGTGCGCCGCACCAGCCCGGTCAGCACCTGCTTCGGCCCGAACTCGACGAACACGGTGCACCCGTCGGCACGCATCGCCTCCAGCGCGGCGACGAACTCGACCGGCTGCAGCAGCTGCTCGACCAGCGTGCGCCGGTTGGCCTCGACATCCGTACCGTAGGCAGCGCCGGGCGAGTTCGCGTAGACCGGCGCGGCGGGCGACCCCACCGTCACCGCCTCCACCGCGGGCCGGAAAGCGTCCACCGCGTGGGCCACGAACCGGGTGTGGAACGCCGCGGCCACTGGCAGCAGCTTCGCCGACACACCCCGCTCACCACACAGGTCCACGAACCGCGCGACCGCGTCCGACGCACCGCCGACCACGACCTGGTCCGGCGCGTTGTGGTTGCACACCACGACGTCGTCGACGAGCAGGTCCGCGACGTCGGCGCGCGAGGCGCTGACCGCGGCCATCGCGCCCGCGTCGCCGGACACCGGCGCCATCGCCGCGCCGCGCGCCTTCGCCAGCGCGAAGAAGTCCACATCGGACAGCGACCCGGCTGCGCACAGCGCGGTCAGCTCACCGAAGCTGTGCCCCAGGAACCCGTCGCAGCGCAACCCCAGCTCGCGCAGATACCGGAACTGACCCGCCGACAGCGCGCCGATCGCCGGCTGCGCGTACTCGGTCCGCCGCAGCGTCGCCTCTTGGCGCTGCCGCTCCTCGGCGTCGAACACCGGCGGCGGGAACACCACCTGCGCCAGGCGCACGTCGTCACCGTCGAACACGGCGTTGGCCTCGTCCAGCGCGGCCCCGACGATCGGGTTGTTCAGCGCCGCGTCCAGGCCCATCTCCAGGTACTGGCTGCCCTGCCCGGCGAACAGCGCGCCGATCTTCAGGTCCGGCACCGCCTGCCGCCGGAAGAACACCCCGCGCGGGTGCGACCACTCCACCGCTTCGGGCTCGGCCTCCAGCTGCGCCACCAGCAACGACCGCAGTTCCTCAGCCGACACGTCGTCCGCCGCGACGAATCCGGCCCGTGCGTGCGAAGCCGGGATCTCGCCGGACACGCCGGGCGCACCCGAACGAACCAGCTCGAGCAACTCCACTGGGGACGGCGCGTGCCACAGGTGCGCGGTCGCCGTGCGGTGCAGCACCGGCCCGCGCGCCGGGTCGTGCTCCTCCAGCACCACGTGGTAGTTGGTGCCGCCGAAGCCCATCGCCGAGGCCGCCGCCCGCCGGACCGGGCGGTGCGGGTCGCGGATCCACGGGCGGGTCTTCACGTTGACGTAGAACGGCACGTCACCGTCGAGCACGCGGTTCGGCCGGTCGACGTTGATCGTCGGCGGCAGCACCTTGTGGTACAGCCCGAGCGCGAGCTTCATCAGGCTCGCCGTGCCCGCCGCGCCCTTGGTGTGCCCGATCTGCGACTTCACGCTGCCCAGCGCGGCGAACCGCGTCTCACCGGACTCGGCGCCCACGACCTCGCCCAGGGCGGTCAGCTCGGTCCGGTCACCGACGGCGGTGCCGGTCGCGTGCGCCTCGAACAGCTCCACCGACGCCGGCGAGACCTCGGCGTCGGTGTACGCCCGCTCCAGCGCGACCTTCTGCCCTTCGGCGCGGGGCGCGTAGATGCTCTTCGAGCGCCCGTCGCTGGACGAGCCGAGACCGCGGATCACCGCGTAGATCCGGTTGCCGTCGCGTTCGGCGTCGGCCAGCCGCCGGAGGGCGAGCATGCCGATGCCCTCGCCGAGCAGGGTGCCGTCCGCGGTGTCGTCGAACGGCCGGATCGTGCCGCTCTTGGACAGCGCGCCGACCTTGGAGAAGCAGAGGTAGATGAAGATCGTGTTCTCGGTGTCCACGCCACCGGTGATCATGGTGTCGGCGCGGCCGTCGACCAGCTCGGCGATGGCCGTGCGCAGCGCCGAGAGCGAAGCCGCGCAGGCGGCGTCGACGGTGCAGTTCATGCCGCCCAGGCCGAGCCGGTTGGCGACCCGGCCGGCGACGACGTTGGCGAGCAGCCCGGGGAAGGAGTTCTCCTCCCACGGCGCGAACGCCTGCACGTACTTGTCCGCGATCGCGTCGGCGTCCTCACCGGACAGACCGCAGCTGCGCACGACCTCCTTGAGCACCGGGGTGGACAGCCGCGCGGCCAGCGGGTGCATCAGCGGCACCGGGCCGGTGGTGCCGAGCACGACGCCCGTGCGTGACGGGTCGTACCACTCGCCCTCGGCGCCGGCGTCGCGCAGCAGGTCCCGCGCCACGCCCAGGCTGAGCGTCTGCATCGTGCTGGTCACGTCGAGCTGGTTGGGCGGCAGCCCGAACTCCAGGGGTGCGAAGTCGACGTCGGGCAGGAACGCGCCGCGCCGCGAGTACGTCTTGTCCGGCGCGGACGGGTCGGCGTCGTAGTAGTCGTCGAGGCTCCAGCGGGACGCGGGCACGTCGGTGGTGCAGTCGGTGCCGTCGACGATGTTCTGCCAGTACTCGCGGTGGTTGCGGGCCATCGGGAACAGGCCCGACATGCCGACGATCGCGATCGGGGTGCGGGCCAGCCGTCGGTCCGACAGCTCGGGGTGCTCGCTCACGGTCTTCCTCTCGAAGTCTTGCTCAGGCGGCTTTGCTCAGTCCGGTGGCCTCGGTGACCAGGTCGGCCACGGCGTCGGCGAAGGCGCGGTGCCCCTCGGGGCTGGGGTGCAGGCCGTCGGGCGACCACAGCCCGGGGCCGTTCCACTCGGGGCGCCCGGCCAGGTCCAGGCACAGGGTCCCCGTCTCGCGGGTGACCTCGGCCAGCACGGTGTTGGCGGCGGCGAACCGCTCGCGCAGCAGACGGCGGAACCCGTCGGGCACCGGCAGGTTGCCGGGGATGTCGGGGTAGTTGGCGGTGAAGACGGTGGTGTCGAAGCCGCGCAGGGCCCCGAACAGGGACCGCAGGTTGGCGCGGAAGCCGTCCGCGTCGTAGGCGGACACCAGGTCGTTGACGCCGCAGACGACGCCGATCAGGGGCGGTTTCGGGGCCAGGGCGCGCGGCAGCTGGCGGGCCAGCACGTCGGCGGTGGTGGCGCCGTGGGTGCCGAGGTTGCGCACCGCGGCGGCGGGCAGGCCGAGCGCCCCGGCGAAGCGGGGCACCCAGCCGGCCCAGCCGCCGCCGGGAGCCGGGTCGCCGCGCCCTTCCACGAAGCTGTCGCCGAGCACGGTCATCCGGATCGCGGGCATCGCGGTCGCTACTCCCCCGGGTTGGTGAGCAGGCGCTGCGCGGCCGGGGTGCCGACCTCGTCGTAGAGCTGCTCGAGGTTGTGCGGTGCGAAGAACTCCTCACCGTGGTAGCCGCCGGCGATGAGGCCGAAGAACTTGCGCGTGTAGGAGGGGCTCTGGCTGGTGGCCCGGAAGACGGCGTCGTAGTACGGGGTCAGCTTCAGCGTGGACAGGCTCACCGTCAGGTTGAACGTTCCGGCGCTTTCGGCGTCGCGCACCTTCTCGTACTCGCCCAGTGCGTCGGCCAGCGAGCGCTCACCGGACAGGGCGCTGTGAAGCTGCTGGGCCAGCAGCTCGGAGTACTTGAACGCGTCGGTGATGCCCCAGCCGGTGAACGGGTCCTTGTGGTAGGCGGCGTCGCCGACCAGCGCCCAACCGGGGCCCCACGAGCGGCGGTAGTAGTTGTCCGGATAGCGCATCGGGCGGAACGGCTCCTCGCGCACACCCGCGTCGCGCAGCTGCTCGCCCATCTCCGGGTCGATCTGGTCGAAGATGTCCTGGAAGTGCCGCTCGGGGTCGGCGCGGAACTCGCCGAACCGCTCGCGCGGCCGGATGATCGCCAGCAGGTTGAGGCCGTCGTTGGTGGGCCAGGTGCCGAACTGCTGCTCGCCGAACCCGGTGCGGTGGTGCATGCCCCAGTCCAGGCCGCTGTAGTAGGAGTAGTAGATGAACCCGGCGGCGGGCACGTGCCGGTAGGTCTGCGCGCCGGCCTGCTGCGCGACGATCGAGCCCGCGCCGTCCGCGCCGACCACGACCTGGCCGCGGAACTCCTGCTCGGGCGCGTCGCCCTCGGAGCCGCGGATGCCGATGACGCGGTCGCCGTCGAACACCAGCTCGCTCACGGTGAAGCCCTCGATCACCTCGGCGCCGGCCTCGCGGGCGGCGCCGACCAGCAGCTCGTCCAGCACGGTGCGGCGCGGGCAGTACACGGCGTCGATGCCGTCGATCGGGTCGGCGAAGCCGCGGATGTCGATGCCGGTGTAGGTGAAGTTCAGCTCGCGGATGGCGGGCACACCGGTGGCGATCAGGCGGTCGAGCAGGCCCCAGTCCCGCAGCCGGGACAGCCCGGCCTGGTGGAGGTAGTGGGTGGACACGGTGTCGCTCGGAAAACTCGCCCGGTCGACGACCAGGACCCGGTGACCGTGGCGGGCCAGCAACATGGCCAAGGGCGACCCGGCGCAGCGCGCACCGACGACGATGACGTCATACATGATGATCGGACTCCTGTCGGACCAGCGGATACGGATCAATTCTCGGTTCGGCCGCGATGCCGGATCAACGCGAATGCGCACGTGCCATGGCGCGATTGGGCCGCACAATTCCCGGAACAACCCGGAAACAATTCCCGGCGGGAAATTGGGGCACCATTCACGTGCCGTACAGCTGCGCGATGTCGGCGGCGTAGGCCTCTTCGATGGCGGCCCGGCGCAGCTTCATCGACGGGGTCAGCAGCCCGGCGGCGACGGTGAAATCGCCCTCGACGATCCGGAACGCCCGGATCGACTCCGCCCGGGACACCAGGCTGTTCGCTTCGTCCACCACCGGCTGCAGCTCCTCGGGCGACACCGCACCGTCCACTGTGATCAGTGCCGTGACGAACGGCCTGCCGTCGCCCACAACCATGCAGTTGCTGACCTTCGGGTGCAGTCGCACGCGGTCCTCCAGCAGGGTCGGCGCGACGTTCTTGCCACCGCTGGTGACCAGGATCTCCTTGCGCCGCCCGGTGATCCGCAGGTAGCCGTCGTCGTCGAGCTCGCCCAGGTCGCCGGTGTGCAGCCAACCGGGATCGCCCGCGACCGAGCCGGGCCAGTACCCGGGCGAGACGTTCGCCCCGCGCACCAGGACCTCGCCGTCGTCGGCGATGCCCACGGTCGTGCCGGGGATCGGGCGCCCGACCGTGCCGCGCCGGTTGGTCGCCGGGGCGTTGACCGTGACCGCGGTCGCCGCCTCGGTCAGGCCGTAGCAGTTGAGGATCTCGGTGCCCGCGGCGGCGTAGAACGCGGCGGTGGTGTCGTCCAGCGACGCTCCGCCGCAGATCACGTGACGGGCTGGGGCGAGCAGGTCACCACCGAGTTTGCGCACCTTCTCCAGCGCGTAGGGCACCAGGGCGAGGAACGTCGGGCGGAACTGCCGCAGCGCGGGCAGCATGTCCGGGATGCCGGCGACCAGCCCGGTGCGGGTGCCGGCGATCAGACAGGACAGCAGGATGGTGCGGCCGAACACGTGCGACAGCGGCAACGCGAGCAGCGTGGCCGCGGGGGCGGTGTCGCCGGGGGCGGCGCGGTGGAACAGCCAGTCCGTCTGCAGCACGGTGTTGGCCGAGGAGGCGTACATGTTGGCGTGGGTGAGCAGGCAGCCCTTGGGCGCTCCGGTGGTGCCGCTGGTGTAGACGATGGTCGCGAGATCGGCTGCGGCCACGGGGCTGTCCACCGGTCCGGCCGTGTCGTCGCGCCACGACCCGACCTCGGCGAAGGTCCAGACCTTGCCCGCGCCGGCGGCCTGGAGCCGGGACGCGTCGTCGTCGGTCTCGGCGGCGAACCACTGGGCCCCCGAATCGGTGAGCACGTGGCGGATCTGGTGTTCGGAGGCCGTGGGGTAGACCGGCACGGTCACCGCCCCGAGCGCCAGCGCCGCGAAGTCCGCGACCACCCACTCGTAGGAGGTGCGGCCGAGGATCGCGACGCGATCGCCCTGCCGCACGCCGCGTTCGCGCAGCGCGGCCGCGGCGGCGCGGACGTGGCGGGTGAGCTCGGCGTAGGTGACGTCGTGCCAGCCGCCGTCGGCCGGGCGGGACAGGACCGGGCGGTCCGGATCGCGCCGGAGCCCTTCCTCGAGTACCGAATACAGGCCCCGGTCGAGCGCCAGGGCGAAACCATTCCCGGTGAACGAAGTCTTCACGTACGACAATTCTTCGGGTGGCTGCGGAATGGGGCAACGCGTATTCGGCGAACGTCCGGTTGGAATTGCCTATCGCGCCGCGCGTGCTTCCGCCCGCATCGCCGGGATCTGGAACGGCCCGACCGCCTCCAGGCAGTCGAGGAAGACCTCCTGCAGCGGGTTGACCCCGGTGTCGCGCCACACCGCGTACAGGTCGATCGTGGGCACCGGGTCGTAGAGCTGCACCGGCACCGGGCGCACGCCGCCGACCGCGGAGCCGGCGAGCATGCCGCGGGAGGCGGAGGCGAACCCGACGAGCGGTTTGACCGACACCAGGATCGCGGTGGCGCCGGGGTCGTCGATCACGTGGGCGACGGTGAGCCGGATCCCGGTGCGTTCGGCGGCGGCGAGGATCGCGTCGTACATCGCCGGGCACTGCTCGCGGTCGAACAGGATGCAGGACTGCCGCGCGAGTTCGGCGAAGGGCACTCCGGGGCGGCCCGCCCACTTGTGGCCGGGCCCGACGACGGCGACCATCGGCAGCTGCAGCAGGCGCCGGTACTGGAAGTCGGAGGTGACCGGGCGGCCGTAGACGAGGGCGATGTCCAGGGTCCCCTCGGCGAGCGCGGCCAGCTGCGGGCCGGTGCGCTTCTCCTCCAGCTTCACGGTGACGTCGGGGTACTCGGCGTGCATCTTGGCCAGGGTCGCCGGCAGGATGTGCTGGCCGGCGGGGAAGTTGTAGCCGACGCTGATCGTGCCGGTGCGCCCGGCCGCGGCCTCCCGCGCCGACTGGGCGGCCTTGCCCATCCGGTTGACGATCGCGCGCGCCTCGACCTCGAACGCCCGGCCCGCCGACGTCAGCCGCACCTCGTGGGAGGTGCGGGCGACCAGTTCGACGCCGAGGGTGCGCTCGAGGCGTTGCAGTTGCTGGCTCAGCGACGGCTGGGTCAGGTGCAGCCGCGCCGCCGCCCGCCCGAAGTGCAGCTCGTCGGCGATCGCCAGGAACGACACCAGATGCCTGAACTCCATGACAGGTTCCTCCGCCCGGACCGTGTGCGTCGTTCAGCGTGCTCCGTGACGGCGAACAGCCGATGAACCCCCGCTGCAACCTCCGGGACAACAACATGGCGACGTGCTCGAACGTGCGTCCGAACGGGTGACGGAGGCCGGGCAGCGCCCGGTTCGCCGGAGCAGTTCCGCGGTCCGCTCGACCGCCGCGGCGCGTTCGCCCCGGTTGATCGCGAGCGCCCGGACCACCGGGTCCTCCGGCCCCCGGCGGGACTGGATCTCGGCCATCCGCTGCTCGAACGAGACCGGCTCGCCCCACGGGCTGGTGCTCATGTCGCAGTACCACAACGCGTCCCGCACGGGCCCACGTTCGTCCGGGAACTCGGCGAGCTGACCGGCCAGCCCGCGAAGCGAGGCAACGGCCGCCGCGCCGGAGTGGTGCGCGACCAGCGCACACACCCGAGACGGAACGCCGAGCCGGGCCAGGAACCGGGCGCCGTCGAGCGAGTGCAACCCGGTGGCCGACACCGGGCTCGCGTAGCCGATGTCGTGCAGCCACGCGGCCGCGACCAGCACCGCGCGCTCGCCGGGCGGCAGAACCACCGACACCTCACTCGCCCGCCCGGCCACTCCCCGGGTGTGCTGCCAGCGGCGTGGCAGCTCCCCGGCGAGCAGGATCTCGGCCGTCCCGCGTGCCCAATCCACCAGCTCGACCGCGGGCCAATAGGGCACCACGGGGGTCGCGCGCAGCCGCGCCCGGACCGCGCGTTCCACGAGGATCGGGATGTAAGCCCGCACCGGGGCGTCGTCGAACCGCGCGAACTCGCGCGCCACCCACTCGTGCACCACACCGGGCGCGAACTGCGGCTGTTCCAGACGCAGGAGCGCCTCCAGCCGCCGGATCTCCTGCTCACCCCGGCGCCGGTGGGCGATCTTCTCCAGTGTCCCGGGCACGTGCTCACCCCTTCTCCACACCGCCCGCGAACCCGGCCGGAGCCACCGACCCTGCCAGACGGCTACCCGCGAGTACAGCCCGCTCCCCCGCGGAAGTGACCTTCGTCCCTAGGCGCTCAGGGTCCGGCAGGAGCCGATGAACGCGATCAGCTCACCGAGCCGGTCGCTGCGGGCGTCCACCGCCCGGTTGAGCACCTTGATCAGGTGCTCGTAGGCGTCGGTGTGGTCGTAGCGGGCCGTGTCGGCGATCTTGAGCGCCCAACGCCAGTAGCCGCGCAGCGTGCCGGCCAGTGGCATCCGGAACTCGGCGATCACGGCGCGGATCGGGTCGAGCACGGCGTCGCCGTGGACGCGCAGGTAGGCCGCGACCACGTCGGCCATGAAGGTGAAGTGGCGGGCCTCGTCGCGGGAGAGGTGGGTCAGCACTTCCCCCAGCACCGGGTCGCCGGCCACCGCCCGCAGCTGCTGGTAGTAGATCTGGGTGGCCTTCTCCTGCACCAGGGCATAGGCGAAGAACTGGACGGGGTGGTCGAAGGGCAGGTCGAACCGCCCCTGGCCGGGTCCGGCCAGTGCCTGCCGCACGGCGTCCTCGTCGCGCAGGCCGGACGCGGACTGGTAGCGCGCGAGCGCCCGGGCGTGGCTGTCCTCCTCGGCCGCCCAGCGCACGGTGAAGTGGTACAGCTCGCGGTTGTGCACGTACAGGCCCGGCCCGACCGAGCCGTCGACCGGGAAGTTCTCGGTGTAGAGCGCGAAGTAGCCGGGCAGGTGGTCCTCGATGATGGTGATGAACTCCACCGCGGACCGCTGCCCCTCGGTCAGGCGCCCGGCGTCGGCCGCCGCCCAGTCCATCGCCGTCTCGACGTGCCAGGTGCGAGCGTGGGCCGCGCCCGCGAAGTACCGGCCGACGGCGGAGGCCATGTCCTGCGCGGGCAGCACGCTCGCCTCGAAACTGCTCATCGGGCTCACCGGGCCTTGGCGCAGACGAGGGCGTAGTGCTTGGTGGTGTAGCCCCATCCGGCGTTGGCGATCTCCAGGTAACGCAGCAGGTCCGCCGCGCCGGGCAGGTCGCCCGCGGCCCGGAGGTTGGTGATCCAGCAGTCGATGGTCCGCCGGTAGTCGCCGGTCAGGTCGTGCACGGCGCGGATGGAGAACCCGGCCGACTCCGCGCCGGCGACCAGCTCGGACAGCGGCCGCAGGTCGCCGGATCCGAAGACCCCGTGCCGCACGAACTCGGTGCCGGGCCGGTCGTCGCAGGCGCGGCGGACGGCCTCGCTGCGGAAGCAGCTTTCCGACAGGTACAGCATCCCGCCGCGCCGCAGCGCGCGCCGCACCTTGATCAGCACGCCCGCCAGGTCGGGCATGTGCACGACCGACCCGAGCATGGTGACCGCGTCGAACGCGGCGGGCGCGGGCTCGTAGTCCTCGATCGCCACGGCCTCGCTGGTCACCAGCGCGCCGAGCCCCAGTTCGGCCACCCGGCCGGCGATGTAGTCGTGCTGGCGGGGTGCGGGGCTGATGCCGTGGGTGCGGCAGCCGTACTCCTGGGCCAGGAACAGCAGCAGCGCGCCCCAGCCGCAGCCGATGTCGAGCACCCGTTCGCCGCCGAGCAGGCGCAGCTGGCCGGCCACGAACGACAGCTTGCGCCGCTGCGCCTGCTCCAGCGTGGTGGTGCCGGAGTCGAACAGCCCGGCCGAGTACTTGCGCAGCGGGTCGAGGAACCGCGCGAAGACGTCCGGGTCGAGGTCGTAGTGCTGGTTGGTGGCGGTGCTCATCCGTGGTCCCGGTCCAGCGCGCGGCCGACCACGGCGACCACCTCGTCGATCGTGCGCAGGCCGAAGATCTCGTCGTCCTCCAGCTCGATGTCGTAGGTCTGCTCGAGTTTGGCGACGATCCGAAGGACCTTGATCGAGTCGGCGCCCTCGACCGACCGCAGGTCGGTGTCCGGGGTCAGTTCGGCGGCGTCCCGGCCCAGGGCGGCCGCCACGATCTCGGTCACGGTGTCGGCGACGGTACCGGCGTCGGCAGTCACGGGGCACTCCTTCGCATCTTGTACGTGGCGGTCGAGGTCGCGACGACCTGCCCGCGGGAATCGAGGATCTCGGCCGAGGCGGGGACCAGTTCGGCGCCGGATGTGGCGCGGGCGACGCAGCGGTAGGTGCGGCCCACGCTCACGACGCCGACGTACCGGGTCCGCATCGAGGTGGTCAGGGCGGGCACCCCGTGCCGCAGCACGATCAGGTTGCCCATGGTTTCGTCGCAGATCACGGCGGTGATGCCGCCGTGGACGACGCCGGGGTAGGACTCGAAGTGCTTGCCGAGGGTGAACTCGGCGGTCAGGGTGTCGCCGTCCTCGGTGAACTCCAGCCGCAGCCCGCCGGGGTTGGCGGGCGAGCAGCCGAAGCAGTGGTGGTCGGCGCGGCCGGCCCAGGGCAGGACGGTGGTCATCCGAGCGCCGTGGCCAGTGCGCGGCGGACCGCGCGGTTGCTGGAAGTGTCGTAGCCGGTGAGCGACCCGAAGGTGCGGCGGATCTTGTCCTGCAGCTCGTCCAGCTCGCCCGCGCCGGCGACGGTGTCGAGGAACAACTCGAACCCGGTGTCGATCGTCTCGGTCTCGGACAGCTCGTCCAGGCCGGCCTTGAACACGCCGACCGGGTGCCGGATCTTGTCGTCGGAGGTGTAGAAGTACAGCGTCTCCAGCACCGAGGCGACCTCCCCCGGATGCGCCTGGAGCCGCTTGCCGAGGAAGTGCCGGAACTCGCGGGCGTGCCCGGCCTCGTCGCGGCTGGCACGCAGCAACAGTTCCTTGAGCACCGGCTCGTCCACCCACGCCGACACGGCGCGGTAGACGTGGTTGACGGTCAGCTCGGAGATGATGTTGGTGGCGAGCGTGGCCGACGGGGTGGTGCCCGGGTCGTAGGGGGCGCGCATCGCGGCGACCGCGCGATTGTCCACCGTCTCGCCGACGGCCTGCAGCCACGAGGTGAACGCGTAGTGGTGCTGCACCTCCTGGTAGCCCCAGATCACCGCGAAGGCGGAGAAGTCGTAGTCGTCGGCGAACTCGTTGAGGAACCCGTGCACCGCGGCGATCACGTTGGACTCGCCCATCACCGCGCTCTTGACCAGCGTGACGTACTCGGGCTTGACCAGTGCGGTGTCGACCGAGCGCAGCGGGAGCCCGG
Organism: Amycolatopsis deserti; assembly: GCF_014653945.1. Lineage (GTDB taxonomy): Bacteria > Actinomycetota > Actinomycetes > Mycobacteriales > Pseudonocardiaceae > Amycolatopsis_E > Amycolatopsis_E deserti. The sequence goes on along the minus strand of NZ_BNAU01000001.1, from coordinate 713,838 downwards.
ACAGCCGCCAGTGGTTGCGGTCGTAGTGCCGGAACACCTCCAAGCTGTGCATGTCCTGCATGTCAGGCGCCTGCGTCATGACTTCTCCGTCCGGTAGCGCTCCCGCATGCCGAGCCGCTGGAGCTTTCCACTCGTGGTCCTGGGGATGGCGCGGGGTTCGACCAGGTGCACGACCGGCCCCACGCCGAGTTCCGCGGCGCAGCGGGCGGCGATGGTCTCGCGCAGCCGCTCCCGCTCGTCGTCCTCGCGCAGCCGGGTCTCCGCGCACAGCACGATCCGCTCCTCGTCGGCGAACGCGACGCACCGTCCCTTGTAGACGCCCTCGACGCGCTGCGCGACCGCCTCCACGTCGAGGGGGTAGACGTTCTCGCCCCGCACCGTGATCATTTCCTTGCTGCGGCCGGTGAAGAACAGCTCACCGTCGCGCAGGTAGCCGAGATCGCCGGTGCGCAACCACCCGTCCGCGGTGAAGGGACCGTCGCGGTGGCCGAGGTAGCCGCTGGTCACCGCCGCGCCCGTGACCTCGATCTCGCCGACCACGCCGTCCGGCACTCCCCCGGCGACGCGGACCCGCATGCCCGGGACGGCGCGGCCGAGCCCCACGATCCCACGCGCGTCCGGGCTTTCGGCGACGGCGATCGCCTTCCCGGTGCCGGCCAGGGCGGCGCGGTCGACCCACTCCCAGACCGGCGGCCGGTCCAGCGGCGGCAGGGTCGCCACGAGCGTCGCCTCCGCCATGCCGTAGGCCGGGGTCATCGCCTCCGGGCGGAACCCGGCGGGGGCGAACCGGTCGAGGAAGGCCCGCACCGACGGCACGGCGATCGATTCGGCGCCGTTGAACGCGACCCGCCAGTGCGCCAGGTCCAGTTCGCGGTCCGCGGGCACGGTGGACAGCAGGTAGTCGTACCCGAAGTTCGGCATCGCGCAGATGCTCGCGCGCGCCGCGGTGAACTCGGTCAGCCACGCCGCGGGGCTCTTGACGAACGCGGCCGGGGACCACACGGTGAGCCGGATCCCGTTGAACAGGCCGGTGACGGTGCCGAACAGGCCCATGTCGTGGAACAGCGGCAGCCAGCTGCCCCACGAGTCGGCGGCGGTGATGGCGATGGCTTCGGTGATGGAGTCCGCGCAGGCGACGACGTTGGCGTGGGTGAGCACCACGCCCTTGGGGGCGGCCGTGCTGCCCGAGGTGAACTGGAGGACGGCGGTGTCCCCCGGTTGCGCCCCGGGCAGCACGGCGGGCTCGTGCCGGGTGAGTTCCGCGGCGTCGTGGATGCGCGGGCCGGTGAGGTGCTCGGTGAGGGGCCGTAGTTTCGGCACGGTGACCAGGTGATCGAGTCCGGCGGCGTCCACAATGGCCCGGGTGCGGCGGAGGTAGGCCTCGATGTCGCGCAGCCCCATCGGCAGCGGCAGCGGGCACGCGGCGGCCCGGAGCCGTCCGGCCGCCAGCACCGCCTGCAGGAACGCGGCCGAGTTCGGGGCGAGCACACCGATCGCGCTGCCCGGCCCGGCGCCCGCGGCGGCCAGTCCCGCGGCCATGCGCCGGGAGGTCGCGGCGAGATCGTGGTAGGTCAGGGTCTCGTTCTCGCTCGGGAACGAGATCGTCTCCTCGGCCGCGCGGGATGCGGCCGCGTCGAACCGTCCGGGCAGGGTCATCGGGTCACCTCCGCCCGGCGCGCAGGACCCGGAGCACGATGTCCGGCGCGAGCAGGGCCGTCGGGGGCAGGGTGAGATTCGCGGTGCGCATGAAGGTGCGGGCCACCACCGCGTCCCGGTGCGCCGCGACCTGGGCGCGGGCGGCGTAGGCGCCGAGCAGGCGGCCGCGGGCCGAGCGGCGGCCCTCGACCCCGGGGTAGCGCAGGTCCGAGCCGGTGGACATGCCCCACGCCACGTCGACGACCCCGGCGGCCGCGCGGTAGAACCGCCCCGGATCAGGATCGGGCAGGCAGTCGCGCAGCACCAGGGCCTGCTGCGCCGCGACCGTCATGCCCTGCGCGTAGAGCGGGTTGAAGCTGCACAGCGCGTCGCCCAGCACCAGCAGGCCGCGCGGGGGCCGCCGCAGCCGCTCGTAGCGGCGGCGCAGTGAGCCGCGGAACCGGTGCGGCACGGGGTCGTCGAGGGGTTCGGCGTCGCGGACGATCTCGTGCACGTCCGGCACGGGCAGGGTCGCGGCGAACCGCTCGAACTCGGCCGGTTCGACGGGCGGGTGGTCGCCGAGCATCCCGGCGAGCGTCACGTGCCACCGGTCGCCTTCCAGCGTGATCGCGCCGCCGCCGCGGAAACCGGGCATCGTCGACACGACCACCGCCAGGTGGCCGTCGAGGTGCTCGGGTTTGCGCCGGTAGGTGCGGGAGGCGTAGCCGAGGTCGACGTCCACGCGGTCTTCGCCGGGGCGCTCGTGCCCGAGCGCGGCCAGCCAGTCCGGGGCGCGCGAGCCGCGGCCGGTGGCGTCCACGACGAGATCGGCGTCGAGCACCTCGCCACCGGCCAGCCGGACCCCGGTGACCTCGTCTCCGCCGGTCAGGCCCACCGCCGCGCAGCGGGTGCGCAGCTCGACGCCCGGCAGCGCCAGCGTGCGGGTGCGGATCGCGTTCTCCAGCATCGGACGGCTGGCCAGCAGCGTGGTCAGCCCGGTCGCGGTCGGGAACACCCGCAGCCCGGACAGGTACCAGCGGGAGCCCCGCAGCACCTCGGTGGTGGGGGCACCCTCGGCGGCGAGGTCGTCGGTGAGCCCGGGGTAGAGCTCCTCCATGATCTGCCTGCCGCGTTCCATCAGGCCGTGCAGGTGCCGCGCCTGCGGCACGCCCCGCCGCGGGGTCACCCCGGCGACATCGTCGCGTTCCACGATCAGCACCCGGTCGAAGGAACCGGCGAGCACGCGCGCCGCGAGTGAACCCGCGATGCTCGCGCCGAGAACCACGGCCTGCCGCATTTCCTCACCTCCGGACTCGGTGTCCCCACCTTCGGCGACGGATCGCCCGCGAGGCAACGGAAAACGGCCCGCACCTATCGGTCCATCGGCATTGCGCGGCGAAACCGGAATTGTCAGCGGCGATTCAGCGATCGTTCACCGGACGCGAGGACAGTCACCCATCGTCGAGCGAGGGAGATGACTCCACAGTGGACACTGCGACGATCGAGACGGCGATGGCGGAGCTGTTCCTGCCCGCCCATCGCGCCGACCCCTACACACCGGCCCGCCGCCTGCGCGAGGCCGGCCCGGTGCACCGCACCCCGCTGGGCCTGCACCTGCTGACCCGCTACGCCGACTGCGCCGCCGTGCTGCAGAGCACCGCGTGGAGCCACGCCGACGAGGCCGGCCAGCTGCACCCGAGCATTTCGCCCGAGGAGGCCGCCGAAGAGCTGCCCACCTCGTTCCTGTGGATGGACCCGCCCGACCACACTCGCCTGCGCACCCTGGTGTCGAAGGCGTTCACGCCCCGCACGGTCACCCGCCTGCGGCCGCGGATCGAGCAGCTGTGCACCGAACTGGTGGACGCCGCGCTGGAGCGGGGCGAGTTCGACCTGATCGACCTCATCGCCTATCCCCTGCCGCTGACCATCGTGTGCGAGCTGATCGGCGTTCCCGCGGCCGACCACCGCGTGGTGCAGAAGTGGTCGCAGGACCTGGCCCGCGGGTTCGACCCGGACGTGCTGATGACGCCGGAGGCGCACGCCGCGCGCAGCGCCGCCTCACGCGAGTTCATGCGTTACTTCCGCGACCTCATCGACTACCGCCGCGAGCGGCCGCGCGAGGACCTGCTCAGCGCGCTGGCCGCGGTCGAGGACCGCGGGGACGTGCTGACCGAGCTCGAACTGCTCACCACCTGTGTCACCACCCTGGTCGCCGGCCACGAGACGACCGTCAACCTCGTCGGCAGCGGCCTGCTCACCCTGATGCGGCAGCCCGCGGAGTTCGAGCGGCTGCGGCAGCACCCCGAGTACGTGCCCAGCGCGGTCGAGGAACTGCTGCGCTACGAGCCGCCGGTGCAGATGACCACCCGCTCGGCGAAGGAGCCGATGACCCTGGCCGGGCACGAGTTCGCCCCGGGCGACGGCGTGGTGGTGCTGATCAACTCCGGCAACCGCGATCCGCAGGTCTTCGCCGACCCCGATCGGCTCGACGTCGCGCGCTACCACGACCGCACGAACCCGCCGCCCCGCCACCTCGCGTTCAGCCTGGGCATCCACTACTGCCTCGGCGCGCCGCTGGCCCTGCTGGAGATGGAGGTGCTGCTGCACGAGCTGCTGCGCCGCGTCGGCACGATGGCACCGCTGACGGCGGAGCCGCGGTACAAGCCGAACCTCATCGTGCGCGGGCTCGCCGAGCTGCCCGTCCGGTTCACGGCGCGATCATGAACGTGTTCGACCCCGCCCTGCGCGCCGACCCGTTCGGCGCCTACCGGAAGCTGCGCGAGAGCGGGCGCCTGCACCCGACGGGGTTCGGCATCCACCTCGTCCCGCACTACGCCGACTGCGCCGCCGTGCTGGCCGATCCGGCCTGGGGCCACGGCTACACCGCGGGCATCAACCCGTTCCGGCCCGGGGTCGACCCCGCCGACCTGCCCGGCTCGTTCCTGCTGCTGGACCCGCCCGAGCACGGCCGGCTCCGGTCGCTGGTCGCCAAGGCGTTCACCCCGCGGTCCGTCGCCGCGTTGCGGCCCGGGATCACCGCCCTGGTGGACCGGCTGCTCGACGAAGCGCTCGAAGCCGGCGAGGTCGACCTGGTGGCGGCGCTGGCCTTCCCCGTGCCGCTGACCACGATCTGCGAACTGCTCGGCGTCCCGGTCGCCGACCGCGCGCTCTTCGGCGGCTGGACGGCCGACATCAGCCGCGGGCTCGACCCGGACGCGGTGCTCACCGACGCGGAGAAGGCCGCCCGCGCGGTCGCGGTCGAGGAGTTCGCCGCCTACTTCACCGACCTGATCGAGCAGCGCCGCCGCGCCCCCGCCGACGACCTGCTCAGCGGGCTGGTGTCGGCCGAGGAGAGCGGCGACCGCCTGACGGTCAAGGAGATCGTCGACATCGGGGTGCTGCTGCTCATCGCCGGCCACGAGACGACGATGAACCTGATCTCCAGCGGGGTGCTGGCCCTGCACCGCAACCCGGACCAGATCACGCCGCTGCTGGCGGACCCGGCGGTGGCGGTCGAGGAACTGCTGCGGTTCGACACCCCGGTGCCGTTCCCGACGCGCGTCGCGATGCGGGACGTGGAGCTGGCCGGGCAGGAGCTGCCGCGCGGCACCGGGGTCATCCTCCTGCTCGGGTCGGCCAACCGCGACCCGGCCGCGTTCGCCGAGCCCGACCGGCTCGACGTCCGGCGGTTCGCCGGCGAGGCCGTCCACCGCCAGCTCGCGTTCAGCCACGGCCCGCACTTCTGCCTCGGCGCCCCCATGGCGCGCCTGGAAAGCGCCCTCACCTTCGACCGCCTCTACACGCGCGCGGAGGTCACCGTGCTGACCGAGGAGCCCGAGTACCGGCCCAGCGTGTCGATGCGGGGCCTGGCCACCCTGCCCGTCTCACTCCGGAGGAAACCGTGACCGTGTCCCAGCGGATCAGCGAGCTGCAGGCCCTGCTGACGAAAGGACTGACCGAAGGCATCGGCGTCGGCCACTCGCTCGGCGTGCAGTGCGCCGACCTCGGCGACGGCCGGGCCGTCTACACCCTCAAGCCGAACCAGGCCCAGGCCAACGCGATGCTCACCGTCCACGGCGGGGTGCTGTCCACCCTGATGGACACCGCGATGGGCAGCGCGATCTTCACGCGGCTGCCCGACCACACCGGCTACACGACGCTCGAGCTGAAGGTCAACTTCATCCGCGGCGTGGCCCTGGACGACCCGGAGCTGCGGTGCACCGCCACGACCGTCCACGTCGGACGGCGGACCGCCACCGCGCAGGCCGAGATCCACAGCGCGGCGGGCAAGCTCGTCGCGCACGGCACGTGCACCTGCCTGGTCCAGCCGTTCGGAGGCGCCTGAGATGACCGGAACCGTTCCGCCCCCGCGCCGCAAGGTGATCAGCAGCCCCTACCTGCACCGCCTGCAGCGCCGCCACTTCCTGCTGTTCGACGTCCTGCCGATCATCGGCACCGCCGCGGCGTTCGCGTTCCTGGCAGTGCACCCCTTCGGGGTCACCGAAGGAGTGCTGCTGCTGTCGCTGTGGCTGCTGACCGGGCTCGGCGTCACCGTCGGCTACCACCGGCTCTTCACCCACCGCACGTTCAAGGCGGCCCAGCCGGTCGCGGTCGTGCTCGCGGTCCTCGGCTCGATGGCCGGGCAGGGCGGGCTGGTGTCGTGGGTGGCGCTGCACCGCAGGCACCACGAGTGCAGCGACCGCGAGGGCGACCCGCATTCGCCGAACCTGTCCGGCGGCGGCTGGCGCGGCCGGCTGCGCGGGCTGGCGCACTCGCACTTCCTCTGGATGCGCCGCCACGAATACCCCAACATCGTCCACTACGCGCCGGACCTGCTGCGCGACCGGGCCCTGGTCCGGGTGGCCCGCTACTACTACCACTGGGTGGTACTCGGCCTGGCGATCCCCGCGCTGGCCGGCGGCCTGGTGTCGCTGAGCTGGTCCGGCGCCGTCAGCGGGCTGCTGTGGGGCGGGCTGGTGCGGATCTTCCTGCTCGAGCACATCGTGTGGGCCATCAACTCGTTCCTGCACATGTTCGGCACGAAGCCCTACGCCTCCCGCGAGAACAGCCGCAACGGCGGCGTCTTCGCCCTGGTCACGCTCGGCGAGTCCTGGCACAACAACCACCACGCCTTCCCCGAATCGCCCTCGTTCGGCCTCGACTGGTACCGCCTCGACCCCGGCTTCTGGGTGATCCGGGCGCTGGCCGCGTGCGGCCTGGCGTGGGACTTGAAGCTGCCCTCCGACGAACGGCGCGCCGCCAAGCGCGTCTCCCCCGACCCCGCGTGAGGAACGAAGACATGGACACCAGCAAGGACGCGATCGTCACGTGGTGCCAGGAGTACCTGGCGGATCTGCTGCAGGTCCCGGCCGAAGCCGTGGACCCGCACGCCGACTTCGACCGGCTCGGCGTGGACTCGGCGCTGGCCGTGTCGCTGCTGATGGAGGTCGAGGAGCGCTACGGCGTCGAACTGCCGCCGGAGGCGCTGTTCGCCGACCCCACCCTGGACGCCGTCGCCGAGTACCTGCACACGCACGCCGAGCGGAGCGTGGCCTAGCCATGGTCACCCCGGCCGAAGCCGCGGCCGCCGTCCGGCACCACTACGACGTCGGCGACGACTTCTACGCGCTGTGGCTGGACCGCTCGATGACCTACTCGTGCGCGATGCCGGACGGCCCGGACGACACCCTGGACGCGGCGCAGGACCGCAAGCTGCGGTTCCACCTGGACGCGATCGGCGACGCCCGGCACGTCCTGGACGTCGGCTGCGGATGGGGTTCGGTGCTGCAGCGGCTGTCCGGGCGGGGCGCGCGGGCGGTCGGGCTGACGCTGAGCCCGCGGCAGGCGGCCTACATCGCCTCGCGCGGGTACCCGGGGGTGTCGGTGCGGACCGAGCACTGGCTGCACCACGAACCGGCCGCGGCCTACGACGGGATCGTCTCGATCGGCGCGTTCGAGCACTTCGCCGCGCCCGGCGACGACAAGGTGGCCGTGTACCGGGACTTCTTCACCCGCTGCCGCTCCTGGCTCCGGGAGGAGGGCGTGCTGTCCCTGCAGACGATCGCCTACGCCAACATGTCCGCCGCCGACGCCAGCGAGTTCATGCGGCAGGAGATCTTCCCGGACGCGGACCTGCCGACGCTCGCCGAGATCACCGCCGCCGCCGAGGGGGTCTTCGAGGTCCAGTCCGTCCACAACGGACGCCTGGAGTACGCCTGGACGTGCGAGCAGTGGGCCCGCCGGTTGCGTGCCCGCCGCGCCGAGGCGGTCGAGGTGGCCGGCCCGGAGGTGGTGGCCCGCTACGAGCGTTACCTGAAGCTGTCCGCGCTGGGATTCCGCATGGGCAAGATCGGCCTGCTGCGGATCGTGCTGCGGCCCTACCGGAACGGGTTCTTCCGGTGACCGCGGCCAAGGTGCGGTTCAACCCGTTCGACGCCGGGTTCCGCCGCGACCCGTACCCGCTGTACCGGCAGCTGCGGGAGACCGAACCGGTGCACCGCACCCTCGGCATGTGGGTGCTCACCCGGCACGCCGACGTCCGGGCCGTGCTGCGGGACCGCACGTTCAGCGCCGGGCTGATCCCGCGGCTGGTCGCCAAGCACGCCGGACGGCTCACCGGATCAGCGGTCGGCCGGATCGAGCGGCTCGGCCGCGCGTCCCTGGTGTTCACCGACAACCCGGACCACGCCAGGCTGCGCGGGCTGGTCAACCGGGTGTTCACCGCCGAGGCGGTCACCCGGCTGCGGCCGCTGGTCCACCGGATCGCGGACGAGCTGGTGAGCCGCGCCCGCGCGGACGGCGGGACGGACGCGATCACCGGGCTGGCCGCGCCGCTGCCGGTGGCCGTGCTCGCCGAGTGGATGGGGTTGCCCGCTCAGCTGCGCGCGCACGTGGCGGCCTGGACGCACGACATCCGGTTCCTGCTGGAGCCCGGCCTGATGACGGCGGACGACTTCGGCCGCGTCGGAGAGGTGGTGGAGACGTTCGTCGCGGCGCTGACCGAGGTGGTGCGGGACCGCGCGCGGCGCCCCGGCGACGACCTGGTCAGCGCCCTGCTGGCCGCGCGCACCGCGGGCGGCGACCGGCTCGGCGAAGAGGAGCTGGTGTTCCTGTGCATCATGTGCTTCGTCGCCGGCAACGAGACCACGAAGTCCCTGATCGGCAACGGTCTGCTCGCGCTGCTGCGGCACCCGGAGCAGGCGGCGGCGCTGGCCGGGCGGCCGGACCTGGTGCCCGGCGCGGTCGCCGAGGCGCTGCGCTACGACAGCCCGCTCCAGCTGACCAAACGCGTCGCGACCCGCGACGTGGAACTGGACGGGCACCGGATCGCCGAGGGTGACCAGGTGCTGCTGTGCCTCGGGGCGGCCAACCGGGACCCGGCGGTCTTCGCCCGCCCGGACGCCTTCGACATCACCCGAGGCACCGGCGGGCACCTGGCGTTCGGGCACGGCATGCACGGTTGTCTCGGCGGCCAGCTGGCCCAGCTGCAGGCCGAGGTGGTGTTCGAGGCCCTGTCCCGGCTGGACCTCGACCTGGCCGGCGAGCCGGAGTGGCAGGACCACAGTTTCATCGTGCGCGGCCTGAAGGCGCTGCCGGTGACCGTGCGGGGCACGCGATGACCGCACTCCTGCGCACCGAGCTCACCGCGGGGACACTCCGGCTGGTCTGTCTGCCGCACGCCGGCGGCGGGGCCAGCTCGTTCGCCCGCTGGACCGGCTTGTTCCCGCCCGGGATCGCCCTGGTGCGGGTCCAGCTGCCCGGCCGCGAGGATCTCGCCGGCCGTCCGGCCTTCCGGGACGTGCCGGAGGCGGTCTCGACATTGCTGCCGCACCTCGGGGGTCCGCCCGTCGCGCTCTACGGGCACAGCATGGGCGCCCTGCTCGCGTTCGAGCTGGCCAGGGCGCTCACCGGGCACGGCGTCCCGCCCGTGCACCTGTTCGTCTCCGGGCGCCGCGCCCCGCACCTGGCCGCTACACGCCCGCCGATCCACGAGCTGCCCGACGACCGGTTCGCCGACGAGCTCGAAGCCGTCGGCGCCGGGCCCGGCCGCAGCCCCGTCTTCCGCCGCTACGCGCTCCCGCTCATCCGCGCCGACCTGCGGCTGTCGGAAGACCACCGGCACGTCCCCGGGCCACCGCTGCCCTGCCCTCTCACGGTCTTCCACGGCCTGCACGATCCCATCGTCAGCGCCGCCGAGGCCGAGGCGTGGCGGCAGCACACGGCCGCCGCGTTCGCCCTCCGCGCCTTCCCCGGCGACCACTTCTTCCACCACCGCCACCGGGCGGCCCTCGCCGCGGCCATGACCCGGGCTCTGGAGTGACCATGCTGCTGCCCGATGTCCTGACCTCCCGCGCCGAGCACACCCCGGACGTGACCGCCTACGTCTTCCTCGACGAGGACGGCGCCGAGTCCGCGAGCCTCACCTTCGGCGAGCTGCACACGCGCGCGCTGGCCGTGGCGCACGAACTGAGCCTGCGGTGCGCGCCCGGCGACCGCGCGCTCCTGGTGTTCCCGCAGTGCCTCGACTTCATCGTGGCGTTCTTCGGCTGCCTCTACGCCCAGGTCGTGGCGGTGCCGGTGAACCCGCCGCGGCGCACCCACGTGCCCGAAGCCACCCGCGCGATCGTCAGCGACTGTGAACCGGCGGTCGTGCTCACCCTCTCCGGCGCGCCCGCGTCGCTGCCCGGACTCCCGTCGATCGCCGTGGACGCCGTGCCGGACCACGGCTTCACGCCGCCGCCCGCCGAACCGGACTCGCTGGCGTTCCTGCAGTACACGTCGGGCTCCACCTCGACACCGAAGGGCGTGATGGTCACCCACGGGAACCTGGAGGCGAACCAGGAGATGATCCGCGACGCCTTCGGCCACGACGCGGAGTCCACTGTGGTCGGCTGGGCGCCGTTCTTCCACGACCAGGGGCTGATCGGCAACGTGCTGCAGCCGCTGTACGTGGGCGCGCGGAGCATCCTGATGTCCCCGGCCGCGTTCATCCGCCGCCCGCTGCTGTGGCTGTCGGCGATCTCCCGCTACCGCGCGCACACCAGCGGCGGCCCCAATTTCGCCTTCGACGCCTGCGTGGCCCGGGCCCGCCGCGGCGACGCCGGGGATCTCGACCTCAGCTGCTGGCAGGTCGCGTTCAACGGCGCCGAACCCATCCGCCCGGCGACCTTGCGCGAGTTCGCCCGGACGTTCGCGCCGTACGGGTTCGACGAGCGAGCCCTGTACCCGTGCTACGGGCTGGCCGAGGCGACGCTGATCGTCACCGGCAGCCGCAAGGGCCGCGGCCCGCGGTTCACGCACCGCCCGGACGGCACCCTGGTCGCCGGCTCCGGCACCGCGCTGCCGGGCGAGGACGTGCGGATCGCGGACCCGCGCGACGGTGTCGGGGAGATCTGGGTGAGCGGCCCACACGTCACCCAGGGCTACTGGAAACGGCCGGAGTCGACGGCCGAGACGTTCCCCGTCGTCGACGGGCGCACCTACCTGCGCACCGGCGACCTCGGCGTGATCGACGACGGCGAACTGTACGTGCTCGGCCGCATCAAGGACCTGCTGATCATCCGCGGCCGCAACCACTACCCGCAGGACATCGAGCAAACGGCGATGAACGCGCACCCGGCGCTGCGGGCAGGCGGGTCGGCTGCGTTCGGCGTGCCGGGCGCCGACGGTGAACGGCTGGTGGTGGTCCAGGAGATCCAGCGGGACCACCGCCACGACGCCGATCCGGTCGAGATCACCCAGGCCGTCCGCGCGGCCGTGCTGGCCGAGCACGGGCTCACGATCGGCGATCTGGTGCTGACCGCGCACGGGCAGCTGGCCAAGACCAGCAGCGGCAAGATCATGCGGTCGGCGGCGCGGACCCGCTACCTGGCGGGCGGATTCGAAGGGAACGGACGATGACGGCGGCGAACCCGGATTATGCAGAACACGTGACGGCGGCGGTGCTGACGATGCCCGCCGCGAAGCACCTCGGCTTCACCTTCGGCCGTCTCGAACCCGGGATGGCCGAGATCGTGCAGCCGTACCGGGCCGAACTCACCGAGCACAACGGCTACTTCCAGGGCGGGGTGCTCGGCTCGCTCGCCGATTTCGCCGGCGGCAGCGCGGCCGGAACGCTGCTGCCGCCCGGCTGGGTGAACATGACGGTCGATTACACGGTGAAGATCGTGGCGCCCGCGCGGGGCGACCGGATCGTCGCCCGCGGCCGGGTCGTGCGAGCGGGCCACAGCACGACGGTCGCGGCCGCGGACGTCTTCGCGGTGACCGCTGGCGAAGAAGCCTTGTGCGCCACCGCGCTGGTGACGCTGCGCAACGTCAAGCTGCCGGGCTGAGCCGTGTTCGACCTCTTCGCGGCCGGCTTCGCCGAAGACCCCTACCCGCACTACGCCCGGTTGCGTGAGACCGCACCCGCCTACCGCCATCCGCTCGGGTTCTGGCTGCTGTCGCGCTACGACGACGTGGCGCGATTGCAGCGTGCACCGCATTCGGTGGACGAACGGGACCTGACCGAGATCCCCGTGTGGAAGCGGGACGGCGACGTGCCGGTCGAGGCCAACCGGCCGATGCGCGGACTGTCCATGCTGGACCAGAACCCGCCCCGGCACACCCGCCTGCGACGGCTGGTGTCGCAGGTGTTCACGCGTGGGTCGGTCGAGGCACTGGCGCCCCGCGTCGGCGAACTCGTCGACGCGGCCCTGGACCGCGTGGCCGCGACCGGGGATGTGCTGGGCGAGCTGGCGTTCCCGCTCCCGTTCACGGTGATCTCGGAACTGCTGGGCACCCCGCCGGTCGAGCACGCACGGCTGCGCGACCTGACCGGGATCCTGGTGCGGGCGCTCGAACCGCTCACCGGCCCGGAACTGCAGGCCGAAATCCGGGCCGCGAACGACGAGCTCACGGAGCTGACCCGGGAGCTGATCGGCTGGAAGCGGACCCATCCCGGCGACGATCTGGTCACCGCGCTGCTGGCGGCCCGGGACGGCGACGAGGTGCTCACCGAGGACGAGCTTCTCGCCCAGGTCATGTTCCTCTACATCGCCGGGCACGAAACGACGGTGAACCTGATCGCGAACGGGATCCTCGCGCTGGTCCGGAACCCGTCGCAGGCCCGCCTGCTGCGGGAGGACCCGTCGTCCGCGGCCGCGGCCGTGGAGGAGCTGACCCGGTACGACACGTCGGTGCACCTGATGCGCCGGATCACGGTCGAACCGCTGCTGGTGCGCGGCGAGCGGATCCCGGCCGGCAGCTTCGTGGTCGCCTGCCTGGCCGCGGCGAACCGCGATCCGGAGTTCTGGGGCCCGGACGCCGATGTGCTGCGGCTGGACCGCCCGGAGGCGCACCGGCACGTCTCCTTCGGGGCCGGCATCCACCACTGCCTCGGCGCGGCGCTGGCCCGGCTGGAAGCGCGGCTGGCGGTCACGCGATTCGTCCGGCGGTTCCCGTCGGCCGAGGTGGCGGAGCTGCGCTGGAACGGGCGCATCAACGTCCGCGGTCCCGCCGAGCTGACCCTGGCGGTGTAGCCGTGCCCGTGACCGAGGTGAACGGTGCCCGGATCGCCTACACCGACACCGGGCCCCGCGACGCCCCGGTCGTGGTGTTCGGGCACGGTCTCCTCTTCGGCGGCTGGATGTTCGGCCCGCAGATCGCCGCGCTGTGCACGCGCTACCGGTGCGTGACGCTGGATTGGCGCGGTCAGGGCGAAAGCCCGGCCACGCCCGGCGGCTACGACATGGACACGCTCACCGCGGACGCCCTGGGCCTGATCGAGGCGCTCGGGCTCGCGCCGGCGCACTGGGTGGGCCTGTCGATGGGCGGTTTCGTCGGCCAGCGGCTGGCCGCCCGCCACGGTGAGGTGCTGCGGTCGCTGACGCTGCTGGGCACCTCGGCTGGCGCCGAGGACCCCGGCAAGGCACGGGACTACCGCCGGATGGCCGGGGTCCAGCGGGTCATCGGAGTGCGCCCGCTCCTGCCCCGGATCCGGCCCTTGCTGTTCGGCCCCGCCTTCCTGGCGAACCCCGCCGCCCGCCCGGTCCTCAGCGCCTGGCAGCGACGTGTGGTCCGCCTCGACCGCACGGGCCTGCGCGGGGCCGTGCACGGGGTGGCCGACCGGCCCGGCGTCGAGACCGAACTCGGCCGGATTGCAGTCTCCACCCTGGTCGTCACCGGCGCGGACGACGTAGCGACTCCCCCGGTGGAGGCACGCCGCATCGCCGACCTCATCCCGGCCGCCGACCTGCGACTCCTCCCTGGCTGCGGCCACACGAGCACGCTGGAACAACCGGCCGCGATCACGGCACTGCTGGAGGCCTTCCTCGGCCGGCTCCGACGGCTACCGGGTCAGACGGCCGGGGCGTAGGCGCGGGTGAACAGGGATTGCGCGAGGCGCAGGATCAGCGACTCGATGAGGTTCGCGCCGATCTTGGCGAGGACGGTGGCGAAGAATTCGGCCATTGTGGACTCCTAGCAGGTGTTGGACTGCCTGCACGGTCGCTCGCGTGGATGAGCCCGGGACGGAGCGGGGATGTCGTGCCGGTGAACCCGGCGGGAACTACCGGTGCGTCAATGCCGCACCCGTTGCAGGACGATCTGCGTCACAGCCGCGGCCGTCGCGGCGGTGAGGGCGAGCGCCCATTGGTGCGGCAGCAGCGGGCTGCAGCCGAAGAATCCGCTCAAGCCGGGGATCTGCACGACCGCGGCGAGCGCCAGCAACGATCCGGCGCCGGCCGCGACGACCAGTGGCGTGCGGCCTCGCACCGCCACGGTCTGGGCCAGCTGCGCGGCGACGAGCGCCACCAGTCCGGTGGTGCTGGCCTGCCGTGGGGTGGCGACCGGCCGCACGGCGAGCCAGCCGGCGAGTGCGGCGGTCGCGGTGGTCGCGGCGCGGGCGATGAGGTCCTTGGTCAGCACCGCTCCGAGTGAGGCTTCCGGACCTTCGCTGAGCAGGTCCTCGGGGCTGGTGCCGGGCGGCGGGCGCACCGCGACCGCCATCGCGGGCAGGACGTCGGTGAGGAGGTTGACCAGCAACAACTGTCGCGCGTTGAGGGTGTCGCGAGTGCTGACGAGCCCGGCTCCGACGGTGAACCCGACCTCACCGAGGTTGCCGCCGAGCAGGATGGAGAGGGCGTCTCGTACGGAGGCCCACATCGCCCGCCCCTCGACGATGGCGTGGATGATCGTTTCGATCCGGTCGTCGGCGACCACGAGGTCCGCGGCCTCCCGTGCGGCGGGCGTCGCCGTGGCGCCCAGCGCGACGCCGACGTGGGCCAGCCGGATGGCGGGCACGTCGTTGGCACCGTCGCCGGTCATGGCGACGATGCGCCCGGCCCGGTTGAGCTGCCGCACGATCCGGGCTTTCTGTGCGGGGCTGACCCGGGCGAACACGGTGATCTCCGGCGCGCGGGCGGCGAGTTCGTCGTCGTCGCTCGCCTCGACCTCCGCCCCGGTCATGAGGGCTGTCCCGTCACCGAGCGACAGTTCGGCCGCGATCGCCGCGGCCGTGCTGGGGTGGTCGCCGGTGATCATGGCGACACGCACGCCGGCCCGGCGCAGGTCGGCGACGGCCTGCGCGGCGGTCGGCCGTACGGGGTCGGCGAGGGCGAGCAGGCCGCGGAAGGTCAGGCCGCGGACGCGGTCGTCGTCGAGGTCGTCGAGCCCGCCCGCGCGCCGCTCGGCCACCGCGAGCACCCGGAATCCCTGGTGCGCCAGCCGATCGACGGCTTCGAGCGACACCGGCGGGTCGCAGCGGGCGAGCACCGCTTCGGGTGCCCCCTTCACGCTGAGCAGTGGGCCGTCCGGGGTGCCGGTGAGTGTGGCGTGGTAGCCGCGGGAGGGTTCGAACGGCAGTGCGCCCAGCCAGGTCACCTCGCCCGGGCCGCCGGTCTCGATCCCGTGGGCCTGGGCGGCGTCCAGCACGGCCCGGTCGGTGGCGTCCGGCAGCGATTCCGCGGCCTCGTGCCACGGGCTCGCCCGGACCGCGGCGGCCAGGACGCCGGCCAGCGCCGGAGTCAGCTCGCCCACCTCGCGGGTGGTGCTCCCGTCGGAGACGAGCCGAAGCCGGATGCGGCCTTCGGTGAGCGTCCCGGTCTTGTCGAAGCACAACAGGTCGACGCGGCCCAGCGCTTCGATCGTCGACGGGCTGCGCACCAGCACGCCGCGGTGCGCCAGCCGGCGAGCCGACGCCAGTTCGGCGACCGTCGCGACGAACGGCAGTCCTTCCGGCACGGCCGCCACCGACAGACCGACCGCGCGCCCCAGGGCCTGGCTGATCCCGTTGCCCCGGGCCAGATCCGCCAGCAGCAGCGCGGCCCCGGCGCCCACCGTCACCGGCAGCGTGAGGCGGGTCAGGCCGGCCAGCCGGGCAGCCACCCCGGTCACCGGCGGCGCATCCCCGTCGAGCCGTGCGGTGCGTCCCACCTCGGTGCGCTCGCCCGTGGCGACGACGACCGCGCTGCCGCGCCCGGCCGCGATCGTGGTGCCGCGGTAGAGCATCGACGTGCGGTCCGCCACGCCCGCCTTCGTGGTCGGCGGCGGGCTCTTGGCCACCGGCTGCGATTCGCCGGTGAGGCTCGATTCGTCCACCTCGAGCCCGGCGGCGTCGAGCACGCGGCAGTCTGCGGGCACCGCGTCACCGGCTCGCAGTTCGATCACGTCCCCCGGGACCAGCACGTCGGCGCGCGCGGTCAGGGCGGTTCCGACCCGGCGCAACCGCACCTGCAGCGCGCTGCTGTCGATCAGGTGGTGTAGTTCCCGATCAGCGCCCAGCCGCTGCAGGCCGCCGATGAGGGCGTTGAGCCCGAGCACACCGATGATCAACGCCGCGTCCGTGAGCGAACCCAGGCTCGCCGAGACCCCGGCACCGGCGGCGAGCGCCGGGGTCAGCGGTCCCGCGAGCTCCTCGGCCGACGCCCGCGCCAGACCCATCACCTCGGGCTCGCCGACGGCGGCTTCGGCCCGCCTGCGCTCCTCCGATTCCTCGTCCGCCAACCCGGCGCGGCGGCTGTTCAGCCTGGTGAGCACGGCCTCGGGCGACATCGCGTGCCAGGGTGTGCGGTCGGCGGGGATGGGCAGCGGGCGCCGCCCGGCTTCCGACCCGGTCCAGGTGCCGGCGGCCAGCGCGAGCAACGTCGCGAAGTGGACCGGGAAGGACGCTCGCCCGGCCGCCGTCGCCGACGGGCCGAACCCCCCGAACAGCGCTCCGAACGTCGATCCGGCGATGGACAGCACGGCGCCGTGACGGCTGGCCCGGTGGGCCGGTTCGACCGCGTCCAGGACACCGCAGACTTCGCGCAGTTCCGGGCACAGCACGTGCGCCTGCCACGGGAGCCGGTCGTCGCCGGCAGGCACCCCGATGGCGACGTCGGCGCCGGCCAGCGCCGCCGGGTCCGCCGAGACGACCGCCACCAGGTGACCGTCGGTCTGCAGTTCCCGCACCCGGGCCGCCACCTCGTCAGGCGGTGTTTCCACCACGGCGCCTGCCCGCTTCGCCGCGTCCAGCACGGCATCGGCGAGCGGATGGCGTTCCTCCTCCAGGCTTGCCACCGCGACCCTGGTACCGCGGTGGTGCACTTCGAGCTCGTCACCCCGCTGCCGCACGGTCCAGTCACCGCGCGAGCGGGGTGGGCCGTCGGGCTCGGCCAGGTCGTAGACGACGCTGGTGGCCTCGTCCAGGTCAGTGGTCTCGTCGGTGACCGCGACCTCGCCGATCACGCGGCGTCCGGTGCGCAGCAGGTCCGTGCTGAGCACGACGCGATCCACCCGATCGAGCCGTCGCAGGGCATCCGGTTCGAGGACGAGGGACCCGGCCGCGGAGAGGTCCCGCGCGAGGCGGGCCGCGAAGGCGTCCCGGCTCGCCTTGGCCGGACGCGCCGCCGCGGCGATCAGCAACCCGGTGGCCCGCCTGCCGTCGCGACGGGCCAGCAGCACCCCGGCCGCCCCGGCCGCGCCGAGCCCGGCTGAGGCGTGCGCCACCCGCTCGACCGGGCCCGCCGGAGGAGGTCGCGGCCGCGAGGGCCGCTCCACCGCGGGCGCCCGGTGCAGCTCCATCCGGTCACCGGTGCGCCGCTCCCACCGTTCCCACGCCTGCCCGCGGGCGATCAGCTCGCCGCGCAGGCACCAGCGATAGGCGGCGTCGGTGACCAGCGCGATCGGCCGCTGCGCCAGCGCCTGGCTCGCCGTGCCGCCGATGGCGAACACCGCGTCGGTCGCCGGCCGCCCCAACAGCCTCTCGATTCCGCCACGCAGTCCCGGCGTCGAATCGACCAGCGCCGCCAGCGCCGGCACCACCGGCGGCAGCGCCCGCACGGGCAGTACCCGGCCGAGGGCGGCGTAGGACAAGCCGATCACGGCGGTGCCCAGCGCGACGAGCTCACGAGCCGCCGGTGCGGGATTGGCCGGGTGCGCCTCACCGCGCGGCGCCCGCCCGGTGAGCGCCCAGTCCCGCTCGGCCGCACCGATCACCCGGGCCAGCGCGCCGGCGGTCACCTGCGGTTCGTGGCCGACGACCACCCGGCCCAGCGCCGCGTTGACCGCCACACCGCGCACCCCCTCGACCGCGGCCAGACGCTGTTCGAGATCCCGCGCGGCGTCCTCGCGGCCCGGTTCGTGGAAGCCGCGCACCTCCAGGTGCGTGCGTTCCCCGGACGTCCAGGACCGCCGCCCGGGAGCCGCGAGCGCACCCAGCACCGCGACGGCCGGTTTGACGACGAAACCGGCCAGCGTGGGCAGGCGCATCGCTTACGTACCGTCAGCTGCCGAGCCACTCCCCGGCTGCGTGGACTTGCTCCGGCGCGGAGGGACGGGCCGGGGCGCACCCGCCGGCACGGGCTGCCCCGCCGGCGTGGCGCGATTCGCCGCCGCCCGCGGCTTGTGCTGCGCTGCCGGGGCCGCGGGTGTCGCCTGCGGCGCCGGGGTAGTCGTATCCACGGGCTTGGCCGGCTCGGCCGGGGCGGCCACCTGCGCGGGTCCGGCCGGTTTCGGCGTCATGGTGGATTCCGCGGGCTTGGCCGCACCGGGCTGCCCGCCGCGTCCGGCCACCGCCGTGCCGAGACCGATCGCGACCGCGACCGGCCATTCGATCAGTTCCACGGCGGCCAGGACCCCGAGCGCGCCGTAATAGGCGAGCTGCCGGGGTGGCGGCAGGAAGGATCGCACGGTGTCCAGCGCGGAGGTGAGCTCGCCGCGGTTGGGCATCGGCACCCGCGGCGTGGGGACGCGCGGAAGGTGCAGGTCGGGTGCGCGGAACTCGGCGTGGACGAACGGAAGATCCACAGTGGCCGTTCTGGGCCGGGGACCTGTACCGGTGGTGCCGACCGCGTCAGTGGCCATGAGCGCACTCTCCTCCCGGACCGTCGAGGCGGCTCATATTACGAGCGAACCAACATCGACTGAAGCCTGCCGAGACTCGCGGCGCGAACCAGTCCGAAATGTCCACGATCGACGTTAGCGACGTGGCGGTCAGCCCGCGTTCCACCGTCGTTCATCCAGCCGGCCGGACCGAGTCACTTGCCGTACCTAAGTTTCTGAAGCCGACCTGTGAAGGAGCTGAGGAAACCCCATGCAGACCGTGCGAGCTCGCGGGATCAGCAAGTACTTCGGGGACGTCGTCGCGCTCGACGGGGTCGACCTGGACGTGGCGCCGGGGCAGATCCACGGCCTCGCGGGCCCCAACGGCGCCGGGAAGACGACGTTGCTCGGCCTGCTGCTGGGCCTCGCCGTCGCCGACGCCGGCAGCCTCGAAATCCTCGGCGCGCAGGCCCCCGCCGCTCCCGGCGGTGTCGCCGGATTCGTCGACGGTCCCGGCCTGTACCCGTCGCTGACCGCGCGGCAGAACCTCGCCGCGCTGGCCCGTCTCCGCGGCATCGACGCCCGGACGGCCGGGATCGGCGACGTGCTGGAGCAGGTCGGGCTCACCGATGTCGCCGACGACCGCGTCCGCGGGTTCTCCCTCGGCATGCGCCAGCGGCTCGGCCTCGCCGCGGCGCTGCTCACCGCGCCCCGGCTCTTGGTGCTCGACGAGCCCGCCAACGGCCTCGACCCCGCCGGCACGAAACACGTCCATGCGGTCCTGCACCGGCTGGCCGAGGAGGGCACCGCGGTGGTGCTCTCCAGCCACCGCATGGACGACCTCGAGGCGCTGTGCTCCGAGGTCACCATCCTCGCCACCGGACGGGTCGTGTTCTCCGGCCCGCTGGGCAAACTCGCGGCCGAGAGCCGGGACCTGGAGTACCGGCTGCGCACCCCCGATCCGGACGCGGCCCGTGGGATCGCGGCCGGCACTCCCGGAGTCCACCTCGCCGGCACCGGCGACGCGCTCGTCGTGCGCGCCCCGGTGCCCGCCCTCGACGAGATGGTGGCCCGGCTCGTCCGCGCGGGCATCCCGGTGCGCGAGCTCGCCCCCGTGGTCTCACCTCTGGAAGCCGCGTTCCTCGCCCTCACCGAGCACCAGGAGCCGACCCGATGACCGCGACCGTCGCCACCGCCCCGGCCCGCCCCGTCCCGGTGGCCCGCGGCTACCGCTTCGAACTGGTCAAGCTGACCTCCCAGTGGCGGATCCGCCTGCTGGTGCTCGCGTGCTGGATCGCGCCCGCGGTGGTCGTCGCCGCGGTCAGCCTGCAGAGCTCGCTGCCCGTGGACACCCTCTTCGGGCGGTGGATGAACGCCACCGGCTGGGCCGGGCCGCTGGTGATGCTCGGCTTCGCGGGCACCTACGCGCTGCCCCTGCTGACCTCGGTCGTCGCCGGTGACGTGTTCGCCTCCGAGGACCGCCTCGGCACCTGGCGGCACCTGCTGGTGGCGGTGCGTTCGCCGGGCCGGATCTTCGCCGCCAAGGCACTGGCCGGTCTCACCGTCCTCCTGGTGCTCGTCACCGGCCTGGCGGCATCCAGCGCGGCCGGCGGTCTCCTCGCGGCCGGCAGCCGGCCGCTCGTCGGACTCGACGGGCACCTGCTCACCCCCGGGGACGCCGCCGGGAAGGTGCTGCTCGCCTGGGTCTGCGCGCTCGCCCCCACCCTGGCACTGGCCGCGATCGGGCTGCTCGGGTCCGTCGCGCTGGGACGGTCGCCGATGGGCCTGCTGCTGCCCGCGGTCGTCGCGCTGGTGATGGCGCTCGCCCAGATGCTGCCGCTGCCCGTCGTCGTGCGACTGGCCCTGCCCACCTACGCGTTCATCGCGTGGAACGGCCTGTTCACCGACCCCGCACAACTCGGCCCGCTGCTGATCAGCGTCGCGTCCGGTCTGGTGTGGACGGTGGCGGCGACCGCGCTGGCCTACCTGGTCTTCCGGCGCCGCGACTTCACCAACCTCACCGACGACGGCTCCGCCCGCCGCGCGCTCACCCTCGGCGCGCTGCCGCTGGCCGCGCTCCTCGCCGTCACCATCGGGGTCGTCGCGATCTCGATCCCGGCCGCGGGGTCCGGGATCGGGCAGGAGAAGCTGCAGCGGTCGGTCGCCACCGCGTTCGCCCACCTCTACCGCCTGCAGACCGCGCAACTGAACCGCCCCGACGTCACCGAGGACCAGCTCGGCGCCACCGCGGCCTGCACCAAGGGCGACGGCCTGGTCGCCCCCGAAGGACCGGGCAACGACTGGCGCTGCGTCGTCTCCTGGCACCTCCCGGGAATCGACGCGACCGGGACCGCGATCTACCAGCTCGACGTCACCCCCGACGGGCGGTTCGTCGCCGACGGCGACGGACCGAAGGAAGTCAACGGCTACTTCCAGGTGCACACCCCCGCCGGGGACACCCCGAACCCCCTCTGGCAGTTCGACGGCACCGTCGGGCTCCTCCCCACCACGAAGGGATAGTCAATGCAGGTAACACGCCGCAGACGGCGGACCGGGAAGAGCCGGCGTGGTACCCGGCTCACGGCGGCCGGCACCACCACGCTGGCGCTCGTCGTCACCGGCACCGGGATCGGCCTCGCCCAGACCCAGCAGTTCGGCGACGACCAGGTCGGCCAGGTCACCGACCGGGGCCAGGTCGTCTCCGCCGACCAGTACATCGACCCGATCGGCGACCGCCTGGTCCTCAACAACGGCAAGATCATGTCGTCGGCGGTCAGCCCGGACGGCACCCACCTCGCCGCCTCGATCACCGACGGCGGGCTGGCACTGTCCATCGTGGACCTCAAGACCTGGAAGGTGCAGCAGCTCGTCGGCAACTCCGCCGCGGCGAACCTGCGCATCCCGGGCAACGACGTGGGCCAGGAAGGCCCCACCTACTCGCCCGACGGCAAGCAGCTGTGGCTGGGCCAGACCGACGGCTACCGCAGGTTCACCGTGAACCCGGACGGCAGCGTCGCGAACCCGGCCTTCGTCGCCATCCCGGCCGACGGACCCCGGCACGCGCTGGCCGGTGAGGCCGTGTTCTCCTCCGACGGCTCCACTGTGTACTCGGCGGTCAACGGCCAGAACCGGGTGGTCGCGATCAACGCGGCGACCGGCGCGATCCAGCGGAGCTGGGCCGTGGGCAACGCCCCGCGGGACCTGGTCCAGGTCGGCACCAAGCTCTACGTCAGCAACGAGGGCGGCCGTCCGGCCCAGCCGGGCGAGCCCACGCTGAACTCCTACAACACGCCGGTCCCCGCCGACCCCTCGACCGGCGCCACCACCACCGGCACGGTCAGCGTCATCGACCTGGCGAACCCGGCCGCCGCTGCCCGCAGCATCGACGTCGGCCTGCACCCGACCGCCCTGTACGCCAAGAACGGCGCCCTGTTCGTCACCAACACCGCCACCAACGACGTCTCGGTCATCGACACCGGCAGCGACAAGGTCGTCCAGACCATCGCGACCCAGCCGTGGCCGGAGGCGTCGGTCGGGTACGAGCCCGACGGGGTGACCCTCACCGGTGACGGGCACCTGCTGGTGACACTGGGCCGCGCCAACGCGGTCGCCGTCTACCGGTACACCAGCCCGCTCGAGCCGGTCAGCTACGTCGGCCTGCTCCCCACGGACTACTTCCCCGCCGAGATCACCACCGTCGGCGACGACGTGCTGGTGTCCAACACCCGCGGCATCGACGCCCGCCGTCCCACCACCGCGGCCGGGCACGCCACCCACGACACCACCGCGAGCCTGCAGAAGTTCCGGCTGCCCAGCGACGCCGCGATCCACGGCTACACGGCGAAGGTCTTCCAGCAGAACGGGTGGATCGGCAACTCGGTACAGCTCGCCAAGGACAACGGCAGCAAGACCCCGGTGCCGGTCCCGCAGAAGCTCGGCGAGCCGTCGACGATCAACCACGTGTTCCTGATCGTCAAGGAGAACCGGACCTACGACCAGGTCTTCGGTGACATGCCGGAGGGCAACGGCGACCCGGCGCTGGCGCAGTTCGGCGAGAACGTGACGCCGAACCAGCACGCGCTGGCCCGCCAGTTCGGGCTGTACGACAACACCTACGACATCGGCACCAACTCCGCCGAGGGCCACAACTGGCTGATGCAGGCCGACAACCCGGAATACACCGAATCCTCGGCCGGCGAGTACGCCCGCAGCTACGACACCGAGGACGACGCGCTGGGACACCAGCGGACCGGCTTCATCTGGTCCGGCGCCCAGGCGGCCGGGAAGTCGGTGCGCAACTTCGGCGAGTTCCAGCAGTTCCTGACCAAGCCGGCCGGCGCGACCTGGCAGAACCTGTACTGCGACACCAGGAACATGCAGGCGACCGGCCAGGACACCGCCTACCCGATGGTGTCGTCCTCGCCGATTCCCTCGCTCAACGACGTGTCGGTGCCCGGGTTCCCGAAGTTCGACACCAGCGTGCCGGACATCTACCGGGCCGAGATCTGGAAGCGTGACTTCGCCCGGAACGGGCCGGCGAACCTGAACATGTTCTGGCTGTCCAGCGACCACACCGGTGGCCCGCCCAACGGCGCCGCCCAGGTCGCGGACAACGACGCTGCGGTCGGCGAGATCGTCGACACGATCTCGCACAGCCCGTACTGGAAGGACTCGGCGATCTTCATCGTGGAGGACGACTCGCAGGCCGGGCTGGATCACATCGACGGCCACCGGGCCCCCATCCAGATCATCAGCCCGTGGGCGCGGCACGGCGTGGTCGACAGCCGCTACTACTCGCAGATCACGATGATCCGGACCATCGAGCAGATCCTCGGGATCCACCCGATGAACCAGAAGGACAGCGCGGCGACCCCGATGAGCGCGGCGTTCACCCAGACGCCGGACTTCACGCCGTTCACCGCCCTGCCCAACCGGACCTCGCTGACCGCGGGCCTGAAGACGCCGCCCCCGTGCGGCGCGGACGTGCCGGCTCCGCAGAACGCCACCGCCACAGCCGTCGCGACCGACGCGGTGCCGGCGGACAAGCAGCAGGTGGCGGCGCAGTGGGCGGAGTGGCAGGGACACCAGCGCCTGACCGGGCCGGATGCCGTGCCGGACTACGCCAACCCCGCGCAGATGGACCACTTCACGTGGTACCAGACGCACGGGTGGGCCCAGCCCTACCCGGGTGAGGACCGGATCTTCGCCCCGGAGCAGGTGCCGGGTGCCTACATCCCGTCCTCGGAATCCGACGGCTGACCGATCGTCGCCCGAGTGGCCCCCGTCCGGAGCGCATCCGGGCGGGGGCCTTTCCACGGCGCGAGAAACCCGCGCAGAAGACCGCGTTCCGGTCATGTCCCGGCAACGCACAGTTCACGGCGAACCGTGTTCACGCGCCAGATTCCTCCCTTACCGTACTTTTCGCCGGCCGGCTTCCCCTCCCCCTGTAGCGGAAGGACACTCCGTGGAACGTCGTAGTTTCTTGCGTGCGGCCGTCGTCGGCGCCGGTTCGGCGGCCTTCGGGTTCAGCGTCACCCGGGAAGCGCTCGCCTATCCGGCCAAGACCGGGCCGAGCCCGTATGGCAGCCTGCTCCCGGCCGACGCCAACGGGATCATGCTGCCCTCCGGCTTCACCAGCCGGGTGATCGCCCGCTCGACCCAGACCGTGGCCGGCACTGGCTACGTCTGGCACAGCGCCCCGGACGGCGGCGCCTGCTTCGCCGACGGAACGGGCTGGATCTACGTCTCCAACTCCGAAATCAGCGGCAGCGGCGGGGCCAGCGCGATCCGGTTCGACGCGAACGCCACCATCACCGGCGCCTACCGGATCCTGTCGGGCACCAACCGCAACTGCGCCGGCGGCGCCACGCCGTGGAACACCTGGATCTCCTGCGAGGAGGTCGACACCGGCTACTGCTGGGAAACCGACCCCACGGGCGTCAAACCCGCCGTCCGGCGCGCCGCGATGGGCCGGTTCAACCACGAGGCCGCCGCCTGCGACCCGGTGCGCAAGGTCGTCTACCTCACCGAGGACAAGACCGACGGCGGGTTCTACCGTTTCGTCCCCACCGTCTGGGGCGACCTGTCCGCCGGCACCCTCCAGGTGCTCAAGAACGACCTGACCTGGGCCACCGTGCCCGACCCCGACGGCTCGCCGACGACCACCCGCAAGCAGGTCTCCGGCATGAAGGTGTTCAACGGCGGCGAAGGCGCCTACTACCGCAACGACAAGTGCTACTTCACCACCAAGGGCGACAACAAGGTCTGGGTCTACGACGCCGCCGCGAACACCCTGCAGACCGTCTACGACGACGACCTCACCAGCAACCCGCCGCTGACCGGCGTCGACAACATCACCGCCGACGCCCACGTCGGCGACCTCTTCGT
This sequence comes from Amycolatopsis deserti, assembly GCF_014653945.1. Classification (GTDB taxonomy): domain Bacteria; phylum Actinomycetota; class Actinomycetes; order Mycobacteriales; family Pseudonocardiaceae; genus Amycolatopsis_E; species Amycolatopsis_E deserti. Next base: position 688,536 of record NZ_BNAU01000001.1, on the reverse strand, counting down.
GGCCGAAGACGGCGGCAACATGGAGATCTGCGTCATCACCCCCACCGACGTCGTGGCCCCGTTCCTGCGCGTCACCGGCCAGTCGGCCTCCGAACTGTGCGGGGTGGCGTTCAACCCGGCGGGCAACCGCCTGTACTTCTCCTCCCAGCGCGGCACCACCGGCTCCTCCAGCGGCGGCATCACCTACGAGGTCACCGGCCCGTTCCGCACCGGCCTCTGACCCTCAGGAGAAACCAGTGTCCCTGCGCTCTGTCCTGTCCCGGCGCCGCGTGTTCGGCGTGAGCGCCGCCGCCCTCACCCTGACCGTGACCCTCGCCGCCCCGGCGTCGGCCACCCCGCCCAACATCCCCAGCAAGTCCACCGCCCAGGCCGAACTCAACGCACTGACCGTCGCCGCCGAGGGCTCCACCACCGGCTACTCGCGTGAGGCGTTCCCGCACTGGATCACCATCTCCGGCACCTGCAACACCCGCGAGACCGTGCTCAAACGCGACGGATCCAACGTCGTCCCCGGCAGCGACTGCTACCCCACCTCGGGCCGCTGGTACAGCCCGTACGACGGCGCCACCTGGTCCGCGGCCTCCGACGTCGACATCGACCACGTGGTGCCGCTCGCCGAAGCCTGGCGATCCGGGGCGAACTCGTGGACCACCAGCAAACGGCAGAGCTTCGCCAACGACCTCACCTACCCGCAGCTGATCGCCGTGACCGACGACGTCAACCAGGCCAAGGGCGACAAGGACCCGGCGGCGTGGAAGCCGCCGCGGTCGGCCTACCACTGCACGTACGCCAAGATGTGGGTCCGCTCCAAGTACCACTGGGGCCTGACGCTGCAGTCCGCCGAGAAGTCCGCGCTGCAGAGCATGCTGAACACGTGCGCCTCATGACCCGGCGGAGCACGCCGTTCACCGCACCAGCGGAGGGAGTGTGGACCGAGGAGGTCGGCACCATCACCGGTGCCCTCGAACTGCGCACCACCTGTGACGGCAACGGCGACCTCGTCGCCCACGTCCGCTACTCCGGGGCGCTGGACTGGTACACCGTGCGCGGCGGTCGTGCCCGCCTGCACGACGTGCGCGATCACGACCCCGTGCACACGCTGCTGGTGAACGTTCTGCGGCGGTGACGCCGCGGGTGCCCGGCCGGACCGCTCCGGCCGGGCACCTCGCGTTCCGGCTCAGCCGTTGACGAAGGTGAGACTGGTCGCGTCGTACCGGTCGCCCGCGAACTGCCCACCCGCGGCGGCAGTCTCGATCACGGCGAAATCGTCGGCGGTCAGCTCGACCTCGAGGGCCGCGAGGTTTTCCTCGAGGTACCGCTGCCGCCGGGTGCCGGCGATCGGGACCACGTCTTCGCCCCGGTGCTGCACCCAGGCCACGGCGAGCTCCCCGAGGCAGGGCGGGTCTACCGAGTCGTAGCGGCCGGTGGGGAAACCGCGCCCGAGCGGGGAACGGGACGATACCGACGCCGAGCTCGCGGCACACCGGCACGATGTCCGCTTCGAGATAACGGGTCCACAGTGACCACTCGCTCTGCTGCGCCGTGATCGGGTGCTCGGCGTGTGGCGGTGTGGAGCACGGTGACCCCCGAAGTCGACCGCGCGTGGCCGGAACCTCTCCACCGCGGACACCAGGTTTTCGGGCGCGCTCCAGGCCCACCGTCGCGGCTCGGAACTCAGCCGAGGTCGTCGAGCAGGGCGAAGGGGTCGGTGGCGCCGCCGTTGTCGGCGGCGACGATGCGCCGGCGGAGGGTGAAGGCCTCGCCCGGGGCGAGGGTGATCCGCCGCTGGCTCATGACCCAGATCCCGCACGCGTAGGCGAGAAAAGCGGTGTCGTCGTAGACCAGCCCGTAGGTCTGGCGGTCCGATCCGGTCATGCCGATCCACGGGCGCGCCGGGGTGAAGTCGGCCGGGGCGGAGGCGGTGATGGTGCCGTGCCCGGCGACGCCGCTGCGCTGGCCGGCGCCGTCGTGGTCGAGCACGTCCCCGACCCACAGCGTGTGCTCGGTGGTGCCCCGGTTGGTGAACACGCTTTCCGCGCTGACCCACCGCCGGCCGGTGGCAATGCCGAAGGTGGTGATCACCTCGATGTCCGGGATGGCCACACTGGCGCCGGAAGCCCGCACCGTGGTGGGCGAGGTGATCTCGACCGCGGTGGAGCGCACCGTCCGCTGCTGCCAGGCGCTACCACCCCGGGGCTGCGCCGCCGAGGCGTACGGGAGGTTGATCCAGTCGATCTGGTCGAGGTGACCGACGGCGGCCAGATCGAGGGGCTTGCCCGCGGTGACACCGGTCAGCTGCGGATCGTTCGTGACCGCGGAAACCGCCAGTGCCAGCATGTCGTTGGACAGCACGATGTCCGATGTGGACGCCTCCGACTGCGGCCCGGGCACGAGACGGCCGGTCCGCGCGCCCGCCGTGGCCCGGTTGAGCGGGAAGTCCACCGTCGTCCGGCCGTTCGCGCGGATCGCGGAGGCCCGGGCCGCGGGGTCGTAACCGACGCCGTTGGCGCTCACCGTGTACGTTCCCGGCGGGACGAACGTGATGTAGTCCCCTGCCGGGTCGGTGGTCGTGCTGGTGAGGACGGTCCCGGCGGTGTCGGAGACGGTGATCTCCACGTTCACCAGCGGTGCACCGGTCGCCTGGTCGGTCACGCGGCCGGCCAGGCCGTCGCCACCGTCGACGCGCTGCGCTCCCGGAACGCCGTCGCGGACTTCGAACGCGGCCAGGGTGTACGCCGGGGAGGCCGCGTCGCGGGCGTTGAGCACGATGCGCAGATCGCTGCGCCACCGCTGTGGCGTGACGTCGCAGAGCACGTAACCGCGGTAGCTGCCGTTGTAGAACTTGACGTGCGGGTTCGCCGGCAGGCCCTGCCGCACGTCGGCGTCCCACCCCGCGCCCGAGGAGATCGAGGTGCCGACGAACTCGGTGGCGATCGTGGGCGAGGCGGGATCGCCGAAGTCGGTCTTGAGGTCGTTGACCCAGTGGGTGTGCCAGTCACCGCTGAGCACGACCGGGTTGGACGGCTTCTCCTCGGCGATGAAGCCGAGGATGCGGGCGCGGGCGGGCGGGTAGCCGTCCCACTGGTCGAGGTTCACGATCTGCCCGGGACCCAGGTCGTAGTCGAACTGCGCCATGATCGTCTGCTGGGCGATCACGTTCCAGGTGGCCTTCGAGGCCGCGAGCCCGTCCAGCAGCCACCGCTCCTGCGCCGGCCCGGTCATCGTGCGCGCCGGGTCGTACACCTCACCGGACGGTTGCTTCCGGCCGTCGCCCAGCGCCTGGTCGGACCGGTACTGACGGGTGTCGAGGATGCTGAACCGCGCCAGCCGCCCGAAGTCCATCCGGCGGTACATCAGCGCGTCCGGACCGTCGGGGCGTTGCTGCGGCCGCATCGGCAGGTGCTCGTAGTAGGCCTGGTACCCGTTGGCGCGGCGCTCGAGGAAGGGGCGCCCGTCCCCCGCGCCGCCGGCGACCGCGCCGGCGTAGTTGTTCTGCACCTCGTGGTCGTCCCAGGTCAGGAAGAACGGGAACCGGGCGTGCGCGGCACGCAGGTCCGGCGAGGTCTTGTACAGCGCGTGCAGGCGCCGGAACTCGGCGAGGCTGCCGCCCGCCGTCTCGTAGATGTAGTCACCGAGGTGGACGACGAAGTCGAGGTCCTGTCCGGCCAGATCGCGGTAGGCGGGGTAGGGCCCGCCCACCCAGGACTGGCACGACACGAACGCGAACCGCAGGCGGTCCGGCTTCGCGCCCGGCGCGGGCAGCGTGCGCGTGCGGCCGGTGCGGCTGCGCGTGCCGTCCACCTCGAACCGGTACCAGTACCAGCTGTCCGGAGCGAGGTCTCCGACCAGGACGTGCACGGTGTGCGCCGCGGCGGGTTCGGCGGTGACCTCGCCGGAGGCGATCACGTGCCGGAAGCCCTCGTCCCGGGCCACCGACCAGCGCACCGCGACCGGCCGCGCCGGCATCCCGCCCGTCGCGGCGTCCAGCGGGTCGGGAGCCAGGCGGGTCCACAGCACGACGCTGGTGTGATCCGGTTCCCCGGACGCGACACCGAGGGTGAACGGGGCCGGGTCGAGCTCCGCCGCGGACGCGTCCGGGAGGTGCGTCAGCGCCAGCGCGCCCAACGCTCCTCCGGTGAGGGTGAAGAATCCGCGCCGGTCCACCGTGTGCGCCATGCTGCTGCCGCCTTGTCCGCTCGCCCGAGAGTCCGGCGAAGTCTGCACGGCGAGAACACCCGGCACCTGTACCGCGCGTGAACGGACGTGATCGGCCTCCTTGCCGGACGCTTGTCACACGCACCAGCCGCCCGGCGTCAGGCGGACAGTTCGCGTCGCACGAAATCCACCAGGAGCTCCCGCATCACCGTCACCGTGATGCCCGGCGCGCCGGTCAGCACCTGGATCGCCAGGCCGTCGGTGAGGGCGCTCAGCCGCACGGCCACCTCGTCCGGGTCGACGTCGGCCGAGAAGGTGCCCTGCCGCTGGCCCCGGCGGACGATCCGCGCGATCGTGTCGTGCCAGCGGGCGTAGAAGGCGTTGTGCACCGGGCGCAGCTCCGGGTTGATCGTCGCCTCCGCCCAGAACTGCATCCACACCGACCACTCGTCGCGCACCACCCCGACCTTCGGCAGCTGCATCTCGATCAACCGGAGCAGCCGGGCGTGCGCGTCGTCCAGCCGGCGCAGCTCCGCGCTCTGCCGTTCGAACGCGCGGTCCACCGCGCTGCGCAGCGCCGCGGTGAGCACGTCGTTCTTGCCCGGGAAGTAGTAGTGGACCGCACCCGTGCTGGTCCCCACCTCGCGCGCGATGTCGGCGACCCGCACGGCGTGGTAGCCGCGCTCGGCGATCAGCCGCGCGGCCGCGTCGAGGATCGCCGCGCGCCGGGCGTCCCGTTCCGGTTCGGCGGGCGGTGTGCTGGTGGCGCTCTCGGCCGCGGTGGGCACTCCTGGTCCTCCCTCTGCCGTGGTGCTTCTCCCGGCCCCGATCTAACCACAACCGTTCAACTGACGCGTCAGTCAGAGTCGGTTACCGGATCGGTCAAGGCGAATCCACCCGGCCAAAACGGCACTTTGACCAGCGTTCTTCTCCGCCAGGGAACGAGGGCGCCTCTTGACAACAACCCCCGCCATGCCGCTAACTGACGCATCAGTCAGACCGGACGGAGAAGGGTGGGCTCGATGACACTCGACGGGCAGGGGCACGAGGGCGTGCTCCGGCCGGACGCGCTGGCGGGGCGGATCGCCCTGGTCACCGGCGGCGGTACGGGCATCGGCCGGGCGACCGCGGTCGCGCTGGCGCGATGCGGAGCCGATGTGGTGCTGGCCGGCCGGCGCGCCGAGCACCTGGAGAAGGTGCGCGGGGAGATCGCCGAGCTCGGCGCCCGCGCGCTCGCCGTGCCCGCGGACATCCGCGACGAGGAGCAGGTCACGCGGCTGGTGGACCGGGCACTGGCCGAGTTCGGCCGGATCGACGTGCTGGTCAACAACGCCGGCGGCCAGTTCGCCGCACCCGCCGAGGAGATCACCGCGAAGGGCTGGCGGGCCGTGCACCGGCTCGCGGTCGACGGCAGCTGGGCGGTCACGCGGGAGGTCGCGGTGCGCGCGATGATCCCCGCGCGCACCGGCGTGGTGTTCTTCCTCGCCTTTTCGCCGCGCCGCGGGATCCCCGGCATGGTGCACGCGACCGCCGCCCGCGCCGCGCTGGAGAACCTCGCCGCGGGGCTGGCGCTGGAGTGGAGCCGCTACGGCATCCGCTCGCTGTGCGTGGCGCCCGGCACCATCGAAACCGAGGGCCTGCGCGAGAACTACGCGGCGGCCGATCGGGCGCGCTGGGCGCAGGCGGTGCCGCTCGGGCGGCTGGGCACGCCGGAGGAGGTCGCCGACGTGGTGGCGTTCCTCGCCTCGCCCGGCGGCCGGTACGTCACCGGGACGACGATCGTGGTCGACGGCGGCGCGGACGCGTGGGGCACCGGCCACCCGGTCCCGGAGGCGGTGCGATGACCGCCGTGCTCCCCCGCGCCGGGCGGGACGTGGACGTGTTGTTCGACCCGGCGTCGGTCGCGATCGTGGGCGCCAGCGACGACGAGTCGAAGTACGGCAACTGGATCGCGGTGCAGGCGCTGCGCATGCTCGGCCGCCGTCCGGTGCACCTGGTCAACCGCCGCGGCGGGACCGTCCTCGGCCGCACCGCGGCCCGCTCGCTGGCCGAGCTCGCCGAACCGGTCGACCTGGTGGTGGTGGCCGTGCCGGCGGCCGGGTTCGAGGCGGCGGTGGAGGACGCCCTCACCGTCGGCGCCCGCGCCGTCGTGGGCATCACGGCGGGCTTCGCCGAGCTCGGCGAACAGGGCCGGGCTCTGCAGCAGCGGGTCACCGAACGGGTGCGCGCCGCCGGGGCCGTCCTGCTCGGGCCGAACTGCCTGGGCGTGGCGGACTCGACCACCGGGCTCACGCTGGCCTCCAACCCCATGCCGTCCGGCACGGTCAGCCTGCTGTCGCAGAGCGGCAACATGGCGCTGGAGCTGAGCGGGTTCCTGACCGGCCACGGCCTCGGGTTCGCGCGCTTCGCCTCGCTCGGCAACCAGGCCGACGTGGGCGTCGCCGACCTGATCCGCTCGTGCACGCGGCACCCGGGCACCGAGCTGATCGCGGTGTACTGCGAGGACTTCGGCGACGGCCGCGAGTTCGTCGACGCCGCCGCACAGGCCAGGGCGGCCGGCAAACCCGTCGTGCTGCTCACCGTCGGCGGCAGCGCGGCGTCGGTGCGCGGCGCCGCGTCGCACACCGGATCGCTCACCTCCGACAGCGACGTCATCGACGCCGCCTGCCGCGCGGCCGGCGTCTACCGCGTGGCGACTCCCCGCGAGCTCGCCGATCTGGCCGCCACCCTGCGGCAGCAGGGCCCGGTCGCGGTGCGCCGGGTGGCCGTCCTGGCCGACGGCGGCGGGCACGCCTCGGTCGCGGCGGACGTCACCGAAGCGGCCGGCCTCGCGGTGCCCGAGTTCTCCGCGCGGCTGTCCGCCGCGTTGCGCCGCGAGCTGCCGCCCTCGGCGGGCGTGCGCAACCCGATCGACCTGGCCGGCGCCGGCGAGCAGGACATCACCTCGTTCGCCCGCGTGCTCGAGGTGACCCTGGCCGAACCGGACACCGACGCGGTCCTGATGACCGGCTACTTCGGCGGCTACCGCGAGTACGGGGAACGGCTGGGCGCCGGGGAACTGGCCACCGCCCACCGCATCGCGGACCTGGTGCGCGGGCAGCGCAAGCCGGTGGTGGTGCACACCATGCGCGCGGACAGCCCGGCAGCGCGGGCGCTCGCCGAGCGCGGGGTGCCGGTGTTCGGCGCCGTCGAACAGGCCGCCCGCGCCCTCGCGCTGCTCGGGTCGGCCCCCGCCCCTGCCGCGCCGGCCGCGTGGCCCGCACCGGCCGAACCGGTCACCGACGACGGCTACTGGGCCTCCCGCGCGCTGTTCGCCGCCGCCGGGGTGCCGTTCCCGGACGGGGCCCGCGTCACCACCGCCGCGGACGCGGTGGCCGCGGCCGGGCGGATCGGCTACCCCGTCGTGCTCAAGGCCGAAGGGCTGCTGCACAAGTCCGACGCCGGCGGTGTCGCACTCGGACTGTCCACAGCGGACGATGTGCGGGCGGCGCTGGCGGACATGCACGACCGGCTGCGCCCGCCCGGCTACACCGTCGAGGCGATGGCCGACCTGCGCGACACCGTCGAGCTGATCGCCGGCGTGCGCCGGGACCCGCGGTTCGGGCCGGTGGTCATGGTCGGCCTCGGCGGGGTGTTCACCGAGGTGCTCGCCGACGTCGCCTTCGCACTCGCCCCGGTGGACCAGGCCGGCGCCGAGCGGCTGCTGCGCGGCCTGCGCGCCTCGGCGTTGCTGACCGGCGCCCGCGGCCGCCCACCGGTCGACGTCGCGGCGGCCGCGCGGGTCGTCGCCACGATCAGCGCCCTGGCCGCCGCCCACCCCGAGATCGCCGAGCTGGAGATCAACCCCCTGCTGGCCGCGCCCGGCCGGGTCACCGCGCTCGACGCCCGCATCGTCCTCGCCGACGACTGAAATCGCTTTACCCGACACCGAAAGGATCCCGATGGATTTCGCCTACTCCCCCCGCCTGGCCGAGCTCAAGCAGCGGGCCGCCGACCTCACCGCCAAGATCATGCCGTACGAGGACCAGTGCGAGCGGGAGAACGGCCTGCCGCCCGAGGCGCACGCCGCCATCCGGCAGGAGGTCCTGGCCAGCGGTCTGCAGGCGATCAACACCCCGGTCGAGTGGGGCGGCGCCGGCCTGTCCGTACTCGAGCAGGTCGTGGTGCAGGACGAGCTGGGCAAGCTCACCAACGCGCTGTGGGACACCGTGTGGCGGCCGGCGAACCCGCTGGTGCACGCCACCCCCGAGCAGCGGGAGCGCTACCTGGTGCCGGACGCGCGCGGCGAACGCCGGGACGCGGTGGCGATCACCGAGGCCGACGCCGGGTCCGACCCGTCCGGAATCGCCACCACGGCCGTCCGCGACGGCGACGGGTACGTGCTCAACGGCGAGAAGTGGTTCGTCACGGTCGGCGACGCCGCCGACTTCCTGCTGGTGCTGGCGAACGTGCCGGACGGCGGGCCGACGATGTTCCTCGTCGACACCGACCTGCCGGGGGTGCGGATCAAGCGGGTGCCGCGCTACACGCACACCTTCGTCTACGAGCACCCCGAATTCACCTTCACCGACGTGCGGCTCGGGGCGGATGCGGTGCTCGGCGGCGTCGGACAGGGCTACGAGCTGACCCGGGACTGGTTCACCGAGGAGCGGCTGATGATCGGCGCCCGCACGATCGGTGCCGCCGAACGCGCGCTCACCCTCGCCACGGACTGGGCGCGGGAACGCGTGCAGGGCGGGGTGCCGCTGATCGAGCGGCAGCTGATCCAGGGCATGATCGCCGACTCGGTGGTGGACATCGCCACCAACCGGGCGCTGACGCACCAGGTGGCGTGGGAGTTCGACCACGGCGACCTGAGCGACCCGGTGGTGCGCAAGACGCTGCACGCCAAGGCGGCCACGGTCAAGCTGGCCGCGTCCGAGGCGGCCAACCGCGTCGCCGACCGGTGCCAGCAGATCTTCGGCGGCCGCGGCTACATGCGCGAGTACCCGGTCGAGCGGCTGTGGCGCGAACTGCGGGTCGACCGGATCTGGGAGGGCACCTCGGAGATCCAGCGCCTGGTGATCGCCAACCACGTCGCCAAGCGCGGACTGGGCTCGCTGGTCACCTTCCCGGAGGCGGGGTGACCGGGCCGGGCGCCGGCACGGTCGGGGTGGCGACGGCCGACGGCATCGCCGTCGTCACCCTGGACCGGGCGGCCAAGCGCAACGCCCTGTCCACCCACCTGGAGTCGCGGCTGGCCGCCGCGCTGCGGTCACCGTCCGTTGTGGACGCCCGCGCGGTGGTGATCACCGGCGGGGCGGAGGTGTTCTCCGCCGGCGCGGACGTCACCGAGCTGCGGGAGATGACGCCGGCCGCGATCGCCGCCTACTACCGCACCTCCGGCGCGGTGTACGAGGCGGTCGCGGACCTGCCGCAGCCGACGGTCGCCGCGATCACCGGCTACTGCCTCGGCGGCGGCCTGGAACTCGCGCTGGCCTGCGACCTGCGGGTGGCCGACGAGCGGGCCGAGTTCGGCTTCCCCGAGATCGGGCTCGGCATCCTGCCCAGCTCCGGCGGCGTCGCCAGGGCGGTGCGCGAGCTGGGCCCGGCCCGCACCCGTGACCTGGTGCTGCGCGGCCGCCGGTTCTCACCCGCGGAGGCCGCGAGCTGGGGCCTGATCAGCGAGGTCGTGCCCGCCGGGAGCCACATCGAGCGGGCCCGCGCGCTCGCCGCCGAACTCGCCGCCGCGCCGCCGCAGGCACTCGCGTGGACCAAGCAGGTCATCGCCGCGGCCGCCGAGTCCTCGCACCGGACCGCGCTGCTGCTCGAGCAGCTGGCCTACGCCGCGCTCAACCGCACCTGACCGTTCACCCCACCGGAGGAGTCATGGACACCGTCGTCAACTCCCGGAACACCCCGCCGCGCCCCGGCGGCCTGCGGGGCATCGAATCCCGCTCCATCGACTACGTGCCGCTGCGCGAGCGGCACGGCAAGGCCTGGCACCTGTGGCCGGTGTGGTTCACCGGCGACGCCCACCTCGCCACCGTCGCCACCGGCGTGCTGGGCATCTCGATGGGGTCGAACCTGCTGTGGACCGGTATCGCCATCATCGCCGGCTGCGCGTTCGGCACCTTCTTCATGGCGTTCCACTCCTCGCAGGGCCCGCAGCTCGGGCTGCCGCAGATGATCCAGTCCCGCCCGCAGTTCGGCTACCTCGGGGCGCTGCTGGTGTGGGTGGTCGCCCTGGTCACCTACCTCGGCTACAACGCCTTCAACCAGCTGCTCGCCGGTGAGGCGGCGCACCTGCTGTTCGGCGTCGACCCGACCGTGGCCTACCTGGTGTTCACCGTGCTCGCCGTGCTGCTGGCGGTGTTCGGCTACGACTGGATCCACAAGGCGCAGCGGTGGCTGGCGTACGGGCTGCTGCTGGTGCTGGGCGTGTTCAGCGTGGGCATCGGGTTCACCGGCCGGATCCCGTCCGGGCAGTTCTCCGCGTCCGGCTTCCACGCCGAAGCGTTCGCCATCCAGTTCTTCGTCGCCGCGGCCTACCAGCTCAGCTGGGCGATCTACGTGTCGGACTACTCGCGCTACCTGCCGCGCACCGTGGGGGTGCGGGCCACGTTCTGGTGGACCTACCTCGGGGCGCTGATCGGCGGGGCGTGGATGATGCTGGTCGGCGCGGTGGCCGCCTCGGTCAACGCCGGGCTGAACACCTCGGAGGCGATCCACCAGGCCGGCAACGCGATCTTCCCCGGGTTCGGTACCGTGCTGGTGGTGCTCGCGCTGCTCGGGCTGATCACCATCACCGGGCTGAACTTCTACGGCGCGTCGCTGACCCTGCTGTCCATCGCGGACTCGGTGCGGCCGGTGCGGTCCAGCCGCGCCAAGCGGATCGTGACGTTGCTGATCTGCGCGGTGCTGTCCACCTCGGTGGCGCTGTCGGCGTCGGCGAACTTCCTGCACGAGTTCGAGCACTTCCTCGGCATCCTGCTGCTGCTGTTCACCCCGTGGACCGCGATCAACCTGGTCGACTTCTTCTGGGTGCGGCACACGCACTACTCGATCCGGGAAATCTTCAACCCGCGCGGCATGTACGGCCGCTGGGGCTGGCGGGGCCTGCTCGCCTACGCGGCCGGGTTCGTCGCGATGCTGCCGTTCGTCAACTCCGCGCTCTACACCGGACCGGTGGCGCGGCTGCTCGGCGGCACCGACATCGCCATGCTGCCCGGGCTGGTCGTGTCGGGCGCGGTGTACCTGCTGGCGTGCCGCAGCCTCGACATCGCGGCCGAGCGCGCGCTGATCGCCCGCGCGGACGCCGACCTGGAGACCACCGAGGTCCGCTGATCCCTCCCCCGGCGGCGAGTACCCCTGCCTGCGCGGCTGGTACTCGCCGCCGGGTTCAGCGGCGCTCTGCTCCGCTCAGGGTCACCGCCCCGTCTCAGTCGCGGAGGACGACGACGCCGGTGGTCGCATCACGCTCGGCGGCCACGACCGCACCTGCCCGGCCGCCGGTGGCTTCCAGCGAGTTCAGCATGGTCACCAGCGACCGCAGATGACCGGACCGGGGAAGGTGACCGAACGCGAGCTCGCCGCCGCGGGGGTTCACCAGGTAGGGGCTGATCCCGGTCTCCTTGATCCAGGCGATCGGCGTCACGGCGAACTTCTCCGGGACCTCGAGCTGGTCGAGTTCGTGGACGTCGAGCCCGCAGGGCGCGAGCAGCTCATCGACCGCACCGGCGGGTGGCGCTACGCCACAGCAGGTGTGCCCGCGAACGGTGCCGGTCGCGCGCAGCCAGGCACGCGGCCGCAGCCCCAGTTCGACGGCGTTGGCTTCACTGGCGAGGATCATCGCGCTGGCCCCGCGGGACGGGCAGGCGGGGACAGCCGGCCCGTCGTCGAGCACCGCTGCCGCACCTCGACCGGACCCACCGCTGAACGCGTCGCCCGGGGCGGGATCGGGAAAGCGGTCGGCGAGGTAACCACGGCTGGTGCACAGGATCTCCGCCGCGAAGTCCCCGGCCGCCGAGCACTCGGCGGCTCGCTTGGCGGACCAGCGGGCCCAGCGGCCGAGTTCATCGGGCGCGACGTCCCAACGGGCCGCGACCATCCGCGCCGCGCGCTGGTGCCTGAGGAGTTCGGCAGCGCTCTCGCCAGGTCCTGCCGGCACCGCTCCGAAGTCGATCGCGGCGACCACGGCCACGACCTCCGGTTGCCGTTCGATCGTCCGGATCGCCTGCTGCACGGCCGTTGAACTGCTCGCGCAGACCGTCGTGCTCAGCCCGAACGGCGGCGGTTCGAAGACCCACCCCGCCTCGCCCGCCGAGCAGCCCGTGGACAGGCAGCGGGGGTCGGCGAGGAACAAGTCGGTGAGTTCGGCCGGGCGGAGGCGCGTTCTGGAGAGCATCGCGCGGATGAGGTCTTCGGTGAGACCCACGGGCGTTTCGGGCAGGCCGGGATCATCCGGGACGATTGCCGACCGGCCTGCGTCGAGGAGCACGGCACTGGTCATCGTTGACCTCTTCGTCACTGGGTGGGAAAACCTCGGGTCGGATCAGGAGCGGGGCGAGCCCGCACCGGCAGGCGATAGATTGATCTAGTGATGCACACCACCCTAGACCGCGAGATTCACGGACGTCAAGGCTCGACTAGAACGGTCTATTTAGCTACCGTAACGACGGTCGCCACTCCCGCCTCCGGGCCGGGTCGGACGGAGAATCCTGCCGCTTCTGCCGCAGGAGAGCGCGATTGGCCGCACGTGATCATGGCGGGCCGCCCAGTCCGGGCGGCGCCGCGGACGGGAGGATCACGGCCGCGGCGCGCGTCAGTCACCGCGCCACGCACCGCTAGTTTCGTCCTCGAAGCCACTCTCGCGGCGTAGGCACGACGACGCGCCCATGAGGCCAGGAGCACCCGCGCCCCCGCCCTGCCCGCACACCCCCGCGCGGACTCCCCCGGGTCACCCGACGCGGCGTTTCCGGAGCGCCTATGGCACCCCGCCAGGTCAGCTGGAACCTCAGCGCGCGGCTTTGCCCTGATCCGCGCGTTCGTTGCGGCTGGCGGCCAGGCCGGCCGCCACGGCGTTGACCGCGGCCCGCCGGGCGGTCTGCAGCGGCGCGGTCGACCGGGCGGTGCGCGCCAGCAGATCGGCACCCTCGATCAGGCAGAAGATCTCCACCGCCACCTCGCGGGCACGATCTTCGGTCATCCCCGCCGTCGTGAAGCGCTCCTCCAGAACTTTCAGCCAGGATTCGAACGCAGCCGCGGCCGCGGCCCGCATCGGCTCGTCGGTGCTGGCCACCTCCAGCGCGATGGTCGCGATCGGGCAGGCGTCGGCGTAATCGGACGCCTCCAGGATGTCGGCAGCGAGGACGAAGGAGGCCGCCGTGGATTCGACGACGTCGGCGCCCGGCGGGTACGCCGCCTCCAGCAGCTCGCGGTAGCGCTCGCCGCCGCGCTCCACCGCGGCGACGCCGAGTTCCTGCTTGCCTCCGGGGAAGAAGTGGTACAGCGACCCGTAGGGTGCGCGCGCGGCCGCGAGGACCGCTTTGACGCCCGTGGCCGCGTAGCCCTGACGGCTGAACAGCTCGGACGCGGCCTCCACCAGACGGGCCCGCGTGTCCGGCTGCCCTTCGACGGTTGACGAGGTAGCAGACATGCCCCCAACCGTACCCGACAGATCGCTCTAATGTCCCGCATTGTGTGACGTAGCGATCTTCCGCGGGCTCATCGGGAAGAGTTGACCGGGGCCGCTCCTCTAGATAGATTGATCTAATGGCAGACACGCGCACCTTCGAACTCCGTACGTACACCGCGGTCCCCGGCAAACTGGACGCACTCCTGACCCGCTTCCGCGAGCACGCCGTGCCGCTGTTCGAAAAGCACGGGATGACCAGCATCGGCTACTGGGTCCAGACCGACGACGAGGGCAACCCCACCGAGAACCTGGTGTACCTCGTGGCTCACGCCAGCCGGGAAGCCGCAGCGGAATCCTGGGCGGCGTTCTGGGCGGATCCCGACTGGATCGCCGCCCGGTCCAGCGGCGAGCAGGTGACGGCCAGCGCGACGTCGACGTTCCTCGATCCCACCGACTTCTCCCCCCTTTACTGAGCGGTACCGGGCAAAGCATGCCACCGGCGAAGCGATGTCGATCAGATCCGACGCGCGCCGCTGACCAGCAGCCCGTCCACGAGCTCCGCCCAGGCGCCGGACGCGCATTCGGCCGCCGCCTGTTCCCAGCCGTGCGGCGGCGGAGGGCCCAGGACGAACGTCTGCCGCTCGCGCATGGCGCGCAGAACCTGCTCTCCGACGTGATCGGGGTCGTCCGCCGAACCGGGACAGAGCACCGAGAACCCGATGCCGGTACCCGCGACCTCGTGGCGGAGCGCCAGGGCGAACCGGACGCCCGCGAGGTTCGGCGCCGCGGCGCAGTCGTCCACGCCGGCCAGCGGGGCCCGGCCCGCGGTGGTCACGATGTGCGCGCGACCGCCGCGGCTGCTGAACCGCGCGAGGAACGTCGCCACGCCGAGGAACTGCGTCTCCACGGTGAGGCGGTGCAGCCAGCGCCACGCGTCGAGCGACGTCTCGCCACCCGGACCGCTCCCGGTGACTCCCGCGCTGTTGCAGAGGATCGAGACCGGCCCCAGCGCGTCCTCCGCGCGGTCGGCCGCCCTGGTCCAGCTGCCCGGGTCGCTCACGTCGAGCGGTACCGCCATCACGGCGCCACCGGCTCCGGCCAGGTCCTCCGCGACCTCGGCGAGCCGCCTGTGGTCGATCCCGGCGAGTGCCACCTTCACTCCCGCGCCGAGCAGCGCACGGGCGATGCCAAGACCGATCCCCGACGCCGCTCCGGTGACGAACGCCGTTTCTCCGGCCGGCCAGTCCATCATTCGCGTCCTTTCCGGGTCAGCTGCCCGTACTACTTCTGCCGACCGCTTCGAATGCGGCAAGTCTCACCGCACAGCCGGCCGGCCGGTACCCGCCGACCGCCGCCTGGTCGCCGCCCGCCACCCGCCAATCGGCGGGCCGGCGGCGATGTCCACCCAACTCCACCGAAAGGCTCTCCATGAACTCCGTTCCCGAGACCCATCGCGACCTCCTGGAGAGTGCGCATGTGGCGACCTTGAGCACCATCGGCGCCGACGGCACCCCTCAGGTCACCGCACTGTGGTACCTCGCCGATGGGGACGGCATCCTCACCTCCGTGATGACCAACCGCCAGAAGTACCGGAACGTCGTCGCCCGTCCGAAGGCGACGTTGTTCATCGTCGACCCCGCGAATCCGTACCGCACCTTGGAGGTCCGCGCGACCGCGAGCGTCCGTCCCGACCCCGGCCTGACGGTGCTCGACCGCATCCTCCGCCACTACGGCCACGACCCCGACACCTTCCCCACTGCCCGGGACAACCGCATCGTCCTGCACCTCAGCCCCACGCGGGTGGTCGCGCAGGGCTGACCGGCCCAAGGCACGAACAATGTGGGCGGGCAGTTCCTCACGCTGCCCGCCCACGCTGTCGTCACTCGAGGAGCGCGACGATCTGGGGCTTGATCTGCTCCGGTGTCACCGTCGGCTCGAAACGTCGGACCACCTTGCCGTCGCCGTCGACCAGGAACTTGGTGAAATTCCACTTCACCTCGTCGGTGCCGAGCGCTTCCGGGCGCGTACTCCGGATGTGCTCGTACAGCGGCCCGGCGGAGGGGCCGAAGTCACCTGGCGCCTCGGCGCGCAGGTAGGTGAACAGCGGATCCGCATCGGGCCCGTTGACCTCGACCTTGCCGAACACCGGAAACGTGACGCCGTAGGTCGCCGAACAGAACTCCTGGATTTCGGAGTCGGTCCCCGGTTCCTGATCACCGAACTGATTGCACGGAAAACCGAGGATCTCCAGCCCGCGTCCCCGGAGTTCCCGGTACAACGCCTCGAGACCTTCGTATTGCGGCGTGAAGCCACACTTGCTGGCCACATTGACGATGAGCACCACCCGGCCCGCGTGCTGTTTCAGGGAATGATCTTCGCCGTCCGCCGTGGTAACCGAAAAATCGTGAATCGACATACTTTCAAGGTTATCCCGGGTTCGATCATTTCACAATGGAGGCGGACACCCATTCGTCAATTTCTGATCAGCGCCCGCGGTCCTTTCGTGCGAATTGCTTCGCGAGTCAGGACGCCCGGATCAGCACTTTGGCGCCGGTCCCTTTGCGCAGCGCATGAATGGCGTCCACAACGCCGGACAACGGAATCTCCTCGACCCAGCCGGTGGTGTCGTAAACACCATCCGCCATCGCGGCGATGACGGCGTCGAATTCCTCGGGCCGGTATCCGACGGCGCCCACGATCTCGGTCTCGCCCATCATGAGCTGGGTGGGCTGGAACTCCATCGGGTGCTCGTGCAGGGAGACGACCACGACCCGGCCACCGGGGGTCAGCGCGGCGAGTGCCGAGGTGATCGCAGGGCCGGCGCCGGCGGCCTCCACGGCGACATCCACCCCGGCGCCGTCGGTGAGGTCGGCGACCGCGGCAGCGAGGTCCTGGCCGACCGGGTCGACGACGGTCGCCCCGAGCGCGGCGATGATCGCGCGGCGGTCGGCACTCGGCTCGGACACGAGCACCTTCTCCACGCCGCGTGCCCGCAACGCGAACCAAGCGCCGATGCCGATCGGTCCCGCGCCGGCGACCAGCGCCGTCCCGCCGGCCTCGACACCGCTGCGCGCCACGGCGTGCCAGCCGACCGCCATCGGCTCCACGAGCGCGCCCATGCGCAGGTCGACGTTCTCGGGAAGCAGGTGCAGCGCTGACGCGCTCACCGTGGTGTACTCCGACAACCCGCCGCCAGGCGCACTCGCGCCGATCGAGCCCATCATCGGGCAGGAGAACGGCAGGCCACGCCGGCACGCCGCGCATTGTCCACAGGAGACGGCGAGCGGGAACACCGCGGCACGATCGCCGACCTGCACCTCGGTCACCCCGGGACCGACCTCGACGACCGTGCCGGCGAACTCGTGCCCCAGCACCTGGGGCAAGGTGGCGCCGGACAGCGGATGGGCCTGGGTGACGTCCCACGGCAAGGCCTCGGGGAAGTAGTAGAAGTGCAGGTCGGAGCCGCAGATGCCGGAGTAGGCGTTGCGCAGCTTCACCTGGCCGGGGCCGGGGCTGGGTTCACCCACCTCCTCGATCCGGATGTCCTCCTTGCCGTAGAACAACGCCGCTTTCATTTCTGTCCCTTCCCGAACGTCGCCCGCAGGAAGCCCGGGTCGATCAGCGAACCGTGGACCTGCTGGTTGTGGCTGTGGCACAACTGGTGATAGGCGAACGACGTCTGCATCGCGGTGGCGCGGCCCTGGTTGTCCTGGGCGACGTTGACCGCTTCCTTCGCCAGCTTCAGCGCGAACAGCGGCTTCTCCGCGATCCGCGTGGCCAGCCGCAGCGTGAACGACTCCAGCTCATCACCCGGCACGACGTGGTTGACCATGCCGAGCCGGTGCACCTCCGCGGCGGTGAGGAAGTCCGCCGTGAACAGCATTTCCTTCGCCTTCCGCACCCCCACCTCGAACGGGTGGTTGAAGAACTCGGCTCCGGACACCCCCATCGCCACGGTGTTGTCCTGGAACAGCGCGTCCTCGGCGGCGACGATCAGATCGCAGGGCCACACCAGCATGAGGCCACCGGCGATGACCTTGCCCTGAACGGCCGCGATGGTCGGCTTCGGGAGGTTGCGCCACCGTTCGGACAACCCGAGGTACATCTCCTTCTCGACCGCCATCTGCGATTCGGCGCCCGCGCAACCGAATCCGCACCAGGTGCCGATCCGCCGGTGGTCGGTCACCACCCGCAGGGCATCGGTTTCGCGCAGATCGTGGCCGGCCGAGAAGTGCGGGCCCTCGGCCGCGAGGATGATCACGCTGATCGAATCGTCCTGCGCGGCGAGGTCGAACGCGTCGTTGAGCTCGTAGAGCATGCGCATGCTCTGGGCGTTCCGCGCCTCGGGGCGATCGAGCACGATCCGGGCGACCTTCTCGGCCGGCCGCTCGTAGCGGATGGTGTCGAACCCGGTCATGGCCGCCCGTGTCCGTTGGAGCCGCGCAGCCGGGCGGTGACCTCGGCCGCGGCCGCCGCGGCCGCCGCGGCGACAGCCTCGACCCGTTCGGGTGCCAGCGGCGGGACGAGCGCGCCGGCCAGCCCGCTCGGCAGGTCGTGGGAGGCGACGGGACGCTGGTGGGAGAACGTGTCGAATCCGGCCTTGCCGTGGTAGGCGCCGGAACCGCTCATCCCGACGCCGCCGAAGGGCAGGGCGTCGTTGCCGTAGGCCAGACCGAAGTCGTTGCGGGAGACACCACCGGAGGTGGTCTTGACCAGGAACCGCTGGAAGTCATCGGTGTCCCCGCCGTACCAGTAGGACGCCAGCGGATGCTCGCCGGCCGCGACGTAGGCGATGGCTTCGTCGACGTCGGAGTAGGTGTGCACCACCAGCACCGGACCGAAGATCTCCTCGGCGTTGATCTCGGCCTCGGCCGGGGTGTCGAGCAGCAGCGTCGGCGGCACCCGGCGCGAGTCCGGGTCGGGGACCCGGCCCTTTTCCTCCTCCGGCACGATCACCACCTCCGTCGCGCCCCGGGACTTCGCGTCCTCGACCAGCCCGGTCACGCGGGCGTAGTTCGCGTCGTTGATGATCGACACGACATCGGGGTTGTCGGCGAAGGTCGGGAAGTGCGTCAGCACCGCCGCGCGGTAGGCGTCGACGAACACGTCCCGGCTCGATTCGGGAACGAAGGCGTAGTCCGGCGACAGGCACACTTGCCCGTTGTTGAACAGGCGCGCGGCGGCGATCCGGGCCGCTGCCTCGGCGACGTCCGCGTCGGGCGCGACGATCGCCGGGTTCTTGCCGCCCAGCTCGAGCGTCACCGGCACCAGGTTCCGGCCGGCGGCCGCCGCGACGAGGCGGCCCACCTTCGGCGAGCCGGTGAAGAAGAGGTGATCGAACCGCAGCGAAGAAAAGGCGGCGGCGGTCTGCAACCCGCCGGTGACGACCACGACCTCTTCGGGACTCATCCGCGTGGCGACCGCCCTGGCGAACACCGCACCGGTACGCGGCGTCATGTCCGAGAACTTGATCATCACCCGGTTGCCCGCCGCCAGCGCCTCCACGGCCGGCAGGAAGACGAGCACCAGCGGGAAGTTCCAGGGGCCGATCACGCCGACCACACCCTTGGGGCGGTTCTGGACGAAGGCCGGGATGGCGCCGCCCATCGCCGCGGGCACCTCGGTGGGGGCCATCCACGATTCGAGGTGCTCGCGGGTGTGGGCGATGCTCTGCAGGGCGCCCAGGATGTCGACCTCCAGCGAGGTGGTCACCGGGCGGCCGCCGTAGTCGGCGTCGAGCGCCTCGGCGAGTTCGTCCCGGTGCTCCAGGACGGCGGCGACCAGGCGGTCGATGCGATCGCGCCGCGTCGCCGCGTCCGGGATCGGATCGCGGGCGTGTGCGGCGCGCTGGGCGTCGAGGAGGCGCCGCAGTTCCTCGGGCGTGACGTCGACGATCGGTTCGGTGGTGGTGGTCATGGGATCAGTTCCTTCTGTGCGGACAGCTCCTGGGTGGCGAGCTCGCGGGCCCACCGGTAGTCGGCCTTGCCCGCGGGGCTGCGGACCACCGAGTCCACCCGGATGATGGCTTTCGGCAGTTTGAAGCGGGCGAGCCGCTGAGCCGCGTCGGCGAGCAGCTCCGCGTCGGTCGGGTCGGATCCGGGAGCCAGCGCCACGACCGCGACGACCTCGTTCCCCCAGCGCTCGCTCGGCCGGCCCACGACGATCACGTCCGCGACGGCGGGGTGGACGATCAGCGCCTCCTCGACCTCCTCGGCGAAGATCTTCTCCCCGCCGGAGTTGATGGTCACCGAGTCGCGACCGAGGAGTTCGATGCTTCCGTCGGCCCGGTGCCGCGCCCGGTCGCCGGGCAGCGCGATGCGGCGTCCCTCGATCACCGGGAAGGTGCGCTCGGTCTTCTCGCGATCACCGAGGTACCCGAAGGGGATGGCGCCGTACCGGCCCAGCCACCCGGTCTCCGGATCACCCGGCTCGAGGATCCGCCGCCGGTCCCCGGCAACGACGCAGGTACCGGCAGCCGGGGCGAAGACCCCCGAAACCGCCGGCTCCGCGCTGGTACTCACGTTCGACAGCTGGGAACCGGTCTCCGAGGAACCGGCGACATCCACGATGGCGACGTGCGGCAGCAGCCGCAGAATGCGGTCCTTGACCGAGGCACTGGCGACAGCGCCACCGGTGCCGACCAATTGCAGCGAACGCCCGTGGTAGCCGCCTCGCTCGAACTCATCGCACAGCGGGGTCGCGAACGAATTGCCGACGAGATTCATCAGCTGCACGCCTTCGCGGTCGATCACCCGCCACACCGCGGCGGGATCGAGCCGGTCCACGACGTCGGGGAAGACCACGGTGCCGCCGCTGAGCACACCGGCCAGGGCGATCCACTGAGCCGCGGCGTGCATCAACGGCGGCAACGGCAGCACCACTCGGCGATCGCTCGCCACGGCCAGTTCGACGCCCGCGGCCAGCGACGCCGCATCGAAGAAGCCCTCCGGCAGGAAAGCGGCCAACGCGCTTTCGAGGATGTCCGCCTGCGCCCAGAGCGTCCCCTTCGGCATCCCGGTCGTGCCGCCGGTGTAGACCATGTAGAGGTCGTCGGGATCCGGGGCCGTGGGGGGCGCCGCGGCGCTGGAGGCCGCCAGCGCCTCCTCGTAGTCGAGGGCGCCGGGAAGCAACGCGTTGCCGGATTCGTCGGCCACCTGCAGCAGCAGATCCGGCGGAGTGCGCAGCGAGCCGAGTACGGCGGCGAGTGTCGGCGCGAAGCGGGCGTGATAGATGATCGCGCGCGGGGTGGAATCGTCGAGCAGGTAGGCCAGCTCGGCCTCGACGTACCGGTAGTTCACGTTCAGCGATGCCGCGCGGGCCGCCGCGGCCCCCAGCATCCCTTCGAGGTATTCGTTGCCGTTGAGCAGGTACAGCGCGACGTGGTCCTGACCGGACTCCCACGGTCGCAGCTCGGCGCGCGGCCGGTGGACCGTGATCCCCCGCGACAGGAGGAGGTTCGCCAGGCGGTTGACTCGTTCGGCCACGGCTCGATACGTGAGCCGCTTTTCCCGGAACACGATGCAGTCGCGCTCGGGTGCCGCCGCGGCGACACCGGCGAACAGCTCGGCGTGGTTGTAGCGCATCAGATCTCCATCAGGTCGGCGACCGGGTCATTTGCAGCGGATGTCGAGCAGCGCCTGACGTCCCTCGTCACGCACGACCCGCAGCGCCTCCTTGATCGCGCCCGCGAGCTCACTGCGCCGGTGCACCGTCGCGCCGTGACCGCCGGAGGCGATGCAGTACGCGGCGAGGTCCGGCGAGGGCGCGAGGTTGGAGAAGCGGTCCTCACCGGTGGTGGCCGCGGTGCCGTCGGGGTAGACGAGGTAGGTCGCCGAGTCGACCGCGGTCCAGTTGCTGTTGTTGGCGACGATCGTCAGCACCGGCAGGTCGTGTTTGGCGGCCGCGTGGTGGCAGGCCGCCGGATTGGCGAACAGGTAGGCGCCGTCGCCGAGGGTGGCGACCACGGTGCGGTCCCGCGCCGCGTACTTGGCGCCCAGCGCGGCGGGAAGGCCCCAGCCCAGACCACCCGAGGCGGGCAGGAAGTAGTACGTGCCCGGCTTGGTGCGGCCCAGCAGCTCCGGGTAGGAGACGTACTCGTTGAACACGATGTCGTCGTCGTCGAGCAGATCGCCGAGCGCGGCGGAGATGGCGGCCATGCTGATCACTTCGTCGTCGCCGCGGGCCAGCTCGGCCTGCCGCAGACCCTCGGCGGCGTCGCGGTTCGCCGCGGCGAGAGCCCGGATCGGCTCGGCCCGGCCCGCGTCGATGCCGTCGGCGCGGGCCTCCAGCGCCTCGGTCAACCTCTCCAGGAACGCGGTCGGCGTCGCACTGATGGTGAGATCCGACCGGTGTGAACGCATCGGATAACTGGTGAACAGCGGGTCGACACCGACCTGGGCGACGAAGCAGTCCGCGGCCGGCGCCGTGCGCGCCTGGATCCACGGGACGTCGCACTCGAGGAACACCACGACATCGGCCCGCTCGAGGACCGCGGTCACATCGGATCCGAGGCGGTGCGGATGGTCCACCGGGATGTTCAGGTAGCGGGCCCACGGGTCGGCGACTGCGATCGCGAACCGGGTGGACAGATCGGCGAGCACACCGACCGACTCGGTCTCGGCGCCGGCCGCCGCGGCCACGATCACCGGGAACCGCGCCGCGGCGAGCCGGTCGGCGAGCGTGTCGATCGCGGCCGGGTCGGGCTGCAGCGTGGCGGGGACCGGCGTGGGCGACTGCACCTGCGGCGGTTCGTCCGCCGTCTCCGCGAGAACCTCACGAGGAAGCGAGAGGTACACCGGCCCGCGCGGGTGGGCCGTGGCCACGCTCAGGGCGCGATCGACCACGGCCTCGACCTGCCGCGGATCACGCAGCTCGTAGTCCCACTTGACGAACTCGCGCACCATGCTCGCCTGGTCGAACATCTCCTGCGACCAGTGGATCGGCAGGTCACGGGCGCCCACGGCGCCGAACTCGAGGATCGGTGAGCGACCGGCGGTGACCAGCAGCGGGACGCGGTCCCGCGCCGCGTTCGCCACGGCGCACACCGCATTGCCCGTACCCACGTTGACGTGCAGCATGAGCGCCTGCGGCCGTCCGGTGACGAGAGCGGCGCCGTGCGCCATTCCGCCGGCGAGGTTTTCGTGGGCGCACAGCACGGGCGTCGGCAGCGTCGGCCCGCCGGCCTGCTCGTTGTCGGCGTAGGCCTCGACGATCGGCGCGAAGTCGGTGCCCGCGTTGACGAAGAACCACTCGACACCCTGTTCGGCGAGCGCGGTGAGGTAGCGGGAAGCAGCGGTGTGCGGCATGGAGAGCTGTCCGTTCGGTGCGGGGACGGGTTTCATGTGGACGGTCGGGTGCGCAGTGACGGGGTGATCGAGGCCAGTTCGCGCCACTCCGCGAGGGGCAGGGTCTGCGGATCCGCGGTGAGCACCTGCACGCACACGTGGTCGGCGCCCGCGTCGAGGTGCGCCTGCACCCGGGCGGCGATCCGGTCGAGCGAACCCCAGGCGACGAGGGCGTCGACCAGCCGGTCGCTGCCCTGGCCGTCCAGATCGTCGTCACCCCAGCCCAATCGGCGCAGGTTGTTCGTGTAGTTCGGCAATGCGAGGTAGCGCCGCATGAACCGCCGGGCCATCGCGCGCGCCGTGGTCGCATCGGCTTCCAGCACGACGGTCTGCGCAGGGGCGAGCAGCGCGCCGGGTCCCATCGCCGCACGGGCGACGGCGGTGTGCTCGACCGGCACGAAGTAGGTGTGCGCCCCCACGCCCCGTGCGGCGGCCAGCCGCAGCATCCGCGGCCCGAGCGCGGCTAGCACCCGCTGGGGCGCGACCGGCGAGGCCGCGCCCCAGAAGGTCGCGGCGTCCATCCGGTCGAGGTAGCCGACCATGGTGCTGAACGGTTTGGCCCCGTACCGGCCCTGGTGGTTCGCCTCGACCAAGGGCTGATGGCTCACCCCGACGCCCAGCAGGAATCGGCCCGGAAAGGCCTCGCTCACGGTGCGCCAGCCGGCGTTCATCGTCATCGCGGTGCGGGCGTGCAGACTGGCGATACCCGTGGCCACCGTCAGGCGGTCGGTGGCCGACAACAGGAGCGCGACATTGGCGAACGGCTCGCGAGCCACCGCCTCGGGCACCCACAGCGCACCGAATCCCAGCTCATCGAGCTCGGCGGCGGCTTTCTGGGCCTCGGCCATCGGCCGCACGTCGAGCTGGTAGGACCAGATCCCGAGCGGGCCGAGGTGGGGAATGGAGGCTGCGGCGCCGGGTGTCACGGCAGTAGCCACGTGCTGCTCCTCGGGTGTGCGGGACGTCCCGGTCGGTGACCGGGCCGGTGGGCGGGCGCCACCCGGCGCCCGCCTGCTGGATCACGGCAGCAGCCACTCGGCGTTCGTCCGGAAGAACTTCGTCGTGATCTCCTCACCCAGCGGCTCGACCTTCGCGCGCATGTTCCGCATCGAGTCCTTGGTGCCCTCGACGTGCGGGTAGTCGGTCGAATAGCAGAACACGTCGGACAGATCGGGGTCGTCGCGGAAGTAGCGATCGACCGGCTCGAAGTTGAACGGCGACACCCGCACGTTCCGCGCGATGTACTCGGAAGGCTTCAGCGGGAACTTGGCAGCGGCCGCCCCGGGGAACACGTCGATGTACATGTTCATCCGGCGGGCGGCGTTGCCGACCCAGTGCGCACCGACTTCGAACAGCCCCACGCGCAGGCGGGGGAAACGCTCGAAGACGCCGCCGAGCACCATGGCGGACAGGTAGTTGTCGATGGCCATGTGGACCGTCGAGAACAGCTGGATGTTGGTGTTCGGGATCTCCGGGGACTGGAAGAGGTCCTGGAAGGTTTCCGCGATCATCCAGCCCGGGTCCAGGAACGCGAATTCGGTTCCGATGTGGAGCGTGACCGCGACGTCGTTGGCCTCGAGCAGCCCCCACAGCGGGTCGAGGGCCGAGTGCGCCGGCGAAACTCCCCCCGGCGGGACATCCGCCTGCAGGTACACCGCGCGGACTCCGGCGTCGACCAGATCCTTCGCCGTGGCGATCATCTCGTTCACGTCCGGGCTGGTGTTGAGGATCCCGACCAGCCGGATCCGCCCGTCGGCCAGGACCGCGTTGGCCTTGACCCAGTCGTTGTACGACCGCACGTAGCTCTTCGCGAAATCGGGCCTGGACACGCCCTCGAACACCGACTGGTCGCCGCCGAACCGCATTTCGTAGGCCAGGTCCGTCATCTCGCCGATGATCATCGCCGCGATGGCCGTGGTCGGGAAGACCAGCTGGCGATCGATGCCCATCACATCCAGGACCTCGGCTCGCCGCCCCAGGTCGATGGCGCTCGGAGCCGACGGT
Source organism: Amycolatopsis deserti (assembly GCF_014653945.1). GTDB lineage: Bacteria > Actinomycetota > Actinomycetes > Mycobacteriales > Pseudonocardiaceae > Amycolatopsis_E > Amycolatopsis_E deserti. Next base: position 663,417 of record NZ_BNAU01000001.1, on the reverse strand, counting down.
CCCTTGATCTTCCAGATGCCTTCGGGGTCGATCTCCTTCGTGTCGCCCGCGACGTCCGGCTGGTGCATGTTCGTGTCCGTGGGATCCGGACGCAGCCGGTCGGCGGATTCGAACACCTTCGCCATGATCCGGCCGGGTTGACCCAGAACGTCTTCGAGCAGGTGGCTCGGGATCATCTCGTGACTGTCGACATCGTGCGCAAGCAGCTTCATTGCAGCCTCTCGGAAGTCGGTGGAACGGTAGGGTTCAGTGGGTCAGGGCCTCGACGTCGATCGGCTTGAGGTAGCCGACGAAGTCGTCGTTGGTGTGCCAGTCGTACTCCGGCACCTCGCAGTAGATTTCGATGGCGTTGCCCTCGGGGTCGAAGATGTACAGGCTCCGCGTCATGCCGTGGTCGTACATCGCCTCGATCTTGACGCCCTGGCTCTTCAGGTGCTCGTGCATCTGCACGAGTTCCTCCTGGCTCCCGACCACCAGGGCGAAGTGCAACAGCCCGACCTGAGCCTCCTTCGGCGGCTCAGCGTCCTCGGCGACCTTGAACACGCCGATGTCGTGGTGGTAGTCGGCGAAGCGGAAGAAGACCGCGATGTCGGACTCCGACGAGATCTTCATGCCGAGGACCCCGGCGTAGAACCTCTTGGCCGCCTCCAGGTCCCGCATTTTCAGCACCACGTGCCCTACGCGTTTGATGGCCATGATTCGCCTCCGCTGGCCTCGCGCCCACCGGCCGCACATCACGATGCCGCTGAAAGCCGGCCCGCTCACCGGTGAGCTAGATAGATTGATCTAGTTGCGTCAGACTAGGCATAGTTCCCGGTCCCCGTCAACCCTTGCCGGCACGGGAACCGCCGGGACGCGGACCGATCTCAGGTAGCCAGGGCGACCTGCACACGCACACCGCCCCGCTCGTCGCGCCGGGCGACGGCGGTACCCGCGCGTTCGACGTCGCCGATGGCGACGGCGATGGGGCCAGGTTCCGGGTAGAAGTTGCGCCACCAGGTCTTCCGGTGCGGCATCACAACGCGGATGGTGAGGGTGTCGCCCTGCCGCACGTAGTTGACGGGAGTGCGGAACGTCTTGCCCGAGCGGCGACCGGTGTAGGAGATCACCGCTACCGACTTCGACAACCGGCGGCCGACCACCGGCGTGTTGAGCAGGGGGACGACCGCCGCGTTCATGGTCTTCGCTATCCGCTGGAAGGTGTTCACCCGAGGGGAATATAGTGGGATTAGATTGATCTATCAATCGCCTTCCGGCGAAGAAATCTCGGAGGAACGTGCATGACCTCGCTTTTCGATCTCACCGGCCACGTCGCGCTGATCACCGGGGGCAACTCCGGGATCGGGCTGGGGATGGCGCACGGACTCGCCGGCTGCGGCGCCGACGTCTGCATCTGGGGCACCAACGCCGAACGTAACGAGGCCGCCGTCGAGGAACTCGCCAAGCACGGCACGCGGGTGCGGGCGATCCGCTGCGACGTGGGCGACGAGGACGCTGTGGCAGCGAGCTTCGCCGAAACACTCGACTACTTCGGCCGGGTCGACTCCTGCTTCGCCAACGCCGGCACGCGCGCCCCCGACCTCGCCTTCGTCGAGACGAGCCTCGCGGATTTCCGTGCGGCCACCAGGGTGAACCTCGAGGGCGCGTTCGTGACCCTGCGCACCGCGGCCAGGCACATGGTGGAGCGTGGTGGCGGCGGCGTGCTCGTGGGCACATCCAGCGTCTCCTCGGTCCACGGCACACCGCGCGGCCAGGCCTATGCGGCCAGCAAGGCCGGCTTGACCGCGATCATCCGGGGATGCGCGGTGGAGCTGGCGCGCTATGGGATCAACGCACACTCGCTGGTCGTGGGCTGGACGGAGACACCGCTGATCTCCCGGGAGATGCACAACCCCGCGTTCGAGCAGAACGTGATGAAGCGGATGCCCCATCGCCGCTGGGGGCGACCGGATGACTTCGCGCGGCTGGCGGTGTACCTGGCCGGCGGGGTCGGCGGGTTCCAGACCGGCGACGAGATCGTGATCGACGGCGGGTACACCATCTTCTGACTCCACGCTCGGCCTGCCGGCTGCGACGCGTCGCAGCCGGCAGGCCGAGCCGGGTCAGATGGCGGCGAGCCGGCGGAACCGGCTGCCGTGGAAGACCAGCGGCGCGGCCTCGGGATCGGCCCGCAGGCCGTGGATTTCGAGCAGGACCAGGGTGTGATCGCCCGCGGGGACCTCGGCGTACAGCGAACAGTCCAGCCACGCGGTGGCCCCGTGCACGAACACCCCGCCGGCGGCGGAGCTGTCCCAGGCGACATCGGCGAAGCGGTCGGCGGTGGTGCGGGCCAGGCTCAGGCAGATCTCGTCGTGCCCCTCGGCGAGCACGCTGATTCCCAGCCGGGGCCGGTCCCTCAGGCGCGGCCACGTGGACGAGGACGTCTGGAAGCACACCGAGACCAGTGGAGGCTCGACCGACACCGAGGTGAACGAACTGGCTGCCATGCCGACCGGTTCGCCGTCGACCAGCGCGCACACCGCGGTGACCCCGGACGGGAAACATCCGAATGCCCGGCGCAGCGTGCCGGAATCGGCGGTCATCGGCTCGAAGGCGATCATCGTTTCGGTGGACCCTCCGCTCGGGAAACCCGGGACCAATCCGGAATTAGATTGATCTATCTACCGTAGAGCCGGGCACCCATCACGTCAACGGTCGCGGGTCCGGGCGCGGACCGCCATGTGGCGGGTACCTCCCGGGCGGATGTGGGTGTTTGGTGGCTACGGTCGCATGCCGCCGCCGCATTGAACTGGGGCCATGACACAGACAGAACCCTCGACCCGCAGCACCCCGGCCCGGCCACCGTTCGACGCCGAACTGGTCCCGGTGTTGCAGGCAGTCCATTCACTCGTCCCGTAGCTCACCGACGAAACCCTCGACCGGGTTCGAGAGGTGACGGCCAACGGCATCCCCGGTCAGCCCAGGCCCGATCTGACGGCCGGCGGCGCAGTGCGAGTCGACGAACGGACGATCCCGGGCCCCGCCGGAGAGCTCGAGCTGACAGTCCTGACGCCGGCGGCCGGATCGGGGCCGTGGCCGCTGCTGCACTACATCCACGGCGGCGGCATCGTCGCCGGCACCCGGCACAGCGCGCTCTCGGAGATGGTGCCCTACGTCGCTGGCGGCAGTGCGGTCGTGGCGTCGATCGAATACCGGCTCGCCCCCGAACACCCCCATCCGGCGCCGGTCGAGGACTGCTACGCGGGCCTGTGCTGGGCAGCCGAGAACGCGGACCTGTTGCGGATCGACCCCGGCCACATCATCGCCATCGGGTTCAGCGGTGGCGGCAACCTCGCCGCGGGTGTGGCGTTGCTGGCGCGCGACCGCGGCTTCCCGGCCTTGAGCCACCAGATCCTCGGCTGTCCGATGCTCGACGATCGCCTGCGGACCCACAGCGCACAGATGCTCGACCGGGAAGGCCTGTGGGATCGCAACGAGAACCTGTGGGCCTGGACCGCACTGCTCGGTGACCGTCGCGGCACCGACGACGTCAGCCCGTACGCCGCGCCCGCCCGGGCGGAGAACCTGGCCGGATTGCCCCGCACCTTCATCGACGTCGGATCGGTCGAGGGTTTCCGCGACGAAGCGATCGACTACGCCCAGCGCCTGAGCCAGGCCGGGGTGAACGTGGACCTGCACGTGTGGGGCGGCGGGTTCCACGGCTTCGACATCGGCATCAGCCAGCCGGCGATCTCGCAGGCCTCCCGCGCGGTGCGGGACGAATTCATCCGCCGGGCCCTGGAGCGGTGAGCGAGGGGTACCAACCGCGGGATCGTTGACTGGGTGACCACGCTGATTTACGCTCCACTAGATCGCTCTATCTAGGAGCGAGCGCGATCACTGGAGCCACAGTTGACCATCGATGACCAACGAGCCCGGGTGTCCGGCGCCGCGCAACAGGTCGTGCGGGACCACGATCCCCGATCCGTGCCGCTGACCGAGTTCTTCGGAGCCTGCTTCGACGCCGGGCTGTCCTGGGTCCACTTTCCCGAGGGCCAGGGCGGCCTCGGCGTCCCGCGCGGTCTCCAAGCCGTCGCGGACGCGATCTTCCAGGCGGCCGGCGCCCCCAATCCGTTCAGCCTCAACCCCATCGGCTACGGCATGGCCGCGCCCACCGTGCAGGAACACGCTCAGTCCGACGAGCTCAAGCGCGCGTGGTTGCGTCCACTGGCGACCAACGAGCACATCTGGTGCCAGCTGTTCTCCGAGCCTGGCGCCGGCTCCGATCTGGCCGGCCTCGCGACCTCGGCGGTCCGCGACGGCGACGATTGGGTGGTCAACGGGCAGAAGGTGTGGACCACCCTGGCCCACCGCGCCCGCTGGGCGCTGCTGCTCGCCCGCACCGATCCGGACGTGCCGAAACACCAGGGCCTCAGCTACTTCGTCGTCGACATGCACGCCCCGGGCGTGGAAACCCGGCCGCTGCGCCAGCTGACCGGCCAGGCCGAATTCAACGAGGTCTACCTCACCGACGTGCGGATTCCGGACGCGCACCGGCTGGGCGCGGCCGGGGCGGGCTGGCAGGTGGCCATGACGACGCTGATGAACGAGCGCAGCTCGATCGGCGCGAGTGGCATCCGCCGCGGGGACGGCACGATCGCCGACGCCGTCGCGCTGTGGGCGCAGCGGCCGGACCGCCACACCCCGGTGCTGCGCGACCGCCTCGCCCAGCTCTGGTTGCGCTCGGAGGTGCAACGGCTGACCGCCGAACGCGCCCGCGCCACCGCCTCCGTGCGCGGGCCCGGCCCCGAAGGCTCGATCGGCAAGCTCGTCGGCGCCGAGCTCAACAAGCAGGTCTACGAGTTCTGCATGGATCTGCTCGGCCCGGAGGGGCTGCTCTACGGTGACTACACGATGCGCGACGTCGGCGAGACCGAACCCGGGCCGGTGCAACAGCGGTTCCTCCGTTCGCGCGCCAACACGATCGAAGGCGGCACCTCCGAGGTGCTGCGGAACATCCTCGGCGAGCGGATTCTGGGCCTGCCCGGCGACCTGCGTGCCGACTCCGGACGACCCTGGCGTGAGGTGCCCCGTGGCTGACCCGAACCCCACTGAGAGCGAGCGATTCGCCTTCACACCCGAGCAGCACGAGCTGCGTGCCGCGGTGCGCGGCTTCTGCGCCGAGCACTCCGACGAGGCGACCGTTCGACGGCTGATGGAGTCCACGCCCGCGTTCGACGACAAGACCTGGGCGCGACTGGGTTCCGAGCTGGGTGTGCTCGGGCTGGCAGTCCCGGAGGAACTCGGCGGCTCGGGCGGCGGCCTGGTCGAGGCCGCGATCGTGGCCGAGGAGCTGGGCGCCGCGCTGTACTGCGGCCCGGTCTTCGGCACCTTCGCGCTGTCCATCCCGGCTCTGGTGGCCGCACCGGACACCGCGGTGCGCGCCGAGACGCTGGGCCCGCTCGTCGCGGGCGCGCGGACCGCCGCATTCGCTGTTCCGGACCAGGGCGGGCGTTTCGCCACCTCCGCCGTCACCGTGCGGGCCACCGGCTCGGGCGGGAGGTGGGCGGTCTCCGGCACCGTCGAGCGGGTGGTGGACGCCGGCGCGGCGGACGACCTGCTCGTCGCCGCGAACGGCCCGGACGGGGTGTCGCTGTTCGTCGTCGACGCCGCCGGTTCCGGAGTGGAACGTGCGGTGCTGTCCACAATGGATCGAACCCGGCCGCAGGCCACCGTCCGGTTCACCGGCACGCCGGCCCGGTTGCTCGCCGGCCCGGACGAGACGGCCCGGGTCTGTGAGCACGCGCTGGGTACCGCCGGTGTGCTGCTGGCCGCCGAGCAGGTCGGCGGCGCCCAGCACCTGCTCGACCTGAGCGTCTCCTACGCCAAGCAGCGCCTGCAGTTCGGGCGCCCCATCGGGTCGTTCCAGGCCGTGAAGCACCGGCTCGCCGACATGCTCGTCGAGCAGGAGCACGCCCGATCCGCCGCCTACCACGGCGCCTGGGCACTCCAGGACGGCACCGACGACCGTGAGCTCGCGGTGTCGATCGCGCAGGCGACCTGCTCGGCCGTCTTCACCCGCATCGCCGGCGACACCATCCAGGTGCACGGCGGCATCGGCTTCACCTGGGAGCACCCGGCGCACCTGTACTTCAAGCGCGCGGTCACCGACGCCGCCCTGCTGGGCACCGCCGAGGAACACCGGTCCCGCATCGCCGCGCTCGTGCTCGATCGCGCCACCCCCGGTCACACCGTTCCCGTCGCGACCGGATAGGCACCCGGCCGGCCAGAGCCGCTGTCCAGCCCCGGCGGCACCGCCCTGCCACCCGTTGACGGACGCGGCGAACCCCCACTACCGTGCTTTAGATCAATCTATCTAGTCGGTTCCGATCGCCGGCTCGGCGACCGTGCCGGACGTCGCGGAGTTCCCGACCCAGGAAGGTGTCATGTCCAAGTCCTTCAACGCATTCGTCGTCAACAAGAGCGACGCGGGGTTCAGCGCCGGCGTCCAGCAGCTCACGCTCGACGACCTACCCGCGGGCAACGTCACGGTGCGCGTGCGCTACTCGAGCGTCAACTACAAGGACGGCCTCGCCTGCCTCCCAGAAAGCCCGGTGGTCACCGCGTACCCGATGGTCCCGGGCATCGACATCGCCGGCACCGTGGCGGAGTCGGACGATCCCCGCTTCACGGCCGGCCAGGAAGTGGTCGCGATCGGCCGCGGACTGGGTACCGACCACTTCGGCGGTTACGCGGAGTACGCGCGCGTGTCGGCCGACTGGCTCGAGCCGCTTCCCGAGGGGCTGACCGCGAAGGAAGCCATGGCGCTGGGCACCGCGGGGTTCACCGCCGCCCTGTCGATCCAGCGGCTGGAAGACAACGGCCTGCGGCCCGGCGACGGTCCGGTACTGGTCACCGGCGCGACCGGCGGCGTGGGCAGCACGGCGGTGAACATGCTCGCCGGGCTCGGCTACGAGGTCGCCGCCAGCACCGGCAAGGCCGAGGAGCACGACTACCTGCGCGGGCTGGGCGCGACGCAGCTCCTCGGTCGCGAGGACGTCTCCGCGGCGAGCCCCGCTCCTGTCGAGGCTGAGCGGTGGGCCGCCGGCATCGACCCGGTCGGCGGCGACACGCTGGCGTACCTGCTGCGCACCACACGCTACGGCGGCACTGTCGCCAGCTGCGGCCTCACCGGCGGTCTGGCCCTGACCACGACCGTGGTGCCGTTCATCGTGCGCGGGGTGAGCCTGCTGGGCATCGACTCGGTCATGTGCCCGGAGAACGTGCGCGCCACGGTCTGGCGGCGCCTCGGCACCGATCTCAAGCCGAAGAGCCTGGCGGAGAGCATCTCGCAGGAAATCGGCCTGGACGAAATCCCGGAGGTGACGTCTCGCATTCTCGCCGGCGCCGTCCGGGGCCGGACCATCGTGCGTCTGTGATTCACCGCGAAATCGCGGGCGACAAGATCGCCGGCGAGGCGACGTAACGACGGTACGTCGCTCCCTCATGCCCCAGGTCGCCCCCCACGGCGACCTGGGGCATGACACGTGACCACACCAAACCGTTTGGTTTGGTACAGTGTGACCGTGAGCACTTCCTCCGGGCCGGACACCACTCGCGAGCGCATCCTCGCCGCCGCCGCCGACGAGTTCGCCCAGTACGGGGTCGCGGGGGCGCGCATCGAGCGGATCGCCCGCAGCGCGAAGACCAGCAAGGAACGGCTGTACGCGCACTTTCGCAGCAAGCAGCAGCTCTACCACGTCGTCGCCGAACGCGAGCTGGCCGCGATGACCGAAGCCACGCACATGGACGCGACCGACCTGCCCGGCTACGCCGGCCGCGTGCACGACTACTTCATGGCCCGCCCCGACCACCTGCGGCTGTTGCACTGGGGACTGCTGGACATCGGCGTCTCCCAGGCCCCCGGCGACCCCTTCCAGGAGTCCGTGCGCCGGACGGTCCGCGACGGCATCGAGCAGCTGCGGCAGGCGCAGGCGGCCGGTCATCTCGATCCGTCGTGGGACCCGATCGACATCATGGTCGTCGTCAACCAGATCGCACAGGCCTGGGCCTGGCAGCCGGGCCTGGTCGAACTGGCCGAGGGGCAGGTTCGCGACCCTTCGTACACTGCGCGCCGCGCCGCGATCGTCGCCGCCGTCGCGGGCCTGTTCCCCGCCGCGGCCGCGTCACCCGAAGTCCCGGACGCCGAGGTCGTGCACCCGGCGGCCACGCCGGAGGATCGAGGAGTTCGTTCGTGCGCGAGTGGATAGTCAAACTCTCTACGATCGACGGCGGCGCGGCGGCAGCCCTGCGGGTGATCGAGCATTTCGACACGCTGGTCGATCAGCGGTCCTCGGCGATGGCCCTGTTGCGGGCGGCGGCGGCACTGGCGGAGTGCCGGGTCGGGCTGGAGGATCCGGAACGCGGCCTGCGCCTCGGCGTCGACGCCGCGGGCCGACCCATCGCCGACCTCGACGCCGGAAGCCGGGCCCGGCAGATACGGCACTACGAGGAGATCACCGTCTGGCTGGATCGAGACGGTCCGCCGTGGGTCCTGGACCACCTGATTCTCGAGCGATTCGCCCGCAGCCTGCACGCGGTCAAGAAGACCCGCGAAACCTCCCCGGTCGCGGCCGCGACGCGGATCGCCTGCGATCCGGACGCCGCACCCGCCGACCGGGAGAACGCGCTGCGCCGCCTCGGCCTGGGGGCCACGGTCACGGTCGTGGCCACCCATGCGGCCGATTCACGGGGCATGCCACCGGGGCTCGTCCTCGACCGGCACCGGATCCACCTGTTCCCCGCATCGACGGCGTCGCGCCTGATTCCCGACGACATCGCGGCCGGCATCGACACCTGCGAAGCCGCCGAAGTCCACCGCGGCTGCGAGCACGCACGCACCGCGCTGCGCATCGCGGTCGATCTCACCAGCGGTCGTCCCGCACACGTGCACTACCAGCAGCTCGGGAGCGTCGCGACGATCGTGGAGAGCGTCGACGCGGACACCGCCGCACGAGCACCCGATGTCCGCCGGCTCAGGGAGCTCCAAGAGCAGCGACCATGGGTCGTCGCGACCCTCGAGGCGGTGCTGAGCCACACCAGCGTCCGCGAGGTCGCCCGCCTGCAGCACCTGCACCACTCCACCATGCGCCAGCGCATCGACTGGCTTGAGCGCCGGCTCGGGTACAACCCCCTCAGCAGCGCCGGTTATGCCCGCGCGAGTACGACCCTGACCCTCTGCCGGATCGCAATGGCCGCCGAGCGACGCGCGGTGCCCTTCTCCCCCGCTACCGCCGCGTGTCGGTGATCCGGGGGTGGACGGCGTCGCTCGGCGCACGACGCGGCACCGCCGACGTCTCCTGCTACGCGACGCCGGCGCGGGCGACCGACCTGTCCAGGCTGCCGCGCTCCTACAGCGATGTCGGCGACGCAGGCGGCCGTGGCCCGCGCCTCGTTCGAGACCCGTACCGCCTTCTTCCGCCGCGCCCTCGCCCACTGACTCGGCGGGGTCAGCTCAGCGAGCGCTCCCGCGCGGCGTCGCGGGCGAGGGCGGCTGCTCGACGGTCCTCGAAGCGTGCTGCCTGCGCGTCGAGCGTCTTGAGGAAGCCGGCGAGCTCCTCGCGGGCTGTCTCGCCGACCTGGCCCAGGCCTTCCAGCTCGAAGACCTTCCAGTACCGCAGCAACGGCATCACCACGTCGTCGTGGTGGATGCGCAGGTCGTAGATGCCCGCCTTGGCGATCAGGGCGGCCTTGCGCGTGAAGCTCGGGATCACCGCGCCCGGCATCGCGAAGTCGAGGACCTCGTCGGTGATCGCCCGCATCGTCGCGTCCGGCTCGATCTCCAGCGCCGCCTTCACCAGGTTGCGGTAGAAGACCATGTGCAGGTTCTCGTCCGTGGACACCCTGGCCAGCAGCTTTTCCGCCAGCGGGTCCTGGGTGTAGCGGCCGGTGTTGCGGTGCGACAACCGCGTGGCGAGCTCCTGGAACGACGCGTAGGCGCAGACCCGCAGCAACGGCTTGTCCCCGCTGTCGTAGCCGGCCTGCATGGTCTCCATGCGCATCCGCTCCAGCTCGACCGGGTCCACCGCCCGGGTCACCAGCAGGTAGTCGCGGATGCAGATGCCGTGGCGGCCCTCCTCGGCGGTCCACCGGTGCACCCACGTGCCCCACGCACCGTCCCGGCCGAACGCGCGCTCGATCTCCCGGTGGTAGCTGGGCAGGTTGTCCTCGGTCAGCAGATTGACCTCCAGCGCGGTGCGCGCCACCGGCGACACCCGCGACTGCTCCGGATCCCACGCCTGCCCCCCGAGGTCGGCGAAGTTGCGCCCCTCGCTCCACGGCACGAACTCGTGCGGCATCCACTCCTGGGCGGCCGCCAGGTGACGGTTGAGGTTGTCCTCCACCGTCCCCTCGAGCTCGTACATCAACCTGGTGCTGTCGGGAACCGTCATGCACACGTCCTTCCACGGTGTCCGGCGAAGCTACGGTCCCGTAAGCTACGGTCGCGTAGGTACTGGCAACGAACGACCGAGCCGATGCGTTCCCGGCAGACTCACCCGTCTTCGCCGAGGAGGGGCCGCGCCAGGTCGAGCAGGCCGGCGCGGCGGATCGGCGCGAGCGGCTCCACCGGGGGCGCGGCCCGGTACTCGCGCGGCGGCACCCCGTAGGTCGCCCGGAACCGCCGGGAGAAGTGGAACGGGTTGACGAACCCGCACGCCTCCGCGATGGCACTGACGGTGAGGTTGCTGCGCTGCAACAGGATCGCCGCGCGGGCGAGCCGGATCAGTTCCACGGCGCCGACCGGGCCCGCGCCGTACCGCCGCCGGAAGATCCGGGCCAGATGGCCGGGCGAAACACCGGCCGCGGCCGCCATTTCCGCGAGAGCCGGGGGCCGGGCCGGCCCGTCGCGCCAGCTCCGGCGGAGGTGGTCGGCCAGCGGCGCGAGGTGCCCGGGCAGCGGCGTGTCCTCCCCGGTCAGGGGGCCGTGGACGAACAGGTCGGTCAGCCACCCCAGGACGTCGGCGATGCGCGCGGGGGCGCGCTCGTCGTCCGTACCGGCGAGCCGGAGCAGGTAGCGGCACAGCGCGCCCACTGGATCCCCGGCGGTGAACCGGCGAATCGAAGGCCACTCCCGCGGCGGTGACCCCAGTGCGCCGGGCTCGTCGAGGTAGAAGGTGACGAAGCCGTGCGCGCACGGGCGGTCCGGATCCCAGGTGTAGGACTCCGGCACACCCGGCCGGGCCAGCAGCAACACGCCGGGCTCGAGGGCATGCGTGGCCGGACCACCGCTCCAGCCGGCCCGGCCGCGGAGCATCCAGACGAACTCGAAACAGGGCAGCACGCGCGGGCCGAGCGTCGCACCCGGCGGGTAGTGCGCGACCGCCGGCCCGTTGCGGACCCGGATCCCGGCCGGTGCGGATGTCATGAACAGACAGGCTAACGGTGGCGCACGGACATGGCCGGGCGAGCGCGCCCACCCGATACTGGTGGCGCACATTTCCTTTCACCGCAAGGAGAACAGCCGATGACCGTCCTCTCGCCCGAGTCGCCGGAGCAGGCCCTGATCCGGCAGGTCCACCAGGACGGGTACGGGATCCTGCACGACGCGCTCACCGCGGACGAGGTGGCGGGGATCAACGCCGAAGCGGTCCGGTTGTGCCGCGGGATCGCCGGCGCGGCCGACGGCGAGTCCGACGCCGAGGTGCTGCGCCGTCACCTGTGCCTGCACCATCCACACAAGACTTCCGCGCTCATCCGCCGATCACTGGCGCACCACCGGATCCTGGACGTGCTGACCCGGGTGATCGGTCCCAACGTCAAGGCCATGCAGTCGATGCTGTTCGTCAAGGCCGAAGGAAAACCCGGCCAGCCCTGGCACCAGGACGAATTCTTCATCCCCACCCGCGACCGCTCGCTCACCGCGGTGTGGATCGCCCTCGACGACGCGACCGTGGAGAACGGGTGCCTGTGGGTGCTGCCCGGTTCGCACCGGCGCGGCGTGCTCTACCCCGACCGCGAGCAGGACGACCCGCGCTTCGACTGTTCGATCGAGGCCTACGGCTTCCCCCACCGCGACGAGGACGCCGTCCCGGTCGAGGTCCCGGCCGGCTCGGCGGTGATCTTCAACGGCTACCTGCTGCACCGGTCGCTGCCCAACTCCGGCCGGCACGGCTTCCGCCGGGCGCTGGTCCACCACTACATGAGCGCCGAGTCCCCGCTGTGCTGGAAGGTGCCGCCCGGCACGGCGGCGGCGAACTGGGACTACCGCGACATCGTGTTGGTGGCGGGCGAAGATCCCTACGCCTACAAGGGCATCACCGACACCACGCACACCTACCTCCGCCCGGACAAGGACGGCGGCTGCGACCGCTGAGGCGAAAAAGATCTTCGCGACCTAATTTGCATTAGCAGTCCGGCGTTGGTCATAGTGACCGCACGCAACCCGCCGGCGGGAGATCCGCCAGGTGGGCCGCATTAGCTGGAGGGTGCGGATGAGTCGCCCGACCGTGAAGCGTCCCACCCAGGCCGACATCGCGCGCCTGGCCGGAGTCAGCCAGGCGACGGTGTCCCTGGTGCTCAACGACCGCGACGCCGCCCTGCGGATCAGCCCGCGCACGCGGGCACGGGTCCTGGCCGCCATGCGCGAGCGGGGCTACGTCGCCAACGCCTCGGCGCAGGCGCTCGCCGGGGGGCGCAACCGGCTCATCGGCGTGCACACGTTCGAGCCGGTCTTCCCGACCACCGGCGTGGACTTCTACTTCCCGTTCCTGCTCGGCATCGAGCAGGAAGCCGCCGGGCTGGGGCACGACCTGCTGCTGTTCACCAGCGTCGGCGGGCGGCGCCAAGTCTTCCGGGACGGGGTCAACCGGCTGTCGCTGGCCGACGGTGCGCTGCTGCTGGGCCGCCACCCCGACCTGGCCGAGATCGAGCGGTTGCGCGACTCCGGCTACCCGTTCGTCTACGTCGGCCACCGCGAGGTGTCCGGCGCGCCGGTGTCCTACGTCGCCGCCGACTACGCCGGCGCGACCCGGCGCCTCACCGAACGGCTGCTGCGCCTCGGGCACGCCCGCCTCGCCTACGCCCGCCTCGGCGACGGCGACGCGCAACCGAGCCGGGACCGGGAAAAGGGTTTCCGGCAGGCGTTGCGGGCTGCCCACACCCGGCGGCTGACTGGTCCGGTGTGGACACTCGAGAGCGCAGGCGAGTTGGACGGGCTGCTCGACGAGCTGGTCGCGGGCGGTGTCACCGGCCTGCTGGCCGAGCAGCAGCTCCTGGCCGAGCGGCTGCGGTCGGCGGCGTTGCGGCGCGGGCTGTCCGTGCCCGGTGATCTCAGCATCGCCGTCCTCGGTGACTCCACCGGGGCGTCCGGCGAGGACGTCGACTGGACCGGTTTCGTGGTGCCCCGCGAGGCGATGGGCCGCACCGCCACCCGCCTGCTGGTGCGGTTGCTGGACGACCCGGACGCGCCCGCCCTGGTGGAGGGCGTGGCCTGCACCGTGGTGCCGGGCGCGACCGTCGGGCCGCGCTGATCTCCCCCCTTGTCAACGTGGACAGAGAGGACCCCACCCATGAAACCTCGTCCTGGGCGGCTGAGAATCGGCGCCCTCGCGGCGGCGGTGCTCCTCGCCGTCAGCGCGTGCAGCGGCGCCGCGTCCGGTGGCGGCACGCCCGGCCAGCTCACCGTCGCCGGTTTCTACCCCATCGTCACGCTCGATCCGCACGGGCCGCAGGCCGACGCGGGCACCGCGAGCGCGGGCACGCAGATCTACAGCCGGCTCGTCCGGCTCCAGGACGGCCAGTACGTGCCGGACCTCGCGACCGGGTGGACGGCCTCGCCGGACGCCAAGACCTGGACGTTCACCCTGCGCGACGGGCTGACGTTTTCCGACGGCTCGCCGCTGGGGCCCGGTGACGTCGTCGCCTCGGTCCAGCGCATCGCGAACCTCAAGGGACCGCAGGCCGCGAGCTGGAGCGGGATCACCGCGACCGCGGCCGGGACGAACCAGGTGGTGCTCACCGCCACGAAACCGGACGCCAGCGTGCTCGGCAAGCTCACGCTGCTGTGGATCACGCCGGCGGTCCGGTCCGAGGAGCCGGGTTTCTTCAACCGCCCGGTCGGTTCCGGCCCGTTCCGGGTCGACGGTTTCACACCCGGCCAGTCGCTGGTGCTCGTGCCCAACGAACACTTCTGGGGCGAGCGGCCCAAGCTGGACAAGGTCGTCATGCGCACCATCCCGGAGGTCTCGGCGCGCGTCGCCGCGTTGCGGACCGGTGAGATCCAGGCGACCTGGGGCATCCCCGACGATCAGATCGCGCAGGTCGAGGGTGAGCCGGGGATCACCGTCGAGTCGGTGCCGAGCCTGGCGGTCTACACGATGTGGATGAACTCCGGCCGCCCGGCGCTGGCCGACGAGCGGGTGCGGCGGGCGCTGTGGCAGGCGGTGGACTTCGGCTCGATCATCGCCTCGCTGTACCCGGAGACCGGCAGCCCGGCCGACTCCCCCGTCCCGCCCGGCGTGCCCGGGTACGCCAAACAGCCCCCGGTGGTCCACGATCCCGCCGCCGCGAAGGAGGCGCTGACCCAGGCCGGGTTCGACTTCGGCCGGACGCTGGAACTGCAGTTCTCCGGCGCGGAGTTCCGCCAGTTCACCCAGGCGGTCGCCTCCGACCTGGCGAAGATCGGCGTCAAGGTCGAGCCGAGGGAGAAGGAGAAGGCGGTCTTCCTGGAGGACCTGCTGGGCATGCGGTGGGACATCAACCTGCAGTCGCTCGCGATCGACACCGGTGACCTGGCCAGCAACCTCGGCCGCCTCTACCCCTGCGCGGCGGGCCGCACCGGCTACTGCGATCCCGAACTGGACCGGGTGCTGGCCGAGGCCGGCGCGATCAGCGACCCCGCCCGCCGGGCCGAGCTGTACGGGCAGGCGCAGCGGATCATCTGGCGCGCGGCGGTCGGCATGTACCCGATGTTCGTCAACATCCCCTACGCCTGGCGCGACACCGTGCACGGCTTCCGGACCAGCCCCGCCTACCAGCCCGACTTCACGAAAGTGACGGTGTCATGACCAGACCGGCTCCCGCGGGGTGGAACACCTGGGACACCCAGTACCACACCGCCGCCGCGCACCTGCCCTCCGGACTCCGGATCCGGCTCGCCGTCGGGACCCCGGACGGCGGGCTGGCCGACGACTTCACCTGGCGGCGCGGGCTGGACCGGCTCGGCCACCACACCGTCGACGGCGAATACGCCGAGGTGACCCTGCGCTGCGACGACGCCCGGGTGCGGCTGGTGTTCGCCAGCCCGGAGCCGGACGTGCTCGCGGCGCTGGCCGAGCCGCACGAGGCGGACGGGCACCGCGTGCACCTGCTCATCGACCGCCTGCCGGGGGCGGCCGGGCCGGTGACCGCGGATTCGACGGGATCGACCGACCGGCTGGACCTCACCGCCGGCGAGTCGCGGTGGCTCCTGGCCCTGTCCGCACCGGCCACCGTCCGCACCCACGGCGACGGGCTCCGGCTGGACTTCCGCCCCGGCGCAGCCGTCCGGTTCACCTGCTCCCCCGCCGCGGCACCGGAACCGGACCCGGCGCCCGACCTGGAGGCCCTGCGCGAGAAGGCGGAGTCGGCCGCGATCGGCAGCGGCGGCTGGCTCGGCCGCGCCGCCGAAGGCTACCAGCGCGCGCTGACGTGGAACACGGTCATCCGCACCGATCTGGGCCGGGTGATCACGCCGACCTCGCGGGACTTCGTCCACCAGGGACGGGACGGGTTCTACGGCACCTGGGCCCTGCACGGCTGGGACACGTTCTTCTGCGGCCTCACCGCGACCTGGATCGACCACGACTACGCCCGCGGCATCCACGGCCAGATCCTGGAGCAGGTCACGCCGGCCGGGTTCGTGCCCAACCGGGTGTCCGACGAGCGGGGCCGCACCGACGACCGGTCGCAGCCGCCGGTCGGGGCCTACACCGTGCTCAAGTCCTACCTGAGCACGGGCCTGTCCGACGAGACCCGGGACCGCGGGCTGCTGTCCGAGACCTACCCGGTGCTGCTGGGCTGGCACGACTGGTGGCCCAAGGCGCGCCGCGGCCCGCACGGCGTGCTCGCGTGGGGTTCGGACCCGACCGACGACCCGAAGTCGGCCACCGTGGACAGCACCCGGCGGGAGTCCGGATTGGACGATTCGCCGATGTACGACGAGATCCGTTACGACCCGGCCACCCACACGATGGACCTCGCCGATGTCGGCCTCAACGCGCTGCACGTGGTGGACGCCGAGGCGCTGGCGTCGATGGCCGACCGGCTCGGCGACACCGGCACCGCCCGACGGCTGCGCGCGGAACTGTCCGGGGCCCGGGAACGGACCGACAAGCTGTTCTGGGACGAGGAGAGCGGGCACTACCGCAACGTCCGCGCCGACGGCGCCTTCGACGTGCACCTGACCCCGACCATGGTCTACCCGCTGCTGGCCGGGATCCCCGACGCGGCGCGGGCCCGGCGGACGGTGGACACGCTGCTGGTGCCCGAGCTGCTCGGCGGGTCGCCGCCGCTGCCCAGCACGTCCCGCAGCGACCCCGGCTTCAACCGGTTCTACTGCCGGGGGCGGATCTGGGGCCCGGTCGCGTTCCTCGTCGTCGAGGGCCTGCGCCGCTACGGCCTCGACGACCACGTTTCCTCCATTGTGGACGATCTGCTGACACTGTTCCGCGACGAGTGGGAGCAGCACAGCCACGTGCACGAAAACTACTTCTCCGACCCGGCCGAGGACATCCACCCGTTCGAGGCGCGCTCGGACTTCCTGCTGAGCTGGGGCAACCTGCTGGCCTACCTGGCGATGCAGGAGCTGGCCGACCCCCGGCCCGGGGGCTGGCGGTTCGCCCACCCCGGCAAGCCCGCCACGCTGACCAACCTCGCCCTGACCGAGGGCAGGCTGAGCGTGGCCGCCGGGGACCGGCTGCGGGTCACCCTCGACGGCGTGGTCCTGGTGGACGCACCCGCCACCACGGTGATCGAGGACTACGCGCGCACGGCGGACTCGGTGCGCGCGGTGGCCCGCTCGGCCGGTCCCGGAGCGGTGACGCTCGGCGTGCCGGGTGCGGCCCGCACCGTCACCGTCGAGGTGGACGGGGCGATCAGCACCGTGGCCGTCGAGCCGGACCGCACGGTCACCGTCGCGGTGCCCGCCGGCCGGGTGCCGTTGGCCCTCCGGTGACGCTCCTGCTCGGCGTGGACGTCGGGGGCACGGCCATCAAGTGGGCAGTGGTCCGGGACGCGGCGCCCGTCGCCTCCGGCCACCTGCCCACGCCGCGGTCCGGTCCGCCCGCGGTCCGGTCGGTGATCGCGGCGCTGGCGGGCGAGCACCGGCCGGACGCGATCGGGGTGGCGGTGCCCGGCCACCTCGACCGGCGCACCGGGGTGGTCCGGTTCGTGCCCAACCTGCCCGGCGACTGGACGGATTTCCCGCTGGGCGCCGGGATTTCCGCGGAGACCGGCCGCCCGGTGCGGGTGCTGAACGACTCGCGCGCGTTCGCGCTGGCGGAGCTGCGCACCGGGGCGGCGCGCGGGATGTGCGACGTGCTGTTCCTGACGCTGGGCACCGGCGTCGGTGGCGCGTACGCCAGTGGCGGACGGGTGCTGTCCGGGCCCGGCGACCGGCTCGGCGAGATCGGGCACGTCATCCACGACGAAACCGGGCCGCGGTGCGGCTGCGGTGCGCGCGGATGCCTGGAGACGGTCGCGAGCGGCGTCGCGATCAGCCGGGCCTACCGGGCCCGGAGCGGGATCGCGGCCGAGGCCCGCGCGGTGGTCGCGGCCGCCGCGGCGGGCGACGCCGACGCGGCGCACGTGCTCGCCGCCGCGGGGGACGCGATCGGCGCGGTCCTGGCCAGCGTGCTCGGGCTGCTGCCCGCCCAGGCCGTCGTGGCCGGTGGCGGTGTGGCGGGCGCGCTGCCGTGGATGCGGGAGGCGATCACCGGACGGCTCGCGCAGCGGCGGTCGTTCGTCGGCGAGGTCGAGGTCGTCGCGGCGGCGCTGGGCACCGGCGCCGGCGCGATCGGCGCCGCGTTCTACGCGGCACAACAGGAAGGGGTCGGCACGTGACGTGGATCGAGGAGGCCAGGCGGTTGCTCGACCGGATCGAGGCGAGCCAGTCCGGCGCCATCGCCGAGGCGAGCCGGATCTGCGCGGACGCGATCGGGTCGGGCGGGGTGGTGCACACCTTCGGGTCCGGGCACTCGCGCATCCCGGTCGAGGAGATGTTCCCCCGCTACGGCTCGTTCCCGGGGTTCCACCCGATCGTCGAGCTGTCCACGACCTTCCACACCCAGGTTGTCGGCGCCAACGGCCAGCGGCAGGCGATGTTCCTCGAGCGGGTCGAGGGCCTGGCCCGGCAGATCTGGGACAACTTCACGCTGCGCCCTGCCGACGCGCTGATGGTGTTCAGCGCCAGCGGGAACAACGCCGTCACCCTGGAGATGGCGGCCATCGCGCGGGAGGCCGGGCTCAAGGTCGTCGCGGTCACCTCGGTGGCCCAGTCGATGGCGGGCGAGCCGCGGCACTCGTCGGGCACGCGGCTGCTCGACCACGCCGACGTGGTGCTGGACCTGTGCACCCCGCCCGGCGACGCGCTGTGCGAGGTGGACGGCGTGGACGTGCCGGTCGGGCCGGGCAGCACCCTGGCCGGGGTGGCGCTGGTCAACGAGGTGAAGGTGCGCACCGCGGAGCGGCTGGCGGCGATGGGCCGGATGCCGGCCGTGCTCACCGCCGCGACCGTGGTCGGCGCCGAGCGGAGCCGGAAGCTGTTCGACGAGGCGTACCTGGATCACGCCGGGCGGGCCGCGCGGGTGTTGCGGAGCGGCGTGTGAAGCGGGTTCTGGTGGCGGGCGCGTCCGGTGGGATCGGCGCCGCGTGCGTGCGGGCGTTGCGGACGGCCGGGTGTGTGGTGTCCGGAGTGGACCGTCCGGAGGCGGACCTCGGTGAGCCGGGTGTGGCCGAGCGGGTGGTCGCGGACGCGGTGTCGCGGCACGGCGGTCTGGACGGGGTGGTGCACGCGATCGGGATGTCCGGGCGCCGCCTGGGCGACGGCCCGCTGGAGCACTGCGCGGACGAGGCGTGGGAGACGCTGCTCCAGGTCAACCTGACCTCGGCGATGTGGCTGCTGCGGGCGGCGATCCCGGCGTTGCGTGAGTGCGGTGGCGGTTCGATCGCGATCGTCGGTTCGGCGCTGGCCCGGGCGCGCGTCGACGCGGACTTCCACACGGTGGCGTACGCGGTGAGCAAGTCCGCTCTGGAGGCGCTGGCGCGGGTGGCCGCGCAGGAGTGCGCGCCGTACGGCATCCGCGTCAACGTGGCCGCCGCCGGCCTGGTGGACACGCCGATGGCGCGCCGGGCCCTGACCGACGACCGGATCGGCGGGCGCCTCGGCGCGCTGATGCCGCTCACCGGCCGGGCGGCCCACCCCGGCGAGGTCGCGGACGTGGTCAGCTGGCTGCTCTCGGACTCCTCCCGCCTGGTGACCGGCGCCGTGATCCCGGCGGACGGCGGGTGGGCCCGGTGAACACCCGGTATACGCGCACGGAGGCCGCCGCGCTCCCGCTGCTGTGGCGCGGCGACGTGCTGATCGCCGGTGGCGGATCGGCGGGCTGCGCGGCGGCGGTCGCGGCGGCCCGGAGCGGCGCGGACGTGCTGCTGGTCGAGCCGGCCGGGTTCCTCGGCGGCACCGGCGCCGCGGTCCTGGACACGTTCTACGGCTTCTACGCGCCCGGCGGCGGGCGGGTCGTGGCGGGCGTCGGCTGGGAGTTGTGCGAGCGGTTGCTCGAGGACGGGCAGGCGTTCGAGCGTCCGAACACCTACGGCGCGGGCACCGGCGTCACGTACGAACCGGAGGCGCTCAAGCGGGCGTGGGACGAACTCGTGCTCGGCGCCGGCGCCCGGGTCCTGCACCACGCGCGGATCGTCGCCGTGGTCCTCGACGGCGAGCGGGTGCGGGGCGCGGTGGTGGACACGGCGGCGGGGCCCGGCGTCGTCCTGGCGCGCAACACGATCGACGCGACCGGGGACGCGGAGGTGGCGTGGCGGGCCGGTGCCGCCGTGGACCGCCCCGCGGAGCAGAACCGGGTGCAGCCGCTGACCGCCACGTTCCGGATGGGCGGGGTGGACCTCGGGGCGACGCCGGTCGCCGAACTGCACCGGCTGATGGCGGCCGCGTCCGGGGACTACCGGCTGCCGCGGCTGGACGGGTCGGTGCACCGCACCGTGCTGCCCGGCGTGGTGCACACGAACCTCACCCGGGTCAGCGGCGTGGACGCCACCGACCCGTGGCAGCTGTCCGCGGCCGAGCGGGAGGGCAGGCGGCAGGTCGCCGAGTACGTCCGCTTCCTGACCGAACGGGTGCCGGGCTACGAAAACGCCTACCTGCTGGGGGTTTCGGTGCGGATCGGGGTGCGGGAGACCCGGCGGCTGCGCGGCCGGTACGTGCTCACTCGCGAGGACGTCCTGGGGGCGCGGGAGTTCCCGGACGCGATCGCCCGGTGCGGGGCGCCGATCGAGGACCACGACGGCGGGAACGGCACGATCTGGGTGTACGTGGGCGGCGGGCCGTCCGGGCGCTCCTACGGGGTGCCGCTGCGCTGTCTGGTGCCGGAGCGGACCGGTCATCTGCTGGTGGCCGGCCGGTGCCTGTCGGCCACGCACGACGCGCACGCGTCGGTGCGGTCGATGGCGCAGTGCATGGCGGCGGGGCAGGCGGCCGGGACCGCCGCCGCGCTGGCGACCGGCGACGTCGCGGACACCGATCCGGCCGCGTTGCGCGCGGCCCTGGCCCTGCACGGAGCGCTGCTGTGATCCGGACCGTCCTCGGCGACGTGGACCCGGCCGATCTCGGGGTCACCTTCGCCCACGAGCACCTGCTGATGACCGGCGACTGGCCGGTGATGGACGAGCCGGACTTCCGGCTGGACAGCGTGGACAGCGCCGTCGAGGAAATCGCGCCGGCACGGGCCGCCGGGCTGTCGGCGGTGGTCGAGATGACTCCGCTGGGTTTCGGCCGCAGCCCGCGCGGGCTGGCCGAGATCAGCCGCCGCACCGGGGTGCACGTGGTGGCCGTGACCGGTTTCCACAAGGTGGGGTACTACAGCGACCGGCACTGGCTGCACCGGTACTCCGCCGAGCAGATCGCCGGCCTGCTGGCCGCGGAGATCGAGCAGGGCATGGACGAGCACGGCCTGGTGGGGCCGCTGCTCGACCGCACCGCGGCACGGGCGGGCGCGGTCAAGATCGGCACCGGCTACCACCGGTTCGGCCGGTCGGTGGGCAAGCTGATCGAGGCGGCCGGCATCGTCCACGCGCGCACCGGCGTGCCGGTGACCACGCACACCGACCAGGGCACCGGCGGGCACGAACTGCTCGACGCGCTGGCGCGGGCCGGGGTGCCGGGCGAGAAGGTGGTGCTCGGGCACATCGACCACAACCCGGACCCGGGGTATCTGGCGGAGCTGGCGGCACGGGGCGCGTGGCTGGCGTTCGACATGCCGGGCCGGGTGAAGTACGCGCCGGACAGCCAGTCGGTGACGCTCATCGCCGCCCTGCACGAGCGCGGCCACAGCGGACGGCTCCTGCTGGGCAGCGACCTCGCGCGGCGCAGCTACTGGCGCTCCCTGGGCGGCGGGCCCGGGCTGGACTACCTGCTGACGCGCTTCGTGCCACGCCTGACCGCGGCCGGCCTCGGCGAGGTGGTGAAGCGCGCGCTGGTGACCAACCCGGCGCGGGCCTTCAGCCTGGGGGCGGGCGAAGAGAGGTAGCCGCCGGGGACGGGCCTGCGGCGGATCCCGCGAGGCCCGGCCGCGGCCTGCGCCCCGCGCGGAAGCGCGGCGCTCACGGCCGCGGCGCTGGCTCGCGCGCAGTCCACCAACGTGGGACTCGCCCGCGCGAACGTGGGACTCGCGCCCCGAGCGCGAGCCCCACGCCCACCGTCAGCGGCGGAGCAGCCGCACCGCGTCGGCGATGACGACTCCGTTCGCATCGTTGCTGAGGCTGATCGTGGTCAGGCCTTCGGTCATCCGGTATGTGCCCAGCGACACCCAGGAGCCGCCGCGGGGTTCGGGGGTGCCCGCCACCCGCTGGTCGACCCGCACCACCGTGGTTCCGCCGGCGTGGGTCACCGTGAACGGGGCGTTGCTCGCGCGGTTCGGGTCGGCCGTGTGGGAGGCCTGCACCTCGTAGTCACCGTCGTGCGGGACCACCAGGCGCCAGCGCACCGACCGTTCCCCGGTGCCCGCCGGTGCGGAGCGGTAGTTGCTCCCCCGGTACCCGGCCACGCCGGTGCCCGCCGACCACGTGCCCGCGACCACCTGGTACCCCAGCTCGTCGTTGTCCACCAGCACTTCCTCGCGCACGTCGGCCGGGTACGGCGCGGTGATCAGGCTCAGCGCGTCCAGCGACACGAGCGTCCCGCCGCCCCGGCCGGTGCCCGACGCGGTGAACCGCACCGTGTGCGCGCCGGGCAGCAGGCGCACGGTGCCGAGCACCGCCACGTCGTAGCCGTCCGCCCGCTCGGCTGTGGTGTCCAGCACCGCCGTGCGGAGCCGCTCGCCGTCCACCGTCACGGTCACCAGGCCACCGGCCGCGGACCGAAAGTACCGCAACAGGAACTCGTAGTCCGCCGCCGCGGCGATGTCCACTGTGTACTCCACGTACGCGCCGACGGCATCGGGTGTGAACTCCACCCGGTTCCCCCGGCGCGCCACCGGATCCGCGATCGACGCCAGCGCTCCACCTGCGGCCCGGCCACCCACCCCGAGGTCCACGAGCCGCTCGTGCAGGAGCGGGCCCTGCGCACCGTCCCGGCCGCCGGTGAGCCACTCCAGCGAGAACCGGCAGATCGCCACCCGCCGCGGGAAGCTCGGGATGTCCCCGTCGCAGCCGTAGAGCAGCAGGATCGTGCCGTCGGACAGGTGACCGAGCTCCGAGTAGTACGACCGGCCCTCGTTGATCACCTTGTGGTACCGGAAGGAATGCGCGTCGTCGTAGCTCACCGACACCGTCATGTTCGTCCGCACCGGCGAATCGGGCCGGCTGAACAGCATCCGGTCACCGGGGTACCGCAGCAGGCTGGCGTCCACCGCGTTGAACGTGCCGGTCGCCCCGTCCTGACGCGGCGGCGACCAGGTGAGCCCGCCGTCCGTGCTCACCGCGACGATCCGCTGCCGGTTGCCGCCCGCCGCCGACCGGCCGTTCACCAGCACGGTGCCGTCCGCGCGCTGGACCAGGCGGGCCTCGTTGATCGGGTACGGCACCGACACCGGCACCTCGCCGCCGGCCTGCCAGGTCGCGCCGTGGTCGTCGCTGTAGAGGGTGGACACGCCGTAGAACCGCTGCTCGACGGTGTTGCCGACGATCACCCTGCGGTGCGCGCAGTTGAGCAGCAGCCTGCCGTCGTCGAGCTGGATGCCGTGCCCCGGCCCCGGTCCGTGCAGCGCCCAGTCGTAGGGGAAGTGGTCGAAGATCCCGGCCAGCGACCGCGGCTCACCCCAGGTCCGGCCGCCGTCCACACTGGACATCACGTACATCTCGCCGGAGTCGCCGGAGCACGTGGTGTTCTCCGGCAGCTGGACCGAGAGCATGTAGAACAGGAAGACCGCGCCGGTGGTCCGGTCGACGACGAACGCCGGGTTGCCCCAGGACTGGCCGTCCACCGAGGCGACGAGCGTCTGGGTCGGCGTCCAGCTGTCGCCGCGGTCGTGGCTGCGGCGCATCACGAGGTCGCGCGGGCCGGCGTCGCACACCTCGTGCCTGCCCTCGGTGGCCGCCAGGATCGTGTCGTCCGGCAGCACCGCCAGCCCGTGCACGTGGTAGTTCACCAGCGGGTCCACGTCGGCGTCCCACAACGTGGTCTCGTCGAAGGCTCGCCGGCGCGGCTTCGCGGCCGCCAGGCCGGGTGACGCGGCCAGCGACGCGGCCGCCACGCCCACGCCGAGGCCGAACGTGCGGCGGTTGAATGTGGTCACGCTTACCTCCGTTGGTCAGCGGGATAACAGATGTCCGGCGTCCTCGCCGACGAGGGCGAGCAGGTCACGCAGTTCGTCGTCCGAGCAGGGCGCGAGCGGGGGCGCCACGTGCGGCGCGCACAACCCGCGGTGGTGCAGGATCGCTTTCACCGACGGCACTCCCGGCCGCACGGTGTGCAGGGCGAAGAGCCGGTCGAGTGCGCGCTGCGCCGCCTCGGCGTCGTCGTCGCGCCCGGCCTCGTGCGCGGTGACCAGCTCGACGGCGAGCCGCGGGGCGAGGTTCGCCAGGCCCGGCACGACGCCGTCGGCGCCGAGCCGCAGCGCGGCCAGCAGCTTGGTCTCCGCGCCCTGGCTGACCTCGAAGCCCGGCCTGCCCTTCGCCACCCGGACGAACTCGCCCAGCAGGCCGAGATCACCGGAGCTGTCCTTGACGCCGGTCACGTGCGGCATCTCCGCCAGCGCCCGGACCAGGTCCGCGTCCAGGGGGTTGGCGTAGCGCGGCGCGTTGTAGGCCACCACGGGGACGTCCACATCGGACAGGGCGGCGTAGTGGGCGGCGATCTCGTCGGGGCGGTGCCGGAAGTAGATGGGCGGGCTGAGCACGAGCGCGTCCGGACCGGCCGGGGCGACCGCGGCGACCCGCTCCAGGACCTCCGCGGTTCCGGCCGCCGTCACCGTGCACAGCACCGGGCCGCCGGTCAGCTCGCGCCACCGGCGCACCGCCCACCGCGCGAAGTCCGTCAGCGCCGCGGCCGGCAGCAACGGCCCCTCGCCGTTGGTGCCGAACAACATCAGGCTCCGCACCCCGGACCCGGCCAGCGCCCGCAGCAGATCGTCCGCCTCGGCCGGGCGGCCGGGCGCGGACATCGGCGTCACGAGCGGCACCATCACCCCGCCGAGCAGCCCCATCAGTACCCCTCGATCTCGGGCCAGGCCAGCTCGACGCCGTCGGCCGCCAGCTCGTCCTGGAACGCCGTCAGCCGGGCGGGATCGGCGTGCACCTGCTCCGGTTCGAGCCGGTGGTCCAGGCAGTGCGCGGCGAGCGCCCCGGCGACCTCGCCGACGTTCCACTCCACCGGGTGCAGCCGGTAACAGCCGTTGGTGATGTGGGTGGTGCCGATGTTCTTGCCCGCGGGCAGCAGGTTGCGCACCCGGACCGGCACCAGCGCGCCGAGCGGGATCCGGAACGGGCAGCTGGCGACGTCGATGTAGGTGTCGCCGCCGGTCGAGGGGTGCAGGTCGATGCGGTACATGCCGATGCCGACCGTGTCCGGGTAGGCCACCGCGCCGCGCTCGCCGCGCACCGCCATCGACAGGTCCTGCTCGACGATCCGGTAGCGCGCGCGGATCCGCCTCGACTCCCGGATGTAGGGCGCCTTGGCCAGCCCGTCGGCGGTGCCCATCACGTCGCCGCGCAGCCGCAGACCCGGCCAGCCGGTGCCGCCGTCGGGGCGCGGCGCCTCCGTCTGCAGCCAGTACAGCATCGACAGGCTCAGCTCGCGCGCGCCGGCGAGGTGCTTGTCCCGTTCCTCGTCGCTCACCCCGATCAGCGGGCCGGGCAGGTAGTCGATCATCGGCCAGTTCACCACGGTCACGTCGCTGTGCGCGAAGCCCGGACGGAAGATGTTGCGGGACAGGGCACGCCGGAACGCCCACAGCTCCTTGTCGCCCGGATCGGCGCGCTGATCGGCCACGACCGGTCCGGAGTCGGCGTTCGGCACGAAGTCGCGGCGCACGGTCTCCAGCGTCCGGGGGTCCGGCGCGGACAGGCTCAGCAGCGGGTTCGGCCACTTCGGCGGCTGGTAGCGCACCCAGTCCGGGTATCCGGCCGGGCGGTCGATCGTGTGGTCCTCCCCGGCCCGGTGCTCGACGGCGAACACCCAGGAGAACGCCTGCATGTTCGCCGGCTGCGCCTCCTCCGGCGCGCTGGGCTCGCCGGTGTCGTGCCGGGATTCGAAGCCCGTCACGTGTTCGACGTCGGCGAGCGGGAGCAGGTCGCCCAGCTCGGTGGCGTCCAGGACGTAGGGCGCGGTCACCTCGATCCGGTCCCCGGCGGGGTTCTCCAGCGTCACCGCCCGCACCCGGTCGCCGTCCACCTCGGCGGCGACGGGCCGGTGCCGGTAGAGGATCCGCAGCCGCCCGGCCGACACGTAGGGCGCGACGGTGGCCTCCAGCACCGCGGCGGCGACCTTGGGCTCGTGGCACAACCGGCTGACCCGGCCCTCCCCCGGGTTGAGGTCGGGGCGCGCGCGGGCCTCGTCGGTCAGCGGGTACCAGGTCCGGTAGTGGTCGCGGATCGCGTTACGCAGCGCGCGGTAGGTGCGGGTGCAGCCGAACTGCTCGATCCAGGTGTGCTCGTCGGGCGGGACGCCCTGGCTGGTCAGCTGGCCGCCGATCCAGTCGGTTTCCTCGGTCAGCACCACGGACCGGCCCCGCCGCAGTGCGGCCAGCGCCGCGGCCACGCCGCCGAGCCCGCCGCCGACGACGAGGATGTCGGTCTCGGTTTCCTTACGCACTGGGCAGATCCCCCATCTGTTGTGGTGTGGCGAGCCGGAAGGGGCCGGGCGCGCAGACCCGGACCGGATCGCCGGGGCCCGGCGGGCTGACGAGGAGGTCGCCTTCACCGTGCGCGAACCCGGTGACCTCGGTGGCGGTGCGCCGGTAGCCGCTGACGACGACGCCCGGTGCCGCGTCGAGCAGCATCCGGCCCTCCAGCGACACGGTGAGCCGGTCGCCGGCGACCACCGCGAGCCTGCCCTCGCCGAGTGGCAGGTTCGCCAGTTCGGCGGGCTCGCCGGGGTGGGCGAAGCGCCAGCCGTCGGGACGCGCGTCGGCCAGTTCGGCGAACGCGAGGCGGGCCAGCAGCCCGCCCCACGCCATCAGCCCGTCGGACCGCGCTTCGAACGTGCGCACGTCTTCGCCGGTGGTCGCCGGGTAGTTCTCCCGGACGTGGCTGTGGGTGTCCCATTCAGTCTGGAACAGCCGAAGCAGCGCGCGGACGAGCGGCCGGACGTGGGCGGTCAGGTCGTAGCGGCGCAGGCCCTCGATCGCGAGGAAGGCCATCGGCCCCCAGATGCGCCCGCGCCAGTAGGTCGCGGCGTAGCCCGGGTCGTCGCGGGCAACGCTGGGCAGTGGCGGGTCGCCCCCGAGCGTCCCGGGACGCAGCAGCCGGTCGGCCAGTGCGGCCGCGCGCGCGGCGTCCGGTATGCCGGCGAGCAGCGGGTAGAGCAGGGTGGGTGAGACGTGCGGGTCGTACTTGCCGTCCGCCCGCAGGTTGCGGTAGCCGCCGGTCTCGGTGTCCCACAGCAGTTCGTCGGCGTGCGCGCGGGCCGCGGACGCTTCGGCCCGCAACCGCTGCGCCACCGCGGTTTCGCCGAGCACGGTCGCGATGTCGGCCAGCGCCTCGGCGTCGGCGATGTGCAGTGCGGCGAGCCCGGCGTCGGCGAGATCCATCGTGTGGGTGGCCGGGTCGTAGGTCACCTCGTCGTACATGGGCGAGTCGTCGAGCCCGGACTCCCGCTTCGCGCGGTCCAGCGTGCCCGACCCGGCATCGCCCTCGACGGGATCGGAACCCCAGGCGAGCAGGCCGTGCGGGCCCCGGCGGGCGCGCGGCCACCAGTCGTGCCAGGTCAGCAGGGCGGGAAACGTCCCGCTGAGCAACTCGCGATCGCGGGTCTGCGCCGACAGTCCGCTGGCCAGGTACGCCCGGTGCACGGTCAGGGCGCCGACCGGCGGCTGAGAGCGGTCCAGGGTCGCGCCCCGGTCGTCGGACACCCGGTTGGGCACCATCCCGGACGGGTCCGCGAACGGCAGGATCTGCCCGAAGATCTCCCGCGCGTATTCGCGATCCACTGTGGACGCGACGAGCCCGGTGAAGAACGTGTCCCACGCGTGCAGCGCCCAGGAGCCGTAGAACCCCTTGCGCCGCGCGGAGACGAAGTCGCGGGAGGTCGGCGTGAGCACCCGGCCCAGGTCCGGCGCGTAGATCGTGTTCCAGGTGACGGCGCGGGTGGCCGCCGCGGCGGCGTCGCCGAGCCAGCCGGACGAGCGCGGGAGCGTGCACTCCGCCGCGGCCCGGCGCTCGGCGAGCACCCGCCCGGCATCCCCCGCTCCACCGGGGGCTCCGGCCGGGGCGAGGAACACATCCACTTCCCCGTCGAACTCCAGCCGGTCCGGTACCCGTGACGGCACCGAGGTGTCCAGCCGCCAGCCCGTGGTGTCCCTATCGGACTGCCACCCGTCGATCTCGGCGACCACCCC
Source organism: Amycolatopsis deserti (assembly GCF_014653945.1). Lineage (GTDB taxonomy): Bacteria > Actinomycetota > Actinomycetes > Mycobacteriales > Pseudonocardiaceae > Amycolatopsis_E > Amycolatopsis_E deserti. The sequence goes on along the minus strand of NZ_BNAU01000001.1, from coordinate 635,176 downwards.
GGCGGTGCCCTCCGCCCGCACGTACAGCACGTCGCCCGGTCCCCCGGCCATCTCCAGCCTCAGCCGGCCGCCGCCCGCCTCGACGGTGACCTCGGCGTAGGAGCCGTCGACGGTGTGGTGGCCGAGCCGGACCAGGCCGTCGCGCCAGGTGAACCCGTCGAGCGGGAAACCGGGGACGCCGAAGCGGATCCGGATCCCGGAGGGCAGGTGCGCCATGCCGGTGTGCGTGTCGACGTCCCAGGTGTTCCACCCGGCGGGGACGGGCATCAGGCCTCCACTGTCAGGTCGAGCGCCGCGTCCAGCAGCGCCTGCGTGTACTCGTGCCGCGGCGCGCCGAGCACCTCGCCCGCGGGCCCCTCCTCGACGACCACGCCGCGGCGCATCACCGCCACCCGGTCCGCGATCTGGTGCACGACACCGAGGTCGTGCGTGATGAACAGCAGCGCGAGCCGGTGGCTGGTGCGCAGGTCGGCCAGCAGCCGCAGGATCTGCGCCTGCACCGACACGTCGAGCGCGGAAACCGCCTCGTCGCACACCAGCAGCCGCGGCCCGACGGCGAGCGCGCGGGCGATGCTCACCCGCTGGCACTGCCCGCCGGACAGGTCCCCGGCCCGCCGGCCGGCGACGTCACCGTCCAGCCCGACGTCGGCGAGGACGCGGCGCAGCGCCTCGGTGCGGTCACCGGAGGGCGCCGCCGCGGGGTGCGTCCGCCACGCCTCGCCGATCAGCGCGGCCACGGTCATCCGGGGGTTGAGCGACGACCGCGGGTCCTGGAACACCATCTGGATGGCGCGTTGCAGCGCGGGCGGCCGCCGCCCGGCGGGCCCGAGCACCTGCCCGTCGAAGCGGACGCTGCCGGAGTCCGGGCGCTGCAGCCCGACCACGCACCGGGCCACCGTCGTCTTCCCGGATCCGGATTCGCCCACCACCGCCAGGGTTTCCTCGGGTTCGACGCGCAGGCTCACGCCGTCCACCGCGGCGAGGGCGCCGCGGCGACGGCGGCCCCGCCCGCCGAACGTCACGCGCAGGTCGTCGACCTCAAGCACCTCCGAGCACCTCCTCGGCGAAGTGGCACGCGCTCCACCGGCCCGCTTCGACCTCGCGGACCGCGGGCACCTCGCTCCGGCACCGGTCGCGGGCCAGCGGGCACCGCGGGTGGAACGCGCACCCGGAGGGGCGGTTCGCCGGGGTGGCCGGCGCCCCGGGCAGCGGGTGGGCCAGCGCGGTGCGGGTCCGCACCGCGGGCACGCTGGCGACGAGGGCCTTGGTGTACGGGTGCGCGGGACGGCGCAGCACCTGGGCGGCCGCGCCGCGCTCGGCGACCCGCCCGGCGTACATGACCACCACCTGGTCCGCGACGTGCGCCACCACCCGCAGGTCGTGGCTGACCAGCAGCATCGCCAGTCCGCGGTCCTCCTGGACCGACCGCAGCAGGCGCAGGATGCGCGCCTGCACGGTCACGTCCAGCGCGGTGGTCGGCTCGTCGGCGAGCAGCAGCGACGGGTTCCCGGCCAGGGCCAGCGCGATCATGGCCCGTTGCCGCAATCCGCCGGAGAACTGGTGCGGGTAGGCGTGCATGCGCGTCGCCGGGTCCGGCACGCCCACCCGGTCCAGCAGATCGATCACGATGCGCCGCACCTCCGCGCGGGACTTGCCGTCCCGGCGCGGGATCTCACCGACCTGCCGGCCGATGGTCTGGCCGGGGTTCAGCGCGGCGAGCGGGTCCTGGAAGATCATCGCGATCTCGTGGCCCCGCACGCTCCGCCGCCGCGCCGGGCTCGCGGTGAGCAGGTTCTCCTCGCGCCAGCGCAGGACGCCACCGGTTTCGGCGCCGGCGGGCAGCAGGCCGATCACCGCGAGCGCGGTCATCGTCTTGCCGCTGCCGGACTCCCCGATGAGCCCGACCGTCGTCCCGGGCGGCACGTCCAGCGACACCCCGTCCACCACCCGCACCGGACCGTGCGGACCGGGCAGGTCCACGGTCAGCCCGTCGATCTCCAGCAGCGCGAGGTCCACCTCGGGCTGCCGCACCTGGCTGGTCATGCGCCGGCAGCGGTGACGGTGGCGAAATCGGGCAGGCCACTGGGATCCGGGCGGAAACCGGCGAGACCGCGGTTCCACGCGTAGGCGATCCCGGCCGTCATCGGGTACATGCCGACCGCGTCCCGCCAGATGATCTCACTCGCCCGCCCGTACGCCGCGACCCGCTGCGCCTGGTCGGTGGCCGCGCCCGCGGCGGCCAGCAGGCTGTCCAGCTCCGGGTTGCAGTAGCCGGTGCGGCGGGCCGCGCACGGGTAGAGCCGGCCGAGGTTGCTGCCGGCGTCGAAGGTCGGCGTGGTCAGCTGCTGGAAGTTGATGTCCCAGTTCAGCGCGACCAGGTCCTGGGTGAACACCGCCTGTTCCTTCTCCAGCGGCTCGACCTGGACGCCGATCTCGGCGAGGTCGGACACCACGGCCTGGACGAACGGGCGGAACTCCGCGTTGGCGAACTGCAGCCGCAGTTTGCGGCCGAAGTCGAACCCGGCCGCCTGCAGCGCGGCTCTGGCCGCGGCCGGGTCGTAGGCGACCGGGGGCTGCGCGACGTGGCCGAGCACCGCGGGCGCGACCGGCGAGTCGGCGGGTTCACCGGTCTCCGGATAGAGCTGCTCGATGATCGTCCGGAAGTCGACCGCCTGCCAGATCGCCCGCCGCACCGCCGCGTCCGACAGCGCGGGCACCGAGGAGTTGAACCACATCGTGAACAACGCGGTGCTGGGCACCGTCTCGATCGTCAGCGAGGTGTCGCCCCGCAGCCCGGGCAGCTGGTCGTCGGGAATGCCCCACACCACGTCCGCCTCACCGGTGCGCAGCGCGGTCAGCCGGGCCGCCAGCTCCGGGATCGTGCGGATCACGACCTTGTCCATCGCGGCCGGTTTCCCGGAAAACTTCTCGTTGCGCGCCAGCTCGAGCACCTCGCCCGGGACGAATCGGGTGACGGTGAACGGGCCGGACCCGGCGGGCTTGTCGAAGAACGCCGTGTCGCCGGGAGCCACGCCGGACGGGATCACGTAGAAGAGCGTGAGCTTGCCCGGGATCGACGCGTCCGGTTTCGGCGCCTTGAGCACGACCTCGGTGTCGGAGGACGCGGTCATGGTGGCACCGGTGAAGTTCGCGGCGTTGGGGCCGTTGACCGTCATCATCCGCGTGAAGGAGTCCACGACGTCCTGCGCGGTCAACGGGGACCCGTCGGAGAACGTGACACCCGGACGCAGGGTGAAGCGCCACTCCGAGGCGTCCGCGCCGGGGCCCCAACCGGTCGCCAGGTCACCGACCACCTTGCCGTCGGGATCGGTGGCGAGCAGCCTGCTGAAGATCGCCTTGTCGGCCAGCTGGGTGCCGGTCGAGCCGCCGCTGAGCGCGTGCGGGTCGAGGCTCTCGATGGGGTAGGTGCCGGCGACGGTCAGTTCCCCGTCGCCCGCTCCGCCGGAACCGCTGCCGCCACCGGTCGTGGTGGAACACGCGGCCAGCGCGAACGCCGCCACCACCACCGCGAGCGCGCTCGCCCGCCTGCGCAATCTGGTCACCACACTGTGCTCCTGTCTTGTTCCGCGCGAGCCGTTCAGACCGAACGCCCGCGCCCGTGCCGGGCGGTGAGCTGGTCGCCGAGAATCCCGACGCTGATGATCAGCAGGGACAGCGCGATGCCGGGCAGCGCCGAGATCCACCACGCCGTCTCCAGGTACTGCTTGCCGTTGGCGATGGTCTGGCCCCAGGACACCGCGTCGGAGGGCAGCCCGATGCCGAGGAAGCTCAGCCCCGCCTCGGCCAGCACCACCAGGGCGAACTCCAGCGTGGCCATCGCCACCACCGGGCCCGCCGCGAACGGCAGGACGTGCCGCACGATGATCGACCGCCGCGGCACCCCCATCACCCGCGCCGCGTCCACCCAGGCCCGCTCGCGCAGCGACAGCGTGACTGCCCTGGTGACGCGGGCGAAGGAGATCCACCCGGTGACCGACAGCGCGGCCACCACAACCAGGACGCTGCGCTCGAACGCGCCCGCGATCACGATCACCAGCAGGATGCCCGGGAACGCCAGCAGCACGTCGATGCCCCGGGCCAGGATCGCGTCGGCCCAGCCGCGGGCGTAGCCGGCCACCACCCCGACGCAGACGCCGACGAGGCAGGACGTCAGCACGGTGGCCGCGCCGATGAGCATCGAGGTCCGGGCGCCGTGCACGATCTGGGCGAGCACGTCGCGGCCGAGGCCGTCGGTGCCCAGCCACGCGGTGCCGGTGCTGGTCGCCGAGCCGGGCGGGAGCAGCCGGTCGGCCAGCGGCGTGTGCACCGGGTCGTAGTGCACCAGCAGCGGGCCGACGACGGCGACCAGCACGAACAGGCCGAGGACGATCCGGGGCACGAGCCCGCCCCGGCGCCGCCGCCGGGCCGGTGAGCTCAGCGGAACCCGATCGGGCAGCACGGTGGTCGTCACGACACTCCCTCCAGCCGGATGCGCGGGTCGAGCCGCTGGTAAACCAGATCGGCGACCAGGTTCAGCACCATCACCACCGTGGCGATCAGCAGCGTCGCCGCCTGAACGACGGCGTAGTCCCGGTTGGCCACGGCGTCCACGATCAGCGACCCCAGGCCCGGCCAGGCGAACACGTTCTCCACGATCACCACGCCGCCCATCAGCTGGCCGACGTGCAGGCCCACGACCGTGACGACCGGGATCAGCGAGTTGCGCAGCACGTGCCCGAGCAGCACCTGGTTCTCGGTCAGCCCCTTGGACCGCGCGGTCTGCACGTACTGCTCGCCCATCGACTCGGCCAGGCTGCTGCGGGTGACCCGCGCGACGATCGCGATGAACGGCAGGGACAGCGTGACCGCGGGCAGCACCAGGTGCGCCGGCGTGCCGACGCCGGAGCTGGGCAGTATCCGCAGGCCGAGCGAGAACAGCAGGATCAGCATGATCCCCACCCAGAATGTGGGGAACGACTGCAGCGCGATCGTCGCCGAGGACACCACGCGGTCCAGCCGCCCGCCGGGACGTCCGCCGGCGAGCACGCCGAGCACCAGTCCGAGCACCACGGCCAGCGCGGTGGCGGCCAGCGTCAGGTCGATCGTCGCGGGCAACCGCTCCAGCACCGCGTCCATCGCGGGCCGGGCGAGCCGGTGCGATTCGCCGAAGTCGAACCGCGCGACGTCGCCGAGGTATCCGAGGTACTGCTCGTACAGCGGGCGGTCGAGCCCGAGGTTCGCGGTGACCTCGGCGATCTGCTGCCGGCTCGCGTCGGGTCCGAGCAGCACCTGCGCCGGATCACCCGGGGCGGCCCGGACGATGAGGAAGATCAGCGTCGCCGCACCCCACAGCACGAACAGGCCGATCAGCAGCCTGCGGACGACCATCCGGGTCATGACGGGATCCGGACCCGGGAGCGGGCGGTGGTTCTTCGCGTGTCGGGGGGACCGGGCATGGGAAGCTCCTCAACGGTGAGTCGCCGGGCCGAGGGAATCACCCGCCACGAAGCGGCACGGGACGGTGATCTGCCGCGGCGCGGACGCCGGGTGCTCGAGCAGTTCGACGAGCGTCTGCACCGCGGTGCGGGCCATTTCCGCGCGGGGCAGGGAAAAGCGGGTCCAGTCGCGTAGCTGCGGGGACCACGACGGCGGGTCGCCGAGCAGCGCGATCGAGCAGTCCTCCGGGAAGCTCACCCCGGACGTCGCGCTGATCGCGTCGAGCGCGGTGGTCAGCCGGGTGTCCTCGGTGGGCTCGACGAGGATCGCGGTGACGCCCTCCTCGCGCACCCAGCGCCGGACGGCCTCGGGCGTCAGGTCGTCCGGATCGGCGAGCCCGCGGACGAGCGAGGGGTCCACGGTCCGCCCGGCTGCGGCCATCGCCTGGCGGAAACCCTGTTCGCGGTCCCGGGTCGGCTCGCTGTCCTGCGCCGCGTGCAGGTACAGGATGCGTTCGTGGCCGAGCCGCAGCAGTTCGGTGACCAGGCCACCGGTCGCGCTCACGTAGTCGGCGGCCACATAGGACAGTTCGGCGCCCTCGACCTCGCGGCGCCCGATGAACACGAACGGGAAGTCCTCGCGGACCAGTTCGGCCAGTTCCTCGCGGTGCACGTTGCGGCCGAGCAGCACGCACCCGTCGGCCAGCTTGAGGCGGTTGGCGCCGCCGGCGTAGATCCCCCGGTGGCCCGCGCTGACCGAGCTGAACAGCAGCAGGTCGTAGCCCTGGCGCGCGGTCTCCTCCTCCACCCCGAGCAGGAACGGGAAGTAGAAGTCGCGCTGGTCGGTCGGGAAGACCGGCTCGAACGTGTAGAGGCCGAGCAGGTGGTTGCGCCCGCCCTTGAGGCTGCGCGCCGCGACGTTGGCCGAGTACCCCAGTTCGGCCGCGGCCGCGAAGACCGCCGCCCGGGTGGACTCGGCGATCTGGTCGCTCACCGCGCCACCGGAGAGCACGAGCGAGACCGTGGCCTGCGAGACGCCGGCGCGCTTGGCCACGTCCACCTGGGTGGGCCGGCGACCTCGTCGGGGCGGGACCATCGCGACTCCTAATACGTATTAATGGTTGCCGGAGAACTGTAACCAGTGGCCCCGATCACCGTCAAGGGCGTTGCCGGTTCGTGATCCGCGGCGTTCTACAGTGGACGGTCCCCCGGCCGGTGCTCGTGTCCCGGCCCCGTCCGCCGGTACGATCCCCGGGATGACGACGTGGCGGGACTTCGAGGAGGCGGCGCCGGAGTTCGCGCGTCGCGTGCGGGCGTTGTTCGACGCGCACAAGCACAAGACGATCGCGACCGTGCGCGCCGACGGTGCGCCGCGGATCTCCGGCATCGAGTCGGAGTTCCGGGACGGCGAACTGACCTTCGGCTCGATGCCGGGCGCGCGCAAGGGCGCCGATCTGCGCCGGGACCCGCGGTTCGCGCTGCACAGCGCCACCGTCGACCCGGTCGAGGGCGAGGAGGCCCGGTGGCCGGGCGAGGCGAAGATCGCCGGCCGGGCTATCGCGGCGGGCCCGATCACCGACGGCCCGCCGGGCGAACTCTTCCGCGCCGACATCGCCGAGGTCGTGCACACGCACCTCAACGAGGAGGCGACGATGCTCGTCGTCGAGTGGTGGACCCCGGCGCACGGGCTGCGCAAGCTCGAGCGCGAGTGATCCCGGGCGGGGGTTCTCAATTCGCCCACCTGCCCGTCTCCGCCGCCGCGCGGTGAGCGCGCGGCGGCGGTCGGGTCACTTGGACAGGAAGAAGTAGGCGTAGCGCTCGTCGAGTTCGTTCTGCGGCACCAGTTCGATGCCTTCGGGCTTGAAGCCGCAGCGTTCGGCGAGTTGCCAGAACCCGGCGATCGGGTAGGTGGTCATCTGCGAGACGCCGGACTTGTAGGCGCGGCGGCGGGGCTTGCTGACCCAGCGGCCGTCGTCGTACTTGATCTGGACGAGTGCCAGCCCGCCGGGCGCGAGCATCCGGTGGGCCAGGCGCAGCACCCGTTGCCCGTACTCGGGCGTGGGCAGCACTTCGAACACGTACAGGCACAGGAAGATGTCGCACGGCTCGGTGACATGCCGCAGCACGGCTTCGGGGTCGGTGACGTCGATCTCGACGCCGCGGAACGGGGTGTCGCACACCCCCTTGACCTGCTTTTCGCACTCGGCGAGGCTGTCGGCGGAGATGTCGATGCCGACGAACTCCTCGCGCGCCCGCGGTGCGAAGTGGACGGCGTTGGCCCCGCCGCCACACCCCCATTCCACGATCCGGTCCCAGGGGCGGGTGAACTCGGCCAGACGGGCACCACGGTGGAACAGCTCCAGGTGCCGCCGGCCGATTTCCCGCCACAGGTCGCTGTTGCCGAACACCGGCCCGTCGGCCCAGTGCGAGTTGTCCTTCCAGTCCTCGTCCGCGGGTTCGGCCCAGTAGGACTGGGCGTCGGCGGAGATCCTCCGCTCGGAGTGGGTGAGGCCGATCGTGGCCAGGCCGCGGTGCCAGGCCGCGCGGGCCAGCGACGCGGCGTGGCGCGCGGTGGGGACGTGTTGCCGTGAGGAGGGCATCTGGTTCGCCTTTCGGGGTCCGGCCGGCACCGCGACAGCGGGCGGCCGACGTCATCGGGAAGCCGGTCTGTTCAGAACCCGCGGATGCGGGTCAGGAACGGGCCGGCGGCCCGCGGCGAACGCGGATGCGTTTCCACACCACGTCGACGACGCCGGCCGGGATGGCCGGCGCCACGGACAAGCGCAGGGGCGCCTGCGACGGTGGCGTGTAGGGCTTGCGCGGCAGCACGTGCGCGAGCATCGAACCCACCGCGTTGACCGCGGCGTCGGCGCGGGCCAGCAGCATGCCGATGACCACGATCGCGGTGACGTTCGCCCCGGTCATCGCCGGCGTGCTCACCTGCGGCGCGGCGTGGTAGTGCGCCGTCACGTACTCCACCACGCTCAGCGCGCCGTGCAGGACGAGCTGGACGGCGCCCAGCCCGGCGACGACCGCGACTGCGTTGTGCAGACGGTCCACGATCGCGGTACCCGCGAGAGCGAGAACCAGCGTGATGATGACCGTGGACGAGGTGTGCGGCGCTTCGCCGCCCCCGGCCGAGTGCGCGGCGATGGTGATCATCGCGGCCAGCGCGGACAGCAGTCCACTGCGCACCACCCGGGGCGTGCACAGTGGACGAGCCTGCCTGCTCGTCACCATGCCGAGCCCAAGGGCAGGGGAAGGCGTCGGCGGCGCGGCAGTCGAGCGCGACCTCGGCGAGGCAGGTGGTACCCCACCCTCCGGCGACGGAGGGAAGTCGCCCTCGGCGGCGCCTTGACGTAGCGCAGGCGGCTGCCGTCCAGGCCGATCTCGAGCAACGCACTCCCGAGCAGGAGCAGCAGGATGTTCTGGGTCTCGCGGCGCACGGGCGGAGGCGTCCCGTCACCCGGCCGCGTGGCCGGTGCCCTCACCGGCGGTGATGCGGTGCTGGTGGTGCGGGATGCCGCGCACCGCGTGGTCGGCGAAGTCCAGGGCCTGGCCGACCAGGTCCGCCAGGTGGTCGCTGGTCAGGCGGTAGAGCATCCGGCGACCGTCCCGCCGGGCCTGCACCAGGCCGGCCAGCCGCAACCGGCCCAGGTGCTGCGACACCGACGACCGCGACGCCGCCACCCGCGTGGTCAGGCTGGTGACGTCCTGCTCGGTGGACAGCAACCGCAGCAGGTGCAGGCGCGTCGGGTCGGCCAGGTGTCCGAGCACCTCGGCCGCCACCGTCAGCCGCTCGGCCTCGGAGGCACCCGCCCCCGAGGCGTTGTCATGCGCGCGCATGCTTGCATAATGGGCGTTGTCAGGGGTACCTGGCAAGGGCGAACGAGGGACAGACGCGGATGGGCACGGCGCACGAGCACACCGACCAGCACGGCCACGGCCATGCGCACGGCCACGGTCACGGTCACGCGCACGGTCACGGCCGCCGCCCCGGCAGCTGGGCCGGCCGGGCGTGGACGCAGCTGCGGCACGTGGTCACCCCGCACAGCCACGACCGCGCCGACCGGTTCGACAGCGCCCTGGAGACCAGCAAGCGCGGGATGCGCACCCTGGTGTGGTCGTTCCTGGCGCTGTTCGTGACGGCGATCGCGCAGCTGGTGATCGTGCTGTTCACCGGCTCGGTCGCGCTGCTGGGCGACACGATCCACAACTTCGCCGACGCGCTGACCGCCCTGCCGGTCGGCATCGCCTTCGCACTGGGCCGCCGCGCCGCCTCCCGCCGGTTCACCTACGGCCTGGGCCGCGCCGAAGACCTCGCCGGCGTGGTGGTCGTGGTGATCATCGCCCTGTCCGCGGCGCTGGCGGGATACGAGGCCGTCAAGCGCCTGATCGACCCGCAGCCGGTCACCGGGCTCTGGGTGGTCGCCGCGGCCGGGGTGATCGGGTTCCTGGGCAACGAGCTCGTCGCGCGGTGGCGGATCACCGTCGGCAGGCAGATCGGGTCGGCGGCGCTGGTGGCCGACGGACTGCACGCCCGCACCGACGGCTTCACCTCGCTCGCCGTGGTGCTCGGCGCGGCCGGCGTCGGGCTCGGTTTCCCGCTGGCCGACCCGATCATCGGCCTGGTCATCACCGCCGCGATCCTGCTCGTGCTGCGCGACGCCGCCAAGGAGGTCTTCCGCCGCCTGATGGACGCCGTCGACCCGGCCACCGTCGGACTCGTCGAGCGCACCGCGGCCACCGTGGACGGGGTGCAGCGCGCCGGGCAGGTGCGGATCCGCTGGATCGGGCACGCGCTGCGCGCCGAACTGGCCGTCGGCGTCGACGCCACCCTCACTGTCGCCGAAGCGCACCGGCTCGCGCACGAGGTCGAGCACCGGCTCATCCACGAGGTCCCGCGCCTGACCGCCGCCGTGGTGCACACCGAACCCGTCGCCGGCGCCGAAGCCGCCCACCAGCTCCTGGCGCACCACTAGGTCATGTCTGAAAAGGCCGTTGTCCAGGTGATCACGTCGCAGATGAGGATGGCAGCGCGGTAGACGGTGGCGAGTGTGTCGAACCGGGTGGCGATTTCCGCGCCAGTGTTCGAGCTGGTTGAAGCCGCGCCTACCGACACCGACATCGCCGGGCCACACCAGCCAGCCACGCAACCGACCTCGCCCGGGTTGACAGCCACTAGATAGATTGATCTACTTTCTAGGCTGTGTCAGCAGCCACACCCTGCACGGGTGCGGACGAGCTGGCTCGAGCCGATCGAGAGGTGCTGTGGAATGAGCGACGTTGCCGGATCCCATGCGCTGAACGCCAAGACTCAACGTTGGTTCGCTCTCAGTGGACTCGCCGCCCTACCCGTGATGTTCGCCGGCCTGCTACTCGCGCGGGTGTGGCCGCCGCAGAATGCGACCTGGACCGCGACACATATTGTCGAAATATACAGCCGAAATCCCGACCGGATCCAGCTCGGCTGCGTACTGATGATGGTCGGCTTCGCCTTCTGGGGATGGTGGACGGCCGTCATCTCACTGTGGGTCTGGCGAATGGAATCCCGCCGATTCCCCGTCCTGACCTTCGCCACACTCATCCTCAACGCCATCAACACGATGGCAGTCGAACTGATGGCCATCGCCTATGCGGTCACCGCATTTCGTGCTGGTGACATATCTCCCGAAATCACGTTGACGCTCAACGACATCGCGTGGTTCCTCTATTATTACACCTGGCCGCCATATGTTCTCTGGCTGATCGCCGTGGCGATCGCCATCTTCCGGGACGCAAATACTCCGGCGCTTTTTCCACGCTGGCTCGCCTGGCTCACCTTGGCTCAAGTCGTGGTCATCCTGCCCAACGCCGTACAGACCTTCTCCTTCGCGCAGACCGGCCCGTTTGCCTGGGACGGATTTGTCACGGCTTACTGCGTGGCGGCCTTCCACGGGATATGGACCATAGCGATCGCCTGTTGCGTGTTCGCAGCGATCAGCCGCGAGGAACGTAGTTCGACGTCGTCACCGGCGGCGGTGGACAGTGCCGTGGAGGTGTGAACCGGGCCGGCCTGCGACGGCGATCGATGTTCTGAAGCTCAGCGTCGAAGGTCGCCGGATGGGCGAATGGTCCTCAGCTCGCGTTTGAGGATCTTCCCGTTGGCGTTCTTGGGAAGCTCGTCGAGGAACGTGATGGACTTCGGCTTCTTGAAGGACGCCAGGTGCGCACGGGTGTGCGCGATGAGTTCTGTTTCGGTGACGTCGGCGCGTGGGTCGGTCACGACGAAGGCGCCGACGTTCTCGCCCCATTCGGGGTCGGGGAGGCCGACGACCGCCACTTCGCAGACGGCCGGATGTGCGAGCAGGACTTCTTCGACCTCGCGGGGATAGATGTTCGAGCCGCCGCTGATGATGACGTCTTTCGACCGGTCGGTGAGATACAGGAATCCGTGTTCGTCGACGTGCCCGACGTCGCCGGTCAGCAGCCAGCCGTTGTCGATGGCGCCGGCGGTCGCGGCCGGATCGGACCAGTAGCCGGTCATCACGACATCGCCGCGAACCCGGATTTCCCCGGTCGTTCCCGCGGGCAGTTCGTTGCCCTCGGCGTCGGCGACCCGGACCTCGACGCCGGTGAACGGCCGGCCGCAGGACCGGCGACGGGGGTGTGCGTTGTCGTGGGGAATCTGGTCCGGTTTCATGACGGCGATGGTCATGGGCGCCTCGCCTTGTCCGTACATCTGGGTGATGACCGGGCCGAACGCGTCGAGCGCATGCTGCAGGTCCTCTTGGTAGAGCGCGGCTCCGCCGATGACGAGGCTGCGCAGCCGCGGAAGCTCCGGTGCGGAGCCGGCTCGGACTTCGTCGGTCAGCCGGCGCAGCATCGTGGGTGCGAGGAACGCTCCGTGGGTGACCTGGTTGGCTTCGGCGAGTGCGAGGTAGTCGGCTGGGTCGAAGCTGCCGGCCGCGGAGATCACGTTGACCGCTCCGTGTCCCACGGCGGGGAGCAGGTACATCCCGCTGCCGTGGGTGAGCGGAGCGGCGTGGAGGAAAACGGCATCGTCCTGGACCGGGTCGACGTCGGCGTAGTAGTTGAGCGTCATGCTCAGCAGATTCCGGTGGGTGAGGGTGGCCCCCTTCGGCCGCCCGGTGGTCCCTGAGGTGTAGAAGATCCAGGCGGCGTCCTCGGGACGGACCTCGGCGACAGGCACCGGCGGTCCGGCTGTGAGCGCCTCGTATGACGGTGAGCCGGTGCGGAGCACGGTTGCGCCGGTGGTGTCGCTGCTCGCCGCGTCCTCGGTTTCGGGCGCGACGACGACGACCTTCGCTCCGGAGTGGGCGAGGACGAACGCCACCTCGCGGGGGTGCAGGTGGCGGTTGAGAGGCACCGTCACCAGCCCGGCCCAGAAAGTCGCCCACAGCAGTTCGAAGAGCTCGGGCCCGTTCGGCAGGACGAGGGCGACCCGGTCGCCGGTACGGAGCCCGAGCGCCTGGAGCCCTCCGGCCAGGCGCGCGATCCGCTCGCGGGCGAGCGCGTAGCTCGCGGACCGGTCGCCGTGGCGCCAGGCATCCCGTGTCGGTACCCGGAGCGCGCTGGCTGCCAGCAGAGTTGCCACGTTCATCGTGTCGTCAGCCTTCGGCGTTGCCCGGTTCGGGGAAGTACTCCACCGGCGAGCCCGGCGGGACGACGTCGTTGACGAGCGGGCCGCCGTCCTCGCGCCACATCTCGTAGGCGATCTCCTTGGTGATCTTGCCGTCCCGGAGTTCGAAGCAGTGCACGATCCGGAGGCTGATCCGGCTGCCGACGGAGAACGGCAGGTTGGGCATCTCGTCGCCGACCACGGTCACGTCGGCGACTGCGTCGTCGAACACGAACTGTTCCGTGGCGAAGCGCCGCAACGTGGTCAGCGAGTGGAACTGCAGGGTGCGGAAGATCTTCATGTAGGCGTCGCGGACGTCGCCGGCATCGGTGTACACGAGCCCGCGGTTGGGCGCTTCCCAGGAGATTTCCGGGGCGTAGAGAGCGATCGCCTTGTCGACGTCGTCAGGGTTTTCGTTGTGGAAGTGTTCTTGTACCACCTCGAGATTGCGCGCGATGATCTCGTCGCGGGACAGTGCTGCGTCCGGTCGCATGGTCGTCATGAGTCAAGGATCCTTACGGCAGAAGGGAAAGTCTATTTGTTGAGCCACGGGTAGCGGGCGGTGTCCTCGCCGGCGTAGTCCGGGTCGAGGTAGACGAAGAGGCGTTGGATCTTGAAATCGCGGATTTCGAACACATCGCACCAAGGCCCGGAGGAGGTGACTCCCGCACGCCACTCGACGCCGTTCGCGGTCGTGCCGTGGCTGGTGCCTTCGACGACGACCTTGTCGCCGTCGACGACGTAGTTGAAGTACGCGGTGTGGTGCTCGATCGACGAGATGATGCCGCCGAGCTGGCCGAAGAATTCCTGGATCTTGTCGATGCCACGGACCATGCCGTATTTCGGGAAGCAGAACTCGGCGTCGTCGGCGAAGAGTTCGACGACGTTGCCGCCGGAATCGACTCGCTTGAGGAACTCCAGGGCTACCGACTTGCGCTGTTCGTCGGTCATGGTGCCGGTCGTGATGGTCATTTCGAGCCTCCTTGATCGAATGAATGGCCGGGCTCAGGTGCGGGAGAGGGCGGACTTGGCCGCTTCGCGCAGCACGCTGACCGGGTCGTCGGCCTTGTCGTGGCTGCGCCAGGCGATGTGCCGGTCGGGCCGGACCAGCAGGCAGCCGCCGTCGGTCACCTCGCGGGTTCTGGCCCAGTCGCCGTACACGTCGTCGAAGGCGAGCCGGTAGCCGATGGGTGCGCTGGCGATCTCGACGCCCAGCTCCGCGCTGACCTTCTCCGCGGCGGCGGTCCATGCTTCGCCGCCGATGCCGGTGATCAGGGTGAACTTGCCGTGCCCGACGACGTCGAGCGTCGAGATTTGCTTGCCGTGTCGTTCGACCCAGACGTGTGGGAGGTACGCGCCGGGGTGGGTGGTGGGGTGGTAGTAGAGCTCGGGATCGCGGGTGTAGGCGGGGAACGGGGTGCCGTCGTCGACAACGGCGACCGAGGTGTAGCGCTGGCCGAGTTCGACGCCGTGCGCGTGGAAGTGATATGCGTTCTCGTCGAGGCAGTCTTCGAGAGCTTTCCGTCGCCTGCGGCCGTCGTCGGTGTCGGCGAAGAACCCGTCGATCGCCGCCCAGCCTTCCTCGTCGGTCTGGCCCGGCCGGATGCCGAGGATGGACGGCACCCGGCCGACGATGTCGGCGCTTTTCAGGGCGCGGTCGACGACCTGGCGACCTACCGGGTGGCGTTCCTGGTGGTAGCTCTCGAGCAGCGCTTCGCCGGCCTGGCCCTTGAGGACCGCGGCCAGTTTCCAGGCGAGGTTGTAGGCGTCCTGGATCGAGGTGTTGGACCCGAGCCCGTTCGCGGGCGGGTGCCGGTGCGCGGCGTCACCGGCGAGGAACACCCGTCCTCGCCGGTACTCGGTGGCGAGGACGTGGTTGACCTGCCAGGTCGAGACGTTCTTGATCGTGACCGGGACGCTGTCGTCGCCGATGGCCTTGTGGATGCGAGGCAGCATCGCTTCCTCGCTGGTGTCGATCTCCTCGGTGTCCGGGTCGTACATGAACACCAGGACCCATTCGTTCCAGGGCCGCACGGTGATGAAGACCCCGGAGCCGAGCCAGAAGTCGTTGCCCGGCTGAGCGGTCCAGAACAGCACGCCCGGGCGGTGTGCGCGGAAGCGCGAGAGGTCGGCTTCGAGCCAGATGTTGACCGCGTAGCCGAGACCGGTTTCTCCCTCCAGCGTGAACCCGAGCTGTTCGGCGACCGTCGAGCGGCCGCCGTCGGCGCCGATGGCGTACTTCGCTTTGATCAGATAGGTCTCGCCGGTGTGGCGGTACCGAACAGTCGCCGTGACACCGGTGTCGTCCTGGGCGATTTCGGTCAGTTCGGTGGAGAACCGGACGTCGGCGCCGCGGTCGACCGCGCCTTGCAGGATCAGCGGTTCGAACAGGTGCTGGGGCATGTTGCACATGGCCGACGGGCTTCCCGCCTCGTAGTCGGCCTTGCGGCCGACCATCGTCCCCCAGGTCTTCACCCGGGCGATCTCCTTGCCCGCCATGCTCGTGGCCCACACGTTGTCGGCCATCAGCTCGTTGGGGACGGACACGGCACGCACCTGTTCCTCGATGCCGAGGTCGCGCATGACCTCCATGGTGCGCTGGTTCGTGATGTGCGCCCGCGGGGTGTTGGCGGTGCGCGGGTACTTGGTGATGGTGATGGCCTCGACGCCGTACATCGCCAGGAACGCCGCGGCCGTGAGTCCGCAGGGCCCGGCGCCCACGACGAGGACATCGGTTTCGACGACTCGCATGGTCGGTCTCCTTCCCGGTCAGTCCCGGGGCGCGACGAGGCGGTGGGTCATCCGGCCCAGCCCCTCGGTCCGGGTGGTCAGCACGTCGCCGGCGGCGAGGTAGCGCTGGGGGTTCGAGGCGAGGCCGACGCCGGCCGGGGTTCCGGTGAAGATCAGGTCGCCCGGGTAGAGGGTGAGGACCTCGGAAAGCTGTGCGATCAGCACGGGCACCGGGAAGATCAGGTCCGAGGTCCGGCTCTTCTGGACCTCTTCGCCGTTGATCGCGCAGGCGATCTCCAGGTCGTCCGGGTTCTCCAGTTCGTCGGGGGTGACCACCCACGGCCCGATCGGGCTGAAGCCCGGGTGCGACTTGGCCAGGCTGAACTGCGGCACGGGCCCGGCAAGCTGCCGGGTGCGCTCGGAGATGTCCTGGCCGTTGGTCAGCCCGGCGACGTGGTCCCACGCGTCCTGTTCGCGCACGGCGCGCGCCTCGCGGCCGATCACGACGACCAGTTCCGCTTCCCAGTCGACGTTCCCGTCGACGAGGGCGATGTCGCCGGCCGGTCCGGTCAGCGACGAGGCGAATTTGGTGAACACCGAGGCCTTGGCCGGGATCTCGAAGCCCGACTCGACCGCGTGCGCCCGGTAGTTGAGCGCGATCGCGAAGATCTGCCGCGGCCTCGGCACAGGCGGGCCGAGCAACGCCTCGTCGAAACTCCGCGGAGTCAGCGTCGCACTTCGCGCCCACTCCCGGAACTCGGCCCAACGCTCCAGGACCGCCTGCGGATCCGGGCCGAAGCGCCCGTCGCTGTCCCGGGCGACGTCAGCCGCTCCGTCGGCGGTCACCAAGACCGCTCGTCCTGCCAGGTTTGCCAACTTCATCGTCGTCCTCCTCGGCCGGGCGGCCGGCGCCACCCTGCGCTGCGGGTCTCAGCATGCCGCCTAACTTTCTAAACTTCAAGAGAAAGCGGAAAGTTTCTGCGACGTTCTCTTCTCCTGCTACTGTGGAAACATGGCGCGATCCACGCACGGCACCCGGGCGGACGACACGTTCGCGACGATGCGGGCCGACATCCTGGCCGGGCGGCTGGCCCCGGGCGAGAAGCTGAAGTTCCCGGAACTCGGCGCCAGGTACGGCGTCGGCGTGGGGGTGCTTCGCGAAGCACTGACTCGGCTGGCCGAGCAGGACCTCGTCCGGTCGCAGCCGCACCAGGGTTTCCAGGTGACGCCGTTGTCCGCGGAGGACCTGACCGACCTCACCGCCGCCCGCGTGGCGATCGAGTGCCTGGTGTTGCGCATGTCGCTGGCCGAGGGCGACACGCCGTGGGAATCGGATCTGGTCGCGAAGCACCACACGCTCGAGCGGACTCCGCAGTACGACCAGGACGATCCGGAACGGGTCAGCGACGCCTGGTCACGCGCCCACGCCGACTTCCACCACACGCTGCTGGCCGGCTGCCGCAACTCCCGCCTGCTGAGCATCGCGAATTCGCTGCGCGACTCCGCGGAGCTGTACCGCTCGTGGTCGCAGCAGCACTCCAGGCACCCCGGCCGCGATGTCATCGCAGAACACCGCACGCTTATGGAACTCGCGCTCGCCCGCGACACCGAAGCCGCTGTCGAGGCCTTGGCGCGGCACATCAGCCACACCACGGAGATCCTGCTCGGCGGCGACCGAGCTGCCCAGGCCGACGGCGCGTTTCCGCGCCCGTGTCCGGAGCCTTCAGTCCGCACGACCGGCGGAGCGCCGATCGCGGTCGAGACGTCCCCGTGACAAGGAGCGAGCGCGAACTCCGGTTCGGCTCGGTTCTCTTTCCAGGTGAAGGCACGGAACGTTCCTGAGGCGGCGCCTTCCGTACCGCAACCGCACCCGAACCGCACACCACCCGGCTTCACGGCCGTCCCAGGGCCGGACCGGGCATCAGCGAAACGTCCCTCCCCTGCGGGCCGCGCCTGCGAGCATTCCTTTCGATACCGCTCCCGAAAACCTGAAGGGTCGAATGAAACGCTCACACAAGCTCGCCGGTGTCGTCAGCGCCGGGATGCTCACCGCGCTCTCCGTGCTGGCCGCGCCGGAAGCCGCCGCCGCCGATCACGAGGTTCACACCAATGACGCGGATCCCGGAGGCGTCGCCTACTTCACCGAGTACGGCGACGTGGTCAAGGTCTGCGACATCGAATCGGACGGGTGGGCCGTCGGCCTCGACGTGTACTGGAACGGCGGCTCCTACACGCTCAAGGCGGGTGGCAACGGCAACTGCGACGCCACCGACGCGAACGAGCACAACCTGCCGGAGAACGCCTACATCAACTTCCGCATCTACCTCTACAAGAGCGGCACGCCCTACGCCTACCAGGACACCGCTCAGTGGTACAACGACCACTGAGCACGGGTCAGCCGATCCCGACGCGCTGCCGCCCGGGCTCGATCAGCGCCACGACGCGCTCGTCGCCCCGGGGGTAGGGCTCGCCGGTGTACTTCACGGCCAGCTGGTCGACGATCTCCCACGCCTCGTCGCCCTCGAGCCAGCCGACCACCCTCCCCCGCACGACGACGGGCTCGAACGGGTTGTCCGCCGGCGCGATGGACAGCGCCACCCGTGGATCGCGGCGCAGGTTGCGGGCCTTTTGCATCCCCGGGCCGGTGAAAAAGACGATGTGCTCGCCGCGGGTGCCCACATAGACGGGTGCGGCGTGGGGCGAGCCGTCCGGCAGGACAGTGGCGAGGTGGGCGATCGAAGTGCCGTCGAGGACTCGGCGCACGTCGGGGCCGAGCATTCGCACTCTCCTTCAGCGGGGGTTGCCGCCGCGCCAGGCGACGTAGTCGGCGACCGCGGCGGCGACGTCGAACGCGGGCGTGAAGCCGGTGTCCCGCGTCAGCCGGGTGATGTCCAGGTACGGGGCGGGGCCGTTCCGCGCACCGGGCCGCAGGTCGAGCCGCAGGCCGGGGCTGATCGCCTCCAGGGCGCCGGCGAGCTCGCGGTGGGTGAACGGCCGGCCCCGGGACACGTTGTAGGTGTCGTGGCGCAGCGTCTCCGCGGTGATCAGCAACGCGATCGCGCGCCCGGCGTCGGGTGCGTAGCAGCTGTCGCCGCCGTCGTCGGCGTGCAGCGGCGGCGGCTGCTCACCGCGGAGCACCGCGCTGATGTACGGCGGGATCGGGTTGAACGGCGACTCCGGGTCCATCAGCGGCCCCCAGACACTCCCGATGCGCAGGACCACCGGCTGGACGCCGCTGCCCCGCAGGCTGTGCGTGGTGAGCGGCTCGACGGCCTTCTTGAACGCGATGATCAGGTGCGGCACCTCGGCGGCGGGCAGCGCCAGGTCCTCGTGCCACGGGATCTCGGGCCGCCCGAGGTAGACGCCGAGACTGCTCGCGACGGCGAACCGGCGCACGCCCCACGCGCGGGCGGCGGTCAGCGCGTTGAGCAGACCGGTGGTGTCGGTGCGGAAGAAGGCGACCGGGTCGTCACCGGGGATGCTGCCCGCGAGGTGGACGATGTCGGCGATGTCGTGCCGTCCGCCGAGGGCGAGGAACGCCTCGGCGTCGGTGACGTCGAGGGATTCCACGGCGACCTCGCCGGCGAGGAACGACGGCACCTCGGCCCGGCGGTGCGCGGTGACGACCACGTCCCGTCCGAGGTCGGCGAGTGCGCGGGCGGTGTGGGCGCCGATCATGCCCAGCCCGCCGGTGACGAGGACCTTGCTCATCGCTCTCCTTCGCTGCCGAACCCGGCACCGACACTAGGGTCGGCGCGGCGCCGGGTCTTGAACGAATCGCGCACGGCCGCGCCCGGCGAGGAAGGGCCGGTAGGACGCCGAGTGGTCGTGGCCGCACCCGCAGCGCTCGACGTCGCCGCCGAGGAGTTCGCGCGGGGTGAGACCGGTGAGGCGGACGCATTCCCGGCTGAGGTGCGCCTGGTCGGCGTAGCCCACGTCGACCGCCAGGCCCGCCATGCCGTCCGCGCCCCGCCTCCCCGTCGCCGTGGCTCCCGCCTGGGCGAGCGCGAGGAACCCCTGGAACCGCAACGTCCGCTGCAGCACCTTGGGTGCCACGCCGACCGCCCGCAGGCAGCGCCGCCGCAGCTGGCTGGTGGACAGCGCCAGGTGCGCGGCGAGGGAGTCGATGCCGACCGGGCGCCAGGGCATCAGCGCCGACGCGGCCGCACGCACCAGGGGATCCACTCCCCCGGCGCGGAACTCCGCCAGGAGGTGGGCCCGCAGGACCGTCAGCGCGCGCTCCGGCGTCCCGCCCATGGCCTCCACGAGCCGGTCCACCCGCGGTCCCCACAGCTCGGCCAGGCTCACCCGCCGGTCGGCCAGGTCGTCGAGCGCCGTCGGCAACGGCGGCGCGGTCCCCGGGCGGAACCGCACCCCGACCAGGGTCGTGTGCGGCGGGATGACCTCGATCTCCGGGCCGGTGAGCGGACCGAGCAGCCGCGGACGGCCACCGAGCGGGCAGTGGATCTCGACTCCGCCCGTGGGCAAGTGCCGCTGCACGTACGGCGCGTCACCCGTGCGCTGGATCCACACCGTGCGCACCACCCCCGCCAAACCGGGCGACGGCGGGCGCTCGACGTAGGACTCCCCGACGGCCATCGTCACCGGGATTTCCGGTGTGCTCAGCCCTTGACCGGATACGCGGTGGGCGTGCCGTCGTCGTCGACGCCGATGCCGGCGTACTCGCTCACGAGCACCGGAACGACGCCGGGTTCGGTGGACAGGTCCTTGCCGGTCGCGGCGTCCAGCACGAGGGGCTGACCGCCGGCGGTGGTGCCGTAGACCGCGCCGTGCCAGGCGGCGGTCACGCTGCCGGGCGCGACCCGGTTGGCCGCCTCGTCGGGCAGGCTCCACAGCTTCGCCGCGGTCCGGGCGTCGTAGCCGGTGAGCACGTCGTCCTGCTGGCACAGCAGCACGGACTGCTCGTCGTAGAGGCATTCCCCGTAGGCGCGCGAGCCGAACCCGCCCTCGCCTTCGAGCTTGACCTTCTCCGCACCCGTGGCGGGGTCGAGGAACAGCAGGAACGGGTGGCCGGTGCCGTAGTCGGTGCGGTTGACCACGACCAGCGCCGGGTCGGCGGGGATCATCGTGAGCTGGCTGGATTCGCGCGCGGCGACCCACTTCTGCCCGCCGGTGGTCACGTCGAGGGCGGTGGCCTGGGTCATCGAGGAGTTCTCGGGCACGTTGTAGTCGGTGCCGACGACGATGTCGCCGTGGACGCTGCCGGCCTCGTAGTCCTGCCGGGTCCACAGGGTCCGTCCGCTGGCCGGGTCGAGCGCGACGGTGAGGTGGTCGTCCTGCTTGCCGTAGCTGGCGATCACGGCGCCGCCGGTGACCGCGACGACCTGGGTGACCGCGTTGCCGGCGTCGGCGTAGGGGTCGTCCGACACCGGGACGTCCACCTGCCACTTCTTGGTGCCCTTGCCGGGCTCGGCGGCGACGACGGACAACGCGACCGAGGCCGGGGTCGTGCCCTTCTCCGGGATGACGACCGGGACGGCGGCGACGGCCAGGTCGCCGGTGACCACGGGTGGACGCGGGCCGGTCGGGTTGACGAACGGCCCGCTCTGGCCGTGCGGGTCGCCGGGCTCGCCGTCGATCGGGACGGTCCACTTCTGCTGCCCGGTCAGCACGTCCACCGCGGTCAGCTCCGTCGGGGTGACGATGTAGGCGGTGCGGTCGCGCAAGGCGGCGAACTTCGACACCACCGAGCCGGCCACGTTGGCGCGCAGCGCGGTGCTGGGCAGCGCGACGGCGCCGGCGACGTCGAACGCCGTCGGCGGGTCAGCGGTCTTGGCCGCGGGCGTGGCGGACGTGGATCCGGGCGCGGCGGTGGCCGAGGTGGTCAGCCCCGTCGCCGGACCGTCCGAACCACCACAAGCGCCGGCCGTCACCAGAACCGGCAGGCACAGGACGGTCGCCAGAGTTCGCCGCATGCGTGGACACCTCTCCCCCAGGGACACCCGCTCGACGCGGGCCGCCAGTGAACCTTAGAGGACGGGGGCACCTACGCGGGCCGGTTTTCACACAAACGCGTCAGTCCGCGCGGATGCCGCGCCACACGAGGTCGATCAGGTCGGCGCTCTGCCGCTGCCAGTCGCCATCCGGGTCGAGGTAGAGCAGGCCCAGCAGGCCGCGCATCACGGTCTCCCCGTCGATCTCCGGCCGCACCAGGCCTGCCTCGATGTTCGCTTTCAGAAGTGCGTCCATCGCCTCCCTGATGGACTGCACGGCGCCGGCCGGCAGCGTCCCGCGCTGCGCCGTGGCCGCGGCCAGTGCCTTCGCCAGGCCGCGCTTGGTCATCATGTAGGGCGCCAGGTGGCCCGTCGCCCAGGTGCGGAAGGCTTCGTCCGGGCCGGTGCGCGCCAGCAGCTCCGGCACGATATCCACCAAGTGCCGCACCTCGCGGTCGTACACCGCCAGGATCAAGTCCGCCGGTGCCGGGAAGTGCCGGTACACCGTGCCCACCCCGACCCCGGCCCGTTTCGCGATCGCGTTGAACGACACCTCGCCCGTCTCGGCGAGGGTCCGCGCTGCGACGGCGAGGATGCGCTCGTGGTTGCGCCGGGTGTCGGCACGCCGTGGGCTGACCGAACCCGTCGTCATGGCGCCTCCCTCTCCTGGTGCCGGACCACCGTAACCCGGTCACTTGGAGCAGCTCCGGGAGTACTGTTCGTTGCGAAGCGGATTGTAATCCGATACCGTCGACCGCAGCTCTAGCGGATAAGTATCCGATCCGGTTTCCCGGCCCCACCACGCTCTCAGGGAAGAGTTTTCCGTGGACATCTCACTCGAAGTGAACGGCGACCCCGCCGACCTGAGCATCGACCCCGGGGTGACGCTGCTGGACGCGCTGCGCGAACGGCTCGGCATCACCGGTCCCAAGAAGGGCTGCGACCGCGGCCAGTGCGGCGCCTGCACGGTGCACGTCGGCGGACGGCCCGTGCTGTCCTGCCTCACGCTCGCCGCCACCGTGACCGAGCCGGTCACCACCGTGGAAGGACTGTCCACAGGGGACGGACCGCACCCCGTGCAGCGGGCCTTCGCCGAGCAGGACGCGCTGCAGTGCGGCTTCTGCACGCCCGGGCAGATCATGTCCGCGGTGGCCGCCGTCGAACAGGACGTCGAGGACGTCCGGGAGTTCATGTCGGGCAACCTCTGCCGCTGCTCGGCGTACCCGAACATCGTCCGGGCCGTGGAGCGCGCGAGGAGGGCCGATGCGACCCTTTGAGCTGACCGCCCCGGCGACCGTCGCCGACGCGCTGGGCACTTCCGGCACCTTCCTGGCCGGCGGCACCACGCTGGTCGACCTGATGAAGCTCGACGTCCTGACCCCGCGGCAGGTGCTGGACATCAACGGGCTGCCGTTGCGCGGCATCGACACCGGCGACGGGCTGCGGATCGGCGCGCTGGAGCGGATGGCCGACATCGCCGCGCACCCCGGTGTGTACCCGGCGATCTCGCGCGCGTTGCTGCTCAGCGCGTCCCAGCAGCTGCGCAACATGGCGAGCATCGGCGGCAACCTGATGCAGCGGACGCGGTGCACGTACTTCCGGGATGTGTCCACCCCGTGCAACCGCCGCGACCCGGGCAGCGGCTGTCCCGCGATCACCGGCGCGAACCGGATGCACGCGGTGCTCGGCACGAGCGAGGCGTGCGTCGCCACGCACGCCAGCGACGTGGCGGTCGCGCTCGTCGCGCTGGACGCCTCGGTCCGGCTGGCCGGGCCCGGCGGCGAGCGCGTCGTCGCGCTCACCGACTTCTACCGCACGCCCGGCGACACCCCGCAGGCCGAACACGATCTGCGGCCCGGCGAGCTGATCACCGAGGTCGTCGTGCCGCGGCTGGACTGGGCCGCGCGGTCCACCTACGTCAAGGTGCGCGACCGGCAGTCCTACGAGTTCGCGCTGTGCTCGGCCGCGGTCGCCGTGGACGTGCGGGACGGGGTCGTCGCCGACGCCCGGGTGGCGGCCGGCGGGGTGGCCACCGTGCCGTGGCGGCTCACCGCCGTCGAGGCGGCGCTGCGCGGGAAACCCGCCACGGAGGAGTCCTTCACGGCCGCGGCCGCGCTCGCGGTCGAGGGCGCGAAGCCGCTGGCGGACAACGCTTTCAAGCTGTCCCTGTTGCCGCGGACGATCGTCCGCGCCCTGCTCGAAGTCACCGAGGGGAGCCGCTGATGCCCGCACGGCTGGACGCGCCGCTGAAGGTCACCGGTGGCGCGAAGTACGCGCTGGACCACAACTTCCCCGGCATGGTGTACGGCTACGTCGTGGTCAGCACGATCGCGCACGGCGAGATCGAGAGCATGGACGTCACCGCGGCGAAGAGCGCCCCGGGCGTGCTCGGGGTGTACTCGCCGTTCGACCCGCTCGTGCTGAACCCGGTGATCACGCCGATGTTCGGCGAGACGTGGGTTCCCCTGCGCGACACCGAGGTCACCTACGTCGGCCAGCCGATCGGCTTCGTCGTGGCGGAGACGTTCGAACAGGCGCGGGACGCCGCCGCGCTGGTCGAGGTCGCCTACCGCGAGCTGCCCGCGCTGACGTCGCTGGAAGACGGGCTGGACACCGCCATCGAGGCCGCGCCCGGGCACGTGGACGCTCCGCCGACGCTCACGGTGCTCGAGGACGGTGTCACCTCGATCGAGGACGCGTTCGCCGCCAGCCCGGTGGTCGTCGACGCGACCTACCGCACGGCAGCGCAGCACCACACCCCGATGGAGCCGCACTCGGCCGTCGCGGTGTGGGCCGACGGCGCGCTCACCGTCTACAGTGGAAACCAGGCCGCCAACCTGCAGGCCGTGGAGCTGGCCACGGCGCTGGGGCTGGACCCGTCGGCGGTGCGGGCCGTGAACCCGTTCGTGGGCGGCGCGTTCGGCGGCAAGGCCCGCACCTCGGCGCCGGCGTTCCTGGCGGCCGCCGCGTCCCGCGCGCTGGGCAGGCCGGTGAAGGCGGCGCTCACGCGGGAGCAGGTGTTCACGGCGACGGCGGGCCGGGCGGCGACGGTGCAGCGGATCACGCTGGGCGCGGAACGGGACGGCACGCTCGTCGCGCTGCGGCACGACTCGTGGTGCGGCACCGATCCCGCCCGGTCGTTCGTCGAGCCGACCTCGCACGGCACGTCCCGCGAGTGGTACGCGACGCGGAATTTGTCGATCAGCCAGCGGATCGTGCCGCTGCACCTCCCGCCGACCACGTTCATGCGCGCGCCCGGCGAGGCGCCCGGGTCGTTCGCGCTGGAGAGCGCGATGGACGAGCTGGCCGACGCGCTCGGCATGGACCCGATCGAGCTGCGGCGGCGGAACAACTCGCTCGCACCGCCCGGCCGGGACCTGCAGTGGTCGAGCAAGCACCTGGACGAGTGCTTCCGCATCGGCGCGGAGCGGTTCGGATGGGCCGAACGCAGGCCGCGGGGACGCACCGACGGCGACTGGCTCGTCGGCATGGGCATGGCCGTGGCGATGTTCCCCGCGCTCCGGTTCCCCGCCTCAGTCGGGGTCACCCTCAACGCGGACGACACCGCCGACATCCAGACCAGCGGGGCGGACCCCGGGACCGGCCTGCTGACCGTGCTGTCCCTGGTGGGCGCGGAATCGCTGGACATCGCGCCCGGGCGGATCACGCCGCGCCTTGGCGACTCGGCGCTGCCGCCCGGCGGGATGTCCGGAGGCTCGACCGCCACGGCCAGCGCGGGCACCGCGATCATGGCCGGCGCGTCCCAGGTGATCGACGAGCTGCTCGCGGTGGCCTCCGCCCCGGGCGCCCCGTTCGCCGGCGAGGAGGTCACCTACGCCGACGGCCGCGTCCACGGCGAGGGCCGGTCGATGACCTTCGGCGAGGTGCTGCGCGCGGTGGGCCGCCCCAGCCTGACGGCGGTCGGCTCGTCGGCGCCCGGCGAGGAGTTGACCAAGCACTCGTTCAGCTCGTTCGGCGCGCAGTTCGTGGAGGTTCGCGTGCACCGCCTCACGCGCGAGGCCCGCGTGTCGCGCATGCTCGGGGTCTTCGACGGCGGCCGGATCATCAACGAGCGGGCGGCGCGCAGCCAGCTCGAGGGCGGCATGATCTGGGGCGTGTCGGCGGCGCTGCACGAGGGCTTCGAGGTGGAGGCCGGCGGGCGGCTCGCCAACGCCGACCTCGCCGGCTACCTGATCCCGGTCAACGCCGACATCCCGGACATCGACGTGCACTTCGTGGAGTACCCGGACACGCTGCACAACGACCTCGGCGCGCGGGGCCTCGGCGAGATCGGCACCGTGGGCGTGGCCGCGGCGGTCGCCAACGCCATCCACAACGCCACCGGCATCCGGGTCCGGCACATCCCGATCCGGATCGAGGACCTGCTGGACTGACCGGCGCCGTGGGGCGGTCCGCCGGGCCGCCCCACGGGGGTTCACGACCCGGGCCGGTTCCCGGTGGGGATGGTGATCGGGGTCGTCACCGGGGATCTGCCGTTGTTCAGGAACAGCATCGCCAGCGCGCGGACGAACTGGTCGAACAGGTAGAACCCGGCGGGGGCGACCGGCAGCAGCCCCTCGCGGAAGGCGATGTAGGCCGGCCACCCGGCGCGGATCAGGCCGGCCGCGGCGTAGTCGCGGCGAAGGTTCAGCCAGTCGCCGATCTCGTCGCTGAGCACGTACCGCACGAACTCGTTGAGGAAGCCGCGCGTGACGCCGAGGTCGACCTGCGCGGTCAGGCCGAGCAGGTCCTCGGCCAGCTCGTGGCCCTCGAACGTCGGCGCGAGCAGCGGGGTGAGCACCTGCGCGGACTGCGCGTCCGCGTCGGCCCAGGTCTTCGGGATGAACTCCTCCCGCACCCCGAGCAGGTGGATGGCGACCTGCCAGGAGTGCAGGAAGGCCTCCTCGTCGGCGGCCGACATCGGGACCTTCCACTCGATCAGCTTGCGGTGCACGAAGGTGCCCAGGCTGTGGAAGGTGATCAGGATGTCGCCGTTGCTGATCGGGATCCGCTCGTCGGCGACCGCCGTCCAGTGCGGCGACTGCGGCAGCAGGTGCCGCACCGCGGCGTGCACCAGGCGCGTCTTGTTGGCGGTGACCACGAACTGGCCCGACGGCTCGAACGCGTCGAGGTCGCTGAGGTCGTAGCCGAAGGTGAACGTCTTGGCCGCGCGGTCCTTCATGTCGGCGCCGCCCGCGGACCAGTACACCGACTTGGCCTCGCGCGGGATCACCGTGCTCATGATGCCGCTGCCCAGGCCGTACAGCATGAACAGGTAGGTGTCCTTGCGCCGGTTGAAGTCCGCGGCGCGGCGCAGCTTGACCGGGTCGGCCCAGGACGGCAACCGGTTGACCTTCCGCAGGTAGGCCGACAGTTCGGCGGGCAGGCCGGACGGCAGCGGGTCGCGGTTGTTCACCCACGACGCCAGCGCCGTGTTGACCGCGGGGATCCGGCCGGCGGCCAAGAGCCCGGCGACCAGGGTGTCCACCTCGTCGTCCCAGACCCACCACGGGTCGGCGCCCGAGCCGGTGCCGGCGACCGAGCTCGCCGGGGACCACGCCCACGCCGGGGCGGTGGCGCTCGCCGCGCCGGCCAGTCCGAGTGCGACGCCCAGCGACAGTGCTCGCCTTCGGTTGAGATCGCTCATTTACTTACCTAGCTTCCTTGGTAGGTATGGTGCGGTGTCTGCTGGTTCCAGGGGAGATTTCCGATTAACATATCGAGGTGGGCACGCCGTCGGCAAGACGTGGTGGTTGACTGGCGCGCATGGCCCAGTTCCCGCGTCCGTCCGCGCCGCTGTGACCGCCGAGCCGACCGCGGCCGTGCGGCCGCGCAACCGCAGGCAGCTCATCGTGGAAGCAGCCGGGCGGGTGTTCAGCGAGCGCGGCTACCACGCGGCGTCGATGGAGGAGATCGCCGCCGGCGTGGGCATCACCGCCGCTGCCCTGTACCGGCACTTCCCGAACAAGTACGCGTTGTTCGCCGAGTGCGCGAACGTGATGGCCGACCGGCTGGTGCGCACGCTCGACGAGGTGCCCGCGGAGGCGCCGCTGGCCGACGTGCTCGCCGCCGTCACCCGCGTCACGGTCGCCCACCGCGCCTCCGGCGGCGTCTACCGGTGGGAGGCCCGCTACCTCGACCGGGACGACCGCCGGGTGCTGCGGGGGAAGTTCGACCGCGTGGCCGGGCGGGTGGCGGAGGCGGTGCGGCGGGAACACCCGCTGCCCGGGGAGCACCTGCGAGCGGTGGCGGCGCTCGGGGCGATCGGGTCGATCACGATGCACCACACCTCGATCGCCCAGCGGCGGCTCGAGGACGTGCTGCGGGCGGCTGCCCTGCGGGTCGTGGCGAGCGGCGCGGTCGAGAGCCCGCGGCTGGTCGAACTCCCCGTCCAGCCCGTGCCCCGGACCCGCCGGTCGCAGATCCTCGCGGCGGCGGTGCCGCTGTTCGAGCGCGACGGGTTCGCCACCGTCACCAACGGCCGGATCGCCGAGGCCGTGGGACTGGTCCCGTCCGCGCTGTACCGGTACTTCCCCGGCAAAGCCGACATCCTCGCGGCCGCGTGCCTGCAGGCGGCCGGACTGCTCACCCAGGCGGTGGACCACAACCTGCGCGGGGTGACCGGCCCACGGGACGCGCTCGCCACGCTGGCGGCGACGTATGTGGCGTACAGCTTCACCTACCACGCGCTGACCACGGTCGCCAACGCCGAGATCGCCGGGCTGCCGGACACCCTGCGGCGGCCGCTGGTCGCCGCGCAGCGCGAGCACATCGCGGTGTGGGAGCAGCAGCTGCGGTCGGTGCGCCCGGACCTGGACTCGCGCCAGGCGCGGGTACTGGTTCACGCCGGTTTCGGGGTGGTCTTCGAGGCCGGCCGCCGCCTGCGGTGGCAGGACAGCCCGGCGCACCGGGCGGAGATCACCGCGCTGGTGCTGGCCGCCCTGGGCGCGTGAGTTCCAGGGCCTGTCCGCAAAGCCAGATGAGCAGTGTGGCCAGGTCGCTCATGCTCCGGTGGAGTAGCCCTTGTCGGCCAGAACCCTGCCCGGCCGGGATCAACCCGGTCGAATCACCGACTTTGAGGACAGGCCCTAGGCGTCCACACCGGGACCAGGCGCTCCTGTCCCGCTGTCCCAGCGGGCGCGGGACTCGATCACGGTGTGGCGGTGCTCCGCCGCCCAGTCGGCGACGGCTTTCAGTACGGATGTGAGGCTGTGACCAGTGGGAGTGAGCGCGTACTCGACGCGCGCCGGAACGGTCGGATAGACGGTGCGTACCACCAGGCCATCCCGTTCCAGGCGGCGGAGGGTCAGGGTCAGCATGCGCTGGGAGATGCCCGGGACGTCCCGCTGGAGTCGCCGGAAGCGGCGTACGCCGTGCGCCAGCTCGTTGATCACCAGCACCGTCCATTTGTCGCCGATGCGGTCCAGGACCTCCCGGACATCGCAGGCCGCCTGTTCGTCGTCACGGACGATGACGGGATCGGTGGTTACCCCGGTGTGCCTCACCGACATTGACGTGCCTCCTTACGCTCCGCCCGGCAGCGGCCGACACTGGAGCGGTTACCGAAGAGAACCATATCGAGGGGGCAGCGTTGATCCTGGTGACCGGTGCGTCGGGTGGGCTGGGAAGCCTTGTGCTGGAGCGCCTGACCGAGAACGAGGGCGTGTGGGCGGGGAGCAGGACTCCGCATCAGCTGGCGGTGAACGTGCCGACACGCCTTGTCGACTTCGACGACCCGGCGAGTCTGACGAAGGGGTTCGAGGGCGCGGAGGTGTTGTTGCTCATCTCGGCCGGATATGCGGAAGACGACGTGGTCATCGCCCGCCATGGGGCCGCCATCGACGCCGCGGAGCAGGCCGGGGTCGGCCACATCGTCTACACGAGTCTGTCCGCGGCCGGGGACCACCTCGCGTTCGCGCTTCCGCATCGCTGGACGGAGCGCCGGTTGATGGCCGGCCGTGCGGACTGGACGATCCTGCGCAACGGCATCTACGCCGAGATGAGCATCCCGGGTGCGGCAGAGGCCGCGGCCACCGGCAGGTTCACGGGCCCGCTCGGGGAGGGACGGCTGGCCGCGGTGGCCCGGGAGGACCTCGCGGACGTCACCGCCAAGATCGTGGCCAAGCCAGGCGGCCACGGTGGCAAGATCTACGAACTGGTCGGCGAGCACGCCATCGGCGGCGCCGACATCGCCCGCGCGGTGGCCGAGGCAACCGGAAAGGACGTCGTCTACGAGCCCGGCACACTGGCCCAGCTCCGCGAGGCGCTCACCACCGCCGGTGTCCCGGGCTGGCAGATCCCGATCGTGGTCTCCACCTACTCCGTCATCGCCGCCGGTTTCCTGGCCGAAACCGGCGGCGACCTGGCCGATCTACTCGGCCGGGCCCCGCGGTCCGCGCTGGACGTGATCGCCACCGCCGTGGGATAGGCGTTCTCGTTCCTGCCCCCACGCGACGGCCGCCCTGATCCGGTGTGGACGGTGCCGCAAGGCCCCGGGCGTGGCGGGGCCCGGGGCGGCGAGGCAGGATGACGCGGTGAGCGAGCCCTCCTTCACCCTCGTCCAGCTGCGGTACTTCGAGGCGGCGGCCCGGCACCTGAGCATGACCGCCGCCTCGCGGGAGCTGATGGTGTCGCAGTCGGCGGTGTCGACCGCGATCGCGCAGCTGGAGCGTGAGCTGGGCGTGCAGCTGATGCTGCGTCACCACGCGCGCGGGCTCAGCCTCACCACCGCGGGCAAGGAGTTCCACCAGCGGGTGCTGGACTTCCTCGCCCACGGCGCCGAACTCGTCGAAGCGGCGCGGCAGGCCGGCACCGAGCTCGTCGGGTCGCTGACGGTCGGCTGCTTCTCGACGCTGGCGCCGTTCCGGCTGCCCAGCCTGCTCGCCGAGTTCGAGCGACGCCATCCGCAGGTGCGGGTGTCGGTGCGCGAGGGCGAGCACTCCGCGCTGAAGACGGCGCTGCGGGCCGGCAAGTGCGAGGTCGCGCTGCTGTACGGCTACGACCTCGACGACGACATCGAGCACGTCGTCGTGGACACCGCGCCGCCCTACGTGCTGGTGGCGCCGGACCACCCGCTCGCCAGGAGCAAGGGCGGCACGGTGTCGCTGGCGCAGCTGGCCGGCGAGCCCATGGTGCTGCTCGATCTGCCCAACAGCCGCGAATACCTGCAGTCGGTGCTGCGCGACGCCGGCGTCGAGCCGGTGATCCGCCACCGCACCAGCGGTTACGAAACCGTGCGCGCCCTCGTCGCGCACGGCCACGGGTTCGCCGTGCTCAACCAGCGCCCGCCGGTGGACACGACCTACGCGGGGGCGCGCGCCGTCCCGCTCACGGTGACCGACGACGTCGATCCGCTGGAGATCGTCGTCGCGTGGATGCGCGGCGTGCGCCTGACCCGGCGGTCGCAGGAGTTCGTCAAGCTGTGCCGCGACCTCTACGCGCACCCGGACGGTTCACTGCCGTAGGTAGCCGCGCTGGGTGGTGATGTGGTCGGCGACGAACTTCGCGTCGTGCCACACGCCCCAGATGAAGCTCGACCCGCGCCGCGCCAGCCACGGCAGGCCCAGGAAGTACACGCCCGGCTCGGTGGACACGCCGCGCCGGTGCCGCGGCCCGCCGTTCTCGTCGAGCGCGTCGACCTGCAGCCAGCTGTAGTCGACGGCGAACCCGGTCGCCCACACGATCGAGGTGACCCCGGCGGCGGCGAGGCCGAGTTCGAGGGTGGGGTCGGTGACGCACGCCGGGTCGGGGCCGAGTTCGCGGGCCTCCGGCTCCTCGGGCAGGTCCAGGCCGTTGCGCTCGACGAAGGCGTCGGCCTCGTCGAGCAGCGCCAGGTAGTTCGCGTCGCCGCGGGCGATGTTGGCACCCAGGTCCGGCGCGAACCGGAGGATGCCGCCGTCGAACGAGCTGGTCATGCCGACGAGGTTGACGCCCAGCGCGGCCAGCGCGCGGAAGTCCACCGTGTGCCCGCCGCGGGCGCCGCTGACGGCGATCGTGACGTGTTCCGCGCCGCGCGGCGGGGTGTCGGCGTCCCACTTGCCCAGGACCCCGAGCCACCAGCAGAAATCGCGCCCGCGGTACCGGCGGGGCGGCCGGTCGTGCGGGCCGACCGAGAGGTACACGCGCCGCCCGGACCGGTGCAGCTCTTCGGCGATCTGCACCCCGGACGAGCCGGCCCCGACCACGAGCACTGCGCCGTCGGGCAACTGCTCCGGGTTCTTGTACGAGCTGGAGTGGATCTGCACCGGGCCGGCGCCGTCCGGGACGATCGGCGGGATCACCGGCCGCTGGAACGGCCCGGTCGCGGCGACCACGAACCGCGCGTCGAGCGGCCCGTCGGAGGTCTCCACGCGGAAGCCGGGCCGTCCGGTGTGCCTGCGCACCGAGGTCACCTCCACCCCGGTGCGGACCGGCGCGGCGATCTTGTCCGCGTAGGCCTCGAAGTAGCCGACGATCTGGTCCTTGGACGCGAACTCCTCGGGGGCCAGGTCGCCGAACTCCAGTCCCGGGAAGCGGTCGTGCCACGCGGGGCCGTTGGCCACCAGCGAGTCCCACCGCTGCGTGCGCCAGCGCTCGGCGATCCGGTGCCGCTCCAGGACGAGGTGCGGCACCCCGGCCTCGCTCAGGTGCTCACTCATCGCCAGCCCGGCCTGGCCCCCGCCCACGACGAGGACCTCCACCTCTCGGCTCGACATCCAGACCTCCACCTCGGTTGTGTACGCCTCACCGAATCCTGGAGGCCGCGAGATTTCCTGTCCAACAGATGTTGTTGGCCTTGGACATCTGTTTTCGCGATAACTCTGGCATCAACGGTTTCGATGCAGTGGTGCTAAAACATCTGTTGGACAGAAGCTGCGAGGCCGGTCACGCTGATCCCCGTGACCACGCACAAACGGATCCGCCCGTTCAACACCCGTGACACCTATCCCGAGCAGAACCTCGCCAACGACCTGTGCCAGGCCGTCGTCGCGAACGGCACGGTCTACGTGCGCGGGCAGATCGGGCAGAACCTGGACACCAGCGAATCGGTGGGCATCGGGGACGCCGCGGCCCAGGCCGAGCAGGCGATGGCGAACATCAAGATGCTCCTGGAAGAGGCCGGGAGCCGGATGGAGCACCTGGTCAAGCTCACGATCTACCTGATCGACCCGCGCTACCGGGAAGCGGTGTACCGCGTGGTGGGCCGCTGGACCCGGGGCGTGCACCCGATCTCGACCGGCGTGGTGGTCTCCGCGCTGGCCCGCCCGGAGTGGCTGTGCGAGATCGACGCGATCGCGGTGATCCCGGAGGAGGAACGGTGACCTTTTCCCTCGTGGCCCGCGACGGCGACCGGTTCGGCGTCGTCGCCAGCTCCTCCAGCCCGGCGGTGGTGGCGCGCGTCGCGCACCTGCGGCCCGGCGTCGGCGCGGCCGCTTCGCAGAACGTCACCGACCCGCGGCTGGGCACCCGGCTGCTGGACCGCCTGGCCGACCACGGCGACGCCGGGCGGGCACTGTCCGAAGTGGCCGGTGCGGCGGCGGACATCGGCTACCGGCAGCTGACGGTGCTCGGCCGCACCGGCCCGGGGTTCGCTTACAGCGGCGCCCGCACCCTGGGCACGCACGCCACGGCCACCGCCGACGGCGCGGTCGCGGCGGGGAACATGCTCGCCGGCGAACACATCCCCGGGGTGATGATCGACGCGTTCACCGCGGCGGGCGGCGAGCTGGAACAGCGCCTGCTGGCCGCGCTGCGGGCGGCGGTGGCGGCCGGCGGTGAGGAAGGCCCGGTGCGTTCGGCCGGCCTGGTCGTGGTGGCCGGCGTGGACTGGCCGGTCACCGATCTGCGGGTGGACTGGGCCGACGACCCGGTGGACCGCCTGGCCGAGATCCTCGACGTCTGGCTGCCGCAGCGCGACGACTACGTCCGACGCGGGCTCGACCCCGCCTCGGCCCCGTCCTACGGCGTGCCCGGGGACTTGTGATGGCCGCCAAGGACGCCGCCCGTGCGCGGATCGACGGGCACGCCGACGACCTGATCCGCCTGTCCGAGCGGCTGCACGCCGACCCCGAGACGGCGTGGGAGGAGCACCGGGCCGCCGCGATGGTGCCCGACCTGCTCGACCGCGCCGGGTTCGACGTCACCGCGGGCTACCTGGGCCTGGACACCGCGTTCCACGCCCGGTTCGGCAGCGGCCCCACCCGGATCGCGGTGTGCGCCGAGTACGACGCCCTCCCCGGCCTGGGCCACGCCTGCGGGCACAACCTCATCGCCGCCAGCTCGGTCGGCGCCGCGCTGGGCCTGGCCGCCGTCGCCGACGATGCCGGGATCACCGTCGAGGTGTACGGCACCCCGGCCGAGGAGGGCGGCGGCGGCAAGATCGAGATGCTCGACCGCGGCGCGTTCACCGGCGCGGACCTGGCGATGATGGTGCACCCGGCGCCGGTCGACGTCGCCGAGGCCCGCCCGTTCGCGGTCAGCCACTCCAAGATCACCTACACCGGCAAGTCCGCCCACGCCGCGGCCTACCCCGAGGCCGGGATCAACGCCGCCGATGCGTTCACCGTCGCGCAGGTCGCGATCGGACTGTTGCGCCAGCAGCTCCCGGCCTCGGCGCGGGTGCACGGCGTCGTCACGCACGCCGGCGACGCTCCGAACGCGATCCCGGAGACCGCGACCGGGCGCTGGTACGTGCGGGCCGAGACCCTGGCCGAACTGGCCGAGCTGGAACCCCGCGTGATGCGCGCGTTCGAGGCCGGCGCGCTGGCGACCGGCTGCGAGCTGAGCGTGGAGCCGGAAAGCAAGCCGTACGCGGAGTTCCGCGCCGACGAGATGGCGCTGGCCGCCTACCGGGCCAACGCCGAGGCGCTCGGCCGCGAGTTCGCCCCGCCCGGCACCGCGGCGCGGATGAACCGCGCCTCGACCGACATGGGCAACGTGTCCCAGGTCGTGCCCGCGATCCACCCCTACATCGGCATCGGTTCACTGCCCGCGGTCAACCACCAGCGCGAGTTCGCCGCGTTCTGCGTCGGCGGCACCGCCCAGCGGGCCCTGCTCGACGGGGCCATCGCGCTCGCGTGGACCGGCATCGACCGCGCGACCACCCCGACGCTCACCTGAGTCCGGAGAATCCAGGAGGACAAGGATGTCCCAGCCGCGGATCGAGCACGACATGCTCGGCGAGATCAGTGTGCCCGCGGACGCCTACTACGGCGCCCACACCGCCCGCGCGCTGACCAACTTCCCGATCACGCGGGAAACACTGGCGGACCGGCCACACCTGGTCACCGCGCTCGCGGCGGTGAAACAGGCCGCCGCCGCGGCCAACGCCGAGGTCGGCGCGCTCGACGAGGCCAGGGCCCGGGCCATCGCGGCGGCGTGCGCGGAGATCCGCGGCGGCGCGCTGCACGACCACTTCGTCGTCGACCTGATCCAGGGCGGCGCCGGGACGTCGACGAACATGAACGCCAACGAGGTGATCGCCAACCGGGCGCTGGAAATGCTCGGCCACCGCCGCGGCGATTACCGGTTCCTGCACCCGCTCGACCACGTCAACCTCGGGCAGAGCACCAACGACGTGTACCCGACCGCGGTCAAGCTCGCCCTCGACGAGCACCTCGCCGAACTGCTCACCGCGCTCGCCGGGCTGCGGGAAGCCTTCGGCGCCAAGGCCGCGGAGTTCGCCGACGTGCTCAAGATGGGCCGCACCCAGCTGCAGGACGCCGTGCCGATGACGCTCGGCCAGGAGTTCGGGGCGTTCGCGGCCACGCTCGCCGAGGACGAGCAGCGCCTGGCCGAAGCGCGCCTGCTGCTGCACGAGCTGAACCTCGGCGGCACCGCGATCGGCACCGGCCTCAACGCGCGGCCGGGCTACCGCGAGCGGGCGGTGGCGCACCTGCGCGTGCTGACCGGGATCCCCACGCTGGTCTCCGCCCCCGATCTCATCGAGGCCACCCAGGACGTGGGCGTGTTCGTCCAGCTGTCCGGGGTGCTGAAACGGGTCGCGGTCAAGCTGTCCAAGATCTGCAACGACCTGCGGCTGCTGTCGTCCGGTCCGCGGGCCGGGTTCGGTGAGATCACGCTGCCCGCCCGGCAGGCCGGCTCGTCGATCATGCCGGGCAAGGTCAACCCGGTGATCTGCGAGGCGGTCAACCAGATCGCGTTCGAGATCATCGGCCACGACGTCACCGTCACCCTCGCCGCGGAAGGCGGGCAGCTGCAGCTCAACGCCTTCGAACCGGTCATCGCCCGTGCCCTGACCGCCGGGCTGGACCACCTCACCGCCGGCATCGGGGTGCTGACCCGGCACTGCGTCGCCGGGATCACCGCCCACCGCGAGCGCCTGGCCGACCTGGTGGCCGCCTCCACGGGGCTGGTGACCGCGCTCAGCCCCGTCCTCGGTTACGAGACGGCGTGCGCCATCGCACTCGAGGCCCACCACTCCGGCCGGCCGGCGCTGGACGTGGTGCGGGAACGGGCCCTGCTCACCGAGGAACAGCTGCGGGAGCTGACCACTCCCGAGGCGCTCACCGGCAGGCGCGTGGCCTGACGCGCCGCCGTCCACTGTGAACACTGTGTTTCCCCGCTGTTGGAGCGAAGTGTCACCGCAGCTCACCGCCTCTGCTTCGGATTTTCCGATGCAATGCTCCATGTCTTTCTTCTTGTCCGATGCTTCGGCCGCGCTTAGCGTCGTCCGCGAACCCGAGGAGGCACCATGACCACCCGCAACACCCCCGCGGCCGAGGATCTCACCGAGGCCCTCGCCGATCCCGCGTCGCTGCGGCGCAGCGTCGCGGCCGGCGCGGTCGGCGTCTTCGTGCACTGGTTCGACTGGGCCGCCTACGCCTATCTCGCCAGCACCATCGCCGACGTGTTCTTCCCGGACGAGAACAGCACCGCCGGCCTGCTCGCGGTGTTCGGGGTGTTCGCGGTGTCCTTCGGCATCCGCCCGGTCGGCGCGCTGGTGTTCGGCCCGCTCGGCGACCGCATCGGCCGCAAGCGCACGCTGTCGCTGGTCATCTTCGTGATGTCCGGCGCCACGCTCGCGATCGGACTGCTGCCGGGCTACTCGACGCTCGGGATCTTCGCGCCGCTGCTGCTGGTGCTGCTGCGGCTGGTGCAGGGTTTCGCCGCCGGTGGCGAGTTCGGCAGCGCGGCCAGCTTCCTCGCCGAGCACGCGCCGCGCCGCCGCCGCGGGTTCGGCGTCAGCTGGCTGGAAGTGGGCTCGCTGCTGGGCTTCCTCGCCGGATCGTTCGTGTTCTTCCTGCTGTCCACCGGATTGTCGACCGACCAGCTGTCGGCGTGGGGCTGGCGGATCCCGTTCCTCATCGCCGCCCCGCTGGGCGTCATCGGGTTCGTCATCCGCACCAAGATCGAGGACACCCCCGAGTACCGGGCGCTCGAGGCCACCGACAACATCCCGCGCAGCCCGGTCAAGGAACTGTTCCGGCACAACAAGAAGCAGCTGCTGCAGGCCGCCGGGCTGATGACGATGATGCACGTGCCGTTCTACGCGGTGCTGACCTATCTGGTCACCTACGAAACCGACCACCTCGGACACTCCGCGGGCAGCGCCGCCCTGCTGTCCACCGTCATCTCGCTCGCCGGGCTGCTGCTGGTGCCCGCGTTCGGCCGGCTGTCCGACCGCGTCGGACGGCGGCCGGTGCTGATCAGCGCCGGGGTCGCGCTGTTCGTGCTCGCCACGCCGGCGTTCCTGCTGATGCGCACCGGCCTGGCCGGGACCTGGATCGCCGGGCTCGGCCTGGGCGTCATCCTCGCCGCGATCCTCGGCACCTACGCGGTGTGGTCGGCGGAGATCTTCCCGACCCGCACGCGCCAGGGCGGCCTGTCGATCGCCTACAACCTGACCGCGGCGTTGTTCGCCGGCACCGTGCCCTACCTGATGACGGTGCTGATCTCGGCGACCGGCAGCACCCTGGTGCCCGGCCCGTACCTGATGGCCGCGGCGGTTCTCGGCCTGGTGGCGGCGTGCACCCTCCGCGAAACCGCGGGCGCTCCCCTGTTGCGCGCCGAGGACCTGCGGGAAGACAGCCGCACCCCGGCCCGCCAGGAGTAGCTCCGGGCGTGTCAGGGCGGTGCAGAACTACGACACCCGCGCCCGCCGGGCGGCCGCTCGGCTCAGGCCGGCGGGTCCAGCCGGATCCCGGCCAGCTGGGTCGCCTGCGCGACCAGCCGGCCGCGACTGTCCCACACGAAACAGACCTCGTCGACGCGGTTGTCCTCGATCAGCCGCGCCTGGTGCAGCACCCGCACCGGGCCGGGGGCCGGCACCGCCCGCACGTAGGCGGTCAGCTCCAGCGTCGGCACCCAGCCGGTGAGCGCGATGTCCAGCGTCGCGGGCGGAAACGCGTCCACCGCGTACAGCAGCGACAACGGGTCGAAATCCGCGCCGCCGGGCAGGCCCAGCCAGCCGCGCAGCACCCCCGCCCCGCTCGGAGCGCCCCGGCCGAAACCGAGGTCCTCCGGCTGGATGCGCAGATCCACCTGGTCCATGATCGCCGGCCCCGGACCACCCCCGGCCGGGCCGGTGACCGGCACGCAGTCGGCGTACTCGCGCCCCTCCGGCTCCGGCATGCCCTGACTCCAGTACGGCTTGGACTCCGCGTCCAGCGTGCCGAGCGTGAACATCGCCTCCACGCACGGCGTGCCACCCTGGGTCAGCCGGGCCCGCACCTGACTCGCCGAGCGCCCGGTCCGCAGCACCTCCACACCCACCTCCACCGGGCCCGGATCCGGCGCACGCAGGTAGTGCGCACTGGCCGCCAGCACGTCCCGGTGCGAGGCGGAGCGGGTCGCGGCGCGCCCGAGAATCGCCAGCAGGTAGCCGCCGTTGGGCTTGCCGCCGATGGTCCAGTCCGGATGCGCCTGCGCCTGGTAGCGGCCCGGCGAGATCTCCTCGAGCCGGGTGACGTCGGCGAAGGTGGTGGTGGCGTGGTCGGTCACACTCGCATCCGTTCGGTCGTGGCAGCTGTCCGGCAGACAGCATGACACGGGACCGCGAGGAGGCCGCTAGCGGAGCCGGATCTCGTCCAGCGAGGGCATCTTGCCCTGGCGCCGCGCGGTGGCCCCCTCCCCCATCGCCCTTTCGTCCTCTTCGGACATTGTGATCGCGCCACAGCTGTGACAGCGGCCGCAAGGAGCGTCACTCCACTCGGTCCGGTGAGACACTGGGGCCACCACGAGAGAACGGGGAGTCATGACCGACCAGGTGATCGCGGCGGACGGGACCGCGCTCGCGGTCCAGCGGCGGGGCACGGGACGCCCCCTCGTGCTGCTGGCCGGCCAGGCCAACGACCACACCTGGTGGGACTCCACCCGCGCCGATTTCCACCCGGCCCACAGCACGATCACGATGGACTACCGCGGCACCGGGGCGAGCGGCAAGCCGGACGTGCCCTACTCGACCCAGCTGTTCGCCGACGACGTGGTGGCGGTCCTGGACGGGCTGGGTATCGAGCGGGCGGACGTGTACGGCACCTCCATGGGCGGGCGGGTGGCGCAGTGGCTGGCGATCCGGCACCCGGAGCGGGTGGGCCGGCTGGTGCTGGGCTGCGCCTCGCCGGGCGGGCGGCACGCGGTCGAACGGTCGGCGGAGGTGCGGCGGGCGCTGCTGCGGCCGGACGCCGCGGAGACGCTGGCGGATCTGATGTACACGCCCGGCTGGCGGACCACGCACCCCGGCCCGTACCGCACGCTGGGCGACCCGTCGATGCCCGCGCACGCGCGCAAGTACCACCTGCGGGCGAGCAACGAGCACGACGCGTGGGACGCGCTGCCGCGCATCACGGCCCCGACGCTGGTCCTCCACGGTGCGGACGACCAGCTCACCCCCGCCGTGAACGCCACCCTGCTGGCGGAGCGCATCCCGGGCGCGCGGGTGCACGTGTTCCCCGGAGCGCGGCACGCCTACTTCGAGGAGTGCCGCCCCGAGGCGAGCCACCTCGTCGCCGACTTCCTCGCCCAACCCGCCTGACACGGGCGGTGAGAGCCGCTGCTGGCACAGCGCGCCACATGTGGCGGGCGCCGGGCACACCACCCGCACGCGGCTCCCTCGCACCTACGTGCAACGCGCGGCCACGTGCGACGCGCACCCGCGTGGGACGCGCGTGCGCAGCGCGGCCGCGGCCGTGCTGTGCGCCATCGGCGCGCGGCTTCCCCGGGACGCGCCACGCCTCGTGCGGCGCACCCGCGGCCCGTCAGCCGGTCAGGCGCCGGCCACCGGGGTGCGGCCGGTGCCCGCGTGGTCGATCTCCTCCAGCAGCTTCGCCTGGCGGCGCTGGTACTCGGCGACCCCGGCGAGCTTGATGTCCTCGTAGCCGCGCACCACGTCCGGCAGCCCGGCGAGTTCCAGCAGCACCGGCTCCGCCGCCTGGCCGGCCAGCGCGCGGGTGATCGCAGAGCGGTAGTCGGTGATCAGCTGCCGTTCGACGCGCCGCACCCGGGCGTAGCCGAACACGTCGAACCGGGTGCCGCGCAGCCGTCGTCCGGCCCGCAGCGCCCGCAGCACCGGCCGCGCCCACGGGCCGAGCCCGATCTTGCGCTGCAGGCCCAGCGCCCGCAGCACCGGCGGGTGGAACTGGTAGGCGTAGCGGGCACCGGGCCCGAACTGCGCCTGGATCTCGGCGGCCAGCGCCGGGTCGAGCGACAGCCGCGCGACCTCGTACTCGTCCTTGTACGCCATGAGCTTGTAGAGGTTCCGGGCGACGGCCTGGGTGACCGGGCCATCCCCAGCGCGGGCACGGACCTGCTCGACGAACTCGGCGTAGCTCCGCGCGTACGCCTCGTCCTGGTAGGCGATCAGGTCCGGCACCCGCACGTCGAGCAGCCGCGCCAGCTCACCGCCCTCGGTGCGGACCAGCGACCGCACCCGGGCGACCGCGGCCGGGTCGGCGACAACCGCCTCGGGCGCCGTCGGCGGAGCCAGCTCGGCGGACAGCGCGTCCGGGTCGGCCACCAGCTGCCGGCCCCGGCGGAACGCCTGCAGGTTGGCCGGCACGGCGGTGCCGTTGATCTCGATGGCCCGTTCGATGGCCTCGGCGCTGACGTTGAGCGCCCCGGTCTGGTACGCCGCGCCCAGCTGGAGGATGTTGGCGAACTGGTCGTCCCCGAACAGGGCCTCGGCCGCCGCGCGCGCGTCCAGGTAGTGGCCGCGGGCGGTGGCATCGTCCAACACGGACCGGATCGCCGGCTGGTCCGGGAAGGACACGGCGGTGTCGACGATCATCCGCCCGGTCGGAACCTCCGAAGTGGACACCACGGCGACGGTACGAGCCGGGTCGGCCACGGCCAGGTGCGCGGGGTCGGCCGCCACCAGCGGGTCGCAGGCCAGGTACAGGTCGCACTCCCCCGCGGCGAGTTTGGCCGCCTGCTCCACCGGCGCGGTGGTGATCTTGACGTCGGAGACCACCGCGCCGCCCTTCTGCGCGAGCCCGGTCTGGTCGAGGGTCCGCACGTGCCGTCCGTCGAGCACCGCGGCGGTGGCCAGGATCTGCGCGACGGTCACCACGCCGGTGCCGCCGATACCGGTGATCCGCACCGCCACATCGCCGGTCGCGGCCACCGGGTCGGGCAGGGCCGTCGCGTCCAGCGGCGGCAGTTCGCGGCGCCGCGGCCGGTGGCCGGGCACCACGGTCACGAACGACGGGCAGTCGCCCTTCAGACACGAGTAGTCGACGTTGCACGACGCCTGGTGGATGCGGGTCTTGCGGCCGAACTCGGTCTCATGCGGCTGCACGGACAGGCAGTTGGACTTCACCCCGCAGTCGCCGCAGCCCTCGCACACCCGCTCGTTGATGAACACCTTGGTCGCCGGGGTCTCCTGCTTGCCGCGCCGCCGCTTGCGCCGCTTCTCCGCCGCGCACTCCTGGTCGTGGATCAGCACGGTGACGCCCGGGACCGCGGCCAGCTCCTCCTGCGTGCGCAACAGATCGTCGCGCGAGCGCACCTCGACCCCGCGCGGGAACCGCAGCCGCCGCAGCTTGCGCGGCTGGTCGGAGGTGATCACGACCTTGGCCGCGCCCTCGGACAGCAGCAGCGCGGCGAGCTTGTCCAGCGGCAGCGCGCCGACCGCGTCCTGCCCGCCGGTCATCGCCACCGCGGAGTTGTGCAGCAGCTTGTACGTGATGTTCACGCCCGCCGCGACCGCGGCCCGCACGGCGAGGCTGCCGGAGTGGGTGAACGTGCCGTCTCCGATGTTCTGCACCAGGTGCCGCACCTGCACGAACGGCGCCATCCCGATCCACTGGGCGCCCTCGCCGCCCATCTGCGTGATGCCGACGACGTCGCCGACGTGCTCGGGTTCCATGAACAAGGCCATCGTGTGGCAGCCGATGCCACCGCCCACGAGCGTGCCCTCGGGCACCTTGGTCGAGGAGTTGTGCGGGCAGCCCGAACAGAAGTAGGGCGTGCGGGCCAGCAGGGGCACCGCGATCCGCTCCCGCCGGCGCCGCCCCTGCCACGCGCGCACGGGTTCGATGTCGCCGAGCAGGCGGGCGAGCCCCTTCGCGATCGACTCCGGGTCCAGCTCGCCCAGCTCGGTGAACAGCGTCCGCCCGTCCGGGCCGGTCTTGCCGTGCACCCGCGGCGCGCCGGTGCGGCCGTAGAGGATCTCCTTGACGGCGGGTTCGACGAGCGCGCGTTTCTCCTCCACCACCACGATCTGCTCCAGGCCGCGCGCGAACTCGGTGACGATCTCCGGCTCGACCGGGTGGATCACGCCCAGCTTGAGCAGACGGATGCCGTAGCGGCCGAGGTCGGCTTCGTCGAGCCCGAGCGTGCGCAACGCCTGCCGCAGGTCCAGATAGGACTTGCCCGCGGTGACGATCCCGACCCGGTCCCCGGGCCCGGACCGCACGATCCGGTTGACGCCGCTGGCCCGGACGTACTCCAGCGCGAGCGGCAGCCGGATCCGGTGCAGGCTGTGCTCCAGCGCGGCCAGTTCCGGGCCGAGCAGGCGGCTGCTCGGCCGGTGCCCGTAGGCGCCCTCGGGCAGCGCCGGCGCGGCCCACACGGGGTCCACCTCCGCGGTGCCCGCCGCGTCGGCGACGTTGGCGACGATCTTCATCGCGGTCCACAGCCCGCTGGCGCGGGACAGCTCCACGGCGTGCCGCCCGTGGTCCAGGACGTCCTGCGAGTCCGCCGGGAAGAACACCGGCATCGCCAGGTCGGCCAGCGCGTGCTCGGAGGCGCACGGCACGGTCGAGGACTTGGCGTTCGGGTCGTCACCGACCAGCGCGACCGCGCCGCCACGCGGGTGGGTGCCGGCGAGGTTGGCGTGTCTCAGGGCGTCGGTGGCCCGGTCCAGGCCCGGTGCCTTGCCGTACCACCACCCGGTCACGCCGTCCGTGCGCAGCGCGCCGAGGTTCGCGGCCATCTGGCTGCCCATCACCGACGTGGCGGCCAGCTCCTCGTTGAGCCCGGGCCGGTGCACGACCGCGTGCTCGTCCAGCAGCTTCGACCGGCGCGCCAGCTCCAGGTCGAACCCGGCCAGCGGCGAGCCCTCGTACCCGGACACGAACGCGGCCGTGTCGTTCCCGGCCCGCCGGTCGTGCCGGACACGGTCCAGCACCACCCGCACCAGGGCCTGCACGCCGGTCAGGTAGACGGTGCCCGAGTCGCGCACGTACCGCTCGTCCAGGGTGAAGGTCGTCATGCCGGGCCTTTCGCGTCACGCCGGTTGGGACGTGGATCACTTCAGCCAATGACATCAGCCACGCGCAACAACCACCGGGCCGGCTCCGCGAAGCACGCAAAGATTCTCGCCGGTGCAGTGTTCCAGCTCGCATTTGTTGCGTACGATCCGCGGGCATGGCCGACGAACTGATCGACGCGACCGACCGGGAGATCCTGGCCCTGCTCCGGGAGGACGCCCGGCGGACGCTGTCCGACATCGCCTCTCGCGTCACGCTGTCCACGGCCGCGGTGAAGCGCCGCGTCGACCGCCTGCAGGAGACCGGCGTGATCACCGGGTTCACCGTGCAGGTCGATCACGCGAAGCTCGGCTGGGGTGTGGAGGCCTTCACCCAGCTGCGGTTCTTCGGCACCACCAACGTGGACGAGATCGTGCAAACCACCACCCGGATGCCGGAGGCGCAGGCGGTGTTCACCATCGCCGGCGACCCCGACGCCCTGGTGTGGCTGCGGGTGCGCGACCTGCAGCACCTGCAGCGCACGGTCGACGAGCTGCGCCGCAGCCACCGCATCACCAGCACGAAGACCCTGATCGTGCTGGACTCGTGGGCGCGCGGCCAGCACTGGCCCGGCGCGACGGCCGAGCCCGCCCGGAGCTGACCGCCGCCCCGCTCACCCGGCCTGGTCGAGGCTGCGCCGCAGCTGGAAGGCGAGCACCTTGGAGTAGGTCCGGCACATCTGGAAGTTGCCCGCGGTGAACCACAGGCCGGGCTGGGCGGTGTGCCGCCACATGTTGCGGACCTCGCCCTCGTCGTCGTAGCCCCAGATCGGTCCCACGGTGTCGGCCACCTCGTCCCCCATCAGGTGCCGCAACCCTTCCTGCTGGCTCTGGTACCCGGTGGCGAGCACGACGAGGTCGGCCTCCACCACCGAACCGTCCGACATGCGCAGGCCGTCGCGGGTGAACCGGTCCGCCTCCGCCCACTGCACCAGGCCGATCTCGCCGGAGATCAGCAGGTCGGAGCACCCGACGTTGAGGTAGTACCCGCCGCCGCGGCGCATGTACTTCATCTGCTGCCCGGTCTCGTCGTGGCCGTAGTCGGTGCGGAACCCGATCCGGTTCAGCCCCTCGACGAGGTCGCGGTCCAGCTCCTTCATCCGCGCGGTGAGCTGCTTCGCGCCCACCACGAGGTCCGGGTACGGCACGGACAGCCCGATCAGGTCGCTGTCCTCCAGCGTCGGCGCGGTCAGGTAGGAGGCGTCGGCCAGCGCGGCGCTCGGTTCGATGCTGACCACGGTCGTGGGGCTGCGCTGGATCATCGTGACCGACGCGCCGTTGGCGTGCAGGTCCTGCGCCACGTCGTGCCCGCTGTTGCCGGTGCCCACGACGATGACGCGCTTGCCGGCGTGGTCGGCCCCGTCCTGGTAGGCGCTGGAGTGCAGCACCTCCCCGGCGAACTCGCCGAGCCCGGGCAGGTCCGGGACGAAGGGCAGGCCGCTCACGCCCGTCGCGATCACGACGTGCTTCGGGCGCAGCACGCGCGTGCTGCCGTCCGCGCGCCGCAAGCGCGCCTCCCAGGTGCCGTTCTCGGCGGAGTAGGCGGCCCCC
This sequence comes from Amycolatopsis deserti, assembly GCF_014653945.1. GTDB lineage: Bacteria > Actinomycetota > Actinomycetes > Mycobacteriales > Pseudonocardiaceae > Amycolatopsis_E > Amycolatopsis_E deserti. The sequence goes on along the minus strand of NZ_BNAU01000001.1, from coordinate 590,200 downwards.
TGGAACGTGGTGCCACCCCAGAAGTTGATCTCCATCGCGTCCACGTAGGACTCGAACCAGCCGGCCAGCTTGTCCTTGGGCACGAACACCGGCCAGGTCGGCGGGAACGGCAGGTACGGCAGGTCGTTGAGCCAGACCGCGTTGTGCAGCGTCAGCGCGTGGTAGCGCTTGCGCCAGTTGTCCCCGGGCCGCTCGTGGGTGTCGACCACGAGCGTGTCGACGTCCAGCTGCCCCAGTCGCGCGGCGAGCGCCAGCCCGCTCTGCCCGCCGCCCACGATGAGGACGTCCGGATCGTGATCGGCGTAGGCGCGGGCCGCCTCCCGGCGGTCGAGCCAGTTCGGACCCCCGAACTTCGCCGAGTCGCGCTGGCCGACCGGCCGGTTCTCGCCGACCCGCTCCGGATAGCCGGCCAGCTGGTCCACCGTGGTCAGCAGGTTCCGCGCCACGTGACCGCGCCCGGGTTCCTCGACCAGCCGCACGACCCCGGCGCCGGTGCCCGCGGTGACCTCGAACTCGAAGATCGCCTCCAGCGCGCGGATCCCGTTGCGCTCCACGAACCGCGGCGGCGTGCGGCCGGCCGCGACCCGGAATCCGGACGCCTTCGCGACCGGCTGGCGGGCGGTCAGCTCCGCGGGCACCCGGTCCCCCGCCACCGTGTGGATGTCGTCGGTGAACGCCACCAGATCGCGCCAGTAGCACTCGCTCGCGAACAGCGGCGACAGATCGGACCCGTGGGTCAGCAGGTTGCCGAACTCGTCGAGCCAGCGCGCGGCGATCGTCTCCGGGTCGGTCGTCGTCATCATCGTCTCCTCAGGGTCGGTCAGGGGATCAGGCGCAGGGCGCGCATCCGGTCGAGGTTGTCCAGGAAGCTCTCGTGGGTGTCGAGGCATTCGATGAATCCGGCGCGGCGGATCTTGATGGTGCTCTGCACCATGTCGGCGCCGTTGGCGAGCCAGCCGTCGATGAACGGCCACGCCGCCACGGCGGACAGCGGGAGCTGCCGCAGATCGTGCTCGGCCACCAGCTCGTCCCAGGTGCTGTCCTTGTCCGCCATCTGCTCGGCCAGTGACATCGGCTGCGGCGGGGCCGCGGGCATCCCGAAGGACACGGCGATGTCGGGCCACAGGTGCTGCCAGCGGAAGTGGTCGCCGTTGGTGACGTTGAAGACCTCACCGCGGGCGGCCGGGCTGTCCAGGGCCCACTCGACCGCGCCGGCGACGATCCGCGCGTCGGTGGCCTGGTGCAGCGCCGTCCACGCCTGCGGGGTGCCGGGGAACCGCAGCGGCACCCCCTGGTGCTTGCTGACCGCGGCGAACACGGCCAGCCCGGTGACGAGGTTCATCGGCGAGCCGAGGCTGACCCCCAGCACCCCGTCCGGCCGCAGCACCGTCCAGGTGTAGCCCGCCCGGCCGGCGTCCGCCCACAACAGATCTTCCTGGTCGTTGTAGAAGATCGGCCCGAGGAAACGCGGATCGCTCTCCTTGGCCGGGGTCTTGTAGTGGCCGAGGTGCTCGCCGTAGGACTTCCCCCCGCCGATGAGCACGACGTGCCGCACCGTGGACGCGCTCGCGTGCAGCGCGTCGAGGAGGTTCCGCAGCATGGCGACGTTCGGGCCGACGGTGGCCGCCATGGTTTCGCGCTCGACGTAGGCGGCGAACACCACGTCCGTGATGTCCGCCCGGTCCGCCAGCGCGGCGGTGGTGGCCGCGGGGTCGAGCAGGTCGACCCGCACGTGGTCGTCGATCACGCTGCCGTCGGGGAGCGTCACCGGGCCGCGGCGCGCCAGGGTCGCCACCCGCCGGTCGTGGTCGCGCAGCCGCTGCGCCACCGCTCCGCCGATCACGCCGTGCGCGCCGACGACGAGTGTGGTCCGAGTGGTCACTGTTGTTCTCTCCCCGTGGTTGTGTGGATCGGGCTCATGCCGGGCCTGCTCCGGTCCGGCGGGACCGCAGGCGGTCCAGTGCGACGGCGACGACGATGACGGCCCCCTGGATGATCTGCTGGTAGAACGACGACACGTCGAGCAGGGTCATGCCGTTGACCAGCACACCCATGATCGCGGCGCCGAGGAAGGTCCCGGTCAGCGAGCCGCGCCCGCCCATCAGCGAGGTGCCGCCGAGCACCACGGCCGCGATGGCGGACAGCTCGTAGCCGCTGCCCAGATCGGGCACCGAGCTCTGCAGGCGGGCCGAGGCGATCACGCCACCGATCGCCGCGCACAGTCCGGACAGGACGTACACCCACACGAGCACGCGCCGGACCGGGATCCCGGCCAGCCGCGCCGCCTCCGGGTTGCCGCCGACGGCGAACACCCACCGGCCGAACACCGTGCGGTTGAGCAGGTAGCCGCCGATCGCGAACACCGCGACCATGACCAGCACCGGCGTCGGGACGCCCAGCACCACCCCGCTGCCGAGCGTCGCGTAGCTCAGCTCGGTGGAGAACAGCGTGGTCCCGTCGGTGCCCACGTAGGTCACGCCCCGCAGGTAGGTGAGCGCGGCCAGGGTCACGATGAACGGGGCCAGCCCGAGACCGGCCACGAGCGCCCCGTTGACCAGGCCGACGGCCACGCCGGCCGCCAGCGCCACCGGGAGCGCGACCAGTGCCGGAAAACCCTGCAGCGACAGGGAAACCGCCACGAACGCGGTGACGCCGACGGCCGAGCCGACCGACAGGTCGATGCCCGCGGTGATGATGACGAAGGTCAGGCCCGCGCCGAGGATCGCGGTGACCGCGATCTGCCGGGCGATGTCCAGCAGGTTGGGCACGGTGAAGAAGAACGGGGCCGCGATCGCGAACACGACGACCAGCACCAGCAACGCGGACAGCACGCCGAGCCAGTCGGTCACGCTGCCGCGTCCGCGCGGCCCGCGCCGCCTCTCCGGCCGGTCCAGCCGGACGGCTTCGGTCAGTGACGTGGTTTCCATCGGATCACCTCTGTGTGAGTTCGGCGGGTGCGTTCGCCGAGCCGGTCGCGTGCCGGATGACCTCTTCCTCCGTCATCGCCGCGCCGGACAGCTCGGCGACGATCGACCGGCCGCTCATCACCAGGACGCGGTCGGCCAGGCCGAGGACCTCGGGCAGTTCGGAGGAGATGAGCACGACGGCGACGCCGCGGGCGGCGACCTCGTTGACCAGGGCGTAGATGTCGGCCTTCGCGCCGATGTCGACGCCGCGCGTGGGCTCGTCGAGGATGAGCACCGCGGGGCGGCGGGCCAGGCACCGGGCGAGCAGGACCTTCTGCTGGTTGCCGCCGGACAGTTCGGCGACGCGCTGGTCCAGGCCGGCCGCCTTGATCCGCATCCGGTCGGCGTAGGAGCGCGCGGCGGACCTGCGGGCACCCGCCGAGGTCCGTCCCAGCGGGCGACGGCCCAGCCGGGTGCCGGTGCACACGTTGTCCGCCACCGACATCGCCGGGAACAGGCCCTGGCTCTTGCGGCTTTCCGGCAGCATCACGATGCCCGCCGACGCGGCGGACGCGGGCCGCGCGGTGTCGACCGGCCGGCCGTCCACCGTGACGACGCCTCCGTCGCTCCGGTCGAACCCGGCGATCAGGCGGCACAGCTCGCTGCGGCCGGCGCCGACGATGCCGGCGAACCCGACCACTTCACCGGCCCGCACCTCGAACGAGCACTCGCGCACGTCCCGCGATCTGATCCGCTCCACCCGCAGGCGCACCTGCGCCGAGGGGCGCCGCTCACCGTGCTGGTAGAGGTTGGCGACGGGCCGCCCGACCATGGAGGTGACGATCCGGTCCTCGCTCATCCCGGTGCGGGACATGGTGTCGGCCACCCGGCCGTCACGCAGGACCGTGACGCGGTCGGCGATCCGGTCGATCTCGGCCATCCGGTGGCTGATGTAGAGCAGGCCGAGACCGGCGTCGCGCAGTTCCTCGACGATGCCCAGCAGCGCCTTGGCCTCCTCGTCGGACAGCGCGGCGGTGGGCTCGTCGAGTACCAGCACCCGCGGACGGTCGGCCAGCGCCCGGGCGATCTCGACCAGCTGCTGCTGCCCGGTGCCCAGCTCGGCCACGCGGGCGTCCGGGTCGAGCGACGCACCGACCCGGGCCAGCGCGTCGGCGGCCCGTGCCCGGGCCTGCCCGCGGTCGAACCGTCCGCCGCGCCGCCGCGGCTCCCGGCCGAGCACGATGTTCTCGGCGACGGTCAGCTCCGGCACGAGGCTCAGTTCCTGGTGCACGACGGTGAGTCCGCGCTGCCGGGCGTCACCGGGACCGGCGAACGTCACCGGCGCGCCGTCGACCAGGACGCGCCCGCTGTCCGGGGCGTGGATGCCGGTCAGCACCTTGATCAGCGTCGACTTGCCCGCCCCGTTCTCCCCGGCCAGCACGTGCACCTCGCCGGGCGTCAGGCCGAGCGAGACACCGCGCAGCACCGGGTTGCCCGCGAAGGACTTGGTGACCTCGTCCAGCCGCACCACGGCGTCATCGGCTGTGTCGGCTGTGTCGGCTGTGTCGTGGTTGACTGCCATGTCAGCCCCAGCTCGGGTAGGCGCCGAGCGTCTGCGGCGTGACCAGCACGGTGGGGATCAGCACCGGCGCGGAGGGCACCTGCTCCTTGCGCGCCAGGCGGGTGGCCAGGTCGAGGCCGGTGCGCCCGAGCTTCGCCGGGTCCTGCCCCGAGGTGCCGATGATCAGGCCCTCGCCGAACAGGTCGGTCAGCTGCCGGGCGCCGTCCACGCCCACGACCTTCACGCGGGCGCCCTTCTGCTGAGCGGCGAGCGCGATCCCGATCGCGGTCGGGTCGTTGACGCCGAAGAACCCGGCGACATCGGGGTGGGCCGTGAGGATGTTGCTCGCCACGGTCATGCTCTTGTCGCGGGTCAGGTCGGCGCGCTGGGTGGCGACGACCTCGATCCCGGGCGCCTGCGCGAGCGCCTGACGGCAGCCGGTCATGCGATCGGCGATGGCCGACACCGCCGACCCGTCCACGATCGCGATCTTCGCCCGGCCGCCGAGCTGCTCGGCCAGGTAGGCGCAGGCGTCGCGGCCCGCCTGCACGTTGTCGCTGGCGACGGTGGCGTCGGCGCCCGCGGCGGTGACGTCGATGGCGACCACCGGGATGCCGGCCTGCTCGGCGCGCAGCACCGCGGGCCCGATCCCGTCCGAGTCGACCGCGTCGACGACGATGGAGCCCACGCGCTGGCGGATGAACGCGTCGATCTGGTTGCTCTGGGTCGCCACATCGGCGTTGGCGTACTGGACGGTGACGCGCACCCCGGGGCCGGCCGCCTCCTCGATCGCCTTGCCCTCGGCGAGGAAGAACGGGTTGGACGCGGCGTTGAGCGTCACGCCGACGGTGAGACCGCCCGCGCCGGAACCGGCGCCGGAGGCACAGCCGGCGAGTGCGGCGAGGACCGTGAGCCCGGCCGCGGCCAGCGCGCCGAAGCGGCGCAGCGGCCGGCCCGAGGGCAGCATGCGATGGATCATCGTCGATTCCTTGTCTGTTCGCGGAAAAGGGCAGGCACCCCTGCCCGGATCGGCTGGAGCGTCAGACGACCGGGGTCACGCCGCCGTCGACGCAGAAGTTCGCGCCGGTCACGAAACCCGCGCGGTCGGAGGCCAGGAACGCCACCATCTCGGCGACCTCGCCGACGGTGCCGAGCCGGCCGAGCGGAATGCCGTTGAGCTCGACGTAGCGCCGCAGCGCGGTCTCGCGGTCCACACCGAACTCGTCGGCGAGACTGTCGGCGAGACCACCGGGACGGTCGTAGATGGGTGACCGGACGAACGCCGGGGAGACCACATTGGACCGGATGCCGAACGGCGCGAACTCGGCGGCGAGCACCTTGGACAGCATCAGCACGGCGGCCTTGGAGACGCTGTAGTCCGGCAGCCGGGGGTTGGGCATGCGCGCCGCTTCGGAGGCGATGTGGACGAGCGCGCCCGAGCCGGCGTCACGCATCGCCGCCACCGCGGCGCGGGCCGCCCGGACGTAGCCCATGAGGTTCAGCTCGAGTGTCGCGGCCCAGTCGGCGTCGGTGATGCCGAGGAAACCGTCCCGCACCGGGGCGACTCCGGCGTTGTTCACCAGCACGTCGACGCGTCCGAACCCGTCCAGCGCGGCCGCGATGATCTCCTCCGCCGCGCCGGGTGCGCGCAGGTCGGCGCGCACGGCCCGCACCCGGTCCGGGCCGGCGAGCTCTTCGAGCTGCGTGGTCTGCAGGTCGGCCCCCACGACCACGGCGCCCGCGTCCAGCACGCGCCGGGCGCAGGCGAGCCCGATGCCGCCGCCCGCGCCGGTGATGACCACGACCCGACCGGACAGGTCACCGTCGACCATGACTGGCCTCCCTCAGCCGTCAGGCAGGGGCTGGAGCGCCCCGCACTGGGAGACACGTTCTCATACAAAGGACGACTCGTCTAGTGGGTGAGAATTCTGGCTCCGCCTGCGGCCGGGAAGACGGCGTCAGTCGAACCGCGCGATGTTCTTGCCCGCGAGTTCCGAGCCCAGCGCGCGGGACACTTCACGGCCCGCGTCGAGCAGCAGGTCGCGCCAGCGGGGGAAGTCCTCGCCGAGGATCGACTCGCGCACGCCGCTGATCGACACCGCGGCGCGGACCTCACCCCGGTAGTCCACGACCGGCACCCCGATCGCCGCCACGCCGACCGTGACGTCCTGGTCGCTCAGCGCGAACCCCTCCTCCCGGGCCTGCCGCAGCAGCTTGCGCAGCGTGCCGGGCTCGGACGGCGTGGACCCGGTGAACCGCGACAACGGCACGTTGCGCTCGAGGTAGGCCTCCCATTCGGTCTCCGGCGCGAACGCCAGGAGGGCACGGGAGGCCGCGCCGGCGTGCAGCGGCAGCGATCCGCCGAGCTGCAGCGCCAGCGACTGGACCCGCTTGCCGGCGAGCCGTTCGATGCACACCGCGGTGTCCCCCCGGCGGACGCAGAGGAAGACCGTTTCCCCGGTCAGGTCGTGCAGCCGTTCCAGGACCGGTTGCGCGAACTCGCGCTCGTCGAACCTGGCGACCACCGCGGTACCCAGGGTGAGCAGCTTGAACCCCAGCCGGAACTGCCCGCGCCGGGATCCGTGCTCCACCAGGCCCTCGGCCTGCAGGCTGGACAGCAGCCGGTAGACCGAGCTGCGCGGCTCCCCCAGCGCCTCGGCCAGTTCCGCCGCCGTCGCTTCTCCCTGCGCGAGGTGGTCGAGCACCTGCGCCACCTTGCGCACCAGCATCACGCTTCCGTCATTCGCCACCACGGAATCTTACCGCTCTGCGGACACGACGACCATCAGAAAGGATTCTCGTTCTATGGACAGCGTGCCCGACAGACGGTACTTTGCCGTCTCATGACAGTCGTCAACCACGATCCGCGGCCCGGGCTCGCGGACCTCATCGACACGATCAGCGAGCGCGCGCTGCACGCCCGCCTGGAAACCGTCCGGCTGATCTCCATCGCCAAGACCGGTCACTACGCCTCCGGCTTCTCCTGCGCGGAAATCCTCGCCACGCTCTACTACGGCGTCATGCGGCTGCGGCGCGGCGAGCCGGACTGGCCCGAGCGCGACCGCTTCCTGTTCGGCAAGGGCCACGCCGCGGCGACGCTGTACCCGCTGCTGGCCGACTGGGGGTTCTTCGACCCGCGCGAGCTGGACGACTACACCCGGCTGGGCAACGCCTTCGGCGATCACCCGGACATGACCCGGATCCCCGGCATCGACTTCAGCAGCGGATCACTGGGCCACGCGCTGTCCACCGGCACCGGGATCGCACTGGGCACCCGGATGCGGGGCTACGACTCGAACGTCTTCGTCCTGCTCGGCGACGGCGAGCTGCACGAGGGGCAGATCTGGGAGGCGGCGCTCGGGGCGGCCCACCACCGGGTGTCCAACCTGATCGCGATCGTCGACCGCAACGACCACTCCCTCGACGGCCGGATCGACACCGTCACCGGGATCGAGCCGCTCGAAGACAAGTGGCGCGCCTTCGGCTGGCAGGCCCACCGGGTCGACGGGCACGACGTGGCCGCGCTGCTCGGCTTGCTGCGCGAGGTCGTCGCGGACACCACCCGCACCACTCCCGTCGTGATCATCGCCGACACCGTGAAGGGCAAGGGCATCTCCTACATGGAAGCCGAGTTCGGCTGGCACCTGGGCTGGCTCGCCGAGCAGGACGAGCGCAACGCGATCGAGGAACTGCGGAGGGGCCGATGAGCGTCGCACCCGGGCTGCAGCCCGAATCCTGGCACCTGCTGACCCTGCTGGACCGCGCCCCGGGCCTGCACGCCCTGGCCGACACCCTCGGCGATCTGGTGGACGAGGGACATCCGATCGTCGCCGGCACCGCGGACCTGAAGTACTCCAACGGCCTGGTCCGCTTCCAGGACCGCCACCCGGACCGCTACGTCCAGTTCGGCATCTCCGAGCAGCACATGGTGTCCACCGCCGCGGGCCTGGCCACCACCGGCTGGCAGCCGCACGTGGCGACCTTCGCCTCGTTCCTGGCCCTGCTCGCGTGCGAGCAGATCCGCACGGACGTGGCCTACACCAAGCTCCCGGTCCGGCTGATCGGCCACCACGCCGGCATCACCCTGGGCTACTACGGCACCTCGCACCACGCCACCGAGGACCTCGCCATCACCCGCAGCATCGCGGGCCTGACCGTGATCGCCCCGGCCGACGCGGCGCAGCTGCGGTCCGCGCTGCGGGCGGCCACCACCTGGCCGGGCCCGATCTACTTCCGGATCGGGCGCGGACAGGATCCCGACGTCTACGACCGCGGCGACCGGGAGTTCACCATCGGGCGGGCGATCGAGCACTCGGCCGGCGGCGATCTGACGATCATCGCCACCGGATCGATGGTGCACCCCGCCCTGTCCGCGGCGGCGGCGCTGAGCGCCGAGGGGATTTCGGCCGGCGTGCTGGACATGCACACCGTCAAGCCGCTCGACGCCGACGCGGTGGCGAAGGCGGCCGCCCGGTCCGGCGTGATCCTGACCGTCGAGGAGCACAGCATCCTGGGCGGGCTCGGCGGCGCGGTCGCCGAGGTCGTCGCCGAACAGGGCCTCCCGGCGCGGGTGGTGCGGCACGGGCTCCGGGACGAGTACGCGCTCATCGGACCGCCGACCCACCTGTACCGGCACTACGGCCTCGACGCGGACGGGATCGCCCGCGCGGCCCGGGCCGCCCTGGGCTGATCTGCCGAGTGAACGCCAACCGGCGCGCCCCGCCGGTTGGCGTCCTCGCAGCTGCTCCGGCAGCGAATCAGTACAGCTCGATCTTCAACCGGGGGGTTTTCGCGCGGGAGACGCACAGCGCCATCTGGTCCCCGGCCGCCCGGTCGGCCGCCGACAGGCAATTGTCCCGGTGGTCCGGCTCGCCCTCCAGCACCCCGGACACGCACGAGCCGCAGATGCCCTCCTCGCACGAGGAGAACACCTCGATGCCGTTCTCGCCCAGCACGGTGAGGATCGACTTGTCCGCGGGCACCGCGAACACCTCGCCGGTGTCCAGCTCCACGGTGAACGGGCGGTCCCCGCTGGTGTCGATCTCCGCGGCCACGAAGTGCTCGACGTGCACCCGCTCCGCACCGACGACGGGCGCGAACACCGCGCCGACCTGCGCCATGAACCCCTCCGGCCCGCACGTGTAGACGCGTGCGTCCGGGGGCAGATCAGCCGCGACCTCCTTGAGCAGCGTCGGCTGCTCGGCGCGCGGCACGCCGAAATGCAGCCGGGCACCGAACTCGGCAGCGACCAGGTCGGCGAACGCGGCCTGCTCCCGGGCCCGCGCGAAGTAGTGCAGCTCGAACTCCGCACCCCGGCGGTCCAGCTCGTAGGCCAGGCTCAGCAGCGGGGTCACGCCGACGCCACCGGCCACCAGGACATGGCGGGCGGCGTCGGCGATCCGCAGCAGGTTGCGCGGCTCGCCGATCTCCAGCGTGTCCCCGGCCTGAACCGTGTGCAGCGCTGCGGAACCACCGCGTGAGGCGGCCTCCTTCTTCACCGCGATCAGCAGCGACGAAGGCTCGTGCGGCGGCGAGCACAGCGAGTACTGCCGCACCAGGCCGGTCGGGCCGACGACGTCGACGTGCGCGCCGGCCTCGTACGGTCCCAGCGGGGCGCCGTCGTCGCGGACCAGGCGCAGGGCGCGGATCCCGGCGGCCTCCTGCCTGACCTCCGCGACGCGGACCACGGTTCTCGTCATCGTCCCTCCCTCGGGGTCAGCGCAGGTAGAGGCCGCCGTTGGCGTCCCAGCAGGCGCCGGTGACCGAGGCGGCTTCGGGCGAAGCGAGCAGGGCGACCATCCGGGCGACGAACGCCGGGTCGCCGAGCCGGCCGACCGGGATGGTCCGCACGAACCCGTCCAGGTCGTCCACAATGGACCGCACCGCCGGGCTGTCCTGCGGGCCGGGCGACACCGCGTTGACGGTGACCCCGTGCGGCGCCAGTTCGCGGGCGAACACCTTGGTGGCGGACAGGATCGCGCCCTTGGACGACGCGTAGTGCCCGCCGGTCGCGGTGCCGCCGTTCTGCCCGGCCAGCGACGCCATGTTCACGATCCGGCCGTAGCCCCGCGCGGCGAAGTGCGCGCCGAAGATCTGGCAGGCGTGGAACGTGCCGCCGAGGTTGACCTTCAGGACCGCGTCCAGCTCCTCGGCGGTGATGTCCATCAGCTTCTTCGCCTGGGTGCGGGCGGCGTTGTTGACCAGCACGTGCACCGACCCGAAGTCGGCCAGCACGCCGGACAGCAGTCCCGTCAGGGCGGCCGGGTCGGCGACGTCGACCGCGTACCCCTTCGCCGCGCCGAGTTCCTTCGCCAGCGCCTCGGCGGCGGTCCCGTCGAGGTCGGCGATCGCGACGCGGAAGCCCTCGGCGTGCAGGCGTCGCACGATCGCCTCACCGAGCCCGTGGGCGCCGCCGGTGACCACCGCGGTCTGCGCGCTCACAGCAGGAACCCCGCGGCCGGCACGGCGTCCTCGCTGTCCACCAGCCGCACGACCTTCTCGGCGATGCGGTCGCCCTCGTCGGACAGCCGGATGCGGTGGCGCACGTCGGCGGCCCAGATGTCGTGCCGTCCGCGCTTGAACGCGATCAGCACCTGCGCCGAGCGCAGCACCACCTCCTCGTCCGAAACGGACTCCGGCACGAACCGGGACACCGTGCGGACCGTGCGGGCGGCGTCGACGGCGGCCAGGGCGTACCCCTCGGTCATCCGGGCCACGCGCGCCTGGCGCATGCGCGCGTCGTCGTAGATCATGTTGAGCGAGCCGGCGAAGTCCTCGGTGTCCGGATCGATCGGCACGACGTAGTACGCGTCGGGCGTGTAGAGCTCCTGCCACACCAGGTAGTCCTTGCGGTCGAGCAGTTCGGCTTCGCGCCAGATCAGCTCGATCGCGCGGGTGACGCGCGTGTCGGTCGCCGGGACGATCGTCGCCTCAGTCATCGCTCATCATCTGCTTCCACTGGGAGTACGCGGCGCGCATGCCGGCCTCGTCGGTCACGTGGGAGGTCGGCCAGCCGTGCTCGTCGTCCTTCTCCCGGCCAAGGCCGCGGTTGACCAGGATCGGCATCTCCGGCGCGGCCTGGGCGCCGCGCTGCACGCGGTCCCAGCCCTCGGCGTCGTCCGGGGTGCCGAACCCGAACGGGCCCTGGAAGTGCTCGTGGATGCGCATCCGCTCGCGGTTGACCACGTCCAGCTCGGGCGGGCCGTCCGGGCCGATCGCGATGTGCTCGATCAGGGTCTCGTCCACCGCGATCGGCCGCAGGACGCGGAAGAACGCCGCCGACATCGACACGTTCGGGAACAGGTTCAGGTTGAACCCGGTGCCGTGCATGGCGCGGACCAGCTTGCGCACCTGCCCGTCGTCCAGGGTCTTGGACAGCTCGGCCACGACGTGGTCGAAGCGGGCCTGCAGCGGTTCGGTGCCGTCGTCGGCGTCGAGGTCGGAGTGCTCCGGCACCATCTGCATGACGCTGTGACCGTTGCCCAGCGCGTGCGTGATCGCCGCCGGGTCGGTCATGAACGACATCATGTCAGCGGTCTCGGCGTCCACCGACGCCATCCACGAGCGGTGCACGATCGGGAAGTGGTAGCCGTCGGTGGTGTTCTCCAGCTGGATCTTCCAGTTGCCGCGGAACCGGAACTGGTGGCGGCCCAGCACCTTGACCGGATAGCCGCCGCCCTGCTTCATGAACCGGTCCAGCCACAGCTTGGCGTCGCCGAGGAAGTCCGCCAGCGGCTCGATGTCGCCGGCGAAGGTGGCGAACACCATGCCGCCGTAGGACTCCGTGCGCAGCTTGCGCAGCGACAGGTCCTTCTTGTCCACCACGCCCTCGTAGCCGTCCGGGTAGGGGATGCCGCGCAGCGTGCCGTCCAGGCCGTAGGACCAGGCGTGGTACGGGCAGGTGAAGCCGTTGGCCTGCCCGCGCGGCTTTTCGCAGAGGCTGGCGCCGCGGTGGCGGCAGCGGTTGAGGAGCGTGTGCAGGTTGCCCTTGCGGTCCCGCGAGACGATCACCGGCTGACGGCCCACGTAGGTGGACTTGAAGGTGCCGGGCTTGGGCAGCTCGCTCTCGTGCGCGACCCACACCCAGGTGCGCTCGAAGATCTTCGTCATCTCCTGCTCGAAGATCGCCGGGTCGGTGTAGAGGCGGCCGGCGACCCGGTCCGGCTGGACGAGGTCCGCGGGCGCCTCGGCGAAGATGTCGTCGGTCATGGTGTCCTCTCCTCAGCCGGGCAGCTCGACGTCGTCGCGCACCGTCAGCGCGCGGCCGATGCGGGCTTCGACCTTGGCGAAGCGCCACAGCTTCGCGTCGCCGTCGCCCACCGGGGTGGTGCGGAACAGGTTGCAGGCGGCCTTGACGGTGTCGACCGTGTCCACGTCGGCGAGCAGGTAGGCGGTCCACGGCCAGCCGTCGGAGGGGCCGACCATGTGCGCGTCGTCGTCGATGTCGCCGATGAAGTCCACACCCGGCAACGCCTTGATGCCGTCCATCATGGACACGAACGCCTGCCACACGTGGCCGGGCGTGATGCCGTCGGCGGGCAGGTCGAAGAAGTTCTGGTTGATGCCGATGCAGAACAGCACGCGCAGCGGGGGTGCGCTCATCTCGGTCCTCCTCGTCGGGGGTGGTCGGGTCAGCGGAAACCGGGACTGGTGGGTGACAGTCCCATCAGGACGGCGCCGGCCGAGTCGAAGATGGCCGGACCGAGGAAGGCGTGCTGCTTGGGCACCACGGCGTCGCCGGCGAGGTCCCGCAGCGGGTGCCCGGTGTAGATCGGGGCGGTGCCGGAGATCTCCACGAGCCGGTCCACCACCGCCGAGGACACCCGGGCCAGGTGCGCGGCGGCCAGGCGCAGCCGGGCGTTGTGCTCGTCGGTGGCGGGGTCGCCGCGCAGCACGTGCTGCCACACCTGGTCGCTGAGGTCGTAGAACCAGGCGCGGGCCGAGCACAGCTCGGCCTCGGCGCGGGCGACCTCGGTGCGGTAGTAGGCCCGGTCGGCGAGTTTCGGGGCGCCGGTGACGCCGGTGTAGCCGCCGCCGGCCTGCTTGGCGTGGTCCAGCGCCGCGCGCGCCACGCCCGCGCCGACCACGGCGAGGACCTGGGAGGCGTAGGCGATCGTCGGGTAGTGGTAGAGCGGCTCGTCCACGGTCGGCGCGCCGCCGCGGATGAACGTCCACTCGCGCGGCACCTCGACCCCGCGCACCACGATGTCGAACGACCCGGTGGCCCGCATGCCGACCACGTCCCAGTCCTGCACGATCTCGACCTGGTCCGGCCGCAGCACGGCGGTGCGCGGCTTGCCGCCGGAGTCCTCGTCGCCGGGCAGCCCGACCCCGATCACGTCGGCGCCCATGCAGCCGCTGGCGAACTTCCAGTGCCCGTCGACCAGGTAACCGCGTTCGGTGGCCGCGGCGCGCTGCATCGGGAACAACGCGCCCGCGAACGCCACGTCCGGGCCGTCGCGGTACAGCTCGGCCTGGGTTTCCAGCGGTAGTGCGGCCAGGTAGATCTGGGCGGAGCCGAAACTGGCGACCCAGCCGGTGGAGCCGTCGACCACCGAAATCCGTTCGACGGCGTCCAGGAATTCGGCCGGCGGCAGCGGCTGCCCGCCGAACTTGCTCGGCGTCGCCGCGCGGTAGATGCCGATCCGCTTGAGCCGGTCGACGAAGTCCTTCGGCACGTAGCGCTGCTCGCGGAACTCCTGCCGCCGCCGCGCGAGCTCGGCGAGGACGTCGCCGAACCCGACGCCCTCCGGGGTGTGCACCATCGCGCCTCCTCCTCGTCGCGGGTTGTCCTTGCGACGGTAGGCAGCCGGGCACACCGCGCGGAATTGGTGGTTCTGCGGCCCCGGGTAGGGGATTCCTTCAGCGCGGCGCCGGCACGCCCGGCCTACGCTGGCGGGATGCAGGTGGATCCCCGCGCGCCCGAACTGGTCACCGAGGACTTCGTGGCGATGCTCAACGCCAGCCGCATGTGCGTGCTGGTGCACGACGCCGCGACGAAGAACATCCTGTGGGCCAACCCCGCCGCGTGCGAGATGCTCGAGTGGAGCGTGGCCGAGCTGCGGCCGCTCAAGGCGCACCACATGAGCAGCACGGCCCGCCAGTACGACCGCGTGATCGGGCGGGCGTGGCTGCAGGAGGCGGTGGAGAAGGGCACCAACAGCATCGAGTGGCACTACCGCTCGCGCACCGGCCGGGTGATCCCGACCGAGGCGATCGCGATCCGCGTCGAACTCGCGCAGGGCACCGCGGTCATGGTGCAGTTCCGCGACATCGAACGCGAGCAGGAGGTCGAGCAGGAGCTGCGGCGGACCGCGTCCTACATGGACGCGCTGGCGCACCGCACCTCGACGATCGCGTTGATGCTGGACCGCGCCGGAACGCTCCGGTTCGCCACCGACACCGCGCTGGAGGTGATCGGCGCGGACAGCGGGCAGCCGCTCGGCCCGCTGGAGCGCTACGGCACGCTGCGGCTGGCCGGCCGTCCGGTGTCCTGGGCGGAGGTGCTGGAGCGCGCCGATCCGGTGACCACGGTGCAGCTCGCGGTCGCCGCGGCGGAGGAGCCGGTGTGGCTGGAGGGCAGCCTGGAACTGCTGCAGGAGACCGGTGGGGACGCGCTGCTGATGATCCTGCACGACGTGTCCGGGCGCGTGCGGGCCGACCTGCGCCGGGAACGCGAGCTGCAGCAGGAGAACTACCTGGCCCGGTACCACGCGATGGGCGACATGGCGATGGCGATCGCGCACGAGCTGGGCCAGCCGCTCGCGGCGGCGGGCAACTTCCTGGGCGGCGCCGCCCGCCACGCGGCCTCGCTGGCGGCCGCGGGCGAGGCCGCGGCGAAGCACGTGACCTTCGGCATCGACAGCGCGGTCCGGCAGATCGACCGGGCGAGCGCGATCGTCGCCGCCCTGCGTGCGTTCGTCGGGCACCTGGAACACGTGCGGCAGGTGGCCGATCTCGGCGACATCGTCACCGAGTGCCTGTACTTCGTGCGGCTGCGGGCGGACGCGGCGGGGGTCGAGGTGGTGGTGCGCGAGCATCCGGGTCCGGTGCCGGTGCGGTGCGAACGGGTGTTGACCGGGCAGGTGGTGCTCAACTTCTGCTTCAACGCGATCGACGAGGTGGCCGCCTGCGACCCGGAGCGCCGCGAGATCGTGCTGACCACACGCGCCGAGGGCGGCGAGGGCGTGCTGACCGTCGACGACCGGGGACGCGGGCTGCCGCGCGACCCGTTCGCCGAGTCGTTCACCTCCAAGGAGCACGGCAGCGGGATCGGGCTGGCGCTGTCGCACCGGATCATCACGCGCCAGCATGGCCGCATCTGGGCCGAGCCGCGCGAGGGCGGCGGGTCCCGGTTCGGGTTCGCGCTGCCGCTCGCCGAGACGTAAGGAAAACCCTTAGCGGCAGCGGAAGAAGTCGCAATTCCCGGCCGCCCCGGCGCGCGCGTACGGTCAACTCGTCCGGCGATCGTTTGGAGGAATCGTGCCCGAGCTGACCCGGCGGCAGACCGAGTTCCGCGCCGCGATGGCCACCCTGTCCGCGGCGGTCACCGTCATCACCACCGACGGCCCGCGGGGCCGCGCCGGCCTGACCGTGAGCGCGGCGTGTTCGGTGACCGACTCGCCGCCAACGGTGCTGGTCTGCGTCAACCGCACCGCCCGTTCGCACGACATCCTGGTCGGCAACGGCCGGCTGGCGGTGAACGTGCTCGGCGCCGGCCAGGAGGACCTGGCGCTGCACTTCGCCGGCGCCACCGGGGTGCCCACCGCCGAGCGGTTCACCGACGGGCGGTGGGACCTGGCGACCCACGGGGTCCCGGTGCTCACCGGGGCGTGCGCGTCGGTGGTCGGCACCATCGTGGGCGAGCAGGCGTCGGGGTCGCATTCGGTGCTGTTCGTCGAGGTGGACACCGTGCTCACCGGGGACGACCCGGCGGCGCTGGTGTACTTCCGGCGCCGGTTCCACAGCCTCGGCACCACGGCGGCCTAGGAGAGCGCGCATGGAACGGATGACGTTGACCTGCTACACCGACACGCACGGCTACGGCTGGCGGCACGTGGACCTGTTCGTGCACGACGCCGAGGGCCGCGAGCTGAACTGGGTGCACTGGCAGGTGCCCGAGGACGGCCCGGAGGCGGCCGACGCCGTCACCGCGCGGGTCGAGCCGACGCTGCGCCGGATCTCGGAGTGGCGGCACGGGGTGAGCGAGAGCGGCATGGACTACTGGGTCGCCGAGGCCGCCTGGGAGGACGCGTGAGGGCGCCGTGGTCGCTGCGGGAGCTGGTGACCGGTTCGACCGACGGGGCGCTGCGGCGGTCGCGGGAGCGCATCGCGGAAACCGAGCCGAGGCTGCGGGCGTGGGTGGAGTTCGCGGAGGCGCCGTCGTTGACCGTGTCCGGTCCGCTCGGAGGGGTGCCGCTCGGGGTGAAGGACATCATCGACGTCGCCGGCCTGCCCACGCGGTGCGGGTCCAGTCTGCGCGCCGGCGCCCCGCCCGCGCAGGCCGATGCCGCGATCGTCACCGCGTGGCGACGGACGGGGGCGGTGCCGGTGGGCAAGACCGTGACCACCGAGTTCGCGTTCTTCTCCCCCGGGCCGACGGACAACCCGAGCGCGCCGGGCCACTCGCCGGGCGGGTCGTCGAGCGGGTCGGCGGCCGCCGTCGCCGCGGGTCAGGTGCCGCTGGCGCTGGGTTCGCAGACCGCGGGTTCGGTGATCCGGCCGGCGGCGTTCTGCGGGGTCGCGGCGCTGGTGCTCAGCCACGGCCGGTTCCCGGTCGACGGGGTGACCGGGCTGAGCCCGAGCCTGGACAGCCACGGCTTCTACACGGCGGGGGTGGCGGATCTGGCGCTGGCGTTCGCGGCGCTGACGGGCGAGCCGGACGCGGGTGCCGCGCCGCTGGTTCCGCCGCGGCTGCTGCTGTGGACCGGGACGGCGGGCCCGGAGATGCGGGAGGCGCTGGCGGAGGCGCGCGAGCGGCTGGTCGCGGCCGGGGCGGTGGTGGAGGCGTTCCCGGACGAGCGGCTGATCGCGGAGGTGACGGCCGCGCACCCGGTGGTGATGGCCTACGAGGCGGCCCGGGAGCGGGCGGCCGAGCTGGCGCGGGCCGACGAGCTGAGCGCGCCACTGGCGACGCTGCTGCGCACCGGCGCGCGCACCCCGGAGGCGGATTACCGGCGGGCGCGGGAGGTGGTGCGCTCGGCGGGTGGGGTGGTGTCGGAGCTATTGCGGTCCTGCGACGCGATCCTGGGCCCCGCGGCGCCGGGCCCCGCACCGGCCGGCCTGACCGCGACGGGCGACCCGGTGCTGAGCCGCCCGTGGCAGGCACTGGGAGTCCCGCAGCTGGCGGTGCCCGGCCTGTCCACGAAGGACGGCCTGCCGCTGGGGCTGCAGCTGATCGGCCGGGCGCGACAGGAAACGGCCCTGCTGGCGACGGGCTGCTGGGTGGAGCGCGCCCTGGCCGGATGAGTTCCAGTCGAGGACGCGGTGCGTGAGCCGCCGGCCAGCGGGACGCGCCGTGGCCCCGTGAGTCCACCCGGAGACTCAGCGCGTGAGCCGCCACGGCAAGCGCTGATCGCGCCCGTCCACCCAGGACGCGCCGTCCCTAGGGCTCCCCCCGCCCGTGAGCCGGCCCTGGCAGGCGCCGGGCACCTGATCAGCCACGCGCGGCAGGAAACCGCGCGACCGGCCACGGGCTGCTGGGTGGAACGCGCCCTGGCTGGTGAGTTGTAGCCGATGACGCGGTGATCCGCCGCCCGAGCGCAGGCGCGGCTTGCCCTCGGGCGCCAGCTGATCCGCCGCCGGCCAGCGGAACGCGCCCTGGCCGGGTGAGTTCGACCCGGCGACCCGGCGCCTGAGCCGCCACGGCAAGCGACGATCGCCCCCGTCCACCCAGGACGCGCCGCGCTGGGCTGCTCCCCGCCACAGCAAGCGCTGACCGCCCCCGTCCACCCAGGAGGCGCCGCCCTCGGGTGGCCCCCGCGCGGGAGCCACCCGATCGCGCGCCAGCTAACTACTACACCGTCACCCGGTGGGTGAGGATGTCGTGCACCAGGGCGCCCAGGCTGTCCGCTCCGGTTTTCGCCTTGATGCGGGCCCGGTGCACGTCGATCGTCTTCACGCTGGTGCCCAGGCGGTTGGCCGCCATCTGGCTGGAAACCCCCTCCACCACCAGCCGCAGCACCTCGCGTTCCCGCTGGGTCAGCTGGCTCAACCGCTGCTGCACGGCCCGCCGCGCGGCGTCGCGCGCGAAGCGGCGGCACGCGTCCTGCTGCTGGCGCTGCACCACCTCCAGGATCCGCTGCGGTTCGTAGGGTTTCTCCAGGAAGTCCACCGCGCCGCGGGTGAGCGCGCGCACCGACATCGGGATGTCACCGTGCGCCGAGCAGAACACCACCGGCGCCGGGTAGCCGCGCGCGGTCAGCTCCTCCTGCAGCTGGAACCCGCTCATGCCCGGCATCCGCACATCGACGATCACCACCGCCGGCTCGTCCGGGTCGAACTCCGCCAGGAACGCCGGCGCGTCCGGGTAGGTCAGCGCCTGGATCCCCACGCTCTCCAGCAGGAACGCCAGCGACTGCCGCAGCCCCTCGTCGTCGTCGACGATGTGCACCACCGCTTCGCCCGTCATGGCTTCAGCAGCACCGACGCCGACGGGTGGGCGCTGGCGAAGTGGTCCGGCAGCGGCGCCACGAACACGTTCTCGGTGCGGGTCCGGGTGATCCGCCAGACCCCCTCGTCCCGGCGGAAGGTGTTGTTGAGGCGGCTGGACCGCAACAGGGCCGAGCCGTCGGAGAACAGCCACGGCTGCATGTGGATCCACTGCCCGTCGGCGGTGTCGCCGTGCACGTGGATCTGCTCCGAGGTCAGGTAGTGCGCGTTGAGCAGCAGCGCCGGATCCCGCTTCTCGCCCCAGAACCGCTCGAAGTGCGCGCGGATGGCCGCCTTGCCCTCGGCCCGGCCGAACTGGCCGTCGTAGTACTCGCCGACGCCCTCCCACACCGCGTCCTCGGTGTAGAGCTGGAGGATCAGCTCGATGCGTTCCGCGTCACCGGCGACCCCGTACTCGGGCAGCGGCGTGTCGCACAGGAACATGTAACGAGCTTGTAGCCGCCGGATGTCGGCCTCGGCCTCGAGGACCGCCACCCGCCGGGCGAGTGCTTCCAAAGCCGCGTCGGTCAACAGAGTTCTCCTTCTCCGCAGCAGAAGGCGCGATGCCCAACACCCTCAGTCACCGGCTCCGAGCTTGTCAAGCGTGCTGCAGGTTTTCCCTACGCGGCTGCGGGATTTGCGACTGGGAGGCACGGCCGACGTTTTCCTACCGTAGCGGGAACCACCACGGACGATGAGGACGGTCCATGACCACACCGGATCCCGCCCGGCCCAGCCTGCCACGCATCGGCGTGGCCGCCGCGGTCGGCACCTCGCTCGAGCTGTACGACTTCCAGATCTACGGAACCGCGGCCGCCCTGGTGTTCGGCCAGGTGTTCTTCGCCACCGGCGACGCGTGGTTCGGCACGTTCATGAGCCTGGCGACGTTCGCGATCGGCTTCGTGGCCGCCCCGCTCGGCGGCGCCGTCTTCGGCTGGCTCGGCGACCGGCGCGGCCGCAAGACCGCGCTGTTCGGCGCGTTCGTCCTGATGGGCCTGGCGACGCTGGGGATGGGCGTGCTGCCCACCTACGCGGCCGTCGGTGTCGCCGCGCCGGTCATGCTGGTGTTGCTGCGGTTGTGCCACGGCCTGGCGCGCGGCGGCGAGAACTCCAGCGCCGCCGTGCTGGCGATCGAACACGCGCCGCAGCGCCGCCGCGGCCTGTACGGGTCGTTCGTGGCGATCGGTTCGCCCGTCGGCACGATCCTGGCCAACCTCGCCTTCACCCTGGTGCTGCTGCTCCCCGACGGCGCGGTCCTGGGCTGGGGCTGGCGGATCCCCTTCCTCGCCGGCGGCCTGGTGCTCGTCGTCGGCCTGTGGATCCGCAAGGGCGTCGCCGAGAGCCCGGAGTTCCGGCGGATGGCCGAACAGGAGGGCGCGCGGGAGAAGGCCCCGCTGCTGGCGGTGGTGAAGACGAACTGGCGGCGGCTCGCCCTGGTCGCGGGCGTCAACATCGGGCTCACCGCCAGCACGTTCGCGCTGGCGACGTTCATGCTGTCCTACGCCACGGCCCGCGCCCCGGAGGGCCTCGGGCTGCCTCGGCAGCCGATCGTCAACGGCTCGATGATCGCCCTGGTCTGCCACGCGTTGTGCAACGTGGGCGCCGCGTGGCTGTCCGACCGGGTCGGCCGCAAGCCGGTGATGCTGGCCGGTGCCGTGCTGTCGCTGACCTCCGCGCTGGTGATGTTCCCGCTCAGCTCGGCGGGCACGGTCGCCGCCGTCAACACCGCGGTGATCCTCGGGTTCTGCGCCACCGGTGTCCTCTTCGGACCGATGTACACGTTCTTCAGCGAGCTGTTCCCGCGCGAGCAGCGCCAGTCCGGGGTGGGCGTGGGCTACCACGTCGGAGCGGTGCTGGGCGGCGGCATCTCGCCGATGATCGCGAACCGGATCATCGCCGGCACCGGGGACGCGCACAACGTGGGCTTCTACCTGGCCGCGCTGCTGGTGCTGTCGCTGGTGTGCCTGCTCTGCCTGCCCGAAACCGCGCCGGTGCGCGCTAGCCGGGCGAGCCGCCGCACCGCCGTCCCGGAGCCGAGCCGGTGAGGCTCAGCCGGCGTCCGGCCGCAGCCGCGTGAGCACCTGGCGCAGGGCATCGAGGACCCGCTCGGTCGGCACTGCGTTGACACCGCAGATCTGCTGGAACACCAGGCCGTCCAGGGCGGCGAACACCAGCGCGGCCAGGTCTTCGTCGTCCAGTCCGGCCGCGGCCAGCTCGGTGCGGATCGCCGCGCGGTAGCTGTCGTAGAGCGCGCGGACCTGCGGCGCCAGCTCGGCCCGGCGCCGAGACTCCAGCGCCAGCTCGTACTGGAACGCCTGGGTCTCCGGCTCTTCGGCCACGAAGTCGGCGAGGCCGTCGGCGAGCAGGTCGAGACGGCCGGAGCCGGGCTCGGGGGTCACCGACGGCACGCTGCTGTCCAGGGACCGGCGCAGGGCCTGGGCGGTCAGTTCGTCGATGCTGCCGAAGTAGTGGGTCACCAGCCCGTGGTTGACGCCGGCCTCCTTCGCGACGGACCGGTAGGTGAGCTGCCGGAGGCCCTGGCGGGCCACGACCCGCACGGCCGCCTCCAGCAGCGCCTCCCGGCCCGTGCCGTGCGGCCGCGTCCGCCCGCCCGTCTGTCTCGTCACCGTCGCGATGGTACCGGGCGCCCAAATTATCCACTTGACTAATTTGGCCGGCCGGGTCACAGTGGGCACACCGCCGCGGGCGACGGACACCCTCCGGCCGCGGCGCCCGTCCACCAGTTCTTCCGCATTCGATCTGCCCAGCACATCGAAGGGATTTCCCATGCCTGAACGCGCCGACGTCGTCGTGATCGGAGCCGGGTTCGCGGGCCTCACGGCCGCGCGCGAACTGACCCACCGCGGCACCGCGGTCACCGTCCTGGAGGCCCGCGACCGCATCGGCGGCCGCACCTGGACCACCGACCGCCTGGGCCGGAAGCTGGACCTCGGCGGCACCTGGGTGCACTGGACACAGCCGCACGTGTGGGCCGAGATCACCCGCTACTCACTCCGGCTGACCCGCAGCCCGGTTCCCGCCAGGGCCTACTGGCACGTGGGCGGGCAGGCTCGCGAAGGCACCGCCGAGGAGTTGTTCGCCCTGTTCGACCCCGGGATGCGGGCGTTCCTCGCCGACAGCCGCGAGGCGTTCGAGTGGCCGTGGGAGCCGTTCCGCCGCCCCGATCCGGACGCGCTGCACGCGCTCGACCGGCTGTCGGTCACCGACCGGATCGAGGCCCTCGGGCTGCCGGCGACCGACCGCGAACTCCTGGCGGGCATGTGGGCGCTGAACTTCAACAGCCCGCCGGAGGACGGCGCGCTCACCCAGGCCCTCCGGTGGTGCGCGGCGGCCTCGGGCAGCTGGCCGCTGATGTTCGAGACCTGCGCGAGCGTCAAGTTCGCCGACGGCACCGCGGCACTGGCCGAGGCCATCGCGGCCGACGCGGACGCCGACATCCGTTTCGGCACGGTCGTCACGAAGGTCCGCCGCACGGCCACCGGGATGGCGGTGGAGACCGCGTCGGGCGAGACCTTCGAAGCCGGCGACGTCGTGGTGACCCTGCCCCAGAACATCCTCTCCTCGATCGAGTTCGAGCCCGGCCTGCCCGCGGTCCTGCGGGACGCCGCCCGGGCCGGACAGGCTTCGAAGGGGATGAAGACGTGGATCCGCCTGCGCGGTGAGGTAGACCCGTTCGTCGTGTTTGCCGGCCCGGACTCGCCGCTGACGTTCGGCCAGACCGAGTACGCCGTGGACGGTGACACCCTGCTGGTCGCGTTCGGCCCGCGCGCCGCCGCGCTGCGGCCGGACGACACCGAGGCGGTGGCCAAGGCGCTCGCGCTGTGGCGGCCCGATCTCGAGGTCGTCGCGGCCGACGGGCACGACTGGGTCGCCGACGAGTACGCCGGGGAGACCTGGCCGATGCTCGCCCCCGGCCAGCTCCGCGCGCTCGACCAATTCCGCCGGCCGCACGACGGTCTCCACTTCGCCGGCAGCGGCTACGCGACCGGCTGGGCCGGATTCATCGACGGCGCCATCGAAACCGGCCTGACCGTCGCCCGGCGGCTGCTCACCCGCTGAACCGTCCACACCGGAAGGAAGAACAACCATGTCCTACTTCGTCGAGTTCGTCCGCTACCGCACGGCCCTGCCCGAGGACCGTCTCGTGGCGCTGCGGTCGGCCGCGATCCTGGCCGTCCGCACAGCCCATCCGGACCTGCTGTCCGTGCCCGCGCTGAGCCGCGGCGAGGACGGCTCGTGGACCGACGTCTGGATCTACCGTACGCAGGAGGCGGCCGAGCGGGCCAACGCCGGCGCCGGCGACATCCCGGAGTTCACCGCGTTCGCGGGCGCCCTTTCCGGTGTCGAGATCACCGCCGGGCACATGCCCGAGGCCGCCGCCTCCCCGCTGTAACCCACCGGAAGGACAACGATGTCTCTCCCCTCCACCGCGCTGCGCCGGGGCTCGCTCGGCGTCGCCGCGATCGTCTTCTTCGTCCTGTCGGCCCAGTCCCCGCTCACCGGGATCGCGGGCGCGCTGCCGATCGCCATCGCCCTCGGCAACGGGCCCGCCGCCCCGGCCACGTTCCTGCTCGTCGGAATCGTGATGGCGGTGTTCGCCGCCGGCTACATCACGATGAGCAGGCACGTGACCGACGGCGGCGCCTTCTACACCTACATCGGCCGCGGCCTCGGCGCGGCGACCGGCACGGCGTCGGCCTTCGTCGCCCTGCTCGCCTACTGCACCGTGCAGGCCGCCATGTACGGCCTCTACGGCGCGACCGTGTCGGGCCTGCTGGCGGCCTACGCCGGGATCTCGGTCCCGTGGTGGGCGTGCGCCCTGGTGACCATGGTGCTCGTCATGGCCTGGGCGTGGCTGAACATCGAGATCGGCGCCCGCGCCCTGGCCTGCCTGGTCGCGCTGGAGATGGGCATCCTGCTGGTGTTCGCGGTGATCACGCTCGTCCGCGGCGGCGGGCCGCAGGGCCTCGGGTTCTCCGCGACCTTCGGCCCGTCGGCGATCGCCTCCGGCGCGCCCGGCGTCGCCTTCACCTTCGCCGTCGCGTCGATGTTCGGCTTCGAGTCGACGGCCCTGTACGCGCCGGAGGCCCGCGATCCGCGGCGCACCATCCCCCGCGCCACCTACCTCGCGGTGGCGGTCGTGGCGGGGTTCTTCGCCTTCGTGTCCTGGATGGTCGTCAGCTTCTACGGCGCCGGGTCCGTTGTGGACGCCGCCGGGCAGGCGGTCGGCGCGGGTGAGGCGAGCACGCTGGTGGCGGGCGCGATCCAGGCGACGCTGGGTGGCTGGGCGGCGCACGCGGTCGGCATCATCCTCGCGACCTCGTTGCTGGCCGGGATCCTCGCCTTCCACAACGCCATCAACCGGTACCTGCACTCGCTGGCGGAGAACGCGATCCTGCCGCGGCGGCTGGCCTGGACCAACCGGCACGGTTCCCCGTACGTCGCGGGCCTGGCGTCGACGGGAATCGCGGCCGCGCTGGTGGTCCCGTTCGCCGTGGGCGGCCTGGATCCGGTGCTGACGCTGTTCTCGTGGTTCGGCGGGGTGTCGGTGGTCGGGCTGCTGGTGCTCTACGTGCTGACCAGCGTCTCGGTGCTGGTCTGGTTCCGGCGGGACCGGCGCGGGGAACCGGTCTGGCACACCACGGTCTCCCCGGCACTGGCGGCGATCCTGATCCTGGCCGGGATCGTCCTGCTGGTCGACAACTTCCGGACGCTCACCGGCGGTTCGGCCGCGACCGCGGCCGGGTTACTGGCGTCCGTCGTGGCCGTGTTCGTCCTCGGGCTCGCAGTCGCGGTGGTGCACCGCCGACGGTCCGGCGCCGCCGTGGCCCTGGCGTCCTGACGGCCTGCGGGCCGGCACCGGGGTGCCGGCCCGCAGTTCCGGTTCGCGCAGGCGGAACAGTTCGGCGAACTCACGCATCCGCGCCGCCCGGTACCCGGCGACCCGGTCGGGGTCGTAGGTGTAGAACCCGGCGCCGTCGCGCTGGCCGCGGCGGCCGGCCGTCATGTTTTCCTCGATCACGTCCGGGTGCCGGAACCGGTCGCCGAGCTGGGCGGCCAGGTAGCGGGAGGCGTAGTAGAGGATGTCACCGCCGCCCCAGTCGATGAACTCCAGCGGCCCGAGCACCGTGAACCGTGGGCCGAGCCCGGCCCGCACGGCCAGGTCGATGTCGCTCGCGCTCGCCACGCCTTCCTCGACCATGCGGGCCGCTTCGTTCATCACCAGCGCCTGCAGGCGCGGCACGATGTAGCCCGCCGCGGGCCCGCACACCACCGGCATCTTGCCGAGGCGCTCCAGCAGCCCGGTCAGCCGGGTGACCGCCGCCGGGTCGGTGCCGTCGCTCCGGCTGACCTCGACCAGCGGCATCACGTCGGCGGGGTTGAGCCAGTGCGCGTTGACCGCCCGCTCCGGCCGGTCGACCAGCTCGGCGATCTCGGTGACCAGGAACGTCGACGTGGTCGAGGCGATCACCGCGTCCCCGGCGACCTCGGCGCAGACCCAGGCCAGGACGTCGCGCTTGATCTCCAGGACCTCCGGCACGGCTTCGAACACCACCGAGGCACCGGCCAGCGCGCCCGGCTCCCGCCCGCACACGGTCACCCCGGCCCCGAGCCGGGCGCGGAGCCGGTCGGCGTAGGCACGCCGGTCCTCCTCGGTGCGGTCCTTCACATCGGCCAGCACGACGGGAAAACCGGCCGCGAGGCAGGTGAGCGCGATGCCCTCCCCCATGCGGCCGGCTCCCACCACGGCGATCGGCTCGCTCACGAGGTGTACCCCTCCCGCAGCAGGCGGCCCAGCTCCGGCCGGGACAGCCCGGCCAGCCCGAGGCTCTCCAGGGTGCGGCCCTCGGCGTAGAGATCGCGCCCGGTGACCGCGGAAGCGAGGCTCAGCAGTCCGGCCGCGACCGGTGTCGGCACCCCGGCCCAGCGGCCGGCCGACACCAGCAGCGACAGGCCCAGCCGGGTGTCCTCCAGCATGTAGCGGTGCGTGAGCAGGTCGATCTTCTCCCGCCAGTCGCCACTGTCGGTGAGCTTTTCGTGCGCCGCCCGGCCGTACATCCACTCGTCGCCGTCGGTGGCGTAGTGGTCGGCCAGCGGGAAGTGCGGCGCGCCGTAGCCCAGCGCCTCGCGCAGCGCGATCCGTTCGGCGTCCAGCGCGTCGGTGACCCGCCGGATCGCGGGCTGGGTGCCCTCGTTGTGGATGTCCCAGGCGTCGAAGTGCTCCAGCGGCCCGGCGTTCATCAGGATCAGCGGCGGGTGGATCACCGGTCCGGCGTTCATCAGCGCCCCGCTGAGGCCGTCCTCGCTCTCCTCGACGCTGGGGTAGGCCGCGCGCAGCACGTCGAACGCCTTGCCGGCCAGGCGCGCCGGGAACACGCCGGTGGGCAGCCGGGTCGCGTAACCGCTGATCACGACCTCGGTGTCCCCGTGCCGGCGGGCGAGGTACGGCAGCGTGCCGGTCTCGGCGAACGCCACGTCGGCTGGGTTGCCCGCGTCGGCCAGCGCCTTGCCGAACAGCACCGAGCCGAGCGTGCCCGGCGGCAGGAACACCACGTGACCGTCGGTGAGCAGCGGGGCGAGCCGGGCGGCCAGGTCGGGGTGGGTGGTGGCGGGCAGCGGGATGACGATCAGCTCGGCGTCGCGCACGGCTGCGGCGAGGTCGGTGACCAGCTCGCCCACCCGCACCTGCCGGGTGCCGCGGTGATCGCGGACGGTGATCGCCCCGGCCGCGCGGAGGGCCTGGTGGGCGGCGGCATCACGGCGCCACCACCGCACGTCGTGCCCGGTCTCGGCCAGTTCGGCCGCCGCGGCCCAGCAGCCGTGTCCACCGCCCAGCACTGCGATCCTCATCTAGCTGACTCCTTCCGGTTGTGCGGCGCGTTCCCCGGTCTCCCGCTCGGCCGCGAGGCTGTGCCGGAAGTGCCGGCACCCGCGCCACAGCAGCAGCACGGTCGCCACGGAGGCGAGGCCGTAGACAATGGACAGTGACGAGCCGACCATCTTCGGGTCGCCGAAGACCCGGTCGGTGACCAGCGCGACGAGGGTGGTGCCCAGCGCGAGCGCGATCAGGTTCGAGATCAGCAGGAAGATCGCCGACACCTGGGCCCGCATCTGGTTGGGGCTGAGCACCTGCATCGCGGCGGTGGAGGCCGGCATCGGGAAGGAGGCGAAGAACATCGCCACGGCCAGCAGCACCAGCGACAGCCACAGCTGACCGGCCTGGGTGAACACGACCACCGGGACGATCATGCCCAGCGCGCCGATCACCCCGGCCCGCATCGCGGCGTCGGGGTGTCCGCGCCGGGCGAGCAGGTCGACCAGCCAGCCGCCGAAGAGCACGCCGCTGCCGTTGGCGACCAGCACCACCACGCCGAGCAGGTAGCCGGCCTGGGTGGAGGTCAGGCCGAAGGCGCGGATGTAGAACGCCGGGGTCCAGGCCATCATCCCGAGCAGCACCAGCGCGTAGAGCGAGAACCCCAGGTAGTGCGCGGTGAACGTGCGCCGGTGCCGCCACAGGAACGCGAACACGTGACGCAGCGCGACCTTGCGCACGCCGCCGTCGGCGTCGCGCTGCAGGCCGCGGCGCCGCGGGTCGCGCACGGTGAGGAAGACCAGCACGGCCAGGACGATCCCGGGCAGCCCGACGATCAGGAACGTCAGCTGCCACGCCCGCACCTCGCCGATCAGCGGCAGCGTGACGGTGTCGACCGACTTGAGCAGGTTGATGACGTAGCCGCCGATGACGAACGCGGCGGCGCCGCCGATGAACGAGCCCAGCGAATAGATTCCGTAGGCGCGCCCGAGTTTGCTTTTCGGGAACATGTCGCTGAACATGGAATACGCGGCCGGGGAAAGCGCGGCTTCGCCGACCCCGACGCCGATCCGCGCGCAGAACAGGTGCACGAATCCCTTCGCCAGCCCGGAGGCGGCGGTGGCCAGGCTCCAGAACGCGACCCCGATCGAGATGATCAGCGGGCGGGAGCGCTTGTCCGCCAGTATCGCGATGGGCAGGCCCATCACCGAGTACAGCAGGGAGAAGGCCAGCCCGTTGAGCAGGCTGAACTGGGTGTCGGACAGGTGCAGGTCACGCTTGATCGGCTCGATCATCAGCGACAGGATCTGCCGGTCGACGAAGGAGAACACGTAGGCGACCATGCACACCGCCACCACGTACCACTGGTAGGCGTAGGATTTCCGTTCTCCGGGCAACAAGTCTTCGCTCGACGGCACGAACGCCTCCCGTGATTTCCTCGTCAGCGTTCCGGGAACGCTAACTACGGGCGGGTTCGGGCGACAATGGGTGTATCCCTGCGCCGGCTGAAGAATTCCCCTATTCCGCCAGGCCGTCCAGGAACGCCTCGATCATCCGCCGTTGCAGCTCCGGCGTGGTGGTGCCCGGGCTGAGCAGCGCCAGGGCCTGCACGCCGTTGAGCATGGCGAGCAGCTGCTCGACGATCACCTCGTCCGGGACGGCGGTGCGGATCTCGCCCGCGGCGCGGGCGTCGCGCAGGAACCCGCCGATCCGCTCCCGCCAGGCGGCCATCGCCGCGTCGTAGACCGCCTCCAGCTCGGCGTCGGCGAGGGCGCGCTGCCAGAACGGCAGCACGACCCGGGCCTCCAGCCGCGTGACGTCCTCGACCGGCATGACCTCGTGGCAGAACACGCGCAGGGCCGCCAGGCCTGTCGCGTCGCCGAGCCGGTCCCGGACGCGGGCGTCGGTGTTGTCGACGACGCGGGTGAACGCGGTGCGGATGAGGGCGTTCTTGCCCGGGAAGTAGTGCTTGAGCGCGCCGTTGGCCATGCCCATCTCCTCGGCGATGGCCCGCATGGTGGCCGCGTCGATGCCCCGTTCGGCGATGACGCGCCACGCCGCGCCGGCGATCTCCGCGCGCCGCTCGTCGTGGTCCACCTGCTTCGGCATGCGTTCACGGTAACGGCCTCTTGCGCTCGCGGCGACGATGCCTCACGCTTTCGTCTACACGTGGAGAAAAAAAGGAGTCCGACGATGCCTCCGGCCCACCCGCTCGCCCCGCTCACCGCCGGCGAGATCACCACCGCCCGCCGGGTCCTCACCGGCGCCGGCCTGTTCCCCGACACCGCCCGGGTCGTCTACCTGGGGCTCGAAGAACCCGCCAAGGAGACCGTCCGCCCCGATCGCGTGGTGCGGGTCCTCCTGCACGACGTCACCGGTGGCCGGGACGTGCTGGTGTCGCTCACCGCGGAGACCGTGCTCGCGCAGCGCGCGCTCGACCCCGCCGTGGACGGGCAGCTGCCGGTGCTGGACGAGGAGTTCGCCCTGGTCGAGGAGGTGCTGGCGAAGGACGAGCGGTGGCTGGCCGCGCTGGCCGCCCGCGACCTGGACGTGACGAAGGTGCGGGTGGCGCCGCTGTCGGCCGGGGTGTTCGGCTACCCGGAGGAGACCGGGCGGCGCATCCTGCGCGGCCTGGCGTTCGTCCAGGAACACCCGGCCGACCACGCATGGGCGCATCCGGTCGACGGGCTCGTCGGGTTCGTCGACGTCCTGGCGCGGGAGGTCACCCGGGTGATCGACCTCGGCCCGGTCCCCGTCCCCGCCGAACCGGGCAACTTCGACGACCCCGCCGTCACCGGACCGCCGCGGACCTCGCAGAAGCCGCTGGAGATCACCCAGCCCGAAGGCCCCAGCTTCACCCTCGACGGGAACCTGCTGAGGTGGGAGAACTGGTCGCTGCGCATCGGGTTCGACGCGCGCGAAGGCCTTGTCCTGCACGAGATCTCGTTCCGCGACGGCGACCGGGACCGGCCGATCGTGCACCGCGCCTCGATCTCGGAGATGGTCGTGCCCTACGCCGACCCCTCCCCCATCCGCTCGTGGCAGAACTACTTCGACACCGGCGAGTACCTCATCGGCCGCTACGCCAACGCGCTCGAACTCGGCTGCGACTGCCTCGGCGAGATCACCTACCTGGACGCGGTGATCGCCGACGAGCTCGGCCACCCGCGCGTGCTGCCCAACGCGATCTGCCTGCACGAAGAGGACTACGGCATCCTCTGGAAGCACACCGACCTGTGGGCCGGCTCGTCCGAGACCCGCCGTCAGCGGCGCATGGTGATCTCGTTCTTCACCACGGTCGGCAACTACGACTACGGCTTCTACTGGTACCTCTACCTCGACGGCACCATCGAGTGCGAGGTCAAGGCCACCGGCGTCGTGTTCACCTCGGCCTACCCCGGCAAGGGCTACCCCTACGCCTCCGAACTCGCCCCGGGCCTGGGGGCGCCCTACCACCAGCACCTGTTCAGCGCCCGCCTGGACATGGCCGTGGACGGGCCGGCGAACCTGGTGGAGGAGGTCGAGGTCGAGCGGGTGCCGATCGGGCCGGACAACCCGCGCGGCAACGCCTTCACCCACCGGCGGACCCCGCTGCGGCGCGAGTCGGAGGCGCAGCGGCTCGCCGACACCCGGCGGGGCCGGGTCTGGCACATCACCAATCCGGAGTCCCGCAACCGGCTCGGCGACCCGGTCGCCTACGCGCTGATCCCCGAGGGCAATCCCGAGTTGCTCGCCGACGCGGAGTCCTCGATCCACCGCCGCGCCACCTTCGCCACCAAGCACCTGTGGGTCACCCGCTACGACCCTGCGCAGCGCTACGCCGCCGGAGACTTCGTCAACCAGCACCCCGGTGGCGCCGGGCTGCCCGCGTACGTGGCGGAGGACCGGGACATCGACGGACAGGACCTCGTCGTGTGGCACACCTTCGGGCTCACTCATTTCCCGCGCCCGGAGGACTGGCCGATCATGCCGGTCGACCACACCGGGTTCACGCTCAAGCCGGTCGGGTTCTTCGACCGCAACCCCGCCCTCGACGTGCCCAAGACCCGCGGCGCGCACTGCTGCGACTGAGTGGAGGAACCCGATGTCCGTCCAGGTGCACCGCAACGCCCGCATCCACACGCTCGACCCGGCGCGGCCGCGCGCCTCCGTCCTCGTCGTCACCGACGGGGTGATCACCGCCGTCGGTGACGAGGAGCTGGTCTCGCGGTTCGAGGGCGAGGTCGTCGACCACGGCGGCGCGTTCCTGATGCCCGCGCTCGCCGACGTGCACAACCACCACCTGACCGCCGGGCGGGCCGATTTGTTCGAGCTGCGGTTCGACGGCACCGAGGACCTGCCCGGCCTGCTGACCGCCATCCGGGCCTGGTCGGCGGAGCTGCCGCCGGACGCGTGGGTGGTCGGCGGCGGCTGGGGCAGCACGCTGATCCCGGAACTGTCCACCCCGGAAGCGCTGGCCGCGCTCGACGAGGCGGCCGGCGGACGGCCGGTGCTGCTGCGCGACGACAGCTGCCACAACCGGTGGGTGTCCTCGGCGGCGCTGGCGCTCGCCGGGATCTCCGCCGGCACCGGGCTGCTGATCGAGTCCGCCCTGATCCCGGTCGAGCGGGCCTATGCGGCCTCGGCGCCGTCCACTGTGGAGCAGGATGCGCGGGCGTGCCTGCGGGCCATCGAGATCCTGCACTCGTTCGGGGTCACCGCGTTCCAGGACGCCGCCGCGTCGCTGCCGATGCTGCGGGCGCTCGAGCATCTGGAGGACACCGGGCGGCTGGACGCGTGGGTGGTTACGTCGTTGCAGGTCAACGACAAGATCTTCGGCACGCACCCGCTCGGGCAGGACCTGATCGACGTCCGGGAGGACTACCGCGGCAGCCGGCACCGGCCGGACTTCGTCAAGATCTTCCTGGACGGGGTGCCGACGTCGAAGACCGCCGCGTTCCTGCGGCCGTACCTGCCCGACGACGTGCACGGCCCGTCCTGGCGCGGGGAGACCACGATGAGCGCGGACGAACTGACCGGGTGGCTGCTGCGGGTGGCCGGGCAGGGCATGTCGGCGAAGATCCACTGCACCGGGGACGCGTCGGTGCGGATGACGCTGGACGCCGTGGCCGCGGTGCGGGCCGCCGGGTACGGGGAGGCGAAGTTCCACATCGCGCACGGGCAGTACGTCGCGGAGGAGGACGTGCCGCGGCTGGCCGAGCTGGGGGTCGTCGCGGACCTGTCGCCCGCGCTGTGGTTCCCGGGGGTCATCTTCGACGCGATCTGCGCGTGCGTGCCGCGGGAGCGGGCGGAGCGGCTGCACCCGAACCGGGACCTGGTGGATGCCGGGGTGCTGGTGGCCGGGGGTTCGGACTGGCCAGTGGTGCCCTCGCCGGACCCGTGGCCGGGGATCCAGGGGCTGGTGACGCGTGCCGACCCGACTGGCACCCACCCCGGCCGGTTGTGGCCGGAGCAGGCCCTGACCCTCGAGGAGGCCCTGCGGGCGTACACGCTGGACGCGGCGCGCGCGATGGGCGTGGACGACGTGACCGGCTCGCTCGAGCCGGGCAAGTCGGCCGATTTCGTGGTGCTCGACCGCGACCCGTTCGCCGTGCCCGCGGACCGGTTGGCGGGCACGCGGGCGGAACAGACGTGGTTCGCCGGGCGGAGGGTGTACCAGCGCGCGGGCGCGGGGTAGGCGGACGGTCGCGCACCACCCCGGGGCGATCCAGGCCGCGATCAAGGCGGCGGCGCGCGCCATGCGACCAGGGGGCGCCCTGGGGCTGGACTCTTCCGGGACGAGGACATAGTGTCGGCTCAGCCGCGGGAGAAGTTCGAGGGCAGACGGCTTTTCCGAGCGCGGCGCGGGCCACCGCTCCAGACCTCGGCGGTGCCACCCGGACCGTCCCGAAAGGAATTCGCGTTCCGTGTCCACTGTGGAGCGCGTGGTCCGGATCCGGTTGCGGGCGTTACCGGAGGAGGCGCACGACGTTGACCACCGTTTCCCACGAGCCAGCCAGTGAAACCACCGGGAGCCGGACGCGCGCCGAGCGCGAGCCGTGGTTCCCGGTGTACGGGGACGGCGGGCCGCCGGGTGCCGGGCGGGACCCGGAGTCGTTGCGCGCGACCCTCGCGACGGTCGCCGAGACCGCGGCCGTGCTGACGGCGCTGCTCGACGGGTTGCGCCGGGAGCAGACGCGTGAGCGGGCCATCCGGCAGACCCCGGTCTGCGTGGAGCTGGACCAGGCCGCGGCAGCCGCCGACGACCTGCGCGCCGCGGCGGAGAGCGCCGCCCGGGCGGTGGCGGCGTTCGAGCGCCGGACGCCGCAGGTGCGGCTCCCACGCCAGGAGACGCCGCGGTAGGCCCTCGCGCGGGGCTGGCCGCTCAGCGCACCGGGTTCCTGATGGGCCACCGCGGCACCTGTGGATCATCGCTTCGCCGCGGACGGCCGGTGCTGGGCGTTCGAGGAGTGGCCCTCCTGGCCGGAGAAGTCCCACCGCCCCGACTGACCCGGCGCCGCGGTGGGTAACCGGGCGGGGTGAGTCCCTCGCGTCGGAAACCGGACCGGCTCGCCCCCTACCGGGCCAAGCGCGACTTCTCGGTGACCGCGGAACCCGCCGGCTCGGCGGCGGGTGAGCCAGGCCGCCGCTTCGTCGTGCAGCGGCATCGCGCCCGACGGCTGCACTACGACTTCCGGCTCGAGGTCGACGGGGTGCTCGCCAGCTGGGCGGTGCCCAAGGGCCCGACGCTCGATCCGGGGGTGCGGCAGCTCGCGGTGCACGTCGAGGACCACCCGCTGGAGTACGCCGACTTCGAGGGCGTCATCCCGAAGGGCCAGTACGGCGGCGGGGACGTGATCGTGTGGGACCGGGGCACCTGGCAGCCGGCCGACGGCACCGATCCGGCGCGGGCGATAGAGGACGGCGAGCTGCACTTCGACCTGGGCGGCGAGAAGCTGGCCGGGCGGTTCGCGCTCGTCCGCTCCACCCGGCGGGGCAAGGAGCAGTGGTTGCTGATCCACAAGCACGACGACCACGCCCGGCCGGGGTGGGATCCCGAGGAGCTGCCGCGGTCGGTCAAGTCGGGCCGCACCAACGACGAGGTCGCCGCCGCGCCGGAAGCGATGTGGCGCAGCGGCGTGCCGGCCGCCGAAGCGGAGGTGTCCCTGGCTCCGCGCTGGGAAGCCCCGACCGCGGAGGAACTGGCCGCGCTGGACGAGATCGGCAAGTCGGGCACCGGGAGGGTGGCCGGGCGCCGGCTCAAGCTCACCAACCTGGACAAGGTGCTGTTCCCCGGCACCGGCGCGGAACCCCCGGTGACGAAACGGGACCTGATCCGCTACAGCGCGCGGATCGCGCCGTTCATGCTGCCCTACCTCGCGGGGCGCCCGGTCAACGCGCACCGCTACCCCGACGGCGTCGACCGGCCCGGGTTCTGGCACAAGGAGGTGCCCAGCCACGCGCCGGAGTGGCTCACCCGCTGGCACAACACGGAAGCCGACCCGGGTGAGACGCAGTGCTACGCGGTGCTGGACAGCGTGCCCGCGCTGGTGTGGATGGCGAACTTCGGTGGCGTCGAGCTGCACCCGTGGACCTCGCGGCTGCCCGACGTGCACCAGCCGACCTGGGCGCTGATCGACATCGACCCGGGCACGACCACCGGTTTCGACGACATCGTCGAACTCGCCCGGCTCTACCGCACCGCGCTGGAGCACCTGGACCTGCGGGGCATGCCGAAGGTCACCGGGCGGCGCGGCATCCAGGTCTGGGTACCCATCGCGCCCGGCTACAGCTTCGGCGACACTCGCGCCTGGGTCGAGGCGCTGTCCCGGGTGGTCGGGCGCGTGCTGCCCGACCTGGTCAGCTGGCGGTGGTACAAGAACGAGCGCGGTGGGCTGGCGCGCCTGGACTACACGCAGAACGCGATCAACAAGACGCTGGTCGCGCCGTTCAGCCCGCGCCCGGCCCCGGGCGCGCCGGTGTCGGTTCCCATCACCTGGGACGAGCTCGACGACCCGGACCTGCGCCCGGACCGCTGGACCGTGCGCACGGTCCTGGATCGGGTCGCGGAGCTGGGGGATCCGCTCGCCCCGCTCATCGGGCTGCCGCAGCACCTGCCCGCGCTGGACAGCTGAGCCCGCCCGCGGCGCTCACGTGGTTTGGGGTGGACGGCGCCCCGCGGCGGGGCGCGAACTGACCGGCAGCCGGCCGCGCCAGGGGCAGCCCGCCGCCGCAACTCCGCTCACACGCCAGCATCGCGGGCACCACCCGCTCCAGTTCCGCCAGCGCGGCGGCCACCGCGGGGCGTGCGCGCCCGCCCGGGCGGGTCACCGTGAGGATCTTGCGCCGCGGCTCGCCCTCGCACGCCACCGGGCCACCCCGGCGCTCGCGGCCGGGCCGCCAGTCAGGCACGGACCGCCGCGGGGCGCCGTCCACCCCGAACCACGGGGCAGAGCCCGCTGGCCGCGCTCACACCGCCAGCATCGCGGGCACCACCCGCTCCAGTTCCGCCAGCGCCGCGGCCACCGCGGGGCGTGCGCGACCGCCCGGGCGGGTCACCGTGAGGATCTTGCGCCGCGGCTCGCCCTCGCACGCCACCCGGGCCACCGCGGCGCTCGACGGCACCCGGGCCAGCCGGGGCACCAGCGCCACGCCCAATCCGTGCGCCACCAGTGCGATGGTGACGTCCCAGTTCACCGCGTCGTGGGCCACCTCCGGCGTGAAGCCGGCCGCGCCGCAGGCGGACAGCACGTGCGTGCGGCACGTGCACGGCGTGCTCGGCACGATCCACGGCTCGCCGGCGGCCTCGGCCAGGTCCACCCGCTCGCGGCCGGCGAGCCGGTGCCCGGCCGGGACCAGCAGGTCGAACGGGTCGTCCAGCAGCGGCCGCTGGTCGAACCGGGCGCGGTCGCGCGGCGGCTCGTCCGGCTTGGCCTCCACCAGGGCCAGGTCGGCGTCGCCGGTGAACAGCAGGTCGAAGCACTCCCCGGCCTCGGCCTCGCTGATCCGCGGCGTCAGCCGGGGGTGGCGCGTCACCAGCGCCGCGGCGGCCGGGGCGAGCAGCGTGGTGACCGCGACCGGGAACCCGGCCAGCCGCAGGAGCCCGGCGGGTTCGTCGTCGTCGGCGCGCAGGTCCCGTTCGGCCAGCTCCCAGCGGGCCTGGATCTCGTCCGCGTGCGCCAGCAGCCGCTGCGCCGCGGGCGTGAGCCGCACCCGGCGGCCCTGCGGTTCGAGCAGGGTGACGCCGAGTTCGCGACCCAGCTGGCGGATCTGCTGGGAGGCCGCCGACGGGGTGAAGTGCAGGGCCTCCGCCGCCGCCCGCACCGTGCCGTAGTGGTCCACGGCGCGCAGCACGTGAAGCCTCCGCAGGTCGATCATGTAGCTGATTCTTCACGGTCATGTCCGGAAACGCAACCTGGACCTACCCGGTTCGGCGACGCACGCTGGAACCAGGAGGTGTCCCGATGATCACCGTGTGGCTGTCGTTGCTCGCCGAGACCGTGGTGGTGACCGCCGTCGCCGCCGCGCTCGCCCGCTGGTCCTCCCGGTCGCGGCCGTGAAGGCGGCGTGGGCGCTGGTCAGCCTGGTGCTGCTGACCCTCAACCTGCGGGCGGCCATCACCGGTGTCCCGCCGGTCCTGGGCGAGCTGCAGGGCGTGTTCGGGCTGTCCGGCGTCGAGCTCAGCGTGCTCACCACGCTGCCGGAGCTGTGCGTGGGCCTGTTCTCCGCGCTCGCCCCCGCGCTGGCCCGCCGGATCGGTACGGAGGCGGCGATCACCGTGGCACTGCTGGTCCTCACGACCGGGCTCCTGCTGCGCGCGATCCCCGGCAAGGGCGCGTTGTTCGCCGGCACCGTGCTGGCCGGCGCCGGGATCGCGACGGGCAACGTGCTGGTGCCGGCGGTCATCAAACGCGTCTACCCCACCCGCGCGGGATCACTCACCGGCCTGGCGATGATGCTCATGTCGGTCAGCGGCGCCGCGGCGGCCGGGCTGGCCGTGCCGCTGGAGCAGGCCGGCGGCTGGCGGCTGGCGCTGGTCGTGTGGGCGGTGCCCGCGCTGGTCGCGGCGCTGGCGTGGGGCCCGCTCGCGCGACGCCCCGCCGCTGGACCCGCGTCCGCCCCGCAGCGCGGGGAGCTGTCGCTGCTGCGCTCGCCGCTGGCCTGGTCGGTGATGGTGTTCATGGGCATGGCGTCGCTGATGTTCTACACGCTGACCTCCTGGCTGCCGCAGATCATGCGTGAGCACGGGGTCCCGGCCGCCACCGCCGGGACGATGAACTCGGTCATCATCGTCATCGGCATCCCGCTCGGGTTCGTCGTGCCGGTCGTCGCCGCCCGGATGCGGGACCAGCGGCCGCTCGTGCTCGCGGTCGCCGCGCTGATGGTGATCGGGCTCGGCGGACTGCTGCTCGCGCCGGGCGCCGGCTGGGTGTGGACCACGATCTTCGGCATCGCCACGGGCAGCGCGTTCCCGCTCGCCCTGACGCTGCTCAACCTCCGCTCCCCGGACGCCGCGACCACCGCGCGGCTGTCCGGCATGGCCCAGTCCGGCGGGTACCTCCTCGCCGCGTCCGGGCCGCTGACGTTCGGCCTGCTGCACACCCTCACCGGCGGCTGGCACGCCTCGATCTGGTTGCTGCTCGGGCTGGTGGTGCCCGAACTCGTGTGCGGCCTGGTGGCCGCGCGGCCAGGCGTGCTGCGGGTGCACGAACCGGCGAAAGATCCGATGTATCCTGCCCCTACATGACAGACAGGGAGCGGGCATGCCGGAGATCGCGCTGCACACGGAGTTGAAGCCGGGTTCGGAGCTGGACTACGAGGCCGTGCACCGGTCCATCCCCTCCGATGTGGTGGCCGCGCTCGTCGGCAGCGGCGTCCGCAACTGGCGGATCTGGCGCGACGGCACGCACCTGTTCCACCTCGTCGACGTCGAGGACTACCGGCGGATGCGGCACGCCCTGCGGGACCACCCGGCGAACGTGCGCTGGCAGGAGACCGTCGGCCCGCTGCACGCCACGCCGGACGACTACTCCGGCGCCGACGACGGCCTGCCGCTGCTCTGGAGCCTGGCCGGGCAGCTGTCCGAGACGGAACGCTGAGCGGCATGTCCGTCACCGACGACGCCATCGAGGCGATCAAGCAGATGATCGTGGACGGCGAGCTGCGCCCCGGCGACCGCCTGCCCCGGGAGGCCGATCTCGCCGACCGCCTCGGCCTGTCGCGCAACTCGCTGCGCGAGGCGGTGCGCGCGCTGTCGCTCATCCACGTGCTGGACGTCCGCCGCGGCGACGGCACCTACGTGACGAGCCTGGAGCCGTCGCTGCTGATGGACGCGATGGGGTTCGTGGTCGACTTCCACCGCGACGACACCGTGCTGCAGTTCCTCGAGGCCCGGCGCGTCATCGAGCCCGCGGTCACCGAGATGGCGGCGCGGCAGATGCCCGACGCCGACCTGGAGGACCTCGCGAAGCTGCTCGACTCACTGGGCGACCGGCCGACGGTGGACCAGCTGGTGGAAAACGATCTGGAGTTCCACCGGCGCATCGCCGGCGGTTGCGGGAACCCGGTGCTGGCTTCGCTGCTGGAGAGCCTGTCCGGGCGCACGCAGCGGGCCCGGACGTGGCGGGGCATCACGCAGGAGGGCGTGGCGGAGCGGACGCTGGCCGAGCACCGCGCGATCCTCCACGCGCTGACCGCCAGGCAGCCCGACGTGGCCCGCGCCGCCGCGACGGTGCACATCGCCGGCGTGGAGCAGTGGCTGCGCCAGACCCTCGTGGAGTGAGATCGGCCGCGCCGCGAACCCACGCGCCGAATGGCCCGGCCGCCGCCCGAAGGCCGCTGGCGCGGGCGGCACCGCCCGGACGCGGCCCCAGCAGCCGACGCAGCGCTCAGCACCCCGGCGAACTCACCTCGGCCGCAGGCGCAAGTCCTGCATCCCGCCGTCCACGGCCAGTCCCGCCCCGGCGGTGGACGTCGCCAGCGGGCTGGCCAGGTACACCACCGCGTGGGCGACCTCCTGCGGTGACACCAGCCGGCCGTGCGGCTGCCGCGCCTCCAGCGCCGCCCGCTCCGCCTCGGGGTCCTCCGCCCGGTCCAGCAAGCGGCCGATCCACGGCGTGTCGGCCGTGCCCGGGTGCACGCAGTTGACCCGAATCCCTTCCCGCAGGTGGTCGGCGGCCATCGCCCGCGTCAACGCCGCCACCGCGCCCTTCGACGCGCTGTACAGCGCCCGCTGCGGCAGGCCCGCGGTGGCCGCGATCGAGCCGACGTTCACGATCGCCGCGGCGCGGGACCGGCGCAGGTGCGGCAGCGCCGCCCGGCTGACCCGCACCATGCCGAGCAGGTTCACGTCCAGCACCCGCAGCCATTCCGCGTCGTCGTTGTCGGCGACCGTGCCCTGCGCCCCGATGCCCGCGTTGTTCACCACGATGTCCAGCCCGCCGAACCGGTCCACCACGGCCGAGATCGCCTGCCGCACCGAAGCGTCGTCGGTGACGTCGGCCCGCACGCCGTCCTCGACTTCGGTCACGTCCAGCGCCGCCACCCGCGCGCCCCGCTCCCGCAGCGCCGCCACGATCGCCGCGCCGATGCCGGACGCCCCGCCGGTGACCGCGGCGACCAGCCCGTCGAACTCCCCCATCACCCCACCTCCGCCGCGACGAACTCCTGCCGCTGCCTGCCCAGTCCCTCGATCTCCAGCTCCACCACGTCCCCGGGCCGCAGGTACGGGTACTTCCCGGACAGCGCGACGCCCTGCGGCGTGCCGGTCAGGATCACGTCGCCCGGCTCCAGCGCGAGGTAGCGGCTCAGGTGCCACACCAGGTGCTCGACGCCGAAGATCATGTCCGCGGTCGTGGAGTCCTGGCGCGGTTCGCCGTTGACCCAGCTGCGCAGCCGCAGATCGGTGTGGTCCACCTCGTCCGCCGGCACCAGCCACGGCCCGAGCGGGCTGAACCCGGGCGCGCACTTGCCCTTGCTCCACTGCCCGCCGGAGTCGACGAGCTGGTACTGCCGCTCGGAGACGTCGTTGCCGACCACGAACCCGGCGACGTGCTCCAGGCTGGACGACGGCGAATCCAGGTACAGGGCGCGCTTGCCGATCACGACGCCGAGTTCGACCTCCCAGTCGGTGCGCTCGCTGCCGGGCGGGATCGTCACCGGGTCGTGCGGGCCCGCGAGAGTGTTCGGGGTCTTGAGGAACAGAATCGGCACGTCCGGCGGGGCCGAGCCGGATTCGGCGGCGTGCTCGGCGTAGTTCATGCCGATGCAGAGGATCGCGCCGGGCCGCGCCACCGGCGAGCCGACGCGCAGTGAATCGGCGTCCGCCAGTTCCGGCAGCTCACCGGCGTCCAGGGCGGCCCGCACCGCCGCGATCCCGCCCCCGGCGAGGAACCCGCCGTCGAGATCGGCGGTCAGCCCGGTCAGGTCGTAGGTCGTGCCGTCGGCGACGACGGCGGGACGTTCCTGTCCAACGGGACCGAGGCGGACAAGGTGCACGGTTCACATCCTCACGATATTGGTCGGGTCTCTCTCCGGGAGTCGTCGAAATCCTAGGCGAACTTTCCCGTCGTCCGCGAGCCTTGACGGCACAGACATCGGATCTCTATCGTCGGCGTCGTCACCGAGGCGTACAAGGGAGTGGGTCCGTGGCACGCATCGTCGCCCTGCACACGCACGACGTCCGGTTCCCGACGTCGCAGACGCTCGACGGTTCCGACGCGATGAACCCGGACCCCGACTACTCGGCCGCCTACCTGCGCCTGGTCACCGACGCCGGGGACGGGCTGGAGGGCCACGGCTTCGTCTTCACCATCGGCCGCGGCAACGACGTCCAGGTCGCCGCGCTCCGCGCCCTGGAGCCGCACCTGCTCGGCCGCGACGTGGACGCCACGCTCGCCGACCTCGGCGGGCTGTGGCGCGAGCTGGTGCACGATTCGCAGCTGCGCTGGCTGGGCCCCGAGAAGGGGATCATGCACATGGCCATCGGCGCGGCCGTCAACGCGCTGTGGGACCTTCGCGCCAAGCGCGAAGGCAAACCGTTGTGGCAGCTGCTGTCCTCGCTCAGCCCGGAGGAGATCGTCGACCTGGTCGACTTCCGGTACCTGACCGACGCGCTGACCCGCGAGGAGGCGCTGGACATCCTGCGCGCCGCCCAGCCCGGCCGCGCCGAGCGGGAGGCGCGGCTGCTCAGCGAGGGCTACCCCGCCTACACCACCACCCCCGGGTGGCTGGGCTACGACGACGACAAGCTCGCCCGGCTGTGCCGGGAGGCGGTCGCCGACGGCTTCGGCCAGATCAAGCTCAAGGTGGGCGCCGACCTCGACGACGACGTGCGCCGCCTGCGGATCGCGCGCGAGGTGTGCGGCCCGGACGTGCGGATCGCGGTGGACGCCAACCAGCGCTGGGACGTCGGCGACGCGATCGCCTGGATCGAGCGGCTGCGCCCGTTCGACCTCGCCTGGATCGAGGAGCCGACCAGCCCGGACGACATCCTCGGCCACGCCGCCATCGCCAAGGCGGTCGCGCCGATCCCGGTCGCCACCGGTGAGCACGGCGCCAACCGCGTGCTGTTCAAGCAGCTCCTGCAGGCCCAGGCGCTGTCGGTGCTGCAACTGGACGCCACCCGGGTGGCCGGGGTCAACGAGAACATCGCGATCCTGCTGCTGGCCGCCAAGTTCGGCGTCCGGGTGTGCCCGCACGCCGGCGGCGTCGGGCTGTGCGAGGCGGTGCAGCACCTGGCCATGTTCGACTTCGTCGCGGTCTCCGGCACCGTCCAGGACCGGATGATCGAGTTCGTCGACCACCTGCACGAACACTTCGTCACCCCGGTGGACGTCCACAGTGGACGCTACTTCGCGCCGAAGGCCCCCGGCGCGGGCACCGAGATGCACGCGGCGTCGCTGGCGGAGTACGCCCATGGCTAGCGTGCCGGGCCCGTTCGCGCTCGGCGCCGCGAACCTGGGCAACCTGTACGTGCCGATGAGCGACGAGCAGGCCCACGCCGTGCTGGAGGCCGCGTGGGACTGCGGCATCCGCTACTTCGACACCGCGCCGCACTACGGCCTCGGCCTGTCCGAGCGCCGCTTGGGCGCTTTCCTCGCGGGCAAGCCGCGCGCCGAGTTCGTGGTGTCCACCAAGGCCGGGCGGCTCCTGGTGCCCGACCCGGACGGCGCGGACCGCCTGGACGAGGCGAACCAGTTCGCCGTCCCCGCCGACCACCGGCGGGTGTGGGACTTCTCCGCCGACGGGGTGCGGCGCAGCCTCGACGAGTCGCTGACCCGGCTGGGACTGGACTCCGTCGACGTCGTCTACCTGCACGACCCCGAGGAGTACGACCTCGGACCGGCCCTGGCCTCCGGGCTGCCCGCGCTCGCCCGCCTCCGCGACGAGGGCGTGGTGCGGGCGATCGGCGTCGGCTCCAAGTCGGTCGCCGCGCTCACCGCTGCCGCGCGG
This sequence comes from Amycolatopsis deserti, assembly GCF_014653945.1. Lineage (GTDB taxonomy): Bacteria > Actinomycetota > Actinomycetes > Mycobacteriales > Pseudonocardiaceae > Amycolatopsis_E > Amycolatopsis_E deserti. The sequence continues at coordinate 547,818 of NZ_BNAU01000001.1, read as the reverse complement.
TTCGGCATCGCCGACCTGCTCATGGTCGCCGGCCGGTTCACGCTGCTCGACCAGTCCGCGCTGGACGAGGTGCTGCCCGAGTGCCGCACCCGGTCGATCGGGGTGGCGGCCGCGAGCGTGTTCAACTCCGGCCTGCTCGCCACCCCCGAGCCGGCGGGCCGCTACGAGTACGCCGCCGCTCCCCCGGACGTCCTGGTCACCGCGCGCGAGATCGCCGCCGTGTGCGCCGAGTTCGGCGTCGACCTGCCCACCGCCGCGCTGCACTTCCCGCTGCGCGACCCGGCGGTGCGCGCGGTGGTGGCCGGCGCGGCCACCCCGGAGGAGGTGCGGCAGAACGCCGGGCGGCTGGCGGCCACCGTGCCGGACGAGGTGTGGACGACGCTGCGGGACAAGGGGCTGATCCGGGCATGACCGAGCACGTCGTCGACACCCACCTGCACCTGTGGGACCTCACCGTCAGCGAGTACGCGTGGCTGCCGCCCGGCAGCCCGCTGCACCGGACCTTCACCGCCGAGCAGGCGCGGCAGGAGCTGGACGCCGCCGGAATCGCCACGGCCGTGCTCGTGCAGGCGGAGGACTCCGAGGCCGACACCGAATTCATGCTCGCCCAGGCCGGCCGGCACGACTGGATCGCCGGAGTGGTCGGCTGGGTCCGCCTGGACGACCCGGACACCGCCCGGCGTCAGCTCGACCGCTGGCAGCAGCACCCGGCTTTCCGCGGGGTGCGGCACCTGGTGCACGACGACCCGCGCGCGGACTTCCTCGGCCTGCCCGCGGTGCGCCGCTCGCTGGCCGTGCTCGCCGAACGCGGCCTGCCGTTCGACGTCCCCGACGCCTGGCCCCGGCACCTCGGCCAGGTCGCCGACCTGGCGGCGGCCCTGCCGGAGCTGACGATCGTGGTCGACCACCTCGGCAAGCCGCCCGCGGATCCGGCCGAGTTCCGCGCCTGGCTGACCACGCTGCGCGCGGTGGCCGCGCACCCCAACACGGTCGCGAAGGTCTCCGGGCTGCAACGGCCGGGCGAGCCGCTGACCGTGAAATCCGCGCGGCCGGCGGTGGAGGCGGCGTTCGAGGTGTTCGGCGCCCGGCGGCTGATGTACGGCGGGGACTGGCCGATGACCGTCCCCAGTGGAGGGTACGGCCAAACCTGGGACACCGTTTCGACACTGATCGGTGAGCTGTCCGAGACCGAACGGTCGCTCGTGTTGTCGGGCACCGCGAGCGCGATTTACGGTGTGGCGGAGCGGGTGCGATGAGCGGGGTCGCGACGATGACGGAACCGTTGCTCGAAGTCGAGGGCGTGGACAAGAGCTTCCCCGGTGTCCGCGCGCTGCACGACATGCGGCTGGAGCTGCGCTCGGGCGAGGTGCTCGCGCTGGTCGGCGAGAACGGCGCGGGCAAGTCCACGCTGATGAAGCTGCTGTCCGGCATCCACAGCGCCGACGCCGGCCACTTCCGGCTGGGCGGCGAGCCCTACCAGCCCGCGAGCCCGCGGCACGCGCTGGAGCTGGGCATCAGCATCATCCACCAGGAGTTCAACCTGGTGCCGCACCTGACGGTCGCGCAGAACATCTTCATCGGACGGGAACCCCGCCGCGGGCGGCTGCTGCTCGACGAGCGCAAGCTCAACGCCGACGCCGCCGAGCTGCTCGACCGCCTGCACCTGCGCCTGGACCCGCGGGCGGTGGTCGGCGAGCTGACCGTCGCGAACCAGCAGATGGTCGAGATCGCCAAGGCGCTGTCCTACGACCCGCGCGTGCTGATCATGGACGAGCCGACCGCCGCGCTCAACGACGCCGAGGTGGCGACGCTGCACGAACTGATCCGGCGGTTCGTGCGGCCGGGCACCGGCGTCATCTACATCTCCCACCGGATGGAGGAGATCAAGCGCATCGCCGACCGGGTCACCGTGATCCGCGACGGCGAGTACATCGACACGCTCGACATGGCCACCGCCGCCACCCCGGACATCATCGCGCTGATGGTGGGCCGGGCCATCGACACCGAGGCCCGCCCGGAAGGGGTGCGCGCCGACCGGGAGGTCGTGCTGCGGGTCGAGGGCCTGCGCACCCGGGACCTGCTCAAGGACGTGTCGTTCGACCTGCGGCACGGCGAGATCCTCGGCTTCGCCGGGCTGATGGGCGCCGGCCGCACCGAGGTCGCGCGGGCGCTGGTCGGCGCGGACAAGGCCGAGGCGGGCGCGGTCACCCTGCACGGCGAGCCGGTCCGCATCGCCACCCCGGCCGACGCCGCGAAGCTCGGCATCGGCTACCTGTCGGAGGACCGCAAGCGGTTCGGCCTGCTGCTGGACCAGGACGTCAAGGCCAACATCGCGTTGTCCGCGCTGCGCCAGTTCACCAAGGCCGGGTTCGTGCGCGACTGCGCGCTGCGTGCGAAGGCCGACCGCTACGTCGGCGCGCTGCGCATCAAGACACCCTCGCTCGACCAGACCGCGAAGAACCTCTCCGGCGGCAACCAGCAGAAGGTCGTCATCGCCAAGTGGCTGGCCAAGGACTGCGACATCCTCATCTTCGACGAGCCGACGCGCGGTATCGACGTCGGCGCGAAGGAGGAGATCTACCAGCTGCTGCGCGAGCTGACCGGGCAGGGCAAGTCGATCATCATGATCTCCTCGGAACTGCCGGAGATCCTGCGCATGTCCCACCGCGTGGTGGTGATGAGCGAGGGCCGCGTGACCCGCGTGCTCGACGCCGACGAGGCGACCCAGGAGAACATCATGCACTACGCGACCCTGCGGCCGGACGAGAATCCCGCCGACGCCGCCGAACTCGGTCTCGCCCCGGAAGGGAAGGCAGGTCAGTCATGACCACGGTGAAAGCTCCCACGGCGGAGCCGCAGCGCACCGGCGGGGTGGCCGGCGCGATCAAGAGCAGGCTGCAGCAACTGCTGGCCTTCGCCAGCCTCATCGTGATCTACGCGTTCTTCTCGATCGTCAGCCCGTTCTTCTTCTCCTACGGCAACTTCATCGCCATCCTGTTCTCCACGGTGGTGATCGGGACGCTCGCGATCGGCACCACGTTCGTCATCATCACCGGCGGCATCGACCTGTCGATCGGCACCGGCATGGCGTTGTGCGCGGTGATGTCCGGCGTGTTCATCGTGAACTCCGGCCTGCCGCTGGCGGTCGGGGTGCCGCTGGCGATCCTGTTCGGCGGGCTGATGGGGCTGGTCAACGGCATCAACGTGGCACTGCTGAAGATCCCGCCGTTCATCGCGACACTGGCGATGATGCTGGTCGCCGAGGGGCTGGCGCTCGTGCTGTCCCACAGCACCCCGATCTACTTCAGCGACTCGCCGGGCTACATCGAGATCTCCGCGGGCAACCTGATCCCGAACGTGCCCAACGCGGTGCTCATCCTGGCCGCGATCGCGATCATCGCGGGCGTGCTGCTGACCAAGACCGTGCTCGGCCGCTACACGTACTCGATCGGCAGCAACGAGGAAGCGACCGCGCTGTCCGGCATCGACGTGCGCCGGTGGAAGGTCGGGATCTACGCCTTCGCCGGGTTGTTCACGGGCCTGGCCGGGGTGATGATCTCGGCCCGGCTGGGGTCGGCGCAGCCGGCCACCGGCATGGGGTACGAGCTGCAGGCGATCGCCGCCGTGGTGATCGGCGGGACGTCGCTGTCCGGCGGCAAGGGCTCGATCATCGGCACCCTGATCGGCGCCCTGATCATCTCGGTGCTCAACAACGGGCTCCAGATCATGTCGATCCCGCAGGAGTGGCAGAACGTCATCCTCGGGTGCGTGATCCTGGTGGCCGTCTACACCGACCGGATCCGGAAACGGGAAGCCTGAGGAGAACAAAGGAGTTCTTGATGAGGACGCAGAAGATCGTCGCCGCGGTCGCCGGCGCCGTGCTGGCGCTGACGATGACCGCGTGCGGCCAGGGCGGCGACACCGGCGGTGGCGGCGGCGGGAACGGACCGCTCATCGCCATCGTGTCGAAGGGCTTCCAGCACCAGTTCTGGCAGGCCGTGAAGAAGGGCGCCGAGGACGAGGCCGCCGCGAAGGGCGCCCGCACCACCTTCGTCGGCCCGGCGACCGAGAAGGACGTCGAGCAGCAGGTCAACATGCTCACCAACGAGCTGGCCAAGTCACCGAAGGCGCTCGGGTTCGCCGCGCTGGACTCGCGGGCGGCCGCTCCCCTGCTGCAGCAGGCCAAGTCGCAGAACATCCCGGTCGTGGCGTTCGACTCCGGTGTGGACAGTGACATCCCGGTGACCACCGTGGCCACCGACAACAAGGCCGCGGCGGCGGAGGCGGCCAAGCACCTGGCCGAGCAGATCGGCGGACAGGGCAAGGTCGCGCTGGTGGTGCACGACCAGACCAGCCTGTCCGGCAAGGACCGGCGGGACGGGTTCCTGGACTGGATGGCGAAGAACGCGCCCGGCATCACGGTGCTGCCGCCCCAGTACGGCGGCGGTGACCAGCTGGAGTCGGCCAACATCACCAAGTCCATCATCGCGGCCAACCCGGACCTGAAGGGGATCTACGCCTCCAACGAGGGCTCGGCGATCGGCGTGATCAAGGGCGTGCAGGAGAGCGGCAAGCAGGGCCTGACGATCGTCGGGTTCGACTCCGGCAAGGCCCAGATCGACGCGATCAACAGCGGCCTGATGGCCGGCGCGGTGACGCAGGACCCGGTCGACATGGGACGGCAGCTGGTGGACGCCGCGCTGAAGGCGATCAACCACGAGCAGCTGCCCAAGCGGATCGACACCGCGTACTACTGGTACGACAAGACCAACATCAACGACCCGAAGATCCAGGCGGCGCTGTACCAGTGACCGCGGGTGCCGGCCGTGGACGGTGACGACGGGGCCGTCCACGGCCGGCGCGCGTAGTCACGCTCACCGCGAAGTCTCCACGCTTTCCCCACCTCTCCTCCATGCGTCCGCCCCTGCTGTCCGGTCACGCTGTGCCGGACAGCAGGGGCGGCCACGGAGGAGGCGCACGATGACGACGCAGGAACGAACGCACGCGGTGGTGCTGGGCGCGGGAATGGGCGGGTTGCTCGCGGCCCGCGTGCTCGCCGGCTTCTACGACCGGGTGACGGTGGTCGAGCGGGACCACCTCGGCGAGGCGGTGGCGCACCGGCGCGGCGTCCCGCAGGGCCGGCACGTCCACGCGCTGCTGCCGCGCGGCGGGGAGATCGTGGACGAGCTGTTCCCCGGGCTGCTCGCCGAGCTCGTCGCCGACGGCGGCACGGTGCTGGCGGACTACTCGCGGCTGCACTTCTCCCCCGGCGGGCACCGGCTGTCGCCGGAGATGCAGTTGCCGCCGATGCACCAGCCGAGCCGGCCGTTCCTCGAGGCGCACGTGCGCAACCGGCTGCGCGGACTGTCCACTGTCGATCTTCGCGACGGCTACGACGTGACCGGCCTGACCACCAGCGCGGCGGGCGACCGGGTCACTGGCGTGCGCGTCCAGCGGCGGGCGCCGGCCAGCGCCGAGGAGACCCTGGACGCGGACCTGGTGGTCGACGCGCTCGGCCGGAGCGCGCGCACCCCCGCGTGGCTGGACGAGCTCGGCTACCGGCGGCCGGACGAGGACGAGGTGCCGGTCCACCTGCGGTACACCAGCCGCCTGGTGCGGCTGCGGCCGGACGCCGTCCGGGAGACGCTGGTGGTCATCGGCGCCACGCCGGAGCGGCCCCACGGGATGGCCCTGTTCGCCTACGAGGACGACACCTGGTTGTTCACCGTGGCCGGCTACGGCGAGGACCATCCGCGTCCGGACTACGACGAGATGGTCGGCTTCGCCGCGCGGTCCGCGCCGCCGCACCTGATCGAGGCACTGCGGGCGGCCGAACCGCTCTCGGACGTGGCGACGTTCGCCTTCCCGGCGAGCCGCTGGCGCCGCTACGACAAGCTCCGCCGCTTCCCGGAGGGCCTGCTCGTGTTCGGCGACGCGATCTGCAGCTTCAACCCGATCTACGGGCAGGGCATGTCGGTGGCGGCGCTGGAGGCGCTGGCGCTGCGGGACTGCCTGCGGCGCGGCGAGCGGAACCTGGCCCGGCGGTTCTTCCGCGCGGCGGCGGAACCGATCGGGGTGGCGTGGCGGCTGTCGGTGGGCAGCGATCTGACGCTGCCCCAGGTCCAGGCGCCGCGACCGCTGCCGGTGCGGCTGGTGAACCGGTACGTGGAGCGGGTGCTCACCGCCGCCGAACGGGATCCGGTGGTGGCGGCGCAGTTCATGCGGGTCAGCGCGTTCCTGGACCCGCCGTCGGCGCTGATGCGGCCGTCGATCCTGGCGCGCGTGGCCGGGACAGGACGGGCCGTCCCACGGCTGCGGGACGCCACGCCTAGCCCCGCCCCAGCTTGGCCAGGATCGTTTCAGCCTCGGTGACCACGTCGCGGATGATCTCCGCCGCGGGGCGGACGTCCTCGATCAGGCCGACCGACTGGCCCGCGAAGGGCACGTACTCGTGGCCTCGCCCGTCCAGAACCGCCGCGACCACCTCAGGGCCGATGTCGCCGACCCGATCGGCGAGCTCGTCCCGCCGCGCGGCCCACTCGCGCAGGAACGGGGTGCGCAGCAGGCGCCCCTGGGCGGGGTGACGCGGCCGGTTGTACGGCGGCAGCAGCACGTCGAGCAGGTCCTCGTGCACGGCGTCGCGGGAGGATGCCTCGACGAGCAGCTGCTTCCACTCCGGACTGACCGCCATCTCGGTGCTGGCGAGGAACCGGGTGCCCATGGCCACGCCCTGCGCGCCGAGCGCGAGCGCGGCGGCCAGCCCGCGCCCGTCCGCGATGCCGCCCGCGGCGACCACGGGCACCTCGCCCGCGACGTCGACCACCTGCGGCACCAGCGCCAGGGTTCCGATGAAACCGCTGTGCCCGCCGGCCTCGGTGCCCTGGGCGATCAGGACGTCGGCGCCGCGGTCGAGCGCCTGCCGGGCCTGGTCGACGTCCATGACCTGCTGCACCCAGGTGCACCCGGCGTCGTGCGCCCTGGCCACGAGGTCACCGGGGTCGCCCAGGTGGAAGGAGATCACCGACGGCCGCGCCCGCAGGCTCGCGGTGAACACCTCCTCGTCGAAGGGCCGGGTGGTGTGGTTGATCGCGAACGGCCGCGCGGTGCGTTCGCGCAGCCGTCGCCACTGCTCGCGCAGATCGGGCAGCGGCCGCACCGCGGTGCCCAGGCTGCCCAGCCCGTCGGCCGCGCAGACGGCCGCCGCGAGGTCGACCGAGTCCCACGGGCCGAACGGGGCGCAGATGATCGGTACTTCGAGTCCGAGGAGGTCGCAGAGTCGGGTTCGCATGGGAGAAGTGTGCGCCGGACGGGCCTGCCACCGCCTTGGGCGATCGCCCCATCTTTCACCCCGGCTCGCCGAGGAGACCGTGGTGCACGGCGTAGAGCGCGGCCGACGCGCGGCTGGACACGCCGATCTTGGCGTAGCTGTTCTCCAGGTGCCGTCCCACGGTTTTGACCGAGATGCACAACGCCTCGGCGACCTGCGGCTTGGACAGCCCGCGGCAGGCCAGCCGCAACACGTCGACCTCCCGGTCGGTCAACCCGCCGGGCCAGCGGGACGGCACCCGGACGGGCGCGTGCCCGGCGGCCGCGGTCACCGCGGCCGCCGCTCGCGGATCGAGCCGGCCTCCGGCGACCTCGGCAACCAGCTCACGCGCCGCCGCGCCCGGGGTCCGCGCCGGCCGGTGCGGCCGCCGCTGGAGCATCGCCTGGTAGCAGTCCGCGGCGGCCAGGACGCGCTCGGCCATCCCGAGCGCGGACCCGGTGCTGCCGCGGTGGTAGCCGCTGCCGTCCAGCCGCTCGTGGTGGGCTCCGGCGAGGCGGGCCAGCGGACGCAGCAGCGCGGTGCGCTCCAGGACGCGTTCGGTCAGGTAGGGGTGCAGGCGGACCCGTTCCCATTCGTCGGCCGACAGCCGCCGTGGCTGGTCCCACACGACATTGCTGATTCCGGTGCGCCCCAGATCGTGCAGCAGCCCGGCCCGGCGCAGCCGGACCGCGCACTCCTCGCCCAGGCCGGCCTCGCGGGCCGCGGCTTCGGCCAGCCGCGCCACGTGGCGGGAGTGCCCGAGAGCGGCGGGGAACTTGAGGTCGGCGAAGTCGGCCACCACCGTCAGCAGGGTGTCCAGCCGGTCAGCTCCGATCAGGACGGGAGCGGGTTCGGCCGCCAGGACCTCGTCCCAGGGCGACCCGGCCGTCTCGGCGAGCATCGGCTCGCCGCCGCCGAGGACCGCGTCGACCACGGCCGGGTCGTAGGCGCGACCGCGGCGGCGGCGCAGCACCTCCGCCGTCACCGGGTACCCGGTCCGCCGGTGCCACAGCTCCGCATCCCGGGCGACGACGGCGATGCGGATCGGCAGCGGCACCGCCTCCGCGGCCAGCCCGGCCGGGTTGCCGCGGCCGTCCCACCGCTCGAACCCGTGCCGCAGCGCGGTGAGCACCCCGGCGCCGAGGCCCAGGCGGGCGGCCAGCAGCTCGGCGGCCTCGCAATGGGTCGCCATCATGACGGCCTTGGCCGCGGTCCCGCCGGGGAGCGCGACCGCGGCGGCCTCCTCGGCCGGCTCCCCCATGACGACCGGGCCCACCGCCGCGGCGATGCCGATCTCGTCGCCCGCGAGCGCCGCCACCTCGAACGCGTCGGCGGTGCAGCCGACGTACCGCAGCAGCGACACGTAGTAGACATCGGACAGCGCGGCGCCGCCGACGCCGAGCGCGCGGGCGATCCGCATCGCCAGCAGGCAGGTCCGCGCCGCGTGCCCGGCAGGCTGCCCGAGCCCGAGATCCGTGGCGGTCGACAACGCCGCCAGAACCTCCGCGAACCGCATCCGCTGCTCGGTCACTCCCCCAGCTTGACTGCCGGCGGCGCGGGCCACCACCCCGGTTGACCCGCTGGGGCGGCGCGCCTACCCCGTCGTCGGACTCGTCGTCGAAGTAGTGGAACCCGAAACGGGCGCACGCCGTGCCCGGCCGGTGACCGGGCGATCCGGCCGGCGGCGGTGGCCGGGACGGCGATGTGCGATCCGGGTCCACTGTGGACCCGGTGCGGGCCCGGCGCCCACTCGACCCGCACCGGGCCCAGCTGGTGGTACAGGCGCAGCGCCGAGCCACGAGAACCACGCCGGGGACACGTCGCGGCGGGCGGGAACTTCCAGAACCCGGCGGACGTCAGCGGGGCACCGCGGCCATGGCCTCGACCTCCACCAGGATGTCCGGGCTGGCCAGCGCGGCCGCCACGATCAGCGACTGGGCCGGCCAGTCGCCGTTCGGGAACCAGCGGGTGAAGGTCCGCTTCACCACCGCGCGAAAGCCCGGCAGGTGCTCGGTGCCGGCCACCATGCTGAACAGCTTCACCAGGTGCCTCGGTTCCGCGCCCGCCGCGGCGAGGAGCCGCTCGAGGTTGGCGAACACCGCCTCGGTCTGGGACTCGGCGTCGGCGGCGAGCGAGCCGTCGGGCAGCGCGCCGACCTGCCCGGAGATCACCACCAGCTCGTGCCCGGGCGGCACGTGGGCGAGGTGGCTGTACATCCCGATCGGGGCGGCCACGGTGTCCGGGTTCCAGCGCCGGATCATGCGTTCTCCTGCCTCAGTGCGATGGGCGCAACGGGACGAGCCCGGCCGGTCCGCCAGGGACCGGCCGGGCTCGCCCGGGTGACGTTGGATCAGGACAGGTCGAACCGGTCCAGTTCCATGACCTTCGTCCAGGCCGCGACGAAGTCGTTGACGAACTTCTCCCGCGCGTCGTCGCTGGCGTAGACCTCCGCGAGGGCCCGCAGCTGCGAGTTGGAGCCGAAGATGAGGTCGACCGGGGTGGCCGTCCACTTCAGCTCGTCGGTCGCCACGTCGCGGATCTCGTAGACGTTCTCCTCCGACTCCGACGCCTTCCACTTGGTGCCCGGCGCGAGCAGGTTGGCGAAGAAGTCGTTGGTGAGCACGCCCGGCCGGTCGGTGAGCACACCGTGCCGCACGCCGCCGTAGTTGGCGCCCAGCGACCGCAGGCCACCGACCAGGACGGTCATCTCCGGCGCGGTCAGGTCCAGCATGTAGGCGCGGTCGACCAGCAGCACCTCCGGCTGGAGCTTCTCGCCGGCCCGCAGGTAGTTGCGGAACCCGTCGGCACGCGGCTCGAGCACCTTGAACGACTCGACGTCGGTCTGCTCCTGGCTGGCGTCGGTGCGGCCCGGGTGGAACGGCACGGTCACCTCGACGCCCGCGTCCCGCGCGGCCTTCTCCACCGCGGCCGAACCGGCCAGCACGATCAGGTCGGCCAGCGAGATCTTCGCGCCACCGGCCTCGTTGAACTCGCGCTGGATGCCCTCGAGGGTCTCCAGGACCTTCGCCAGCTCCTCGGGCTGGTTGACCTCCCAGTTGCGCTGCGGCTCCAGCCGGATCCGTGCGCCGTTGGCGCCACCGCGCTTGTCGGTGGAGCGGAAGCTCGCCGCCGACGCCCACGCGGTGGTGACCAGCTGCGCGGTGGTCAGGCCGGACTCCAGCACCTTCGCCTTCAGGGCGGCGATGTCGGCCTCACCGACCAGCTCGTGGTCCACGGCCGGCACCGGGTCCTGCCACAGCTGCGGCTCGGCGACCCACGGGCCCAGGTAGCGGCTGACCGGGCCCATGTCGCGGTGCAGCAGCTTGTACCAGGCCTTGGCGAACGCCAGCGCGAACTCGTCCGGGTTCTCCAGGAACCGGCGCGAAATCTTGCCGTAGACCGGGTCGAAGCGCAACGCCAAGTCCGTGGTGAGCATGGTCGGCTTGTGCTTCTTGTTCGGGTCGTACGGGTCCGGGATGATCTCCGGCGCGTCCTTGGCGACGTACTGCTTCGCGCCGCCGGGGCTGGTGGTCAGCTCCCACTCGTAGCCGAACAGGATCTCGAAGAAGCGGTTGCTCCACTGCGTCGGCTTGTCGGTCCAGGTGACCTCGAGCCCGCTGGTGATCGTGTCCGGGCCCTTGCCGGAGCCGTGGGTGCTCAGCCAGCCCAGGCCCTGCGCCTCCAGCGGCGCGGCCTCCGGCTCGGGGCCCACGTGGTCGTCGGCGACGCCGGCGCCGTGGGTCTTGCCGAAGGTGTGACCACCGGCGATCAGCGCGACGGTCTCCTCGTCGTTCATCGCCATGCGGCCGAAGGTCTCGCGGATGAAGTGCGCCGCGGCCATGAAGTCCGCGCTGCCGCGGGGACCCTCCGGGTTGACGTAGATCAGGCCCATCTCGGTGGCGCCCAGCTCGGGCACCATCTCCGAGTCGGAGACGTAGCGCTCGTCACCCAGCCAGTCGTCCTCGGGGCCCCAGTAGACCTCCTCGGTCTCCCAGATGTCCTCGCGGCCGAAGCCGAAGCCGAAGGTCTTGAAGCCCATCGACTCCAGGGCCACGTTGCCGGCGAACACCAGCAGGTCGGCCCACGAGATCTTCTGGCCGTACTTCTGCTTGACCGGCCACAGCAGGCGGCGCGCCTTGTCCAGGTTGGCGTTGTCCGGCCAGCTGTTGAGCGGGGCGAAGCGCTGCGCGCCGTCACCGGCGCCGCCGCGGCCGTCGTGGATGCGGTAGGTGCCCGCGGAGTGCCAGCTCATGCGGATCATCAGGCCGCCGTAGTGGCCGAAGTCGGCGGGCCACCAGTCCTGCGAGGTGGTGAGCACCTGCTCGATGTCGCGCTTGAGGGCCTCGACGTCGAGCTTGGCGAACTCCTTGGCGTAGTCGAAGTCCTTGCCCAGCGGGTTGCTCTTCGAGTCGTGCGCGTGCAGCACCGACAGGTCGAGCTGGTTGGGCCACCAGTCGCGGTTGGTGCGCGGACGGCCGCCCGACTTCGGCGTCGGGGAGTCGATGGCCGGGTTCTCGCTCTCGCTGCCGTGCGAGGTCACCGAGTCGTGTGCGACCGGGCACCCGGCCGCCGCCTTCTTGTCCACCCCCTGCGCGCTCGAGGGGGTGTTGTCCTGGGTGTCGCTCATCTACTTGCCTTCCGAGCTGGCGGTTTCGTTGGGAACTGCGGCGGCCGAGCAATCGGGGCAGATGCCCCAAAAGACGACCTCCGCCTCGTCGATCAGAAAGCCGTGGTCGTCCGAGGCGGTGAGACACGGGGCGTGCCCGACGGTGCAGTCGACGTCGGCGATCGCACCGCAGGAGCGGCAGACGACGTGGTGGTGGTTGTCACCCACCCGGGTTTCGTAGCGGGCGTTCGCGCCGGCCGGCTGGATGCGGCGCACCAGCCCGGCCTCGGTGAGGGCCCGCAGCACGTCGTAGACGGCCTGGTGGGACACCGTCGGATGGTCGGCGCGCACCAGCTCGATCACCGTTTCGGTGTCGACGTGCGGGTGGTCGCGCAGCGCGGCCAGCACCGCCAGGCGGGGCCGGGTCACACGCAACGAGACCGCCCGCAGCTGCGCCTCGAAGTCCGACATCACGCGGCCGACCCTAGAGCACTAGTCTGGAATAAATCAAGTTAGGGGGCGCGGCGTGTCCCCCGACCGGGGCGCCGACCCAGGTCACACTGCTGCCGCAACCAGCCGGGACGCCGCCGACTGCCACCGGCGATACACCTGCCCCGCCGTTCGGCACCGCAACAAGACGAGCACCGCGGCGCGGCCGGACGCACCTGGAAATGCATCTCCGCCAGCCGCGCACTCGCTCCACTCCTCGCTTTCTGGTCATACCCGCGCCGCGGCTTGCCTGAGGCCCTACATTGCTACACTCCGATTCCCACTCGGAGAGAAAGATCACATTGTTGCTTCAATCCTGGAAGGTTCTCACCGGAGCCGCCCTTGCCGTCGGAGTACCCGCGACAGCCGGCACTCTGTGGCGGGATCTGCTCGTTCAGCATCCCACCACGGCAATCCTGCTCGCTGTCGCTTGGGAATTGCTCCTAGCGACCGGTCTTCTCCTCGTGGGCGCCATGCGCCGCGCCGTTCTCCGGCAGCTCGGCCGCTTGAGCGAGAAAATCGACCAGAAACTGGACCGTCGTATCACGCGGTACGGCCGCCACTATCTCCACTATGTGCTGGCGTCGCTGCGATATATCGACACCAAGGGGCTGGCCACCGCAGGTGACAGCACGCCGAGACTCGACGAGATCTACATCGACGTCAGCCTCGTGCCGAGGGCACCCCACCAGGTGGGGGGCAGCATGCTGGCCGAGGTACCGGCCCACGTGACCGAGCGGCATTCCATCTGGGAGTTGGTTGATCGGCCGGAAGCGGTGGTGCTGGCCGTGATCGGAGCACCCGGTAGCGGCAAGACAACCTTGTTGCGGCACGTTGCACGCCGGGTCGTCCAGGGCGGGCGAAATCACCGTCGACCATTGCCGATCCTGCTCGAGCTGCGGGACCACGCCGAGGCCATTCGCGAAAACACCCGCATCCCTCTACCGGAGCTTCTCCGGAACACGCTGCCCACCCTTGCCTCCAGCGAACCGAATGGCTGGTGGGAAGAACAACTACTGGCCGGACGCTGCACCGTCCTACTGGACGGTCTGGACGAGGTCGCTCACTCGGAGGACCGGGTTTCGGTAGCCAGGTGGATCAGCTATCAGGTGAACTGCTACCCGCAGAACGACTTCGTGGTGACGTCCCGGCCACACGGATACCGAACCGCCGTGATCGACGCCGCCCGGGTTGTCCAGGTCCGTTCCTTTACCGATCGGCAAATTCGCCTGTTTTTGCACAATTGGTACCTCGCCGCCGAGCGGCGGGCGACCGACGAACACGACGAAGAGAGCCGCGATCGGGCGGACAAGAAGGCCGCGGACCTGTTGCAGCGCATCGCCGTGGCACCTGCGCTCTACGATCTCGCCGTCAATCCCCTGTTGCTTACGATGATCGCGAACGTACACCGATACCGTGGCGCACTGCCGGGCAGCCGCGCTGACCTGTACAGCGAGGTATGCCAGGTGATGCTGTGGCGCCGCCAGGAAGCGAAACGCCTGCCGATCGCCCTCAGCGGGCCGGCAAAGGAACGACTGCTCGCACAGGTTGCGTTCACCATGATGAACGAGCGGGTCCGCGACCTGTCGCGCACACGGCTGCTCGAGTTGGTGTCACCAGGGCTCCGGCGCATCTCCACCGCAGTGGACGGCGAGAGTTTTATCGACGACGTCAGCTCGAACGGACTCTTGATCGAACGTGAAAAGGACCTCTACGCGTTCGCACACCAGACACTTCAGGAGTTCCTCGCGGCCCGGCACATTCAACAGAAGGCCCTCGGCGAGGTCCTGATGAGGAATGTCGACGATGTGTGGTGGCGAGAGACCAGCCTTCTCTTCGTCGCTGGCGCTGACGCCGACGACATCGTGCGGGCCTGTCTGGCTTCAGGAAAGGTCACCGCCCTGTCTTTGGCCTTCGACTGCACCGAAAACGAAAGTGATCTCGCGCCGGAGCTACGAAACCGGCTCGACGACCTTCTGGCAGCCGCATTCCTGCACGACACAGCACCCGAGCACCGTCGCCTCGTCGCGGGGGTGCTCGCGACGAGGCACACGAACGAGGTGATGCTCACGCTCGACGGTTCACGAGTGTGCCCACGCCCGATCCCGGAGGAGCTCTATCGCCTGTTCCTCCACGACACTCGCCCCGAGCTGGTATCCGTCGCCCCTCCGGCGATCGATCCACAGCAGGGGATGACGCCGGCGAAGGGTGTCTGGGCGAACGACGTCGAAGCATTCGTCTTCTGGCTGAACACCATAGTATCGACCGACGGCGCTACTGTTTACCGGCTTCCCACTGAAGACGAACTGGATCAGCTTCGCGAAGGCAGCGGCCCCGCTACCGACGTGTTGACGAGTTCGACGACAAGCGCCTGGGTCGCACCGCAAGCACCAGGCCTCCCACGACTGTGGCCCACGTCCGCCGAAACCGCGGACCGGCAAGTTCCGGAGACCAAGGTCAGGGATCTGCTCACCGAGGAGATCAGCGACGATCCACTCTTCGGTCAGCTCCTCTATCTCCGTACACAAACCGCGGACAACGCTCCGACACATCCCGACGACTTCTACGGCGCCTACGAGACTGCGGTTCAACAGATCTGGCAGATGCGACATCTGATCGACAGCTGCATCCGCCGTGCGCCGAGCATGTCAACCTCGGACGCAGACGGCAAGCTGCCCGCGATGTGGCGAGCGCTGGCACTGACCATGGATTTCCTACTTCCGCATCTGCGACGCTTCAGACCGTTCGCCGCTTCAGCCCTGGAGCAATTGCAGCAAAACTTGGAGAAAGCTGCCGCGCGACGGGCGCGGGGCAATCCCTCCGCCGAAGCCGACCTCCTCTACGCGCAACACGACCTCGACCTGATCTGTCGCGTTTTCGCTGTCGAGGTGGCACGCCGGCAGAACCACCCTCGAAGTACGGCCGCGCGCGGCCACGACATTCTCGTGGAGATCGCCACCTGGCGTCTGACCACTTGGAAGGCGTCCCGGCCGTCGATCGATTCGGTGGTCCTACCGCGCTTGGAAGACGACCCTCAGTCCCGGCGGCGGATGCAGGAAATTGCTGTCGCCGAACAAACCATCAGCGCAGTGATCATGAATGAGGTCGGCTTACACCGTGACATGCGGTCGATCTATTTCGAGAACATGCAAACCGTCGCTACCGAACTGCGGAAAGCAGTCCCGCGAGAGCCGGCGCTGCCCGAATGGACGGGGCTGATCGCGTCTCTCGTCGTCGATCACGCCGGAGTGTGCTGCGACGTCGCGCGGACGACGACGCGTGGCCAGGCAATGGGGCTCCGGCAAAGTGCCCTCCTGCTCGCGGTAGAAGCGGATCTGGTCGGCAACAAGGAGGTCCTGGACCTGAGCCGAGAACTGATCGAGCAGGTGACGGTGTTGCAGGTCCGCCATGAGTCGGCTGTCACGGGTGAGTCAATCGTGCTCGCACGGGCTTGAGTGGCCAGGTCCGCGACGGGAAGCAGTTGCGCTGGTCACGCGCCCAGCGCGTGAGCTGGCGCCGGTAGCCGTTATGCGACCACGCCTCTGGCCGCCAGATGACCGGGCAGGGCTCCAGCCAGACCCTGGAGCGGGCTGACTGCGGCGAAGATCTTGTCGCCACCCAGCGTGCTCGCGCGCGTCCGCTGTCAGGCGACACCGCCGCGGCCGCGGCGGTGTCGCCTGACAGCGGACGCGCGCACAGCAGAAGGCGGAGGCCCTGCTCACGCAGGGCCTCCGCTCAGCGCCGCCCTCAAGCGTGGCGCGCAGGTGCTCGACCGCCGCCCGGTGGATCTCCGCGCTGCTCGGTGGGTGACCACCAGGGTCAGCGGGAGGCCGCCACCTCATCGAGCGGATGCTGCGCAAGCTCGACCTCACCTCGCGGACGCAGATCGCGTCCGGGGTGACTGACGGCGGGCAGCGCGGTCCGATGATCGGCGGAGGACTCACTCCGCGGGTTTCACCAGCACCGCGCGGGTGTAGAGCACCTGGAAGCCGCGGCGCTGGGCGTTCTGCTGCGACTTCGAGGCGGGCGCCGTGGTGACGACGGCGAGGTCGCAGCCGGCGGCCGCGGCGTCGGCGAGCCGGGCGGACAGCAGGGCGGTCTGGACGCCACGGCGCCGGTGACCGGGCAGGGTCGCGGCGCCGGTGAACTGCGCCAGCCCGCCGGTGACGCACATGCTGGCGGCACCGGCGACCACGCCATCGCACACGGCCAGGTAGCGCCGCACGTCACCGGCCGCCACGAGGTCGCGCAGGGCGGTGGCCAGGACCTCGCGCCCGAACACGTGGGCGGACGGCTCCGCCGGGGTGTCGGGTTGGGTGAAGCCGTCCACGGAAGCCTCGAGCCAGGCACCGGACTCCCCGGGACCTACCGGCCGGATCTCGATCCCCGGCGGGACCACCCGGTCCGGCGGCTCCCGCAAGTCGCGGCCCAGCACGTTCTCGAAGGACTCCAGCCGGTACCCGCGCCCGGTCAGCGTCGCGGCGATGGAGGGGTCGGCCAGATGCGCCAGCTCGACCTGCGCCGGACAGCCCACCGCGGCGAAGGCTCGTTCGGTCTCGTCGAGAACGTCCGCGGCCGGCACGCCGCCGAACCCGAGGCCGGCGACCTTGTTCAGCGGCGACCCGGCTTCGGCGAAGGTCGCCACTCCCCCGGCGACGGGCCGGACGAAAGCGGCCGAGCCGGGCCGGTTCCGCGCGAGTGCGGTGGCGTCGGCCATCCGCCGGGCTTCGGCTCGTTCGATCCGCTCGGCCAGCGGGAGGTCGCAGAAGAGGGCGCTCACCCGGCGCACTGTAGCGGCCGGACCGCCGGAGTTCCGCCGATATTTTCAGGCCGCCGCCGGGGTGTGCAGGCTCGCGGACACCCGCGCGACGAACTCGGCGTTGGACCTCGTCGTGCGGAGCTGCTCCAGGAACTGTTCCGTGGCGCGGCGCGGGTCCTGGCCCGCCAGCGCCCGGCGGACCTCCGTCATCACCGTCAGCTCCGCCGGTGACAGCAACAGCTCCTCGCGGCGGGTGCCGGAGGCGAACAGGTCGATGGCCGGGTGCACGCGGTGGTCGGCGAGGGTGCGGTCGAGGCGCAGCTCGGCGTTGCCGGTGCTCTTGAGTTCCTCGAAGAACACCGTGTCCGCCAGGGATCCGGTGCCGACGAGCGCCGTGGCGATGATCGTGAGCGAACCACCGTCCTCGATGTTGCGCGCGGCGCCGAGGATCCGCTTCATCGGGTGCAGCGCGCTCGCGTCGACACCGCCGGACAGGATGCGGCCGGACGCGCGGGCGGCCAGGTTGTACGCCCGGCCCAGGCGGGTCAGCGAGTCGAGCAGCAGCACGACGTCGCGTCCGGTCTCCACCAGGCGTTTCGCGCGCTCGAGGGCCAGTTCCGCGACGGCGGTGTGCTCGGCCGGTGCGCGGTCGAAGGTGGAGGCGATCACCTCGCCGCGCACCGAGCGGCTCAGGTCGGTGACCTCCTCCGGCCGCTCGTCGGCGAGCAGCACCATGAGGTGCGTGTCCGGGTGGTTGGTGGCGACGCCGTGCGCGATCGCTTGCAGGACAGTGGTTTTCCCGGTGCGCGGCGGCGCGACGACGAGCGCGCGCTGCCCCTTGCCGATCGGCGCGGCGAGGTCGAGCACGCGGGTGGTGAGCTGGTGGCGGGCGGTCTCCAGCACGAGCCGCCGGTCCGGGTGCACCGGGGTGAGCCGGTCGAACTCGGAACGGGGGCCGGGATCGGCGCCGTTGACCGAAACCAGTTCCTGGCCGTCCAGGACGATTTCGTCGCCGCGCCGCAGGCCGTGCGACCGGACGAGTCCGAACGGGACAGTGGTCCCGCCGCGGCCGTAGCCGAGGGTGGCGGTTTTGCCGTGGATGTCGAGAATGCCGTGACTGGACATGGTGGTACTCCACAAAGGACGGAGGGCGCACGAGCGCCGGAACGGATTGACCCGGACAGGTGTGATCGGGCCGGGATCGAGAAGGAAGATGATCTGGCGGGCGGCTGAGCCGGCATCCGCGGAGATCTCTCGCACGGTAACCCACCCGGCGCGCTGTCCGCAAGGGGAGCGCCGAAAATGACTACTCGCCGTCGCGGGAGGCTGGTTAGGCTGCGGACGCGATCGGCGAGTGGAGGAAACGGTGGAGGAGCGCGCGTGGCGTCCGCGCTGGCGGTTCTTCGCGCTGTTCGCCGCGGTGGCCGCGGTGCACCTGGCCGGCGGGTGGGATTCCACGTCCGCGGTGGGGCTCGGGGTGGGGTTCGCCGCCACGCTGGTGCTGGTGTTCGTCCGGCGGTTGCCGTCCTGGGCCACCGGCGAGATCCGGCTGACCGTCGCGCTGCCGCTCGCTTTGCTGGGCATGGTGGCTGTCCTCATCGGACTGATCGAACACCCGCCCCGCGGTGTGGACGCCCTCTACGCCGGGTTCGGGGCCGTCCTCGCCGTGGGCTGGGTGGTGGTGCTGGTGATCCGGTGGGCTCCCGGTCCCCTCACGCGGTCGGGCCTGGCCCGGCGGCTGCGCGGGCGCACGGCCGTCCTCGGGGCCGCCGCCGTCCTCGCGGGGATGGAGGTCGCGTTGCTCGTCGTGGTGGGTGGCGCGCTGCCGTGGGTGCTGCTGGCTCCCGTCCTCCTCGTCGTCGCGGTGTCCGCCGTGCGGCGCCGGCGGGACGCCAACGCCGCGCGGTTGCTCGCGGCCGGTGTGTGGACCGAGGTCACCGCGGCCACGATCGCGGACGAGACCGACGGCCGGCCGGTTTCCGGATGGGCGGTGTTCCCCACCGGGCTCCGCGCCCGCTTCGCGATCACCGACTGCCCGCCGGACGTCCTCGCCGGACTCCTCGACCGGCGCCGGCTCTGGATCGCGGGCGAACCCCGCGAAGGCGACGTCGCGGTGGGCCTCCCGGACGGCGACGCCTTCGCCGTCGCGTGGTTCGCCGTGAAGAACCGGGAGCGTGCCCGAGCGCGCCGGCCGTCGCGGTAGGACAATCGCTACCACGGGAGGTGGGGCGATGCGGGGACGGGCGATCCGGTTCCTGGCCGGGCTCGCGAGCGCCGGCCTCCTGCTGGGCTGCTCGACGACCGGGAGCAGCGGCCCGGCGGCCCCCGCCACGCCGACCGGGCCGGTGCTCGTCGTCAAGATCGACAACGTGGCCCAGGCGCGGCTCGCGACCGGGCTCGGCTCGGCCGACATCGTCTTCGCCGAGCCCGTGGAAGGCGGGCTGAGCCGCCTCGCCGCCGTGTTCACCACCCGCCGCCCGCCGGCCATCGGCCCGGTGCGCAGCGCCCGCGAGACCGACTACGACCTGCTGGCCGCCTTCGGCCGCCCGGTGTTCGCCTACGCCGGAGCCGCCCCCGAGATCGACCGCGCCCTGCACACCCCGGCGCTGTCGGATCGGATCGTCAACGCCTCCCCCGCCGACACACCCGCCGCCTACGTCCGGGACGACGCCCGACCGGCCCCGCACAACCTGTTCGTGCGTCCCGAAGCGCTGCCCGCGGGCGAGGGCCCGCTTCTCGACGCCCTGATCGCCCGCGGGCCCGCTCCGCCCGGCCGCACGCCCACCCCCGGGCGCACGGTGTCCTACGCGGCGGCGTCCTTCGACTTCCGCTGGGACGGCGGGCGCTGGCTCGTGTGGCTCGACGGCAGCCCGTTGACCTCCACCGAGGTGGGGCAGCTCGGCGCGGCCACGGTGATCCTGCAGCAGGTGACCACCCGCCCGGGCACCATCGCGGACGCCCAGGGCCGGACCGCGCCGGTCGCGCAGACGGTGGGCACCGGCGCCGCGACCCTGCTGCGCGACGGCGCCGCCTTCGACGCCGTCTGGTCCCGCCCGACCCCGCACGCGGCCACGACGTTCACCACCCCGGGCGGCGCCCCGCTGCCCGCCGCCGACGGACCGGTGTGGGTGGTGCTGATCCCCACCGGATGAGCCGTCAGGGGCGTTTGGCGTCCCCGAACGGCTCGTCGCGCTCGTGCACCGCCTGCCGGAATCCCGCCGTCCGCGCGCGGGCCTGGAAGGCGTAGCCCTCGCGGGTGTGGCGGGAGATGCCGTCGAAGACCGTGCCGATCACCGCCGAGTTGGCGACGCCCTGCGCGGTCAGCGCGCTGTTGAGCGCGAGCTTGACCATCATCAGCTGGTTGACCGGCAGCAGCGCGATCTTGGCGACCAGCGCCTCGGTGACCTCGTCCAGGCGCTGCGCCGGCGCGGACTCCACCGCCAGCCCCCACTCGGCGGCCTGCCTGCCGGTGATGCAGTCGCCGGTGAACAGCAGCCGTTTCGCGCGCTGGTCGCCGAGCCGGTGCGCCCACAGGCCGGTCGCGGGCACACCCCACACGCGGGTGGGCGGGTAGCCGATCTTCGTGTCGTCGGCGGCCACGATCAGGTCGCAGTGCAGCGCGATGTCCGTGCCGCCCGCGACGCAGAACCCGTGCAGCTTCGCCACCGTCGGCTTGGTCGCGTGCAGCAGGCTGGCGTAGCCGCGGTTGAACCGGCTCATCAGGGCGTAGTCGGCCATCGGGTCCCACTGCCGGGACGGGTCGTGGTTGCGGGCCTGCGCCACCGGGTCGAGCACGGTGCCGGCCCGGTCCGGGTCCGTCTCCGGGGGCGTGTCGCCGTGCTCGGCGAAGATCGACAGGTCGTAGCCGCCGCAGAAGCCCTTGCCCCGCCCGGAAACCAGGATGACGTGCACGCGCGGGTCGAGGTCGGCGCGTTCCACCGCGGCGGCCAGTTCGAACGGCGTGTCCGCGGTGATCGCGTTGCCCCGCTCGGGCCGGTCGAACGTGATCCGGGCGATGCGCCCGGTCACCTCGTAGGTCAGGGTCCGGTAGTCCGCGGTGTCGTCGGGGGGCGTGGGGAACAGGCCGCCCTCGGTCCAGGCGTCCCGCCACGCCGCGGGGCGCGAGCCGGCATCATCGGTCATCGCCCGACCGTAGCCTCACTCGCGTGCCGGCAGCAGCCGCACGACCTGGAGCGCCGTCGCCAGTTCGGCCACGGCCCGGGGATCGCCCAGCCCGCGGCCGGTGAGTTCCTCGACCCGCCGCAACCGGTACCGCACGGTGTTGGGGTGGCAGTACAGCCGCTTGCCGGCCTCGGCGGCGGACCCGGCGCAGGCGAACCACGCGTCCAGCGTGTCGACCAGCACCTTCCGGTCGGCGGGCGGCAGGTCCAGCAGCGGGCCGAACACCGTGCTCGCCACCCGCTCGGCCTCCCCGGGCGCGGCGGCGATCAGCACCGCGACCGGCGCGTCGTCCCACGGCGCGACGTCGGCCCGCCCGGGCGGCAGGGTGCCCAGCGCCAGCCGCGCGAGCCGCAGCGCCCGCGGCGTTTCGCGCAGGTGCGGGTAGGCGGGGCTGAGCCCGATCCGCGCCGTGGCCCGGCCGCGCAGCAGGTCCGGCAGCCGCTCCCCCAGCGACGGGTAGGGCAGCGCCAGCACGCCGATGTGCTCCTCGGGCGACAGCCGCCACGCCGAGCGGATCCCGTCGGACCGCAGCCGGGACTCGATGCCCACCAGGGACCGCCTGCCCAGCTCGGGGTTCTCCGCGGCCACGACGACGAAACAGCCCTCCACCGGCAGCCCCAGCGTCTGCGCCGCCTCCCACAGCGTGTCCTGGGCCAGCACCCCGGTGAACAGCGCCTCGACCAGCATCGACCGCTCGTGTTCGCGCTCCAGCATGATCTGCGAGGCGGTGTCCCGGTAGGCGTCGGCCATCGCGTCGGTGTAGGTGCCGACGAGCCGCCACACGGTCGCGGCGAAGTCGACGAGCACCCGGTCGTCCACCGACGACGAGGCGCGTGCCTTGGCGACCAGCGCGTCCCACAGGTGCGCGAACCCGACGCGGTAGGCCCGCACCACCTCCGGCAGCGGCGCCCCCTGCTGGGCGCGCTCGCGTCCGGTGGCCCACGGCGCGGACAGGTCGGGGGCGGTGTCGCTGACGAACTGCCGCAGGATCAGCTCGGCGTTGTCCCGCACGGACTGCCGCAGCGACCCGGCGGGCACCGGATCGCCGGCCTGGTAGAGCACGACCTCGTGGCGGATGCGCCGGGTGACGGCGTCGGCGAGGTCGTCCAGCTCGCCGAGCAGCGCGGTGACCAGGGCGTCGATGCCCGAGATGTCCGATGGCACCCCGGCAGCTTAAGGCGGCCGGTTTGTCCGCCGGCACAAAACCCCGCGCGGGGGAGTTGTCGCCGGGGACATGGGCGCCGGTGAACGGTTCACCGAGGATTGCTCCATCCGGTGCAAGCCCGGCAGAGCCGCCGGGCACTCGCCGCCCACCACAGGAGAACATCGATGCCACACGCTGACAACGACGTCGGCCGCCGGGCCTTCCTGGCGAAGATCGGGGTGCTGGGCGCCGCGGTCGCCGCCGGCGGCCTGCTCCCCGGGCTCTCCGGGATCACCGCCACGGCCGCGCCGCGACCGGTCCGCACCGCCGGCCTGGCCGACGTGGTCACCGCCCTCCGCCCGGTGCTCGCCGAGCTGGCCCGCGACACCCTCAACGGCCTGGTCGTGATGGCCTGCCCCGGTCCGGACGCCTACTCCCGCGCCCAGGGCACGCCGCGCACCGAGCCGGGCGCGCTGGAGGCCCGCGCCACCGACTTCCTGATCAAGGCCCTCGACGAGTACGTCCCGTTCCCGGACCAGCTCGCCACGCCGCTCACGCAGAGCCTGGCGACCGGCCTGTCCGGCACGCCGCTGCCGTCCGCGCTGCTGGACCTGCCGCTGAGCAGTGTGCGGACGCTGGACTCGGCGCTGCGCACCCTGCTGGAGAACGACGAGACGCTGCCGCTGTCGTCGGTGATCGCGATGCTGCTGAACCTGGTCGCGACCGAGGTGAACCCGCTCGCGCTGAGCGGCGCGTTCCTCTCCCCGTTCGCCCGGCTGTCCTATGCGGACAAGTGCCGCGTGTTCGAGCAGCTCGAGGAGCCGCACGCGGGTCTGGTGTCGCTGCTGGACGCGAACCTGCCCGAGCCGGTCCAGGGCTCGGTGTCCGGGGTGCTGCGGTTCGTGGCCGGTGCCGTGCTGGAGTTCGCGGCCTACGGCAGCGCCTGCGAGTGGGCGGTGTTCGACCCGGCCACGAAGTCGATCAGCGCGCGGCCGGTCGGCTGGCAGCTGTCCGGGTACCAGCCGCACGGCGTGGTGCACGGCTGGGACGACTTCCTCGGGTACTACCAGGGCCGCACGAAGGTGGAGAACGTCTGATGCGCGACGTCATCGTCATCGGCGCCGGTGCCGGCGGCTCGGTGGTCGCGAAGGAACTGGCCGCCCGGGGCCTGGACGTGCTGGTCCTGGAGGCCGGCGGGTACGCCGACCCGGAGACCGATTGGACCCACTACGAGAACGACGCCAACAACCCGCTCACCGGGTTCATGCGGTTCGGGCCGTCGGACCGCTCCCGGCCGGCGTGGTTCCGGGAGACCCCGCAGAACTCGCTGCTGTGGCAATTGGCCGGGGTCGGCGGAACCACCCAGCACTACTTCGGCAACTCACCGCGCGCCTACCCGGGTGTGTTCGCCGGCTACGAGGGCCGCGACGCCGGGGCCTACGACACCGCGCACCTGTTCCCGTTCACCTACTCCGACCTGGTGCCCTACTACGAATGGGTCGAGGCGACCCTGCCGGTGCACACCGCGGCGATGGGCACGAAGGAGTCGGTGTTCTTCCGCGGCTGCGAGAAGCTCGGCATGACGCTGCAGACCACGAAGACCACGACCGGGGACTCCTACCGGCCGCAGGAGAACGCGATCCTGCCGCCCGGCGGCACCGCGGGGCGGTTCAGCGGGCACGACGACCCGCGGGTGCAGTGGCCGCTGGCGACCGGCTGCACGTTCTGCGGGTACTGCTTCCAGGGCTGCAAGCACCCGGCGGGCGCGCCGCGCACGATGGCGGCCAAGCGGTCGGCCGACAACTCCTACATGCCGATGGCGCTGACCGCCGACGCGTGGTCGCCGCACGGCAAGCCGGTCTCGCTGGTCACCGACGCGTTCGTCACCCGGATCCGGTCCGAGCAGCGCGGCGGCGAGACGGTGGCGACCGGCGTGTCGTGGCGCTCGGTGACCACCGGCGAGGAGCACTCCGAGGACGCCCGGGTGGTGGTGCTGTCCGCGGGCTGCACCGAGAACCCGCGGCTGTGGTTCAACAGCGGGCTGCCCAACCCCAACGACTGGGTCGGCCGCGGCTACACCGACCACTACTTCGACTGGGTGATCGGGCTGTTCGACGACTACACCGGGTCGACCAAGGGCGCGGCGTCGGCGGCGCGGGCCGACTTCCCGGGCCGCGGCGGGATCATGAACGTCGGGCTGCCGCCGGCGATCCAGCAGTTCGCGCTCACCTTCTCCGACAGCGGGATCCGCGGGCGCTACGGAAACGGGCGCGGCTTCACCGGCCCATGGGACGGCCCGACCGGGCGGCTGCTCGGCGAGGAGCTCAAGGAGGTGCTCACCCACGGCGCGGACCGGTTGTTCAACATCCTGATCATGACCGACGACGACGTCGAGCCGCACAACCGGGCGACGCTGTCGGCGCTGCCCGCGGACGAGCACGGGCCGGTGGCGAAGGTCGAGATGCGGCAGCGGGCGCGCTCGGCGCGCACGGTGGCGAACCGGGAGTTCCTGGCCCGCAAGGCGGTCGAGGTGACGCGCGCGGCCGGGGCGCGGAAGGTGTTCCGGATCGACTGGCCGCCGCTGATCCTGCACGTCCACTCGTCGATGCGGATGGGACTGTCCGAACGCGACTCGGTGCTCGACGACGCGGCGGAGGCCCGCTGGGTGCGGCGCCTGTTCGTGGCCGACAACTCCGCGCTGGCCAACGCGCTGGGCGGCCCGAACCCGACGCTGACCAGCCAGGCGGTGGCGACGCGCACGGCGGAGCAGATCGTGCGGCGGTACTTCGGGGGCGAGGGCTGGGTGCACACGGAAGCGCCCGTGGCGTCCACGGACAGCCGCATCACCCGGCGGTTCGCGCAGGTGTCGGTGAGCTGACGTCCGGGGCGGCCGCCGGATGCCGGAGATCCGGCGGCCGCCCGGTGTCGAGAAGCCGGTCGCCGCTCCGACCTGTCCGTGACTGCCCCTCACGGACCGGAAGGACCTGGCATGACCCACCCGATCCCGGCGCGGGCCGGGCG
This sequence comes from Amycolatopsis deserti, assembly GCF_014653945.1. Taxonomy (GTDB): domain Bacteria; phylum Actinomycetota; class Actinomycetes; order Mycobacteriales; family Pseudonocardiaceae; genus Amycolatopsis_E; species Amycolatopsis_E deserti. Next base: position 522,311 of record NZ_BNAU01000001.1, on the reverse strand, counting down.
GCGGGAGTGGCTCGCGCTCGGCGTGCTCGCCCTGCCCACCCTGCTCGTCTCCATCGACGTCTACGTCCTGCTGCTCGCCCTCCCGCACCTGGCGGCCGACCTGGGCGCGAGCAGCGTCGAGCAGCTGTGGATCACCGACGTCTACGGCTTCGCCATGGCGGGGTTCCTCATCACGATGGGCACCCTCGGCGACCGCATCGGCCGGCGGAAGCTGCTGCTCATCGGCGCGGCGGCGTTCGGGGCCGCCTCCGTCGCCGCCGCGTTCGCCACCAGCCCGGCCATGCTGATCGCCGCGCGCGCCGTGCTCGGGGTGGCCGGCGCGGCGCTGGCGCCTTCCACGATGTCGCTGATCCGCACCCTGTTCCGCGACCAGCGGCAGATGGGTCTGGCGATCGGCCTGTGGGGCCTGTGCTTCTCCGCCGGGGCGGTGATCGGCCCGGTCGCCGGCGGCGCCCTGCTCGCGCACTTCTGGTGGGGCTCGGTGTTCCTGCTCGGCGTGCCCGCGATGGTGCTGCTGCTGGTGGCCGGCCCGGTCCTGCTGCCCGAGTACCGCGACCCGCAGGCCGGCAAGCCCGACCTGGTCAGCGTCGCGCTGTCGCTGGCCGCGGTGATCCCCGCCATCCACGGGCTCAAGGAGCTGGCCCACGACGGCTGGCGCCCGCTGCCGCTCGCCGGCCTGGCCGCCGGGATCGCCTTCGCCACCGTGTTCGCCCGCAGGCAACGCCGCCTGGCCGACCCGCTGCTCGACCTGCGCCTGTTCGCGAACCGCTCGTTCAGCACGGCACTGGGCGCGATGATGTCCGGCACGCTGCTGATGGGTGCGCTGATGCTGTTCATCACCCAGGACCTGCAACTGGTCGAGGGCCTCTCGCCACTGGGCGCGGCGCTGTGGATGATGCCGGCGATCGCTGCCAACACCCTGTCCTTCGTCGTGTCGCCGGTCCTCGCGCGCCGGTTCCGGCCCGCTCACCTGATCGCCGCCGGGCTGGCGATCTCGGTGTGCGGGCTGATCGTGCTCACCCGCACCGGCACCACCTCGGGCCCGGCGACCCTGGCGACCGGGTTCGCGCTGATCTTCCTCGGCTCCGGCCCGCTGGTCACGCTGAGCACCGGCCTGGTCCTGAGTTCCGCGCCCGCGGAGAAGGCCGGCTCCGCCGCCGCGCTCAACGAGACCAGCGGCCAGTTCGGGTTCGCGTTCGGGCTCGCCGCGCTCGGCAGCATCGGTGCCGCGGTCTACACCAGCCGGTTCACCCCGCCGGAGCACCTCCCGGCCGGCGCCGCGCGGGACAGCCTCGCCGACGCGGTGGCCGCCGCCCGGCACCTGCCCGCCGACCTGGCCCGGGCGCTGCTCACCCCGGCGCGCGCGGCCTTCGCCGACGGCCTGCACCTGGTCGCCGCTATCAGCGCCGCCGCCCTCGCCGTGGTGGCCGTGCTGCTCCTCCGTCTGCTGCGCCACGTTCCGCCGACCGGCCGGATCGTGTCCGATGTGGACACCCGAACGGACCTTGACGCTCGTCGCGGATGACCACTACCGTTCGGGCACCCGGTCGACCGAACACCGAGGTGAGCCCGTGGACTCCGACAGCACCCGGCTGCACCAGCTCGGCTATGCCCAGGAGCTCCGGCGGACGATGTCGGGGTTCTCCAACTTCGCGGTCTCCTTCACCATCATCTCGATCCTGTCCGGCTGCCTGACGCTCTACGGGTTCGGCCTGGACACCGGCGGCCCGGCCGCGATGATCTGGGGCTGGCCGCTGGTCGGGGTGTTCGTGGTGCTCGTCGGCCTCGGCATGGCGGAGGTGTGCTCGAGCTACCCGACCGCGGGCGGGCTCTACTACTGGGCGGCGAAGCTCGCGCCGCGGCGCTCGGCCGCGGCCTGGTCGTGGTTCACCGGGTGGTTCAACCTCATCGGCCAGGTCGCGGTCACCGCGGGCATCGACTTCGGCGCCGCGTTGTTCCTCAACGCGTTCCTGGACCTGCAGTTCGGGTTCGCCGCCACGCCGGGGCACACGATCCTGTTGCTGGCGATCATCCTGGTGGTGCACGGGTTGCTGAACACGTTCGGCGTGCGGCTGGTGGCCGTGCTGAACAACGTCAGCGTGTGGTGGCACCTGACCGGGGTCCTGGTGATCGTCGCGGTGCTGGTGGTCGTGCCGGACCGCCACCAGCCCGCGTCGTTCGTGTTCGGCCACTTCGTGAACAACACCGGCTGGGGTTTCGCGCCGTACGTGTTCGCGCTCGGGCTGCTGGTCGCCCAGTACACGCTCACCGGCTACGACGCCTCGGCGCACATGACCGAGGAGACGAGGAACGCGGCCACCGCGGGCCCGCGCGGGATCGTGAACTCGATCCTGGTGTCGCTCGTCGCGGGCTGGATCCTGTTGCTGGGCCTGACGTTCGCGATCCAGGACTACGACGGCGCGGTGAACACGGCGACCGGGGTGCCGCCGGCGCAGATCTTCCTCGACGCGGCCGGCGCGTCCACCGGGAAGTTCCTGCTGCTGATCGCCATCGGCGCGCAGCTGTTCTGCGGGATGGCGTCGGTGACGGCGAACTCGCGGATGATCTACGCGTTCGCCCGCGACGGCGCGATCCCCGGCTCGACGGTCTGGCACAGCATCAACAAGCGCACCCGCACGCCCACCAACTCGGTGTGGTTCGCGGCGACCGGTGCGCTGATCCTCGCGCTGCCGTACCTGTGGAGCGCCACCGCCTACGCAGCGGTGACCTCGATCGCGACCGTCGGGCTGTACGTCGCCTACGTCATCCCGGTGTTCCTGCGCGTGCGCAAGGGCGCGCAGTTCGAGCGCGGCCCGTGGCACCTCGGGCGGTGGGGCCGGCCGGTCGGTGTCGTCGCGACCGCGTGGGTGGTGGTGATCTTCGTGTTGTTCATGCTGCCGCAGGCGTACCCGGTCACGGTGAGCACCTTCAACTACACGCCGATCGCGTTCCTCGTCGTGCTGGGCGGCGCGGCGGTGTGGTGGTTCGCCTCCGCGCGCAGGTGGTTCACCGGGCCGAAGGTGCAGGGCACGGTCGCCGAGCTGGAAGCCGTCGAACAGGACCTGCGAGCGGTGTGACCATGGCGTACGGGTTCGTGGGCACCGGCGAGATCACCGCCGCGATCGTGACCGGCCTGAGCACGGGCGACGATCCGCCGGAGGTGTTCCTGTCGCCGCGCGGGCGCGCGGTCTCGGCGGAGTTGGCCGAAAGGTTTCCGAACGTGCGGGTGTGCGCGGACAACCAGGACGTGCTCGGCCACGCTTCGGCGATCGTGCTCGCGGTCCCCGCCCCGGTGGCGCGCGAAGTGCTGGCGGAGCTGACGTTCCGGCCGGAGCACGTGCTGATCAGCGCGACCGCTGGGGTGCCGTCGGAGCGGCTGCGCGCGTGGTCCGCTCCGGCCGGTGCGGTGGTCCGGTCCATTCCGCTCCCCCAGGCGACGCGCCGCCGCAGCCTGACCGTGGTGTACCCGGACAACGCCGTGGCGCGCGAGCTGTACACGCGGGTGGGCAGCGTGCTGGTGCCCGGCGACGAAGCGGCGCTGGAGACGTTCCTCGGCGCGACCGCGGCGTTTTCCGCGCACCTGGACTACCTCGGCACCATCGCCGACTGGATGGCCGCCCGCGGCGTGGACCACGACGCGGCGCGCACGTTCGTCACGCACGTCTTCGGCGAGCTGGGCTCCTCGCTGCTGGAACGGCCGGACTCGCTGACCGTGATGAGCACCCGGCACACCACCCCGGGCGGGCTGAACGAGCAGTTCCGCGACGATCTGCGCCGCGACGGCGTGCCGGACGCGGTGCGCCGGGCGCTGGACCGGATCCTGGCCCGGGTTCGGGAGTGACGCGTCAGGCCGAGGTTCGCCGGCGGGCGCGGTAGGCCGCGGCCTTGACGCGGTTGCCGCACTCCGCCATCCCGCACCAGGTGCGCCGCGCACCGCGGGACCGGTCGAGGTAGAGGCGCGTGCATCCGGCGCGGCCGCATTCCTTCAGGCAGGCGGCGGGATCGGCGAGCACGGTGATCCCGCCGCGCGCGATCTGCGACAGGACCGCGCGGAGGTTCCCGGACAGGCGCAGGCCGGTGTCGCCGAGTTGCACCACGGGCGGCGGCGCGGCGGCGGCGCGGTTGACGATCGCCAGGCTCGCCGCGTCGAACGGCCGGCCGTGCACGCGATCGAGCGCCAGCCGGTAGCACGCCTCGCGGAGCGAGCGCGCCAGCTCGAAGCCGGCGCGGTCCACGCGCACCCGGTCCGGGAGGCCGGGGCAGGCGGCCACCCAGCGCTCCAGGTCCGCGGGCGCGGACAGCAGGTCGACCGGGGCGTCCCGGCGGGACAGCACCGTGCCGGCCAGGTCCAGCGCCGGATCACCACTCACGAAGGCGAACTCCACGTCACCAGCTTGACCGGTGACGCGCGCGGAGGCAAGATCGGGAACCATGCCCGGTACCCCTGACATCGAGGTCGTCGTCTTCGACGTGCTCGGCACGCTGGTCGACGAACCCAGCGGGCTGCGCGCCGCGATCCGCGAGGCGGTACCCGGGGCGGGCGACGAACTCCTCGAACTGTGGCAGGAGCACATCGAGCGCGAGCAGGACCGCATCGGGCGCGGGGAACGCGCCTACGCCACCTCGGAGGTCCTCGACACCGAGGCGGCGCGGCTCGTGGCCGGGCGCGCCGGGGTCACCGATCCGGCGGTCGTCGCGCGGCTCGCGACCGCCGGTCAGCGGCTACCCGCGTGGGCCGATTCCGTCGCCGGGCTGGAACGGCTGTCGCGGCGGTTTCCCGTGGTTGCCCTGTCCAACGCGAGCCACGCCGCCCTGCTGCGGCTCAACGCGCACGCCGGGCTGCGCTGGCACCAGGCACTGTCCAGTGAGGACGTCCGCGCCTACAAGCCGGCGCCGGAGATCTACCAGCACGCGATCGACACCGCCGGCTGCGCGCCGGACCGCGTGCTGATGGTCGCCGCCCACGCCTGGGACCTGCGCGGCGCCCAGGCGAAGGGCATGCGGACCGCCTACGTGCACCGCCCGGTCGGCGACCCGCCGTCGGAGGGCGACGCGTTCGATCTTCGGGTGGACGGGCTGGACGAGCTCATCGCCGCGCTGGCTTGACGTTCGGCGAGCACGACGCGTTCGGTCTCCGTGGCCGGCTCGTCGCGCACGTCCTCGCGGGCGTGCTCCGCTCCGGTGGTGCGCAGGTGTGCGGGCGGCTGGTGGAGGCACATCAGGACAGCGCCGCGGCCGAGGTGGCTTCCCACGCGAACCCGTCCGGGTCGGTGAACGGGCCGCCGTCGCCGCTGATGGCGATGCGGTGCGACCCGCTGCCCTCCGGGGGCACGCCGGCGTCCTTGGCCAGCGCCTTGCGGCGGTACAGGCCCAGCTTGATCGGGCCCTCCCCGGCGGCGAACTCGACGTACATGCGGGCGAAGCTCTTCGCCACGGTGAACCCGTGGTCGACGTAGAACTTCTTGCTCGCGGCCACGTCGGACACCCCCAGCAGGAGCACGATGTTCTCGATGTTCCGGGTGGCGGGGCCGGTGTTCTTCTTCGCCGGGGTGGCGACCTTCCAGATCGTGCCGTCCGGCGCCTGGACCACGCCGCCGCAGCCCCACATGTTCTTCGCGACGGGCTTGAGCACGGTGGCGCCGGCGTCCACGGCGGACTGGAACAGCGCCTCCACGTCGGCGGGCTGGGACACGATGAGCGAGAGGGTGAAGCCGCGGAAGCCGGTGGTCTCCTCCCGGGCGGCGCGCAGGCGGAGCCGGGAGCCGAGTCCGAAGGCGTCGGCGTAGAACCGTTCGGCGGCGGCGGTGTCGGGCACTTCGAGGGTGATGGTGTCGATCGAGGTCATGACAGGAACGTTATGCGCCGGGCCCTGACCTGCGCTTCTTGATTCCTGACCGGTTGAGCGGCGGCCGCCCCGCCCGCGGCATCCAGGGACGCAGGACCACGGCGGAAGGCGACCGCCGCCAGAACAGCCTGGCGGGGACCTCACGGTGTTGCGGAGTCCGTGGTTGCGCGAAGACGAGGCCGCGGCCCGCCGGCGGCCTTGCAGGGGTCCGCGGCCAGCGGCCCGTGCCCAGCGCCCTGCCGCCAGCGAGGCCAGCGCCCGCGGCTGTCCGGCCTGACGGGGGGGGTGGCCGGGCTCGCGCCGGGGCTTTCGTCGGCGCAGTGGCCTCCGCCGTAGCGGGGAGCCGGCCCCCTCCGCAAAACCGGCGCCTGCCGGCCACCCCCGTCAGACCGAACCCCTGCGGGCCCACGCCCGCGGCCCACGGGCCAACGCCCGCGGGCAGCGGCCTACCTGGCGAGCGGCGGTTCCAGTCCGCGCACCTCCGCCTGCCGGCCACCCTCGTCAGGCGGAGGCCGCGCGGGCCAAGGCCCGCACCACCGCCCTCGTCGGCTCCGTCGGCTTGCGGAACACTCTCTCGACCAGGGCGGTGGCCTCGCCGTCCAGACCGATGTGCTGCTCGTCCGCCCGAGCGCCGAACGCTCCTCCTCTTCCGGGAACGCCGGCGTCAGGCACACGGCCACGTAGGAGGGGCTGTCCGCTCGGAGGTCCTTGCGCCGCCACGCCTCCAGCGGCCACCGCGGCACCCCGGCGGTCTGCGGCGCCCGGTCACGCTTGAATCTGCCGAACACGCTGTCCTCCCCCAGTCGCGAAACCCATCGTCCGCACCGCGCGGCACCGCAACGTCACCGACACGCGCGCATCAACCCGCCCGGCGGGCGCTTGACCGGGCCCATCCCGGGTACCCGTCGTCGTCAACTGGAAGGAGGACCGATGTCGACGAGCGAGACCGGGCAGGTCACCGGCACCCAGGACAAGGACTACAACATCATCTGGTTCGTCGAGGCCTGCCTCAGCAACGCGCTGCGGCTCGAGCAGTACATCGCCGACGCCGAGCGGGACGGCGACACCGAACTGGCCGAGTTCTTCCGCCGCGCCCAGGGCGAGAGCCGCAAGGGCGCCGAGCAGGGCAAGGCCCTGCTGCGCCAGCGCCTCACCGGCGGCGGCACGTCCTCGGGCGGCGAGACCGGACTCGGGTCCACCGACGAGGCGGTCGGCTGACCGGCCGGCGGGCCCGCGTCCAGGACGTGCACGACCTGGCGATGGGCATGCCGCACGTGCAGCGCCTCGAAGGCACCCGCGGCAGGCCCGTCTACCAGGTCGGCGGCCGGTCGTTCGTGTTCTTCCGCAACCCGCGCCCGGACGCGGCCGACCCGGAAACCGGTGAGCGCTACCCCGACGTGATCGTCTTCTGGGTCGCCTCCGAGGCCGACAAGGAAGCTCTCGTCGCCGACGAGCACTCGCCGTTCTTCACCACGCCCCACTTCCGCGGCCACCCGTCGGTGCTGCTGCGGGAGGCACACCTGGACCGGCTCGGCTACGACGAGCTGGCCGAGATCGTGCAGGACGCGTGGCTGGCCCGCGCCTCCCCGCGCCGGGCCAGGGCCTGGCTCGAGGCGCACGGGCTGCCGTCCACTCCGGACTGAAAAACGGCCGCGCACCCGAGGGCACGCGGCCGTTTCGCACCAGGCCTCAGCGCTTGAGGAACTTCAGGCTGTTGGTCAGCGAGTCCGACCACGGCGAGGCCAGGTCCAGCCTGCGCAGCTCGTCGGCGTGCTGGACGGCGGCCAGCTCCGCCATCAGCCGGGCACGCATCCGGTCGTCGTGCGCGGCGTTGGCCGCCCGCAGCGCGCGGTCCAGCCGCGTCTTGCGGAACGGCGTGAACCAGGACGCGCGAGCCAGGTGCGCGGCACGGCGGGCTGCGCGGTCCCGGGTGCGGGCGAGGGCGTCCCGTTCGTCGTCGCCCAGGCCGAGGCGGGACAGGAAGCGCTCTTTCAGCTCACGGCTGACCCGCGACCACGTGGTGACGCGGTTGCGGGTGTGCCGCAGCTCGATGCCCAGCGCCAGGTGCAGCATGACCACGCCGAGCACCGGGCCGAGCGTGACCCGCGCCAGACCGGACACCGGGCCGGCGAGGTCGAAGGCCATGTAGCCGGACGCGGCGCACAGCGCCCACAGGATCAGCCGGGCCGGACCGGGCTTGCCCTTGGGGCTGCGGATCTCCGCGCGCATCGCGAACCCGCACGCGATCAGCGCGACCTCGACCACGGCGAACATCGCGGCGCGCTCGTAGACGTTGGTGATCCCGAGCTTCTCGCCGAAGAACCGCCACGAGGTGTCCACCGAGACCAGCAGCGACATGAACGCCACCAGGTAGAACCCGCGCGACCCCTCCGGCGACTTCCGCTTCGCCGGCTTCTCGGCCTCGGCGGTGTCCGTGGTCTCCCCGGTCGGCGTGTCGGTCTCGTCACCGGCCGATTCGGCCTCAGCGGCCTCGGCGGCGTCGGCGTCGCGGCGGCCGTCCAGCTCGGCCAGCATCTTCACCGACAACCGCGGCAGATCCCCGGTGTCGCCGAGCCCGCGCTCCTTCCGCCACTTGTCGACCTGCTCCGCGACGGCGGCCCGCTCGCGCTTGGGGTTGGTGACCACTCCGTAGGTCACCAGGAAGGCCAGCACGTCGGAGGTCGACGGCTCGCCCAGGGTCTCGCACGCGTACCGGATCTTCTCGTCCATGGTGTCCAACATGACCAAGCGGGCGGCGTGGGCCGCGCTGCTTATCACGTCGGTTGAAGCAGCGTGCTGGTCGCTCTCGGTTTCCATGTCGTTGTCCTTGTGGAGTTCTCGACGGTGGGGAGCGCGAACATAGCAGGTGGGTAGATCAACCGGGTGATCGGCCTTGATCTGTTACCTGGAGTTTCCCCGGCGGGCCGCGCCTGGCACGGCCCGTCGGGGAAGCGCTTTCACCGACTCAGCCGCCGGCGCGTGCTCCGGCGCCGGCCGTGCTCGGCGCGGGCAGGGCGCGCAGCAGGTCCTCCACCCGTTCCTTCGCGTCGCCGAAGAGCATGGCCGAGTTCTCCCGGAAGAACAGCGGGTTCTGCACGCCCGCGTAGCCCGAGGACATCGACCGCTTGAACACGACGACGTTGCGGGCCTCCCACACCCGCAGCACCGGCATGCCGGCGATCGGCGAGCCCGGGTCCTCGGCCGCGGCCGGGTTGACGGTGTCGTTGGCGCCGATGACGAGGACGACGTCGGTGTCGGCGAAGTCGTCGTTGATCTCGTCCATCTCCAGCACGATGTCGTAGGGCACCTTGGCCTCGGCGAGCAGCACGTTCATGTGCCCGGGCAGGCGCCCGGCCACCGGGTGGATGCCGAAGCGCACCTCGACCCCGCGCTCGCGCAGGCGCCGGGTCAGCTCGGCCACGCCGTGCTGGGCCTGGGCGACGGCCATGCCGTAGCCGGGGGTGATGATCACGCTGCTCGCGTCGGCCAGCAGCTCGGCCGCGCCGTCGGCGGTGATCTCCCGGTGCTCGCCGTAGTCGGTGTCCTCCGCCGGACCCGCCTCGATCCCGAACCCGCCCGCGATCACCGAGATGAACGACCGGTTCATCGCCTTGCACATGATGTAGGACAGGTAGGCACCGGAGGAGCCGACGAGCGCGCCGGTGACGATCAGCAGGTTGTTCTCCAGCAGGAACCCGCTCGCCGCCGCGGCCCAGCCGGAGTAGCTGTTGAGCATCGACACCACGACGGGCATGTCCCCGCCGCCGATGGAGGCGACCAGGTGCCAGCCCAGCGCCAGCGCCACCACGGTGACCACGATCAGCAGCCACAGCTGCGGGTCGATGACGAACCACACCGTGAGCGCGACGAACGCCGCCAGCGCGCCGAGGTTGAGGAAGTTCTTGCCGGGCAGCATCAGCGGCTTGGAGTTGATCCGCGCCGACAGCTTCAGGAACGCGACGATCGACCCGGTGAACGTCACCGCGCCGATGAACACGCCGATGAACACCTCGGCCGAGTGGATGCCACCCAGCCCGAGCGCCGCCAACGTCTGGGCCTCGGCCCCGCCGGGGTGGGCTTCGACCTCCAGGTAGCCGTTCCAGCCGACCAGCACGGCGGCCAGGCCGACGAAGGAGTGCAGCAGCGCGATCAGCTCGGGCATGCCGGTCATCTGCACCACCCGCGCCCGCTGCAGGCCGACGGCGGCGCCGAGCACCATCGCCACCACCAGCAGCACCACGCCGAGGGTGGAGATATCGCGGTGCACCGCCAGTGCGATGGTCGCGGCCAGCGCGACGACCATGCCGGCGATGCCGAACCCGTTGCCGGTCTTGGCGGTCTCGTGCTTGGACAGCCCCGCCAGCGCCAGGATGAACAACAACGCGGCGACCAGGTAGGCCGCCTGCGCGATCGTGTCGAGAGTCATGACTGTGGTCTCCTGATCCGGCTCAGCTGCGGGAGAACATCGAGAGCATGCGCCGGGTGACGGCGAACCCACCGAAGATGTTGATCGAGGCGAGCAGGATCGCCGCGAACGCCAGCCAGGTGACCACCCCGCCGCCGTGCCCGACCTGCAGCAGCGCGCCGACCACGATGATCCCGGAGATCGCGTTGGTCACCGACATCAGCGGCGTGTGCAGCGCGTGGTGCACGTGCCCGATCACGTAGAACCCGATCACCACCGCCATCGCGAACACCGTCAGGTGCCCCTGCAACGCCGGCGGCGACGCCGCGACCAGCAGGAACAGCAGTGCGCCCGCCACCGCGGTCAGCCCGATCCGGGCCGCCGGGGACAGCTTCTCCTTCTCCGGTTCCGGCTCCTTGGCCGCGGCCTTCGGGGCTGCCTGCGCCGGGGCCGCGGACACCTGCGCCGGAGGCGGCGGCCACAACAGCTCACCGTCGCGCACCACGGTCATCGACCGGATGACGATGTCCTCGAGGTCGAACACCGGCGTGCCGTCCTTGCCCGGCGTCACCAGCTTCATCAGGTTGACCAGGTTCGTGCCGTACAGCTGCGAGGACTGCGCCGGCAACCGCCCTGGCAGGTCGGTGTAGCCCAGGATCGTCACCCCGTTGTCCGTGGTGACGGCCTTCCCGGCGACCGTGCCCTCGACGTTGCCGCCGTTGGCGGCGGCCATGTCCACGATCACGCTGCCCGACCGCATCGACGCCACCATGTCCGCGGTGATGATCCGCGGCGCGGGCCGGCCCGGGATCAGCGCGGTGGTGATGATGATGTCCACGTCCCGGCACTGCTCCTCGTAGAGCTGCCGCTCGCGGGCCTTGTAGTCGTCGCTCATCTCCTTGGCGTAACCGGTCGAGGAGACCTCGACGTCAGGCGCCTCGATCGACAGGTACTCCCCGCCCAGGGACTTGACCTGGTCGGCCACCTCCGGCCGCGGGTCGGTCGCACGGACCACCGCGCCGAGGCTGCCCGCCGCGCCGATCGCGGCCAGTCCGGCCACCCCGGCGCCGACGACGAGGACCTTCGCCGGGGGCACCTTGCCCGCGGCGGTCACCTGACCGGTGAAGAACCGGCCGAACGTGTGCGCCGCCTCCACCACCGCGCGGTACCCGGCGATGTTCGCCATCGACGACAGCACGTCCAGCGACTGCGCCCGCGAAATCCGCGGCACCGCGTCCATCGCCATCGCGGTGATCGGCCGCTTCGCCAGATCCTCGACCAGGTCCTTGTTCAAGGCCGGGGACAGCAGGCTGATCAGCGTCGCGCCGGGCTTCATCGCGTCCAGCTGCTCCTTGGCCGGCGCGTTCACCCCCAGGACGATTTCCGCCTGCACGGCGTTCCCGATCGACGCACCCGCCTCGGCGTACGCTTCGTCGGAGAAGCTCGCCAGTTCCCCGGCGCCCGGCTCCACCACGACCTCGTACCCCAGCTTGAGCAGCTGGGCCACCGTCGCGGGTGTCGCGGCCACCCTCGTCTCGCCGGAAGTGGCCTCTTTCAGCACTCCGACCAGCATCGAATCACCTCGTCCACGCTCGGACGACGAACGCCGGGTGTCGTACGTCGACGTACTCCTGCCGCGCTCCCCCGTGGCCGACCCCGGTCGGGGAGCGCGATCACATTCGCCTTTTTAACACGATGGCCCGATTCTGCCGATGACCGGCGCCACATGCGGAAGATGGGGTGGTGTGCAGGCGCGTGTTGATCGGGGCCGCGGTGGTCGTCATCATCGTGGCGGTGGTGTTCGGCAGCGCCTTCGCCTTCCAGCGCAGGCTCATCTACCTGCCCTCCGGCGGGCCGGTGCCGTCCGCGGCGCAGGTGCTGCCCGGCGGCCGGGACGTCCCGCTGCGCACCGCGGACGGGCTGACGCTCACCGCCTGGTACTTCCCGGTCGAGACCCCGCGCGCGGCGGTGCTGGTGGCGCCGGGCAACGCCGGGAACCGGGCGCTGCGCGCGCCGCTGGCGCGGGCCCTGCACGCGGCCGGGATCGCGACCCTGCTGCTGGACTACCGCGGGTACGGCGGCAACCCGGGCTCGCCCACCGAGGCCGCGCTGGCGCTGGACGTGCGGGCCGCCCGCGAGTTCCTGGCCGCGCAGGCGCGGGTGCCGCTGGTCTACTTCGGCGAGAGCCTGGGGGCCGCGGTGGTGGCCGGGCTCGCCGTGGACTTCCCGCCGGCGGCGCTGGTGCTGCGGTCGCCGTTCACCGACCTGGCCGCGGTCGCCCGCCGGCACTACCCGTTCCTGCCGGTGCGGCTGCTGTTGCTGGACACCTTCCCGGTCGCCGAGCAGGTCGCGCGGGTGTCCGCGCCGGTCACGGTGGTCTACGGCGGCGCCGACACGATCGTGCCGCCGGAGCAGAGCCGGGCCGTGGCCGCGGCGGCGCGCGGGCGGGCGGTGGAGGTGCCCGGCGCCGACCACAACGACCCGGTGCTGCTGGACGGCCCCGCGGTGATCGGCGCGATCACCGCGGCGGCCGGCTGAACGGCGCGGTTCACAGCGCCGACGCCAACGCCTCCAGCGCGGCGAGCCGATCCCGCCCCACCGGGATCATCACCACCGAATCCGCACCCAGCCCACCGGTCCGCGACCGCACGGACTCCGCGGGACCGGCCAGCGTCAGGGCGTCCACCCACTCCCCCGGCAACGCCGCCGCGAACGACTGGTCGTCCGGATGCCGCGCGCGCAACTCACGCAGCTCGGCCGCGAACGGCAGCGGCTCGACGTGCGCCGACAGCGACTGGCCCCCGATCCCGGCCAGCAGCGGCCGCACCCGGGCCCGCGCCGCGTCGGCGTCCGGGTCCACCACCGCGTGTTCGAAGGCCACCACCCGCGCGTGCGGGGGCAGGATCCGCCGGGCCGCGGCGATGTACTTCGCGGGCGCCGGTTCGGCCAGGATCACGCCGTCCAGCTCGGCCCCGGCCACCGCGAGCGACTTCGGGCCGCGCACCCCGGCGAGCACCGGCGGGACCGCCTCCGGCGGCGACTCCAGCCCGGCCTCGGCCAGCCGCACGTACCGGCCCTCGACGCGGACCCGCTCCCCGCGCAGCAGCCCGGTCAGCGCCCGCGCGTACTCGGCGAACAACGTCAGCGCGCTCTCCGGCCACGCGCCCACCTGCCGCATCCAGCCGGGCACCCCGTGCCCGATGCCCGCCACGAGTCGCCCCGGGTGCACGTTCGCCAGCGTCGCCAGCTCCATCGCGGTGAACGCGACGTTACGCGCCCCCGCGGGCAGGATCCCGATCCCGACCCGGATCCGCGAGGTCACCGCGAGCACCGTGGCCGCCTGCGCGATACCGCCGTGGAACCCGAGGTCCTCCACGACCCACACCTCGCCGAACCCGAGCTCCTCGGCCCGCCGCGCGAACGGCACGATCTCCGCCGCCGCCAGATCGCGCGGCAGCATCACCCCGGCCCTCATCCGAGCACCAGCGGGACTCGCCCGGCCAGCTCGCCCAGCGCCGCCTGTTCGGCCTCGGTGGGCGCGCGCCGCCCGGTGCCGACCAGCAGCGCGTCGGCGTCGGAGAAAGACGCCGGGAACGCGGCCCCGGCGATCTTCTCCAGCATTGCCCGCGACGCGGCGAGCCCGTCGGCGGGTGGCCCGGGCACCGAGGGCAGGTGCGCGACCAGGTCGAGGTGGTGCAGCGTCCACTCCATCACGTAGGTGGACAGGTAGTCGGCCACGGTGAGGACCTGCTCGCGCGTCCGCACCCGGGCCGCCGGGTCGGCCAGCTCCGCCGCGCGCCCCGCGGCGGAGCCGACGTCGTCCAGGTGGAACTTGAGCAGCCACGGCTCCTGGTAGGCGGCGGCCAGCCGGACGGTCAGCGCGTCGAGCGGGTCCTCGCCCGTCGGCGGCGTGCCGCTGACTTCCCAGTAGGTCAGCGCGTCCCGGGTCGGTTCCTCGGCCGCCGGGGTCACCAGCGTGATCAGCACGTCCTGGGCGTCGATGATCAGGTGGCACACCAGGTCCCGCACCAGCCAGCCGGCGCACCCGGACGGCCGGGCGAGGTCGTCGTCGGCGAGTCCGGCGACCGCGGCCCGCAGCGCCGCCCACGAGCGTGAGAAGAGATCCACGCCTGGCAAGCTAACAGCGGCGCGCGGCCGCGGCGACCGCTTTCACGCGCGGGACCGGGCCAGCCCCAGCCCGCCGAGGACCGCGGCGACCAGCCCGATCGCCAGCGCCAGGAACCCGCCGACGATCCCGTAGCCGGTGCCGGGCCCGCCTTCGGCCAGCGCCACCACCAGCCCGCCGCCTGCCATGCCCGCCACGCCCGTGGCCAGCGCGGCGGTGGACCCGCGCCGCCGGTGCCGGGCCACCGCCAGCGCCCCGACGACCACCCCGGCCACGGCCACCAGGGCGGCCAGCGCACCGACGAGCCGTCCCGAGGTCAGCGTGCCGACGTCGGCGGCCTGGGCGAGTGTGGATCCGACGATCATCGTGAACTCCTTCTGCCGTAACGGTTTCTGCGGCCAATCCTGCGCGGGCCGCCGCCGTGTGTCGTCCGGCGCACGCAGGCAATCCGCGCTGCCACCGCTGCCGCAGGACCGGCGGATCTACCGCGTCCGTGGTAGTCGCGAGATCCTCCGCGCGCGGGACTCGCCCACGCCGCGCTGCGGCTAGGGTTTGCCGCATGAGCCGTGCCGGGGACTGGGCGATCGGCGCCGGGATGGCGGCGATCCTGCTGGTGACCGCGTTGTCCCGGCAGCACGCCGCCACGGATCTCGCGCCGCTGGGCTACGCGCTGCTGGTCGCCGG
Organism: Amycolatopsis deserti; assembly: GCF_014653945.1. Classification (GTDB taxonomy): domain Bacteria; phylum Actinomycetota; class Actinomycetes; order Mycobacteriales; family Pseudonocardiaceae; genus Amycolatopsis_E; species Amycolatopsis_E deserti. Next base: position 507,251 of record NZ_BNAU01000001.1, on the reverse strand, counting down.
GGGCCTGGCACTGGCCGCGCACCGCCGGGCGCCGGTGGTCGTGCTGGCGGCGGCCGGGCTGAGCGCACTGGGCTACCAGGCGATCGGGCTCGACGTGCCCGCGCTGGCGTACCTGTTCGCGGTGTTCGCCGCGTTCCGCGCCGGGCGCCGTCTCGTCGCGGTGGCGGCCACGGTGGTCATGCTCGCGACGCTGCCGTTCGCGCTGCTCGTCGCGCACGAGCTGACCGTGGGCGCGGCCTTCACCCAGGCCCGGGACGTGCTCCAGCTCGCCTGGCTGGTCGCCGCGGGCGCGGCGGGCGAGGCGGTGCGCCAGGCCGAGCGCCGGGCGGACGAGGCCGAGCGCACCCGGGAGGAGACCGCGCGGCGCCGCGCCGACGAGGAGCGGCTGCACATCGCGCGGGAGCTGCACGACTCGCTCACCCACCAGATCTCCGTGATCAAGGTGCAGGCCGAGGTCGCCGTGCACCTGGCCGGCAAGCGGGGCGAGGAGGTGCCGGAGCCGCTGCTGGCGATCCGGGACGCCGGGCGGGAAGCGGCCCGCGAACTGCGCGCGACGCTGGAGGCGCTGCGCGACGACGACACGAGTCCCCCGCGCGGACTGAGCGACGTGCCGGAACTGGTGCGCCGCGCGCGATCCACGGGTTTGGAGACGACGCTGACGATCGAGGGAGAACACGACGACGTGCCCGCCGCCGTGCAACGCACCGCCTACCGCATCGTGCAGGAGTCGCTGACCAACGTGGCCCGCCACGCGCGCGCCGCCTCCGCGTCGGTCCACATCGGCTACCGGTCCGGCGCCGTGGTGATCCGCGTCGACGACGACGGCACCGCCACCCCGGACGCCGCGCCGGTGCCCGGGGTCGGGCTGCTCGGCATGCGCGAACGCGTCACCGCGCTCGGCGGCAGCCTCGTCGCCGCGCCCCGCGGCGAGGGCGGGTTCACCGTCCGGGCCGAGCTCCCCGTGGACCGGGCGTCGTGATCCGCGTTCTGCTGGTCGACGACCAGCCGCTGATCCGCAGCGGGTTCCGCGCGCTGCTGGACAACGAGGACGACATCGAGGTGGTCGCCGAGGCCGCCGACGGCGCGGCCGGGGTCGCCCTCGCCCGGGAACACGTGCCGGACATCGCGCTCGTCGACATCCAGATGCCGGTGGTGGACGGCATCGAGGCGACCCGGCGCATCGCCGCGGAGGAGGCGCTGGCGGGGGTGCACGTGGTGATCCTGACCAACTACGGCCTGGACGAGTACGTGTTCGACGCGCTGCGCGCCGGGGCGGCCGGGTTCCTGGTCAAGGACATCGAGCCGGAGGACTTCCTGCACGCCGTCCGGGTCGCCGCCCGCGGCGACGCGCTGCTCGCCCCGTCGATCACGCGCAAACTCATCGACCGGTACGTCAGCCGGCCACCGCGCCCCGGCCCGGTCTTGGACGAACTGACCAACCGCGAACGCGAGGCGGTGGCACTGGTCGCGCAGGGACTGTCCACTGAGGAGATCGCCGAGCACATGGTGATCAGCCCGCTCACCGCGAAGACGCACGTCAACCGTGCCATGACCAAACTGCACGCCCGCGACCGCGCCCAGCTGGTGGTGTTCGCCTACGAGTCCGGGCTGGTCAGCCCGCAGGAGCGAGGAACTCGACCGCCGCGTCCTTGAACCGGCGGCTGGACACGGCGTTGACGTGGGTGCGCCCTCCGAGCGACACGAACGGCGCACCCAGCGACGCCGCGAACTCCGGCGCGTCCGCGGCGATCTCGTCCTGCTCCCCGGCGGCGAACAGCACCGGCACCGGCGGTGCGCCGTCGAGGCGGTGACCGGCCATCCCGTCGATGCACGCGTCCAGGCCCTCTGCCGCCAGGGACTCCGCCACGCGCCGCATCGACTCGCGGTCGGCGGCGCGCCCGCCGATCCCGCCGAGCACCATGCGCCCGACGCGGCCCGGCGCGAGCCGCGCCAGCTCCCACCCGGCCAGCCCGCCCATCGAGTACGTGACGACATCCACAGTGGACAGCCCCGCCTCGTCGAGCACGGCCAGCAGGTCCCGCGCCAGCGTCCGCGGCGAGAACCCGGACGCGGGCCGGTCGCTGCGTCCGTGCCCGCGCAGATCCACGGTCACGTGCCCGTGGCCGGCCAGGGCGCGGATCCAGCCGGTCTGCTCCCAGGTGCGCTGGCTGTCCGAGGCGAAGCCGTGGATCAGCAGCACCGGACGCGGCCCGGGCGCGGTGTCGTACCAGATCTTGACGCCGTCGGCGGCGGTGGCGAACACGGCTCAGTCCTCCGGCAGGGTCAGGCGGACCCGCCGCCGCGGCTTCTTCTCCTCCGGCACCGTGCCGACGATGCCCGCGTCCTCGACGGTGAAGGTGACCAGCGGCTCCCCCACCGCCAGCTCCTCGTCCTCGCCGACGTGCAGGCGCGTGACCCGGCCGGACTGGGGCGAGGGGATCTCCACGGCGGATTTGGTGGTCTCCAGCTCGACCAGCGGCGCGTTGCGCTCGACCCAGTCGCCCTCGGCGACCAGCCACTCCAGCACGCGGGCGCTGATCAGGCCCTCACCGAGGTCGGGCAGGGGGAAGGTCACTTCAGCCACGGCGGTACTCCAGGGTGGTCTGCACGGCGGTCAGGATGCGGTCGATGCTGGGCAGGTACTCGTCCTCCAGCGCGCCGGACGGGTAGGGCACGTCGAAGCCGGTGACCCGCTGCACCGGCGCGCGCAGGTCGGCGAAGCAGCGTTCGGTGATCAGCGCGGACACCTCGGCGCCGAGCCCGGCGGTCAGCGGCGCCTCGTGCACCACGACCGCGCGGCGGGTCCGGGCCACCGACTCGGCGAGCCCGGCGGCGTCGATCGGTTTGAGCCAGCGCAGGTCGAGGACCTCCAGCTCGACCCCGTCTTCGGCGGCCAGCTCGGCGGCCTGCAGACAGCGGGCGACCATCGCACCCCAGGCGACCAGCGTGCCGTGCTTGCCCGGCCGCACGATCCGGCTGGTGCCGACGGGCGGTGTCTCGACGGCCTCGGTGGGGTCGAACGTCTCGCGGTGCCAGTAGCGGGACTTGGGCTCCAGGAAGATCACCGGGTCGGGATCGGCGATCGCCTGCCGCAGCAGGTGGTAGCCCTCGGCCGGGGTGGACGGCGACACCACCTTCAGGCCGGGCACGTGCGCGAACAGCGCCTCCAGGCTCTCGCCGTGGTGCTCGGGCGCCTTGATCCCGCCGAAACTGGGCAGCCGCAACGTGACCGGCATGTTCAGCACACCCCGGCTGCGGTAGTGCATGCGCGCGACCTGGTTGACGATCTGGTCGATCGCCGGATAGCTGAACCCGTCGAACTGGATCTCCGGCACCGGCCGCCACCCGGCCATCGCGAGCCCGACCGCCATGCCCATGATCGCGGACTCGGCCAGCGGGGTGTCGAAGACGCGGTGCTCGCCGAACTTGTCGCGCAGGCCGTCGGTCACCCGGAACACCCCGCCGAGCGTGCCGACGTCCTCACCGAAGATCAGCACCCGGTCGTCGTCCTCGCACGCGTGCCGCAGGGCCAGGTTGAGGGCCTGCTGCAACGACAACTCAGGCATCGAGGGACTCCTTCCACGCCCGCTGCTGCTCCAGCAGGGCCGTCGTGGGCTCGCGGTAGACGAACGAGAACAGGTCCTCGGCCGGGGGCGCGGCGAGGGCGAGGAGGTCGGCGCGGACCTGGCTCACCGCGGTGGCGGCGTGCTCCTCCGCGGCGGCGACCTGCTCGGCGGTGAGCTGCCGCGCCGCCCGCAGGAGCGGGTCGCGCTCGGCCCAGGCGCGCTCGTCGTCGAGGCTGCGGTAGCGGCCGGGATCGTCCGAAGTGGAGTGCGGGCCGAGCCGGTAGGTCATGGCCTCGATGACCGTCGGGCCGCCGCCGTCGCGGGCGCGGTCGAGCGCGGCGCGGGTCGCCTCGAACACGGCGGCCACGTCATTGCCGTCGACGCGCACGCCCTCGATCCCGTATCCGGCTGCGCGGGCGGCGACCGAGCCGCCGGCGACCTGTTCGGAGGTGGGCACCGAGATCGCCCAGCCGTTGTTCTGGCAGAAGAAGACCACCGGCAGCCGGTACACGCCGGCGAAGTTCATCGCCTCGTGCACGTCGCCCTGGGAGCTGGCGCCGTCGCCGAAGTAGGTGATGGCCGCGCCGCCGGTGTCGTCCAGCTTCGCGCCCATCGCCCACCCGACCGCGTGGGTGACCGGACCGCCGACGACGGCGTTGAACGGCGCCAGCCGGGAGGCCCGCGGGTCGTAGAGGCCGCCGTGCCAGAGGTTGAGGTGGGTGGCGAGGTAGCCGGCGAGATCGACGCCCATCGCCACCGCGACGCCGAGTTCCCGGTAGCACGGGAAGGCGAAGTCACGGCTCAGGTCGAGCGCGGCGGCGCTGCCGACCTGCGCGGCCTCCTGGCCCTTGGCGGGGGCGTAGGCGGGGAGAACGCCCTGACGCTGCAACGCGATGGCTTCTTCGTCGAGCCGGCGTGCCACGAGCATCAGCCGGTGGAGCGCGGGGAGATCAGCTTCCTGCATGGCGGGAAGGGTGCGGTGCGGCGTCTGGGCTGCGCAAGTGTCACCGCATCGGCTGATCACTGTGCACGATCTGCGTGGCGTTTCGCCGGTTTCGCTGGACAGATTGTCCAGTGCGCCCCGCGGGTCAGCGGGACGAGGCGCCCCGGCGGCGGCCGCTGCGGGCGCCCGCGGAGAACGCGGCGGCCCCGCCCGGCTGGCGGGGCGCCGCACCCGTGGCGCGGCCCGGCTTCTGCCGCGCCTCGCCCCGCCCGGGCTCGCTTCGCCGCGACTCCGCCCGGCGCGGCTCGCCCCGGCGAGATTCGCCTCGGCGGGATTCGGCCCGCTGCGGCTCGCTCCGCCGGGATTCGCCCCGCGACTCACCTCGGCCCGGCTCGCTCCGGCGCGGCTCGCTCCGGCGGGACTCGCCCCGGCGCGACTCGCCCCGGCGCGACTCGCCTCGGCGGGACTCGCCCCGGCGCGGCTGTGTGCGGGCCGCCCCGGCGCCGGCGGCGGACGGGGTCACGAACACCCGCTCCCCCGGCGCGAGCTCGGCCAGCAGCGGGTGCCCCAGCGCCAGCCGGGTCGTCACCGGGGTGATCCCGGCCTTGCGGGTCAGGTCGCGGACGTCGGCGACCTGGTCGTCGGTCATCAGGGTGATCACCGTGCCCTCCGCGCCGGCGCGGGCGGTGCGCCCGGACCGGTGCAGGTAGGCCTTGTGCTCGACCGGCGGGTCGGCGTGGATCACGCGCGCCACGTCGTCGACGTGGATGCCCCGGGCCGCGATGTCGGTGGCCACCAGCGTGGTCGCGCTGCCGTCGGAGAACGCCGCCAGGTTGCGCGTCCGCGCGGTCTGGCCGAGGTTGCCGTGCAGCTCCACCGCCGGCACGCCCGCCGCGACGAGCTTGCGGGTCAGCGCCTTCGCCCGGTGCTTGGTCCGGGTGAACACGACGGTCCGGCCGGGCGCGGCGGCGAGGTCCACCAGCACGTCCAGCCGCGCGTCCGCCTGGACGTGCAGCACGTGGTGCTCCATCGTCGCCACCGGGGAGCGGGCCGAGTCGACGCTGTGGGTGACCGGGTCGGTGAGGAACCGCTTGACGAGCACGTCGACCCCGGCGTCCAGGGTGGCCGAGAACAGCAGCCGCTGCCCCTGCCGCGGGGTGCGGTCCAGCAGCCGCTTCACCTGCGGCAGGAACCCGAGGTCGGCCATGTGGTCGGCCTCGTCGAGGACGGTGACCTCCACCGCGTCGAGGTGCGCGTGCCCGCTCGCCAGGTGGTCGGCCAGGCGGCCGGGGCAGGCGACCAGGATGTCCACCCCGGCCCGCAGCCCGGCGATCTGCGGCCCCGGGCCGACCCCGCCGAACACCGTCATGGTGCGCAGCGACAGGGCCTTCGCCAGCGGCGCCAGCGCCGCGTCGATCTGGGTGGCCAGCTCGCGGGTCGGCGCGAGGATCAGCGCGCGGGGCCGTCCGGGACGGCGCGGGGTGCCGCTCGCGGCGAGCCGGGCCAGCACCGGCAGCGCGAACGCGTACGTCTTGCCGGAGCCGGTGCGGCCCCGGCCGAGCACGTCCCGGCCGGCCAGCGAGTGCGGCAGCGTGGCGGCCTGGATCGGGAACGGCGCCTCGATGCCCCGCTCGGCCAGCGCGGCGACGAGCACCGAGGGCACGCCGAGCGCGGCGAAGGAGGGCACGGGGGATGAAGTCAAGGGAAGATCTCCGAACGTCGGGGGGTCGTCCTGCCCGGCGCAGACCGGCGGCGGTCGCGGCGCGTGGTGGTCGACATCAGAACGCGGCCCGAGGCAGAACTGTGCGGGCCGCGATCACCAGTGTAGACCATGAACCCCGGCGGTGAGGTTGACTGAACGGGATTCACTCACGACATGATCACCCAACTGCGTATCCGGCGGACGATCACCGCACTCACCTTGGCCGTCACCGGCGCGGCCATGGCCGTGCCCGCGGCCCAGGCCGACGAGGACGGCCGCGTGCCGCAACTGTTGTTCTACAACCACGCCTACGCGGTGGTCGACAGACAGACCGCCGACGCCGTCGAGCATTCGGCCTACCTGCGGGACTTCGCCAGCTTCGAGGTCCGCACCACCACCGGTGGCGGCGTCACCTGGACCGGCCGCTACCTCAAGGGCCGGGAGACCTACCTCGAGCTGTTCGGCGTCGGCGATCTGCCCGGGACCGACGGCCAGTTCGGCTCGGCGGGCACGGCCGTGTCCACCGAGCACGCGGGCGACCTGGGGACGGTCCGGCAGCGGCTCCAGGACCAAGGCGTCACCCCGGTCGACTACCGACAGACCCGGGACTTCGGCGACGGCGCCCCGGTGCCGTGGTTCGACACCGTGCGCGCCGCGCCCGCCTACCAGGCGTACGACGGCTGGGCGATGGAGTACCTGCCGGAGTACTTCGCCGATCCGCGCAGCAACACCGAGCCGGCCTCCTCGCCGGACGACGTCAGCCGCGAGCGGTACCTGCCCGACGACTACCAGAACCACCTGATGCGCGACGTCGCCGCGATCCGCATCGGCGTCACCGCCGCCGACCTCGCGATCACGGTGCCCGTGCTCAAGGCCGGCGGGTTCAAGGTCGTGACACTGTCCGACGGCAGCGTCGTCGCCAGCGGCGGCGGCACGACCATCCGCTACGACGTGGTGCCGCGCGAGCGGGCGGGCCTGAAGCAGGTCGTGTTCACGCTGAACAGGTCCGTGCCGCTGCACGTCGAGCAGATCGGCCAGTCGAACCTGGTGGTCGGCCCCGGCTCCATCGCGGTCTGGACCTTCACCGGCACCGCCTGACCGGTGCGCCGGGGCCGGCCGCCCGCCGGCCCCGGCCGCTGCCCGATCGGGGGCCGGATGATGTTGACTGTCCGGCATGTCGCACCCGAACGCTCCCGCACCGCAGCAGCCTCAGGTGGCCACCCAGCCCCGGTCCGGAAGCGGCCTGCTGGCCGCCGCGATCCTGGTCGCCGGCATCGGCGGCGGCCTGCTGGCGTGGCACCCGTGGGACAAGGGCCCCGTTCCGGCGCCCCAGGACCCGCAGCACATCACCATCCAGAAGGTCGGCGAGCAGGTCGAGGCGGGCAACTCCGACGCCACGCAGCCGGTCTACTGCCTGACCAACGAAACCGGCGGCCTGTACTGCATGCCCCTGCCCAACCGCTACACGACCATCCAGGAGGAGCGGGGCTGAGCGGGCGCCAGCGTCATCCCCGCTGGGCGAGCAGCCCGTCCGCCAGGGCGCGCAGCCCGTCCGCGTAGGTGTCGCGGGCCGAAAGTTCCGGCCACCGGTCGCCGATCGCCGCCGGCCCGCGACCCGGCGGTGCTCCTGGGTTTGCTGACCAACCGCGCGGTCGCCGGCGCCAACCTGCTCTTCGGCGCCGCGATGGCGTCGGCCTTCTACTTCATGTCCCTGTACCTGCAGCGGGTGCTCGGGACCGGGCCGGCGCCGGCGGGGCTGCAGTTCCTGCCCTTCGCGCTCGGGTGGTGGCCGGGTCGGTGCTCGCCGTCAAGCTCGGCTACCGGCCGCGCACGAGTACGGCGCCACCCCCGTGCAGGGGTACGCGTTGGTGTTCGTCGTGGCCGTGGTCCTCGCGCTCACGGTGGTTCCGGCGCGAGCGTCTGCTCCAGCCGCGCGAGCAGGCCGGTGAGGGCCGCGCGCTCGTCCGGAGCCAGCCCGCCGATCAGGTCGGCTTCGTGCTCCAGCAGGCGGCGCACGGTGGTTTCGATCAGGCGGTGACCGGCGTCGGTGAGCTTGACGGCCACCGCGCGGCGCGACGCGGCCGACGGGGCGCGTTCGACGAGCCCGGCCTGCTCGGCGCGGGCCACGCGCTGGGAGACCGCGCCGGGGGTGACCAGCGTGCGCCGGGTGATCTCCCGGGTGGTCAGCTCGTACGGCGGGCCGGACCGGCGGATCACGCTCAGCAGGTCCAGTGTGGACGGATCGACGCCGAGCTCGGCCAGGGTGCGGCGCCGGTCGTCGGCAAGGAGCTTCGCGATCCGCCACACCGGCGTGATGATCTCGATGGACTCCGTGCGCACGCCGGGGAGTTCGCGCCGCCACGACTCAGCGATGTCGTGCGCGGGCCACCTGAGGATCGAGGCCATCGGGTAGCCCTCGGCGCCGAAGTCGTTCGACACGATCTGCCTCCTCCGCTACGTTTAGAGCTAAACATAGCAGAGAGGAGTGCTCAGTTGAGTCGGATCGTGCTGGTCACCGGGGGCGGGAACGGCATCGGCCGGGCGGTGGCCGCCCGGTTCCGCGCGGGCGGGGACACCGTGGTGATCACCGGCCGCGACGGCGAGCGGCTGGCCCGGACCGCCGCCGCGATCGGCGCCCGGGCGATCACCTGCGACGCGACGGATCCGGAGCAGGTGGCGCGGATGGCGGACGAGCTGGGGCCGGAGCTGGACGTGGTGGTCAACATGGCGGGCGGGAACACCGATCTCACCGCCCCCGCCGGGGACGGGCTCGGGGAGGTGCTGCGCGCGTGGCGGGCGAACCTGGACGCCAACCTGCTCAGCGCCGTGCTCACCACCACGGCGGTGCGGGACCGGTTGCGGCCGGGTGGCTCGATCATCAACATCGGGTCGATCGGCGCCGAGTACGCCGCGTCGTCCTACGGGGCGGCGAAAGCGGCGCTGGCGGCGTGGACGGCGGGGCTGTCGTCGCAGGTCGGGCCGAAGGGCGTGACGGCGAACCTGATCGCCCCCGGCTACATCGCGGAAACCGGGTTCTTCCAGGGAAAGCTCAGCGAGGAGCGCCGCAACGCCCTGATCGCCGCGACGCACAACGGACGGCCGGGCCACCCGGACGACGTCGCGGAGACGACGTACTTCCTGGCCTCGGCGGGCGCGCGGCACATCACCGGCCAGACGATCCACGTCAACGGCGGCGCCCACACGACGCGATAACGGTGCGCCCGGCGAGCGTGCCCGGCGGGAGTGCCTGCGCCACCTCTTCCGCGACCCGATGACCGCGCTGGGCCTGTTCCCGCTCGCGTGCCGCGCCCGGGAGCTGGGGGCCGGGCTGCGGGACGGGGATCTGAAGATCCGGCTGGGCTGTACTCGCGCCCCGGCAGCGCGGACCCGTCGGTGCTGCGCCTGTTGCGCACCGATCCGCGACCGCACCAACGCGGTGGACACTGGCCGATCCGGCGTCGCTGGTCCGCGCGCACGCGCAACTGACGCTCCGCCGCGCGGGCGAGTATCCGGCGCAGCACTACCGAGCGCTGCTCGCGGGAGTGGCCGCTCGCACGGAGGGCTACCAGGCCGAAGACCCACGCGCAGCGGGCCCAGGCCCGGCGTTGCCGGGGCTCCCGGGTCCCAGCGTTCAGTTCCGGGCGGAGGCTCGAGCGCCGCGGCCACCCCGCGCGGCACGCGGGCCGCGGAGCCGCGGGACCTCGTCAACCGCCCTCGTCAACCGCGCGGAGCCGCTTCTCGGTGCCGCGCACGCGCGGGTGCTGCGCCTGTTCCGCCAGACCGCAGCAAAACCAGCGCCTGCACCCCGGTGTAGGCGAGCAGTACAGCCCCGGCCACCGCGCTCACCTGCACGCCGTGCACGAACGCCTCCTTCGCCGCGGCCAGCAGGGCGTCCGCCTCCCCCGCGGGCAGACCGGCCGCCGTCGCGACCGCTCCGCCGAGGGTTTCCCGCGCCGTCTCCCCCGCCGAGGCCGGCACGCCCGCCCGGTAGACCGCCGCGGCGATGCTGCCCAGCACCGCCGTCCCGAGCGCGCCGCCCAGCTCGAACCCCGTCTCCGAGATCGCCGACGCCGCACCGGCCCGTGCGGGCGGCGCGGCGGTGATGATCAGGTCGTTGGTCAGCGTCTCGGACAACGACACCCCGAACCCGACCAGCGCCATGCCGGCCACCAGGATCGCCAGTCCACTGTGGCCCCCCAGCGCCACCAGCGCCGCGAACCCCGCCGCCGCGGCCAGCAGTCCCCCGCCGATCAGCCGCGGCACCGGAACCCGCCGGGCCAGGCGCGCCGCGGCGAACGAACCCGCGACACCGGCGACCGTGGTCGGCAGCAGCCACAACGCCGCGGTCAGCGGCCGCAACCCGAGCACGAGCTGGAGGTACTGCGGCACCAGGAACAACAGCCCGACCAGGGCGAACACCCCGAGCATGTTCGTCAGCACCGACGCGCTGAACCGGCGGTCCCGGAACAGGACCAGGTCCAGCATCGGGTCCGGCAGCGCACGCTGGCGCCGCACGAACACCACCGCGAACAACGCCCCGGCCAGCACGCTCACCGCCGCCAGCGGATCCGGGCCGTGCTCGGCGAACCGCTTGATGCCGTACACCACCGGCAGGACCGCGGCCAGCGACAGCAGCGCGGACAGCGGGTCGAACCGGCCGGGCCGCGGGTCCCGCGCCTCCGGCAGCAGCAGCGGCCCGGCGACCAGCAGCACCAGCATCACCGGCACGTTGATCAGGAACACCGAGCCCCACCAGAAGTGCTCCAGCAGCCAGCCGCCCAGCACCGGCCCGAGCGCCATGCCACCGGAGAACCCGGCGCCCCACACGGCGATCGCGGTCCGCCGCCGCGCCGGGTCGGTGAAGATCGTGCGGATCAGCGCCAGTGTCGAGGGCATCAGCGTCGCCCCGCCGACCCCGAGCAGCGCCCGCGCGGCGATCAGCATGAGCGGGCTGGTGGCGAACGCCGCGATCACGGACGCCGCGCCGAACGCGACGGCGCCGGACAGCAGCAGCTTGCGCCGCCCGATCCGGTCCCCCAGCGTGCCCATGAGGACCAGCAGCCCGCCGAGCACGAACGAGTAGATGTCCACGATCCACAGCTGCTCGGCGCCGGTCGGGCCGAGGTCCTCGCTCAGGTACGGCAGCGCGAACCCGAGCACCGTCATGTCGACGCTGATCAGCAGCACCGGCAGCACCAGCACCCCCAGCGCGAGCCAGTCCCGGCGTCCCCCGGCCATCACGATCACAACCCTTTTCTGAACAGTCCGGACGGTACAGTTTGCCCCTGCCTCGAAACTAAACCGTCCGGACGGTATAGTCAAGCGCCATGGGACGCCCCTCCGCGCGGGAACAGATCCTCGACGCCTACCAGGACATCCTCATCGAGAGCGGGTCGGCCGCCGTCACCCTGGACGCCGTCGCCGCGCGCGCGAAGGTGTCCAAGGGCGGGCTGCTGTACCACTTCGGCTCCAAGGACGCCCTGCTCGACGGACTCCTGGACCGGCTACTACGGCTCACCGCGGCCGACGTCGAGCACGCGCGCACGGCCCCCGAGGGCGTGGTGCGCTACTGGCTGCTCTCGTCGGTGACCGACGCCGACATGACCAAGCCGGCCCACCGCGCCTCGATCGCCGCGCTGCGGCTGATCGGCAGCGAACCGAAGGTCACCGAGACGATGAACGAGGTCGGCAGGCTGTGGTCGGAGCTGCTGGCCGAGCACATCGGCGACCCGCTGACCGCCGAGATCGTCGGCCTGGTCGGCGACGGCCTCTACCTGCGCGCGACCCTCGGCGGCCAGACGCCGCAGCCATTGCTCGACCACTTGCCGGAAGCGCTGCGCCGCCTGGGCGTGGGCGAGACGGAAAGTGACCTTGGTCCTCACCCGAGGTGACTTCCGCCCGGCCGCTCGGCGTGGCCGCGGCCTACATTGGGGTGATCCGCCTTCGGAAGGGTCCTGCCGTGATCACCGTGTTCCTGGTCGACGACCACGAGGTCGTCCGGCGCGGAGTCGCCGACCTGCTCGAAGCCGACCGCGAGCTGCGGGTCGTCGGTGAGGCCGCCACGGCCGCCCAGGCGATGGCCCGGATCCCGGCGCTGCGCCCGGACGTGGCGGTGCTGGACGTGCGCCTGCCCGACGGCAACGGCATCGAGCTGTGCCGCGAGCTGCGGTCCCGGATCCCGGAGCTGAACGTGCTGATCCTGACCTCCTACACCGACGAGGAGGCCATGCTCAACGCGATCCTCGCCGGCGCCGGCGGCTACGCCATCAAGGACATCCAGGGGTTGCAGCTGGTCTCGGCCGTGCGGGCGGTCGGCACCGGCCGGTCACTGCTGGACACCCGCGCCGCGTCGACGCTGATGGCCAAGCTGCGCGCCGACGCCGACGACGGCCCGGCGGCCGGGCTCACCGAGCGCGAGCGCACGCTGCTGGACCTCATCGGCGAGGGCCTGACCAACGCGCAGATCGCGCAGCGGATGTTCCTCGCGGAGAAGACGGTGAAGAACTACGTGTCGCGGCTGCTGGCCAAACTCGGCCTCGAACGGCGCACCCAGGCGGCCGTCCTCGCCGCGAAACTCCAGGCCGGCACGAACCCGGACGCCCCACGCTGATCGCGCGGAAAGCGCTTCCCCAGCGGGCAGGCGAACGGGGTGCCGCGGCGGCGGCACCCCGTTCGGCACGGAATCAGGCCGGTGGCCGGTCCTGCGGCCGCCGCGGCATCGACGCCGTCCCCGGCGACGACTGCGGCATCGCCGCGGTGCGTTCCTGCGGCTGGGCCATCGTGGCGGTCTCCGCCTCGGTGCGCCGGCCGCCCGCGACGGCTTCGCGTTCGGCGTCCTCCCGGCCGCGCTGGTAGGCCTCGGCACGCGTGCGGGCCGACGGGATCTCCTCCTCGGCCCGGTTGAGCCAGCGGTCCCAGCGTTGCTGCATCGGCCGCATCAGGCCGCCGCCCGCGCCGACCACGACCACACCACCGACGGTGGCGAGCAGTGCGATCAGCACCGGCCCGGTGACCGCGGTGGCGACGCCGATCTGGTTCAGCGCCGCGATCACACCGAACGCGATCACCACGACCTGCACGATCTTCGCGACCACCGGGCCGTAGCTGAGCCCGCCCATCGCGCCGCGGACCAGGTCGTGCAGCGCGCTGCCCACGGCCGCCGCGACGACCACGATGACGATCGCCACGATCGCGCGCGGCAGCCACGCGACGATCGCCGCGAGGATGGCGCTGACCGGGTTGGGGCCGAACACGCCGAACGCCAGCTGCAGCGCGATCAGCAGAACCGCGTAGTAGACGAGCGCGGCCAGCAGCCCGCTGGCGTCGTACCGGGACTGCTCCAGCGCCCGCTTCACACCGCCGCGCTCCACGGCCCGGTCGAAATGCAATCGCTCGAGCACGACCTTGACGACCTTGCGCAGCGCGCTGGCGACGAGCCATCCGATGATCAGGACAACGAGAAATACCGCGAACTTCGGCAGGAAGGTGATTACTTTTCCTACCGCGTCGTTCCAGAATTGGGTGATGTTCATTTTTCACATCCCTGACGACCCCGGCGGGGTCAGTGCATGAGCTTGCGCCGGCGGCCACCCCGCAGGGTGGAGGCCAGCGAGACCCCGAGGACGGCGAGCACCAGCTGGGTCAGCACTTCGAGCCAGTCGATACCGTCGGTGTCGGCGTATCCGACACCCCGGGCGATCGCGGTGCCGGCGAGGGCCGCGACGATACCGACGACGATGGTCAGCCACATCGGGATGTTCTGCTTTCCGGGCGCCAGCAGACGACCGAGAACACCGATGACCAACCCGACGATCAAGGCACTGATGATTCCGGTTACAGCCATCGCAACTCCATTGTTCGGCGATGCTGGCGGATTCCCGGAAAATTGCGTGTGAAACCTTTTCCGGTCAGCGTCGTTCGGACAGCAACGGGCCCAGCGGGCCGAGATCGATGTTCAATTCCTCCGGAGACACGCCGAAATGCTCGCACAGTTCGCTCATGCGCTCGTCCAGCCGCATGAGCGTGAGCCCGATCAGCTCGACCTGCTCGTCGGTGAGGTCGCCGCGGTCCACCCGGCGCAGCGCCTGCTTCTCCATGAGCTGCCGCAGCAGTTCCACCACGGTCAGCACGAGGCTGACCAGACCGCGCTCGACGGTCTCCGGGTCGGCGTCGAGACGGCGCTTCGCGGGCTCAGTCATCGGCGGGCAGCAGTGCGCTCACCGAGGACAGCAGGGTCCGCAGCGAGATGTGCACCAGATCGACGTCGGCGATGGACAGGGTGATCTCGCCGGTCACCACGACCCCGCCGGCGAGCACCCGGTCGAGGAGGTCGACCAGCGCCACCGGCCGGTCGGCGACGGACACGGGAACCGGTTCGCTCATGTTTCCTCCAGGGACGAGAACGAGTACGGCGGCCACGGCCCGGTGAGCTGGACCCGGATCGCCGGGCTGGCGTCGTCGCAGGCCGCGACCGCCTCGGCGAAGGCCCGCGCGTCGCCGTCGCCGACGAGGTAGGCGGCGTTGAGGACCATCTGCTGGGCGTCGCCGGACAACGCCGCGCTCTGCAACGGGTGCAGGCGCGCCCCAGCGGCCAGCGCCGCGAGTCGCGAATGGACTTTGCCGGCCTGCTCACGGGCCAGCCGCTCGGTTTCCTCGCGCGTGTCCCGCTCGGCCCGGCGGCGGGCGAGGTAGGCCGTCCCGGCCCCCCGGCGGGACGGCGGCTCTGTGCGCTCGGTTGGCTCGGGGGGCTCGGGCGTCTCGAGGAAGACCTTGACACCCCATTCGGTCCGTCCGGTCACGCGCTGCAGCGTGCGTTCCAGCTCGTGCCCGCGGTGTTCGAGGACCCGGCGTACGCCCTCGTCGTCGTGGTACACCGTGGCGAGCCGGACCGGCACGACCGGGCCGGCTCCGGCCAGGGCGCCAACCACGGCGTCGTGCGCGCGGGCCACGGCGCCGAGCCAGTCCAGGTCTTCGAAGTTGCGGTGCAGGGCCTCCTCGCCGAAGGTGTCCAGCGGCACCTCGCCGACGACGGCGGCCAGCCCGCGCGCCTCGATCACCCGCAGTGGCTCGCCGGCGACACCGCGCGCGTCACCGGCGGTCCCGGCACCCGCCCGGGTCACCGCGTACAGCCAGATCCCCCGTTCCTCAGTCACCGCGCCGGTCCTCGATCGCGGCCCGGTCGCGCCCGGACTCCAGTTCCTCGACGCGGGCGAGCAGCTCGCGGTTCTCCCGCTGGAGCCGCGTGGTGTCGCCGGAGAGCCACGGATCGCTCTCCCACCAGTTGATCCCGACCTCCCGCGCGGTCTCCAGGGATGCGACCACCAGCCGCAGCTTGATGGTGAGCAGCTCGATGTCGAGCAGGTTGACCCGGATGTCCCCGGCGATCACCAGCCCCTTGTCGAGCACTCTCTCCAGGATGTCCCCGAGGTTGGCGGGCTGGTGGTTGCCGAGCGCGGGTGCGGCGCTCTGTCCCGCGGTGGTGGCCGGCTGCTGCCCCGCGGCCATGTCAGCCCACCCCGCTTCCGCTGTCGGCCCGTCCCCGCGCGTACCGCCGGGTGCGCCGGTAGGCGAGCAGGTCGCCGTCGGTGCCCAGTTCCAGTTCGTAGAGCGCGAGCAGGTCCGACGACGACGGGATCCGCCGGTCCTCGATCACCTCGACCTCGATCAGCCAGCCGTCCTCGGTGGGTTCCACCGAGGTGACCGCCACCGGGTCGCTGCTGATCAGCTCGCCGACGTGCGCCAGCGCCCGGGACGCCGCTTGCGACGCCGACAGGGCGCCGTCCTCATCGCGTGCAGCCACAAGCGGTCACCTCTCCTCGTCGGTCTCGGTCACGTCCAGCCGCCGCAGGACCTGCTGCTGGATCGCGGCTTCCTCCTCCGCCGAGATCTCCCCGGCCGCGCGTCGCCGCTCGGCGGCTTCCAGTTCCCGGCGGATCGACACCGGCGCGGCGAGTTCTTCGTCCACCCGGCGCCGGATCAGCTCGCCGAGCTGGATCACCCCGCGGACCGGCAGCAGCGGGAGACCGAGGATCCCGGACAGCAGACCCATCGGCTCACCCCTCCGGCCGCTGGGTCACGACGAAGTCGTAGGCCGCGAGCGGGCCGAGCAGGCGCACCTCGACCCGGCCCGACCAGTCCTGCGCGATCCGGTCGACGGCGTCCTCCAGATCGGACTGCTTCGCGGTCTCGGCCAGGCACGCCAGGTGCACCGCGTCCTCCTCGTGCGTGGGCTCGCGGACGGCGACCTCGGCGCCGAGCTCGGCCAGTGCGTCGGCGACCCGTTTGGTGTCGGCGTCCCGCCGGGCCGCGATCGCGTTGCCGATCCCCTCGCCCAGGGCGATCCGTTCGTTGCGCGTGGCGTCCTCGGGCTTGCCGCGGATCGCTTCGCGCAGCTGGGCCAGCCGCTCGTCGGAGTCGAGGATCTCCCGCAGGATGGCCTCCTCGACGTAGCGGGCCTTCACCACGTACTCGGCCTTGCCCTCCAGCTCACCGAGAGCCGCGGCGAAATCGTCCTGGTTGCCTTCCAGCAGTTCGGTGCGCACGGCGTCCTCGTCGGTGACGACGGCGCCGAACCGCAGCGGGAGCACCGGAACCTCGGCGGCGGCCGCGTCGAGCAGCGCGGCGTGCGCGGTGAGGTCCTCGGGGCGCCCGAGCGGTTTGTCCCGCGGGATTTCGCTGACCAGCGCGGCGATCCGGTCGTGCTTGACCGCCCGCACCTTCGCCGGCGGGTCGCCGACGCCGCGGGCCTCCGGGTCGGTCTCCACGTCCGACGGCACGATGCCGTACACGTAGACCACCGTGTCCCGTTCCTCGCTCATCGCTCACCGCCCTTCCGGCGCCCGGCGCGCTCCCGCTCCTCGTCGCCGCCGCCGAAGAGGTCCTGCAGCTTGTCGCCGGCGGCTTCCAGCGCGCCCCGGGTCTTGGCCTTCGACCCGCCGGCGGTGACGTCCTCGAGCAGGTCCGGCAGTCCCTTCTGCTCGGTATCGGAGATGTCGAGCCGGTTCACCGCCTCGGCGAACCGCAGGTAGGTGTCCACGCTGGCCACGACGACGCGGGCGTCGATGGTCAACAGCTCGATCCCCACCAGCGACACCCGCACGTAGGCGTCCAGGACGAGCCCCTTGTCGAGGATCGTGTCGATCACGTCCGCGAGGCTGCTGGAGGTGGGCCGGTCCAGGCCCCCACCGCCACCGGACGGCTGCACCGCTGTGGTCATCGCCTGCTCCCCCGTCCCCGGCCGGCCGAGGCCCGGGCACGCGGCCGCCGCGCCGGCTCCTCCTCGGCTTCTTCTTCGGGTTCTTCCTCCGGTTCTTCTTCCTCTGGTTCCGGTTCTTCCTCGGCTTCTTCCGGTTCTTCTTCGCTGTCCTGGACCCGGCCGTCGTGGATCTCGCCGCGCCAGCCCTCGACGTCGTCCGGGTGCAGGACCGCCTCGGTCATCACGTGCCGCTGGAAGTGCTTGAGCTCCAGCCGCGCGCGCCGCCCCTGGGCGCGCCAGATGTTGCCGGTGTGCTCGAACAGGCCCCGCGGGTGGTACTCCAGCACCAGCACGACCCGGGTCAGGTCCGGGGTCAGCTCGTGGAAGGTCACCGCGCCGTCGACGTGCCCCTTCGCGCCCTTGGAGCGCCAGACGATGCGCTCGTTGGGCACCTGCTCGAGGATCGTGGCCTCCCAGGTGCGGTGCGACCAGAAGATCTGCGCCTTCCACTCCAGCTTCTCGTCGCTGACCTGCTCGACGTTTTCCACCTTCTTCATGAAGCGCGGGTAGTCGGTGAAGCGGGTCCACTGGTCGTACACCAGGTCGATCGGGGCGCCGATGTCGACGTGCTCGACGATGTTGGTGACCTTGAGCTTGGCGCCCTTGCCACCACCCCTGGTGAACGCGTTCTTGACCTTGTCCGCGAGGCCGGACAGCCCGCCCTTGACCGCGCCCATCATCGCCTTGCCCTTGACGCTGGGCTCGGTGCCGGTGACGGCCTCGATCAGGCCGCCGCCGTTGCCGCCGCCGCCGCCCGTGGCGTAGTCCTGGAGCCGGCCGGTGGTGGAGGTGATCCGGTCGGTCACCGCCGACGACGCGCGGGAGGTAGCGGCGCCGGCCAGCTTCCGCAACGCCGCGGTCAGCTGGCCGGACGGCGCGGAGGCGACACCGGATGCGGTGTCGGTGGCCTTGTCGGCGGTCTTGTCGAGTGTGCTCTTGATCCGGTCGGTGGCCACGGCACTCACCTCCGTGCCCGGCGGACCGGGGTGCGGCCGGTGGTGGCCCGGGTGGTGCGGCCGCGCCGGGCCCGGGTGGGAGCGGGTTCTTCGTCCTCGCCCTCGTCCTCGGGTTCGGGTTCGGGTTCGGCGCGCCGGCGGCCGGACGTACGGCGAGCGCGCGCGGGACGCGCGGGCTCCTCCTCGGGCTCCTCTTCGGGCTCCTCGTCCTCTTCGGGCGCTTCCTCGGTCTCCTCGGGTTCCTCGTCGGTGTCCTCGGCCGTCTCCTCGTCGGTGTCCTCGGCCGCCTCCTCGTCGGACGGCCGCTTCGCCCCGTCCTGGAGACGTTCGCTGAGCGACTCGATGCGCTGCGTCGCGGCCGTCACCGCGGCCGCTTTCGCCGCGCTCACCAGCTGATCGCGGGCGACGCCGGTCAGTTTCGTCAGCTCCTCCGACGATCCGAGCTGGCTCAGGCCGTTCTGCAGCAGCTTGCCCGGGGTGACGCCGGTCTTCCCGGTCGCGCCCGCGGCCGCGATCATCAGCGCCAAGCGCATCTTCTTCGTGCGGCCCAGCAGATAGCCGAGCCCGACGCCGAGGGCGACACGCGCTCCTGCCTTCATTCGTTGTCCTCCTGACTCAGGCGATTGGCGAGTTCTTCCGACAACCCACGCGCCACCCCCCGAACACCTCGGGGCGAGCAGGATGTACCGGCACTGAGCTACCCCGCGGCGTGGCGGAGAAAACGGTGAGCGGCGCCCGAAAATCAATTTCCACGCCGCGTTCCGGTCAGAAGATCTCCCCACTGTTTTCCTACTGCCGCGTCAAGACGGGGTTCAACCCGCGGGTTCCGTGCACGCGGCGAAATGGTCACGGATAATCGCCTGACAATGTGCTGGGAAATGGGTGGCGGAGCGACCACGAACAGCGAGGGAATCGAGAGCGGATCCGCAGTCACCGCCACGGGCGGTACGGCGGCGCGGTTGCTGGCGGCCGCGCGAGCGCGGCGGCGGCTGTCGCAACGGGAACTGGCACGGCTGGCGGGCGTGCCGCAGTCCACGGTGGCGACGATCGAGGCCGGCCGGCGGCAGCCATCGGTCGCCATGCTGGAACGACTGCTGCACGCGGCGGGGTTCCGCCTGGCGACGGATCTGGTGAACACGTTGCGGCCCAGCGAACTTCTGGCGCGCTACCACCGGAGCGCCCGGGAAGTCCTGGCCCGCTACCCGGTCACGCGCGCGTGGCTGCCCGGCTCCGGCGACCGAGCTGACTCCGGCCTCGACCTGGTCGTCGCGGTCCGGCCCGGCGCGCGGGCGGCGGAGGTCGCCGGGCTGGGCGAGGAACTGTCCGGTGTGCTGGGCTGCCCCGTCACCATCACCACGAGGGCCCGCTCCCCGGAGGACGCGGCTCTCGTCTTCGAACGGAATCCCTAGCGCACGGTCACCGGATGCCGCACCACCGCGCCGAACAGGTAGCCCTGCGTGTTGTACGGCTCGACGTCCGGCTGGACCACGCCGAACCGGTCCACCGCGCGCGCCCGGAGGGTGTGCTCGCCCGGTTCCGGGCGCCACCGCAGCGTCCACCGCTGCCATCCACGGCCGCTGCCGGTGAACGTGGCCGTCCGCCAGGTGCGGCCGTCGTCGGTGCTGACCTCGACGCGCCGGATGCCGCCGGTGCCGGACCAGGACCGGCCGCGCAGCACGTGCTCCCGGCGCGGCGCGAGCGTGGCGCCCCACGGCAGTTCGAACACGCTCTTGGTGTTCTGCCGCGTCAGCAGCTGCCCTTCGGCCGGGTAGCCCGGCCCGGTGAGCCGGTAGTACTGGGTGTCCCACGGCGAGTCGAGCGGGGTGCGGGAGACCTGGATCCGGCCCAGCCACTTGATGGAAGCGATGCCGATCCAGCCGGGCACCACCAGCCGCGCCGGGAACCCGTGGTCCGGCGGCAGCGGTTCGCCGTTCATCTCGTAGGCGACCAGTACGTCGTCGAGCGCCTTGCCGATGGGCAGCGGCCGCCGCACGCGGCCCAGGTTCACCCCGCCGGTGACGTAGTCCGCGTCCAGCCCTTCCGGCAGCACGTCGACCGCGTCGCGGGCGAGTCCGGCGCGGTGCAGCAGCGTCGCCAGCGGGACGCCGCGCCACCGGGCCACCCCGATCGCGCCGAGCCGCCACGCCGTGCCTGCCACGGTTTGCCCCTGCTGGGAGGTGAAGAACCCGCGCCCGTTGCCGGCGCACTCGATCGCCGCCGTGATCGTCTGCGACGGCAGGCGCAGCAGATCGTCGTAGGTGAAGGTGACCGGCCCGCCGCGCAGCCCGTCACCGGACACCTCCAGCCGCCACGTGCGCGCGTCCAGGCGGGGCGTGGCGGTGTGGTTGCGCACGAAGAACCGCGACACCGGCACGATGTCGCCGACCGGGTGCGGGGAGTCCCACCGCATTTCGGCGTTGGTGCCGAGCAGGGTGAAGTCCTCCGGGGGCAGCGGTTTCACGATCGGAGTGTCGGCCGCCGCGGCCGCGGTCGTCCACAACGGACCGGCGGCGGCGATTCCCGCCAGGCCGAGCACCGTCCGGCGCCGCACCGGCCCGGTCACAGCGCCAGATCCGCGGTCAGCACGTGGAAGGCCTGCCGTTCCCGCGCGGACAGCGGCTCGGTGAGCCGGTCCGCCGGATGGCCCACCGGCGGGTAGTCCATCCGGGGCAACGCGAAGCCGGAATCGTGCGCCCCGGCCGGGGCCATCGCCTGACCGACACCGGCGAGTGCGCGAGCGAGCGCGCGGAGGATTCGTGTCACCACGCGGAGATCATGCGGGAGTTCCGCGCTCCGGTGGTAGCCGTCCCACAGAGCGGGCGCGCGGTCAGCCCGGCCGGAGGGCGAGCAGTTGCCGGGTGTGCCCTGGCAGCTCGCTCCCGGCCAGGCCGGTGAGCAGGTCCCGCAGCGGCAGCGGCTCGTCGACCAGGACCGTTCCGCCGGACAGCAGCCGCGCCGGAACCGGGGTGTCGAGTTCGGCCTCGCTCAGCGAGGAGGCCAGCGTGCACAGCGCCTCGCCCTGGAGCCGGATGCGCTCCCGGAGCCCCGCGCGTCCGCCGGCCAGCGCGCTCACCCGCGCCAGCGTCCAGCCGTCCTGCGCGATGCGGTTGTCGTAGGTCGTGTTCTCGCCCGCGGCGACCGCGGACACCGCGGCGAGCGTGACGGCGTCGATGATCGAGACGTGCGCCAGGACCTCGTCCGCGGTCCACTCGCCGGCGGGCGGCTCGGCGAATTCACCGGCGGCGGCGTCGAGCAGGCCGCGGTAGGCGTCTCGCAGCGCCGGGATCACGCGTGCGCTCCGGACATCTCCCACGGCGCCTGGGGCAGCACGTCGCCGGTCTCCAGCAGCGACTTCAGGTTCGCCAGCACCGCGGGCCACCCGCTGGAGATGCCGTCGAGCATCTCCCGGTTGGGCAGCTTTTCGTGGGTCACGGTGAGCCGCACGATGTCCTGGTGCGGTTCGACGAGGAAGGTGACCACCGACGGCTCCCGCGACTCCCGCGGTGAGTCCTCGAACGTGATGACCAGGCGCGTCGGGGGCTCGGACTCGATCACCTCCCCCACGACGTCGACCGCGCCGGACCCGTCCGCCCGGCGGTGCTCCCAGGGCGAGCCGGGCTGCCAGTCGGAGACGTTGGAGTGCCCCCAGTACCGCGCGGTGAGGTCCGCGTCGGTGAGGGCGTGCCACACCTGTTCGGCGCTGGCACGGATGTAGGTGACGTAGACGTAGTCGGGGACGGTCATGGCGTACTCCTCGGCTCGGGCTTTGATGGCGGTGAGCGCGCGCAGCCGCGGCTTGTCGAACTCGGCGATCCAGCGCTGCTCGATCTCGTGGATCGGCGCCGGGTTGAGGTAGTGCAGCCGTTGCCGCCCGCGGCGCACGACGGTCACGAGGCCGGCCCGCACCAGGACGTCGAGGTGCTGGGTCGCCGACTGGCGGGCCATGCCGAGCCGCTCGCACACCTGGCTCAGCGTCTGGCCGTTCTGTTCCCGCAGGCGGTCCAGCAGCAGCCGCCGGGTGGGGTCGGCCAGCGCCTTGAACACCGCGTCCATCGCTTCCGCGCTCACGCCGACCATTATGCAGGTATTTACCTGCCTTTTGTCAACGGTCCTGTCCGCCACGAACACGATCGGCTCGCGGCGCCGCCCAGCGGCGATCCGCCGACCGTGGCCGACCAGGTGGTGGACTCGAACCGGCTGGTGGCGAGGAGGAGCCGGCCGGCCGGGACGGATCTCGGGCCGGCCGAGTGGCCGGGCGGGCCGCGGGCGAGGTCGGCGCGCTAGCGTGCCTTCCCGAGCGCCCGGCGCAGGTGCGCGAGAGCCCGGTGCTGCGCAACGCGCGTCGAGCCGACCACCTGGGGGGTCTCCT
The DNA here is from genome assembly GCF_014653945.1 of Amycolatopsis deserti. Taxonomy (GTDB): domain Bacteria; phylum Actinomycetota; class Actinomycetes; order Mycobacteriales; family Pseudonocardiaceae; genus Amycolatopsis_E; species Amycolatopsis_E deserti. Next base: position 484,461 of record NZ_BNAU01000001.1, on the reverse strand, counting down.
CCGCCGACAGGCCGACCACCACCCGCGGCACGACGATCTCCCGCTGCTGGTCCGGCAGCATCCGCAGCAATCGCGACAGCCAGTCCGTCAGGTTCCCGGGCGAGGGGGGCGATCGAGGAGGTCGCCAACGCCCGCCGCCCCCGCGAGACGCGCTTCTTGGCCGCGGGCGCCGAGATCTCCAGCGTCTCGGAGACCGGGCAACCCGAGCTTGACCGCGTAACCGGCCAACTCGACCTAGTGGAGTTTGCGGATGGTGTGGCCCCCGCCGAACGGAATCGGTCAGGCCGCGCGCCGCACGATGCGGGTCGCCGCGGCGAGGCTTGCTTCGCAGGCTGCGATCAGTTGCGCGTCGGCGCGGGTGTGGCTTCCCCGGGCGCACTTGGGGCAGCGCAGGGTGACCGTGCCGAGCACCTCGTCGACCGCCACCTCCAGCGCCCGCTTGCACGGACGGCACCACCGGTGCCCGCTGACCTGGCTGACGTGCAGGTCGCTGTGGCAGCACTGGTGGATCCAGCGGCGGTGCACCGGGCAGGTGATCCGGTCCAGCGGGTCCAGGAAGCCGCTCTCCTCGGCGTGGTCCTCGGCGACGAGCGCGTCGTCGAGAGCGATCCGGCTCAGCAGTGTCGTGGTGGTCATCGCCGCGGTCCCTCCTCCTCGTGCCTGATACCGGTACGTCGAACCACCACGCGCCGGATCGACACGACTCAGAGCGTTTTCACCACCCGCGCCGGATTGCCCACCGCCACCACGCCCGCCGGCAGGTCACGCGTCACCACGGCTCCCGCGCCGACCACGGTGTCCGCCCCGATCGTCACGCCCGGGCACACGATCACCCCGCCGCCCAGCCACACGTTGTCCTGCACCGTCACCGGCTTCCCGGCCTCCCACTTCGCCCGTCGCAGCTCCGGGTCCAGCGGGTGCGTCGGGGTCAGCAGCTGGACCCCGGGGCCGATCTGCACGTCCGCGCCGATCGTGATCGGAGCGACGTCGAGCAGCACCACGCCGTAGTTGAGGAACGTGCGCGGCCCGATCGTGATGTGCGAGCCGTAGTCGACGTACAGCGGCGGCCGCACCTCGACGTCCTCCCCCACCGAGCCCAGCAGCTCCCGCAGCACCGCCGGGTCCCCGCTCGCGTTGAACCGCCGCTGCAACCCGGCCGCGCGGCGCAACCCGGCCTGCAACTCCGGATCGTCGGCGCGATACGGCTCCCCGGCGAGCATCCGGTCCCGCTGATCACCCACGCGTCACCACACTGCCAGCGGCCGCACCGGCGCGCCAGTCGCGCCGACGACCCGCAGCGGCGCGCACACGAACAGGAACTCGTCCACCCCGGCCGCCGCCGGCTCCTCCAGGTTCATCACCTCGATGATGTTGACCCCGGCCTCCTGCAACAGGATCCGGTGCACCGGCAGCCGCCCCAGCCCGGCTTCCGGGCTGATCCGCTCCAGCGCGATCGTGTCGCCACCGACCGCGCGCACCCCGCGCTCGGCCAGCCACCGCGCGCCGCCCGCGTCCAGTCCCGGCACACCACCCGGGCCGCCGAGGTAGTCCGCCGGCCGGTCCCACAGCTGCGCCCACCCGGTCCGCACCAGCGCGACATCCCCGGCACGCGGCTCGAGACCGGTCCGGGCGAGATCCTCGGCGGTGACCGCCTCCCCCGGCCCGAGCCGCGGCACGCCCCGCAGCCGCGGGATGTCGAACAGCACCCCGCGGCACAGGATCGGCGGCACCGCCTCGATGCCGCCGACCCGGTAGCGTCCCCGCTCCAACGCATCGGCCACCGGCACCCCGCCGTGCAAGACGCCGTCCGCGGCGACGTGGCTGACCGCGTCCATGTGGGTGCCCACGTGCCCACCCATCACGATCAGCTCGTGCGAGCCGGTGAGGCCGTCCTCGCGGACCACGTCGCCGTGCCGCTGGGCCAGCGCGAACCGGAACGCCGGATGCGTGGGCGAGGACGGCATGCCGTTCTCCAGCGGCTGGGACAGGTCGGCGATGTGGTGACCGGCGGTCAGCGCGTCCAGCAGGGACATGGGCTCAGCTCAGTTCCTTGGCTCGGGTCTCGGGCAGGGTGGCGATGGCGGCACTGGACACCAGCATCAGCACGACCAGGTATCCGGTGAACGCGGACCGGCCGAACTCCGCGCCGGCCCACGCCTGAAGATACGGCGCGGTGCCGCCGAACGCCGCGACGGCGATCGAATAGGGCACCGCGAGCCCGAGCGCGCGGATCGCGGTCGGGAACATCTCCGCGTACACCGCGGGCAGGATCGACACGCCGGCGGAGATGAACACCGCGGCCAGGCTCATGCCCAGGAACAGCTGCCACGCGCTGGTGCGCACGAGGAACTGGACCGGGAACAGCAGCGCCGCGCACCCGAGGGTGGAGATCAGCAGCACCGGTTTGCGGCCGATCCGGTCCGACAGCATGCCCCAGAACGGCATGGTGACCATCAGGATCACCGCCGAGCCGACCCCGGCCCACAGGGCGGCGGTCGATCCGATGTGGAGGGAGCTGATCGCGTACGCCGGGGCGGCGATCACCCACGAGTAGTAGACGACGGTGAACCCGACGGCCAGCCCGATCACCTGCAGCGCCTGCCTGCGGTGCGCGACGATCGCCGGCCACAGCCGCACCTTCTCCCGCCGCGCCGCGGTGAACGTCTCGCTCTCGGCGAGGTTGCGTCGCAGGTAGACCGCGATCAGCCCGAACACCCCGCCGAGCAGGAACGGGACGCGCCAGCCGAAGGACTGCATCTGCTCCGGCGTCAGCGCGACGGTGAGCACGAGCCCGAGCACCACCCCGACGGCGTTGCCAAAGACGCTGGCGATGTAGATCAGGCTGGACCACAGCCCGCGCCGCCGCGCCGGCGCCATTTCGGACAGGTAGGTCTGCGCGGACGGCAGTTCCCCGCCGCAGGCCAGGCCCTGCACCACCCGGGCGAGCAGCAGGATCAGCGACGCCCACGCCCCGATCGCGGCGTAGGTGGGGGCCACGCCGATGACGAAGCTGGCGGCCGCGATGGTCGCGACCGTGACCGACATGGCGGTCCGGCGTCCGGCGCGGTCGGCGAACCAGCCGAACAGCAGCCCGCCCAGCGGCCGCGCGACGAACCCGACCGCGAACACCGCCAGGCTGGACAGCACCGCGGAGAACTCGTTGGTGTGGTCGAAGAACTGCGTGGCGAAGAACGGCACGAAGATCGCGTAGATGCCCCAGTCGTACCACTCGAGCGCGTGCCCGAGGCCGGTGCCGATCAGCGTGGTGGTGCGGCGGGGAGCGGCGGTGCGGGTGGCCCGCTGCGCGGTTTCGGTCATCGTCGGTCTCCTTCGGACGCGAGCCGGCGCCGGGCCAGCTCGGTGAACAGGGCCGCGCCGTCGGCGAGCACGGAGTCGTCGAACACGGCGTGCGGGCTGTGGTTGAACGCGGCCCGGCGCGGGTCGGCGCCGGCCGGCAGCGCGCCGAGGGCGAGGAAACAGCCGGGCACCTCGGCGAGGACCCGGGAGAAGTCCTCGGCCCCGGCGATCGGGTTGGGCATGCCGGCGTAGCGGTCGTCGCCGAAGGTTCGCGGACGACCGCCGAGGCGAACGCCGTCTCGTCCGCGTCGTTGACGGTGGCGGGCCGGGCTTCCAGGTATTCGGCCTCGACCTCGACGTCGTGGGCGTGCGCGAGGCCCCGCACGAGCCGGACCGCGGCGTCCCGGACGCGTTCCCCGGCGTCGCGGGAGAAGGTCCGGACGGTGGCCTCGAACCGGGCGGTCTCCGGGATGATGTTGCTGCGGGAGCCGGCCTGGACCACGCCGACGGTGAGCACGACCGGGTCGAACACGTCGAAGCGGCGGGTGACCATCGTCTGCAGGGCGGTGATCATCTCGGCGGCCACCGGCACCGGGTCGCGCGCCAGGTGCGGGGCGGAGCCGTGCCCGCCGCGGCCGTGCACGGTGACCGCGAACGACGCGGAGGCGGCCAGCATCGGGCCCGGGCGGCTGGCGAACCCGGGCGCGAAGGTGGAGAACACGTGCAGCCCGTAGGCGGCCGACACGCGCGGGCCGGCGGCGTCGAGCACGCCCTCGTCGATCATGGCCCGCGCGCCCTCCCAGCCCTCCTCCCCCGGCTGGAACATGAACACCACGTCGCCGCCCAGCCGGTCGCGGCGATCGGACAGCAGCCGGGCCGCGCCCGCGAGCATCGCGGTGTGCAGGTCGTGCCCGCAGGCGTGCATGGTGCCCTCGACGCGCGAGGCGTAGTCCAGCCCCGTCTCCTCCTGGACGGGCAGGCCGTCCATGTCGGCGCGCAGCAGCACGGCCCGGCCGGAACCGTCGCCGCGCAGCACCGCGGTGACCGCGGTCGAGCTGCGGCCGGTGGTGATCTCCAGCGGCAGGCCGTCCAGCGCCGCGAGCACGCGCTCCTGCGTGCGGGGCAGGTGCAGGCCCACCTCGGGCTCGCGGTGCAGGTCCCGCCGCAGCCGGATGAGGTCCTCCGCCATCGCCCTGGCGTCCGCCACGACCGACATCGGCTTCCACCCTCCTCGTCGTCACGTTGTTCCCCGGAGTGTGCGGAACGGATACTCTCCGGCAGCGGAAATCGCACGATCCGCGCACGGCTTCGGCGTTGAGGGAGGTTTTCGTGCATCCCGATCCGGACGAGCGGGATCTCGAGCTGCTCCACGGGCTGCAGATCGCCCCGCGGGTGACGTGGGCGGACGCGGCCCGGATCCTGGGCACGACACCGGCGACGGTGGCCGCGCGCTGGGCCCGCCTGCGGGAGGGCGGGGTGGCGTGGGTGACGGCCCACCCGGGCGGGGACTACCGGCGGATCGTGCTGGCCCTGGTCGAGGTGGACTGCCTGCCCGGCGCGCGGGACGAGGCGGTGCGGGCGGTGTGCGCGGATCCGCGGGCGGTCACCGTCGAGGAGTCCACCCGCGGCCGGGACCTGCTGCTCACCGTGATCACCCCGGACCTGGCCGGGCTCACCACGTTCGTGCTCGACGACCTGCCGCGGATGCCCGGCGTGCAGCGGCAGCGCACGCACGTCGTCAGCGCCACCCACCGGGACGGCAGCTCGTGGCGGCTGGACGCGCTGAACCGGTCGCAGGAGCTGGCGTTCGAGGCCGCGGCCCGCGCGACGCGCCCGGCGCCGGGCGTGACCCCGCCCGCGAACGCGGGCCCGCTGATCGAGGCGCTGGCGCACGACGGCCGGCGGACGGCGGCCGAGCTGGCCGCGCTGACCGGCCGCAACCCGGCGACCGTGCGGCGGCAGCTGGCGCGGCTGCTGGCGTCGGGGCTGCTGTCGTTCCGGTGCGAGGTCGCCCAGTCGGTGTCGCGCTGGCCGATCAGCAGCACGTGGCTGGCCAGCGTGGCCCCGGCGGACCAGCAGCGCACCGTGGAGGCGATCACCACGCTGCCGGAGCTGCGGATGTGCGTGTCCACCACGGGCGACAGCAACATCGCGTTCACGGTGTGGACGCGGTCGGTGGCCGATCTGCTGCGCCTGGAGCGCCTCATCGGGGAGAAGCTGCCGTGGCTGACCGTGCGGGACAACGGGATCAACCTGCGCACCCCGAAGCGGATGGGCTGGCTGCTGGAACCGGACGGACGCGCGACCGGCGAGGTGGTGCCGCCGGTGACGTGGTGACCGCTAGCGCGGCTGCGGCAGCGGCTGCGCGGCGATCAGCTCCTCCGGCGCGGACAGCCGCCACGCCTCGTAGACCAGTTCGGCCAGCTCGTCGGCCTCGATGCCGGCCAGGTGGACCACCACCCAGCCGAACCCGCCCGCGGTGAACTGCTCCTCGAACACCTCCGGCCGCTCCGCGACCAGCGCCTGCTGCTCGATCAGCGTCTGCTTCAGGCCCACCGTCTCCGTCCGCGGCCAGTAGTAGCCGAACCGCTTGCCGCGCACGCTGAACGACGTGTACTCGCTGCCCTTGCCGCGCTCGACCTCCGCCAGCGCGTCCACCATCCGGTGGAACTCCGCACCGCCCACACCCATCGCACACCCCCGCTGTCCGGCCCCAGCCTAGACAAACGGGAAGGCGTCAGGAATCGGTCCACGGCCGCAGCTTCTCCGGGTTGCGCACCGCCCAGATGCACGTGATGCGGCCGGCGGCGACCTCGAACGCCATCACCGCCTCGGTGCGGCCGGAGTCCCGCACCACCAGGCCGGGCTGGCCGTTGACCGTGCGCTCCAGCAGCCCCAGAGCGGGCGCGTGCTCGGCGAGCGTGGCGAGGTAGCGCGCGATCTCCTCGGCGCCCTCGATCGGGTGGAGCGCGGCGCTGACCACCCCGCCACCGTCGGCGATCACCGTCGCGCCGGGGTCCAGCAAGCCGACGAGGGCCTTGATGTCCTGCGTTTCCCACGCCCGCTTGAAGTTCCGCACGACCTCGGCCCGCTCCTCCGCGGGCGTGACGGGCACGCGGGCGTCCCGGACGCGACGGCGCGCCGAGCTGGCCAGCTGGCGGCAGGCGGCCGGGGTGCGGCCGACGATCTCGGCGACCTCGGCGAACGGGTAGCGGAAGACGTCGTGCAGCACGAACGCCACCCGCTCGGCCGGGGTCATCGCGTCCAGCACGACGAGGAAGGCCATGCTGACCGACTCGTCGAGCGTGACGCGATCGGCCGGGTCACCGGCGCGCCCGCCCTCGGGCAGCGGCTCCGGGATCCACTCGCCCACGTACCGCTCGCGGCGGGCGCGGGCCGAGCCGAGCAGGTCGAGGCAGATGCGGCTGGCCACGGTCGTCAGCCACGCGCCCGGGGAGGCGATCGCGTCCTGCTCCGCCCGGGACAGCGCATACCACCGGGCGTAGGTCTCCTGCACGACGTCCTCGGCGTCGGCGAGGGTGCCCAGCAGGCGGTACGCGAGGTTGATCAGCTGGCGCCGCTCGCTGATGATCGCGCCCAGGCTCGGATCGGTGGTCATGACGGCTCCCTCGGTGGTGTGCTCCCCAGGTACGACGAGGCAGCGGACTCGATTGTGAGGCGTGTCCGGATGTGACAGAACACCGTCATTGCCGACATGCCCCCTCGCCGGTCACGATGGGTGCATGGCAACCACCCGCCGCATCGTGATCGCGGTCTTCCCCGACGTCGACCTGCTCGACGTCACCGGCCCGGCCGAGGTGTTCGCGCTGGCCAACCGCGAGACCGGCGGCGCCGCGGGCTACCGCGTCCAGCTCGCCGGACCGGAGTCCGGCGTGGTCACCACGTCCGCGGGGGTGCGGCTGGTGACCGACCTCGCCTTCGCCGACGTGGACGGCGCGCTGGACACCCTCCTCGTGCCCGGCGCGGTCGACCTGCACCCGGACGGACCGGTCGCCCGGATCGACCCGGAGGTGGTGGCCTGGGTGAAGGCGACCGCGCCGCTGGCCCGCCGGGTCGCCTCGGTGTGCGTGGGGGCGCACGTGGTGGCCGCGGCCGGGCTGCTGGACGGCAAGACCGCGACCACCCACTGGTCGACCGCCGCCCAGCTGGCCGCCGACCACCCGGCGGTGCGGGTCGACCCGGACCCGATCTTCGTGCGGTGCGGCAACGTCTGGACCGGCGCCGGGATCAGCGCGTGCATGGACCTGTCGCTCGCGCTGGTGGCCGAGGACCTGGGCGAGGAGGTCGCCCTGGCGGTGGCGCGGCAGCTGGTCATGTACCTCAAGCGCCAGGGCGGGCAGAGCCAGTTCTCGGTGCCGTTGAGCCGGCCGCCTGCCTCCCGCCGGGACATCGACGAACTGCGGATGTTCATCGCCGACCACCTCGACGACGACCTGTCCACCGCGGCGCTGGCGGCCCGGATGTGCCTGAGTGAGCGGCACTTCGCCCGGGTCTTCCGGCAGGAGACCGGCACCACCCCGGCCGGTTACGTCGAGGCCGCCCGGGTGGAGGCGGCCCGCCGTCTGCTGGAGAGCACCGACGAGCCACTGGACCGGGTCGCCGCGGTCTGCGGGCTCGGGTCGGTGGAGACCCTGCACCGGGCGATGCGCAAGCAGATCGGCACCACCCCGGCGGCCTACCGCCGCCGCTTCCGCACCACCGTCTGACCCGGTTCCCCTGTTTCCGGGCACGGCAATCCCGCCGCGCCCGTAGTTTCCCCTGCCCAGAAGGAGTTCCGCCATGACCGTTTCCGCGACCCTGCGCCAGGTGATCGGCCTCGGCACCGAGCTGCCCCGGCTCGCCGACGCCACCCTGGTGCTGATCGACTACCAGAACACCTACCGCACCGGGGTGATGGCCCTCGGCGACGCCGAACCCGCGCTCGTGGCCGGCGCCCGCTTGCTCGCCGCCGCCCGGCAGGCCGGTGCCCCGGTGGTCCACGTCGTCAACGACGGCGGCCCGGGCAGCCCGTACGACATCCGGGCCGAGATCGGCGCGATCAGCCCGGAGGTCGCGCCCATCGACGGGGAGCCGGTGGTGGTCAAGCAGGTGCCGAACGCCTTCCACGAGACCGGGCTGGAGAAGACGCTGCGCGAGCTGGGCTCGCGGCAGGACCTGGTGCTGGCCGGTTTCATGACCCACATGTGCGTCATGTTCACCGCCCAGGGCGCCTTCAACCTCGGCTACCGCCCGACGGTCGTCGCCGAGGCGAGCGCCGCGCGGACCCTGCCTGCCCCGGACGGAACCCCGGTCGCGGCCGGCACGCTCCACACCGCGGCCCTGACCACGATCGGCGACCTCTTCGGCACGATCGCCCCCACGGTGGACGACCTGATCGGCTGAGGACTGCCGGGCGCGGGCTGCGCTTTCACAGGCGCAGCCCGCGACCCAACTCCGGACTCGCATCCAACCGCCGGGCCCGTTCCGCCGCATACGCCCGGCCCAAACTGAGCCGCTCGGCTGGGGACACCGTGCGGCGCAGGTCGTTGAGCAGCCCGCGCTCCTCGGCGCGGATGTGGTCCTCCACGGCGGTTTCCAGGCGCAGCAACGCTTTCTCCGAACCCGACTCCACCAGCGCGACCACGTCGGCGGTGATGTCCACCCCCGGCGCGGCCGGGTGCGGCACCCGCGAAGTCGCCGTGGCGTGGGCGGTCAGCAGCGCCGCCAGCTCGCCCGCCAGCGCCACCCGGTCGGCCTGGTCGTTGCGCAGCTCCCGGAACAACTCCTCCAGCCGCCGGTGGTCGGCCTGCACCAGCTCCGTCACGTCGGTCCCGGGGGTCGCCGCCGGGGACGGGCGCGTCCACCCGAACGTCAGCTCCACCGCCTGCCGCCAGTGCGCGTACTCCCGCTCCCGCCGGGCCGGGTCCATCTCCGGCAGCCACTGACCCGCGCGGTGCCAATTGCGCCGCAACCCCTCCAGGTCCGGCCAGTACCCCACCGACAACCCCGCCGCGTACGCCGCGCCCAGCGACACCGTCTCGGCCACCATCGGACGCACCACCGGCACGTCCAGCACGTCCGCGACGAACTGCATCAGCAGGTTGTCCGCGGTCATCCCGCCATCCACCCGCAGCGTGGACAACGCGATCCCGGAGTCGGCGTTCATCGCCTCCACCACCTCGCGCGTCTGCCAGCCGGTGGCCTCCAGCACCGCCCGCGCCAGGTGCCCCTTCGTGATGTAGGACGTCAGCCCCGCGATCACACCCCGCGCCTCACTGTGCCAGTGCGGCGCGAACAACCCGGAGAACGCCGGCACGATGTAGCACCCGCCGTTGTCGGAGACCGTCCGCGCCAGCGTCTCGATCTCGGGCGCGCTTCCGATCAGGCCCAGCCCGTCGCGGAACCACTGCACCAGCGACCCGGTGACGGCGATCGACCCCTCCAGCGCGTACACCGCGGGCTCGTCGCCGATGCGGAACCCGACCGTGGTGAGCATCCCGTGCGTGCTCAAAACCGGCGTGGTTCCGGTGTTGAGCAGCAGGAAGCTGCCGGTGCCGTAGGTGCACTTCGCCTCACCGGGCGCGAAACACGTCTGCCCGAACAGCGCGGCCTGCTGGTCGCCGAGCGCCGCGGCGATCCGGATCCCCGGCACCACCCGCATCGTCGTGCCGTACACCTCGGTCGAGGAGCGGATCTCCGGCAGCATCGCGCGCGGCACGTCGAAGAACTCCAGCAGCTCGTCGTCCCAGGACAGCGTGCGCAGGTTCATCAGCATGGTGCGGGAGGCGTTGGTGACGTCGGTGACGTGCACCCCGCCCTCGGGCCCGCCGGTGAGGTTCCAGATCAGCCAGCTCTCGATCGTGCCGAACAGCACGTCGCCGCGCTCGGCCCGCTCCCGCAGCCCCGGCATGTGCTCCAGCTGCCAGCGGATGCGCGGCGCCGAGAAGTACGTCGCCAGCGGCAGCCCGCACAGCCGCCGCACGCGGTCCGCGCCCGGCTCGCGGGCCAGCGCCTCGACCATGCCGTCGGTGCGGGTGTCCTGCCACACGACGGCCCGGCCGACCGGCACTCCGGTGTGCCGGTCCCACAGCACGGTGGTCTCGCGCTGGTTGGCGATCCCGAGCGCGGCCACCTGGTCCGCGCCGATCCCGGCGTCGGCCAGGGCCTGCGGCACGATCCGGGCGAGGTTGCGCCAGATCTCGGTCGCGTCGTGCTCGACCCAGCCGGGGCGCGGGAAGTGCTGCTGGTGCTCGCGCTGCGCCACCGACACCAGCCGGCCGCGGGCGTCGAACAGGATGCACCGGGTCGACGTGGTGCCCTGGTCGACCGCCATCACGTAGTGCTGCACCGCACCTCCTTCCTCACCGGGACGCGACGAGGTCGCGCGACACCGCCCTGGCCGCGTCGCGGACGTGCTCGAGCAGCCGCGGTTTCGGGGTCCCGCTCGGCTCGCAGATCCGGTCCTCGGCGCCGGACACGCCGATCGCCGCGACCACGATGCCACCGTGCCCGCGGATGGGCGCGGCTATCCCGGCCTCCCCCGGCACCATCTCGCCGCGTTCGGCCGCCCACCCGGCCCGGCGGACCTCGGCCAGCGCCCGGGTGAGCGCGGCCGGCGCGAGCGTGCGGCGGGTGTAGGTCTCCGGTCCGGCCGAGCGCCAGGACGCCAGCAGCGCGGCGTCGTAGGCGAGCAGGACCTTGCCCAGCGCGGAGGCGTGCAGCGGCAGCAGTGAGCCGACGTCGAGGGTCTGCGGGCTGTCGTCCGGGCGGAACACGTGGTGCACCACCAGCACCCGGCCCTGCAGCGGGGCGCCGATCCGCACCGCCTCGCCGCTGCGGGCGGCCAGCGCGTCGGCCCAGTTGATCGCCCGCGAGCGCAGCTCGTTGACGTCGAGATAGCTGCTGCCCAGGTGCAGCAGCGCGGCCCCGAGCTGGTACTTGCCGGTGTCGCGGTCCTGCTCCACGAAGCCCACGCCGGCCAGCGTGCGCAGGATGCCGTGCGCGGTGCCCTTGGCCAGCTCCAGCGACTCGGCGATCTCGACCACGCCCAGGCGCCCGGAGCCGCGCGCCAGCAGCCGCAGGATCGCGGCGGCGCGCTCGATGGACTGGATCGGACCGGGCACAGCGGGGACCCTAACGCGCCCGCACCGGGTTCGACAATGTCGAACCGCGCTTCCGAGTGTTCGACAATGCCGACCGCGGCGCGTTGCCCGGGTCTGTCCGCCGGTCATAGCTTCGGCGTCACCAATGGGGGAACCGGTCCTTTGTGGAGGAAGCAATGACGCGAAGCCTCAAGGCTCACGGGCTCGCCGGCGAACTCGCCGCCGAGTTCGTGGGGACGATGATCCTCATCCTGTTCGGATGCGGGGTGGTGGCCCAGGTGGCGGCCGCCGGAATCGGGGACCACGACAGCATCGCCTGGGCCTGGGGCATCGGCGTCACGCTGGGCGTCTACGTCGCCTCGCGGATCAGCGGCGCCCACCTCAACCCCGCGATCACCGTCGCGCTCGCGGTGTTCCAGGGCTTCTCGTGGCGCAAGGTCGCCCCCTACGCCCTGGCCCAGACCGCCGGCGCGTTCGTCGCCGCGCTGCTGGTGCGCTGGAACTACACCGAAGTGCTCAACGCCGTCGACCCCGGCCTGACCATCAAGACCCAGGGCGTGTTCTCGACCCTGCCCGGCAACGGCACCCTCCCGGTGGGCGACTGGGGCGCCTTCCGCGACCAGGTGATCGGCACCGCGATCCTGGCCCTGGTCATCTTCGCCATCACCGACCTGCGCAACACCGCGCCCGCGGCCAACCTCGGCCCGGTCGTCGTCGGTTTCCTGGTGGTCGCGATCGGCATGGCCTGGGGCACCAACGCCGGCTACGCCATCAACCCGGCCCGCGACTTCGGCCCGCGCCTGGCGTCCTGGCTGACCGGCTACGACACCGCGTGGAACGACCAGTACGGCAGCCCGTACTGGTGGGTGCCGATCGTCGCCCCGCTGGTCGGCGCGGTGATCGGCGGCGCGATCTACAAGTACTTCATCAGCCGCCACCTGCCCCGCACCGAGGACATCGGGCCCGCCAAGGCCCTCGAGCCCACCGCCTGAGTTCACGAAGGAGTGACCATGCCCGACTTCGTCGGTGCCGTCGACCAGGGCACCACCAGCACCCGTTTCATGATCTTCGACCACGGCGGCAACGAGATCGCCCGCCACCAGCTCGAGCACGAGCAGATCCTGCCCCGGCCGGGCTGGGTCGAGCACAACCCGACCGAGATCTGGGAGCGCACCCGCGCGGTGATCGCCAGCGCGCTGACCAAGGCGAACCTGACGGTGGCCGACCTGGCCGCGCTGGGCATCACCAACCAGCGCGAGACCACGGTGGTGTGGAACCGGCGCACCGGCCGCCCCTACACCAACGCGATCGTGTGGCAGGACACCCGCACCGACCGCATCGCCTCGGCGCTGGAGCGCGGCGGCCAGGGCGAGGTGATCCGGCGCAAGGCCGGCCTGCCGCCCGCCACCTACTTCTCCGGCGGGAAGCTGCAGTGGATCCTGGACAATGTCGACGGCGTCCGCGCGGACGCCGAAAACGGCGACGCGTTGTTCGGCACCACCGACAGCTGGCTGATCTGGAACCTCACCGGCGGGGTGGACGGCGGTGTGCACGTCACCGACGTCACCAACGCCTCCCGCACCATGCTGATGGACCTGGAGAAGCTGGACTGGGACGACGAGCTGCTGTCGTTCTTCGGCATCCCGCGCCGGATGCTCCCGGAGATCAAGCCGTCGTCGGGCCACTTCGGCACCACCCGCGCCGACGGCCCGCTGGGCGGCGAGATCGCGATCACCGGCGTGCTGGGCGACCAGCAGGCCGCCACCGTCGGGCAGGTGTGCTTCCGGCCCGGCGAGGCCAAGAACACCTACGGCACCGGCAACTTCCTGCTGCTCAACACCGGCCACGAGCTGGTCCGCTCCAAGCACGGGCTGCTCACCACGCTGTGCTACCAGTTCGGCGACGCCAAGCCGGTGTACGCGCTGGAAGGGTCGATCGCCGTCACCGGGTCGGCCGTGCAGTGGCTGCGGGACCAGCTGGGCATCATCAGCGGCGCGTCGCAGAGCGAGACGCTGGCCCGGCAGGTGGAGGACAACGGCGGGATCTATTTCGTGCCGGCGTTCTCCGGGCTGTTCGCGCCGTACTGGCGCTCGGACGCGCGCGGCGCGATCGTCGGCCTGACCCGCGCCACCACCAACGCCCACCTGGCGCGCGCGACGCTGGAGTCGATCTGCTACCAGACGCGCGACGTGGTGGAGGCCATGCAGAACGACTCCGGCGTCACGCTCGACGTGCTGCGCGTGGACGGCGGCGTCACCGCGAACGAGCTGTGCATGCAGCTGCAGGCCGACATCCTCGGCGTGCCGGTGTCGCGGCCGGTCGTCGCCGAGACCACCGCGCTCGGTGCCGCCTACGCGGCCGGGCTGGCCGCCGGGTTCTGGGGGTCGACGGACGAGCTGGAACAGAACTGGAACGAGGACCGGCGCTGGGAACCGTCCTGGAGCGACGCCCAGCGCGCCGAGGGCTACGCCGGCTGGCAGAAGGCCGTCGGCCGCACCCTCGACTGGGTCGACGTCGAGTAACGAAACCGCAAGGAGAAAGCCGTGTCCCAACCCCTGTCCCCCGCCTACCGTGGTGACGCGCTGCGCCGCCTGGCGAACGAAGAGTTCGACGTGCTCGTCGTCGGTGGTGGTGTGACCGGCGCGGGCGCCGCGCTGGACGCCGCCTCGCGCGGGCTGTCGGTCGCCCTGGTCGAGGCCCGCGACCTGGCGGCCGGCACCTCGAGCCGGTCGAGCAAGCTGATCCACGGCGGGCTGCGTTACCTGGAGCAGCTGGACTTCAAGCTGGTGCGGGAGGCGCTGCGTGAACGCGGGCTGCTGCTGCGCACCCTCGCGCCGCACCTGGTGCGGCCGGTGAAGTTCCTGGTGCCGCTCCAGCACCGGGTGTGGGAGCGCGGGTACATCGGGGCCGGGGTCACGTTCTACGACACGCTCGGCGGGGCGCGGGCGCTGCCGCGGCACCGGCACCTGAGCCGGCGCCGCGCGTTCGAGGTGGCGCCCGGCCTCGCCGACGACGCCCTGATCGGCGCGATCCAGTACTACGACGCGCAGGTCGACGACGCCCGGCACACCATGATGATCGCCCGCACCGCCGCCGACCAGGGCGCGGCGGTGGTGACGCGGGCGCGCGTGACGTCGCTGGTGCGCGAGGGCGAGCGGGTCGTCGGCGCGCGGGTGACCGACCGGGAAAGCGGCGCGGAGATCACCGTCCGGGCGCGGGTGGTGATCGCGGCGACCGGCGTGTGGAGCGACGACATCGCCGAGGCCGCGGGCATCGAGAAGCCGTTCACGGTGCGCGCGTCGAAGGGCATCCACCTGGTGGTGCCGCGGGAGAAGATCGACCTGGACACCGGGCTGATCCTGCGCACGGAGAAGAGCGTGCTGTTCGTGATCCCGTGGGGCCCGCACTGGATCGTCGGCACCACCGACACCGAGTGGGACCTGGACCGCGAGCACCCGGCGGCCAGCCGCGCGGACGTGGACTACGTGCTCGACCACGTCAACGCGGTGCTGCGCAAGCCGTTGACCCACGACGACATCGAAGGTGTGTACGCCGGGCTGCGGCCGTTGCTGGCGGCGAAGGCGACCGCGACGACCAAGCTGTCGCGGGAGCACGCGGTGGCGCACCCGGTGCCGGGGCTGGTGGTGGTGGCCGGCGGGAAGTACACGACGTACCGGGTGATGGCGGCGGACGCGGTGGACGCCGCGATGTCCGATGTGGACCGTCCGGCGCCGCCGTCGTGGACGGACCGGCTGCCGATCGTCGGCGCGCGCGGGTACGCCGAGGTCTGGGAGGGCCGGTACGCGCTCGCCCGGCGCGCCGGCCTGCCGGTGTCGCGGATCGAGCACCTGCTGGGCCGGTACGGCACGGCGATCGAGGAGGTCCTGGAGCTGGTCGGGCAGCGGCCGGAGCTGGGCGAGGAGATCCCGGGCGCGCCGGAGTACCTCAAGGCGGAGGCGGTGTACGCCGTCACGCACGAGGGGGCGCTGCACCTGGAAGATGTGCTGACGCGGCGGACGCGGATCTCGATCGAGCAGCGGGACCGCGGCCTGGCGGCGGCCCCGGTGGTGGCCGACCTGATCGCCGCGGAGCTGGGGTGGTCGCCCGAGCGCCGCGACCGCGAGGTGGCGCACTACCGGGCGCGCGTCGAGGCGGAACGCACCGCGCAGGAGGCCCCCGACGACGCCACCGCGAACGAACGCCGCCTGGCGGTGCCCGCGCTGGGCTGAGGGATGACCGCGCCCGCCCGGACGGTAACCCCCGTTCGGACGATGCCCGGGCGGTGACCGGCGCCCGGGCAGTGCCCACCGCCTGGATGGCGACCCCCCGTCCAGGCGGTGTCGTGCCTCCGGCAGAGGACCCATTCCGGCCGCCGAGCGCCGGCTCGCGTTGCGGTCAGCCCACCGCCGAGCACCAGTTCACGTGAAGGTCGGCCGGCGACCGAGCACCGGTTCGCATGACAGCCAGCCGGCCAGCAACCGCCGGTTCGCATGACGATCAGCCCGCGCCGAGCGCCGGTTCACCTGAAGGTCCGCCGGCGACCGCGGCCCGCCATGCGCGCCCGGCCCAGCCCGCTGGGCGGGGCCGGGCCGCCGTGCTCCCGGGCAGCCACGCCACCCGGTCCACCCGGGCGGCCGGAAAGCCCGCCCCGGCGGGCCTCCGGCCACCCGGTCCGGCCCCGGGTGATCTCCCTGTGGGGTGGGATCACCCGGGGTCAAGTCACCCGGGGTCAACTGGCGTCGTGCGGGGGGGGGGGGGAGGCCGTCGAGTTCGCGGGCCAGCGCCCGCGGCCCCAGCATCAGCCCCTGCCGCTCCTCGGCGGTCATCGCGCCGAGCATGCGTCCGTGCCGGTCCCGCCAGCTTCGCGGCAGTCCACTATGGATATTCGACATCCGTGGGCGCCCTCCCGCGGCCTCCGCCGCCGGCCGCCGCACCGCCCGGACGCTCGTGCACACGCGAGCGTTGTTCCAGCGCCTGGCGGCCTGACCGGTCAGCTCAGCCGCACCCACACCGCGGGCGACGGGACTCCCGCGTGGTTCACCACCGTCAGCAGGTACCAGCCCGGCGGAGCCAGGTCCGGCGAGCCTGGCAGCTCCATCCGGAGCCGGTCCGTCCCGGCCACGGTCACCGGCAGATCCACCAGCCGCTGCTCCAGCTCGCTGGAGTGCGTCGTCGAGCCGGGGCGGATCAGCGACGCGCTCCCGATGTCGGCCGCGTCCGGGACGCCGGCCTCCAGCGTCCCGCCGTAGTGCACCTCGGGCGTGGTCACCACGACCAGCGGGCGCGACCCGGCGAACAGGTACGGCGGCCAGAACACCTCGATGCGCATCTCCTCGGTCTTGCGCGCCGGGTTGGAGCCCGCGGTCACGACCTTGCCGTCGGGCATCAGCAGCGCCACCGAGTGGTACAGCCGCGGCACCCGGCTCTCCGCGGCCATCGTCCACGCCCCGCTCGCCGGGTGGAAGATCTCGGCTGCCAGCGCCGCGGCGTCGGCGTGCTCCTCCATCATCGAACCGCCGTTGACCAGCACGGTCCGGTCCGGCAACAGCGTCGCGCAGAGGTGCATCCGCGCCATGCGCAGGTCAGCCGCGGGCGTGTAGCGCGGCGCGGCCGCGGACAGGTCCGCGATGGCGGCCGACGCGGTCGCACCGGACTGGTCGTGCATGTCCCACGGCCCGCCACCGGCGATCATCACCCGCTGGTCCTGCGCCGGCGGCAGCAGCACGCTCGCCGACTGGTTGCGCCGCCCGGCGTCGGGCAGGCCAGGGACGCCGGTCACGGCGTTCGAAGCCAGGTCCCACACGCCCGGCCCCACCCCGTTGTTGCTGCCGTACTGGCCGCCGCTGTAGAACACCCGGCCGTCGGCGAGCAGGAACAGGTGCCCGTACATCGGCCAGTGCGCCGACCCGGGCCGCGTGGCCCAGCCCGCGCCGCCGGTGTAGACCTCGGGCACGGTGTTGAGCATGCCGGTCTCGTCGAGCCCGGCGACGGCGAGGACCCGCCCGTCCCCCAGCGCGAGCAGCGACGGGTACCACCGGCCGCCGGCCATGTCCGGTTGCGCCGTCCAGGTCAGCGTGTCCGGGTCGAACACGATCGACTGCCGCAGCCCGAGGAACGGGTCGTACTGCCCGGTTCCCCCGGCGGCGAGGAGCCGGCCGTCGGGCAGGAACGCGTGCCCGACGCAGAACAGGTCGACCGGAGTGTGCGGCTGCTCGACGTCCTCGCCGGGGTAGTGCCACACCGTGGTGCCGTAGAGGTGCGCGTTGTGCCGGTCCGGGTCGTTGCTCGACCCGGCGAAGAACAGCACGTCCCCGGTGCGCAGCAGCGCGGCGTGCACGGCGAGGGTGCCGGAGTCGCGTTCGAGCAGGCGCCACGCCCCCATCTCGCGCGCCATGTGCAGGTCGGTGAGCGGGTGCAGCAGCCGGTGCAGCGCGGCGTTCTGCCCGGCCGGGTTGTCCACGGCCAGCACGACGAAGTGCGGTTCGCCGCCGAACGCGGCAACGGCGAGGCCGCAGCCCTGGTTCTCCCAGAACCCCCAGTCCGGCACCGGAATCCACGGTCCCCAGCCGTCCGCGGGCCGCACTTCGTCGTCGAGCCGCCAGCCGATCGTGCACAGCGCGCGGTTCTGACCGGCCGGGTTGTCGACGGTCAGGACGATCAGCTCGTCGTTGCCGTCCCCGTCGAGGTCGGCGACCGCCACGGCCGCGCCCTGGTTGTCCCAGAACCCCCAGTCGGGCACGGCGCGCCACGGCCGCCAGTCCGCCACCACGCCGTCCGGGTTCAGAGTGCCGCTGCGGTAGAAACCGGCGTTCGCACCCTCGGGCGCGTCGACCATGAACACGACCAGCTGCAGGCCGCCGGCGGTGCGGGCGACCGTGATGTCCCCGCCGGCGTTGAGCCAGGCGAACCAATCCGGCACCGGCTGCCACGGCGTCCAGCCGCCGGTCACCGCACCGGTGTCCCGGTCGAGCGACCAGCCGACGCGGTAGAACGCCTGGTTCGGGCCGTCCGGCGCGTCGATCAGGTAGACGATCAGGTCGGGCTCGCCGTCGCCATTCACGTCGGCCACGGCGACCCCGGCCGCGTCGTTCTCCCAGGAGAACCAGTCCGGCACCTGCTGCCAGGCGGTCCACCCGCCGGTCAGTGCGCCGGTGCCGTCCAGCCCGCGCCCTACGCGGTAGAAGGCGGCGTTCTGGCCGGGCGGGTCGTCGACCATCAGGAGCACGACGTCCCCGCCCGCGGTGGCGATCGACGCGCCGCTGTTCTCCCAGGAGAACCAGTCCGGCACGGCGGTGAAATCGGTCTGCACCGGCCCGATCACACCCGGTCCGCGACCGCCCGGCTAGGGCCGAACGCCTCTTGCCCGGCGAACCACGGTGTGTCCACGGATCCGTCCGGTCACCCGCCCCACAGCCGGTACAGCTCGTTGCCGTGGTCACTTCGAGGGCGCGGATCTGGGTGTCGCCGGGCAGCGCGGACACGTCAGACCACGCGCGACGGCCGACTTCCCCGGCCGCACCGGACCTATTCGGCCAGCGGCAGCGCCCGGTCGTTTTCCTCCTTGATGGCCCGCAGGTGCGTCCACGCCTCGACCGTCCGCACGCCCGGCAGGCCGCGCACGCGCTCCAGCGTGGCGAGCACGTCGTCGAGTGAGCCGGCCCGGATGGTGCCGATTCCGCCGCACCAGCCGATCCCGGTGGCCAGGCAGTCGATCTCGTCGAGCGCGGCGATCTTGCGCGCCACGGGCTCGGTGTCGCCGTTGACGTCCAGCGCGAACCCCATCGTGTGCACGCGGCTCAGCGGCGTCAACCGCACCAGCGCGCCGATGTGGACCACCCCGGTCTCCAGCAGCCGCAGCACCCGGGCGCGCGCCGCTCCCGGGGAGAGGCCGGTGACGCTCGCCAGCTCGGCGAAGGAGGCCCGGCCGTCGGCGCGCAGGTGCGCCAGCAACGCGTGGTCGGAAGCGTCGAGCTCGATGTGCGCGAGCGGGCCGGGGCTCTCCAGCGGTCCGGGCGGGAAGTAGGGGTCCTTCCAGATGCGCAGGTAGGTCATCGTCTGCAGCGCGCGCACCCCCGGCACGGCCTGCACGCGGGCGAGGCCACGGGCGAAGGACTCCAGGTCGGCGGTGCGCAGCTCGGCGGTGACGGCGAACCGGCCCGCGGTGGTGGTGACGAACGAGACCTCGTCGAGTTCGGCGACCTGCCGCGCGACCGGGCCGGCGGGGCCGTCGGTCTCGATGGTCACGTGGCCGAGCTGGTGCAGCCCGAACACCGCCGGGTGGATCGCCCCGACCAGCCGGAGCCCGCCCTCGCCCAGCAGGCGCTGCACGCGGGCCTTCGTGGTGGACCGGGCCAGCCCGACCAGGCGGGCCAGCGTCTCGTAGGAGGCCCGGCCGTCCTCGTGCAGGGCGCGGACGAGCCGCTCGTCGATCTCGTCCAGGTTTCCGTGCACGGGGACAACCTAACGCATACCTACCCGGCCGACGATTCATTCACGCAAATCGCCCAGCGAAAGTCGCGACGACGACATAAACCAGGGAAGACAGTCGAATCATGCATTGATCACCGGCTCACACCGATGTAACGTCTGCGCCCACTGACAGATCGGCTCGGAGGTTGGCGTGGGGAGTACGGATCGGGTGTTCTTCGGCCAGCCGCGCGGGCTGGTGGGGCTGTTCTTCGCCGAGGCGTGGGAACGGTTCTCCTACTACGGCATGCGCGCGCTGCTGCTGTACTACATGACCGACCGGATACTGGACGGCGGTCTCGGCATCGACCCGGGCAGCGCGAAGTCGCTGATCGCGGTCTACGGCTCGGCGACGTACATGGCGGCGATCCTGGGCGGCTGGATCAGCGACCGGCTGCTCGGAGACCGGCGGGCGACGCTCACCGGCGGTGTCCTGATCATGTGCGGCCACGTCTGCCTCGCGATCCCCGGCGGGGCCGGCGCGCTGTTCGCCTCGATGATCTTCATCGCGGGCGGCACCGGGCTGCTGAAGCCGACGATCTCCTCGTCGGTGGGCGACCTCTACGCCCGCGACGATCCGCGGCGCGACTCCGGGTTCAGCATCTACTACATGGGGATCAGCGTCGGCGCGGTCGCCGCGCCGCTGGTCGTGGGCACCGTCGGCGAACGGTACGACTACCACCTCGGGTTCGGCCTGGCGGCCATCGGCATGGCGCTCGGCCTCGTCGTCTACGTGCGCAGCCAGCGCCACCTCAGCCCGCTGAGCAGTGCGCCGAAGAACCCGTTGCGGCTGAGCGAGGTGCCCCGCTCGCGCGTGGTCGCGGTGGTGGCCGGGGTCGCGGTGGTCGTCGCCGTGCTCGCCGCGACGACCGGCACCGGCGCGCTCGGCCCGGGCGGAGTCGTCGACCTGATCAGCCTGCTCGCGATCGCGCTGCCGGTCGGCTACTTCACGGTCATGCTGCGCAGCAAGCGCACGACCGCGGCGGAGCGGGCACGCGTGCGCGGCTACATCCCGATGTTCGTCGCCGCGGTCGCGTTCTGGTGCATCCAGGAACAAGGCGCCACGGTGATCGCGCAGTACGCCGACGAGAGCACCGACCTGGGCGCGTTCGGGTTCACCATCCCGGCGTCGTGGTTCCAGTCCGTCGGGTCGCTCGTGCTGATCGTCCTCACGCCGCTGTTCGCGCTGATGTGGCTGCGGCTCGACCGGTCCGCCCGCTCCCCCGGCACGGCGCACAAGTTCGCGGCTGGCCTGGCGATCGCCGGGTTGTCCTACCTGATGCTCGTGCTGCCCGCGACGAATCCCGGCCAGACCAATCCGCTGTGGCTGATCGGCAGCCTCGCCGTGGTCACGATCGGCGAGATGTGCCTGTCCCCCATCGGCTTGTCCGCCACGACCCGGCTGGCGCCCGCCGCGTTCGCCACCCAGACGATGGGCCTGTGGTTGTCGTCGAACGCCGCCGGGCAGGGCATCGGGGCGCAGCTGGTGAAGTTCTACGACGCCGGGTCGGCGGCCGCGTACTTCGGTCTGCTCGGGATGGGCGCGGTGGTCCTCGCCCTGGTGCTGTTCGCGCTCGCGCCGCTCATCCGGCGGCAGTCCGAACGCGGACTGTCCACAGTGGAACTGGCACGCGAGGGGCAGCGATGACCCGCACGGTGTTCCGCGGCGGCACGGTGTTCGACGCCGCCTCCCGAACCGCCGGTCCGGCCGACGTGGCGGTCGAGAACGGCTGGATCACCGACGTCGGAACCGGCCTCGACGGCGACGAGGAGGTCGACTGCGACGGCCGCGGCGTGCTGCCCGGGCTGATCGACTGCCACGTCCACCTCACCATGACCGGCGCGGACCTGTTCGCCGCCGCGCAGGAGCCGTTCTCGCTGCAGTTCTACGAGGGCGCGCGGAACATGGCCAGGACGCTCGCGGCCGGGGTGACCACGGTCCGCGACGCGGCCGGCGCCGACCTCGGGATGCGGGTCGCGCAGGAACGCGGCCTGATCCCCGGGCCGCGCATGCAGATCTCGCTGAACATGCTGAGCCAGACCGGCGGGCACGGCGACCCGTGGTGGCCCTCGACGTGCGTGGTGGACCTGCTGCCGCCGCACCCGGGCCGCCCACCGGTCATCGTGGACGGCCCGGAGGAGATCCGGCGCAAGATCCGCGAACTGGTGCGCGCCGGCGCGGACGTCATCAAGGTCGCCACCAGCGGCGGGGTGGTCTCCAGCGGCGCCGGGCCGCGGATCCCGCACTTCCGCGACGACGAGATCGCCATGATGGTGACCGAGGCGTCGGCGGCGGGCCTGCACGTCATGGCGCACGCGCACGGCGAGGGCGCGAAAGCGGCCGTGCGCAACGGGGTCCGCTCGATCGAGCACGGGCACTTCCTGGACGACGAGACACTGGAGCTGATGGCCGCGCGCGGCACCTGGCTGGTGCCGACGCTCAGCGCGGGCGTCGGGCTGCGGCAGGCCCTCGAGGCGGGTGTGCCCTACCCGGAGCACATCGCCGAGAAGATCCGGCAACGCTCCGGCGACAGCGTGCGGCGCGCCGTCGAGGCGGGGGTGCGGATCGCGATGGGCACCGACGCGCCGCTGTACCCGCACGGCGAGAACCTGCTGGAGCTGGAGCTGCTCGTCGAGCACGGCCTGTCCCCGGGCGAGGCCCTGCACGCCGCGACACTGTCCGCCGCCGAGCTGATGGGGCTGGAGTCCACGCTCGGCTCGATCGCCCCGGGCAAGCGCGCGGACCTGGTGATCGTCGACGGCGATCCGCTCGACGTGCGGGACCTGGGCAAACGGATCCTCGCCGTGTACCAGGACGGGCGTGCCGTGCACGTGGCGGACCGGGATGTGCCGGACTGACCGGGGCAGCTCGCCGACGGCGCTGGGGCGCACGGTGAGCGCCGCGCCGGTGGCTCCCGAACGCTGCGCGGGCAAGCCGCCCCTCGGGCGGCCTGCCCGGCAGCACCCCTGGTCCGGGCCGGGCGCCTTACCCCGCGTAGGTGCCGTCGCCGGTTTCCGGGGCGCCCTTCGGCAGCACCTTGACCTGCGGGGCCTTCGACGGGGCCTTCGGCGTGGTCTTCGACGGGGCCTTCGTGGGGGCCGGCGGGCGCGTGGACGTGTCCGGCCGGGGTTTCGTCGTCGTGGTGGGGGTGGGGCCGGTGATGGTGAACGTGACGGTCGCCGTGCCGTTGCCGGCCGGGCCGGCGCTGCCGGAGCAGGTGAACGTGGCCGTGTGGCTGCCGGGCTTGGCGGCGGCGTCACCCCAGCCGAGGTAGCCGTCGACCGTGCGGGTCATCGTGACGGGCGCGGTCAGCCCGGGCGAGGTCACGGTGCTGGCGTAACCCGCGCAGGTCGCGGTGAACTGCAGCACCTCGCCCACCGCCACCGAGGACGGGGACACGCTCAGCTTCGGTGGCGGCGCGGTCGCGTTGGCCGCGGGCACGTTCAGCATCCCGGCCGCGACGGCCAGCAACCCGGCGCCGGCGAGAATTCTCTTGTGCTGCATGATGTTTTCCTCCCAGAATCGGTCTTCACCGGAGCACGGCGAAGACGATGATGTTGTCCCGGTAGCTGTGCGCGGCCCGGTCGAAGCTGCCGCCGCAGGTGATCAGGCGGAGCTCGGGCCCTGAGGTGTCGCCGTAGACCGCCTCGGTGGGGAAGGAGTCCTTGTCGATCTGCTCGACGCGGGTCACCACGAACCGCAGGACCGAACCGTCCTTTCGCGACACCGACACCTCGTCGCCGGGCGCGAGTTCCCTGAGCCGGTGGAAGATCCCCTTCTGCCCGCCACCATCGACGTGCCCGAGGATCACCGCCGGTCCCACCTCGCCCGGCGTGGGCCCGTTGCGGTACCAGCCCGCCTGCATCGGCTGGGTCACCGGCGGCACCTCGATGGTGCCGTCGGCGTTCAGCCCCAGCGGAACGAGCGTGGACCGCGCGCCGATCCGCGGGATATCCAACGCTTCCGGCTCCACCGGTGCCGCGGCGCTGGGCGGCGGGGGCGCCGGTTGCACGGGCGCTTGCTGCGCGGCGCACCCGCCCAGCAGGAGCAAGCCGAGCAGCGCGACGAAAACCCTCACGGCGACCATGCCGCTAACTCGCTCCACGGCACGATCCGGTTGCCCCCGACACCGAAGCGTGACGTGCGTCGTCCCCGGGACAGGCCGGTGATCCTCACCGGCTCGGCGAAGGAGGCGTGGCCGTGCGCGAGCAGCGCGCGGTCTATCACCTGGGGAGCAGCGCCGGGGCCGCCGCTGGTGACCGGCGCGCCCGCGGCGTCAGGCGACCCGCTCGAAGACCGCCGCCAGGCCTTGGCCGCCGCCGATGCACATCGTCTCCAGGCCGTAGCGCGCCTCACGGCGGGTGAGTTCCCGCGCGAGCGTCGTCAGGATCCGGGCGCCGGTCGCGCCGACCGGGTGGCCCAGCGACACGCCGGAGCCGTTGACGTTGAGCCGCTCGTCGGTGTCGCTCAGGCCGAGCGTGCGGGTGCAGGCCAGCACCTGGGCGGCGAACGCCTCGTTCAGCTCGATCAGGTCCATCTCCCCCAGCGACAGCCCCGCCTTGGCCAGCGCGGCCCGCGTCGCGGGCACCGGCCCGATGCCCATCGTCTCCGCGGGCACCCCGGCGCGCGCGAACGACACCAGCCGCACCAGCGGGCGCAGCCCGAGCTTGTCCGCGGTCTCCCGGCTGGTCACCAGGCACGCCGCCGCCGCGTCGTTCTGGCCGCTCGCGTTGCCCGCGGTGACCGTCGCCTCCGGGTCGGTGCGGATCATGACCGGCTTCAGCTTCGCCAGGCCCTCGGCCGTGGTGTCCGGGCGCGGGTGCTCGTCGGCGTCGACCACCGTCTCACCCTTGCGGGAGCGCACCGTGACCGGGACGATCTCCTCCTTGAACAGCCCGCCCTCGATCGCCCGGGCCGCCCGCTGCTGCGAGCGCAGCGCCAGCGCGTCCTGGTCCTCGCGGGAGATCCCGTGCTCGCGGCGCAGGTTCTCCGCGGTCTCGATCATCCCGCCCGGGATCGGGTGGTGCACCCCGCCCGCGGTGGCCCGGCCGCGCGCCAGCGAGTCGTGCAGCTGCAGCCCGGCGCCCTTGATGCCCCAGCGGCCCTCGTGCGTGTAGTACGGCGCGGCGCTCATCACCTCGGCGCCACCGGCGAGCACCACGTCGCTGAACCCGGCGCGGATCTGCATCGCGGCGTCGAGCACGGCTTGCAGGCCCGAACCGCAGCGGCGGTCGATCTGGATGCCGGTGACCGTGTCCGGCAGCCCGGCGTCGAGGGCGGCCACGCGCCCGATCGCGGGCGCCTCCGAGGTCGGGTAGGCGTGCCCGAGGATGACCTCGTCGACGCGCTCGGGATCCACGCCGGTGCGCTCCACCACGGCGGACAGCACGTGCGCGGCGAGCGCGGCGGGGGTCTGGCCGGCCAGCGCTCCCCCGAACCGGCCGATCGGCGTGCGCAGCGGCTCGCAGATCACGACATCCACGGACATCCGTCGTCCTTTCACGGCTGGGCAGAGATGTCTTCGACCATCGCACCCCGGCACCAAGATGTCCAATATCCGATTGGCATCCGACTGAGACGGCGATCGTCTCAGCGGGGTGGCCGCAGGGCCGGGAACCAGATGTCGCTGAGCACCTCGGCGGCCTCGTCGGCCGTGGAGGTGATGGTGCCCTGCACCGCCCACCGGGTGAAGAACCGCTCCAGCTGGCTGACCAGCAGCTCGATCCGCAGGTGCGCCTCGGCCCGCCGCTGTGGCCCCCAGCGCTGCAGGTAACGGGGCATCGCGGCGGGCAGCTCGTCGACCGCGCGCTTGGCGATCGCCCGGAACTCCGGTTCGAGCGCCACCGCCTCGTCCCACGCCGGCAGGATCGCCTGGTTCTCCTCGAACCACGCCACCGCGCGCCGCATCCAGCGGGTGAACTCGGCGCGCGAGCCGGAGTCGAGCACCTCGTCCAGCTCGGCGTACACCGCCACCGCCCGCTGCGCCATCGTCTCCGCGCCAATCTTCTGCAGCACCTCGGGCTTGCCGGTGAAGTGCAGGTAGAACGTCGCGCGGCTGCAGCCCACCGCGGAGACGATGTCGTCGATCGTCACCGCCGCGTACCCGCGCTCGACGAACAACGCCTTCGCGTGCTCCAGCAGGTCGCGCCGGGTTTGCTGCTTCTGCCGCTCCCGCAGGGTCATGACGGTCAGCCTACTCACTGGACACACCGTCAGCGAACGTGTCACAGTGGGCTGGCGGCATCGTGGCCGGCACAGGAGGTACGCGTTGAGTTCACTCCCGACCGTCTGCATCATCGGCGCCGGCTGCTCCGGCTTCACCACCGCGAAGCGGCTGCGCGACCACGACATCCCCTACGACTGCTTCGAAATATCCGACGACGTCGGCGGCAACTGGTACTTCGGCAACCCCAACGGGCGCTCGGCCTGCTACCAGTCGCTGCACATCGACACCTCGACCACGCGCCTGCAGTTCGAGGACTTCCCGGCCGGCGCGGACTGGCCGCACTTCCCGCACCATTCGCTGATCCACCAGTACTTCCGCGACTACGTCGACCACTTCGGGCTGCGCGACACGATCACCTTCGGCACCGCGGTGGAGCACGCGGCCCGGCAGGCCGACGGCACCTGGCGGGTCACCCTGTCCACCGGACAGACCCGCGACTACGACGCGCTCGTGGTCGCCAACGGCCACCACTGGAACCCCTACCTGCCGGACTACCCCGGCAGTTTCGACGGGCCGGTCCTGCACAGCCACGCCTACCGCAGCCCGTTCGACCCGGTCGACATGCGGGACAAGCGGATCGTGGTGGTGGGCATGGGGAACTCGGCGCTGGACATCGCCTCCGAGCTGTCGCACCGCTCGATCGCCCGGCACGTCTGGGTGTCCGCGCGGCGCGGGGTGTGGGTGCTGTCCAAGTACCGCGGCGGGAAACCGGCGGACAAGATGATGATGCCGCCGTGGATGCCGAAGAAGCTCGGCCTGGCCCTGTCCCGGCGCGCCATCAAGAAGACGCTGGGCAACATGGAGGACTACGGTCTGCCCAAACCGGATCACGAGCCGCTGTCGGCGCACCCGTCGGTGAGCGTGGACTTCCTCGCCAAGGCCGGCTCGGGCGATCTGACCTGCGTGCCCGCGATCGAGCGGCTGGACGGCGACGCCGTGGTGTGCGTGGACGGCACGCGCATCGAGGCGGACGTGATCGTGTGCGCGACCGGGTACCGGATGGCGTTCCCGTTCTTCGACGACCCGGAGCTGCTGCCGGACGCCCAGCACCGGCTGCCGCTGTTCAAGCGGATCGTCAAGCCCGGCATCGGCAACCTGTACTTCGCGGGCCTGGCGCAGGCGTCGCCGACGATCGTGAACCTGGCCGAGCAGCAGAGCAAGCTGATCGCCCGGCACCTCACCGGGGAGTACGAGCTGCCCAGCGTCGCGGAGATGGAGGCGATCATCGCGCGCGACGAGGCGAAGCACCTGGGGCAGTACTACTCCGCGCCGCGGCACACCATCCAGCTCGACTTCGCCCGCTACGTCCGGGACCTGCACCGGGAGATCGAGGCGGGCCGGAAGCGGGCGGCGGCCGTCCGGTGAACGGCCACTGCGACGCGCGGTTCGCCGCGCTCGGCGACCTGCTGGCGAAGCGGCTGCGCGACGGCGACGAGGCGGGCGCCTCGGTCTGCGTCATCTCCGACGGTGTGGTGGCCGTGGACCTGTGGGGTGGTTTCGCCTCCCCCGGCGTGCCGTGGACGCGGGACACGCTGGTCACCACGTACTCGCTGACCAAGACCATGGCGGCGCTGGTGGCGCTCGCCCTCGTCGATTCGGGGCTGCTGGACCCGGACGCGCCGGTGGCGCGGTACTGGCCGGAGTTCGGCGCCGCGGGCAAGGAGGGCGTGCTGGTGCGGCACGTCCTGGGCCACACGTCGGGCGTGTGCGGGTGGGACGCACCGGTCACTCTCGAGGACATCTGTGACGTGGAACGGGCGGCCGCGCTGCTGGCGGCGCAGGAGCCGTGGTTCCCGCCCGGCGAGGGTTCCGGGTACCAGGCGGTCAGCCACGGGCACCTGCTCGGCGAGCTCGTCCGGCGGGTGACCGGGCGTTCGCTGGGCACCGTGCTGCGCACCGAGTTCGCCGAGCCACTCGGGGCGGACTACTGGCTGGGCGCGCCGCCGGACGTCGATTCCCGGGTCGCCACGCTGGTTCCGCCGCCATCGTCCGGTGTGGACTACGCGGCGCTCGACCCGATCGCGGTGCGCACGCTGACCAATCCGCTGATCGCGCCCGCGGTGACGACCACCCGGCCGTTCCTCGCGGCCGAGCTGGGCGGGTTGAACGGGCAGGGCAACGCGCGTTCGGTGGCGCGGCTGCAGTCGGTGGTCTCGCACGGCGGCGTGATCGAGGGCAGGCGGTACCTGTCGGCGTCCACTGTGGAGCGGATCTTCGACGTGCAGGCCGACGGGGTGGACCGGGTGCTGGGTGCGCCCGTCCGGTTCGGGCTCGGCTACGCGGTGGAGGGCCGGACCTGCTGGTGGAGCGGGTTCGGCGGGTCGGTGGTGCTCAACGACCTCGACCGGCGGCTGACCTTCGCCTACGTCATGAACCGGATGCAGCCGGGCCTGATCAACGCCCCGAACACGGTCGCCTACCTGGACGCGCTGCGGTCCTGTCTCGGTACCGAGGACGGCCCGCTACGGCGTCCGGCCGATGCCGGAGGCACGCAGGGCCGGGCGGCCGAGCGCGGCGCGGACAGCTGACTCACGGCCGACGATCCGCACGCGGCGGCGCGCCCGGGTGATCGCGGTGTAGAGCAGCTGCCGGGTGAGGATGGCCGAGGTCTCGTCGGGGAGGACGACGGTCACGCTGTCGTACTGGCTGCCCTGGCTGCGGTGGATCGTCATGGCGTAGGCGGGGTGGACCGAGCTGAGCCGGGCCGGGTGCACCAGCAGCGGTCCCGCGCCACGGTCGAAGGCCGCCACGAGTCCGCCGTCGCGCCGGACGACGACACCGGTGTCGCCGTTGCTGAGACCGGCGTCGTCGTCGTTCTCGGTCACCAGCAACGGCAGGCCCGGGTACCGGCGGTCCGGGTCGAGAACACGGCCGCTCGCCCGGCTGAGCCACGCGAGTGACCGGCGAGACCAGTGCCCCACCCCGGACGGCCCTTCGCGGTGCGCGCACAGCAGCCGGTGGGTGCCGAGCGCGGCGAGAGCGGCGGTGAGGTCGCCGCGTTCGGCCGCGTCGAGGAGCGCGAGGCCGGTCGTGACGACGTCGTCCCGCACGCCGGCGAGGTCGTCCGGCGGACGCAAGTCCACGGTCTCGTCGCCGGAGGTGAGGACGGCCATCGCCTCGTCCGCGGCTCCGCGCCGGACCGCGTCGGCGAGGGCGGCGATGCCGGCACCGAAGCGGTGGCCGTGACGCAGCCGGATCACCGCGTTGCCCAGCTGGTCGCGTTCGGCGTCCGGGAAACCCTCCGCGCCGAGGTCGCCGGGCACGAGCCGCGCGAGGGCCGGGCCGGGCGGCCGGGCCGGTGGGCGGGCGACGAGGTCGGCCAGGACCGCCCCGGCGTCCACGGACGCGAGCTGGTCGGGGTCGCCCAGGAGGATCAGCCGGGTCGCCGGGCGCACGGCCTCGGCCAGGCGCGCCATCATCGTCAGCGACACCATCGAGGTCTCGTCGAGCACGATGACGTCGTGGGGCAGCCGGTTGTGGGCGTGGTGGGTGAAGCGGCCGCGGCTGTCGCGCCGCGGCCCGAGCAGCCGGTGCAGCGTGGTGGCCACCAGACCGGCCGGCAGCCCGAGCTCTTCCGCCTGCGCGCCGATCGATTCCTGCAACCGGGCGGCGGCCTTGCCGGTCGGGGCGGCCAGCGCGACGCGGAGCGCGGGCCCGTGCAACGCGAACAGCAGGGCGAGGATCCGGGCGGCGGTGTGGGTCTTGCCGGTGCCGGGCCCGCCGGCGACGATCGTGGTCCACTCGGTCGCGGCCAGCGCGGCGGCCACGCGCTGCCGGTCCGGGGCGGGGCCGGGGAACAGGGCGGCCAGCGCGGCCGCGGCGGCCCCGAGGTCGACGGCGGGACGATCGCGTTCCCGGTCGGCCAGCGCCGTCCGGACGATCTCCTCCTGGCGGTGGTAGCGGGTGAGGAACAGCAACGGCCCGCCCGGCGTGTCCACCAGGGTCAGCGGGGTCAGGGGCCCGGCGGCGCCACCGGTCATCAGCGGGCTGCGCCGCACCGCCTCCGTCAGGCGCGACGGGTCCGGCCACGGCAGGTCGCCGGCGTCGGCGGCCAGGTCGGGCAGGCGGCCGAGCTCGACGCACACCGAGCCCAGGCGCAGAGCCCGGACGGTGAGCGCCGTCGCGAGCAGCACCGGTTCGCTGGTCTCGCCACCGAGCCTGCCGAGCCGGCTGGCGACGTGGACGTCCGCCGGGGCGAGCACCCCCGCCGCTTCGAAGGCGCGCAGCGCCCCGGTCGCGCGCAGGG
Organism: Amycolatopsis deserti; assembly: GCF_014653945.1. GTDB lineage: Bacteria > Actinomycetota > Actinomycetes > Mycobacteriales > Pseudonocardiaceae > Amycolatopsis_E > Amycolatopsis_E deserti. The sequence goes on along the minus strand of NZ_BNAU01000001.1, from coordinate 454,123 downwards.
TGGTCAGCGGCGCGGTCATGATCCCCCCAGCAGGGCGGACAGCTCGGTCACGAGCGCGGCGGGCGGGCGCCACGCGAACACGCCGCGGCCGGGCGGGGTGTCCGGGCCGATCATGGCGCGCACGAACAGGTACCGGGCGCCGGCGAGGTGCCGCGCCGGGTCGTAGCCGGGCAGCCGCCAGCGCAGGTAGCGGTGCAACGCGACCAGGTACAGCAGGGCCTGCAACGGGTAGTGGGCGCGCAGCATCTCCCGCGCCATCGCCTCCTGGGTGTACCAGGCGACGTCGACCGGACCGGGGAAGAGCTTGTTCGTCTTGTAGTCGACGACGGCGAACTCCGGCCCCGGACGGCGGAGGACGGCGTCGATGCTGCCGGTGAGGAACCCGCTCAGCGGGGGCGGGCTCAGGGTGGCGAGCACGTCGGGGTAGCCGGCGAGCGGATCGCCGGCCGGCAGGTGGCGGCGGATCAGCTCCGCCATCCCGGACACGCTCACCCCGTCCGCCACGGGGAACTCGAAGTCGAGCTCGGTGAGCCGGTCGCCGGGGGCGACGCCGGCGAGCGCCGCGCCGTCCACCGGGGTGCGCAACACCGCCGTGAGGGCGGTCGCCAGCGTGTCGGCGTCCACAGTGGACGCGCGGCGCGTGGTGGCTTCGGCGCAGCGCCGCCGCACCTCGCTCGCGAGGTCGTCCGCGGAGGTGTCGACGTTCTCCAGGACGGTGTGCACCAGCGTCCCGAACTCCGGCCCGGACGGCAGGTCGTTCATCAGCGATGCCGCCACGATCCCGGTGGGCGGCTCGGTGAACGTCGCCGGCGGGGTGTCCGGCTCGTCGACGGTGACCTTCTCGTCGGTTTCGCTCCCGGCGGCCGGGGTCGCGTGCGCGGCGGCGGTGAGCGCGCTGTAAGAAGCCCGGCGCCAGCTGAGGTCCAGTTCCCGCGTGAACGTGGCGACGGCCAGCTCTGGCTCCGCTTCGGCGGGTGGCCGCCACCGTCGCCCCGCGGGTGGCGTGGCGGGGACGGGCTCGACCGCGATGGTGCCGCCCGCGCGACCGGCCCAGTCCGCGAACCTCGCCTGAAGGTCCGCGTCGGCGGGGATCGGGGCGGTGGCGGCGGGGCCGGCCCGCCCGGCCGCGCGGCCGAACAGCAGGCGGTGCAGCGGCGCGGCCCGGGTGTTGAGGGTCGGCGCCCACCAGGCCACGACCCGGCACATCGCGCGGGTCAGGGCGACGTAGAGCAGCCGCAGGTCCTCCCCCGACTCCTCCTGCTGGTGCCGGGCCCGGCGGGCGGCGTACCCCGGCCCGTCCGCTCCGCCGACGTCGCGGACGCGCCGGCCGTCCTCGTGCAGCAGCAGCGACGCCACGTCCGGGGGTTTGCCGCCGTCCCACCCGAAGGGCAGGTACACCACCGGGTACTCCAGGCCCTTGGACGCGTGGATCGTCACGATGTGCACCGCCGCGGTGTCCCGGTCGAGCATCCGGCTGCGGTCGGCCGAGGTGACCAGCTGGTCCTCGGCGGACATGCGCGCCGCCAGCCAGCGGACCAGCGCGGTCAGCCCGAGTGACTGCGCGGTCGCGGCGCGGTTCAGCAGCTGCGCCAGGTGCCGCAGGTCGGTGAGCAGCCGCGCCCCGCCGTCCACGCCGAGGACGCGCTCGTCGAGCCGGGTCCGCCCGGCGAGCCGCTCGGTCATCGCCGCGACTCCCGCCCGCGTGAAGGTGCCCGCCAGGTCCCGCAGCAGCGCGGCGAGCTCGGACACCAGGTCGTCACCGCCGGCGTCCAGCTCGGTGGCCGTCGTCCCGATCAGCGGGGTGAGCGCGGCCAGCCGGACCGCGGCGGGCCGGTGCGGGTGCTCCAGCCCCTGCAGCAGCCGCAGCCAGGCCTCCGCCGCCGGGGTGGCGAAGACGCTCGTGCCTCCGGTCAGCACGCACGGGATCCCGGCGTCCTGCAGCGCGTCGCGGACCAGGGCGACCTGGGTTCGGTTGCGCACCAGGACGGCGATGTCGCCGGGTTCCAGCGGGCGCCGCAGGCCGTCCACGCCCAGCTGGGGCCGGCTCTCGAGAAGGCCGGCGACGTCGTCGGCCAGGTCGGCGGCCACCCGCCGGCGCACGGCCGCCACCGCCGGGAAGCCGCTGGTGTTCAGCGGTCCGCAGCCGGAGCGGCCGAGGTAGCGCAACCGCAGTGGCGCCACCCCGGGCAGGCGCTCCCCCGTGTGGGCGGGCGCGACCGGGTGGGCCACGATCTCCGGGTGGCCGAGCGCCGCACCCGCGTACACCCGCTCCAGCGCCGTCAGCAGGCCGGGGTCGCTGCGCCAGTTCACGTCCAGTTCGAGCCGGTGGCCGGCCACGCGGACGGCGTCGAGGTAGGCGAGCACCTCGGCGCCCCGGAAGGCGTAGATCGCCTGTTTCGGGTCGCCGACCAGGACGAGGGGGATGCTGCCGTGGAACGCCAGGCGCAGGATCTCCCACTGCACCGGATCGGTGTCCTGGAACTCGTCCACGAGCACGACCCGGTACCGGTCGCGGACCCGGCGCCGGGCGGCCGGGCCGTGCACGGGGTGCGCGAGGGCGTCCCGCAACAGCACCAGCAGGTCGTCGAAGTCCCGGATGCCGAGTCGCCGCTTGCGCAGCCGCACCTCCTCCCGCGCGGCCGCGGCGAAGTCGACCCGCTGGCCGGCCGGCGTGGCGGGATCGGCGCCGGCCGGCGCGAGCGCGGCCTGCCCGTCCCGAATCGCCGCCCAGGCCGCCGCCCGCGCCTGCGCCGGCGACAGCGGCGGCTGTCCGGCGTCGCGGTACCGGGCGAGGTAGAGGTCGCTGATCACCTCCTCGGCGAGGTCGTCGACCTGCTCGACGAGCACCGCGTCCGGCTCCCGCTCACCGGCGATCCCGAGGCTGTCGAGCATGCGCTGGCAGAAGCTGTGGGTGGTGGCGATGGTGGCGGAGTCGAAATCCGACAGCGCGCGCGACAACCGGCGCCGCCGCGTCCGCACGGCGTCGTCGTCGCCCCGGGCCAGCCAGGCCACGAGTTCGTCGTCGCCGTCGCGGGCCCGCGGCGGATCGGCCAGTGCCGCGGCGGTGGCCACCAGGCGGGCGCGGACGCGTTCACGCAGTTCCTGGGTGGCGGCGCGGCCGAAGGTGACCACCATCAGCTGCGGCAGCTCGGCCACGCCCTCGGCGATGTACCGCGTGGCCAGCCCGCTGATCGCGTAGGTCTTGCCCGTGCCGGCACTGGCTTCGATGACAGTGGTGCCCGCCGGCTCGGCACCGGCCGGGTCGAACCGTTCCCCGGGGCTCATGCCGGCCCCACCTCCTCAGCCCCGAGCAACGGGTCCCAGACCCGCCGCGCGAGCACGCCGAACCGCGACGTCTCCGCCGGCCACTGCTCGCCGGAGCGGGGCGCGGTGTCCCACACCCGCTCGAACGCAACCCCGGTGCCGTGGACGAACCGAACCGCCTCGTCGGCGTTCTCGCCCGGGACCGTCCCGCCGGTCCAGGCCCGTGCCGCGTCGAGCCGGGCCTCCTCGGCGTCCATCCCGGCCAGGCGCCGGGCGGCGTACCGCTCGGCTGCCGCGGGCGCGAGCGGCAGGGGTTCGGCCATCCCCCGGTCGTGCAGGTCGGCCAGCTGGACGAGGATCTCGCCGGCACCGGACGGCACCGCGAGGGTGGAGCGGCGCGCCGCCGGCGCCTCGGCCTTGACCGGGCCGATCGTGACGGCGCGCCAACCGGGGTCACCGGTCGCGGCGGCGACCGCGAGCAGCCGGGCCCAGGCGGCGACGCGCTGCCTGGGCGACAACGCGGAGTAGGAGGCGTTCAGCAGAACCGTTCCGCGCACGCCCGCGACGGTGCCGGTGATCCGCCGGTGCCCGGGGAGGGCCACCGTGACGTCGACGCTCGTCGCGGCCACGTCCAGGTGTGGCGCCGCGGCGTTGCGGACCACGTCCACGCTGCGCGCGATGGCGTCCACCGCGGTGGTGCCCAGCCGTCCGGCGGGCAGGGTGCCGCGGCGCAGCTCCGCCTGGCACAGGTCGGGCAGCGCGGCGCCGGCCAGCGCGGCCGCCAGCATGCGGGTGCCGATCTCCCAGCGGACCAGCCCGTCGACGGCCAGCGGCAGGGCGTCGCCGATCTCCCCGGCCGGGCCGGGCAGCGTGATGCCGAGGCGTTGCCGCAGGAACGCGCGGGCCGGGTTGGCGAGGAACGCGACCAGGTCGTCCAGGGCGATGTCCGTGCGCACCGGCGCCAGCGGGGCGGGCAGGAACGGCGGCGGTGGCGAGGGCCGCCGGGCCGCGCGCGCCGCGGCGAACGCGTCGGAGTCGAAGCTGGCCGGCGCGGGCGGGGCGAAGTTCGCCGCGTCGAAGGGCTGCAGCGGCTGCCGGGTCACCACCGCGCCCGGATCGGTCACGGTCGCCCGGACCACGTCGATCAGCTCCGCCAGCGGCGCCGCGGGCGGCCGGACGGCGCCGGTGACCGGATCCGCGCCGGTGTAGCAGATGAGCAGGTGGTCGGTGGCCGCCAGGACGGCGTCCAGCAGCAGCTGGCGGTCTTCGCTGCGCGGGTCGCGCTCGCCCGCGCACGGGTCGCGGGCCAGGACGTCGTCGCCGTCGGCGCCCGCGTCGCGCGGGAACAGGTCGTCGTCCAGGCCGATCAGGGCGACCACCCGGTGCGGCACCGACCGCATCGGCACCAGCGTGCACACCGTCAGGTCCCCGGTGCGGAAGTTCGACCGGGTGGGGCGCGGGTCCAGCCGCCGGGCCAGCATCGACCGCACGTCGGCCAGGCGCAGCCGCGTCGCACCCGCGTGCTCGTTGGCCGCGGCCAGCTCCCGCGAGGCCTGCACGCGCTGCCAGGACAGCTCCGGTGGCACGGCGGTGAGCAGGTCGAGCGCCGACTCCAGCGCCGCCGTCCAGTCCACGGCCGGCTGCTCCCCGGCGAGCCGGGCCAGTGTCGCGGCCAGCCGGTCGGCGAGCTCGGCGAACCGCCCCGCCAGGTCCACGTCGCTGGAGTCGACGTCGTCCAGCGGCAGCGCGAGCCCCAGCCACTCGTGCTCGCTCTCGTCCGCGGCGACCCCCAGCAGCAGCCGGTCCAGGGCCGTGGCGAAGGTGTTCTGCCGGACGCCGGCCAGGCCGTGGGCGGCGCGCTGCCGCTCACCCAGGCCCCACCGGGCTCCGGCGGTGACGGTCCAGGTCCGCAACGTCTCCACGGCGTCGGCGGTGAACCCGAACCGGCGGGCGACCGGCTCGCTCGCCGCCAGGTCGAGTACCTCGCCGGCCGTGACCCGCCCGTCCGCCAGCCGCAGGAGCGTCGAGACGATGTCCAGCACCGGGTTGGTGCGGGCCGGTCCCCGGTCGGCCAGCCGCACCCGCAGCCGGTGCCCGGGGTGCCGGGCGGACCCGGGCTGCCCGAACGCGGCCGTGATCAGCGGCGCGAAGGCGTCCACGTCCGGGCACATCACGATGATGTCGCGGGGTTGCAGTGTGTCGTCGGCGGCGAGCAGCCCGAGCAGGGCTTCCCGGAGCACCTCCACCTGGCGGGCCGCACCGTGGCAGGCGTGGATCGCGATGGTGCCGTCGTGCCGGACGAGACCGGCGGCTCCGGGCGGGCGGTCCGCGGCGATGTCCGCGCGCACCGCGGCCAGGGTGCCGGTGCCCGGCTCCCGACCCGGGTGGTGCACGTCCGCGCCGCGTCCCCGCAGGCGGTGCTGCAGCTCGCGCACGTCCCGGGACAGCCCGGCCAGCAGCGGGTTGCGCAGGCCGGCGGCGCTGTCGTCCTGCGCGCGCCGCACCGGCGCCGGGTGACCGGCGAGCGTCTCCCACATCGCCGGGCTCGGATGGGTGAGCCACAGGTGGACGTCGCGATGGTCGGCGAGCGCGCCGAGCACCTCGAGGTGGGCGTGGGGCAGCCGGGTCGGCCCGAACAGCGACACCCGCCGCGGCAGGTCCACCAGGCCGGGTTCGGCGGACAGCCGCCGGCAGGCGTCCGCCAGCTGTTCGGCCGGGCTCGGCACCCCCGCCCGCGCCCGCACCCGCCGCCACAACTCGACCTGCCAGGCCAGGTCCTCGTCCACGGTGCCGCCGGCGCCGTCCGAGGCGACACCGGCCGCCCAGTCGGTGAGCATGGCCGGGCGGTTCTCGCCGTAGGCGCGGAACAGGCGGGTCACTGCTTCGGCCGTGCTGTAGCGGCGGCCCCGGCGGTGCGAGCCGGGCTCGTCGGCGGCGCCCAGGTGGTGCGCCAGCAGCGCGCACCACGGCTCGGCGAGGCAGTCGTCGATCACCTCCAGCACGGTCCACAGCAGACGGCCGGGGGCCCACGGATCGTCCTCGGGCCGCGTGGTGCCGCCCGCCGCCAGCGCGCCGGCGACCAGGCGGTCCGGGTGGGGGAAGTCGATGTTGGCGGCGATCCCGAGCGTGGCCGACAACCGTTGCGCGAGCCACCGCTCGACCCCTTTCGCGGGCACCGCGACGACTTCCGGGGCGAACGGGTCGTCCGGGGGCGCGCGCAGGAGCTCGGCGAGAGCACCGACGAGGGTGCCGGCGCTCTCGGCGCGGTGCACGGTGAGCATCGCGCGCCTCCTCGCTCCCCGTTCCCGGTCGGGAGTGGACCGATCGTAGGTCATCCCGCCGCGGGCGGCAGGGAGGATGATCCGTGCATGGCGTTTCACGACACCGGCGAACTCCCGGCCTGGCGGCGGCCCACCGCGGGCGCCCACCGGTGGCCCGCGGCTTTGACCGTGGCGGTGGTGATCGGGTTGCAGCTGCTCCTGCCCGATCGCCTGGTGCTCCAGCCGCACTGGGTGCTGCCCGGGCTGTCGGCGCTGCTGCTGGTGGCACTGGTGCTCCTGGGCCCGGGCCGGGCGGCCGGCGACCACCGGCACGCCCGCAAGGTCGCGCTGAGCCTGGTGTTCGTCGTGAGCGCGGGCAACGCCGGATCGGCCGTCCTCCTCGTCGGCCACATCCTCGACGGTTCGATCGGGGACCAGGCGGGCCCGCTGCTGGCCGCCGGCGCGGGCATCTACCTGACCAACGTCGTGGTGTTCTCCCTGTGGTACTGGGAGTTCGACCGCGGCGGCCCGGCCGCGCGGGCGGCGGGCACCCGGCAGTACCCGGACCTGCTGTTCCCCCAGATGACCAGTCCCGGGCTCGCCCCGCCCGAGTGGGAACCGGGGTACCTGGACTACCTGTACCTCGCCTTCACCAACGCGACCGCGTTCAGCCCGACCGACGTCATGCCGCTGAAGCCGTGGGCGAAGCTCACGATGCTGGCCCAGTCGGTGGTGTCCCTCGTGCTCGTGGTGCTGGTCGTCGCCCGGGCGGTGAACATCCTGCGGTGACGGCGGCACCGCGTGGACAACAAACATCGCGGTGGCGTTAACGGGCGCGGCGCCGGACGCGACCTACGCGGAGTCCGACGTGGACACCGATCGACCGAGAGGGTCACACCATGCGCACTGCCAAGGCCGCCGCGGCGGCACTGCTCGCCGCCGGCTTCGCCGCGGTCCCCGCCGCCGCCGCGTCCGCCGACCCGCTGCCGGCGCCGGAGGTGGCCTGGGTGGGCCAGAACGTGATCGTCACCGGAGCCGACGCCGATTCGGCGGCCGTCCTCGCCAAATACCGTTGCTACGGCGGGGAGGAAGGCACGCACCTGTGGGTTTCGGTCAAGCAGGGCGGCGCGGACCTGGAGGGCGAGGGCAGCAGCCAGCGGGCCACCTCCTGGTACGACACGAACTACCACTACGCGCAGGACCCCGCCGGCCTGACCGTGGACTGCGACGGCCACTGGCACACCACCCGGTTCGTCCTGAAGCGGGTGGCGGGCAAGGCGCCGCTGGTGGACGGTCCCGCATGGGTGCAGTTCTGCCTGTTCGACAGCAGCTCCACCGAGGACAACTTCCCGACCGGGTTCGCCTCCGACAGCAGCTGGAAGACGGTGCGGACCCCGTAGCCGAGGCCGGTTAGCGCGCCGCGAACGGACCGGTGAAGGCGAGCTCGGCGAACCGCTCCCCCATGCGCCGGTGGGTGGCCGCGTCGGGGTGCAGGCCGTCGGGCAGGGGGCGCTCGGCGTGGTCGGCCTCGCCGTACAGTTCGCCGGCGGGTCCAATCTCGCGGCACGGTGGCGACGGCCCAGGGCGCCCGGCCGCGGCCCTCGCCGAGCGCCGCGGAATTCGGTGGACGCCTGGCACGTTCGCACCGTATAAGTGGTTCGGCTGTGTTCGCCCGCCCTGCTGGGGGATGGGGTGCGGCCGTTCCGGCGGCGCCGGCGCCGCGATCCCGACCACTGATTTCCTGTGAGGTGCATGCATGGCCGCCCCCGCGACCACTCCGACCGACGCCGCCGCCGAGGCGCCGCCGCGGTCCGGGCTGCTCATCGGCGTGCTGGTCGTCTCCGCGTTCGTGATGATCCTGAACGAGACGATCCTCAGCGTCGCGCTGCGCGACCTCACCGCCGACCTGGCCGTCTCGACCACCACGGTGCAGTGGCTGACCAGCGGGTTCCTGCTGACCATGGCGGTGGTCATCCCGACCACCGGGTTCCTCCTCGAACGGTTCACCCCGCGCCGGGTGTTCGTCGCGTCGCTGACCCTGTTCAGCCTGGGCACCGCGATCAGCGGCCTGGCGCCGGGCTTCGGCATGCTGCTGGCCGGGCGCGTGGTCCAGGCGTGCGGCACCGCCGTGATGCTGCCGCTGCTGATGACCTCGGTGATGCGCCTGGTGCCGCCGCACAAGCGCGGCGCGACCATGGGCACGATCACCATCGTGATCGCCGTGGCCCCGGCCGTCGGGCCGACCATCGGCGGCGCGGTGCTGGCGTCGCTGGGCTGGCGCTGGATGTTCTGGATCGTGCTGCCGCTCGCGCTGGCCGCCCTCGCGGTCGGCGCGGGCTGGTTCCGCCTCGAGGGCGCCACCCGCAAGGTGCCGCTGGACGTGCCGTCGGTGCTGCTGTCCGCGCTCGGGTTCGGCGGCGTGCTCTACGGCCTGGCCGGCATCGGCGAGGGCGGCGGGCACGCCCCGGTGCCGCCGTGGGCCACGATCGCCGGCGGGCTCGCACTGCTCGCGGTGTTCACCTGGCGGCAGACCCGGCTGCAGCGCGCGGACCGGGCGCTGCTGGACCTGCGGCCGTTCACCCACCGCAGCTTCGTGGTGGCGCTGGTGCTGGCCGCGCTGCTGTTCGTGTGCCTGCTCGGGGTCGCCTCGATCATGCTGCCGCTGTACCTGCAGACCGTGCTGCACACGAGCACGTTCGTCAGCGGGCTGGCGGTGCTGCCCGGCGGTCTGACGCTCGGCCTGCTCGGCCGCCCGGTCGGAGCGCTGTTCGACCGGTTCGGCGCGCGGCCGCTGGTGATCCCCGGCGCGCTGGCGCTGGCGGTGTCGATGTGGCTGTTCGCCCTGCTCGGCCCGGGATCGCCGCTGGCCGCGGTGATCGTCATCCACGTGCTGCTGATGGCGGGCCTGGGGTTCATGATGACCCCGCTGATGACCGAGGCGCTCGGCGTGCTGCCGGACCACCTGTACTCGCACGGCAGCGCGATCCTGGCGACGCTGCAGCAGGTCGCGGGCGCGTTCGGCACCGCGGTGTTCGTCAGCGTCGCCACGCTCGGCAGCGCCGACCCGTCCGGCACCCCCGACGCCGGCGGCCTGCGCACGGCGTTCGTGGTGGCCGGTGTGGTCGGGGTGCTCGCCCTGGTGACCGCGCTGTTCGTCCGCCGCGCGCCGCAACCGGTGACGGCCGCACACTGACCGCCGACGGCGGCCCGCATCGAAACCATCCGCGCGCCCGGCGTCCCGCTGGTGTCCAGCGCCGCCGCGAACCGCGGGTCGGTCGCGCGCTACCGCGCGCCGGCCGGGCGGCGCGGGTCCCCGGGGCCTCGCCGGGCGCGCCGGACCCACGCCGCCCGGCCGGGGCGAAACGGCTCAGTAGCCGCGGGCGATCCACTCCGCCAGGTGCGGCGCCTCGGCGCCGATGGTGGTTCCGTCGCCGTGGCCGGTGTGCACCCGGGTGTCCTCCGGCAGGCTGAACAGCCGCTCCCGGATCGAGCCGATGATCGTCGGGAAGTCCGAGAACGAGCGGCCCGTGGCGCCCGGACCGCCGGCGAACAGGGTGTCGCCGGTGAACAGCGCCTTCGCCTCGGGCAGGTGCAGGCACACCGAGCCGGGCGAGTGGCCCGGGGTGTGCACGAGCTCGATCTCGGTGCCGGCGACGGCGACGCGCTGACCGTCGTCGGCCTTCCAGAACGCCTGCCCGGGGTGGGTCATGTCCCACAGCTCCTGGTCGCCCGGGTGCAGGATCACCGGCGCGTACAGCTGCTCGCCCAGCTGCGGGGCGAAGGTGACGTGGTCGTTGTGGCCGTGGGTGCAGATCACCGCGACCACCTTGCGCCCGGCCACGGCCTCGACGATCGGCTTGTCGTCGTGCGCCGCGTCGACCACCACCACCTCGTGGTCGTCGCCGATCAGCCAGACGTTGTTGTCGACCTCCCAGCTGCCGCCGTCGAGTTCGAAGACGCCGGAGGTGACGACCCGGTCGATGCGGAAGCTCACCAGACCACCACCGAGCGCAGCACCTCACCGGCGTGCATGGTGTGGAAGGCCTTCTCGACGCCGTCCAGGCCGATGCGCTCGCTGACGAACTTCTCCAGCGGCAGCCTGCCCTGCAGGTACAGGTCGATCAGCACCGGGAAGTCGCGCTCGGGCAGGCAGTCGCCGTACCAGGACGACTTCAGCGCGCCGCCGCGGGAGAAGAAGTCGAGCAGCGGCATCTCCAGCCGCATCTCCGGGGTCGGGACGCCGACCAGCACCACCGTGCCCGCGAGATCGCGGGCGTAGAAGGCCTGCTTCCAGGTCTCCGGGCGGCCGACCGCGTCGATCACGACGTCGGCGCCGAACCCGCCGGTCAGCGACTGGACCGCCTCGACGACGTCGGTCTCGGTGGCGTTGACGGTGTGCGTGGCGCCCAGTTCGACCGCCCACTCGAGCTTCTTCGCGTCCCGGTCCACCGCGATGATCTTGTTGGCCCCGGCCAGGCGGGCTCCGGCGATGGCCGCGTCGCCGACGCCACCGCAGCCGATGACCGCGACGGAGTCGCCGCGGCCCACCGCGCCGGTGTTGACCGCGGCGCCCAGCCCGGCCATGACGCCGCACCCGAGCAGGCCCGCGACCGCGGGGTCGGCGGCCGGGTCGACCTTGGTGCACTGGCCGGCGTGCACGAGCGTCTTGTCCGCGAAGGCCCCGATCCCCAGCGCCGGGGTCAGCTCGGTGCCGTCGGTCAGCGTCATCTTCTGGCTGGCGTTGAAGGTGCTGAAGCAGTACTGCGGACGGCCACGCTTGCACGCCCGGCACTGGCCGCACACGGCGCGCCAGTTGAGGACGACGTAGTCGCCCGGCTGGACCTCCTCGACGCCCTCGCCGACGCTTTCGACGGTGCCGGCGGCCTCGTGCCCGAGCAGGAACGGGAACTCGTCGTTGATGCCGCCCTCGCGGTAGGTCAGGTCGGTGTGGCACACCCCGCACGCGGCGATCGCGACCACGACCTCACCGGGGCCGGGATCGGGGATCACGATGTCGGTGAGCTCGACCGGAGCTCCCTTCGAGCGGGCGATCACGCCGCGGACCGTCTGTGGCATCGGCTGTTCCTTTCGGTGGAGAAGCATGCGCGGTGACGCATACCGTTGGCGACGGTAACCCTGCGGAGCCGTTTCGCGACCTGGTCGTCGGACCAGTAAAACCTCGACCTCCGGTTAGAGTGGCCGGATGGATGCCGTGTCGGGCCTGGTGGCGCTGCGGGAGGTCGTGGACGGGCCGTTGCACGAGATCGCCCGCCGCCTGTCGCGATTGCTGGCCGAGCGGTGGCCGCACACCGCGCTGGTCATCTTCACCCGGGAGTGCACCGGGCGGCCGCGCAAGGTGGCCGGCGCGACGGAGATGATCAACAAGGTCACCATCGGTGAGCTGGAGGAGCTGAAGGCGGCGGTCGAGCCCGGCCGTCCGGTGAGCACGACCGCGTCGATCGCGGGCGCGCCGCGGAGGGTGTGGGTGGTGCGGGACCCGGCCGGCACGCTGCTGGTGCTCGTCCCCCGCGCGGCGCGGCGGCGGCTGCCCGAACCGGAGCTGCTGGCGGCGATCTTCGGGCTGGTGGCGACCTCGATCAGCCAGCAGGTCGCGCAGGCCAGCCCCGACTACCTGGCCGAGTCGCGCGCTGCCTCCAGCGAGCGGGAGCGGACGATCGCCGAGATGGCGGCCGCGCACGAGGCGGCGCTGGTGGCGATCCTGACCACGCTGCGGTCCAGCGCGCTGGACGACGGCCGGGCCCGGCTGGCGGCGGCGGACTCGGCGTCGGCGGCGTTGCTGGCGCTGCGGTCGGCGCGGAAGTCGGAGCAGGCGCTGTCCGAGGAGCCCGCACCGGAGGCGTTCGCCCGGCTGCGCGCCGACATCCGGCAGATGCTGCGCCACCACGAGGCGCCGATCGAGTTCGTCGCCCCGGCCGGCGGGTCGCTGCCGGGCGAGATCGCGCACGCCGCCCGGGCGATGACGCGGACCGCGGTGCTGGCGTTCACCGCCCAGCCCGGGCTGACGCGCCTGCGGATCGCCTGGTCCGGCGACGGCGCCGGGCTGGTGGTCGACGTACGGGACCAGGGGTCCGGGGAGCTGGACGTGGACGCGCTGCGCCGCGGCCTGCAGGGCCGGGCCCGCACGCTGGGCGCGACGGTGGACATCGACGCGGCCCCGGGCTGGGGCAGCCGCGTCACGATCTCGCTGCCGCTCGCCCCGCCGGCCGAGTCCTCGGGCGAGACGCGGCTGACGAACCTCAACCGCCGCGAGCGGGAGGTGCTGACGCTGCTCGCGCAGGGCAAACGCAACAAGGCGATCGCGGCGGAGCTGGGCGTCACGGAGAGCACGGTGAAGTTCCACGTCACCGGGGTGCTGCAGAAGCTGGAGGTGAGCTCCCGCGGCGAGGCGGCGGCGCTGGCGCTGAGCGCGGGCATCGGGGTGCCGGCGCACACCTGAGTCCCTTCCGCGGCGCCGCCGGACCGGCCTACCCTCGAGGCTCGCGGACCCGCGAAAGGAGTTGGGTCATGACAGGCACCTCCGGTAGGACCGTCGCCACCGTGGACATCGCCCGCAGCCCGCACGAGGTGTTCGGCTACGTCACCGACGCCGCCCACCTGCCGGACTGGCAGCCCGATGTCCGCACGGCGGGCTTCGACGATCCGGCGCACGTCACCGTCGGCACGCGCGGGCACGAGGTCCGCCACGTGATGGGAGCCGACCGGACGATCGGCTGGGAGGTCACGGCCTACGAGCCCGATCGGCACTACGCGGTGCGCGGGATCGACGGCCCGGTCCGGGCGCACGTCGACGTCACGTTCGCGCCGGGCGGCACGGGCACGCACGTCGAGTACGGCATCGGCTTCGAAGGCCACGGCGTCGGCAAGGTCCTCGCCGTCCTGGCGCGCCGGAACACGCGCAAGGACCTGCCCGTGCGGCTGGACCAGCTCAAGCAGCGCCTGGAGGCGCAGCCGGGTCAATCCTGAACCGGCAGCGCTCCACCGCAGTGCGGGCAGCACGACACGCGCTCGCGCGCCGCGCGGCGCCGGTGCTCGTCGGCCAGGCCGGTGAACAACTCCTCCGGCTCGTCCGGGGACGGACGGCGCCCGCGCCGCGGCCGCGCCACCTCAGCCGGCGGTGCGGACAGCTCGCGCTCGGCCCGCCGGATCGCGTCCGCCACCGCCTCGGCCAGCCGCGCCGCCGGCACCGACCGCAGACGCGCCGCCTCGAGCCGCACGTCGAGGAGGACGCCGGTCCCGCCGACCAGCACCTCCCCGAATCCCCCGTCGATCGCCGCGGTGACCGTCGCCCGGGCGCGGTCGGCGGCGGCGCGGGCCATCTCGCGCAGGCGCTCGTCGGACTCGCGAGCCAGCGCGTCGAAACCCGTCACGACGGCATCCCCGGTAGCACCGAGGCCAGCGCCCGCCGCCGGCGCTCGCTCGCGGCGGCGCGGGCGGCGGCGACCGCACGCACGATCTCGCCACCCAGCACCTGCGGGTGAGCGCCGCGCACCGCGACCGCGTCCAGTTCGAGGCCGACCAGGTTGCCGTGACCGTCCACTTCGGCCCGGACGGCTCCGCGCAGGGCGCTCGTGCGGTGGGTGTCGAGTTCGCGGCTGAGCCCGGCCACCGATAGGAACTCCGGCATCACTCGCCCCCCACCCGCGGGACGGCCAGCGGCGGCGGCGCCACCGGCTGCGCGCCCGGCATCTCCAGGGGCGGCGGCCCCACCACCGGTTCCTCGGTGACCTTGGCCGCCGGCGCCGGAACCGGTGAGCCGTCCAGCTCGATGTCGTCGGCGTACCCGCTGATCGCCTCGGCGGCCGCCAGGTACTCGTCCTCCTCCAGGCCGTCCCCGTCGAGGTCGAAGCCGGCTTCGAACCGGCGCAGCGCCGCGGCGCTCACGTCCTTGCCGAAATGGTCCGCGCTGACCTGCGCGAGATGCTCGCCGAAGCCGGGCGGCACCTTGGCGAGGACGGTGCTGCCGTACGGCTTCGGCAGCCAGTGCGCGGGGTCCTTCAGCGATTCGGCCATCGCCGGGGGCAGGGTGAGCTGCGCCAGGGTGTTGCACGCCTCGCGGAGTTCGGCGAGCGCGGCGCCGGCGTCGCGCTCGACGATCGCCTGGATCTGCGCCACCTTTCCGGACAGGGTGGCCATGATCGTGAGCACCGCGCCGGTGACCGACACCGGCGCGGTGCCCGAAGCGAACCCGGCGACGCCGAGCAGGCCGGCGCTCATGATCGCGGCCGCGGCGTCGTTGACGGCGCCGTGGCAATCCGCCGCGCAGGTGGCCATCGCCTTGTTCACCCGGCCGAGGGCGACGGCGACCTGCCCGGCCGCGGCCTGGTACTCCGCGTGCCGGGCCAGGGTGTCGTCGACGTGCCGGGCGAACGCGTACGCGGCGTCCCCGGCCCACACGTGCTTGACCTCGCTCTTCACGGTCTCCAGCTGGTTCTTGCAGTCGGCGAACCGCCGGCCCAGCTCGTCGCCCCACAGCTCCGCCAGCGCGTCGAGCGCCGCGGTTCGCGGCTCCCAGTCCGGCGCGGTCCGCAACAGGTCGGCCAGCTCGTCGTAACCCGTGCTCTCCGCGCACACGATCACCACGTCGAACGCCAGCGGCAGGCTCGGCTCAGCCACGCGATCCCCTCCGGTACCCGAACGCCGAGGCGTACTCCTCGTCGACGTGGGCGTAGACGCCGGCGATCTGCTTGAGCGTCAGCTCGGACTCCGCCAGCACGGTCGCTCCCCGGGCCAGGTTCAGCCGCACCTCCGCGACGGCGTCCTGATAGGACCGGACACCGTCCGAAATGGACGCGCTGCGCCGGGCGAGCGCGCCCAGCCAGTCCAGGCGCAGGTCGCTACCCAGCAGCAGTTCGCGTGCGTCCCGCCAGGTGTCGGACGCTTCGCTCAGCCCTGTCGCGGCCCTCGCCAGCGAGCCGGGTACCACGTCGAAGCCGGTTCCCGGCTGGGATTCGTGATCGGGCAGTTCAGCCACGGTGACCTCCTCGTCGAAGTGCCGGTTCGATGCGACAGCCGCTGACCCGGTTCCGCCGGAACCGGAAAAACAATCACCGACGGAGGAGATCCGGGGAAACGGCCACGCGGGCGGCGTCCGTTGCGTACAGTCCTCCAAATGCGCGCGTTGCTGGGGGTGGCCCTGCTGGCCATGACGTTGCTGACGGCCTGCCAGGACCACGACCCGGGGCCCAAGGAGCAGACCGCGCCCACGCCGGCGCGCGCGGACGAACCCACCGCGCTGCAGTTCGCGCCGCGGGTGTGGCTCGCCGGTGACGAGCGGTTCACGCCGATGGACGCGACCGCGTACATCCGGCAGTCGGTGCTGCGGTACGAGCACGACGACTGCGCCGACCGCGAACCGGTGGCCGACCCGGTCGAACCCGGCGCCCTCCGCGGTCCCGTCTACAAGCACCACAAGGACGCCGACCCCGCTGTGCCTTCGCCGGGCAAGCCGCTGTTCCCCTGTGCCCGCCACTCCGGCGAGGAGGTCTCGCCGGACTCCGACGGCGGGTTCTACCTCGACGCGCCGGACGGCGTCCAGCCCGACGACGCTCCCCCGCCGATGTACTGGGAGCACCACCGCGCCGACGACGAGCGCTCCGCGTACGTGTACTGGTTCTTCTACGGCCGCAACGAACTCCGGCCCGCCGGCACCCCGGTCGGCAACACGCACGAGGGCGACTGGGAGCGCGTTGCCGTCCAGCTGCGGCACGGCGAACCGGTCGCGGTGACCTTCTTCGGCCACGGCGCCGCCCCGTGCTCGGTGCCCTGGCCGGAGCTGGACCACGAGGACGGGCACCCCGTCGTGTACTCGGCGAAGGGGTCGCACGCGTCGTACCCGTCGAAGGGCTGGCACGTCTCCGGCGCCACCTTCGACTGGACGTCGCAGGGCGACCTGTGGAACACGCAACCGCGCGCGCTCGAGGGCGAGCCGTGGTACGGCTACCGCGGCGCGTGGGGCGCGCAATCGCTCGTGCCCGGCTTCTCCGGGCCGGCCGGCCCCTACCCGGGACGGGAGCTGGCCGACGTGTTCACCGACCGCCGCTGCGCCGTCCCCGCCCGGC
The DNA here is from genome assembly GCF_014653945.1 of Amycolatopsis deserti. Taxonomy (GTDB): domain Bacteria; phylum Actinomycetota; class Actinomycetes; order Mycobacteriales; family Pseudonocardiaceae; genus Amycolatopsis_E; species Amycolatopsis_E deserti. Next base: position 437,520 of record NZ_BNAU01000001.1, on the reverse strand, counting down.
TGCCGGACGGGTTCGCGGGCACCTGGGAGACGCGGGACCCGGTCGAGCAGTCCCCGGCGACGCGCCCGTACCACATGCGGGTGGTCCTGGACGGCGAGTCGAACCCGGTCGAGTACCGCACGACCTGGACGGATCCGGATCCGCACCTGGCCTGCAGCGGGATCCTCCGGCTGACCGGCGCGACCCCGCAGGAGCTGGAGCTGCGCGAAAGGATCCTCGAGAAGGACGCCGGCAACTGCGTCACCGAGGGCACGATGACGCTCCACCGGGACGGCGAGGCGCTGAAGATGACCTACACCGGCGGCGGTGCGACCGCGTCCGCCACGCTGTACCGCAAGCAGGACAGCCCGCCACCGTCAGCGTCGTCGGCCCCGCCCACGTCGTCGGCTCCGTCGGCGTCCGACGGCATCCGGCGTTACGAGGAGTTCCTGCACGCGGTGGGCCGGGAGGACCTCGCGGTGGTGTGCGAGATCGCCGGCCCCGCTGCGAAGAAGGCCGAGGACCAGGGCTTCGGGCCGTGCGAGCAGACGATCCCGATCACCTTCCAGATGATCTCGCCGGCGCAGAAGCGAGCCCTGCGCACGGCGACGGTCGACCGGGCCCGGGTGACCGAAACCGCCGGGCGGATGGAGATCCCGGCGACGGCGGTGCGCGCGGACACGCCCTTCACGGAAAACGACCTCGGCGACGCGGTCCTCGAATACCGCGGCGGGCAGTGGTACATCGTCGACTAGCCCCCTGTTGCGCTCACCCGCGCTCCGGCGCAAGGTGGAGGGCTACCGGCGGCGCCGCCGGGACGCCGCCTCGACCGGAGAGGGGGTGGAAGGCGTGTTCGCGCGTTCCACCACGGTGCAAGCTCACCAGGACACCATCGACGCCGGCATCGCCCACATGCGTGACGAGGTCATGCCGGAGCTGATGAACATGCCCGGTTGCGTCGGCTTGTCGATGCTCGTCGACCGCGACTCCGGGCGCTGTATCGCCACCACCTCGTGGGAGTCGCGGGAGGCGATGCGGGACAGCGCGGACCGGGTGCGCCCGCTGCGCGACCACGCCGCGGAGGTGATGGGCGGCAACCGCGCCCAGGTCGACGAATGGGAGATCGCGGTGCTGCACCGCACCCGCCCCGCGCCCGAGGGCGCCTGCTGCCGCGTCACCTGGACCCGCTTCCAGGAGCTCGAACGCGCCATCGACACCTACCGCATGGGCCTGCTGCCCGAGCTGGAGCGCCTCGACGGGTTCTGCAGCGCCAGCCTGATGATCGACCGCGAGGCCGGCATCGCCGTCTCCTCGGTGACCTACGACAACCGCGAGAACATGGCGAGCACCCGCAACCGGGCCGACGCGCTGCGCTCGCGCGGCGCCGAGGAAGCCGGCGTGGAGATCCTGGAGGTGGCCGAGTTCGAACTGGCCCTGGCGCACCTGCGCGTCCCCGAGATGGCCTGACGGACCCACCGGCCGGGGCGCACCCGCCCCGGCCGGTGCTCCCTCACGCGGGCACCTTCACCGCCAGGACCGGCACGTCCGCGTTGAGCAGCAGGAACTGGGCGAGACTGCCCAGCACGAGCTTGCCCACCGGGCTGCGCCGCTTCATGCCGATCACCAGCAGATCCACCTCGTCGCGGTGGCGTTCCAGCAGGCCGAGCACGTGCTGCCCCACCTCGACGTCCGGCTCGCGCTCGAGCACGGTCGTCTCGACGTCGCCTGGCACGTGCGCGACGTCCAGCGGCGCCAGCCGCAGGTTGGCGGCCAGCAGACCGGTCCCGCGGCGGCGGGCTTCGGCGACCGCAGTGTCCAGCGCCAGGGTGCCCTCGTCCGAATCGGTCACCGCGACCAGCACCGCCATCAGGCCGTCACCGTCCCCGTGTAGCGGGTGCGCAGTTCCTTCTCCAGCGTCTCCAGCGACCGGCCGCGGGTCTCCGGCACGAACCTCGCCACGAACGTGATCGCCCCGACGCCGAGCGCGGCGAACAGGAAGAACGTGCCCGAGATGTGAATGGCCTCGACCAGCAGCGGGAACAGCAGCCCGACCGCGAAGTTGGTCAGCCACAACACCAGCGCGCACAGCCCGAACCCGAACCCGCGCAGCTTGAGCGGGAAGATCTCGGACAGCATCAACCACGTCACCGGCGAGATCGAGCCCTGCTGGAACGCCAGGAACGTCACCGTCAGCGACAGCACGACGAACGCGCGCCCGATCCCCTCCGGCAGCAGCAGCGAGAACAACCCGATCAGCAGCAGCGCCGAGGTGGTGCCGATCTGCCCGGCGATCAGCATCGGCCTGCGGTCGACCCGCCCGAGCAGCCAGATCCCGGCGAACGTGGCCAGCACCGAGATCACGCCGTTGGCGATGTTCGCGGTCAGCGCGCCGTTGGCGGAGAACCCGGCGTCGGTGAGGATCTGCGTGCCGTAGTACATGATCGAGTTGACGCCGGTGATCTGCTGGACGATCGCGATGCCCACGCCGGTGAGCACGAGCCGCCGGATCCACGGGGTAGCCAGATCCGACCAGCCGCCGGTCTTGGCCTGCCGGTCCTCCAGCGCGAGCTGCCGCACCTCGGCCAGCTCCGCCTCCGCGCGCCGCGCCGAGCGGACGTCCTTGAGCACCGCGAGCGCGTCGCCGAACCGTTCCCGCGAGGCCAGCCACCGCGGGCTCTCCGGCATGACCAGCATCCCGAACCACAGCACCACCGCGGGCAGCGTGGCCAGCACCAGCATCCACCGCCACACGCCACCGCTCTCGCCGAAGGCGTTGCCGATGATCGCGTTGAAGGTGAACGCGAGCAGCTGACCGCTGACGATCATCAGCTCGTTCTGGGTGACCAGCCGTCCGCGCCGCTCGGCCGGCGACACCTCGGCCAGGTAGGTCGGGACGGTGACCGACGCGCCGCCGACGGCCAGGCCGAGCACGAACCGCGAGATCACCATGACCGTGGTGTCCGGCGCGAACGTGCAGCCGAGCGTGCCGACGAGGAAGACCACCGCGAGCGCGAGGATGGTGCGGCGGCGGCCGCGGCGGTCGGACAACCGCCCGCCCAGCACCGCGCCGAGCGCCGCGCCCAGCAGCAGCGAGCTCGTCACCAGCCCCTCGGTCAGGGCGGTGAGCCCGAGGTCGGCCTGCATGTAGGGCAGGGCGCCGTTGATCACGCCCGTGTCGTAACCGAACAGCAGCCCGCCGAAGGTGGCGATCACGGTGACCAGGCGGAGCCGCCGCTGGTGCGGCCCCCGCTGGTCCTCGGGGAGGGTCTGCCCGGATGGTGCGTCGTCTTTGACGTGTGACATGAGGGTTTCTTCCTCTAGGCGGTCAGTTCCTTGGTAACCCGTTCGAGCATGAAAGTGGAGGATTCGACGGCGCGTTCCTCCCAGGCGAACACGCACACCGTGGCGACCCCGTCGAAGCCGAGTTCGCGCAGCGTGCCGAAGAAGGCGTCCCAGTCCACCTCGCCCTGGCCGATGTCCAGGTGCTGGTGGATGCGCGCCGGGGTCCCCGGCGGGTTGAGGATGTAGCGCAGGCCGGAGGACGCCTTGTGGTTGAAGGTGTCCGCGATGTGCACGTGCTGCAGCTTGTCGCCCGCGTAGCGCATCATCCCGGCGATGTCGCCCGCGCCGTCGGAGAGGTGGAACGTGTGCGGGGCGCAGTACAGGTAGTTCACCCACGGCTTGTTGATGGCGCGCACCAGGTCCACCGCGGGGTCGTTGAGCTCGCAGAAGTCGTCCGGGTGCGCTTCGAGGTTCAGGGCGATGCCCTCGCGTTCGAAGACCGGCAGCAGCTCCTCCATCGACCGCCAGAACGCGGCCTCGCTCTCCGCGGCGCGTTCCGGGCGGCCGTTGAACTCGGAGTTCATCAGCGGGCAGCCCAGCTCGGCGGTCACCTCGATCATCCGCTTCCAGTAGCGGACCGCGGCCTGCCGCTCGGCCTCGTCGGGGCTGGACCACTTGTACAGCGGAAGGACGCTCGCCAGCCGCACACCGGTCTCGGCCAGCACGCGCTTGAGCTCGGCGACCTTGTCGTCGTCGGCGCGCGGGTGCAGGAAGAACGGCATGAAGTCGGCGCGCGGGGACAGTTCGATGTATTCGTAGCCGATGTCGGCGACGGTGCGGACCATCTCGCGCATCGGCAGGCCGCGCAGCATGTAGGGGTCGAGTGCGATCTTCACGTCAGCTCCCGTAGAGGTCAGGGCGGTCCTTGAGGCGCACCGACACCACCCGCCCGGTCTCCAGCGCCTCGGTGCCGGCGTCGGTGGTCACCGCCGCGGCGTAGCCGTCCCAGGCGCTGGGGCCGGCGAGCCTGCCGTCGTCGATCGAGGCGATCCATTCGACGAACTCGCGGTCGAACGCGGCGCCGAAGCGGTCCTTCCAGTCCTGCAGCACGCCGGTGCGCTGCACGGCGGCGGTCTTGACGATCACGTCCGCCGGGTCGGGCAGCCGCACCGTGCCGGTCTCGCACACGGTTTCGCACTGGATGTCGTAGCCGAACTGGCAGTTCACGAACACCTCCAGGTCGACCCGCACCCCACTGGCGGTCTCGAACAGCATGAACTGCGGGTCCACCAGGTGCTCGAACCGGTTCGCGGTGCGGCGGGGGCGGATCACCTGCGCGGAGACGATCTCCTCGTCCAGCAGCCACCGGATCGTGTCGATCTCGTGCACCGCGGTGTCCTGGACAGCCATCGCCGAGTGGTAGGCCTCGGGCACCGTGGGGTTGCGGTGCGCGCAGTGCATCATCAGCGGGTGGCCCAGGTCGCGGGAGTCGAGGACCTCCTTCATCGCGCGGTAACCGGCGTCGTAGCGGCGCATGAACCCGACCTGCACCAACCGCCGCCCGACGGACTGCTCGGCCTCGATGATGCGCAGGCAGTCCTCGGCGGTGGTGGCCAGCGGCTTCTCGCAGAACACGTACTTGCCGGCCGCGATGGCGGCCAGGACGAACTCGGCGTGCGTGGGGCCCCAGCTGGTCACCACGACCGCGTCGACCAGCGGGTCGGCGATGACGTCCTGCCCGGTCGGCAGGGCGCGGGCGCCGATGCCGGAGGCGACTTCGGCGGCGCGGGCGCCGTCGACGTCGGTCACCGCGACCACCTCGGCGCCGGTGACCACGTCGGTCAGGCGCCGGATGTGGTCCTGGCCGATCATCCCGGTGCCGATGACTCCGATGTGGACGGTCATGCGCGCTCCCCTCCCGGGCGGCGGATGCCGGACAGGCCGCACGAGTTCAGGTACTCCCGGGTGCGCACGGCGATGGGCAGGGGCACGTCCGGGGCGCACGGGTAGAGGTCCTGCTCGACGATGACGAAGATCTCGGCGTCCAGTTCGGACAGCGCGTCGATCACCGCGGCCGGGTTCGGCACCCCGGCGGGTGGTTCCACGCACACGCCGAGCTTGACGGCCTCGCCGAAGGACAGGTTCTCCGCCCGCACCCGGTCGAGCACCGCGGGGTCCATCTGCTTGATGTGGACGTAGCCGATGCGCTCGCCGAAGCGGCGGATCAGGTCCACGGCGTCGCCGCCGCCGTAGGCGACGTGCCCGGTGTCCAGGCACAGGTTGGCGTAGCGGGCGTCGCTTTCGTTGAGGTAGCGCTCGATCTCGGCCTGGGTCTGGATGTGGCTGTCGGCGTGCGGGTGCAGCACGAGCCGCACGTCGTAGGTCTCCAGCAGGATCCGGCCCAGCTCGTCGGCGCGCCGGCCGAAGGAGGCCCACTGCTGCGCGGTCAGCTCGGGCGACTCGGTGTAGGCGCCAGTCTTTTCGTCGCGGTACATCGGCGGGATGTAGACGAGGTGATGCGCCCCCGCGGCGGCGGTCAGCTCGGCGACCTTGCGGGTGGTGGCGAGCATGTCGTCCCACTGGTCGGGGCGGTGCAGGGCGCCGAAGGTGGTGCCGCCGGAGACCTTCAGGCCGCGCTCCCCCAGCTCGTCGGCGAGCTGCCGCGGGTCGGTGGGCAGGTAGCCGAACGGGCCCAGCTCCAGCCATTCGTAGCCGGCCTGGACGAGCTCGTCGAGGAAGCGGGTGTGCGGGACCTGCTGCTCGTCCTGGGGGAACCAGACGCCCCACGAGTCGGGGGCGGAGCCGAGGCAGAGGTTGCCGATCACGGTGCGCGTCGTCGCGGTGGTCATGGTGCTCCTAGCTGGAGGTGGGGAAGTTGAAGCCTGCGGTGAACCTGCCGGTGTGCGGCCAGCGGCTGGTGACGACCTTGGCGCGGGTGTAGAAGCGCACGCCTTCGGGGCCGTGGATGGGGCTGTCGCCGATCAGGGAGTCCTTCCAGCCGCCGAAGGAGTAGTAGGACATCGGGACCGGGATGGGCACGTTGACGCCGATCATGCCGACCTTGACCTCGCGCTGGAACCGGCGCGCGGCCTCGCCGCTGCCGGTGAAGATCGCGGTGCCGTTGCCGTAGGGGTTGGCGTTGATCAGCGCGATCGCCTCGTCGACGGTGTCCACCCGCACGATCGCCAGGACCGGGCCGAAGATCTCCTCGCGGTAGGCGTCCATCTCGGTGGTGACGTGGTCCAGCAGCGACGGGCCGACGAAGAAGCCGCCCTCGTGGCCCTCCACGGTGAGGCCGCGGCCGTCGACGACGACGGTGGCGCCCTGCTCGGCCCCGCTCGCCACGGCGTTGATCACGCGTTCGCGGGCGGCCTGGGTGACGACCGGGCCCATGTCGTTGCCGGCGTCGGAGCCGGGGCCGACCTTGACCTCCTTGGCCTTGCGCTCCAGGATCCCGACCAGCTGGTCGCCCGCCTCGCCGACGGCGACCCCGACGGAGATGGCCATGCAGCGCTGGCCGGCGGAGCCGAACGCGGCGGCGGTGAGGTGGTTGGCGGCGAACTCGAGGTCGGCGTCGGGCAGCACGACGGCGTGGTTCTTCGCCCCGCCGAGTGCCTGGACGCGCTTGCCGGACGCGGTGGCCCGCTCGTGCACGTACTTCGCGATCGGGGTGGAGCCGACGAACGACACCGCCGCGATGTCCGGGTGGTCCAGGATCGCGTCGACGGCGACCTTGTCGCCGTGCACGACGTTGAACACGCCCTCCGGCAGACCGGCCTCGGCGTAGAGCTCGGCGACGAAGTTCGAGGCCGACGGGTCGCGCTCACTGGGCTTGAGGACGAAGGTGTTGCCGGTGGCGATGGCGATCGGGTGCATCCACAGCGGCACCATGATCGGGAAGTTGAACGGCGTGATGCCGGCGACCACGCCGAGGGGCTGGCGGAAGCTGTGCACGTCCACGTCGCGGGAGACCTGGTCGGAGAAGCCGCCCTTGAGCGCATCGGCGATGCCGCACGCGTACTCCACGACCTCGCGGCCGCGGACGATCTCGCCGCGCGCGTCGTCGATGACCTTGCCGTGTTCGGCGGAGATGATCCGCGCCAGCTCGTCCTCGTGGCGCACGAGCAGCTCGCGGAAGGCGAACATGATCCGGGTGCGCTGGGTGAGCGAGGAGTTGCCCCACGACTCGAAGGCCTTGCCCGCCGCCGCGACCGCGGTGTCCACATCGGCCGGTTCGGCGAGCAGCACCTCGACCTGCTGCTGCCCGGTGGCGGGGTCGTAGACCGGCGCGGTGCGGGCCGAGCCCGCGGGCGTGCGCGCGCCGTTGATCCAGTGTTCGATGGTGTTCACGGTGTTCCTCACAGGTAGTGGCGCTGTGCTCGTTTGGTGGCGGAGTAGGTTTCGTAGGCCTTGCGGGTGGACTCGAGTTCGGAAACCTCGCTGACCGGCACGTCCCACCACGCCGATCCGGGCGGGTTGGGGCCGTACAGGTCGGTTTCCACGTGCACGACGGTGGTCGTGGTGTTCGCCTTGGCCCGCGCGATCGCGGTCCGGAATTCGTCCACTGTGGAGGCGCGGAGGACGGTGGCGCCGAGGCTGGCGGCGTTGGCGGCCAGGTCGACCGGCAGCACACCACCTTCCAGCAGGCCGGTGTCGTCGCTGCGGTAGCGGTACTGCGTGCCGAACCGCTGCGACCCCAGGGTTTCCGACAGCGAGCCGATCGAGGCGAAGCCGTGGTTCTGCACCAGGACGATGATCACCTTCAGGCCCTCGGCGACCATGGTGACGATCTCCTGGGCCATCATCAGGTAGGAGCCGTCGCCGACCAGGACGACGACCTCCCGGTCCGGTGCGGCCATCTTCGTGCCGACCCCGGCCGCGACCTCGTAGCCCATACAGGAGAAGGCGTATTCGACGTTATACGCTTTCGGGTCGCGGGCCCGCCACAGCATCTGCAGGTCGCCGGGTATCGATCCGGCGGCGTTGATCACCACGTCCCGGTCGTCCAAGGCGGCGTTGAGAGCGCCGAGGATCTCGGTCTGGGCGGGCAGCGGCTGGTGCCCGACGGTGAAGCAGGCGTCGGCCTTGCGGTTCCAGTCGTCGGCCAGCATCCGGGCGCGGGACCGGTAGGCGTCGTCCACCTGCCAGTCACCCAGGGCCTCGTGCAGGCCGGTGATGCCGAGCTTGGCGTCGGCGAGCAGCATCTCGGCGGAATGCTTGGCGGCGTCGAGCCGGGCCACGTTCAGGTTGACGAACCGCACCTCGGGATTGCCGAACACGGTGTGGCTGGCGGTGGTGAAGTCGGAGTAGCGGGTGCCGATGCCGAGCACCACATCCGCCTCCGCCGCCAGCGCGTTGGCCGCGGTGGTTCCGGTGGAGCCGATCCCGCCGACCGCGCAGGGGTGGTCCCACGGGACGGCGCCCTTGCCGGCGTGCGTATCCGCCACCGGGATGCCCGTGGCCTCGGCGAACGCGCGCAACTCGGCCTCGGCTTCGGAGTACACCACTCCCCCGCCGGCCACGATCAACGGTGCCTTCGCACCACGCAGCGACTCGGCGGTGCGGGCCAGGGCATCGGGTTCGGGCACCGGGCGGCCGACGTGCCAGACGCGGCGGCGGAAGAACTCCGCCGGCCAGTCGAACGCCTCGGCCTGCACATCCTGGGGCAGGCACAGCGTCACCGCACCGGTCTCGACCGGGTCGGTGAGCACCCGCATCGCCGCCAGCGCCGCCGGGATGAGCTGCTCGGGGCGGGTGACGCGGTCGAAGTACTTCGACACCGGCCGGAACGCGTCGTTGACCGTCACGTCGCCGCCGCGAGTGTCCTCCAGCTGCTGCAACGCCGGGTCCGGGTAACGGGTGGCGAACATGTCCGACGGCAACAGCAGCACGGGCAGCCGGTTCGTGGTGGCCAGGGCCGCGCCGGTGATCATGTTCGTCGAACCCGGGCCGGTCGACGCCGTGCAGGCGAAGGTCTGCAGCCGGTTGCGCATCTTGGCGAACGCGGCCGCCGCGTGCACCTGACCCTGCTCGTTGCGGGCCAGGTAGTAGGGCATCTCCTCGGCGTACTGCAGCAACGCCTGCCCGATCCCGGCCACGTTGCCGTGCCCGAAGATGCCCCACGTGCCGGGGATCAGGCGCTGTTCGACGCCGTCGCGCTCGGAATACTGGTTCGCCAGGAACTTGACCAGCGCCTGGGCCGTGGTCAGTCTCATTTCGCACTCCGGAAGGGCAGCCGCGGGTCGGTCTCGTGGGACTCCCAGGTCTGGCGCACCCAGCCGTGGGCGGGGTCGTCGCAGATCAGCCAGGCCCGCTCCGGGCCCGGACCGGCCATCACGTTCAGGTAGTAGAGGTCGTAACCGGGCGCGGCCATCGACGGCCCGTGCCAGCCGTGCGGGATCAGCACCACATCGCCCGACCGCACCTCGGCCAGCACGTCGGAGGACCCGTACACCCGCTGGTAGCCCATGCCGCCGCCGGCGACCTCGAAGTAGTAGATCTCCTCCAGCACGCTCTCGCCTTCGCGGGCCTCGTCGTGCTTGTGCGGCGGGTAGGACGACCAGTTCCCGCCCGGCGTGAGCACCTCGCACACCAGCAACTGGTCGGCGTCGAAGGTGTGCGGCAGGCAGTAGTTGTTGACCTGGCGGGAGCAGTTGCCCGCACCCCGCAGCTCCACCGGGGTCGCGCGCGCCGGCTGGTACCGCGCCGGGAGCTTCTTCTCCGTCCTCGCCGCGGGCAGCGCGAACCGGCCGGTGCCGGTGATCGTGGCCTCCGCGTCCCGCGGCAGGTAGGCGAAATCGGTGGCCGAATCGAACACCCCGGCGCGGCCGGTGAGTTCGAACTCCTCCCCGTCCACGGTGACCGTGCAACCGCCGGACAGCGGCAACACGAGTGTCTCGGAACCACCGGTGGTGATCGTTTCCGTGCCGTCCAGCTCCAGCACCCGCAGCCCGGAGTAGCCCCAGCCGGCCGACTCCGGTGTCACCACCACGTCGAACGGTCCCTCGGCGGTGCTGCCCGCCTCGCGATACAGGTTCACAGCAGCCCCACCGCCGTGTCCACTGCCTTGGCGACGTCGCCGTCGTGCGGGTAGAGCAGTGACCGCCCCACCACCAGCCCCTGCACCGTGGGCAACGCCAGTGCCCGCTGCCACGAGGCGAACGCCGCGTCCGGGTCCTTGACCTCGCCGCCCAGCAGCACGGCGGGCAGCGTCGACGAGGCCATCACCCGCTCCATGTCCGCCACCACTGGCAGCTTCAGCCAGGTGTAGGCCGAGGTCCGGCCCAGCCCGGAGGCGATGGTGATGGACTTGATGACGGCCTCCGGGGAGAGGTCGTTGCGCAGCTTGCCGTCCGCCCAGTGCGACAGGAACGGCTCGACCATCGCGATCAGCTTCCGGTCGGCCAGCTCGTTCACCGCCCGCGCCGTGTTCTCCAGGACTCCCGGCGTGGCCGGGTCGGTCAGGCAGATCCGGGTCAGCGTCTTGCCGCCGTCGAAGCGCATCCGGTCGATCGAGGCCGCGTCGTAGCAGGCGAACCGGTCGTCGATCTCGAAGCTCGATCCGGCCAGGCCGGTGCGGTTCATCGACCCGATCACGGTCTTGCCGTCGAGCACACCCAGCAGCAGCAGGTCCTCGAGGATGTCCGCGGTCGCGAGCACCCCCGTCACCCCTGGGCGCTCCAGGGCCAGGCACAGCCGGTCCAGCAGCTCGCCGCGGTCGGCCATCGCCAGCGGATCCCCGCCGACGGCGTTCGCGCCCCGCGCCGGATGGTCCGCGGCGATGATCATCGTCCGGCCCTTGTCGTTGAACGGCGACTTCGCCCGCGCCCGGCGCGCCGCCGCATCGGCGATCGTCTCCGGGTCGTGCACCCGCTTCGCCACGATCCGCCGCACTGTCTCAGACACTCTGTGTTTCTCCCAGCTTGCGCAGTACCTGGTCTTCGGTCGGCATCGCGTCCGAACAGGACAGTTCACCGGCCACGTGCGCCCCCGCGGCGTTGGCGAAACGCATCACCCGCGCGGTGTCCCACCCGGACAACAACCCGTGGCACAGGGCCCCGCCGAACGCGTCCCCCGCGCCCAGGCCGTTGACCACCTCCACCGGAACGGGCGGGACCTCGACCTCCCCGTCGTCGTCCACCGCCAGGACTCCCTTCGGGCCCTGCTTCACCACCGCCAGTGCAACCCCCTTGTCCCGCAACGATTTCGCGGCTTGCCGCGGCTCGCGTGAACCGACCGCGGTGAAGCACTCGTCGAGGTTGCCCACGGCGACGGTGACGTGGTCCAGGGCCTTGCCCACCCACTCGCGGGCCTGGTCGCGGGACTCCCAGAACATCGGCCGGTAGTCCAGATCCAGGATCGTGATCCCCTGGCGGCCACGGGCCTCCAGCGCGGCCAGGGTCGCGGATCGGCTGGGTTCCCGGGACAGCCCGGTGACCGTCACCCAGAAGATCTTCGCGGCCCGGATCGCGTCGAAGTCCAGCTCCTCCGGCGCCAGGTCCAGGTCGGGGGCCTTCGGGAAGCGGTAGAAGTAGAGCGGGAAATCATCCGGCGGGAAGATCTCGCAGAAGGTCACCGGGGTCGGCAGGTGCGCCGAGGTGCCGACGAAGCGGTCGTCCACGCCGTAGCCGGCCAGTGCCCGGTGCAGGAAACGGCCGAACGGATCGGCGCCGGTCTTGGTGACGACCGCCGTCCGGCGCCCGTACCGCGCGGCGGCGACGGCGACGTTGGTCGCGCTACCGCCCAGGTACTTGCCGAACGAGGTGACGTCCTCCAGGCCGATGCCCGTCTGCAGTGGGTAGATGTCCACGCCGATGCGGCCCATGGTGACGACGTCGAAGGTCACCCGGACACCTCCTTGTGTGTGGCCTGCGGGGTCTGTTAGCGCGCTCTATTAGCGCGCTCTAGTACCCGGTACTATGAAGACAGCCGACAGTGGTGTCAAGAGCCGCGGAGGAAGTGGATGAGCGCAGAGGCCGGGCACGAGCCCGGCAAGGCGAGGCGCGGGCGGCGCCCGACGATGGGTGACGTGGCCCAGCGGGTCGGGGTGTCGCGGGCGCTGGTTTCGCTGGTGTTCCGCAACGAGCGCGGGCCGAGCGAGGAGACCCGGCAGCGGGTGTTCGCCGCGGCGCGCGAGCTGGGCTACCGGCCGGACAGCGCCGCGCAGATGCTCGCCCGGAACCGGAGCAAGGTGCTCGGCGTGATGTTCACGATCCGCAACCCCTTCCACGCCGACCTGATCGAGGGCGTGTACCCGGTGGCCGAGGAGCTGGGCTACGACATCCTGCTGTCGGCGACCGCGCCCAGCCGGGCCGAGCAGTCCGCGGTGGAGGCGCTGCTCAGCCACCGGTGCGAGGGCCTGGTGCTGCTCGGCCCGAACCTCGAGCCGGGGTACGTGCAGGATCTGGCGGCGCGCATCCCGACCGCGGTGGTGGGCCGCCGGTTCAGCGGGGCCGCGGTGGACGCGGTGCACGCGGCGGAGGCCCAGGGGGTCCGGCAGATCATCGACTACCTGGTGGAGCTGGGGCACCGATCGATCGCGCACATCGACGGCGGCGACGGCCCCGGGTCGGCCGACCGGCGCCGTGCCTACAAGGCGGCGCTGCGGCGGCACGGGCTGGCCGAGCACATCTCGGTCATCCCGGGCGACCAGACGGAGGAGTCCGGCGCGCGGGCCGCACGGGCCCTGCTGGCCGACCGGGCGTCGATGCCGACCGCGGTGTTCGCCGGCAACGACCGGTGCGCGGTGGGTTTCCTGGACACCGTGTGGCGCGCCGGGCTGGAGGTGCCGGGCGACATCTCGGTGGTGGGTTTCGACGACAGTCCGCTGGCGCAGCTGTCGCACATCGACTTGACGACCGTGGCGCAGGCGCCGGAACGGCAGGCCGAGCTGGCGGTCCGCGCGGTGGTTTCCCGCCTGGACGACCCCGCGCGGGAGCCCGCGCACCTGGTCATCCAGCCCAAGCTGGTGGTCCGCGGCACGACGGGCAGTCCGCGCGCCTGACCCGGGGCTTCACGCGAGCAGCGGTGGCCCGCGCCGGGGCCGGGGCCGAGGAAAGCGGCCCACCCGGTGCCGGGCCGTCGGCGGGGGTGGCGGATAGGCTGGCCGCGTGGGTGCGCGGTGGACGGTGGCTCGGGTGCTGGCGCTGGCCCCGGACGCCGGCGCCGCCCGCGCCGCCCGCGGGCTGGCGAATCCGCGCACGTGGTCGGACCTCGGCAGCACCAGCTCACTCGTCTGGGGCAAGTGCCAGGGCAGTGCCCGCTCCCCCTACCAGGTGACCGTCGACCTCACCGAGCCCTCGTTCCGCTGCACCTGCCCGAGCCGCAAGTTCCCCTGCAAGCACGGCCTGGCGCTGCTGCTCATGTGGGCCGCCGGCGACGGGTCGGTCGCCGAGGACGCCGGCCCGGCCGACTGGGTCGCCCCGGCCGCGCCCCGCAAGGACCCCGCCAAGCCCGACCCGGAAGCGCAGGCCAGGCGGCTCGCCGAGCGGGAGTCGCTCATGTCGGCCGGGATCGACGACTTCGAGCTGTGGCTGCACGACCTCGTCCGCCAGGGCCTGGCCACCGCCCGCCGCCAGCCGCCCGGCTTCTGGGACACCGCCGCCGCCCGCCTGGTCGACGCCCAGCTGCCCGGGCTGGCCGATCGAGTCCGCGCCGCCGGAGCGGAAGTGCACGCCCGCGCCGACTGGGCGCCGCACCTGCTCGGCGAGCTCGGCCGCTGGTACCTCGCGGTGCGGGCGTGGCGGCGCCGGGCCGAGCTGGACGAGGCCGCCCTCGGGGATCTGCGCACGGTGCTGGGCTGGGCCCGCCGCCGCGACGAGATCGGCGATCGCGTCACCGACCGGTGGTGGGTCGTCGGCCTGAGCCAGGAGGAGGACGAGCGCCTGCTGTCCCAGCGCACCTGGCTCTACGGCGAACGCACCGGCGAAACCGTGGTGCTGCTGGACTTCGCCGCCGCGGGCCAGGCGCTCAAGGTCGCGCACGTCCTCGGGTCCGTTGTGGACGGCGAGATCGCCCGCTACCCCGGCGGCTCACCCCGCCGCGCCCTGCTCACCGGCGACGAGCACAAGGTCACCCCCGGCTCCGGCCTCCCGCACGCCACCGACGTCCGCACCGCCCTCGCCCAGGCCGCCGGGTGGCTGGCCGGCAACCCGTGGCTGCGCCGTGTCCCCCTGGCGCTGGCCGGGATGACCGTGGTCCCCGGCGAACCGCCGCTGCTCGTCGACGCCGACGGCACCGCCCTGACCCTGGCCCCGGACACCGACGTGTGGCAGCTGCTCGCCCTCTCCGGCGGCCACCCGGTGCCGGTGTTCGGCGAGTGGATCGACGAGCGCCTGCACCCGCTGAGCGTGCAGGTCGAGGACCGGCTGGTGGCGCTGTGACCGCGTGGGACGATCTGCTCGGCGCGGCGCTGGTCGGCACCGGCCGCCGCCCGTTCGACCTCGCCGCCTCCGGCGTCCCCGGCGCCGGGACGGTCACCGCCGACACCCCCGAAGCCGCCGTCCTGGCCGCGGCGGCGCTGGCCACCGGCTACCGTCGCGCCGGCTGGACCCCGCCCACCTGGCGCGGCACCCCAGCCGAACCCGCCGCGCCCGACGGCCGCCCCGAGTGCACCCCGGCCGCCGCCCAGCTGCTGGAACTGCTGCTCACCCGCGCCATCCGCCTCGAGGTCGGCACCGAACCGCTCACCACCGACTGGCTCACCGCCGCCCGCGACGCCGGACGCCGCCCGCCGCACCGGCTGCTGCCCGACCTGCTCCGGTTCGGCACGACCACCACCACCGTCCGCGGTCTCGTCCGGGAGGTCATCGGCCCGCGCGGCACCTGGCTGGCCGGGCACAACCCGGCGTGGAGCTGGGCGGCGACCGTCCCGCCCAGTGAGGTGGCCGAGCGGTTCGCCACCGGCACCCGCGCCGAGCGGGTGGCGCTGCTGGCCGATCTGCGCGCCACCGAGCCCGCTCGCGCCCGCGAACTGGTCGAGGAAACCTGGGCCGCCGAACCGGCCGCCACCCGCGCCGCGTTCCTGGACACCCTGCGCACCGGCCTGTCCGCCGACGACGAGCGTCTGCTCGAACGCGCTCTCGACGACCGTGCCGCGACCGTCCGTGCGGCCGCCACCGCCCTGCTCGACCACCTGCCCGCCTCGGCCCGCGCCCGGCGCATGGCCGAGCGCGCCCGGCAGCTGCACCAGGCCGACGGCGCCTTCGACCTGCCCGGTGAACCCGACGCGGCCGCCCGTCGCGACGGCGTGACCGACCACCGTGAACCCGGCCTCGGCCGCGCCGCGTCCCGGCTGATCCAGATCCTCGCCGCCACCCCACTGTCCACCTGGGACACCCGCTGGATCCCCGCGGCGGACCACGACGTCCTGCTCGGCTGGACCAAGGCCGCGCTGCGCCAGCACGACCGGGAGTGGCTCGCCGCGCTCGCCCGCCACCAGCCCACCCCGGAGATGATCGCCGCGCTCACCCCGGACACCGCCGCGGAAATCCTGAGCGGCCACCGCAAACTCGACGCCCGCTTCGGTGCGCTGCTCGCCGCCGCGCCCGGGCCGTGGCCGGCGGCGTTCTCCACCGAGATCGTCGGGCGGCTGCGCACCGGCAAGGCCGAGGCCGTCCTGCGGCTGGCCGCCCGCGCGATGGCCGAGCACCTGCACCCCGCCGCGCTCGCCGCCGTCGAGAACTGGCTGCTGGCGCTGGGCACCGACCACAAGCCCGTCGCGCGTGCCCTGCGCGGCATCGCCCACGCGCTGACCATCCGAGCGACCATCCTGCAGGAGTTCACATGACGGATGTGCTGAGAGCACACGCCGAGCAGCAGCACGCCGACGAGCTGGCCGCGCTCGCGGCCGCCGACGACCGGCCCCGGCCGCCGAACTGGAAGCTGTCGCCGTGGGCGGTCGCCACCTACGTCCTGGGCGGCGAAGCCCCGGACGGCACCCCGATCACGCCGAAGTACCTCGGGGCGCGGCGGCTGGTCGAGGTCGCGATCGCCACGCTCGCCACCGACCGCGCGCTGCTCCTGCTGGGCGTGCCCGGCACGGCGAAGACGTGGCTGTCCGAGCACCTGGCCGCGGCGATCTCCGGCGACTCGACGCAGCTGGTGCAGGGCACGTCCGGCACCGCGGAGGAGGCGATCCGCTACGGCTGGAACTACGCGCGCCTGCTCGCCGAAGGCCCCTCGCCCAAGGCGCTGGTGGCCAGCCCGGTGCTGCGCGCGATGGAGACCGGCGGTATCGCGCGGATCGAGGAGCTGACCCGCATCCCCTCCGACGTGCAGGACGCGCTGATCACCATCCTCAGCGAGAAGACCCTGCCGATCCCGGAGCTGGACAGCGAGGTGCAGGCGCTGGCCGGCTTCAACGTGATCGCCACGGCCAACGACCGCGACCGCGGTGTGAACGACCTGTCCGCCGCGCTCAAGCGCCGCTTCAACGTGGTGGTGCTGCCGCTGCCGGACGACGCGGAGTCCGAAGTGGAGATCGTCCGCCTGCGGGTCGAGCAGCTGGGCCGGTCGCTGCAGCTGCCGGCCGGGGCGGAGAACATCGACGAGATCCGCCGTGTGGTCACGGTGTTCCGCGAGCTGCGCGACGGGGTCACCACCGACGGCCGCACCAAGATCAAGTCGCCGTCCGGCACGCTGTCCACCGCCGAGGCGATCTCGGTGATGACCAACGGGATCGCCCTGGCCACGCACTTCGGCGACGGCGTGGTGCGGGCCGACGACGTGGCGGCCGGCCTGCACGGCGCGGTGGTCAAGGACCCGGTGCAGGACCGGATCGTGTGGCAGGAGTACCTGGAGACCGTGGTCCGCGAGCGCAAGCCGTGGTCCGACCTCTACCGCGCGTGCCGGGAACTGGTGTGACCGTCCACGTCCTGGGCATCCGCCACCACGGGCCGGGTTCGGCCCGCGCGGTGGCCGACGCCCTGGGCCGCCTCGATCCCGAGGTGGTGCTGATCGAGGGGCCGCCGGAGCTGGACGCGGTCGCCCCGCTCGCCGCCGCGGCGGGCATGCGGCCGCCGGTGGCCGGGCTGGTGTACGCGGCCGACCGGCCCGCGACCGCCGCGTTCTACCCGATGGCGGTGTTCTCCCCGGAGTGGGTGGCGCTGCGGTGGGCGCTGGAGCACGGCAGGCAGGTGCGGTTCCTCGACCTGCCCGCGAACGTCGCGCTGGTGCTGGAGGACGAAAACGACCCGGAAGCCGAGCCGCCGATCGACCCGATCGCGACCCTGGCCGGGGCCGCCGGCTACGACGATCCGGAGCGCTGGTGGGAGGACGCGGTCGAGCTGCGCTACCACGGGCTGGAGGTGTTCGACGCGCTGCTGGACGCCATGCGCGCGCTGCGCGAAGGGCACGTGCCGGATCTGCGCACGCAACGCCGCGAAGCCGCGATGCGGCGGGTGCTGCGTGCGGTCATCCGCGGCGGCGCCGAAACCGTCGCGGTGGTGTGCGGCGCCTGGCACGCGCCGGTGCTGGTGCCATCGGACTTCCCGTCGCAGGCCGCGGACAACCGGCTGCTCAAGGGACTGCGCACGACGAAGGTCGCCGCGACCTGGGTGCCGTGGACGTCGTCGCGGCTGGCCTTCGCCAGCGGCTACGGCGCCGGGATCTCCTCCCCCGGCTGGTACCACCACCTGTTCACCACCGCCCGGGACGAGGCGGTGGGCCGCTGGCTGGTGCGGGTGGCGCACCTGCTGCGCCGCGAGCAGCACGACGTGTCCCCGGCCGCGGTGATCGAAGCGGTCCGGCTCGCCGACGCGCTCGCCGTGCTGCGCAACCGGCCCCACCCCGGGCTGCCCGAGGTGCTGGAAGCCTGTCAGGCGGTCCTCTGTGGAGGGTCGGAGGTCCCGATGCGGCTGGTCGCCCGCGAGCTGCTGGTCGGCGACATCCTCGGCCGCGTGCCCGCCGAGACGCCGATGGTGCCGCTGGCCAAGGACCTGGAGGCGACGCGGAAACGGTTGCGGCTCAAGCAGAGCGCGGCCGAGCAGCCGCTGGACCTGGACCTGCGCACGCCGACGCACCTGGAACGCAGCAAGCTGCTGCACCGGCTGCTGCTGCTCGGCGTGCGGTGGGGTGAGCCGGCGGAGACCTCGCGCACGAAGGGCACGTTCCGCGAGTCGTGGGTGCTGCAGTGGCACCCGGAGCTGGCGGTGGCGCTGATCGAGGCGAGCGGGCACGGCACCACGATCGAGTCCGCGGCGACGGCCGTCGTGGCGCACCGCACCGCCGAGGCCGACATCGCGGAGCTGAGCGCGCTCGTGGAAGACACGTTGACGGCGGATCTGCCGGAGGCGCTGGCGGGTGTGCTCGCGGCGCTGGACGAGCGCGCGGCGCGCCAGCACGACACCACGCGCCTGATGGCGGCGGTGGAGCCGATGGCACGCGTCCGCCGCTACGGCAACGTGCGCCGCGCCGACACCGAGCTGGTGCAGCGCGTGCTGACCGGGGTGGTCACGCGCATCGCGGTCGGGCTGCCCGCCGCGTGCGCGGGTCTCGACGAAGACGCCGGGCGTGAGGTGCGGCAGCTGCTCGACGGTGTGCAGCGCGGCATCGGGCTGCTCGACCAGCGGGAGCTGCGGGACGTCTGGTACGGCGCGCTGCGGACGGTCGCCGACCGGCTCGGCGTGCCCGGGCTGATCGCCGGCCGCGCGGTGCGGCTGCTGCTGGACGCCGGGCTGCTCGACGTGACCGACGCCGCGGGCCGGTTGTCGCGGCAGCTGTCCCTGGCCGCGGACGCCACACAGGCCGCGGGCTGGCTGGAGGGTTTCCTGTCCGGGGAGGCGGCGTTGCTGGTGCACGAGCCGGAGCTGCTGGAGATCGTCGACCGGTGGGCCACCGGGGTGGGCGAGGACGTGTTCGACCACCTGCTGCCGTTGCTGCGCCGGACGTTCGCCGAGTTCACCGCGACCGAGCGGCGGGAGATCGGGCTGCGGGTGAAGCGCCTCGACCGGGGCGAGGGCGCGTCCGGGGTGCGCGCGGCGGACGAGGACCTGGACCACGAGCGGGCGGCCCTGGTGGTGCCGCGGATCCTGGAGCTGCTGGGATGAGCGACCGGTTGCGGCGGTGGCGGATGATGCTCGGCGGGCAGGACGCCGACGGCACCGGGGTGTCGCTGTCCGGTGTGGACGCCCAGCGGGACGCGACGCTGGAGGCGTTGTACGACAAGGAGAAGGACCGCCGCGGCGGGCTGGGCGGATCGTCCCCGCGGGTGGCGCGGTGGCTGGGCGACATCCGCGGCTACTTCCCCAGCTCGGTGGTGCAGGTCATGCAGCGCGACGCGATGGAGCGGCTGGGGCTGCGGCAGTTGCTGCTGGAGCCGGAGATGCTGGAGTCGGTGCAGCCGGACGTGCACCTGGTGGGCACGCTGTTGTCGCTCAACCGCGCCATCCCCGAGCGGTCGCGAGAAACCGCGCGGGCGGTGGTGCGCCAGGTCGTCGAGGACCTGGAGAAGCGGCTGGCGCAACCAACGCGGCAGGCGGTGAGCGGGGCGCTGCACCGGGCCAACCGCACGAGCCGCCCACGGCACGGTGACATCGACTGGAACCGCACGATCCTGGCGAACCTGAAGCACTACCAGCCCGAGCAGCGCACCGTGGTGCCGGAACGGCTGGTGGGTTTCGGGCGGCGGCTGCCGAGCGTGAGCAGGCAGATCGTGCTGTGCCTGGACCAGAGCGGGTCGATGGCGGCGTCGGTGGTGTACGCGAGCGTCTTCGGGGCGGTGCTGGCGTCGATCCGGTCGCTGCGCACGCAGGTGATCGCGTTCGACACCGCGGTGGCGGATCTGACCGAGTCGGTGTCCGACCCGGTGGAGCTGCTGTTCGGGGTCCAGCTGGGCGGCGGCACGGACATCAACGCGGCGCTGGCGTACTGCCAGACCCGGATCGACGCCCCGCGGGACACGGTGCTGGTGCTGATCAGCGACCTCTTCGAGGGCGGCAACGAAGAGGAAATGCTGCAGCGCGCGCAGGCGCTGAAGGCCGACGGCGTGCAGGTGATCTGCCTGCTGGCCCTGAGCGACGACGGAGCACCGGCGTACGACCACGACAACGCGGCGGCCCTGGCGGCGCTCGGGATCCCGGCGTTCGCCTGCACGCCGGAGGTGTTCCCGGACCTGATGGCAGCGGCGATCCAGCGGCAGGACGTGGCGGCCTGGGCCGCGGCGAACGACATCCCCACCGCCGCGGCCGCGGACTAGCGCGTTCCGTCCCGCCACAACCGATCTTCGTGAGAAGATGCCTTCGCCGCGGCGAAGGAGGGGGCGTGGACGAGCAGCGCATCAGCAACGACCTGAGCGGCACGGTCCACGGCGCGGCTGTCCAGGCCGGATCCATCACCGGTGGCGTGCACTTCCACCTGTCCCCGCCCGGCGCCGCACCGGCGCCCCACCCGGCCGCACCGGCCGGCTGGGGCGAGGCCGCGGCCTTGCCCGCGGACGTCCAGGCCCTGCTCCGGGCACAGGCCCAGGCCGCCCAGGAACTGCCGTACCGGCTGCCCGGCGCGCGGCGCCCGGCGCTGGCCACGCTGTACGTGCGCCAGGAGCTCGGCAGCGGATCGGAGGACGACCAGCCCGAGCCGGAGCGGCCGGCCCCCATCGTGGACGACCGGGGCCGGCTGGTGAACCCGGCGGCCCCGGTGGCCCGGCTCGTGGTGCGCCCGCCGTCGCGCTCGGTGCACGACGTGCTCGCCAGCGACGACCACGTCGTGGTGACCGGCGGCCCCGGCCAGGGCAAGTCGACCCTGTCGCTGCGGCTCGCGGCCGATCTCGCCGGGTGGTGGGCGCCGGGTCAGGAGGGCCACGCGGGCGCGCTCGAGCCGGTCCTGCCGCTCCGGCTGACCGCGCGGGAACTCGCGTCCCGCCTCGACACGCCGTTCCCGCACGCGATCGCGGCGAGCATCCGCGCCGAGTACGGCGCGCTGCTCGCCAAGCCCGTGGACCCCGAACGGCTGGGCGAGCGCGTCGCCGGACGCCGCTGGCTGCTGCTCGTCGACGGGCTGGACGAAGTCGCCGACGCCGTGGAGCGGGACCGCCTGGTAACCGTGCTCGCGGCGTGGGCCTCGACCGCCGAGGCGCCCTACCGGATCGTCCTCACCACGCGGCCGATCGACGGCGCCGCCCTCGCCCCGCTGCAGCGCATCGGCGCGAACCGCTACGAACTCCAGCCCTTCGACGAGAAGGCACTGCGCGATTTCGCGGGCAAGTGGTTCGGCCCTGGCGACGACGCCGACCGGTTCGTCCGGCAGATCCGTGCGGCCCACCTGGACGAGCTCGTCCGCGTGCCCCTGCTCGCGACGATCGCGGCGATCATCTTCGAGCAGCACGGCGACCGTCCGCTGCCCGACAGCCAGTACGAGCTCTACGAGAGCTACCTGAAATACCTCCGCTCGGCCCAGGCGACCAGGCCGGGCCGGTTCGACGAGGTGTGCGGACCGCTGCTGGAGCACCTGGGCCGGGTGCGGCTGGAGGCCGACACCTCGCTGACCGACGCCGCACTCTCCTGGGCCGAGCAGCACGTTCCCGGCTGGACCGCGGACGCCGGGGACGAGCTGATCTCCTCGCTGACCGCGGCCGGCCCGCTAGTCCGCCGCGCCGGCGACCTCCGGTTCCTGCACCACAGCTTCGCCGAGCACCTGGCCGCGACGGCACAGGCCAGGCTGCTCCCGGCGCGGTTCGACCCCGTGCACCCGGACTTCGCCCTCCTGCTGCACGCCGCGAACGGGGACAACCGGGGCCGCCACGCCCGGGCCGTGTTGCTGCACTACACCCGCCTGCACACGACCGAGGCCGATCGCCTCATCGGCTGGCTGCACGCGGGCAGCGCCGACGAGCACCTCCTCGCCGCCCGCCTGCTGGCCTGGCGCGTGCCCGCCGGAGTGGGCGTCGTCGACGATTTCCTGGCGACCGTGCGCGCCTGGGCGCGCACCACACAATCCCCGGGCGGCGAGATCCTGGCGCAGGCCGGCCGCGCCACCCACCACCCCGGGATCGCCGGCTGGTTGTCCGGTCTGATGACCGACGAGGACCTCCCGTGGCCGTCGCGGGTGGAGGCCGCGACCGCGCTGGCCACCCGGCTGCGCGGCGCGGAAGGCGACGCCGCGCGCCGCCGGCTGCGTGCGGTGATCGACGACGAGGCGATCGCCGTGGAGGTCCGGCTCGCGGCGGCCGAGGCGTTGTCGGAGTGCGGCGGCGACGACCGCGCGATCGCCGAGCACGGCCTGGTCTCCGTGCTCGGCGACCCCCGCACGAGCGGCCTGGATCGCCGCAAGGCCGCGGTCGTGCTGTCGGCGTTCGGTTCCGCGGCCCGGGCGCGGGCGGTGCGGGCGCTCGAGTCCGTCCTGGCGGACTCCTGGGCGCCCGATCGCGATCTGGTCGAAGCGGCGACCGGCCTGGTGGAGATCGGGGTGGAGTTCCACGAGCGGTGCGCGGACGTGTTCCGCACCATCCTCGGGCGGCACACCGGGCTCAACACCGACCTGACCGACGCCGCCCAGGCTCTGGCTTCGCTGGGCACACCCCACCTCGACGAAGCGGTGGCGGCGCTGACCGGATGGATCAAGGACCGGCGCAACGACCGGGTCGAGCGGATCTTCGCCGTCGAGGCGCTGGCGGAGCTGGGACCGCAGCACCGCGCGCACGCGGTCACCCTCCTGCAGGCCCTCGGCACCGAGTTCGGCGTGACCCCGGCGGAGCGGCGATTCCTGGCCGACTCGCTGGCCAATCTCGGCTCGCACGAGGAGGCGGTCGCGCACCTGCGCGCGGTTCTCGCCGACCCCACAGCCACCGTGAACCAGCGGTTGTGGGCGGCCCGCAGTCTCGGGGACGCCGCGCCGCGGTACGCCGGGGAAGCCGCTCCGCTGCTCCAGCGCCTGGCCGAACATCCCCTGGCCGCCGGGTTCGAGCGGATGGCGGCGCTCGCGTGGCTGGCCGCGGCCGGGGAACCACACCGGGCGGCCGCGGTGGACGCCCTCCGCGGCACCCTCGCCGACGGGGCGGCCGATCCCCACCTGTGCCTCGAGGCGGCCAAGCAGCTGGCCCGCCTGGGACCGGAGTTCCACCCGGAGATCGTCGAGCACCTGAGCGAGATCGCGCACCGCCGCAGGGACCCGGACCTGCGGTCCGACACCTGGCGGCTGTTGCGACGTCTCGACGGCCCGTCCGGGGACCGGGCCGCCGCGGAGTTGCTCCGCCTGCTAGGCCCGGACGAGGGCTCGACCTGGACGGCGTGGCGGGACTACCCGGCGCCTCAGCTCTCCGACACCGACGACCACGAGGCACTGGCTCGCGCGGCGATCGAGGTGCTCCGGGACCCGATGCGGCGCGGTGACGCCCGGAGGGCCGCGGCCACCACCCTGGTGGACCTGGGCCGCCCGTACCACCGCGACGCACTGGACGGTGTGGTCGCCCTCCTGCGGTCGGGCACCGTGCCGGCCCTGGAACTCCGCTGGCTGGCGCGGAGCCTGACGGGATTGGGGCACGCGCCGCGCGAGGAGGCCGCCGAGGCGTTTCGCGAAGTGCTGCGCGCGCCGGCCGCCACCGCGGCGACCGTGTGCGGTGTGGCCGAGGCTCTGGACAACCTCGGTCACCGTGGCGATCCCGAGGTGATCACGGCGCTGGAGCGCATCGCCTTCGACGAGACGGCGGACGGGGAGTCCCGCGGCGACGCGGCGGTCGCCCTGGCCCGGGCGGCACCGGACCGGATCGACGCGGCCGCCGCCGTGGTCCTGTCGAGCCGGGGCACCTCCGACTACCGCTGGGAACGGCGACTGCGCACCCTCGCCGTGCTCGGCGCCGACCTGGCGCCGGGGCTGCGCGACGTCCTGGCCGGCCGTGCTCCGAAACGCCTCCGGTGCGAGATCGCCGCGGCGCTGCTCGCCGAGCTGGATCCGAGCCGGCGGGAGGAAGCGCTGGCCGAGCTCGAGGCCCAGGCGGCCGACGACTGCCTGGGCTTCTCCGACCGCGTGGACGTGTGGATGCGGATCGCGTCCCTGGCTCCCGACCGGCGGAACGAGGCGGCCGTCTTCCTCCGCCAGGTCCTCGAGGACGAGCAGCAGTCCCACACCGACCGGTGCGAGGCCGCGAAGAACCTGGCCGAGCTCGACGGCTCCCAGGCCGAGCGCTGCCTGGCCGTCCTGTGGCGGCTGGCCGGCGACCCGGAACGCGCCGCGCACGAACACGAGCTCGCCGTGTACTGGTGGGACGCGCTCAGCTCGGGCCAGACCGCTGAACTGCTGCAGGCCAACCTCCTGCGTGCCCGGGACCCCGCGGCCACGGCTTGGTTCCGGGCGCGGCTCGCGCAGCGGTACCGCGGCCGGGAGACCCGGGAGACCCGGCTCGCGCTTCTCGACGACCCGGCGGTCGCTCCCGAGGAGCGGTTCGCCGGTCTCACCGCCTGGGACGATCCGGACCTGATCGCGGACGCGGAGTCGGCGTTGCACGACCTCCTCACCGCTCCGGAGGCTTCGCCCACGGAACGCGTCGAGGCCGCCGCCACGCTGGCCGGCCTCTCGCCCGGGCACCTGCCGCGAGCCGTCGCGGTGCTCGCGGAGTTCACCCAGCAGCGGTTCGGCCGCCTCGCGTGGGACAAACTCGCCGAACTCGGCGCGGACTGGCGGCGTCGTCGCGTCGCGGAGGCACACGCCGTGCTCGCCGACCAGTCCCGGCACTGGCGCGACCACGCCGAGGCCTCCGAGGTGCTGGTGGACCTGGTCTCCGCCGAGGTGGTGGCCGGATACCTGCGCGGCGTGCTCGACGAGGAGGTGGTGGGTGACCTCGACCGCGTCGAGGTCCGCCTCCTCCTGCGCGACCTGGACGGCCTCGACCAGCTGCGCCGGATGCGGGACGACGGGTCGGCACCGGCGGCGATCCGGTGGACCGTCGCGAACCGGCTCGCCAGGTACACCGTCGCCGACCGCTCGGCCGGTGTGCGGACTCTGCACTCCCTCGCCACGGATCCCGCGGGCCGTCCGGCGTTGCGGTGGCGCGCGGCACGCGACCTGATGTCGTCCGGCGACCGCGGTCGTGAGCTGGGAGCGCCCGCGTTGCAGGAAATCGTGAACGACGAGACGTTGCCGCACCTCGTCCGCACCGACGCCGCCCGGGAACTCGCCGGGCACCGGCCCGACCTGCGCGGCGAGATGCTGCGGGTCCTGCACCACCTCCGCCACACCGGCACGCCACTGGCCCGTGTCCGGGTCTGCGAAGCGATCGGGCACTTCGACAGCCTCGACGGCGCGCTCGGGTTGCGCGCCTTGGCGGCGGACCGGACGCTCGGCCCGCGGGTCCGGCTGCGCGCCGCCACGGCGATGGCCCGCCTCCGGGCCGATCGCCGGGAAGAGGCCGCCGTCGTCGCCCGCGAAGTGGCCCACGACGAGGCGGCGCCGCGGCATGTGCGGGTCGAGGCCGCTCGTCTGCTCGCCCGGCTGAGCCGGCTGTGCCGCGGGGAAGCCCGGGACCTGCTCCGCCGGCTGACCCACGTGGCCGGGAACACCCCCGCCCCCTTTGCATGATCATGCATCGCCATGCATATACTGTCCTCGTGTCCAAGGTGCTCACCTCTCTGCCTGTCGGTGAACGTGTCGGGATCGCCTTCTCCGGGGGCCTCGACACGTCCGTAGCGGTCGCGTGGATGCGCGAGAAGGGGGCGGTCCCCTGCGCCTACACGGCCGACATCGGGCAGTACGACGAGCCCGACATCGCCTCCGTGCCGGGCCGGGCCAAGACCTACGGCGCGGAGATCGCGCGGCTGGTCGACTGCCGGGAAGCGCTCGTCGAGGAGGGGCTGGCCGCCCTGGCCTGCGGCGCCTTCCACATCCGCTCCGGCGGCCGCGTCTACTTCAACACCACCCCGCTGGGCCGCGCGGTCACCGGCACGCTGCTGGTGCGCGCGATGCTCGAGGACGACGTCCAGATCTGGGGCGACGGCTCCACCTTCAAGGGCAACGACATCGAGCGCTTCTACCGCTACGGCCTGCTCGCCAACCCGGCCCTGCGCATCTACAAGCCGTGGCTGGACGCCGACTTCGTAACCGAACTGGGCGGCCGCACCGAGATGTCGGAGTGGCTGACCGCCCGGAACCTGCCCTACCGCGCCAGCACCGAGAAGGCCTACTCGACCGACGCGAACATCTGGGGCGCCACCCACGAGGCCAAGGCCCTGGAGCACCTCGACGCCGGCATCGAGCTGGTCGAGCCGATCATGGGCGTCCGCTTCTGGGACCCCGAGGTCGAGATCCCCACCGAGGACGTCACCATCGCCTTCGAGCAGGGCCGCCCGGTGCGGATCAACGGCAAGGAGTTCGCCTCCGCGGTGGACCTGGTGCTCGAGGCCAACGCGATCGGCGGGCGGCACGGCCTGGGCATGTCCGACCAGATCGAGAACCGGATCATCGAGGCCAAGTCGCGCGGCATCTACGAGGCCCCGGGCATGGCGCTGCTGCACGCCGCCTACGAGCGGCTGCTCAACGCGATCCACAACGAGGACACGATCGCCAGCTACCACAACGAGGGCCGCCGCCTGGGCCGCCTCATGTACGAGGGCCGCTGGCTGGACCCGCAGTCGCTGATGCTGCGCGAGTCGCTGCAGCGGTGGGTCGGCACGGCGGTCACCGGCGAGGTCACGCTGCGGCTGCGGCGCGGTGAGGACTACTCGATCCTGGACACCGCCGGCCCGTCGTTCAGCTACCACCCGGACAAGCTGTCGATGGAGCGGACCGAGGACGCGGCGTTCGGCCCGGTCGACCGCATCGGCCAGCTGACCATGCGCAACCTGGACATCGCCGACTCGCGCTCACGCCTGGAGCAGTACGCGGGCCTGGGCATGGTCGGCACCGGCGGCACCCAGCAGCCCTCGCTGGTCGGCGCCGCCCAGGCCGCCTCGACGGGCCTGATCGGCGCCATGACCGAGGGCGGCGCCGAGGTGATCGCCTCGCGCGGCGCCAGCGCCGAGGACGTCGAACTGCTCGACCACGCCGCGCTGGAAGCCGGCAACGACTGACGGTCCGGGGGGCGAGGCACCTCGCCCCCCGTCCGGTCAGCCCAGGTTCACCGGGATCGACAGCGGGCCGATCGTGAAGAACGACGGCGAGTACGGGATGTCGTCCGGATCGACGGCCAGGGTCAGACCGGGCAGCCGCCGGTACAGCGCGGCCAGCGCCAGCCGGCTCTCCAGGCGTGCCAGCGGCGCGCCGATGCAGTACCGCGGGCCGTGGCCGAACCCCAGGTTCGCGCCCTGCTCGCGGGTGATGTCGAACTCCCCCGCGGTCTCGCCGTACACCTCCGGGTCGAGCCCGCACGCCTGGTAGACCACGCCAACCGCGTTGCCCTTCGGGATGTCCACGCCCGCGATGGTCACGTCCGCCAGGGTGAAGCGGAAGCTGGTCATCATCACCGAGTGGCGGTAGCGGATCGTCTCCTCGACGACGTCGGCCCAGCGGTCCTCGCGCTTCGCCAGTTCGAGCTGGCCCGGGTTCCGCGACAGCGCGATGACGGCGTTGCCGAGCAGGTGGACGGTGGTCTCGTGGCCGGCGATCAGCATCAGCCACAGCACGCCGACCAGCTCGTCGGTGGTGAGCTGGTCGCCTTCGTCGCGGGCCTGGACCAGGCTGGTGGTCAGGTCGTCGCCGGGCTGGGCCTTCTTCCGCTCCACCAGGTCCCGCAGGTAGGCCATCAGGGCTTCCTGCGTCGCGAACGCCTCCTCCGCCGGGGTGGTGTGGGCCAGCAGCGTGGCGGTCCACCTCCGCAACCGCATCCGCTCCGGGCCGGGCACGCCGAACAGCTCGCAGATCACCGCCATCGGCAGCACCTCGGTGAACGAGGGCACCAGATCCACCCTGTCGCCCGCGGCCACGACCCCGTCGAGCAGCTCCTCGACGAGCGCCTGGATGCGCGGCTCCAGGTCGAGCACCCGCGCCGGGGTGAACGCCTTGCCGACCAGGCCGCGCAACCGCCGGTGGTCGGCGCCGTCCTTGGTCGAGAGGTGATCGCCCTGGACGATGCTGCGCAGCGGCCAGTCCGCGGGAATGGAGCCGTCGTGCAGCGCGGGCCAGTGCTTGGGATCGCGGGCGAACGTCTTGTTGTCGCCGGCGAGGACCTCCCGGACCGCGTTGTGGGTGAGCGCGAGGTAGGCGGGCACGCCGCCGGGGAACTCCGCGCGGACCACCGGGGCGATCTCGCGGAGGCGGAGGCACGTGTCGAGCGGTCTTTCGTCGGCGGCGGGAAACGCGGGGAGGCCAGTGGTCATGGCGGGAGCCCTTTCGGCACCGTGCGCCCCGTTCGGGCGCGGTACGTCAACCCAACCCCGGCCACGCAATCCGCCATTCGGGAATGGCTTTGCACTCTGGTGGCGAGAGTGCAACAATGCACTATGATATGAATAGTGCACCAACCGGCCGCTCCGCGCGGATGGCCGCCACCGCCGCCCGGGTGACCACCGTGGCGCGCCGGCTCACCGCCGAACGGGGCCTGACCGGCTTCACCGTCGAGGAGGTGTGCGAACGCGCCGGCATCGCGCGCCGCACCTTCTTCAACTACTTCGCCACCAAGGACGACGCCGTCCTGGGCCGGTCCGCGCACCGCGACGACGAGGACCTCGTGGCCGCCTTCCTCGCCGGCACCGCTCCCCTGCTCGAAGACCTCGCCCAGCTGACGGCGCAGCGCTGGGCCCGCGCCGACATGACGGTCGAGAAGTGGCGCGAGGTGCGGGCCGCCGTGGAACGGGAACCCCGGCTGCTCGCCAAGTTCCTCGACCAGCTCCTGCGCGACGAACAGTCCGATGTGGAGCTGGTCGAACGGCGGGAAGGCCTGCCGCGCGGCGATCTGCGCGCCGCGACCGCCGTCCAGGTCGTCGGCGCCCTGGCCGGCGCGGCCGTCCGCGAGTTCGTCACCGAGGGCAGCGCCACGCCCTTCGCCGACCTCCTCACGCGCCGGCTCGAGGCCGCGCGCACCCTCCTGTCCCCCGAAACCGAACGGACGTCATGACGAGCACCGCGCCCGCCCCGCTGCTGCTGACCCAGCGGCGGATCTGGATCATCTTCAGCGCCCTCATCGCGGGCATGCTGCTGTCCAGCCTCGACCAGACGATCGTGGCGACCGCGATGCCGACGATCGTGGGCGACCTCGGCGGCGTCGAGCACCAGGTGTGGATCACCACCGCCTACCTGCTGGCGACCACGATCGTGATGCCGATCTACGGCAAGTTCGGCGACGTGCTGGGCCGCCGGCGGCTGTTCCTCGTCGCGATCGCGCTGTTCACCCTCGCCTCCGTCGGGTGCGCGTTCGCCACCGGCTTCTGGGTGTTCGTGGTGTTCCGGGCGCTGCAGGGCTTCGGCGGCGGCGGGCTGATGATCCTGTCCCAGGCGATCATCGCCGACATCGTGCCCGCCAACGAGCGCGGCAAGTACCTCGGCCCGCTCGGCGGTGTTTTCGGGCTCTCGGCCGTCGGCGGCCCGCTGCTCGGCGGGTTCTTCGTCGACCACCTCACCTGGCAGTGGGCGTTCTACATCAACATCCCGGTCGGCGTCGCGGCGTTCGTCATCGCGCTGCTCGCGCTCACCCTGCCGAGCAAGAAGGCGACCCAGCCGATCGACCTGGCCGGCGTGGTGTTCCTGTCGCTGGCCACCACGTGCCTGATCTTCTTCACCGATTTCGGCGGCGACTCCGGCCACGGCTGGGCGGCGCTGGAGACCTGGGCGTGGGGCTTGGGCCTGCTCGTGTCGGCGGTGGCGTTCGTCGTGGCCGAGAAGCGCGCCGCGGACCCGATCATCCCGCTGAGCCTGTTCCGCAACGGCATCTTCGTCAACGCCACCGCGATCGGGCTGGCGCTGGGCCTGGGCATGTTCGCCGCGATCGGGTTCGTGCCGACGTTCCTGCAGATGTCGGCGGGCACCTCGGCGGCCGCGTCCGGCCTGCTGCTCCTGCCGATGATGGTCGGCCTGATCGGCACCTCGATCGTGTCCGGGTCGGCGATCACCAAGACCGGGCGCTACCGCGTCTACCCGATCCTGGGCACCGTCGTCACCGCCGCGGCGATGGTCCTGATGACCACCCTGGCCGCGGACACGCCGATCTGGCTGATCTGCGGGTACCTGTTCGTGTTCGGCGCCGGGCTCGGGCTGATCATGCAGGTCGTCGTGCTGGTGGTGCAGAACGCGGTGCCCGCCGCGATGATCGGCACCGCGACCAGCACCAACAACTACTTCCGCGAGGTCGGCGCGGCGCTGGGCACCGCGGTGTTCGGCACGATCTTCACCACGCGCCTGACGGAGAACCTCAACGGCGTCTTCACCGCGGCCGGCGCCTCGGCCGCGGACGCCTCGGCCACCACGGCGACCCTCGACCCGGCCGCGCTGAACCAGCTGCCCGAGCCCGTGCGCGACGGAGTGGTGACCGCCTACGCCGACGCGCTCGCCCCGGTGTTCTGGTACCTGCTGCCGTTCATCGGGATCGCGTTCGCGTTGTCGCTGGTGCTCAAGCAGATCCCGCTGTCCGACGTGGCCGGGCTGGTCGCCCGCGGCGAAGCCATCGGCGGCGAGGAGGCCGAACGCTTGGAGGCGCAGCAACGCCGCGGGTGACGCCTCAGCGGCGCCCGTCGAACACCGGACGCAGACGGCGTTCCAGCTCCGAGTCGTCGACTGCCAGCGTGAGGCGGGAATCGCGGCCCTGCAGCTGGAACGGGCAGGTGTCCGCGCCGCCGCGGGTTCCGGGGAGGGTGAACTCCGCGACCTTCGCACCGGTGCGCGCCTCGCGGACCGCGACGCGGTAGACGCTGTCGTACAGGTCGAAGGTGACCGGGACGCCGCTGCCCGATCCGGCCGGCTCGGAGGTGTAGCGGCAGGTCACGTCCCGGCCGGTGTCGCCGGTGATCCCGATGTGCACGCACACGACGAGGTGCGCCGACTTCGCGGGGAAACTCTCCGAGGTGTGAGGGGCCGCCAGGCTCCGGGACAGGAGGAGTTCGTCGTGCACGAACTCCTCCTCGTCGTAGTTCTTCCGGCCGGTGTAGGTCACGACCGCCATCGGGTGCGGCCCGGGACCCGTGTATACGGGCGCGTCGTCGTTGAGGACGTAGAGGTTCGGGGACCGGCACACCGCCGGGTCGAGGTAGCTGGAATCGCCGAGCGAGGACGGCGCGGACGGCGGCGGCAACGGGGCGAGCACGCCCGTCTCCGGGGGGCCGCCGGGCCGGTCCGGCGGCCACGTGCACGGGCCGGCCAGGGTGATGGTGAACCGCGGGCTGTTCCGGGCCAGGTGCACGCGGACCACGGTGCCGTCGCCGCCGGAGCCGGTCACCGTCCGGGTGTCGTCGGCCGCCCAGCGGCGGTCGTCGTCCTCGAACGCGTCCTCGAAGCCGTTGCGACCCATCCAGGTCTGCAGGTCTTCGAGGAACTTCTCGGTCTGCTCGCCCGCGGTCACGGTCGCCTCCGCCCGCGGCACGACGCCCCAGTCCGGCCCGCCGGGGCAGCCGGCGGCGCGCGAGCGCACCGGAGCGGCCACCTGCGCGTCGGGTTCCAGCACCTCGGTCGCGAAGCGGGACAGGTGCTCGGCGAGCCGGTTCTCGAACTCCACGGTGGTCACGGCGGGCTCGGGCACCGGCGGTCCCGGATCGGGCGTCGCACAGCCGGCCAGCACGAGGCTCGCGGCCAGGACCAGCCGGATCGGCGCCACCACTCGTCCCCTGGTCACATCGCCCCCCAAGATCACCGGCCCGACGTGCTCCACCGTGCTGGCACCGGCGGGCGAAGTGGCCCAGAAGACACTTTCCCGTGACATTGATGTGATCTTGCCGTTATCTGTGCTAGCTTTCCGAACCGTTCGGCTGGGGGACCACCCGACAGGTACGGAAGACGCACACATGAAACGCACGATCCCGGCGGTGCTGCTCGCCGCTCCCCTGCTCCTGCTCAGCACGACCGCCTGTGAGCCGGGCAGTTCGTGGGCGGCGCAAGCTTCCCGCGCCAGCCATGCGCACTCGTCCAGCGCGGCCCCGGCGCCGACCACGACGACCGCCGCGGGCAGCAGCGCGCCCAGCACGTCGAGCAGCAGCGCGGCGCGGGAAAGCACGACGTCCCAAAGCACGACGTCCCAAAGCACAACGTCCCAGAGCAGGACGTCCCAGAGCACGACGCGGTCGGTGTCCGCCACGAGCACGCCCGCCGCGGCTGCCCCGGCCCCGGACCGGACCTGCACCGACCCGGTGTTCACCACCAGCGACCCCGACGGCGGCTGGTCCGACGGCGGCTACTACGTGCACAACAACATGTGGAACCAGGCCGAGGCGGGCCCGGAAACCCTCCACGCCTGCTCCTTCGACAACTGGTACGTCGACTCCACCCAGACCGACACGACGTCGGTGAAGACGTATCCCAACGTCCACAAGGACATCAACGACCTCAACGGCGCCCCGCTGTCCGACTACTCGACGATCACCTCCACCTTCGCCGGGCGCGGGCCCGCCACCGGGATCTACGACGTGGCCTACGACATCTGGCTCAACGGCGTCGGCCAGCAGCCCGGGGTGACCGAGCTGATGGTGTGGACCGAGAACCACAACCAGGTGCCCAACGGCGACAAGGTCGCCACCTACACGGCGGGCGGCGTGACCTACGACGTGTGGTACGACGGCGGCGGCTACCTCGCGTTCGTCGCGCAGACCACCCAGTACTCCGGCAACCTCGACCTCAAGGCGATGATCGGCTGGGCGGTCGGCCGCGGTTACATCCCGCCGAACCCGACGGTGAATCAGATCGGCTACGGCATCGAGTTCTGCTCCACCAACGGCGTCCCGGCCCGCTTCACCCTGTCGGGCTTCTCCGTGACGATGAACTGACCCGGCACCGGGGGTGTTCGGGACGCGCCGCTGATGATTGTGGGCGGGGGCACCAACGAGATCCAGCGCAACCTCATCGCCCGCCAGCTCGTCCAGCGGAGCCGGCGTAGGTGAGCAGAGGCGCGTCGAGCTCCGGGGAACCGGCGGGTCGCGCCGCAGGTGTTCCCGGTGCCGCTGGGCGCGCGGGCACGACCGGCAGCAGGTACCGCACTGCCCACCGGTCAGGTCCGCGACGGGCACACCTCGGCAGCTCGTCCGGCCGGCGCGTGGCGGCGAGCCTGGTGTGCAGGTCATCCAGCCGCGCGTGGGGAAGCCGAGGGTCCGCGAGCCACCGCGCCCGCTCAGTGCGGCCGGCTGAGGTCGCCCGCCCGGAAGGTCTTCACCGTGCGGCTGACCGGCCCGTCCAGTGCTTCCTTGCTCGCCCGCGGGTAGACCCACCGCAGGGTGGCCGTCGAGCCGGGGCCGACGAAACCGCGCTCGTAGAAGATGCGGCCATCGCCGCGGTAGCCGGAGATCGTGTACAGCTCGCCCTCCACGCGCTGGACCGTCACCTGCCCGCCCTCGGCGCGGATGTCCTCCGCCGTCGAGGCCAGGACGTCGGCGGGTGAGCGGCCGCTCGGGTTGTTGGCTCCCCACACCGTCATCGCCGCCCCGAGGCTCGGGTCGCTGAACTCCATGCCGTCGCCGCCCGGCGGGGCGTAGGGCTGCCGCTGGTACCCCTCGGGCACCAGGGCCGTGAACCCGAACCGCGCGTTCGTGTAGGTGCCGTCGTCCGCCGGCGGCGTGGACGACGGGACACCGCCGCCGCGGCCGAGCATGGCGAGCAGCTCCGGCCGGAGCAGGTCCGCGATCTCCGCATACGGAACCGTGATCGTCTCCTGACCGGAGGCCGTGTCGCAGCCGAGGTCGGAGTACCGCACCAGGAAATCCACCCCGGCGTTCGTGAACACGACATCGGCGGCCGGCACGTGGTCGCCCCCGCCGGGCGTGTCCGCGGTGTCGATCGACGCCGGTGCCCCGGACCCGCTGACGCTGACCCGGCGGCAGAACCCGTTCGCCGAGTGCGCCACGAGCCGTTCGGTCAGCGTCGCCATGCCCTGCGCGGTCAGCACGTCGTCGCGGAAGATCTCCCGCGGCCCGAGGACCCGCCCGGTGGTCAGGTCGACGGTGACGCTCTCCGGGAACCGCCAGCTGGCGTGGGACAGGAAGTCCGAGTCGAGCGCGTGGTCGTAGCGCACCGACACCAGCCGGTCGGTGCGCAGCGTGACGACCGCGGTGGTGCGCACACCCACGGTTTCGCCCCGGCTCCGGATGTCGGCGAGGATGTCCGGATCGGCCAGCCCCGCCCGCACCGACCGCAGGCGCTCATCGACCGGCGCCCGCAACGCGGCGTTGATCCGATCCTGGACGGCGGCGTCGGCGTGCCCGGTCACCCGGGGGTACTGCAGGTCGTAGGTGATCGGCAGGGCGGTGTCGGCGCCGGTCGTGGTCTCGATGGCGACGGTGAGCACCGGCGGCGGCGGGTCGTCGAACTGCTGGTAGACCAGGAATCCGCCGACGGCGAGCACCGCGGTCACCAGGACGCCGATGACCACCTTGCCGATGGTCGTGGCCGCGATCCCGGCTCCGGCCGGCGCGGCGGCGGCGACCGGGGCCGCCGCGGAGCCGGCGGTCGCGAGCAGCGCGAGCGGTGTGAGGGCGGTCAGCGCGGCGACGGGAGCGGCGAGCCGCTTCCAGCCGCGGCTTTCCCAGTCCGCGCCGTAGGCGGCGCGCGCGGTGGCCTCGAGTTCGGCCACGAACGCCTCGGCGGTGACCGGGCGCTGCCCGGGGTCCTTGGCCATGCCGCGCGCGATGAGCGCCCGCAGCGGCTCGGGCACCGCGTCGAGCGGTACCGGCGCGGACTGGTGCAGCGCGCGCAACCGTTCGGTGGTGTCCGCCTCGAACGGCCGGTGCCCGGTGACGCATTGGAAGAACACGCAGGTGGCGGCGTAGACGTCGGTGGCGGGCATCCCCGGCAGGCCCGCCCACTGTTCCGGGGCCATGTAGGAGGGCGACCCGGCGGCCAGCCCGGCCTGACCGTCCAATGTGGCCAGTCCGAAGTCCACCAGCTTGGACTCCCCCGCCTGCGACACCAGGACGTTGCCCGGCTTGTAGTCGCGGTGCACGACGCCGACGGCGTGCGCGGCCGCCAGCCCCAGCAATGAGCCCTTGAGGATCGCCAGCGCCGATTCGGGCGCCAGGGTCTTCTCCGCGGCCAGCAGCACGCGCAGCGAGACCCCGGGGACGGCCTCCATCACCAGCGCGGCGCCCTCCGGGCGTTCGACGAACTCGTGCAGCCGCGCGACGTGCGGGCTGCGCACACCGTGCAGCAGGTGCGCCTCGCGGCGGAAGCCGCCGAGGATCCCGGGGTCGGTCAGGAACTCGGAATGCAGGTACTTGATCGCCACGAGCTGCCCGGAGGCGTCGTGCTTGGCGAGCACGACGTGGCCGAAGCCGCCGGTGCCGAGCACCTCCAGTTCGGTGTAGCCGGGCACTCGCCACCGCTGGTCCATGATCCGGTATCAGAGCACGAACCGGCCGGTCGCGCCACCGAAACCGCGGGATTCGCGGTGGTGACCGCCACCATGATCGGCGCGGCGATTGTGTTGCCCGGCAACGCGGTCGCAGCCCGGATCGGTTCTTACCATCAGCGGCACCGGTTTCCGACCTCGACGTGGAGGTGTGCCGATGCGCCGCGCCCTGACCGCCCTGCTGACGCTCGTCCTGGCCCTGCTCGGCCTGGCCCCTCCGGCGCAGGCCGCCACGCTGCAGGAGGTGACCGGCTTCGGCTCGAACCCGGGCGGTCTGCGCATGTTCCGCTACGCCCCCGACGGCCTGCCCGCCGGCCGCCCGGTCGTCGTGGCCCTGCACGGCTGCACCCAGAACGCGACCGGCTACGCCACCGGCACCGGCTGGATGAAGCTGGCCGACCAGTGGCGCATTTCGGTCGTGTTCCCGCAGCAGAGTTCCGCCAACAACGCCAACAGCTGCTTCAACTGGTTCGAACCCGCCGACACGCGCCGCGGCTCGGGCGAGGCGTTGTCGATCAAGCAGATGGTCGACCGCACGAGGGCCGACCTCGGCGCATCGCCGGCCTACGTCACCGGGCTGTCCGCCGGGGGCGCGATGGCCGCGGTCATGCTCGCCACCTACCCGGACGTGTTCGCCGGCGGCGGGATCGTCGCCGGGCTGCCCTACGGGTGCGCGACCTCCACCGTGACCGCGTTCAGCTGCATGAACCCGGGCACCGATCAGGCCCCGGCGCAGTGGGGCGACAAGGTGCGCGCCGCCGCCGACCACTCGGGCACGCACCCGCGGGTGTCGATCTGGCACGGCACCGCCGACACCACCGTCGCCCCGCGCAACGCCACCGAACTCGTCGAGCAGTGGACCGACGTGGCCGGCACCGACCAGACGCCGGACGTGAGCGACACCGTCGCCGGCTACCCGCACCGGGTCTACGGCGGCGTGGTCGAGTACTTCCAGATCACCGGGATGGGACACGGCCAGCCGGTCGACCCGGGCACGCAGGCCACACAGTGCGGCACCGCCGGCGCCTACCTCCTCGACGTGAACATCTGCGCGGCCTACCACATGGGCCGCTTCTGGGGCATCGCCGACGAGGGCACCGGCCCCGGCACGCCGACCTACAGCGACACCGCCGTCGGCACCGCCACCGACCACTACGTCGCCGGGCGGGTGGACGTCACCGAGTACACGACGCTCGGCGCCCGCTACGGCTACACCGCGCCGATCACGCTGTACCTGTGCGGCGCGAACTGGACCGACCGCGCCGATTGCACGCCGATCTGATGCTGGTGCCGTATTTTCTGCCTATGAGCACCGCGGACGAGCGCAGGGCGGACGGTGAGGGCGGTCAGCGTCCGCTGCTCGTGCTGGGCAAGATCGTCGACATCCTGGACGCGTTCACCCTGCACCAGCCCTCGCTCACGCTGCGGGAGCTGCAGCAGAAGACGGGGCTGCCGCAGTCGACGGTGCAGCGGCTGGTGACGAACCTGGTCTCGCACGGTTTCCTCGACCGCGCCGGGGACGGGTTCCGGCTCGGGGTGCGGATGGCGTACTGGGGGGCCGCGGCGGGCAAGGACCTCGACGTGCTGTCGGCGGTGAACCCGGTGCTGAAGGACCTGCGCGATGCGACCGGTGAGACGGCGTGCTTCTTCCGCGCGGAGGGGCACCACCGGGTGTGCATCGCGGTCGCGCAGACGCGGCACGCGCTGCGCCGGGAGATGTCGGTCGGCAGGATCGCGCCGATCACGGTCGGATCGTCCGGGCGGGTGCTGCTGGCGTGGTCGCCGGGCCTGGCGGAGGAGGTGCTGCGGGAGGACCTGCCGCAGCTGACCGAGAGCACGGTGACCGACCGGGACGAGCTGCGGCGCCTGATCAAGCAGACCGCGGCCGACGGCTACGCGATCACGGTGGGCGAGCGCGTGGACGGCGCCTCCGGCCTGGCCGCGCCGGTGTTCGATTCGGCGGCCGACCTGGTCGGGGCGCTCATGATCAGCGGCCCGACGATGCGCATGCCGTACGAGAAGTGCCTGGAATGGGTGGACGTGCTGGTCGAACACGCCGAACGGATCACGCGGGCACTGGGCGGCCGCTTCCCGGCCTGAGCCGCTCACGGGTCATCGACCGAGGAACCTCACCGGCAGCTCGCCGCCTCGCCGGTCGCCCACGGGAACGCCGTCGCGCTCGTGCGGGCTCCCTGCGCGGCCCGCGACCGGTTCGGCTCGCCCAGCTCGTCCAGCAGGTCACCGGACAACCGCACGATCCGCGCGAACGACGACGGTGTGAGCCACGACGGCCGCATCGCGAACAGCAGGTCCTCGGTGGCGGCGTTCCCGCTGGCCCCGGGCGCGAAGGGACATCCGCCGAGCCCGCCCAGCGCACCATCCACTTCGGACGCCCCCGCCGCGATCGCGGCCAGCGTGTTGGCCACGCCCAGGCCCCACGTGTCGTGCCCGTGGTAGACGATGCGCCGCGCGGGTGTCTCCGTCTCCACCCGCCTGACCAGGCTCGTCACCTGCGCGGGCACGGCCTGCCCGAGCGTGTCGCACAGCACGATGTCCCCGGCGCCCTCGGCGCGCGGGTCGCGCGCGATCGCCAGCACCCGCTCCTCCGGCACCGCGCCGGTGAACGGGCAAGTGAACGACGTGGCGACGCACAGCTGGATGCGGCCACCGGCCGCGGCGGCCGCCGCCACCGCCCGTGGCATCGCCGCGAGACTGTCCTCAGTGGAGCGTCCGAGGTTGGCCTGGTTGTGCGCGTCCGAGGCGGACAGGCAGTACTGGAAGTTCACCGCCCCGGCGTCCGCGGCGCGTTCGACGTGCCGCGGCGTGGCGACCCACACCCAGCAGCGCGCCAGCTCGCCCGGCTCCAGCGACCTGATCACGTCGAGCGTGTCGGCCAGCGGCGGCACCAGGTCCGGGCGCGCCATCGAGCCGATCTCGATGCTGGGCACCCCGGCGTCCAGCAGCTCCCGGATCACCGCGACCTTGCGTGCGGTCGGCAGCGGTTTCCCGGTGAGCTGCAGGCCGTCCCGCAGCGTCACGTCCCGCAGATCGGTCATTCCCGCGCGTCCTTCCGGCCCAGCAGGTGCAGGATCTCCTCGGTGTGCTCGCCGAGCTTCGGACCCGGCGTGCGCAGGGGCAGCGACTCGGTGCCGATCACCGGAACCACCCCGGGAAACCCGATCGGCACCTCCTGCCCCGTGCCCGGGTCGACCTGCAGCGGCTGGATCATCGCCCGCGCGCGGTACTGCTCGTCGGCGCAGATGTCGGCCGCCGTGTAGATCGGACCGGCCGGCACCCCGGCCTCGTCGAGCACCTTGAGCACCTCGTCGCGGTCGCGGCCGCGGGTCCACTCCCCGATCGCCTCGTCCAGCTCGTCGCGCCGCGCCCAGCGGCCCGCGTTGTCCGCCAGCCCGGGGTCCTCGGCCAGGTCGGGACGGCCGATCGCGTGCATGTAGCGGCGGAAGATCGAGTCGCCGTTGCCCGCGATCACCACGCTGGCGCCGTCGCCGCATTCGTAGGCGTTGCTGGGCGCGATGCCTTCCATCCGCCCGCCCACGCGCTGCCGCTCGACCCCGTAGGCGAGGTGGTCCGGGACGAGCGACTCCATCATCGAGAACACGGCCTCGTGCAGCGCGACGTCGACCACCCGCTCGCGCAGCGGCCTCCGCCTCGGCACCACGGCACGCTCGTACAGCTCGACCATCACCCCGAACGCGGCGTACAGCCCGGCGATCGAGTCCCCGATGGACACCCCGATCCGCGACGGCGGCCGGTCGGCCTCCCCCACCAGGTTGCGCATGCCGCCCATCGCCTCGGCCACCGCGGCGAACCCGGGCCGTCCGGCCAGCGGCCCGGTCTGGCCGAACGCCGAGATCCGGGCGAGCACGACGTCCGGATTGACCCGTTCCAGCTCCGCCGGTCCCAGGCCCCACTTCTCCAGCGTGCCGGGGCGGAAGTTCTCGATCACCACGTCGCAGCGGCGCACGAGGTCGAGCACGATCTCCCGCCCCGGCGCGGTCCGCAGGTCGACCGCGAGCGACTTCTTGTTGCGGTTGACGGTGTGGAACAGCATGGACACCGTGCCCGCGTAGAGCCGCCAGCTGCGCAGCTCGTCGCCGCGACCGGGGCGCTCGACCTTGATCACCTCGGCGCCCAGGTCGGCGAGCAGCCGCCCGGCGGTCGGCCCGGCGATGTAGTTGCCGAGCTCCAGGACCCGGATCCCGCGCAACGGCAGGTGTGCGTGTTCGGTGTCCATCGGAACCCTTCCGTGCCTAGAGGACAAGGTTGAGGGCCAGGATCGGGCCCAGCGCCACCACGGAGGCGACCGAGACGCCGACCGAGACGGTCTTCAGCGCGCCGCGCGTGGTCTGCCCGAGCAGCGACTGCAGCAGCCAGAACGTGTTGCTGGTCAGGTGGACCATGAACAGCGATCCGGCGCCCGCGGCCAGCGCGATGAGGACCGGGTCCAGCCCGAGCGACGGGGCGATTGGGGCGAGCAGGCCGGCCGAGGTGATCGCCGAGATCGTCACCGAGCCGACCGCGATGTGCAGCACCGCGGCCATCAGCCACACCAGCAGCAGCGGCGCCCAGGTGCCGGCGGAGAAGTACTTGCCAAGGATGTCGCCGAGCCCGGCGGCGGCCAGCACCGCGGCCAGGCAGCCGCCGACGCCGTTGAGCAGCAGGATCTGCCCGCTGTCGCGCAGGCCCGAGCCGAGCGCGGACTCCACCGCGGGCTGTCCCATGAACCGCCGCCCGATCAGACACGTGCCGACCAGACCGAGCAGCAGCGCGACCACCGGGCTGGACAGGAACGCCACGACCGGGTTGGACCACTCCAGCATCTCGGCCACGGCACCCGTGGCAATCAGCACCAGCGCGCCGAGCAGCGGGCTGAACACCACCGGCAGGGCGGGCGGCTTGCGCAGGTCCGCCGCGGCCACCGTGCCCGGACCACCCCGCGGCGCTTCCGCGGCCACGACCTCGTCGGCCATCTCGTCCTTGGCCGGGTCCCACCAGCCGCGCGCGAAGAGCACCGACATGATCGCGATCGCGACGGTCACCGTCGGGATGACCACGACGAGCCCGAAGAGCAGGTACTTGCCCAGCGGCACGTGCAACAGCCCGGCCAGCGCCAGCGCGCCGACGCCGGGAACGGTGAACACGATGCCGCACTCCAGCGCGATCGCCAGCGCGGTGGCCATGCGCGCGAGGCCGCGCGGGCCGAGCCGCTTGCCGATCCCCCTGGCCAGCGGACCGGAGATCACCAGCAGCACGTCGAGGAAGATCGACTGCAGCACGGTGGTGATGGTCAGCGCCATCGCATACGGGATCCGGCGCGGGCCGAACACCTTGAGCAGCTTGTCCACCAGGCGTTCGATGGCCCGGAGATCGCGCAGGATGGCGCCGATCAGCACGCCGAACGCGATGAGCAGGCCGATCTCGGCCATCACGTCGCCGAAGCCGGTGGTGATCTCCTCCACCGTCCTGCTCACGCCGAGCCCGGTGGACAGCCCCAGGTAGCAGGAGCCGAGCACCAGCGCGATGACCGGGTTGAGCCGGAAGCGGACGATCAACACCACGATGGCCGCGACCGTGACCCCGGTGTTGATCAGTGTTGCCGTGTCTGACATGCGGTTGTCCTGTCGCTCGTGCCTCGTTGCACTGACCTCCGCATTATGAACATAGACCCACCATGTGGGTCAATACCAAGGTCAACATCGCCGGGTAGCCGAGAAACGACAGCAATCAATTGATTTTCGATAGATACCGCGCGATACTCGGTGCATGGTCGCTGAACGCTGGGTCGTCCCCCTCCTCCGGATCTTCCTCGTGGCGCTGTTCGGGATCCTGGTGCTGTTCCAGGTGATGTCGCTGCCCGGGCAGTTCGCCCACATGGCCCGCGAGAACCCCGACCTCGCCTACCTGAGATGGCCGGCCACCGCCGTCACCGTGTTCTGGGTGCTGTGCGTCCAGGTGGTGATCGTGGCGATGTGGCGGCTGCTGACGATGGTGCGCGCGGACCGCATCTTCAGCGAGGGTTCGATGCGGTGGGTGAACGTGATCGTGGGGGCGATCGCCGCCGGGTGGCTCGTGCTCGTCGCGGTGTTCCTCTACGTCGGCTTCAACGCCGACGACCCCGGGCTGCCGCTGGTGCTGTTCCTGCTGGTGGTCGGGGTCGCCGTGGTCGGCCTGCTGATGGTCGTGATGCGCGCGCTGCTGCGGCAGGCGACCACGCTGCGCACCGACATGGAAGCGGTGATCTGATGCCGATCGTCGTGCGCATCGACGTCCAGCTCGCCAAGCGCAAGATGAGCGTCGGCGAGTTCGCCGAGCGCGTCGGGATCACCCCGGCGAACGTGGCGGTGCTGAAGAACGGCCGCGCGAAGGCGGTGCGCTTCTCCACGCTGGAGGCCATGTGCCGGGTGCTCGACTGCCAGCCGGGCGATCTGCTGGAGTGGGTCTCCGACAGCGATTCGGAGGTCGCGGACCAGGCGGGCACCCTCAGCCCGTGACGGTCAGACCGGGCTCGAGCGGGAGCGCCGCCGCGCCGAGCCCGGCCGTGCCGTAGATCAGGAGCATCCCGCGACACCAGCACGGCCCAGTAACCCCGGCGCGGCGGCCGCGACGACGTTCGCCACCGTCAGCAGCGCCAGGAAGGCGCACAGCATCCACCTGCGGTCCAGGCGTCCGGTCGGTGGTCGATCTTTCGCCGCGCGGCGAACGGATCAGGCCGGGTAGTCGTCGTGCCAGTGCCACCACTCGTACGGCGGCGTCCGCGGGTAGCCCTCGGGCGAGTCCTCCCAGGTCTCCTGCCGTCCGAGCGCGGTGATGTCGAGGTAGCTCCAGGTGCCGCCCATCGCCTCGTCGCCGCGGTTGTTGACGAAGTAGGTGCGGAACACGCGGTCGCCGTCGCGGATGAAGGCGTTGGTGCCGTGGTAGTCGGCCACCCCGAAGTCGGTGTCGAAGTCGTCCAGGATGGTGTACCAGGGCATCGTCCAGCCCATCCGCGCCTTGACCCGCGCGATGTCCGGCTGCGGCGCCCGGGAGGCGAACACCAGGGTGGTGTCGCGGGCGTTCAGGTGGGCGGGGTGCGCGACCTGGTCGGCCACCATCGAGCAGCCGACGCAGGCGTGGTCCGGCCAGCCGTGCACGCCGGGTTCGAGGAACGCCCGGTAGACGATCAGCTGGCGGCGGCCGTCGAACAGGCCGAGCAGGGTCGTGGGCCCGTCCGGTCCGTCGAACCGGTACTCCCGGTCCACCTCGGTCCACGGCATGCGGCGGCGCGCGGCGGCCATCGCGTCCTTGGCGCGGGTCAGCTCCTTCTCCTTGACCAGGAGCTCCCGCCACGCGGTCTCCCACTCCTGCCGCGAGACGATCGGGGGTGTCCTCATCGGAATCTCCACCTTCCACTATGGACGATCATGCGGTGCCTCCCAGGTGGTCGCGCAGTTTCGCCAGCCGGTCGTCCCAGTCGCGGGCCAGTGCGGCGAGGAACTGTTGCGCCACCCGCATCGGGGCCGACCGGAGGTGGTAGCGCACGCGGCGCCGCTCCCCCGGCTCGGCGGTCACCAGACCGGCGTCGGCGAGCAGGACCAGGTGCTTGGCGACGCCCTGCCGGGTGATCGGCAGCCGGCCGGCGAGGTCGGTGGCCGTGGCCGGTCCCCGTGCGGCCAGCTCGGCCAGGATCGCCCGCCGCGTCGGATCGGCCAGCGCGGCGAAGACCTGCTCGGCGACCGCCTCGGCGTCACGCGGCATC
The DNA here is from genome assembly GCF_014653945.1 of Amycolatopsis deserti. GTDB lineage: Bacteria > Actinomycetota > Actinomycetes > Mycobacteriales > Pseudonocardiaceae > Amycolatopsis_E > Amycolatopsis_E deserti. The sequence goes on along the minus strand of NZ_BNAU01000001.1, from coordinate 394,114 downwards.
GAGGTAGCCGGCCAGCTCGTCCAGTTCACGGGCCCAGCCTCCGGTGTTGCCGTCGAACGCTTCGCGGTGCTCGTCGTCGGGCAGCTGGGCGAAGCCGGTTTCCACCACGGTGAGCCGCGTGCCGTGCTCGGTCGGGTCGAGGGTGAACTCGACGTAGGTCCGGCGCGGATCGTCCTCGGGCAGGCCGTAGATCCGCCAGGTGAAGCCGAACACGCGCGGTTCCTCGATCCGTTCGACACGCAGGTCCTGGCGGAACCCGTTGTCCCACTTCAGTTCTCCGGCACCACCCGGCCGCAGGTCGATCGACGCCTCCTGGCCGAACCACGTGCCCAGGCCTTCGGCGGTGGTCAGCGCGGCCCACACCTTCGCCGGCGGATGGCCCAGCTCGACGACCCGCTCGATGCGATCCGGAAATGCCATGACGCCTCCTGTCGCAACTCGTTGGTTGCCACATTATGGCAACCAACAGGTTGCGTCAAGGGGTACGAAAAAAGCCGGTCCCCGCGCGCGGGAGACCGGCTCGATCGCGCCTACTTCTGCTTCTTCTCCTTCAGCCGCGCCGCCTCCTTGCGCACCTCGGCCTGGGTGGCGCGCTCGTGCTGCAGCCACTCCGGGTTCTCGGCCTTCAGCGCCTCGATCTGCTCGGTGGTGAGCGGCTCGGTGATCCCGGCGCGGGCCAGCCCGCCGATGGACACGCCCAGCTTCGCCGCGACCACCGGCCGCGGGTGCGGGCCGTTGCGGCGCAGTTCGCGCAGCCACTCCGGCGGGTCGGCCTGCAGGGCGTTGAGCTCGTCGCGCGAGACGACACCCTCCTGGAACTCCGCGGGGGTGGCTTCCAGGTACACGCCCAGCTTCTTCGCCGCCGTCGCGGGCTTCATCGTCTGGGAGGTCTTCTGCGACGTCATGCGGTCCAGGGTAACGACCGCGGTCACGGCCGGTAACCTGGCGTGGTGACAGAGCCGACGTCCTTCACCCTCGGGTACGTCCCGGGGGTGACGCCCGGCAAGTGGGTGCGGATCTGGCAGGAGCGGACGCCGGACATCCCGCTGGAGCTGGTGCAGGTCACCGCCGCGGAGGCGGCCGGCCGGGTGCGCGACCGCGCGGTGGACGCGGTGCTGCTGCGCCTGCCGACGGACCGCAGCGGCCTGCACGCCATCCCGCTCTACACCGAGACCACGGTCGCCGTCGTGCCGAAGGACCACCTGGTGGCCGCCGCGGACGAGATCACCAGCGAGGACCTGGCCGACGAGCTGGTGCTGCACCCGCTCGACGACACGCTCGGCTGGGAGCACCCGCCGGGCCGTCCCGCGCTGGAGCGCCCCGCCACGACGGCCGACGCGATCCAGCTGGTCGCGGCCGGGGTCGGGGTTTTGGTGGTGCCGCAGTCGCTCGCCCGCCTGCACCACCGGCGCGACCTGACGTACCGGCCGCTGACCGACGCGCCGCAGTCGCGTGTCGCGCTGTCCTGGCTCGAGGACGAGACGACCGACCTGATGGAGCAGTTCATCGGCATCGTGCGCGGCCGGACGGTCAACAGCACGCGCGGCCGGCCACCCACCCCGAAACAGCCCAAGGCGAAGCGCCCCGCGGAGGAGCGCGAGCCCGCGCCGCGCCGGAACCAGCCGAGGAGCTCCACGAAGGGCGGCGGCCGGCGGGGCAAGCCACGGCGCCGCTGACCCGCGGCAGCTCGGCGAGAAGCTCGATGGCGTAGGCGGGGCACTTCACCCATACTCGGGCATGGCCTACGACCACGAACTGGCCGACCGCGTCCGGGATCTGCTCTCCGGCGTGGACGGCGTCAGCGAGAAGCGGATGTTCGGCGGGCTGGCGTTCCTCGTCCACGGCAACATGGCCGTCGCCGCCAGTTCCCAGGGCGGGCTGCTGGTGCGGGTCGAACCGGACGAGGGCGAGCGGCTCCTCGGCGGCGAGGTGCAGCCGATGGTGATGCGCGGGCGCGAGATGCCCGGCTGGCTCCGCGTCGGCGCCACCGCCCTCCGCACCCCGGACCAGCTCAGCGCCTGGGTCGACCGCGGCGTGTCCTACGCCCGGGCGCTGCCCGCGAAGGCCTGAACGATCGGCGCCAACCGCTCCGGGCGCCGAATGGTTCAGTGCGAGCGCCCGGCCGGGCACCTCGACGAACCGGCCCGCCGGCAGCCGCGCCGCCATCTCCCGCGCCCGGGGACGATCGGGTCCCGGCTGCCGCGCACCACCACCGCGGGCAGCTTGGTCTCGACGGGGTCGCCACGCAGGTACCGGACCGTGGCGAGCAGCCGGCGCGGCCCGCACACCACCTCCGCCGCCCCGGCCGGTCCGGTCACCTCGGCGTGGATCCGGGTACCGGCCGCGTCGGTGTACTCGTGCGTGATCACGACGCGCGGATACCGCCGGTCGAGCGGCCCGAAACTGTCGGTGCCCCGTGGCAGTCTGACCGCGTGAACATCGCTTTCGACGCCGAACTGTGGGTGTGGGACGCGCGGCGCGCCGACACCTGGACGTTCGTGAGCCTGCCCGCCGACGCCTCCGACGAGATCAGCGACCTCACCGAGGGCGGCCGGCCGGGTTTCGGGTCGGTGCGGGTGCGCGTGCGCGTCGGCGCGACCACCTGGACGACCTCGGTCTTCCCGGACAAGGCGCGCGGCTGCTACGTGCTGCCGGTCAAACGCGCCGTCCGGGAAGCCGAGGGCCTCCACCCGGGCGACACCGCGAGCATCACCCTCGAACCCCTCACGAGGCCGGCGTGAACTTCTCCCGGTGGATCCGCCTCGGCGACATACGGCGCCGCTTGAAGGCCTTCACGCCCGCCTCCACCATCGCCGGCGGGCCGCACAGCCAGCCCGACCAGCCGCGCCCGCTGGGCACGTCGTCGACGAACGCGTCGGTCGGGAACCCGCCGCGGTACGCCGGGTCGGGCTCGTCCGAAAGCACCGGCACGAACCGGAAACCCGGGTGCGCTTCGGCGATCTCGGCGAACCGGCCCAGGTCGTACAGGTCGGCCGCGCCGCGCACGCCGTGGTACAGCAGCACCTCCCGCTCCGGGTGCCGCGCGAGCGCGGTGCGGGCGATGCCGACCAGCGGCGCCAGGCCGGTGCCGCCGCCGATCAGCACCATCGGGCCGCCGTCGTCCTCCTCCGGTGGCGGCAGGTGGAAGTCGCCGAGCGGGCCGGTCGCCTCCACCCGGTCGCCGACCGCGAGCCCGTCGAAGAGCCAGCCGTCGGTGGCGATGCCGCCCGGCACGCGCCGGACGTGCAGCTCCAGCACCTTGTCCTCGTCGGCCGTGTTGGCCAGCGAGTACTGCCGCCGCGCGCCGGAACCGGGCACGACCAGCTCGACGTACTGCCCGGCCTCGAACGCCAGCGGCTCGGACAGGCCCAGCAGCACCCGGCGGGTGTCCCGCGCGATGTCGGCGACCTCCAGCACGGTGGCCGTCAGGTCGCGCAGCGGGTGCGTGGTGCGCCCGGCGTCGGCGGCGCTGCTGACCTCCGTGTCGGCGAGCGGCCGGGCCTGGCAGGCGAGCGCCATACCCGCGGCGCGTTCCTCGGCGCTGAGGGTGTCCTCCGGCGCGGCGCCGTGGTCGACCTCGCCGGTGATCACCTTGAGCTTGCACGTGCCGCAGGTGCCCTGGTTGCACGAGTTGGGCATCCACACCCCGCCGCGCAGGAACGCCTCGAGCAGGGTCTGGCCGGGGGCGCACTCCACCCGCCTGCCGCCGACGCTGACCGCGAACGTCACCTCAGACCTCCCAGGTGACGTGCAGCGAGGTCGGGCCGCGGAAGCCCCAGCCCCAGAACTCCACGCCCTCGCGGGTGTCGCGCTCCAGGTTCGGGATGGCCTCGAACAGCTCCTCCAGCGCGATGCGCATGACGTGGTTGGCGAAGTAGATGCCCGCGCACGCGTGGTTGCCGGCGCCGAAGGCCAGGTGCGGCAGCGGCGGGCGGTGCAGGTCGTACTGCGACGGTGCCTCGTACTTGCCGGTGTCGTGGTTGGCCGAGCCGTAGGACAGCATCACCGGCGTCCCGGCGGGCAGGTCGACCCCGGCGATGGTCACCGGCTTGGTGGAGATGCGGGCGGTGGCCGACCAGATCGGCGAGGTCCACCGCAGGCCCTCGGAGATCGCCCGCGGGATCAGCGCGGGGTCGTCCACGACCTCCTCCAGCTGCTCGGGCCTGCTGAACAGGCCGACCAAAGTGGACGCCATGCCGTGGCCGGGTTCCTGCATCGCGCCGAGCAGGTAGACGTAGATCGTGGGGTAGATGTACTCGCGGTCGCGGGTCTGGCCGGGCGGCATGCCGTCGTGCAGCCAGTGCGAGATGGCGCTGTCGTCGGGGTGCTCGATCCACTTGTCGATCAGCGGGTCGACCACGGCGCGGATCTCGGCCTTGGCCTGGTCGCCCTCGGCGAAGCCCTCGGGGTTGGCGAACTCGCCGTTCTCGTCGACCGCGGCGTTGGTGAACGAGCGGCTCAGCTTGGCGAACCACTCGCGCAGCTTGTCGGAGTCCACGTCCTGCAGGCCGAGCAGGTCGCCGAGCGAGCGGACGCTGACCGGCTCGCAGTACTGCGACACCAGTTCGGCGTGCCCGTCGTTTTCGAACCGCTCCAGGTAGCGGCGCGCGATGGGCCGCACCAGGTCGTCGATCCAGCGGTCCACCTCGGCGGGCTGCAGGGCGGGTTCGACCATGGAGCGCAGGTCGGCGTGGATGTCGCCGTTGACGCCGATGATCGCCGGGTGGCCGAAGGTGCGGCCGCCCGCCGGGGTGATGACGGCCTCGAAGTCCGGGCTGGTGGCGACCTCGCGGCAGACCTCGGCGGTCGAGGCGACGTAGGAGCCCAGCACGGGCACGAAGGCGAGCGGGGCTTCCGCCCGCAGCCGCTCGTACACCTCGTACGGGTTGCGCTCGAGCTGCGTCATGGTGACCTCGTCGAGCCAGGCGAGGTCGGGCCGTTCGGTCGTCGTCATCGCGGTGTCCTCCCACATCGTTGTCCGGGATGACACGGGAGGCTAGGCAGCGCTGACCTGCGCGGCGACACGCTTCGCGCGGCGATGGCACGGATCGCGCGGCGGATTCGTGACCTGCGTCTCTGGTAGCCTCCTGCGCATGCCCGCACGGCGTAGTGCGCCGCCCCGGGACTGGCACCAGGCCTCCCGGAAGGTGGCGGAGGCCTATTTCCCGCACGAGCTGCAGCCGCTCGGCGGGGGCCGCGACCCGCGCCTGACGTTGCGCACGCTGGACCTCGGCCCGGTGCTGGTGGGGCACGTCGGGTGGGGCGCCGACGTGCGGATCGGGTGCGAGTACCCGGGCGCCTACGAGATCAACATGCCGCTGACCGGGCACCTGGAAAGCCGCGGCCGGTACGGGCCGGTGGTGTCGGTGGCCGGGCAGGCGACGGTGTTCCGCGCCGACACGCCGTCGCTGATCAGCCACTGGGACGCGACCTGCACGGTGCTGGGCGTGAAGTTCGACAGCGCGTGGCTCGATCGCGAGGCCGAGCGGGTGCTCGGCGGTGACCGGGTGACGCTGCGCGGGGAGCTGCCCGACCAGCTGGAACTGGGCGCCGGGCAGGGGCGGGCGTGGCGTCAGCTGGTGGGCAGCCTGGCGGCGAACCTGCACGAGCCCGGGCTGCTCGGGGATGTGGTGCGGGAGCAGCTGGCGGGTGCGCTGGCGGCGAGTTTCCTGCTGGCCGGGTGCCCGGAGGCGGGCGCGGGCCCGGTGCCGCGGCCGCGCGCGATCAACCGGGTGCTGGACCGGCTGCACGACGACCCCGGCCGGGCGTGGACGGCCGCCGACATGGCGGAGGTGGCGGGCACCAGCGTCCGGCGGCTGCAGGAGGGGTTCCGGCAGTGGGTGGGCTGCAGCCCGACCGAGTACCTGCTGGGAATCCGCCTCCAACGCGCCGACGCGGACCTGGCTTCGTCGGGCTGCACGGTGAGCGAGGTGGCGGCCCGCTGGGGCTTCTCCAGCGCCAGCCGATTCGCGGCCGCCTACCGCCGGCGGTATGGAGTGTCCCCGGCGCAGGCGCGCCGCTGAGCAGCTCTGCTTGATCACCGGGGTGTTCGCCGGCCGGCGCGCCGCCTGGTTCGCCCGCCACTGGCGCGCCCCCAACACAGGCGCACCGCTGAACGGCTCTGCTCGTCGCCACGGTGATCGCCAGCCAGCGCGCCGCCTGGTTCGCCCACCACCGGCGCGCCCCCAACACAGGCGCACCGCTGAACGGCTCTGCTCGTCGCCACGGTGATCGCCAGCCAGCGCGCCGCCTGGTTCGCCCGCCACCGGCGCCCTTGTGGTCACTGCCCTGAAGCGATCACCCCGGCTGCGGGTGCGCGGTGGCCAGGACCAGGTAGCGATCGTCGCCGTCGTCGATGGTGTCGAGCCGCCAGCCGGCCGCGGTGAGGGCGGCGCGGATGTTCGGCTCGGCGCGGAGGTCGTCCGGGGTCAGCTCGCGGCCGTGCCGCCGCGCGAGCGCCGCGCGGCCGACCGGGTGGAACAACGCGAGCCGCCCGCCGGGCCGGCAGACCCGGGCCAGCTCCCGCAGCCCGGCCACCGGATCGCCCAGGTGCGATACCAGCCCCGCGGCGAACACCGCGTCCAGCGCGCCGGACCTCAGCGGAAGGTGCAACGCGTCCCCGAGCACCAGCGCCGCGAGCCGATGACGCCCGCGCGCGGCCGCCTCGGCGAGCATCTCGGGCGTCACATCAACGCCGACGACCGTCCCTTCCGGACCGACGGCGTCCCGCAACTCCGGCAAGGCGCGCCCGGTGCCACAAGCGATGTCGGCCACCGCCCCACCCACCGGCGGCGCCAACTCCATGACGGCGCGCCGGTAGCGCGGCCCGTCGTCGGGGAACTTCAACTCCCAGGCCGCCGCCCGCGGCCCGAAGAAGGCCCGCGTCGCAGCGAGGTCGGAAGGTGGCACGCTCATGGGAGCAGCCTAGGCGCATCACCGATCGCTCACCGCCGTCACCAAGCCGGAAGCCCCCAATCACGACCGCCCACCACTGCAGCGAGCCCGCCGCCCCCTCACGGCAGCGCCCGCATCCACCACCCGCCCAGAGCCGCACATCCCGCGGCAACCGCCGCGTCCGCCCCCACCGCACCTCCGCCACCGGCCCAGCGCCACTCAACGCCAGCGGCAACCGCCGCGACCGCTCACCACTGCAGCGAAGCCGCCTTCAGCCCAGCCGCCTCGCCCCACTCCGGCCACCGGGCCGCGCAACGCATCGCCCTGCGGAACCACCGCCGCTGAACCGCCCACCCACCAGCAAGCCGCCACCTGACGACAGTCCACCTCACCCGACAGCACCACGCATAGCCCGCGGCAGCCGCCGCGACCGGCCACCCGGCCAACGGCAACCACCCACCACACCCACTGCCACCTCACGACAGTCCCCCCACCCGCCAGCACCGCACATAGCCCGCAGCAGCCGCCGCGACCGGCCACCCGCCAGCGGCAACCACCCACCACACCCGCCGCCATCTCACGACGGGGCGCGCGTCTCCACCGCCGCCAGGCGCAGTGCCTCCGCCACCCGCGCCGCCGCCTCGGGCAGTGCTCCGGGCAACCGCGCGAGCATCACCCGCCGCTGTTCGGACGGGCCGCCGTGCACCGGGAGGATCCGCACGCCCGCCGGTGCCACCCGGGCGAGCGAGGCCGGCGCCGTCGTGATGCCGCAGCCCGCCGCGACCAGGTTCAGCTTCGCCAGCCAGTCGCGCGCCGTGTGGGCGATCTCGGGCCGCTCGTCGAGGCTCGGCCACACCCCCATCACCCCGTCGCCGCCCGCGCCCGCGATCCACCGCTGCCCCTGCAGGTCCGCGATATCGATGAAGTCCCCGCGTGCCAGCGGATGCGCCGCGGGCACGGCGACGCACAGGCCGCGCTCGACGAGCGTCCGCAGCACCAGTGCCGGCGTTTCGCTGTCCGGCGGGCGGAACGGCGGCGCGGAGGCGATCAGCGCGAGGTCCAGCGTCCCGGCACGCAACGCGCGCACCAGCGCCGGGGTGCTGCCCTCGCGGGTGACCACCGTGATCGCCGGATGGGTCTCGCGCAACGCGGTCAGCGCCTGCGGCACCACTCCGGACCCGGCGCTGGCGAACCAGCCGAGCCGCACCGTGCTGTGCTCGTCGGGCAGGCCGGCCAGCTCACGGGCGGTCGCGTCGATCTGGTCGATGACGCTCGCCGCGCGGCGCACCACCACCCGCCCGGCGGAGGTCAGCCGCACGCCGTCGTGCCGCCGTTCCAGCAGCGGCGACCCGGCCGCGCGTTCGAGCGACGCGATCTGCCGGGACACCGCAGACTGCGTGTACCCGAGCGCGGCCGCCGCGGCAGTCAGGGTGCCCCGCTCGGCCACCTCCCGGAAAACCCGGAGCGCGGTGAGCGAGGCATCGGTGAAGGCCATGACGAACAGGAATACCCCAGGTGCGGAACTTCCGCTACCCGGATAGCTGCGGGGCTCCTAACGTCGGAGACATGAACAGAGTCGCAGTTGTCACCGGCGCCACCCAGGGGCTCGGCCTCGCGCTGGTCGAAGGTCTCGCGCAACGACTGTCCACTGGGGACACCGTGTATCTGACCAGTCGCGACCACGATCGCGTCCGCCAGGCCGTCGAGGCCCTGCCCGCCGGCGGCGCCCAGGTCCGCGGCGAGGTCCTCGACGTGGGCGAGCCCGACGCCGCCGCCCGGTTCGCCGATCTGGTGCGGGAGCGGCACGGCGGCGTCGACATCGTCTTCGGCAACGCCGTGATGCGCGTCGGCCCGGACGACGACCCGCGCGCGATCATCGACACCTACACCCAGGTCAACAACTTCGGCACCACCCGCCTGTTGCGGGCGTTCGCGCCGCTGGTGCGCGACGACGGCAGGCTCATCGTGGTGGCCAGCACGCTCGGCACGCTGAACCAGCTCGCGCCGGTGCTGCACCGCCGCTTCGACGGCCTGACCACGCTCGACGAGGTGGACGAGCAGGTCGCCGCGTGGCGGGACGCGGTCAAGGACGGCAGCGCCCGCTCCGGCGCCTGGCCCGGGTTCGTGAACATCCCGTCGAAGATCGGACAGGTCGCGGCGGTGCGCGCCCTCGCCTCGCAGCGCCGGGACAGCGACCTCGAGCGCGGCATCCTGCTGGCGGCGGTCTGCCCCGGGATGTTGAACACGCCGACCTCCGCGCTGTGGTGGGACGTCAGCGACGCGCCGACACCCGCCACGGCCGCGACCGCCCTGCTGGACCTCGCGCTCGAGCCCGTGAAGCCCGAGCACTACGGCGAGCTGGTGCGGTTCGGGCAGGTCGTGCCGTTCAAACCAGGAACAGCAGAGCGGCGCTGAGCAGGACGGCGACGGCGGTCGCGAAGTGCACACCGAACGCGACCGCCCTGGTCCCGCCGTTGCGCAGCACGACGAGCGTGTCGCCGAGCGGCAACAGCGCGACGACCAGCATGAACCAGGCCTCGGCCAGCGGTCCGGCGAAGGCCAGCAGGGCCAGGCCGTAGCCGCCGTCGCGCAGCCCCTTGATGGTGATCGTTACTAGCGAGTCGATCACAGAAGCGCTAGCACCGCTAAAAGCGAAAGACGTGATCCCACCGGCGCCGGAAGCGGCGTGGTTCATCCCCGCTGCCCGGGCAGGAAGGCTCAATCCGCCGGCAACGGTGGCTCGGACTGGGGGCACCTGAACGTCGAGACCGCGCGAGCGGAAACCGGCAGCTCCGTAGTGGAAACAGCTGAACGACGACGCGGCCCGGGCGGAACCGGTGGCGCGCGAGGAAGCCGCTGAATCTCCGGGAGCCACGGGCGGAAGCTAACCCGAGGCGTCGGGGAGCAGGCGCGGCCACATCGCCCGCCAGCGCGGGTCGAAGCTGAACCGCGAAGCAGGCGCGCCACCATCCCACGACGGCGCGATCAGCAGCCGCTGAACCGCTCGGCCACAGGCCGGCACTGAACCAGAGGGCGCCGTGGCGCGGGAGCCGCCCCGCGCGGGCCCGCCGCTCAGCGGCGGCACCCGGCCGCCCCACCTCTCAGCGGCGGCACCCGGCCGCCCCGCCGCCAAGCCGCGGCCACCCCACCTCTCAGTAGCGGTACGCCGTCGCCTTGCCGGTGGTGAACGAGAAGACTATGTAGCCGCCCTGGAAGTCGCTCCGGCGGCCGCCTGCGACGGCGTACTCGTCGCTCTTCGGGTAGCCCAGCCAGGACGTCTCCCAGCCCAGCGACGCCCAGTGGGAGCGGATCGCGCCGTAGATCGCGTGCGCGCCCGTCCCCGGCGTCCAGTAGATCGACCCGCCACCGCTGCCGTTGAAGTGGTTGTACCGCCCCACCCCGTCCGGCGTGACCAGCTCGTTCGTCGTCGGGTAGCCGAGCGGGCCCGCCTCCCAGCCCAGCGCGCTCCACCGCGCCCGGATCGCGCCGTAGATCGCCCACGCGCCGGTGCCCGGCGTCCAGTAGATCGACCCGCCACCGCTGCCGGTGAAGTGGTTGTACCGGCCCACCCCGTCCGGCGTCACCCGCTCGTCGGTCGTCGGGTAGGCCAGCGGGCCCGCCTCCCAGCCCAGCGCCGACCAGGTGTCCCGGATCGCGCCCTGGATCGCCTGCGCGCCGGTGTCCGAGGTCCAGTAGATCGACGCGTTCCCGGTGAAGTGGTTGTAGCGGCCGACGCCGTCCGGCGTGACCTTCTGGTCGGTGCGCGGGTACCCGAGCCCGGTCTCCCACCCGCGCGCGGCCCACTTCTCCCGGATCGGCCCGTGGATGGCGCGCGCGCCGGTGTCCGGGGTGAAGTAGATCGAGGCGTTCTCGCTGAAGTGGTTGTAGCGGCCCACCCCGTCGGGCGTGCCCCGTTCGTCCGTCGTCGGGTACCCGAACAGCGACTGCCCGCCCAGCGCGGTGAACGTGCCGTGGATCGCGCCGTGCACCCAGTAGGCACCCAGGTCGGACCGCCACGCGATGGTCGACCCGCCGCCACCGAACGTCGTCGCCCGGCCCCCGCCCGGCCAGTCCGTCTCGACCGCGTACACCGGGCCCGCCGCGGCCGTCCCGACCGCCACCCACTTCTGGTGCACCGCGCTGGACCGCCAGTCCCCGGCCAGTTCCGTGGCGCGCGTGCGCAATGCGGGCAGCTGCGCGTATCCGGAGTCGCCGGGGCACTCGGTGGCGCCCACGTCCCGGTGTCCGAACACCACCGGCAGCGTCACCTCGGTGCCCGCCGGGTACTTCGACGTGCCGCCACCGCGGCTGACCAGCGTGGTCGACCCAGACGGGTCGGTGTAGCCGTTGCCGAGCTTCCACGCGGTCATCCGCGCCACCGCGTCCAGCGTCGCCTCGGTGGGCGCGACCGTGCTGTGGGTGCCGATCATCGCGATGCCGAACGTGGAGGTGTTGAACCCGCCCGCGTGCGCGCCGATCGTGGGCAGGTTCAGCCCGCCCGCGCGGCCCTCGAACACGGTGCCGCACTTGTCGACCAGGGCGTTGTAACCGATGTCGCCCCAGCCGTTGGTGACCGCGTGGTAGTAGTAGATGCCCCGCACCAGGGACGCCGACTGGTCGCAGGTGTAGTCGTTGTTGTTGTCGGTGTGGTGCAGCGTCACGGCCTTGACGGTGGGCGCGTACTCCGGCGTCCAGGTCATCAGCGATTCGTCGGCGCCCCACTGCGCGCGTGTCACGACGGCCGGCATCGACGGCACCCCCGACGCCTGCGCCACCATCGCGTCCGCCGGGGAAGTCCCCGGGTCGACCAGCACCGCGGACAGCTCGCCGGTCACCGGCACACCACCGCGTTCGGCGCGCACCTGCAGCCGGTCGGCCGGGCCGGTCCAGATCGGCTCGGTCGTGGCCGGCGCCGCCGCGCCGTCGCGGCCCGAGTCCTGCCGGTCCACCACGCGCCAGTCGCTCCACGCGCCACGCTGCGACCGCCACCGCACCGACACCTTCTCCGGCGCCGCGCCCCGCCAGGTCAGCCCGGCCAGGGAAAACGGTTCCCGCGCCGGGACCTCGCGCGCGCCCGGCGCCACCTCGGGCACGGTCGCGAGCCCCACCGTTGTGGCCTTCGGCTCGACCGGACCCGCTCCGGGCTGGGCCGCGGCGGGCGCGGACACCACGACCACGGCGGCCGCGATGACGGACAACAACGAACCCCAGTGACGCGGGCGCACGCGAACTCCTCGGTGACGCGAACACAAACGCGAGGAGCCTACGTGAGGAACCGGATCATGGGGACGAAAAATCCGAGAATCTTTCACACGGGAACCCGGTGATCATGGTTGGGAATTCTCCGGCGCGCTGAACGTCCACAGTGGACCCAGACCGGGCCGGCCGGGAGTGGTACGGACAATCACCCGAAGGGGCGGGAATCATTTCCGGGGGCACCGTTCCGCAATTCTCGCCTGCCCTCCCACCTGCGCAAACCCCACCCTCAAGGAAGGCTCACCTAAATCCCGGCGAATTGCCGCGCCCGCCCGGCGGTGGCATTGTCCGGGGTACCGAACGATATCCCACCACCTGTCGTGAGGAGCGGTAATGACCACCAGCACCGAGATGCCCGCTGTGGCCGAGTGCACCGTCACCGGGTGCTCGTACAACCACGACGGATGCCACGCGTTCGCGATCACCGTCATGGGCGAGAACGGCTCGGCGGACTGCGGCACCTTCGTGCCGCTGAACACCAAGGGCGGCCTGGACCGGGTCGTCGCGCAGGTCGGCGCCTGCTCGCGCACCGACTGCACCTACAACTCGTCGCTCGAGTGCACCGCCTCGGGCGTCCGCGTGGGGCCGGGTTCCGGAGGTCACGCCGCCAACTGCCTCACCTACACCCCGCGCTGAGCGCACGGGACGACGAGGGCACGGCCGCCGGCCGTGCCCTCGTGCTTTTCGCGGATCCGGGCGAAAATCTCCCGGCGGGCTGTCGAGCCAGGGGCATCCCGTTCGTCATCTTCGGATGAGGACGACCGGGAGGACGGATGCGCTACCTGCTGATGATCTACAACTGCGAGCGGCCGGAACCGTCGGATCCGGGCTTCGCCGAAGCCCTGGCCAGGGTGAACGCGTTCGCCGACGAGCTGCGGCGGCGCGCGGTGCTGGTCGCCGGCGACCCGGTGCAGGACGTGCACACCGCCACGACGGTGGCCGTGCGCGACGGGCGCACCCTGATCACCGACGGGCCGTTCGTGGAGACCCACGAACACCTCGGCGGCTACTACGTGCTGGACTGCCGCGACCTCGACGAGGCGCTGGAGCTGGCCGCACGGTGCCCGCTCGCCGAGACCGGCACCATCGAGGTACGGCCGCTGGCGCACGTGCCCGGCGTCGACAACAGCCCCGCGCCCGCCGGTGCCGGCTGACGCGGTCGGGCGCGTCTACCGCGAGCACCGCGCGCGGATGCTCGCCGCGCTGGTTCGCGTGCTCGGCGACTTCGAGCTGGCCGAGGACGCGCTGCAGGACGCGTGCGCGCTGGCGTTGCGCGCCTGGCGGGAGACGGTGCCCGCCGATCCGGTGGCGTGGCTGCTCACCGCCGCCCGCAACCGGGCCGTCGACCGGCTGCGGCGCGACCGGGCGGGCCGGGAGAAGGAGGAGCGGGCCGGCGCCGGGTGGCCCCCGATGAGCGAGCCGCGCGAGGAGCGCCTGCTCGCCATCGGCGACGAGCGGCTGAGCCTGATCTTCACCTGCTGCCACCCGGCGCTGGCGCCCGAGGCCCGGGTCGCGCTCACGCTGCAGGCCGTGGCCGGGCTGACCGCGGCGGAGATCGCGCGCATGTTCCTGGTGCCGGAGGCGACGCTGGCGCAGCGGCTCGTGCGGGCCAAGCGCAAGATCCACGACGCCGGGATCAGCTTCGCCGTGCCGGCCGACCACCTGCTGCCGGAGCGGCTGTCCGGCGTGCTGTCGGTGGTGTACCTGATCTTCACGCAGGGCTACACCGCCGCGCCCGCGGACGCGGGCACGCTGCGGGCCGAGGCGATCCGGCTCGCCAAGCTGGTCGCGGCCCTCATGCCGGACGAGCCGGAAGCACTCGGGCTGGTGGCGCTGCTCCTGCTGCACGACTCGCGGACCGCCGCGCGCCACTCCCCCACCGGCGAGGTGGTCCTGCTGGCCGACCAGGACCGCGGCCGCTGGGACCACACCGCGATCGCGGAGGCCGTCGGCGTGCTGGACCGCGCGCTGCGACACGGCTCGCCCGGCCCGTACCAGCTGCAGGCGGCGATCGCGGCCCTGCACGCCCAGGCGCCGTCGGCCGAAGACACCGATTGGCCGCGGATCGCCGCGCTCTACACCGAACTGCTGCGGGTCGCGCCGTCGCCGGTGGTGGCGCTCAACCACGCGGTCGCCGTCGCGATGACCGACGGGCCGGCGGCCGGGCTGGCGCTGCTGGACCGCATCGACGGGCTGGACCGCTACCACCTGTTCCACGCCGCGCGCGCGGACCTGCTGCGCCGGCTCGGCCGCACCACCGAAGCCGCCGCGGCCTACCGGCGGGCACACGAACTGGCCGCCAACCCGGCCGACCGCCGCTTCCTGGCCGCCCGGCTGGCCGGGCTCGACACTCCGGAGTCCACATGAGACTGTCCATCCTCGACCACGGCCACCGGTTGCGGGCGCGGTTGTTCTTCGCCGCGACCGGGCGGGACGCGCCGGACATCGTCCGGACCCTGCTGTACCGGCCGGACTTCTTCGCCCGTCCCCTGCTGGCGATCACCGCCCCCGCGATGCGCGGCCCGTCCTTCTGGACCCCCGCCGAGCGGGAGTACCTCGCGATGACGACCGCCCGCCTGCACCGCTGCCCGTTCTGCCTCGACTCGCACGCCGAGCTGGTCCGCATCGCCGGGGACGGCGAACCCGTGGACCCGCGACCCGAGCTGGCACGGGTTCGCGCGTTCCTCGACCGGACGCAGACCGGTGAGGCGGCCCGTCCGGCACTGCCGGAGCAGGCCGTGCGGGAGGCGCTGCACGTCGATCTGGTGTGGAACATCGTGAACCGGCTGGCGAACGCGTTCGGGTTCGTGCTGCGTGGCGACCAGCTGCACACCGGGACCCGTGCGCTGCATCGGTTCGGCTACCGGTTCCCGGCCTTCCTCCTGGCCGGCGGCGACCGCACCGACCTCGGCGAGCCGGTCGCGAACCTGCGGCACGCGGTGTTCGAGGCGCCGGCCGTCACCCCGCCGTCGCTGCGGCTGGCCGCCGAGGTCGGCGCACCCGAACCGTGGCGCCCCTACACGGCCCTGGTTCGGGAGGCCTCCCACCGGATCACCGACGCGGACATCGCGAAGCTGCCCGCCACCGAGGACGAGATCTTCGAGGTCACCGTCGCCGCCGCCGTCGGGGCAGCGCTGAGCACCTTCGACACCGGCCTGCGCGCCCTCGCCGACGGTTAGACCGCGCGCGGCCGGGAAGCCACCCCGCGAACCCACCGCCGGGAGGCCGGACCATGTCGCACACCCCCACCGCCGCGGGCACCGCCCGCACCGTCACCCAGATCCTCGCCGCGGTCGTCGCCGTGGTGTTCCTGCTGGTCGGGATCGCCGGGTTCATCCCCGGGCTGACCACGAACTACGACCGGCTCGGCTTCGCCGGCCACCACTCGGGCGCGCTGCTGCTCGGCGTGTTCGCGGTGTCCGTGCTGCACAACCTGGTCCACCTGCTGTTCGGCATCGCCGGGCTGGTGCTGGCCCGCACCGCGCGCGGCGCCCGCGCGTTCCTCCTCGGCGGCGGGGTCGTCTACCTGGCGCTGTGGCTCTACGGCCTGCTCATCGACCACGGCTCGGCGGCCAACTTCGTGCCGGTGAACAGCGCCGACAACTGGCTGCACCTGGGCCTGGGCGTCGGGATGATCGTGCTCGGCCTGTTCCCGCTTTCGGCCGGCCGTCCCCGCGCCGACGCCCGCTGAGCGCCGCGGGTGGCAGGATGAGGCCATGAGCAACGTCGAGGCGGACCCCGCCGAGCTGGTGTGCGGGGACCGTCCCGCGGCGGCGCGCACCGTGACCGTGCTGACGCCGCGGGACGTCCCGCTGGGCGGGCCGCGCGCGATACGGGTGCGCCGGACGCTGCCGCAGCGGCAGCGGTCGCTGATCGGCGCGTGGTGCTTCGCCGACCACTACGGCCCCGAGGACGTCACGGCCACCGGCGGGATGGACGTCGCGCCGCACCCGCACACCGGGTTGCAGACGGCGAGCTGGCTGTTCAGCGGCGAGATCGAGCACCGGGACAGTCTCGGCACGCACGCGCTGGTCCGGCCCGGCGAGCTGAACCTGATGACCGGCGGGCACGGCATCGCGCACTCGGAGGTGTCCACACCGGACACCACGACGCTGCACGGCGTCCAGCTGTGGATCGCGCTGCCGGACGAGCACCGGCACACCGCGCGGGACTTCCGCCACCACGCGCCCCCGGTGGTCGAGCTGCCCGGCGCGGCCGTGCGCGTCTTCCTGGGCAGCCTCGCCGGCAGCACCTCGCCGGTCCCGGCGTTCACGCCCCTGCTCGGCGCCGAACTGACCCTCGACCCCGGCGCGCGCGTCGTGCTGGACGTCGACCCGGCCTTCGAGCACGGTGTGCTGCAGGACCTCGGCGGGGTCACCGTCGCGGGCACGAAGCTGGGCAACGGCGACCTGGCCTACCTCGCGCCCGGCGCCGCCGAGCTGGAGCTGGTCAACGACGGCAGCGGCCCGGCCCGGGTCCTCCTGCTCGGCGGCACGCCGTTCGCCGAGGAGATCGTGATGTGGTGGAACTTCGTGGGCCGCAGCCACGAGGAGATCGCCGCTTACCGGGAGGCCTGGCAGGCGGAGTCCGAGCAGTTCGGCCGGGTCGAGGGCTACCGGGGCGCAGTGTCCCGGCTGCCGGCGCCGGAGCTGCCGCACGCGCGCATCAAGGCGCGCCGGAACCCGCCCGCGCCGGCGTAGTTCCGGATCGGGGGCACACTGGTGTCGTCGGGTGAGGGAGGTGCCGATGGCGGTGCTCGACGATGTCCGCGCGCTGGGCTCGCAGCTCGAGCGTTCCTATCCGGTCTACGTGCGCGGCCGGTTGAAGTTCCGGGTCGGGCAGATCGTCTACGTCGCGTTCTCCCTCGACGAGACGGTGATGGAGTTCGCGTTCCCCAAGGAGGAGCGGGCCGCGCTCGTCGCCGGTGAGCCGCACAAGTTCCGGCTGCCGTCGGCGTCGGACATGCGGTTCAACTGGGTCGGCGCCGAGCTCGCCGCGCTGGAGCCGGCCGAGGCCCGCGAGCTCGTCGTGGACGCGTGGCGGATGGTGGTCCCCCAGAAGCTCTCCCGCGCCTACGACCTGGCCCATCCCGATGGCCCGGGATGACGGTGGCGCCGGATAACCTGGACGTCATGACGGAAGCCGCGGTCACCCCGGACCCCGACGTCGTCCGCGCGTTGCGGGCGCTGTCGAACCCGGTGCGCCTGCAGCTGCTGTCCTGGCTGCGCGAGCCCGAGCGGCACTTCCCGATGGACCAGGCGATCGCCGATCCGGCCGAGGTCGGGGTGTGCGTGAGCCACATCCAGGCCAAGGCGGGGCTGGCGCAGTCGACGGTGTCGGCGTACCTGGCCGAGCTGCAGCGCGCCGGCCTGGTGCGCGCCACCCGGGTCGGCAAGTGGACCCACTACAAGCGCGACGAGCAGCGCATCGCCGAGCTGGTCGCGATGCTCGGCCAGACCCTCTAGCGACACCCCCGCTCCCCCGCACGGGAGGCCGCTCGCCAGTCATATCGAAAATCTGCGATACTTCGATCCATGAATGACCTGGGCACCTTCGGGATCTACACGTTCGACTTCGAACACCAGCCGGCCGCGGTGATGCGCGAGTCCGTCCGGGAACTGGAGGAACAAGGCTGGCGCGCCGTCTGGTTTCCCGAGGTCGGCGGGCGCGAGGCGTTCACACAGGCCGCCGTCCTGCTGGCGGCCACCGAGCGGCTGCGCGTCCTCAACGGCATCGCGCAGATCTGGTCGCACCCCGCGGCCTCGGCCCACGGCGCGGCCGCCCTGCTGGCCGATGCCTATCCCGGCCGGCACGTTCTCGGCCTCGGGTTCGGCGGCACGCCCCACCCGGGCGTGAAACCGCTGGCCGCCCTGCGCGAGTACCTCGACGAGCTGGACGCGCGGGAGTCCGCGGCCCCGATCCGCCGCATCCTGGCCGCCTACGGGCCGAAGATGCTGGAGCTCGCGCGCGACCGGGCCGCGGGCGCGCAGACCTACCACGTCAACGTCGAGCACACCGCCCAGGCACGCGAGATCCTCGGCCCGGACGCGTTCCTCGCCGTCGAGCACGCCGTGCTGTTCGCGACCGACCCGGCGACGGCCCGGGCGGTCGCGCGGGAACACCTGCACACCTACCTGACCACGCCGTACAACATCGCGAAGTTCCGGCGGCTGGGCTACACCGAGGACGACCTCGCCGGCGGCGGCAGCGACCGGATCGTCGACGACCTGGTGTTCTGGGGCGACACCGCCACCATCGTCGACAAGCTGCGCCGGCACGTGGCGGCGGGCGCGGATCACGTCGCGGTGCAGGTCATCGGCGTCGCGCCGGGCTCGACGGCGCGGCCGTACTGGCGCGAACTCGGCGAGGCACTGCTGCCCTGACCGGTTTTTCCTGTGGACTCCCTCAGTATGGATAGCGTAGCTTCCCATAGTAGATAGTGAAGCTATCCGACTGGGAGGAGAAACCATGACAACCCTGCTCGACCGGGTCTCGGCCTGGCACCGCCCGATGATGTGGACCGCCGGGCTCATGGCCGACATGACCGCGGTGTCGCTGGCCGGCCTGGTGCTCGACGACCGGGTCCTGCTCGGCGCGCCGATCTGGCTCAAGCCGCTGAAGTTCGCGATCTCGATCGCGGTGTACTGCGTGACCTGGGCGTGGCTGCTCACGCTCCTGCGCCGGGGACGGCGCCTGGCCGCCCTCGTGTCCACCGCGATCGCCATGATCGTGCTGGCCGAGTACGCGATCATCGTGCTGCAGGTGATCCGCGGCCGGGCGAGCCACTTCAACGCCGCGACCGCGTTCGACGCCACCCTGTTCACGATCATGGGCGTCTCGATCGCGACGCTGTGGACGGCCACGCTCGTGCTCACGATCCTGCTGCTGCGCACGGAGATCGCCGATCCCGCGGCGCGGTGGGCGATCCGGCTCGGCGCGGTCGTGTCGCTGGCCGGGATCGGGCTCGGCGCGCTGATGGTCGGCCCGACCGACGAGCAGGCGCGGTCGATGCGGGACGGCACGTTCGAAGGCTTCGTCGGCGCGCACAGCGTGGGCGTGGCCGACGGCGGGCCGGGCATGCCGATCACCGGGTGGAGCACGACCGGGGGCGACCTGCGGATCCCCCACTTCGTCGGCATGCACGCGCTGCAGGTGCTGCCGCTGTTCGCGCTGCTGCTGACCGTGCTGGCCCGGCGGTTCGTCCGCCTGCGGTCCGGCGTCGTGCGGACGCGGCTGGTGGCCGTGGCGGGGTTCGGCTATGCCGGCGTGGTCGCGCTGGTGACCTGGCAGGCGCTGCGCGGGCAGCCGTTGATCCACCCCGACGGCTGGACGTTGCTGGCGCTGGCCGGGCTGGTCGTCGCCGTCGCGGCGGGCGCGTCCTGGTCGCTGGCCGGCGAGCGCCGGCGTGCGGAGGTGAGCGTCGCGTGAGCACGACGGGCCTGCTCCAGATCACCTTCTACCTGGCCGCGCCGTTCTGGGCGCTGATGATCCTCGCGCCGGGGTGGTCGGTGACACGGCGGATCATCGCCTCACCGTGGATCGTCCTGCCGCCCCTGGCGATCTACACCGTGTTCGCGGTCGGCGACTTCGGCACGCTGTGGTCGGTGGTGAGCCGCCCGGACCTGGAGACACTGCGGGCGTTCCTGGGCACCCCCGGGGGCGCGGCGGCGATCTGGGCGCACCTGATCGCCTTCGACCTGTTCATCGGCCGCTGGATGTACTTCGACGCGCGGGAGCGGGGTGTGCGGCACGCGTTCCTGGCGCCGATCCTGGTGCTGACGATCCTGCTGTCGCCGTTCGGGTTGCTGGCCTACCTGGGAGTGCGCGCGGTGCGGCGTGCCACGATCTGGACATGGGACGCGTCGTCGCTGTCGACTGGTCCGGGCGGAGCGGGGCCGGGCAGCGGCGGGTGATCTGGGTGGCCGAGGTGGCCGGCGGCGAGCTGGTGCGCCTGGAGAACGGGCGCACCCGCGACGAGGTCGTCGACTGGCTGATCGCGACCGCCACGCCGGATCTCGTCGTGGGGATGGACTTCGCGTTCTCGTTGCCCGCCTGGTACCTGCGGGAGCGCGGGCTGACCGCGCGCGGGCTGTGGGCGGCGCTGGCCGGGGAGGCGCTCACGCCCGTGATGCGGGAGCGCGGCCTGGCGCGGTGGCTGGCCGAGCCGGAGCCGCCGTTCTGGCGCACCCGCAAGGCCGACTCGGGGCTGCGCCCGGGCCAGGAGTTCCGGCGCACCGAGGAGGTCGCGCGCGCCGCGGGGTATCCGGCGAAGTCGGTGTTCCAGCTCGTCGGGGCGGGTCAGGTGGGCCGCGGTTCGCTGCACGGGATGCGGGCGCTGCACCGGCTCGCGGCCGCCGGGTTCCGGGTGTGGCCGTTCGACCCGCCGCGGCCGCCGTTCGTGGCCGAGGTGTACCCGCGGATGTTCACCGGCGGCGTCACGAAGAGCGACCGGGCCGCCCGAGCCCGCGCCGTCACCGCGCTGCCCGAACGCTTCCGGCCTATCGCGGCGTCCACAGAGGACGCTTTCGACGCGGCGATGACAGCGATCGCCATGGCGGCCGGCGACCCAGGCGGTGCCGGTGACGCGCTGGAAGGCCGGATCTGGGGCTGCTAGCTTCGGGGCGGTGGCCGACGGCCATGCCGATCCTGCTCCACAGCTGGGACTGCCTCGCGCATCGGAAAATCATCGGCTGGCCACGACGGGCGTCATCTGTCGCTGTCGCCGACGCGTGTGCGGAGGACGACCACGTGCCGGCGCGGAGGGCCGCGGGCGAACCTGCACGTGTTTCGGGCCGGACTGCCCGGAGGCGATCCGGCACCGCCTCTTCGGCGGCACCGTGATGGACTACAACGCCCGCAAGGAGGCGACGATCCGCGCGATCTACGACCGGCTGTTCCGCGCCTACGGGATGCTGTAGCGCGGGCCATCGCAGGCAGGCCCGTTCACCGGGCGACAGCCCGGCGGACATCGTCGCGCCGGGCAGCACCGGATCGACGACCGCCCAGCCGGGTCAGTCGGCGGTCTCCTGGGCGGCTTCGGCACGGCGCTCGGCGACCGCGAAGCCACTAACACACCGCACAACAGGCTTCGATCCGGCCCTCACCCCTCGGGAGCGCCGCCGAAGCCGATTTCGTTTCCGTCGGCGTCGCGGAAGGTGAATTTGCGGACGCCGTTGTCGTAGGTTTCCCGCTGGGCCGGTTCCAGTCCGCGCTCGGCGATCCCGGCGACCACCGCGTCCAGGTCGTCCACGAAGATCGTGTGCTGCGCGTGGCCCGCGTGCTCGGGCCGGTGCTCGATGTAGACGTAGCGGTGCTCGGCCAGCTCCCACACCGCCTCGACGTCGTTCGGCTCGAAGGCAACCGCGCCGAACAGCCGCTCGTACCACTCGCGCGCGGCGGCGAAGTCGCTGACCGCGATCCCGGCGAAGAGGTCCATGCGCCGCAGCCTAACCACGCGCCGGCGGAAAACCGGGTGCCCTCCCCTGACCCGGTGGTGTGTGATCAGCGGCATGAGCATCCTGGCCGAGGCCGTGGCCGCGCTGCGGGAGTGGCAGCACGACGACGCGCCGGTGCAGCTGCACCCGGGCGACCTGGGCTGGTTCTGGCGCGCCGGCGCGCAGGCCACGGCCGCGGCGGTCCGGACCTGGCGCCGGGACGGGCGGATCGTCGCCGTCGGGCTGCTCGACGAACCGGATCTGCTGCGGCTCACAGTCGCGCCGGACGCCCTCAGAGACGAGGAGCTCGCCCGGCAACTGGCCGAAGACCTGGCGCACGGCGTCCTGCCGCCGGGCGAGGTGTCCCTGGAAGCCCCGCCCGGTGCGCTGGTCCGCGACCTGCTGGCCGAGGACGGCTGGCGCGCCGGCGAGGCGTGGACGCCGCTGGTCCGCGACCTCACCGAGCCGGTGGCCGACCCCGGCCTGCGGATCGAGGTAATCGGGCCGGAGCAGGCGCCCGTGTGGGCCGGCGTGCTGCGCGCGTCCTTCGACGGCTCGACGTTCACCGAGCAGCGCTGGCACGCGATGGCGGCCGGCGCACCGTTCGCCGACGCCCGCTGCCTGCTCGCCCACCACCAGGGCACGGCGGTGGCTGCGGTGGCGGTCTGGTCGGCCGGCCCCGGCAGGCGCGGGCTGCTGGAGCCGATGGGCGTGCACCGGGACCACCGGCACCACGGCCACGGCAGGGCGATCACCCTCGCCGCGGCGGCCGCACTCCGCGAGCTGGGCTCGTCGAGCGCGCTGGTCTGCACCCCGAGCACGAACGTCGCCGCGGTCGCCACCTACCGCTCGGCCGGCTTCCGGCAGCTCCCGCAGCGCCGGGACCTCCACCGCGACGCCTAGACCCGCCGCAAGCCCCAGCCCACCAGGTCCGCCGCCAGCGCCAGCAGTTCCGCCAGCCCCCGTTCGTCCTCGCGCAGCTCGTCCGGTCGCCAGGCCAGGCTGATCACGCCGTTCCAGCTCGCCCACAGCACCTTCGCCGCCTGGCGCGCGTCCAGCGGGCGGATCGTCCCGTCGGCGATGCCCCGTTCGATCGCGTCGATCATGCGCGCGTTCTGTTCGTCCACCCGGTGCGCCAGCCGCGCGGCGGTCTCGGCCGCGGCCTCGTAGTTGCCCAGCGGCGCGGGGAAGGCCAGCATCCGGAAGAACTCCGGCTGCTCCAGGTAGAAGCGCAGGTACTGCTCGGCGGCGGCCTCGAGCTGCTCGATCGGCGAGCGGTCCGGCGTGTAGGCGCGGTCCATGTACTCGCGGTCCACGTCCAGCGCCCGGTCGACCACCGCGGCGTGCAGCCCCGCCTTCGAGCCGAAGTTGTTGTAGATCGAGCCGACCGCGACCCCTGCGCGCTCGGCGATCTCCTCGACCGTCACCTCGTCGACCGGGCGGCGGGCGAAGACCTGTTCCGCGGCCTTGAGCAGGGCGTCGATCGTGCGCTGCTTGCGCGGATCGCGTGCCTTGACGTTCCCGGTGGGCATGCCGGCCACCCTACGCGTTCCTGCATTCGTTGTAAGAACTCCCCGCGGCTGCTACCGTGAACGCACTCTTGTAACGGTTGCAAGAACTAGGGAGGCAGGCATGGCCCGGGACATCTCCTGGAAGCCCGGCGGTTCCCGACGCGGGAGGACCCATGTCCCAGCCCGCTGAGATGCGGTCGGTGCGGGTCGACGGCGCCCGGCTCGCCTACCGGGATCTCGGTGATCCCGCCGCGGAACCGGTCGTGCTGCTGCACGGCTATCCCGCCAACCACCGCTCCTGGCGCCACCAGATCCCCGCGCTCGCCGCGCACCACCGCGTGCTGGCCCTCGACTGGCTCGGTTGGGGCGCCTCGGAACGACGAACCGACCTGCGGTTCGACTACGACACCGAGGTCGCCCGCCTGGCCCGGGTCCTGGACGCCTTCGGCATCGGCGAGTGCAACCT
Source organism: Amycolatopsis deserti (assembly GCF_014653945.1). Taxonomy (GTDB): domain Bacteria; phylum Actinomycetota; class Actinomycetes; order Mycobacteriales; family Pseudonocardiaceae; genus Amycolatopsis_E; species Amycolatopsis_E deserti. The sequence continues at coordinate 370,553 of NZ_BNAU01000001.1, read as the reverse complement.
CTTCGGCCACGACTACGGCGGCTTCCTCGCCCTCGGGTTCGCCCAGCGCTTCCCGGCCCGGGTGCGGCGGCTGGCGATCCTCAACAGCCGCGCCCACCGCACCTTCGTGCCCGCCTGGTACGCCGTGTTCAACCTGGTGGGCCTGCTCGGCCGCGGCCCGCTCGCCGGCACCTTCGCCAAGATCCTGCCCGTCGCCGCGATCAACCGCGCGGGCCTGCGCAAGCCGCTGCGCGAGGGCGTGATCGACCCCGACACCCTTGACGACTACCTCGGCTGGATGTCGGGCACCGACGGCGCCCGCTGGCTGCTGCACTACTTCAGCGAGTACCGCGTCCCCGCCCGCCGTGATCTCGCCGAGGGCCTCGGCCGCATCCCCTGCCCGACGGCGATCGTGTGGGGCACCGGCGACGACTACCTGCGCACCACGATCGCCGAGGAACTCGCCGCCGGGATCCCGCACGCCGAACTCACCCTGATCGACGGCGCCGGGCACTTCGTGATGGAGAAGGCGCCGCAGGAGGTCCTCACCGCCCTGCGCGGCCTCCTGGCCCGCGACCGCGCCGACGCGAAGGTCTCCGACGGGGAGTGAGCGCCCGCCCGCCTCCCGCGGCTGGCCTCCTTGACAAGCGTTTCGCGGATGCCCGACGATCACCTACCTACTCGTCAGTAGATTCGGCACCCGCCAACGACGCCCGGGAGAAGCCATGCCTCGCCGTCTCGCCGTCACCCTCGCCGCGGCCACCGCGGCCGCCACCCTCGTCGCCGCACCCGCCGCCCACGCCGACGCCCTCGACTACGTGGCGCTGGGCGATTCCTACAGCGCCGCCTCCGGGGTGCTCCCGCCCGATCCGGCCGCCTCACCGCTGTGCCTGCGCTCCAGCCGGAACTACCCGCACGTCCTCGCGGCCGAGATCGGCGCGGACCTCACCGACGTCACCTGCGGCGCCGCGGAGACCAAGCACTTCACCACCGCCCAGTACCCGGGCGTGCCGCCGCAGCTGGACGCCGTCGGCGCGGACGCCGACCTGGTCACCATGACCATCGGCGGCAACGACAGCGGCGTGTTCATCTCCGCGATCCTCGCGTGCGGCTCGGCCGGCGTCCTCACGCTCGGCCAGGGCAGCCCGTGCCGCGACACCTACGGCTCCAGCTTCGAAGACACCGTCCGGACCAAGACCTACCCGGCGCTGGTGAACGCGCTGCGGGCGGTGCGGGACAAGGCCCCGGACGCCGAGGTCGCGATCCTCGGCTACCCGTGGATCCTGCCCGCCACCGGCGGCTGCTTCGACAAGATGCCCGTCGCCACCGGCGATGTGCCCTACCTGCGCAGCCTGCAGGCCACCCTGAACGACGCCGTCGAGCGCGCGGCCGGGGAAACCGGCGTGACCTACGTCGACATGTCGGCGGCCTCCGAAGGCCACGACGCGTGCCAGGCGCTGGGCGTCCGCTGGATCGAACCGGTCCTGCAGGGCACCAACCCGGTCGTCGTGCACCCGAACGCCCGCGGCGAGGCCGCGATGGCCGCCCGGACGCTCGAAGTGCTGGGCCTCGACTGACGAAAAAGCCGGCCACCCGGGGGAATCCGGGTGGCCGGCGTCGCGTCAGGTGCGGCGGGCGCGCAGGCGGCGGCGCCTGCGTTCGTCGCCGGTGCGCTCCTCGTGGATCTCGGCCAGCGAGCGCAGCATCTCGCGCTCGCGGATCACCTGCGGATCGGTGCGCAGGTCCCGGTACAGCGCCACGCACAACCCGATCATCACGACCACGAACGGCACCGCCACCAGGATGGTGAGGTTCTGCAGGCCGGTCAGCCCGTCCTCGCCGCCGACGAGCAGCATCACCGCCGCGACCGCCCCGGTCAGCACACCCCAGAAGATCACCGCGTTGCGGTGCGGGTTCACCGAACCCTTCTGCGACAACGTGCCCATCACCACGGACGCGGCGTCGGCGCCGGAGACGAAGAAGATCGACACCAGGATCATCACCAGGATCGCCATCGGCACGAACCACGGCAGGTGCTCCAGCAGCGTGAACGTGGCGGACTCGGAACTGCCCGCGCCCGCGATGTCCACACCGGACCGTTGCTTCTGGATCGCCGCGCCGCCGAAGATCGCGAACCACACCAGGCTCACCACGCTCGGCACCGCGATGACGCCGAGGACGAACTGGCGGATCGTGCGGCCACGCGAGATGCGGGCGATGAACATGCCGACGAACGGGGTCCAGGAAATCCACCACGCCCAGTAGAAGACCGTCCAGCCGGACAGCCAGGTCTGCATCTCCGCGCCACCGGTGACCCCGGAGCGGCCGGACATCTCGGCCAGCTCGCGGAAGTAGTCGCCGATCGCGCTGGGCACCAGGTTGAGGATCAGCACGGTCGGGCCGACCACGAGCACGAACACCGCGAGCAGCGCGGCGAGCACCATGTTGATGTTGGACAGCCACTGGATGCCCTTGGCGATACCGGACACCGCCGAGGCGATGAACGCGACGGTGAGGATCGCGATGATCCCGACCAGCAGACCGGTGCCCGGGTTGTCGATCCAGCCGACCGAGGCCATGCCGCCGCCGACCTGCAGCGCGCCCAGGCCGAGCGAGGCGGCCGAGCCGAACAGGGTCGCGAAGATCGCCATCACGTCGATCGCCTTGCCCAGCGGCCCCTCGGTGCGGCGCCTGCCGAGCAGCGGCGCGAACACCGAGCTGATCAGCTGGCTGCGGCCGCGGCGGAAGGTGCTGTAGGCGATGGCGAGCCCGACGACCGCGTAGATCGCCCACGGGTGGACGGTCCAGTGGAACAGGGTCGTGGCCATCGCGGTGTGCACGGCCTCGTCGGAGTTGGGGGCCGCGGTGCCCGGCGGGGGGCTCGCCAGGTGCGACACCGGCTCGTACACGCCGAAGAACATCAGGCCGATGCCCATGCCGGCGCTGAACATCATCGCGATCCACGAGGCGGTGCGGAACTCGGGCTTCTCGTCGTCGCGGCCCAGGCGGATGCGCCCGTAGCGGCTCACCGCCAGCGCGACGACGAAGACCACGAACCCGCTCGCGGCCAGCACGAACGCCCACCCGCCGTACGGGATCACCGCGTCGTTGAGCACGGTGTCGGCGACGCCTGCCAGGCTGGTCGGCGAGGCGACCCCCCAGGCGATGATCGCCAGCGCGAGCGCGGCGGCCACCCCGAACACCGTGCGATCGGTCCGCGGCGGCTCGCCCGCCGCGCCGACCGGAGGCACGTGCTCGTCCGGGAGGTGCCCGGCGATACCGGTCTCCTCGGGAACTCTTGCGCGGGCCTCGGCTTCAGAGTCAGCAGACATACGCACGCGCCTTCGCGAGGGGCGCGGCCTCCTTTCCGGTGCGGTAACCCGAACGGGTCAAACCTAAATCATTGGTCGACCTACCGTTACCGATGGGGCGGGAATGGGCAACCTCAAGGGCCCGCATCCGGGTGCTCTTTGGCGGGTCTACCTGCGGAATGGCAGGTTCGCCACAGTCTGGACACGAACCGGGCACGAACGGCGTTCAAGAGTGTTCCGACGCGGCGCGGTCGATTTCCGCCATGTGCGTCTCCGCCCAGTCGCGCACCACCGCGAGCGCCTCCTCCAGCGACAGGCCCAGCGGGGTGAGCCGGTAGTGCACGCTGGGCGGCACCGTCGGCTCGACCCGCCGCTCGGCCAGGCCGTCACGCACCAGGCTGCGCAGCGTCGTGGACAGCATCTTCTGCGAGACGCCGGGCATCCGCCGCCGGAGTTCGGCGAAGCGCACCTCCCCCGGCGCCGCCTCGGCGAGGACCTTCACCGCCATCGACGTCCACTTCGTGCCGATCCGGTCCAGCAGCCCGCGGGTCGGGCAGCCCGGATCGAACAGATCGCCTCGGGGAGACGTGGTCACCTCGAACTCACCACCTGTGCCGAAAGTGCGGTCTTCCCGGCTCACCGCCGGTTACCTACGTTGACGTGGTCACCAATAGTAACCCCAGGAGGAGCTCGTGGACCTGCACCGCGTCCGCACCAACGGCATCGAGACCACCGTCGCGACCGCCGGGGACGGCCCGGCCGTCCTGCTGCTGCACGGCTTCCCGCACACCCGGCACGTGTGGCAGGAGGTCGTTCCCGCGCTCGCCGCGCGTCACCGGGTGATCGCGCCGGACATGCGCTGGGCCGGCAGCGACGCCGCCGACGGCTACGACGCCGGGACGCTCGCCGATGACGCGCTAGGCATCCTGGACGCCCTCGGCGAAGAGACGGCCGCCGTGGTCGGCATCGACGCGGGCACCCCGCCCGCGACCCTGTTGGCCCTGCGGCACCCGGACCGGGTCCGCCGCCTGGCCGTCATGGAGTCGCTGCTGGGCACCCTGCCCGGCGCGGCGGACTTCCTCGCCGCCGGGCTGCCGTGGTGGTTCGGCTTCCACGCGGTGCCCGGCCTGGCCGAGGAGGTCCTCGCCGGTCACGAGGCCGCCTACGTCGGCTGGTTCCTCGCCGCGGGCACGCGCGGGCGAGGCGTCCCGGCCGAAATCCGGGACGCCGTCGTCGCCGCCTACACCGGGTCCGACGCCCTGCGCCGCGCGTTTTCCTACTACCGGGAGCTGCCGCGCAGCGCCCGGCAGATCGAGGCGGCCGTGCGGGAACGGCGCCTGACCGTGCCCACGCTGGCGGTCGGCGCGCACCCGGTCGGCGACGCGCTCGCCCGCCAGCTCCGGCCGGTCACCGACGACCTGACCAGCCACCTCATCGAAGACTGCGGGCACATCATCCCGCTGGACCGGGCGGCGGAACTGCTGTCAGTGCTGGAGCCCTTCCTGCGCCGGTGACGCCGGAGCCGCCGACGGCGCCTCGCGCTTGCCCGAGCCCAGCAGCAGGATCGCGCCCAGGCCGAGCGCGGCGACGACCGCGAAGAAGTAGAAGCCCCACGGGTAGGCCACCCCGGCCGTCACCAGCGCCCCGGTGACGAACGGGCCCAGGATCGAGCCGAGCCGGCCGATCGCCGAGGTCATGCCCAGCGCCGTGCCGCGCGCCCGCGCCGGGAAGGCGTGCGCGACGTAGCCGTAGATCAGCACCTGCGCCGAGAACACGAACACCCCGGTCAGCAGCACCAGCCCGTTGAGCACGAAGGAGTTGCCGATCTTCAGGCTCAGCAGCGCCAGCAGCACCGCGCCGGCGCCGAACCAGATCCGCGCGATCGGCCGGATCCCGAACCGGTCGGCGATGGTGCCGGCGAGGACCAGCCCGATCACCGCGCCGATGTTGAGCACCAGCAGCAGCGTGATCGACGTGGACAGCGGGTAGCCGGCGGTGCGCATCAGCTGCGGGAGCCACGTGTTCAGCCCGTACACCAGCAGCAGGCCCATGAACGAGCCGGTCCACACGGCGATGCTGATGCGGCGGAACTTCGGGCCGAGCAGGTCACGGAAGCCGAACTTCTCGGCGTCCTGCTTGGCCTCCAGGTAGGCGGCCGACTCGGGCAGCCGCCACCACATGATCGGCACCACGAGCAGCCCGGCGATGCCGCCGCCGTAGAACAGCACGTGCCAGTTCTCCACCGCGGCCAGCGCGAGCAGCGAGGTGAGCACCGCGCCGACGTGGTAGCCGGTCATGGTGAAGGTGGACGCGCTGGCCCGGCGCCGCGCGGGCAGGTTCTCCGACATGACGGTCAGCGCGACCGGCATGCACGCGCCCAGCCCGAGCCCGGCGACGAACCGGAACACGCCGAAGGTGGCGACGTTCGGCGCCAGCGGCAGCACCAGCGTGAACACCGAGAACAGCAGCACCGAGCCGATGAGCATGATGCGGCGGCCGAACCGGTCGGTCAGCGGGCCGAGCGCCGCGGCGCCCACCGCGACGCCGATCAGCGACACGGTCGCCACGGCGGTCGCGCCGGCCGCGGTGAACCCGAGGTGCCCGGTCTTGAGCAGCGTCGGGATGGTGGCGCCGAGCGCGACCAGGTCGTAGCCCTCGAGCAGGACGGTCAGCCAGCACAGCACCGCCGTCCAGACCGAGCGGGCGGGAGACGTCGTCATTGCCGTTCTCCTTGGGAGGGTGGGGGAATCAGGGAGTGGTGAGTTCGGTGTCGACCTGGATCAGGCGCGGCCCGGCCGGGGTCGTCTTGAGCTGGGCCCGCAGATCGTCCACATCGGACATCGTGGTGGCCGGCACACCGTAGCCGGCGGCGATCGCGGTGAAGTCCAGGCCGGGGATCTCGGTGCCCGGCACGTCCGTGGTGCCCAGCAGGTTCGCGAACCAGCGCAGCGCGCCGTAGGTGCCGTTGCGCAGGATCACGAACGTCACCGGCACCCGGTACTGGGCCGCGGTCCACAGCGCCGTGATGCCGTAGTTCGCGGAGCCGTCGCCGATCACGCCGACCACCGGACGACCGGGCAGGCCCATCGCGACCCCGACCGCGGCGGGCATGCCGAACCCGAGACCGCCCGCGGCGGGCCAGAAGTACGAGCCGGGGCGGCGCAGGTCCATCTGCCGCCACCAGGCGGAGTTGGTCGACGTGGATTCCACGACGTAGGCGGTGTCGGCGGGCTGGGTCTCGCGCAGCGCGGCGAACACCTGCTCCGGGTGCAGGGCCCGCTCGCCGGTGGCCGCCTCCGGGTTGGGCACGAACGCGGTCTCCCCCGCCTCGCGCGCGGGCAGCCGGGCGAGCAGGCCGTTCAGGACTGGGCCGGCGCTGGCGACCAGCGACTCCCCCATCGGCGCGCGCGCCGCCTCGCCCGGGTCGTCGGTGACCTGGACCAGCGCCGCGCCGTCGGGCAGGAACGGGCCGGGCACGTGCTGGTGGTAGCGGAACACCGGCGCGCCCAGCACCAGGATCAGGTCGTGCCCGTCGAGCCGCGCCGACACCGAGCCGATCCCGGCGGGCAGGACGCCGCGGAACAGCGGGTGCCGGTTGGGGAACGGCAGCCGGTGCGGCGACGGCGCCACCCACACCGGCAAGGCGAAGTGCTCGGCGAAGGCGACCGCGCGGTCGAAGAGCCCCAGGGCGTCGATGTCGCCGCCCAGCACCAGCACGGGGTTCCGCGCGGCGTTCAGGCGCTCGGCGAGCTCGTCCAGCTGGTCGCTGTCCGGCGACAGGCCGCGGCGCACGGTGCGGTCCAGGACCGGGTTGTCCTCGGCTTCGGCGGACCAGTCGTCGTAGGGCACCGACAGGTAGGTCGGGCGGCGCTGCAGTTCGGCCTCGAACACCGCCTGCGCCAGCGAGCGCGGCACGTCGCCGGGGCAACTGGGCTCACCGGACCAGCCGACCAGCGGGCGCATCAGGGAGGTGGCGTCGACGTTGGCGAGCATCGCCTCCAGACCGATCGCTGAGCGGACCTGCTGGCCCGCGGTCAGCACCAGCGGCGAGCGGGAGTAGACGGCGTTGGTGAGGGCGCCCATCGCGTTGCCCGACCCGGCGGCGGCGTGCAGGTTGACCAGCACCGGGCGGCCGGTGGCCTGGGCGTACCCGTCGGCCATGCCGACCACGACGCCCTCGTGCAGACCGAGCACGTAGGAGAAGCTCGCGGGCAGGTCGGCCAGGAACGGCAGCTCGTTCGAGCCGGGATTGCCGAAGATCGTGGTGAGGCCACGGCGTTCGAGGAACTCGTGGGCGATCTTCCGGACGGTCGGCATGCTCGGTGTCCTCCTCGACAACGGGGTGCCCCGAGGGTGGCAGATCATCCGGTCGTGCTCCAATCAATGTTGCCGACCGCCCGCATAGACAGGATCGATGATGCGCGACTTCGACCTCAACCTGGTGCGGACGTTCGTGCTGCTCTACGAGACGCGCAGCGTCACAGCGACCGCGGAGTCGTTGCACGTCACGCAGCCGACGGTGAGCTACAGCCTGCAGAAGCTGCGGCGGCGGTTCTCCGACGAGCTGTTCCGCCGCACCGGCGGCGGCCTGGCGCCGACCACGACCGCGCAGGCGCTGTACCCGCCGCTGCACCACGCGCTGGCCGAGATCGAGTCCACGCTCAGCGGCGCGCACTCGTTCGACCCGGCGACGGCGTGCGCGCGGTTCACGCTGTGCCTGTCGGACCTGGGCGAGGTGTCGCTGCTGCCCCGGCTGATGGCGGCGCTGCCGTCGCGGGCGCCCGGGGTGACGCTGACGGTGCGGCCGCTGGACGTGGACAGCGCGGTGGACCAGCTCGGCCGCGGCGAGATCGACGCGTTCGTGGCCTCACCGCTGATCAGCTCGCAGCGGGTGGCGCGGATCCCGCTGTTTTCGGAGGGCTATGTCGGCATGGTCGCCGAGAACCACCCCCGGTTGCGGGGCGCGGCCGTGTCCCTGGCGGAGCTGACCGCGGAGCGGCACATCACGGTGTTCGGCCCGACCGGCCACCACGGCCCGCGCCGGGCGCTGGAGGCGCGCGGCCTGCTGGACCGGGTGGTGCTGGAGGTGACGCGGTTTTCCACGCTGCCCTACCTGGTGCAGGACAGCGAACTGGTCGCGATGGTGCCGAGGCTGGTGGCGGACGTCTTCGCGGCCGACCACCGCGTGCGGCTGCTGGAGCTGCCGTTCCACATCGAGCCCGCGCAGGTCTCGGTGTACGCCCGGCACAGCCACGCCCGCACCCCGGCGCAGCACTGGCTGACCGAGTTCATGCACGAGACCCTCGCCGAACCGGCGATCCGGGAATCACTCCACTCGTGATCGCGGAGCAGGAGCGGACCGAGGGCGTCATCCCGGTCCTGCTCCTGGAGCCAGCCCGGCGCTGACCTCCGGCCCGAACGCGGTCAGGAACCGGTCGCGGAAGGTGTTCATCGGCCAGACCGGGGCGGTTTCGGTGGGGCGGAGGCCCTCCGGCCAGCCCCAGTCGCTGATGCGCGCCAGCACGGCGGGATCGCGTGCCAGCACCGTCACCGGCACCTCGCGGCCGGCTCCCTCGCCGGTGACCGACGTGTTCGGCTGGTGGTCGCCCAGGAAGACGAGCACCAGGTTGTCGTCGGCGAAGGTTTCCGCGTACGAGATGAGCGCGGACAGCGAGTACTCGACCGCGTCCCCGTACGCGGCTCGCACCCGCTCCGGCGACGACCACACCTCGTCCACCGACGGACCGGTCGGCGCGAACGACGAGCCGTCGCCGACGGCGGTCCAGTCCACCAGCCGGGGCAGCGGCGCCCAGGGCCAGTGGCTGGACACCAGGTCGATCTCGGCCATCAGCGGTGGATGCCCCGGCGTCATCTCCAGGCGGTGGAACGCCGACAGCGTGAACTGGTCGGGCATCGCCGCGTAGGAGAAGGCCGGGCCGCGGTAACCGAGGTTGCGGCTGTCGTAGATGTCCCCGAACCGGTAGACGCGGCCCTCCGGCCAGTCCGCGCTGTTCTCCGGTTGCACGGAGACCGTCCGCCACCCCGCTCGCGCGAACGCGCCGGACAGGGTCAGCCGGTCGCTGCCCGCGAAGGTGCGGTAGCGCTGCGGGTTGTCCACCCACAGCCCGGATTCCACTGTGGAGTGTGCCAGCCAGCTGCCGCCGCCGCTGGTGGGCGAGGTGAAGAACGCGCTGCGCGCACTAAACCCGGCGGCCCGCAGGCGCTCCGTCCCGGAGTCGAGCAATGCGGTCACCGAGGGGGCGTCCAGGGCGACCCGGCCGTAGCTTTCGACGAACGTGAGCAGGAAGTCCTTGCCGCGCAACGCGGTCAGCATTCGATCGGGCGGGGTGTCGCGGAAGGCGTCGGCGGCCATCTGGGCGGCGAACTCCCGCCGGTCGGCCAGGTCCGCGGCGACCGCGCGCACCTCGCGGTAGGCCAGCGCGGCGGTCGTGCGTGACGCCGGCGGTAGCCCGGTCAGCGCGGCGGCGATCCACGCGACCGCGAGCACCGCGACGACCCGCGCCGACACCGTGCGGTGGTCCGCCGCGACCCGCGCCAGCCGCACAGCCGCCCACGTCGTCAGCAGCACCAACGCGACGACGGCCAGCACCGCACCCGCCACGACGGCCACGCGTGCCGCCCCGCCGAGCAGGCTCAGCGCGGGCCCGGCGAAACTCCAGTCGAACACCAGGCTGAACGGGCGGTCGAACGCCTGCCGGAAGCCGAGGTCGGCGATCTTGAGCAGGGTCAGCACCCCGAGGAACGCACCCGCCACCGCGGCCACGATCCGGCGCGCCCGCACCGGCAGGACCAGCACCAGCGCGACCCCGGCCAGCGCCTCCACCGGGATCCGCAGGAACGCCGCGGGCCCCAGCCGCGCCGGGTCGTCCGGTGCGACGAGCGCGGCGACGACGAGCCCGCACGCGAGCACGTCCGCCGCCACCCGCCGCACGGTCACCGGCTGCGCCACAGCGTCCCCACATCGCGCCCGAACGACCACGCCAGCGCCGCGAGCGCGCCCCCGGCCACAACCACCGCCGCAGGCGGAGGCAGCACACCGGCGATCACCACGACCAGCGCGACGCCCTGCGCGGCCGCGACCGCCTTGCGCGCCAGGCTCGGCGCCAGCGCTCCGCGCAGCCACGGCGCGAACCACCCGGCCGCCACGAACGCGTAACGCATCGCGCCGGCCAGCAGCACCCACGGCCCCATCGTCAGGGCGACCGGCACGCAGAGCACGAGGATCAGGAACGCGTCGACCTCCATGTCGAACCGCGCCCCCAGCGGCGACACCGTCCCGGTGCGGCGCGCGACCGGGCCGTCGACCGCGTCCAGCGTGAGCGCGACCGCCGCCGTCGCGACCAGCACCGGCCCGGACATGCCGGTGACGACCAGTGCGACAACCCCGCCGACGAGCGTCGCGCGGGCCAGCGTGACCCGGTCGGCGGGGCCCAGCGCGGACCGGCCGCCGCGGCGCAGCGCGGCGTCGAGCAGCACCCACAGGCCCGCGCCGTACGCGGCTGCGGCGAGCCAGCCGATCGGGTGCAGGCCGACGGTCATCGCGAGCACGGTCAGCAGCACGAGCAGGCCGCACGCCGCGACGGCCTGTTCCTGGCGGGCGGGAATCGTGCCAGGCTGGGTCCGGACGATCATCGCAGACCACGTCCCTTCGCCGGAGGTATGCCCATGACACGTGCCGCACGGGCGTTCTGGTTCAACCCGCCCGGGCCGGGTGAGGTCCGGCCGGTCCCGCTGCCCGCCCGCGGGCCGGACGAGGTCGAGGTCCGGACGCTGTTCTCGGGCGTCAGCCGGGGCACCGAGACGCTCGTCTTCCGCGGCGGCGTGCCGGCGAGTCAGCACGACCTGATGCGCGCGCCGTTCCAGGACGGCGCCTTCCCGGGCCCGGTGAAGTACGGCTACCTCAACGTCGGCGTCGTCGAGGACGGGCCGCCGGAGCTGGCCGGCCGCACGGTGTTCACGCTCTACCCGCACCAGACGCGGTTCGTCGTCCCGGCGAGCGCGGTGACGCCCGTGCCGGACGCGGTGCCCGCCGGGCGGGCGATCCTGGCCGGCACCGTGGAGACGGCGGTGAACGCGCTGTGGGACGCCGCGCCGCTGCTCGGCGACCGGGTCGCGGTGGTGGGCGGCGGCATGGTCGGGTGCGCGGTCGCCGCGCTGCTCGCGCGGTTCCCGGCGGCGCGGGTGCAGCTGGTCGACGTGGACCCGGCGCGGGCAGAAGTGGCCTCGGCGCTGGGCGTGGAGTTCGCGCTGCCGGAGGACGCCTCGGACGGCTGCGACCTGGTGGTGCACACCTCCGCGACCGAAGCGGGCCTGGCCCGGGCGCTGGAGCTGCTCGCACCGGAGGGTGAGGTGGTCGAACTGAGCTGGTACGGCGACCGGCGCGTCGCCGTGCCGCTCGGGGAGTTCTTCCACTCGCGGCGGCTGGCGATCCGGAGCAGCCAGGTCGGGATGGTCGCCCCGGCGCGGCGGTCGCGGCGGGCGTTGCGCGACCGGCTCGCGCTCGCGCTGGAGCTGCTCGCCGACCCGGCGTTCGACATCCTGATCACCGGCGAGTGCGCGTTCGAGGACCTGCCGTCGGTGATGGGCGGGCTGGCCTCGGGCGAGATCCCCGCGCTGTGCCACCGCGTCGTCTACCGCTAGGAGGGGCCTTGTTCAGCGTCACCGTCCGCGACCACCTGATGGTCGCCCACAGCTTCCGCGGCGAGGTGTTCGGGCCGGCGCAGCGCCTGCACGGCGCGACGTTCGTGGTGGACGCGACGTTCCGCCGCGCCGAGCTGGACGCCGACAACATCGTGGTCGACATCGGTCTGGCGACCCAGCAGCTGGGCGCGGTGCTGGCCGATCTCAACTACCGCAACCTCGACGACGTGCCCGAGTTCGCCGGGATCAACACCTCGACGGAGTTCCTGGCGAAGGTGATCGCCGACCGGCTGGCCGGCCGCGTGCACGACGGCGCGCTCGGCGAGGGCGCGCGCGGGCTGGCCGGGATCACCGTGACGCTGCACGAATCGCACGTCGCCTGGGCGAGCTACGACCGTGATCTTCATCCTGCCAGGTGACGTCGACGATCCGGAGCTGCCCAGCGGCGGCAACGTCTACGACCGGCGGTTGAGCCGGGAGCTGGCCGCGCTGGGCCGGCCGGTGCGGGAGGTCGCGGTCGCCGGGTCGTGGCCGCACCCGTCGGCGTCCGCGCGAGCCGCGCTGGACCGGGCGCTGGGATCGGCCGCGCCGGGCTCGCTGGTGGTGATCGACGGGCTCGTGGCGTGCGGGGTGCCGGAGATCGTGGTGCCGCACGCCGCGCGGCTGCGGCTGGTGGTGCTGGTGCACATGCCGCTGGCCGACGAGACCGGCGCGTCTGTCGCGCTGGACGCGCTGGAGCGGGCGACGCTGCGCGCGGCGTCGGCGGTGGTGACCCCGGGCGCGCGGACGGCGTCGCGGCTGGTGCGGCACCACGGGTTGCCGCCGGAGCGGGTGCACGTGGTCACGCCGGGCACGGATCCGGCGCCGCTGTCGTCGGGTGAGGAGCTGCTGTGCGTGGCGTCGCTGACCCCGCACAAGGGGCAGGACGTGCTGGTCGAGGCGCTGGCCGCGGTGGCGGACCTGGAGTGGACGTGCCGGCTGGTGGGGCCGGTCCGCCGCTCCCCCGCGTTCGCCGCGCGGGTGCGGGAGCTGGTCGCGCGGCGCGGGCTGGCCGGTCGCGTGACGATCACCGGGCCGCTGGTGGGGGCGCCGCTGGCGCAGGCTTATGAGCGGGCCGGGTTGCTGGTGCTGCCGTCGCGGTCGGAGACCTACGGGATGGTGGTGACGGAGGCGCTGGCGCGTGGGATCCCGGTGCTGACGTCGGTGGAGACCGAGGCGCTGGGCCGGGCGGCCGATGGTTCCGTGCCCGGGATCGTCGTGCCGCCGGGCGAGGTCGATGCGCTGGCCCGGGCGTTGCGGAGGTGGCTGACGTCGCCGGAGTGGCGGTCGGTGCTGCGCCGGGCGGCCCGCTCGCGGCGGGGTGAGCTGGTGACGTGGCGGACCGCCGCGCGGGTGATGGAGCGGATCCTGGATGAACCGGAACGGGGTGGCGTTTCGTGAGATGAATGTGGACCCCTGGGACGGCGCCGGCCCCGGCGAGCCCGGCCGCCTGGAGACGACCCGCTGCGCCCCGGAGTGGCTGGCGCTGCGCGAGCCCGCCGACGCGGCCGCCCGGGCCACGGAGCTGCTCGGCCCGCTGCGGGAGCACTTGCGCGGCCGCGGCGCGGCCCGGAGGCCCGACGGCGCCCCGCTCAGCGCACCCACCCAGGCCACGGAGCCACCCGCCGCGCCGCAGGAGCACCCGAGCGGCCATGGCCCGACCCAGAGCCCCGACAGCGCGCCCAGCGCACCTAGCCAGGCCACGGAGCCACTCGCCGCGCCGCGGGAGCACTCGAGCGGCCGCGGCGCGGCCGGGCACCACCGCAGCGCCCAGCTCGGCGGCCCCAACCCGGGCACCGAGCCGCCCGCCCAGCCGCGCGAGCACCTGAACAGCCGCCTCGCCGGCGGTGCCCCGGATCGCCCGGCCGCCGGGTCCCCGCCCGGCGACACGGCTCCCCTCGTCATCCGGGACCTGGGCTCCGGCACCGGGTCGATGGCCCGCTGGCTCGCGCCCCGCCTGGGCCTTCCGCAGCACTGGGTCCTGCACGACCGCGATCCCGGGCTGCTCGCCCGCGCCGCGGTCCCCGGCGCGAGCTTCGAGACCCACATCGGCGACCTGACCGGGCTCGACCTCACCGGCACCGCGCTGCTGACCGCCTCCGCGCTGCTCGACCTGCTCACCGCGTCCGAAGTGGACACGATCGCCGAGGCCTGCGCAGCCGCCGGGTGTGCGGCGCTGCTGACGCTCTCGGTCGCCGGGCGGGTCGAGCTGACGCCCGCGGACCCGCTCGACGCGCACATCACCGCCGCCTTCAACGCCCACCAGCGGCGCGGGAACCTGCTCGGCCCGGACGCGATCGCCGTCGCCACCCGGGCGTTCGAACGGCGCGGCGCGGTGGTCCACCACGCGCCCAGCCCGTGGCGGCTCGGCCCCGGCCAGCGTGAGCTGACCGGGCAGTGGCTCCGCGGCTGGGTCGCCGCCGCACGCAGGCAGGAGCCGCGGCTGGACACCGCGGCCTACCTCCGGCGCCGGCTCGACGCCTGCGCCGCGGGTGACCTGCGCGTGGTGGTGCACCACACCGACCTGCTCGCGATCGGAGCGGCGTGACGACCCGGGCGCTCAGCGCTCGAGAACCGGCAGGTGCGCCCGGAACGCGTCAGCCAGCGCGTCCAGCACCGCCCGGCCCTTGTCCGGCGAAGCCAGTGACGGATGACCGGCCACGCCCGACTTCGTGTACGGGGCCAGTCCGAGTGAGAGGAGGTGGCGCAGATCGCCGGGTGCCGAGTCCGCCGTCTCGTACCCGGGCCTGACCAGCTCCGGGGCGGTGCAGAGCAGGATCGAGGTCTCCAGCTCGCCGGCGTGCATGTCCTCGTCGTTCGAGGTCCGCACCCCCGCCGCCGCGCGCGCCGCCTGCCACTCGCCGTACGTCGGGAACAGGACCATCGCGCCGCCGGCCTGCTGCACGACGTTGGCCAGGACGTGGTTGCCGCCGTGCCCGTTGACCAGCACCAGCTTCCCGACGCCGCCGGCACGCAGCGACGACGCGATGTCCTCGACCACCGCGATCAGCGTGGCGGCCGAGATGCTCACCGTGCCCGGCCACGCGGCGTGCTCGTGCGAGCAGGACACCGTGACCGGAGGCAGCAGCCGGAACCCGTGCTCCCCGGCGATGCGGGACGCGACCGCGCACGCGATCACGGTGTCGGTGGTCAGGGGCAGGTGCGGGCCGTGCTGTTCGAGGCTTCCGACGGGCAGCACCGCCACCGCGGCCCCGCGGTCGCGCACGTCGTCGGTCGTGTCGGGCGGCAGCGAACTCATCGGTTCAGGTATACCGGGGAGGGCAAGTTCCCGATCGACGACGAGGGGAACCCATGGACATCGCCGACATCGCCGAATCGACACTGGTCACCCGCCGCGGCACGTTCCGCAGCGTGGCCTTCCGCGACGGCGCCGAGCACCTGGCGCTCGCCCACGGCCGGCTGCGGCGCGACGACGTGCTGGTGCGCGTGCATTCGGAGTGCCTCACCGGCGACGTGTTCGGCGCGGTGCGCTGCGAATGCGGGGAACAGCTGGACGCGGCACTGGACGCGATCGTGGGCGAGGGCAGCGGCGTGCTGGTGTACCTGCGCGGGCACGAGGGGCGCGGGATCGGCCTGGTCGCGAAGGTGCGCACACACGTCCTGCAGGACGAGGGGCTGGACACGGTCGACTCGGCCACGAGCCTCGGGCTGCCGGTGGACGTGCGCGACTACGGCCCCGCCGCGCGCGTGCTGCACCACCTCGGCGTCCGGTCGGTGCGGCTGATGTCCAACAACCCGGACAAGATCGCCGCGCTGGAGTCGCACGGGATCCGCGTGTCGGCGCGGGTGCCGCTGCTGGCGCCGGCGAGCCCGGACAACATCCGGTACCTGACCGCCAAGCGCGACCGCCTCGGGCACGTCCTGCCGCAGGTGGACAACTTCGACGCGGCGGAGTCCTGACGTGGACCACCTGAGCCTGCTGCCGGTGGCGCGCGAGGCGGTGGCGATCGGGCGGCGGATCATCACCTCACGCGCCCCGCGATCGGTCACCCAGAAGAGCGAACGCGACCTGGTGACCGACATCGACCTGGCGGTCGAGGAGGCGGTGCGGGAGTTCCTCGGGCGCGAGACGCCGGAGATCGGCGTCGTCGGCGAGGAGCGCGGCGGCGAGCGGGGCGCGCTGTGGTGGGTGCTCGACCCGGTCGACGGCACCGCGAACTTCGCCCGCGGCATCCCGCTCACCGGGATCTCGCTGGCCCTGGTGTCCGGCGAGCGCAGCGTGGTGGGGGCGATAGATCTGCCGTTCCTGGACACCGTCTACACCGCGGCCGAGGGCCACGGCGCTCACGCCGGGGACACGCGGATCGGGGTGTCCGGGGCGTCGGCGCTGGCCGAGGCGATGGTCTCCCTGGGCGACTTCGCGGTGGGCGAGGACGCCGGGCCGAAGAACCGGCTGCGCCTGTCGCTGCTGGAACATCTGGGCGCGCGGGCGGAGCGGGTGCGGATGATCGGCACCGCCGCGGCCGACCTGGCGTGGGTCGCGCACGGCCGCCTCGACGCGACGATCATCCTGTCGAACCTGCCGTGGGACACCATGGCGGGCGTGCTGCTGGTGCGGGAGGCCGGCGGGCTGGTCCTGGACGCCGACGGCAGCGACCACACCGTGTCCTCGGCGTCGACGATCGCGCTGGCCCCCGGGTTGCGGGACGTGGTGCTCGACCTGGTGCGCGCGTGCTGACCACGCGCCTGGACACGGCCCGGATCCGAGCCGCCCGCGACGTCATCGACCCGGTGTTCCTGGACTCCCCGCTCTATCGCTGCGCGGCGCTGGAGGCCGCCCTCGGCTGCGCGGTGAGCGTCAAGCTGGAGACGGCGAACCCGGTGCGCAGCTTCAAGGGCCGCGGCACCGAGGTGATCGCGAGCGCACTCGGCTCGGGCGCGGTGGTGTGCGCCAGCGCGGGCAACCTCGGCCACGCGCTGGCCTGGTCCGGCCGCAACCGGGGGCTCGACGTGACCGTCGTGGCGTCCCGGTTCGCGCCTGCGACCAAGCTCGACCGCATCCGCGCCCTGGGTGCGCGGCTGGAGCTGGTGGACGGCGACTTCGAGCTGGCCCGCGAGCGGGCGGTGGACATCGCGCGGCACGACGGGATCCGGCTGGTCGAGGACAGCCTGGACATCGAGACGTGCGAGGGCGCGGCGACCATCGGCCTGGAACTGGTGGCGGCCGAGCCGTTCGACGCCGTGCTGATCGCCCTCGGCGGCGGGGCGATGGCGACCGGGGTGGGGCACGTGGTGAAGGACTGTGTGCCCGGGGCCGAGGTGATCTGCGTCCAGCCGCTGGGAGCACCGGCCATGACGCTGTCGTGGCGCCGGGGGCAGGTCGTCACCACCGAGTCGACCAACACGATCGCCGACGGCGTCGCCGCGCGGCGCCCCATCCCGGCCGTGCTGGACGACCTCCGCCAGGTCGCCGACGACGCCGTCCTGGTCCAGGAGGCGTCGATCATCGCCGGGATGCGGATGCTGTTCGACCACGCCGGGCTGGTCGTCGAGCCGTCGGCCGCGCTCGGTGTGGCGGCCATCCTGGAGGACCGCGAGCGCTTCGCCGGGCGGCACGTGGTCACGATCGTGTGCGGGGGCAACGTGGACCCGGAGGCCCACCGCCGCTGGACCGGCCGATAATCTTGCCTGGAATATTCTTCCGCGCGAGACGTTTTACCGGCCGAACACCAGATCAGCAGGAGGCTGTCATGCAGTTCGGGATCTTCTCCGTCGGCGACGTGACCACGGATCCGACGACCGGCGAAACTCCGGACGACACCCAGCGCGTCCGGTCGATGCTGACCATCGCCCAGCACGCCGACCAGGCCGGGCTCGACGTCTTCGCCACCGGCGAGCACCACAACCCGCCGTTCGTCCCGTCCTCCCCCACGACCCTGCTCGGCTACCTGGCCGGCGTGACCGAGAACATCATCCTGTCCACCTCGACCACCCTGATCACCACCAACGACCCGGTGAAGATCGCCGAGGACTACGCGATGCTGCAGGTCATCTCGGGCGGCCGGATGGACCTGATGATGGGCCGCGGCAACACGGGCCCGGTTTACCCGTGGTTCGGCCAGGACATCCGCCAGGGCATCCCGCTGGCGATCGAGAACTACGCCCTGCTGCGCCGCCTGTGGGAGGAGGACGTCGTCGACTGGGAGGGCAACTTCCGCACCCCCCTGCGCGGCTTCACCGCCACCCCGCGCCCGCTCGACGGGGTTCCGCCGTTCGTCTGGCACGGTTCGATCCGCAGCCCGGAGATCGCCGAGCAGGCCGCCTACTACGGCGACGGCTTCTTCCACAACAACATCTTCTGGCCCATGTCGCACACCAAGAAGATGGTCCACTTCTACCGGCAGCGCTTCGAGCACTACGGCCACGGCCCGGCCGACACCGCGATCGTCGGGCTCGGCGGGCAGGTCTTCATGCGCAAGAACTCCCAGGACGCGTGGAACGAGTTCCGCCCGTACTTCGACAACGCCCCGGTCTACGGCCACGGCCCGTCGATGGAGGACTTCACCGCGACGACCCCGCTGACCGTCGGCAGCCCGCAGCAGGTGATCGACCGGTACGCGGCGATGCGCGAGGACGTCGGCGACTACCAGCGCCAGCTGTTCCTCCTCGACCACGCGGGCCTGCCGCTGAAGACGGTGCTGGAGCAGATCGACCTGCTCGCCGAGGAGGTCGTCCCGGTGCTGCGCAAGGAGATGGAGGCCAAGCGGCCCGCGCACGTGCCGGCCAACCCGCCGAGCCACGCCGAGCGCGTCGAGGCGGCGCGGGCCAAGAAGGCCGCGGCCGTTTCCTGAGCTTCCGCGGTGGCCCCGGTGGCACGGCCGGGGCCACCGCCGGGGACCGGACGAACGTCACATCGCGACCCTACGGGGAAGTAACCTACGGTCCCGTAACCTGACGGGATGGCAGAGCTCGTGTACCCACCCGTCGTCCTGTTCGCGAAGACCATGTTCCGGGTTCTCGACCTGGAACTGCGCGTCGAGGGCAGCGAGCACATCCCCGCCCGGGGTGGCGCGGTCATCGCCTGCAACCACGTGTCCTACCTGGACTTCATCTTCTGCGGCCTGGGCGCCCAGCCGGCGAAGCGGCTGGTGCGGTTCATGGCCAAGAAGGAGGTCTTCGACCACCGGATCTCCGGCCCGCTGATGCGCGGCATGGGGCACATCCCGGTCGACCGCGCCGCCGGGCGCGGCGCCTACGACGAGGCGGTCGCCCGGCTGCGCGCCGGTGAGGTCGTGGGCGTCTTCCCGGAGGCCACGATCAGCCCGTCGTTCACCGTCGAGGAGGTCAAGTCCGGCGCGGCGCGCATGGCGGCCCAGGCCGGGGTGCCGCTGATCCCGATGGCCGTGTGGGGCTCGCAGCGGCTGTGGACGAAGGGCCGGCCGCGCCGGCTCACCCAGCGCCACGTGCCAATCTCGATCCTGATGGGCGAGCCGCTGCGCCCCGGCCCGGACGCCGACGCCGACGCCGTCACCCGCGAGCTGCGCGACCGGATGAGCGTGCTGCTCGACCGGGCCCAGGCGGAGTACCCGGAGAAGCCCGCCGGCCCGGACGACCTCTGGTGGCTGCCCGCCCACCTGGGCGGCACCGCGCCGAAGCCCTGACCTCGGCGCCGCCCGCCCGCTGGTCACCCCGGCGGTGAGGAACGGCCCGCCGCCACAGGGAGGCCTGCAACGGAAGGCGCCGCGATGACCGCCGAGGCGGCCGCAGGCGGTGAGCTCGGCATCCGCCGCCACGCCCGCCTCACGCAACACCGCCACCGCAGGCCACTCCACGCGACGATCCGCGTCGAGGAACATATCCGCGGCACGCCGCACCCGCAGGACCCTCATGCCGGGCACTACGAGCGTGTCACGGGGGGTGCGCCCGCATCCGGGCGCACCACCCGTGCCGGATGAACTGGTTCAGGGAGCCGGCGCGAGCCGGGCGTCCACGGTGACTTCGATGTGCCTGCCGATCACGAACCGCGGCACGCGCATTCCCAGCGCCGTCCGGTCGAGGACCCCGGTCGCCACCAGGTGTGGCGCGTCGGGGCGGTCGTCGGGGGCCGGGCGGACCGTCAGGGTGATCGGGCACGTCGTGCCCCGCAGTGCGAGCGTGCCTTCGACGAGCCCGCCGTCGACCGCGGTTCCGGTGAAGCGGAGCGTGGCACGGGCCGCGCTGTCGAGGAGGTTCGGTTTCCGCAGGTCGGCGTCGCGCTTCGGGTTGCCGGTGTCCAGCGCCACCAGGTCGAGCTCGGCCCGCACGGCCGTGCCCTGGACCGCGCCGCCGCGGACCGGGATCGTGCCGGTCACCCGGTTCAGCCCGAAGTTGCGCACCCGGAAGCGCGCGGTGGTGCCCTCGGCCACGACGGTCCAGTTGGCGCTGCGCACGGCGGTCATCGGGGATCACCCACCGGCGCGGGCAGGTCCGCGTACAGCACGCGGTGCAGGTCGACGCGGTCCGGGCCGGGCAGCAGCGCCTCGTCCTCGCCGGGCAGCAGCTCGGTGGTCATCACGGCCCGCTGCACGGCCTCGATCGTCTCGACGCTGTCGGCGAAACCCAGCACCACGCTCGCCCGGTCCTCCCCCGCCAGCACGTAGCAGGTGCCGAGCCCGGGCAGGTCCCGGACGGCGGGCCAGATCCGGTCGCGCCCGGCGCGCCGCTCGGCGTCGGCGACCTCCTCCCGGCGCGGCCCGTCGAACCAGGTCGCCTGCGCGAACCGCGGCTCGCCCGGCGCGTGGAGGCTGAACTCGACCCGGTAGACGCGGGAGTCGAGCCAGGTCTGCTCGCACTCCGGACGGGCGGCGGCCGCGCTGTCCTGGTCCGGCCAGAAGGTGACCACGACCCCGGCCATGCCGGCGACCTGGACCAGGACGCATCCGCCGAGGCAGCCGGGGCCGGCGGTGCCCCACTTCTCGCGTTCCCCGCGCATCGCTCGCCGGAACTGGTGGACGGTGGCGTACATCGGGTTCTCCTTTCCCCACGGTGGTGACCGCACGACTGTCCGCCCGGCGGCGGCCCCGCCACATCAGTGCCGGCACCGATCCGCAGCACTGATTCGCGTCACGCAGACCTCCGCGCGGGCGATACTCCTGGGGTGGGGACCGAGCCGTTCGTCGGGCGCGCCGCGGCGCGTGGCGAGATCGCGCGCCTGCTCGGCGACGCCACCGCGGGCTCGGGTGGACTGCTGCTCGTCGCCGGCCCGGCCGGCATCGGCAAGACCCGGCTCTGCGAGGAAGCCACCGCGGACGTCCCGGCGCCGGTGCGCTGGGGCCGCTGCGTGGACGACCCGGGCGCGCCGCCGTTGTGGCCGTGGCGCCGCGTCCTGGACGGCCTGGGTGTGCCGGAACCGGACCACGCGGGCGACCTGCTCGCCGCGCGGTTCCGGTTCGTCGCGGCCGCCGCGGACGCGCTGATCGCCGCCGCCGAGCCGGACGGCCTGGTGCTCGTGCTGGAGGACCTGCACTGGGCGGACGAGACGTCGCTGCGGCTGCTGCGGCACCTGTCCGGCGAGCTGCGCCGGTCCCGGCTCGCCGTGCTGGCCACCTACCGGGACACCGAGCCCGGGCGCCTCGACGCGGTGCTGCCGGACCTCCTCGGCCGGCCGGGCGCGCACGGCATCACCCTGCCGCCGCTGTCCGAGGGCGAGGTGCGGGAGTTCCTGTCGCACCACGGGTGCCCGCTCGACGCCCGGCACGCGCTGCGGCGCTCCGGTGGCAATCCCCTGTACCTGCGGGCGATCGCGCGTTCCGGCGACGGTCTCCCGCTCGCACACCTCGTGCGCTCGACGGTCGCCGCGCTCCCCGCTCCGGTGCGGGAACTGCTGGAAATCGCCGCGGTGCTGGGCGAGGAGGTCGACAGCACCGTCCTCACGGGAGTGTCCGGAGTGGACGACGTGGCGCAGGCACTGGATCACGCGGTGCGGGCGGGCGTGCTGGTACCGGTGGGCGCCGGGCTGCGCCGGTTCGCGCACGCCGTGGTGCGTGACGGGATCTACGCGGGGCTGGATCCCAGCGTCCGCGAGTCGCTGCACGCCCGCGCCGCGCGGGCACTGGAGGAGCGGGCGCGGCGGGATCCGGCGCTGGCCGGGGTGGTCGCCGGGCACTGGTTGCGCGCCGCCGCCGACGGGCCCACGCTGTCCCGGGCCGCGGACTGGGCCCGGCGCGCGGCCGGGGAGGCCACGCGGTCGCTCGCTTTCGCCGAAGCGGCCCGGTTCCTGGGATTCGCGTGCGACGCGCTGCGCCGGGCGGGCGAGGTGTCCCGCGTGCCCGGGCTGCTGATCGACCTCGCCACCGCCGAATACCGGGCGGGCCGCTTCCGCCAGGCGTTCGAGCACGCCCGCGAGGCCGCGCGCGAGCGTCCGGACCTCGCCGCCGCGGCCGCCCTGGTCGTGCGGGACATCGCCGCGCCGGATCTGGTGCCCGGCCTTGCCGAGCTGGCCGCGACCGCGCTCGGCCGCCTCGGTGCGGACGCCGATCCCGCGCTGCGGTCCCGTCTTCTGGCGCAGTCGGCGTCCCTCGCGGCCGAGACCGGGAACAGGGCGGAGGCCACGAAACTCGCGTCCGAGGCGCTCGCGCTCGCCGAGGCCTGCGGGGACGCCGAAGCGCTCGTGGACGCGGTGCGGGCGCGGTTCAAGGTGTGGCCGATCGAGCTGCCGCTGCCGGAACGGCTCCGGCTCGCCACGCTCGCGATCGACCTCGCCGCCCGCACCGATCAGCCGCTGCTGGCGTTGTGGGCGCACAAGTGGCGCCTGGACGCGGCGTTCGAGGCCGGCACGATGACCGCGGTCGACGCCGAGCTGTCCGCCATCTCCGAACTCGCCCGCACCACCCGGCTGCCGCTGGTGCGCTGGCACGAACTGCGGCTGCGCGCGTCGGTGCTGGCCTACCGCGGGGCGTTCGCGCAGGCCCGGGAGCTGGACGAGCTCGCGACCGAGGTGGCGACGACCGAGCTGGCGGAGGACCGGACGGCCGTGGGGATGTCGTTCGCCTTCCGGCATCAGCTGGCCCAGGTGACCGGCGATCCCGGCGACATCCCGGACGGTGGGGACGACGTGCTCGACGAGGTGCCGTCGCTGGCGATCGCGGTGGCGTCCCGGCCGGTGGTCGAGCTGCTGCGCGGGCGGCGGGCGGAGGCGGCGGCCCGGTACGAAGCGGTCCGGCCCGTGGTGGACCGCGCTTTCCTGGCCCAGAACCCGGCGACCGCGTTCCAGCTGCTCCCGCTCGCGGCCGAGGTCGGCGACCGGGAGATGGCCGCGCTGGTGGCCGATCACCTCGCCACGCTGCCGCCGGTGGTCTCCGGCGGGGCGGGGGTGTTCTGCTCGGACGCGTTCGTGGCCTGGCGGGCGCGTGCCGCGGCGCTGCTGGGCCGGGACGCCGACGCCCGGCGCTGGTTCGACGAGGCCATCGCGATCGACACCCGCACCGGCGCCCGCCCCTACGTCGTGCTGAACCGGCTCGCGCTCGCCGCGCTGGTCGAGCCGGCACGCGCGGCGGTGCTGGCGCGCGAAGCCCTGGCGGAAGCGCGCCGCCTGGGGATGCCCGGGGCCGTCCGGCGCGCCTCGGAGCTGCTGGACCGCCTGCGCGCGGCCGATCCGCTGACCGCGCGGGAACGGGAGATCGCCGGGCTGCTGGCCGCGGCGCTGTCCAACCGGGCCATCGCCGAGCGGCTGGTGCTCTCCGAACGCACGGTGGAAAGCCACGTGCGCAGCATCCTGACCAAGCTGGGCCTGGCCAACCGGACGCAGATCGCCGAGTGGGCGCGGGCCGCGGGGGTCAGCTGACCGGCGCGGCGGGCAGCGGCCGGACGCCCATCGCGAAGTCGGCCGCGGCCTCGGCGTGCAGGCGGGTGGTGGGGAACGTCGGCACGGTGCTGTCGGCCGGGCCGACCAGCAGCTCGATCTCGGTGCAGCCGTAGACGACGCCGTCCGCGCCGGCCGCGACGAGCCGTTCGATCACGCCGCGGTAGGCCGCGCGGGACTCCTCCCGCACCACGCCGTGCACCAGCTCGTCGTAGATGATCCGGTGCACCAGGTCGCGGTCGGCCGGGCCGGGCACCAGCACGTCGAGCCCGTGCGCGGCGAGGCGGTCGCGGTAGAAGGGCTGTTCCATGGTGAAGCGCGTGCCGAGCAGGCCGGCGCGGGTGAGCCCGGCGGCGGTGATCGCGGCGGCGGTGGCGTCGGCCAGGTGCAGCAACGGGATCGCGACCGCGTCCGTGATCGCCCCGGCGACCTTGTGCATGGTGTTGGTGCACAACACGACGACGTCGGCGCCCGCCGCCTCCAGCGCCCGCGCCGCCCGGGCGAGTTCGGCGCCCGCCTCGTCCCAGCGCCCGGCGGCCTGCATCGCCTCGATGACGGCGAAGTCGACCGAGTACAGCACGGTGCGCGCCGAGTGGAAACCACCCAGTGCGGCCCGCACCCGCTCGTTGACCAGCCGGTAGTACTCCAGGGAGGACTCCCAGCTCATGCCGCCCAGCAGACCGATCACCTTCATGGCGACCAGTCTGCCGGGCGGGTGGTCAGGCCTTGCGGCGGGCGCGCACCAGGAACACCAGCGCCGCACCGCCGAGCACGAGGGCCGCGCCGAGACCGATCAGCCAGCCGCCGTCGAAGCCGGTGTGGGCCAGGTTGGCGGCGTTCTGCGAGACGGCCTTCGGGGTTTCGGGGGTGGTCGCGACGGCGCCGCCGGCGGCCGGGGAGCTGCTGCCGGCGCCGGCGCTGGACTCCGGCGCGGTCGTGCCCACCGAGGTCGGCGACGTGGTGGCCGTGGTCGTGGTGGCCGGGGTCCGCGACGTGGTGGTGACCGTCGTGCTGGTGGTGGTCGTCTTCTCGACGCCGCACACGAACCAGTGGCTCAGCTGCGGGATGTTGTCGTTCTGGCCGGTCACCGGGGCGCGCAGGTCCGTCCACGGCGGGGTGGTCGACAGGCCGAGCTTGCCGGGCTCGTAGACGTTGAAGGCGTGGCCACCCTTGACGACGATGCCGGTCACCGTGATGTCCGGCGACACGGAGACGATGTCGAGGTACTGGTCGTCGTCGAGCTTGCCGCGGGTGTGGGTGTAGTCGTCCGCGGTGAGGGTGGTGCCGGCGAGCTTGGCGTCGGCGCAGGTGCTGGCGTTGTCGTCGTCGTACCGCGTGGCGCGCGGGTCCTCGGCGGCCGCGTGGGCCGTCGCGCTGCCGAGGACGAAACCGGTGGCCAGCAGGGCCCCGGCACGCTGCCGCCGGAGCGCTGTGGGCGCGAGGGAGGCTCACCCACGGCCGCTACACCGTGACGACGCGGCGGATCATCGTCGAGAAGCCGGCGCCCGCGGCTAGCGAGCGGGATCCGGCTGCCGCATCCCCTCGACGTCACCCGGGGTGGCAACCGACCGCCGCGGGCGTGCGTCGAAGCTGCGATGACGGAAGGACGGCTGCCATGACCCAGCGCACGCAACGTCACTTCACCGGCTGGTGGTACCTGCCGCTGACCATCCTGTCGCTCGGCTTGCTCACGTGGGTGCCGTTCGTGCACGCCGCCGCGCGGCTGCGCCGGCCGCGGATCCACCTGTGGGCCGTCCTGTACTTCGCGCTGATGGTGTTCGTCCTGGTGACCCTGCCGCCCTACACCGAAACGCCCACCCCGGCCGAGAACACGCGGGCGAACATCGGCGTGGCGATGATCCTGGCGATCGTCGGTGCGGCGTCGGTGCAGCAGTTCTTCCTGCGGCGCACCCGCACCGCGCCCCGGCCCGAGGAGGACCCGGCCGTGGCGCGCGTCCGGGCGGCGCGGGAACGTCGGCGCCAAGCCCGCGAGCTGGCCGCGAACGACCCGGCGATGGCACGCGAGCTGGGCATCGGCCGCCCCGACCTGTCCCGCGACTACGACGACGGCGGCCTGGTCGACCTCAACGCCGCCCCGGCCTCGGCCATCGCCGAGACCTGCGGCATCGACCCGGCCGTCGCCCAGCGGATCGTCGACGCCCGCGCCGGGGCGCGGTTCGCCGCGGTCGACGACGTCTTCGCCCTCACCGAGCTGCCCTTGGAGACCTGGGACGTGGTCCGCGAACGCGGCATCGTCTACTGACCTACCAGGTGCGGGCCTCGCGCAGCAGCAGGTCCCGCACGCGCTCGACCGCGGGATTCGCCCCGGCGCCCGGCCGCTGCACCAGGAAGACCGTGTTGAACGGCGCCTCCTCCGGCTCGTGCAGCGGGACGAGCGCGCCGGAGGCCAGCTCGGCGGCGCACAGGTACCGCGGCAGCACGCTGTACCCGGCGCCGGCGGCCACCGCGGCCACCACCCCGCGCAGGTCGGGCATGGTCACCGCCGCCTCGGCGGTCAGCCGCTTGCCGAAGACGTCCCGCCAGTACCGGCGCGCGATCGGCAGGTCCTCGGCGTAGGTCACGAGCGGCAGGTCCGCCGTCGTGCCGCACACGTCCTCGCCGGCGCGCGCGGCCACCGGCGGCGCCGCGACGAGCACGTAGTCCTCGTCCATCAACGGGTAGGCCACCAGCGCGCGGCCACGGGGACGGCGGGTCGAGATCACCAGGTCGTGGTGGCCGGCCCGCAGCTGCTCGAGTAGCGGATCGGTCAGCCCGGTCGCGACCCGCAGCCGCACGCCCCCGGCGACCAGCGGCGCCAGCGCGGGCATCACACGCACGCACAGCAGCTCGGCCGGGCCGGCCAGGTACACCGGCTCCGGCGGTCCGGAGTGGACGGTGGCCGTCCCGGCGACCGCGGCCAGGGCGTCGACCGGCCCCGCGACGCGTCCCGCCAGCTCGTGCGCCAGGTGGGTCGGCTCGGCACCGCGCGGGAGGCGGGTGAACAACGCGCGGCCCAGCTGCTGTTCGAGCGCGCGCACCTGCGCGG
This sequence comes from Amycolatopsis deserti, assembly GCF_014653945.1. Lineage (GTDB taxonomy): Bacteria > Actinomycetota > Actinomycetes > Mycobacteriales > Pseudonocardiaceae > Amycolatopsis_E > Amycolatopsis_E deserti. The sequence continues at coordinate 343,717 of NZ_BNAU01000001.1, read as the reverse complement.
TCACCGTCGGCTGGGACAGTCCCAGCAGCGGCGCGGCCGCGGTGAACGAGCCCGACCGGTAGACGGCGAGGAACGTGCGCAACAGGTTCAGGTCCACGTCCGCCAAGGTATCGGAAAACCGATGGAACCGATCGCCACTTCTATTCGATTTCCGATGGCTGCGCGCCTACCGTCGAAGACATGGCGAACATTCTCTTCGTGATGACCGGTGCCGACCGCTGGACGCTCGCGGACGGCACCCAGCACCCGACCGGATTCTGGGCCGAGGAGGCCGTGGTCCCCTTCGAGACGTTCACCGCGGCCGGGCACCGGGTCACCGTGGCCACGCCCGGCGGTGTGGTGCCGCCCGTCGACGAGGCCAGCCTCAGCCCCGAAGCCGCCGGGGGCGCCGAGACCGCCGCCCGGCTTCGCGAGGTCGCGTCCACCGCCTTCGCGCACCCGGTCGCGCTGGCCGACGTGCGGCCGGACGACTTCGACGCGGTCTACGTGCCCGGCGGCCACGGCCCGATGGAGGACCTCGCAGCCGACGCCGACTCAGGGCGGCTCCTGACCCGGGCGCTGCGGGACGGCAAACCGCTCGGCGTGGTCTGCCACGGCCCGGCCGCGCTGCTGGCCGCCACCGACGAGGGCGGCAACGCCTTCGCCGGGTACCGGATCACCGCGTTCAGCAACGCCGAGGAGGAGATGGCCGGCAACGCCGCCAAGGCGCGCTGGCTGCTGCAGGACCGCCTGACGGAGGCGGGCCTGAAAGTCGAGACGGGCGAGCCGTTCGCGCCACACGTGGTGGTGGACCGCACCGTGGTGACCGGACAGAACCCGGCCTCGTCGGCCCCGCTCGCCGCTGAGCTGCTCAAACTCCTCGGCTGAGGTCAGGAGCGAGCTGACCGGGGAGTCCACACCGGACCGTGGCAGCATGGGGTGGTGACCGAACACCACGCCGACGACGCCCCGCTGACCCTGTACCTGGTCAAGAGGCTGGAGCTGGTGATCCGCTCGCTGATGGACGACGCGCTGCGACCGTTCGGGCTGACCACCCTGCAGTACACCGCGCTGACCGCGTTGCGGCACCGCAACGGCCTGTCGTCGGCGCAGCTGGCGCGCCGCTCGTTCGTCCGGCCGCAGACCATGCACACCATGGTCCTCACGCTGGAGAAGTACGGGCTCATCGAGCGTGCGGAGGACCCGGCCAACCGCCGGGTCCTCCTCGCCACCCTCACCGAGCGCGGACGGCAGGTCCTCGACGAGTGCACCCCGCTGGTGCGCCGGCTCGAGGACCGCATGCTGTCCGGCATGGACGAGACCAGCCGCGCCGCCTTCCGGCAGGGCCTCGAGGACGGCTACGGCATGCTCGCCTCGCACGCCAACGCTCAGCGCGCGTTGACGAACGGCGGCGGCGAGTAACGCACGAACGCCGCGTCCCCGATCGAGGCGGCCCCCTCCGGCAGCCGCTCCGGGCGCGAGGCCGCCGCGTCCATCGACGCGCTCACCACCGCGGGCCGGCCGGCGCAGGAAACCCCTGCGCGGGCGGCCGGCACGTCCGCGATCCAGGTCACGCCATCCGGCAGCGTGCCGCTCAGACGGGTCGCCGCGCTCGCCGGCGAGCACGAGTGCCAGCAGCACCGCGCATCACGCGTTCCCCCGCGGGGTCAGCGCGACGGCGACCAGTGCCAGCACGGCCATCCCGGCCAGGTACACGCCCACCAGCAGCGAGCTGCCGGACGCGGTGAAGATCGCGGTCGCCACCACCGGCGCGAGCCCGCCGCCGACCACGTTGCCCAGCTGGTAACCCAGCGACACGCCGCTGTAGCGGATCCGGGTCGGGAACTGGTCGGACAGCAGCGCGGGCAGCGGCCCGTACTGGGCCGACACCGTGATCACCGCGACCACGCACGCCACCAGCGCCAGCACGAACACGCCGGTGTCGAACACCAGGAAGAACAACAGCGCCGCCACGGCCTGCGCGATCGCCCCCGCGGCGATCACCTTCCGCCGCCCGAAGCGGTCCGCGAGCCCGGACAGCCCGTAGATCGCGCCGAGCTGCACCACGCTGGTGAGGATGACGACGACCAGCAGCGCGTTGCGCGAGTAGCCGACCTCGGCGGTGCCGTAGGACAGGATGTAGGTGAGGATGATGTAGCCCATCGCGGTCGACGCGCCGGTCACGAACACCGACCGCACCACGGCCAGCGGGTGGTCGCGCAGCACCTCCAGCAGCGGCACGCGCGCCGGGCGCTTGCGGGCCGCCTCCTCGAACAACGGGCTCTCGGTGAGGCGGCGGCGGATCACCAGGCCGAAGATCACCAGCACGAAGCTGACCAGGAAGCCCAGCCGCCAGCCCCACTCCACGAACGCCTCGCGCGTGGACGTGGAGGCCACCAGCAGCACCAGGTTCGCGGCGATCGCGCCCGCCGGGACACCGAGCTGCGGCGCGGCGCCGTAGAGCCCGCGACGCGACGGTGGCGCGTGCTCGACGGCCATCAGCGCCGCGCCGCCCCATTCCGCGCCCACCCCGACACCCTGCGCCAGGCGCAGGACCACCAGCAGGATCGGCGCGGCCACGCCGATCTGGTCGTAGGTCGGCAGCAGCCCGACCAGCACGGTGGCCGTGCCCATGATCAGCAGTGAGATCACCAGCATCCGCTTGCGGCCGATCCGGTCGCCGAAGTGGCCCGCGACGATCCCGCCGACCGGCCGCGCCAGGAACCCGACGGCGAACGTGGTCAGCGACGCGAGCTGGCTGACCGCGGGGTTGCCGGAGGGGAAGAACTGCGGCCCGAAGACGAGCGCGGCGGCCGCGCCGTAGAGGAAGAAGTCGTACCACTCGATCGCGGTGCCCACGAAGCTCGCGACCGCCACCCGCCGGGCGTCGCGGGTGCCGGAGCTCTGTGCGGAGAGGGCTTGCTGGTGCGTCATCGAACCACCAATCATCAGAGCCTCTGATATGCCGACGAAGGATGGCATCGCGGCCCGGACCCGTCAAGGCTCTTGACTGAGTACTCACTCAGGGGCAGTCTCGGCGGTGACCCGCGACGGCGCGGGAGACGAGGAGACTCAGACGATGGCGGGACGGGTTGCGGGCAAGGTCGCGTTGATCACCGGCGCGGCACGGGGTCAGGGCCGGGCGGACGCGGTGCGGCTGGCGCAGGAGGGCGCCGACGTGATCGTGGTGGACATCGCCGGCACGCTGCCCAGCGTCACCTACGCCTCCCCCACGCCCGCGGACCTGGACGAGACCGTGCGCCTGGTGGAGAAGACCGGGCGGCGGGCGGTCCGGGTGCAGGCGGACGTGCGGGACCTGGCGAAGCTGCGCGCGGGCGTCGACGCCGGTGTCGCGGAGCTGGGCGGGCTGGACATCGTGGTCGCCAACGCCGGGATCTGCGTGCCGTCGACCTGGGACGACGTCACCGAGGAGATCTTCGACGACACGATCGGCGTGAACGTGCGCGGCGTGTGGAACACCGTCATGGCCGGCGCGCCGCACCTGGTCGAGCGGGGCGGCGGGTCGATCATCCTGATCAGCTCGGCCGCCGGGATGAAGGTTCAGCCGTTCCTGGTGCCCTACACGACGAGCAAGTGGGCGGTGCGCGGCATGGCGAAGGCGTTCGCCACCGAGCTGGCGCGGCACGACATCCGCGTCAACAGCGTGCATCCGACCGGGGTGAACACCGGGATGACCGGCGAGGGGCTGCAGGCCGCGTTCGCCAAGGGGTTCGAGCGGGACCCGAAGCTGGCCGGGATGCTGACGAACCTGCTGCCGGTGGCGATCACCGAGCCCGAGGACGTCGCGGACACGGTGCTGTTCCTGGCCTCGGACGAATCGAAGTACGTCACCGCCCACGAGCTGGCCCCCGACGCCGGCGTCACCGAGTTCTGAGCCCCGTGACCGGACCCCACTCCTCCGGCCGCGACCGCATCCTGGCCGCGGCCGAGGAGCTGTTCGCCGAGCGCGGCTACGCCCGCACGTCGACCGCCCGCCTGGCGACGGCCGCCGGGGTGCCGCAGGGGCTGATCTTCTACCACTTCGGCACGAAGGAAGGGCTGCTGCTGGCGCTGATCCGGGAACGGTCGACGCGGACCCTCGCCGATCTGGTCCCGTCCCCGGCGCCGGCCGATCCGCGCGCCGCCGTGGTCGAGTTGTGGACGCGGTTGTCGCGCCTGCTGGGCGAGCAGACGCCGATGCACCGGATCGTGTTCCGGGAGAGCGAGCACCACCCCGAGCTGCGGACCCGCGCGCGAGAGATCCACGACTCCATCACCACGGCGGTGAGCGCGTATCTGGCGCGGGTGACCGGCCACCGCGAGCCGACGCCCCGCCACCACGCCGCGGCGCGGATGCTGGTGGCGACCTCCTCGGCCAGTTCGGTCGCGCCCGGCGGACCACCATTGGCCGCGCAGGCGGTGGCGGATCTGCTGCTGGACGGGCTGGGCTGAACCGCAACAAAAGGTTGCACATTCGCCACCCGCGGGCTAGCGTCATACGCAACCAATGGTTGCCTATGGGAGGTCCGGCGTGGAGTTCGGAAAACTGGAGCGCGAGATCCGCATCGACGCGGCACCGGAGATCGTGTTCGACGTGGTGAGCCGTCCCGAGCACATCAGCAGGTGGTGGTCCGACGACGCGTCGTTCGAGCCGGCACCGGGCGCGGCCGGCGAACTGAGCTGGGGCCACCACGGCGCGGCCGAGTCGATCACGGTGGTCGACGTGGATCCGCCCCGCCGGTTCGCCATCCGGTGGATCGCGCCGGACGGCGAACTGCCCGGGGTGGGCAACTCGCTCCTGGTCACCTTCGAGCTGGAGCCCTCCGGCGACGGCACGATCCTGCGCCTGACCGAGAGCGGCTGGCGGGAGAAGGGCTGGGAAGCGGCCGTGCTCGAACAGACCTTCCACGACCACGAGCGCGGCTGGGACACGTTCCTGCCCCGGCTGCGGAGCTACGCGCCGACCGTGGTGGCGCGATGACGGTGCCCGTCGACGACGAACTCTGGTCGGCGATCGGCGACCCGGTCCGGCGCCGCCTGCTCGACCTGCTGCTCGCGCACGGCGCCGGCACGCCGACCAGCCTGAGCGACCATCTCCCGATCTCGCGCCAGGCGGTCACCAAACACCTGGCCGTCCTCGATCGCGCGGGACTCGTGCACGCCACGCCCACCGGCCGTGAGCGGCGCTACGAAGTCGACGAGGCGCAGCTCGCCCGCGCCGTGCGGCAACTGAACGAAGTCGGCAAGACCTGGGATGCGCGGCTGAACCGCATCAAGCGCATAGCCGAACAGATCCAGAGCCAGAACCGTGGAGGACCCCGATGAGCGGATCGCTGCTGCCCGACAAGAACGCCGTGATCTACGGCGGCGGTGGCGCCCTCGGCGGCGCGATCGCCCGCGTCTTCGCCCGGGAAGGCGCCCGGGTCTTCCTCGCCGGGCGCACGCAGGCGAAGCTCGACGCGGTGGCGCGCGACATCGCCGCCGCGGGCGGAACCGCCGAGACCGCGCGGGTCGACGTGTTCGATCAGCGCGCGGTCGACGAGCACGCCGGCGCGATCGCGGCGCGGGCCGGCGGAATCGACATCGCCCTCAACGCGGTGAGCGTCATGCACGACCAGGGAACCGTGCTGGCGGACCTCTCGCTGGAGGAGTTCCTGCGGCCGGTCGACGGCTTCCTGCGGGCGCTGTTCATCACCAGCAAGGCCGTCGCCCGGCACATGGGCGGCGAGCGGCCCGGCGTCATCCTGACCTTGTCCGAGCCGGGCGCCAAACTGGCGCTGGGCGGCATCCTGGGGCACAGCGTGAGCGCGGCCGGCAAGGAGGCCTTCGCGCGGGTTCTGGCCGCGGAGCTGGCACCGCGCAACATCCGGGTGATCGGCATCCGCCCGCACGCCGTGGTCGACGCGCCGGCCGCGGGTTCCTACACCGCGGACCTGTTCCGCCACACCGCTTCGGCGGCCGGGCAGTCGGTCGAGGACATGCTCGAACACGGGGCCATGGCGCAGGGAACGCTGCTGAAGCGGCTGCCGACGCTGTCCGAGATCGCCGAGACCGCCGCGTTCCTGGCGTCGGATCGAGCCGGAGCCATGACCGGGGCGATCGCCAACCTGTCCGCCGGCGCACTCGTGGACTGAACGCGCCGTCGTCACACGAGTTGCCGGTGCTCCTCGGCTACCCGGGCCACGACGCCGATCGCGCGCTCCCAGCTCTCCTCGTCCAGCCCGGCGTGTGTTGTGATGCGCAAGCGGGAAACGCCGTCGGGCACCGACGGTGGCCGGAAGCAGCCCACCCGCACTCCGGCCGCGAGGGCGCCGGCCTGGGCGGCGAGCGCGACCTGCGGGGAGGGCATCGGCACCGACAGCACCGCGCCCGCCGAACGCGGCACGTGCAGCCGGTCGGCCAGCTCGGCGCCGCGCTCGTGGATCCGGGACGGCAGGCCGGGCTGTCCGCGCAGGATCCGCAGCGCGGCCAACGCTCCGGCGGTGGGTGCCGGCGCCAGTCCGGTGTCGAAGATGAACGGGCGCGCCCGGTTGACGAGGTGGTCGGTCAGCGCGGCGGAGCCGAGGACCGCCCCGCCCATCGCGCCCAGCGATTTGGACAGGGTCGCGGTCATCACGACGTGCGGGTGGTCGTTCAGGCCGAGGCCGTGCAGCAGGCCGCGGCCACCGTCACCGGCCACGCCGAGCCCGTGCGCCTCGTCGACGACGAGCAGTGCGCCGTGGTCGGCGCAGGTCTCGGCCAGCTCGGCGAGGGGTGCGGCGTCGCCGAGGACCGAGAAGATCGACTCGGTCAGCACGAGCGCTCGCCGTCCCCCGGCCGCGGCCAGCGCGTCCCGGACGGCGGTGACGTCGTTGTGCGGGACCACCCGGACCGCGGCCCGGGACAGGCGCGCGGCGTCGATCAGGGAGGCGTGCACGTGGGCGTCCGAGACGATGAGGGTGTCCCGGTCGGCCAGCGCGGTCACCGCCGAGAGGTTGGCGTGGTAGCCGGTGGAGAACACCAGCGCCGCCTCGCGGCCGGTGAAGCCGGCCAGTTCGCGTTCCAGCTCGGCGTGCAGGGTGGTCGTGCCGGTCACCAGCCGGGAGGCACCGGCACCGGCGCCCCAGACCAGAGCGGCTTCGGCCGCCGCGCGGCGGACAGCCGGGTGGCCGCTCAGTCCCAGGTAGTCGTTGTTCGCCAGGTCGATGAGGTCGTCGTCGGCCGCCCGCGGGCGCAGCGTGCGGTGCAGGCCGGCGGCCTCACGCGCGGACCGCTGCGCGGCGAACCACTCCGCCCAGCTCATGCGACCGCCGCCGCGGCCGCGATGCCGCGGCAGATCGCGGCGATGTCGTCGTCGGTGCACACGTAGGGCGGCATGGTGTAGATCAGGTCCCGGAACGGGCGCAGCCACACGCCCTCGGCCAGCGCCGCCGCGGTCGCCTTGTCGACGTCGACCGGGTGGTCGAGCTGGACCACGCCGACCGCACCGAGCACGCGCACGTCGGCGGCCGCGATCTCGTGCAGGGACTGCAACCCGGTGTTGATCCGGCACACGTCAGCCCGCCAGTCCCCAGTGGACAGCAGGTCCAGGCTGGCCGTCGCGATCGCGCAGGCCAGCGGGTTGCCCATGAACGTGGGGCCGTGCATGAGCACACCGGAATCACTGGCGGACAGTCCACTCGCGACCTCACTCGTGCACAAGGTCGCGGCCAGCGACAGGTAACCGCCGGTGAGGGCCTTGCCCACGCACATCACGTCCGGCGCCACCCCGGCGGCGTCGGCGGCGAACAGCGTGCCGGTGCGGCCGAAGCCGGTGGCGATCTCGTCGAAGATCAGCACCAGCCCGTGCTCGTCGGCCACCTCCCGGAAGACCGCCAGGCAGCTCGCCGGGTAGGGGTGCATGCCACCGGCGCCCTGCAGCAGCGGCTCCACGATCAGCCCGGCCAGCCGGTCGGCGTGCTCGGCGGCGAGCGTGCGGAAATCCGCGGCCCAGGCGGCGACGTCGGATTCGAGCCGGGGTGGGCGCGCGCCGAACACCTGCTCCGGCAGGACACCCGACCACATGGCGTGCATCCCGCCGTCGGGGTCGCACACGCTCATGCAGTCGAAGGTGTCGCCGTGGTAGCCGCCGCGGACGGTGAGGAACCGGGTCCGCTCGGGGCGGCCGGTGCCGCGCTGGTACTGCAGCGCCATCTTCATCGCCACCTCGACGCTCACCGACCCGGAATCGGCGAGGAAGACGTGCTCCAGGCCGGCGGGGGTCAGGTCGACCAGCCGGGACGCCAGCTCGACGGCGGGCTCGTGGGTGAGGCCGCCGAACATCACGTGCGACATCCGCGACAGCTGGCGGCGCGCCGCCTCGTCGAGCACCGGGTGCCGGTAGCCGTGGATCGCCGACCACCACGACGCCATCCCGTCGACCACGTCGCCGACGCCGTCGAGGGTGATGCGGCTGCCGGACGCGCCGGTGACCAGCCGCACCGGCGCCGGATCGGTCATCGACGTGTACGGGTGCCACAGGTGCCCGCGGTCGAACGCGAGCAGGTCCTCCGGGGACATCAGGCGTTGGGGACGAGGCCGGTGCCCGCGCCGCGGCGGCGGATGGCCGGGTCGATCGGCTCGGTCCGGGCCCGGTCCTCTTCGGACCCCAGCACGACGAACCCGTTGTCCCGGATCATGTCCAGGTCGGCCTGCGCCGCCTGTCCCTCGGAAGTGAGGTAGTCGCCGAGGAAGAGCGAGTTGGCGACGTGCAGCGCGAGCGGCTGCAGCGAGCGCAGGTGCATCTCGCGGCCGCCGGCGATGCGGATCTCCTTGTCCGGGCACACGAACCGCGCCATCGCCAGGATCTTCAGGCACCGCAGCGGGGACAGCTCCCAGGTGTCCGCCAGCGGGGTGCCGTCGAAGGGCATCAGGAAGTTGACCGGGATCGAGTCGGCGTCCAGTTCCTTGAGCGCGAACAGCGCCTCGACCAGCTGCTCGTCGGTCTCGCCCAGGCCGGCGATGAGGCCCGAGCACGGCGACAGCCCGCCGGTCTTCGCCTTCTCCACGGTGTCCACCCGGTCGGCGTAGGTGTGGGTCTGGACGATGGTGTGGTGGTGGCTCTCGGCGGTGTTGATGTTGTGGTTGTAGGCGTCCACGCCGGCCTCGGCGAGGCGTTCGGCCTGCCCGTCGGAGAGCAGGCCGAGGCAGGCGCAGACCTCGACTTCGGGGTGTTCCGCCTTCAGCGCCCCGACCATCTCGGTGACGCGGTCGATGTCCCGGTTGGACGGTCCGCGGCCGGAGGAGACCAGGCACACCCGCGCGGCCCCGCCGGCGATCCCCGCGCAGGCCTGCTTGAGCGTCTCCTCTTTGGACAGCCAGGAGTACTTGAGGATGGGGGCGGCGGAGCCGAGCGCCTGGGAGCAGTAGTTGCAGTTCTCCGGGCACAGGCCGGACTTCAGGTTCACCAGGTAGTTCACCTTGACGGTGTTGCCGAAATGCGCGCGGCGGAGCCTGCCCGCCGCGGCGACGAGGGAGAGCACCTCGGCGTCGTCGGCACCCAGCACGGCGAGCGCGTCACCGGGCCCGGCGGGAACCCCGGCGAGGACCGCGTCGGCGAGCTGCTCGAACCTGGAGCCCATCACTTCTCCTGACTCTGCGTGACTGGTCGATTACAACCTGAACGGTGTTCGGTTGGCGGCGCCGACGGTACACTGGGCGCGGCGAACAGGTCAACGGGAGGAGTCGGCGTGCGCTACCACCGGCGCGATGTGGTCGAGCGCGCGATCGAGGTCCTCGACGAGTACGGGCTGGAATCGCTCACCATGCGCCGGCTGGCCGCCGAACTGGGCCTGCAGCCGAGCGCGCTCTACCACCACGTGCCGAACAAGCAGACGCTGCTGGCCGCGATCGCCGACGAGATCCTCGACCGCGGCAGACGCGAGCGCCGGGCGGCCGAGTGGGACCGGCGGGTGGTGGAGATCTGCGCCGAACTGCGCGACGCGATGCTGGCCTACCGGGACGGAGCCGAGGTGGTCGCGACGGCGCACACGTTCGGCCTCGGCGCCAGCGAACCGGCCACGCAGCTGCGGGAGGCGCTGCGGGCGGGCGGCCTGGAGGACGACCTCGTCGAGGTGGGCACGCGCGCGTTGCTGCACCTGGTCTTCGGGCACACGGCGGAGGAACAGGCGGCGCTGCAGGCCTCCAGCGCCGGAGCGATCGACTGGGAGCCGGGTTCGGCCGGTGATTTCGAACAGGGACTGGAACTGCTGCTGGACGGCCTGCGGTCGAGGGTGCGCCGCTGAGGGTGGCCGGGCCTGCGGCCGAGGGCGGCCGGGTGCGCCGGTGACTGGCGGCCGGGTCCGCCGCTGAAGGCCGCAGGGTGCGCCGGCAGACGGCCCCGGCTGCCGTGCGGCGGCACGATCGCGCCCGTCAGGGCGGCGAACCCGCTGACCAGCGGTGGGCGAGGCCAGCGGTGGCCGCGGCGCCGCGGCCACGAGAAGCCCAGTCATCGCCGCGCGAGAGGGCCATTCGCCGCCCCACCAGGGCCCACTCGACGCCTGACGAGAGGGCCAACCGTCGTCTTACGAGAGGGACAACCATCGCCCCACCAGAGGGCCAGCCGTGGCCGCCCGAGAGGGCCAACCATCGCCCCACCAGTGGGCCAGCCGTGGCCGCCCGAGAGGGCCAACCATCGCCCCACGAGAAGGCCAACCATCACCCCACCAGAGGGCCAGCCGTGGCCGCGTCACCAGAGGGTCAGCCGTGGCCGCGTCACCAGTCGTGGACGGTGCCGTCACTGAGGCGGTTCGTCGGCAGGTACGCCGGCTCGTAGGGGTACTTCGCCGCGAGGTCCTCGTCGAAGTGGATGCCCAGGCCCGGGTCCTCCCCTGGGCGCAGACCGCCCTCGGCGAACTCGAACGTCGGGCCGAACACCGCCATCGTCTCCGGGCTGTGCAGCATGTACTCCTGGATCCCGAAGTTGTGCACCGCCAGTCCAAGGTGGACAGCCGCCGCCAGGCCGACCGGTGACACATCGGTCGGGCCGTGCATGCCGGACTTCACCTGGTACATCGCGGCGTAGTCGATGATCCGGCGCACCCCCGTGATGCCCCCGGCGTGCGTGACCGGCGAGCGGACGTAGTCGATGAGCTGCTCCCGGATCAGCGTCTGATAGTCCCACACGGTGTTGAACACCTCGCCGATCGCCAGCGGCGTCGTGGTGTGCTCGCGGACCAGGCGCAGCGCCTCGGGGTTCTCCGCGGGCGTCACGTCCTCCAGCCAGAACAGGTCGTAGGGCTCCAGCGACTTGCCGAGCCGCGCCGCCTGGATGGGCGTCAACCGGTGGTGCGCGTCGTGCAGGAGGATCAGCTCGGGGCCGAACTCGTTGCGCACCGCTTCGAACACCGAAGGCACGTGCCGCAGATACGCCCGCGTGTCCCAGGACTCCTCCGCCGGCAAGGCGGCACGGCGCGCCGGTTCGTAGTCGTACCGGCCGGATCCGCCGACCGACGCCGCCGAACTGCTCGCCACGCCGTACACCGAATCCAGGCCGGGCACACCGGTCTGGACCCGGATCGCGCGGAACCCCAGCTCGAGGTGCTCGCGAATGGAGTCGGACAGCTCGGGAATCCCGCGCCCGCTGGCGTGGCCGTAGACCAGGCACCGGTCCCGGCTGGCACCACCGAGGAGCTGGTACAGCGGCAACCCCGCGACCTTGGCCTTGATGTCCCACAACGCCGTGTCGACCGCGGCGATCGCGGCCATCGTGACCGGGCCACGCCGCCAGTAACCGCCCCGGTAGAGGTACTGCCAGGTGTCCTCGATCCGGTGGGCGTCACGCCCGATCAGCAACGGCGCGACGTGGTCACGCAGGTAGCTCGCCACCGACAGCTCCCTGCCGTTGAGCGTCGCGTCGCCCCAGCCGACCACCCCGTCCGCGGTCGTGATCTTCAGCGTGACGAAGTTCCGCCCCGGGCTGGTGACAATGACCTCGGCGCCATCGATACGCACTGGTTCTCCGTTCATGACTCGACCAACTGGTTCCGGCGCCCCGCGACCTCGGCGGTGATCTCGCGGAGCCGCTTCTCCGTCAACGGGTAGGCGATCATGATCACGATCGCGATCACCGTGCAGGCGGCCGGCACCAGGCCGGCGGCCGCGCGGATGCCCCACAACGCCCCGTCGCTCTGCACGCGCGCGCCGCCGGCATACCCGGCGAGGGCGATGGTGTACGCGGCCGCGGCGCCGCCGAGCGCCTGGCCGATCTTGCGGACGAACGAGAACACCGCGTACGTCGTGCCCTCCGTGCGGGCGCCGGTCTTCCACTCGCCGTAGTCGACGGTGTCCGCCTCCAGCGACCACATGAGCGTGTTGACCAGCCCGAGACCCGCGCCGATCAGCAGGAAGAACCCCAGCGACACGAACGGGACCGAGGCCGGCGCGAACAACACCCCGAGCGCGCCGACCACCATCACCCCACCCCCGGCGACGTAACTGGGGACCTTGCCGAACCGGCGCACCAGCTTCGGCACGAGCGGCGCCAGCACGAACATCAGGACCAGCTGCGGGGCGGAGATCGCGATGTAGAAGCTCGGGTTGCCCAGCACGTCCCGGGCGTAGTACACGCCGACCGTCTGGATCGAGGCCATCGCGGTCAGGAAGAACAGCGAGCTGACGCACAGCATCACCAGCGGCTTGTTCCGACGCAGCGTGCGCAGGCTGTCCTTCAGCCCGACCTTCGCCATGGCGCGCGGCACGGTCTCCCTGGCCGTGGCGAAGGTGAACAGGTACAGGGCCGCACCGACGGCCACGAACGCCAGTGTGGTCAGCAGCAGCGACCGCTGCAGGTTCGCCGAGTCCTTGATCTGCGGGGACACCACGAAGATCAGCATCAGCATCGTCGCCGCCGCCCCCATCCCACGGGCACTGGCGAGCTTCGTGCGCTCCACGGGATCCTGCGTCATCGCGGCCGCGAGCGACCCGTAGGGGATGTTGACCAGGCTGTACGCGGTGCCCATCGCCGCGTAGGTCAGGTACGCGTAGCCGATCTTGGCCGCCAGCGGCCAGTCCGGCACGGCGAAGGTCGCCACGCTCAGCAGGAGCAGCGGCACCGAGGCGTACAGCAGCCAGGGCCGGAACTTCCCGAACCGCGTGCTGGTCCGGTCGATCAGCCGGCCGGCGGCCAGATCCGCGAAACCGTCCCAGATCCGCACGACGAGGAAGATCGTGCCGGCCGCGGCGGCCGGGATCCCGGCCACGTCGGTGTAGTACAGCAGCAGGAACATCGACGACATCGCGAAGGCGAGGTTGTTGGCGGCATCCCCGGCCGCGTACCCGAAGAGCTGTCGCACGCGCAGTTTCATCGTCGGCTCCAGCGGCGCCGCAGCGTGAACGCGCCCGCCTTGGGCTTGCGGTCGCGGGTGAACACGCCCTTCTTGTTGCCCTCCACGCGGAACACGCCGGCCGAGGTGGCGAAGTCGGCGAAGTTCCACACGTGCTCGCCGGTCACGGCGTCCACGCGGTCGAACACCCGGTGGTACATCTCCAGCAGTTCGGCCTGGTACTCCTCGGTCCACGGCTGCGGGATGACCGAGTGCAGGCCCGCCACGGTGTCCGCGCCGTACTCGGTGACGAGAATCGGCTTGTGGTGCCTGGCCGCCCACGCGGTCAGGTCGGCTTCCAGTTCGCGCTCGGCCGCGGCCAGGTCGCCGGTCTGGGTGTACCAGCCGAAGTACCGGTTGATCATCACCACGTCGGCCAGGTCGGTCACCAGGCACTCATCCGACGGCGACAGCATCATGTTCACGAAGCCGACCGGCCGGGTGTGATCCAGCCGGCGCGTCTCGGTGAACAGCGGCTCGAAGTACTTCCTGGACTCTTCGGTGTGCGATTCGGGTTCGTTGGCGATGCTCCACAGCACGACGCTGGGGTGGTTCTTGTCCCGGGCGACCAATTCCCGGATAGCCTGCAGGTGCGTGCGCTGCGCGGCGTCGGAGACCGTCTCGGCGGAGAACGTCGCCTGCTTCGCGCCGTGCAGGATGCCGCCGCCGATGCCGAGGTTGAGCCCCACCGCCGCGGTTTCGTCGATGACGACGATGCCCTTGCGGTCGGCGTAGTCGAGGATCTCCTCCGCGTACGGGTAGTGCGAGGTGCGGAAGGAGTTGGCGCCGATCCAGTCCAGCAGCGCGAAGTCGTGGACCATCGACACGTCGTCGTGGCCCTTGCCGCGGACCGCGTGGTCCTCGTGCATGCCGAAACCGGTGAAGTAGAACGGTTCCCCGTTGATCAGGAACCGGGTGCCGTCGACCGCGACCGTGCGGATCCCGACGTTCAGCGAGTACCGGTCGGCGGGCGAACCGCCCCGCCGCAGTTCGACGTCCATTTTGTACAGGTAGCCTTCGCCGGGACGCCAGGGGTGCGCGTCCGGCACGGTGAGCGTGCCGGTGGCCCCGGTGGTGCTCGCGACCTCGGTGCCCGAGGAGTCACGCAGGACGACGTGCGTCTCCACGTCACCGCCGCCGGTGATCGCCACGTCGTAGTCCACCGTGCCCGTCGTGCCGGACAGTCCCGTCCGGACGGTGACGTCGCTGACGTGCGTCACCGGCGTGGTGTACAGCCACACCGGCCGGTGCAGCCCGGCGTAGTTGAAGAAGTCGTGGTAGTACCGCTGCCGGGGCCCCTCCGCGGTCTGCTCGACGTAGCCCGGCGGGATCGACTCCCAGCTGAGCCGGTTGTCCACGACCACGGTGACCCGGCTGGTCTCCCCCGGCCGCACCAGAGCGGTCACGTCGGCCTCGAACGGGGTGTACCCGCCTTCGTGCTCCGCGACCTGCTCGTCGTCCACCCACACGACCGCGCGGTGGGTCGCGGCGTCGAAGCGCAGCACGACGCGCTCCCCCGCCCAGCCCGCGGGCACCGGCACGTCGGTCTGGTACCACACGTCGCCGACGTGCTCGCGGATCGCCGGGTCCGGGATCACGTCGTTGTAGCTGGCCGGAACCGGCATCTCGACGCTGCCGGGAAGCGGCGCCTGCCACCACTTCTGGTCCCGCCCGGCTCCGCCGGGATCGGTGGCGAAACGCCAGAGCCCGTTGAGGGTGCGGCGATCTCGCCAGGTGTTGACGGTCGGTCGAAGCATCGTTGCTTCCCTTCTGGGCGGCAAGAGGTACCGCCCGAAGGTAGGAGGCCGCCGGTAGCATGACAATTTGTTGCCAGCTGTTGCCACAACGACCGGGAGGGCTGGGCGTGGACGAGGGACGGGTCACCATCTACGACGTGGCGCGGCACTGCGGGGTCGCCGCGTCGACCGTCTCTCGGACGTTCAGCAACCCGGCGCGGGTCAACGCGGCCACCCGCGAGCGGGTCCGGGCCGCCGCACGGGCGATCGGTTACCAGCCGCGGCCGCTGGCGCGGGCCGGATCGCCGGGCCGCGGCCGCACGCTGATGCTGGTGGTCACCGACATCGCCAACCCCTACTACGCGCCGCTGATCAAGGCGGCGCAGGCACGGGCGATCGAACGGGACTTCACCCTGGCGCTGACCGACAGCGACGAATCGCCCGAGGTCGAGGCGCGCAACCTGCGGCAGCTGCTGGCCGCCACCAGCGGCGGGATCCTGGCGACCTCCCGGCTGTCCGACGACGTGGTGCGCCAGCTCGCCCAGCACCGGGCGCTGGTGATGGTCAACCGGGAGATCGACGGCCTGCCGAGCCTGGTCGTGGACACCGCGGGCGGGATGCGCAAGGCCGTGCGCCACCTCGCCGCGCTCGGCCACCGCCGCATCGCCTACCTGTCCGGGCCGCGCAGCTCGTGGGTCAACAGCCGGCGGTGGCGCGCCGCGCAGGAGGAGGCCGGCGCGCTCGGCATCCGGGCGGCTTTCCTCGGCCCGTTCGCGCCCACCCAGCGGGGCGGCCACGAGGCGGCCGACGCGCTGATCCTCGACGGCGCGACGGCCGCGATCGCCTACAACGACCTGGTCGCGATCGGCACGCTGCAACGCCTGCGGCCGGCCGGGGTCCGGGTGCCCGAGCAGATCAGCCTGATCGGCTGCGACGACATCTTCGGCGCCGACCTCACGGTGCCCGCGCTGACCACGATCGCGGGCCCGGCCGCCAAGCTCGGCGCCTGCGCCGTGGACGCCCTGTGCGCCGAGCTCACCGGGCGCGGCGGGCACGAGGTGGCGCAGAGCTTCGACGCCCACCTGGTCGTCCGCGGCTCGACCGGACCCGCGCCGGTGGCAACTGGTGGCAACTAGTTGCGCCAGGCCGGCGCCGGCGGAGAGCCTGCGGGAATGCACCGTGGCTCGACAGGCGTCGCACTCGAACCCCATCCGGACCGGCTTCTGCCCAGCGACCCTGCCGAGCGGTCGATCGCGCGCAGGCTGTACGAGAGCGTGCGCGACCTGCCGTTGATCAGTCCGCACGGGCATGTCGACCCGGCGCTGCTGGCCCAGGACACGCCGTTCGACAACCCCGCCGAGCTGCTGGTCACCCCCGACCACTACGTCACCAGGCTGCTGCACGCACACGGCGTTCCGCTGCGTGACCTGGGCCTGCGCGACGCGGACGGGCACACGGCCCCGCCGCGCGAGGTGTGGCGCACGTTCTGCGCGCATTGGCGGTTCTTCCTGGGCACCGCGTCCCGCCAGTGGCTGGAGGCCGAACTGCACGACGTCCTCGGCGTGCGGGTGCACCCGTCCGAGGCGACCGCGGACGCGTTGTTCGACGAACTGTCCGAACGGCTCGCCAAACCCGGCTTCCGGCCGCGGGAGCTGTACGAGTCGTTCAACATCGCCGTGCTCGCCACGACCGACGACCCCGCCGACGACCTGCGGCACCACCGCGCGCTCGCCGACGATCCGGCCTGGCGTGGCCGCGTGGTGCCGGCCTTCCGGCCCGACCGCTACCTCGACGCCACGAACCCCGGCTGGCCCGCCGCACTGGACCGCCTCGCCGAGGCCAGCGGCATCGACACCGGCAGCTACCGCGGCACGATCGCCGCGCTGGAGCAGCGCCGCGAGTTCTTCCGCCGGCACGGCGCCACCACCACCGACCACAGCGCCCCGGACGCGCGCATAGAGTTCCTGCCCGAGGCGCGGGCGTCGCGGCTGTTCGACGCGGTGCGCGCCGGCACGGCCGGTCCCGGGGACGCGCGGCTGCTGTCGCGGCACCTGCTCGGCGAGATGGCCCGGATGTCCAGTGAGGACGGGATGGTGCTCACGCTGCACACCGGCATCGACCGCAACCACCACGAGCCGACCTTCGCGCGGTTCGGCCCCGACACCGGCCACGACATCCCGGTGCGGGCCGAGTTCACGCACGCGCTCAAACCGATGCTGCAGCGGTTCGGGACCCATCCGGTGTTCCAGACCGTGTTGTTCACCCTCGACGAGACGGTGTTCTCGCGTGAGCTGGCCCCGCTCGCCGGCTTCTACCCGACGGTCTACCTGGGCGCGCCGTGGTGGTTCCTCGACGCCCCGCGGGCCATGCGCCGCTTCCGGGACGCCGTCACCGAAACCGCCGGTTTTCACCGCAGCGCCGGGTTCATCGACGACACCCGCAGTTTCTGCTCGATCCCGGCCCGCCACGACACCGCGCGCCGGGTCGACGCCGCGCACCTCGCGAGCCTGGTCGCCGAGCACGTCTTCAGCGAGGACGACGCCCACGACGTGCTGCGCGACCTCAACGACCGCCAGCCGCGCACGGCGTTCCGGCTGTGACGCCGGGGCTCGCCCGCGCCGGCGCACCGGCGCCCGTCCGCGCTGTCCACTTGGGACTCGGCGCGTTCCACCGGGCCCATCAGGCGTGGTACACCGCCGCCGACGAGACGTGGGGCATCGCCGCCTACACGTTCCGCAACACCGAACTGCCGCGGCTGCTCACCCGCCAGGGCGGGGTGTTCTCCCTGCTCGTGCGCGAGGACGCGGGTGACCGGGTGGAACCGGTCGGCTCGATCACGCGCGCGCACCCCGGCGCGGACACCCGGCAGTGGCTGGCGGACGTGGCCTCGCCCGAGGTCGCGCTGATCACGCTCACGGTGACCGAAGCCGCCTACACCGTCCCCGAGCCGGGCGCCGACTCGGCGGTGTCCCGGCTGGTGGCGGGGTTGCGGGCGCGCTTCCACGCCAACGCCGCCCCGATCACGCTCGTGCCGTGCGACAACCTCGCCGACAACGGGGACGTGCTGCGCGCGGTGCTGCGCAAGGTGTGCGACGAGTCCGCGTTCGCCGAGTGGGTGGAAGACGAGGTCGCCATCGCGAGCACGGTCGTGGACCGCATCACCCCGGCGACCACGGATCGGGACGTGTTGCGGGTTCACCAGCTCACCGGGCTGCGAGACCTGGCGCCGGTGGTCACCGAACCCTTCACCGAGTGGCTGATCGCCGGGTCCTTCCCGCACGGCCGCCCGGCGTGGGAGCGGGCCGGGGCGCGGTTCGTCGACGACATCGGCGTGTACCAGCAACGCAAACTGTGGTTCCTCAACGCCGCGCACTCGCTGCTCGCCTACACCGGGCTCGCCCGCGGGCACGCCACCGTCGCCGAGGCGGCCGGCGATCCGGCGCTCGGCGGGCTGGTGGAGTCCTGGTGGGACACCGCCGCCGCGTACCTGCCGCTCTCCCCCGCCGAGGTCACCGGCTACCAGCGGCGGCTGCGCAAGCGGTTCGCCGCGCCCGGCATCCGGCACCTGCTGAGCCAGATCGCCGCGGACGGCTCGCACAAGATCCCGGTCCGGCTCCTCCCGGTGCTGCACCGCGAGCGGGCCCGGGGGCGGCTGCCGCACAGCGCGGTCGCCGGGCTGGCCGCGTGGCTGGCCTACCTGCGCGGCCCCGAGGTGCGGGACGCACGCGCCGCGGAGCTGGTGCCCCTGGCGCGCGCGGAAAAACCCGCGCGCGGTGTGCTCGCGGCGATCGACCCCACCCTGGCCAACGACGCCGAACTGCTCACCGCGATCGACACCGAGCTGCGCGCGTTCTGACGCTCAGCGGATCGAGCGCGCGATCCCCAGCGCCGCCGTGCGGACGGCGGGTGCGAGGCGCTCCACGGCGGCTCTCGAGTGCGCCACGATGCCGAGCGCCCCGCGCACCCGGCCGTCCAGGGCGAGGATCGGCGCGGCCACCGACACCGCGCCCAGCGTCATCTCCTGGTAGGAGTAGGCGACGCCGGTCTTGCGCACCTCGGCGAGCGCGGTCGCGAGCCGTCCGGGCTGGGTGATCGTGTGCGGGGTCATCCGGGGCAGGCCGGCCTCGGCGAGGGACTTCAGCAGCTCCTTGCCGGAAAACGCCAGGATGCACTTCCCGATACCGGTCGCGTGCAGCGGCAGCCGGCCGCCGACCTGGGTCAGCGTCGGCACCGCCTTGGTGCTGGAGATCTTCTCGATGCACAGCGCCTGGTGCCCCTCCAGCACCGTCAGCTGGATGTTCTCCTGCGTGGCCTGGAACAGGTCGTGCATGTACGGCAGCGCCGCCTCCCGCAGACCGCGCTGCTGCGGCGCCAGCGTGCCGATCGTCCACAAGCGCATCCCGATGCGGTACCGGCCGTCGGCGAGGCGCTCCAGGCCGCCCCAGTCGCGGAGTTCGGTGATGAGCCGGCGCGCGGTGGAGATCGGCAGCCCGCTGCGCTTGGCGATCTCGGTCAGCGTCAGCGCCGGGTGGGCCACGTCGAAGCAGTCCAGGACGGTGAGCAGCCGGCGGGAGACGGTTTCCCCGGGTGAGTTCGTGCGGCCGGCCACGTCCCCACCGTAACCGGCGTTGCCACTGGATGGCAATCAACACTGGTCGAGAACGCCGTTCGCGCCTGAGGATCGCTGGCAGCACCACCCACCAGGCCCGGAACGAGGAGGTTTCGACGGTGAACGACATCCACGACGGCAGCGCGCCGCTTGCCACTGCGCGGTCGCGACGATGAGCGGCTTCTGGGCCCGCCAGGGCATCGTCCCGAACCTGCGCTGGGGTTTCGTCGCGCTCACCCTCTTCATGGTCGGCGACGGGATCGAAGCCGGGTTCCTGTCGCCGTTCCTGGACGAACGCGGGTTCGGCGCCGGCCAGGTCTCGCTGCTGTGGGGCGTCTACGGGTTCGTGGTCGCCGTGGCCGCGTGGCTCTCCGGCGCGCTCGCCGAGGCGTTCGGCCCCCGCCGGGTGATGCTGGCCGGTTTCGCCATCTGGGTCGTGTTCGAGATCGCGTTCCTGTTCGCGCTCGCCCAGGGCGACTTCACGCTGATGCTGATCGGCTTCGGCATCCGCGGCCTGGGATACCCGTTGTTCGCCTACGGCTTCCTCGTGTGGGTCGCCCTGGACACCCCCGAAGCGGTGATGGGCAAGGCCGTCGGCTGGTACTGGTTCTTCTCCATGCTCGGCCTCGGCGTGCTGGGGTCCTACTACGCGGGCCTGGCGATCCCGCTGATCGGCGAGTTCGCCACACTCGCCTCGTCGCTGGTGTTCATCGGCGCCGGCGGGATCATCCTGGTCCTCGGCGTCCGGGCCCGCCGGCGGGAACCGGCCGACCTCGGCGCGAGCCTGCGCTCGATGCTCGGCGCGTTCACCATCGTCGCGCACCGCCCGAAAGTGGGCATCGGCGGCATCGTGCGGGTGATCAACACGCTCGGCTTCTACGCGTTCGTCGTGTTCCTGACCACCCACATGGTGCGGGACGTCGGACTGTCCACAGCGGAATGGCAGACGGTGTGGGGCACCATGCTGCTGGTCAACGTCCTGGCCAACGCGGTGTTCGGCTACGTCGCCGACCGCGTCGGCCGGGTCCGGACGGTGGCCTGGTTCGGCGGCCTGGCCTGCGCCGTGACCGTGCCGGCGTTCTACTACGTGCCGGAGCTGGTGGGCGCCAACTTCTGGGCGGTGCTCGGCGTGGCGGTGGTGTACGGCGCGGCGCTGGCCGGTTTCGTGCCACTGTCGGCGATCCTGCCGTCGCTGGCGCCGCGGCACATCGGCGGCGCGGTCGCGATCCTCAACCTGGGTGCGGGCGTGAGCCAGTTCCTGGGGCCGGTGGTCGCCGGGCTGACCGGGCCGCTCGGGATCGAGGGCACGATCTGGGTCATCTCCGGCATCTACGTCGCGGGCATCGGGCTCACCCATTGCCTGCGGGACAAGAAGAACACTGCGGCGGACCAGGTGGTCCCCGCGGCGGAAAGGGTACTGCGATGACAACAGCACCGACCGTCGTCCTCGTGCACGGGATGTGGCACGGCGGCTGGGCGTGGGACCGCGTGGCGGGCCTGCTGGAACGGGACGGCCACCCGTGCGTGGCCGTCACCCTGCCCGGCCAGGACCGCGCCCCCGGCGACCCGACCTTCCGCGGCCACTGCGAGCACCTCGCCGGCGTCCTGGCCGGGATCCCGGGCGACGTCGTGCTCGTCGGGCACTCCTACTCCGGCGCGCTGCTGGGCGAGGCCGGCGACGCGCCGAACGTGCGCGGCATGGTGTTCGTGAGCGCGTTCTGCCTGGAACCGGGCGAATCGGTGGCGTCGGTCAACGACGCCGAGGCCGGCTCGCAGGCGGGCGTGAACGACATCCGCCAGGTCGGTGACCACCTGATCATCGACGCGGACACGGCGAAGCACGCGTTCTACCACGACTGCTCCCCCGCCGACGCGGCGAGCGCGGCCGGGCGCCTGACGCCCGAGCACATCAGCACCCGGTCGGGGATCGTGTCGCGGGCCGCGTGGCGGACGGTGCCGTCGCACTTCGTGGTGTGCACCCTGGACCGCGCGTGCACCCCGGAGGTGCAGCGGATGATGGCCGCCCGCGTCGATTCCACCAGCGAACTGGAGGCCGGCCACTCGCCGATGCTCTCGATGCCGGAGGCCGTGGCCGACGAGATCACCCGGTTCGCCGCGAAGGTCCGCGGATGACCGCGCCCGTCGCGATCGTGACCGGCGGCGCCGGCGGGCTCGGCACGGCCATCTCGGAGGTCCTCCTCGGCGACGGGTTCCGCGTCGCGCTGCTCGACCGCCGCGGCGCGAAGGAGGCCGCGGACCACCTCGGCGAGCCGTCCCACGTGCTGGGCGTCGAAGCCGACGTCACCGACGAGGAGTCCGTGCGGGCCGCCGTCGGCCAGGTCGACGCGGCGTGGGGCAGGATCGACGCGCTGGTCAACAACGCCGGCATCGAACCGCAGCACACGCTGGCGGACCTCGACCCGGCCACCTGGCAGGCGACGCAGGCGGTCAACCTCACCGGCCCGGCGCTGATGATCAAGCACTGCATCCCGCACTGGCGCCGCATCGGCGGCGGCCGGGTGGTGTCGATCGGCTCGCGCGTGTGGCTCGGAGGCGCCACCTCCGCCGCCTACGCCGCGTCGAAGGCCGGCCTGGTCGGCCTGACCAGGACGGCGTGCCGGGAACTCGGCGCGCTCGGGGTCACCGTCAACGTCGTTGCGCCGAGCTTCATGCGCACGCCGTTGAACGCGGAGCGGGGCGACCCGGAGTTCGTCGAGGCCTACGCGCGCCGGTTCGCTGCCGCCTCACCGCTGGGCAGGCTCGTGGAACCAGCCGACATCGCGCACGCGGTGGCGTTCCTGCTCTCCGCCCGCGCCGGGGCCATCACCGGCGAAATCCTGCACGTCACGGCCGGGACGCACCTCGCGCCGCACATCCCATGACCACGCACCAGGAAGGACACACCGGTGATCAACCGTGAAGACGCGCTCGCCCTGCGGGAGCTGACCGACAACTGGGCGCTGTGGCGCGACGCCGGCGACTGGGACCGGTTCGCCACCGTCTGGCACCCGGACGAGGGCTGGATGACCGCGACCTGGTTCCAGGGCCCGGCCGCGGAGTTCATCGCCGCCAGCAAGGCCGGGTTCGACCGCGGCGTCAGCATCCTGCACTTCCTCGGCGGCCACACCGCGGACGTCGCCGACGACCGGGCCGTGGCCCAGACGAAGATGACGATCAACCAGCGGGCGAGCGTCGACGGGATCGAGGTCGACGTGGTGTGCACCGGCCGGTTCTACGACTTCTGCGCCCGGCTGGACGGGCAGTGGAAGATCGTGCGGCGCCAGCCCATCTACGAAAAGGATCGGCTGGACCCGGTCGACCCGGCCGCCCGGCTCGCGCTGGACCGTGGCCTGCTGGACCGCTTCCCGGCCGGGTACCGCCACCTCGGCTACGTGCAGACCAAGGCCGGTTTCACCGTCCGCACCGGACTGCCCGGGCTCACCGGGGACGCGGTTCAGCGGCTCTACGACGAGGGCGCCAAGTGGCTGGCCGGCTCGGCCACGCCCGGCGACCCGCACTGAAAGGCGTTCGATGTTCCTCAACTGCAGCGCGAACACCCTGCGGTTCGCCGACCTGCCCACCCGGGTCGCCACGGCGGCCGCCGCCGGGTTCACCGGCATCGGCCTGCGCGTGAGCGACTACCTCGGTGCGGACATGTCCGATGTGGACGTCCGCGACCTGCTCGACCGGCACGGCGTGCGGGTCTTCGAACTGGAGCACACCTGGGACTGGGCGGCCGGCGTGGACCCGGCGGAGGAGGCGATGTTCCGCCTCGCCGAGCGGATCGGCGTGCGTCACCTCAACGTCCCGATGTTCGCCGAGCACCCACTGCCCGCGCTGGTGGAGCCGTTCGCGGCGCTGTGCGACCGCGCCGCCGCGCACGGCGTGCTGGTCGGCTTCGAATTCCTGCCCTACAGCCACGTCCGCACGCTCGGCGAGGTGTGGCAGGTCGTCGCCGCCGCGGACCGTCCCAACGGCGGGATCACCTTCGACCTGTGGCACTGGTTCCGCTCCGGCGGGCAGCCACCGGACCTCACCGGCATTCCCGCATCGAAGATCGTCACCATCCAGCTGTGCGATGTCCTGCGCCAGCCGGGGCCCGACCTGACCGAGGAGGCGCGGCACCGCCGGCTGCTTCCCGGGCAGGGCGCCGGGGACACGCTCGGCACGCTGCGCGCCCTGCGCGAGCACGGCGTCACCGCGCCGGTGTCGGTGGAGGTCTTCTCCGACGACCTCGACGCGCTCCCCGCCGCGGACGCGGCCCGCCTGGCGTTCGACGCGGGCACCGACGTGCTCGACCGCGCGGGCTACCCCGCGCCGTCCTGGCACACCAACCTCGAGGAGGCCCGATGACCACCGGTTTCACCGAGGAGACCTCGGCCGAGGTGGTCGCCGCGAGCTTCGACGGCACCCCGGACCCGCGGCTGAAAGCGATCATGACGAGTCTCGTGACGCACCTGCACGCGTTCGTCAAGGACGTCGAACCGACCGAGGCGGAATGGGAGCGGGCCATCGCCTTCCTCACCGAGACCGGGCAGCGGTGCGACGCCACGCGGCAGGAGTTCGTCCTGCTCTCCGACGTGCTCGGGGTGTCGATGCTGGTCGACGCGATCAACCACCGCACCCCCGCCGGCGCCACCGACACGACCGTCCTGGGCCCGTTCCACATGGTCGAGTCGCCGCCGCGGGAGCTGGGCGCGAACATCTCGCTGGACCACAACGGCGAGCCGTGCGTGTTCGCCGGGCGGGTGACCGCGCCGGACGGCACACCGCTGCCCGGCGCCCGGGTCGACGTGTGGCAGGCCAACGGCGCCGGCTTCTACGACGTCCAGCAGCCGGACGTGCAGCCCGAGCGCAACCTCCGCGGCCTGTTCACCACCGACGGCGACGGCCGGTTCTGGCTGCGCACGGTCGTCCCCCGCTACTACCCGATCCCCGACGACGGCCCGGTCGGGCGCCTGCTCGCCGCCACCGGCCGCCACCCCAACCGCCCCGCGCACATCCACGTCATCGCCGAGGCGGACGGCCACGTGCCGGTCACCACGCACGTCTTCGTCGAGGGCAGCCCCTACCTGGACTCCGACACCGTGTTCGGGGTGAAGGAGTCGCTGGTCCGGCCGGTGACCGAGGTGGACGATCCGGCGCGCGCCGAGCGGTTCGGCGTCGCCAACCCGTTCCGGCTCCTGGAGTTCGACGTCGTGCTCGACAAGGTCCGCGCATGACCCGCGACTTCGTCCACGAGACCCGTCCCGGCCGGGTGGTGTTCGCCGCGGGCGCGCGGCACCGGCTCGCCGCGGAGACCGAGCGGCTCGGCCTGCGCCGCCTGATCGTGATCAGCACCCCGGAGCAGGCCGAACTCGCCGGGGAACTCGCCGCGCCGCTGCGCGACCGGGTCGCGGCGCGGCACCCGCACGCCGCGATGCACGTGCCCGCCGAGGTCGCGGCGGCGGCCGTCGCGCGGGCCCGGGAGACCGGCGCCGACGGCTGCGTCGCCGTGGGCGGCGGATCGGCGATCGGCCTGGCCAAGGCGATCGCGCGGGAGACCGGGCTGCCGATCGTCGCCCTGCCGACGACCTACGCCGGGTCGGAGATGACCCCGATCTGGGGTGTGAGCGAGGACGGCCGCAAGACCACCGGCCGGGACCCCAAGGTGCTGCCCGCCACCGTGCTCTACGACCCGGAGCTGACGGTGACGCTCCCGCCCGCGCTGACGATCACCAGCGGCGTGAACGCCCTCGCCCACTCCGCCGAGGCGCTCTACGCCCCGGACTGCTCCCCGGTCACCGCGCTGGTCGCGGCCGAATCGGTGCGTGCGCTGGCGGGCGCGCTCCCCCGGCTGCGCGACTCACCGTCCAACCCGGACGCCCGCGCGGACGCCCTCTACGGCGCCTGGCTCGCCGGCGCCGCGCTGGGTTCGACCACGATGTCGTTGCACCACCAGCTCTGCCACATCCTGGGCGGCACCTTCGACCTGCCGCACGCGCAAACGCACACCGCCGTGCTCCCGCACGTGCTGGCGGTCAACCTGCCGCACGTCCCCGCGGCGCTGGCCGCACTGCGGTCCGCACTCGGCGCCGCCGACCCGGCCGGGCACCTGTTCCACCTCGCGCGGGACCTCGGCGCCGAAATGTCGCTGAAGATCCTCGGGCTCCCCGAGGACGGCCTGACCGCCGTCATCGACCAGGCACTCGCCTCTCCCTACGCCAACCCCGCACCCGTCACCGAAGCCGCTCTGCGCCGCATCCTCGACGGCGCCCTCACCGGCCGCCCACCCGCCTGACCGGCCTGTCCAACGGAGGACACATGCCCACACTCGACCTGCAAGGCGTCATCGACCGGCACAAGGTCGGGCGGCTGCAACGCCGCGTGCTGCTGCTCTGCCTGGGGGTGGTGACGCTCGACGGGATCGACGTCGCGATGGTCAGCTACCTCGGCCCGTCGCTCATCGCCGACTGGCACATCACCAAGGCCCAGCTCGGGCCGGTCGTCACCAGCGGGCTGCTCGGCCTGGCGCTGGGCTCGCTGGTCGCCGGCCCGCTCGCGGACCGCCTGGGCCGCCGCCGGGTGATCATCGCCTCGCTGGTGTTCTTCGGGGTGATGAGCGCGGTCACGGCCCTGGCCACGAACGTTCTGTGGTTCTCGGTGCTGCGGGTGCTGACCGGGTTCGGTCTGGGCGCGGCCCTGCCGAACGCCACCACCCTGGTGTCGGAGTTCGCCCCGTCGCGGCGGCGCAGCGCGATGATGTCGCTGACCTACTGCGGCATGACCCTCGGCGGCGCGGTCGCCGGTTACCTCACCAACGCGCTCGTCCAGGTCGCGAGCTGGCACTGGGCCCTGGTCGCCGGCGGGGTGCTGCCGCTGGCCTACGCCGTCGTGGTCGGCCTCGCGCTGCCCGAATCGCCCAAGTTCCTCGCCCGCCACGCCGGCCGCCACGACGAACTGGCCCGGCTGATGGCCCGCGCGGTGCCCGAGGAGATCCCGCCCGGCACCCGCTTCACGCTCGACGAACCGCCCGTGGCCGCGCGGGTCCCGGTCGCCGGGCTGGTGGCCCCCCGGTTCCGCACCGGCACGCTGTGCATCTGGGCCGGGTTCGTCGCCGCGTTCTTCATCGTGTACCTGATGAACAGCTGGCTGCCGATCCTGATGACCGACGTCGGGTTCTCGCTGACCGCCGCCGCGACGATCGGGCTCCTGCTGCAGGCCGGCGGCACGATCGGCAACCTCGGCATCGGCTGGCTCATGGACTCCTTCGGCCTGCACCGCACCGTGGCCGTCGCGATGGGCTGCGCGGCCGTCATGCTCGTGCTGGTGGCGCTGGCCCCGCAGGACGTGGTCGTCCTCGGGATCCTGATCTTCGTGCTCGGCATGTTCACCAACACCGTCGGCACCGGGTTCCCCATCCTGTCGGCCGCCTTCTACCCCACGTCGATCCGCGCCACCGGCACCAGCTGGGCCACCGGGATCGCCCGGTTCGGCGCCATCGCCGGCGCCGCGGCCGGCACGGTGCTCGTCGCGATCGGCCTGCACTACCGGCAGGTCTTCCTCGCGCTCCTCCTGCCCGCGGCGCTCTGCGTCGTGGCGGTGACGATCAAGGGACGGCACTCGTCCACACCGGACCGCCGGCGCGCGGGCGTCGGCGTCTGACCAGGAAAGGACACCCATGCGACTGCGGGACAAGATCGCACTGATCACCGGCGCGGCGGGCGGGATGGGCCGGGCCACCGCCGAAGCCTTCGCCCGCGAGGGCGCGACGGTGATCGTCGCCGACATCGTCGACGACGACGGCGCCACGACCGTCAAGGAGATCCAAGCCGCCGGCGGCACCGCCTGCTACGTGCACCTCGACGTCACCGACGAGAACGCGTGGGCGGCCACCGTCGACGAAGTCGTGGACCGGTTCGGGCGGCTCGACGTGCTGGTCAACAACGCCGGGATCAGCGGCACGTTCGACCCCGACCTCACCAGCACCGCGTTCTTCGACCGGCTCATGCTGGTCAACGCGAAGGGCGTGTTCCTCGGCATCAAGCACGGCGCCGCCGCCATGGCCCGCACCGGGGGCGGCTCGATCGTCAACCTGTCGTCCATCTCGGCCTCGATCGGCCAGCTCGGGGTGCACCTGGGTTACGGCGCGTCCAAGGCCGCGGTGAAGTCGATGACCCGCACGGCCGCGGTGCACCACGCCGCCGACGGCATCCGGGTCAACGCGGTCGCACCGGGCATGCTGCCGCCGATGCGCACCTCCCGCGGCTCGGCCGACCCGGTGTGGCGGGCCAAGCAGATCGACGGGGTGCCGATGAAACGGGCCGGGGAGGTGCGCGAGGTCGCCGACACGGTGCTGTTCCTCGCCAGCGACGAGTCCTCCTACGTCACCGGGGTCGCGATCCTGGTCGACGGCGGCCTCACCGCCGTGTGAAGGACTCCACGGCCCGCACGAGTTCCGCCGGCGCCTCCTCGGGGACGTAGTGCCCGCCCGGGACGGCGTGGCCGGTGACCGCGGAGGGGTCGCGGTGGTGGTCTCGCCAGACCTGCACCACGTCACGGCCGGCGAGACCACCCTCGGCGCCCCACAGCACCAGCAGCGGGGCCGCCAGCCGCACCCCGCGGGCGTGGTCGGCCTCGTCGAGTTCGAGGTCCGTGGTGAACCCCGCCTGGTAGTCGGCGAAGGACGCCCGCAGATGCCCGGGTTCGCTGAAGGCGTCGACGTAGTGGCGGAACGTTTCCTCGTCGACGGCGCCGGTTTCGCGCACCCGGGCGAAGAAGTGGCCCAGGTAGACCTCGACGTTGCCGGCGACCAGCTGCTCGGCGAGATCGGCGTTGCGGTGGAAGAACCAGTGCCACATCGCGCTCGCCGAGTCGCGGTCGAACGTGTCCATGACCACCCGGGTCGGCAGGATGTCCAGCAGCACCAGGGCGTCCACCTCGTCCGGACGGTCCAGGGCCCACCGGTGGGCGACCCTGGCGCCGCGGTCGTGCCCGATCACCAGCGCCGAGGTGTGGCCGAGGTGGCGGATCAGGCGGCTGAGATCGGCGGCGGTGGCGCGCTTGTCGTACCCCGTCCCGGTCAGTCCGGAGGCCCCGTAGCCCCGCAGGTCCGGGACGACGACGGTGCGGCCGTGGCTGAGCGGCTCGACGACGTGACGCCAGCACTCCCCCGTCTGGGGCCAGCCGTGCACCAGCACGACCAGTTCCGGCCCATCCCCCTCGACGCGGTAGGCCAGCTCGACGTCATCCAGGCGCACGGTCTCCCGAGGCATGTTTCTCCCTTGCGGTGTCGGTGTTCCGCGGTCCACAGTGCCCGCGCCGCTGGGGGACGCCAAGCGGCTGTTGCCGCCCAGTGGCAAGCCGTGCGGGGTCACCGGGTCGGGCCCGATCCCTTGCCCGCCGCGCGCGTGACCCGGCATCCTGGGTGCGCGGCAACGGGGCGGCGGAGGTGAGGCGGGATGGCGGCTGGACCGACACTGATCGGTTCCGTACAGCGTGCACTGCACCTGCTCGACGCGGTCGGCGCGAGCGAACGGCCGGTCACGGCCAAGGCGCTCGCCCGTGGCGTCGGGCTCCCGCTGCCGACCACGTACCACCTGCTGCGCACCCTGCTCCACGAGGGCTATCTCCGCAAACTCGACGACGGCTACGTGCTGGGTGAGCAGGTCGGCGCACTGCGCAGGCACAACTCGCTGCACGCGCTGCTGCCCAAGATCCGGCCCGTGCTGCGCGCGCTGCGCGACGAGGTGCGCGGCGCGGCCTACCTGTCGCTGTACTCCGGCGGCGAGATCAAGCTGATCGACATCGTCGACGCTCCCGACCTGCCACCCGTGGACCTGTGGGTTGGTGTGCAGGAGGCGGCGCACGCCACCGCGTTCGGCAAGTGCATCCTGTCGTGCCTGGACCCCGCGGCACGGCGCGACCACCTCTCGCGGTACCGGCTCGCCGACCTCACCCCGCACACCATCACCGACACGCGGGTGCTCGAGCAGCGGCTGGCCGAGGGCGGCGGGATCTTCAACGACCGCGAGGAGTACCTCCTCGGCACGGCCTGTCTGGCCACGCCGGTGCGCGCGCCCGGGGTCGTCGGCGCGGTGGCGATCTCGCTGCCCGCGCGCCGGCTGCCCGCGGTGCAGCCGGTGGCCCTGCAGCGGGCGTCGCGACGGGTGTCGCGCGCCTTCGCGCTGCTGTCCTGACCTGCGGAGACCGGCGTTTATCACCATCTGAAATCCGCACCGTTGTCCGCGGCGCGCCACGCCGCGACAGTGACTCCCACACCGATTGGGAGGTCACATGGAACCGGAGGACAGGCTGGGCCTGTACCGCATGATGGTCCTGATCCGCACCTACGAGGAGACGATCCTCCGCGAATACCACGCGGACAAGAAACCCGTGTTCGACATCGGCGCCGGGCTCATCCCGGGCGAGATGCACCTCTCCGCCGGCCAGGAACCGGTCGCCGCCGGGGTGTGCGCGCACCTGAGCGCCGACGACGCCGTCACCGCGACCCACCGGCCCCACCACTTCGCCATCGCGCACGGCGTCGACCTGGAGAAGATGACCGCCGAGATCTTCGGCCGGGTGGACGGGCTCGGCCGGGGCCGGGGCGGGCACATGCACCTGTTCGACCCCGCGACGCACTTCTCGTGCTCCGGCATCATCGCCGAGGGGTATCCGCCGGCCGTGGGCCAGGCGCTGGCTTTCCAGCGGCGCGGCACCGACCGCGTCGCGGTCGCCGTCACCGGTGAGGGCGCGGCCAACCAGGGCGCGTTCCACGAAGCGCTCAACCTGGCGGCGCTGTGGAAGCTGCCGGTCGTGTTCGTGGTGGAGGACAACGACTGGGGCATCTCGGTGCCGCGCAGCGCCTCGACGTGCGTCACGTCGAACGCGCTGCGGGCCGCCGGGTACGGCATCCCCGGTCACCGGGTCGAGGACAACTCGGTGGAGGCCGTGCACGCGGTCGCGGGCGAGGCGGTCGCCCGGGCCCGCGCCGGTGAGGGACCGAGCCTGGTCGAGGTCCACACGCTGCGCCTGTCGGGGCACTTCGAGGGCGACGCGCAGGGCTACCGGTCCGACCTGGAGGGAGTGCCGGGCCGGGACCCGCTGCCGACCTACGAGAAGGAGCTGCTCGCCGCCGGCGTGCTCGACGACGCCGCGGTGTCGTCGATCGCCGCGCAGGCCCGCGACCGCGTCGAGGCGGCGGTCGCGTTCGCCAAGCGCAGCCCGGAACCCGACCCGGCCACCGCCCTGGACTTCGTGTTCGCGCAGGCCTGAACCCACCACCGACGAGGAGAAGCAGCAATGACGCTCACGGATGCCTCGGCATCGTCCTCCGCCCCCGTGCAACGGAAGCTCAGCACCGCCAAGGCCATGGTCGAGGCCATCGCGCAGGAGATGGAACGCGACGAGGACGTCTTCGTGCTCGGCGAGGACGTCGGCGCCTACGGCGGCATCTTCAGCTCCACCACCGGTCTGCTCGAGAGGTTCGGGCCGCGGCGCGTGCTGGACACGCCCATCTCGGAAACCGCGTTCATCGGCGCGGCCATCGGCGCCGCGGTCGAAGGCATGCGGCCGATCGTCGAGCTGATGTTCGTCGACTTCTTCGGCGTGTGCATGGACCAGATCTACAACCACATGGCGAAGATCCACTTCGAGTCCGGCGGCAACGTCACCGTCCCGATGGTCCTGACCGCCGCGGTGGGCGGCGGGTACTCCGACGGCGCCCAGCACTCGCAGTGCCTGTGGGGCACGTTCGCGCACCTGCCCGGGATGAAAGTGGTCGCGCCCAGCAACCCCGCCGACGCCAAAGGCCTGATGACCGCCGCGATCCGCGACGACAACCCGGTGGTCTACCTGTTCCACAAGGGGGTCATGGGCCTGCCGTGGATGGCCAAGAACCGCCGGTCCGTCGGCCCGGTGCCCGACGGGGACCACGTGGTGCCGATCGGGAAAGCGAACATCGTACGGCCCGGCAGCGACGTCACCGTCGTCACGCTGTCGCTGTCGGTGCACCACGCGCTCGACGTGGCCGAGGAGCTCGCGCGGCAGGGCGTCGACTGCGAGGTCGTGGACCTGCGCAGCGTGGTCCCGCTGGACACCGACACGATCCTGGAGTCGGTGGCCCGCACCGGCAGGCTCCTCGTCGTCGACGAGGACTATCTGTCGTTCGGGCTGTCCGGGGAGGTCATCGCCCGCGTCGCCGAACGCGACCCCGGCCTGCTGCGCGCGCCCGCCGCCCGGGTCGCGGTGCCCGACGTGCCGATCCCCTACGCCCGCCCGCTGGAGTACGCCGTGCTGCCGACGCCGGACCGGATCCGCCGGGCGATCCTCGGCCTGGTGAACGCATGACCGACATCGCCTTCCCGCACATCTCCGACAACCAGCCCGACGCCGAAGGTGTGCTCGCCACCTGGTTCGCCGCCGACGGCGACCAAGTCGGCGAGGGCGACCTGCTCGCGGAGGTCGCGGTCGACAAGGTGGACGTGGAGGTGCCGGCCCCGGCCGCGGGCGTGTTGCGGCTGCTCGTGCAGGAGGGGGATGTGGTCAAGCAGGGCGAGGTGATCGCCCGGATCGAGTAGGAGCCCGGCTGCCGCCGGTCCCCTGCCCCGGGACCGGCGGCAGCCGCCCCGGCGGCGGGCCGGCGGGCTCCCGTCCCAGGGCGCCATCGCCGGTGAGGGACCGTGGGAATCACCGGCCGACGGCCTGGTCGTCTTCGCCGATGGCGGAGATCGGGTCGATGATCGCCGGCGGGGCGTCGACCGGTGCCGGGAACGGCACGCTGTCGATCGCCGAACGCCACGCGGTCAGGTAAGGGGTGAGCGGATCGTCATCGGCGCCCATCGGTTCTCCCGGTTCTCGCAGCGGACTGGTCAGGGCACGGGTTCCGCCTCGCTGAGCACGGGGTCGTGTGCCGGCAGCGCGAGCAATTCGGCGATCGCTTCCACGGATCGGAGTGCGGCCTTGCCGTCCCCGTACGGGTTGGCCGACCCGGCCGGCCGCCACCGCCCCGACAGCACGTCTTCGGCGGCCGCGAGGATCGCGGCGGGGTGGGTCCCCACGAGCCGGGCGTGCCCGCTGTCCACCGCCTCCCGGCGCTCGGTCTTGTCCCGCAACACGACGACCGGCGTCGCGAAACTGGGTGCCTCCTCCTGGATCCCGCCGGAGTCGGTGAGCACGACGGTGGCCAGGCGGAGGGCGCGGATCAGATCCGGGTACTCCAGCGGCCCGGTGACCGTCACGCGGGGCACCCCGCCGAGCACCGCGCCGACGTGATGCCGCACCGCGGGGTTGGGGTGCGCCGGGAACAGGACCTCGACGTCGGGATGCCGCGACACCAGGTCGGTCACCGCGGACAGCACCTGCCGCAAAGGCCGTCCCCAGGACTCCCGGC
The DNA here is from genome assembly GCF_014653945.1 of Amycolatopsis deserti. GTDB lineage: Bacteria > Actinomycetota > Actinomycetes > Mycobacteriales > Pseudonocardiaceae > Amycolatopsis_E > Amycolatopsis_E deserti. The sequence goes on along the minus strand of NZ_BNAU01000001.1, from coordinate 310,681 downwards.
GGTGCGAGGTCACCAGCACGAGCCGCCGCCCCTCCTCGAGCAACCTCAGCTCCATCTCCGCGAGGGCTCGGTTCTTGGCCGGCCACGCACGCGCGGTGATGTGTTCCACGGCATCCACGACCGTGTTGCCCGTCAGGACGACCCGATCGGAGGGCACGCCTTCGCCGCGCAGGGCCGCGACCGCGGCCTCGGTGGGCGCGAGGTGCAGCGCCGCCAGCCGCGAGACCATCTGGCGAACCCCTTCCTCGGGGAACGGGGCGGAGAGGTCGTGCGTGCGCAGGCCCGCCTCGAGGTGGACGACCGGGATTCCGCGCCAGAACGCGGCGAGCGCGCCGGCCAGCACCGTGGTGGTGTCGCCCTGCACCACCAGCGCGGCCGGGCGGCGGTCGCGCAGGACCGCGTCCAGGGCGGGCAGCAGTCCGGCGACGAGCTCGGCCTGGGTTCCGGTGCGACGCGCCGGAAGCGGCAGCCGTTCGTCCACGAGGAGGCCGAACGGCGCGAGCGCCTGCTCGACCATGGCGTCGTGTTGTCCACTGTGGACGATGACGGGACGCAGGGCGGGATGGCCGGTCAGTGCCAGCGCGAGCGGCGCCAGCTTCACGGCTTCCGGGCGGGTTCCGGCGAGCAGCATGATGTCCATGTGATCCTCCTGACGAGTGGGGAGACCGCGGCCGCCGCGCGTGGCGGCGGCCGCGGACCTCATTTCCGGGAATCGGCGAGCCGTCTGCTGCGGCGCGTCGCGGCGATGACCGCCGCGATCCCGAGGAGCAGCAGGATCACGCCGAGCGCGATCCACCAGCCGACGTCGGCACCCGTGTAGGCGAGGGTGCCCGCGGTGCCACCGGCGGTGGTGATCCCGGCGCCGGGCATCCGGTACATCGGCCCTCGCCCGTCAGACGGCGTGCGCGTCGGCGCGACGGCGGCTGAACCAGACGCCCGCCGGCACTCCGATCGCGGTCAGCAGGCCGAGCCCGATCCACATCCCCGCACCGGAGGCCAGCGGCACCGGAAGCCCGGCGGGACCGCACGTCGCGGAGGACACGACGACGTCGCCGGACCCGAGGGATCCGATGACCCCACCGAGCAACCGGACATGGATGGCGTTGACCGTCAAGCTGCCATCCGGGTTGCTGATCTGCTCGTTGAAGGTGATGCTCGCGACGTTGACGCCCAGCGCGCCCACGTTGACGACCGTGTTGGCGGCCGGGTTCGCACCGACCGTGCCGAGCACGCCGAGGTTCAACCCGGCCAGCGTCGCCGATCCGGCGTTGCCGTCCTGGGTGGCGTGGCACTCCGCCGTCACGGCGTCGGCCTTGATCGTGCCGAGCGCGCCGAGGACGCCGACGCTCAGGTCCTCCACGGTCGCCTTGCTGTCCACCGCACCCGTGGTCTCGTCCCGCTCGGCCGAGGTCTGGACCGTTCCGCTGCTGGCGATCCCGGGCACGTCGATGCCCACGAGCGTGCTGGTGGCCGGGCCTTCGGTCGACGCCGCGGCGAGCGGCCCCACCTGCACGGCCGGCTGCCCGAGCAGGGAGACGTCGACGTCCGCGCCGTAGGCCGACCCGTCCCCGGGAGCCGCCGACGCGGGAATCGCGCTCAGCAGAACCACTCCCGCCGCCATCGCGGCGGCGAGCCCGAGTCTTGCTCTTCGCATTGAGACACTCCGATTTCTTCCACGGCCGCGGACGCCCCGTCGGCGTCGCGCCGGCTCGTGATCTTGCTATCGACGGTGCTCGCCCGGCGTCACACAAATCCGGGAAAGATCCCCCTGGCGGGTAGCACTCCTAGGAGTTCTCTGGGAACTCTGGGTAATCTCACCCGAGCTCGTGGGGGGTCTCTTGTGGAGGGTCGATGTCGGCGAACGCTGTCCCGTTGTCCAGCCGTGTCCGGGTCCGGTGGCTCGTACTCGCGATGCTCGCCGTCGTCGGCGTGCTGGTGCTGTGCGAACGGGCGTACCGCACCTTGGAGGTCGAGGTGACCGGCGGCATCCTGCGGTTGATCGGCGACGACGGGGTGTACGTCGCGGGCGCGCGGCAGACCGTCTACTTCGGCCTGGGCGGCGACAAGCCGCTGGGACTGCAGATGACGCCGGAGTGTTCGTCGCTGTTCCTGCTCGTCCCGCTGGTCCTGCTGACCGCCGTGCTCGGGTACCTGCGCCCCGCCAACACCCGGCGCCTCCTGGTGTCCCTGCTGGTCTTCGCCCTCGTCGTCGCCGCCGTCAACCAGCTCCGGATGCTGCTCATCGTCGGTCTGGTGGACTGGTTCGGCGTCTCCACGGGCTACTACTGGGGACACACCCTGATGGGGTCACTCGTCAGTGTCATCGGCGGCGCGATCGCCCTGGTGCTGTTCGTCTGGATCGGCCTGCGCCGGGGGAGAGCCGCGTGAGCGACGAGTCCGTCCAGGTCGTCCTGGGCATCACCCAGGCGTTCGCGCTGATGATGAGCGTGGCGTTCCTCGTCTACGTCGCGGTCATCGTCGTACCGTTCGCACGCCGAAAGCCCCGCCCCAGCGGGGACAGCTCGGCGTTCACGTGGCACTTCTTCGTCCCCTGCCGGGACGAGGAGGCGGTGATCGGAGACACGATCCGCTACCTGCGGTCGACCTTCCCCCAGGCGCACGTGTGGATCGTGGACGACGACTCCGACGACCGGACCGCGGAGATCGTCACCGGCCTGCGGGTTCGCGACAGTGTCGCCGACCCGAACCTGCACATGGTGCGCCGCAGGCGGCCCCACGCCCGCACCGGCAAGGGTGACGCGCTCAACGCCGCGTACGCGCAGCTCGTCGCCTTCCAAGGTCTGCGGGAGGACTACGACCGCGTGGTCGTGGTGGTGGTCGACGCGGACGGCCGGCCCGCTCCGGACTGCCTCGACGTGTGCTCGGCCGGCCACCTCTTCGGCGATCCCCGGGTCGGCGCCGTCCAGGTCGACGTGTGGATGAGCAACCGCGACACCCCGCCGTCGTCGCGGTCCCGGCTGGGCCGGATGTTCGGCCTGAAACTGGCTCAGTTGCAGGACCTGGAGTTCCGCACCGCGATCGCGGCGATCCAGACCTCCCGCCGGTACACCGGCACGATCTCCATGGGCGGCAACGGGCAGTTCACCAGGATGTCCGCACTGGCTTCGATCGGCGGAGCCGAGCTCGAGCCGTGGCGCGGTTCCCTGCTGGAGGACTTCGAGCTGGGGGTGCACCTGCTCATCGCGGGCTGGCGCACCGAGTTCACCGCGGACACCCACGTTTCCCAGGAGGCGCTGTACAGCTTGCGGCGTTTCCTGACGCAGCGCACCCGGTGGGGGCAGGGGACCATGCAGTGCGGACGGTACCTGCGCCGCATCTGGGACTCCGCGCACATCAGCACCTTCGGTGCCGCGGAGATGATGTACTACCTCGCGCAGCCGTGGCTGCAGCTGCTGGGTTCGCTCATCTACCCGATCCCGTTCCTGGTGTTCCTGGGAGCGACCGTGACCGATCCGTCCCGGATGGGCGCCTGGTTCACCGACGGCGGCTGGATCCTCTTCGCCATCTACGGCACGTTCGGTCTCGCGCCGTTCGTCGTGTGGGGACCGATCTACCAGTGGAAGTGCCTGCGCAGCAAGAACTTCCTGCGCGGCCTCGGCATGGGCCTGGCCTACGCGCTCTACATCTACACCTTCTACATCACGTCCTGGCGCGCGCTCGCCCGGCTCGTGCGCGGCCGCAACGGGTGGACCAAGACCCGGCGCAACACCGAACGCGCCGCGGTCGCGGTCGACAGCTGACCACCCGTCCCGAACCGATCGTCGAGGAGAACCATGTCCGCCGTCGTGGTGCGCCGGGCGTTCCGGCGGGTCCGTTGTCCCGGTTGCGGCCGGCGGCGCACCGAGCTCCGCGTCTTCGGGGCGGCGCGTGGCGGCCGGCCCTGGCGCCAGTGCCGGCGCGAACTCCGCACCGCGGCGCGGTTGTGGCGTCCGGCCCCGTCCTGCGATGCCTGTCGCGGGCGGCGAGACCGGCCGCGACGCGCGCGAGGAGGCACCGAAGGAGCACCGGTCCCCCGGCTGCCCCGGACCGGCGCCCGGGGCAGCGCGCGCCGTCGGCGCGGGCGGGCCCGCGGCGGAACGGCACTCGCGCTGCCCCGGGCGGTGGCTCAGCTCTTCCAGACCAGCGGCGAGCCGGAGTAGGCGTCGCCCTTGTCGAATTCGGCGGCGGTCACGCTGCCGCCTTCCCGGGCGGCGGTCAGCACGCACGTCTGGTACTTCGCGCCGGCGGTCGTGAAGTCCTTGCCGGCGCTTTCGGACTCGCACTTGTCGGTGTCACCGCTGATGATCACGCCCGTCGACCGCCCGTCCGCGCCGAGGCCGCGCAGGCTCACCGAGCTGTAGGACAGGTCGGTGCCGCCGACGTTCTCGATGGTCGCCCGGACGTAGAACGGGGTGAGGCCCTTGGCTCGGTCGCCGAACGCCGCCAGGTCCGCGTTGTCGCCCCGCTCGATGGCGGTGACGGTGATCGCGATGGTGCCCGACTTCGAGTTGCCGTATTCGAACGGCACGACCGCGCGCTCCCCCAGCTTCAGCTCGGTGCCCGGCGCGGTCGTCGCGCCCCCGGCCGCCGCGGTCGCCGGTGCGGACGACTCCGGCGGCGGCACGCTGCTGGGCGCGGTCGTGGCGCTGGCCGGGTTCGGCGCCGGGGCGCCGGCCGTGGAGTCGTCGTCGCTGCCGCACGCGGTCAACAGCACCGGGGCCGCCAGGGCAGCGAGCAGGACGGAACGGACGTGCTTCATGGAACTCCTTGCGGTGGAAGGACCTCAGGCCGCGAACCGGACGGCGTGGTCACCGTCCGGGTAGGCCGTGCGGTCGATGTAGACGAACGCGGCCGGATCGGTCGCGGTGATCCTCATGAGGGGGCTCGCGATGCGGATCGCCGGCACGCTGCCCGGCGGCGTGTCGCCGGTGCTGTGCGGCGCGACCACGCCGAACTCGCCCGACGGGACCGGAGTGGCCAGGTCGGTGAGCGCGGTCGCCGCGGGCAGTGCCGGGTTGACCGTCGCCCGCGGGCGCTGCGGCTCCTCGTCCTCCCCTGCGCACGAGGTCACCAGCAGCGCCAGCACGGCCACGGCGACCAGCCGCAGCGCACCCCTCGACCGCATGACAGGCCACCCCTGAACGTCCTCGGCTCCCCGTCGGGCGAGCCCCCTCGCCCCGGACGTTAACCCGTGCGGACGACACGTGGTGTGGGCCGTTCGCACCACACCCGTCACAGGTCGTCGACGCTGATCAGCCCGTCCTGGATCGCGCGCGCCACGAGCGCGGCCTTCGTCGGGGCCTCCCGGCCGATCTGCGCGTACTTGACGCGGATGCGCTCGAGGTGCGAGTTGACCGTGTTCTGGGAGATCCCGAGGCGGTGGGCGACGAAGTCCTTCGACTCCGACTGGAACCACTCGACGAGCACCTCGGTCTCCCTCGGGGACAGGGCGGGGCGGTTCGCGGATCGGTCCCCCGCGAGCGCACCGGCCAGCGACGGCGGCGTGTACGGCCGGCCGCCGGCGGCCGCGCGGGCCGCCTCGACGAGGTGCTCGGCACCTTCGGCCTTGGTGAGGTAGGACAGCGCGCCGAGCTCGAGGCACTGCAGCGCGATCTCGTCGTCGGCGCGCATCGAGTACACCACGACGCGCCGGCCGGCTTCGGCCAGGCGGCGGAGATCGCCGAGCGCGGGCACGGAGCCGAGGTGGAGGTCGAGGATGACCACGTCGGCGTCCGCGCCGTCGAGCCATGCGACCCGGACGTCGTCGCCCTCCGCGATGGTTCTGATCGGCGGGCTGCCCGAGGCCAGCCAGTGCGCGACGCCGGCCCGCACCGCCGGGTGGTCGTCGACGACCACCGCGGTCAGCTCGTCACATGCCATCTCGCCTCCATCCGCGTCCGGTCCCCGTGGGTGTGAGCCGTGACTTCGACGTGGGGGGAACGTGACGGGCTCCCGGCGGTGACGGCGAAATCCGCGAGCACGGCGAGCCGGACCTCCTCCGCGGTGCGCAGCAGGCTCACCCTGGCCTGGGTGCGCGCGGCCGACAGCGCGGTCAGGACGGGTTCGGCGAGCTCGCGTCGCACGGCCGTGGGAACCGGTACGACCTCCCCGCTGACGGCGAAGGACACGGCCACGCCCCGCCGCTCGGCGACTTCGACGGCGGCGGCGACCTCGTGCACGAGCGGGTCCGGCACGTCGTCGTTCTCGGCGAACAGCCGGCGCAGCCGGGCGGCGGCCAGCGCGCACCGGTGCCGCACGTCGTCGGTGCGCGGGTCGAGGGTGCGGTCCGCGAGCCCCGCCAGCAGCGGCAGGAGGGCGCCGAGCTGTCCGGCGAACCGGGTCCGCTGGTCGTGTTCCCATTGCTCCGCGAGCGCGGCCCGGGTGGCGGCCCGGTCGCGGGCGGCCACGATCGCGGCCATCTGACCCAGCCGGCGCGTGACCAGCTGGACGATCAGCCCGACCGCGAGCTGGAAACCGAGCACGCTGACGATCGCGATGGCGGTCTCGCCGAGCCAGATCCGGTCCAGCGGCACCGCCAGCAGGAACTGCGCACCCCCGAGCGCGGCGTGCAGCGCGAAGGCCGCCAGCAGCGGCCGGGTCCGTTCGAGCAGCAGCACGAGCAGGTGCCAGCCGACGAGGCCGAACGCCCAGTGCTGTCGCAGCAGGTACCACTCGGGGGGCACGGTGGTGGCCGCGGCGGCCGCGGCGGCCAGCACCACGGCCGCCCCCGGCAGCGCCACCCCCGCGGGCACGCGACGGCCCCGCAGGATCCATCCCGAGCTGACGGCGATCACGAGCGCCAGGACGGCGAACGCGGCCTCTCCGAGCCAGACCGGGTGGTACCCGGACCGGTTGCCGAACAGCACGGGTCCGGCCATGGCCGTCTGCAGAACGGCGGTGACGCCGAGCAGCACGATCCGGATGGCGGCCAGCACCCGCTCGAGCAGGACCTGATCAGACATCCGGCCACACCAGCCGCACCACGGTTCCGGCGCCGGGCCGGGACGTCACGGTCGCGCTGCCGCCCACCGCCGCCATCCGCCCGACGAGCGAGCCGGGGATGCCGCGCCGCTGCCCGGGAACCGTCTCCGGGTCGAATCCCGCGCCCTCGTCGGCGACGGTGACCACGGCCCCGTGCCGCTCGCGGGTGACGCTGACGCGCGCCGCGGTCACCCCGGCGTGGCGCTCGACGTTGAGCAGCGCTTCGCGCACCGCGCGGGCCAGCGCGAGGGCGACGGACGCCGGCAGCAGCGGCACCGGTTCCCAGTCGATCCCGACCGCGAGCGGGCTCTGCTCCACGATCCCCCGCAGGGATGGTTCGAGGTCGACGAGGCTGTCGTGCGCCGCCGGTCCGCCACGCTCCCCGGTCAGCAGCGCGAGATCACGCCGCGCGTATCCGGCGACGGCCGCCGGTTCGGCTTCGTGCAGCGCCACCATGAGGAACGTCGCCGACGCCGTGTCGTGCAGCAGCGCGAGGTACTCCCGTTCCTGGCGACGCCGCTCCAGGGCCAGGGTCTCGGCCCGTTCCAGTGCCGCCTGCCGGTCCCGCACTCGTTCGCCCCAGCGGGTGGCGCGCAGCAACAGCACGAACGCCAGCCGGGCCAGCGTCGACTCCAGCACGACCCGGACCAGCGTGGGCGCCGCCTCGCCGAGGCCGAGCACAGCGGCTTCCACCGCCAGCAGCCCGGTGATGACGGGCACCGTGACGCGGGGTGGCCACTGCCACTGCACGGTGATCCCGGTGATCGTGAGCACGTTCGGCGCCCACAGGCCGGCCACGGTCCAGGGCTGCGCCACGCAGATCGCGACGGCCCGGCCGCAGGTGAGGGCACAGGCCAGGGCGCGGGCCTTGCCGGTCAGCGCGTGGTAGCAGTCCGCGGCGCCGGCGACCAGCGCGAGCCCCAGCAGGGCGAAGGCCACCGGCAGAGCGCCCGTGGGGGTGGACAGGACGCCGAAGACGCTGAGGACGGCGAGGGCGATGCCCCGCACCAGGCCGCTGAGCTGTCCGAGCGCACGTACGAACTCCGCCTCGACCTGGCCTCTTCCGCTGTCCAACCCTCCTCCCCCGGGGGTCCGGTGCCGCGCCACCGATCCTAGGTGGTCTCCAGGCGCCCGCGGTCACCGCCGACCGTGCGCGAGTGCGACATTCGCCGCCGCACCGAACGCCGCCCGGATCGCCGGTGCCCGCCGCCAGGTGGATCAGTGCAACGTGCCCACCTTGGTCGCCACGATCCGCCCGTCGCTGACATCGACACCGCTGCCGGCGACCGTGCAGGTGATGGTGACCGTCCGGGACGTGGTGACGGCCAGTGTGGTCACCAAGCTGACCGTGCCGGCCTGGGGGTCGTCGTCGAGGAAGTCGAACTTGCCGTCATCGCCCTCCAGGCGGCAGGTGCCGTAGGTGAAGCCGCTCGCGTTGTCCTGTTCCACCGAAACCTTGCCCTGGAGCACGTAGTTCCCCGCCGGGAGGCTGAGCGACACGATCGGCACGTCGGCGGTGGTGACGTTCGTCGTGCCGCTCTGGGTGGCCTGGTAGGCGTCGCTCACGCCCGGTGTGCCGGGGTCACCCTTCTCGCCCTTCTCGCCCCGTGGACCGGCGGGACCGGCGGGACCGGCGGCACCGACCGCTCCGGCCTCACCCTGGTCGCCCTTGTCCCCCTTCGCGGCGAGCAGCATCCAGTTGCTGTTCGGCGGCGCGCTGCCGGTGCTGGGGAAGATCGCGATGTAGCTGGAGCCTTGGTACAGCACGGCGTCGCGCGGCTGGTAGGCGGCGCCCGGTGCCCATTCGCCCTTCCACGTCAGCCCGGCGGGCCCGACGTTGTTCCAGTTGAGCGCGACCTCTCCGGACTTGCACGAGCCGGTGTCGGAGACGCGCAGCGCGCCCCCGTTCTTGGCGTAGCAGGCGTGGATCACGCCGTCGTCGCCGGGAATGCTCGCCCACGCCACACCGCCCGCGGTCAGCGCGAGAACCGCCCCGGTGACGACGACGATCTTCGACTTGCGTTTCATGAATCCTCCAGGGTTGATCACGTTGTCTTCCTGGCTCGTCACGATCTCCCGTCGGCCGGGTGCCAGCACGAGTAGTCGACTACTCGACTTCGATCGCGGCCGCGTTCGACGGACAGCGGGCGGCGTTGACGAGTGGCCCGCTACTCGTGACCGCGCCGCGTGGTGCCCCGATGGTGGGAGGATGTCTGGTTCGGACGATTCACGGGCAGCGGCTCTGCGACGGCTGCCCGCGGTGTACTCACTGGCCTTGCGGTTGCGTGACGCGGGCTTGCCGGAGCACCTGATCGCCGAGAGCGTGGGCGTCGAGCCGGAGGCGGTCGGTCCCCTGCTCGCGGTGGCCGAGGCCAAACTCGCCGCTCTCGGCGGCGAGGACGGGCCAGGGTGAGGTCCGCCGAGCCGTCACCTGTCGCGGGAGGGGCTTCGCCTCTACGATCTCGACGTGGCAGCGGAATGGCCGTTGGTCGGCAGAGCCGAGGAGCTCCGCTTCGTGGCCGCGGCCATGCGGTCGCGCTCAGGTCCGCGCGGCGTGGTGCTGGCCGGTGCCGCGGGAGTGGGCAAGACCCGGTTGGCCGCCGAGGCCCGCGCCGAGGCCGGGCGACGGGGGATGACGGTCCGGTGGGCCACCGCGACCTCGTCGTCGCGGCCGTTGCCGCTCGGCGCGTTCGGCGGGTTGCTCGGCGAGCTCGGCGACCTCGGACGCGAACCGGCGCAGCTGCTGCCTCGCGCCGCCGCCGCGCTGCTGGCCGGCGCCGGCCGGGCCGGTGTGCTCATCGGTGTCGACGACGCCCACTTGCTGGACGAGCTTTCCGCCACGTTGATCCACCAGCTCGTGCTGCGACGAGCCGCCACCGTGCTGGTCACCGTGCGCACGGGCGAACCGGCCCCGGACGCGGTGACAGCGTTGTGGAAGGACCGCGACCTCGACCGGCTCGAGGTTCAGCCCCTGTCCGAGCAGGAGGTCACCACGCTGCTGGAGTCCGTGCTCGGCGGGCACGTCGAGCAGGCCTCGGTGAGCCGGCTGTGGGCGATGTGCCAGGGCAACGTGCTCTACCTCCGGCAGCTCGTCGACGGCGCGGTCGAGAATGCCGCGTTGCGCCGCGAACGCGGGGTGTGGCGTCTGGCCGAGCCCCCGCGGGTCACCCCCGGACTGGTCGAGCTGGTCGCGACCCGGCTGGGGACGTTGTCGGAGGCGGTGCGCGAGGTGGTGGACGTGCTGGCCGTGCACGAGCCGCTGGGCATCGGCCTGCTGACCGGGCTGACCGGACCGGACGCCGTGGAGGACGCCGAGAACCGCGGCATCGTCAGTGTCGAGACCGACGGGCGGCGCGTGCAGGCTCGGCTGGCGCACCCGCTGTACGGCGAGGTGCGGCGGGCCGCGATCGGACAGTTGCGCGCGCGCCGTCTGCGAAGCCGGATCGCGACCGCGTTGGCGGACACGGGTGCTCGCCGGGCGGACGACGTCCTGCGCCGGGCGGTGCTGACGCTCGACTCCGATGTGGAATCCGACCCGGGCCTGCTCGTCGCCGCTGCCGAGCGGGCGTCGTACCTGGGTGACCTGCCGCTCGCGCTCCGGCTCGGCCGGGCGGCGGTCGTGGCGGGCGGAGGCTTTGCGGCGCAGGCCATCGTCGCCAACTCGACTGCTTTCCTCGGCCCTGCCGAAGAGGCCGATGCCGAACTGGCCACCCTGACCCGGCTCGCGGGCGACGACGCCGAGCTGGTGCGGGCAGCGGTGAACCGGGCCACGTTCCTCACCTGGATGCTCGCTCGCGTGGAGCAAGCCGAAGTCGTCCTCGACGAGGCGGCGGCGCAGGTGGTGACGGCCGGGGCAGGGATGCCGCTCGTCGCCCTGCGGGCCATGATCGACGGTCAGCTGGGGCGGCCGGAGCGAGCCGAACAGGCCGCGCTGAGCGTCTTGCGGTCCGGCGGTGCGACCGACGACGCGGTCCTGATGGCGTGTTGCGGGTTGGTCGCGGCACTGGCCGTGACGGGCCGGGCCGACCAGATGGGCCCGCACGTCGCCCGCGGCGCCGAAGCGGCCACGCGGTCCACCGAGCGCGCGGACTTCCGCCTACCGCTGGTCGCGTTGCAGATCACCGGCCTGCGCCTGGCGGGCCATCTCGGCGATGCCTCCCGGATCGCCCTGGACTGCCGGGCGCAGATCAAGGACGTCCCGATCGGCGCCCAGATCGGCTGCTACCTGGTCGGCGAGACCGAACTCGCCCTGGGCCGGGTGCGGACGGCGGTGCGCTGGCTGCGTGAGGGACGCGCAGGCATCGAGCGGTTCGGCGACACCGGCGGCTGGCGGTATGCCACGCTCATCGCGTTGACCCGGGCGCTGGCGCTGGCCGGCGACGTCGAAGGTGCTCACGAGGCGCTGGCCGACCTGGACAACCACCGGCATCCCGGGCTCGCCTTCCTCGATCCCGAGATGGTTCTCGCGCGGGCCTGGGTCACCGCGGCCGATGGCGCCGTGACCCGGGGCATCGAGCTCGCTCACGAGGCGGCGGAACTGGCCGGCCGCCGCGGCCAGCTCGCTCACGTCGTCCTGGCGCTGCACACGGCCGCCCGGTTCGGCGACCGCTCGGTGGCCGGCCGGCTCGCCACGTTGGCCGGCCAGGTGACCGGTCCCCGCGCGCCGGCCGCCGCCGCGCACGCCGCCGCACTCGCCGCCGACGACGGCGACGCGATGCTGGCGGCGTCCTTCGCGCTGGAAGAGACCGGCGACCTGCTGTCCGCCGCCGACGCCGCCGCCCAAGCCGCGGTCCGCCACCTCGCCGGGGATCGCCGCAGTGCCGGCCACACCGCGGCCGCGCGGGCACACGCACTGGCCGGTGCCTGCGAAGGCGCCACCACGCCCGCCCTGGCCGTGGCGGCGCGGCCGCTGCCGCTGACCGACCGCGAACGGGAGATCGTCAGCCTGGCCGCCCGGGGACTGTCCAACCGCCAGATCGCCGACCGCTTGGTGGTGTCCGTCCGCACGATCGAAGGCCACCTGTACCGCGCTTCCGCCAAACTGGGCACCACCGACCGCTCGGAATTCGCCGACCTGCTCGGCATCACCCCGGGCCGACCGCCGGCAGCGGGACGAGGCGATTGAGGCGTCCGGTCACGCCGGGCAGCACGAGGAGGACGAGCAGCGCGAGCCGCACGACCGTCGACGGTGCCGCATCCCCTCCCGGACGGCGCGGAACCGGCCGGGTTTCGCCCGAACGTCGGCCGCCGAGCCCTCAGCCGCCGACGTGGATGCCGGGGCGGCGGGACGGGTCGGGTTCGCTGGTGCGGATGATCTCCCGGACGACGGGTGCGGTGTCGCCGCGGCCGAGGATCAGGTAGCGGAACAGGTGGCCCAGCGGGTTGCCCTCGCTCCACTCGAAGTGGCAGTGCGGGCGGACGCCGGTGGTGTCCCGCAGGGCCAGCAGGATCGCGGCGATGGCGTTGGGGGCGGCGGGGCTTTCCGCGCGCAGCACCCGGAATCCGCCGATGTCGACGCCGCGCACCTGCAGCACGTCGCTGAAGTCGGACGGGTCGACGACCTCGATCTCCAGGAACAGCACGTCGGCCGAGCCGGGCACGGGGTTCATGCCGCGTTGCTCGCTTTCCTTGGCCTGGTACTCGGCGACGTCACCGGCCTGCCTGCGGTTGGCGATGATGGTCAGCGCGCCGTCGTGGGCGATCGAGTCGGTGACGAACCGGCGTGCGGTGTCGTCGAACTCGATGTGCTCCACGCGCAGCTCGGTGGTCCGGCTGACGCGCGACACCAGCGACACCACGATGATGCCGAGGATGAAGAACGCGGAGATCGTGAGGCCGTCCGGCTTCTCGATCACGTTCTCCACCAGGGCGTAGAGCAGGATCAACGTCAGGATCGCGAACCCGGTGGCGGCCCGGCGCCGGCGGGCGCGGACCGCGGAGATCGTCACCGCCACCGACGCGGAGACCATCATCGCCAGGATGCCGGTGGCGTAGGCGCCGGCCTGCGCGTCGACGTCGGCGCCGAAGATGATCGTGACCACGACGCAGATGGCGGTGTAGACCAGCACCACCGGCCGCACGGCGCGCGTCCACTCCGGCGCCATGCCGTAGGAGGGCAGGTAGCGCGGCACGATGTTGATCAGCCCGGCCATCGCCGAGGCGCCGGCGAACCACAGGATCAGGATGCTGCTGATGTCGTAGGCGGTGCCGACCCATTCGCCGAGCAGGTCGTGGGCCAGGTAGGCCAGGGCGCGGCCGTTGGCCTGCCCGCCGGCCTCGAACTGCTCCGGCGGGATGAGCACGGTGGTGACGAAGCTGGTCGCGATCAGGTAGACGGACATGATGACCGCGGCGGTGGTGAGCAGCTTGCGGGTGTTGCGGATCCGGTTCGCCAGCCGCTGCCCGGCGGTTTCGCCGTCGGCGGCGACCAGCGGCATCATGCTCACCCCGGTCTCGAACCCGGACAGGCCCAGCACCAGCAGCGGGAACGCCAGGACCGCCGGGCCGACCACCCCGGTGATCCCGCCGCCGCCGGAGGTGAGCGCGTCCACCCAGCGGTCCAGGGCGGCGGGCGTGGTCAGCACCTCGGCCACCCCGGCGGCCACGACCACGGCGTTGAGCAGCAGGAACACCGCGACCAGCGGGATGGCGACCCCGACCGCCTCGGAGAACCCGAGCAGGAACACCCCGCCCAGGACCAGCAGCAGCACGACGGTGACCAGCACCTCGTGACCGTGCAGGAACGCCGGGACGTGCGGGTTCTCCAGGGCGTGCACGGTGGCGTCGGCCGAGGACAGGGTGATCGTGATGATCCACGAGGTGGCCACGAACCCGAGCAGCACCAGCACGAAGAGCTTGCCGCGCCAGAACGGCAGCAGGTCCTCCAGCATCGCGACCGAGCCCTGGCCGTGCGGGCTCTCCTTCGCCACGCGCCGGTACATCGGCAACATGCCCAGCAGCGTCAGCGCGACGATCAGCAGGGTGGCCAGCGGCGAGAGGGCGCCGGCGGCCAGCGCCGCGATACCGGGCAGATAGGACAACGTGGAGAAGTAGTCCACGCCGGTCAGGCACATGACCTTCCACCACGCCTGCGGTCGCGCGTGCTGCTCGTGGCTTGCCGGGCCCACCGGCTGGACGCGGTGCTGCAGCAGCCACCGGCCCAGCCCGGTCGAGGGCGCCGTCGGCCGGACCGGGCTCTCGACCCGCTCCGGCACCACGAGCTCCGGCAGCTCGGCCATGGCCGTCCTCCCCGATCTGTCACGCGGTGAGCACAGCATGCCCGATCACCGGGGGCGGCCTGCGCGGCGGGGTCACCGCAGGAAAGCGGGCAGGCCGGCCACCGCCGCGGAGATCGCCTCCTCGAAGGCTCCCGCCAGCGACGCGGGTTCGATCTCCGTGCTGTACACCACCAGCGATCCGCCGGGCACCTCGATGACGTCGACCGTCCCGAGGTGCGACTCCACCGGCAGGTCACCGCCGACCACGCGGTACTGGAACCTCCGCGACCCCGGGTCCCGCGTGACCACCACCTCCTCCAGCACCGCCCCGTCCCGCAACGTGACGGTGCGGCGGCTGTCGTCGCCGGTGGAGGCGGCCATCGCGGGGAACCAGTCCGCGATGTTCGCCGTGTCGGCCACCACCTTCCAGACCGCGTCCGGCGCGGCGTCGACCAGGACGTGCGAGCGCAGTGTCGCCATGGCTCAGCCGTCCGAGAAGAGCTTGCCGGCGCGGGCCCAGTTCTGTGTGTCCACGTCGGTGAAGACGATGCCCACCGCGTCCGGGGCGCACTTGCCGATCCGGCAGATCTCCCGGGTGAGGACCTCCGCCAGTTCCCGTTTCTGCTCCACGGTGCGGCCGGGGAACCAGTCGATGCGGACGTGCGGCATGGTGTGTTTTCCTTTCTAGGCGAGGAGATCGGCGACGCGGTGCGCCCGCTGCCGGTACTCCCGGCGGGCGGCGAGGGCTTCGTCGAGGGTGACCTCGACGAACCGCGTCTGGGTGTTGGGCGCGGACTGGGCGACCAGGTCGAGATCGCAGCTGATCACCGTGGCGATCATCATGTAGCCGCCGCCGGAGACGGCGTCCCGGTGCAGGATGATCGGCTCCACCCCGCCGGGCACCTGGATGGATCCGATCGGGTACGGGGCGTCGACGATGTTCGACGGGTCCTGTCCCGCTCCGAACGGCGGCGTGCGGCCGACCGTCTCCAGCTCGCCGCCGCGGTAGCGGAACCCCACGCGGTCCGCGACCGGCGTGAGGGTCCAGGTCGTCGAGAGGAAGTTCGCCCGGCCGGCCTCGGTCAGCACGTGGTCGTACAGGCCCATCACGACCCTGACCTCGATCTCCTTGCCCAGGGCCGGCCGCAGCTGCTCGGGCACCGACCGTCCCGGCGTCCCCCGGCCCGGGCCGAGGGGCAGGACGTCGCCGGGGACCAGGGGGCCGCCGGACACCCCGCCCAGCTTGCCGAGGCCGTAGGTCGAGCGGCTGCCGAGCACGAGCGGCACGTCGATGCCACCGGCCACGGCCAGGTAGGCGCGCGCTCCGCGTTTGACGTAACCGAAGTCGAGGACATCGCCCGCTTCGACGGCGAATGCCTCCCACAGCGGCCGGTCTTCGCCGTTGACCCGCGGCGGCAGGTCCGCGCCGGCCACCGCCACCACGGCGTCCTCGGTGAACACCAGCTCCGGCCCCAGGTACACGCATTCCAGGGCGGCGGCTCCGGGGTCGTTGCCGACGAGACGGTTGGCGACCATCAGCGAGTACTGGTCGAGCGCGCCGGACGGCGGGATCCCGACGTCGTAGTAGCCGCTGCGGCCGGTGTCCTGGATGGTCGTGGACAGGCCGGGTTTGCGCACCTCAATCGGCACGGAGCACCTCCAGCAGGCGAGTGTTGACCTGGTCCGGGTCGTCCAGGAACGGCCGCAGCGCGAACTCCACCGGCCGCGAGCGGATGCGGAAGGTGCCGCGCTCGACCTCCCGGACGAGGTCGTCGTAGTGGTCGCGGTCGACCGGCGCGAACCGCACGATGTCCCCGGGGCGGAAGAAGACCAGGAAGTCCGCGAAGTCCGGGGTGGACTGCGAGGGGTCGTAGATCGGCGCCGGGGTGATACCGAACATCTGGTACCCGCCGGCGCCGCGCACCGAGTAGATGCACCCGAAACACCCGCCGTGGCCCACCGTCTGCTTCGGAGTGTCGGTGCGGGGCCGCAGGTACTTCGGGACCACCAGCTGGCGCTCCCGCGGCACCATCTGGAACATGAACGGCAGCCCGGCGACGAACCCGACCATCGAGGTGAACCACGGGGAGCCGGAGTGCACCCGGATGAACTCCGCGGCGTCCGCGAGACCGTTGATCCGGGCCGCGTACTCGATGTCGGTCGCCTCCGGGTCCTGGTGCCGGTCCCGGAACCGCAGGAGCGTCTCGGTGGTCCACGGATCCTGGTACAGCACGGGGATCTCGACCACGCGGGTGGCGAGGCTGAAGTCGGAGGCGTCGCCGACCTTCTTCTCGATGTCGCGCAGGTGCTCGAGCAGCTCCCGGGGTTCGATGACGTCCGGGTCGTAGCGCACCTGGTAGGAGGCGTTGGCCGGGCAGATCTCCAGCACGCCGTCGGGCCGGTCCTCACGCAGCGAGGTGGTGATGGCCATCGCCCGGAAGTTGGCCCGCAGGCTCATCGATTCGGCGAGCTCGACGAAGATGTGCTCGTCGCCGCCCCAGCTGTACCGCGCCGCGTCGCCGCTCACGCGCTCACCCCCGCCGCGCGCTGGACGAGCCACTGCTCGAGCGTGCCGGTGCCGAACCGGCCCTCGGCGAACCACGGCTGGTCCAGCAGCTCCAGCAGCAGGCTCGTGGTGGTCGGCACGCCGTCGACGACCAGTTCGGACAGCGCCCGCCGCGACCGCGCCAGCGCGGTCGGCCGGTCGTGCCCCCACACCACGACCTTCGCCACCAGCGAGTCGTAGAACGGCGACACCTGGCTGCCCGGCCTGAGCCAGGTGTCGGTGCGCACCCACGGCCCGCCGGGCAGGTGGACGTCGCCGATGCGGCCGGGACCGGGCATGAAGTTCTTGTCCGGGTTCTCCGCGCACACGCGGAACTCGATGGCGTGCCCGCGGGCGGTCACGTCGCTCTGCCGGAGGCCGAGCTTCTCCCCCGCCGCGATCCGCAGCTGCTCGGCGACCAGGTCGATGCCCGTGATCAGCTCGGTGACCGGGTGCTCGACCTGGATCCGGGTGTTCATCTCGATGAAGAAGAACTCGCCGGACTCGTCGTCGACCAGGAACTCGCAGGTTCCGGCGCTGCGGTAGCCGACCTGACGGCACAGCCGGACCGCCGCCGCCGTCATCTCCGCCCGGATCCGCTCGTCGATCCCCGGGGAGGGCGCCTCCTCGACGACCTTCTGCCGGCGCCGCTGCAGGGAGCACTCCCGCTCGAACACGTGGATCGCCTCCGAGCCGTCGCCGAGGACCTGCACCTCGACGTGGCGGGCGTGCCGGACGAACCGCTCCAGGTACATCCGGCCGTCCCCGAACGCGCTGGCCGCCTCCGCGGAGGCCTGGGGGAAAGCGGCGGTCAGCTCGGCCTCGTCGGCCACGACCCGGATACCGCGGCCACCGCCGCCGGCGGCCGCCTTCAGCATCACCGGGTAGCCGATCTCCCTGGCCGCCTCGACGGCGTCACCGACGTGGGCGACGCCCTCCAGCGTGCCGGGCACGGTGGGCACCCCGGCCGCCGCCGCGACCTGACGCGCCCGCACCTTGTCCCCCATCTGCTCGATCACGTCCGCGTCGGGCCCGACGAACGTCAGCCCCGCGTCGGCGACCGCGGCGGCGAAGGCGGCCCGTTCGGAGAGGAACCCGTAGCCGGGGTGGACCGCGTCCGCACCGGAGTCCCGGGCCGCCGCCACGATCGCCTCCGGCACCAGGTAGCTCTTCGTGGCCGGCGCGGGCCCGATGTTCACCACCGTGTCGGCCAGCAGGGCGTGCGCCGCCGTGGTGTCGGCGTCGCTGGCGACCGCCACGGTTTCGACCCCGAGGTCCCGCGCCGCCCGGATGATCCGCACCGCGATCTCGCCGCGGTTGGCGATCAGCAGCCGCTTCACGACTCGACCTCGAGGACGACGAGAACCTGCCCGGCGTCCACGACCGCCTCGGCTGCGGCGGGGACCTCCACGACCGTCCCCGCGACGTCGGCCTCGACCGGGTAGAAGGACTTCATCACTTCGACCAGTCCCACCGTCTCCCCCGCCGCGACCTGCTGGCCGGGCTTGACGTAGTCCGGGCTGTCCGGATCGGGCCTGCGGTAGAAGACCCCGGGGATGGGTGAGAGGACCTCGTGTCGCGTCATGGGAGCACCTCGCTGTCGCTCGTGGGGGGGACGGGTTGGGGAATCAGCTGAGATAGGGCTTGAGCGCCTCGTAGACGCTCTTGGCCAGGTCGACCGCGCCGGGCGTGTCCGAGTGCACGCAGACGCAGTCGGCCCGCATCGGGATGTCCTTGCCGGTGACCGAGGTGGCGACGCCCTCGGTCACGGCCCGCACCGAACGCTCGGCGGCGAGGGCGGGGTCGTAGGCGATGTGCTCGCGGGTGATGATGAGCGAGCCGTCGTCGCGGTAGTCCAGGTCGGTGTAGTACTCGGCGATGAAGCCCTGCGGGCGGCGGCCCCACACCTTCTCGTGCACCGTGTTGGCCATGCCCATCAGCGGGACGTCGAACACGTCCGCCGCCGCGGCGATGGCGGTGGCGACCGATTCGTCCCGGGAAGCGAGCCCGTAGAGCGCCCCGTGCGGCTTGATGTGGTTCAGCGGCATCCCCTCGGCCTGGAGGAACCCGTTCAGGGCGCCGACCTGGTACACCACCGAGGCGGTGAGTTCCTCGGGATCCAGTTTCATCTCTCGCCGGCCGAAGCCGTCCCGGTCGGGGAACGACGGGTGCGCGCCCACCTTCACCGAGTGCTCCTTGGCGAGGGTGACGGTCTTGCGCATGACGACCGGGTCGGCGGCGTGGAAGCCGCAGGCCACGTTCGCCACCGTGATGTAGGGCATGATGCCCTCGTCGTCACCGCAGCGGTAGATGCTGTACGCCTCGCCCATGTCGCAGTTGATCGCAACCATGTCGGATTTCCTTGTCTGGTCAGGAGTGGGCGACCCGGGGGGTGTCGCCGTCGGGGTCGATGTAGATGTCGTCGCCGTCGAGCTTGACGGGGTAGCGCGCGAGTTCGGCGTGGCCGGGGTTGATGCCCTTGCAGGTGGCCAGGTCGAACGTCCACAGGTGGCTCTTGCAGGTCAGGGTCTTCTTGTCGAGCTCGCCCTCGACGAGTTCGACCTGCTGGTGCGGGCAGATGGCCTGGGTCGCGACGACCTCGCCGCCGTCCAGGTGGGCGACCAGGATCTCCTTGTCGCCCACCTCGAAGGACTCCATGTCGCCCTCCCAGACGTCATCCAGGCTGCACACCCGAACGAAAGCCATGGGGGTGTTCCTTTCTCAGCAGAAGCGGTCGAAGTACAGGTGGTCCGCGGGCAGGCCGCGCTCGACCACCAGGGCCCGCGCGAGCGCGTCGGTCATCGCCGGCGGTCCCGCCGCGTAGTAGGTGAAGCCGGTGATCGACTCACCCAGGGTGCGGACGACGGCCTCGTGGACGAACCCGCGGAAGGGCGGGATGCCGCACGGCGGCTGCGCGTCGCACCCGTCGGCCTCGGACACGGCGGTGTGGACGTGCAGCGCGCGCAACCGCCGCCGGGCGACCAGGACGGCCTCCGGGATGTGCACGTCCTCCTCCCGGCGGCCGCCGATGAACAGGTGGGCGGTGCGGTCCACCGCGTCCGGCAGCGCCGCGGCCCCGAGGACGACCGAGATCATCGCGCCCAGCCCGCTGCCGCCCGCCACGCACACGATGTCCCGGTTGCGTTCCGGGCGCAGGTACGCGTGACCGTACGGGCCGTCGAGCACGACCTCCGAACCCACTTCGAGCTTGTCGAACAGGATCGAAGTGGCCTGGCCGTCCGGGGTGCGTTTGACGACGAACTTCCATTCCCGGTCGCGGTTGCCGAGGTTGCTCATCGAGTACGCCCGCTCGACGCGGCCGTCGGGGAAGTAGAGCATCGCGTACTGGCCGGGCGCGAACGCGGCGTGCTCGTCGGCGGTGAACACGAACTCGGACATGTCGTGGGTCAGCGGCCGCACCGCGCGCAGCCGCGCGGTCTGGGTGACGGGCCGGTACGCGGTCACCTCGCCGAGGCTGCCCGCGCGCACGACGCAGTCCGAGAGCGGCTCGCTCTGGCAAGCCAGCCGCCGTCCCCGGCGGCGGTCACGCGGGCTGAGCCCGGGCGCGTCCGGACGCCGGTCGCGCACCTCGCCGTCGACGAGCTCGTACCGGCAACTGCCGCAGGCCCCGCTGTTGCACTCGTAGCTCAGCCCGACCCCCGCGCGGAGGGCGGCGCGCAGCAGCGTATCGCCCTCCGTGCAGGAGAAGCGAACGCCGGTCCCGTCGACGAGGACGTGGTGTTCGGCAGGGGTGCTCATCGCGATCTCAGTTCCCCAGCCCGAGCTGGCGCTGGAAGGCCCGCACCGCGCCGACGGCGTTGTCCGCCGCTTCCGCGTTCTCCGCCACCTCGGCGCCGTAGGCGCGGATCGCCCGGGTGGCCAGCGGCTGCCACTTGTCCACCCATTCCGTCAGCTTCGGCAGGTTTTCGTCCACTTCGGCCATGTGGCGCACCAGAGCCTCGGTCCAGCGGCGGGACCGCTCGCTGTCACGCAGCGCGGCTTCGGTGAGCAGCGCGTGCAGGGTGTCGCCGTGCCGGCGGGCGCTCACCCCGAGCTGCCGCAGGACGATCTCGTCGACCGCCGGCTTGACCACGACGTTCAGCGCGACGAACGCTTCCGCCCAGTCGAAGGTCGTCAGCTGGCGTTCCACCAGCTCCCGGAACCCCTGCCAGGCCGGCAGTTCCTCCCACAGCTCGCGTTCCCGCTCGCCGAACCCCGCGTTCGGATGGGCGAGCTTCAGCTCGGCCGTCCGGTAGGCCACAGTGGACAACCAGCGCAATTGGTCGGCGGTCTGGAACGCGGCGCAGTTGGCGATGGTGCTCGCGGGCGCCATGTGGACCAGGTAGGCGCTGGCCATCTGGATGGTGTGCAGCAGGTAGCGGCTCGGGGTGTACAGCTGCGCCAGGGTGGCGACCCATTCCGGCGACAGGCCCTTGTCGTGTCCCTCGGCGTTGTGCTGGTCCAGCAGGCCCTCGACGTAGGTCTCCTGACCGTCCTGCAGGATGTTGTAGGTGCGGTAGACCAGCTCGTCGGGATCGCGGAAGGCGTTCCAGTCGGGGTGGGTGACCGGGCTGCCGTTGCGGTACGTGCGGTAGAAGTCCGCCATGAACCCGGTGTGCCCGACGTCCCAGGGCTGCTCGGCGTCCCGGGTGTGCCACAGCAGGTTGGTGGAGACGATCTCGTACTCGCTCGGCTTGCGGCGCCGGGCGGCCAGGTGGCCCCAGGTCTTGAGTGGCTTCAGCGGCGCGCTCATGCGCGTGCCCCCTTCTGGTCGGTGTCCGGCGTCGAGGTGTGGCCGTGGTAGAAGCGGTAGACGTCGCTGCTGGTGTCGATCCGCCCGACGAAGGACGGCATGATCAGTTCGAGCTCGGACATCCGGAACGGGCGGCCCAGCTCGTCGGCGATGGTCGCGCGGCGCAGCACGCATTCGCCGCCCTCGACCTCGATCCGCACGTAGGAACCGCGGTCGCGGACGTCGACCCGCCGTCCGGCGTTGTCGATGACGGCCGCGTCCGCCACCGCCCTGGCGACCTCACCGGTCTGGAGGACCGGGCCGACCGGATCGATGATGGGATCAGTCACGCTCACCGGTCCTCCTCACTCGAAGTAGATTTCGACGCATTCGGTCGGTTCCAGACCGGAGTCGGCGACCGTGCTGGTGCGCGGGAACGCCTCGTCCGCGCCCTGTTTGCGGACCCGCAGGGTCCGGCCCGGCTGGTCCGGGACGTGGATGCCGACGGAGTTGGCGGCCGCCGCGGCGGCGACCTCGTCCATGGTGGCGCCCGAGTCGACCGGCAGCAGCTTGATGACGAAGTCGCCGTGGAAGTGCGCGGCGAGTGGGATCACAGCCATTCTGGTTCTCCTCCGGGTCAGCCGGCCTTGGTGAGTTGCTCGCGGTAGGTGTCCACCCAGGCGAAGCCGTGGGCGTCGTCACCGCCGGGGCCGACGGTGCCCAGGCCCATGTACTCCAGCACGCCACCGAGGTCGGCGGGCTGGATGTCGCCGCCGAGGAACCGGTCGACCAGGTTCTTGTGGTGGCGGTAGCGCTCCGGGTCGTCCTCGAAGATCCACTTGTCCACTTCGGACGCGAAGTGGTAGCGGCGTCCCTCGTGGACGATCGAGATGTCGCGCAACGTCTGCGACGGCGTGCCCACGATCGGGAGCTGGGAGACGTTGCAGATCACCGGCAGGGTGCCGGGAACGGTCTTGTCGGTCCGGCCGTGGACGAAGTTGTCGATCATGACGTCCCACACCTTGCCGAAGGTGTCGTTCCAGCCGGGGTACTTCTCCTCCAGCCAGTCCCGCTCCTCCGGGCTGACCCCGGCGGCCGGGTTCCACCACAGGGTGGGCCGCCAGGAGTAGGTCCCGAGGTGCTGACCGTGGTGGTGCTCGGAGATGTCCCGGAGGAAGATGTCCCAGTACCACGGCTTGGACAGGCCGAGGTCCTCCAGCGACCGCATGAACTGGGTGACGATCCACTCCTCCATGAACTCCTTGAAGGACGCCTCGCGCACCTCGAGCGGGACGTAGTAGTCCATCGGGATGCCGGACAGGATCGTGAACAGCCGGTAGGACCGCCAGAACGCGATGTCGATCTTCTTCTGGGCGACGTCCTTCTGCCCGTTTTCGATCAGCATCTGCAGCAAGGGAGTGCCCAGTTGCGCGTGCCGCGCCTCGTCGGACTGGATGCTCTGGATGAGCTTGGAGAAGGTGAAGTCCCCCGCCTTGGCCGCGTCCCCGGACAGGCCGATGAACTGGAGATTGGTGAAACCCGTCTCGAACGAGAAGTTGGCGAAGATCGAAGTGGACAGTGCGTCCCGGGTCATCATCACGTCGTCGAAGAAGTGCCGCGCGCCCAGCGTCACCCAGTTGTCGGTGAACATCGCCGCGTGCGACCACTCGAACTGGCGGTCCTTGTTCACGTACTCGTGCGGGAAGTAGAGCTGGATCTGGCCGTGCCGGATCTCGTCGAGCATGCCGAAGGTGGCCATGTTGCGCATGCCCGGCGCCTTCGACCAGCGGATGAACCGCGCCTCCTGGAACGACGCGCCGTACTCGACGAGCGCGACGGCCGCGTAGTGCTCCTTGAGGATGGAGATCCAGCCGGGGTCGGCCTTGTGGTACAGGTCGGCGCGCTCCAGCGCCGCCTTGACCGAGTACGCGCCGGCGTCCTTCTGCCGCTGGATGTCGACGTACTCCCGGTAGGAGATCTTGTAGGGCTCGTCGTAGGTCGACCAGATCTCGTCCGGCAGTCCCTCGCCGCCGGACAGTTCCGGCGGGAAGAGTTCGTCCTGGGTCACGTACCGCGGTGTCCACTCGGTGTCGCGCGCGATGTCGTACCACTGCGCGCGTTCCAGCAGAGCCATGCTGTTGCTCCTTGCGGGTTGTCGGTGCAGCCGGAAGGGTCAGCTGCCGTGCTCGGATCCCAGCGGCCCTTCGCCGCCGGGGTAGACGAAAGTCATGGAGGGCGCGTAGAAGCCGAACGTGACCTGCAGGGGGTCCGCCGGCCGCAGCTGGTAGGTCGGGTGGTTCTCGTCGAGGAACTCGAAGGAACGGACCTCGAACCGTTCGGCCAGATCGGCGACGTAGGCGTAGCGCCCGCTGAGGAATTCCCCGTCGCGCCGGGTGATGTACCGGAGTTGCCCGGCGGCCCGCTGGGGCGTACCCACCGTCACCGTCGCGGTGGTGCGGATGACCGGCCTGCCGTCCAGATGGGTGGTGGCAACGAGGGTGTCACCACTGAGCGTCAGCGTCGTGTGGCCGGGCTCCCCCGCCGGAACGCCGTGCTCCCGGGCGTACCGGCTCATCACGTCGGAGCTGTTGTAGTAGTGGGTCCACCACCGGCCGGGCACTCCGGCTTCGGTGTCCAAACCGGACAGGTTGACCCCGAGGTAGGTCAAGGAGTAGGCACCGAAGGATTCCGGCCCCACGGCCGAGGTCTGGTCGGGACCGTCGACGACGTACTGGTTGATGTAGCAGGACCGGTCGCCGGCCGGGCTGAGACCCTCGGGCACCAGCTTGGCGACGGCGTCCGGATCCGCGGGCACCCACACGAGGTAGAGGGTGCGGGAGTTGGTCACCAGCTGCGGAGGATGCAGCGACGTGCCCATATCGCCTCCTGGTTCACCGTTGAACGTCTTGCGATCAACAGCCTCGGTGAACCGGGCACCCGCGGACAGTGCGCACTTTGGACAAGTCCACTACGGGCCCTGCCACTTGGGAGTACCGGCCGGCATCGGAGCTGGTCAGAGCTGGTCGTCGAGCTGCAGCGCGATCCAGAGCTCGGCCCGCGTCGTCGGGTCCTCGATCTCCCGGCCCAGCGCCTCGGCCACCTTGCCCATCCGGTACCGGAGGGTGTGGCGGTGGATGCCGAGCGCGGACGCGGACGCGTCGGACTGGCCGTTGTTGGCCAGGAACGTCCGCAGCGTGTGCCTCAGGTCCACCTTGGAGTTGCGGTTCTTCTCGGTGAGCGGCGCCAGCAGGGCCGATGCCCAGCCACGGACCTCGTCGGTGTCCAGGTGACGCAACAGCCCGGCGGTCGCCACGTCACTGGCGCAGGCGAGCCGGCCCGCCGTTCCGGGCGCGCTGTTGAACACCGATCGGACCTGCCGCCACGCCTCGGGGAGTTCCTTCGCCGGCGTCGGATCGCTCACCGCTCCCCGCGCGAGCGGGATGCGCCGCAGCAGAGCCTCCAGCGTCCGGGTGTCACCCTCGGCGGGCGGCATCAGCACCACGACCCGTCCGCGCTCCCACTCCGCCACCAGCGCGCAGACGCTCCGCAACCCGTAGTCGCCCTCGGCGTGTTCGAGCAGTTCCAGCTCGTGCCCCGACGGCACGCCGAGGATGGCCACCCGCAGGTCCCCCTCCGGGAGATCGGTGCCCAGCGCCTGCCCGATCGAAGCCGCCAGCCGGATGTCACCTTCGACCGCGGCCTTGAAGACGGCCAGCCGTTGCCGGCGCTCGCTGTCCAGCACGCCCCACGCACTGTGCAGATCGGCGCAGAGCAGGGACACCGCCGTGGTGACGATGCTCTGTTCGGCGCTGGTCAGCGGTGTGGAGCGGCCGATCGCCAGGAACCCGCGGATGCGGCCGCGAACGGTGAGCGGCAACAGGACGACGGCTTCACCGGCGACGGTCATGCTCAGGCTCGAGGAGTTTCCCCGCTCCCGCAGCCGCGGCAGTTCGATGCGGAGCCGGGGCACGTGCATCCGGCCCGCCGGCACCCCGGCACGCACCGCGCCGTCGACGTCCAGCAGCACCGTCCACCCGCGCACCGCCTTGGCGAGGCGCTCGACGATGGCCCGCGCGGCGTACGGGGACAGCGAAGCCCTCGTGAGGTCGCGCTGCGCCGCGACCGCGAAGGTGAGTTCCTTCCGGCGTTCGTCGGAGATGAAGTCGGCGACCACCCGGCTGATCTCGGCGAAGCCGGTGTCCGGCGGAACCGACAGCAGGGGCAGGCCCGTCTCCCCGGCGGCGGTCACGAGTTCCTCCGGGACCTCCGGGTAGAACGAGCTCACCCCGAACCCGAGCGCGACGGCGCCCGCCCCGGCCAGCCGCCGGACGTACTCCCGGCACTCAGCCAGTCCCGGGGCCAGCCGGGATCCGGTGGTGAGCACGAGTTCGCCGCCGTCCATGTAGGGCGCCGGGTCGGGCAACTCGCTGATCAGGGCCCACGTGACCGCTCGGCGCAAGGCCTCCTGCGGACCGGCGACCAGGGACAGATCCAGGTCCTGGCGGTCCAGAAGGTTCTCGACAGTGAGCGGCATCCTCGCCTCCCGTGTGTGGTGGTGGCGAGGAATCGTAAACCGGCTCCGGCCGTGCCGGGGCTTGAACGACGGCCAAGTCCAGGTGGGACTGACGCGGAATCGCCGGGCTGGACAACACCGGGCGCCGGTATGTACAAACCGGAGAACAGACCGGGAGTGCGCGGTCGGGAAGACTCCGGCGGAGAACCGGCGAGCGGAGGAGGAGGTTTTCGGATGTCGGCGATCATCACGACTGCCGAACCCCGCGCCGGCCGCCCGAAGGTCACCTACCGCACGGCCGGTGACCGCGCGGTGCTCGTGGAGTACGGCCACACGATCCCGGTCGACCTCGGGGTCAACTTCTTCGCCCACGCCAGCGCGCGGCACCTGACCGACCATCCGGTGCGCGGGGTGCTCGAGGTCGCACCCGGGTTGAGATCGCTCCTGGTCTACTTCGATCCGCGCACCATCAGCCAGGACCTCGTCGTGGCCGCACTCGAGGAAATGCACAACGACATCCCGGAACCGGCCTCGATCGTCCTGCCGAGCCGGCGGCTGAAGCTGCCCATCGCCTTCGACGACTCCGCCTCACGGGAGGCCGTCAACCGGTACCGGATCAGCACCCGGCCGGACGCGCCGAACGTGGTGGACGGCAACAACATCGACTACCTGGTGCGGTACAACGGGCTGCCGAACCGGGAAGCCTTCTACGACCGCATCCTGCGGACGGAGTGGTGGAACGCCTTCACCGGCTTCTACCCGGGCCTCCCCTCGCTCCTGCCGTTGGACCCCCGGTCGGAGATCATCGCCCCGAAGTACAACCCGGCGCGGGGGTGGACCCCGGAGGGCGCGGTCGCACTCGGCGGACCGTGCCTGGTCATCCACCCGATCGAGTCGACCGGCTCCTACCAGCTCTTCGGCCGGACGCTGCCGATCTCCGACCTCGTGCCGAAACCGCGCTCGCACCGGATCGACCCGATCCTGATCCAGCCGGGCGATCGCATCACGTTCACCGCGGTCACCGAGGCCGAGCTGATCGAACTGCGGCGCCAGGTCTTCGAGGGGCGCTACGACTACGAGATCGAACCGGGCCGGTACGCGGTCGCCGATCACCTGCGGACGTGCGCCGATCCGGCGGTCGCGGGCGAAGCCGAACGGCGGCGGGCGACCCGGTGCGCGGCCCAGGAGCTGGTGAAGGTGCCGTGACCGGCGGCTCCGCGGGGCGGTCCGCTCCCGCTCTGGAGATCATCGATCCCGGGCTCCAGACCACCGTTCAGGACTACCCCGGCCGGCGAGGGCGGCAGTCGCTGGGGTTCTTCCCGTCCGGCCCGGCCGACCCGATCGCCTTCCAGGTGGCGAACATCCTGGTGGGCAACCGGCCCGGCGCGGCGGCACTGGAGATCCCGCTCGGCCGCTTCCAGGCCGCGGTGCTGCGTCCGGGCTCGATCGCGATCACCGGCCCGGACGGCGCGGTCACGCTCAACGGTGATCCCGTTCCGCTGTGGGAGGCGATCCCGGTCGCCGAAGGGGATGTGTTGTCGTGTGCGGCCATCCGCGGGCCGGGGTATCGCCGGTACCTCGCGGTCGGTGGCGGCATCGCGGTGCCGGAGGCGTTCGGGTCGCGGTCGACGTTCCTCGTCGCCGGCATCGGCGGTCTCGACGGTCGCGCGCTCGACCGGGCGGACGTGCTCGACGTCTTCCCCTCCGCCGCTTCGCGGCAACGGCGGCGGATGCCGGTCTCCCTCCGCCCGCGGTACACCGGCAGCTGGGAGATCGAGGTTCTGCGCGGCCCCCACGCCGACCCGGATTTCCTCACCGCCCAGGACTTCGAGGACTTCCTGGGCGCCTGCTGGCGGTGCGACCTCAACTCGGACCGGACCGGCGTGCGGTTCAACCCGCACCGGTTCCAGTGGGCGCGGACGTCCGGGGACGTCGCCGGCGGGCACCCGTCGAACCTGCTCGACACCAGCTACCCCTACGGCGGGATCCTCGCCTACGGCGACGTGCTCACCATTCTCGGTCCGGACAGCAACACCTCCGGCGGCTTCGCCGTGATCGCGACGGTCGCGCACGCGGCGTTGAGCAAGGTCGGGCAGCTCCGCCCCGGCCGCGACGTGGTGCGCTTCCGGGAGATCGACCTCCAGCAAGCCGCCGCGATGCAGAGCCACGTCGACCAGCTGCTGGACGTCCGCCACTTCGAGACGGTCTGAAAGTCAGATGCTGGCCTGGATGGCGTGGATGAGCGCGGTGGTGGCGGGCGGGTCGGGCGGTTCGCCGTAGGTGACGGCGTAAATCCGGCGGCGGTGCCCGGGTAGTTCGGTGGTGTGGATGCCGGGCTCCCGGTGCGCGCGGAGGGCGAGTCCGGGCAGGGTGGTCACGCCCATGCGCGCGGCGGCCAGTGTCTGCATGACGACCATGTCGTCGCTGACCACGGAGATGCGCGGCGTGAAGCCGGCCCGGCCGCAGATGGTGATCAGCTCGTCCTGGCACCGTTCGCATCCGCCGATCCAGGCGGAGTCGCGGTGGTTGGCGATGGTCTGCCCGGGTTCGGAGGTGACCAGGTGGATCGGGTCGTCGAGCAGGTGGACCAGCCGGAACCCGTCCTCCTCGCGCGGGGCGCCGGTGTGCCGGAAGATCAACGCGACGTCGACCCGCCCCGCGCGCAGCAGGCGCAGCGCTTCGACCGGGTGGACGTCGACGAGGCCCAGTTCGATGCCGGGATGCGCACGGGCCAGCGCGGCGGCCGCCTTCGGGACGATGGTGCTCAGGATCGACTGGAACCCGGCCATCCGGACCCGCCCGGCGCGCAGCCCGACCCGCGCGGCCAGCTCGGTGGTGGCGGCGTCGACCCGGCCGACGATCTCGGCGGCGCGCGCGGCCAGCAGTTCTCCTTCGGGGGTGAGCCGGATGCCGCGGCCGGCCCGTTGGATCAGCTTCGCGCCGGTGGCCGCCTCCAGCCGCGCGAGGTGGTGGCTCACCGCCGGCTGGGTGTAGTGCAGTTCCTTCGCCGCCCCGGTGACCGACCCGTGCCGGGCGACCGCGGCCAGCACCGTGAGCTGGGTGAGGCTCAGCATGCATAAAGAGTACTGATGCGAGCGCGAGAACGTTGGCATTGGACGTCATGTGCGGCCGCGGGCGACGATGAGGGCATGACCATCGCCTCCGGCACTCCGGCCACCCACTCCAGGCCCGGCCTCGCGGAGCTGATCGAGAAGATCCGCCGGTGCGCCCGGCAGGAATCCGAGCCCCTCGTCACCGCCCGGCGGGTGGCCGACGTGCTCGCCGAGCACCGCCCGGGCGCGCATCTGCTCACCGCGGCGGAACGCGCGGGGTCGGCCGACGGGTACACCCGCCACACGCTGCACACCGAGACCGCCTTCTCGATCTCCGCCGTGGTGTGGCGCCCCGGCCAGATCACCGAAATCCACGACCACCTGGTGTGGTGCTCGTTCGTCGTCCTGCAGGGCACCGAGACGGAGAACATCTTCGACCTCGACGGCGGCCGGCTGGTGCAGGTGGACCGGCGGGAACGTCCCGCGGGCTCGGTCAGCGGTACCGCGCCCCCCGACGACATCCACCAGGTGCACAACACCGGCGACACGGTCGCCATCACCCTGCACGTGTACGGCGCCGATCTCAGCCAGGGCACCAGCGTGCGCCGCACATACCAGCCCGGGTGAGTCCGCCAGGTCCACAGTGGATCGACCGCTGCCCGCGGGCGACAGCTGGTCAGGTCCCCGGAGATCTCAGCACAGTTTCCGCAGCGCGGCGCGCAGGGCGGCGAGGGCGGATTCGGGCTGGTCCCAGAACACCATGTGCCCCGCGCCCGGGATCGCCACCAGTTCGGCGGCCGGGTTGGCCCGGGCGGCTTCGGCCGCGCCGGCGGCGGTGACGACCGGGCTGTCCCCGCCGTAGAGCAGCACGGCCGGGGCCGGCACGTGCGGCCAGTGGTCGAAGAAGTCCTCGGACTCGAATCCGGCGTGTGTGGCGGCGATCGCGGCGCGCGAGCACGACGACAGCCACCGCGCGCGCAACTGGAGTTCCCGGCGCGGCCACCGCGGCCAGGATCGCGCCACCTCGTCGGCGTCGGTGCCGCGGCGGGCCTGGTCGAGCTGGCCGAGGAACGCCTCGAGCGTGGTGGGGTACGGACCGCGGCCCGGGCCGCTCATCGGGGGGTCGACCAGGATCGTGCCGCGCACCTCGCAGCGGGCGGTGGCCACGGCCGCGATGCGCGCCCCCATCGAGTGTCCGAAGAGGACCGGCCGGTGCAGGCCCAGTCCGGAGATCACCGCGGCGACGTCCGTCACGTAGGTGTCCAGGTCGTAGCCCTCCGGTTCGGTGTCCGCGTTGTCGGAAAGTCCGCGGCCGCGGACGTCGAGCACGATCGGGCGCACCAGGTCGGTGAGCTCCCGCGCCACGAAGTCCATCGTGATCGCCGGGCTGGTGATGCCGGGCAGCACGAGGACCGGGACACCGTCCTCCGGTCCGTAGTCGAGCAGGTGCAGCCGCACCGCCCCGGACCGGACCCAGCGGCTGGTCGCGGGGATGTCGGCGAGGTCGGCCAGCGCGGGCTGGGTCAGGGTGCGGGCGGCCGGGGACTCGGACGGGATCACCATGTCAAGACACCTTTCTGCCGGCTCGATCCGGCGCGCCGAGGTAGGCCACGGCGTCGTCCAGGCCCATCACGTCGGCGTATTTCGCTTGCAGGTCGAACAACGCGGCGTCGTGCGGCCCGCGAGCCCGGTCGCCGCAGGCTTCGCGCACCACGAGGGTGTCGAAGCCGGACTGGACGGCGTCCACGGCGGTCGCCCGCACGCATCCGGAGGTGGTGGCGCCGCACACGAGCACGGTGTCCGCGCCGAGACCGGTGAGCAGCGCAGCCAGCCCGGTTCCGTGGAACGCCGAGGCACCTTTCTTCAGCACGAGGTGGTCGCCGTCGCGGCGGTCCAGCCGGGGGTCGAGCGCGACGGCTTCACTTCCTTCGCGCAGCGCGCGCATGCCCGGCGCTTTCCGGAGCCAGGCCACACCGTCGCCGTCGGCCTCGGCGGCGGTGTAGCTGATCGCCGTGTAGATCACCGGGACGTCGCACCGGTGGGCCGCGGTCACGAGGGCGGCGGCCGCGGTCACTTCGGCGGTGAGGTCGGCCCCGGACGGGAAACCGGGTTCGGTGAAGCCTCGGGTCAGGTCGACCACGACCAGGGCCGGGCTCTGTCCACGGGGGACGGTGGCGCCGAACCCGGCCCGGTCGTAGACGGCGTCGGTCTCCGCGCCGTGCAGGCCGTGGGGCTCATCGACGGGCACGCTGCAACTCCTTGATCAGTTTGTCCTGGGTGCGGATCCGGCCCAGCAGCCAGCCCTGGAACAGCCCGAGCGCGGCGGCGGCCGCGATCGGCGCGTACCGCCGGATTCCAGGGGGAAGCAGCATGGCCAGCCCGTCGAGGGCCTCGCCGCCGTCGGCGGGTGCGGGGGTGGCGGGGGCCGGCGTGCGCGCGGCGACGGCCGGGCGGGGCTGGTCCCCGGGGGCGCTCAGCTGGTCGGCGAGGTTGCGGGCGAACTGGTCGAGCAGCCGGGCCGAGACGGCGCTGATCGCGCTCTTGCCGAACTGGGCGAGCTTGCCGCGGATGGACAAGTCGGTGTGCAGGTCGATGACCGCGCCGCCGGGAGCCTCGCGCACGGTCAGCGTCACGTCGGCTTCGGCGTCGCCGTTGCCGTGGGTGTCCGCTCCGCGCGCCGACAGCCGCAGCCGTCGCCCGGCGGTGTCGACCTCGGTGAACCGCACCCGGCCGGAATACGCGGCGGTGATCGGGCCGACCTTGACCTTGACCCGGCCCAGGTAGGCGTCGTCCTCGTGGCCGTCCAACGTCGCGCCCGGCAGGCAGCCCGCCACCCGCTCGACGTCGTTGATCAGGGCGAACACCGCGTCGGGGTCGGCCGGAACGGACAGCTGGTTCTCCAGGATCACGATGTCGCTTCCTTCCCGGTGTCACGACGGCGGGTCGCGGTCGCCGCGACCGCGTCCACAATGGTCTGGTAGCCGGTGCAGCGGCACAGGTTCGCCGACACCGCTTCGCGGATCTCCTCCCGGTCCGCATCCGGTCGCTGGGCGAGGAAACCTTCGGCGAGCATCAGGAATCCCGGCGTGCAGAAGCCGCATTGCAGACCGTGGTGCTCGCGGAAGGCCTGTTGCAGGTCGGAGAGCTCGCCGTCCCGCCCGAGCGATTCGACGGTGCGGATGTCGGCCGACTCGGCCTGCACGGCGAACACCAGGCACGCTCGCACCGGCTCGCCGTCGACGAGGACCGTGCAGGCTCCGCACACGCCGTGCTCGCACCCGGCGTGCGCGCCGGTGAGACCGAGATCGTGGCGCAGGACGTCGAGCAGGGTCTTGCGGGGTTCGACGACGGCCTCGTGCTCGCTGCCGTTGACGGTCAGGACGACCAGGTGCCGATCGTTCATGACGGGACGCTCGTTCCTTCCTCGGCCGCCGCGTCGAGCGCGGCGAGCACGGTCTGCGGGTGCACCGGCGTGGTGTCGAGTTCGACCCCGGTGTGGCGCAACGCGTCGTTGATCGCGTTCAGCACCGCGGCGGGCGCGCCGATCGTGCCGCCCTCCCCGGCGCCCTTGGCGCCGTTCTCGGTGAACGCGCAGGGCGTTTCGAGGTGGGACACGGTGATGTCGGGGATCTCCGTGGCGGTCGGCACGAGGTAGTCGATGAAGCTGGCGGCCGACGGCTCGCCGTTGTCGGCGTAGGTGACCTCCTCGAACAACGCGCCGGCGATGCCCTGGGCGATCCCGCCGCGGCACTGCCCGTCGACGACCTGCGGGTGGATCACCACGCCGCAGTCCTCCACGCACGCGTAGCGCAGGATCGTGATGCCGCCGGTGCCCGGGTCGGCCTCCACGACCACGGCGTGCGTGGCGTTGGAGAAGGTGCCGTCGCCGGGCACGTCGAAGCTCGCCGTGGCCGTCAGCGTCGGCTCGACGTCCTTGGGCAGCAGGTGGCTGCGCAGGTAGGCGACGTCGGCGATCTCCTCGAACGACGCGCGCCGGCGCGGATCGTCGATCTGGACGACGCCGCCGTCACCGTCGAGGCGGACGTTGTCCGGACTGGTCTCGAGCAGGTGCGCGGCGATCCGGCACAGCAGCTCACCGAGCCGCGTGGCCGCCAGCGCCACGGCCGAGCCGCCGATGGTCACCGACCGCGAGGCGAAGGTTCCCCACCCGTAGGCGATGCGCTCGGTGTCGCCCTGGCGCAGCTTCACCTGGTCGATGTGCACCCCCAGCCGGTCGGCGACGATCTGCGCCAGCGTCGTCTCGTGGGACTGCCCGTGGTTCATGGTGCCGCTGGTGACGACGACCGAGCCGGTGGTGTCCATCCGGATCTCGGAGATGTCGAACCCGGGCACCACGGTCATCTTCCGTTTGGCGAAGGCGTCCGACCCGTATCCGGTCCGCTCGGAGAAACAGCAGAACCCGATGCCGATGTGCCTGCCCTCGGCGGCGGCGTTGTCCCGGAGTTCGAACCACCCCTCGTCGCGCAGCGTGGCTTCGGCCAGCTCCAGCGATTCCAGGTAGGTGCCGGGGTCGTAGGTGACGGCGTTGATGCCGGTGTAGGGGAACTGGGTGATCAGGTTCCGCCGCCGGATCTCGACCGGATCGAGGCCGAGTTCCCGGGCGGCGCGCTCCATGACCCGTTCCATCGCCATCACGTACTGGGGCCTGCTGACCCCGCGGTAGGGCGCGGTGGGCGCCTTGTTGCTGGTGATGGCGCGGGCGCGGACCCGGTAGGCGGGCACCTGGTACACGCTGGGCATTTCCGCCGACGCCATCAGCGGCTCGATCCCCGCGGTGAACGGGTAGCAGGAGTAGGCGCCCATGTCGCACACGATGTCGGCGTCCAGGGCGGTGATCCGCCCGTCGGCGTCGAACGCCGCCCGGGTGCGGTAGCGCTGCTCCCGCGCCAGGAACCCGGCCGTCAGGGCCTCGCGCCGGTCCTCGATCCACTTCACCGGCCGGTTCAGGCGCCGGGCCGCGGCCGCCACCGCGATCTCCTCCCGGCCGACCACGCACTTCTGGCCGAACCCGCCGCCCATGTCCGGGACCGTGACCCGCACGGTGCGCTCGGGCACGCGCAACGAGCGGGCGAGCGCGGTGCGCACCTGGTGCGGAACCTGGGTGCACATCTGCACGAGCAGCTGGTCGTCGTGGTCGTCCCAGGACGCGATCACCCCGCGCGTTTCCAGCGGGAGCGCGTTCTGCCGCCCGCTGCGCGTGACGACCTCGACCACGCACCCGGCGGCGGCGAACGCCTCGTCCACGCCGGGAGTGTCGAACATGGACACATCCAGCAGCACGTTGCCGGGCGCCTCCTCGTGCACCAGGGGCGCGCCTTCGGCGAGCGCCGTCTCCTCCGAGACGATCGCCCCGAGGGGCTCGTAGTCCACCACCGCAAGTTCGGCGCCGTCCTCGGCGACGTAGGGGTCGCGCGCGACGACCAGCGCGACCGGTTCGCCGACGAACCGCACCTTCTCCCGCGCCAGGATCGGCATCGCGGTCGGCGCGAACTCCTCGGGCGGGCGGTCCAGCAACGCGACGATGTCGCCGAGATCGAGGTCGGCCGCGGTGTAGGCGGCGACGACGCCCTCGACCGCCAGGGTCGCCGACAGGTCGATCCCGGTGATCCGGCCGTGCGCGACCGTCGAGCGGACGAAACTGGCGTGCAGCATGCCGGGCAGCGCGATGTCGTCGACGAAGCGTCCCCGGCCGGTGAGCAGGCGCGGGTCCTCCCGGCGGGGCACCGACGCGCCGACCCAGCGTCCGCCTCGCCCGTCGAACCGCGGAGCACCGTCGCTCATCGCGTCACTCCCTTCTCCCAAGCCTGGTGCAGAGCCTGGACGACGAGCGTCCGGGTGAGCCGGCGGCGGTAGGCGCTGCTGCCGGCGGCGTCGCCCGGCGGGTCGACCGCGGCCGCCGCGGCGTCGGCACACGCGGCGAACAGGTCCGGCCCGGGGTCCCCGGCGGCGAGGACGGCCTCGGCCTCCGGCACCCGGACCGGCGCCGGGGCCACGCCGCCGACCACCACCCGGCTGCCGTCGCCGTCGAGGCTGACCGCGACGTCGACGATGGCGAAGTCACCGTGGCGGCGGGCGAACTCGGTCAGCGCGGCCCGCGGCGCGGGCCGGGTGAAGCGCACCGCCGTCACGACCTCGTCCGGTTCGACGGCGGTCGTGTAGAACCCGTGGAACATCTCCGCGGCCGGGATCTCCCGCCGCCCGCCGGGGCCCTCCGCGACGATCACGGCGTCGAGCAGGAGCGCGAGCAGGCACCATTCGGCGGTGGCGTCGCCGTGCACGATGCTGCCCGCCACCGTGCCGCGCGAGCGGATCGGCAGGTGCCCCACCCACCGCATCGCACGGGCGAGCACGTCGAAGTCCGGCCCCAGCGCGGTCGCGGAGACCTCGACCGCGCGATGGGTGACCAGCGCGCCGATCTCCAGCTGCGCGCCCTCCCGCCGCAGGCCGGTCAGCGCCGGGTCCCGGCGCAACGGCCCCAGGTCGACCAGGGCCGTCGGCCGGGCCAGCCGGAAGTTCATCATCGGGATCAGGCTCTGCCCGCCGGCGATCAGCTTCGGCTCCTCGCCCGTCGCGGCGAGCTCGCCGAGCAGGCCGATGGCGTCGGGCACGTCGTGGGCCCGGTGGTAGGCGAACGCGGCGGGCTTCACGGCACCTGCGTGGTTTTCGCGGGCACCACGGGCTGGGCGGGGTCGGCGATCCGGTCGAGTTCGCGACCGCGGGTCTCCGGCGCCCCGAGCATCATGAACACCACCGCGGCCACCACCAGACCGCCCAGCACCGCGAACGTCAGCGGCAGTCCGAGCACCGGCCACAGAACACTGCCGAACACCAGCGGCGCGAAGCCCGTGACGGCCCGGCTCGACGACGACGCCCAGCCGAACCCGGAGGCGCGCAGCTCGGTCGGGTACAGCTCGGACACGTAGGCGTACATCACCGGGATGACCACCAGCGCCAGCATGCCGAACGCGCCGATCGCGATCACGGCGCCCGCCGGTGAGCCCAGCAGCAGCGAGAACACGACGAGCGACAGCGCCGCCAGTGGCCCGGCGACGGCGACGATCCGCTTGCGGCCGACCTTCTCCACGAGCAGCACGGCCACCACCACACCGACGATGCCCAGCGCGTTCATCAGCGCGGTCGAGGCGAAGGCGGCGATCTCGCCGAAGCCCTGGGCGCGCAGGATCGAGGGCATCCAGCTCAGGGCGGCGTAGTAGACCAGCATGACGCTGATGAACAACGACCACGCGACCGCGGTGATCCGGGGGTTGAACGCCCACACCCGGCGCAGCTGGTCGAAGGCGGCGGTGAGCGCCCCGCCGCGGGTGTCCTCCACGACCGCCGGCGGGATCGCGTACGGCTCGGCGGGGGCTCCGGTGCGGCGGACGAGGTCGTCGATGACCGCGCGCGCCTCCGCTTCCCGGCCCTTGCGGACCAGGTACAGCGGGGATTCCGGGACACCGCGCCGGATCCAGAACAGCAGCAGCGCGGGCAGGATCATCAGCACCAGCATCCAGCGCCAGTTCCCCGATACCGGGACCAGCAGCGTCGCGGTGACGGCGGCCAGCGTGGTGCCCACCGGCCACCAGCCGTCCATCGCGGACAGCACCCGGCCGCGGTGGCGCCGTGGCGAGAACTCGCTGACGATCGCGTAGTCCACCGGGATGCAGCCGCCCAGACCGACCCCGGCCAGGAACCGCAGCGCCAGGAAGACCTCCACGTTCGGCGACAGCGCCCCGAGCACGGAGAACAGGGCGAACACCAGCAGCGTGACGCTGAACGCGCGCTTGCGGCCGATGCGGTCGGCCACGGTGCCCCACACGACGGCCCCCACCGCCATGCCGATCAGGTTGGCGGTCGCCACCAGCCCCTTCTGGCCCGGCGACAACCCGAACTCGGCCCCGACCAGCGGTGTGAGGAACCCGTTCAACGCGACGTCCCACGCGTCGAACATGTAGCCCAGACCACCGATGAGGAAGACCTTCCCCTGCACGCTCCAGCGCCAGGGCAGGTCCTGGACGATCTGATCTCCGGTACGCATGAATCGCTCCGTTGCGATTGTCGGCCAGTTCGCCCGCCTCAGCGCGCGAACTGGTAATGGATGGACTCGGTGTCCGGGTCGGTGAGCGGGCTGCCGTTCCACAGCCAGTCGTAGGACACATCGGACTCGCCGTCGAACCGGCGCAGCTTCTCGTCGCGCTCGCGCTGCTCGGGGCCGTCGGGCAGGTGGTAGAAGCTCATGTTCTGCAGGGAGGCGTCCTGGACCATGCCCGCGTGCTTGGCGCGCCGGTCGACGTAGCGGATCAGCGCGCCGTCGATCCCGTCCCGGGTGACGCGCCCCAGCTCCTCGGCGAGCACCGCCGCGTCCTCCATCGCCTGGGACGCGCCCTGGGCCTGGTAGGGCAGCATCGCGTGGCAGGCGTCGCCGAGCAGGGCGACCCGCCCGTCCACCCACACCGGGTCACGCCGGCGCCGGTACATCGCCCACACCGACACGTCCTCGTCCTTGGCCTTCGACAACACGGTCGGGACCCGATCGTCCCAGTCCTGGTACTCGGCCGCGAGCTGCGCGGCGGTCGCCGGACCGCTCCACTCCCGTTCGATCGTCTCGCTGCACGGCACGATCGCGACCACGTTGAGGTACTGGCCGCCGCGGATCATGTAGTGCACCAGGTGCTTGTCCGGGCCGTACCAGATGGTGGAGTGGTAACGGTCGACGAGGAACCGGGTGGCCGGGTCCTGGGCGACCAGGTCGCCGGGGATCAGGGCGCGGTAGGCCATCTCACCGGAGAACACCAGCGTGTCGTCGAACCCGGCGAGATCGCGGACGGCGGAGCGGATGCCGTCCGCGCCGATCACCACGTCGCCGGCGAAGCGGCGGCCGTCGGCGGTGACCACGGCCGGGCGTTCCGGCTGGGCGCGGTCCAGCTCGACCACCCGCGCGCCGGTCGCCACCTGGACCACCGGCCCGTGGCCGTCCGGGTCCACGCACGCGTCCAGCAGCACCCCGTGCAGGTCGGCGCGGTGGTAGTGCCAGTACGGGGCGCCGTAGGTGTCGGTGACCCGCTGCCCCAGCGGCAGCTGGGCGATGATGCTCCCGTCGGCCCACCGGCGGCGGACCTGGTCCTGGGGTTCGGTCCGCACCCGCTCGAGCTGGGGGCGCAGGCCCAGCCCGATGAGGATCCGGCTGGCGTTCGGGGCGGTCTGGATGCCCGCGCCGATCTCACCGAGCTGCGGGGCCGCCTCGACCACGGTGACCCGCAGGCCCCGCTGCCGCAGCGACAGCGCCGCGCACAGACCGCCCAGGCCGCCCCCGACGACCACGACTTCGAACGACTGGCTCGCGCTCACGCCGACCTCCTCGACTCGCTGCCCGTTCCAGCCAGCAGCCGCCCGGCCCCGGGCACGCGCGGCTCCAGCCCGAGT
Source organism: Amycolatopsis deserti (assembly GCF_014653945.1). Classification (GTDB taxonomy): domain Bacteria; phylum Actinomycetota; class Actinomycetes; order Mycobacteriales; family Pseudonocardiaceae; genus Amycolatopsis_E; species Amycolatopsis_E deserti. The sequence continues at coordinate 272,196 of NZ_BNAU01000001.1, read as the reverse complement.
TCGGACAGGATCCGGTACGCGGTCGCGGTCGCCGCCGACAGCACCGGGATCCCGATCTCGTCCTCGACGGGCTGGATCGACGGCAGCGACGGCATCTGCACGCACGCCGACAGCACCAGCGCGTCCACTCCGGACAGATCGAGTTTGCGGTGGTGCTCGCGCAGGCCGGCCGGGTCCAGGCGGGCCACGGCGAGGTTGTCCGGCACTTCGAGGGACAGCGCGTCCACCACCTCGACCCCGGCGTCCTCGATGTAGTCGGCCACCGCCTGCGTGAGCGGTTTCAGGTACGGGGTGATGAGCGCGATCTTGCGCGCGCCGAGCGCGGCGATGCCGGACAGCAGCGCCCCGGCGCTGGACACGACCGGCGCCGCGCACCCCTCGGCGCGCAGGACCCGGGTGATGTCGTCCTCGGCGGTGCAGTGGTAACCGGGCCCCTGGGCCATGATCGCCACCAGGCAGGCGGTGGCCACCACGTCCGGGCGGGCGTCGGCGAGTTCGGCCGCCGCCCGGCCCGCCTGGGCGTTCATCGCCCGCAGCTGCTCCGGGTCGACGTGCCGCATCCGGGCCCGAGCGGAGTGGAAGACGAACCGGTCCCCCGGTTCGATCTCCTCCCTGGCCCGCAGCATCCGCGGCAGCTCGGTCTCCATCGTGAGGTTCGAGCTGGGGACGATCATCCCGATGTGGTGGTCGGTCATCGCTTCGCCGCCGGGCGCATCTCGGGCACGGTCAGCTCACCGGCGTCGACGATCAGCTCGTCGTCCAGGTAGAGCGAGTTGCCGCGCATCGGGATGTCGAAGTGGCACGGCGTGTCGTTGGGGCCGCCCAGCTCGTTGTTGGGGCCGATGGAGAACATCACGTTGCCGTAGAAGCTGCGCAGCTCCATGCCCATCCCGCCGGGGAACTGCGTCAGGCCGTGCCAGTGGGCGCGCTCGTCCAGGCCCCAGCCGACGTGGCTCATCCCGTAGCCGCGGGGGTCGTGGAAGCTTTCGATGTAGGAGCGCAGCAGATCGGCGTCCAAACCGGACGATCCGGCGCCGCCGCGGATGTCCCGGATGAACCCCTCTTCGATGGTGATCTCCACCGGGGTCTGCACGTAGGTGTTGAACGGCAGCAGCACGTCGCCGGGCGAGAGCACGATCTTGCCGTCCACACCGTCGTCGGCGCCACCGGTGAACACGAACGCCGCCGGCCAGTGGTCCCAGCGGCCGGGGGTGTCGGTGTAGCCGTACTCCGACATCGTCGGGTACATGCCGAGCCGGTAGGTCACGTCGGTGCCGGCCGGGCTGGTGATCCGCATCGTGCTCGCCTTGGCCAGCAACTCGGCGCCGATCTCCACCCGCTCGCGCAGCTCCTTGGTGGGCATGAGCCGGGCCAGCAGCTCGGGCGGCTCGACGGCGGTGAGGATCCGGGTGCCTGCTTCCTGGATCGCGAACTGCTCCTTGCTGAACAGCAGGAACGTGCAGTCGACGACCATGTCCACGTCCTTGAGCGCCTCGACCGCGCGGGGGATGTTGCCGAGCCCGGAGTCGCCCACCGCCCACGCCCCGGAAGCGCTGGACGGCGAGGGCAGGCGCATGTGGTAGGTCGCGGCGCCCAGTTGCTGGGCGGCCCACAGGAAGGCGTCGGCGTACTCGGCCCGCTCACCGCCGCGGGTCAGCACCACCACGGTCTCGCCCTCGTGCACCCCGGAAAACGTCAGCTGGCGCAGGCAGATGTCGTTGAACAGGTTCTGGTCCATCGTTGACCACCTCCGCCATTAATCCGAACACGTATTATCCGGATACGCAAGAGTTGGTTTTCCGGACGCCGGACGCCTCGCCCGAGCGCGATCGTCCGGACACGTAGGATCGCGGGCGTTGCCGCGAGCCTGGAGTCATGGGGAGGGTCTTGATGGGTGAGCCAGTGCGAGCGGGCCGGCGCGGCCGGGGAAGCCCGGCGGTCACGCCGGCGCCTCCCCCGGATCTCCTGGCCGCCCCGGGGTACGGGGCCCGCCGGATGTACCAGGCCTACCTCGCCGCCTGGAACCGCCACGTCGATCCGGTGCTGACCGGTCCCCAGTTCGCGGTCCTCTCCGCCGTCCGCGCCTACCCCGGCAGTGATCAGAGTTCCCTGGCCGGCGCGGTCGCCCTGGACACCTCGACGATGGCGGACCTGTGCCGCAGGCTCGAACAGCGCGGCCTCATCCGGCGCGTCGAGTCACCCCGCGACGCACGGCGCAAACTCCTGTCGCTCACCGAGGACGGCTCGGCGGTCCTCGACGACGTCAACCGCCGGGCTCGCCGCCTGGACAAGGCACTGCTCGGCGCCGACCCGGACAGCGCCGACGCCGGCACCGCGGCACTGCTCAACACGCTGGCCGAGCGCTGGGAAGCCGTCGCGGCGCTCGACGAACTGGAGTGACGCGCTGATACGCGATTGAACGCGGCGAACGCCGCGGGCATGATGCCGGGGATGGACCTCCTCGCGTCGCTGCCCGCGTTCCTCCTGGCCGTGGTCCTGATCTCGGCCTCCCCCGGGCCCGCGATGGCCCTGATCCTGCGCCGGGCCGCGGTGCGCGGGTTCCGCGGCGCCGTGCCGACCGTGCTCGGCCTGGAGGCCGGTCTGTACCTGTGGGCGCTGTTCGCCGCGGCCGGGCTGGCGGCGCTGGTCGCCGCGTCGGAGATCGCCTTCCTCGTGTTGCGCGTCGTCGGCGCCGGGTTCCTGCTCTACCTGGGGATCAAGGCGTGGCGGTCGGCCTGGCGCGGCCGGCACCACGCGCCGGATCCGCCCGCGGCCCCGGCCAGGGGAGGCCGGCTCCCGGCCTTCGGCGAGGGCGCGCTCGTCATGCTGGCGAACCCGAAGGCCGCGGCGTTCATGATCGCGTTCTACCCGCAGTTCGTGCCCGACGGACGGCCGTTGTTCGCCACGACCGCGCTGCTCGCCGTGTTCCAGGTGGCCCTGGAGACCGTTGTGTACCTGACGCTGGCGGCCGCGGTCAGCCGGGCCGGTGGGTGGTTCCGCCGGTCCGCGGTGCGCCGCGGCCTCGACGCGATCAGCGGCACCGTGCTCGTCGCGCTCGGCGTCCGGATGGCCGTGGAAGGCCGGTGAGCGCCGGTCAGAGCGCCCGGCCGAGGGCTTCGGTCAGGGCGACCGGGGTGATCGTGAGGTGGTCGAAGCGCCAGCCGTCCCCGGTGCGGCGCGCCCGGTAGTGGTGGATCCCGGCCGCCACGGCCTCGGTCTTGTCGTCGAGGACGTACACGGCGATGTCGTGGGCCCGCACCGTGGCGGTGTCGCCGTCGACCTCGATGACGAGGTTGGATTTGCTGTGCAGGGTGCGGAGGTACTTGTCGTGGCCGGCGCGGGCGAGTGCGACGAGGGCTTCGACACCGCGCGCCTGCCCGCGCAGGGAGGTGACGACGACGTCCTCGGTGAACAGCCGGCCGGTCTCGTCGTAGCGGGCTTCGTCGAGCCACAAGCTGTGCCGGGCGACCAGGTCGGCGAGTTCGTCGCGGTCGGCCAGTGCGCGGATCAGGGTTTCGGTGCTGGACATGGCGGTCTCCTCAGGAAGCCGGGGTGGTCAGGAAGAAGGTCCGGACGTCCTCGGCGAGCAGGTCCGGCACCTCCATCGCGGCGAAGTGACCGCCGCGCTCGAACTCCGACCAGTGCCGGATGTCGTACAGCCGCTCGGCCAGCGGCCGCACCGACTGGGTGATGTCGTGCGGGAGCACGGCCACGCCGACCGGCACCGGGCACGGCAGGGGCCGCCCCCGCGGGGCGTCGTGGTGCAGCCGTGCCGAGGACGCCGCGGTCGCGGTCAGCCAGTACAGCGAGATGTTGGTGAGCATCCGGTCGTCGCTGATCCGCGAGGCCGGGTCGGTCCAGTGCGCGAACCGCTCGGCGATCCAGACCAGCTGCCCGACCGGCGAATCGGTCAGCGCGTAGCCGATAGTCTGCGGGGTGGCGGCCTGCAGGGCCTGGTACGGCGGGCGGTCCGCCATCAGCTGCCGGACCTTGTCCAGCCTGGCTTCGTCCGATTCGGACAGTGCGACGCCGGCGTCCGGGTCCGGCCGGGTCGGCAGGTAGTTGACGTGCACGCCGACGACCTGCTCGGGCGCGACCGAGCCGAGGGCCAGCGAGATGCCGGCGCCGAAGTCGCCGCCCTGCGCGCCGTAGCGGGTGTACCCGAGACGGCGCATCAGCTCGGCCCAGGCCCGCGCGATCCGCACGGCGTCCCAGCCGCCCTCGTGGGTCGGCCCGGAGAAGCCGTAGCCCGGGATGGACGGGATGACCAGGTGGAAGTCGCGCGACAGCGGCTCGATCACGTCCAGGAACTCCAGGAACGAGCCGGGCCAGCCGTGGGTGAGGACCAGCGCGAGCGCGTCCGGTCTGGCGGAGCGGACGTGCACGAAGTGGATGTTCTGGCCGTCGATCTCGGTGGTGTAGTGCGGCAGCTCGTTGAGCTGGGCCTCGTGCTTGCGCCAGTCGTACCCGGTGCGCCAGTGCTCGGCCAGCTCCTTCAGCCGCGCCAGCGGGAAGCCGTAGTCCCAGCCGGCGCCGGCGACCTCGTTGGGCCAGCGGGTGCGGGCGAGCCGGCCGGCCAGGTCGTCGAGGTCGGCCTGGGGGATGTCGATGCGTAACGGTTCGATCATGGGGTCAGCTCCCGCGTTCGTTCGGTGCTCTAACGTTTGCCGACCCAACGATAACACAGTCGTTGGTGGGACGAACGAATTTCTCAGCTGTGCCGTCGGCCACCGGGACGCCGGCTCCGTCCAGGGCGCGCTGGCGCACAGCCGGCCCGGACCGCTGCCCGGCCACGATCGCGGCCAGGGCCAGGGCGACCCCGGTCAGCTGGACCGGTCCGAGCGTCTGCCCGAGCACCACGACCCCGAGCAGCGCGGCGACCATCGGCGACAGCAGGCCGAGCACGGCGACCGAGGTGACCGGCAGCTTCGCGATCCCGCGGAACCACACCACGTACGCCAGCAACCCGCCGACCAGCCCGAGCCACAGGTAGCCGAGCACCGCCGGGACGTCGACCGCGGGCGGGGCGCCCTCGGCCACGAACGTGACCGGCACCAGGAACAACCCGCCCGCGGTGAGCTGCCAGCCGGCGAACGTGGCCGGGCCGACGCCGTCGGGACGGCCCCACCGCTTGGTGAGCGTGACGCCCAGCGCCATGGTCGCGGCGCCGCCCAGCCCGGCCAGGATGCCGGCCGCGTCGAATCCGGCGGCGGGGCCGAGCACGACCAGGCCCACGCCGGCGACACCGGTCACGCCCCACGCGAACCGCCACACCGACGGGCTTTCCTTCAGGACCGCCACCGCGAGCACGGCCACGATCAGCGGCTGGGTGGCGCCCAGGGTCGCCGCCACGCCGCCGGGCAACCGCTCGGCGGCGACGAACAGGAACGGGAAGAACAGGCCGATGTTGAGCACGCCGAGCGTGGCGGCCTTCCACCACCAGGCCCCGCGCGGGAGAGTCCGCGTCACGGCGAGGGCGATCAGGCCCGCCGGCAGGGCCCGGAGCAGGCCCGCGAACATCGGGTGGGCGGGCGGCAGCAGTTCGGTGGTGATCACGTAGGTCGAGCCCCAGACCACGGGCGCGAAGGCGGCCAGTGCGGTGTCGCGAAGTCTCACCAGGCCAGTCTCGGCCCGGCTGATTCATGAGTCCAACACATGTTCGTCACGTGATCGATCGTGAGGCACGATAGATCGGTGGAACTCCAGCAGATGCGGTACGTCGTCGCGGTCGCCGAAACCGGCAGCTTCACACGGGCGGCGCAGCGGTGCCTCGTCGTGCAGTCGGCGCTCAGCCACCAGATCGCGCGCCTGGAGCGGGAACTGGGGGCGCGGCTGTTCGACCGCACCAGCCGCCGGGTGCGGCTGACCGCGGCGGGCGCGGCGTTCCTGCCCGCGGCGCGGCAGTGCCTGGACTTCGCCGAGCGGGCGGCGGCGGAGGTGGCGGCCGCGGTCGGCGAGGTGCGGGGCCGGCTGAGCGTCGGGGTGATCCCCACGGTCGCGGCGGTCGACCTGCCGGACGCGCTGCGGGTGTTCCGGCAGCGGCACCCGCACGTGCGGGTCGGGCTGCGGATGGCGGGGAGCAACGAGCTGGTGGAGCAGGTCCGGCAGGGCGCGCTGGATCTGGCCTTCCTCGGGTTGCCGGTGACCGCGCGGCCCGAGGGGGTGCGGGGAGCGGAACTGGCGCGGGACCGGCTCGTCGCGGTGCTCGCACCCGGCCATCCCTTGGCGGAGCGGGCCGAAGTCGATTTGCGGACGCTCGCGGAGGAGCAGTTCGTCGACTTCACGGCGGGCACGCCGGGCCGCGCCCAGTCCGACCAGGCCTTCGCGGCGGCCGGGTTGCAGCGCGACGTGGCGTTCGAGGTCACCACGGCGGAGCTGATGGCCGGGCTGATCCGGGCGGGCCTCGGCGTCGCGATGCTGCCCTCGACGTACGCGCCGCAACTGTCCGGCGTGGCAACGGTGCCGGTCACCGACGCGCCCGGGCGGATCGAGCACCTGGTCTGGAGCACGGCGGGCCTCACCCCGGCGGCCGCCGCGTTCCTGGAGGTGCTCGGCGTCGCGGTCGAATGACCAGCGACGTCAGGTCGGACTCACTCGGGCAGCCGCGGGACCGCGGCCAGCAACGCCCTCGTGTAGGGGTGCCGGGGTTCGCGGAGCACCTCGGCGGTGGCGCCGCGCTCGGCGACCGCCCCGTCCTTGAGCACGACCACCTCCTCGCACAACTGCCGCACCACCGCGAGGTCGTGCGAGACCAGCACCAGCGTGAGCCCGAACCGGGCAGCCAGGTCGCGGACCAGGCCGATGACCTGGGCGCGCACGGACGCGTCCAGCGCGGAGAACGGCTCGTCTCCGACGAGCACCTCGGGACGCGGCGCGAGCGCGCGGGCGATCGCGATGCGCTGGCGCTGCCCGCCGGAGAACTCGTGCGGGTACCGCCACGCGGCGTCCGGTTCCAGACCGACGTCGGCGAGCACCTCGGCCACGCGGTCGTCGTGGTCGCCAGGGACCTTCAGGCACTCCAGCGGTTCGGCGACGATGTCCCGCACGATGCTGCGCGGGTCCAGGGAACTCATCGGGTCCTGCAGGACGACCTGCACGGCTTCGCGGAACCAGGTCGGCCGCCTGCCTTCGACGACGCGCCCGCGGTAGCGCACCGTGCCGGCGTCCGGCCGGTCGAGGGCGAGCAGCAGCCGCAGGAGGGTGGACTTGCCCGCGCCCGACTCGCCGACGATCCCCAGGTGCCGCCCGGCCTCCACCGTCACCCCGACGTCGCGCACGGCGTGCCGTTCGCCGCGCGGGCCGAACAGCGACCGCCGCGGCAGGCGGAAGGAGCGGTGCAGCCCCTCGGCCGACAACAGCACCGTCACGGGGCCACCTCCGCGGGGAACGACTCGACCCGCGCCACCTCGAGCAGGCGGCGCGTGTACGGGTGGGCGGGGGCGCGCAGGATGTCCCGCAGCGCGCCGTCTTCGAGGACCCGGCCGCCGCCGAGCACCACGACCCGCCGCACCACCTGGGCCAGCACCGCGAGGTCGTGGGTGATGAACAGCAGCGCGGTGCCCTGCTCGGCGGCCAGGTCGCGGATGAGCCGCAGGATCTCCGCCTGCACGGTCACGTCCAGCGCGGTGGTCGGCTCGTCGGCGATCAGCAGCGCCGGACGGCAGGCCAGGGCCATCGCGATCCCGACCCGTTGCCGCTGCCCGCCGGAGAGCTGGTGCGGGAACGCCCGCACGGCGCGGCCGGGGTCGGGCAGCCCGACCTCCCCGGCCAGCCGCACCGCCTCCGCGTGTGCCTGCCGGCGCGACAGTCCGCGGTGCAGCCGCAGTGGTTCGGCGATCTGCCTGCCCACCCGCATCAGCGGGTTGAGCGCGGTGAGCGGTTCCTGGAACACCATCGCGATCCGTTCCCCGCGGACGCGGGACAGGGCGCGGTCGCCGAGCCCGAGCAGTTCCGTGCCGTCCAGCCGCACACTGCCCTCGGCACGGGCGCCCTCGGGCAGCAGCCCGAGCACGGCCAGGGCGGTCAGCGACTTGCCCGAGCCGGACTCGCCGATCAGCCCGGTGCTCTCCCCCGCCGCCAGCGTCAGGTCCACGCCGTCCAGCAGCTTCTTCTCTCCGATGTGGACGGTCAGTCCGGTGATCTCCAGCAGTGTCATCGGCCGCTCCGCAGGCGTGGGTCGGTCGCGTCGCGCAGTGCGTCGCCGAGCAGGTTGAACCCGAGCACGGTCAGGGCCACGGCCAGCCCGGGCCAGATGACCAGCAGCGGCCGGGCACTGACGTAGGCCTGTTGTTCGTGCAGCATCCCGCCCCAGGACGGGGTCGCCGGCGAGCTGCCGTAGCCGAGGTAGGTCAGGGCGGCCTCGGCGAGCACGGCCAGCGCCATCACCAGCGAGAGCTGGACGATGAGCGTGGGGGCGAGCGCGGGCAGCAGGTGTTTGCGGACGATCCGGCCGGTGCCCGCTCCCGCGGCGCGCGCCGCGAGCACGTAGTCGCTGCCCCGCGCCGATGCCAGCTCGGCCCGCGCCACCCGGGCGACCGCGACGCCGAACCCGATCCCGATGGCGGTCACCACCGTGCCCAGCGAGCTGCCGTACACCGCGGCGAGCACCATCGCCAGCAGCAGCACCGGGAAGGCGACGAGGACGTCGATCAGCTGGACCACCGGCGCGCTGATCCAGCGGGGCGCGAGCGCGGCGGGCAACGCGAGCGCCAGGCCGATCACCGTCGCCAACGCGGCCGACGCCACCGCGGCGACCAGGGTTTCCCGGCTGCCCGCGAGCAGCTGGCTGAACTGGTCGTGCCCGATGCGGTCGGTGCCCAGCAGGTGCCCGTCCCGCAACGGCAGCAGCCACGCCTTCCCGGGATCGGTGGCCTGCGGGTCGAACGGCGTCCAGAACAGCGACACCAGCGCGGCCAGCACGAGCGCGGCGAGCACGGTCAGCCCGAACACACCGGCCGGGCGGCGGACCAGCGCGGCCAGCACGGTGCGGAGGGCGCGGCGGCGGCGCTGCGCGGCGGTGAGCCTCATCCCGCCTCCCGCAGCCGCGGGTCGACGATCCGGTGCACCACGTCAACGGCGAAGCCGATCAGCAACACCGCCGCGACCACCGCGAACACCTCGCCCTGCACCTTGACCAGGTCGCGGTTGCCCACGTCGGTGACGAGCATGCTGCCGACGCCGGGCAGCGTGAACACCCGCTCGACGACGATCGTGCCGACGATCAGGGTGGCCAGCTGCAGCCCGAGGACCGACACGACCGGCACCGCGGCGTTGCGGAAGCCGTGCCGCAGCAGCGCCCGCGTGCGGGTCAGCCCCTTGGCGCGTGCCGTGCGCAGGTAGTCGGAGTGCAGCACGCCCAGCACCGCCGATCGCACGAACCGCAGCAGCACCGCGCCTTCGGTGAGGCCGAGCGCGATCGAGGGCAGGATCAGGCTCCGCAGCGCCGCGCCGGGTTCGCTCCAGCCGCCGACCGGGAACCCTTGGGCGGGCAGCCAGCGCAGCGTCACGGAGAAGACCAGCACCAGCACCAGCGCGAGCCACAGGGCCGGCACCGCGATGCCGATCTGCGCCAGGGCACTGATGCCGCTACCGGCCCAGCCGCGGTGCCGGACCGCGGCCCAGGTGCCGAACGGCACCGCGACGGCCACGGCGACGAGGACCGACCCGGCGATCAGCGGCGCCGTCACCTGCAGTTTCGCCGCCAGCTCGGCGCTGACGGAGGTGCCGTTGAGCTGGGAGCGGCCGAAGTCACCGCGCAGCACGCCGGACACCCACTCGCCGTACTGGACGGCGAGCGAGCGGTCCAGGCCGAGGCCGGCCCGGATCGCCGCGAGCTGCTCCGGGCCGGCCTGGATGCCGCCGATGGTGGCGGCGACGTCGCCCGGCAGCAGCCGCAGCAGGGCGAACACGAGCACGCTGGCGAGGACCAGGGCCAGGGCCAGCAGCCCGGTCCGGCGCAGCAGGAACAGCGTCACTTGGCGACCGCGAGCGTGCTGACGTTGAAGCGGTTGCTGGTCTCGTTCTGCGGCACGCCGTAGACGCCGGTGCGCACCACCGTGCTGGCCTGCCCGAGCAGCAGCCAGTCGGTCGCCGCGTCCTCGGAGATCTGCCTGCCGACGCGCTCGAGCAGCGCGTCCCGCTCGCCGTCGGTCGCCGCCAGCCGCGCCTGGGCGTACCAGTCCCGCACCTGCGCGTTGTCGTAGCCGAAGTAGTAGCCCGGCTTGGTGTAGTTGGCCAGGTCGCGTGGTTCGGCGTGGTCGACGAGGCTGAGCTGGAAGTCGTGCTGCTGGTAGACGCGGGACAGCCAGGTCTGGAACTCCACCGCCTGCACGGTGAGGGTGATGCCCACCTGTTTCAGGTTGGACACCAGCACGTCGCTGATGGCGGCCGGGTAGATGCTCGGCACGGTCAGCGTGAGCGCGAGTCCGTTGGGGAACCCGGCGTCGGCGAGCAGCTTCCGGGCGTTGTCCGGGTTGTAGGCGTCGATCGCGGTGAGGTCTTCGTACCAGGGGTCCTGCGGCGGGACAGCGCTGCCGATGGCGGTGCCGGCGCCGTAGGCGCGGATGACGTCCTGCTTGTTGATCGCCTGCCGGATGGCGTGCCGCACCGCCGGGTTCGTGAACGGCGCCTGGGTGCCGTTGAAGGCGAGCGTGAACTTGTCGGTCGTGGTGCCGGTCAGCACGGTGAAGCCGTTGTTGCCGGCGAACGCGGACAGCAGGGTCGGGTCGACCGCCGTCTGGATGTCGGTCTGCCCGGTCAGCTGCGCGTTGTTGGCCGCGTTCTGCTCGGTGATGTAGTGGAACACCACCTTCGCGACCTTCGGCTTGGCGCCCCAGTAGTCGTCGTCGCGAGCCAGGGTGATCGACGAGCCGCGGTTCCACTGCGCGAGCGTGAACGGGCCGCTGCCGTTCTCGGCGCCGTCGAGGGTGGCGAAGTCGGTGCCCTGTTTGTAGACGATGCCGCCGCGCTGGGTGAGGTTCCACAGCAGGAAGCTGTCCCGCTGCGTCAGCTTGACCTGCACGGTGGCCGGGTCCGGCGCGGTGACGGTGTCGATGGTGGCGAAGTTGGCGCCGTAGACGGCTTTCGAGCCGGGCGCGGTCTGCTGCTGCAGCGACCACACGACGTCGGCGGCGGTCACGGGCGAGCCGTCGTGGAACTTCGCGCCCTGGGCCAGGTGGAAGGTGTAGGTCAGGCCGTCGGGCGAGGTCTCCCAGGACGTGGCGAGCGCGGGCACGATCTTGTCGCCCGCGCCGGTGTCGATGCTCACCAGGCCCTGGTAGACGTTGTCGAGCAGGATCTGGTCGAGCGCGGCGCCGGAGGTGCCGAAGATGTTCAGGCTGGTGGGTTCCAGCACCAGCCGGACGTCGACGGTGGCGTTGGTGTCCAGCTGGTCGTCGGGTGGGGTGGCGGCCTGGCTCGCGGCCGGAGTCTGCGGGGTGCCGCCGGTGCCGCACGCGGCGAGCAGCAGGGCCACCGCGGTCAGCGCGGCGGGCAGGAGGCGTCTCATCGTTCTCCTCGGAGGTGTTTGCGGACGAAATCCACGAACGTGGCGTGGACGGCGTCGCGGTCGAGTTCGTTGAGGATGTTGTGGAGGTCGTCGGGGAAGATCACCGCTTCGGCGTCGGGCAGCAGTTCCGCCGCCCGTCGCGCGCCCTCGGCCGGGGCCAGGTCGTCCTTCTCGCCGTGCAGCAGCAGCACCGGCAGGTCCAGTGTGGACACCACCGCGGCCAGCCGTTCGGCCGCGGCGGCGAGGGCGGCCAGCGTTTCCACCCGGATCCCGCCCTGCCAGGTCAGCGGGTCTTCGCGGATCTGCTGGGCGTAGCCGGGGTGGCGGGTGAGCTCCCCCGGGTCCTTGCGCAGGTGGAGCGGGTCGATGCCGCTGGCCAGGAGTTCGGCCAGCCCGCCGCCCGCGCCGGGCGCCGGGACGATCGAGGCGCCGGCCAGGACGAGCGCGGCCGGGCGGACACCGGACGGCAGCAGCCGTTCGGCGGTCAGCAGGGTGGCGACGGTGGCGCCGAGCGAGTGCCCGGCGACGACGAGCGGCAGGTCCGGGTGCGCGTCGCGGGCGAGCGTGACGAGGGTGGCGGCGTCGTCGAGCAGGTCGTCGATCGCGGTGATCAGCACCCGTTCCCCGGCGCTGCGGCCGTGCCCGGCGTGATCGTGCGCCCACAGCGCGAACCCGGCGTCGTTCAGCGCCGCGGCCAGCGGCTCGTAGCTGCCGATGTGCTCGCCGAGGCCGTGGAAGAACACCACCAGCGCCGCCGGGTTCGCCGGGGTCCAGTGCCGGTGGTGGATCGTGCCGCGGGTGCCGGTGAACTCGGCCATCACTGTCTCCCGTGGGTCGCGTCGAGGCCGCGCCGGAGATCGGCGAGCAGATCGTCCAGTCCTTCCAGCCCGACGGACAGCCGCACCTGCCCGGCGGTGACTCCGGCGGCCCGCTGCCGGCCGGGGTCCAGCTGCGCGTGCGTGGTCGAGGCCGGGTGGATGACCAGGCTCCGCACGTCGCCGATGTTGGCGAGGTGGCTGAACAGGGTCAGGCCGTCGACGAAGCGGCGGCCCGCGTCCAGCCCGCCGGCCAGGTCGAACGCCAGCACCCCGCCCGCGCCGCGGGTCAGATAGCGCTTTCCCGCGTCGAACCACGGGCTGGACGGCAACCTTGCGTAGTGCACTTCGGCCACCTCGGGCTGCTCCGACAGCCATTCCGCGACCGCCTGGGCGTTGCGGCTGTGCCGCGCCATCCGCAGCGACAGCGTCTCGATGCCCTGCAGCAGCAGGAAACTGGTGAACGGCGACACCGCGGGGCCCAGGTCGCGCACCAGTTCCGTGCGCAACCGCAGGCTGTAGCCGAGCTCGCCGAACTCCTCGGCGAACACCAGGCCGTGGTAGCTGGGGTCGGGCCGGGTGAACTGCGGCCAGCGCCGCGGATCCGCCCGGTAGTCGAACCGGCCGCCGTCCACCACGACGCCGCCGATGCCGGTGCCGTGCCCGGACAGGAACTTCGTCGTGGAGTGCACCACGATGTCGGCGCCGTGTTCCAGCGGCCGGGAAAGGTACGGGGTGGGCACGGTGTTGTCCACCACGAGCGGCACACCGGCCTCCTGCGCGACGGCGGCGACGGCCGCCACGTCCAGCACGTTGCCGCGCGGATTGCCGATCGATTCGGCGTAGAACGCCTTGGTTTCCGGCCGCACCGCGGCGCGCCACCGACCGAGGTCGTCCGGGTCGACGAAGGTGACGGCGATTCCGAGGTCGGCGAAGGTGTGGGCGAACAGGTTGTGGCTGCCGCCGTACAGGCTCGCCGCCGACACGATGTGGTCGCCGGCGCGGGCGAGGTTCAGCAACGCCAGCGACGCCGCCGCCTGACCGCTGGCCACCGCGACCGCGGCGACGCCGGACTCCAGGTCGGCCAGGCGCGCCTCGGCGACCGCGGTGGTCGGGTTCGACAGCCGCGTGTAGGCGTGGGTTTCCAGGTCCTGCAAGGCGAACGCGCGGGCGGCGTGGTCGGCGCCGCGGAAGACGTAGGAGCTGGTCTGGTAGATCGGCGTGGCGCGGGCGCCGGTGGCCGGGTCCGGGCTCGCGCCCGCGTGGATCTGCCGGGTGTGGAACGACCAGGTGCCGGTCACGCGTGCTCCGCCAGCACGTCGGACCACCAGCGCTGCGCGACCTTCGGGTGCGACCGCAGCCAGCCCACGAGGGCGTTCTCGCCGTAGGCGGCCAGCAGCGGGTTGTCCGCGTCGTCGCTGATGCCACGGGCCTGGGCGGCCAGGCCGGCGGGCAGGGTCAGCGGCTCGACGACCGCGTCCAGGCGCGGCCCGAGGAAGAACGGCACCGAGAACCGCTCCACGCCCGAGGGCGGGCTGACCACGCGGTGCCGGGTCGCGGTCAGGTAGCCCTGGGTCGCGATCTCCAGCATCTCGCCGATGTTGAACACGAAGCTGCCCGGGACCGGCACGGCGTCGATCCAGCTTCCGTCGGCGGCCTGGACCTGCAGGCCGCCGACCTCGTCCTGCTGCAGCAGCGCGAGGTAGCCGTAGTCCTTGTGGGCGCCCACACCCTGGTCGGCGTCCTCCCGCACGCGGCCCGGATAGCGGATGATCTTCACGTGGGTGGCGGCCTCGGCGTCGAACCACTCGTCGAAGTAGCCCTCGTCCTGCCCGAGCGAGGCCGCCAGCGCCCGCAGCACCTCACGGCTCACGCGCAGCGCCTCCGCCTGCCACGCCAGGGTCGTCTCCCGCAGCTCCGGCAGCGCCGAGGGCCACTGGTTCGGGCCGATCAGCCGCTTCCACGCCGGATCACCGGGGACGAGGTCCAGCGCCGCGCGCTCCGGGCCGATGTCGATCTGCTCCCGCCAGTCCGGCGCACCGGCGGTGTATTCGTGGCCGGTTGCGGTGTAGCCGCGGAACTGCGGCGAGTGGATGTTCTCGATCTCCAGCCGCTGCCGCTCGGGCAGCGCGAAGAACTTCCGCGCCACGTCGAAGATCCCGGCGGTCAGCTCGTCCGGAACCCCGTGCCCGACGACGTAGAAGAACCCGACCTCGTGCGCGGCGTGCCGAAGTTGCGCCAGGAACTCTTCCCGATCGGCGGCGGGGTCCCGGAAACGCGAGATGTCGATCAACGGCAGTGGGGGTGTCATGCCGCCCGAGAGTAGGTCGCCGGCGCACGTGCGGGTGATGATCTCAGAGTGCGGACGCAGCACTAGACGGGATGGTCCAGCAAACTAGACTCGCAAGTACAGTTGCCGTCGTCATCGAGGAGAACCATGTCCGACGCCCTCGGCCCGCTCGAGATCCTCCTCGCGGAGCGGGAGATCCAGCGCACCCACTTCCGCTTCTTCCAGCTCGCCGACGCCGGCGACTACGCCCGGCTGGCGCGGGAATGCTTCACGCCGGAGGCGGACATCGAGTACACGATCATGCCCGGCCCGCCGCAGCGGTTCCACGGCCGCGACGAGTTCGCCCGCTTCATGCTCGCCGGCGGACGGCGTCCGGGGCCGGCTGTCGCGCACGTCGCCGGCCAGAGCAGCATCGACTGGTCGTCGGGGCGGCCGCACCTGTCCGGCTACGCCACCGTGTGGCACTGGGCCGCCACCCGCACCGCGAGCGGCGAGCACCGGCCGGCCGACTGGACGACGATCGGCCGCATCGAGGACGACTACGAAGAGGCGGGCGATCGCTGGCTGATCGCGCGCCGTCACGTCTCCCCCGCCGCCGGGCTCGTGGCCACCGGCTCCGCGCCGGGACTGGGCCGACCGGCCCGGTAGCACCGCCGCCTCAGCACGGTGACGCGCGGCGATCCGAAGCCGAGGTCGAGGGGCAGTCCTGGTGGGCACAGCGCCGGGAACCGGAACCGGTCACAATGGAGCACATGAAGAGGGGGATTCGCGGCTGTCTGCTGGCCTTGCTGGGCGTCGTGGCGCTGGCGATCCCGTCGGCCGCCGCGATCACGACGACCGCGCCGCCGCGGGTGGCCGGGCCGCCGCCGGTCGTGCCGGGCTGCGAACAGGGTTGCCAGACCGTGTTCTCCGCCGCGCTGCCCGGCGGCCACCGGCTCGACGGGCTGCACGGAGCCGGCGGCAGCGTGCTGGCCTACTGGAACGGCGCGAGCCTGGTCGACACGGCGCAGGTCCTCGGCAGCGACGGGCACCCCTACGAGCGGCTGACGGCCGGCCTCTGCGGCGCGGGGTGGTGCTCCGTCGCGTTCGAGTACGGCGTGCACTCCGCGGCCGTCGCGGCGCTGCGGGTGGACACGAAGATCACGGTGGACACCGCGGTGGAGGGCGTCTCGGCCGACGTGCGCGACCTCAACGCCGACGGCCTGCCGGACGCCGCGGTGCGGCAGAGCACGTACGAGCCCAGCTTCGCGCTCGCACCGCTGTACTGGGTGACCTACCTGCAGCAGGACGGCCACCTGATGCCCACCGGCTGCACGACGCCGGTGCAGGCGTACGAGCCGGCCCCGGTCACCCCGGCGACCGGCCCGTGCCCGACGAACATCTAGCTCGTGTCTGACGATGCCTTTGTCCAGGTGGTGGTGTCGTGGATGAGGATGGCTGCGCGGTAGAGGGTGGCGAGTTTGTCGTAGCAGGTGGCGTGCCGCGCCATTGTTTGAGCTGGTTGAAGCTGCGTTCGATGACGTTGCGGCCGCGGTAGTCCTGGGCGTCGAAGGCGGGTGGGCGGCCGCCGCGGGACGCGCGGCGTTTGCGGTGCCCGATCTGGTCGGCGGGTTCGGGGATGACCGCGCGGATTCCGCGGCGGCGCAAGTGTTGGCGGATGGCGCGGGAGGAGTAGGCCTTATCGCCGCGCACTCGATTGGGCCGGGTGCGCGGCCGGCCGCCGCCCAGCCGGGGGACCTGCAGGTTGGCCATGAGCGGTTCGAACATCGGGGAGTCCCCGGCCTGCCCGGCGGTGAGCAGGGTGACCAGGGGGCGGCCGTTGCCGTCGGCCAGCCGGTGGATCTTGGTGGTCGGGCCGCCGCGGGAGCGGCCGATGGCGTGGTCAGGCGGCTCGATGCCGGGTTTCGTGTAGTTCGATCCAGCCCCCTGTGTGGCGGGTGATGGTGGTGGCGTGCTGGTGGGCGCGGGCGATGGTGGAATCCACCGAGACTGCGCAATCAATCTCACCCGCTGCGGCCAGCAGCCGCTGGAGCACCACATCCCAGGTGCCCGCCTCGGCCAGCCGGGCGGTGCCAGGTCCAGATTGTCTCCCATGGACCGAACACCGCCGGCGCATCCCGCCACGCGATCCCGCACCGGTAGCGGTAGATGATCCCCTCCACCATCGCCCGGGCGTCGGAGAACGGCCGCCCCGGCCTCCCGGTCCGCACCGGCAGCAAATCCTCGATCAACCCCCACTGCTCATCCGAGAGCAACTCAAACCGCGACACGAGCAGCACGATCCCAGCCACCAGCCAGATCTTTGTCAGACACGCCCTAGGCGGCAGCGCTCACCCGTCCGCGCGCAGCAGCGGCAGCAGCTGGTCGCCCTGGCGCTTGATCTCCGGCAGGTACGGCGTGTCCGACAGCACGAAGTGCGTGATCCCGAGCGCCTGGTACCGGCGCAGCGACTTCGCCACGTCCTCGGCCGACCCCACCAGCCACGTGGTCCCCGCGCCGCCACCGCCGTAGCGGCCCGGCGCGGTGTAGAGGTTGTCGTCCAGGACGTCGCCGCGGGCGGCGAGCTCCAGCAGCCTCTGCTGGCCCGTGGCGACGAAACGGTTCGGGTCGCGGGTGATCGTGCCCTTCGCCATCGCCGCGACCTTCGCCTCCGCGTCGGCCCACGCCTGCTCCGTCGTGTCCCGCACCAGCGTCGTGACGCGCAGCCCGTACTCCAGCGGCGGGTGCTCGCGGCCCAGCTTCTCGCTCAGCCGCTCCAGCCGGTCGATCCGCTCGGCGACCCCGTCCAGCGGCTCGCCCCAGAACAACTGGACGTCGGCCTCGGTGGCGGCGACCTCCTCGGCCGCCGCCGACGCGCCACCGAAGTACAGGCGGGGATGGCGTCGCGCGCCCCGCACCACCGGCCGCGGCGCGACCGTCGCCTCCGTCACGCTGAAGTGCTCGCCGTGGAACGTCACGTTCTCTTCCGTCCACAGCTTGCGCACGATCCGCAGGAACTCCCTGGTGCGTGCGTACCGCTGGGCCTGGTCGCCCTCGCTGTCGCCGTAAGCGGCCAGGTTGTCCTTTCCGGACACGATGTTGACCAGCACCCGCCCCTGCGTGAGGTGGTCCAGCGTCGCCGCGGCGGAGGCGAAGTTCGCCGGCCGCCAGTAGCCGGGCCGCACCGCGATCAACGGCTGGAACGTGGTCGTGCGCGCGGCCAGCGCGGTCGCGACGGTGAAGGTGTCCGGCCGTCCCCAGCCGGTGCCGATCAGCGCCCCGCCCCACCCGTGCCGTTCCAGCGCCTGGGCCTGGGCGGTGAGGGTGTCCAGGCTGTTGTGGTCGGCGGTGACGGCGTCGCCGCGGTGGCCGGGCTCGGCCTGGTTGGGGATGTACCAGAGGAATTCCAGGCTCACGACAGTGCTCCCTCGGTCGAGCGCGCCAGCAGACGGCCGCGCAGGGTCGGGTGGCCGTACCCGGTCTGGAACGGGCCGCGGTCCTGCAGGATCGGCACGACCAGCCGGGCGAAGTTCGCGAAGTCCACGGCGGTGTCGGCCGGCATCACGGTGAACCCGTCCGCGGTGCCGGCTTCGAACCACGCCTGCAGGTCGTCGGCCACCTGTTCCGCCGAACCGGCCAGCAGCCGGTGACCCGCTCCCCCGGCGCCGCGCTGCACCAGCTCCCGTGGCGTGCGCGGTCCTTCCGCGATCAGCGCGCGGGTGGAGGCGTTGAACCCGGCGGAGAAGGCACCTTCCGGCACCGTGTCCGGCAGGTCCGCGAACGCGATCGGATCGTCCGGCCCGAACTTCTCCGGCGGCAGCCCGAGGTTCGCCACGAGCGCCGCGGACAGGTTCTCAACCGGCAGCGTCGCGTACAGCTCCTGCTCCCGGCGCCGCGCCTCGGCCTCGGTTTCGGCGACGAGCACGACCACACCGAGGGAGACCTTCACGTCGTCCGGGTGCCGCCCGGCCCGCGCCGCCCGGCGCCGGACGTCGTCGCGGAAGGCCACCGCCTTGGCCTGGGTCTGCGCCGCGGTGAACACGACGTCGGCGAACCGGCCGGCCAGCGCGAGCCCGTCCGCGGAGCCGCCGGCCTGCACGATCACCGGCCGCCCCTGCGGTCCGGCGGTCACCGGCAGCGGCCCGGCGACCGAGAAGAACTCGCCGACGTGGTCGATCTTGTGGATGCGGTCCGGATCGGCGTAGCGACCGCTCTCCTTGTCCGCGACGATCGCGCCGGGCTCCCAGCCGTCCCACAGCCGGGTCACCACGTCGAGGAACTCGTGCGCCCGCCGGTACCGCTCGCGCTTGCCCGGGTGCTCGGCCAGTCCGAAGTTCGCCGCCGCCGCCGGAGTGCCGGTGGTGACGATGTTGACCGCGGCCCGGCCCTTGGTGACGTGGTCGAGCGAGGAGAACCGGCGCGCGAGGTTGTAGGGCGAGTTGTAGGTGGTCGAACTGGTGACGATCACCCCGAGGTGGGTGGTGATCGCCGCCAGGTGGCCCAGCAGCACGAGCGGGTCCAGGCCGGTGCCCGGGCCGTCCTCGATCTCGCCGCGCAGCGCCGGGCCGTCGCCGAGGAACACCGCGTCGATCTTCGCGTCCTCGGCGATGCGCGCCAGCCGCCGGAAGTGGTCGATGTCCAGGTAGGCCAGCGGATCGGCGTGCGGGAGCCGCCACGCGGTGCGGAAGTGGCCGGGCGTCATCACCGACAGGTTCAGGTGGAAGGTCACGCCGGGCTCCACCCCAGCAGCGGCGCCAGCTCCTGCGCCGTGGCCGTCAGCAGCCGCACGTGCTCGTCGAACGCGGGCACCCCGGGCACGAAGCTCACCAGCAGGTCGGTCACCTGCCGCAGTGCCGGGTCGGCGGCCAGCTCGCCAGCCAGCTCCCCGGCCGGGCCGAGCAGCGCGTGGTCGGCCGCCAGGTACTCCGCGACGCCGAGCTCGCCGGCGTCCCGCCGGTGCGACTGCCAGCTCTGCCACCGCCGCACCCCGGGCGTCACCAGCCGGACCGCCTCCGCACGGTCGGGGTGCGGGTAGACCGCGCGCGACACCTGCACCCGCGGCGCCCGGCCGGGCTCGGTCCACGCCGCGCGGTAGGCCTCGATCCACTCCGCCTGCGCCTGCTGCGCCTCGAGCACCGAACCGCCACTCCAGGCGGTGGCGCGTGAAAGCTGCAGCCCGTCCCCGGCCCGGCCGGCGGCCGCCGCCGAGGCCACGGCCCGCGACGGAGCACTGGTCGTGGCCTGCCACAACCGCTGCCGCACCCCTGCTCCAGACGGGTGCAGCACCTCGCCGAGGCTGTTCAGCGCCTTGCCGTCCAGCACCTCGTGCAGCCGCGCCACGGAGGCGTCGAACAGCTCGTGCCGCCGGTCCAAGTCCTGCCCGAACGCCTCCCACGCGCCGGGGAACGGACCGGAGCCGACGCCGAGTTCGAGGCGCCCGCCGCTCAGCTCGTCCAGGGTCGCGGCGTCCTCGGCCACCTTGAGCGGGTCCTCCAGCGGCAGCACCAGCACCCCGGTGCCCAGGCCGATGCGGCTGGTGTGCTCGGCGATCGCGGCGAGCACGACCAGCGGCGCGGACACGTGTTCCTTGCCCTGCCGGAAGTGCCGCTGGATCACCCAGCCGGAGTCGTAGCCCAGGTCCTCGGCGATCCGGAACAGCTCGATCCCCTGCCGGTAGGCCCGGGCCGGCGGCAGGTCCTCGTCCAGGTGCAGCAGGAAGTTCAGGCGGAAGGGCCGCCCGTCCTCGACACCGGCACCGATCGGGGCGCTCACAGGTTCAGCCCGGTGCCGTGCACGCCGTGCTCGTCGATCGCCGCCAGCTCCGCCTCGGTCAGCGGCGGGAAGTCCAGCGCGCGCACGTTGTGGTCCAGCTGCGCGACCGAGCTGGCCCCGATCAGCGCCGAGGTGACCTCCGGGCGTCGCAGCACCCACTGCAACGCCAGCTGGGCCAGCGACTGGCCCCGCTCCCCCGCGATCTTGTTCAGCGCCGCGGCCCGCTGCCGGTAGGTGTCGTCGATGACCTCGGGCGACAGGAACGCGCTGTTCCGCGCCCGCGCGCCGTCGGGGATGTCCACCAGGTACTTGTCGGTGAGCAGGCCCTGCGCCAGCGGCGAGTACACGATCAGGCCGAACCCGTCCGCGGCCGCCTGCTCCAGCAGGCCGTTGCGCTCGATTCGCCGGTCGAAGATCGAATACCGCGGCTGGTGGACCAGCAGCGGGACCCCGGCCTGCCGCAGCAGCCCGGCGATCTCGCGCGCCCGGTCCGGCGGGTAGTTGGAGATGCCGACGTAGAGCGCCTTGCCCTGCCGCACCGCGCTGACCAGGGCGCCGGCGGTCTCCTCCAGCGGCGTGGTGTCGTCCGGGCTGTGGCTGTAGAAGATGTCCACGTAGTCGGTGCCCAGGTCGCGCAGGCTGTGGTCCAGCGAGGCCAGCAGCGACTTGCGGGAGGCGCCCTTGAGGTAGGGGCTCTTGCCGATCGGGTTGCCGGCTTTGGTGGACAGGATCAGCTCGTCCCGGTACGGCTTGAGGTCCTTCGCGAGCACCTGGCCGAAGAACTCCTGCGCCGCGCGGTGCGGCGGGCCGTAGCGGTCGGCGTTGTCGAAGTGGGCGATGCCCAGGTCGAACGCGCGCAGCACGATCTCGCGCCGGGTGTCGAAGGAGTAGTCCGGGCCGAACTTCTGCCACAGCCCGAAGGAGAACGCGGGCAGGTCGAGACCGGAATGGCCGGCGCGGCGGAATTCGGCGGCGTCGTAACGGTCTTCGGCGGGCGTGTAGGTGCTCATCGGGCCTTCCTGTTGTCGCGGACGGGGAATTCCCGGCCGGTGTCGCGTTCGAGGAACTGCGTGCCGGGGCTGACGATCTCGTCGATGCGGTCGAGGGTGTCCTCGGTCAGCTCGACGGTGGCGGCTTTGAGGTAGGCCGCCAGGTGGTCGCTCGTGCGCGGGCCGATGATCACGCTGCTCACCGCCGGGTGCGTGAGCGCGAAGCCGACGGCGAGGTCGACCAGCGACAGGCCGCTGTCCTCGGCGAGCCGGGCGAGCGCGTCGGCGGCGGTGAGCTTGCGGTGGTTGCGCTCGAGCGAGACGTCGAACCGGCCGGGCACGAGATCGGCTCGCGCCGAGTCCGGTTGCCCGCCGCCGATCCGGTACTTGCCGGACAGCCAGCCGGCGGCAAGCGGGCCGTAGCCGAGCACGCCGACGCCGTACTTGCGTGCCACCGGGAACACCTCGCGCTCGGCGCCGCGCACGAGCAGCGAATAGGGCACCTGCTCGGTGTGCGGGGCGATCAGGCCGTGCTTCTCGGCCAGCCAGTGGGCCTCGACGAGCTGGTGCGCCGGGAACACCGAGGTGCCGTAGTAGCGGATCTTGCCCTGGCGGACCAGGTCGCTCAGCGTCTGCAGGGTTTCCAGCAGGCTCGTGCGCGGGTCCGGGCGGTGGGCCTGGTAGAGGTCGAGGTGGTCGGTGCCCAGCCGCCGCAGGCTGTCCTCCACGGCGCGCACGATCCAGCGGCGGGACGTGCCCGCCTGCCGCGGGTCGTCGCCGAGGCGGCCGGAGAACTTGGTGGCCAGGAAGATGTCGTCGCGCCTGCCCCGGACGGCCTTGCCGACGATCTCCTCGGAGCGGCCCTGGCCGTAGACGTCGGCGGTGTCGATCGAGGTGATCCCGGCGTCGAGCGCGGCGTGGATGATCCGGACGCTTTCGTCTTCGTCCTGCCATCGCCCGAAGTTCATGGCGCCGAGGGTGAGCGGGGTGAGCAGGACGCCGGTGCGTCCCAGCACCCTGCCGGGTTCGAGGGTCATCGATCTCCTTCAGAAGAGCCCGGTCGTGGGCGGTTCCTCGCCGGTGAGGTGGTAGGCGCCCGCGACTGCGGCCTTCCAGCGGCGCGGGTTGTGGTTGGCGACCACGCGGGCGTTGCGCCAGTGCCGGTCGAACCCGAGGTCGCGGTCGGTGATCGAGCCGCCCGCGACGTCGAAGAGCAGTTCGGCGGCGCGCAGCGCGGAGTCGATGGCGACCACGCCGCTCTGCGCCACCGTCACCGCGGCCTCCGCGCCGGCCGTGCGCGCCGCCGGCCCGGTCAGCCCGCGCACGCGGTCCAGCACTTCGGCGGCGAGCAGCACCGCCGACCGCGCGGCGTGGGCACGGGCGGCGATCTCCCCCACGACCTCCCGCACGTAGGGGTCCTCGACGCTGCGGGTGGCCGAGCTGTGCTTGATCGGGCGTGCCTTCTCCCGCGCGAACCGGGCCGCGTCGTCCAGCGCCGCGGCGGCGATGCCCGCCTCGATCGCGGCCAGGTAGAGCTGCGCGAACGACCCGAGCCAGGGGTTGTCCAGCAGGTGGTTGTCGCGGGGCACGACCTCGTCGGCGGCGGCGCGGACGTTCACCAGCCGGGTGGTGCCGCTCGCGGTGAGCCGCTGGCCGACGGCGTCGAAGTCGTCGAGCCGCTGCACGCCCTCGCGGTCGGCCGGCACCGTGAAGAACACGACCTCGCCGTGCTCGTCCTGGGCCGAGCCGGAGAACCACGTCGCGTAGAGCCCGCCGGTCGAGTAGTACTTCTCGCCGTTGATCAGGTAGCCGTCGCCGTCGCGGCGGATGGTGGTGCTGACCGATCCGCTGGCGCCGCCGGTGCGCTCGTTGCTGGTGCCGGCGAAGAGGTCACCGGCGCGCAGCCGCCGCAGGGTCACCTCGCGGTGCGGCAGGTCGGGCCGCGTCGCCACCCGGTTGGCGGTGAGGAAGCTGCCGCGCAACGCCTGGGCGACGTTCGAATCGGCCCGGGCGATCGCGACCACCAGATCGGCGACGTCGCGCAGCGAGCCGCCCGCGCCGCCGTCCTCGACGGCGATGCCGGTCAGCGTGATCCGCTGCTCGGCGAGCGCGCGGACGTCGGCGAAGGCGTGGTCGCGGGCCCGTTCCCGGGCCGCGGCGGTGGCTCGCAGGCGCTGGAGGATCGGGGCGATCGCGGCGCGGATGCCTTCGACGGTCGGGGTGGCGGCCACCGCGGTCATGCCGCCACCTCCGCCCGCAGACCCAGTGCGGCGCGGAGGCTGGGCGCTTCGGCGACCTCACTCGCCCACGCGCGCAGCACCGCCGCCACCTCCTCGGCGCCGCCCGCGGGCACCAGCTCCACGCCGTCCAGCCGGTGTTCGTGCACCCACACCAGGACCTGTTCCGGCGAGCCGGCCGGCACCCGTCCCAGCAGCGCGACCTCGCGGCGGTCGCGACCGGCCTGCCGCAACGCGTCGGTGAGCGCGGCGTCGGCGCCGGCCGCCTGCTCGACCACGACCACATCCGCCGACTCCGCCACCGCGGCCGGGTCGAGCACGCCGAGGTCGGCGACCAGGACCGGGCGGCCCTGCGGCGACGACGGCCCGTCGAGCGGGCCCGCGACCCGGTAGAAGGCGCCTTCGTGTCCGATCGGCCGGATCAGCTCCGCGCGCGCGACCACCGCCGCGGCCTGGTCCCCGATCAGCGCCCGCCGCGGGAACGACTCCCACAGCCGGGTCAGCACACCGGCGTACTCGCGCCAGCGGCGGAGCGGATCGCCGGCGGCGGGGTCCGGGGCGGTCGCGTCGCTGACCTCGTCCCCGCCGCCGGGCAGCAGCGCGATGCCCGCCCGGCCACCGGTGGCGCGATCCAGCGACAGCACCCGGCGCGCGGTGTTGTAGGGCGCGTGGTGGGTCGTGGGGACCTCGGCGACGAAACCGATTCCACTGTGGACCCCGGCCAGGTGCGCGGCGACCACGGTCGGGTCGAGGGTGCGCTCGCCGTCGAGCAGGCGGATCGACGCGACACCGGAGTCCCGCGCCAGTGCGGTCAGGGCGCTCGCTTCGGTCAGCGAGACGCGGTCGCCGACCGCGAGGGCCAGTTGGACGATCGTGCTCATCGGGTGGCTCCTTCGAGGACGGGCAGGCCGAGGTGGTCGCGCAGGGTCGCGCCGTCGTAGTCGGCGCGGAACAGCCCACGCCGGCGCAGTTCGGGCACGACGTGGTCGGCGAAGTCGTCGAAACCGGAGGGCAGCACGTCGGGCATCACGTTGAAGCCGTCGGCCGCGCCGGCCCGGTACCAGGTCTCGATGTCGTCGGCGATCTGCTCCGGCGTGCCGGTGACGATCCGGTGCCCGCCACCGCCGGACAGCCGCTTCAGCAGCGTGCCCAGCGTGGGGTTGTCCCGGTCGATGATCTCCTTGACCACCCGGTAGAAGGTCTGCGAACCACCGGCTTCGTCCGGTTCGACGAGCAGATCGGCCGGGATCGGTTCGTCGTCGCGCAAGCCCTCCAGCGAGATCCCCAGCTGGCCGGCGAGGCGGCCGCGGGCGTAGGCGTCCGGCAGCAGCTCGTCCAGTAGTTCCCGGCGCCGCCTGGCCTCGGCCTCGGTGCCGCCGATGACCGTGGACAAGCCGGGCAGCACCACGATCTCTTCCGGGTTCCGTCCGAACTGGACGGCACCGGCGCGGATCCCGGCCCGGAACGCGCGGGCGTGCTCCAGGTCCTGGTCGGCCGAGAACACCACCTCGGCGACCCGCGAGGCGAGCCGGCGGCCGTCGCTGGACCCACCGGCCTGGACCACCACGGGCCGCCCCTGCGGGGAGGCGAACCGGGTGCGCGACGCCCACGCGGCCACCACCTGTTCGGTGAACCACGCGGCGCGCTGGTACCGCGCCGCGTGGTCGATTTCGCCGTCGCGGCCGAAGTTGCGCGCCGCCGCCGGACCGGCGGTGGTGACCACGTTCCAGCCGAAGCGGCCGCCGCTGACGTGGTCGAGGTCGCCCAGGCGGCGCGCCAGCTCGACGGGGTCGTTGTAGGAGGAGGACAGGGTGCCGATCAGCCCGATCCGCTCGGTCCGCGCGGCGATCCGGGCCAGCACCGTGGTGGGCTCGAGGTTGTTGCCGGTCCGGTGCTCGATGCCCGGGTCCAGCGCGGGCCCGTCGGCGAGGAACACCGCGTCGAGCTTGGCCTCCTCGGCCTTCCGCGCGATCGAGGTGTAGTGCTCGATCGTGTAGCTCGCGGTGCCGTCGGTGCCCGGGAACCGCCAGGAACCGCCGAAGACACCGGCGTTGAGGATGTTGACGTTGAGGTGCAGCACTTGTTCGCTCCTCACCGGGTGCCCGCCGCGGCGAGCCGGGCGCCGGGGATCGCGTCCAGCAGTTCCCGGGTGTAGGGGTGGGCCGGTGCGCCGAAGATCCGCTCCACCGGGCCGGTCTCGACGACCGCGCCGTCCTTCATCACGGACACGTCGTGCGCGATCAACCGCACCACGCCCAGGTCGTGGGTGACGAACACGTAGCTCAGCCCGAACTCGGCCTGCAGGTCGGTCAGCAGCTGCAGGATCTGGGCCTGCGCCACGACGTCGAGCGCGCTGACCGCCTCGTCGAGCACCAGGATCCGCGGGGTGAGCGCCAGCGCGCGGGCGATCGCGACCCGTTGCCGCTGGCCGCCGGAGAGCTGACCGGGCAGGCGGTGCAGGTGTTCTTCGCCCAGCGCCACCGCCTTCAGCAGCTCGGCCACCCGCTCGGTCCGCTGGCGTTTCGTGCCGCCCAGCCCGAAGGCGCGCAGCGGTTCGGCGATCAGCTTGGCCACCGTCCAGCGCGGGTCGAGCGAGGTGAACGGGTTCTGGAACACGAACTGCAGGTCCCGGCGCACGGCCCGCAGCTCGGCCCGCGGGAGCCCGGTCAGCGGGCGCTCGGCCAGGTGGACGGTGCCGCTGTCGGCCGTGGTGAAGCCGGCCAGGATGCTCGCCAGCGTCGACTTGCCCGCGCCGGACTCGCCGACGATGGCGTGCGTGGTTCCCTCGCGCACCTCCAGATCCGCGGAGTCCAGGGCGCGCAGCTCACCCCGGCCGCGCAGCCGGTAGGTCTTGGTCAGCGCCCGCGCCCGCAGCACGACGTCACCCGCGACCGCCGGGGCGCCCGAGGCCGGTTCCAGGCGGCCGGGGTGCCGCGCGGGGTTGGCGTCGAGCAGCTGCCGGGTGTACTCGTCGGCGGTGCTGTCCAGGACCTCGCGCACCGGACCGGATTCGACGATCCGCCCGCCGCGCATCACCAGGATCCGGTCGGAGCGGTCGAGCGCGACGCCGAGGTCGTGGGTGACCAGCAGGATCCCGATGCCCAGTTCCTCCCGCAGCCGCACCAGGTGGTCGAGGATGACCTTCTGGAACGTCACGTCCAGCGCGCTGGTGGGCTCGTCGGCGACGATGATCTTCGGCCGGCCGGCCAGTGCGATCGCGATGAGCGCGCGTTGTTTCATGCCGCCGGACAGCTCGTGCGGGTACTGCGCGAACACCCGCCCGGCGTCGGTCAGGCCGGCGGTGCGCAGGCTCTCCAGCGCGGCTTCCCGGTGTTCGGCCGGGGTCCGCTTGCCGGGCTCGTTGAACCGCACCGCCTCGATCACCTGCTGCCCGATCCGCTTCACCGGGTTGAGCGAGGTGTTGGGGTCCTGCGGCACGAACCCGACGTGGTTGCCGCGCACCAGCGCCATCCGCTGATCGGGCCAGCCGGTCACGTCCACGCCGGAAAACGCGATCGTGCCCGACCGGATCCGCGCGGACTCGGGCAGCAGCCCGAGCGCGCCCTGGATCACCGTGGTCTTGCCGGACCCGGACTCGCCGACCAGCGAGACGAACTCGCCCGCTTCGACGTGCAGGCTCACGTCGTGGACCGCGGTGGTCCAGGCGCGGCGGCCGGTGCGGTAGTCGACGGCCAGTCCGGTGATCCGCAGCAGCGGGTCGTCGGTCATCCGTGGTCCTTTCTCAACGACGTGCTGATCCGGTGGGTGGCGAGCACGACCGCGGCCAGCGCCACGCCCGGCAGGAGGGAGATCCACGGGTGCACGGCCACGAAGTCGCGGCCCTCGGCGACCAGCAGCCCCCACTCGGGCTCGGGTGGCGGGGCGCCGTAGCCGAGGAACCCGAGCCCGGCGACGGACAGGATCGCGGTGCCGATCTCCAGCGCGGCCAGGGCGAGCACCGAGCTCAGCGAGTTCGGCACGATGTGCCGGACCACCACGCCGAGCCGGCGCACCCCCAGGCCGTATGCGGCGCGCACGTAGTCCCGCGAGGCGACCGACAGGACTTCGGCCCGCATCACCCGGGCGAACGAGGCGATCGAGGAGATCCCGACGGCCAGGGCGATGTTGTTCGTCGAGTAGCCCAGCACGGACACGATCACCATGGCCAGCAACAGGTTCGGGATCGCGAGGAACACGTCGACCACGCGCATGATCGCGGTGTCGGCCCAGCCCCCGGCGAACCCGGCGGCCAGCCCGAGCAGCGACCCGAGGCCGAAACCGATCAGCACGGCGAACAGGGTCGCGGTCAGCGTGGTGCCCGCGCCGTACACGCTGCGCGCGAACAGGTCGCGGCCCAGCCGGTCGGTGCCGAACCAGTGCTCGGCGCCGGGCGCGGCGAAGCTGGCGTCCGGGTCGCCGGCGTAGGGGCTGTAGGAGGTGAACAGCGACGGGAACAGCGCCCAGCCGAGCGCGATCGCGACGATCACCCAGGCCAGCACCAGTCCCGGTGCGCGGAAGCTCGCCGACAGGCGCCGGAGCGCGTCGGTCCGCCGGGGAGCCAGGACCTTCACGCTCATCGCGTCCCCCCGGCGGCGAGCGTGGCGCGCAGCCGCGGGTCCAGCAGCGGGTACACCAGGTCCACGACCAGGTTGATCACGGCGAACGCGGCCGCCACGAACACGACGATGCCCTGCACCAGCGGGAGGTCTAGGGTGTTGATCGCGGTCTGGGTCATCCGGCCCAGCCCCTTGCGGGCGAACACGGTCTCGGTGATGACCGCGTTGACCATCAGGTTGCCGAAGGTCACCGCCGCGATGGTCAGCGCGGGCAGGCTCGCGTTGCGGAAGACGTCGCCGACGATGATCCGGCCGCGGGTGGCGCCCTTGGCCCAGCTGGTCGTGACGTAGCCGGAGCGGAACTCGGTGGCGAAGGAGCGCACCAGCAGCTGGGCGATCGGCCCGGACACCGGGATCGCGAGCGTGACCAGCGGCAGCACCAGGCTCTGCCAGCCGCGCTCGCCGAACGCCGGGAACCAGCCCAGCCGGAACGCGAAGATCTGCAGCAGCAGGATCCCGGACAGGAACACCGGGATCGACACCGACGCCGTGGGCAGCGACTCGACCAGGTTGCGCAGCCACCGCTGCCGCGCCGCGGTCGCCACCAGCGCGACGACGAACGCGATGACCAGCGCGAGCGCCAGCGCCCCCACGGCGAGCCCCAGCGTGGCGGGCAGGACCCCGGCGATCGAGGAGGTGACCGACGCCCCCGTCTGGGCGGAGGTGCCGAAGTCACCGCGGATCGCGTGGCCCAGCCGGTCCAGGTACTGCACCAGCACCGGCTCGTTGAACCCGTAGTTGTCGGCCACCTGCGCCCGGACCTCGGGCGGCACCGAGTTGACCTCGGCGGGGTCGAAGAGCAGGTCGACCGGGTTGGCCGGCAGGACGAACAACAGGACGAAGGTCAGGGTGAACGCGGCCCAGACCACGAACACCGCCCGGCCGGCCTTGCCGGCGACGTAACGCAGCATGTCAGTTCCCGGGGTTCTTCCAGGCGTCGACGAAGTGGTTGCGGGACTGCGCGTCGAACACGATCCCGTGCACGTAGGGCGCGTGCGCGATCACCTGGGACGGGTTGTAGACCGGGTTCACCAAGGCGTACTTCTCCAGCAGGATGTCCTGCGCTTCCTTGGCGTAGGCGGTGCGCGTGGCCGGGTCGAGGGTCGTTTCCAGCTTGCCGAGCACCTGCGCGAGCTCGTCGACGTTCACCCCGGTGGAGTCCGCCGACAGGTAGGTGCTGTTGCCCGCCGACGGACCGAACTGCAGGTTCAGCGCGGCCGGGTCGTTGCGGGAGCGGTTGGCGGCGGTGATGTTCCAGTCGGTCTTCGCCTTGGCCTGCTGGGCGGTGTAATCCGGGATGGGGACGACGGTGAGCTGCAGGTCGATGCCGATCTCGCGCAGGTCCTGCTGCACCGACTCGTAGGCGGGCTTGTTGACCACCAGGTTGTTGATGCCGAGCAGCTTGACGGTGAGCTTCTTGCCGTCCTTTTCCCGGATGCCGTCCGCGCCGGGCACCCAGCCGGCCTGGTCGAGGAGGCGCTTGGCCTGCTCCGGGTCGTACCGCAGCACGGAGCCGCTGTAGTCGGCGTAACCGGGCACCGACGGTTCGAGGATCGACTTCGCGACCGAATACGACGGGGTGAGGATGGTCTTCTCGATCGCCTGCCGGTCCCAGCCGAGCTGGATGGCCTTGCGGACGGCGATGTCGTTGGTGGGGAACAGCGAGCTGTTGAAGGCGAAGTAGATGGCGGTGCCCGAGACGCCACGGTGGATGATCTGGAAACCCTGGTCGGCCAGCGGTTTCTCGTCGGTGGTGCCGACGTCCAGGGTCGCGTCGACGGTGCCCGACACCAGCGACCCGGTGCGGACGCTCGCCTCCGGGATGGTGTTGAACACGACCTTGTCCAGGTAGGCCTCGCCGTCGTGGTGCAGCGCGGGCGGCGACCAGTGGTAGCCGGCGCGGCGCGCCAGCACGGTCTTGACCTGCGGTTCCCACGACTCGTAGACGAACGGGCCGGTGCCGATGACCTTCGTCGCGTCGGTGCGCTGCTCGGCGCTCAGCTTCAGCGTCGACAGGGACAGGAAGCCGGGTTGGGCGTTCGCGGTGAACGAGGTGGCCTGCAGGAAGCTGGCGAGCGGCCGGTCGAAGCTGATCGTGACGGTGTAGGGGTCGACGACCCGCGTCTCGCGGTACCCGCGCAGCAGCGAGGCGCCGTTGGGCAGGATGCCCAGGGCCGGGTCGCCGTGCACGTACTGGTCGAAGTTGGCCTTGACGACCTCGGCGTCGAACGGGGAGCCGTCGCTGAAGGTCACGTCGCGGCGCAGGTGGAAGGTGAACTCGGTGAGGTCGGCGTTGTACTCCCAGGACTGCGCGAGCCACGGCGTGATCTCGCCGGTGTCGGGGTCCTGCCAGGTCAGCTTGTCGGTGATGTTGTTGCCGATGAGCGATTCGGCGTAGTTGGTGCCCCACTGCGGGTCGGGGCTGCGCTGGTAGTCGATCAGGGCGAACTGCAGCGTGCCGCCGCGCACGGGAGCGCCGCTGCCGGCGGCCTCGCTCGATCCCCCGCTGCGGGCGATCGCGATGCCGATGCCGGCGATGAGGACGACGGCGACCGCGGCGGCTGCCCACCGCCATCTCCGGCGTGGGCGCTGGGCGTTCTCGAGGGCGGATCGGAGGTCGGACATGAATACTCCCGTGGGGACGGAAATCCATTGTGGATGGATGCGGAGAGCGCCGGTGCGTGATCGGACTATATGGAGCACCACGATTCCGGCCAACGTTTCCCACGGATCAGGATGACCTGCTGATCCACAGTGGACAGTCCGTCCGAGCAATGCGATCCCACTACCGGTTTCGTGCAGTTTTTCTTGACGGCCACGATGTGGGACGCGTCGACAGGCGCGGTCCGCATGTTCCAGGCTGTGGGCATGTACGACGTTCGGCGGCTGGTGCTGATCCGCGACCTCGCCGAACACGGAACGCTCGGCGCGGTGTCGGAGCTGCACGGCATCACCACCTCGGCGGTGTCGCAGCAGCTGCGTGCGCTGGAGCAGGAGGTGGGCGGCGCGCTGCTGCGCCGGGACGGCCGGGTGCTGCGGCTCACGCGCGCCGGGCAGGTCCTGGTCCGGCACGCGGCGAAGGTGCTGCAGGCCCTGGACGAGGCCGAAAGCGCGGTCGCGGCCGCCCAGGGCAGCACGTCGGGCACGGTGACGCTCGTCGGGTTCCGGACGGCGCTGATCGCGCTGGCGGCTCCCCTGCTCGGCCACCTCCGGGAACGCCACCCCGAGCTCGGCCTCCGGCTGGTCACCGCGATCAGGGACCCCGCGCTGGCCGCGCTGCGCACGGGCGAGGCCGATCTCGCGATCACCTACCACTACTCCTTCCGCAGCCCCTCGGTGCCGGGCGGGGTCGAGTCGGAGTTCCTGATGGCGGACCCGCTGGTGCTGCTCGCGCCGCCGGAGCGGCACGCCGCCGTCGCCGACGACGGACTGCGGTCGCTCGCCGAGGCCGACTGGATCGCGGCCGGCGAGGGCGCGCCGTCGATCGACTCGCTGCTGCACAACTGCCGGCTCGCCGGGTTCAGCCCGCAGATCGCGCACCGGATCGACAACTTCGGCGACATGGCGCGGCTGGTGGAGGCCGGCGCGGGCGTCACGATCGTGCCGCGGCTCGCGGTTCCGCCGGAGCTGTCACACCTGGTGGCGAGCCCGCTGGAACACGGCACGCGGCAGATCTCGGTCTCCTACCGCCCGGGCACCACGCGGCGCCCGGTGGTGGCGGCGGTGCTGCACGCCGTGCGCCGGGTGGTGGGCCTCCTCCCCCGCCGGGCATAGCGACACCACCTCCGGGGTACCCCCGATCGAGTGATGGTCGGGGGTGGATGAGGAGGCGCATCGATGACCAGCAGTGCGGCGGCGAACAGAACCACCGGCCAGGCGTCACGGGCCCGGGGCCGGTCCGCGGCGCAGGCGGCCGGGCGCGCGGGCATGGTCTGCTGGGGCCTGGTGCACCTGGTCGTGGCCTACCTGGCGGTCCGCGTCGCGTTCGGGGACGGCGGCAAGGAGGCCGACCAGAAGGGCGCGTTGCAGGAGGTCGGGTCCACCGCGGCCGGCCAGGCGATGCTGTGGGTGCTCGCGGTCGGGCTGGTCGCGTTCGGGGTGTGGCAGTTCCTGATGGCTGCCCGCGGCTACACCTGGGTGCTCAAGCGGGGCAAGCGGCTGCGCAAGCGCGTCGGTTCCGGGGCGCGGGGCGTGGTGGTGCTCGCCCTGGCCTACACCGCGATCCGGCTGGCCACGGGCAGCGGCTCGGCGAACGGCAACCAGCCGCAGCAGGAGTTCACCGCCCGCCTGCTCCAGCTGCCCGCCGGGCAGGCGCTGGTGGCGGTCGCCGGGGCGGCGGTGATCGCGGTCGGCGTCGCGGCGGCGGTCAAGGGCATCAAGCGCAGCTTCCTCGACGACCTGAACACCCCGAAGCTGCCCACGGGCAGCAAGAAGTGGGTCGAGTGGCTCGGCTCCGCCGGGTACGTCGCCAAGGGCGTGGTCTACGTGATCATCGGCGGGCTGCTCGGCTACGCCGCGCTGCGGTCGGACGCCGGCCAGGCGGGCGGGGTCGACAAGGCGCTGCGCACGCTCGCCGCCCAGCCCTACGGCGTGGTGCTGCTGGTGGTCGTCGCGGCCGGGCTGGCGGCGTTCGGCATCTACTGCTTCGCCGCGGCGCGCGCGCACAAGAGCTGACACTTCTGGCTAAGCTGACGCCCGTGACCATCTGGACGGACGTCATCAACTACGTACGCATCCGGTACGAGGTGCTGGAGGAGAGCGAGCACTGGCTGCGCTTCCGCCTGGACACCGACGGCGGCCGCAGCCAGCAGGTCACCGTGCACCACCTGCCCGACCTCGACGGCGCCGAATGGGCGGAGATCTCCTCGGCCGTGGGCTGGGCCGACAAGATCGACCTGCGCCGCCTGCTCGAGCTGGCCGGCGGCTCGTCGGTCGGCGGCGCCGCGGTCGTGGACGGGGTCGCGCTGATCAAGCACACCGTGCCGCTGAAGTCGCTGCACCTGCGGGAGGAGTTCGAGCGGCCGCTGCTGTCGGTCGTCGCGCAGGCCGACGCGTTCGAAAAGGAACTCTCCACCGGCGACGAGTTCTAGCCGCCGGTGATCTCGGCGGCCGTGCGGCAGCCCGCGGTCGCCAGGTCCAGGTTCGCCAGCGACGCCAGGTGCACGGCCTCGTCGGCCGCGGCCACGCAGTCGCTCACCGGGTGGACCACGAACCCGAGGTCGGTGGCGTGCCGCGCGGTCTGCTCGACGGTCAGGTTGGTGGCGACGCCGGTGACGAACAGCGTGGTGACGCCCGCGTCGCTCAGCCGCGCGGCGAGGTCGTTGCCGGCGAGCCCGGAGAGCTTCTGGTTGTCGGCCACGTGCCGTGCGAGGTGCGTCATCTCGGGGATGAGCTGGGCGCCCGGCGCGTCGGGCCGGAACTGCTCCTGCGCGTCGCCGACGGCCCGCATGAACGCCGTGTTGCGCACGAGCCGGCCCTCGTCCTCGGGGATCGTGAAGCGGGTGAAGTGGACCGGGATCCCGGCGCCCGCCGCCCACTCGTGGAACCGGACCGCACGGCCGACGACGCCGCTGCGCTCGACCGGCGCGGCGAGCATGCCGCCGAAGAAGCCCTCCGGTTTGATGACGTTGACCTGCCAGTGCAGGGCGAGCACGGCGGCGTGTTCCATGGTCATCCCCGCAGCCTATCGGCGGCCTACAGTGGGGGCACCACGTTCTGCGGGGAAAGGAGCCGGCCATGGCTGTCCAGCTCAACCACACGATCGTCGAGGCGCGTGACCGGGAGGGGACGGCGAAGTTCCTCACCGAGGTACTGGGGCTTCCGGACCCGGTTCCCTACGGCCCGTTCCTCGTCGTGCAGACCTCGAACGCGGTGTCGCTGGACGTGCTCCAGAGCGACGAGCCCGTGCATCCCCAGCACTACGCCTTCCTGGTCAGCGACGAGGAGTTCGACAGCATCTTCGAGCGGATCACCAGCCGAGGCCTGCCGTACTGGGCGGACCCGTTCGGCAAGGAACCGGGACGCATCAACCACCACGACGGCGGCCGCGGCGTCTACTGGAACGACCCGAACGGCCACCGGCTGGAGATCATCACGAAGCCTTACGGGGGTTAGCGCAGCTCGGCGAGCAGTTCGCGCCGCGCGGCCGGGCCCCGGTGCCCGCACGCATCGATCCACCCCTCCTTCGCGGCCCCCTGGTTAACCCCGGATCACGTGATCCGCCCCCGCGGGAGGATCACCGATACCCCGCGTTAACGCGCGCGACCCGGCGGTGACACGGGCGCCGGGTGCACTGTTCCACGACCCGCAGCACGTGCGGGGCGCGTCTAGGGTTCCGCCACCGCCACGGTGGGCCTGGTCCGAGAGACGCAGGCGGTCCGCGCCGGATGCGGAACCGTTCCACGGCGGGAGAAAAGCCCGGGAGGCCATCACGGCCCCGGGCTGCGTGCGTGGTCCGGGGAAGCAGATCCGGAGGTGGGTATGTCCGTCACGCATCCCCCGACCACGAACGACGCCACCGACACCGATGCCGGGGATCTGTCCGGCTTCGGCTACGGCCAGCAGCTCAAACGCAAGATCGGGTCCTACGGGTCGTTCGCCGCGGGGTTCTCCTTCGTCTCCATCCTGACCACCGTCTTCCAGCTGTTCTTCTTCGGCTTCTCCTTCGCCGGCCCGGCGTTCTTCTGGACCTGGCCGATCGTGCTGGCCGGGCAGCTGCTCGTCGCGCTGTGTTTCGCCGAGCTGGCCGCCCGCTACCCGATCTCGGGCGTCATCTACCAGTGGTCCAGCCGCCTCGGCGGGCGGCTGTGGGGCTGGACCGCGGGCTGGCTGATGATCGTCGCGCAGACGGTCACCCTCGCCGGCGCCGCGATCGCCCTGCAGGTCGTGCTCCCGCCGGTCTGGTCCGGCTTCCAGCTGATCCCCGGCGACTCCGCCCTGACCTCCCCCACCGGCGCCGCCAACGCCGTCCTGCTCGGGGTGCTGCTGCTGGCCGTCACCACGGCGATCAACGCGACCGGCGTCCGGCTGATGTCGATCGTCAACAGCGTCGGTGTCACCTGCGAACTGGTCGGCGTCGCGCTGCTGTGCGTCGCCTTGTTCGCCCGCGCCGAACGCGGCCCCGGCGTGATCCTGCAGACGCAGGGCGTCGAAGGGCACAGCTACCTGTGGGCGTTCGCGGTGTCCGGGCTGATGGCCGCCTACGTGCTCGTCGGCTTCGACAGCGCGGGCGAGCTGTCCGAGGAGACGCGCAACCCGCGCCGCACCACGCCGCGCACCATCCTGCGCGCGGTGCTGATCTCCGGTCTCGGCGGCGCGCTCATGCTGCTGGCCACCTTGATGGCCGCGGGCAGCGTCACCGACGGCAGCCTCGGCGACCCGGCCCTGGGCCTGCCCGGCGTGCTGATGAGCCGCCTCGGCGACACCCTCGGCCGGGTGTTCCTGGTGGACGTGGCGATCGCGGTGACGGTGTGCACGCTGGCGATCCAGACCGCCGCCACCCGCATGGTCTTCTCGATGGCCCGCGACCGCGTCCTGCCCTTCGCCGACGGCCTGGCGCGGGTCAACCCGCGCACCGGCACCCCGGTCCGCGCCTCGGTCGTGGTCGCGGTGGTAGCCGCCGCGGTGCTGCTGATCAACATCGGCAACCCGGCGCTGTTCACCACCGTCGCGAGCGTCTGCATCATGCTGCTCTACCTGGCCTACCTGATGGTCACGCTGCCGCTGCTGGTGCGCCGCCTGCGTGGTCAGCTGCCGGCCGCCGACGGCTACTTCAGCCTCGGCCGCTGGGGTGTCGTGGTCAACGCGCTCGCGGTCGTGTGGGGCGCGGCGATGGCGGTCAACCTGGGCTGGCCGCGCGCGGAGGTGTTCGACCCCGAGGGCGGCCACCCGTACCTGCAGTGGTTCGCTCCCCTGTTCCTGGCCGGCGCGCTGCTCGTCGGCGCACTGGCCTACGTCGTGCAGGCGCGCCGGCCCGCGCTGGTCCCGGCTCTGGAGGGTGCCGCGTGAGCGAGATCCTGGTGTCCCACGAAATCCCCGGCGGCGCCGCGTGGTCGGTCCTCGTCCGCCGGGGCCGCGAGCTGAAGCTGACCGCCACCGGCGCCGGTGCGAACTGCTCGACGCTGCTGTTCGCCGCCCACCACCCGGTCGACCGGCTCAACGTCCCGGACACGCTGAAGGCCCAGATGAGCGCGCGGATCCACGCGCCGATGGTGCTGATGTCCGACCGCGGCGCCGCGCTGTGCTCGGTCACCGGATCCTCGCTGGACTGGCACGACGCGCTGTGCGGACATTCCGTCGATGTGGACCGGTTCGGCCCGTCGTCCTATGCGGCCGATCGCAACGCCTGGCGGCGCTCCGCGCGCGACGGTTTCCTGAGCGAGCTGCGCAAGCACGGCCGCGGCCCGGCGGATCTGCACGCGTGCGTCAACTTCTTCAGCAAGGTCGCCACTGCCGGTGACACCGCGGGCACGCTGACCTTCGCGCCCGGGCACGCCTCCGCGGGCGACTGGGTCAGCCTGCGGATGGAGATGGACGTGCTCGTGATCCTCTCCACCGCACCGCACCCGCTCGATCCACAGTGGAATCCGGCCGCGGTGCTGGCGGAGGTGCGGCCCGCGCCGGAACCCGGGCCGGACGATCCGTCGTGGACGTTCCGCGACGAGAGCGCCCGCGCCCTGCGAGCTGCCCGGGAGGTGCTGGCATGACCGAAACCATCACCGCCGCGGTGCTCGACACCACCGTCGCCGACGGGGACGGGTTCCTGGGCACCGTTCCCGCGGGCGGGACGTTCCGGATCGTCGACCTGCACGGCAACCAGGCCGTGGACACGCTGTTCTACGACGCCGCGGACCTGGACAACCGTTACAGCGCGATGGACACCGTGCGGGAGCAGGGCCGCGCCTACCTCACCACCGGATCGCGCCTGCTGTCGGTGAACCTGGACGTGCTCGCCACGATCACCGCCGACACCTGCGGCCGCCACGACACCCTCGGCGGGGCGTGCGCACAGGAGTCCAATGTGGTCCGTTACGGCGAGCACACCCGGCACCAGCACGCCTGCCGGGAAACCTTCCTGCGCTACGGCGCCCAGG
Organism: Amycolatopsis deserti; assembly: GCF_014653945.1. Classification (GTDB taxonomy): domain Bacteria; phylum Actinomycetota; class Actinomycetes; order Mycobacteriales; family Pseudonocardiaceae; genus Amycolatopsis_E; species Amycolatopsis_E deserti. The sequence goes on along the minus strand of NZ_BNAU01000001.1, from coordinate 234,900 downwards.
TGGGGATCGGGGCCCGGCAGCTCGGGCACAACATCAACTTCTTCATGAACGTCCCGCTGACCGTCGACGGCGGGCTGACGTTCGAGGACGGGCTGTCCGCGCCCGGCAAGTACGTCGAGGTGCGCGCCGAGCGCGACCTGTACGTGCTGATCAGCAACTGCCCGCAACTGAACAACCCGTGCAACGGCTGGAACCCCACGCCGGTGCGGCTGCTGGGCTGGTGGTGACCGTGGAGGTACTCGCACCAGGGACGCAGACGACGGTCCAGGACCTGACCGGCCGGGGCGGCATGTGGGACGTCGGCGTGCCACCGTCGGGCGCGTGGGACGACCTGTCCTTCGCGCTGGCCAACGCCGCCGTGGGCAACCCGCCAGAGGCGGCCGGGCTGGAAGCGGTGGCCACCGGGCCGGTGCTGCGGTTCGAGCGGCGCACCACGGTGTGCCTGACCGGCGCGGCGCACCGCGCCACCGTGGACGGGCGTCCGCTGCGGCCGGGGATCCTCACCCCGGTCGCGCCGGGGTCGGTGGTCGACGTGGGCCCGTGCTCGGGCCCGGGCATGCGGGCCTACCTGGCGGTGGCGGGCGGGATCCGGGTGCCGGAGGTGTTCGGCAGCCGGGCGACGTTCCTGCTCGGCGGGTTCGGCGGCCTGGACGGGCGCGCGCTCGCCGCCGGGGACCGGCTCCCCCTCGGCCGCACCGAGAACCTCGCCGCACCGCTCGACGTGGCGCCGGTCCTGCCCGCGATGACCGGCGAGTGGGCCGTGCGGGTGCTCGCCGGCCCGCACGGCGCGCCGGAGTACCTCACCGAGGACGGCGCTCTCGAATTGCTGGAGACACCGTGGACGGTGGACCACCGAGCCGACCGCACCGGTGTGCGGCTGAACGGTCCCACGCCGCGGTGGTCGCGCCGGGACGGCGGCGAGGCCGGCCTGCACCCGTCCAACATCCACGACAGCGCCTACCCGGTGGGCGGGATCATGCTGTCCGGCGACACGCCGGTCGTGGTCGGGCCGGACGGGCCGAGCCTCGGCGGGTTCGTCGTGCCGTTCACGGTGATCCGCGCGGACCGCTGGAAACTGGCGCAGGCCCGGCCGGGCGATGCGGTGCGGCTGGTGCTGGTGTCGCCGGAGGAAGCCGAGGCGATCAACGCCGAGCGGGCCGCGCTCCTGGCCGATCCTCGGGCCGCCGTCGCGGCGGAGTTCGCAGGGACGCCCGCTCCGGTTCCGGCGCTGCCCGCGCCACGGACGGACCTGCTGCGGGAGCACGGCTTCCTGCGGCAGCGGGCCGACCCGGCGGTCGTGATGCGCCGGGCCGGGGACCACCACCTGCTCGTCGAGGCCGGTCCCGCGGTGCTGGACCTGCACGTGCGGGTCTGGGTGCACCTGCTCGCCGAGGCGCTGCGGGCGTCGGCGACCGACGGCGTCACCGAGATCGTGGAGGGCGTGCGGTCGCTGCTGGTCCAGGTGGACCCGGACCGGCTGCCGGTGACGCGGCTGGCCGGGTTGCTCGACGAACTCGCGGGCGCGGTGCCCGATCCGGCCGGCGCCACGCTCGACGTGCGGGAGGTGACGTTGCCGATCGCGTTCGACCACCCCGCCGCGCACGAGGCCATGGCCCGGTACACGCGCTCGGTGCGGCCGGACGCGCCCTGGTGCCCGGACAACGTCGAGTTCATCCGGCGCATCAACGACCTGCCCGAGCGGGACGACGTGTTCCGGATCCTGCGCGAGGCGACCTACCTGGTGATCGGGCTGGGTGACGTCTACCTCGGCGCCCCGGTCGCGCTGCCGGTCGACCCGCGGCACCGGCTGGTGACCACGAAGTACAACCCGGCGCGGACGTGGACGCCGCAGAACGCCGTGGGCATCGGCGGCGCCTACCTGTGCGTCTACGGAATGGAGGGTCCGGGCGGTTACCAGCTGGTCGGGCGGACCGTGCCGGTGTGGCGGCACGTGCCGGGGTCGGACGAGCGGCCGTGGCTGCTGCGGCAGTTCGACCGGCTGCGGTTCACGCCGGTGACCGCCGAAGAGCTGGCCGACCTCCGGGCGGACGTCAAGGCCGGGCGATCCACGCTGGACACCCGGCCGGCGCGGTTCTCGCTGTCCGAAGTGGACGAGCTGGAGTCGAAGCACCGCGAGGAGATCGCCTTGTTCCGCAAACGCAGGCAGGCGGCGTTCGACGCCGAACGGGAGAGGTGGGCACGATGACTCCGCTGGTTGCCTTGAAGGCGGCCCGGGAGGTGGACCAGCCGGTGTTCATCTCGCTGCTGGACGAGGACGGCGTCCGGTCCGATTCGGACGGTCCCCTCGGTGGGGTGCCGTTCGCCGTCAAGGACAACATCGACATCGCGGGGGTGCCGACCACCGCCGGCTGCCCCGCGCGCGATACCCCCGCCACCGAGACGGCGTTCGCGGTGCGGCGGTTGCAGGACCAGGGGGCGGTGCCGATCGGCAAGACCAACCTGGACCAGTTCGCCACCGGACTGGTCGGCACCCGCTCCCCCTACGGCGCGTGCCACAGCGTGTTCTCCCCCGCGCACGTCAGCGGCGGGAGCAGTTCGGGAAGCGCGGTGGCGGTCGCGCTCGGCGTGGTGTCGTTCGCCCTGGGCACCGACACCGCGGGCAGCGGGCGGGTTCCGGCGGCGTTCAACGGCCTGGTCGGGGTGAAGCCGACCCGTGGGCTGGTCTCGACGCTCGGGGTGTTGCCCGCGTGCCCGTCGCTGGACTGCGTCACCGCCTTCACCCGGACCGTCGCCGAAGCCCGCCCGGTGCTGGACGCGCTGATCGGCTACGACGCGGCCGACCCCTGGTCGCGGCCGGTGCCCGCGCTGCTGCCACCCGGTGTCGCCCAGCGGATGCGGGTGATCGCGGTGCCGGACGCGCCGCTGGACCTGGATCCGGAGCACGAAGCGGCGTGGCAGGCCGCACTCGCGCACGCCGAGCGGGTCGCGCACGTGGTCCGGGTGGACGTGACGCCGTTCCTGGCGGCGGCCAGGCTGCTGTACGAGGCGGCGTTCGTGGCCGAGCGGCTGGCCGCGTTCGGGCACCTGCTCGACGGGCCGGGCGTGGATCCGACCGTGGCGGGCATCGTGCGCGGCGCGGACCGGTACTCGGGCGCGGACGCCTTCGCCGGGCTGCACGAACTGGCCCGGTTGCGGCGGCTCGCCGAAGGCGCCTTCAGCGGCGCGGACGCGCTGCTGCTGCCGGTGACGCCCGGGCATCCCACGCTGGCGGAGGTCGCGGCGGATCCGGTCGGGGTCAACACCCGGCTGGGCAGGTTCACCAACATGGCGAACCTGCTCGACCTGTGCGCGGTCGCCGTGCCGACCGGGACGCGTCCGGACGGGCTGCCGTTCGGGGTGCAGCTGCTCGCCCCGGCGTTCGCGGACGGCCCGCTGCTGGACCTGGCGGCGCGCTGGACCGGGGAGACCGTCGCACCACCAGCGAGTCGCACGTTGCTGGCCGTCGCGGGTGCGCACCTGTCGGGTCAGCCCGCGAACGGCGACCTGGTCCGGCTCGGCGGTGTGCTGCACAGCCGGGCCCGCACCGGACCCGGCTACCGCATGTACACAGTGGACGGACCGTTCCCGCGACCCGGTCTGCTCCGCGGCGACGGTCCCAGTTCCGGTGTCGAGCTGGAGGTGTGGGACCTGCCGGAGGCGGCGATCGGCGCGCTGCTGCCGACGATCGCCGAACCCCTGCACCTGGGCCCGCTGACGCTCGACGACGGGTCCACCGTGCTCGGTTTCGTCGCCGACTCCTGGTGCGCGGACCCGGCCCGGGACATCACCGGCCACGGCGGCTGGCGGGCCTACCTGGCGAGCCGCTGAACCACCGCGAGCGCCCGTCCGAAGTGGACGGGCGCTCGACGGGTGGATCAGTAGCCGCGGTAGCCGCTGCCCTTCAGCATGGACTTCAGCCCGGGGTGGCCGTCGAAACCGCCGTAGCGGCTGATCGTGTAGCGCACCCCGGCGATGATGTTGTCCACCGGGTTGAAGATGTCGTCGTGGCCGGGCAGCTTGTGCGCGTTGAAGGTCGAGTCGATGCACTGCATCAGGCCCTTGGAGGGGTGACCGGCGCGCCAGTTGCTGTCCCAGCGGTTGACGGCGTTCGGGTTGCCGTTCGACTCCTTGTCGATGATCGTGCGGATGGCCTGCACGTCACCGCCGTCGACCGGCACGCCCTGCGCCCGCATGACGCGGATGGCCTCGTTGACCCAGCCGGCGATCTGGTCGCCGGTGGTGTCGAACACCTCCGGCGCGGGCGGCGGGGGCGGAGCCGGTTCCGCGGCGGGGGTTTCCGCGGCGACGGGGTCGGGTGCCGGGGCGGCGGGGATGTCCAGGACCGGCGCCGGGGTGGTGACCACCCACGTCGACGGCGGCCCGAGGACCGGGGCGACGGCGACGGTGTCGGCGACCGGGGTCGCACCGGCGACGGGCGCCGGCGGGGCGGCCTCGCCACTGGTGCTCGCCATGGCGAGCGGGCTGGCGGAGCCGGCCATGGACATCATGAGCAGGCCCGCCGAAACGGACGTGCGCGCGCTGATCCGGCCGAGGTTCTTCGGTTTGGCTGCGTGCCGCGGGCGGTACCTGTCCGGGGAAAACAGGGCCGCCTTTCGGGGAGCACGGTTATTCGAATTATGGCTTCCCATGAACGGGAGGTCTCCTTGCTTGACGTTCAGCCACGCCGACCCTGTCGGGGGCCAGGCCGGCGGGGGCCGTGGGGAGACGGGAACGGGGGATTTCCCGGTCTCCGCGAGGCCTCAGCCAGATTACGAACGCGCAACGGAGATATCACCAAACGGTGACTGACCCCACAGTTTGAGGGGGTGGTGAGCGATCTTGCTGAGCGGCGTTTGCGCAGCGCTAACGCCGTTTCTACCGCTCGGTAGTAGCACTGCTACTACCCCTGCTCGGGGCCGGTTCACCGGGTCCGGGAGGTTACGAGCGGAGTGAAAGATCTTCGACTTCGGCGGGCCGGTTGGCGCCTACCGCACTCCGGCGGCGAGCGTTGATCAGCCATCACATCCCACAAGCGCTCACGTGTTCGAATCAGCGTCAAATACCTTTGCCTAGATCGCCTTCCGTGGAGACGGCCGCTCGTGGCAGAGTGATCATCATGGAGCCGCTCGCCCACGGGGTGTACGAAGCTGTCCGCACGCACCGCCTCGATCGGGCGCTCGATGCGGCGCGGGAGCGGTTCGCGCCGGAGTTCAGCGGCGTCGACGAGGCGGATGCTCCGGAGGTCATCGCCCGGCACGTGGCGGACGCGGTGCGCCGGGTGATCGCCGAGGAGTCCGACGGTGGCCGGCGGGTGGAGCTCGCGAACCGGGTGCTGAGCATGCTGGCCGCCGAGGACGATCGGCTGACCGACACGTTGCAGCAGCTCATCGCCCTGAGCGAGGTGACGGGCACCGGCGCGCGCCAGCACATCCGGCCGGTCACGCCGCTGTCGCAGGCAGCCCTGCTGACCAACGCCAAGGAAGAGCCCAGCCTGTCCGCCGAGCTGCGGGCCGAGCTCGCCAGCGCCGACCGCGTCGACCTGCTCTGCGCCTTCATCCGCTGGCCCGGCCTCCGCCTGCTGGAAGAGGTCCTGCTCGACCTACGGGACCGGGGTGTCCCGTTCCGCGTCCTGACCACCACCTACGTGGGTGCGACGGAGCGCCCCGCGATCGACCGGCTGGTGAAGCAGTTCGGCGCCCAGGTCCGGATCAGCTACGAGACCCAGTCGACGCGGCTGCACGCGAAGGCTTGGCTGTTCCGCCGTAACTCCGGCTTCGACACCGCGTTCGTGGGCAGCTCGAACCTCTCCCGGTCGGCGCTGGTCGAGGGCCTGGAGTGGAACGTCCGGCTCTCCGGTGTCGCCACACCCGAGCTGCTGCGCAAGTTCGAGGCGACCTTCGACTCCTACTGGGAGTCCAGCGCCTTCGTCCCGTACGACCCGGACACCGACGCCGACCGGTTCGACGACGCGCTCCGCCAGGCGGGACGCCGCGGCAGCGCACCGGCGACGATCAGCCTGGCCGGACTGGAGGTCCGGCCCCTGCCGCACCAGCAGGAAATCCTCGAGGCGCTGGAATCCGAGCGCCAGGTGCACGACCGCCACCGCAACCTGGTGGTCGCGGCGACCGGGACGGGCAAGACCGTGATCGCCGCGCTGGACTACCGGCGACTGCGGGCGGACGGGGACCCCACGCTGCTCTTCGTCGCGCACCGCAAGGAAATCCTCCAGCAGGCGCTGCGGATCTACCGCGAGACGCTGATCGACGAGAAGTTCGGGGAGGCCTACGTCGGCGGCGTCCGGCCGGAGCGGTGGCGTCACGTGTTCGCCAGCATCCAGGGCCTGGACGCACACGGCATCGACAAGCTGCCGCCCGAGCACTTCGACGTCGTCGTGGTCGACGAGTTCCACCACGCCGAAGCGCCCACCTACCAGCGGCTGCTGGGCCACTTGCGCCCCAAGGAACTCCTCGGGCTCACCGCCACACCCGAGCGCGCGGACGGTCGTGACGTCCGGGAACTGTTCGGCGGGCGGACGGCGTTCGAACTGCCGCTGTGGGAAGCGCTTTCGGCCGATTTGCTGATCCCCTTCCACTACTTCGGCGTCGCCGACGGGGTCGATCTGGCCGGCGTGGAGTGGAAACGCGGCAGGTACGACGTCAGCGGCCTCGAGCGGCTCTACACCGGCAACGACGCCCGCGCGGCGAAGGTGCTGAAGGAACTGCGGGACAAGGTGACCGACGTCGCGACGATGCGCGCGCTCGGGTTCTGCGTGACCATCGCGCACGCCGAGTACATGGCGCGGGTGTTCCGGAACGCGGGGATCAACGCCCTGGCGGTGTCCGGCAACAGCTCGCCCGCGGACCGCGAGCGGGCCATCTCCGCGCTTCGGGCCCGCGAGGTGAACGTGCTGTTCGCGGTCGACCTGTTCAACGAGGGCCTGGACATCCCCGAGATCGACACCGTGCTGTTCCTGCGGCCCACGGACAGCGCGACGGTCTTCCTGCAGCAACTCGGCCGCGGGTTGCGGCGCGCCCCGGGCAAGGCGGTGCTGACCGTGCTGGACTTCATCGGCCAGCACCGCAAGGAGTTCCGGTTCGACACCCGCTACCGCGCGCTCACCGGGGCCACCCGCCGTGGGTTGCAGCGCCAGATCGAGCAGGGTTTCCCGTTCCTGCCCGCGGGATCGCAGGTGGTGCTGGACCGGGTCGCGCAGCGGATCGTGCTCGACAACGTCCGCACCCAGCTGCGCTTCACCCGGTCCCAGCTGGCGGCCGACGTCCGTTCCCACGGTGACCTCGCGCTGGCCGACTACCTCCACGCGGCCGATCGGGAACTGGTCGACGTCTACCGCGGCGGCGGGTCGTGGACCGGGTTGCGGCGCGACGCGGGTCTGCCCACCCCGCCCGCCGGTCCGGACGAAGGCTCACTGCTGCGGCGGATGTCGGCCTTCACGCATGTCGACGATCCCGAGCGAGCCGAGGTCTACCGGCAACTCGCCACCGCCGACGGGCCGGATTACGAAGACCTCACCGAGCGGCAACAGCGGCTGGCCAGGATGTTGCTGTTCACCCTGTGGCCGAAGCGCGGCGAGTTCCGGTCCTACCGCGCCGGCCTGGATCGTCTGCGCCGGCACCCAGCGGTGTGCGCCGAGATCGCCGAGCTGGCCGCGCTCGGCTTGGACACCGCCCGGCACGTCCCGGCCTCCCTCGGCGAGGGGCTGCAGCACGTGCCCCTGGCCAGTCACAGCCGGTACCGCCGGGAGGAGATCCTCGCCGCGCTGGGTTATGCGACCCTCCAGCGCGTCCCCGGCAACCACGTGTCCGGCGTCGCGTGGTGTGAGGACACCCGGACCGACGCGCTGTTGATCAACCTGCGCAAGAGCGAGAAGGACTTCTCCCCCACCACGATGTACCGCGACTACGCGATCAGCCCCGAGTTGTTCCACTGGGAGTCGCAGAACGCGACGTCCCTCGACTCGCCCACCGGCCGGCGATACCTCGCGCACCGCGCGCAGGGCAGTCATGTGGTGCTCTTCGTGCGTGAGACCAAGACCGACGACCTGGGCGCCGCGCCGTTCGTCTGCCTGGGGCCCGCGTCCTACGTGGAGCACCGCGGCGAGCGGCCGATCGCGATCACCTGGCGCCTGCACCGGCCGATGCCGGCCGACGCGTTCTCCGTGGCGAGCGTCGCTGGGTGACCTTCCTCAACCGTTTGGTTGACAACGACGAGGACCAGGACCTACCGTCGTCCTCAACCAAGTAGTTGAGGAACCACGGTGGACGAGACGACCGAGCAGCTCAACCGCGTGTTCGCGGCCCTGGCCGACCCGACCCGGCGTGACCTGGTCGCCCGGCTGGCCGCCGCGGACGCCACCGTCGGCGAGCTGGCCGAGCCGTACGACATGAGCCTCCAGGCGGTCTCCAAGCACGTGAAGGTGCTCGAGGAAGCCGGGCTGGTGACCCGCAGCAAGGTGGCCCAGCGGCGGCCCGTCCACCTGGACGCGGAGGTGCTCGACCTGATGACGAAGTGGATCGAGCGCTACCGGCGCCAGGCCGAGGAGCGGTACCGGCGCCTGGACGCCGTGCTGTCCCGCATGGCCGAGACGGACCAGCCCCAGGAGGACGCATCATGACCAGCACCCGGCAGGAAACCCGGATCGTGGCGGCCGACAAGGTGCCGACCATCGAGATCATCCGCGAGTTCGCCGCACCACCCGAACAGGTGTTCCGCGCCCACGTCGACCCCGACCTCTACGCGCAGTGGGTCGGGCCGCGCTCACTGTCCACGAGGATCACCAGGTGGGACGCCCGGACCGGCGGCGAATGGGCCTTCGCCAACGACCGCGACGGCGAGGAGATCGCCTCGTTCTACGGCAGCTTCCACGAGGTGCGCCCGCACCAGCGGATCGTGTGGACGTTCACCTACACCGGCGAACCCGACGGCGTCGCGCTGGAGACGCTGACCTTCGAAAGGCTCGACGGCGGCGGGACGCGGCTGACGGCGCTGAGCGTGGTGAAGGACTTCGAAACCCGCGACGGCATGCTGTCCAGCGGCATGGACGTCGGGGTCAAGGAAGGCTACGAAAAGCTCGACGAACTGCTCGCCAAGGGAGCCTGACATGACACCGGCCCAGCAGCACGCCCAGGACGCGGCCCGGTTCACCGGCCTGGTCGAATCCGCCTCCCCCGGCGACTGGGCGCGCCCCAGCCCGGTTCCCGGATGGACGGCGCTCGACGTCGTCAAACACCTCGTCGAGTGGTCCCGCGGGTTCCTCCACGGCGCCGGGATCGACCTCCCCGCCCTGGACGTCGACGCCGACCCGGCCGCGGCCTGGAAGCAGCACGTCACCGACATCCAGGCGATCCTCGACAACCCCGCCGGGCGCGTGCTGAGCAACCCGCACATCGGCGACAAGCCGGCGGAGGAGGCGATCGACCAGTTCTACACGAACGACGTCTGGATGCACACCTGGGACCTGGCGAAGGCGCTCGGCCGCGAACCCGACCTCGGGCAGGACCGCTGCGCCGCCGCGCTCGCCGGCATGCGGCCGATGGAGCAGATCCTCCGCGACAGCGGACAGTTCGGCCCCGCGGTCCCCGTCCCCGACGACGCCTCCCCGCAGGACAAGCTGATCGCCTTCATCGGCCGCGACCCGGCCTGGCGCCCCTGACGAACCGCACCTCAGGCCCGTGCTCGCGTGCGCGGTGCCGGGAAGCGGAAGCCGGTCAAGTCCTCGGAGATTTCCCAGATCCGGCGGGCGTCGTCGGTGCTGCGCAAGCGCGGGTACAGCTGTTGTCCGGCCGGCGGGCCGGACAGGTGGCGGAAGCCGCTGGGCCCGTAGAAACGGCCCCCCTCGGCGTCGGGTGAGGTCGCGGCGTAGAGCGCGGGCAGCAGCGCCGATTCCACCTTCCCGAACAGAATGCCGCGAGCGGACAGCGCGCGGATGAACCGCACCAGCGTGGCGTCGCGTTCCCGGCCCACCTCCGGGCGCGCCGCGAGGAGATTCGTGGGCGTCACTCCCGGATGGGACAGGTTGCTCGTGATGCCCCAGCCGCCTTCCCGGCTGCGCCGCTCGAGCTCGAGACCGAACAGGCCGAACGCGATTTTCGACTGGCTGTAGGCCCGGTTGCCGTGGTACCCGCGCTCCCACTGGAGATCGTCCCAGTTGATGGAGTGCCGGCCGGCGGCGACGCTGATCTGCGACGTGACGCGCGCGCCACCCGCGCGCAGGAGCGGGAGGATCCGCGCCACCAGGGCGAAATGTCCCAGGTGGTTGGTGCCGAACTGCAGCTCGAAACCGTCCTTCGTGGTCTGCCGATCGGGCGGCGTCATCACCCCGGCGTTGTTCACCAGGATGTGGATCGGCCGCCCCTCCTCGGTGAGCCGGTCCGCCACCGCGGCGACCGACTCCAGTGACGACAGATCCAGGTCACGCAGGGAGATTCCGGCATCGGGATGGCGGCGGTGGATCTTCGCGATCGCCGCCTCCCCCTTGCGCCGGTTGCGGACCGGCACGACGACCTCCGCACCCGCCGCGGCGAGCCGGGTCGCCAACCCCAGGCCGACGCCGTCACTGGCTCCGGTGACCACCGCGAGCTTGCCGGTGAGATCGGGAACCGGGATGTCCGGCGTGGTCCTCGCCATGGTCGTCCCTTCCGGCCCACCCTGGGTCTGACAGATGTCAGATTACGGCGGATCTGACACCTGTCAAGTCACGCCCCCCAGGAGGGGACGTGGGTGGAGCCGTGGCGAGAATGAGCGCATGGCACAGGAGTCGGTGACCGGCGCGGCGCGCGGACCGGGACGTCCCGGCGCGGGCACGCGTCCGGTGCCCGGCGAGGCCGAGATCCTCCGGCGCGGCATGGAGGCCTTCGCCGAACTCGGCTACGACCGGACCTCGGCCAGGGAACTCGCGAAACGCCTCGGCGTCAGCCACAACTTCATCAACGACCGCTACGGGTCCAAGGCCAACTTCTGGCGCGCCGTGGTGGACTCGCTCCTCGAACGCGATCAGCACGAACGCCGGCGGCTGCTCGAAGCCGACGTGGACGACGCCGAGCGGGTCCGCGCCGTGATCACCCACTTCTACCAGTCCGCGGTCGAGGCGCCGCTGCTCGGCCGCCTCCTGGCCGACGAGTTCGGCCGCGAGTCCGAGCGCTTGGACTACCTCTACGACAACTACGTGGCACCGGTGCTGGGCCCGCTGATCCCGGCCGTCGAACGGCTCATGGCGGCGGGCCGCATGCCCACCGTGCCCGTGGACGTGCTCTTCTTCGCCGTGATCAGCCCGGTCGCCGCCCTGGTGCAACTGCCGCTGGCGCACCGGCTCGGCCGGGCCCACCCGGTCACCCGGGAAAGCCAGGAACGCACCGCGGGCGAACTCGCGAACCTGATCGCGGACGGACTGCTCGGCCCGCGCTGAGCCCTCCGCTCACCCGGGTCCCGGCCCGCCGGAGGGGCGGACGAACGGGAACGCCACGCTCTGCCGGATCGAGGCCCCGGTCAGCATCATGACCAGCCGGTCGATCCCGAGGCCCAGCCCGCCGGTGGGAGGCATGCCGTGTTCGAGGGCGAGCAGGAAGTCCTCGTCGAGTTCCATGGCCTCGATGTCGCCGCTGGCGGCACGCAGCGACTGCGCCTCCAGCCGTCGGCGCTGCTCCAGGGGATCGGCCAGCTCGGTGTAGGCGGTGCCGATCTCGGCGCCGAACGCGATCAGGTCCCACCGTTCGGCCAGCCGGGGGTCACGCCGGTGCGCCCGGGTCAGCGGTGACGTTTCGGCCGGGTAATCGGTGTAGAACGTGGGCTCGACGGTGGCCGGCTCGACCAGGTGCTCGAACGCCTTCCCGACGAGGTCGCCGTGCCCGGCCTCGTCGTCGGCGGGCACGCCGGCCGCCCGGCACCACCGGCGCAGCCGCTCCGGCGGGGTGTCCGGGGTGACGCTCTCGCCCAGTGCGCGCGAAACCGCGTCGTACACCGTGACCACCGGCCAGTCGCCGGACAGGTCGACCTCGCCCAGGTCCGGCCGCCGCGCGACCGGCGCGCCGTACGCGGCGACCGCCGCCCGCTGGATCAGCGACCGCGCGAGCCCGCGCATCGTTTCGTAGTCGGCGTAGGCCTGGTACGCCTCCAGCATGGTGAATTCGGGGTTGTGGGTGGCGTCCACCCCTTCGTTGCGGAAGTTGCGGTTCAGCTCGAACACCCGCTCCACCCCGGCCACGCACAGCCGCTTGAGGTACAGCTCCGGCGCGATCCGCAGGTACATCCGCTGGTCGTAGGCGTTGATGTGGGTGACGAACGGCCGCGCGTTCGCCCCGCCGTGCACGGTCTGCAGCATCGGGGTCTCCACCTCGAGGAACCCACCCGCCTGCAACCCTTCCCGCACCGAGCGCACCACCGCGGCGCGCAGCCGCAGCATCTCCGCCGACGCCGGGTTGACGATGAGGTCCAGGTACCGCTGCCGCACGCGCGTCTCCGGGTCGGTCAGCCCCTTTCGCTTGTCCGGCAACGGGTGCAGGCACTTCGCCGTCACCGTCCAGTCCGCCACCAGCACCGACAGCTCGCCCCGCCGCGACGTCACCACCTCGCCCGTCGCGCCGACGTGGTCGCCGAGGTCGACCCCGTCCCGCCACAACGGATCGTCGCCGAAGATCAGCTGCAGGTGGGCGTCGCCGTCCTCGATCCGGGCGAAGCAGACGCCGCCGAGGTCGCGGATCGCCATGACCCGGCCCGCGACGCGCACCTTCCGGCCGGTGCGCGTGTCCGGCGTCAGCCCGTCGAACTCGGCGCGCACCGCGCGCAGCGAGGTGTCCCGGTCGAAGCCCGCCGGATAGGGGTCGATCCCGGCCGCGCGCAGGCGGTCGAGCTTGGCGATCCGGACGCGCACCTGCTCGGGGCGGCGCACCGGCCGCGGTTCGGGCCGCACGGCGTCGATCTCCCGCACCCGCGCCAGGAACGCCTCGCCGACATCGTCGGAGGAGATGGCGCGGCGCCCGGACCGCAGCCCGCTCGGCAGGAACCCCTCCAGTGCGCCGGCGGCCAGCCCGATCCGGCCGAGCCGCCGCGCCGAGCTGTAGCAGAGGAACCGCGGCGCCCAGTCCGGCCCGTACTTGGCGTTGGACCGGTACAGCGATTCGAGCTGGAAGAAGCGGGACGCCAGGCCCAGCAGCGCGCGCCAGGCACGCAGCACCGGCCCGGCGCCGATCCGCTCACCGGCGGCGAACACGGCGCGGAACATCGCGAAGTTCAGCGAGATCCGCTGCACGCCCAGCTGCCCGGCGGCGAGGACGAGCTGCACGATCAGGTACTCGTTGAGCCCGTTGTCGGCCTCGCGGTCGCGGCGCATCAGGTCCAGCGACAGCCCGCGCCGCCCCCACGGCACGAACGAGAGCAGCCCGCGCAGGTTCCCCCGCGCGTCGAACGCCTCCACCATCACGCACCGGCCGTCCGCCGGGTCGCCGAGGCGGGACAGCGCCATCGAGAAGCCGCGTTCGGTCCGCGCGTCCCGCCACCGCTGGGCGTGGTCGAGGATGACGTCCATTTCGGACGGCGGGATGTCGGCGTGCCGGCGGATCCGCACCGTGTAGCCGGCGCGTTCGATCCGGCGCGCGGCCTGGCGCACCGACCGGCGCTGCGGGCCGGCGAGGCTGAAGTCGCGCACGTCGAGGACGGCCTCGTCGCCGAGTTCGAGCGCCTTCAGGCCCGCGCGCACGTAGGCCCGCGCGCCGCGTTCGCTCGCGCCCAGCACACCGGTGGCCCAGCCGTACGTGCGGGACTCCGCGAGCCAGGCCCCGATGGCCTGCGGCCAGGCGTCCGGATCGCCGATCGGGTCGGCGCTGGCGATGCTGGTGCCGCCCAGCACGCGGTAGGTGACCGCGGCCCGGCCGCTGGGGTCGAAGACCACGGACTTGTCGCGGCGGGTGGCGAAGTAGCCGAGCGAGTCGTCCTCGCCGTGCGCGGCCAGCAGGGCCCGCAGCCGCAGCTCGTCGTCGTCGGTGCGGCGTCGCTGCCCGCGCACGCCGCGGAAGAACACCGACAGGGTGGCGACCGCGGAGAGCGTGGCGCCGACGTCGAGCAGCGCGTCGATCCAGGGCGGCCCCTCCCGCACGCCGAGCCGCCGGAGCTGGAGGAGCTCGCCGGTGGAGTGGTTGACCGCCCACAGGAAGGTGTCCCCCAGGCCGGTCAGCGTGCCGGGGAAGACGGTCAGCAGACCCCACCCGAGGAGGATGGTCGTGCCGAACCCGGTCAGCGCCACCACGAGGGCGTGCTTCCACGCGCCCGGCGCCAGCCGCGCCGGGAACGCCGGGCGCAGCGTCAGCAGCAGGGCGATGAGGGCGATGGCGGTGATCTCGGCGCCGGTGAGCGCCCACAGCGTGGCGGGCAGGTGCTCGGGTTCGCGGCGCGGCAGCGTCAGCACGTGCGGTGCCCACAGCAGGACCAGCTGGAAGGCCAGGTCCATGAGCAGCCCGGCGACCTGGAACAGGATGAGGGTGTTCAGTGCGGCGCGCTTGCGCCGCCGCAGCGCCGCGCCGAGCACCGCGAGGACGAGCGCGATGAGGATGTTCGCGTCGGCCGGGATGTTGAGCAGCGAGAACAGCCCGACGGTCCAGCGGTAGAACTCGTGGTGGCCGCCGGTGAACAACAGCACGACCGACGCGACCGCGCCGAGCTGGACCACGGTGGCCACCACTCCGGCGGTTTTGGATCGCCAGCGTGGCACGGGGCGGCGGCCGGCGGGGTCAGAGGCTGGTGTCGGTGCCATGGAGCGCTCCGGGGGTTCCGGTGTCGGGCAGGGGCCACGCCGGGATGGCGCCCGCGTCCTGCTGGGCCGCGCCCGGGGCGGCCCCGGCGACGGGGTTGCCCAGCTGGGTGTCGAGCCAGTCCAGCACGGCGGGCAGCTCGGCGCGGACGGCGTCGAGGTTGTGACCGGCGGCGGGCAGCACCCAGGTGGTCAGCTCGGCAGGTGGCGTGGCGGCGGCCCGCAACCGCTGCAGGGCCGCGCACTCGTCGCCGGCAGAGGCATCGGCGGTGACGAGCAGCCGCAGCGGGGCGGGGTGGTCGCGCAGGATCGCCGAGACGTCGTTGGCGCGGCGCAGGTCCTCGCGGCCGTGGAACAGGTCGCCGGTCTCGGCGTCGTGCGGGGTCACGTCGTAGCCGCTCATGCTGACCGCGGTCGCGTACCACTGGGGGTGCCGGGCGGCGAGGTCGAGCGCGCAGTACCCGCCGGAGGACCACCCGGCCGCGGCCCAGCCCTCGCGGTCGGTGCGCACCCGCAGGTGGTCGCTCGCCCACGCCCGCAGGTCTGCGGACAGGAACGTGTCGTCGGCGGGCCCGCCGGCGGCGTCCACGCACTCCGAGTCGTGGGTCAGCCGCGGTTCGCCGTTGGGGTCGGGCACGATCACCACGACCGGCGGCAGCCGGTGCGCGGCGATGGCGTCGTCGAGCCGGCCCGGCAGGCCGTAGAGGGTGGCGACCTGGCGCGGTTCGCCGGGGAAGTGCGGGATCCACTCCACGACCGGGAACCGGAAGCCGGCCCACTCCGGCGCGGTGTAGACCGCGGGCAGGTAGACGTCGACGTCCCGGGTGAGGCCGGTGCGCTTCCCGGTGACGGTCAGGTGCACCAGCGAGCCGAGCCCGCCGCCCGCGCGGGTGGCCGCCGTGCCCAGTGCGCGCCCGAGGTCCCGCCCGTCGGGCCCGGCCTCGGCGACCGTGCCTTCGGCGGGGTCGGGCGAGGTGCCCAGCAGCGACCCGAGCGTCGGGTAGAAGCTGCCCGCCGCGTTCACCGCCGACCCGCTCGCGAGCACCACCGCGACCACCGCCACGACCGTCGTCGTGACGCGGCCGGCGACGCGCCGGCGCCAGCGGTCCCAGGCCCACGGGACCCAGGCGACGCAGCCGAGCGCGACAACCGTCGCGGTGACGACGAACGGGGCCGTGTCGATGCGGATGGTGGAAGCGTGCACGCGGTCAATCTAGCCCCGTCCCAGTCCCGATCCGGCGCGCCTACCAGGCAGGACGCCGTTCAGCGTCCACTCAGGAACGCCCGGCTAGCCTCCTCCGGGGAGGCGGTGTGCCCGCCGCGGCCGGCGCTGCCGTTCTCAGGGTCCGCACAGCGTCCGCGGCGCACAGTGGGGCCGAGCCGACCCCGCCCGCGAAGGAGACCTGCCCGTGCCCCTGGATTCCCCGGTCCAGGCCGAACGGCGAGCCCGGACCGCTCCCCCGCGCCGGACGCGGGTGGCGGTCGCGCTCGCCCGCGCGGCCGCCGCCGTGTCCCGCGGCACGGGCGCGGGCGCCGGCGGGGTCGTCGGCGGCCGGATCGCGGCGGCGCTGGATCCGGACGTCGTGCGCCACCTGGGCCGCGACCGCACGGTGGTCCTGGTGACCGGCACGAACGGCAAGACCACGACCGCGTCGATGCTGACCCGCGTGCTGGAGCCGCTCGGGCCGGTGGCCGCGAACCGGGACGGCGCGAACATGCCGGACGGGCTGATCGCGGCGCTCGTGGACCGCCCGGACGCGCCGTTCGCGGTGCTCGAGGTCGACGAGAACTACGTCGCCGACGTGGCGCAGCGGCTGCGGCCGGCGTGCCTGGTGCTGCTCAACCTCAGCCGCGACCAGCTCGACCGCGTCGGCGAGGTGCGGGCCGTCGAGCGCGGCCTGCGGGCGGCGGTGGCCGGTCTGCCGGGCACCGCGGTGGTCGCCAACTGCGACGACCCGCTGGCCACGTCGGCCGCCATGGCCTCGGCGCGGCCCGTGTGGGTGAGCGCGGGCGGGTCCTGGACCGCGGACGCGCTGGCGTGCGGGCGCTGCGGGCGCCCGATCCAGCACGACGGTCCCGCCTGGCGGTGCCGGTGCGGGCTGGCGCGGCCCCGCCCGGACTGGGTGCTGGCCGGGGACCGGGCCGTGGACTCCGCGGGCCGCACGGCCCCGCTCGCGCTGCAGCTGCCCGGCCGGGCCAACGCGGCCAACGCGGCCATGGCGGTGGCGGCGGCCGCGCTGCTGGGGGTGGACCCCGCCGCGGCCGGTGCCCGCCTGGCGACGATCACCGAGGTCGCCGGACGGTACCGGCGGACCACCCTGGCCGGGCACCCGGTGCGGGTACTGCTGGCGAAGAATCCGGCCGGGTGGCGGGAAACCCTGCCGCTGCTCGGCGACCGCTCACCGGTGGTCATCGCCGTGAACGGGCGCGAGGCGGACGGACGTGACCTGTCGTGGCTGTGGGACGTGCCGTTCGAGGTGCTGCGGGGCCGCCCGGTGGTGGCGGCCGGGGAGCGGTCGGCGGATCTGGCGGTCCGGCTGACCTACGCCGGCGTGCCGCACGTCCGCTGCGCCGACCCGGTGCGCGCTGTCGCCGGCCTGCCGCCGGGTCCGGTGGAGCTGGTCGCGAACTACACCGCGTTCCGGCAGCTCGGACAGCGGAGCGGCGATGGCTGAGTCGGCGGTGCGGATCGGGCTCGTCCTGCCGGACGTGCTGGGCACCTACGGCGACTCGGGCAACGCGGTGGTCCTGCGGCAGCGACTGCGGTGGCGTGGCGTGCCCGCGGACGTCGTGGCGATCCACTACGGCGACCCGGTTCCGGACTGTCTCGACGTCTACCTGCTCGGCGGCGGCGAGGACGAGGCACAGGCGCTGGCCGCCGGGCACCTGCGCGAGCACCCGGGCCTGCGGCGGGCCGCCGCGCGGGGCGCGGTCGTGTTCGGCGTGTGCGCCGGGCTGCAGGTCCTGGGCACGTCGTTCGTGTCCGGGGACGGCAAACGCCACGAAGGGCTCGGACTGCTCGATGTGGACACCGCGCCGGGCAGGCGGCGGGCGGTCGGCGAAATCGTGGCCGACAGCGGCGCGGGTCCGCTGACCGGGTTCGAAAACCACCTCGGGGTCACCACGGTGGGACCGGGCAGCAGTCCGCTGGGGCGGGTGCGGACGGGCACGGGGAACGGGGACGGCACCGACGGCGCGGTTACCGGGCACGTGCTGGCGACCTACCTGCACGGCCCGGCCCTGGCCCGCAACCCCGCGCTGGCCGATCTGCTCATCGGCTGGGTGACCGGCTCGCCACCG
The DNA here is from genome assembly GCF_014653945.1 of Amycolatopsis deserti. Taxonomy (GTDB): domain Bacteria; phylum Actinomycetota; class Actinomycetes; order Mycobacteriales; family Pseudonocardiaceae; genus Amycolatopsis_E; species Amycolatopsis_E deserti. The sequence continues at coordinate 216,845 of NZ_BNAU01000001.1, read as the reverse complement.
CCGGATCTGCCGCTGCCGGAGGTCGACGAGCTGCGGCGGGAACGGCTGCGGGCGGCCCGGCGCGGGGCGCGGCGGTGACCGGCTTTCCCTACGCTGCTGGCATGTCGGCTGTTCTGGCCCGCCTGGGTGTGCGCACCCGGACGACGGTGGTGGCGGTGGCCGCCGTCGTCGCGGCGATCGTGGTCGCGGGCGCGGCGGTGGTGCTCCTGCTGGGCTGGTCGCTGGAGGAGTCCACCACCGAGGACGCCCGCAGCGCGGGCCGTCAGGTCGTGCACGAGATCGCGCGGGAGGGCGCGCGCGACCTGACCGGCGCCGACGTGGCCGGCAGCGGGGATTCCGCCTCGGTGCTGCAGGTCCTCGACGCGCGGGGCCGGGTGATCACGGCGGACCCGGCGCTGGCCGGGCAGCCGCCGCTGACACCGGTGCGCCCGGCGCCCGGGCACGAGATCGTGGAGACGGTGAGCGTGACGGTGAACGGCTCCGGCGAGGACTACCGGCTGGTGTCCACCGGTGTGGCCGGCCCCGGCGGCCCCTACACGGTGGTGTCGGCGCGGTCGCTGGCCCCGGTGACCGAGGCACTGACCCGCCTGTCCCTGCTCTTCGCGGCGGTGGCGCTGCCGTTGCTGGCGATCTCCGCGCTCACCGTGCACCGCGCGGTGGGTTCGGCGTTGCGGCCGGTCGAGCGGATGCGCCGCACGGTCTCCGAGATCACCACGCGCGATCTGGAACGGCGGGTGGACGTGCCGCCCGGCCGCGACGAGGTGCACCGGCTGGCGGTGACCCTGAACTCGATGCTGGACCGGCTCGCCTCCGCCCAGGGCGCGCAGCGCCGGTTCGTCTCCGACGCCAGCCACGAGCTGCGCTCGCCGGTCAACACCATGGCGACCGCGCTCGAGGTCGCCGAGCACCACCCGGACGCGATGACCAAGGACGAACTGGTCGCGGTGGTGTCGCGGGAGACGAGCCGGCTGCGCGAGCTGGTGGACGATCTGCTGCTGCTGGCGCGCACCGACGACGCGACCGACCACCCGCCCTCCGGTGAGGTCGATCTGGACGACCTCGCCCGCGCCGAGGCAGAGCGGGCGCGCGCCACCGCCGGGGTGCGGGTGGAGATCCGCGCCGAGCCGGTGAAGGTGACGGGTAACGCCGCGCAACTGCGCCGCGCGATCCGCAACCTGGTCGACAACGCGTCCGAGCACGCGGCCGGCCGGATCCGCGTGCGCACCGGCACCGAGGACGGCACGGCCGTGGTGGCGGTCGCCGACGACGGCCCCGGGGTGCCGGTGGCCGACCGCGAACGGATCTTCGAGCGGTTCGTCCGGCGCGACGACGCGCGGCACCACGGTACGGCCGGCACCGGCGGTTCGGCCGGGCTCGGGCTGGCGATCGTGGCGGGGATCGCGGCCCGCCACGGCGGCCGCGCGGAGTGCGTGGACGGCGCCGACCCGGTCTATCCTGGCGCCGAGTTCCGCATCCTGCTCCCGTGCCGGAGGCACCCCTGATGCGTGTGCTGGTCGTCGAGGACGAACGCCCCTTCGCCGAAACGCTGCGCAAGGGCCTGACCGCGGAGGGGTTCGCGGTCGAGGTCGCGCACACCGGGCCGGACGGGCTGTGGCTGGCGCGGGAGCAGCCGTTCGACGTCGTCGTGCTGGACCTCATGCTGCCCGGGATGTCGGGCTACGAGGTGCTCAAGCGGCTGCGGCAGGGCGAGAACTGGACGCCGGTGCTGGTGCTGACGGCGAAGGACGGCGAGTACGACGAGGCCGACGCCTTCGACCTCGGCGCGGACGACTACCTCACCAAGCCGTTCTCCTACGTGGTCCTGCTCGCCCGGCTGCGGGCCCTGCTGCGGCGCGGCGCGCCGGAGCGGCCGGCCGTGCTCACCCTGGCCGATCTGCGGCTGGACCCGGCGGCGCGGACGGTGCACCGCGGCGACCGCGAGATCGAGCTGACCGCGCGCGAGTTCGGGTTGCTGGAGTTCCTGCTCCGGCGGCGCGGCGAGGCGCTGAGCAAACGGGAGATCCTCACCCACGTGTGGGACGCGCACTACGACGGCGACGAGAACATCGTCGAGGTCTACGTCGGCTACCTGCGGCGCAAAATCGGGCCCGGCCTGATCCACACGCTGCGCGGGGTCGGGTACCGGATGTCGGCGCCATGACCACCGACGTGGTCGTCCCGGCCGACGTGGCTCGCTACTGCCGCGCCGCGGGGCCGCTGGAGTCCCCGCTGATCTGGCTCGGCCTGGCCACCGCCGCGCTGGTGCTGGCGGGGATCGCGGTGCGGTGGCGCCGCGCGCGGCGGCGGGCCGTGATCGCCGCCGTGTGCTGCGCGGTGGCCGCGGGCCTGACCGGGCTCAACACCTACGTCGGGTACATCCGCACCGGGCACGACCTGGCGGTGCTCCTGGACCGCGGCGGCGCGCCCGGCCGCGCGCTGGGCCGGTTGGTGGACGAGAGCGGCGACCGGGCCGTTCCGGCCGATGTCGGTGCGCCTTCGCTGGACTCGTTCGATCTGGCCGATCCGGCCGACGGCGTTCCCGCCGGCCGGACTTACGTGTTGCTGCCGCCGGGCTACGCGAATTCGGGGCGCGCCTACCCGGTGGTGTACCTCGTGCACGGCTATCCGTTCGGCTCCGCGCAGGACTGGCTGACCGCGGGCGACGCCCCGGGCGCGCTGGACCGGCTGTACCGGGACCGGGCGATCCCGCCGATGATCGTGGTGAGCGTCGACCTGACCGCCGGGCGGCCCGAGCGCGACTGGGAGGGGCTGGACGTGACCGGTGGTCCGCGCCTGGAGACGTTCCTCTCCGGCCCGGTCGTGTCCGCTGTGGACGCTCGGTACCGCACGATCAGGGACCGGAACGCCCGTGCCCTGGGCGGGATGTCCGGCGGGGCGTTCGCCGCGCTGAACACCGGACTGCACCACCTCGGCGAGTTCGGCGTGCTGCTGCTGACCCTGCCCTACGACACGCCCGGGGACGTGCGGGCGGAGTTCCACGGCGACCGCGCGGCGATCGAGCGGAACACACCGCGGGACTACCTGCGCGGCATGGTGTTCCCCGCCCCGGTGGCGGTGTTCCTCGCGGCCGGTTCGCACGACGGCGGCGACGTGGCCCGGGCGCGGGAGCTGGCCGGTGAGCTGGCCGCCGACGGGCAGCGGACCGTGGTGCACGTCGAACCCGGCCTCACCCACACCTGGCGCACCGCCCGCGCGACGCTGCCCTACATGCTGGTGTTCGCCGGCGACGCCTTCACGGGCTGATCACCCGGACACGCGGGCGACGAGCCACGGCAGCGCGTCGGCGAACGCCTGGCGCCACAGGAAGAAGTCGTGCCCGCCGCCGGAGACCACGACCAGGTGGGTGTCGATCCCGGCGCGGGCGGCCATCGGCTCCAGCGCGCGGGCGGCGGCGAGCGGATCGTCGTCGGCGTCGCCGACCTCGAACCACCCGCCGGTGCCGGGATAACGCCCGTGAGCCAGCAACCAGCCCGGCTCGTGGGCGTCGAAGTCCGTTGTGGAGCCATCGAAGAGCGCCGGGACGGTGTCGCCGACGTCGTTGCCGTCGCCGGAGCGGGGCCCGGCCAGACCGCTGAAATCGGCGAAGGCGCTGAAGGTGTCCGAGTGGCGCAACGCGAGCGTGACCGCGCAGGAACCGCCTTCGGACAGCCCGGCGACGGCCCAGTGCCGGCCGGGTGGCCGGGTGAAGAACCGGCCGGCGACGAACGCGGGCACGTCCCGGGTCAGGTAGGTCTCGGCCGGGCCGACGCATTCGGTGTCGGCGTCGAAAGCGCCGTTGATGTCGGGCATCACCACGATCGGCGCGGTGCCGCCGTGGGCGGCGGCCCAACTGTCCAGCGTGGCCGTGGCGCCCCCGCCGTCGGACCAGTCCCCCGGCGCACCGGGGGTGCCGTGCAGCAGCATCACGACGGGCAGTTTCGGGCGGGGGCGGGCGAACCACGCCGGCGGGAGGTAGACCTGCGCGGGGCGGGCGGCGAAGTGGGAGGTCGGGCCGGGGATCGTGATGGTGATGAGCTGGCCCTCACCGGGGATGCCGGTGCGCTCGAGCTGCCGCAGGGAGGCGGCGTCCCGGCCGGGCAGCCCGATCGCCTGGCCGAGGGTGAGGTAGTAGCCGTAGGAGGCGTTGACCACGGCCAGCACGTTCAGCAGGGCCAGCGCGACGGCGACGGTGACCAGGCCGGCCCGCACCCATAGCCGGCGCACCCACCACGCCAGCAGCGCGGCCACGACGAACGCGACGAGCAGCAGGAGGCGCACCGGCCACCAGCCGGTCAGCGGCAACTCCGCGAGGGTGGTCACGGGGCGCCAATCTAGCGACTCCGGCGGTGCGGACGCAGGTTCGCGAACTCAGCGTCCGCTCAGGAAATCCTCGCCCTCGAGGCGGGCGCCGCAGCGCCGGCACACGGTCGGCGGGTCGACGTCGGCGACCAGGCCGCAGTCCGGGCACACCCGCGCGAGCCAGCACGCCGGATCGCCGCCCTCGGCCGGTTCCGCGTTGTGGTCACGCTGATTCACGTCGCCGTCACCTCCGGGCGCAGTCGGACGCAGCAGGCGCCCGGAACGGGATCGAGGCGCGCGGACACGTCCGTGCAGCCCGCGCCGTGCAGAACACCTTCGGCGAAGCTGAGGTTCATGCCGCAGACCAGTTCGGTGTGCGCCTGCGCGAGCCGGTGGAACGGGCAGTTCGCGAACAGGATCCCCTCGGCGCCGGCCCGCGGCTCGAACCCGTGCTCCTCGAAGATCCCGGCGATGTCGGCCGCGGAAGCACCGGCGGCGGCGTGTCCGAGCTGTTCACCGAGCTCGCGGGCTCGGCGACGGAGGACCGGCCCGGGCGGCCGCCCGGTGCGGTCCGCTTCGTCGAGCGCGCTCGCGAGGAGCAGCCCGGCCAGCTCGTACCGCCGCTCGGGCAGGGACACCGTCACCTGCCGGGCCGACCGCCGGTACAGCTTCGCGGGGCGCCCGGCACCCGGCCCGCCGCGGCCGGTGCGGCGTTCGAAGCCCACGTCGAGGAGCTTCTCCCCGACCAGTTTGTCCAGGTGGAACGCGACCGTGGCGCGCGGCAGCCCGGTCGCCGCCGCGACCTCGTCCCGCGCGACCGGCGCCGGCTGCCGCACCACGTAGTCGTAGAGGCGGCGGCGCGTCGGCTCGTCCAGAGCCGCCACGGCGGACACAGCGTCGTCCATCACCCCACTCTAAAACACATGAGGTTTGACGAAAACACCCGCGAGTTCTACCGTCAACCAACATTGATTTTAGAACGCCGGAGGCGGACATGGATCACGACGACGTCGTCGTCATCATCGGCGCGGGCCTGGCGGGCACGAAGGCGGCCGAGACCCTGCGCGAGGAGAACTTCGCCGGGCGCGTCGTCCTGATCGGCGCCGAACCGGAGCTGCCCTACGACCGCCCGCCGCTGTCCAAGGGCTACCTGCTGGGCAACCAGGACCGGGGCGCGGTCTTCCTGCACGACGAGCAGTGGTACGCCGACAACGCGGTCGAGCTGGTCCGGGGCCGCCGCGTCGTGGCACTCGACCGCGCCGCGCACCGGGTCGAACTCGAGGACGGCGAGCGGATCGGCTACACCAAGCTCCTGCTGGCCACCGGCTCCTCGCCGCGGCGGCTGCGGGTGCCCGGTCACGAGCTGGACGGCGTGCACTACCTGCGCCGCCTCGGACACGCCGACGACTTGCGCGCCGCGCTGGACGGCGGCGGCCGCGTCGTGGTCGTCGGCGGTGGGTGGATCGGGCTGGAAACCGCCGCCGCCGCACGGACCCTCGGTTGCGACGTCACGATCGTCGAGCCCGCCGACACGCCACTGCAGGCGGCGCTCGGCCCGGAACTCGGCGCGTTCTTCGCCGACGTCCACCGCGGGCAGGGCGTGGACCTCCGCCTCGGCACCGGCGTCACGGAGTTTCGCGGCACGGGCCGGGTCTCGGCCGTGGTGACCGGCGACGGAACGGTGATCCCCGCCGATCTGGTGATCGTCGGCGTGGGCGCCCGGCCCGACACCGAACTCGCCACCGCCGCCGGGCTCCCCGCGGACGACGGCGTCCTGGTCGACGCCTCGCTGCGCACCGCTGACCCGGATGTGTTCGCCGCCGGTGACGTGGCTCGTGCCCACCACCCCTTCTACGACAGCGCGATCCGCGTCGAGCACTGGGCCGGCGCGCTCAAGGGCGGGCCGGCGGCCGCGCGCGCGATCCTCGGCCAGGACGTCAGCTACGGCGAGCTCCCGTACTTCTTCTCCGACCAGTACGACCTCGGCATGGAGTTCGCGGGATGGTTCCCGCCCGGCGGCTACGACCGGGTGATCACGCGCGGAGACGTGCCGGGCCACGCGTTCCAGGCGTACTGGCTCTCCGGGAGCCACGTCGTGGCCGGGCTGCACGTGAACCAGTGGGACGAGGGCATCGAGCCGGTCAAGGACCTCATCCGCAGCCGCCGCCCCGTCGACCCGGAACGCCTCGCCGCCTGACGCCGCCTGTGCGCTGACGATCCACGTCATCGCCGGCATCGCCCCCGGGCACTGGCGCACTTCACCAGAACCAGCCTGCTCCCGTCGGCGCTTCACCACCGCGCCCCGCTCGTCGGCCCGGTCCGGGTGGACGTGTCGTCGAACGCCTTCGGGGCGCTGGGAGGCAGTGCGTCGCGACGAGCGGGGACCGGGATCAGCCGTGGCGGATGACCCGGTAGATGGTTTCGGACTTCGGCGCTGGACGAGGCACTGCGTTCCAGCCGATCTCCTCAGCTCGCCCGCGGATCGCCGCCTGCACCTCGGCGGGGTCGGTGTCGTCTTCGAAGAACGCGATGGACAGGCCGTTGCCGGTCGCCGGGTCGATCAGGTGATAGGCGTTGAGGACGCCAGGAACGCTCTTCGCCGCGTCGATCACCCACTGCCGGTCGTCATCGGGCATCGGCTCCCACACCGCTACTCGCGCGATCATGTGCTGCTCCTCCGAGTCGGGTCACCCGCCGGGCAACGCGAAGCCTTGCACGCCGGAACGAAGTGCACAATCAACGTCACCCACCAGCACGGACAGAAACTCGTCCCGAAGCCGCTCGAAACCGCGTCACTCGAGGTCGAGGCCGTGTTCGCCGTGCTGTACCGCCCGTCCGGGACGAGGCGGCGCCCGCTCCGGGTACCGCCCGGCGGGTCCTGGTCCGCGAGCTGATCCCTGGGAAGAACCCCCGCGCGTGGTGATCGAATCGTGCCGAAACGCAAGTTCGGTCCTCCCGTGATCGAGGTCGTGGGAACGACGTCAGCACCGGCACCCCGGCCGGGGCTAGGCTGAGCCCGACCCCGGTGGAACGATGTCGGACTCCGCCGGACAGACACGCGGAGGAATCGCATGCCCTATGCCGTGGACTTCGACACTGTCTCGACCACCGGGCTCGAGGCGTCGCCGGTCGCGGAGGCGCTCGCCGGTCTGCGGGCGAACGAGGCCCGCTACTTCAAGAACAAGTACGGCCACGTCTTCACCGTCGAACCCGCGGACGACGCCGCGGCCACGATCGACTGGGTGCACCGGATCCTCGAGCAGGAACGCGGCATCGTCATCGCCTCCCGCCCGCTCGAGGCGACCGCCTTCGACGTCGACGGCATCCGCTGGGCCTACGTCTTCTACGAAAACGGCCTGTCGGTCAACGTGTTGTACACCCTGGAGGACAACGGGAAACGGGCCGTCGGGTTCAAGCTCTCCGATGGCATGGACGTCCCCGCCGAACTCGGCTCGTTCAAGTTCGCCCGGCAGAAGTCGAAGCTGGCCGGCACCATCCGCGGCTCCTACTTCGTCATCAAGAACGAGTACTGATCCGGTGGTGGCGGTCCATCTCGTTGCCCTCGACCATCGTTCCGTACGTCGCCCAGCGCACGCCTGCTGACGGCCCGGGTAGGGAGTAGACAAGCGCGGTGGCGAGCGCCGTGTAGCCGCTGGTCACATCGCCGGCCACCACGACAGCCAGCTCCACCACCACGAAGCCGACCGCGGTCGGAATGATCATCGCGAGGGCGGGGCTGCGGTAGCGGCGGTGAACCACCGCCAGCTGGGATGGCAGCAGCTTGTCGGCGGCCAGGGTAGCGACGAAACGGGAGCCGAAGTTCACGAACCCGACCAGGCCGGCGAACATCGACACGGCCAGGAGAAGGTCCGCGGCGGGTCCGACCGCGGGAGGCAGCTTAGCGTGCAGAGCGAGCGCGGCGGGCGGTGAGAGCCCGGCTTCGATCTGCGCCGACGCGGCGGCGAGCCCGGGAAGCTGCACGATCGTGGCAAGCAGGTACGCGCTGCCGAGCACGACCGGCAATGACATGACGGCGAGGGGAACGTTCCGCTTCGGATCCCGCGTCTCGGCAGCCAGCGCCGCGAGGCTCTCGGAACCCCACGAGGAACGTCACGTCGGCAGCGAAGCCCTGGAACGTTCCGTTGACCGAGAGTTCATCCAGATCGAACTGGCGCGGCAGCTCGAGACCGGTGTGGGCACCACTGAGCACGGTGATGAGCAGTGGCAGCGACACGGCCGCCGCGATGACCACGGTGCGCACCGACGCGTCCAGACCGCGGATGGCGATGAGTGCCGCCGCCCCCAGGGCGAGGAGGTAGATGACCGCCTGGAAGGCGGCGCCTGTCGCCGCGTCCACGCCGATCTCGGTGAGAAAGCTGCCGAGGAACACCCCGACGACGCCGACGACGATCGCGACCTGCAGTACGAACCCCAACAGCAGCGCCGCGGCGACGACGATGCGGCCCAGCGACCCTCGAACGCGTTGCCCATGTAGGAGTAGATCGGGTGGCCGGGGGTCAGCGAGGGGCGTCCGGGTGGCGTTCCTTGAGCGTGGACAGCAGCTTCTGCACGCTCCACATGCTGCGTTCGACGTGGGCGCGCATGGCGCGTTCGGCGTCGGCGGCTTCGCGGGCCTCCACGGCCGCCAGGATCTCGTGGTGCTCGGCGATGGTGGCGTCGTGGAAGGCGCCGCTCTCCGGGAGCAGCGCCAGCGCGGGGTGACAGCACTGACGTGACTCCTCGATGCCGCGCACGAGGAATGGGTTGCCGGTGATGTGAGCCAGGACGAGGTGGAACACCGCGTCGCTGCGCATGAACGACGCGTCGTCCGGCGAGTTCTGCAGCTCGTCGTGCGCGGCTTGGAGCGTCGCGAGCTCCACCGCCGTGCGCCGCTCGCTCGCCAGCCTCGCCACGACCGGCTCCACCAGGCACCGGTACTCCATCGCCTGCCGGATCTCGTCGCGGTTGCGGACCGCCTCGGCGATCACATCCTGGAAGCGCGACTCGTCCTCGCTCGCGCCCCGGACGAACGCGCCGCCGTTGCGGCCGCGACGCTGTTCGATCAGGCCTTCGGACCGCAGCTGACGAAAGGCCAGCTGCACCGGCGTGCGGCCGACGCCGAGCATCTCGGCGAACTCGCGCTCCGAGGGCAGCGCCGAGCCCGGGGGCAGCAGGCCCAGCCGGATCTCCCGGCGCACGAGATCGGCCACGTACCGGTTGACGTCGACCTCCGGGGGCGGCAACGCGACCGCGCGAGGAGACAACCGGCTGACGTTCAACCCCACCGGTTCAGGCACCAGCCCCGCTCCCTCGCCCAGGGACACCGCTCACCTGGCCATGTTAGCAAGCACCCGTTTCCCAGCCCGCGCCTCAGGAATACCGTTCCCGCTCCCACTCGGTGACCGTGTTCTGCCACGCGTGCAGCTCCCACTCGCGGGTGCGCAGGTAGTGCTCGCAGAACCCGGCACCGAGCACCTTGTCCACCCCGGCGTCACGACGGCGGAACTCGACGATGGCGCTTTCCAGACTGGCCGGCAACGCCTCGTCGTACCGGTCCACTGTGCCGCGGTCCGGAATGGACTGCTCAGTCAATCCGAAGTGGATGGAAGCGGCGATGGCCGCCAGTGTCAGGTAGGGGTTGCAGTCCGCACCGGGCCGTCGAAGCTCGAACCGGCTCGAGCTGGACCCGCGGAGCAGGGCGCGCACCGCGAACGACCGGTCGTCGGTCCCGCAGGAGGCGCGCACCGGCGCGAAATAGCCGGGCACGAGGCGTTTGTAGGAGTTGATGGTGGGGTTGTAGATCAGGCTCAGCGCGGGCAGGTTCGCCAGGATTCCCCAGGCGACCCGGCGGTAGGTCTCGTCGTCCGGGTTCGCCGCGGCCGAGCGCAGCACATTGGCGCCGGTGTCGTCCCACAGCGAGAAGTGGACGTGCGCGCTCGACCCTTCCTGCTGGGCGAACGGTTTGGCCAGGAAGCTCGCTCGCAGCCCGTGCCGCCGGGCGGCCTCGGCCGCGGCGAGCCGGAGCAGCGCCGCGGTGTCGGCGGCGGCCAGGCCGTCCTGCGGGTCGACGTTGACCTCGATGAGGCCGGGTGCTCCTTCGGCGTGCACCACGGACAGGCCCAGCCGGAGCGCGTCGGCGTAGCTGCGGAGTGTGCCGAGGCACTCGGCGACCTCGGACAGCGTCAGCGGGCTGTAGCTGAGCCCGGAGCTGGCGGGCTCCCATCCGCCCTCCCGGAACAGCCGGAACTCGAACTCGAACGCCGCCCGCACGGCGATCCCCTGGCCGGCCAGTGCGTCCAGCGCCCGCCGCAGCACCTGGCGCGGGCTGACCTCGCAGGGCAGCCCGTCGGTTTCATGGAGATCGCCCAGCAGCAGCGCGGCATCCGGGAACCACGGCACCGGCCGCAGGGTGACCGGATCGGGTCGCAGCAGCAGGTCCTTCGCGCCGCCGTTGAGTCCCATCGTCGGCAGCGTCGTGATCGGTTCGTCCCGGGGGTCCACGGCGAGCAGCAGGTCGGTGGTCGGCAGCCCCGCGGTACGCGCCTGCTCGTCCACGACCCGCGGCTCGACCATCTTGCCGCGCAGGCCACCGTGGAGGTCGGGGAAGAGCAGCAGGAGCGAGCGCACGTCGGTGGGCAGATCGCCCACGGGGGTGGTGGCTGTCGCAGACAAGGTGATCCCTCGACTTCCCTAATGGATTTCCTCAAGGACCTTTTTTCTAACAGACGCTACCCGTCACTGCAACGATTGCTTGACGGCAGGCGCGGCGCTCGACTACAAAAGGAGTGTCAACCGCTCCAATAATCCGAGCACGAGGAGTGAGCCGATGACCGCAGCGTACGACCGGGACCCGCTGGAGACCGCCGCGCTGGAGCACCTGTGGCTGCACAGCAACGACCTCGAGTGGGACGAACTCACGCACGGCGGGCTCCGCGTGTTCGTCGAAGGACATGGCGCCACCCTGACCGACGTGCGCGGCAACTCCTACCTCGACGGGCTGTCCGGCCTGTTCGTCGTCGCGGCCGGCCATGGGCGCACCGAGATCGCCGACGCGATGGCCGCACAGGCCAAGAAGATCGCCTACACCGCCGCCTCCAACGCGGCCAACCCGGCCGCGATCACCCTGGCGGAGAAGATCAGTTCGCTCACGCCGGGCGACCTGGACCGCGTGTTCTTCTGCTCCGGCGGCTCTGAGGCCGTCGAGAGCGCGATGAAGATCGCCAAGCAGGTCCAGGCCATGCGCGGCTTCGGCAAGCGGTACAAGATCATCGCCCGGCGCGGGTCCTACCACGGCACCACCTTCGGCGCGGCCAGCCTGACCGGCAGCGCCAACGAGGGCTACTTCGGCCCGTTCATGGCCGGCGTGAGCAAGGTCCCCTCCCCCAACCACTACCGCAACGACTTCGGCCTGGAGGGCGAAGCCGGCGACATCATGTGCGCCCGCTACGTCGAACAGGAAATCCTGACCCAGGGCCCCGAGCACGTGGCCGCCGTCATCGGCGAGCCGATCTCGGTCGCCAACGGCACCCACCTCCCCGGCCCCGTCTACTGGCAGATGCTGCGCGAGATCTGCGACCGCTACGGCGTGCTGCTCATCATGGACGAGGTCATCACCGGCTGGGGCCGCACGGGCACCTGGTTCGCCGCCGAGCACTACGGCGTCGTCCCCGACCTCATGACCATGGCCAAGGGACTGTCCAGCGGCTACGCGCCGATCGCCGCGGTCGCGGCGCGCTCGTCGCTGTTCGACGACTTCCGGCCCCACGGCCGCGCGCTCAACCACCTGATCACCTTCGGCGGTCACGCAGTCGCCGCGGCGGGCGCGCTGAAGAACATCGAGATCCTGGAACGGGAAAACCTCGTCGAGCGCTCGGCCGAAATGGGCACCTACCTGTTCGAGCTGGCCCAGCGGCTGCGGGAGCACCCGACGGTCGGCGACGTCCGCGGCGGGCAGGGCCTGCTGTGCGCCATCGACTTCGTCAAGGACAAGGGCACCAAGCAGGCCTGGGGCACCTCGCACCCGTTCATCAAGTTCCTCGCGCTGCGCACCCAGGAAGAGGGCCTGGTGACCCGGGTGTGGGACGTGCTGCACCTGGCGCCGCCGTTCGTCCTGACGCGCGCGGAGGCCGAGCGGGCGATCGAGATCGTCGACCGCTGCCTCACCGAGGCGGAGCACAAGTTCGCCGACGAGATCGCCTGACGCGCGATGAGGACACCCGTCATCGGCGTCTGCGCCGCGTTCGAACCCGCCCGCTGGGGGTTCTGGGACCAGCCGGCCGCGATCCTCCCCGCCACCTACCTGGACAAGGTGCGCGCCGCCGGCGGGCTGCCGGTCGGCCTCGTACCCGACCCGCGCGCCACGCAGCGGCCCGGCCTGGTCCTGGAGCGCGTCGACGGCCTGCTGCTCATCGGCGGTGTGGACCTGGAGCCGGAGACGTACGGCGCAGTCAGGTCCCCGCGCACCGAGGCGACCGTGCCGGAACGCGACGCGTTCGAACTGGCACTGGCCCGTGCCGCGCTCGCCCGCGACCTCCCGGTGCTGGGGATCTGCCGCGGCATGCAGATCCTCAACGTGGCCGCGGGCGGCACGCTGCACCAGCACCTGACCGACGCCGGGTTCGCCGAGCACCGGCGCAGCCCGGGCCGGCTGGACAGCGCGACCTTCCACGAAATCGACGTGGTCCCCTGTTCGCTCGCGGAGTCGCTGTCGGGCAGCGGCGTCCAGGTCGTCAACTCCCACCACCACCAAGGGGTGGACGCACTGGGCCAGGGCGCCGTGGTGAGCGCCTGGTCGCTGCCGGACCGCCTCCCGGAGGCCATCGAGTTCCCGTCCTGTCAGTACGCCCTGGGTGTCCAGTGGCACCCGGAGGTCGACCACCTTCAGCACGCGCTCACCGCCTTCGTCGCGGTCGCGGCGCGACCGGCCAGGGAGGACCAGCCAGCGTGACCACCGTCGACGTGATCGAGCCCGCCACCGAGAGCGTGCTCGACACCCTCGAAACCACCGACGTAGCCGAACTGGACGCCATCGTCGCGCGTGCCGCCAAGGCGCAGAAGCTGTGGGCCGCGCGGTCGCCGCAGTACCGCGGGCAGGTCCTGCTCGCGGTCGCGGCGGCGATCGAGGCGAACTCCGAACGCCTGGCGCGGCTGGAATCCCGCAACGTCGGGATGCCGATCACCGAGGCCCGCGGCGCCGTCGCGGGCGCGGCCGCGACCTTCCGCTACTACGCCGCGGCGCCGGAACGCCTGCTGGGACACACCATTCCCGTCGAGGGCGGCGTGGACATGACGTTCCGGGAACCGATCGGCGTCGTCGGGCTGATCACCCCGTGGAACTACCCGCTCACCATCGCGTCCTGGAAGGTCGCGCCCGGCCTGGCGGCGGGCAACGCGATCGTGCTCAAACCCGCGGAGCTGACCCCGCTCACCGCCCGCGAGCTCGCCGCGATCGCGACCGCGGCCGGTCTGCCGGAGGGCCTGCTGACGGTGCTGGTCGGCCCGGGCCGCACGCTCGGCCGCGCGATGGTCGAGCACCGGGGCATCGGCAAGATCGCGTTCACCGGCTCCACCGAGGTCGGCAAGGACATCGCCCAGCGCGCGGCCGGCACCCTCAAGCGTGTCACGCTGGAGCTGGGCGGCAAGTCGGCCGCGCTGGTGTTCGCCGACGCCGATCTCGACGCCGCGGCGAGCGGGCTGACCGGCGCCGTCTTCGGCAACTCCGGGCAGGACTGTTGCGCGCGCTCCCGCGTGTTCGTCGAGCGGCCAGCATTGGAGACGTTCCTGGCGAAGCTGGAGAAGGTCGTCGGCGGGATCGTGGTCGGCGACCCGCTGGACGAGAGCACCCAGATGGGCCCGCTCGTCTCGGCCGGACAAGCGGCCCGCGTCCGGGGCTACGTGGACGGTGCGCCAGTGCTCTTCCGCGGCACCGCGCCGGACGGGCCCGGTTACTGGGTTCCCCCCATGGTGCTGCACCCGATCGACGACCGGCACCCGGCGGCGCGGGAGGAGATCTTCGGCCCGGTCGTGTCGGTGTTCGCCTTCGACAGCGAGGAGGAGGCGCTGGCCCGCGCCAACGACACGGTGTACGGGCTGGCCGGGTCGATCTGGACGTCGGACGCAGCGCGGTCCCTGCGGGTCGCGCGTGCCGTCGACGCCGGCGCCCTGGCGGTCAACTCCTACACGTCGGTCCGGATCACCACGCCCTTCGGCGGGTTCAAGCAGTCCGGTCTCGGCCGCGAACTGGGCCCGGACGCGCTCGACGCCTACACCGAGGTGAAGAACGTCTTCTTCAGCACGGCGGGCTGACACCGGCGTGGCCCGCGAAGAACCGCGTGAGCATGAAGTGGGCCTGGGCGAGGACGGCGGGATCGCCGTCCTCGTCGCCGGCGAAGGCGAACTGGACGAGCCGTTCCAGCGCGTGCAGGGCGACGCTGCAGTGGGCCTGGGTGAGCTCGTCGAAGGCCGGGGCGTGCTGGCGGAACTGCTCCAGCACGCGGGCGGCCCAGTCCTCGATGCACAGCTCGTCGAGGGCGCGGACGCGCTCGGTCAGGTTCTGCCGCACCCACAGCTCTCGGACCAGCGGCGTGCGGTGTTCCCGCGTGTAGTAGTCGATCAGGACGTCGACGATCTCGGTCCACGTCTCGCCGGGCCGGTCCTTCAGCGCCCGCGCGAGCCCGTCGGTCGAAGCCTGCATCTGGCGGTGGCACAGCTCTTCAAGCACCCGTTCCGGGGACTCGAAGAAGGCGTAGAACGAGCCACGGCTGACACCCGCCTTCTCCAGCAGCAGGGTCGGTGAACCCACAACCGCCTCGTAACCGAGGTTCCTGACCAGGTCCGTCGCCGTGTCCAGCACGTGCTCGACCATGGCGCGGGACCGCTCCTGAACCGGCAGCTTGCGCAGTCCGCCCGTGATCGGGGCACGTGGGCCGGATCTGCTCCGGTACGCGGTCCGTCTCATCGGTACTCCCCCGTTCCGCCTGTTACGACCACGTTACACGACTCCAGTCGCGTTACCAACCTGGACTCTGGTCACGTTTCGCGTGCTGGAATGAGAGACGGCCCCCGGCCGGCAGCCGGGGGCCGTCTCGTGCGCTCGCGATCAGACCGCGGCCAGCGGCAGCACCGTCTGCGCGTTGCGGACCAGGATCTGCACCAGGACGTCGTCGTCGACGCCCTTGCGCTTCAGCCACGGGACGATCACACGGTGGATGTAGCCGTAGCCGTTCCCGCCGAACTTCTGCCTGCTCGTCTTGAAGCAGATGTCGTGGGACAGCAGCAGCCGGTCGGCGAGGCCGGCCTCGATGAGGTTGAGGATGGTGTCCACCCGCAGCTCGTCCGACGGGTAGACGAAATCCACCTCCGGCTCGTACCCGCTCGGGTAGCCGAACAGGTCGAGCTCGACGTAGCAGCCGAGCTCCGCGACCACGTCGAGGAACCGCGGATCGCGCGAGAACCCGTCGCAATGTCCCATGATCACCCGGCTCATGTCGGCCCCGAGACCGGCGATGCGGCGGCCGATCTCGAGCAGCGTGTCGGCCCCGGGCACGTAGTAGGGGTTGTGGATGGACAGCGCCGCACCGGTCTGCCGGTGCGCCCGCACGCTCGCGGCCAGCGCCCGCTCCTCCAGCGGGTCGATCGGCCAGGACAGGCCGACCTCACCGACGATGCCCGCCCGCACGTCGGTGCCCTCCATGCCGACCGTGATCTCCCCGACGATCTCGGAGACCATCTGGTCCTCGGTCATCGACTTGCGCTCGTCGGGCCAGCTCGCCGCCACGTAGTAGGTCGAGCCGGCCACGATGTGCACGCCGGTCATCTCGGAGACGTACCGCAGGCCGGCGGCGTTGCGTCCCATGCCGATCGGGGACAGGTTCACCAGCGTGCCGACCCCGAGATCGGGCAGGACCGACAGCTCGTCGATCGCGTCCTTCTCGTCGCCCATGTGCAGGTTCCCGCGGTTGGTGCACGGGTTCTCGCGCCAGTGCCACAGGTTTTCCAGTGTGGGGCTGGAGTCGGGGTCCCGCGAGGCGCGCGGATCCTCACCCGGGTCCCAGTACATGTCCACCGCACCGAAGACATGCTCATGCGGCAGTGTGGCGCCCATCTCGGCGGGGTCGATGTCCCCGCGGACGGTGCGTAGTGTGCCCGGCATCGGTCACTCCTTTGTGGTCAGAATGCGGTGTAGACCTTGAACACGGTTTCGTGGATGTCCCACGTGCCCGTCCAGCCGAGCGGGAAGACGGCGCTGTCGCCGGCCTTGATCTCGTAGGACTCGCCGCCGTCCTCGGTGACGGTCATGCGGCCCTCGAGCATGGTGATGGATTCGTTGGTCTCGAAGACCCAGCGGGACGGCCCGGGCGCGCACTCCCAGAGGCCGACTTCGAGTACCCCCTCACCGGTCCACAACTTCTTGCCCGCGGTCCGCATCGGCTCGCCGGTGGCCTCGGGCAGGGGACCCCAGTCCTCCAGCTCGACCGAGCGCGCGTCGGTGAGGACCACCGTGGGCACCGAGGAGGTGTGTGTCATCGCTGGTGTTTCCTTTCGTTGGGGTGAAACGGTCAGCTGTGCAGGCGCAGCGGGAGCGTGAAGTAGTGACGCGAGGCGTCGGTGTTGCGGATGTCGGGTTCGGCGGTCAGCTCGACGCGCGAGAACCGGGCCGCGATCCGCTCGAACACCACCCGGATCTCGGCCTCGGCGAGCAGCCGTCCCTGGCACCCGTGGCTGCCGAAGCTGAAGGTCAGGTTCCGGGTCTGCTCCGGCGGCCGGGTGAAGTCGAACTCGTCCGGGTTGTCGAACACCGCCGGGTCGTGGTTGGCGGCGCCGAGCATCAGGCGCAGGCTGCGGCCGGCGGGCACGTGGACGCCGTGGATGACCAGGTCCTCGGTCGTCGCCCGGGTCACGACCGGCTCGGGCGCGTCGAAGCGGGCCAGTTCGGCGACGAACGCCTCGTGCTTGTCCGGGTTGTCCCGGAACGCGTCGAAGAGGTCCGGCCGCCGCGTGAACAGGTGCAGCCCCGAACAGATGAGGTAGGTGGCATCCATGTGGCCGACGACGTAGAAGAACAGGGTGGTCGCCAGCAGCTCGGCGGCGGTCATCTCGCCCCGGTCCTGCGCCGCCACCAGGGAATCCAGCAGGCCCTCCCCTGGGTTCTTTCGCTTGGCCTCGATCAGCGCGGCGGTCCGGCCACGCAGCTCGCCCAGGGCCTCCTCGGCCAGCTCGAAGTCCCGCTGCGTGGGACGAGCGCTGAGGATGGGCATCGCCTGCCGCATCTTCCGGCGCACCTCGTCGTGGTCCTCGGCAGGGATGTCCAGGATGTGGCAGACCGTGCGGTGCGTGACCTCCACCGCGAGGTCGGAGCCGTCGACCAGCCCGTCCGGGCCGAGACCGTCGAGGAGGCGGTCGGTGATGGTGGCGGTCGTCTCGGCCCACTCGCGCACCCGCTTGGGCGTGAACCACTTGCTCGTCAGGCGCCGCAGCCGGGTGTGGTCGGGTTCGTCGTGCCCCAGGGCCATGTCCAGCAGAACGCGCCAGGCGCCGGCCTTCTCCCATTCCGGCGCGATGCGGACCGAGGGCAGACGGCCGAAGTGCATCAGGTCCTCGTACCGGGTGAGCACGAAGCTGCCGTCGTGGTCGTCGCGCATGATCGGCGCCTCGGCCAGCGCGCGGGCGTAGTACGGGTAGGGGTCGATCCGGAACTGCGGGTCGGTCCACGGCAGGAAGCCGGTGACCTCCGGGCACTCCCCCGAAACCGTGACCGCTGTCGTATCGGTAGACATGGGCGTTGTCCTTTCCGGTAGGTGTGGGATCAGCTCGCGGCCTGGCCGAGACCGGCGTAGGTCCGGGGCCGCGCCGACTTGAAGTAGAGCGCGAGCCCCACGCCGACGACCGCGGAGACGGCGAGCACGGTGAGCAGCACCAGGTTCTGTCCCGGCGCGCCGCCGACCACCAGGTCGAAGTGCAGGACGGCGAGCAGCACGGTCGCGCCGAGTGCCAGCGCAGCGATGCCCGGCGCGATGTAGCACTTGACCGCGTTCTCCCCGGCGGACCTGCCGGTGCGGGCGAACCACACGATGACGGAGACGCTGACCACGGCCATCAGGGCCAGCAGGCCGACGGTGGCCAGCCCGAACAGCTGGGCGTCCAGCCCCACACCGGAGGTGTTGGTCAGACCGAGGGGTACCAGGATCACGGCGACGATCACCGCGGTGACCGTGGAAGCGCGGGCCGGCGAGTGGTGACGGGGGTGCACCTTGGCGACGTAGGCGGGCAGGGCCCGGTCGCGGCCGAGGTTGAACAGGTAGCGGGCCACCACGTTGTGCACCGAGATCGCCGCGGCGAGCTCGGAAGTGATGATGAACAGGAACGTCAGCTGCGTGAAGAACGGCGCCACGAACTGCCCGATGGCGGCGGGGAACATCGACTTGGGGTCGTTGGTCGCCGCGTCCACCGCACCCGAGCCGTACGCGGTCGTGAGCAGGTAGCACGACAGGATGTAGAGGACGCCGACGAACAGCACGGCACCGTAGGTGGCGCGCGGGATGGTCCGGTCGGGGGTGCGGACCTCGTCGCGGAATACCGCGGTGGCCTCGAATCCCAGGAACACCATGACCGCGAACAGCATCGTCACGCCGACGTCGCCGTGCGACAGCGCGGCCGGCGAGAACGGGGTGGCCGAGAAGCCGTCCGGGCCACCCCCGTGCAGCACGACGGCCACGTTGAAGATCATGGCGATCGTGACTTCCAGGACCATGGCGACGCTGAGGACCTTCGCCGACACCTCGATGTGGAAGTAACACAGGACCCCGACCACGGCCCAGGCCAGTGCGCCCCACAGCCACCACGGCGTCGTGGGCCCGCCGATGCTCTCGATGAGCTCCGTGGCGGTGAGGCCGAGGAACACGAAGCACCCGCCGAGCATCAGCAGGTAGGACACGACCGCGAGGAATGCGGCGCCCAGTCCGCTGACCTTGCCCAGGCCGGCGCTGACGAACGCGTAGAAGGAACCCGGCTTCGGGATGCGCTTGGTCATGGTCACGTAGCCCACCGCGAACAGCAGCAGCAGGATGGTGGTCGCGACGAAGGCGAACGTGGCGCCTTCCCCGCCGAAGGTGATGGTGAACGGGATGAATCCGGCGACGACGGCGATGGGCGCGGAGAAGGCCAGGACGGTCAGCATCAGTGAGCTGACCCCCATCCGGCCCGAGAGCCTGTCGGGCACGGCACCGGTGGCGGGATGCGTGGTCGCTGGTGGGCTGGCGACGGGCGTGCTGTCACTCATTTCTGGTGCCTCCAGATGAGGTGATGTCCGGTCAAGCGGGTGCGGCGAGCGTGAGAACGGTGTTCACCCAGGCCACCGCGACGTCGGACGGGTTCAGCCCGCTGTCCGCGTCGTGGTAGCCGGTTTCCCCGATCTGGGTCGCGCCCAGTGCGGTGAAAGTGGACCTCAGCGTGGCGACGCCCAGGTTGTAGGTTTCGTAGGTGCTGTCCCCGAGACCGAACGCGGCGAACCGGACACCGGAAAGGTCGGGTTTGCTCTCCACGAGCGCTTCGCGGAAGGGCGCGGCGGTGGCGGGCAGGTCGCCCTCACCGTAGGTCGACACCACGAGGATGACCAGGTCTTCCGCGCCGAGGTCGTCGACGGGGTAGTCCTGCATGTCGACCACCTCCGCCGTGGTTCCGTTCTCCTCGAGCGCGGCGGCGACGTCTTCGGCGACCAGCTCGGCGTTGCCGGATTCGGTGCCGAAGAGGACGGTCAGCTTGTTCACGCAAGGTCCTTCCTGTGGTTGGGATCAGCGGGCGCCGGTGGCGAGGGCCAGCATCTGGTCGAGGTCGGTGATCTTGCGCCGGCACCGGCCCGGCCGCGCCGAGCGGTGTTCGGCCGCCTCGATCCGCTGCCAGTCACCGAACCCGACCACCCGGTGGGCGAGCAGGTCCGCGACGCCGGCGAACCCGGGCCTGTCCGCCGTGATCCGCCCGGCCGCGAAGTCGTCCACGATGGACCGGACGAGGCTCTGGGCGTGCTTGCGGTTCTCGGCGATCGTCCCCTGCGCGCCGCGGCTGAGCCACCCCGCGCGGTAGACGTGGTCGCCCGTCCAGTCCGGGCCGGGACAGCAGTCGTCGTGCGCGGCGCCGTGGGTGAACCCGATGGCGGTGACGACGGTGTCGGCGGCGAACTCGGCTGACCCGCCGTCGTCACGGCGGCGCGCGGTCAGCACGGTCCGGCCGTGGCAGGTGGTCAGCGATTCGGGGACGAGTCCGAAGTGGAAAGTCACGCGGGTGCGTCCCGGTTCGTCCCGTGCCGGGACGGCCGCGGCCCGCAGCAGGTCGGCGACCGGGCCGCTGTCCTTCTCGTCCAGCCCGGAGACGGCGATGTCCACACCGTCCAACGCGATGAGTTCGCGCAGCATCGCGGCGTCGCACTTCGCCTGGGACGCCCCGGATCGGGCGATGACGTCCAGCGTTGCCGGCCGCTCCGGGCGCAGCTGCGTGAGCATTTCGTCGTCGATGTCCGATCCGGTGAAGTCCGCGGTGTCTTTGGACAGCAGCCGCAGGACGTCGAGGGCGACGTTGCCCATTCCGATGACGAGCACCCGCGAACCCAGCGGCGTGCGGGGCAGGCCGTGGTGGGGAAATCCGTTGAGCGCGCGCAGCAAGGCACCCGCTCCGACGACCCGTGCCCGCGGGTCGCGTGGCACGTCGAGTTCGCGGTCGCCGGGAAGCCCGGTCGCGAGCACGACGATGTCGAAGCTGTCGGCCAGCCGGGCGAAGTCGATGTCCCGGCCGACCGTCACATTGCCCGCGAACCGGATGCCACCGCGGGTGAACAGCCGGTCGAACTGCCGCACCACCCCTTTGGTGCCCTGGTGGTCGGCCGCCACACCGTAGCGGATGAGCCCGTAGGGCGCGGGCAGCGATTCGAAGACGGTGATCTCCGAGTCCGGCCACGTCTTGGACAGGAACTGGGCGACGTAGCAGCCGGACGGGCCACTGCCCACCACGGCGACGGTGGGGCTCGCGCTTCCCGGGGGGACGTGTTGCGAAGTGTGCGTTCCGACCATGCCACCACCTTGCGTAGCGCTATGACTGCTGGAACTGACTGGAATCGAGATTTGAGACGCGACCACAGTCGCGTTCGAGGTAGACTAATACACGACTCGCGTCGTGTCCACCGGTCGATTTCCCGGATTGACGCGTACACTCTCAAGCCACCGCGGGTGTCCAGGCTAAGGAGCGTTGGTGTCACGGTCGACTTCTCGGACAACCCCTGCCGCGTGGTACGAGCGGCTCGACGGTGGCCTGCGCAAGCAGCCCGTGCAGGAACGCTCCCGGGCGATGGTCGAGCACGTCCTGAAGACGGCGGCCGAGCTGGTCGAGAACATCGGCTACGAAGCGGTCGTGGGGTCACCAACCCTGCTGCTGGAGAAGGCAGGCGTCAGCCGTGGCTCGTTCTACGCCTTCTTCGAAACTCCCGAGAGCGTGCTCGACGAGCTGTGTTACCGGCAGATGCGCGGCGCGACCGCGACCTTCCAGCAGGCCTTGGACGATCGGCGCGGGAAGCGGTGGACCGAGATCGTCGACGTGGTGATCGACTACTACACGCAGGAGCACCGCATCCCGCTGATCCGGGAGCTGTGGGTGCGGCAGAACCTCACCGACCGCGTCCGCGCCCTCGACGAAGCGTGCATCGAGGACTGGGCCGGCCGCCTCCTGGAGCAGTTCCAGCGGCACGCTCCCCTGTTCGGCGAGCTGACCCAGCTGCACTGCAGCGTCGCCCTGCACGCACTGGAACGGCTCGTCCAGTTCGCCTTCACCGACGACGAGGACGGCGACGCAGGCATCCTCGACCAGGCCCACTTCATGCTCACCCGGTTCTTCGACGGCCACTCGGGCCGATGAAGGGCTAGCGCCCGCGACCTTCGTCGCCTACCATTCCCGTCACACGACTGCAGTCGCGTTACTAAACCGGACTCGAGTCACGTCTTCAGTAGCGTCGTGGGCGGTGTCCCCGGCACCACGGACTGTCGCACCTGTCACCGAATTCTTCCTCCTTCCCCGCTCGAGAGGGTTCTCGATGAGCAACGAAGTGGACGCCGCCGACTCGACGGTCCTGCGGCGGGCAGCCGAAACCCCCACCCCTCCCGGCGCACACCGGAAACTCAAGGGACGCATGGGCGTCATCGAGCTGGTGTTCACGGTCCTGGCGTGGTCGGCACCGGTCATGGTGGTGTCGGCGAGCACGCCGTTCATCATCAGCTTCGGCGGGACCGGCGCCCCACTGGCCTACGTGATCGCCATGGCCGTCCTGCTCGTCTTCTCCGTCGGCTACACCACCATGACGCGCTACGTCGACAACCCAGGCGCGTTCTACGCCTACATCACCGCCGGACTGGGCCGAGCGCCCGGGCTCGGCGCGAGTTTCCTCGCGATCATCGGCTACCTGTTCATGGCGGTCGCGACCTACATGTTCATCGGCGTCTCCCTCAACACCCTCCTGGAGACGATCGGAGCGCCCACGCTGCCCTGGTTCGTCTACACCTTCGCGGTCCTGGTGATCACGGGCGTGCTCGGCTACTTCCGCATCGACCTCTCCGCCAAGGTGCTCTCCGTCGTCATGGTGTGCGAGATCGTCATCGTCGGCATCTTCGACGGCGCTGTCCTGGGCCACGGCGGCGGCTCCGAGGGCGTGCCGCTCACGCCGTTCACCTGGGGCGCCCTGATGTCCGGGTCCGTGGGTGTCGCGGTGTTGTTCTCCGCCCTGAGTTTCGGCGGGTTCGAGGCAACGGCCGTCTTCCGGGAGGAAACGAAGAACCCGCACCGCACGGTCCCCCGCGCCACCTACCTGGCCGTCGGGGCGATCGGCGTCTTCTACATCGCCGCGACCTGGTTGCTCATCGCGGCCTACGGTCCGTCGCAGGCGACGGCGGCCGCGGCCGCGGATCCGACCGGGATGTTCTCCACCGCCGTGGAGACCTTCGTGGGCGTGTGGGCCAGGGACGTGGTGACGGTGCTGGTCGTGACGTCGGCGTTCGCGGCGCTGTTGTCGGTGCAGAACATCGTTTCCCGGTACTGCTACTCGCTCGGCGTCGACCGCGTGCTGCCCGCCCGGCTGGCCAAGGTCCACCCGCGGCACGGGTCGCCCCACGTCAGCTCGGTGACCGTGAGCCTGGTCCTGTTCGCGGTCCTGCTGGCGTTCAGCGGGATCGGCTCGCCCGAGCTGTGGTACGCCCAGCTCGCCGGAACGGGCGGGTTCGCGATCATGGTCCTGATGACGCTGACGAGCCTGGCCGTCATCGTGTTCTTCCGGCGGCGGCGGGACATCCGAGATTCGACGCGGTGGCACACGTTGATCGCCCCAATGCTCAGCGCAGCAGGCATGGGGACGGTGCTGTACTTGGCGATCACGAACTTCACGACGTTGACGGGCGGGTCGACCGCCCAGGCCGTCGTCGAGCAAGCGATCGTCTGGGGCGTGCTCGCCGTCGGCGTGGTGCTCGCTCTGGTCTACCGGTCGAAGCGCCCGGGCGTGTACGCCCGCATCGGGCGGCAGAAAGCGTAAGGAGCATCGATGGAGTTCACCCACGTCCCACCGGGCCCGCCGAGCGACCAGGCCCAGCAATACATGGTCCGGATGCGCGACGGTGTCCGGCTGGCGACCGATGTGTACCTGCCGGAGGGGGACGGCCCCTTCCCGGTGGTGTTGACCCGCCTGCCGTACGACAAGAACGGCGAGATCATCCGCGTCGACGTCTTCGCCGAGGCGCTGCTCGAGCGGGGGTACGCGCTGGTCGCGCAGGACACCCGCGGCAAGTTCCGCTCCGAGGGCGAGACGGTCCCCTGGGTCAACGAGGCCTACGACGGGTACGACACGATCGACTGGATCGCGAACCAGCCGTGGTCCAACGGCCGCGTCGGCATGACCGGACTGTCCTATGTGGGCTTTACGCAGTGGGCGGCGTTGTCCACCAACCACCCGGCCCTGCGCGCGATCGCGCCGCGGTCCACGAACACCAACCTCGGGGCCGCGCAGCTGACGCCAGGCGAGCCCGAGTGGGGGTTCTACTTCAAGTACGTGATGGACTTCTACGTCGTCAACGACCTCCTCGCGCACGAGGAGGATTACGACTGGTCCCGCCGTCCGCTGGTGAACGCGTTCGAGGAGGCGGTGGAGCAGATGGGCGTCCGGCCGCCGGCGATGGACATGCACCTGTCGGCCCGGCCGCCGCTGCGCCGCTTTCCCGAGGGGCATCCGCTCGACGCGAAGCCCGTTCCCGTGCTGCTCTCGCTCGGGTGGTTCGACCCGTACTGCCGGGGCGAGGCCGTGCGCGACTACCACGCGATGATCGCGAACCCGGCATGGCGGCCGCTGGTCCACCTGCGGCTCGGGCCAACCGACCACGACGACACCCGCCTCGACGACCGGCCGGCCGCCGTGGAGCACCAGGGCAGCATCGACATCCCCCTGCTCACCCCGGAGCAGATCAGGGCGTGGTTCGACGGCGAACTGCGGTTCTTCGACCGCTACCTCAAGGCGGACGCGGACGTCGAGCCGCTCCCGCCGGTGGAGTACCAGCTGGCACACAGTGACGAGGTGCGGCACACCTGCGCGTGGCCGCCGCCGGAGGCGACCCGGCGGGTGCTGCACCTGGCGGGCGGGCAGCTGGTGTCGCGGCGGGACGCCGCCGCGACCGCGGTGTCGTGGGTGCACGACCCGGACAAGCTGGTGCCGACCGCCACGAACCTGTGGTCCCTGCTGGTCGCCGAATGGCCCGATTACCGGGCGACGGCCGACCGCGACGACGTGCTGACCTTCCGCGGCGACCCGCAGACCGAGCCGCTGGAGCTGGCCGGCCCGGTCACCTTCCACGGCACCGTCACCACCACGGGCCCGGAGATGGACCTGTTCGCCTTCCTGCTGGATCTCGAACCGGACGGCAGCGCACGGTTCATCTGCCGCGGACAGCAACGACTGACCGCCACCGACCCGACCGAGGTGTCGATGTCGGTCGGCGAGGCCGGCTACGTGGTGCGGCCAGGGCATTCCCTGCTGCTGATGCTGTGCAGCAGCGACTACCCCGACTTCATCCCCCTGACCGGCACGCGGGAACGCTGGTGGTTCGCCACGTCGATGCGCTCGACGACGCAAACAGTGGAAATCGGCGGTCGCGCAGGCGCGCGGCTGGAGCTGACCGTGCTCTGACCGCGCGCGGGCACGGTGTGGTGGCAGATCTGCCGGTGCGTGGGTGCGCCCCCGCACCGCCGCGGATCATCGCGAGACCGCGGAGGCGCTCTTCGAGTGGGTGCGGACAACGGCGGCCCCGGGCGCGACCGGTGACGTCCTTTCGTACTCTCCGGGGCAGCGGGAGCGCGGATCCGCAGGGCTTTGCCAGGGTGCGGCCCTTCTGACGAATGGACTGCTCCACGCTCAATGAGCCGGCGCCGCACCGTGATGAACTCACTCTGCACGCGTACCCGACAACGCCGCCGACGACACGGCTTGGACCACGATCATCAACGAGGCGTTCGCCGAACACTGGGGCGGCTGCATTCCGTGGACGCCCCAACGGTGGCGGGACCGCCTCGAGACGGATCTCGGGGGCGGCCCGCAGCTCCTCGTACTCCGGGACACGGAGTCCGCCGTCGTGCTGCTGAGCCGGATCGTCGAGCTCGGGGACGGCCGAGCGCAGCCCACCGGCTTCATCGAGGTGGTCGCGACCCGTCCGGCTCACCGGCGGACCGGAATCGCGGAGAACCTGGTCCGCAGCGCACTGGCACGGTTCGCGGCGGCCGGTGTCCAGAGCTCGGTGTTGCTGGTCGACAGGGCGAGCGACAGCAGGTCCGCCGGGGTCTACCAGCGTTGTGGGTTCGAACCTGCTTTCACGTACCACGTTTGGGAGAGGCCCGCGCGCGAGCACGGGTGATTCGCTCTGACGAGGCGTCGCCGGGACAACACCATCGCTCGGTTCCCCCGGGAGTCACAACCACCCGGGTGCGACGAGGAGCGACCAGCTGAGCAGGGGTCCCGCGAGTGCCATCGCCCCCGAGAAGCGGAGCAGCCCACGGTAGATCGTGCGGCGCTCCGGCTCGGGGGCGTTGGCCATCGCGATGGCACCACCGGTCGAGAACGGGGACACGTCCACCAGTGACGAGGAGATCGCCAGCGCGGCGACGAACCCGATCGCCCCGATCTCACCCGTCGCGATCAGCGGCACCGTGAGCGGGATGACCGCGCCGAGGATGCCCGTCGTCGACGCGAACGCGGACACCACCGCCCCGATGAGGCAGATCAGCAGCGCAGCGAGCAGCGGTGACTCGACCCCGGCGACCGACGCGCCGAGCCAGTCGATCGTCCCGTTGTGCTGGAGGACGCCGACGTAGGTCAGGATGCCCGCCATCAGAAAGGATGATGTCCCAGCTGACCTCCTTCACGGCGCCACGGTTCGCCGCGGGGAACGCCAGGGCCAGTACCGCCGCCACGGTCAGTGCCAGGAACCCGATGTCGAGGCCGAAGACGAGCGCCCCGGCGGTCAGCACGACGAAACCGAGCAGAGTCAGGCCCTGCTGCGGGCTCAGCGAGGTCCTCGGCGGTGCGGTGGCTGCGCCCGGCCCGTCCGCCGCGCTCACCACCGTCCTCTTCGGACGGCGGGCCAGGAGCAGGTAGGTGGCCACGGCGACGGCGGTGCCGATCCCGAAGGTGCACGCGAACAGCAGGAGCGGATCGCTCGCGAGCCCGTTGTCCTCCTGCACCCGGTGCACGATGACGCCGAGCAGGCCGGTGGGCGCGAACGAGCCCGCGGTCGATCCGAGCCCGATGAGGATGCTCACGAGCAACGGCCGGAGGCCGTGCGCGGCAGCGAAGCTCATCGCGATCGGCATGAGGATCGCGCCCACCGCGGGCGGCAGCGCGCCGATCCCGCAGATCACGGTCGAGAGCAGGAAGAAGACCCACGGGATCGCGGACGTGCGGCCTCCGGCGAGCCGGAAGGTCGCCTCGACCAGCCACTGCACGGTGCCGTTGTTCTTGGCGATGGCGAACAGGTAGGTGACGCCGACGAGCACGACGAACAGCTCGGCGGGGAACGAGGCGAGCACGTCCTCCGGTGACTCACCGCCGACGAGGCTGCCCACGAAAAACGCGGCGACGAGCCCGAGCACGCCCATGTTGACCGGGCGGACGGTGGCGAGGGCGAGGACGGCGGCGAGTACGCCGATGGACAGCAGGGCGGTGGGCATGACGATCTCCCGAGCGAAGCGGCGGTGGTTGGCTGGGATCGGTGCGGTGTTTACGCCGTGGGGCGCGGGTAGTAGGCCGCGCCGTCCATGAGGCGCCGCGCGGTCCGGCTGAACCCGAGCAGGTCGAAGGACACATGCGGGGGCTCCGGGACCGCGCGGGCGGCCACGCGCGCGGGGGTGATGCCGGACGGGTGCCCGATGAGGACGGTGTCCCGCTCCCGCCGGGTGGCGACGGCGTCGACGACCGAGCCGCCGACCCGGGAGGCCGCGGCGAGGCACACCGACGCGGTTCCCGCGATGCTTTCGTGCAGGCGGTTCATGAAGATCAGCCGGACCCGCAGGTCCATGTCGGCGCCCTCGGCCGTCGTGCCGCTCAGCGTCCGGTAGCCGCCGGGCGGGGCGACCAGCCCCACCATGGGCAGTCCGGGCGACTCGTCGTCGACGCGGTGCCAGTCCGCGCACAGGCCGAT
Source organism: Amycolatopsis deserti (assembly GCF_014653945.1). Classification (GTDB taxonomy): domain Bacteria; phylum Actinomycetota; class Actinomycetes; order Mycobacteriales; family Pseudonocardiaceae; genus Amycolatopsis_E; species Amycolatopsis_E deserti. The sequence continues at coordinate 188,847 of NZ_BNAU01000001.1, read as the reverse complement.
CCGCACCGCCACCTTGCCGCGGATCTCGCGGACCACGTCGAGCAGCGCGTCGTCGAAGTCGAGTTCACCGCCGTCGAGCCCGACGTCCGCGGCCGGCACCCAGGCACACGGGTTCCCGGCGTCGCACGTCGTCGCGCGGACTTTCGCGCCGTTCTCCAGCACGATCTCGTCGACCGGGTTCCCGGTGGGCAGCAGGGCACCGGTCTTGGCCCCGACGGTGCCGGACCAGTCCATGACGATCTCGGCACCCGTGCCCGGCGCGCCCGGCACGGCGAAGTCGCCGAGGACAGCGGCCTTTCCCGCGCGGACGGGCACGTACGCGGTCATCACCGCACCGGTGTTGGTGTTGTGGATCCGCACCGGTGTGGTGCCCTCGACCGCTTCGACGAGGCCTTCGTCGATCGCGAACGGGCCGACCCCGGCCGAGATGTTCCCGCAGTTGCCCGAGTAGCCGACGCCGGCGCGGTCGATCTCGACCTGTCCGAAGGTGTAGTCGACGTCGGCGTCGTCCCGGGTGGACGGTGCGATGATCGCGAGTTTCGAGGTGATCGGCCGGGAACCGCCCAGGCCGTCGATCTGCAGCGGGTCCGGGGATCCCATGAGCCGGACGAGCAGCGCGTCCCGGGCGGCGCCGGGACCGGGCAGGTCGGCCTCGTGGAAGTAGAGTCCCTTGCTCGTGCCGCCGCGCATCAGGACGCAGCGGACGGTCAGCTGGTCCGTCATGCCGCTCCCCCGCCCGCCAGCGTCCGCACGAGTGCGCGCATCGACGACTCCGCCGACAGGCCGAGCACACCGCCGGCGATGCCGTCGACGTCGTCGAAGACCCGGCCCGCCAGCGACGCGAACTTCTCGCGGAGCGCGGCGTCGCCGATCCAGTTCTCCGGTTCGCCCAGCGGGACCGGGACCGCGCGGGAGGCCGTCCAGTCTCCCGAGTGGACGGTCAGGGTGCCGCCACCCATAGGCACGCTGTCGTCGGCCGACACCGTGATCCGGTCCACCACCGCGAGCACGGCCGGGTCGGCGAGGCGCTGGTAGCTGTCCCAGTCCAGGTGGCCGTCCAGCCAGGCGCACGCCACCTGGAAGTACACGCTGAACTGGGCGTCCACGACGCTGACCGGCCTGCGTTTCGCCGGGCTGTCCTCGCCGACGATCGGGATGGCCGCCGACGGGATCCCGACGTGCAGTTCCGCGCCGGGAACGGTGCCGCGCAGCGCGAGCGCGGCGTCGACGGCGCCGTGGGTGAGCCGGCAGGACGGGTACGGTTTCACGGCGGTGTCGAGCAGCAGCCACTTCGTCCCGAGACCGTAGGTCAGCGCGCCGGGGTCGGACTCATCGGTGTATCCGGTCAGCAGCCCGTACCGCCCGTCGAGCGCGTCGGCGGCTCCGCGGACTCCAGCCTCCGCCAGGGTCGCACACGTCAACGCGTCGTGGGCGAGGAAGCCGGGGTGCAGGCGCTTGTTCCACGCCCCGTTGGCCAGGTACTGCATGCTGCCCGCGGCTTTGCTCAGGGCGAGACCGAAGGCCGAGGCCGTGGTAGCGGCATCGAACCCGCGCAGCCGGGCCACCGCCGCGACCGCGCCGAAGAGCCCCGACACGGCCGTGATGTGGAAGCCGCGCTCGTAGCTGCGCGAGGTCAGCGCCGCGCCGATCCGGCAGCACACCTCGTAACCGGCGGCGACCGCGTCCAGGAAGATGCGGCCGTCCACGTCGAGCCGTTCGGCCTCGGCGGTGGCGGCGGGGAAGATCGCGACCCCGGGATGCCCGGTCTGCGCCCGGTTCGTGTCGTCCATGTCCAGGGAGTGGGCGTGGACGCCGTTGAGGAACGCCGCGTAGGCCGGGCTGTACCGGCGGGCCAGCCCGATCACGGTCGCGTCGCCGCCGTGCGGATCGAGGCGGTCGACGGCGGCGCGCACGGCGGGGCTGCTGTCGGCGTGCACGGCCGCGAACGCGGCGACGCCGATGTGGTCGAGGAACAGGCCACGCAGGCGGGGTGCGAGTGCCGGGTCCACCTGGCACTCGACAGCGAACCGTGCGAGCGCCTCGGTCGCGGCGAGTGTCGCGGGGCTGGTGGTCACGGTGATCAGATCTCCCGCTTGAGGATCTTGCCGGTCGCGGTCATGGGCAGGGTGTCGCGGAACTCGACGCGGCGCGGGTACTTGTAGGCAGCCAGCCGCTCCTTGGCCCAGGCCACGATGTCGTCCTCGGTGACGTCGTCGGAGTTTTTGGCCCTGACGACGACCGCCTTGATCTCTTCACCGTGGGCGTCGTCGGGCACGCCGATCACCGCGACCAGCGAGACCGCCGGGTGGGTCATCAGCAGTTCCTCGATCTCACGCGGGTACACGTTGAACCCGCCACGGATGATCATGTCCTTGGCCCGGTCGACGATGTAGTAGAAACCGTCGGCGTCCTTGCGGGCCAGGTCGCCGGTGCGGAACCAGCCGTCCCGGAGCACCTCGGCGGTCGCCTCGGGCCGGCCGTGGTAGCCCTTCATGACGTTGTGGCCCCTGATCGCGATCTCGCCGACCTCGCCGGATGCGTCGGACCAGTCGTCGTCGATCAGCTTCATCTCCACGCCCGGAATGGGCACGCCGATCGATCCGGCCCGCGGTTCCTCGCCGTACACCGAGAACGACGCCACCGGGGAGGTCTCCGACAGGCCATAGCCTTCGAGGATCGTCACGCCGAAGCGGGCCCGGAAGTCCCGGTGCACCTCGCCCGGCAGCGCCGACCCGCCGGCCACCGCGACGCGCAGGTTCGCCGCCAGGGTCGCCACGTCCACCCCGTCGTCGAGCGCGCTGAGCATGCCCCAGTACATGGTCGGGACGCCGGCGAAGAAGGTCACGGTTTCCTGGAGCATCAGGGTGAGCGCGGCCCGCGGGTCGAACCGCGGCAGCATGATCATCGTGCCGCCGAAGGCGATCGCGCCGTTCTGGGTCACGGTCTGCCCGAACGAGTGGAACAGCGGCAGCACGCACAGGTAGGTGTCCGGGTTCGCCGGGTCGGCGGCGAACACCTCCCGGCCGACGAGGGCGTTGTCGCGCATGTTGCGGTGCCGCAGCTCCGCGCCCTTCGGACGGCCGGTGGTGCCCGAGGTGTAGAGGATGACCGCGGTGTCGTCGTCGTCGACATCGGCCGTCGCGAACTCGGCGGGCTCGTCGGCCCACGGCAGCGGGCCCGTGGCGGGGATGACGAACAACGAGCGGCACCCGTCGGTCTGCTCGACGGCTTCTGCCGCCCACTCGCTGATCGGGAGGTCCGTGGTGCCTTCGAACGCGAAGTGGGCGACGGCGCCGGAATCGCCGAGGTGGTAGGCGATCTCACGCGGTTTGAGCAGCACGTTCAGCGGCACGACCGTGGCGCCCGCTTTGAGGATGCCGAAGTAGACGATGGTGAAGGACGGCAGGTTGGGGCAGGACAACGCGACCGTGTCACCGGGACGCACTCCGTTGCGTACCAGGAGGTTGGCGACCTGGTTCGTGGCGCTGTCGAGCTGGGCGTAGGACAGGCGGGTGTCGCCGCACACGATGGCCGTGCGGTCGGGGTGTGCCGCGGCGGTGGTGTCGAGCAGAGCGGCCAGGTTCGTCATGGGAAGTCCTCTCACAGCGTCACGGGCAGCGCGGGGACCTCGGCCGCGAGTTCGCCGACCAGCGCGGACACGTCGGGCAGGGAGTCGAGGTCGAGCACCATCTGCTCGATGCGCTCCCATCGGGCGGCCAGGTCGATCGACTCGGCCAGGCGGCGTGCCTTCGCCACCACGTCGGCGTTCGGCAGCGGGCGCGTCGGGCCGCCGAGTGGACCGTCCACTTCGATCTCGACCGTGTCGCGGCCTCGCCGCGCGACGCGCATCCGGGTGCGGAACCGGTCTTCGGGTCGGTCGAAGTCCGGGCAGTGGTGGACCTCGACGCGGCGCAGCAGCGACCACACGTCGTCGGCGGCGATGCGGTCGCGGGTGAACTGCTCGGCGAGGACCTGGCCGTCGAGCAGGGCCACCGACACCGCGTAGCCGATGTTCATCTGGGCGCCGATCGTCTCCAGTGGGGGTTCGGGTTTCCACCAGCCGTGGTGGTAGGCGGCGTGCGACACCTCCACCGAGATCGACTCGACGTCCTGGGCCGTGATGCCGCGCGAGCGGGCCTCCAGCGCGCAGTCGATCGAGGCGTGGGTGGCGGCCATCGCGGCGTAGGCCTTCACCCCGGTGTCCAGCAGGACCCACTCCTGTCCCAGCCCAGCGGTGATCAGGTCCGGGCGGGGGTCGTGGCCTTCGCCGAACGTAGTGAGGAACCCGCCGTACTCGCGCTCGTAGACACGCTTGATCCCGGTGTAGCCGGCCTCGGCGAGCGCGGCGGCGTAGAGGCCGTTGCGGGAGGCGAAACCGTGGTGCATGCGCTTGGACATGGCCTCGTACTGGGCGGCCATCAGCCCGGCCGACTGGGTCGCGGCCAACCCGAGGGCGTCCTCCACCCGTGCCGGATCGAGCCGCCGCAACCACGCCGATGTCGCGGCGCTCGCGTGCGTGCCGAACACCGCTCCCGAATGCCAGCCACGGGACAGCATCTCGGCGCCGTGCAGCGCCAGCCCTACCCGCGGGCCGACCTCGTACCCCGCGATCAGCGCCGTGAGCAGGTCCCGCCCGGACACCGTCCGGTCGAGGGTCGCGATGGTGCTGACCGCGCTCGGGACGACGAGCGAGTTGCTGTGCAGCGGCGCCCGCACGTGGTAGTCGTCCAGCTCGAAACCCTGGATGAAGGTGCCGCCCAGCAGGCACGCCGCGGGCGCCGACGTGGTGCGGCCCCACCCCAGCAGCGGGACGTCCCCGGCGCCTTCGAGCGCGAGCACGGCCTCGACGGCCCGCTCCGACCACGGCAGGCGGGCGCCGACCAGGGCGCACACCAAGCCGTCGAGCAGGAGGTGCCGCGCCCGCGCGCGCACCGCTTCCGGGATGTCGTCGTGCCGCAGGCCGGCGATCCAGGTCGCCAGCCTGCCGGTCACGCCATCGGGGTCGGTCGGGTTCACGCGCTCACCTCGTAGCGGTTGCGGATGCGGGTTTCCAGCTGCTGCAGGGCCAGTGTCGGTATGAGCGCGAGGACCCCGATCAGGAGGACCTGGCCGATGATGTTCTCCACCCGCGCCAGCGACAGGTTGCGCAGCAGCTCGTAGCCCAGGCCAGAAGAACCGGAGAACATCTCGGCGAGCAGCAGGCCGATCAGGGTGAGCCCGAAGCACAGGCGCATACCCGAGGCGAGCGAGGGCAGCACGCTGGGCACCACGATCCGCCGCAGCAGGGACCACCGGGACATGCCGAGGCTCGCCGACAGCTTCAGGTGCAGGCGGCGCACCCCGGCGGTGGCCTCCACCATGATCAGGAACATCGGCAGCACGCCCGACACGAAGGCGAAGGAGCCCCTGCTGAGGTCGCCGATGCCCAGGAACAGCAGGAAGATCGGGTACAGGACGACCTTCGGGACGCTGTTGAGCGCGTACACCACCGGCAGGGCGGCCCGCGACCAGAACGCGCTCAGGCCGAGCAGCATGCCGGTGACCGCTCCGGCCGCGATGGCCGCGGCGTAGGACAGCAGCAGCACGCGGGCCGTGTCGCCGACGCTGCCGAGGAACCGGCTGTCGGTGATGTCCGACCGCAGACTCTGCAGGGCCTCACCGGGTCCGGGGTAGACGGCGCTGTCAGCCATTGCCGCCGTCACCGTCCACACCGCCACTCCGGCGACGGCGAGGACCAGCGGCGGCACCCATCCGGGGCTCCGGCGGGCGCTCATCGCCGCCGCCAGTCGAACGCGCTCAGCGCCGCACCGAGCGCGAGGTTGGCCAGCAGCGCGAAGACGCTGACGAACACGATCCCGGCGTACATGTCGAGCGTGTCGAAGTTGTTGTAGGCCCGGTTGACCACCTGCCCGAGCCCGGTGGTGGCGAGGATGAACTCGGTCGCGAGCACGGCGATGATCGCGTAGGCCAGGCCCAGCTTCAGCCCGGCGAGGATGTCCGGCAACGCCGAGGGCAGCAGGATCTTGCGCAGCTGCTGCGCCCGGGTCATCTCCAGCGAGCGGGCGAGCTTGGTGACGATCGGCGGTGCCGACTCGAACCCGACGAGGGCGTTGGAGATGACGATGACGACGCTGAACAACGTGGCCAGCAGGACGATGGGCACCACGCCGGTCCCGAACATCACCACCATCACCGGATAGAGCGCGAAGACCGGGAGCGCGTAGAACACGTTGACGTAGGGCTTGACGGCCCGGTGCACCCAGCGGGAGCGGGCCATGGCGTAGGCGACGGCGACCCCGGCGACCGCCGAGGCGGCGAAGCTGACGCAGATGAGCAGGACGCTGCGCAGCAGCGCTCCGACGACGAACTCGCGGTCGCCGAGCAATTCGATCGCACGGGTGACCATCTCGCTGACCGGGATGAGGTCGAGCCGGGAGACCGCACCGGACCGCGCGTACAGCTCGATGGCGGCGATGGCCCCGATGACGAGCACGAGCGTCCACGCCGGGGACGGCAGCCCGGCGACCCGGCGCGGGGTCGGCCGCACGTAGGACGGGACGACGGAGGACCGGGACTTCATCGCTCGCTCCTCATCGCGACCTCGGCCTCGGTGCGGATCTGCGCCCAGATCCGCTCCTGGGCCGCCGTCGCCGCCGGTTCGGCCAGCGCGGCGTGCGCGCGCGGCCGGGGCAGGTCGACGGGGACTTCGTCGATGAACGTGCCGGGGCGGCGGCCCATCACCAGCACGCGGTCCGACAGCAGCACTGCTTCCTGGATGCTGTGGGTGATGAACAGGACGCCGCACCCGATGGTTTCGACGACGCGGAGGAGTTCCTCGGCCATCAGCATGCGGGTCTGCTCGTCGAGCGCGCCGAACGGCTCGTCGGCGAGGATGAGGTCCGGGTCCATGGACATCGCGCGGGCCATGGCGACGCGTTGCCGCATCCCGCCCGACAGCTGCGCCGGGTAGTGGTTCTCGAAGCCGCCGAGCCCGACGACCTCGACGAGTTCCCTGGCCCGTTCCCGTCGTTCCTTGCGTCCGACGCCGCGCACCTCCAGCGCGAAGGCGACGTTGTCGACGACGGTGCGCCACGGCAGGGTCGCCGACTCCTGGAACACGATCGCCGTGCGCCGGCGCGGGCCGGTCAGTGGCGCGCCGTCCACCTCGACACGGCCGCGGGCCGGGTCCTGGAGGGCGCCGATGATCTCGAGCAGGGTCGATTTGCCGCACCCGCTGGGCCCGACGATGGACACGAATTCGCCGCGTCCGATGGTGAGGTCGACGGGGCCGAGCGCGTGGACGGGACCGAAGTGCTGCTCCACACCCTCGACCCGCACGATCGGCGTGGTCGTGGTGGACGCGGTGCCGCGCTGCGCCTGCGTCTGGGTGTTCACCGGGTGCCCTCGCATTCGGCCGGGAGCGTGGCGGGCACGTTCGCGGGCAGGTAGGTCTTCTGGAACAGGTCGCAGAACTTCAGGTCGGTGCGGTTCATGGCGAGGCGCTGGGCGTCGACGGCCTGCTGGATCGCTTCGGCGTCGAAGCCGGCGCCCCAGTTGTCGTAGCTGACGGCCTTTTCGACGATGGTGGTCGCCGCGGCGACGTCGATGTCGATGTAGTCGGCGTAGAGCTGGGCGGCCTTGGCGGGATTGGCGCGGATGAAGTCGACGGCCTCGGCGTAACCGGCGACCACGGCCTTGACGGTGTCGGGGTTGCGCTCGGCGAACTCCGGGGTCGTGGTGATCACGCTCTGCTGGAACTTCTTCAGGTAGTCGGCGCTGGAGACGACCAGCCGGAACTTGCCGGTCTTCGCCACCACCGACGGCGGGACCACGGCGACGTCGACGGAGCCGGCCTCCAGGAGCGCGACTCCCTCGCCGGCACCGCCGGAGGAGATCCGCTCGATGTCCTGGGGGGCGCCCGCGACCTTGGGCAGGATGTAGGACAGGGCCTGGGTGACCGACTGCGGGTTGGTGTAGGCCCACTTGCGAACGTCGTTGATGGTCTGCACCCGCGTGTTGCTGGCCACGGTGTAGAAGTCGAGGCCGTAGACGCTCTGCGTCGCGCCGGCCACGACGGTCAGCGGGGTGCCGGCCTCGCTGGACTCCAGCACCGAGGTGAAGCCGACGTCGGCCATGGGCAGGTCTCCGCTGAGCATATTGCGGACGGTGGTGCCGCCGCCCTTGCCCGGCACGATCTCGCCGATGGTCACCCCCCGCTTGGTGAAGAAACCCTGGTCCTTGCCGACCAGCCAGGGGATCGAGTAGGGCTCGGAGGCGTTGCTGACCGCGATGTCGAACGAGGTCACCCCCGCCGCGTCGCCACCGCTTCCACACGCGCTCAGCACCAGTGCGGCCGCGGCCGCGCCGGCGATCAGAGCTGTCCTGCGCTTCATGGTTTTCCTCCTGTGGTCGCGTCGTTGCGATCCAGGAAGCCTCCGGCTTCCAGGCGGTTGATCAGCCCGCCACCTTCGATGAGCTCGACGACGAAGGCTGGCAGGGGTTCGATGGGATGCTCGGTCCCCCGCGTCTCGTTGCGCAGCACACCCGCCACGGCGTCGATCGCGAGGACGTCACCCTCGTCGATGAGCGTGCGCGCGGCCGGCACGGTGAGCGCCGGGAGCCCGTAGTTGAGGGCGTTGCGGTGGAACAGGGAGTTGTACTGCTCGGCCACCAGGCACGAGATTCCCAAGTGGACGAACAGCTCGGCGCACGCGCGGCTCGATCCGAGACCGAAGTTGCGCCCCGCGACCACGATGTCACCCGCCTCGACGAGCTTGGGCCAGCCGGGCCGGGTGGCGTCGAACATGTGCTGCGCCGCTTCTTCGACGGGCAGCTTCATCGCGAACCCCGGGTACATGTCGTCGGTGTTGATCTCGTCGCCGAAGACCCAAGCCCTGCCCCGGACACGCAGCGGTGAGGTCACGCCGCCACCTCCGCGACCTGGTCCGGCCCGGCGATGTAGCCGGTGAGCGCGGACGCCGCGACAGTGGCGGGCGAGGCCATGTAGACCTGCGCCTCGGTGCTGCCCATGCGGCCGCGGAAGTTGCGGGTGCTGGAGGTGACGCACACTTCGCCCGGCGCGAGCACGCCCATGTGGTAGCCGAAGCACGCGCCGCAGGTGGAGTTGGTGACCACGGCGCCGGCTTCGACGAGGGTGCTGACGTAGCCGCGCCGGACCGCCTCCAGGTAGACCTGCTGGGAGGCCGGGGTGACGATGAGCCGCACGCCCGGCGCGACCTTGCGGCCTTCGACGACGCGGGCCGCGACCTCCAGGTCCGCGAGCTGCCCGTTGGCGCAGGACCCGATGAACGCCTGGTCGATGCGCGTGCGGTCGAGGCCGGACAACGGCACCGCGTTGTTGATGACGGTGCCTGGCAGGGCCACCATCGGCTCGACGGCGCCGAGGTCGAGGGTGCGCACGTCAGCGTAGACGGCGTCCGGGTCCGGATCGCTGCGGGTGTAGGCCGCGCCGGGAGCCACGTCGGCCAGGAACTCCTCAGTGAGCGCGTCGCACGGGAACAGCGTGAAGTCGGCGCCGATCTCCGCGCCCTGCGTGGCGATGGTCCGCCGGTCGGACATCGGCACCGACGCCAGGCCGGGGCCGCCGAACTCCAGCGCGTGGTCGGTGGCGTCGCCGTAGCGGCCGGAGATCGTCAGGAAGATGTCCTTGCCGTTGATGTGGGCCGGTTTCGCGCCGGTGAGCTCGTAGCGGATCGTCGGCGGCACGCGGTACCAGGTCCGGCCGGTGCACAGCATCTGCAGGATCTCCAGCGGCCCGAGTCCGCGCGCGGCCGAGTTCAGCGCACCGCCGGCGCAGGTGTGGGAGTCGGTGCAGCACACGACGGTGCCCGGCAGCACCAGGCCCTGTTCGGCGATGACCTGGTGGACGATGCCGTGGCGGCCGATGTCGTAGAACCGGTCGATGCCGTGCTTGGCGACGAACGCGCGCGCCTTGGCGCCGTGGCCGGCGTCGCGCGGGGTGGGCGCCGGGACGGCGTGGTCGAGGACGACGGCGACCTTGTCCGGGTCGTGGACGGCGCGGACGTCGGCGAGGCGGTCGTGGGCGAACTGGACGTCGATCACCACGGTCATGTCGACGTCGCAGGTGACGATCTGTCCGGGTTGGACGGTGTCGAGTCCCGCGGCGCGGGCGAGGATCCGCTCGATGATGGTGTCAGGCACGGGCGGGCTCTTTTCGTGCGCGCCGGGCGGCCCATTCGTCGAGGCCGACGGCTTCGAACAGGGCGCGCGGTCCGGTGACGGGGCCGGAGACCAGGCTGCCACCGGCGATTTCGGACAGGGCTTTGGTCATGGCGGCGAAGGCGGCGCCGACCGTGGCGGCGGGCAGGATCGCGCCGGCGTAGCCGAACTGCTCCAGCTGCTCCCGCGACACTTCGGGCGACTTGCCGCCGGGGACCACGTTGAAGATGACGGGGACGCCGACCGCGGACGGGATGGCCGCGACCTGGTCGAGGGTCTGCGGAGCCTCGACGAAGAGCACGTCGGCGCCGGCCGCGGCGTAGGCCTTGGCCCGGTCGATCGCGGCGTCGAAACCCTCGACGGCGATCGCGTCGGTGCGGGCCACGATCAGGGTTCCCCGTCGGCGGGCCGCGACCGCCGCCTCGATCTTGACGGCGAACTCCTCGACGGGGATGAGGGACTTGTCGTCGAGGTGGCCGCACCGCTTGGGGAACACCTGGTCTTCGAGCTGCACGGCCGCCGCACCGGCGTCCTCGTAGGTGCGCACGGTGCGGAAGGTGTTGGTCTCGTCGCCGAAGCCGGTGTCGGCGTCGGCGATGACCGGGACGTCGAGGTGCCGCCGGGCGACGGCGATCGCGCGGGCCATCTCGGTGACGGTGGTGAGCCCGATGTCGGGCAGACCTTCGGCGGCGGAGACGGCCGCGCCGGAGACGTAGGCCGCCTCGGCGCCCGCACGCGCGACGACCGCGGCGGAAAGTCCGTCGTAGACCCCGGGTGCGACGAGCAGCCGTTCTCGGCGCAGGAGTCCGGACAGGACGGTGGCGTCAGACATCGGCGCGCTCCTCGGCCGGAACGTGCCCCATGCGCGCGGAGATGGCCCGCGCGGTGGCGGCGACGATCGGGCCGACGCGGTCGGCCTCCGCACGGTCGAGCCGGATCGAGGGGCCACCGATCGCCAGGGCCGCCTCCGGCCGTCCACCGAACCCCATCACCGGGGCGGCGACGGAGTTCAGGCCCACCTCGCGCTCGCTCTCGGTGAAGGCCCAGCCGCGGTCGCGCACCTGACCCAGCTGGCGGTCCAGCTCTGCGCGCGTGACGACGGTCGAGTCGGTGTAGCGCTCGAGACCGGCGTCGACCGCGGCCCCGAGGGCGTCTTCGTCGAAGGCCATGAAGCACTTGCCGGCCGCGCCGGCGTGCAGTGGGAGCACTTGGCCGACGTAGCCGCGGTAGATGACGGAGTGGTGGGACGACGCGGTCTCCACCAGGACGCGGGTGGCGCCCTGGCGCACGTAGAGCCCGGCGCTCTCCCCCGTCACGTCACGCAACTGCTCGACGAACGGCCGCGCGACGCCGAGCAGGCTCGACCCCGAGCGCGCCGGGGCGCTCCAGACGAGCACCCGCAGACCGACGCGGTAGGTGTCGCCCTCCCGGACGAGCAGCCCCTCCTGGAGCAGGGTGGACACGATCCGCGCAACGGTCGTCGCGGGCAGTCCCGTGCGGGCGCGAAGGTCCGCCACCCCCAGCCGAGGCTCGGCCTCGGTGAAGCAATCAAGAACGTCGCACGCGCGCCCCAGCACGCGCACCCCCGGCTCAGCCATCCATCCTCCAACACACCGTTCTGCGGTTTCGAAAACCGTATAGCGGTTTTGGACGATAGGTGGGTGAACTGGGTCACGTCAAGCGTGAGGCCACGAGCGGCAGCAGCTCCGCACCGGCGGCGAGCCGCTTCTCGACCTCGACCTGACCGTCTTCGGCGAGCGGGACCAGCGGCTGGCGCACGGAGCCGGACTGGATGAGGCCCCGCTGCTGGAGCGCCTCTCGCGGCGGGGCCTCGTTGATCTCGCCGAACAGCAGGTCGCCCGGTGGGTGCAGGCGGTAGTACAGGTCCCGGGCCGTCGCGAGATCGCCGCTCTCGCGGGAGAGAGCGCCGGAAACACCAGCGCTTCCCCGGTGCCGCCGGGGACCGAGCTTCCCGGTCCTGGTCGCCGGAGCAGCATCGGTCGCATTCAACTTCGGCGGACGCCACCTCTCATCGACTGCCGCGCGCAGCGCCGCCGCGACGAGATCCGCGGAGCCGGACTGCTTGACCCAGTTCACCGAGCTGGAATGGCGAACGCGGAGCAGCCCGTCGCCACGCGACCGCTGCTCCGCGTTCGCAGCTCAAATGGCCGTGACTGCGAGTTCCGTCTCGGTGTTCCACAACTCGGGAACCGGCTCGCTCGACGTGTGCATCTGGCTCGCCACCGCACGCAGAGCCGCGCCGAACAGCTTCGGCCGCGGCAGGAACTCCAAGTGGATTCCCGGAAACTCCACCCACGGCACGCCAATGCGAGACGCGATCTCGACGGACGGCCGACCGTAGTGGAGTCCCCGATCGGCCGCCCCCGCGCCGAGCACGATCGGGAAGGGAGCCTCCGCAAGTGCTCGCTCATCCGGCTCGAATCGGGCCCACTCCGCCCACTCCCAGCGGAACAAGTAGTCGACATTGCCGAGGAAACGCTTCTGCACATCCTCCGGCCACGCATAACTACCCTCGCCGCGGATGGTCGCGACGAACTCGGCACCAGCGACAGCGGGACCGGCTTCGGTGTAGCGGGCTTCCATGCGATCGAAGAACCCACGCCACGGGTCGTCGGCGGGGAGTACCCGAAGCGCCGGCGGTTCGTGCGCGATCAGCCCGGCCACCACATCCGGGTGCCGTGCGGCAAGATCGAGGCCGACGATCGCACCCCCGCTGTTGCCGAAGACCAGCGCCTTCCCACCGGCGAGGCCCTCGATCAGCGCCCGGGCGTCGTTCGACTGGTCGGTCATCTTCATCGGCGCCTCGAACCGGCCCGTGCTGCGGGAGTTACCGCGCCGGTCGTAGGTGATCACCGTGAAGGCGTCGGACAGCTCATCCGCGAGCCCCGAGAAGTAGCCGGCGTCGCCGCCGGCCCCGGCGATCAACAACAGCGCCGGCCCGCTCCCGCGCTTCTCGTAGTACAGGCTCGCGCCCTCGACGTCCAACATGCCACTCTGCATGGTTCGCCTCCTCCGAAACAGGGTTGATTGTGCTGGTACCCCCACGACGCGGCCGGCCTACCCCAAGTAGATCGACTTGAGTTGCTGGTAGGCGGCCAGTCCCTCAGGACCGAGCTCGCGGCCGATGCCGCTGGCCTTCACGCCACCGAACGGCGCGGTGGGGTCCGGCAGGTAAGTGTTGACGCCGATGGTGCCGGTCTGGACTCGCTTGGCCACCTGGCGACCGCGCTCGGGATCGCTGGTCCACACCGTACCGCCAAGGCCGTAGTCTGAATCGTTGGCGATACGCACGGCCTCGTCCTCGTCCGAGTAGGGGATCACTGCCAGCACCGGGCCGAAGATCTCCTCCTGCGCGATCGTGTGGTTGTTGTCCACGTCAGCGAACACGGTCGGCTCCACGAACCAGCCCCGGTCCCGATCCGCTGGACGGCCGCCACCGGTCGTGATGCGCGCACCGCTCCCCAGCCCCTTGGCGATGTAGCCCTCGACGCGCTCACGTTGCCTGGCGCTGGCCATCGGGCCGATCTGGGTCGCCGGGTCGAGCGCATCGCCCACTTTCAGCGCCCGGGCAAAACCCGTGAAGAGATCGACGATCTCGTCGTAGCGACCTCGAGGAGCCAGCACACGGGTGCCGAGGAAACAGGTCTGCCCGTTGTTCAGCAGTGTCGCGGCGAACAGCTGCTCGGCGATCTTCTCGAGTTCCAGCTCGGCGTCGTCGAGCACGATCGCGGCGGACTTCCCGCCCAGCTCGAGCGTGACCGGCCGCAGCAGCCGCCCACAGGTCTCGCCGATGGACCGCCCGGCAGCGGTCGACCCGGTGAAACTGATCTTGTCGACGCCCGGGTGCTGCACCAGGTAGGCCCCCAGCTCCCGCCCACCCGGGACGACGTTCACCACACCGGCCGGAATCCCGGCCTCGCGCACGGCCTCGGCGAACAGGAAGCTGTCCAGCACGGTCTCCGGCGACGGCTTCAGGACGATCGTGCAGCCGGCGGCCAGCGCCGGCGCATACTTGAAGGCGGCCAGCGTCTGCGGGAAGTTCCACGGCACGATCGCCCCGACCACGCCAATGGGCTCCTTGCGCACCAGGGTGTTGCCACCGAACACACCCGGCCGCGTCTCCTCGAACGCGCTGTCGCGGGCGAGGCCGGCGTAGTAGCGCAGCAACACCACCGGGAACGCGCCTTCGAGCTGGCTGGCCACGGCCACCGGCATCCCGTTCTGGGAGCTGACCCGCCGGACAATCTCCTCCGCATGGCCCTCAAGGATCGTCGCGAGCCGTTCCATGGCTGACGCCCGGTCTGCCGGGGACCACTGTGCCCACACCGGCAATGCTCGGCGCGCTGCGGTCACCGCCGCATCGACATCGGTTTCCTGAGCCTCGGGCACGGACCCGATGGGGGCCTCGGTCGTCGCGGAACAGACCTCAATACGCCGGGACGAGCTCGGCTTGACCCACTCGCCGCCGATAAACAAGGTGTCGTAATCCATGTCTCAATGGTCCACTGGCGACAGTCATCGGCGATGTTCAAGTTCTGGACACGGGCGTGACGATCCCGAAGACTCGGATCGAGTTGTACAGGGTCGTGCGGCTGATCCCGAGCCGTTGGGCAGCGTCCTTCTTGTTGCCACCGGTCACGCGCAATGCCTCAACGATGGCCTCGCGTTCGGCTTGTTCGATCGGGGTGAGCACGCGCGTCCGCGCGCGCCCGCGGTACGCCTGGGGCAGGTCGTGCACACTGACGTCGCCGACCTCACGGACCTGGACCACCTGCCGAACCACGGCATTCAGCTCGCGTAGGTTCCCTGGCCACGAGTGCGTGGCAAGAGCTTCCAGCGCGGCGGGCGTGAAACGCAGCTCCCGTGCCGCACCGAGTTCGGTCATCATCGACCGGACCAGCATGGGGATGTCGTCGCGGCGCTGGCGCAACGGCGCAAGGGCGATCCTCTCCGAGCAGTGGGCGACCAGACTGGCGTGCTCGGCATGGAGGTCGCTGGCCGGTGCGCTGGTCAAGACGATACGCGCCCGCGCAGACGGGATCGCGAGTGCCACGCGGCGGGCCATCGCGGCTGGCAGCAGGTGCACGGCCTCGATCACCACCGCACGGGCCGAGGCCAGCGCACGGCTCACGGAGCCCAACCAGGCCTCCGCACCCACTCCGGACACTTCGCTGGCGTCGAACACGCTCGCCTCGTCGACGAGGGAAAGGGCCGTCCTGGTCAGTCCCGAGCCCGGTTCACCGTGCACGAGCACGGGCGCGTTCGTCCGGCGGCACCCGGGCACGCCGACCCTCGGTTCGACAGGTTGGAAGGTGAAGACGGCCCCATCGGCGACCCGCTCCACCGACACAAGCATCTCCGCGCCGCCGCTCAGCTGCAGACGTCGGGCGTGCGCGGGTGGGTCGACAGCGAGCCCGCGCAGCACGGCGTGATCGGCCGCGTCCAGCAACTCGGTGGCGGCCGCGTTGGCCAGCACCAGATCCTCGCTCAGTGCGACGACCGGCCGGGATCGGTCGCGCAGCACCGCGGCCTGGTATCCCGCGAGCATCCGCTGCTCGGCCTCACGCGCGCCCGCCAGCAGCCGTTGCTCGATGTCCTTGGCGGCGCGCACCAGGAACGGCGCCAGCAGCGGGTTCTCGTGCTCCGCCAGGCAGGTGATGTCGAGGACGCCCGCGAGCCGTCGTGTCACCGAGTCGATGATCGGGTGACCGTAGCAGCTGAACTTCTTCAGCGACTCGATGAAGTGCTCCTCACCGTGGACGGCCACTCCGGCGCGCACCTCGTGCGTCGTGGCGATCGAGTTCGTGCCTGTGGTCGACTCAGAGAACACCCGCCCTGCCACCGCGCCCACCTTCTCCATACGGGGGCGCAGGGCCGGGGTTCCGAAGCGTAGATCGACGATCCGGGCGCAGCGATCGGCGAGAACGACGGAGAAACCAGTGCCCTCCAGCTGGCGTGCCATCTCGTCCAGGACAGGGCCCGCGGCGACGGCCAGCCGGCTGCGCCGGTCGACTTCTTCGACGCTGAAGTTGTCGACCGGCGAACCGGGTTCAAGGCCGCTGAGCGTGGCACGCTTCCACGAGAGCGCGATGACCGGCCGCGGGGGCATCTCCAACTTTCCCAAAGGCGGACCTCCTCGTCCGGGCAGACACTCTACAGAAATTAAGTCGAAATGAAAACTTGTGTAGCTAGAACGAGATGACACCGCGAAGGTTACGTCCGGACCGCATGTCGTCGTAGCCGACGTTGATGTCGTCGAGTTTGTAGGTGCGGGTGGCGAGTTCGTCGAGCTTGAGCTTGCCGTGCCGGTACAGATCGAGCAGACGCGGAATGTCCAGCCGCGGGTTCGCGGTGCCGAACAAAGATCCGACCACGCGCTTCTCCATCAGCACCAGATCCAGCGCGCTCATGGCGACACTCGTCTCCGTGGCCTCGTGCAGGTTGGTCACCACGACGGTGCCGCGCTTGGCCGTCATCGCGAGGCTCGCGCCGACCTGCTCACCCGTGCCGACGCCCATCGTGTTCACCACGACGTTCGCACCGCGACCCCTGGTCAGCTCCTTGACCAGCTCCAGGGCCTCGTCGCTGCTCGCGACGGCATGGGTCGCGCCGAACTCGACCGCCTTGCCACGCTTGAACTCCGCCGGGTCGACCGCGATCAGATACTCCGCACCGGCCAGCGCCGCACCCTGCACGGCGTTGATCCCGATACCGCCGACGCCGACCACGACAACGGTGTCACCAGCCCGAACGCCGCCGGCGTTGACCGCCGAACCCCACCCGGTGACCACACCGCAACCGAGCAGGCAGGCCCGGTCAAGCGGGATGTCATCGTCGATCTTGATGCAGTTGGCCTCGCTGACCACGGTGTGCTCCGCGAACGTGCCGAGCAGGCACATCAGCCCGAGGTCCTTGCCCCGCGCGTGGTGTCGCGCCGTGTGGTCGGAGATCTGGGTGCCGTCGCCGAGGTAGGCGCCCAGCTCGCACAGGTTCTGCATGCCGGCCGAGCACGCGGAGCAGCGGCCGCACGCGGGGATGAACCCGAAGATGATCCGATCCCCCGGACTGAGCCAGTCCACGCCGGGCCCCGTCTCGACGACGGTGCCCGCGCCTTCGTGGCCACCGATCATCGGCAGCGGCCAGGGCAGGTCGCCGGTGAGCACGTGCTCGTCGGAATGGCAGAGCCCACTGCCGCCCAGCTCGACCAGCACCTCACCGGCCTTCGGCGGGTCGAGTTCGATCCGCTCGACACTCCACGGGCCGCCCCGCTCCCACAGGATCGCCGCTGTCGTCTCCATTGACACACTCCTCGCAACTTGGCAACGTGCGCCAATCCTGTCCCGGCGGGACGCGGGGGGTGTGTCCAACTTCTGGACACACCCCCGGCCTCAACCGGCCCCCGCAGTCCGGGCGCCGGACGGAAGCGGACCTCGCCGTGTTCACCTGGCCGCGCCACACGATCGACCTCCGCGCCAGCGAACAGCGCACCCGCGTACCGGTTCGCGGTGACCCTGACACGAGCGAGTGCCCGGCAGCGTCGCGCAGACGCAATCCGGAACCGGGCAAGGAAACCACGTGAACCCTGAACGTAACACGACTCCCGCATATCGATGGCTGTACGAACAACTGCCGCCACCGACCCGGTCGCTCGTATCCGAGAAACGGTTTTCCCGCACCACGGTTCTCACGGCATACGAACAACTTCGGGACGAGGGGTACATCGTCGGCCGGCGAGGATCGGGCACCTACGTGGCCCGCGTCCTGCCCGAACGCGGGATGACCACGTCGACAGGAAGGACTCCGTTGCCCTCGATGGTCGCGCGGGTACCGGGACTTACGTCATTCCTCATTGGACTGCCAGCGCTCGACGCGTTTCCCTTCACCACCTGGGCCAGACTGCGCGCCGCCCGTGTGCGGAGATCCGCCGCCCAGCTTGTGCCCTACGGCAACCCCACCGGCTACCGGCCGCTGCGCGAGGCCATCGCGAGCTACATCAGCGCCGCCCGTGGCATCCATTGCACCGCCGACCAGGTGATCATCACCAGCGGATCACAACAAGCCCTCGAGTTCTGCGCGAAAATCCTTCTTGATCCCGGCGATCCGGCATCATTCCGGTACCGGTAGACCCCGATGGACTCGACGTCGCCGCCGGTGTCGCGCGCGAGCGGCCGCCCGGCTCGCGGTGGTCACTCCGTCCCAACAGTTCCCGCTCGGATCGCTGATGTCTCTGGAACGCCGCCTTGCACGGCTACCTCATCGCCCCACCCGACCTGGTGGACGGGTTCGTCGCCGCGCATCTGTCGTCGGGCATGCACGCTCCCGTGATCGACCAGGCCGTCGTTGGCGGCCTCCTCTGGCTGTCCGCCTCGACCGCGGGATTGCACCTCGTGGGACGGCTCCGCGAACCGGCATCCAGACCCTCGCCGAGGTGCTCCACTGACGCCCGTCCGACGCGTTCCAGTGCCACTTCCACGTCGTCATGCCGTTCGAGTGCTGCGCGCAACGGAGCGAGATACCTTTTCGACATCGACCTGAAGGACGCAGACGTGGTGAGCACGAACGAGACCATCGGATACCTTGAGTCCCCGCGGAATCTCAAGCCGGCGCTTCCGTTGTCCGAATAGGACGGGTCGGCACCCGGTGCCGGCCGTGGCTCACTCGGTGGCCGCGTCCCGCCAGAAGACCTCGACCAAGTGGTCGACGGTGCCCTGCATCTGGTGCAGCGCCTCGGGGATCTTGTCCCGGCCGAACCGGTTCCGGGGGCCGTTGAGCGTGAGGATGGCCACCAGCGTCCCGGCGGCGTCGCGGATCGGGCGGGACACCGACAGCAACTCGGGTTCGAGCTCGTTGTCGATGATGGCGAAGCCCTGTTCCCGGACCTGTTCCAGCTCGCGCAACAGGGCGGCGTGGTCGGTGATGGTGTGCGGGGTGTAGGCCTCGAGCTTCTCCGGCAGCAGCGCGGGCAGTCGCTCGGCCGGCTGTTCGGCCAGCAGAACCTTGCCGGTGGAACTGGCGTGCAGCGGGTAGCGTTGTCCGATCATGTTGCGGCCGAGGACGCCCAGCACGTGGGACCCGGCGGCCTCGGCCACCAGGTCGAGTCCACCCTCGGCATTCGGCACGGACAGGGTGACCGATTCGTTGAACTTGTCGGCCAGGTCCTGCAACAGCGGCTGGGCCCGTGCGACGAGGCCCGCGTGGGGATCGGCACGGCGGCCGAGGCGGGCCAGTTCCCAGCCGAGGACGTAGTTGTTGTCGATCCGGTCGACGAACCCCTCCTGCTCCAGGGTGAGGAGGAGCCGGAAGGCGGTGGGCCTGCTCAGGCGGGCGGCCTTGGCCAGGGTGGTGACGGTGGCGCCGGTCCGCGGCTGCGCGGCGAGCTCCCGCAGCAGGCGCACCGCCTTGGTGACGGACTTGTTCGCCAGCTCCGCCGGCTCGGAGCCCTCGGCCATCGTCCCCTCCTCGCCCCACGTCCACGATGCCACTGCGGTGTTCATCATACGAACGCGGGCGAGGAGGGGACGGTCAGGGTCAGGCGCGGTGCGGGGCCGAGGTCTCACTCAGGGTGCGGCCCATCGTCTCCGGCGCGAGGACCTGCGAGACGAGCGCGCCGGCCACGCAGACCGCGGCGGCGATGAGCATCGTCGTCCCTCCGCCGAGGGCGTGCATCGACCAGGGCAGGAGGAAGGTGCCGATGCCGGCGCCGATCCGGCTGATCGCGGTGGCGAACCCGGTGCCGAGACCGCGGATCTCCGTCGGGAAGATTTCGCCCGGGTAGACCCCGGTCAAAGCGGTGCACATGGCGTTGGCGAAGGCGAAGACCAGGAAGCAGATCAGCACCACCGACGACGGCGCGCCCGGCCACAGCCCGATCACCACGAGAACCGCGGCGGACACCCACTGCTGGGGGATGGTGAGCTTGCGGCGGCCGATGCGGTCGATCAGCAGCAGGGAAATCACGACACCGGCGAGCGCCAGCCCATTGATGCCGAGAGCGCCCACGAGCCCGTCGCCAAGGCCGTAGTCGGCGAGCACGCTGGCGGCGAAGGTGGCGATCGCGAAGTACGGCGTGACGGCGCAGAACCAGAACACCGACGTGAACGTCGTCGCACGCCAGTAGTCGCGGGAGAACAACATGCCGAACGTGCCCTTGCGGACGCCTACACCGCCCGGGTCGAGCGCGTCCTCCGGCTCCTCCAGGTAGGCGTGCGCGACCCGGCGAGCTTCCGCTGTGCGGCCCTTGTTCATCAGCCAGCGCGGCGATTCGGGGAGGCCGAAGCGGATCACGAACAGGACCACGGCCGGCACCGTGCTCGTGCCGAGCACGATCCGCCAGTCCACGTCGGCCACCGCGACCAGGACGTAGGCAACGGCCGAGGCGAGCATGAACCCGAGGTACCAGAACACCTCCGACAGCGACATCAGCCGTCCGCGCAGCCGCGCCGGGGCGAACTCGGCGAGCAGGGGCCAGCCGACGGAATACTCGGCGCCGATCGCGACGCCCATCAGCAACCTCACGAAGAACAGGTGCCACGCCGAGTCGACGAAGAACTGGAGCACCGAGCCGACGATGAACAAGCCCAGGTCGATGGTGAACAGCGGCTTGCGCCCGAGCTTGTCGGCGAGCCACCCGCCGAGCGGCCCGCCGAAGAAGATGCCGATCAGGGCGGCCGCCCCGGTCAGGCCCTCCATGAACAACGACATCCCGAGCTCGTCGTTGACCGCGCCGATGGCGTTGCCGATGATGCCGAGGATGTAGCCGTCGATGAACATGCCGCCGACGGATGCGACCGTGAGTTTGGTGAGGAACCGGCGTTTGTCCATCCGGATGCGCGCGTTCTCGCCGACGGCGCCGGGATCGCTGGTGGTGGTCACCGCTTCAGTCCTTCCTGGTGGGTGCGGTTCGTCCGGGCACGGTGGAAAGCGGAAGCGGGTCTCCACCGATGCCGCGGGCCGAGGGGGCGGGCAGGCCCCCAGGACCCCATCTCGGCGGCGGCGACAGGAGTGACTTGCGGTTCGTACGATCTGTTCATCGTTGAACACCGTTCGAATTTCGGGTGCCCGGCAGTCGGCCTGCCGGGCACCACCGACGGGGACGGGGTGGTTCAGGCGGTGCGCACGTCGAATTCGACCGTGCCGAGCCCCTGGAAGGTGCCCGACCAGTGGCCGGCTTCGCGCATCGGCACAGCCTCCAGGCAGCTGCCGGGCAGGATGACCTGCCCCGGGGCGAACTCGATGTCGTAGGCGGCGAGCCGGTTGCACAGCCATGCGGTGGCCGACAGCGGATTGCCCAGGATGTTCCCGGTGTTGCCGGACATCACCGGGCGTCCGTCGAAGTGCAGGGCACCCGGCGTGTCCCGCAGCGTGAGCTCGGCGAGGCGCCGGGGGGTGCCACCCAGGATGACGGCCCCGGTGGATCCGTTGTCCGCCAGGGTGTCCGGCAGGTCGATCGCCCAGTTCTCGACGCGGGAGTCGATGATCTCGATCGCGGGCACCACGTAGTCGACGGCGCGGATGACGTCGGCCACCGTCGTGTTCGGGCCGCCGAGGTGGCCACGCAGCACGAAGGCCGGCTCCAGCTCGACGAACGGGGCGATGAACCGCCCACGGTCCACAGTGGTGCCTTCGTAGGCGAACGTGGACGCCAGCAGGTACCCGTAGTCGGGCTGGTCGAGGCCGAACGCGTCCTGCATGGCCTTCGCGATGTTGCCGAGCTTGTACCCGACGACGCGATCGCCCTCTGCGACGGCTGCCTCGACATTGATCCGCTGGACCTCGAAGCCCTCGTCCGCGTCCAGACCGGGCCAAGTCTTCGTCGGTGCGGGAATCGGCTCGCGGTGCAGTCGCGCGGCGCGCAGCGCGGTGGCGATCTCGCGGAGTTCGCGGCCCGTCATCAGACGCTCAGCTCCAGGGCGCTCGGCCGGCGCGCGTAGGCACGGCCGGGGTGGTCGTCGCGGAGCCGGACCGTACCGGGGCCATAGAGCTTCTCCCGGAGGGTCGAGCCCTCGTAGTCGGTCCACACCACACCGCGCCGCTGCAGTTCGGGGACCACGAGCTCGATGAAATCGGCGATGTCGGAGTACTTCACCGCGTGGGCGAGGTTGAACCCGTCGATGCCGGTCGCATCCATCCACCGGATGAGCTCATCGGCGACCGTCGACGGCGATCCGACGACGGTGGGACCGGTGCCGCCGATCCCGAGGAACTCCGCGATGTCCCGCGGCGTCCACTTCTTGTCCGGGTCCATCTTGGAGAACAGGTCCACCATGGTCTGGCCGGCGTTGGTCTTGACGTGCTCGAGCGGCACGTCCGGGTCGAACTGGGACATGTCGAGCCCGGTCCAGCCGCTGTATCGCGCCATCGCGCCGGAGTAGCTCACCAGGCGACGGTAGGATTCGTGCTTCGCGTGCGCGGCTTCATCGGTGGGCGCGACCACGACGTTGAGCATCTGCAGCACCTTGACACCGCCCGGGTCCCGGCCGGTTTCGGCGGCGCGGCCGCGGATCGCGTCGACCTGCCGCTTGAGGGCGGGCATGGACACGGCATTGACGAAGACCGCTTCGGCGTGCGCCGCGGCGAGTGCCTGCCCCTTGGACGAGCCGCCGGCCTGGAAGATCACCGGGGTGCGCTGGGGCGAGGGTTCGCACAGCGCGATACCGGGGACCGTGAAGTACTTGCCGGAGTGGGCGATCTCGTGCACCCGGGCGGGATCGGCGTACACACCGCTCGCCCGGTCGCGCACGACCGCGTCGTCCTGCCAGGAACCCTCCCACAGCTTGTAGCAGACTTCGAGGTACTCGGCGGCCATGTCGTAGCGCTCGTCGTGCGGGACCTGCTGCCCGGTGCCGAGGTTGCGTGCGGCGCTGTCGGAGTAGGAGGTCACCAGGTTCCACCCGACCCGGCCGCGGGTGAGGTGGTCCAGGGTGGTGAACCGGCGGGCCAGCGCGTAGGGGTGCTCGTAGGAGGTGGAGCCGGTGAGGCCGAAGCCGATGTGCTCGGTGACGCCGGCCATCGCGGAGACCACGAGGAACGGGTCGTTGGCCGGGATCTGCGCCGCGTCGGCCAGCGCGCCGGCGACGCTACCCTGGTACACGTCGTGGTAGCCGACGTTGTCGGCGAAGAAGATCCCGTCGAAGCGGCCTTCTTCCAGCAGCTTCGCGTAGTCCGTCCAGTAGCGGAGGTCGGTGTACCGGCTGCCCTGGTCGTTCGGGTGCCGCCACAACCCGGCCGAGAGGTGGGCGGGCCCCTGGAAATCAAAGGCGAACAAGCGCATCCGCCGAGACGTCATCGTCGTGCTCCTTCTTCTGGGTGGTGAGATCAGGCGATCTGTTCGAGCCGGTGGCCCATGCGGTGCCGTTTGGCGGCGAGGTAAGCCGTGTTGTGCTCGTTCGGCGGGGCTTCGAGGGTGAGGCGCTCGCTGATGGTCAGGCCGCAGTCGGTGAGTGCGCGGCACTTGTCCGGGTTGTTGGTCATCAGCCGGACCGAGGAGACGCCGAGGTCGGCGAGGATCCGCGCGGCCGCGGTGTAGTCGCGGCTGTCGACCGGGAAGCCGAGCGCGATGTTCGCTTCCAGCGTGTCCAGTCCCTGGTACTGCTGCAACTGGTAGGCACGGAGCTTGTGCCCCAGGCCGATCCCCCGGCCTTCGTGCCCGCGCATGTAGACGACGACGCCGCGGCCCTCAGCCGCGATCGCCTCGAGGGCCATGCGCAGCTGGGCGCCGCAGTCGCAGCGCAGTGAGCCGAGGAGGTCCCCGGTGAGGCACTCGCTGTGCAGACGGACGAGCACGTCCCCGCCATCGACGTCACCCATGGTCAGCGCCACGTGCTCGACGTCGCCGGAACGGTACGTGCGGGCCTGGAAGGTGCCCAGACCGGTGGGGATGGCGGCCTGCCCGGTGCGGCGCACCCCGGGATCGCCGCCGTCCAGCCACCGGACCAGGTCCTCGATGGAGATCATCGGGATGCCGTGCCGCGCGGCGAACTCCACCAGGTCCGGTCCGCGCATCATCCCGCGCCGGTCCGGAGTCACGACCTCGCACAGCAGGGCGGCTCCGCTGAGCCCGGCTCGCCGGCACAGGTCCACACCCGCTTCGGTGTGCCCGCGGCGCTGCCGCACCCCGCCTGGCTTGGCCAGCAGCGGCATGATGTGGCCGGGCCGGGCCAGATCCGCCGGGTCGAGCCGCGGGTCGGCGAGCGCCCGGATGGTCCTGCCCCGGTCCTCCGCGCTGATCCCCGTGGTGGTCCCGTGCCGGTAGTCGACACTGACCAGGAACGCGGTGCGGCGGCTCTCGGTGTTGTCCGCGACCATCAGGTCCAGCCCGAGGGCGTCGGCGCGGTCCTCGTCGATCGCCACGCACAGGAAACCCGAGGTGTGCTCCAGGAAGAACGCGACGTCGTCGGTCGTCGCGTGCTCGGCGGCCATGATCAGGTCGCCCTCGTTCTCCCGGTCCTCGTCGTCGACGACGAGCACCTTCCCGCCTGCGGCGAGTGCGGCGAGAGCTTCGGGAACGCTCGACGTGGGCATGAGCTACTCCTGAACTAGGCGACGTTCACATAGTGGTCTTTGTGTTCGAACAAGGTGACACGAGCCACCCGCGACCGTCAACCCCCTCCAGAGAAAACCGAGTTCATCAGCGGTTATGCGAAGTCTTGACGACAGGAGTCACGAGAGGCCACAATGCAGGAGCGTTCATTTTCTGAACGATTAGTTCAAACACGAACACGAGGGAGTGTCACAGTGCCCGAGGAAGCCGACGTCGTCGTGATCGGCGGCGGGATCGCCGGCCTGATCACCGCCCGTGAACTGGGCCGGGGCTCCCTGCGCGTCCTCGTCCTCGAAGCCCGGGACCGGCTCGGCGGCCGCGTGTGGACCGACCACCGGATGGGCCGCGACCTGGAGATCGGCGGCACCTGGCTGCACTGGGTCCAGCCGCACGTGTGGGCCGAGATCACCCGCTACGGCCTCGCCGTGACCCGCGGCCCCCGCCCGGAGGAGGCCTACTGGCTGGCCGGTGACGACCTCCGGCGCGGCACGCTCGAGAGCTTCATGGACCTCATCGACCCCGGCATGCGGCGGCTGCTGGCCGGGACCATGCGCTGGATCCCGCGTCCGGACGACCCGCTGTCCGCTCCGGACCTCGCCGAGGTCGACCGGTTCAGCGTGCAGGACAAGCTCGACGAACTAGGCCTGTCCGAAGAGGAGTACCGCGCCAACGAAGCCGCCTGGGTGGGGCACTTCAACGCACCGCTGCAGGAGGGCGCCTTCACCGGCGCCCTGCGCTGGACCGCCGCCACCGCCGGATCGTGGCACCTCATGCACGAGGCGTCCGCGGTCTTCAGGCTCACCCACGGCACCCGGTCTCTGGTGTCGGCCATCGTCGCCGACACCCGCGCCGAGATCCGCACGTCCACCGAGGTCCGGCGGATCGAGCACACCGCCGAGGGCGCCGTGGTCACCACCGCGGGCGGCGAGCGGATCTCCGCCCGGCGCATCGTCGTGACGCTGCCCCAGAACATCATCGGCGACCTGGACGTCTCACCCCCGCTGTGCGCGGAGAAACGCGCCGCGAGCCAGGAGAAGACGGCGTCGCAAGGCGTCAAGGCGTGGATCCGGGTTCGGGGACCGATCAAGCCGTTCTTCGCCTACTCCTCGGCCGACCATCCGCTGTCGGTGGTGCGCACCGAGTACCTCGGGGACGACGACGCCGTGCTCGTCGCCTTCGGCGCGGACGCGCGGCGGATCTCGCCGGACGACCGCGAGGCCGTCGCCGCGGCCCTGCGGGTGTGGCGAGACGACCTCGAAGTCCTCGAGGTCACCGGCCACGACTGGATGGCCGACCCGCACTCGCGCGAAACGTGGCTGATGCAACGCCCGAACCAGCTCACCCGTTACCACCGTGCCCAGCAGCGCCCGGAAGGCGTTCTGCACTTCGCCAGCAGTGACCACGCCAACGTCTGGGCCGGCTTCATCGACGGAGCCATCGAAAGCGGCCTGCGCGTCGCACGCGAACTCACCACCGAACTCGGCGCCTCGCGCTAGCCCGACCGCTTGGAGGAACCGACCATGCTCACCTCGACCATCCAGCCCCGGCAGTTCCGCGACGTGATGGGGCACCTGCCCACCGGTGTCGTCGTCGTAGCCGGCCGCGAGGTCCACAGTGGATCCCCGGCGGGACTCGTCGTCGGCACGTTCCAGTCGCTGTCGCTGGATCCCCCGCTGGTCAGCTTCAGCGTGGCCCTGACCTCGACCAGCTGGCCGAAGATCCGCCCGGCCGGGCGGTTCAGCGCCAGCGTGCTCGCCGCCGGGCAGGACGGCGTGTGCCAGGCGTTGTCCGGCAAGCGCGAGGACAAGTTCACCGCCGTCGACTGGTTCGACTCGCCCGACGGCAACCCGCGGATCTCGGGCGCGCACGCCTGGATCGACGGAGAGGTCGAGCACGAGCTGGAAGGCGGCGACCACACGATCGTGGTCGCCCGCGTCCGCCACCTCGAAGCGGGTGACGGCGAGCCTCTCGTCTTCCACCGTGGCCGCCTCGGCCAGATCCGCTCCTGACGAAAGGGATTGACAATGACCACACTGGACGAAGCTGACCGTCTCGTGGGCGCTGCGGCGGGCGCCGCCGCGGCGTGGGGGCAATGGGCGCCGAAGCTGCGGGCCGACGCGCTCTCGGCCGTCGCCGACGCGCTCGACGCCGACACCGCCGCCCTCGTCACCGACGCGGCCCGCGAAACCGGTCTGCCGGAAGCGCGGCTCACCGGGGAGGTCAAGCGGACCACGGTCCAGCTGCGCATGTTCGCCGACGTGCTGCGGGAGGGCTCTTACCTGCGGATCGTGATCGACCGCGGCGACGACGAGTTCGCGCTCGGCGTCCGGCCGGACCTGCGCCGGTGGCTGGTCCCGCTCGGCCCCGTGCTGGTGTTCGCGGCGAGCAACTTCCCGTTCGCGTTCTCGGTCGCCGGCGGGGACACCGCCTCCGCGCTCGCCGCGGGCTGTCCGGTGCTGGTGAAGGCGCACCCCGGCCACCCGGACACGTCACGGCGGACAGCGGACATCGTGCGTTCGGCCCTGCTGCACGCCGGCGCCCCGGAAGGCACCTTCGACCTGCTCGTCGGCCGTGACGCCGGGGTGCGGGTGCTGCGGGACCCGCGCACGGCCGCGGCCGCCTTCACCGGATCGGTCGCGGGCGGCCGGGCCCTGTTCGACATCGCCGCGTCCCGCCCGTCGCCGATCCCGTTCTACGGCGAGCTCGGCAGCATCAACCCGGCCGTGGTCACCGCCGACGCGGTGCGCGAACGCGCGAACCTGATCGCGGAGGGCTTCGTCGGCTCCTTCACACTCGGGACCGGCCAGTTCTGCACCAAGCCCGGTGTGCTGCTGCTCCCCCGCGGGACGGATCTGCCCGAGCGAGTGGCCGCACTGGCCGAACGCGTGGCCCCGGCCAGGATGCTCACCGCCGCCATCGCGGAGCGGCACCGGGAACGCAACGACGAGATCGCGAACGTGCCGGGCACGAAGGTTCTGGCGAGCGGCGTCGTCCGCGCCGACCCCTCGGGCGTTCCGGCCGTGGGCCCCTCGCTGTTCCACGCCGGCTCCGTGAGCAACCTGCGCGAGCACCGCGATGTCCTCCTCGAAGAGAACTTCGGCCCCTCGGCGGTGATCGCCGAGTACGACGCGGACGACGACCTGCCCGCGACCCTCGGCAGCATCACGGGAAGCCTGACCTTCACCGTGCACACGGCACAACGGCCGGACGACGCCGAGCGGGCGCGCCTGGCCCCGCTGCTGGAACACGCGGCCCGGTGCAGCGGGCGCATCGTGTTCAACGAGTGGCCGACCGGCGTCGCCGTCACCGCGGCCCAGCAGCACGGTGGCCCCTACCCGGCCACCACGGCCGTCACCACCACCTCGGTCGGCACCGCCGCGATCGAACGGTTCCTGCGGCCGGTGACCTACCAGAACGCGCCCGACGACCTGCTGCCGCCCGCACTGCGGGAGGCGAACCCACTGGAACTGCCCCGCACGGTCAACGAGCCGGGCGACTCCCGACGGTGGAAGTGACCCACACGCCGGCGACGAGGTGCTGATCCTGGTAGCGCCGCCAGGATCAACAACGCCAACGTCAACACCCGCGTCGGCTGGTGTTCCCAAGAGGTCGGCGGCCCTGGCGCCGAGGTGGGCGCGCGAGTGGTGATGCGGGAAGTGCTGCGCACGCCGCCTCGGGTCGACTGGTGGAACGAGCGGGGCACTGTCCGGCGGCCGACACTTTGACACGAGCCGCGACCTGGCCATCCTCGACGCGCCCTGTCGCGGCTCACCGAGGTCGGGTACGAGCAGCTGTCCATCGAAGCGGTTGCCGGCCCGGGACGGCCACGATGACGATCTACCAGCGCCAACCCGACAAGGCCGACTGGTCGGGCGCGGTTATCCGCCGAGAGGCGCCCGGGATGACCGTCCTGGCGCGCGGTGACCTCGCCGCGCCCGGGGGCTCAACCGGAGGATCACCGAAACGCCGGCAGCACGACGACCGGAGGCTCCCACGTCACCGGGGGTGACGCGGCCGAGGCCTCCCGCGTCGATCAGTTGCCGAGGTTGTCGATCACCGCGGCGACCACGTCGCCGGTCTTGGCAGTGCCGCCGACGTCGGGCGTGAGGATCCCGGCGGCGGTGGTGGCCTCGATCGCCGCGCGCACGCGGGCCGCCTCTGTGGACAGTCCGAAGTGGTCCAGCATCAGCGCGGCGCTGCCGATGGCGCCGATGGGGTTGGCCAGGCCCTGTCCGGCGATGTCGGGGGCGGACCCGTGCACCGGCTCGAACATCGACGGGAACCGGCGCTCGGGGTTGAGGTTCGCGCTGGCCGCGAGGCCGAGGCTGCCGGCAAGCGCCGAGCCGAGGTCGGAGAGGATGTCGGCGTTGAGGTTGGACGCCACGACCACCGAGAGGTCTTCGGGCTTGAGCACGAACTTCGCCGACATGGCGTCGACCAGCACGCTCTCGGTTTCCACGTCCGGGTAGTCGCGGGCGACGCGGGCGAAGGTCTCGTCCCACAGCACCATTCCGTACTGCTGGGCGTTGCTCTTGGTCACCGACGACACCTTCTTGCGGTCGCGGCCGCGGGCGAGGTCGAAGGCGAACCGCATGATCCGCTCGCAGCCCTTCTCGGTGAACAGCGCGGTCTGCAGCGCGACCTCGTTGCCGGGGCCGCGCCCGGCGAGGTTACGACCGCCGAGCCCGGCGTACTCGCCTTCGCTGTTCTCCCGCACCACGACCCAGTCCAGCGGCGTGTGGTCGGCCTTGCGCAGCGGCGAGGTGATGCCCGGGTGGAAGTGCACGGGCCGGACGTTGGCCCACTGGTCGAAGTTCTGGCAGATCCGCAGCCGCAGGCCCCACAGGCTGACGTGGTCGGGCACCGACGGCCAGCCGACCGCGCCGAAGTAGATGGCGTCGAAGTCGCGCAGCACCTCCAGGCCGTCCTCGTCCATCATGCGGCCGGTGCGCTCGTAGTAGCCGCACCCCCAGGGGAACTCAGTCCAGTCGAACGCGAACGCGCCCCCGGAGTTCTCAGCCAGCGCGTCGAGGACGGCGCGCCCGGCGGCGACGACTTCGGCGCCCACGCCGTCCGCCGGGACCGCGGCGATCGTGAAGGTGCTGGTTGCTGACATCGAGGGCTCCCTGGCGGGTCGGCTGCGCTGACAACCCCGAGTGAAGCCCCGGGACCGGCTGGGCGTCCAAGACGCGCTGCCGATTCGATTCATAGGCCCGACCTATCCGGCCTGCTCGACGAGCCGGTGAGCCAGCGCCCGGAAGGTTTGCGCGGCCGGGGTCAGCGGGGCGGACCGGCTCAGCAGGGCGACGTGCAGGCGGGCCGGGTGGTCCAGGCGCGCGACCCGGGCCCCGGCGCGGCGGGCGAGCGTGGCCCAGGCTGAGGGCAGCACCGCCACTCCGGCGCCGGCGAGCACGAGCGGCAGGATCGACGCGCGGTGGGCGACCTCCGCGACGATCCGCGCGTCCGGGTGCGCCGCGCGGATGTCGTCGACGACCTGGCGCATGAGGCTGCCGGGCGGTGAGGCGATCAGGTCCACCCCGGCCAGCGCGTCGACCGGCACCGGATCACCTGCCGGGATGCCGGCGCCGACGAGCACGAAGTCCTGCTCCTGCAACGGCAGGACCTCCAGGCCCGGCGGGCGCAACACACCGGGCGCCCCGACGAGGCCGAGTTCGCAGGCGCCCTGGCGAACCTGCTGCACGACCTCGTCGACGGTGAAGGCCGCGCCCGCCTCCACGGTGATCCCCGGGTGCCGCTCGGTGAACACGCGGGTCAGGGTGCTCAACGGCTCGATGCCGGGCGAGGGCATCGTGACCAGCTCGACGCGGCCGCGCTGGACACCCTTCATCGACTCCAGGGTCGCCTTCGCCGTGCGCAGGTCACGCAGCACCTGCCGGGCCGGTCCGATCAGCTCGCGGCCGGCGTCGCTGAGCACCACCCGCCGCCCGACGCGGTGGAACAGCTTGACGCCCACCTCGCGCTCGAGACCGGCGATGGCCTGGGACAGCGAGGGCTGCGCGATGTGCAGGGCCTGCGCGGCGCGGCCGAACCCGTCGTGGTCGACGATCGCCAGGAAGTACTCCAGCTGCCGGGCGTCCATCCCAACCTCCCAGCTCAGGGCCTTGCCATCGGCTGAGCCTATCAGTCGGGTAGCAAGGTTCTCTTGGACGCGCCGGCCTGCCAAGGGTCAAGGTGGTGCGCGGTTGATCAGCGAGTCGAGGAGGACGGGATGGGCGAGGTCGTCGTGGCCCTCGATTCGTTCAAGGGGTCGCTGGGGGCGGCGCAGGCCACGGCCGCGCTCGCTCGCGGGCTGCGCCGGCACGCCGCGCGGCCGCTGGTGCACGAACACCCCGTCGCCGATGGCGGCGAGGGCACCGTCGACGCCGCGGTCGCCGCCGGTTTCACCCCGGTCGGGCTCACCGTCACCGGTCCCCTCGGCCGGCCGGTCGCCGCTCGCTACGCGCACCGCGGCGGGGTCGCGGTGGTCGAACTGGCGCAGGCGTCGGGACTGCCGGCCGCACCCGATCCCACGACGGCGCTCGCCGCCTCCACGTTCGGCACCGGCGAGCTGATCGCGGCGGCTCTCGACGCGGGCCACCGGCAGGTGGTCGTCGGACTCGGCGGCAGCGCGACGACCGACGGCGGAACCGGGCTCCTCGCCGCGCTCGGCGCCCGGTTGCTCGACGCGGCGGGACGCGAACTGACCGGCCGCACCTCCGCCCTGCCCGCGGTGGCGGCGGTCGACCTGACCGGTCTGCACCGAGGGCTTCGCAACGCCGAGCTGGTGGTGGCCTGCGACGTCGACAACGCCCTGCTCGGGCCCGACGGCGCGGCAGCCGTGTTCGGCCCCCAGAAGGGCGCCGACGAGGCGACAGTCGCCACCCTGGAGCGGGCGCTGAGCGCCTGGGCGCCGGTCCTGGAAGCGGCCACCGGGACCGCCGCGGCATTCGCGCCGGGCGCGGGTGCCGCCGGTGGTGCGGGTTTCGCCCTGTTCACCCTGGGAGCTCGCCGCGTGCCCGGAATCGAACTCGTCCTGCGCCTGACCGGCTTGCCCGCGCGGCTGCTCCGGACCGATCTCGTGATCACCGGCGAGGGATCGCTGGACAGGCAGAGCCTGCGCGGCAAAGCACCGCTGGGCGTCGCAACCGCCGCTCGGCAGGCGGGGGTGCCCGCCTACGTCGTGGCCGGGCGCAGCCGGCTCACCCCCGCCGAAGTCACCGCCGCCGGGTTCGCCGGCGCGTTCACCCTCACCGACCTCGAACCGGACCCCGGCCGGTGCATGACCGAGGCCGTCCCGCTGCTGGAACGCCTGGGCGAACGCATCGCCCGGCACGTGTTCGGCTGACTCCCCACACTGATGCGCAGGAGGATGCAATGACGCACACCCCCGCGGCCCCGCCGCGCCGCCGCAAGCCCTGGTACCGGCAGCTCTACGTGCAGGTCCTGATCGCCATCGTCATCGGCATCGTCCTCGGCTGGCGCGCGCCCGGCCTGGGCGAGGCGATGCAGCCCATCGGCACCACCTTCATCGCCGCGATGAAGATGCTCATCGGCCCCATCGTGTTCCTCACCATCATCGGTGGCATCGCCGGCGTGGCGGATCTGAAGAAGGTCGGCCTCACCGGGCTGAAAGCGCTGACCTACTTCCAGGTCGGCACGATCGTCGCGCTGGTCTTCGGGCTGGTCGCGATCAACATCGTGCGGCTCGGCGACGGCGTCGACGCCGACCCGTCCGCCCTGCACCCCACCGGCAACGCCGAGCGCTACATCGAAACCGGCGAAACCCAGCACTGGTGGGAGTTCTTCACCCACCTGGTGCCGGACAGCTTCTTCGGCGCCTTCACCGAAGGCGACATCCTGCAGATCATCTTCCTGGCCGTGCTGTTCGGCATCGCGATCAAGGCGATCGGCCCGCTCGGTGACCCGATCGTCACGGGCGTGAAGCGGATCACCGAAGTCGTATTCAAGGTGCTGAGCTTCGTGATGAAGGCCGCCCCGCTCGGTGCCTTCGGCGCCATGGCCTATGCGGTCGGCGCGTTCGGACTGTCCACACTGTCCAGTCTCGTGTCGCTGATCCTGCTGTTCTACGTCACCTCGATCCTGTTCGTGGTCGTCGTGCTCGGCGGTCTGCTGCGCGCCTACGTCGGGTTGAGCATCTTCCGGCTGTTCCGCTACCTGCGGGAAGAGTTCTTCCTCGTCCTGGGCACCTCGACCGCGGAACCGGCACTGCCCGGCCTGATGCGCAAACTGACCTTCCTCGGCGCGGACCGTTCCACCGTCGGCCTCGTGGTGCCGACCGGGTACAGCTTCAACCTCGACGGCGCGGCGATCTACCTGTCGCTGGCCGCGCTCTACATCGCCCAGGCCACCAACACCCCACTGACCCTCCCCCAGCAACTCGGACTCCTCGCGGTCATGCTGCTCACCTCCAAGGGCGCGGCAGGCGTCGCCGGCGGCGGGTTCATCGCCCTCACGGCGACACTGTCGACCATCGGCACCGTCCCCGCCGCCGGCATCATGCTGATCTTCGGCATCGACAAGTTCATGTCCGAATGCCGGGCCCTGGTGAACTTCTACGGCAACGCGGTGGCCACCCTGGTCATCGCCAAGTGGGACCGTAACCTGGACCTGGCCCGCGCCCGCGAGGTCCTCAACGACCCCGCCTCCGCAGAACGCGCCCTCGAACCGGCGACCACCCAGCCGGAGCCCGCCGATCCCGCCGACGGGACACCTTCCGAGGCAGCGCCCGCCCGTGCCACGCACTGAACAGCGGGCCCATCCGCTGCCGCCCGGGGCTGCTCAGGGTACGTGGCGCCAGACCGCTTCGAGCATGGCGATGGTGTCGAGCGGCTGCGGTTTCCCGAGCCGTTCCACGACGTCTGTGATTGATCAGCGCAGATCGAGCAGAACCTTGGACGCGATCGCGCGGTTGCCGGCCACCTCGAAGGCCTCCGTGGCCCGCTCTAGGGGGAAGGTGTGGGTGACAACGGGATCGACGGGCAGTCCGTCGGCGAGCAGGGTGAGCGCCTCGTCGAATTCGCGGTCGAACCGGAACGCTCCGGCAAGCGTCAGTTCCCGCGTGACGACCACGTTGCCGAGGAATCCGACCTCACCGGGCGGCAGCAGCCCGAGCAGGACGACCCGGCCGGCGCGGCGCACCCGTTCCAGACAGGTGCGCAGGCCGGCCGGAGACCCGGACGCCTCGATGGCGATGTCCGTCTCCCCCGGGCCCGCCGGATCGTCCGCCCTGACGACCGAGGTCGCGCCCACCTTCGACGCCAGGGCCAGTGGAGCGTCCAGCAGGTCGCTGACCACGACCTCGGCCGCACCCGCCCGGCGCAGCGCCGCCACCAGGAGGCAACCGATCGGCCCGGCACCGGTGACCAGGACGCGCCGACCGGTGACGTCACCGGCTCGGCGCACCGCGTGCAGCGCCACCGACAACGGTTCCGCGAGCACGGCCCGCTCGAGTTCGACCCCGGGCGGCAGCGCTCGCACCTGTGCCGCCGGCACCGTGATGCGCTGCGCGAACCCACCATGCACGTGAGGCATGCGGGCCGCGCTGCCGAGGTACCGTGTGTCGCCGCAGACGTTCCGGTGGTCCCCCGTGCATTCCGGACAGTCGTCACAGGGCGTGGCTGGGTGGACGGCCACCGGGGTACCGGCCGCCGGACCATCCACATCGGAGCCGAGGGCCGCGACGTGCCCGACGACCTCGTGACCGAGCACCAGCGGTTCCCGCACGTGGAAGTCGCCGACCGCGCCACGGTGGTAGTAGTGCAGGTCCGATCCGCAGATGCCGCCCAGGGCGACGTCCACCGCGATCTCGCCCTCGCCCGGTTCCACCAGCGCACGGTTCTCGACCCGAAGGTCCCCCGCGCCGTGCACGACACACGCAAGCATGGATACTCCTCGCTTCACAGGACGGAGGTCATGCCGCCGTCGACGTAGAGCAGCTGTCCGTTGACGAAATCCGACGCCGGTGAGCACAGGAAGATCAGCGCGCCGACCAGGTCGCCCACCTGGCCCCACCGTCCCGCCGGGGTGCGGCCGCGCACCCAAGCGGTGAACGTCTCGTCCGCGACGAGCGCCGCGGTGAGCTCGGTGTCGAAATAGCCCGGGGCGAGCCCGTTGACCTGGATCCCGGACGGGCCGAGGTCGGCGCACATGCCCTTGGTGAGCATCTTCAGCCCGCCCTTGGTGGCCGAATAGGGCGCGATGCCGGGGCGGACCACCTCGCTCTGCACCGAGCAGATGTTGACGATCTTGCCCGAGCCGCGCGCGGTCATCCGCCGCGCGACCTCGCGGCCGACGAGAAACGCGCTGCTGAGGTTGGTCTCCAGCAGCCGATGCCAGTCCTCGGTCAGGAACTCGGTGAACGGCGCGCGGTGCTGCATTCCGGCGTTGTTGACGAGGATGTCCAGCGGGCCGGCGAGGTCTTCCAGGCGCGGGATCGCCTCGGCGACCGCGCCGGGGTCGGTGACGTCGAACGCCTGCGCGTGAACCGTGGCCCCGGTGCGGTCGGCCAGTTCGGCGCGGGTCCGTTCGAGCGCGTGCCGGTCGCGTCCATTGAGGACGACCGCACAACCGGCTTCGGCCAGCCCCTGGGCCAGCGCGCGCCCGATGCCGCGGCTGGAACCGGTGACCAGAGCGACGCGGCCGCGGATGTCGAACAGCGGGTGGCTCACCGCGGCACCGCCACGGCGCCGGGGATCGGCGTGCGCGCCGGCCGGCCGGACAGGACGTCGAGGAGGTTGTCGACGGCCAGGTCCACCATCGCCGCGCGGGTCGCCTCGGTGGCCGATCCGACGTGCGGGAGAGCCACCAGCTTCGACTGCGCGACCAGGTCGGCGACGTCCGCTCCGCGCGGCTCGTGTTCGAACACGTCGAGCCCGGCGGAGTGGATGACGCCCTCGCGCAGGGCGTGCAGCAGCGCGGCCTCGTCCACGACACCACCCCGCGAGGTGTTGATCAAGGTCGCGGTGGTCTTCATGCTGCCCAGCTCGGCCGGGCCGATGAGATGGCGCGTCGCCTCGGTCAGCGGCACGTGCAGCGACACGATGTCGGATTCGGCCAGCAGGGTGGGCAGGTCCGCCGGCTGTGACAGCTCGTCGCCGGCGGTGCTGAACGGGTCGAGGTGCAGCACGCGCATGCCGAAACCGACAGCGCGGCGGGCGACCGCGCGGCCGATCTGGCCGTAGCCGACCAGGCCGAGGGTGGCGCCGTGCACGTCCAATCCGAGGAAGTCGTCCATGCGGAAGACGGTCCAGTCGCCGGCGTGCAGCCGGTCGCGGGCCGAGCCCAGACGGCGACGGGCCATCAGGATCAGAGCCCAGGCCAGGTCCGCGGTGGTCTCGGCGAGCACCCCCGGGGTGTGGGTCACCACGACGCCCCGATCGGCAGCGGCACGCTGGTCGACGGCGTCGAAGCCCATGCTGGCCAGGCTCACGACCTTCAGTCCGGGACCGGCGGCGTCCAGCAGCGCGGCGTCGATCCGGTCGTTGCCCAGGCACAGGATGCCGTCGACGCCGCGCGCGAGGTCCGCCAGCTCGCCGGCCCCCGGCTTGTCACCCGGCCCGCGCACGAGCTCGACCCGCCCGGCCAGGCGCTCCAGCCCCGTTCCGGGCAGGTGCCCGCGGGTGCTCAGGACACGCTGTTTCATACCGCACTCCTCGCGAAACAAATTGTTCTCCCGACGTTATCGAGCGATTCCGCGGCGGTACAAATAGCGATTCCGGCTGACGTTATCGGATCTGCTGATGGGTCATGGCCGGAAAGTGGCGATCAGCTCGTGGAAGAGGTCGTGGACGGCCAGCGCCGCCTCCGACAACGGCTGGTGATCGGAGGTGCACAGCGACAGCTTCACCTCGATCACCGGATCGACGATCCGGCGCACCACCAGGTGCTCGGTGTCCAGGATCGCGCGCGCCGCCGACCACGGCAGGACCGTCGCGCCGAGGTCGGCGCCGACCGCGCTCACCAGCGTGAGCACCGACTCGATCTCGCCGACCACCCGCGGCTCCACCTCCGCCCGGGCGAAGGCCGCCTCCACCACGCGCCGGATGGTGTGGATGCGGCTGGGCAGCAGCAGGCCGACCTCGGCCAGGTCGCCGACCGCGACCTCGTCACCGCCCGGCACCAGCCCCGCGCAGCCCGGCCCCGCGACCAGGAACAGCTCCTCGGTGCGCATCGGTTCGAACTGCACGCCCCGGATCGGTCCGGCGTCGTAGATGAAGGCCATGTCCATGCGCCCGGTCATGATCGCCTCGCTGATCACGCCGCCGAAGTTCTCGTTGATGTGCAGCACGATGTCCGGATAGCGCTCGCGGACGGCCCGCAGCAGCGGCAGCGCCAGCGCCGCACCGGTGCTGTAGGGGGCGAGGCCGACCGACACGCTGCCGGCCGGGGCGCGGCCGGAGACGCTGACCGCGGCCTGAGCCTGTTCGACCTGACGCAGGATCAGCTGCGCGTGCCGGTACAGCGCCCGGCCGGCCTCGGTCGGGGCGACGCCGCGCTTGCTGCGGATCAGCAACTGCTGCTTGAAGTCCCGCTCCAGCATGGACACGTGCTGGCTCAGCGCGGGCTGGGCGATGCGCAGGATGTCGGCGGCGCGGGTGATGCTGCCGGCGTCGACGATCTTGACGAACGAGTACAGACGCCGGGTGTCCATGCGTGCCCCTTCCCGGTCGAATGGTGACCCATCGTAACGCCACCGCCGCCGCCCGCCCGGGATCCGCTGCCATAACGGATCCCGATCACATCACGCGGATCGCGTATTTGTCCGCCTGCGGCCCCGAGCTTAAAGTCAGCGAAACACCGGATTCCCGGGGCTCGGACAGGATGTTTCGAGCAGATTGAATCAGTTTTCCGAGCACGTTTCCGCGCACTTTTTCCGGAGGGTGAGAATGACCCGGATGGTGGATCTCGTCGCCGATCTCGGCGAAGGGTTCGGCGCCTACCGGATGGGCGACGACAAGGCCCTGCTGGACCTCCTGACGTCGGCAAACGTCGCCTGCGGTTTCCACGCCGGCGACCCGCGGATCATGGACGCGACCGTCTCGTCGTGCGTTCGCCGCGGCGTCGCCGTGGGCGCGCACCCGAGCTTCCCCGATCTGGTGGGGTTCGGCCGCCGCGCGATGGACCTGACACCCGACGAGGTGCGGACCGACGTGCTGTACCAGATCGGCGCGTTGCAGGCCTTCGCCACCGCCCACGGAACCCGCGTGCGCCACGTCGCGCCGCACGGCCGGCTCGGCAACCTCGTCGCGACCCGGAGCGACTACGCCGCCGCGGTCGCCGACGCCGTGGCCACCGTGGATCCCTCGCTGATCGTGCTGGCGCAGCAGGGTGAGCTCGCCGTCGCCGCCCGCACCCGCGGCCTGGCCGTCGCGATCGTGGGTATCGCCGACCGCGCTTACCGCGCGGACGGCACCCTGGTTCCGCGCGCCGCACCGGGCGCGGTGATCCACGACCCGGACGAGATCGCCCGGCGCACCGTGCGCATGGTGACCGAAGGGGTGATCCGGACCGTCGACGACACCGATCTGCCCGTCGAGTGCGACACCGTGCTCGTGCACGGCGACACCGCCGGCGCGATTTCACTGGCCCACCGGATCCGGGACGAGCTGACCCGCGCCGGCGTGGTCATCGCGGCGCTGACCGAGGTCCTGGCTTCCCGGACCGGCGCGGGGTGGTGTCATGGCTGAGGGCGCCCTGATCGCCGACTGCGGCGACTCCGCGATCGTGGTGAAGGCCCTGGACGGGGACGCCGAGCACCGGTGGCGGGTCGTGCACAGCCTCGCCGACGCGATCGAAGACGCCGGCCTGGCCGGTGTCCACGGGGTCGTGCCGACCTACGACTCGCTTCTCGTGGAGTTCGACCCCGGCCTCACCGATCACGAAGCCGTGCGGCGGATGGTCCGGCGGGCGGCGGGCGCACAGCCCGGTTCGGGCCGCCGCCCCGCGCCGAAGCGGTTCGTCGTGCCGGTCGTGTACGGCGGCGAGCACGGGCCGGATCTGCCCGAGGTAGCGCGGCAGCTGGGCATCACCGAGCGGGAGGTCGTGGAGATCCACTCCGGCGCCGTCCTGACCGTGCGGTGCCTGGGCGCCCCCGTCGGCGCTCCCATGATGGACGGCCCGCCGTTCCCCCGCCCGGTGCCCCGCCTGGCCTCGCCACGCACCAGCGTCCCGCCCGGATCGATCGCCGTCGCCGGGCGGCAGGCCGTGATCTGCCCGCTGCGCTCCCCCGGCGGCTGGCCGCTGCTGGGCCGGACCCCGCTGCGGATCCTCGACCTGGGATCCGAACAGCTCACCCCCTACCAGCCGGGGGACGAGTTCCGGTTCGTGCCGATCGAGCCCGGCCAGTGGGACGACTACGCCGGCTCTGCCCTGGCGGCCGGCCATGGCTGACACCCTGACCGTCCGGCAGAGCGGCCACGCCACCGTCCAGGACCTCGGCCGGCCCGGCCGCTCGCGCTACGGCCTGCCCGTCAACGGCGCGCTCGACCAGTACTCCGCACGTGTCGCCAACGCCCTGTGCGGCAACGACGACACCGATCCGCTCATCGAGATCACCGCCCTCGACTTCAGCTGCACACCGTCCACCGACGTGCTCGTCGCCGTCACCGGGGCCCCCGCCGACCTCACGGTCGACGGGATCCCGCAGCCCCAATGGGAGCCGCTCGCAGTCCGCGGCGGCCAGACATTGGCCGTCCGGGGGATCCGGCTGGGCCTGCGCGTGTACCTGGCGGTCTACGGCTCCGTCCACGCCGAGTCCCTGCTCGGCAGCTGCGCGCCCGACACCATCCTGGGATTCGGCCGCTTCCTGCGGCCCGGGGACGACCTCGCGCTCGGGGCGCAGTGCCCGCCGATCGGGCACCCGGAGTTCCGGCACCCGCTGTTCCGCATCCGGCCGCCCCGGCCCCGGTTCGGCGAGAGCTGGACGATCGATGTGACCGACGGCCCCGACATCGCCGAGTTCGGCGACTCGGCCGGGCGCCTGCTGTCCTCCGCCTACGTCGTGACACCGTCGAGCAACCACATCGGACTGCGGATGAGCGGCCCGGTGCCCCAGCGGGTCGCCTCGGGTGAGGTTCTCTCCCGCGGTGTGCCCGTCGGCGCCGTGGAAGTCCCCGCCGGCGATCAACTCCTGGTCCTGCACCGCGGCCGGGGCGTCACCGCCGGTTATCCGGTGCTCGCCGTGGTCACCTCGACCAGTCTCTCCCCGCTCGGACAGGCCAGACCCGGGCACACCATCCGCTTCCGCCACCGCACGGTCGCCGAGGCGGTCGCCGCCCACCGGACCGAACGCGCCGTCATCCGTTCGGTCCGGCACCGCGCCGCCGCGGTGCTGCAGTCCCTCGACCTCCCCGTCCTTACCCGCCGATGAAGGAGTCCACCATGAGTACCGTGGCGTCATCCCAGTCGAACGTGGTCGATCCCAGGACCGCCCGCAAGGTCACCCTGGCCGGCTGTGTCGGCATCTTCGCCGAGCTCTACGACAACGGCATCTTCGGGTTCATGGCGGGCACGCTCGCCGCGGTGTTCTTCCCGGACTCGGCCAACGCCGTGATGCTGGTCTTCGTCGGCTACGCGATCTCGTTCTTCTTCCGCCCGCTCGGCGGGATCATCTGCGGCCACCTCGGCGACCGGATCGGCCGTCAGCGGATGCTCGTGT
Source organism: Amycolatopsis deserti (assembly GCF_014653945.1). Classification (GTDB taxonomy): domain Bacteria; phylum Actinomycetota; class Actinomycetes; order Mycobacteriales; family Pseudonocardiaceae; genus Amycolatopsis_E; species Amycolatopsis_E deserti. The sequence continues at coordinate 148,411 of NZ_BNAU01000001.1, read as the reverse complement.
TCGTCATCATGCTGATCAGCGTCGCCACCGCCGCCATCGGCCTCCTGCCCACCTACGCGGCGATCGGGATCGCGGCGCCGATCCTGCTGATCCTGCTGCGGGTCCTGCAGGGGTTCTCGGTCGGCGGTGAAGCCGCGGGAGCCATGACGTTCCTCGCCGAGCACGCCCCACCGGGCAAACGCGGCCTCTACACCAGCTACGCTCAGATCGCGTCGTTCCTGTCGCTGCTGACCGGCACACTGATCGCCGCCGCGATGACCAGCGGCCTCGGGGCCGACCGGATGCAGTCCTTCGGCTGGCGGATCCCGTTCCTGCTCGCCATCCCGCTGGGTATCACCGGCCTCTACATCCGCCGCCGCATCTCCGACACCCCCAACTTCACGCGGCTCCAGGAGGAAGGCGGCCTGGCACGCAACCCGCTGAAGGAGGCGTTTTCCTCGCCCCGGCACCGGCGCGCGATGCTGCTGGCCCTGTTCATCCCGCTCATGAACGGCTCCGGCTACTACGTCCTGTTCACCTACATGCCCACCTTCATGAGCAAGGAGCTGCACTTCGGCAAGGTCGAAGGCCTCCTGGTGACCGCGGTGAGCCTCGTGGCGATCTCCGTGGCGATCCCGTTCATGGGAGCCCTCTCGGACAAGGTCGGCCGCAAGAAGGTCATCGCCGGCGCCGCCATCGCGATGGCCCTCGCGGGTGTCCCCTGCTACCTGCTCATCGGCACCGGCAACGTCGCACTCGCGATCCTGGGCGCCAGCATCATGGCGGTCATCTTCGCCGGGCACACCGGCGTCATACACATCCTGCTCGTCGAGCTGTTCCCCACCCGGGTGCGCTACTCCGCCTACGGGCTGGGCTACAACATCTCCTCCGCCGTCTTCGGCGGCACCGCGCCACTGCTGATGACGTTCCTCATCGGACAGACCGGCGACGTCCACATTCCCGCCTACTACGCCGTCCTCACCGCGCTGGGCACGCTCATCGCGGTGTCCCGGGTGCGCGACCGGGCCCACGAGCCCCTGCGCGACGCCTGACCCAACCCCACCAAGGAGCACTGGAAAAATGCCGTTTTCCGACTACAAGACCGCCCTGGTCACCGGCGCCTCGACCGGCATCGGCGCCGAGGTCGTGGAACGACTGGCCAAACAGGGCCTGCGGGTCCACGCTGTCGCCCGCAACGCCGAACGGCTCGACGAGCTGGCCCGGCGCACCGGGTGCGTACCGCACGCCGTCGACGTCACCTCCACCGCGGCCCTGACCGAGCTCGTCGACGGTCTCGAGATCGACGTCCTGGTCAACAACGCCGGTGTCTCCCGCACCGGGAACATCCTCACCGCCGACGAGTTCGCCGTCGACGAGCAGGTCGCCGTGAACATCCAGGCCGTCCTGCACCTCGTGCGGCTGGTCATGCCCGGCATGGTCGAGCGGGACCTCGGGCACATCGTCAACATCAGCTCGATCGCCGGGGTCTACAACTTCCGCGGCAACACCATCTACCACGCCACGAAGTCCGCCGTGCACACGCTGTCCCGCCAGCTCCGCGTCGACGCCTTCGGCCGGCGCGTCCGCGTCACCGAGATCTGCCCGGGCCGGGTCGAGACCGAGATCTTCGGGCGTCTGCTCGGCGACATGGACCGCGCCCAGCGGGAGTACTACGACGGGTACGAGTCGCTGAAACCGGAGGACATCGCCGACGCGATCGAGTTCGCCATCACCTCGCCGCGCCACGTCAACGTCGGCCACATCGAGATCCTGCCGACCTTCCAGGTGCCCGGCGGGCTGAACTTCGAGAGGCGGGCGGACTGACATGACCACGGCCGCACGAGTAGCCCGGATCAAGCCCTCGCCCAGCTCGGCGGCGGCGCAACGGGTACGTGAACTGACGGCCCAGGGGCAGCGGATCCTCGACCTGACCGTCGGCGAACCGGACTTCGACACACCGGACCACGTCAAGGCCGCCGCGATCGCCGCCGTCGAACGGGGCGAGACCAAGTACACGCCCGTCAACGGCACGCCCGAACTGCGTGCGGCGATCCGGGCCAAGCTCGGCCACCGCCACGGCCTGCACTACCCGGACGAGGAGATCACCGTCGGCGGTGGCGCCAAGCAGGTCATCTTCCTCGCGCTGATGGCCACGGTCGACCACGGCGACGAAGTGGTCATCCCCGCGCCGTACTGGGTGTCCTACCCGGACATGGTGCTGGCCAACGACGGGACACCGGTCATCGTCGACTGCCCCGAGTACGACGTGTTCAAGCTCACCCCCGCGCGGCTGGAGGCGGCGATCACGCCGCGGACGCGCTGGTTGGTGCTCAATTCCCCCGGCAACCCGACCGGCGCCGCCTACTCGGCGGAGGAGTTACGCGGGCTGGCCGGCGTGCTGCTCGCTCACCCGCAGGTGCACGTGCTCACCGACGAGATCTACGATGAAATCTGGTACGAGCCGGAGAACGTGCCCACGCTCGCGGCCGTGGAACCGCGGCTGCGGGACCGGGTGTTCCTCACCAACGGCGTGTCGAAGACCTACGCGATGACCGGGTGGCGCATCGGCTACGGCGCCGGCCCGCGTGAGCTGGTGGGCGCGATCAACAAGCTGCAGTCCCAGATGTCGTCCTGCCCCTCCTCGGTCAGCCAGGCGGCGGCGGTCGCGGCGCTGACCGGTCCGCAGGACTTCGTGGCCACGGCGGTCGCCACCTACCGCGGCCGCCGGGACCGGGTCGCCAAGCTGCTGGCCGACGTTCCCGGGCTGTCGGTCACCGCACCCAGCGGCGGGTTCTACCTCTTCGTCAACTGCGGCGGGCTGCTCGGCAAGCACACTCCCGCCGGGGACGCGCTGCGCACCGACGAGGAGTTCTCCCGCTACCTACTGGAGTCCGAGCGGGTGGCGGTGATCCACGGCGCCGCCTACGGAACACCCGGCTACTTCCGGGTGTCCTTCGCCACCTCCACCGCCGTCCTGGACGAGGCGTGCGAGGCCATCGCCCGCGCCTGCGCCCGCCTGTCCTGAAAGGATTTCCCTTGCGCGTCAACACGAAGTTCGACCGGCCGGACCGGGCGCTCGTCGAGGAGCTGGCCCGCTTCTCGACTGCCACGATCCACGAAGCTCAGGGGCGGCTCGGCGCGCTGAGCTCGGCCCTCAAACCGGTCGACCCGGGCATGTCGTTGTGCGGCCCGGCGTTCACCGTTCGCTGCGCGCCGCGCGACAACCTGATGCTCCAGGTGGCGATCGCCCACGCACAACCGGGTGACGTCGTCGTGGTGTCGGCGGGTGAGTACGCCGAGGCCGGTTCCTTCGGGGACGTGCTGGCCAACGCCTGCCAGGCCAAGGGCCTCGCCGGACTGGTGACCGACACCGGCGTGCGGGACACGGCCGAGCTGCGCAAGCTGGGGTTCCCGGTCTTCTCCTACAGCGTGTCCATCAAAGGCACGGTCAAGGAGACCGTCGGCCCCATGGCGGAGCCGATCCAGATCGGCGGCGAACTGGTCCGCCCCGGCGACGTGATCCGCGGTGACGCCGACGGCTTAGTCGTGGTGCGCCGCGAGGACCTGGCGTACGCGATCGAGCGGGCCCGCAAGCGCGAAGAGGCGGAAGCCGCCTACATCGCCGCGTACCGGTCGGGCCGCAGCGTCATCGAGGTCAGCAGCCTCGCCGGCGTCCTCGAAGCCAAGGGACTCGTCATCGAGGAGTGACCTCCTCGGCCGCGGGTGAACGCCGGAACGAGGCGGCGCTCACCCGCGGCCGAGGAGGGTGTCGCTGACGTGCTGGAGGTGGGCGCGCATCGCCTCCCCGGCCCCGCCGGGATCGCGGTCACGCAAGGCTTCCACGATGTCGCTGTGTTCCCGGTGGTAACAGCGACGCAGTTCGGGCGTCGAGGTGCGGCGCTTGAGGCTTCCCCACACCGGCAGTGACCGGGCGGTGTTCATCACGTCGAACATCGTCATCAGCAGGCCGTTGTGGGCGGCCACGGCGATGGAGCGGTGCAGGAGCGCGTCGGAGCGTTCGAAACCCTCGAAGTCTTCCGCCGCGCCACCGGCGTCCAGGGCCTCACCGATGCGGGCGAGGTCGGCCTGGGTGGCCACCCGGGCGGCGAGCATGGCGACCTGCGGTTCCAGCAACTGCCGGACCTGCATGATCTCGGCTGGGCTGGTGTCCGCCGGCGCGTCGGCCTCCGCGCGGACGGCCTCGGTGAGGAAGGTGCCGCGCCCGACCTCCCGGATCACCAGCCCGTCGCGTTCGAGCGCGTCCAGCGCGCGCCGGATCGCGCTGCGCGGGGCCGACAGCCGCGCCACCAGATCCCGCTCGGTTGGCAGTTTCGCGCCGGGGCCGAGCGTGCCGTCGCGGGCGCCTTCCGCGACCAGCGCACGCAGGGACTGCTCCACCGTCCTCATGACCCAAGGCTACCATCGTCTGACCAATTGAGACCAATTTGTACACCCTCGACAGCACGGTTGCGAGCACGTAGGGTCTGTCGCAGCAAGAATTGGTCTGCTATTGGTTCAGATTGGTCACACATGAAACTGGTGACGTTCACCGCGGAAGCGGCGGACCGGGTCGGGGTCGCCGACCCCGGGGCCGGACTGGTCCGCGATGTCAGCGCGGTGTTGCCCGACGGGGCCGGGGTGCTCGAAGTCGTCGAGAACTGGGATGCGCTCGGCCCCGCCCTGACCGAGCGCATCCCCGAGCTGCCCGGGGTGCCGCTGGACTCGGTGCGGCTGCGCGCGCCGATTCCGGTGCCCCGCCGCAACGTGTTCTGCGTCGGGAAGAACTACCGCGAACACGTCGCGGAGTTCGGCCGCAGCGGGTACGACACGCCGGGCCGCTCCGAGGCGCTGCCGGACAAACCCATCGTGTTCTCCAAGGCCACCACGTCAGTGACCGGCCCCTACGACGACGTCCAGTCGCATCCCGGGGTCACCTCCGAACTGGACTACGAGGGTGAGCTCGGGGTCATCATCGGCCGGGGCGGCCGCGGCATCAGCCGGGAGCGGGCCTTCGAGCACGTGTGGGGTTACACCATCGTCAACGACGTGACCGCGCGGGACCTGCAGCGCGACCACAAGCAGTGGCTGCTGGGCAAGTCGCTGGACACGCACTGCCCGATGGGCCCCTACGCGGTCAGCGCCGATGAGGTGCCGGACGTGACCGCACTGGAGCTGGAGACCACGGTCAACGGCGAGAACCGCCAGCTGGCGCTGGTCAAGGACCTGATCTTCGACATCCCGGACCTGATCGCCACCCTGTCGGCGGGAATCACGCTGCTGCCCGGCGACATCATCGCCACCGGCACCCCGGCCGGGGTCGGCATCGGCTTCGAGCCACCGAAGTTCCTGTCCCACGGCGACGTCGTCGAGGTCGCCATCACCGGCCTCGGTGTGCTGCGCAACCGGATCGTGTGAAGGAGACCAACATGAACGTCAACGGTGCGGACCTCGCCGTGGAGGTCCACGGTGACGGCCCCGCAGTGCTGATGGTGCACGGCCTGGGCGGCACGTCCAACCTCTACCAGGTTCAGGCCGACTCCCTGGCCGAACGCTTCCGGGTGATCCGCGTCGACTCGGCCGGCGCCGGTCGCTCCGGCCTGCGGGAGGGCATCAGCATCACCACGCACGCCGACGACCTCGCCGCCGTCCTTGGCACGCTCGGCGTCGACACGGCCGCGGTTGTGGGCCATTCGATGGGCACCTTGGTGGCGCGCGACTTCGCCAGGCGTTACCCCGCGAAGGTGTCCACGCTGGCGCTGCTCGGCGCGGTCGCCGAACCCGCCGAAGCCGGACGGCAGGCCCAGCGCGATCGGGCCGCCCTCCTGCGCGCCCAGGGCACCGCGGCCGTGGCGCCCGGTGTCGTCGCGAACGCCCTGTCCGAGGCGACCCGCCGCGACAAGCCCGAGGTCGCCGCGTTCGTGCGCGAGCTGGTCATGCGCCAGGACCCGGAAGGCTACGCCCGCAACTGCGAGGCGCTGGCCGCGGCGGAGGACCCGGGACCGGTGCCCGCTCAGCTGCCTCTGCTGCTGGTCACCGGCGCCGACGACAAGGTCGGTCCCCCGTCGGTCAGCGAGGCGCTGGCCGCGGCGCACGGGAACGCCACACTCGACGTCCTGCCCGGCGTAGGCCACTGGACGCCGCTGGAAGCCGCACGCGAAACCACCGAGCTGCTGCTCAAGTTCCTCTGACACCAACCCTCAACGGCGAGGAGAGCCCATGTCCATCCCGGCGAACAAGACCCTGTTCCGCGACGTGTCCATTCTGGACTCGACCGGCGCCGAACCCTACCGGGGCGACGTCCTGGTCGACCACGACCGCATCGTCTCGGTCGGCGCGACCGCGCCGGGCGCCGCGGACGGCGCCCGCGTGATCGAGGGCCGCGGCCGCACCCTCATGTCCGGGCTGTGCGACGCGCACACCCACTTCACCTGGAACAACAGCGGGGACCTCGACGGACTGGCGGCCCTGCCGGTCGAGGAGCACCTGCTGTTCGCGATCGAGTCCGCCCGCTCCTACATCGACTCCGGCTACACCATGTGCCTGGGCGCCGCCTCCGCCAAGGACCGGCTCGACGTCGTGTGCCGCGACGCCATCAACGCCGGCCGCATCCCCGGCCCCCGCTACCTGGCCAACGGACCGGAAATCGCGGTCACCGGCGGCGAGCTCGTCAAGGGCATCACCTGGTTCGCCGACGGCCCCGAGGAGATGCGCAAGACCGTGCGCAAACTCATCGAGATCGGCGTCGACCAGATCAAGCTGTCCATGACCGGCGAGGAGATCACCGGCACCCAGCGCGCCGAGGACACCTACATGTCCGACGAAGAGGTCGCCGCAGCCGTCACCGAAGCGCACCGGCGCGGCAAGCGGGTCTGTGCCCACGCCCGCAGTGCGGAGAGCGTGAAGATGTGCGTGCGGCACGGGGTCGACATCGTCTACCACGCCAGCTTCACCGACGAAGAAGGCATGGACCTGCTGGAGTCCGCCAAGGACTGGATCTTCGTCGCACCCGGGGTGAACTGGCTGGTGGCCACCCTGTACGAGGCGGCCGACTTCGGCTACCCGCAGGAAGCCGCCGAAGCCGCGGGCTACAAGCGCGAACTGGAGATGGCCACCGCCGCGATGATCGAGATGCACAAGCGGGGCATCCGGGTCCTGCCCGGTGGCGACTACGGCTTCGCCTGGACGCCGCACGGCACCTACGCCCGCGACCTGCAGCACTTCGTCGAGCGCTTCGAATACACGCCGATGGAGGCGATCCTGGCCGCCACCGCGCTCGGCGGGGAGATCATGCTGCGCCCGCACGAGCTCGGCAAGGTCCAGCCCGGCTACCTGGCCGACCTGCTCCTCGTCGACGGGGACCCGCTCGCCGACATCACCGTCCTGCAGGACCACGACAAACTGCACTACATCATGAAGGACGGCAAGTTCCACAAGGAAACCCCCGACCAGCGGTGATCACCCCGCGGCCGCCCGGCACCCCGCCGGGCGGCCGCTACCGCACCCCGAGGAACACCATGCCCCTGCTCGTCTGCCGCACCTGCCCCCGCTACGACACCCACCGCACCGGCCAGTTCGGCCACGCACTGCTCGCCGCCCTCGCCACACACCCCGGCGCGGATGGAATCACCGTCCGAAGTGTCCAGTGCCTCGGCGGCTGCCCCCGCGACGGGGTGGTCGCCGTCGACGGACCGGGCAAGACCCGCGTCCGCTTCGCCGGGCTGACGGCCGGAGACGCCGAGGCGATCCTCGAAGCAGCGCGCGCCCACGACACCTGCCCCAGCGGCGACCCCGCCGAATGGCCGGTGCCCGAGGGCCTGCAAACCCGGATCAGCTCCGTCACGGTCAAGCGCGCACCGCGCGCGTGAGCGTCCTCGTTCTCGACGGCGAACCCGCGCTCCTCCCCCGCCAGGGGTTCGAGCGTGGCGAACTGCGGGGCCAGCAACGCCGGCGGCATGAAACCCCGCAACCACGTCGATCGTGCACAGCGCCATAGGGGCCCGCGGCGCCGCCGTCGGAGGTCAGCGGGCGCCCGGCCGCCAGCCGCTGGTGCGGAGCCAGGATTCCAGGCTGGTGAGGGCGGGATGGAGGCGGCGCAGCGCCGGCAGATCGGCGCGGTAGCCCTCGCGGTCGAACCAGCCGAACATCGCGGCCATCTCCGCGCTGATCGCCTGCAACTGCTCGATCGGCTGCTGCTCGTACCGGGCGGGGATACCGGTCACCCTGGCGAAGACCTCGGCCATCTGCGGCCCGGTGAGTTCGTCCCCGGCGAGCTCGATCCGACGCCCGATCCAGTGCGCGGGGTCGTCGAAGGCGTCTGCGGCGAACACCCCGATGTCGGCGGTGGCGATCAACTGCAGCGGAACCTCGGGCCGCAGCCACAGGCCCAGCACGAGCTCGCCGTCCACGAGACGAGGTCCGACGTGGTGGAAGCCGTCGTAGAACATGGCCGGCCGCAACACCGTCACCGGCAGGCCGAGCGCCTCGATGTGTTGCTCAACCTGCCACTTGCTGTTGAAATGCGGCACTCCGCTGTCCCGCTCCGCTCCCCCCACCGAGCTGTACACCAGGTGCGCCACCTGCGCTCGCGCCGCGGCGTCGGCCACCGCCTTGCCCTGCCGCTCCTCTGCCGCGACACCACCGGGTCCCTCGAACGTCTGCACGCTGAACACGCCCCGCACCCCGCGCATGGCCGCTTCCAGCGACTCCGGATCGTCCAGATCCCCGCGGACCAGCCACGCACCCGCGGCGGCCAGTTCCCGTGCCGCGGGAGCCTCCGCATCGCGCACCAGTGCGCGCACGGTGCGCCCCCGCCGCAGCAGCTCCCGCGCCACGGCACCGCCTTGCCGGCCGGTGCCGCCGATCACCAGGACTGGCTCGCTGTTTTCCGCCATCACACGCCTCCTCGAAGTTGCTTGGCATGGCAAGTATATTGCTTGTCATACCAAGTTTACGAGCGGGTGTGACGAACCACCGACTCCGACCGGTACGGTTGTCGTGCCAAGTAACGCGGGAATCGGGAGTTGCGCGTGGTCGAACAAGGCGAAATCAGCCGCGGCATCGCGGCCGTTGCCCGTGCACATCTGGCGGTGGCCGGGCGGCTCCTCCGGGAGTGCGGCCTCTATCCGGGGCAGGAGCTGCTGCTGATGCGGCTGTGGGAGAACGACCACCGATCGCAGACCGACCTCGCCCGGGCGCTCGACCTCGACCTGTCCACCGTGAGCCGGACCGTGCAGGCACTGGAGCGCAACGGCTTCGTCGTCCGCGGCTCGTCGACGACCGATCGGCGGTCGGTGATCGTCTCGCTCACACCGGCAGGCCGGGAGCTGCGCCCGGCCATCGAACGGATGTGGACCACGCTGGACGCCGTCACGACCGCCGGGCTGTCCGACCGTCAGCAAACGGACCTGCTGCGCTTGCTGCGGCGCGTGGAACGCAACCTGCTCGACGCCGACAGCCCGTCCGCCGGCACCTGACCGCCGCGAGCAGCCCCGCTCGCGTAGCGGCCGGCCCGTCGCACGTGACCGGCGATGCGCACCTCGGACGACCTGCGCACGCCGATGACGCACAGCGCCCAGGGCCTGCTCCGTGGTCAGCACAGACGTGCCGAAGGCGTTGACGTGACGGCCGCTACACCTCTACGCTCTAGATAGATTGTTCTATTGACAACGCCGTCAAACTTCTTGGAGGTACGACAATGGGTGAGCTGAGCAAGAAGGAGATGGAGGAGATCCTGCTCGAGCACGAGATCGCCGAGCTGGAGGAGGACGTCGAGCGCACCATGGCCACGCTGGTCGATGAACCGCAGTACGAGCTCCCCACCCTGGGTTTCGCGATCCGTGGGGCCGACGCGGTCCGGGAAACCTACCGCCGGATCATGCGGAGGGTCGTGTCCCGCGACGTCGCCGCCGAGATGCGGGTGCACGCCATCGCCGCCAACACCCTGATCCGCGAGGCCTGCGTCTCGTTCAACCTCGCCGACGGCCGCCGGGTCACCGGTACCTACAGCGTCATCATGTCGTTCGACGCCGAGAAGAAGAAGATCACCGGCGAGCGGATGTACATGGACACGAATTTCGCCGCCTACATGACCGAGCAGCTCGGCGACGACTTCGCCGACGTGCCCGGCGTGACGGCTCTGGGCGATGTCCTGCCGAACATCGAGCGGCACGACGCCTTCGCCGTGGCCGAGCGCAAGGGCAAGACCATCAACCGCCCGACCGTCGACGTCTGAGGGCCGCTCCTCGGCGACTCGGTGCCGGGCGATCCCGCTGGATTTGGGCTCGTCCGGACGCCGTGCGCCATCGAACCGAATCGCCAGGACACGATTCGAGGAGAGTCAGTGCCGCCGCACCTCGGGCCGCGGCGGCACTGGGCACACCAGCGGTCCCGGCAGTGCCACTCCCTGCCATGAGTCCGCAAGCACGGCATGACGAGCCGTCCGCGGGACTCCTGCTCACCGAGCACGACGTGGCCATGGTCCCCGGGGCCTGCCCTGCGGCGGCCTGACGACGCATCATCCATCCAACCACCACAAACGATCAGTGAAGGTCTTGTCGTGAATGCACCCATCCCCACTCGCACGCCGCTTCCGAGTGCGCTCGCCGGTGAGACCGTCGTCATCGTCGGCGGCACGTCCGGGATCGGCCTGGCCGCCGGATCGCTGCTCCGCTCGGTCGGCGCCCGGGTGGTGCTCATCGGCCGCGACCCCGGCCGCCTCGAGTCCGCCGTCAAACAGCTGCGCGCCGAGTATCCAGGTGACGACGAAGCCGTCCAGGGCGTGGCCGGCGACGGCGGCGACGAGAGTGTCCTGAACGCGGCCTTCGACCTGGGTGGCCACGTCGATCACCTCCTCGTCACCGCGGGCACCTCCCAAGGCATGGGGTTGCTCGGCGATCTGTCGCTCGATGTCCTGCGGAGTACGTTCGAGTCCAGGGTTCCCGCCGCCTTCGTCGCGGCCAGGGTGGCCGGGGCGCGGCTCCCCGCGGGTGGGTCGCTCACGCTCAGCTCGGGCACGATGTCCCGCAAGCCGGTGCCGGGCACAGCTGTCGGGAACGCGATGGCAGGTGCCGTCGAGGTGATGACCAGGTCCATCGGCGTGGAGCTCGCCGCCTCGCGGATCCGCGTGAACACCGTGCGCTTCGGCCGGACTGTCACGCCACTGCTGCGCGGCTACCCCGGCTTCGAGTCCGACGAGGCGATCGCGGCTGCCGGCTCGACCTGGCCGCTCGGCGCTTCGGCACCGCGGAGGAGGCCGCCGCGGCGGCGCTCTTCCTCATGGCCAACAACTACGTCACCGGCCAGATCATCACCGTCGACGGTGGCGAAACCATGGCGTGAGATCCGAACCGACACCCGCCGAACCCACAAGGCCGATCCGCGGAGCGGGGGCCTGGACAAGAACTGGAGATGACATGGCCGACCTGACCCTGGAGGAGATGGAGCAGATCCTCTACCGCCACGAAATGGCCGAGCTGTCCAAGGATCTCGACGCGACGATGGCGACTGTCGTCGCCAACCCGCACTACGAGTTTCCGTCGTGGGGCTGGGCCGCGGACGGTCCGGAGGCCGTCCGCGAGCACTACCGCCGCGCGCTCGCCGACATCGACCGCGGCGACCCGGCCTCGAAGATGCGAGTTCACGGCGTCGGCCCGAACACCCTGTTCCGCGAGGCGTCCTTCTCCTTCAACCGGGAGGACGGCGAGCGGGTGACCGGCCAGTACCTCGCCGTCATCGAGTTCGACCCGGTCGAGAAGAAGGTCAAGAGCGAGCGCCAGTACGGCGACTCCGTCTTCGCCGAGTACCTGGCACCGCACTGCGGCCCCGACTACGGCGAGATCCCGGGCGTGTCCCGCCTAAACTCCAACATCACGCCGATCACGCGCGAGGACATGTACGCCGAGGCAGGCCGCGCCCTGGACGACTGAACCGCGTCGGGGGCATCCCGCCAGCTGGTGGCCGGACGACGACGTCGCCGGCCATCAGCGTCTCGGCGGGTAGCTCTGGATCACCACTTTTGAAAACGGGGCGTACGACCGAACCCGAAAGGAGGCAGCAGGCACGGATGCTCAGGCCAGGGCGCGAGGAATCACAGGATGTGGACCGGCGTCCACGACCGGCCGGTCGAGCGCTCAGCCACCGGTGGATCAAGGGCACCGATCTCGCCGCGCTACTTGACGAAGCTGCGAACCGCTCCGGTCGATTCGCCAGCGAGCGGCTCCGCCTAGACTTCCCCGGGGCATCCAGGACAACAAGAGTGCCAAGATCAACGCCTGGACGTTTCTGACGGGCAGGCAGCGTTCTTCCTTACTTCATCCGTGAGGGCCGCCTGCACCGCATGGAAAAGCGCGGGCGCGGCCCGCTGCCCTACCCGCACTACCTCTACGGCTTGATCGCCGCCGCCCGCGCCGCTCCCGACGGAATGAGCCAGTAGCCGCTGCTGAGCACAACGTCGCGTCGCCCGTCTTCACGTGGCAGTGATCGGCGATTCCATAGCGATCACCGGGTGCGCCGAACCCTCGGCGGGTGAAAGTGCCAGCGTTACCGCGGACCAGGTGGCACGCCATTCGGTCGGAGCGGATGTTCGAGCACCCGGTCACGAACCGGAGCCGCGGCCCGCCGGCGGGTGGACGCTACCAACGTGGGCGCAGGCAATGTGCACCGCCGCCATCGGCGTCGACGGACGCAGCTCCTGTGCCCCTCCTGCCGACCTGGCGATCCTCGACGCGGGGCCGGGCGGGTCCAGAAGCTCGCGGCAAGTGCGGCATCGACCTGGTGGCGGAGGAGCCATCGGCGAAGCAACGCGTGGCTCCCCACGGCTCATCCTGGTGTGCGACTCTCCGTTGAGGCCGAGAGAACGCCATCGAGGACAAGATCAACGAGGCGCTCAGCGATGTCGTCAGCCAAGGGCCGGCGGCGGGCGAGGATGCGGAAGTGCATGGTGCCGATCAACGCCTCGTAGGCAAGCTCCGCAACGGAAGCATCAGCGATCTCGCCGCGCTCTACGGCACGGTCAAAGATGACTTGGGCCTTCGCGAAGCGGTCCGCCCAGAATGCATCCCGGAGAGCCGCGGTGGTTGCGTCCTCGCCCGTGGCGCCCAGGTAGGCCAGCGAGTAGCCGGCCGGAGTGCGCAGGAACGTAGCCACGCCGGAGACCACCTGCAATAGATCACCACGAAGAGACCCGGTGTCCGTCATCTCGAGCTGTTCGCTGGAGAGCGTCAACAGGACGTCTCTGTAGAGCGCGTCCTTGCTGCCCCACTTCCGGTAGATCGTCGTCTCGTTGACGCCGGCGCGCATTGCGATCTGCGCGACCGTGACCTCGGCCGGTGAGAACTCGGCCAAGAGTGCCGCCGCTGCGTCGAGTACCGCCCGGCGAGTGCGGGCGGTGCGTCCGCCTGGTCGGCTGTGGTGCGGGGATGGCTTCGATGTCGTGCTCACCACACCAGCATAAACGCAAGTACGACTTGCATTAAGAGTCGCCTGGAGTCACCATCGAGTCATGACGACCTACAGCCAGCAGCCCGAGTGGCGTGCGATCCAAGAATTCCTGCCCGCCAAGTACCGACTGACACCCGAGACGGAACCCGTGGAAGAGTGGTGGGACCATCGCGGACACCGCATCCACCTCGACACGTACCGCAATCCCCAGGCACCGGCGAAGGTGATCCTGTTCCACGGGGTAGGCACCAACGGCCGCCAGATGACCACGATCCTGGGCCGCCCCCTGGCGGACATGGGCTACGAGACGATCGCGATCGACATGCCCACCTACGGCATCACCCAGGTCGCCGAGGGCGCCCCGGTGACCTACGACGACTGGGTCCAGATCGGCTCCGACCTGGTCGACGCCGAGCTGGCCAAGGACGATCGCCCGATCATCCTCTACGGCCTCTCGGCCGGCGGTATGGAGACCTACCACGTGGCCGCGCTGAACAAGAAGGTCAAGGGCATCGTCGGCATGACCTTCCTCGACACCGCGGTCTTCCAGGTGCGCAAGGAGACCGGCTTCGACCCGATCAGCGGCATCCTGGGCGCCCCGACCATGCGGCTGCTCAACAAGATCGGCCTGGGACGGGTGCGCGTGCCGATGCGCTACGTGTCCAAGATGCGCGCGCTCGTCAACAACCGGGCTGCCAAGAATGTCACCTACAAGGACAAGACGTCGGCAGGCAACAGCGTCTCCATCGCGTTCCTGGACTCGTGGCTCAGCTACCGTCCGGTCGTCGCTGCCGAGGAGTTCGACGTGTGCCCCGTCCTGCTCACCCAGCCGGCCGCCGACGCGTGGACTCCGCTACATCTCTCAAAGCCGTTTCTCAACCGGATCACCAAGGTCCCGGTCAAGACCGTCATGCTCGACAACGGGGGCCACTACCCGCTGGAGCAGCCTGCCCTCGACCAGATGGTTGCCGCCATCTCGGCGTTCGTGGCCGAGCGGGCCGCGGCCTGACGACGACGGGCACCATCGTTGGCTCAGGCGCGACCGGGTTCACTGGTCGCCCGGCAGCCGAGGCGTCGGTCCACCAGAGGCGTCGACTGGCGCGCGTCGGCGTCACCAACCGTGCCTCGGTGCGGGCCCTCGATGGGCCCGGCGACGTGCTCGTCACCACGGTCGGGCCGGTCGAACGCTTCGGACACCCCGTCGCCGCAGCGGCCGCTTCGGTCGGCGCGCACTACGTCGACTCGACCGGCGAGGTCGGGTTCGCGCGCGACCTCCGCACGCGCCACTATCAAGCCGCCCGAGCGACCGGCTCGACGATGCTCCCCGCCTTCGGCTACGACTGCGGGCCGATCACCGCCATCTCGCCGGTGGCGAACCTCATCGCGCGCCGGCCACTCGGCGAACGCATCGTCGCTCATGTCAGCAAAGCGGCAATCGGACCGGCAGGCGGGCCCGACACATCCGAGCGGGCCAAGACACCGATTCACGTGGTCGCCCGAGCGTCCGACGCGTCAGGGCACGTCATCGCCCAGGCCCACGTCGGGGGACCGAGCATCTACTCCCTCACCGGCGGGCTGCTGGCTGCTGCGGCGGCGCGGCTCGTCGATGGCGAGGCAACCACCGCAGACGTCCGCCCACTGGACGCCTTCGGTTTGGGAGGCCTCGCTGCGCTCTGCGCCGAAACGGGCCTGCGCCCCGTGCCTCGATGATTCTCAAGGACGCCTGAGCCCCGTCCCACACACCGGGGCGCCCCGCGCTTGCGTAAATCGAACACCGGTCAGCGCCCAGCGAGGTACCTGGTCGGGGTGGTGCCGTACCACCGTCGAAACGAGCGGTTGAAGGTGCTCTGCTCGACGTAGCCGAGCATGCCGGCGAGTTGGCGAAGCTGCAGTCCGGGCGTGGCGAGCAGCCGGGCCGCCTGTTCCTTGCGCTCCTCGTCGAGGATCGTCGCGAAGGTGGTGCCTTCGGCGGCCAGCTGCCGCTGCAGCGTGCGCGGATGCAGGCCGAGGTGGCGGGCGACGGTCGTCGTGGTGCAGGTGCCGGTTGGAAGGAGCCGTCGTACCAGCTCTGCGACTCGGGGCACGAGGTCCTGACCGGGCGTGTACGACGCGTCGAGGTACCGCGACACGAGCCGGAGCGTCGCCGGGTCGGCGGTGTCGATCGGCCGCTGTGCCGCCGCGAGGCTGATGCGGATGCCGCACCACTCCTGGCCGAAGAGGACCGGCGCGCCGAAGAACTCCTCGTACGTCGCCGGGTCGCTCTGGGCGGCGTGGCGGAATGCGACCGCCTCGAACACCAAGTCGGCGCCGCCGAGGAGCCGGGCGATCCGCTCGCCGTTGGCGAGGCTCAGCTCGTAGGGCTGGGCGAGGTAGGGCAGGCCGCGTTCCTGGATGTCAAAAAGGAAGGTCACCGCGCCGTCCCGGTATCCGACCTCGCCGGGCCGGGCGACCGAGAGGTGCAGCGCAGGCGAGTGGATGTGGAGGTAGCGGGCGATCTGCGCGAATCCGTCGGCCACCGTCGAGGCGTGTCGCGCCATGACCGCGACCGGCCCGAGGATGTCGATCCCCTGCCAGCCCGAGAGCCGCAGCCCGAAGTCGGGACACCCGAGCTCACGGGCGGTCTCGTCGAGGAGGTAGGCGAGGCTGGCGTAGGGGATGAAGGCGTCCTCGACCGACGCGACCCCCGGGGGGATCCGATGCCGGGTGAGCAGCGCCTCCGGGTCACCGCCGAGCTCGCGCACCAGCTCGGCGAACCCGAGCAAGTTGGTCGCCCGGATGAGGCTGCCCACCTCCACCTCCACCTGTCGCGAAATGCTTAAAAGCTGTCGCGATCCGACAATACTTTGTGACCTGTGTTACGTCACGCTCTTGGCATGAACACCCACACGAACGTCCTCGTGATCGGCGCCGGCGTCTCGGGCATCGGCGTCGCCAGCCGCCTCCGCAAGGAGTTCCCCGAGCGCACGCTGGCGGTCCTCGAGCGCCGTGAGCGCATCGGCGGGACCTGGGATCTCTTCCGCTATCCCGGAGTGCGCTCGGACTCGGACATGTTCACCTTCGGCTACGAGTTGCGCCCGTGGAACGAGCTCAAGGTCCTCGCGGACGGCACCTCGATCCGCAACTACGTCGTAGCGACGGCGAAGCAGTTCGGCGTCGAGCAGTTGATCAGCTACGGACGCAAGGTGGTCGGCGCCGACTGGTCGAGCACCGAGCGCCGCTGGACCGTCACCTCGCTGATCGAGGCGACCGGCGAGACCGAGACGCGCACGTGCGACTTCCTTGTCACCGCGACGGGCTACTACGACTACGACAACGGCTACCAGCCCGACTTCCCTGGTGCCGACCAGTTCCAGGGCCAGCTCGTCCACCCGCAGCACTGGCCCGAGGGTCTGGACTATTCCGGCAAGAAGGTGGTCGTGATCGGCTCCGGGGCCACCGCGATCACCCTCGTCCCGGCGATGGCCAAGGGCGGTGCCGGGCACGTCACGATGCTGCAGCGGTCCCCTACCTACGTGATGTCGCTGCCGTCAGTCGACAAGATGACCGCGGTCCAGCGCCGGTTCCTACCCCGCCACCTGTCCGACCGCCTCACCCGCGCGCGCAACATCGCGGTATGGCGGGCGACGTATTTCGGCTCGCGGCGTTTCCCCGCACTGAGTCGGGCGCTGCTGCTGCGCGGTGTCCGCAAGCACGTGGGCGATGACTACGACATGACGCACTTTTCGCCGACGTACAATCCGTGGGACCAGCGTCTGTGCGCCGTACCGGACGGCGACCTCTTCACCGCGATCACGAGTGGCAAGGCGTCGGTCGTCACCGACACGATCGAGGCGTTCACCCCGAAGGGCATCCTGCTCACCTCCGGCCAGGAGCTCGAGGCCGACATCATCGTCTCCGCCACCGGCCTGTCGATGCAGCCGCTCGGTGGCGCCGTGTTGAGCGTCGACGGCGTCGCGCGGCAGCTCAAGGACGGCATGACCTACAAGAGCGTGATGCTCGAGGACGTACCTAACCTGGCCTGGGTCTTCGGATACACGAATATCTCGTGGACGCTCAAGGTCGACCTGGCGAGCTCCTATCTGGTGCGACTGTTGAAGGAGATGGATGCGACGCACACGGAGGTCGTCACGCCTGTCGACCGAGGCGACAACGCGACCGACGCCAGCGTCGCCGACGGGGAGCTCACGGCCGGCTACATCCTCCGCGCTGCCGGGGAGCTGCCGCGCCAGGGCCGCGGCTTCCCGTGGCGGATGGTGATGGACTACAAGCACGACCGGAAGGTGCTGCTGGAGGACCCGATCGACGACGGCATCCTCGAGTTCACCCCGGCCCGGACGGCCGCGGTCGCCCAGACGGCTTCGGCGTGACCCGGAGGCTTCCGGAGCTGGAGGTGCTCGGCCCGGACACCTCGGCGGCGTCCGGGTCGGGACTTCCTCCGCTCCTGTTCGTGCCCGGGCTCGGTCACAGCGCGCGGTGCTGGGACAACTGGCGTATGGCGGCGAACCAGGCCGGCTACCTGGCGTACGCGATGTCGCTGCGCGGCCACGGTGCCAGCACGGGCCCACTCCTCACGTCCCGACTGGGGCAGTATCGCGACGACGTCATCCGGGTGGCCGCACAGCTGCCGGCACAGCCGGTGCTCGTCGGCCACTCGATGGGCGGCCTGGTGTCGCTGATGGCCGCCGCCCGGCACCGGGTGCGCGGACTAGTGCTGGTCGCCTCGGTCGCCGCCCGCCCCGGCGTCGGCTCGTTCTTGTCGGTGGCGCGCCAGCACCCCGGCGACGCCATACAGATGGTTGTGGGCCGCACGCTGCCGATGCGGCCGGAGTACCTCTACGAGGCCCTCGACCGGGCGAGCGCCCGGCGCTGGATCGCCGAGGCCGGCAAGGAGGCACCACTGGCCCAGCACCAGATCATCTTCCACCGCCCGCCGAAGGCACCGCTGGGCGATCCGCGCATCCTGTGCGTGGCGGCCACCGCAGACCGGCTAGTGCCGTTGACCGACGTCAAGGACACCGCCCGCAGATACGGCGCCGCCCTGCACCAGTTCGACCGAATCGGTCACAACATGATGCAGGACGACGGCTGGGAGATCGTCTGGGCCGATGTCCACGCGTGGCTCCGGAGGGTAATCCGTTGAGCCCCAGGCAGGGTTGCGCAGGTTGGGGATCTCGTTCTCCGGCGACCAGTGCTTGCGGGACCGGCCGATGTCGCCGCGGTAGGAGCACTCAGTGCGCTCGAGCAGGAAGCTGTCTAAGTAGCGCTGCTTCTCGGTGAACCCGGCGGTGCCGATCAGCAGGTAGCGGCCGTCGCCGAGGCTGCGCAGTTCGTCGGCCATGTTCACGAAGCCGCAGGCGGAGTGGTAGGCCCGGTAGATGAGCTGGTACGGCCGATTCAAGACGCACTCAAGCTGATAGGACCTCTCCCCACCGTGCTCCCCGCGTGAGCATCGAACAACACAGCGCATGTCCGTCGCCCCGGCGGCCGCACCCTCTGCCACCAGCAGGAACCCCAGCGCCGACCCGGCAGCGGGAACTACGAGCGTTTTCAGAGGGCTCAGGATCGTCATGAGAACGCTTACAAACCCTCTGATTCCCCAGTAACTCTTGGCGGGCTTCGTCCTCGTCATATATTCCTTGGATGTAGTCCTCGAAACGGCCACCCTTCAAGGTCACCAGATTCAACTCGAGCACTTCGCGGGGAGGCGTGCCCGACGATGCCCTGTTGAACCACCTCTTCTTGATCAAAAACACGTCCAAAACCAGGTAGATGTAGCCGATGTCCTTATCGTCGCGACGCAGCGCAGCCACTCTTCCCGCAAACTGCTTCAACGCTGGATCCAGCGGCACAGGGTTGTCGAATGATCGGCCAGGAAAAAGCCACCTCATTTGTTCACCTACGTCGGAAAATTGGGCGACGATGCTCAACGTGGAAGTTGAAGTAGTCATGGCGCCCCTTGTCGATGAATTCCAGGTTGGAAGACCAACCTCGTCCCTTCCGCGCGGGCGCTCGCCAATGGTGGTGGGCGTAGAACGCATCGGCGCACCGTTACGTGCTGTCCCGCGCGTCGCACGCCGACCCATCGTCCACATTCGACCTGCGATCCTCGACGTCAGGCGTGACGCTCGGATACTGGGCAACTTGTTACCCACCTTCATCGCATACCTAGCCACAGTGGCCACTTTAGCCGCCTTGTAGATGAAAGTTGCAGCTCCTCCAGTAATCGCCCCCAGCAGCGTAAACCGCGACTTTGCCCCAGTTTCCCCGGATGGCGTTGCCGACTGCAGCGACTCCGTTGGCTACAGCCCCGATCGGTCCAGGAATGTACGCGGCATACTCTGCAACCTTCGTCACCACGTTCACAGCCGACTTAAGCCAACCCCTACATATGGCCGTCGAGGTCGACGGTGTTGATCGGGCCGCCGGCGACGTAGTCGTTGGCGGAGCCGCCCTCCTGGGGATCGACGGAGAGGAACCGGCCGAGGAGCGGGATGTAGGGCCGGGCTCCCATCTGGACGAGGGACAGTGCGCCGGTGTGTTCGTAGGGGCGCTGGTAACGGCCCCGGCAGCCGTCAGCGGCTGGCCGTAGGGGTCGTAGGTGCGCAGGTCGCCGACCTGGTGACCGGCCGCGTCGGTGGTGAGGACCAGGTCGCCGCGGACGGTGGGGTGGTCGTAGGTGGGTGTGAAGGCGCCGTCGCTGCCGACCTTGCTGGTGAACAGCACCCCGCCGGGCAGGGACAGCGACACGGAGGTGAGCCGGTTGTTGCCGTCGAGGGTGAGGTCGGCGGTGTCGCTGTCGCCGGTGTAGCCGTAGCGGGCGACGGTGTTGTTGTCGCAGTTGAGCGGGTCGCGCCGGATGATGCGGTTGGTCGCGTCGCGGGTGTAGACGACGTTGGCGTTCAGCACTGGGGTGGGGCTGACGGTCTGGGCGCTGATGTTGCGGTCGGAGCCGTCCCACTTCAGCGTGGTGACGGTGCCGTCCGCGGCCCTCCAGCTGGTGGTGTTGCCGTCGGCGTCGTAGACGACGTTGGTCAGTGCGGTGGCGCCTTCGGTGGCCAGGAGCCGGTCGGCGGCGCCGTAGCAGTAACGGGTCCGGGCGGTGCCGGATGCGGTCTGGTCGAGCAGCCGCATGCGGTTGGTGTTGAGGCCCGCGTTGCTCTGGGTGCCGGTCGGGCAGGTCGCCGAGGCGGTCGAGGTGTAGTCGGGGGTGTAGTGGTGTCCGGCGACGTAGGCCTCGGTCAGGCGTCCGACGCCGTCGTAGATGTAGTTGGGTGCGTTCGGTCTGGCAGCCACGCCGGCGAGGGATTCGTCGATGATCGTGCCGGCCGAGGTGCGGCCGACCTGGCTGACGATGTCCTTCCCGTCGCTGGTCTTCCACCCCAGGCTGGTCAGCCGGGCGGCGTAATCCTTCGTGACCGTGGCGACGGTGGTGCTGTCCAGCTTCTGGGTGAGCACCCGCCCGGCGTCGTCATTGGTGAACGACAACGTCCGAGGTGCGTCGGCCGGGTCCGGCGGGGTGATGGTGCCCTTGTCGTCCGACACCGACGTGGTGAGGGGGTCGCCGCCGACGGCGTAGTTGTGCGTCACCGTCCGGGCGGGCGCGTCCGCTGAGGCGGGGACGCGCTCTTCCAGCGGCCGGTCGCGGACGTCGTAGGTGGTGCAGGTCCAGGCGCCGCCGGTGGCTTCGGCGATCACCCGCCCGGAGGCGTCATAAACCTGCTCGTCGACCCGGGCGGGGCCGGCTGCCGCGGTGGTGGAGGTGGTCAGCTTGGGCATGCCGCCCTGGTTGACCACGGGGCTGCCAGCGACGCGGGGTTGGCCCTGGTCTCGGTGTCGCCGTAGTAGGTGTAGGTGGTTTTGGCACCAGTGGCCATATTGCGCAGATACCCGGTTCCGGGTGCCTCGTAGCCGACCGACCCCGCGATCTTCAGGCCACCTGGGTTGACCTGGCCGGACGACGCCAGCCCGTAGACCGGGTCAAGGCCGTTCTCGTCGAAGCCGACATCAACCTGCCCGGCGTGTTCAAGGCCTCCCGGACGGTGATCCCGCACATCCACGCGGGCGGCCGCAGTTCCCTCGTCTTCACGTCGTCGACCGCCGGGCTCAAGGGGGTCGCGGGCTGCACGCACCACGCGGCGGCATCGTCGGTCCCATGCGACTCTCGCGCGCGAGCCGGCACCGGAGTCGATCCGCGTCAACACCATCCACCCCACCGGGTCGACTCCCCCATGTCCGACAACGAGTTTTTCCCCGGTGGCTCGACGCACACATGGAACTCGGTGACGCGATGCGGTACAACCTGATGCCGGTCGACGCGATGCCAGTACGCGACGTGTCCGATGTCGTCTTGTTCCTGGTGTCCGACGCGAGCAAGTGGCTCACTGGCACCACCCAGCAGATCGACGCGGGATTCATGCTGGAGTGAGCTGTGGCCGGCCCCGCTCCGCGTGGGCGGGGCCGGCCAACGAACCTCGGCGGCCAGCCCTCAGGCGGGCGTGACGTCGTCGGCGACGGTTGGCCGCGCATCGCGCTCGCGGTCGAGGGCGCCCCGGGTTTCCGGGCTCGCGAGGACCGCGAGGACGAACACCACGGTCGCGCCCACCAGAAACATCGCGAGCCGCGAGGGAACGTCCGCCAGCTCCGGGCTGAGGAGACTCACCAGGGTCGGCATCAGCCCGCCGAGCATGAAGCCCAGGTTCCAGCTCACCGCCGTACCCCTGGCCCGCAGCCCGGTCGGATACCGCTCGTTGAGGAAGATCATCAGCGGCGAGTACGCGGCGTTGGACAGCATCACCATGACCACGCACAGCAGCGCCACGACCGTCCCGCGATCGCCTCCCGCGGAGGTGATGCCCCCGGTGAGCACGGGCAACGCGACGAGGTTGCACAGACCGAACCCGAGCATGGTCCGGCGGCGGCCGAGGCGTTCACTCAGCTCGCCCGCGCCGATCGCGGCCCCAACGACCACGACACTGCTGAGCAGCAGGACGATGCCGCGCTGGGCGGCCGGGACCCCGACCACTTCGCTGAGCAGGGTGGGCAGGTACCCGGAGGTCAGGTAGTACTGCGCGCCACCCCCGGCGGCCACCGCGATGTTCAACGCGAGGATCTTCTTGCCGCGCCCCCGGAGCAGCTCCCGGAACGGCACCGGTGCCTGCCGCTTGGCCTGGAACTCCGGGGATTCGTCGACCTTGCGCAGCACGAACAGGCTCAGCAGTGCGCTGAGCAGCCCGCAGAAGAACAGCACCCGCCAGCCCCACTGGTCGAACGCCGGGCCGGGGAAGAGCGCCGTGACCACGATGTAGGCCAGGCTGGCCAGCGCGGCGCCGAGGCCCGCTCCCCCGGCCCCGATCAGCCCGCTCATCAGCCCACGCCAGCGGGGACCGATGCTCTCCGTGCCGAGCGTGTGCGTGGTCGCGGTGACGCCGCCGACGAACAGTCCCTGCGCGATCCGCAGTGCCAGGAACAGGATCGGGGCGAGCACCCCGACCGCGGCGTGGGTCGGCACCAAGCCCATCGCCGCCGTGGTGAGGCCCACGCCGCCCATCACCAGAACCATGACCGCCTTGCGCCCCTTGCGGTCGGCCAGCTCTCCGAAGATCGCCGCGCCCGCCGGGCGCATCACGACGGTGACCGCGAACGAACCGAACACCGCGGCGATCCCCAGGGTGGGGCTGGTGCTCGGGAAGATGTTCTTGCTGATCGGTCCGGCCACGTAGAGCAGCAGGAACAGGTCGAACAGGTCGAAGGACCAGCCGGCGACGGAAGCGAATACCGCGGCACGAGGCGACTTTGACCGTGGTGCGATATCAGGTGTCACAGTTTTCCCCTCACGGGATAGGGACCGGGAACCGGATCAGCGGGACTTGCGGCGCAGGGCTGTCCGGATCCGGTCGAACAGCGGGGCGAACAGGAGCTTCAGCGCGCTCGGCGCTTCCACCGGACCGCTGGGAGCCTGCCCGGAGGTCGCGGCTTCGCGCAGGGCGTCCGCGAACTGCTCGAACATGCGCCGGCTGACGTCACCGGCGAGCGCGCGGCCGAACTGCGCGATGCGCCCGGTGAGGTACACCTCGGCCTTGGCCCGCATCACCGTGCCGCTGGCCGTGGCCTCGGTGCGCAGCACGATGTCGGCCTGGGTCTGCGCGCCACCGGTGTCCTGCCCCTGTGCGAGCACGCGCAGGCGCTGACCGGCGCGGTCGTGCTCGACGACGTGCGCGACGCCCTTGAACGCGAGCTTGATCGGGCCCACCGACACGCGCGCGCGGCCGGCGTAGTGGTCCTCGCCGAGGTCCTCGGTGAGCTCCGCGCCGGGCAGGCAGCGGGCGAGCAGGGACACGTCGTCGAACACGCGCCACACCGCGTCCACGGGCACGCCGATCTCGGTCCCGATGTCGACCGCGATCGTCGGATCGCCGTCCGGGAGCACGATGTCGATCCGACGGCTGCTCTCGGTTTCCTCGGTGACCTCACGGCCGTCGGTGCTGCCGCCCGCCTGGCCGGTGGCCCGGCCCACGAGCGCGCGCTGCGCGCAGTTGCCCGGGGCCGGGATGCCGCCGGGGTGTGCCTCCTGGGTTTCCCTGACCGCGGTGAGGATGTTGCGGTACCCGGTGCAGCGGCAGATGACCCCGGACAGCTCCTCCGGCAGTTCCTCCTCGGTCACCTCAGGCTGGTTGCTGAGCAGGTCGTAGGAACTCATCAAGAAGCCCGGGGTGCAGAAACCACACTGCAGCGCGTGGTTGCGGCCGAAGGCCTCCTGCAGCGGGTGCAGGTCGTCCGGTCTACCCAAACCCTCCACGGTGACGACGTCGGCCCCGTCGAGCTGGACCGCGAACAGCAGACAGGCCCGGGCCGCCTCCCCGTCCACGAGCACCGTGCACATCCCGCACACCCCGTGTTCGCAGCCCACGTGCGTGCCGGTGAGCCCGAGGTGGTCGCGCAGCGCGTCGGCGAGCGTGACGCGCGCGGGCAGGCTGAGCACGGCGGGTGTGCCGTTCACCGTCATCCTGACTTCGACGAGGTCGTCCGCCGCCGCCTTCACGGTGCGGGGTTTTCCGTTCTGTGCCAACACTTCGGTCACGAGTCCACCTCACCGGCGCTCGTGCGAGCGCGTTCGTATGCCTTGCTCAGTTCCCGGCTCGCCAGCGTGCGGAACAGGCGGCGGCGGTAGTCGCGTGACGCGTGAGCGTCGCCATCGGTGTCGACCAGCTCCTCCGCCACGGCGGTGAGCGGACCGGACAGTGCGCCCGGCAGGCTGGTCACATCACCGCCGCTTTCGCGCAGTGCCGCGGCGAGCTCACCGGCGGCCGAGCGGGTGACCGGCCGGTCGGACACGCCGAACCCGGTCAGTTCCGCGTCGGTCTCCGTGCCGCGCACGCGAACCCGGGCGACGACCCCGGCCAGTGCGAAGTCCCCGTGCCTGCGCGCGATCTCGGCGAACCCGAAACCCTCACCCTTCCCGGCGACCGGGAAGCGCACCGCGGTCAGGATGTCCTCGGGCCCGAGCGCGGTCGTCATCGCGCCGGAGAAGAACTCCCTGGCCGGCACCTGGCGGGCGCCGCCGGTGCCGGTCACGGTCAGCTCGGCGTTCAGGCAGCACGCCACGGCAGGCAGCTCGGCGGCCGGGTCGGCGTGCGCGAGGCTCCCGCACACGGTGCCGCGGCTGCGCAGTTCCCGGTGACCGACCCACGGCAGCGCCATGCCCAGCAAGGGAACCGCGGCGCTCACCGGGTCGCGCTCGACCCGGCGCTGGCGTACCGTGGCGCCGATCTCCAGGTACCCGTCCGCGATGCCGAACCGATCGAGCTCGGTCACGGAATTGATGTCCACCAAGGTCGCGGGGCGGGCGAGCCGCATCGCCAGAACAGGCACCAGCGACTGCCCACCCGCGATGACCTTGCCGCCGCCGCCCGTGCTCACGAGTTCGGCGATCGCGTCGGACAGACTCGACGGCCGGACGTAGGCGAATGGTGCGGCTTTCATGGCTCAGGTCACCGGCCCTGGAACTTCGGCGCCCGCTTCTCGGTGAACGCGGCGACACCCTCGGCGAAGTCGTTGCTGGAGCGCAGCATCGAGTACGCCTTGCGCTCCAGCTCGATGCCGGAGTACAGCGGCGCGTCCACGCCCTTGTCGAGCACCTCCTTGGCAGTGCGGGCGGCCAGCGGGGAGAACCCGAGCAGCACGCCCACGATCCGCTCCACCTCGGCGTCCAGCGCGGCACGGTCCTCGACCACGTTCGCCACCAGGCCCCAGTCCCCGGCCTGCTGCGCGTTGATCCGCGACGCGGTCATCACGTGGTACTTCGCCCGGGCGAGGCCGATCAGCCGGGCGAGGCGCTGCGTGCCGCCGGAGCCGGGGATCATGCCCAGCCGCATTTCCGGCAGCGCGAACTCGGCGCGCTTGGTCGCCACCCGGATGTCGCTGGACAGCGCGAGTTCGAGCCCGACGCCGAAGCAGTAGCCGTCGACCGCGGTGATCACCGGCTTCGGGCTGCGCGCCGGGGCGGTGACGTTGTGTCCCAGGTCGGTGAAGTCGATCGGGTCGACCTCCATGAACCCGGCGATGTCGCCGCCGGAGGAGAAGTGCTCCCCGGCAGCCTGGATCACCACGACCTTGATGTCGTCGTCGGCGTCGATCTCGGCGAACCGGTCGGCCATCACCTGACGGGTCTCCCAGGTGATGATGTTGTACTTGCCGTGATCGAGGGTCAGGTAGGCGACCCGGCCGTCGTGACCGCGGTCGAACCTGATCTCGCCTCCGGTGAGTGCCATGGTCAGTGGTTCCTTCCGTTTTCCGATGTGCTGCCGCTCAGCAGCTCGTGGAGCACGTTTCCGTGCAGGGGCAGGCTCGTGATGTCCACGCCGGCCGGGGCGAGCGCGTCCGCGACCGCGTTGGCGATCGCGACCGGCAGGCTCATGCAGCTGCCTTCACCGCAGCCCTTCGCGCCGAGCCTGGTCAGCGGGGACGGCGTTTCCAGGTGGTCGCTGTCGAGCTCGAAGGTGGTCTCGGCGCTGGTCGGGCACAGGTAGTCCATGAAGGTGGCGGTGGGCTGCCCGGCCTCGGTGTAGCGCATTTCCTCGTACAGCGCGCCGCCCAGTGCGTGTGCGAGAGCGCCGTGCACCTGGCCCTCGAGCAGGGTCGGGTTGAGGATGGTGCCGGCGTCGTGCACGGTCACCACCTGCTCGAGGTCGACCTCGCGGGTCTCCGGGTCGATCCGGACGACGGCCAGTTCGGCGACGAAGCCGTAGCACAGGCTGGAGTTGATCTGGTCGGTGCGGCTCGCCGCCTTCGACTGCGGAGGGGTGAACGCGGCCTCCTCGTACAGCCGCGCGGAGGTGCCCGCCGGCAGCGCACCGGGGTCCCAGTGCACGAGGCCGGCCGCGTGCTTGAACGGGACCGCCCTACCGGGTTCGGCCCGCAGCCGGACCTGGCCCTCAGCGAGTTCCACCTCCTCGGCCGTGACACCGAGCAGGGCGGCGCCGGCGATCTTGATGGTCTCCGCCAGCTTCTCCGCGGCCTCCACGAGCGCGCTGGTCAGCAGTGGCGCGAAGCGCGAGGAGTAGCTGCCCGAGCTGATCGTCCACGGCGTGGTGGCGGTGTCCATCTCGACGATCGGGCGCACCTGTTCCAGCGGAAGCCCGAGCTGGTCGGCGACCACCTGCTGCGCGACGGTGGCGTGGCCCTGCCCCTGCGGCACGGTACCCAGCAGCACCGAGACCAGCCCGCTGGGATCCACGCTGATCCGGACGTGCTCGGTGGAACCGGACTTGCCGCGCCCGGCCGCCCGCTGCTCGGCCGGAGTGGCCAGGCCGACGTAGCCGATGTTGGTCGCGGACGGGTCGACGATGGTGGCCACGCCGACACCGAGGTACTCGCCGCGCGCCCGCGCTTCCCGCTGCTTCTCACGCAGGGCCTGGTAGTCCGCGTTCTTCACGACCATGTCCAGCGCGCGGTGGTAGTCGCCGGAATCGTAGATGCCGCCGCTCGGCGTGGCGTACGGGAAGTCCTCGTGCCGCACGAAGTTCCGCTTGCGGAGCTCGACCGGGTCCAGGCCGCAGGTCTGGGCGACCTTGTCCATCAGCCGCTCCAGGCCGAAGTACAGCTGCTGCCCGCCGAAGCCGCGGTTGAGCCCGGTGGGCGTCTTGTTCGTGACGACGGCACGCGAACGGATCTGGACGGCGTCGATCTTGTAGGCGCCGGTGATGTTGCCGAAGCAGCGGTACAGCGTGCTGGGTTCCGGCGGGCGCAGGTAGGCACCCACGTTGTCCACCAGGTCGGCGCGCAACGCCTGCACCGTGCCGTCGGCCGAGACGGCGGCCTCGAACCACATGGCCCGGTCGGATCCGGCGGAGCTCGCCAGCATGTGCTCGATGCGATCCTCGGTCCAGCGCACCGGCCTGCCCGCGTACTTGCTCGCCAGCGCCATCAGCGCGACGTAGGGGTAGATGCCCGCCTTGATGCCGAAGCTGCCACCGTTGTCGGCCGGGATCATCAGCCGGATCCGCGACGCGGGCAGGCCGAAGGCGCCGGCCAGCACCGCCACCATCGAGAACGGGCCGTGGAAGTTCGCCCAGGCCTGGATGGCCGGTCCGTCCACTTCGTCCTGCCACTCGGCGACGACCGCGTAGCACTCCATCGGCGTGGACGAGTAACGCGGGAAGTGGTACTCGCCCTTCACCACGTGATCGGCCTTGGCGAACGCGCCGTCCACGTCGCCGAAGGTGAAGGTCCGGTCGGTCGCGACGTTGCCGTCCGCGTCGTCGTGCAGCCGCGGCGCGTCCGGCAGGAGCGCCTTCTCCACGTCGACCACCGGCGGCAGCGGCTCGTAGTCGATCTCGACGAGTTCCGCGGCGTCCTCGGCGAGATACCGGTCGGCGGCGACCACGACCGCGACCGGTTCGCCCACGAAACGCACCTTGTCCGTCGCCGTCGGGTAGTACGGCATGGGCGCTTTGAGCGCCAGCGGGAACGGGCGCAGGGTCGCCTTGACCTCCTCGGGGCCGATCACCGCAGCGACCCCGGGATGCCGTCGCGCGCGCTCGAGGTCGACCCGGCGGATCCGGGCGTGCGGGTGCGGGCTGCGCACCACCGCCGCGGTCAGCGTGCCCGGCAGCGGGTCCATGTCGTCGAGGAACCTGCCGCGGCCGGTGAGCAGCGCGGGGTCCTCGACCCGCGCCGTCCTCCTGCCCGGCGTGCCGGCGACTGCGGTCATTCGGCTCACCTGCCTGTTTCTGCGGCGCTGTCGGACAACGCGCGGTAGTTACCGGAGCTCAGTTCGCGGCGGAGGACTTTGCCCACCGCTGATTTGGGAATGGTCTCCACGGCGACGAACCGTTTGGGGCGCTTCAGCGACGGCAGTCCGGACTGCTCGCGGGCGAAGGCTTCCAGCACCTCCGTCGCGTGCTCGGGGGTCATGCCCTCACCCGGGACGAAGAACGCGGTGGCGGCCTGACCCCACCTGTCGTCGGCCATGCCGACCACGACCAGTTCGCGCACCGCCGCGCAGCGGATCAGCGCGTCCTCGATCTCGTCCGGGTAGATGTTCTCGCCACCGGAGTTGATCATGTCGTCGACCCGGCCCGCCACCCAGAGGTCCCCGTCCTCGTCGGCGATCGCCAGGTCGCCCGGGAAGTACCAGCCGTCGCGGATGGACCTGGCGTCGGCGTCGGGGCGGTGCCAGTACCCGGCGAACGCCTCGGGGCTGGACATCGAGATGGCGATCTGGCCCTGCTCCCCCGGCCCGACCTCCGCATCCGGCGTCGCGGCGGGATCCGGGTCCACCAGCCGGACCCGGGAGAACACACCCGCGCGGCCCGCCGACCCCGGCTTCGCGATCACGTCCGGACCGACGGTGAAGGTGTAGATCTCGGTGCTGCCGAAGTGGTTGACGAAGGACTCCGGTTCCAGCGCGCCGGCGAGTTGCTCGGCCAGTGCCGGGGTCATCGACGAGCCCGCGTAGGCCAGTCTGCGCACGGTCCGCGCCTCGGGCAGCCGGCCGGTGCGCACCAGCGACCAGTAGATCGTCGGCACCAGGTACAGGGAACCGATCTTCTCGCCGGTGATGAGCTCGAGCGCCTCGTCCGCGTCGAACCTCACCTGCGGTACCCAGGTTCCCGCGCCGACCAGGGTGGCCAGCAGGGTACGCAACCCCATGGTGTGGAACAGCGGCATCACGCCCAGCGTCGCGTCGAAGCGGGACTGTCCACTCTGGATCAGGTGCGCGACCGCCGCGTAGTGCTCCGCGGAGTGCGTGCGCGGTACGCCCTTCGGCTTCCCGGTGGTGCCCGAGGTGTAGAGCATGACGCTGATGTCCTGGCCGGACACCCGGACGTTCGGGGAGCCGCTCGGCTGGCGCAGGGCGAGGCGCTCGACGGTGTCCTCGTCCGGCGGGCCGGAGGCGATCCGGGGCACCGGGGGCAGCTCGGCCAGCGCCTCGTCCGCGAGAGCGGCGGTCGAGGCGTCAGTGATCACGAGGGCGGGCTCGGCGTCGGCGACGCAGTAGGCGAATTCGGGCGGCGCGAACCGGAAGGACAGCGGCACCGAGACGGCACCGAGTTTCTGCGCGGCCAGGTGCAGGCTGGCCAGCGGTTCGCCGCCGGCGAGCGAGAGCACCACGCGCTGGCCGGGCCGGACACCGAGCGCGACCAGCGCGCGTGCCAGGCGGTCGGTGTGCGCGTCCCATTCGGCGTAGGTCATGGGGGTTCGGCCACCCACCGCGCGGCGCCCGGGATAACGCTCCGCCGTCCAGCGCAGAACCGTGCCCAGATCCATGACCGTCCCTCCATCGCGACCGTGAGCGTGCCGAGCAGAGCTAACCGTCCGTAACAAACGATATGAGACCGACCATCTGTTTCGGACGGTTGAGAACCTACGGTATGGTTCGGAGCATGTCAACGGTTCGGCTGTCGACGACGTCGTACGTGGTGCTCGGCATGATCGCGCTGCGCGGTCCGTCCACGTCCTACGACCTCAAGCGCGCGATCGGCCGGTCAGTGGGGTACTTCTGGAACTTCCCGCACGCGCAGCTGTACTCGGAGCCCAAGCGCCTCGAGGAGGCCGGCCTGCTGGAACTCGACGAGGAGGACTCGGGGCGCCGGCGCAAGACGTTCTCGATCACCGATGCCGGCCGCAAGGCGCTGCGCGACTGGATGGCCGAGCCGGTCAACGAGCACTTCGAGCTGCGTGACGTCGCGGAGATCAAGCTCTTCTTCAGCGAGCTGGCCGGACCCGACGACGTCGCGCGGCTGGCGAAGGAGCAGGTCTTGCAGCACGAGCGCAGAATCGCCGAGTACGAGGAGATGCAGCGCCGCTTCGGCCACATTGAAGAGGTCGCCGGCCGGATGATCACCCTGGAACTCGGGTTGGGCATGGAGTACGCCGCCCTCGAGTTCTGGCGCCGCGTACGCGAGCGCGCGGACCGCGGCGAGTTCAAGACCGAAAAGCGCCCACCGCAGGACTAGCTGCATGAGGCTGTGACGCCGGTGGAGCCGGGTGACCGGTGGCTGATCTCCGGCAGCAGTGTGTGGTCGATGGTAGTTGTAGTGGATGTTCCCGACCGCTAGCGCCTCGGTGCGTTCGCGCTCGTTGGGCCAGACCCGGGCGTAGAGGAACTCTTCGGCCAGGATCCGGTTGCAGAGCCGACGATGCTGCCGTGGCGACCGGACAGATCTTGGCGCGCGAAGCCGCCGTGACGGCGCGAGTCCTGATCATCGGTGGCCACGAGTCGACGGCCAACAGAATCGCGCTGTCGGCGGCCTCCTTCGTCCAGCGCCCCAAGCAGCTCGCTCTGCTGCGCAAGGCGGAAGATCCGAAGGTCATCGCGCCCGCCGTCGAGGAGCTGCTGCGGTACCACCCCATCGCCCACTGGGGAATACCGCCGAGGCCGAGCAGGGCCTCGCCGTGTGGCGAGAGTCGCAGTTGGGATCCATGACTTCGTCGACCAGGAGTACCCCGCCCAGCGACGGGAGATCCACGAGATCCCGCCAGTGCACTTGCACCAAGGCAGCCTCGTCCCCCGGCGAGATCAGAGTGTCCGTGATCGGCTCACGCCAGACCTCCGCCCGCGGCGTGGACATCATCGCCACCTCCGACGAAGTCGATGAGCTCCTCTCCTTCGCCCTGTGGCGGTGACGCCCGAGGAACTTCCCCAGCGGCTCACGACACTAGCGGAACGCGCCCAATGCCTTGACGAGCGCGGCTTGACGCTCGGCGCTTTCCCGGACCGTGCGGTTGGTTTCCAGGTGCAGAAATGGCGTCTGAAGTTCAGCCGCGAGGCGTCCCTGGACGTTCGTCTTTCCCTCGAGGTCACTGCAGGAGTCTGTCCACGAGCGACAGATCGTGAAGCCTGCGTCTTCCAGTGCGGTCGCGGTTGCACGGTGCGCATCGGTGGCTTTCCCCGCGCCAGGGGAGATGATGATGTCTTTGTCGGGCAACGATGCGTCGTCGAAGCCGTGGATTTGCAGCTGCGGCAGGTTTTTGCGCATGAGTTCCGCGGCCAGCGCATGAAAGACGGAATCTTCGCGGTGAGCCACGTCGGCGGCACGGCCGCCCGCTCGGCGGTGCGCGCCGGCCATGAGGAGGACCGATCCGGGTTGTTGCCGGTAGAGGGCGATGCCGGTGTTCTCGGTGTGCAGGTCGGAGTTCGGGTGCGGTACTTCGACCACCAGTCGCGGGGTGTCCTCGTCGGCGAGGTAGAAGCCCCAGCCACGTTCGTCGCCGGGCCGGCTCGCCACGAGTGTGTAACGACGATTGGTCACGAGATCTGTTCCTCGTGTGGTGGCGAACCCCAGGCGGCCGAGTTTTTCCCCATCGGCTCCTGGGTGGTGATTTTCCAGTACCGCGAGGATTCCTGTCGCAGCGTCGTCACGCTCGGCAGTGGTCGGGGCGCGGTAGGGCGCCCTCGGCGACAGACCTGCGGCTAACTCACTCACGCGGGTGAGCAGGTCGGGTTCCGTGCTCGGAGCGGAGTTTTGGCCTCCGCAAGCGGCGAGTGAAGCGGCCGCACCGGCGATGAGCAGAGCGCGACGGGTCATTTTCGGGGCCACCGCACGGATCCTAGCGGGACGCAAGAGTGACCCTAGTCACACTCGTTCGTGTAACGGGTGACGTAACACCCTCGATTTTGGTTGTGACGGTCCCCGAGGTGAGGCCGCCGAAGCACATCATTTTAGGGATCCGGAACAGGGTGGGCACAAAACTCAAGAACGCCGCTGCGGTGCGCCTGGCGCGCCGGCTGCCCGAAGGACGGTTTCCCTCGGGTGTGGCGGCGCCGAGCATCGTGGTGATCGCGTTGCTCGTGGTCTTGACCATGCTGACCGCGTTCCTCATGCGGGTGCCGGCGGACCCCGGCCCACCCGCGGCGGCCGTCGATGCGCAACAGCGTCTGACCACATCGGTCGCGACCGCGATCGCCGCCTCGGCGGCGGAAGCTTCGGGGGATCTGCGCACGCTCGCGGCGCGCGGCACTGATCTCGACCAGGATCTTCCCAGCGTCCTGGACACACATGCGTCCTGGCGCGGGTTGGCTGTTCTCGGCCCGGATCGTGCCGCGGTGGCCTCCGCCGGACGCCCACTGCAGCTGGCAGCCCTCCCCCAGGTCCTCACCGGGCCCGTGCTGGTGCCGCTCGCCGCGGACGGCCGGCTGCCGGTGCTGCTGGCCGTTCCCGCCGGGGAAGGTCGTGTGCTGGCCGCAGCGGTGGACCTGCGGCCGCTGGACGTGGACCTCGACCCGACGGCGGGCGAGACGCTGACGTTCGGCAACACCAGTGGCACGGTTCTGCTGTCGCGAGGCGCCGCGTCATCAGAGCTGAGCGAGACGAACCGATCGGCCCTGCAAACGGCTCTCCGGTCCGCGGCGACGAACCACCAAGGCACGACGCAGGTGGGCACGGACATGCTCCTCGCCTACGCCCCCGTCAACTCCGACCGTTTCTCGGCGCCGCTGGGCATCGGCGTCGCGACGCTGATGCACGTGCCCGACGAGGCAGTCCCTTCCCGGTGGACCGGTCTCCTGGCGGCCGTCGTGCTGGCGGGCGTGACACTGCTGGTGGCCGCGCTGTTGGTCGGTGCGCTCGTGCTTCCCGTGCGCCGGCTGCGGGGCAGCGCGCTCGCGGTCGCCTCGGGCTCGCTGAACGCGGAAATCCGCGACGGCGGGCCCCGCGAGATCCGCACCATCACCACATCGCTGCGACAACTGCGCACTCTCCTGCGCGGCCGCGACGGGACCCGCCAGGCCGAGCCGGGAAAGGGTATCCCGGCGACCGTGGCGGTCGCGCTCGCCAGCGTGGTGGTCCTGGGCTGGTCGGCGTGGCTGCTGGCCGCGTTCGGCGGCGCGGACGCGGAGGTGCCCGAATCCGTGCTGCGCGCCGAACGCCTGCAAACCGCCATCACCACCCAGGGAGTTCAGCGCAGCCTGAACGACGCCGTCACCGACATCCGCGGCGTCGCCGCTGTGGCGACCGGCGATCCCGCGGCGGTGAAGCCGATGCTCGACGCGATGGTCACCGGGCATCCCCGCTACCGCAGCGCCTACCTGGCCGACGCCTCCGGCAACGTCCTCGCCCGGGCAGGCCGCGAGCCGATGCGCGGCACCGGCCCCACGCCCAGCGAGCCGAGCCTCACGCAGCAGAACACGAGCGGGAGGCTCCCGATCGTCTACGCCAGCGCCCCGATCACCGGCCGCGACACCACGCTGGTCGCCGAACTCGATGTGGATCATCTGATCACGTTGCTGCACCGGGGAACCGGGCAAGTGCGGCTGGTCGACGAGGCCTGGCGCACGATCGCCTCCACCCGCGGCTACCTGGCGTTCGAGACCGTGGACGAACCGGTCCTGAGCGAAGCCGCCGGGCGGACCCGTGGCCGCGCCGTCAGCACGATCGGCGAAGTCGGGGGATCACGCGCCGTAGCCACCGTCGAACCCGTCACCGGCGACTACTCCAGCAGCCTGAACTGGACGGTCGTGCAACACCAACGGGCCGGCGACCTGTCGCTGGCGGGCAACGACATCCGGCGCGGAGCTCAGCTCGTCGCCCTCCTGGGCATCGGGATCGCCGCACTGTCGTTCGGCTGGCACTACTTCGTGGTCGTCGCGCCGCTGCGCCGGGTCGCGCGTATCTCCACCCGCGTGGCCGGCGAGCACGGGCGCGGCGAGGTCGTCTACCCCGAACGCGCGGACCAGATCGGCACGATCGCCAGCTGCCTGGAAATCTGCCGCCAAGCCCTCGACGACAACCGGCGCCTGGGCCGTGACCGCCGCCCCCGCGGCGCCGCCACCGACGCCACGCGCCGGATGAAACCCGCCCAGCGCCCCCGCCGCCAGGAAACGACTGCCGGACAAGGACTCTGAAGCGTTGATCTTCCTGTACTGCGTGTACGTCCTGGGCTGCCTCGCACTCCTGACCGCCGGCATCATCGAGCAGAAGCGGCACCTGCGCACCCTGCACGCCATCGGAGAACGGGTGCTGGTCAACGGCATCCGCGGCAAGAGCTCCATCACCCGGCTCATCGCCGGTGCGCTGCGCGGCGGCGGGCTCGTCACGGTCGCCAAGACCACCGGCACCGCCGCCCGGTTCATCCACCCCGACGCCTCCGAAGAGCCGGTGTTCCGCAAGTTCGGCATCGCGAACGTCGTCGAGCAGATCGGCATCGTCCGCCGCGCCGCCGCCTACCGCCCGGACGTGCTCGTCATCGAATGCATGGCCGTCATGCCCGACCTGCAGGAGATCAACCAGACCAAGCTGATCCGCTCCACCATCGGCGTGCTGTGCAACGTCCGCGAGGACCACCTCGCCGAGATGGGACCCACCCTCGACGACGTCGCCCGCTCCCTGTCCCGGTCCATGCCGGTCGGCGGGATTTGTGTCACCGCCGAGCGCGACCGCTTCGACATCCTCGAAGAGGAAGCCGCGCGCCGCGACTGCGAGCTCATCCTCGTCGACCCCGAGTCGGTCACCGACGAAGAGATGGCCGGGTTCACCTGGATCACGTTCAAGGAGAACGTCGCCATCGCACTGGCCGTCGCCGACCTGCTCGGCGTGAACCGGCGCCTCGCGCTCGAGGGCATGTGGGCCGCACCCCCGGACCCCGGCGTGCTGTCGGTCGAACACCGCCTCGTCGACGGGCAGCGGGTGCAGGTCGCGAACGTGTTCGCCGCCAACGACCCCGAATCCACCCTGATGAACATCGAGCGGCTGCTCGATCAAGGCGCGATCGGGCGGCCGCTGCACGTCGTCATCAACTGCCGGCCCGACCGCGTCGAACGCAACGGCCAGATGGGCGCCCTGATCGAACGCATTGATCCCGACCGCGTGGTGCTCATCGGCGAACCCACTCGAAGCGCCCGCGTCACCATCGCCGACAGCCATGCCGACCGCGTCCGCGACGTCGGCGGCAAACGCTCTCCGGAGGAGGTCCTCGCCGCCATCACCGACGGCACCACCGGCCCGGTGTCACTCGTGGCCATCGGCAACATCCACGGCCAAGGCGAACTCCTGCTCGAGCACCTCGCCGACTACGAACTGCTCCCCAGCGCCGGACCCCAGCGTGCCGAACCCCAGCGTCCAGGGGGCACGCGGCGTCACGAACCGCCGCAACGCCCCCGCCCGCCGGCCCGGCTGCCACTGTCCGACCAGCCCACCCGGCGGCTGCCACTGTCCGACCAGCCCACTCGGCGCCTGCAGCGACCCGTACCACCACCACGGAGACAACGATGATCGAAGGACAGCTGCTCCCGCAGGCCGCGGCGCTCGGCCTGGCCGTCGGCCTGCTGTTCTCCCTGGGCTGCTACCTCGTCTCCAACCTGTCCCCCGGCGGCATGATCACCCCCGGCTGGCTCGCGCTGACCATCCTCGAGGACTACCGTCGCGCCGCGATCGTCGTCCTCAGCACCGCCATCGCCTACGGCGGAACCCTTCTCCTGCAACGCGTCACCATCCTCTATGGCAAACGCCTCTTCGCCGCCGTCGTCCTGCTCGGCGTCTTGGTGCAAACCACGCTCTTCCTGGTCATCCTTCGCGACTATCCCCTGCTGTTCGCGCACCAGACGCTCGGGTTCGTCGTCCCCGGCCTCATCGCCTATCAGCTCGTGCGCCAGCCCGTGGGCGCCACCGTCATCGCCACCACCTCGGTGTCCGCAGCCAGTTACGGAGTCCTCGCCAGCGGCGTGCTCTCCGGCCTCGTCCCTCTCCTGTAACGGAAAGCCATGCCCCTCTCCCGAGCCAACCGCCGCGCCTCCACACCCATCCGCGTCGCCGTCCTCGCCGTCGTCATCGCCGTATCCAGCGCGTCGGCCGTCTACTTCGCCCGAAGCAGCGACGCCGCACGCATCTCCGTCGTCAGCCAGCCCGCGGCCCAGGGCAGCGAGTTCACCATCGTCCGGCGGGAACAGCCGGCCCGCACCGTCATCACCGATGCCGGCGGCAACGTCCTGGCCACCTTCACCGACGGCTCCCAAACCGCCGTCCTCAAGGGACCCCAGCGCACGTTCGCCGACCCCCGCTTCTCCACCGCCACCGTCACCACCACCGCGTGGGTCCGCCTCCTGCCCCAAGCCTGGACCGCCGAATCCGTGCACGCCCCGTGGTTCGGCACCTGGTTCGACACCGCACTGAGCAACAGCCGGCCCGACGTCCTCGCCATCGCCACCGACTACCTCGACGGCGCCCCCACCCGCACCGACGCCAAGAACGTCGCCTACGCGGGCGACGCCGCCTTCGGCCCCGAAATCGGCACCGGCAAAGGCCGTGACGAACGCTCCGACTTCTACGACTACCTCGGTCAGGACTGGGACTTCCCCGACACCTCGACCCAGCACGCCGACCCCAGCCGCTACCGCATGGTCGACTGCTCCGGCTTCGTCCGCCTCGTCTACGGCTACCGATCCGGCATCCCGCTGCGCGGCACCAACACCCCCGGCGTCGGCCTTCCCCGCCGTGCCTGGGCCATCGCCGAATACGGCCAGGGCACCGTCGTCATCCCCAACACCAACCAACGCGCCACCGACTACAACGCACTCCAGCCAGGAGACCTGGTCTTCTTCAACATCGACCCCTACCTCGGCGACCAGATCGACCACACCGGCATCTACCTCGGCCTCGACTCCACCGGGCACCACCGCTTCATGTCCAGCCGCGCGAAAGCCAACGGCCCCACCCTCGGCGACCTAGGAGGCACCTCCCTCCTCGACGACGGCGGCTACTACTCCCAAGCCCTCCGCGCCGCCCGACGCCTCTGACGCGGTTAGGAGCAGTGGTTGCCGCCGGGCAGCGTTACCGTCGGTGGGATGCCGCCGGCTTCGGTGATCACCTGCGTTTGTAGCCAGCGCGAGTTCGGTCGACCAGGCTCGGCCCGGTTACCGGCCGCCTTTGAGCGCCCGGACATGCCACCCTCACCGCGCGCAAGCCGATCCGGTGGGCACCCAGAAACCGCTGGGCCGGACGTGCACTTCCGGTTCACCGTCACCGGGTTCGACGTCCTGTCCATCGGCCCGTGGCTGGGCACCACGCCGAGCATGCTCGTCCTCGACGGAAGCGGCCACCGGGCCGCGATCGACGCCGGCAAGCCCGACCAGCGCTGCATGTTCACCACTATCGACGGCGGCACACTGACTTGGCCCGACGGCACCCGCGAGCGGGTGGACACCATCATCCTGGCCATCGGGTTCCGCCCCGGCCTGCCCGGCGGTGAGATGCATCCCGGCTGCGAGCTCAGCGTCGGCGGCGCAGTCGAGACTGCGGTGCAGAGCCCGCGCCACCTGGTGGCCGGACAGCATGTGGAACACCAGTTGACGGTTAGTCGACCGGGTGCCGCGGGACGGCCGGCGCAAGTAGTCGACCGTCATGGCGGCCAGCGGTGTGTGGAAGGTGGCACAGCCGCGTTCCCACTGCTCGTTCACGGCTCGCCGGTCCATGGCCTGCGTGACACCGCCAGCCGGAGGCCGTCTCAGCCGCAGCACCCGCCCTCGGTGGAACTGACCAGCGGCAGCTCCCTCCTCACGACCGCATCCTCCGGCTTGGTCGCGCGGACGATCGCCGAGTGCATGTTCTCGGCCGCTTCGTGCGTCGGGGTGATCTCGATGCCGGTGAACCCGGCCTCGGCCAGACCCGCCCGGTACTCCGCGAACGACAGCGCCCCGGCGATGCAGCCGGTGTACTCGCCGCGCTCGGCCCGCTCGGCGGCGGTCAGCTGGTCCTCGGCCACCACGTCGGAGATGCCGAGGCGCCCGCCGGGCTTGAGCACCCGGAACATCTCGGCGAACACCGCGGGCTTGTCCACCGACAGGTTGATCACGCAGTTGGAGATGATCACGTCGACCCGGTTCGCCGGGAGGGGGATCGCCTCGATGTGCCCCTTGAGGAAGTCCACGTTCGTCGCGCCGGCCTTTTCGGCGTTGGCCTGCGCGAGCGCGAGCATTTCCTCGGTCATGTCCAGTCCGTACACCTTGCCCGCCGGGCCGACGCGCCGCGCCGACAGCAGCACGTCGATGCCACCGCCGGAGCCCAGGTCGAGCACGGTCTCACCCTCGCGCAGCTCCGCCACGGCCAGCGGATTGCCGCAGCCGAGACTGGCCAGCACCGCCTCCGCCGGCAACGACGACCGCTCCCCCTCGTCGTACAAGCCGCCAGTCAGGTCAGGCACCTCGCTGGAGCATCCGCCGCCGCAACACGACGCCACCGCTCCCGTACTCACCCGCACCGCGGCCTGCGCGTAGCGCTCACGCACTTGTTCACGCAGCTCCCGTGCCTGCTCGCTCATCTGGAACACCTCCACGCCCGAGGATCGATGCATACCGATGAACACCCTGCGCCTTGGATCGATGGACGTCAAGATAGAAGTTTGTTTAGATAGGGACATGTCGAAACAGCTGCCGCTCGTCGACACTGGGACCGAGTGCTGCTCGCCACTGGTGCGCGAGCCGTTGTCCGAGTCGCAGGCCGCGGACCTGGCGAAGGTGTTCAAGGCCGTGGGCGACCCGGTGCGGCTGCGCCTGTTGTCGCTGATCGCCTCCCACGACGGCGGCGAAGCCTGCGTCTGCGACCTGACCGACGCGTTCGAGCTGACCGGCCCGACGATCTCGCACCACCTCAAGGTGCTGCGCGAGTCCGGCCTGATCACCGGCGAGCGGCGCGGCACCTGGATCTACTACCGCGTGCAGCCCGAGACGCTGGCCCGCCTGTCCGCCGTCCTCACCCCCGCCGAAGGCTCGGTGGTGACCGCGTGACCACCACCGCGACGTCGGCCGGTGTCGTCGGGAAGCTGTCCACGCTGGACCGGTTCCTGCCGGTGTGGATCGGCGCGGCGATGGTCTTCGGGTTGCTGGCCGGGCGCTGGATCCCGGGCCTGGAGACCGGACTCAACGCCGTGGCCGTCGACGGGATCTCGCTGCCGATCGCGCTCGGGCTGCTGGCGATGATGTACCCGGTGCTGGCCAAGGTCCGCTACGACCGGCTGGACTCGGTCACCCGCGACCGGAAACTGCTCTGGCTCTCGCTGCTGCTGAACTGGCTGGTCGGCCCGGCGCTGATGTTCGCGCTGGCCTGGCTGCTGCTGCCGGACCTGCCCGAGTACCGCACTGGCCTGATCATCGTCGGTCTCGCGCGGTGCATCGCCATGGTCATCATCTGGAACGACCTCGCCTGCGGCGACCGCGAAGCCGCCGCGGTGCTCGTCGCGCTCAACTCGGTGTTCCAGGTGATCATGTTCGGCGTGCTCGGCTGGTTCTACCTGTCGGTGCTACCAGGGTGGCTCGGCCTGGACACCGCCACGCTGAGCGTGTCCGGCTGGCAGATCGCGAAGTCCACACTGATCTTCCTCGGCATCCCGCTCGTCGCCGGCTACCTCACCCGCCGCCTCGGCGAACACGCCAAGGGCCGCGACTGGTACGAAACCCGGTTCCTGCCGCGCATCGGGCCGATCGCCCTCTACGGGCTGCTGTTCACGATCGTCGTCCTGTTCGCCCTGCAGGGCGGCCAGATCATCAGCCGCCCGCTCGACGTCGCCCGCATCGCACTGCCTCTGTTGGTCTACTTCGGACTCATGTGGGCCGGCTCCTACGCCCTCGGCAAAACCATCGGCCTGAACTACGAGCGCACCACCACGCTCGCCTTCACCGCCGCCGGCAACAACTTCGAACTCGCCATCGCCGTCGCCATCGCGACCTTCGGCGCCACCAGCGGCCAAGCCCTCGCCGGGGTCGTCGGCCCGCTCATCGAAGTGCCCGTGCTCGTCGCGCTCGTCTACGTCTCACTCGCCCTGCGCCGCCGATTCACCACA
This sequence comes from Amycolatopsis deserti, assembly GCF_014653945.1. Lineage (GTDB taxonomy): Bacteria > Actinomycetota > Actinomycetes > Mycobacteriales > Pseudonocardiaceae > Amycolatopsis_E > Amycolatopsis_E deserti. The sequence continues at coordinate 107,728 of NZ_BNAU01000001.1, read as the reverse complement.
ACGGAGATCGCCCGATGACCACACCCGAAGTCCTCTTCGTCTGCGTCCACAACGCCGGCCGCTCCCAGATGGCCGCCGCCCTGCTCGAACACCACGCCGCCGGACGCGTCACCGTCCGCTCCGCCGGCTCCGCCCCCGCCGACACCATCAACCCCGCCGTCGTCGAAGCCATGAACGAGATCGGCCTCGACCTGTCCAAGGAATTCCCCAAACCGCTGACCACCGAGGCCGTGCAGGCGGCCGATGTCGTGATCACCATGGGCTGCGGCGACGCCTGCCCGGTCTTCCCCGGCAAGCGCTATCTCGACTGGCAACTCGACGACCCCGCCGGCAAGGGCGTCGACGCGGTACGCCCCATCCGCGACGACATCGACCGGCGGGTGCGGGCACTCCTCAACGAGTTGGTACCTACCTCCGCCTGAGAGTGCCGGACATGGGGTGCTCCCGGTTCTGGCTCGGCGCAGCCGTCATCGAGATGAGGTGAGCATCTGCTCGTGCTCGTCGCCGCGCGTGCGGTCGGGAGGGCGGCGGAAGGGAGCGGCGAGGGTGGGCAGGATGTGCCGGCGGTTGCGGACGAGCGCGGCCAGGGCGAGGACGGCGTAGATGCCGCACAGGACGTAGCGGGCGGTGTGGCCGGGCAGGGCGAACTGGGCGGCGAACAACGCGAGCAGGGTCCAGGCGGCCCAGCGCGGGAACCGCAGTGCCAGCAGTGCCGCGACGCCGAGCAGGGTCTGGGTGGCGGTGAGCAGGAACTCCTCGACCTGGCGGGCGTCCAGGTGCAGGGCCGCTCCCCCGCCACCGGCGAGGTAGGCCAGCGGCAGGCTGCCCACCAGCAGAGTCCACTGGTTGACCTTGCTGGAGATCAGGGTGCCGATCGCATCGGCGCCCTTGCCGCGCACCGCGAACAGGATCGCCACGATGAACTCGGGCGCTTCCGAGGCCAGCGGCGCCAGCCACTGCACGAGCAGGAACTGGTCGATGCCGAGCTGGGTTCCGGTGGCGATCAGGGCGTGGGCGAACGGTTCGGCACAGGCGACGATCACCACGGCGGCGAAGACGAACAACCCGACCACGAGGGTGCGGCGGCCCCGTTTCGGCAGTTGCGCGATGGTGGCGGCGGGGCCGACCAGATGCGGTTCACCGGCCTCGGCGCGGGAGACCTTCCACAGGTAGAACACGAAGAACCCGAGCAGCGCGAACCCGAGCAACAGCGGGATCTGCCCGGTGGCCGGGATCAGGAACGCCACCACCGACGCGATCGCCAGGAACCCCAGCTCGACCCGGTAGCCGGAGTCCAGCACCAGAGCACGCACGGTCTTGCCGCTGCGCCGCTTGGCCAGGGCCAGCGTGATGAGCACGACCACGGACCAGCCCAGACCGAGCAGCAGCCGGTTCGAACCGGTCATGTTCGCCGCGGCGTAGGCCACGTAATCCGGGTTGGACCCGGCGGTGTAGGCGAAATACAGGTCCACGGCGTACTCCGGCAGCACCGCGATCACGGCCAGGATCGCGATCGCCAGCCCACCGGAGATGTCGACCTGCGCGGCCTCGGCGGCCCAGGCGAGCACGAACGAGGCCGCGACCACCGCCATGCCGAACAGCAGCAGCGACACCACCGGCGCCGGCGCCAGCCCGGAGAACCGCAGCACCAGCGCGGGAACAGTGAGCGCCACGCACAACGCCAGCGGGCGCACCAACTTGCTCACCATCACGAGGTCCTCCCGATCGCAGCCGCGCTGACCGGGACGCGGAACGGGGTCTCGGCCAGTCGGCACCAGCAGCTGGCCGAAGGTCTCGCCCACCGCAGCGCGCTCCAGCGCTGGGCCCCGCCGCCGGAGACCAGGCGGGTCTCAGCGTGTCGACGTGCGGGCTTGCGGGCTACTCCCCTCCGGAACGCCTCCACCCTGCGCCCGGTTTCGTTGTTTTCGCAACCGTTTGAGTTGATCTCGGCGGGGCGTGACATCGGTTGGTGAATGCGGAAGACTCGAGATCGCCATGCCGAACTCTGCCCGCCGGGCCACCGTAGAAGCGGCCGCCACCAGCGCGGCGGCGGAGCCGTCGGGACCCCAGATCGCAGCCGCCGCGGCGACCTTCGCCCTGTTGTCCAGTCCGCCACGCCTGCACCTGGTGTGGTTGATCACACACGGCGCCTACGACGTGGGCACGCTCGCCGACCGGGCCGGCATCAGCATCGCGACCGCCAGCCAGCACCTGGCCAAACTACGCCTGGCCGGCGTCGTCACCGCCCACCGCGAGGGACGCCGTCACCTCTACACCGTCGACGACCCGCACATCGTCAAGCTGGTCGAGGAGATCTTCGACCACATCGCCCCGGACGGCACCCTCGCCCCGGACCCTCCGCACTGACCGGTACGGCGGACCGGTAGCGGTCTCACACCGTCGCTGTCTCAGCTGGAGAACCTGCGGCCTCCGACGGAAAAGCCAGGGCTTCGCCCTCGACGGCGGCGTGAACGGTGGTGCCCGGAGTGGGGAGCTCGTCGCCGGGAACACGGGCGGTCATCTTCGGCCCGTCCGGAAGCACGGTGAGGCGCACGGCGGCGTCGTGCCCGTAGTAGCTCACCTCATCGACCCGCGCCGGGACCCCGCCGGCCGGAACGCGGTGCAGCCGGATCTGCTCGGGCCGGACGAGCACCTGGGCTGAATGCCCGTCGTCACCCTCGCGGACGGGAAGCACACCGAGGGCGCACTCCGCCCGGCCGTCCCGGATCCGCGCGGGCAGGAGGACCGCGTCCCCGACGAACCGCGCGACCTCGACGTCGTGTGGCCGCGTGTAGACGCCGCGCGGGGTGTCGAGCTGGACGAGGCGGCCCTCGCGCATCACCGCCACCTGATCGGCCAGGGAGAGGGCCTCGGCCTGATCGTGGGTGACCAGCACGGCGGTGGCTCCGCTGGCCTGGAGGGCGGCGGCGACGGCGCGCCCGGTTCCCTCGCGCAGGCCGGCATCGAGCGAGGAGAACGGCTCGTCGAGCAGCACGACCGATGGTTCCGGGGCGAGCGCCCGGGCCAGGGCGACGCGTTGCTGCTGGCCGCCGGACAGTTCGTGGGGGTAGCGAGCGGCCAGCCCCCGGTCGAGGCCGACCAGGTCGAGCAGTTCGTGCAGCCGCCGGCCGGCCCGGCGGGCTCGGCGCGGGAGGCCGAAGGTGATGTTCGCGCCGACGGTCCGGTGCGGGAACAGGGCGCCTTCCTGGGGCACGTAGCCGACCCGGCGCCGCCGGGCCGGCACCGGGCGGCCCTGCCCGGCCACGATCCGGTCGCCGAAGGTGATGGTTCCGCGGTCCGGGTCGGCGAACCCCGCGATCAGGCGCAGGAGCGTGGTCTTGCCGCAGCCCGACGGGCCGAGAACCGCGGTGAGGCTGTGCTCCGGCACGTGCAGGTCGATGCCATCGAGCACCCGGGTGGACCCGAACGACTTGGCGATGCCGCTGAGGGTCAGTGAAGTCATGGGTGCGTGCTCCTCGAAGCGTCGCGGGTGAGCAGGAGCGCGGCCGGCGCCGACAGCAGCACCATGGCCGCGGCGTACGGGGCGGCGGCCCCGTAGGCGATGCTGTCGCTGTGGCTCCAGAACTGCGTGGCCAGGGTCTGGGTGCCGGTGGGGGCGAGCAACAGTGTCGCGGTCAACTCGGTGACCGTGGCGATGAACACCAGCGCGGCGCCCGCTCCCAGACCCGGCGCGATCAAGGGCAGGGTGACCCGCCGCAGTGTCGCGAGCCGGGACAGGCCGAGGCTGTGGGCCACGTCGTCCAGCACCGGCGGGGCCTGGGCGAGGGCGGCCCGCACGTTCACCACGGCACGGGGCAGGAACAGGATCACGTACCCGGCCACCAGCATCGCGGTCGTCTGGTAGAGCCCGGGCGCGGCGCGGATCCCGATCGTCACCAGGGCCAGCGCGACCACGATCCCGGGCAGCGCGTTGCCGAAGTAGGTGCTGCGCTCCACGATCGTGGACAACCAGCCGCGGTGGCGCACCGCCAGCCACCCGACGGGCACCGCCAGCACCACCGTGCTCACCGCGGCGATCGCCGACAGGCTCAGCGAACTCGCCGCCGCGGTCACCAGCGCACCGGGGTCGAAATCGGTGGAGGCGCCGGTCACCAGCCAGTACCCGAGTGAGCCCACGGGCACCGCGAGCGCGAGCGCGGCGAGCAGACCCAGACCGAGCAGCACCGGTGACGTCCACCACCCCAGCCGGACCCGGGGTACCGGCCTGGCCACGCCGGTGCCGATCCGGGCGTAGCGAGCCCGGCCCCGCAGCCGCAGCTCGGCGACGAGCAGCAGCAGGCAGCACAACACGAGCACCGTCGCGAGCATGTTGGCGGCCGGCCCGTTGTAGGAGGACTGGTACTGGTCGTAGATCGCGGTGGTGAACGTCGGAAACCGCAACATCTGCAGCGCCCCGAACTCGGCGAGCAGGTGCAGCGCGACGAGCAGGCAGCCGCCGAGCAGCGCGGGCTTGAGCTGGGGCAGCACCACTCGCCAGAACGTCCGCCAGGCACCGTGTCCCAGCGCGTAGGAGACCTCCTCCAGCGCCGGGTCGAGACCCCGCAGGGACGCCGCCACCGGCAGGTACACGAACGGGAAGTACGACAAGGTGACGATCAGCAACGCGCCGGTGTAGCCGGTGGCCTGGGGCAGCAGGGAAACCCAGCCGTAGCTGTTGACGAAGGCCGGGATCGCCAACGGCGCGACGAGCACGACGTGCCAGAACCGCCGGCCGGGCAGGGCCGACCGCTCGATCAGCCACGCGGCACCGGTGCCGATGGCCGCACAGAGCAGGACACACCCGCCGGTGAGGCGCACGGTGTTCCACAGCAGTTCCCCCGTGCGGGGACGCAACACCAGGCGCTGAACCTCCGTCCACCCGACACTGATCGTGTAGCCGGTGACGAACCCGAGCGGCAGCAACGCCAGAACGGCCACCACCACGGCTGCCACGAGCAGTCCGACCGGATAGGACGGGCGCCGCTTGGCCCGCCGAGGCGGCAGCGGCGTCGCGGTTGGCGCGCCGATCAGATCAGACCTGCCTTCTGCATGAGCTCGACGACCTTCGGGCCGTTCAGCTTGCTGACGTCGACGGCGGGCGGATCGAGCTCGGCCAGGGGCTTGAGACGGGGATTCGACGGTACCCCGCTCGCGATCGAGTATTCGAGCGCCTTGCTGTCGGCGAGGATCCGCTGACCGCCGGGCCCGGTCAGGTATCGCACGAACTGTTGTGCCTGCGCCTGGTTCTTGCCGGACTTGAGCACCCCGGCTCCGGACACGCTGACGAACCCGCCGGGATCCTTGCCGCCGAAGAACTTCAGCTCGGTGTTGGCGCTCCCGGCGCCGGACTCCGCCCGGTCCTTGTACCAGTAGTAGTGGTAGATGACCCCGGCCTGGATCTCCCCCGAGTTCACGGCGCGCAGGACCGGGATGTTGCCCTGGTAGATCTTGGCGTTGGCCTTGAGCCCGGCGAGCCACTGCGCGGTGGCGGCCTCACCCTTGAGCTCGAGCACCGCGCTCACGATCGCCTGGAAGTCCGCCCCGGCCGGGGCGATGCCGATCTTGCCCTGCCACTGCGGTTGCGCCAGGTCCAGCAGCGATCCGGGCAGCTGCGTGGGCGTGAGCGCCTGGGTGTTGTAGGCCAGCACAGTGGACCGCGCCGCGAAGCCCGTCCAGTTCCGGCTGGAGGGCACGAACTGCGCCGGCACCTGGGCCAGCGTCGCGTCGTCGACCTTCGCGAACAGGTTCTTGCTGTCGACCAGGCTCATGGCCGGCGAGTTCTCGGTGAGGAACACGTCGGCCGGGGAGGCGCCGCCTTCCTGGACGAGCTGGTTGGCCAGCTCGAAGTCCTTGCCGGAGCGGATGTTGACCTTGATGCCGGTCTCCTTGGTGAACCCGTCCACCAGGGCCTTGACGAGGTCGTCGTGCTGGGCGTTGTACAGCGTCACAACGCCCGCCGCGCCCGATCCGCCACTGGCCCCGCATGCTGTCGCCAGCAATGCGACCACGACGCCGAGCATGGTCGCCACGGCACGCCTCGACCTGCGCATGCATCCCTCATTCCCACTGCGGCCAAATTAGGCAAGCTATACCTTAGGTCACGCGGGCACGGATGGCGTAGTGAGGGCGAGCACGGCAGCGGTTCACACATTGACCGCCGTTCACGTTGCCGCCTCACGCGACACATCACACTTCAGTTTTCGAGTTTGATAAGCCTATGCTTCCCTGGCTCGCGCCCATGGCCGGCTCTCGATGATCAACGCTCCAAGGTGGACAGTGCGATGGACGGTCAGCTCCTCACCGGCGAGAGCTTGCGTTTCGTGCACAGCCTTCGATCCCACGGCGAGAAGATCGCCGTCGTCGCGCCGGACGGCTCGAGGCTGACCTATTTGGACCTGGCGGCGCGCGTTTCCGCGGCGGCCGCCCGGCTGGGACCCGTTCGCCGCCTTGTTCTCGTTGCCACCTCAGGCGACCTCGACACGCTCGTGACCTACCTCGCCGCTCTGCACGGGGGCCACCCGGTCCTGCTCGCCGACGGCGAGAACCAGCACCACCTCGACACCCTGATCGATCGCTACGACCCGGACGTCGTCGCCGGCCCGACCCCTCAGGGGTGGCGGTTGCGGGAACGGCGGTCCGGTGCGGCACACGTGCTCCACCCGGATCTCGCCCTGCTGCTGTCCACTTCGGGCTCCACCGGTTCCCCCAAGCTGGTCCGGCTCTCGTCGGCCAACCTGCAGTCCAATGCCGACGCCATCGCAAGCTACCTCGACATCCGCGACACCGACCGCGCCGTCCTGTCCCTGCCGATGCACTACTGCTACGGCCTTTCCGTCGTCAACAGCAACCTGACGCGAGGCGCGGCGATCCTGCTCAACCCGCATTCGGTGGCAGAGCCGGAGTTCTGGACGTTCTTCCGCCGGCACGAGGGCACGAGCCTGCACGGTGTGCCACACACCTTCGACTTGCTGGACCGGGTCGGGTTCGACCGGATGACCCTGCCGAGTCTGCGCTACGTCACCCAGGCCGGCGGGAAGCTGGCACCCGAGCGGGTCCGGGCCTACGCCGAGCTGGGCGAAGGGCGCGGCTGGCGATTCTTCGTCATGTACGGCCAGACCGAGGCGACCGCCCGGATGGCCTACCTGCCACCGGAATTCGCCACCTCGCATCCCGCGGCGATCGGGATCCCGGTCCCCGGCGGCTCGTTCGACCTCGCCCCCTCCGATCACCCCGACGAGGGCGAGCTGATCTACCACGGCCCCAACGTGATGCTGGGGTACGCCGAGAGCCCGGCCGACCTCGCGCTGGGCCGCACGACCACCGCACTGTCCACCGGAGACCTCGCCCGGCGGACGCCGGACGGGCTGTACGAGGTCATCGGCCGCCGCAGCAGGATCATCAAGCCGTACGGGCATCGGGTCGACCTCGACCGCGCCGAGGATCTGCTGCGGGACAAGGGATACCAGGCGGCGTGCGCCGGAACCGACGAGACGCTGATCGTCGCGGTCCTCGCGGGCCAGGACACCACCGCCGTCCGCGACCTGATGGCGGATCACCTCCGGCTTCCCGTCCACTGCCTGCAGGTGCGCGAGTTCGGCGAAATTCCCCGGCTCGGCAACGGCAAAGTCGACTACCCACAGCTGCTGAAAAGCCTCCACGCGGACCGGGCGGACTCGTCGGAGCGCACACCGCGGTCCGTGCGCGCGGTCTTCACCGCGGCGTTCCCCGGCACGCGGATCACCGATGGCGACACCTTCGTCGGCCTGGGCGGCGACTCCCTGACCTACATCCCGACCGCCCTCGCGCTCGAACGCGTGCTCGGCCACCTCCCGCCGGACTGGCCCACCACCTCCGTCGGCGCCCTGTCGGCCCGGCAGCCCCGGCGGCGCCGCCTCACCCCGATCGACACGGAGATCCTGCTGCGCGCGGTCTCGATCACCCTGGTCGTCGGAACCCACATCGGAGCCTTGCACCTCCGCGGCGGCGCCCACCTCCTGCTGGCCGTCGCCGGGTGGACCTTCGCCCGGTTCCTCCTGTCAGCGCCGGCCGGCGGAGCGCGGATCGCCCGCAGCGCGGCTCGCATCGCCGTCCCCGCGGTGCTGTGGCTGCTCTGGCGCACCCAGGCAAGCGACGACGTCCGGCTGTCCAATGTGCTGTTGATCAACAACTACGTGCGCGGCGGCGCCACCGGGTACTGGTTCATCGAAGTCCTCGTCCAGACCCTGCTCCTGCTCGCGCTCCTGTTCACGATCCCGGCGGTCCGACGGTTCGAGCAACGGCACCGGTTCGGCGCCGCGGCAGCGGTACTGGGTGTCGCCCTGCTGGCACGCCTGTTCGCCGACGACGCTCATGGCTTCCCCGAAAGCGCCTTCACCACCCACGGTGCGGCGTGGTTCTTCGCTCTCGGCTGGCTCGCGCAACGCGCGAGCACCTCGAGCCGCAAACTCACCGTCCTGGCGGTGATGACCTTGCTCGTCCCCGGCTACTTCGGCGAACCCGGGCGCAACCTCGTCGTGTACGGCGGGCTCGCACTGCTCATGTTCCTGCCCAGCATCCGCCTGCCCCGCCCGGCCGCCCGCGCCGCCGGTTTGCTTGCCGCCTCGTCCCTCTACATCTACCTCACGCACTACGCCGTCTTCCCGGCCCTCCTGCCGCACTTCGCGCCCCCCGCCGTACTCGCCGCGTGCCTCGGCGCAGGGATCGTCGCCTGGATTCTCGTGCAGCGAATGGCCGTCGCGTGCGCCCGGATCCTACCCGGCCGAGCCGCCCTCGTGAAACTGTCCAACCTGCACCTGGACCGGTGACGCCGGCAGTTGTCTCGTTGTGCGGGAGGACACAAAGATCGTTCCTCGCTTGCAGGTCGGATTGCTTCCGTTATGCCTGGCCGGATGCCTTGTACAGCCTTCAGCCTCCTGTTCGGACGGACGAGAGGGTTGTTTTTTCCCAATCTGCTTGCGAGACTTCGCGCCCATGAGTTACCAGCCGCACGGGGACTACGACGGCCGCCCACGATACGCACAACAAGCACTATCCGGAGGGACAGGAGTATCGCGATCGGGATCGCCGCGGTGAGCGCAGCGCTGACACGATTGCGAATATCATTCGAGTCGTTGTCGGGCTCGTGACGACGGTGTTCGCCCTGCACGTGCTGTTCGTCATCCTGGATGCCAACCACCACAACGGTTTCGTCCATGCCGTCTACGTTCTCGCGAAAACTCTGGTGCTGGGCCTGGGAGACGTGTTCACGCCCGACGACGCTCTGATCGGGGTGATCATGAACTACGGTCTCGCCGCCCTGGTGTACGCGGTCGTCGGCCACTTGATCATCCGCGCACTGCGCCGGTGACCCTGCTGACCCTGGGGCGGGCCGGCACTGCTGAGCAGGCCCCGCGATCCACGCTCACGACATCGTGCGGATGCGCAGCACGAGCCGATGTCGGCAAGCCCCAGTCCCCGGGCGGGGAGTCTCGGGACCCCGCGCGGCCAGGGTGAGCCTGGTCCGCCGTGGGCAGTGCTTGGCGGCGCTGTAACGGACCGGTCTGCCGGCCCGATCCAAGGTCACAGGCTGTTCCCTGTGCTCATCGGAGGGAACGGATCAGACTCACCACTGCGCACCTCCCCCTCGGCGCGGTGGCGAGAGCGGCTTCCGGTGCGAGCGCCCCCCAATCGCACCGGAAGCCGCGCTTCCGGAACGGAGCGGGCAGCCGTTCTGGCGCGGCTTCTCGGCCCCAACACGCATCCGTTCGGGCGGACTGGGTCCGAATCGCCCCGATGCGTCTACGATGCACCGGCGAGGAGCGTTGCGCACGGTGTGGTGCTGGCGACCGAGGGCGAGGTGAGCATGTCTGACAGCGACGTGAGCGCTGCGCCCGGGGAGCCGGCGCTGACGATCGAGGAATCCCGAGCATCCGGGCTCATCATGCTGGGAATCGCCGGTGAGATCGACGTCGCCACCGTGCCGGCACTCACCGCTCACCTGCGGCGGGCCCTGCGGCTGGGCCGCGAGGCGGTGGTGCTCGACCTGTCAGGGGTGCGGTTCTTCGGCGCCGCGGGCTTGACCGCCCTGCTCGAAGCCCGTCGGGAAGGCGATGTTCGGGGCGTGCGTGTGGGCGTGGTGCCAAGCCGTGCCGTGCGCGGGGTCCTTGACTTGTTCGGACTTGGCGATGTCGTCGATGCCTGCTCGACGGTGCAAGCTGCACTCATGCTTAACGGATGGTGAGGCCAGCTTCTTACCGCCGGATTGTTGTTGCCAACTGGAGGGCAGCGGCCCCTGCCCGGTCTGCCGCTGGTGCCGCCTCGACGTCACACCCGGTGGGCTGTCGACCACGATTCATGAACTCGTCGATGGGAACGGGCGGCCACTGGTGGTGTTGCTGACGGTGAGGCAGGCCGGGGATTCACCGATGTTCCTGCCCCCGATGCACCGTCTGTCCGTGCCCCGTGTGACCGGAGGACCAGCGCGGACACGGCCGATTCGGGTCCGCGGTGACACAGCGTATTCCTCGCGCGCGAAACCCCGTGAGCGGCCCAGCGCATGGTCAGGCGGCTCGCTCCCGGGTTTCGTGTCATTCGACGAAGCCCGGGAGCGTGGCGGGTGATGTTGGTGGCGTGCTGATGCGCTCGAGCGATGGTGGAATCCACCGAGATGCCCCAGTTGATCTCGCCCGCTGCGTCCGCCGCCGCGAGCAACCGCTGCAGAACCACATCCCAGGTGCCCTCACCGGCCAGCCGGCGGTGCCAGGTCCAGATTGTCTGCCACGGCCCGAACACCGGCGGCACATCCAGCCACGCGATCCCGCACCGATACCGGACGATGATGCCCTCGACCATCGCCCGCGCGTCCGCAAACGGCCTGCCCGGCTTACCAGTCCGCACCGGCAGCGAGTCCTCGATCAACGCCCACTGCTCATCCGACAGCAACCGAAACCGCGACACAACCAGCAGCATCCCAGCCGCCAAGCACAACATTTGTCAGACACGCCCTGATCCTGTGTGTCGCATTCGGGATGCGGATCCGCTGCCACTCGGAAACGAATTCGCAGGTCGGAAGCGGCGATCGGCACCTGGAGCAGGGCGAGCACCTTCGCTATGCATACCGGAGCCCGGCGCGCGTCTCGTAGACGGCGCTGTACCGGCATTTCGCCGGCCGCCGCGAGGCCTTGGAGCGTGGCGGTCGAGGGATTCCGGACACTGAAGGCGGATCTGCCGCAGGGGCCGGATCTTACTGCGTCGGCGGCCGACCCTGCGGAGCTCGCTGTGATCTACGTCGACCAGCGTTTGCCCTGACGCCGTGACTGCCGACGGTTCGTCTTTGCGCACGCGGGTGCAGCCATGACCCCGCTGGTCAAGAGTGCTGTGCCCGGTGGGTGTTGTTCTATTCCGACCAGGGGCGTTTCGTTCGGTGCATGTGGGTCGCGCGGATCGGACAACCGCCGCGGCGTCGCGTGCGCGGTCAGCTGACCCGATGCTTGGCGACCGTCCTGCCGACGGATCCTCTGCGTGTCCGTCGACGGATACCCTCACCGGCTAGGTGCTCCATCAGGTGCCGAACGCCGGTTCCTCATGCCCGGGGGCGCACAGAGCACAGTCGTCGCGGACCATGCTCCGTGCGCTTCAGCGGCCCCGCTCAGAGCGCCGGTTGGGTCAATGCAGGAATCCGTTGACTAGCGCGAAGGTGGCGTCGGTGGCTTCGACTTGGGGGATGTGCCCCGCGCCGGGCACGATCGCGACCTTGCTTCCGGTGATCCGGGCGGCGAATTCGTCGGCGTAGACGGCCGGGACGAGCTTGTCGTGCTCGCCCCAGACGATCTGGGTGGGCACGCTGATCCGGTGCAGGCGCCGTTCCAGGCCCTTGTCGGGAATGGGCCAGACGAACTTGCCGGTGCAGCCCAGCGCCCAGACCAGACCCGCGCCCACGGCGATCGCGTCCTCGGGGTCTTCCGGCGGCGTCAGCATCGCCTTCGCCGCCTCCCCTCCGGGGTCGGCGAACAGCAGTTCCGGGAGCGCGGCAGGCGGGGCGGCGATCCAGTTCGCGACCGGGTGCTCGTCGCGCCAGAGCCCGATCGGGTCGAGCAGGACCAGCCGCGAGAACCGGTCGGGGTAGGCGGCGGCCAGTTCAGCCGCGAGCATTCCGCCGAAGGACTGCCCGATGAGGACAGGGGTGCCGATTTCCAGTTTGCGGATCGCCTCTTCGTAGATGAGCACGACTTGCCACAGGTCGTCGATCTTGTGGACGGCGTAGGGGTCGGCGGGCGAGGTGCCGGGGAATTCGGGGGCGTAGATGGTGAAGTCCTGGGCGAGGCGGTCCAGGAACGGGTCCCATGCCAGCCCCGCGGCCGGGTGCAGGTAGACCAGGCCGGGGCCTTGGCCGGCGACTTTGACGCGCAGCTTGATCTCGCCGTCCCAGACGTCGACGGTCTTCTCGGTGAGGTCGAGGGTGCTGGTCATGCGAGGGCTCCTGTCAGGCGGGCGGAATCGGCCAGCGGCGTGCCGCCGAGTCGTTCGGGCCACCAGTGGTGCTGGTAGCGCTCGTCGGTCCACAGTTGCTGCAGGCGCGGCATGACCGCGCTGGCGAACAGGTCGATGTTGTCCTTGGCCAGTTCGTGTGGCATGGAGCCGAACTGCAGCATCGCGTGCAGGTTGCCGATGCGGTACTCGCGGGCATAGGCGAGCAACTGCTCGGCGACGGTGTCCGGCGAGCCGCAGATCACCGAGCCGGCGTCGACCAGCTCGGCGAAACTCGCGGTGCGCATCTTGCCGTAGATGCCGAAGTCGCCCGGGTCGCGCATGATCGCTTCCACCCCGCGGATGTCGATGCCGCCGGGCAGCGCGAGGCGCTCCATGGGGATGGAACCGATGCCCTTGCGGAAGAAGTACTCGGCGTGCTTGGCGTAACGGGCTTCGGCCTTCGCGTCGGTGTCGGCGACGCAGATCGTCTGCATGAAGCCGAGCCGGTACGGGTTGGCGTCCTTGCCGAGCCGGTCGGCGATTTCCCAGAACCGGTCGAAGATCCGCCGGCCGGTGACCTTCAGGCCGAACCAGCCGAAGTAGTTGAAGCCGAATTCCCGCTCGAGCGTCATCTGCATGGTGCGCGGGTTGCCGATCCCGGTGATCCACACCGGCGGGTGCGGCGCCTGCTGCAGCGGCCGCGGCCAGATGTTGACTCCCGGATACTGCCCGAATTTGCCGTTCCACGGGAAAGCGCCGCCGCGGTGGGTCCACGCTTTCAGCACCAGCTCGAGGTTTTCGTCGAACCGCTGCCGGGTCTGCGCCGGTGGCACGCCGTTGTTGAGGTTGGCGTCGTAGGCGAGGCCGACGGGAAACCCGCTGACCAGGCGGCCGTTCGACAGGCAGTCGATCATGGCCAGTTCCTCGGCGGCGCGCAGCGGTTCCCGGCTCTTGCCCAGCGATCGGCCGACCGGGTAGATCGCGGTGTCGATGTTCTCGACTTCCGTGGCGTAGGCGAGAGCGGATTCGATGATGTCCGGGTTGGGTGCCATGTCGTAGGAACTCTGGCCGTGCTCGGTGACCGCCAGCCCGTCGAATCCCGCGCGGGCGGCGTGCATCAGCTCGTCCATCGCCTCGCGGAACGCCGCGGCGACGTGCTGCGGCTCGGTGACTTCGTGATACGGAGTGGTGATGACGGATTCGAACCGTTGCTCGAAGTCGTCGGCCAGATGGCGGTAGGGAACCTGCTGGAAGTACGTGACTTTCACGGTGTTCTCCAGTTCTTTCGAAAATCAGATGTCGAGCGGCTCGCCGCTGTTTCCCGCGTCGGACAAGGCATGCAGCTCATGCACCCGGCCGACCCACACGCCGGCCGCGGTGCCGTCGAAGTTCACAGTTCGCGGCAACTGCAGCAGTTTGAGGCCGGAGCGGCGGAACTCGCCGCGATGGAAGATCAGCGGTTCCAGCCGGCGCGCGTCGTGGCATTCGACCCGGCCGAGCACCAGCACGTGGTCGCCTCCGTCGTAGGTGCGCCACGGCCGGCATTGCAGCCATGCCGCGACGCCGGTCAGCCGCGGCGGGCCGGATTCGGGTTCGTGCCAGGAAATCGGGCCGTTCCGCGGTTTTCCGGCGAAGTGCAGGGCGACGTCGAGCTGGTTGGCGGCGAGGACATTGACGGTGAACTCGTTGTCCGCCAGGCCTGCGCACGCCCGGGCCTGGCGCGCCACGGACACGAGCACCAAGGGCGGATCCATCGACACCGACGTGAACGAGTTCATGGTCGCGCCTCGAGGTTGACCGTCGGCGTCGCGGTAGGTGACGACAGTGACTCCGGTGGAAAACTCGCCGAGAACCGTCCGGAGCCGACGGGTTTTGTCCGGAGCGCGCATGGTGGTCATGTCGTTTCTCCCGTCCGGTCGCCGGTCACGTGACAACGTTGAGGAAGTCGGGGTCGAGTTCGCGATGGGTGTAGTTGATCCCCCTCGCGGCGTTGTCCATCGTCCAAGTGATCGTGCGGAAGTCCGGGCCGGTGCGGTAGCCGCCGGCGAAAACCTCGTTTCGGTTGCCCGACGGGTCGAAGAAGTAGATCGTTTCGCCGCGGGTGATGCCGTGCCGGGCCGGGCCGAAATCCACAGGCACGTCGTGCATCGAGAACAGGTCACCGGCGCGCAGCAGGGTGCTCCAGTCGTCGACGTGGTACGCGAAGTGGTGCAGTTTTCCCTGCTCCCCCTTGACGAACGCGATGTCGTGGGGTTGTTCGCCGCAGAACATCCACGATCCGACCAGCTGGTCGTCGTCCGGGCCGGCGACCAGCCGTTCCGCGGCCCGGAACCCGAGCACCTCGGAAAAGAACCGCTCCAGCAAAGCCGGGTCTTCGGTCGTGATCAGCGTGTGGTCCAGCCGCGGCACGCCGATGCCGCGCAATCCCGAACGCGGCCAGGGGTCGGGATTCCAGTTCCCGGTCGCGTTGCCGAGGTACTCGACGTCGCTGTACAGCTCCAGGGTGTGGTCCGAGGGCAAGGTCAGGCGCAGCCCGTCGCCGACGCCCTCGTTGTCCCCCTTGCTCATTCGTTCCACCCGGACGCCGAACGACGCCGCCCGGCGTTCGAATTCGTCGAGGTCGCTGGATTTCTCGACCTTGTAGCCCAGTTTGACCAGGCCGACACCGCCTTCCTCGAGCACGACCGAATGGTGGTCGTGCTCGTCCCAGGACTTGAGGTAGAGCCGCCCGTCCTGTTCGGCGACCTGGTCCATGCCGAGGGTCTCGCGGTAGTGCTCGGCCGAGCCCGCCAAGTCGGTGACTCGCACGTGGACGTACCCGAGTCTGATCACACCCATATTCGCTCCCGGTTTCAGCTGGCGGGCCGGAAAGTTCCAAAGACCCGCGTCAAGGTGTCCTTTTCGGACAGTCGGATGACCACCTCACCAGCGGGCTGTGCCCGGCAGGGTAGGCATTTGCCCGCGGCGCGCTCTTCCGCGCTCAGTACGGACTCGGCGATCGGGACGGGATAGCGGACCTGCCCCTCGACCAGATCGGCCTTGCACGCCCGGCAGCCGCCTCGCCGGCAGCAGTAACGCGTCCGGTACCCGGCCCGGCGGACCGCATCGACGATCGTTTCTCCGTTGCGGACGGTGAGCCGCACGTCGGCGGGAAGGATCCGCACCGCGCCGGAAACCTCAGGTTGGTCGTTCATCGGCACCGCCGCCTCGTCGTCGAGTCGATTCGTTCGCACTGTCCGACGGACTGTAAGCGGGTGCCCAGGCCGGATTCGATCCGTTGCGCGCGAGGCCCATCCGGTTCGCGCAAGCATTTGTGTCGAACAGCACGCGACCCGTTGCCCGGCGGTTCGCGTGCGTGTCAGATTCGCAGCAAGCGACCGCTGGTGAAGCGACGAGGGAGTTGCGATGACAGGAGAATCACCCGAGCTCGGCCTGACGATCGACGTCCGCGGCGTCGCGACGAACTACCACGACCAGGGATCCGGCGATCCGGTGCTGCTGATCCACGGCTCCGGCCCCGGTGTCTCCGCGTGGGCGAACTGGCGGCTAGTCCTTCCCGAACTCGCGAAGCGGCACCGCGTGCTCGCCCCGGACGTCCTCGGCTTCGGCTATACCGAACGACCCGAAGCGGCCGTCTACGACGCCGAGAGCTGGCTGGATCACCTGGTCGGCTTCCTCGACGCGCTCGGTCTCGACCGGGTGTCGGTGGTCGGCAACAGCTTCGGCGGCTCGCTGGCGCTGCGGCTGGCCACCCGGTATCCGGACCGCGTGCACCGGCTCGTGCTGATGGGCAGCGTCGGCGTGCACTTTCCGATCACCCCGGGACTGGAGGCGGTCTGGGGCTTCGAGCCGTCCGTGGAGAACATGCGGCGCCTGCTCGACGTGTTCGCCCACGACCCGCGGTTCGCCACCGACGAACTCGCCGAACTGCGCTACCGCGCCGCGACCCGCCCCGGCGTGCACGAAGCGTACGCGGCCATGTTCCCGCCGCCGCGGCAGGACAAGGTGGCGGCCATGGCCGTCCCGGAGGACGCCATCGCCGCGCTCCCGCACGAAACGCTCCTCGTGCACGGCCGGGACGACCAGGTCATCCCGCTCTCCACCAGCCATCGGCTGCTGGACCTGATCCCGAACAGCCAGCTGCACGTGTTCGCGCGCTGCGGGCACTGGGTCCAAATCGAACACGCCGCCGCCTTCGCCGCGCTTGCGGACGCCTTCCTCTCCGGGGCACTCTGAACCACGCCCCGTCACCACGTGGACAACGACGACTGCGTCAGGTGATCACCATGACTGCGACACCGAACCGACCGCTGCCCGGCACTTCGCCGAGGTGGTCGACCGACGTCGTGCGCACCGCGGACCGGGAAGAGGCCCAGCAGGAGATCTCGCAGGTGTTCAGCCCGCACACCCTCCAGGTCGTCGGCCCGGGCCAGGACCTCGACGTCGCGCTCCGGGCGCGCCGCACCGACTCGATCACCGTCGCCGACATCCGGCACGGCACCGAGGTCGTCGTCCGCCCCGGCCGGCTGCGCTCCTACTACGAGATCAACGTCCCGCTCCGCGGCCACACCCGGTCGCAGTGCGGACCCGACGAAATCGAGTCCAGCTCCGGGCGGGCGGCGGTACTCACCCCCACGGAGGAATCGAGCATGCAATGGAGCGCCGACTGCGCCCAGCTCGCGGTCAAGGTCAGCCGGCACGTGGTCGAGCGCACCGTCGAAGCGGCGCTCGGCGTCCCGCCCGACGAGGCGGTGCACTTCGCCGTCGGATTCGATCTCACCGGCTCCCCCGGCCGCAACTGGCTTCGGGCGGTGCTGCTCCTGCGCGACGCCGTCGACTCCGGCGCCCCCGACCTCGTCCTGCGCCCGCTGGAAGAGCTGGTCGTCGGCCAGCTGCTCACCGCCCAGCCCAACAACTTCTCCGACCGCCTGCTCCACGACGCCGCCCGCCCAGCCCGGCCCCGCATGCTGTCGCGGGTGATCGACGTGATCGACGCCGACCCGGCCGCCGCCCACACCGTCTCCGACCTTGCCCGGGTCGCCGGAACCAGCGTCCGGTCCCTCCAGGCGGCCTTCTCTGAACACCTCGGGCTCACCCCGATGGAGTACCTCCGCCGGGTTCGGCTCTCTCGCGCGCACCAAGACCTGCAAAAGGCAGTCCCCGGCGACGGCCTCTCGGTCGCCGACATCGCCTTCCGGTGGGGATTCGGGCACGTGCCCCGCTTCGCGGCGGCCTACCGGGAACGCTACGGACAACTGCCGTCCCAGACCCTGCGCACCTGATCCGGGCAGCGGCAACGACGACCGCAAGGGGCGAAAAAGACAAGACGTGCGAACCGCCAAAATGGGCAGCGACGGCTCACCACGAGCCGGCGACGCTGATCGCGTGGCTCCCGAGGCTGCCGAGTATCAGGTCAGGGGCAGGGCTCCCAGGGGTAGCTGGTGCAGTCGATCGTCGCCCACACCGTCTTGCCTCCGCCTGGGCGGGGCCGGCTGCCCCAGTCGCCGGTCAGCTTGTCCATGATCGCCAGCCCACGCCCACCCGGCGCCCGCGGATCAGCCTCCCGCACGACGGCGGGTTGCACGGTGCTGCCGTCGTCCACCTCGATCACGATCCGGCAGGGCTCCCGGTCCCGCCGGAGCCGCAGCTGGTGAGCGCCGCCGGCGTGCTCGTAGGCATTGGTCAGCAACTCGGTAGCGATCAACTGCACCGCGACCAGGTGATCCTCCCCCAGGTCGGACAACGCTCTCGCCGCCCACTGCCGCACCGCCACCAGCGGCGGCACAGGGCCGGGTTCGAGGTCCAACGTCAGCGGTGGCTCAACAGTCATAGGCACGTCGTCATCCCAACTCCGCCCTGTCTGCTCAAGGCGGCCGTTCGCGACTACCCTGCTGGCCAACCGCCGAAACCGCAACTCAACGCCAGGCAGCGCAGGGCGTGCGCAAGATCTCGCACATCAGGTGCCAGGCGGTAGCGCGTGCCGCAGGTCGTGAAAGACCGGCAGCGTGTCGGCGAGACCGCTCAGTTCGAGAACCCGCCGAGGTGTGCCCGTCGCGACAACCCGCAGACGCGAACCGGACCCGCATCGCAGGTTCGCGCCGATCGCTGAGCGGGCACGCGAGGTGCGTGAGTTGCGGCTGGCGAACCAGATCCTGAAGGCAGCCTCGGTGCTCACCGGCGCGCCGAGGCAGCGGCCACTGCCGCCGACGTCGTAGAGGGTGATCGGACCGATCCGATCGCCGAGTCCTGCAACAGGCGGTGCAACCGAGTTCCGCCGGCCCGACGAGGACAAGCGAATTACAGGTCCAGGACGAGTCGGTCGCTGTGAGCGCGGCTGCAGGATTTCCCCAGGTGTCGGGGCGAACCGTTCGACGTGCAGCCACCCGGCCGGGACCGGGACCACTGGATCGGCGAACCGCGCGAGGACCACGTCGACAGCGCCTTCATGCTGCACGCCAACCCCGTTCCTGGGGTGGAACGCACGTGCTGGAGCACATCACCTGCAGGGTGACGCCGTCCTCGCCCGACCTACCGCTCGACCTGGACGCTTCATCCGGCTAGCGTTTCGTGGCCGCCCAGGCGGCGATCTGGGCTCGGTTGGTGAATCCGAGCTTGGTGAGGATGTGCTGGACGTGGCTTTCCGCGGTGCGCTCGGAAATGTGGAGGAGGGCGGCGATCTGCTTGTTCGTCAGGCCGTCGGCGAGATGTGCGGCGACTTCGCGCTCACGGGGCGTGAGCGGGCCCGGTGTGTCGCCGCGCAGTGAGGCCGCCAGCGCGTCCGCATCGCGCCGCAACGGGGACATCCCGAGCCGGGCCGCCGCCGACGACGCGGACATGGCGAGGGCTTGGGCTTCGTCGGCGTCGCCGGGCCGGCGACGGCGCGCGAGGGCGTCGGCCAGCTGGAAGCGTGCCAGCGCGGCGAATGGCGGCGTGCCCGCCTCGTCGTTGGCCGCCACGGCGAGGCGGAGTTCGCGGACCGCGTCGTCGAGCTGTCCCGTGGCCGCGGCGGCGAGCCCGAGGTACCTGCGGACCGAGCCGGTCACCAGGATCGTGCCCGCACCGCCGGTGACGAACAGGCCGGCGTGCGGACGCAGGATCGCCGCGGCCTTCGCAACCGACGCCGGGGGGCCGAACTCCGCGCCCAGCTCGATGGCGACGGCGGCCGCGGGCAGCGTCGCGGGCACCGGCACCGGGTCGGCACACGGAACGGCGGCGTAGAGCTCGCGTGCCCGTTCCCGTTCCCCGGCCAGCAGCAGGTAGGAGGCCTGGATGTGCACGGTGAACCGGGGCGCGCTGCGGGTGAACACCTCCAGCATGGGCCGTGTCACCAGATCCGTGCGCCCGGTGAGCGCCTCGATGGCGGCCAGCACGGTGTAGGGCACACCCTCCAGCGAGACCTGTGCCCGACCCGCGACGATCGCGATGCTCTGCCTGGTCACCTCGATCGCCTCGGCGAACCGGCCCCGGGCCACGGCGAGCGCGCCGGTGCTGCGCAGCGCGTGCCAGCGCGCGACCGGACGGTTGAGGCGTTCGGCCAGTGCCCGGATCGGCGGGAGTTCGCCTTCGGCTTCGTCGAGACGGCCGAGCATCAGCAGCGCGTCGAACCGCCACAACCGGCCCCACAGCATGGCGTCCGGGTCGTCGTCTTCCTCGCCGAGCGCGAGCATGCGCTGCGCGAGGTCGTACCGCTCGTGGACACCGTCGGGCGAGGATCGGACCATCTGGCGGGCGCGCAACGCCGAACGCAGAACCTCGCGATCGCCCAGCCGTTCCGCGATCGCCAGCGCCTCGGCGGATTCTCTCTCGGCGTCGTCGCCGCCGAGGAATCCCGCCTCCCCGGCACGCAGCGCGAGCAGTCGCGCCCGCAGCGGATCGTCCCCGGGTGGCGTCGCCGCGAGCACCTCGCCGGCGATCTTCGCGCCGCTGAAGGTCCCCCACGGGTCGGACAAACCTTCGATGGCGAGCGCCACCTCGCCCAGCGCGGCCGTGTCACCGGTTTCCCGTGCCGCGTCGGCGGCGGCCGCCAGAGCCTGGGAACCGTGCTTGATATCGCCGCCGCGCAGGTGCGCGATCCCTTCCTGGCGTCGCAGGCGCGCCCGGTCGGCCGCGGATGCGGGCGCGGCGTCGAGGGCGCGCCGGTAGAGGTCCACCGCGCGCTCCCACGCGAGCTGGGACATTGCCTGGTCGGCGGCCCGCTCCGCCCAGTCAGCGGCCCGCACCGGATCGCCGACGGGCAGCGATTCCAGCCAGTGGTGGGCGATCTCCGACACCCGGGTGCCGTCGCGCCGCTCCAGCCACGCCGCCATCCGGGCGTGCGCGGTGAGCCGCGCCGCGGTGGGCAGGCTCAGCCGCGCGGACTCGCGGATCAGGTCGTGCCCGAACCGGCCCGCCGTCATGACGCCGGCGTTCGTGGCCTCGTCGAGGTCGGTGAGGATGTCGCCGACCGGCCGGCCGAGCACGTCGGCCAGTGCGGCCGGGTCGATTTGGCTGCCGAGCACCGCCGCGGTCGCGACGAGCTCGCGGCACGGCTCGCTCAGCCGGGCCAGCCGCGCGCGGACCGTGTCGACCACCCCGTCGGGCAACGTGCTCCCGGCGGTGTCCACCAGCCGGGCCAGTTCGGCCACGAAGAAGGGGTTGCCACCCGACCGGCGGCTGACCAGCGCCGCGATCTCGGCCGTGACCGGCCTGTCGCGCACCTGGGCGAGCTGCTCGGCGACCTCGGGCTCGGTCAGGCCGACCAGCCGGATCCTGCTCAGGACCGGTTCACGTGCCAGCGCCGAGAGTGCCGCGGTCAACGCGGTGCGGCCGGTCGTCTCGGTGTCGCGGTAGGTCGCCACGATCATCAGCGGCACCCGCTCGAGAGCGCGAGCCAGGTGCACGAGCAACGCCAGTGACGCCGCATCGGCCCACTGCAGGTCGTCCAGCACCGCCAGCAGGCCACGCGGCGCGGCGACCTCCCGCAGGTCGTCGCTGAAGGCCTCGAACGCGGCGAACCGCACCTCCGCGGACCCGTCCGTGCCGCCGATCGGGAACCGGCGGTGAAGCGAACGGGTCAGCTGCTGGAAGATCCAGTACGGGGGGCTCCCCTCGTCCTCGCTGGCGCGCCCCCAGCCGACCGGCACGCCCGCCTCGTCGGCGAGCCGCCGGGCCAGACTGGTCTTGCCGATGCCCGGCTCGCCGGTCACGAGCACGAGCCGGCCGTGCCCGGCCCGTGCTTCGGTCAGGCGGGCGCGCAGAAAGGTCAACTCCTCGCCGCGGCCGACGAAGCCCTCCCCGAGCTGCATAACCGGCAACGATACGGGCCGGCGGCCGGATCAGCGCAAGACCGGATCAGCGCAAGACCTGGTCAGAAGCTCACACGACCCACCTGCCACGTGCGCACACAGCACGCACCCGGCGCAGCGCGGCAGGGTCGGCGAGCGGGTCGCCGTCGACGACCAGCAGGTCGGCGTCGTAGCCCGGCGCGATCCGGCCCTTGCGGTGGGCCAGACCGCAGACTCCCGCCGCGACCGAGGTGATCGCACGCAGCGACTCGGCGGCCGACAGACCGACCTGGCGCAGCATCGGCGGCGCCCACGACAGCACCCCGTGCGGCTTCACCGGCCCGATCCCGGCGTCGGTGCCCGCGACGAACCGCGCACCCAGATGGTGCAGACGCCGGTGGTTTTCGATGATGCCCGGCAGACGCTGGGCAACCTGGGCGGGCGCGGCCACGCCCTCGACCGGCACCATCCCGACCGTCGCGCCGACGGCCACCCCCTGATCGACGATCGCGCGCAGCAAGTCGTCGCGGTGATCGATGCCCTCGGCGGACCAGAACGTCACGTGCTCCATGCCGTCCACTCCCGCGGCGAGGGCGTCCGCGATCGCGGGCGTGCCGTGCGCGTGGGCCGTCACCGGCAGCCCGTGCCGGTGCGCCTCGTCAACCGCCGCCCGCAGCACCTCCCGATCGAACTGCGCGCACTCCTGGCGCGTGCCCGGCGTCATCGTCCCGCCACTGGCCATGATCTTGATGACGTCGACGCCGCGCTCGGCGTGCCGGCGCACCGCCGCCCGCACCCCGGCCGCGCTCGCCTCAGCGACGCCGCCGAGGAAATGGCAATGCCCGCTGGGGCTGGTGATCGGCGGCCCCGCGGCGACCAGCGTCGGCTGGTCCGCCCGATCCCGCAGCAGCAGCGACAGGTAGTTCCGGTCGCCCAGGTCCCGGACGGTCGTCACCCCCGCGCGCAGCGACGCGCGCCCGGCCTCGGCCATCGCGGCCAGTGCCGCCTCGTCGTCCCGCGCGGCCAACCGCGCGACCGGATCGAGGCTCGCGTCGAACGCCAGGTGAACGTGCGTGTCGACCAGCCCCGGCAGCAGCGTCGCGCCCGCCAGGTCCACGACATCGGCCCCCGCCGGCGCCGTCCCGCCGAACTCCACCCCCACGATCGCGGCGCCGTCGAGCACCACCATCGGATTCGCCACCAGCGCCGAACCCACACCGTCGAACAACCACGCCGCCCGGATCGCCGTGAGCCTGCGCCGCTCGGTCACCACAACCTGTTTCGTCATGCCGGTCACGATGACCCGCACCTGCCACGACCGCGTCCGTGCAAGTACGCACACCCGGTACGGAGCGCTCCGCCGTGCGCCGGACCGGCCGCCGACGGCCACGACAACGTCCAGCTGACGACGATGGGTACCGCGGATGCGTAGTAGTACGGACGCGGCCGGTCCCGGCCGCGGGGCACCCTCCCCGGCATGATCGGGAGGGTGGACGAATGACCGGGGTCTCGAGCCACAGGCCGAGGGCGGTGCCGGGTTCACCGCCGGCGAGCTCGACGAGCTGGTGCCGCCGCGGAAGGCCTCGACGCTGACGGTGCGGGCGTCGAGCGCCATCGACGGCTGGGCCGAGCACGCCGGGCGGCCCTTGCCGCCGGCGACATCGGTGCGGCCTGCCAGGGGCAGTGACGTCCGGGGGGGGCCGTAGGTCGCGTCCGCGAACACCCGCTGGTCCTCGTCACCCACCGGCCCGCCAGTCCGCGATCATGGTCCATCGCCCAACGCCGAACCCCGGCTGCGCCCGTCCTGCCAGAGGTCGGCCGGGTCGCTGGAGTGTCAGCCGGCCAGTACCTGCGGCGCGAGCTGCTTGAGCATCGCGTTGGTCCACTTCAGCTGGCGCAGCGTGTGGGGGTGGCAGCGGCTCGCCAGGGACAGCAGCTCGTCGTCCTTGACGGCCTGCGCTCCCTGCGCCAGCAGTTCCCAGTCCAGCGACACCCCGGCGCACGCGCGGTGCAACCGGCGCAGGTCGGCCAGCAACAGCACACCCGGCTCGGGACGGGAGCTGAGCAACTCGCTCACGGCGGTGCGCACGGGCGCGAGCGGGCCCGACCGCTCGGCGACGTCGGCGTCCAGGTCCAGGTCGTAGGCGCGGCCGGCGTCGGCGAGTGCCCGGACGTGGTCACGGGACCAGCCGGCCAGGTCGCGGGCGACGTGGTGGATCTCGGGTTCGGCGTGGTGCCGGTCGGACACCTTGAGCAGGTCACGCGCCAGCGCTTTCTCGGAGCGGTGCAGTTCGCGCAGGGCGAGGGCGATCTTCACCGGTCCCCCTTCGCGCGGCTGATCGCGGCGGCCGCGGTCTTGAACAGCGGCTGCTTGGACACCGGGTCCCAGTCGGTGACGGTGAGCTCGTTGGCCGCCCGGTGCCCGTCGCGTCCGGACGGGTCGCCGGTGTCCCAGTACCCGTAGTGGAACGGCAGGAAGAGCACACCGTCGCGGATGCCGCCGATCCGCACCCGGGCATGGACCGCGCCCCGCGGAGTCGTGATCTCGGCGAGGTCCCCTTCGGACAGATCGTGGGCCTTCGCGTCCTGTTCGGACATCTCGACCCACACCTCGGGAGCCGCGTCGCGCAGCTCGGGCACGCGGCCGGTCTTGGTGCGGGTGTGGAACTGGTAGATCGTCCGCCCGGTGATCAACGCGAACGGGTGCTCGGCGGACGGCTTCTCGTGCGGCGGCAGGTACTCCGCCGCCTTGAGCATGGCCTTGCCGTCCGGGTTGAACGCCCGGTACTCGCTCTCATCGGCGGGGGCGCCGGTGACCAGGTCGCGCCCGTAGTCCTCGCAGTAGCCGGCCTCGGCGAAGAACTTCCCGTCGGCGTAGAGCCGTTCGGTGCCGTCGGGGTGCTCGGCGTCGCACGGCCATTGGATCGCGCGCTCACGCAGCTTGCCGTAGCTGAGCCCGGTGTAGTCGCAGGGCCGGCCGGCGCTGGCCCGCTTCCACGCCTCGAACGCCGACTCCGCGTCGTGCCACGGCGGGAACGGCTGCCCGTCGCGGTCGCGGAAGTCCATGCGCCGGGCGTAGTCGAGGAAGACCTCGAGGTCCGGCCGCGCCTGCCCGGGCGGGTCGACGGCCTTCTCCGACAGGTGCACGGTGCGGTCGGCGTTGGTGAACACGCCCGTCTTCTCGCCCCACATCGCCGCGGGCAGCACCACATCGGCCAGCGCCGCGGTCTCCGTGAGGAACGCGTCCTGGACCACGAGGAACAACCGGTCCTGGGACAGGATGGAGCGGATGCGCGCGAGGTCGGGCAGGGAGACCGCGGGGTTGGTGGCCGACACCCACAGCAGGCGCAGGCTGCCGTTTTCGGCGTAGCGGAAGATCTGCATCGCGTGGGTGGGCGGGGCGTAGTGCGGGATCTGCTTCACCTCGAGGTTCCACAGGTTCGCCAGTTCCGCCACGTGCGCGTCGTTGGCCCAGTTGCGGAACCCGGTGAGGTCGCCGTCGGCGCCGCACTCGCGGGTGTTCTCGGCCGTGGGCTGCCCGTTCATCTGCAGGACCCCGCACCCGGGACGGCCGAGCATGCCGCGGACGAGGTTGACGTTGTTCACCTGCACGGCCGCGGCGGTGGCCTGGTGGGACTGGTAGAAGCCCTGCAGCACGGTGGACAGCAGCCGCTGCGCCCCGCCCAGCAGAGCGGCGGCCTCGCGGATGCGCGCGGCGGGGACGCGACAGATCTCGGCCGCGCGTTCGGGCGGGTAGTCCGCGACGAGCGCGGCGAGCTGGTCGAAGCCCACGGTGCACCGGTCGACGTAGTCGTGGTCGACCCAGTCGCGGGCGATGATCTCGTGCAGCAACGCGTTCATCAGGGCGACGTTGGTGCCCGGCAACGGCGCCAGGTGCACCGTGGCCGCGCGGGCGACCGGGGTGTCCCGCGGGTCGACGCACACCAGCGACGGCGGGTTGGGCCCGGCGAGCCGGTCGAGCATGCGGGTCCACAGCACGCTCTGCGTCTCGGCGACGTTGTGGCCGTAGAGGGCGATGACGTCGGCGTGGTCGACGTCGGTGTAGGAGCCGGGCTGGCCGTCGCAGCCGAAGGTTTCCTTGAGCGCGGCGGCGGCGGTGGCGGTGCACAGCCGGGTGTTGCCGTCGAGGTGGTTGGTGCCGATCGCGCCGTGGGCGATGGCGGCGAGGGTGTAGTACTCCTCGCAGAAGAGCTGGCCGCTGGTGTAGAAGCCGATCGAGCTGGGGCCGTGCTCGTCCAGCAGGGCGCGGCTGCGGTCGGTGACCAGCTTCATCGCCTCGTCCCAGCTCGCCTCGACGAGCCGGCCGTCGCGGCGGACCAGCGGCGTGGTGAGCCGGTCCGGCGAGGCGTTGGCCTGCCAGCCGTAGAGGTCCTTGGGATCGACGCGACCGTGGTTGACCCGGTCCCCGGCGCGCCCGCGGACGCCGACGAGGCGCCCGTCCTTGACGGCCAGTTCGAGGCCGTCACCGTTGGAGTGCAGGACCGCCGCCGTCGGGACCCACCGGTCGACGTCGTCCTCGGTCAGGCCGTCGGCGAGGTGGGAGTCCACCCGCACGGGCCAGGACTGTCCCGGTCCGTAGGGCGTGCGGGCACCCCACGGATCGGCGATCGCGTCTCGTCGCACCGCAGGCGGTTACCCCCGCCGCCCCGCGGGGAAACACTTCGTTTGCACAGCGCAATCAGCCGCGGTCGGCGTTGTCCCCGGAATGGAGGACGGCCTCGGCCGCGTCGGCGAAGGCGCCGAACACCAGCGCCAGCCGCTCGCGCGCCCGGGGCTCCATGCGGTCGAGCACCTCGCTCAGAACGGACCTGCGGTCGTGGTCGACGCGGTCGACCAGCCGGCGGCCGCGCGCCGTCGGCGCGAGCAGGGTTTCCCGCTTGTTCAGCGGGTTCGGGGCCCGGTGCAGCAGCTTCGACGCCTCGAGGCGGTCACACGCGCGGGTCACCGACGACGGGTTCATGCCGAGTTCGGCGGCCACCCGGCCCATCGTGACCGGGGTGCGCTCGGCGATCACGCGCAGTGCCCGGAACTGCGTGAGGGTCAGCCCCGCGGTCCCCCGCTCGACGGTCGTGTCGGCGATGCCGACCATCGACCGCAGAACGGCGAGGGCGGTCTCGGTCTCCGTCACCGCCGCGTTCGTTTGCGTCACGCAACCAGCGTACGGGCCGGGTCGGCCACTGTCCCCGCAAACCGCGTCACCGATCCGCGAGCGCCTGTGCCAGCGTCGCCGTCACCGACACCTCCCGCGTCACCCCGGCCAGCGTCAGCGGCCGGAGGCTGGCACCACCGGGCGCCACGACGCGCACCTGCGTGGCCTCGCCCGCCGCACGGCGGGCCCGCACCAGTTCGGAAACCGCCCGGATGCCGAGGAACTCGACTCCGCTGAGATCGACGACCAGTAGCGCGGGCCGGTCCGCGAGGGCTCGTGCGAGGAAGCGCCGCAACCACGGCACGGCCGCCAGGTCCACCTCGCCGGCGACCCGGACCACCACCGCGCCCGCACGGCGCAGCGCCTCGATCTCGAAACCGGAGACGCTCTCCGGACCCGACGCCACCGCTGCCACCTCCGGTCTCGCCCGGTGATCGCCCACATCGTTTGCGTCAAGCATGTGATCGATTCTGGTCCGAGCGCGGTGAACCGCTGTTGAGCCGACGCAATCTTGCCGATCGACGTTTGCGTCACGCAAACCAGGCTAACCCCAGGGACAGGTGACACCAATCGCCCGCCACGGGGAGGGGCCATGACCACAGACCTCCCGGACCCGGTGCTCCGGCCGGCTCCGGCCGAGGTGGACGTCGCCGGCCTGGAGAGCGCGCTGCGCGCCCGCGTCGACGGCGAGGTGCGCTTCGACGCGGGCACCAGGGCGGCCTACTCGACCGACGCGTCCAACTTCCGGCAGGTGCCCATCGGTGTCGTCGTGCCCCGCACGCCGGAGGACGCGGCCGAGGCGGTCGCGGTGGCGCGCGACCACGGCGCGCCGGTGCTCTCCCGCGGCGGGGGCACGAGCCTGGCCGGGCAATGCACCAACACCGCCGTCGTGCTCGACTGGTCCAAGTACTGCCACCGCGTCGAGTCCGTCGACACCGCGGCCCGCACGTGCGTGGTCGAGCCGGGCATCGTGCTCGACGAGCTCAACCGCCGGCTCGCCCCCACCGGACTGCGGTTCGGCCCCGAGCCGGCGACGCACATGAACTGCACGATCGGCGGGATGATCGGCAACAACTCCTGCGGCGCCACCGCGCAGCGCACCGGCAAGGTCGTCGACAACATCGCCGCGCTGGAAGTGCTCTGCTACGACGGCACGCGCTTCTGGTGCGGGCCCACCAGCGACGAGGAGTACCGCCGCATCGAGCGCCGGGGCGACCGGCGCGCCGAGATCCACCGCCTGCTCCGGCGGCTGCGCGACACCTACCAGGACCGCATCCGCGCCGGATTCCCGGACATCCCGCGCCGGGTCTCCGGGTACAACCTCGACTCCCTGCTGCCCGAACACGGTTTCGACGTCGCCGGGCTGCTGGTCGGCAGCGAATCCACTCTGGTGACCGTGCTGCGCGCGAAACTGGAACTGGTGCCCGTCCTGGGCCACCGCACCCTGGTCGTGCTCGGCTACCCCACCGTGGACAAGGCCGCCGACGCCGTGCCCGCGATCCTGCCGCACCAGCCAGTCGCCCTGGAGGGCCTGGACGCCAAGCTCATCCGCGACGAACGGATCAAGCACCTCAACCCCGAGGCGCTCACGCACCTGCCCGGCGGCCGCGCCTTCCTGATGGTGCAGTTCGCCGCGGACACCCCCGAGAAGGCCGAGGCCGATGCGCACGGCCTGCTCGACGCCCTGCGCGACTCCGACCACCACGCAGACGTCGCCGTCCTGGACGACCCGGACCGCGAAGCCGAGCTGTGGCGGGTCCGCGAGGCAGGCCTGGGCGCCACCGCGCACCTGCCCGGCAGGCCCGACACGTTCGAGGGCTGGGAGGACTCCGCCGTCGCGCCCGGCCGGCTCGGCGACTACCTGCGCCGCCTGTCCGCTCTTTACCAGGAGTTCGGATACGCGAGCGACACCGGGCCCAGTCTCTACGGCCACTTCGGTCAGGGGTGCGTGCACACCCGCATCCCCTTCGACCTCTACAGCGCGGGCGGGGTCGCGACCTACCGGAAGTTCCTGGAACGCGCCGCCGATCTGGTGGCCGAGTTCGGCGGCTCGCTGTCCGGCGAGCACGGCGACGGGCAGACGCGCGGCGAACTGCTGCCGCGCATGTTCGGCGCGGACCTGGTGCGCGCGTTCGGGCAGCTCAAGGCGATCTTCGATCCGGACGACCGGATGAACCCCGGCAAGGTGGTCGCGCCGCGCCCGCTGGACGCCGACCTGCGGCTGGGCGGCGACTGGTCACCCGCCGATCCGCAGCACCTGTACTTCCGCTACCCCCACGACGGGGGCTCGTTCGCCGAGGCCGCCAACCGCTGCGTGGGTGTCGGCCGGTGCCGGCAGCGGGTCACCGAGGGCGGCCAGGTGATGTGCCCGTCCTACCAGGTCACCGGCGAGGAGGAGCACTCGACGCGCGGCCGGACCCGGCTGCTGTTCGAAATGCTCGACGGTCACGGCGACGGCCCGCTCACCGGCGGCTGGCGCTCGGCGGAGGTCCGGCAGGCGCTCGACCTGTGCCTGGCCTGCAAGGGGTGCAAGACCGACTGCCCGGCCAACGTCGACATGGCGACCTACAAGGCGGAATTCCTCGCCCACCACTACCAGCACCGCCCGTGGCGGCGGCCCCGCTCGGACTTCTCCCTGGGCTGGCTGCCGCTGCTCGCCCAGGCGGTCTCCCGCGCCCGGCTGGCCCCGGTGGTCAACGCGGTGACGCACACTCCGGGGCTGTCCCGGCTGGCCACCGCCGCGGCCGGTGTCGAGAACCGGGAACTGCCCCGGTTCGCCGCGGAGAGCCTTCAACGGTGGTTCGCCCGCCGCGGCCCGCGGGGCAGCGGTGCGCGCGGCACGGTGCTGCTGTGGCCGGACACGTTCACCAACCACTTCCACCCCGCCGCCGGGCGCGCCGCCGTGGAGCTGGCCGAAGCGGCTGGCTGGCGGGTGGAGGTGCCGCAGGAGGCGCTGTGCTGCGGCCTGACCTGGATCTCCACCGGTCAGCTGGCCACGGCGAAACGGGTGCTGCGCCGCACGGTGCGCGCGCTCGCGCCGCACCTGCGCCGGGGCGGGCTCGTGCTGGGCCTGGAACCCAGCTGCACCGCAGTGTTCCGCGGGGACGCGCCGGAACTGTTCCCCGGCGACCACGATGTGCGCCGCCTGCGCGGGCAGACCGTGACTCTCGCCGAACTGCTCACCGCGCACTCCCCCGGCTACCGGCCCCCGTCGCTGGCCGGGACGGAGGCGCTGGCGCAGGTGCACTGCCACCAGCACGCGGTGCTGGGCTGGGACGCCGACGAGGAGCTGCTGCGCCGCTCCGGCGCGACCGTGCGGCGCCTGGACTCGGGCTGCTGCGGGCTGGCCGGCAACTTCGGGTTCGAGCGGGGGCACCTCGAGGTGAGCGAGGCGTGCGCCGAGCGGGTGCTACTGCCCGCGCTGCGGGCAGCGGACCCCCGTGCCGTCGTGCTCGCCGACGGTTTCAGCTGCCGCACCCAGATCCACCAACTCGACAGCGGCGGTCACGAGGGCGTGCACCTGGCTGAGCTGCTCGCCGCCGCGCACCGGCGAGGCACGGGCGGCGCGCCCGTGCGGTGAGGAGGACAGCATGTCCGGAACGGTCGGCGACTACCTGCTGCAGCGCCTGCGGGAGTGGGACGTCGAGCAGGTGTTCGCCTACCCCGGCGACGGGATCAACGGCATCGTCGCCGCGTTCGGCAAGGCGGACAACAAGCCTCGCTTCGTCCAGGCCCGTCACGAGGAGATGGCCGCGTTCGAGGCGGTGGGGTACGCCAAGTTCAGCGGGCACGTCGGGGTGTGCATGGCGACCTCGGGGCCGGGCGCCATCCACCTCCTCAACGGGCTGTACGACGCCAAGCTCGACCACGTCCCGGTGGTGGCGATCGTCGGGCAGACCGCGCGCAGCGCGATGGGCGGGTCCTACCAGCAGGAAGTGGACCTGCAATCGTTGTTCAAGGACGTCGCCGGCGAGTACCTG
Source organism: Amycolatopsis deserti (assembly GCF_014653945.1). Taxonomy (GTDB): domain Bacteria; phylum Actinomycetota; class Actinomycetes; order Mycobacteriales; family Pseudonocardiaceae; genus Amycolatopsis_E; species Amycolatopsis_E deserti. Next base: position 76,868 of record NZ_BNAU01000001.1, on the reverse strand, counting down.
GTCGAGGTCAACGTCGCCGAGCAGCTGCCCAACGCGCTCGACCGCGCCATCCGCACCGCCCACGCCCAGCGCTGCCCGACCGCGCTGATCGTTCCCGCGGATCTGCAGGAAGAGCCCTACACGCCGCCGAAGCACGCGTTCAAGCAGGTCCCGTCCAGCCCGCCGGGCCTGCCGCGCAGCGCTCCGCTGCCCGACGAGGACGAGGTGCGCCGGGCCGCCGACGTGATCAACTCGGGGCAGCGTGTGGCGATCCTGGCCGGGCAGGGCGCGCGCAACGCCGCCGCCGAGGTCCGCGAGATCGCCGAGCTGACCGGCGCCGGCGTGGCGAAGGCGTTGCTGGGCAAGGACGTCCTGCCCGACGACCTGCCGTACGTGACCGGGTCGATCGGGCTGCTGGGCACGCGCCCGAGCTACGAGATGATGCGGGACTGCGACACGCTGCTGATCGTCGGCTCCAACTTCCCCTACACCCAGTTCCTGCCGGAGTTCGGGCAGGCGCGGGCGGTGCAGATCGACATCGACGGCCGGTTCATCGGCCTGCGCTACCCCACCGAGGTCAACCTGGTCGGCGATGCCCGTGCCACCCTGCAGGCCCTGCTCCCCCTGGTGCACCGCCAGACCGGCCGCTCCTGGCGCGAGACGATCGAGAACAACGTGCGGTCCTGGTGGGAGACCGTCGAGCGGCAGGCTCGGGTGGCGGCCCGGCCAGTGAACCCGATGCGGGTGGTCAGCGAGCTGTCGCAGCGCATCCCGGGCAACGCCATCGTCACGTCTGACTCCGGCTCCGCCGCCAACTGGTACGCGCGCAACCTGCGGATGCGGGAGGAGATGCGCGGCTCGCTGTCGGGCACCCTGGCGACGATGGGGCCGGGCGTGCCGTACGCGATCGGCGCCAAGTTCGCCTGCCCGGACCGGCCGGTGATCGCGCTGGTCGGGGACGGCGCCATGCAGATGAACGGCTTGGCCGAGCTCATCACCATCTCCCGCTACCGGCAGTTGTGGCCGGATCCGCGGCTGGTCGTGTGCGTGTTCCACAACAACGACCTCAACCAGGTCACGTGGGAGCTGCGCGCGATGGGCGGCGCGCCGAAGTTCGAGGAGTCCCAGTCGCTGCCCGACGTCGACTACGCGGCGTTCGCCCGCGGCCTGGGCCTGGACGGCGTCCCGGTCGACGACCCGGAACGGCTCGGCCCCGCGTGGGACCACGCGCTGGCCGCCCAGGGCCCGGTCCTGCTCGACGTGCGCTGCGATCCCGAGGTGCCGCCGATCCCGCCGCACGCGACGCTCGAGCAGGTCCGCTCCGTCACCGAGGCGGTGCTCAAGGGCGATCCCGAGGCGTTCCACCTGATCGCCCAGGGCGTGAAGACCAAGGCACAGGAACTGCGGCCGTGACCACCACCCCGATCGAGTCCGTCCAGGCGCGGGCCTTCCGGATCCCCACCCCCGCCCCGGAATCCGACGGAACGCTGACCTGGGACAGCACGACGATGGTGGCCGTGCACGTCACCGCGGCGGGCGCCACCGGGCTCGGCTGGACCTACGCCGACGCCTCCTGCGTGCCGCTGATCCACCACACGCTCGCCCCGGCGATCCTCGGCCAGGACGTGCTCGACGTGCCGGCGCGCTGGTCGGCGATGCAGCGGCGGATCCGCAACCTCGGCCGTCCCGGGCTGGTGTCGTGCGCCCTGTCCGCGGTCGACATCGCCCTGTGGGACGCCGCCGCCCGCGTGCTCGGCGTCGCGGTGAGCCGCCTCCTCGGGCGCGCGCACGAGGAGGCGGCCCTCTACGGCAGCGGCGGCTTCACCAACCAGAGCACCGGCGAGCTGCGCGACCAGCTGCGGCAGTGGGTGCACCAGCGGCGCATCCCGCGGGCGAAGATCAAGATCGGGCAGGACCGGGGCCACACGATCGAGCGCGACCTCGCCCGGGTCGCCTCGGCCCGCGAGGTGATCGGCGGCGCCGAGCTCTACGTCGACGCCAACGGCGGCTACACCCGTGGGCAGGCCCGGCGGGTGGCGCGCATGCTGACCGAGCACGACGTGCTCTGGTTCGAAGAGCCGGTGTCCAGCGACGACCTGGACGGGCTCGCCGAACTGCGGCGCACGGCCACGGCGGACATCGCCGCCGGCGAGTACGGCTACGACCTCGTCTACTTCGGACGGATGGTGGCCGCCGGCGCGGTGGACTGCCTGCAGATCGACGTCACCCGCTGCGGCGGCTACACCGAATGGCGGCGAGCCGCCGCGGTGGCCGCGGCGGCCGGGCTGGAGGTGTCGGCGCACTGCGCACCGAACCTCTCCGCCCACGTCGCGGTCGCCACCCCGAACGTGCGCCACCTGGAGTGGTTCGCCGACCACGACCGCATCGAATCGGCCTTCCTCGACGGCGCCCTCGACCCCGCCGGCGGCCGGGTGCGGCCCGACCCGGGAGTTCCGGGGCACGGGATGGCCCTGCGGACCGCGGACCTGCAACCCTACCGAAAGGACTGACCCGTGCGTGCCCTCACCGTCGTGCCCAGCCGTCCCGGCTCCCTGCGGGTGGCGGACGTGCCCGACCCCGAACCCGGACCCGGCGACCTGCTCGTCCAGGGTCTGGCACTGGGCGTGTGCGGAACCGACAAGGAGATCGCGCGCGGCTCCTACGGCCGGCCGCCCGAAGGAACCGACCGGCTGGTGCTCGGCCACGAATCGCTCGGCCAGGTGCGGCAGGCGCCGCCCGGCAGCCGGTTCCAGCCCGGCGACCTCGTGGCCGGTGTGGTGCGCCGGCCCGATCCGGTGCCGTGCGGCGCGTGCGCGCGCGGCGAGTTCGACATGTGCCGCAACGGCCGCTACACCGAACGCGGCATCAAGCAACGACACGGCTACGGCAGTGAACTGTGGACGGTCGAAGAGGACTACGCGGTGCCGGTGGACGCGCGCCTGGAACGGTCCGGGATGCTGATGGAACCGACGACGGTCGTCGCCAAGGCGTGGGAACAGGTCGAGCGCGTGGGCGCCCGCGCCTGGTTCGCGCCGAGGCGGGCGCTGGTGACCGGCGCCGGGCCGATCGGGCTGCTAGCCGCCCTGCTCGGGGTGCAGCGCGGGCTCGACGTGCACGTCCTGGACCGCCTCACCACGGGTCCGAAACCGCGGCTGGCCGAGGCGCTGGGCGCGACCTACCACGCCGACCCCGCCGACCAGGTCGCCGAGCGCCTCGAACCGGACGTCGTGATCGAGGCGACCGGAGCGGGCACTGTCGTGTTCGACGTCATGCGGCACACCGCCGCCTACGGGATCGTGTGCCTGACCGGGGTGTCCGCCGCCGGCCGGACGCTGGCGGTGGACGCGGGCGCGGTCAACCGCGAGATCGTGCTGGAGAACGACGTCGTCCTCGGTTCGGTCAACGCCAACCTGCGCCACTACCACCAGGCCGCGGACGCGCTGGCCAAGGCGGACTCGGACTGGCTGGACGGCCTGATCACGCGCCGGGTGCCGCTGGCCCGCGCGCCCGAGGCGTTCACCGGCGGCGAGGACGACGTGAAGGTGGTCGTCACCCTCACCGGCGAGGGGTGAGCGCGATGGCACCGATCGAGGACTACGCCCTGCTCGGGGACCTGCACACCGCCGCACTGGTGTCCCGCCACGGCGGCATCGACTGGCTGTGCCTGCCCCGCTTCGACTCCCCCGCCTGTTTCGCCGCCCTGCTCGACGACGAACGCGCCGGGCAGTGGCAGCTCGGCCCCGCGTCGGCCGTCGAGGCGACCCGGCGCGCCTACCGCGGCGACTCCCTGGTGCTGGACAGTGAGTGGGACACCCCGGACGGCACGGTCCGGGTCACCGACTTCATGCCGCCGCGCGCCGAAGCACCGGACGTGGTCCGGATCGTGGAGGGCGTGTCCGGGCGCGTGCCGATGCGCTCGACGCTGCGCCTGCGGTTCGACTACGGCTCGATCACGCCGTGGGTGCGCCGCGATCAGGACCGGCTGGCCGCGGTCGCCGGACCGGACGCGGTCTGGGTGCGCACCCCCGCGCCGGTGTCCGAACGCGACGGTGTGATCAGCGGCGAGTTCACGGTCACCGCCGGGGAGCGGGTGCCGTTCGTGCTCACCCACCGGCCCTCGCACCTGCCCGCCCCGCGGCGCGTGGACCCGGACACCGCGCTGGCCGGCACCGAGCGGTTCTGGGCGGGCTGGATCTCCCGCTGCACCTACCGGGGCCGATGGGCGCCGGCCGTCCGGCGCGCCCTGCTCACGCTCAAGGCGCTCACCTACGACCCCACCGGCGGGATCGTGGCGGCCGCGACCACGTCCCTGCCCGAACAGCTCGGCGGGCCCCGCAACTGGGACTACCGCTACTGCTGGCTGCGCGACGCGACGTTCACCCTGCAGGCGCTGCTGGGCACCGGGTTCACCGCGGAGGCGCGCGCCTGGCGGGAATGGCTCGTCCGCGCCATCGCGGGCGATCCGGCCAAACTGCAGATCATGTACGGGCTGGACGGCACACGACGGCTCCCGGAGACCGAGCTGGACTGGCTGTCCGGGTACGCGAAGTCGGCACCGGTGCGCGCGGGCAACGCGGCCGCGGGCCAGTTCCAGCTCGATGTGTGGGGCGAGGTGCTCGACGGACTGCACCTGGCCCGGGAAGCGGGCCTGCCGACCGAGCACGTCGCGTGGGACGTGCAGCGCGCCCTGCTGGATTTCCTGGAAGGGCACTGGGACCGGCCCGACAACAGCCTGTGGGAGGTGCGGGGTCCGCGGCGGCACTTCGTGCACTCCAAGGTGATGGCCTGGGCCGGGGTCGACCGGGCCGTGCGCACCGTGGAACGGCACCACCTCGACGGCCCGGTGCGCCGGTGGCGGGCGCTGCGCGACCGGATCCACGCCGAGGTGTGCGAGCACGGCTACGACCGCGAGCGCGCGACCTTCACCCAGTTCTACGGCTCCCGCGGGCTGGACGCGGCGCTTCTGCTGATCCCGCGCGTGGGTTTCCTGCCCTGGACCGATCCGCGCGTGCGCGGCACCGTGGCGGCCGTGCGCCGGGAACTGTGCCGCGACGGGCTGCTGCTGCGGTACGACCCGGACGCCGACGGCCGGGTGGACGGCCTGCCCGGCGGCGAGGGCAGCTTCCTCGCCTGCAGCTTCTGGCTCGCCGACGCCCTGCACGGCGCGGGCGAGACCGCCGCGGCCGAGGAGCTGTTCGAGCGGCTGCTCGAGCTCCGCAACGACGTGGGCCTGCTCAGCGAGGAGTACGACACCACCCACGCGCGGCAGCTGGGCAACACGCCGCAGGCGTTCAGCATGGTCGGGCTCGTCAACAGCGCACGGCACCTGTCCGGCAGCCGCACCACCACGAACGCCACCCGCGGGGAGCAGGACCTCGGCGAGCGGTGACCGGGCCTGCGCACTGCCGAGGACCTTGTAACAGGTGCTACATTCGTGCGTGTGACGGGCTCGCAGCCGGGTCGCTGGGTGGTGTTGGTGGTGCGGATCCCGGCCTCGCCCTCGCGGCACCGCGTCGCGGTGTGGCGGGAGTTGCGGCGGGTCGGGGCGTTGTGGGCAGGGCGCCGCCGCGGCGGCCTTCTCCCCCGCCGCCGGGGCGCTGGTCGCCCGGCTGTCCCCGGCGGCGCGGCAGGGCCGGGCGTTCGGCGGATACGGCGCCTGGAAGGGCCTGGGCTACACCCTCGGACCGGTGCTGGGTGGGGTGCTGATCACGGTCGGCGGGTTCGGGCTGCTGTTCGGGGTGCTCGCCGGGCTCGCGGCGCTGGCCGCGCTCTGGGCGGCGCTGGCCGTTCCGGCGGTGCCGCCGTTGCCGCGAGAGCGCCAGACGGTGGTCGACCTGGCGCGGCGGCTGGGCCGGGCCAGTTTCCTCGGCCCGACCGCGACGCTGGCCGCGGCGACCGGGGCGCTGGCCGTGGGTGTCGGTTTCCTGCCGGTGACCGGGGCGGCGGCCGGGCTCGGCCCGCTGGCGACCGGGGCGGCGGTGTCGGTGCTGGCGGTGTGCTCGGCGCTGGTGCAGCCCTGGGCCGGACGCGCCCGGGACGCCGGCCGCCTCCGCGACCGGACGGGCATGGCCCTCGGTCTCGGGGCGACGGCGGCGGGCCTGACCGTCGCGGCACTGGTACCCGGCCTGGGCGGTGTGCTCGGCGCGGCGGTGGTCATCGGCACCGGCGTCGGGCTCGCCACCCCACTCGGGTTCGCGCACCTGGCCGCCACCACCCCACCGGAACGACTCGGCCAGACCATGGGCGCCGCCGAGGTCGGCCGCGAACTCGGCGACGCGGGCGCCCCGCTCCTGGTCGGGGCCGTGGCCGTGGCGTCCTCACTCGGCGGCGGACTGATCGCCCTGGCCGCGGTCGTGGCCGTCACGGGCGGCGTGGTGGGCGCGGTGGGCGCGAACAGCCGCGCAGTGGGCGAGGATCGCGGATCATGAGCGCCGGGCCGGTGGCACCGCACATCCCGCGGAGGACAACTTCGCCGTCGGTCTCACCTGATCAACGCCGCGATCGACGTCCACCACGACGAGCCGTGCGAGCTCACTCACGTGACTCCCGTCCCGCCAGGCACTGGGCCCCAGGTTTGCGTCCGGTACTCGTCGTACGCCGCGCGGAGAGCGTCGCCCGGCCAGTCGGCGGGGGACAGCTCCGGGGGGAGCAGTGGGTCGGACTGCAGGTGGCGCACCATCGCTGCGACGAGCGTGAAGCGATCGGCGGGATCGGACGTGCCCGGCAGGGCCTTGAGCAGCCGATGGCCGTGGGCCGCCCAGCTCTCGAGGTCCCAGAGATCAGCGGCCAAGGCGGCGGGGTCGCCGAGGGGACGGGCCTCGAAGCACTCCGAGATCGCGGTCAGCTCCTCCGGCCACCCGCGGAGCAGGTTGGCCGGCCGGGTCCACACGCCCTCGCGCAGCTCGGCCACCCGCAGCGACTGCAGCTGGGTGCGCAGGGCGGCGCGGTCGGCGGCACTGCGTCCCGCGGTGGTCACGATCGCCATCTCCCAGCTGCCACGCCATTCCCGGGTCTGGGGATGGTGGACCGCGTCGACCTCGCGCTGACGCTCCAGCAGACGCTCGCTCAACGTGTACGCCGTGGCGTCGCGCACCAGGTCCCCGCGCGCGACCATCCGGGAGAGGGCGGCGCGCGTCGCCGTCTCGGTGAACCCGAGACGTTCCATGTTCGCGACCAGCTCGGCCGCGGTGAGCCGTGGCGGATGCAGCGCCAGCAGCGTCGTCAGCACCGCGGAGCGGGCGGACACGGGGCGCAGGAGAAGCTCGGCCATGTCACCATCATTACACATCTGGCGCGACTGTCGAAAAGATGCAATGCTCGGCGGCGTGACCGAGCTGACCCGCCGTGGGGACGTCTTCGTCCTCGACATCAGTGACACACCCGACGACGACCACCGCTTCACCTTCGAGCGGATCGCGGCCCTCGACGCCGCACTGACCGAGGTGGAGAGCAGCGACGGCGCCGCCGCTCTCGTCATCACCGCACAGGGGAAGTTCTTCTCCAACGGCCTCGTGCCCGAGCTCTTCGGCGAGGCGGAGTACACCCCGGCGTACCAGCGGCTCGTCGCGCGCTTCCTGGTCTCCGAGGTGCCCACCGTCGGCGCGCTCAACGGCCACTGCTACGCCGGTGCGCTGCTCTTCGCGCTCGCGTTCGACGAGCGGATCGCGCGCACCGAGCGCGGATTCCTGTGCCTGCCCGAGGCCGCGATCAAGGTCCCGTTCACACCCGGCCTCGCCGCGCTCGCCATGGCGCGTCTCGCGCCGCAGGTCGCCCACCGCGCGATGATCCTCGCGCACCGGTTCGACGCCGAGTCGGCGCTCGAGGCCGGCCTCGTCGACGCCATTGTGCCGGTCGAGGAGCTCCTCGACACCGCCGTCGCGCGTGCAGCCGAACTGGCGCCGCTGCGTGGCCCCGTCCTCGGCGCCATCAAGAACACGCGGTACGCCGGGGTTGTCGAGGCCCTGCACCGCAGCGACAAGCTCACCACCATGGAGGCAACCGCATGACCACCCGGAAGCGTCTCGAGGGCCGCACCATCCTGATGTCCGGCGGCAGCCGGGGCATCGGTCTGGCTATCGCCATCGCCGCCGCGCGCGAAGGGGCGAACGTGGCCCTCCTCGCGAAGACCGACACCCCCGACCCGCGCCTTCCCGGCACCATCCACACCGCTGCTGCAGACATCGAGGCGGCCGGGGGCCAGGCCCTGCCGATCGTGGGCGACGTGCGCGATGAGACCTCCGTGGAAAGCGCCGTCGCCGCGACCGTCGAGCGCTTCGGCGGCATCGACATCGTGATCAACAACGCCTCGGCCATCAACCTGGCCAAGACCACCGAGCTGCCGGTGAAGCGATTCGACCTGATGATGTCGATCGAGCACCGCGGCACGTTCCTGCTGACCTCCAAGGCGCTCCCCCACCTGGTCAAGGGCACCAACCCGCACATCCTGACCCTGTCGCCGCCGCTCAACATGAAGCCGAAGTGGCTCGCCGCGCACCCCGGCTACACGCTGGCGAAGTACGGCATGTCGCTGCTCGGCCTCTGCTGGGCGGAGGAGTACCGCGCAGAGGGCGTTGCCTCGAACACGCTCTGGCCCGAGACGCTGATCGCGACCGCGGCGGTGCAGAACCTCCTCGGCGGCGACGCCGCGATGGAGAAGTCACGGAAACCCGAGATCATGGGCGATGCCGCCGTCGAGGTGCTGGTCCAGAACTCGCGTTCCTGCACGGGCAACAGCTTCATCGACGTCGACGTGCTCCGGTCGGCAGGGATCACCGACCTCACGCCGTACGGCGGCAACGGCGAGCTCGAGTACGACGTATATGTCGACCCGCCGACGGAGCGCGCCTGACTCGTCGCGGGCGTCGCCCAATCGCCCCAGAGGCGCCCGACGCAACATCCTCATGTCACGACCTCGGTACCGATCAGCCAGAAGTCCCAGTCGTGCGGCGCGCCCGACCTCCGGATGGCGAACGCGTAGTTGTTGACCTGCCCGAACTCGCTCATAGTGAGTCGCATCGGGCGCTTGAGCTCGACGACGAGGTGCCGGGTACGTTCGGTCTCGGGCAGGGCGGGAGAACACTCTGTCCACCCAGCCCCGCTTGCCGGAGCGTCAACGGGTTCGAGGCGAACTCCACGTCGCCGCGTTCGGTGCTCAGCGTGCGCACGACGCAGGTCACCCCGCTCTTCGAGAGCGCCAGGCTCCACTCGTCGCCGAAGACACAAGGCTCGTTCACCAGCATTGGGTGAAGCTGGTCGATGGTCTGCGGATTGCGACGATGGCCGCGTAGTGCAGGAACTGATCGGCCAGCCAGATCCGACCCGCGCGCTCCGACTCGCCGCCGGTGAGCAGTCCACCTCATAGCGCGATGGAGCACCGCGTTCGCGCCTTCGGCGCAGCGCCCCTCCCCCCGCGCCGAAGGCACCTCTTGCACTGCACTGACCACGCTGGAAGGCGCGTGAAACGGACGCCTCATGACTGCTGATCGAGGGCCCCGGAGGCACATCGGCGCGGCAGGCGTCGACGCACGATGCTGCCGGTACGCGGGAACCGTCAGCACACGCGCTCGTAGGTGGTCTCGATGACGTAGTCCTTCTGCGGCCCGGTGACCCGCATGCCCACGGTGAAGCGGTTGTCCTCAGGGAACTCGTAGTGGCCGGCGTAGGTGTCCTGGCCGCAGAGGTGCACATCGGACGCGGCGACTCCGTCGAACCGGAGCACGTGCAACGTCCGAGGCGGCCCGGGCTCGGCGAAGCAGATGCGGATCAACCCCGGCTCCAGCCGGTAGTGGTACTCGCGGTAGACCTCGAGCGTCTGCCCGCCGTCCAGGGTGAGCCGCCCGTCCTCCCGGTAGTGCAGCAGATCCGGCCCGGCCGCGTGGAAGCGGGCCGATCCGGTCATCCGTCCCACGCCGGGGAGGTTCCTGGTGATCGTCCACTGCCCCGGCAGGGCCGCGAACAGCCGCGCCGCGTCGTCGCTGGGCGAGACATCCATGCGGCCAGCATGCCCCCGGGGCGACGGACCGGGCCACGCGGCCGCTCCTGACGGACACGACCGCAGCCAATCCGCGGGAGCCGGTGAGCAGGTCGAGTTCCAGCACTCGAACACCAGTGACCTCATCGGTTTCCGTTACGGCCGCCAGCGCCGGTGCGCGGTCCCCCGCTCCCCGTGGCGGATCAGCTCCAGCCGCGGCTTGGGGCCCTCGGTGCGGCCGGTCTGCGGGCGCCGCGACCCGGCCCGCCACGGCAGCGGCCACTCGGCCCCCGGGCCGGTGTACCCCTGCTCCGCGGCGGCGTGCAGGGTCCAGTTCGGGTCGTACAGGTGCGCGCGGCCCAGCAGGCACAGGTCAGCGCGGCCGGCGAGCAGGATGGAGTTCACGTCGTCGTAGGAGGAGATGACGCCGACCGCCATGGTCGCGATGCCGGTTTCGTTGCGGATGCGGTCGGCGAACGGCGTCTGGTAGGACCGGCCGAACGCGGGCTTCTCGGCGGGATCCACCTGCCCGGTGGACACGTCGATCACGTCCGCCCCGGCGGCGGCGAACGCGCGGGCGATCCGCACCGAATCCTCGGCGGTGATGCCGTCGTCGCACCAGTCGGTGGCCGAGATCCGGACGCTCATCGGCCGGTCCGCCGGCCACACCCGCCGCATCGCGCGGAACACCTCGAGCGGGAACCGCAGCCGTGCCTCCAACGACCCGCCGTAGCCGTCGGTGCGGTGGTTGGTCAGCGGCGAGATGAACGACGACAACAGGTACCCGTGCGCGCAGTGCAGTTCGAGCAGGTCGAACCCGGCGTCGGCGGCCCGCGCCGCGGCGTCGGTGAACTGCCGCCGGATCACGGCGAGATCGTCGGAGTCCAGTTCGCGCGGCACCTGGTTCACGCCCTCCCGGTAGGGCAGGGGCGACGGGGCGACGACCGGCCAGTTGCCCTCCGGCAGCGGCTGGTCGATGCCCTCCCACATCAGCCGGGTGGAGCCCTTGCGCCCGGAGTGCCCGATCTGGATGCCGATCTTCGCGGTGGTCTCGGTGTGCACGAACTCGGTGATCCGCCGCCACGCCCTGGCCTGCTCGCCGGTGTAGATCCCGGTGCAGCCGGGCGTGATCCGGCCGGTGTCGGACACGCACACCATCTCGGTCATCACCAGGCCCGCGCCGCCGAGCGCCTTGCCGCCGAGGTGCACCAGGTGGAAGTCGCCGGGCATCCCGTCGCACGCGCGGTACATGTCCATCGGGGACACCACCACGCGGTTGCGCAGCTCCAGCCCGCGCAGCCGGAACGGCTGGAACATCGGCGGCCGCACGTCGCCGTCGCCGTGGCCGCGCCGCTGCTCGTGCCCGGCGAACCAGTGGTCGGCGCGGTCGACGAACCCGGGGTCGCGGACGCGGAGGTTGTCGTAGGTGACGCGGCGGCTGCGGGTCATGATGTTGAACGCGAACTGCACCGGCTCCTGGTGCACGTACTGGCCCAGGTTCTCGAACCACTCCAGGCTGGCCTGCGCGGCGCGCTGGGTCGACTCGACGACCGGCTTGCGCTCCGCCTCGTAGGCGATCAGCGCCCGCTCCACATCGGACTGCTCGTGCAGGGACGCGGCGAGCGCCAGCGCGTCCTCCATCGCGAGCTTGGTGCCCGAGCCGATCGAGAAGTGCGCGGTGTGCGCGGCATCCCCGAGGAGGATGACGTTCCCGTGCCGCCACCGCTCGTTGCGCACCGTGGTGAAGGTGATCCACCGGGAATTGTTCGCCAGCAGCGCCGCGCCGTCCAGCACGTCGGCGAACAGTTCCCGCACCAGCTCGATCGACTTCTCGTCCGACTCCCCCGGCGCGAACTCGCGGTCGGCGAACGCGGCGAAGCCGGCCCGCTGCCACACCTCCTCGGCCATCTCCACGATGAAGGTGCTGCCGTGCGCGTCGAACGGGTAGCCGTGGATCTGCATCACGCCGTAGGGCGTCTGTTCGATGTAGAACTTGAACGCGTCGAACACCTTGTCCGTGCCCAGCCACATGTAGCGGCACGAGCGGACGTCCAGGGACGGACCGAACACCTCGGCGTGGCGGGCGCGCACCGCCGAGTTCACCCCGTCGGCGGCGACGACGAGGTCGTATTCGGCCGCGAGGCGGTCCACATCCGGGGCGTGCGTGGCGAAGTGCAGCCGCACGCCCAGCCCGGCGCACCGCTGCTGCAGGATCTGCAGCAGCCGTTTGCGGCTCATCGCGGCGAAGCCGTGGCCGCCGCTGGTGAGCACCTGGCCGCGGAAGTGCACGTCGATGTCGTCCCAGCGGGCGAATTCGCGCGCCATCCGCCGGTAAACCGCCTCGTCGGCGTGCTCGATGCCGCCGAGCGTCTCGTCCGAGAACACCACCCCGAACCCGAAGGTGTCGTCGGCGGCGTTGCGTTCCCACACGTCGATCTCGTCGCCCGGGGCCAGCTGTTTGGCCAGCGCGGCGAAGTACAGCCCGCCCGGCCCGCCGCCGATCACCGCGATCCGCATCAGCGCGCCTCCGCCCGGTCCCGCTCGCGCAGCTTGTAGCGCTGCAGCTTTCCGGTGTTGCTGCGTGGCAGATCCGGGACGAACTCGACCGCGCGCGGGTACTTGTACGGCGCGATCCGCGCCTTAACGAAGCTCTGCAGCTCGGCGGCCAGGGCCTCGTCCGCCTCGAACCCGGGCGCCGGCACGACGAAGGCCTTGACGAGCTGGCCGCGTTCGGGGTCGGGCACGCCGACGACGCCGCATTCGAGGACGGCCTCGTGCGCGAGCAGGGCTTCTTCGACCTCCGGCCCGGCGATGTTGTAGCCGGAGGAGACGATCATGTCGTCGTTGCGGGCCACGAAGTAGAGGTAGCCGTCCTCGTCGGCGACGAAGGTGTCGCCGGTGATGTTCCAGCCGTCGTGGACGTAGGCGGCCTGGCGGTCGTCGGCGAGGTACCGGCAGCCGGTGGGTCCTTTCACCGCCAGCCGCCCCGGGGTGCCGGGCGGCAGCGGTTCGCCGTGTTCGCCGAGCACGGCGGCGCGGTATCCGGGCACGGCGCGGCCGGTGGCGCCGGGCCGGATGTCGTCGTCGGCGGCGGAGACGAAGATGTGCAGCATCTCGGTCGAACCGATGCCGTCGATCAGGCGCAGGCCGGTCGCCTCGTGCACCGCGCGCCACGTCGCCTCCGGCAGGTGCTCCCCCGCCGACACCGCGCGGCGCAGCTTGCCCAGTGCGCGGACCCGGTTCGACCGCAGCATCGCGCGGTAAGCGGTGGGGGCGGTGAAGCACACGGACACGTCGTGGGCCTCGATGGCGTCGGCGAGCTGGTCCGGGGTCGCCTTTTCGATCAGGAGCGTGGCGGCGCCGGCGCGCAGCGGGAACACCAGCAGGCCGCCGAGGCCGAAGGTGAAGGCCAGCGGCGGGGTTCCGGTGAAGACGTCGTCCGGGCGCGGCCGCAGGACGTGCCGGGAGAAGGTGTCGGTGATGGCGAGGACGTCGCGGTGGAAATGCATGGTCGCCTTCGGCCGTCCCGTGGTGCCCGACGTGAACGCCAGCAGCGCGACGTCGTCGGCGGCGGTGTCGACCGCGGTGAACCCGCCCGGCACGGCCCGCGCGCGGGCCATCAGGTCGTCCGGTCCCGCTCCCCCGTAGCGGACCACCGGCGCGCCACCCAGGTCGGCCGCGGCGAGTTCGTCGTCGAACCGCGCGTCGCACAGCGCGAGGTTGATCGCGCCGATCCGGGCGATCGCGGTCAGCTCCCCGGCCCGCAGCAGGGGCATCGTCGCCACCGCGACGGCGCCGGCCTTCATCACGGCCAGCCAGCAGGCGGCCAGCGCAGGGGTGTTCGGGCCGCGCAGCAGGACCCGGTGCCCGGGGATCACGCCGAGCTGCTCGGTGAGCACCCACGCGAGGCGATCGACCTGGTCCCGCAACTGGCCGTAGGTCCAGGTTTCGCCGTCCGGCGTGAGCAGGCACGGGCGGTCCGGCCCGAACCGCTCGATGACCGCGTCGAGGAGTTCGACGCCGCAGTTGAGCCGCGGCGGGTAACGCAGCTCGGGCAGTTCCTCCAGGAACTCCGGCCACAGGTGCCGGGGCGGCAGGTTGTCCCGGCAGAACGTGTCGGCGTGCGCGGAACCCTGGAGAGTCATACCCCAATCATTCTCTTTTGGTGACGGTAGTCAAGACAGCGATAGAAATGATGTAGCCGGGGAGGCCGCCGCGGTGCAGGTTAAAGTGACTGCCGTGGCCACCGGTGCGGACGAGAACAACGGGCGTGGGCAGCAGCCGCGCGCGCTGATCGTCACCGTCTACGGGCTCTACGCCCGCGAGGCGGGCGGCTGGATGAGCGTCGCCGCGCTGATCCAGCTGCTGGCGCACTGCGGGGTGGACGAGCCGGCCGTGCGGTCCGCGGTCTTCCGGCTCAAGCGGCGCGGGCTGCTGACGGCGGCGAAGGTCGGCGGGGCCGCCGGGTACGAGCTGTCCGCCACCGCGCGCGAGATCCTGGACGAGGGCGACCGCCGCATCTTCGAGCGCCGCCGGGCCGACGCCGGTGAGGGCTGGCTGATGGCGGTGTTCAGCGTGCCGGAGTCCGAGCGCGACAAACGGCACCAGCTGCGCTCGCGGCTGTCCTGGCTCGGGTTCGGCACGGTGTCGTCGGGGGTGTGGATCGCGCCGGCGCACCTGCTCGGCGAGACGCGGGAGGCGCTGGTGCGGCAGGGCCTGGATCCCTACGTCGAGCTGTTCCACGCCGACCACGTGGGGTTCGCCGGGACCGCGGAGCGGGTGCGGGAGTGGTGGGACCTGCGGCGGCTGCACGAGCTGTACGAGACGTTCCTGGCCCGCCACGAGCCGGTGCTGGCCCGCTACCGGCGACGCCGCCGCCTCGACGGGGCCCAGGCGTTCGCCGACTACGTCCACGCGCTGACCGACTGGCGGCGGCTGCCCTACCTCGAGCCGGGGCTCCCGCTGGAGGTGCTTCCGGCCGGCTGGATCGGCCTCCGCGCGGCGGACACGTTCTTCGAGCTACGACGCCGGCTAGCCGGACCGGCGCACGACTACGTGGAGCCCCTGCTCGCGCGGTAGTCGTGGTGAGCCGGGGCGGTTCTTCTCCGGTCACTCCACCGGGGTGCCGATCCGCAGCCGGTTGCCGTCCGGGTCGCGCAGCTCGATTTCCCGCGCCCACGGAACGTCCTCCGCCCGCACGCCGAACTCGGCGGCGATGGCGTCGACATCCCGGACGCGCAGGTAGACCAGCGTGTCCGGACGGGCATCGCCCGTGTGCTCGGACAAGAACAACCGCATTCCGCCGCGGGCGACCTCGACGAACGCCGGAAGTCCCGGCTCGAAGCGGTGTTCCCACTGCTTGGCGAAGCCCAGCCGCTCATACCAGGCGACCGCCGCCGCGGCGTCCTCGACGCGCAGAATGGGAATGACTTCTTCGTCCACGGAGTCATCGTGGCAGACCGGACCGGCTGCACGTGGCCCGCCGCGCCGCCGGGTGGTCACACCACGGCGAAACCCTGCACCTCGACCAGCGCCTCGGCATCCCACAGCCGCGCCACGCCGATGCCGGCCATCGCCGGGTAGTCGCGGCCGGCCAGGCGCCTCCAGACGCGGCCGATCTCCGCCGCGTGCGCCCGGTATTCGTCCATGTCGGTGACGTACACCGTCAGGCTCGCCAGCTGCCGCGGCTCGCCGCCGGCCGCTCGCAGCGCGGTGAGCAGGTTGGACAACGCCTGCTCGAACTGCGCCACGACGTCCCCGCCGACGATCCGTCCACTGTGGTCCAACGCGGTCTGCCCGGCCAGGAAGATCGTCGTCCCGGTGCCGACCACCGCGTGCGAGAAACCCCGTGGCTGAGCCAGTTCCGGCGGGTTGACCCGTTCGACGCTCACTGCACGGCACCTCCGTCCACATTGATCGCCTGCCCGGTCACCGCGCCGTTGACGACGCAGAACCACACCGCGTCGGCGACCTCGGCGGGCGTGATCAGCCGGCCAATCGGCTGCTTGCGTTCCAGCGCCTCCCGGGCCTGTTCCGGGCTGCGCCCCGAGGTGGCGACGATGTTCGCGATCGTGGCCTCCGTCATCGGGGTGTCCACATAGCCCGGGCACACCGCGTTGACCGTCACGCCGGTGCGCGCCAGCTCCGCCGCCGCGGACCGGACCAGGCCCAGCACCCCGTGCTTGCTCGCGGTGTAGGCGGCGATGTAGGGATCGCCGATGTGCGCGGCGCTGGACGCCGTCACCACGATCCGTCCCCAGCCGGCGTCCCGCATCGCCGGCACCGCGCGCCGCACGAAACGGAACGGCGCGGTCAGGTTCAGGTCGAGCATGCGCTGCCAGTCCGCGTCGGTCGTGCGCTCCAGGCGCGCCGAATGGCCGGCGCCGGCGTTCGCGACGAGGACCTCGACCGGCCCCCACGTCCGCTCGATCTCGGTGTGCACGCGCTCGGCCGCCTCCGGCTCGGTGACGTCGGCCGGCAGCACCATCGTCGCCCCGGCGCAGCCGCTCGCCGTCTCGTCGAGCTGGTCGCGGTCGCGGGCCACCAGGGCCACACGCATACCCTCGCCGCTGAGCCGCCGGGCGATCTCGCGGCCGATGCCGCGGCCCGCTCCGGTCACCAGCGCGACCCGCGCGGTCAACGGCCCTCCCAGCGCGGCGCGCGGCGTTCGGTGAACGCGGCGTGGAACTCGGCGTGGTCGCGCGTGGTCATGAGCAGGGCCTGGGTCATCGCGTCCAGTTCCATCGACGCCGGCATGGACATGTCCAGTTCGGCCGTGAGCAACGACTTCGTCTGGGCGAGAGCGAGCGTGGGGCCGTCGGCGAGCCGGCGGGCCAGGTCGGCGACCGTGGTGTCCAGCTCGTCGTCGGCGACCAGCCGCGACACCAGCCCGTAGCGGTCCGCGGTTTCGGCGTCGATCGTGTCGCCGAGCATGAGCAGCTCCGTGGCCCGCCCGAGCCCGACCACGCGCGGGAGCAGGTACGCCGCGCCCATGTCCCCGCCGGACAGGCCGACCTTGGTGAACAGGAAGGCGAAGCGCCCGGAGCGGCTCACGATCCGGAAGTCCGACGCCAGTGCCACCACCGCGCCCGCGCCGGCCGCGATGCCGTGGATCGCGGTGATGATCGGAATCGGGCACTCCCGCATCGCGCGGATGACCGCGCCGGTCATCTTCGTGAACCGCATCAGGTCACGCGGCTCCATTTTGATCAGTTCGCCGATGATCTCGTTGACGTCGCCACCGCCGCAGAACCCCTTGCCCTCACCGCGGATGACCAGCGCGCGCACGTCCTGGTGGTGCGGCAGCTCGGCGAGCAGGTCGCGCAGGTCGGCGTAGCTTTCGAAGGTCAGCGGGTTGAGCTTTTCCGGCCGGTCCAGGGTCACGGTGGCCACACCGTCGGCCTTGGCGAACCGGAAGTGCCGCCAGTGCTCGGTGAGCCGCGGGGAGGCGTGGAAGCGGTAGGTCATCGGGTGTACTCCCTGCCGATCAGGTTGCGGGCGATGATGGAACGCTGCACTTCGGAGGCGCCTTCGTAGATGCGCAGCGCCCGCACGTCGCGGTAGAGGTGTTCCAGCGGATGTCCCCGCCGCAGGGCCGCCGCGCCGTGCAGCTGGACGCACCCGTCGATGATCCTCTGCGCGGCTTCGGTGGCGTACAGCTTCGCCATCGCTGAGCGCCGCGGCTGCTGGTCCGGTTCGGCGCCGTCGTCGTAGGCGGTGGCCGCGGTGTAGACGAGCAGCCGGGCCGCTTCCAGCTCGGTCGCCATGTCGGCGACGCGGTGTGCCACGGCTTGCTGTGCTGCCAGCGGCGCCCCGTACACCTGACGTTCGCGCACGTGGGTCAGCGTCGCGTCGAGCGCGGCCTGGGCCATGCCCACGGCGAAGGCGCCGACGCTGGGGCGGAACAGGTCGAGCGTGCGCATGGCGACGGCGAACCCGCGGTCGACCTCGCCCAGCACCGCCTCCGCGCCGACGCGCACCCCGTCGAACACCAGGCGCCCGATCGGGTGCGGGGACAGCATGTCCAGCGGTTCCCCGGACAGCCCAGCGCTCGCACCCGCGACAGCGAACGCGGTGACGCCGCGCGCGCCGGCGTCGGGCGTGGTGCGCGCGAACACGGTGTAGATGTCGGCGTCCGGGGCGTTGGAGATCCACAGCTTCTCGCCGGTGAGCACCCACGCGTCGCCGTCGCGCTCGGCACGCAGCTGAAGCGCCGCGGCGTCCGATCCGGCGCCCGCCTCGGTGAGGGCGAACGCGGCGACCGCCTCCCCGGAGATCACCGCGGGGATCCAGCGGCGCACCAGTTCGGGTGACCCGGACTGCAGGATCGGGTAGCTGCCGAGCCCCTGCAGCGCGAGCGCGGTCTCCGCGTCGGTGCTGAGCTGGGCGATCGTCTCGCGCAGCAGGCACAACCGCATGGCCGCGGCATCGGCCGGCGGCTCACCGGGCCCGAACAGCCCGCGGAGCAGGCCGCGCTCCCCGAGGGATCGGATGAGGGCCCGGTCCACCCGGCCGGGCCGGCCCCCCGCCGAGGGCAGCCCCCCGGCGACTTCGCGCACCCAGCGCACGTACTCGCGCTGCTCGCCACTGAGCCGGAAGCCGCTCACCCGGAACTCCCTCCACGGACCTCCGGGCCAGAATATCGCAGCGATGACGCCCGTCAAGGAACCGAAATGCGGTTCGCAGGGCGCGACACTGACCGCGGCCGGGGAACTCCCGGTCGAACGGACACGGCCTCGAGGTCATGGAGTACCGCCCCGAAGCGCTCACGAGGCCGCGGTCTGATGCCCCCCGATTCGCTCCTGCCTGACACGCACTCCGGCCGCTTCCCGGTCCCAGGTGTCGGCAGTGACTCCGGCCGCTCGCAGGCGGTGCTTCTCGATCTTGCTCGTCGGCGTCTTGGGCAGCTCGTCGAGCAGCCGGATGTAGCGCGGCACCATGAAGTGCGCCATCCGGTCGGACAGGAACCCCAGCAGCTCGGCCGGATCAATGGTGGCCCCGTCCACCGGCGCCACCACGGCCAGCACGTCGTCCTCCCCGTGCGGGCTGGGCACCGCGACGACCGCCGCCTCCCGCACCGCCGGATGAGCCACGATCTCCGCCTCCACGTCGAAGGAGGAGATGTTCTCTCCACGCCTCCGGATCGCGTCCTTGACCCGGTCGACGAAGAAGTACTCGCCGTCGGGGCTGCGGCGGAAGGCGTCGCCGGTGTGGAACCACCCGTTCCGCCAGGCCCGAGCCGTCGCCTCCGGCATGCCCCAGTAGCCGGAGTTCATCGCCCAGGGCCGGTCGGTGCGCAGCACCAGCTCGCCGGTCTCGCCGTCGGGGACCTCGCGGTCGAACTGGTCGACGAGCCGCGCCTGCACGCCCCGGCGGACCCGGCCACAGGTCGCCGGGGTCTTCGGATCGTCCTCGGAGATGATCGGGATCGAGGTCTCGGTCATGTTGAACAGGGCGGTCACGCGCACCCCGAAGCGAGCGGCGAAACCGGCCACGTCGTCGTTGAGCGGCACCATGAACACGTGCCGCAGCGGGTGGTCCCGGTCGCCGGGGGCGGACGGCTGTTTGGCGAGGAACGTCGCCATCACGCCGAGCAGGGTCACGTGCGTGGTCCCGGTGGTGCGCACCACGTCCCAGAACCGGGCGGTGTCGAACCGGTCGACGACCGCGATCGACGCGCCCTTCAGCAGCGCGGCGTAGCAGCCGATCGTGCCGCCGGCGTGGAACAGCGGCAGGTTGATCATGTAGCGGTCTTGCTCGCCGAACCGCTCGTCGAACGCCGCGGCCGCGGTCGTCGCGACGTGCGTGTAGGAACACACCACACCCTTCGACGGGCCGGTGGTGCCCGACGTCAGGATGATCGCGTAGGGATCCCACGGCTGGACCGGCGCTTCGGGGACCACCTCCGGCCCGTCGTCCGTCCATTCGCGACTGGTCAGCGGTACGACGTGGTCCAGCTGACCACCGTCCAGCGTGGCCAGACGCGGGACCAGGTCGGGGTGGGCGACCATCACGCGGGCCCCGGACAACCGGATCGCGTGCTGGAGCAGGCCGCCGCGGTAGGCGGGGTTGAGCGGCATGTAGATCGCGCCGAGCAGGTTGGCGCCGTACCAGACGCGCAGCGCGTCCGGGCCGTTCGGGAGCCAGGACAACACCCGGTCGCCGGGCTGGACGCCGAGTGCGGCCAGCCGGCGGGCCACCGCGTTCGCCGCACGCCAGGTTTCGGCGTAGGTCCAACGGCTGCCGTCCTGGAACACCGCGTGGACAGCGTCCCCTCGCTCCCGCGCGTGCCGGCGCAACAGCGGTCCCAGCACGCACTCCTCCGGCGAGGGCACGGTCGCACTCCACCAATCCATGTCACTGCCTCACTTCCGTCGAATCAGCGGGGTGGCTGGACGGGCTCCCCCAGCGAACGCGCCCAGGTACGCCTGGCGCAAGGCGGGTCCCCGGAGCAGGTCCGGCCCGGGTCCCTCGGCCACGATGCGGCCGTTCTGCAGAACGAACCCCCGGTCGGCGATGCTCAGCGCCCGCTCGACCACCTGTTCCACCAGCAGGATGCTCAGCCCCTCGCCACGCAGCACCTCGATCGTGTCGAAGACGCGGTCGACCATGACCGGAGCCAACCCCAGGGAGGGTTCGTCGAGCAGCAGCATCCGCGGCTCGCGCATGAGCGCCTGCCCGATGACCAGCATCTGTTGCTCGCCGCCGCTCAGCACCTCCGCCTGCGCGGACATCCGGGCGCGCAGGAACGGGAACAGCCCGAGTACCCGGTCCAGCCGGTCCCGCTGCTCGGTCTTGCCGAGCCCGGATCGCCACAGCCCGAGGTCGAGGTTCTCGCGCACGGTCAGGCCGCGGAAGATCCGCCGTCCCTCCGCGACGTGGACGAGTCCTCGTCGCACGACGATCTCGGGTGCCGCGCGGCTGAGGTCGGTCCCGTCGAAGGTGATCCGCCCGCGGCTGGGGTGCCGCAACCCGGAGATCGTGCCGAGCAGCGTGCTCTTGCCCGCGCCGTTCGCCCCGACGAGCGCGCAGACCTGACCCGGCCCGACGGCCAGCGTGACGTCCTCGACCACCGGCGCCGAGCCGTAGCCCGCGGTGACCTCGGACAGTTCGAGGAGAGAAGTCATCAGCGCCCCAGGTAGACGTCGAGAACACGGTCGTCGGACAGAGCCGTCGCCGGCGGCGCGGACAGCAGCGTCGCGCCCTCGTGCAGCACCGTGACCGCGTCGGCCACCTCGACCACGAGTTCGATGTGGTGTTCGATGAGCACGACGGTGACGCCTTGCGCGCGGATCTCCCGCAGCAGCCGTCCCAGCGCTTCGAGCTCGGTCATCGACAGACCCGCCGCCGGCTCGTCGAGGAGCAGCAGACGCGGACGCGCCATCAGCGCCCGGCCGATCTCCAGCAGCCGCTGCTTGCCGTGCGGGAGCGCACCCGCCTGCTGTCCGGCGACGTCGCTCAGCCCGACGAACCGCAGGTAGGCCATGGCTTCGGCGGTGAGCGCGGCGGACTCCCGGCGGGCCCGGGGCAAGCCGGCCGCGATCGCCACGGCTGGTGAGCGCTCCCGCGCGTAGGCGCCGAGGAGGACGTTGTCCAGCACGCTCAGGTCCGGGAGCAGGCGCGGGGTCTGGAAGGTCCGGCCGACGCCGGCGCGCGCCACCCGATGGGGTGAGCGGCGGCCGGTGCCGCGCCCGCCCAGGTGGACCGTGCCGCTGTCCACACGGACGTAGCCGGTGATGGTGTTGAGCAGCGTGGTCTTGCCGGACCCGTTGGGGCCGACCACCGCGTGGATGGTGTCCGCGGGGACGTCCAGATCGGCTGATCGCAGCGCACTCACCCCGCCGAAGCTCTTGGCCAGGCCGCGCGCCGACAGGCTCAGGGCGTCCCGGTGCGGTGGCTCGGATGGTTGCGGCAGGCGCTCGTCGACCGGAACTGACGGCCGGCGGGAGCGCCACCAGCGCGACCAGGCGCCGGCGATGCCGTGCGGGGCGTAGACGGCCACCACGAGGAGCACCGCGCCGTAGACGAGCAGGCGCCATTCCGCCAGCGCCCCGAGCAGCTCAGGCAGCACGAAGAACGCCAGCACGCCGACGATCGGGCCGCCCAGCCGGCCGGCGCCGCCGACGATCACCACGAGCAGGAAGAACACCGAGAAGTCGATCGTGAAGTCGTCCGGCGTCACCATGCCCTTGAGCCCAGCGAGCAACGCCCCCGCCGCCCCGGCGAGGACCGCGCTGAGGAAGAACGCGAACACCTTGAGCCGCACTGTGTCCGCCCCCGCCGAGCGGGCCGCCTCCTCCGCGTCGCGCACGCTGATCATCGCGCGGCCGATCCGCGAGCGCACCAGGTTCCGCATCACCACGTACGTGACGACGACGAAGACGAGCACCAGCCAGAAGAAGCCCGCATCGTCCAACGGCAGGCCGCCGAACTCCGGGCGGGGCACGCCGAAGATCCCGGAAAAGCCGCCGGTGATCTCCCGCATCTCGACCAGCAGGCCGTTGACCACCATCCCGAACGCCAGCGTGATGAGGGCGAGGTACCAGGCGGTCAGGCGCAGCGCGGGCAACGCCATCAGGCTGCCGACCAGCCCCGCGCCGAGCATCGCGACCGGCAGCGCGGCCCAGAACGACCACCCGTGCGCCGTGGTCAGCACCGCCGCGACGTAGGCGCCGACGGCGACCAGCGCACCGTGGCCGAGCGAGACCTGCCCGGTGTAGCCGAACAGCAGGTTCAGACCCATCGCGACCAGGATGTAGATACCCACCAGGGTCGCCAGGTAGACGACGTACGGGTCGCCGGCGACCAGTGGCAGCGCGGCCGCGGCCGCCGCGGCGAGCACGATGCCGGCCGCCCGGGTCCGCGGTCCGCCGACGGCCCACGGGCGGCGTGCGGTCAGCGTGGCCTCAGACATGCCGCAGCACCCCTCCCGAGCGCCGCAGCCCGGTGGGCCGGACCATCAGCACGACCACGACGACCGCGAAGAGGACCGCGGTCTGCAGGCCCGGCGACATGTACCGCGCCCCCACCGCTTCCACGATGCCGAGCAGCCACCCCGCCACCAGTGCGCCCCGGTGGTCGCCGACCCCGCCCGCGATGGCGGCGAAGAACCCGCGGATGAGCAGGCCGAACCCCATGGTCACCGAGGCCAGCAGGAGCGGGGCGGCGAGCACTCCGGCGAGCCCGGCCAGCGCTCCCCCGATCAGGAACGAGATGCGGCCGATCCGGTCCGGCCGGATGCCCTGCAGGCGGGCGGCGTCCCGGTCCGCGGCGACCGCCCGCACCGCACACCCGAACCGCGTCCGGTCGACGAGCTCGAGCGCGATGACGAGGGCCACGACCACGCCGATCACCACGAGCTGGTAGCTGCTGATCTGCAGCCCCCACAGGTCCATCGGCCGCAGCGACAGCGGCGCGGGAGGCGCCACCGACCGGGGTTCCGCGGTCCAGATCCGGCCCGCGACCTGGCTCAGGATCAGCGAGAAGGCGAGGGTGGTGATGACCCAGCCGGCGGCGTGGCTGGACCGGCGCAGCACGGGTGTCACCGCGAGCCGTTCCTCGAGCAGCGCGACCAGGCCGACGACCACCACCACGCAGGCCAGGGCGATCGGCCACGGCAGGGCGCCCAGGCCGCTCGCGGCCATCAGCATCGCGCCCACCATCACCAGGTCGCCCTGGGCGAAGTTGAGCACGTTCGTCGGGCGGTAGAGCACGTTGAAGCCGATCGCGACGAGCGCGTACAGGCTCCCGAACGTCAGCCCGGGAACGAGGATCTCGCTGACCGGTGTCACGACGCGAGCTCCCGGAAGATGCCGCCCGCGGACGTCTCGTCCTTGGCGGAGAGCAGCGTCGCGATCGCGATGGCGTCGTCACCGATTCCACAGTGGTCGGTCGCGGTGAACGAAATGGGCGCACGCACGCCCTGGTACCCGCGCACTCCGTTGAGCGCCGCCCGCAGCCGCTCCGGGTCGGTCGTCCGTTCCTGCTCGACGACCACCGCGAGAAGCTTCAGGAAGTCGTAGTACGGGCTGTTGGCGGCCGAGAACGCCAGTTGCCCGGCCTGGGTACGGATCTTGGTGGCGTACTCCAGGGCGGGGCCGGACGGCGCGCTGCCCTTGGGGTAGGTCAGCGAGCGGTAGGCGGTGCCGTAGAAGTTCCGCAGCAGCTCCACCGGGATTTCGTTGTAGGCGTCGATGTAGTTGAGGTCGTGCGCCACGATCACCGGCGCGAAGCCGCTGTTGGCCATCGCGCGCAGGGACAGCACAGCCGCCTGCGGCTGCCCGCTGAACATACCGAGGCCCTCGCCCCCGGCGCGCGCCAGCTGGTTGAGGTAGGGCGCCATGTCGGGTGCGTTCGGCTCGAAGACCTGCACGCCCGCGAGTTCGGTGCGGTAGCGGTCGCGCAGGGTGCGGGTGAACGACTCCTGCATGGACTTGCCGAACTCGGAGTTCTCGGTGAGCAGGCCGATCCGGCGGATACCGCGGGTCTCGAAGAGGAACCTCGCGGCGGCCGCGCCCTGCCTGCTGGTGTTGAAGACGAGCTGGTAGTGCGCGGGGAACCGGTTCCCGTCGCCCAGGATGTCCGCGCCGCCCCAGGCGGACTGGATCGCGTTGCCGCGGGCGAGCGCGGTGACCGACGCGACCGCCTGGGAGCTGCCGGTCGGGCCGACCACGAAGTCCGGTCGTGCGCTGAGCAGCCGCTGGGCGACCGTCGACTGCGTGGCCGGTGAGCCCTCGTCGTCCTCTTCGTGCACCTGGATCGCGGCCCCGAGCAGACCGCCCGCGGCGTTGATCTCCTGCAACGCCAGCTGGGCGCCGATGAAGGTCGGCGCGTAGGCGCTGGCCAGGCGCCCGGTCTTGGGCTGGATCCAGCCGAGCTCGGCCTGTCCGTCCGGGCTGCCCGCGCCGCGGCCGGCACAGGCCGACAGCCCGCCACCAAGGAGTGCGGTTCCCAGGGCCAGTGCCCCCGACAGGGCGGTCCGGCGGGACAAGCCGGGTCGGCCGCGGCTCAGGCTGGTCTCCATGTGCGCCTCCGTTGGCGTCGGATCACCCGAATCAGGATGTGTATGAGCGTTTATATACATCTTTCCTCCCGTGCGTCAAGAGACGAGCGGAACAGGCCGGAGCCCTTGCCTCTCGTGCTGACAAGGGTCATATTGCATGTACGTTCATTCACATCAAGGAGGAGTGAAGCCATGGCCGACGCAGTCCACGTCCTGGGCGGCGCGCAGACCGACTTCGCCGTCAACTGGTCCAAACAGAGCGACAACCCGCTCTTCGACATGCTGGAACAGGCCGTGCGGGACTGCCTCGGCGCGACCGGGCTCGAACCGTCCGACATCGCGACCGCCCACGTCGGCAACTTCGGCGGGGAACGCTTCGCCGGACAGTCGCACCTCGGCGCGATGATCCCGATGCTGGACCCGGCTTGGGCCACGCTGCCCACCAGCCGGCACGAAGCCGCCTGCGCGTCCGGCAGCGCCGCCGCGCTGGCCGCGATGGCGGAGATCGAGGCCGGCCGGTACGACGTCGTCCTGGTCGCCGGAGTCGAGCTGATGCGCAACGTCGCGGGCGAGGAGGCGGCGCGCAACCTCGGATCGGCGGCGTGGACGCCCGAGGAACTGGACGCCGACGAGCTGCCCTGGCCCCACCTCTTCGACCGCATCAGCCAGGAGGTGGACCGCCGGTACGGGCTCGACCAGACCCACCTCAACCGCATCGCCGAGCTCAACCGCACCAACGCCCGCCGCAACCCGCTGGCGCAGACCCGCGGCTGGACGGCCGGCCCCGGCCACTTCGAGGCCGACGACATCGCCAACCCGATCGTGACCGGCCGCACCCGCAAGAGCGACTGCGGCCGGATCACCGACGGGGCGAGCGCGATCGTGCTGGCCGGCAGCCGGTTCACCGAGTCCTGGCTGCGTGGCTCGCCGGATCGCACGGCCAGCCGGATCAGCGGATGGGGCCACCACACCGCACCACTACCGCTGAGCGCCAAGTTCGCGCACGAGGGGCGCTACCTCTTCCCCAACATCCGGCAGGCGATCACCGACGCCTACGGCCGGGCCGGGGTGCGCGGGCCGGAGGACCTCGACGTGATCGAGACCCACGACTGCTTCACGATCACCGAGTACGTGGCGATCGACCACTTCGGACTGACCGCGCCCGGGGAAGCCTGGCGGGCCGTCGAGAGCGGGTACATCGACTTCGACGGACGGCTGCCGGTGAACCCGTCGGGCGGCCTGATCGGCGCCGGGCACCCGGTGGGAGCCACCGGGGTCCGGATGCTGCTGGACGCCCACCGGCAGGTGACCGGGACCGCCGGCGACTACCAGGTGCCGGGGGCGCGCACCGCCGCGACCCTCAACGTCGGCGGCAGCTGCAGCACGGCGGTGAGCTTCGTGGTCACCGGCTGAGCAGGCACGCCCACCACCGGGGCGGCTTGGCCGGCCCGCAGCCCGGCGTCCACCATCGCGGACGCCGGGCTGATCAGGTTCGCCACCGCCGCGGCGATGCCCTCGGGATCGCACAACCGCCGGCCGGGATCCCTCCGCAGCGACGCGGTGACGAACGCCGGATCGGCGCTCAGCTGCGCGTCGTCGACCAGCTCATCACCGGCACCCGGGCGGTCCAGGTGCTCGCGGATCGCGGCGGCCACCCCTCCAGTTGGGGAGCCGCCGGGCCGCGAGCACCCGGGTGGCCGTGTCGGGAATTACTGCTGCGTCAGGCTTTTCCGGCGACCTGGACGGGCGTCTGCTCGTGCCGGAGTGTCCAGGAGGCCTCGCCCCGCCGGCGGAAGTCGGTGCCGAACCAGCCCGGGTTGTACGCGCTGCCACCGCCATCGACGAGCAGCGCGGCGCCGTTGACGTAACCGCTGTCGTCGGACACGAGGTAGGCGATCGCGCTGGCGATGTCCTCGGGTTTGGCAAGCCTGCCCAGCGGCGACTCGGCCTCGTTGTAGCTGCGCGCCCCGGTGGCCAGCAGCCCACCGGTCATCGCCGTCTCCGTCACGCCCGGCATCACCGCGTTGACGCGGATGTCGAACTGGCCCAGTTCGTAGGCCATGATCTTCACCATCATGTTGAGCGCCGCCTTGGCCGAGCAGTAGGCGCTGAACAGCGCGACCGGTTCGACGGCGCCGGACGACGAGGTCACCACCACCGCTCCCCCGTCGCCCAGGTCGGCCATCCGGCGCGCCGCGGCCTGGCACACGAGGAACGTCCCGGTCACGTTGATGTCGAACGTGCGGCGCCAGGTCTTCTCCGGGATCTCCAGGAACGGCCCGAACCGTCCCCAGCCGGCGTTGGCCACGCAGATGTCGAGCCGGTCGTACCGGTCCAGCCGGTCGAACAACGCCGCCACCTGGTCCGGGTCGGTTTGATCGCACGGCACCGCCTCGGCCCGGCCGCCGGCGTTCTGGATGTCCTCGGCGACGGCTTCGGCGCCCTCGCCGTGGATGTCGGCGATGACGACGGTCGCGCCGTCCCGGCTCAGGCGCCGTGCGGTCGCCTGCCCGATGCCGGACGCGCCGCCGGTCACCAGTGCGACCCGGCCGTCCAGCCGTGCAGCGTCAGCGTTTCCCATGTTCGTCGGTTCCCTTCCCGTTGCCGTGTCTAGTTCCGCACCCAGCCGCCGTCGACGAACAGCACCTGGCCCGTGACGTACCGCGCCTCGTCCGAGGCCAGCCAGACCGCGGCGCCCGCGACCTCGTCCGGCTGCCCGGTCCGGCTCAGCGGCAGGGTGGCCACGGTCTTCTCCCCGATGCGGCCGAGGTCGGCGGCGTGCCCGGTGTCGGTGTCGATGAAGCCCGGCGCGATCGCGTTGGCCCGGATCCCTTCCCGGCCGAGTTCGACGGCCAGCGACCGCGTCATCGTGAGCAGGCCGCCTTTCGAGGCGTCGTAGGCGATCTGGCGGAAGAAGCCGATCACCGCGACCGAGCAGATGTTGACGATCGCACCGTGCCCGGAGCCGGCGAGGTGGTCGGCCGCGGCCTGGCTGAGCACGAACGGCGCCTTGAGGTTGACGTCGATGACCCGGTCCCAGTGCTGTTCGGTCTGCTCGCGCAGCGGCAGGCGGTGGATGGTGCCCGCGTTGTTGACCAGGATCGCCAGGCCGTCCAACCGGTCCGCGGCGGTGGCGACCAGCTCACGGGCGAAGGAGGTGTCCGCGATGTCGCCGGCCAGCGCCACCCCGTCACCGCCCGCCGCCTGGATGCGCTTGACCGTGGCCTGGGCGGCCTCGGCGTCCAGATCGTTCACCGCGACGCTGGCCCCGTCCGCGGCGAGGCGTTCGGCGATCGCCGCGCCGATGCCGCGTCCGGCGCCGGTCACGAGCGCGGCACGTCCTGCGAGGTTCATGGGTTGCTCCACTTCCTTATATATGAACGTTCATTTTTATGACGGCGGACCGCGGGGTCAAGCCGCGACACCCGGTGGGACTAGCTCCGGTCCAGGTCGAGCAGGCGCGCGCCGTTGTCGTGCAGCCACGCGCACTTGGTGCGCTCGTCGAGCGCCAGCATGGAGACTTCCGCGGCGAGCGCGCCGGTGGTCATGCCGTGCACCCACTCGATCCCGCCGAAGAGGATCTTGTGCCGGACCGCGGAAGCCCCGTGCAGCAGCAACGGCTCCCACCCGGATCCGGGCCGGGCCATGTGGCGCGGACGGTGCGTGGAGAACTCCAGGTAGACGTTGCGGTGCCGCTGGCACAGCGCCATCATCTCCAGCACCCACGGCCAGCCGCCGTGCCCGGCGATCACCACCAGGTCCGGGTGCCGCCGCGCGATCTCGTCCAGCTCCCGCCACGTGCACCAGTTCATCGGCACCCGCGTGGACAGGTTGTGCCCGGTGTGCAGCCACAGCGGAACGCCCAGCTCGCTCACCGTCCGGTAGAACTCGTGCGCCCCCTCCGACAACGGGTCGGCGACGTCCAGGAAGTGGGTCACCGACACCCCGCGCATGCCGAGTTCGAGCACGCAGCGCCGCACCTCGGCGATGGCGGCACCGGGATCGGCGAGGTTCACGCTCCCCCACGCCTGCAGGCGGTCGGGGTGGCGCGCGGCGAACTCGGCGATCCGGTCGCTCACCATCCGGCCGTCCGGCAGCGGCCGCATGCTCGAGTGGAGGACCTGGTACCGCACGCCTTCCTCCGCCAGCCGGGCGACGTAGGCGTCCAGGTCGAAGTCGAACGCCGGGCTCGCCAGGAGCAGGTCGAGCGCGGCGCCGGGATCCTTGCTCGCCGCGGCGAAGTCCCGCGGATCGATGCCCGCGGTGGAGGCGAGCCGCTGGCCGAACAGGCGGAAGTAGTCCGGCGCGTACTCGGCGAACCCGCCGAGGTAGGCACGCCAGCAGTCGCGGTCGAGCACCATGCCCGACATGTCGACGATCGGGTGCGGGTGGACGGCCATGCATCACCTCTCCGGTTCGCGAAGAGGCCGGGGACCGGTCTCAGCGAACCTTGCTGATGGAACGGAGGACGAGATCGGCGTAGAAACTCGCGAACGCGGTGTCCGAGACCGGGCCGTCCGGGCTGAACCAGCCGGCCACCCGGAAGGACATGTCCAGCGCGGCCGTGGCGGCCATCCGCACGGGGTCCCCGTTGGGCACCTTGGGCAGTTCGAACGCCCCGGTGGCGGCACCGTCCCGGATCACGTCCTGAACCCTGGCCCGAATGCCGAGGCGAAGCCGGCGCACCTCGTCGCGGTGCTCCTCGCCGAGCGCGCGCCACTCGTCGCCCACGACGGCTTCCTTGCGGTAGCGCGTGTGGTGCAGCACGAAGGCCTCGATCAACCCGTGCAGCCGCTCCGGCGCGGGCGCGTCCGTGCGGACCGCGTCGAGCAAGCGGTCGAGCGCGGCGTGCCCGTCCATGATGATCGAGTACAGCAGCTCTTCCTTGGAGCCGAAGTGGTTGTAGAGCGCGCCGGGGGTCAGGCCGCAGGCCTCCGTGATGTCCCGCACCGAGGTCGCGTGAAAGCCCTTGTTGTAGAACAGGCGCGTGCCGGCCTCCTGCAGCCGGACCCGCGGGTGCTGCCCGTTCCTGTTCCGCGACCTGACCGGCGTCCCCATCGCTTCCCACCGACTTCCATGCGTTCGGGCCGTGCGCCCGGTGGTCGCGCCCGTCGAGCCCGGCCACCGGGATGTATGATCGTTCATACATTGACCGTGTCGCCCACCTTACCGGAACCGGCCGGCGCGGCGATCTGTGGCCTGGCGCACGGCGATCAGCACCACACCTCGGTGCTGTCGTCGGTGTAGCCGAGCGAGCGGTACACGGCGTCGACAAGACTCTGCCCCCGGTCGTTGAGAAGGGTGCCCGGCCCCATGTTGTTCATCGTGTAGCCGAACGACATGCGGTTGGCCGGTGAGGCGAACCCGATGCTGCCGCCGAAACCGGGGTGGCCGAACGCGTCCGGGGACAGGATGACGCTGTCGCGCAGACCGTAGGGCCGGTGCCGGTTGTCGATCGACCGGAAGTAGCCGGCGGAGAACCGGCTGCCGATCAGCAAGGTCGCGTCGTGGCCTGCCGACATCGTGGTCGACATCCGTGCCAGGGCGCGCCGGTCCACCAGCTCCACCCCGCCGAGACGGCCACCGCAGGCGAGCGGCGCGTACATGCCGGCCAGACCGCGGGCGTTGCTGATCCCGCCCGCGGCGCCGATCTCGGCCGCGTGCGCGTTCCGCGAGTCGAACCCGGTCGGTCCGGGCAGCATGTACCCACCGGAGTTGGCGAAGATCCGGCCGGGGATGGATTCGGGCTCGGTGGCCGCCATCGTCATGAAGAGCGATGGTTCGTCGCCCTCGCGGGGCTCGGGGAAGATCATCGGTGCGAGCCGCGGCTCGACCTCCTCCGGGCACCCGATCCAGAAGTCCAGGCCCAGCGGGCCGGCGACCTCGTCCCGGAAGAACTCGCCGAGTGATTTCCCGGACGCGCGGTGAACGACCTCGCCGACGAGCCAGCCGAAGGTGAGGGCGTGGTAGCCGTGCCTGCTGCCCGGCTCCCACAACGGCTTCTCGACCTCGAGCGCGGCGATCATCCGCTCCCAGTCGAAGAAGGCGCTGTCGGGCAACGGCGCACTGATCACCGGAAGTCCACTTTGGTGGTTCAGGAGCATCCCGACGGTGATGTCCTCCTTGCCCGACTGGCCGAACTCCGGCCAGTAGCGCGTGACCGGTGCGGCCAGGTCCAGCTGCCCGCGGGAGGCGAGCACGTGGGCGCACAACGCGGTCGCCCCCTTGGTGCAGGAGAAGACCACGCTCGCGGTGTCCTTCTCCCACGGGCGGCCGGTCTCCCGGTCGGCGACACCGCCCCACAGGTCCACCACCGGTTCACCGTCGATCATGACGCAAACCGACGCGCCTACCTCGCCGCGGTCGGCGAAGTTCCGCTCGAACTCCTGCCGGACGCGCGAGAACTCTTCCGCACAGCTACCACCGATCATCGGACTTCCTTTCCTCGCACGCACTTCGTCGTGCGCCCCGTGTTCATCCCCCAACCGACTGCTGGAGGGACGCCAGCAGCGCCGGAAGCGCGGCCGGAAGCTGCTCACCCGTGATGCGGGCCGTCTGCTGCCAGCCGTCCAGCAGGCGCGGCAGCAGATCGGGCACCTGCTGTGCCAGTTGCGTGGTCCCGGCCGGAAGCGCGGTCAGCGCGGGGAATCCGGTGCGCGGAACGTCCATCAGGGACCGGATGGTGCCGGCGGCGGCCAGATTTCCGCCGCACCCGAAGATCGTGCAGCCCTTTGGCGCGTTCGGACCGACCTGTGCCACGGCGAGGTTGTCGGGCACGCTGACGAACAGGCTCGGGTCGACCGCACCCGGCTTCGGCGCGACGTAGGGTGGCGCGGCGGGTTGCCGGGGCGTGACGACGGACTGCATCAGCAGGCGGAAGAATTCGTACTCGATGCGAGTGGTCTGGCCCGGGGCGACCGCGGTGAGCGGATCGCCCGCGTCGAGCCGGCTGGGTGGCCAGTTGAGCGTCCCGCTGGAGCGGGTCACCACCATGTCCAGGCCGGGGATCACGAAGACGTGCTGGCCGAAGAACCCGTACGAGAAGTACATGTCGGCCGGTGCGCTGGCGATCATCGGCGCCGGGTTGCGGGTGGCGGCGAACGCGGACGGGGTGATCCAGTACGGGCCGGCGTTGAGCCAGGTGAGGTAGCCGTAGCCGGGGTTGGCCGGGCTCGGCGTGCGCAGTTCACGGAGGTAGCTCTCGGCGATCAGCCGCTCGCCGCGGAAGGTGCCGTCGTTGGCCAGCAGCTGGCCGATGCGCCCGAACTCGTTGCCCGGCAGGAACAGGTTCGACCAGCCGTCGGTGTTGCCGCTGCGGTCGCGGAGCCAGAACCAGCGGTCCCGCGGGATGCCGAGCGGCTCGAAGAGCTCGCGCTGGGCGAACTCCTGGAGGTCCTCGCCGACGGCGCGCTGCACCACATAGGCCACCACGGACGGCCCCGTCTGCGAGTATCGGTAGAAGGTGCCCGGCTCGTGGTCGAACGGCAGGGACAGGAACTCCTGGACGCGGTCGGGCATCGCCAGGTTCAGCTCGCGCGTCCAGTTCGCCCGGACGCCGCTGGTCTGGGTCAGCAGCTGGCGAACGGTGACCCCGCGATGCGCCGCGTCCCCGAGGCCCGCTGGCAGGTACTTCCCGATCGGATCGTCCACGGAGAGGCGGCCGAGGGTGACGGCCCGGCCGGCGAGCAGGGCGGTGATCGTCTTGGTCTGGCTCCAGTTGTTGCCCGGGACGTTACCGAGCAGCGGGTCGAAGATCCCCGTCCCGACGAGACAGTTGTGCCGGTAGACCTGCACGGTCTCGGACCCGTTCACCGACATGAGGTTGAGCGCGTGGCCGAGCGTGGCGGGGTCGAGCCCCACCTGCTCGGGGCGCGCGGTCTCGTACCGGTCCCCGGCGTCCGCGCAGACGGTTCCGGCGGTCGCCGTTGCGGGATCCGGCGCTCGGAGCGCGGTCGCGAGCAGCGCGACGGACAACACGCCGGCGAGCGCGGCCCACCGGCGTGCGAGTGACAGCTTCATCGATGCCTCTCCGGTTCCTGACAGGTCGGTCTGGCCGGTACTCAACCGGACCAGGCCGACCATGTCAATGATCGTTCATATACAAGGATGCAGACAAAGACCGGCACGTGCAATGCCGCACTGGACGCGCATCGAGGCACGCGACAGGTCTTAGCTGTATGAACGTTCATAACGAACCTGGCAGATAGCGGCAATGACGTCCGCTCGATCAGGTGACGGCGCTCGGCCGTCCTAGCAGGGTTTCACCCAGCCGGGTGAACGCACGCCCCAATCACGCAACACGGCCTCGGTGTCGGCACCGGGCTCTCGTGGCGCGGCCGGCAGATCGGGTGCGCTGCGGGAGAACCGCGGCGCCGGAGCGGCCTGGCGGACCCCGCCCAGCTCGACGATCGTGTCGCGCCCGGCTAGCTGTGGTTCTTGGACCGCTTCCGCGAAATCGAGCACCGGGGTGACGCACGCGTCGGTGCCGGCGAACCGCTCGGCCCACTCGTCGCGGCTCCGCGTCCGGAACACCTGCTGGAACGCTTGCCGCAGACGCGGCCACCCGGAACGGTCGAGCTGGTCCGGAAGATCGGCGTCGTGCAGGCCGAGACCGCCGACGAGCTGGGCGTAGAACTGCGGCTCGATCGCGCCCACCGCGACGTGCCGGCCGTCGCGGCACCGGTAGGTGTCGTAGAAGGGCGCGCCACTGTCGACGAGGTTCGACGCCGGCTCGTCCCGCCACTGGCCGGCCCCGCGCAGCGCCCACACGCCCTGGGCCAGGGACGTCACGCCGTCCACGATCGCCGCGTCGACCACCTGCCCGAGGCCCGAGCGCCCGCGTTCCCACAGCGCCGACAGCAGACCCAGGACGAGGTACAGCGATCCGCCGCCGAAGTCCCCGACCAGGTTCAGCGGCGGCGTCGGGCGCGCGCCCGCCGTGCCGATCGCGTGCAACACGCCGGTCACGGCGAGGTAGTTGATGTCGTGCCCGGCCTGGGTGGCGCGCGGCCCGTCCTGACCCCAACCGGTCATGCGGCCGTAGACCAGGCCGGGGTTGCGGTCCAGGCACTCCTTGGGGCCGATGCCCAGCCGCTCGGTGACCCCCGGGCGGAATCCCTCGATCAGCACGTCGGCCTTCTCGACCAGCGCGAGCACGAGTTCGCGACCCTCCGGCTGCTTCAAATCGGCCGAGATCGAGCGCCGACCGCGCATCAGCCAGTCAGCGGCGTCCTCGGGCACCACCCGCAGGCCACCCCTGGGCCGCTCGATGCGCACCACCTCGGCGCCCAGATCGGCCAGGAGCATGGCCGCGTGCGGTCCCGGGCCGATCCCTCCCAGCTCCAGAACGCGCAACCCGTACAACGGTCCCGCCACGGCGGTCCTCCTCCTCGGTCCGGCCGGCGGGAGGGCACACGTCAGGCGAACCGCAGCAGCGACGTCGTGTCGCCGCCGCCGGAGACCCGCCGTTCATCGTCCGTCCGCCGGCCACTGTCGGCAATCCGCTCGGGACTACCAGTCCGAGCGCGCGCGGGCAAGCGGGGATGGGGGGTCACCGATCGCCGCCGCCGTTGCGGGGAGAACCCGAGGCCCGGTATCCACCCCGCCGCGGGGGCCCGGACTGGAGCTAACCACAGCGGCAAGGTAAGGCGCTGGGACTCGAACCCCTCACCCGTCGCTCAATCCGGACTCGGCCAATCCTCCTCGGCACAGCAGGGTTTCTCCACGGGGCTGCCCGACCAAGGGGTCGGATCTGGCCGTTCGGATCCAAATCGCCGTGCTGCCGACTACACCACAGGGTCTCGCCACCTGCGGTGAACCGCATGCGGTTCCGGGGACTCGAACCTGGGACCTCCGCGTTCGTAGCGCGGCGCTCTGTCCTTCTGAGCTACAGGGGTCCGACGGGCCCGGCCACCCACCTGCCGCGGGCCGGGCCCCTGTTCGCCTCGACCGCACACGAGCGGCCGGAGCGAGCGAAGGAAATGTCTGCTCCGCGGTGTAGATGTCAAAGAACCACGCCGCGCCGGAAAATGGGCCAGCACTTCCACAAGCTCGCCGATTCGCAGAGATGTTTTCAAGGGTGCGCGAAATAGCGAAAGCCGCCCGGATCGGGTTTCCCGATGGGCGGCGCCCTCGTCACGACGTCATGCTGGGGCGCACCCATGTCGCATGTCCGTCATAACTTCTCCCTCGTTGATCGTGTGCGAGCGCAACCGTCATGCGGTTGGCTTTCCCCGGTAGCGGTGGACCTCGACTTCGTCGATCAGCGCGGTGCCTTCCCCGACGAGTTCGTCGAGTTCGGGCAGGAACGTGCGGACGCGGTCCTCGGTGTCGATGATGATCACGACGATGGGCAGGTCCTCGGTGAGGTCGAGGATGCGGTCGGTGTGGATCAGCGAGGACGTACCGAATCCTTCGCAGCCGTGGAGGACGGTGGCGCCGGCCAGGCCCGCTTCCCGGGCGCGGTTGACGATCTCGTGGTACAGGGGTTTGCGGTGCCAGGTGTCGTCTTCGCCGATGAAGATCGACAGGCGGAGGGCGTTCCCGGTCATTTGCATCTCGCTGCTCACCCGGCCCCACCGGTGGACCACCAGTGTGCGCGCTTGTGCTCGGACTGTGTGTAGTGGACGGTCTCGACCTCGTCGAGCGTGACCAGCCCGCTGATGTCCAGGTCGTCCAGCTGCGGCAGGAAGCCGCGGATGCGGTCCTCGGTGTCGGCGATGACGATCACCAGCGGGAGGTCGTCGCTGAGCCGGAACACGTGTGCGGTGTGGATGCGGGAGTTCGCGCCGTACCCTTCGATGCCGCGGATGACGGTGGCACCGGCCAGGCCGGCGTCATGGGCGCGGCGCACGATCTCGGTGTAGAGGGGCTTGTGATGCCAGTGGTCGCTCTCTCCGATGAAGATCGACAAGCGGAGCGCCCGGCCGGAACTCTTCACTGGATCGCCTCCCGCGGGATCCATCACCACGCCCAGTACATCGCCGCCCGTGCCGGGGGTCAAGAATCGATCGGGGAGCTCTCCTGGCGGGCTTGCGGAACCACCACACTGGCCACGGGTACGGCGCTCAGATGCCGAGCAGCGCGGCGAACGCTGTCCGCTCGGTGACGCCCAGTTTCGTGCTCGCCCGGTACAGGTGTCCCTCCACCGTACGGACCGAGACGACCAGCCGGTCGGCGATCTCGCGGTTGGACAGCCCCCGCGCGGCCAGCGTCACGATCTCCCGCTCGCGGTCGGTGAGCGGCAACGGTTGCTCCGCCGCCGCCAGGGCCGGCGTTCGCGCGCCTTCGCAGGCTTCGGCCAGCTGGTGCGCGCGCGTGGCGGCGGCACGGGCCGCCGCCGTACGGCCGGCCCGCCAGTGCGTGGCGGCGGCCTGGGCGGCGGCGTCGGCGGCGGCCAACACCTCCCCCATGTCCTCCAGCGCCCGGGACACCGCCAGCAGCGCATCGGCGTCGTCGCCGGCGAGTGCGGTCGCCTGGGTGGCGGCGGCCGCCGCGCGGGGTCCGTCCACCTGCTCCGCGAGTTCGGTGAGCCGGGGTGCGGCGGTCCGGTCCCCGAAGCACACCGCGACGTGCAGCGCGAAGACCTCGAACGCGGGCTGACCGCGCGCGGCCGCGAGGTCGGCGGCTTCGCGGGCCACCTGGATCGCCGAGCTGACCGAGCCTTCGGCCGCCCGCACCCACGCCCGGGCGAGCACGAGCTCGGGGTCGAACAGCGCCGCCGACGGGTGCCGCTCCTCCTCCGCGGCGGCCAGCGCCACCGCCGCCTCGCCGGCCTCCCCCGACATGGCCAGCGCCTGGGTCAGCGCGACGAGGTTGCTGTACCCCGGCCCCTGCTGCCGCACCGGCCCCAGACCGGCCTCCGCCTCCCGGAGCCTGCGAATGGCCGTGCCCAGCCGGCCCCGGTAGAGCGCGGCATAGCCCAGCAGCGCCACGCCGAGCAGTTGCAGCGGCCCGGGGATCTCGGCGCCCTGCCGGTACCGGGTCCGCGCGATGTCCTCCACGCCGCGGAGGTCCCCGGCGAGCCGCAGCCCGAGCAGGTGCGCCGAGCACAGCCCGAACGACGGGACGACCGCGTCGAAGGACCGCTCGGCGGCGGCGTAACCGGGCGCGGCGGCACGTTCCAGCTCACCGGCCCGGCCGAGCGGCCCCAGCGCGCCGACCACCGCCCACGCCACCAGCAGGATCGCGTGCGGCGGCAGCGCGCCCGACTGCGCCGCGGCCGCGACTTCGACCGCCTCCCGCGATCGTCCCCCGAGGGCGCGGAAGAGCGCGCGGATCGCCAGGATCGGCGCCAGGGCCTCCGGCCGGTCGATGCCGGCCTCCGCCCGGTCCAGCACGGCCTCGGCGTCGGCCGGGCGGCGGCAGGAGAAGAACAGGTTCCCGGCGCGGGGCACGGCAACCAGGCTGCGCTGGAAGTCGTCGGTAGCGAGCGGGGCGAGTGCGGACAACTGGGCCTCCGCCTCGTCCCCGCGGGTCATCCAGGACAGCGCGAAGCCGAGCGTCAGCTGCGCCTCGAACCCGCCGCCGGCGTCGACGGCCGCCTGGGCCAGCCGGGCGGCGAGCGGGACGTCGAGCAGCGCGATGGCCCGCTGCGCGGCGAGCGTGTGCAGCCGGGGATCCGGATCGAGGTCGGACTCCAGGACGAGCACCGCCCGCCGCATCGTGTCGTCGGCGCGCCGGGCGCCGGTGTCCTCGAGCGCGCGGGCGATCCGGCCCCGCAGCCGCCGCGCCCGCAGCACCCCCAGCGCCTCGCGACGCACCTCGCCGTAGAGCGGGTGCGCCAGCCGGGCCTCCAGCCGGCGCCCGTCCGGCTCGACGACGACCAGGCCCTCCGCTTCCGCCCGCTCCACGCCCGCGGCGCTGGTCAGCGCGCCGAGCAGGGGTACGCCGAGCGGCTCGCCCAGCGCGAGGACGTCCACCACGTCGCGGACCGCGCCGGACAGCCGTCCCATGCGGGTGGTGACCAGGTCGGCCAGGCCCGGCGACAGGGCGGGGTGGCCCGACCAGCGCCACACCCCGCGCACCTCGCGCAGACCACCGCCGGCCACCTCGCCGTCGACGAGCTGACGCAGGTAGAGCGCGTTGCCGCGGCACAGCGTCCACAGCCGGGCCGCGCTGGCGCTGTCCACCGGGCCGCCGAGCACCGCCTCCAGCAGGGCCACGGTCTCGGCCTCGGACAGCGGCTGGACCTCCAGCCGGTCCAGGTGGCCGTCCTTCCACAGCGCGGTCACCGCGTCCGGCGCCGGCTCCCCGCTGCGCACCGTGAGCACCAGGGTGGCGATCCGGCGCAGCGCGAACTGGTGCACCAGCGACGCGGACAGCGCGTCCAGGAGGTGCGCGTCGTCCACGCCCACCACGACACCGCCGCGGCCGGCGCCGGTGAGCACTTCCGTGGCCCGGCGGAGCAGCTGGGTCACGTCGCCGCTGACCTCGGTCAGCACGGTGGCGAACGCCCCGAGCGGAACGGCACGGGCCGACGCGGTCGCCGCGATCCACACCGTCCCGGCGTGCCGACGGGCGGCGGCCGCCAGCGCCTCGCGCGCCAGTCGGGTCTTGCCGACCCCGGCCGCGCCGGCCAGCACCACGCCGTTCCCGGCGCCGCGCCGCACCACGGCGTCGACGAACCGCAGCTCTTCCACCCGGCCGGTCAACGGCCAGTTCAGGCCCACGACACGGGACGGTAGACGCTCACCGCCCCCGGCGTCTTCCACCCGGCGGGCGATATCCGAGTAGCGCACTACTCGTGTGCTTCGCCGGGGCCGGGATGACGCTGAGCGGCAAAGGTTCCGCCGTTCCGAAGGAGGGACGTCATGGTTGCTGTGAACACCGAGCCACGGTCCGGCCTCTACCTGCCGCCGGTGGCGAGATACCTGATGGGTGCGGGCGCCGTGCTGGCCCCGCTGCTCGTCGCCGTCGGCGTGGCGCTGAACCTGGACATCGCCGGCACCACCAACACCGCGATCGCCCAGCAGGTGGCCGACAACCTCGGCGACTACCGGACGCAGGCGTGGCTGACCGCGGTGTCAGCGCTGCTGTGGGTGCCCGCCGTGCTCACCGCGGGCCGGGTGGCCCGGTGGAACTCGCCGCGGCTCGGCCTGACGGGCACGGTGCTGGCGTTCGGCATGGCGATCCCGATCGGACTGGACACCGAGGCACTGGCCTACGTCGCGCTGAAGAACGGCGTGCCGATGCCCGTCACGGTGGCCATGATGGACACCGCGGACAACACCCCGCACTGGAGCGTCTTTTTCGTCTTCTTCGCCGGGCTCATCGGGCTGATCCTGCTCGGCGTCGCCATCCTGCGCGGGCACGCGGCGCCGCCGTGGGCGGGTGTCGCGCTGATCCTGGCCGCGGTGGCCGTGCCGGTCTCGTGGTTCGCCGGTTCCGGGATCGCGGTGCTGGTCTCCTGGCTCGTGCTCGCCGCGGGGTTCGCCGGGTGCGCGCAGGCGTTGATCACCCACCGGGAGGCGTGATGACCGGCAAGATCCACCTCGCCCGGCCCGGCGAGGGCCGGCCCCACGCCATGACCGACGGAATCCACACGGTCAAAGCCGGGGCCGAGCACACCGGCGGCGCGTACGAAGTGTTCGAGGTCGACGCCCCTCGGGCCCCGGCGGCGCCGCCGCACCGGTCGCCGTGGGCGGGGACATTGTACGTCCTCGACGGCACGGTCCTGGTGCACGTCGATGACGAGAAGCACGACCTCGGTCCGGGCGCGGCCATCACGATCCCCGCGCAGTGCGCCTTCACCTTCGAGGTGACCAGCGAGTCCGCGCGGATGCTGGCCGTCACCAGCGGCGACGGAGCGGGCCGGTTCTTCGCCGACTTCGCCGCGGCTGTCCCGGCCGACCGGCCGCTCGACGAGGTCCTGCCGCGGCTGCTGGAGGTGACCCGCCGGCACGGCGTGAGCGTCGCCGAGCCGGGCAGGTGAACAACGCCGCGAGGGGCTCCCGTGCGGACGGCCGGTCGTCCGCACGGGACGCGGCGATCGCGCGGCTGCCGCGGGCCTACGCCCGGGCACTGCGACTGCGCGACGCGGGCGTGCCCCACGCACGGATCGCCGCGCGGTTGCGGGTGGAACCCCAGGCGCTGGACGCCCTGTTCGCGATCGCCGAAGCGAAGCTCGGCACGCTCCTCGACGACGAGACGTGATCCCGGGGCCCGCACTGGTGCGGTACGCAGTCCGGGGAAGCCGATGTCGATGCGGGGGTCAGACCACGCCGCCGCGTTCGCGGTCGATGAAGGCGGTCACCGCGTCCACGACCGCGCCGGGCTGTTCGTCGGGGATGAAGTGCCCGGCGTCCGGGATGACGACGCCGGTCGCGTTGTCCGCCCACGGGCTGATCGAAGCGGCCATGTCCGGGATGGAGCCGTGGGAGCTGGAGATCCCCAGGACCGGAACGGTCAAGTGCCCTCGGCCGAGTGCGTCGTGGTTCTTGCGCGCGGATTCCGCGGTGTCGCGGTAGTAGGCGAGAGACGCGCGCAAACCTCCTTCGGCGGCGATGGCGGCGGCGTAATGGTCGATCTCGGCACTGTGGAACGTGTTGGGGGACAGCGCTTTGACCGTCAGGAACCAGTCGACGTAGTCCCGCTCGCGTCCGGCGAGCAGTGTCTCGGGGAGATCGGGCACCAGGTGGAACGCGAAGTGCCAGGTCTTCCAGGCCCGGTCGGGATCGGTCGGGATGGCGTCCGGGAGCGTGATCCCCGGGATGCCGGCGTCCAGCAGGGCGACACCGTGCAGGTGCTCCTCGTAGGTCAGGGCCAGCGAGAAGGCGACCCAGGCGCCGATGTCGTGGGCGACGAGCCAGTACTCCGGCACGTCGAGCGCGGTCACCGCGGCCTGGACGCGCGCGGCGACGGTGTGCGTGTCGTAGCTGTCGTGCGGGCGCTCGGAGTGGCCTTGTCCGGGCAGGTCGAGTGCGATCACGCGGAATCGCCGGGCGAGGCCCGGCATCACTTTGCGCCAGGCCCACCAGGTCTGCGGGAAACCGGCGAGCAGCACGACGGCCGGACCGGCCGGCTGACCGCCGTCCACGGCGTGCAGCCGGATGCCGTCCGCGTCGACCCAGCGGTGGGTGAATCCGGCGAGGTCGTGCAGCGGTAACCCGGAGATCGGGTTCTGGTCGCGAGCGCGGTGGGCAGCGTCAGTCATCTCACGACCCTAACGCATCTTGGACTGTTCAGTTCAAGATGGGGTAGGGTCATGAGATGGCCGGGAAGATACAGTTCGATGTGGACATCGCGCTCGACGCGGCGATGGTCCAGTTCTGGCGAGCCGGGTACGCCGACACGTCTGTCGACGACCTGTCCAGGGCGACCGGGCTGAACCGCAGTTCCATCTACTCCTCGCTCGGCGACAAGGAGTCGCTCTACCTGCGCTGCCTGGACCGCTACGCCACGCGCTACGGGGACAAGTACGACCAGGCCCTGTCCCGCGCGTCCACGGAGCCACTGCGGGCGGTACGGGAGTTCTTCGACGTCACCCTGCGGCGCATCGCCGACCCGGACGTGCCGGACGGATGCCTGGTCGCCCAGACCGCGCTGGCGATACCGGCGCTGAGCCCGGGCATCGCCGCGCGCGCGATCGAAGCTCTGGACCGTCAGCGGGCGCGGCTGCGGACCGCCTTGACCGCGGCGAAGCTGCCCGACCGCGACGCCGACGACTTCGCCGTCCACCTCGCGGCGGTCAACCAGTCGCTGGCGGTGATGAGCCGGGCCGGGGCGGGGCCGGAGCAGCTCCGCGCGATCGTCGAGGTTAGCGTGAGCGCGCTCGCGCAGGCGTTGTCGGCCCGGAGCTAGGTCTCCTTGCGCCCGCTCAGTGCAGGCCGCGCTTTCCGGGCGCTCCGCCGTCACGTAGCCGCCCTCGAGGGCCGGATCGCTCAGGCGCAGGCGGCGAGGGACCTCGTCCTCGGGGACGCTCCGGAGAACGCCCCCGAGGAACGGCGTCGTCATCGCGTCCGGTGTCACGCCGTGACCGCGTGCGAATCCCCGGCCCGGACGGTGTGCCGACGACGGCTCGGCATCATCCCGGTCGGGTGGCTGATGCTCCAGGCCGCGCTCTTGCAGATCATCTCCTTGAGGCGGGCGCCCATCCTCCCGGTGACGGCAGACGGTTTGGGCTGGTCGTCCGGGGTCACCCACTGGATGACGGCGTCGCGGCGGCCGAGGCTGATGCACTGGGCGGTGTAGCCGATCTTGTTCTCGGGGATCTCGCGTCCGGTCAGGCGGGCGGCGATCACATCGGCCGCCAGGTGGGCCGAAGGAACTCCCGAGGCGCAGGACATCCGCAGTGGCGCACCGTTCCCGCCCGGCGCCAGCGCGGCATCACCGACGGCGTAGACGTCGGGGTGCGAGACCGACCGCATCGTCTCGTCGACGACGATCTGCCCCGTCGCCGAAACCCGCAGGGTCGTGG
Source organism: Amycolatopsis deserti (assembly GCF_014653945.1). GTDB lineage: Bacteria > Actinomycetota > Actinomycetes > Mycobacteriales > Pseudonocardiaceae > Amycolatopsis_E > Amycolatopsis_E deserti. Next base: position 34,502 of record NZ_BNAU01000001.1, on the reverse strand, counting down.
CCGCGGCGATGGGGTGGACGGCGAACCCGGCCGTCCAGACGGTCACCTGGGCCGGGATGGTGCGACCGTCGGCGGTGACCGCGCCGGCCGGTTCGACGCGCACGATGTCGGTGTCCTCGTGCAGGGTGATGCCGAGCCGGCCGAAGGCCTTGCGCAGGTGCTGCTGGGCCTTCTCGCTCAGCCAGTCGCCGACGCCGCCGCGGGCGGCGAGTGCGACGTCGAGGTCCGGCCGGGCTTCGGCGATCTCGGTGGCGGCTTCGATGGCGGTGAGGCCACCTCCGACGACCAGCACGGTCCCGCCGGCGAGGTCGTCCAGACGCCCGCGCAGCCGCAACGCGGACTGCTTGCCGGCGATGTCGTGGGCGTGCTCGGCGACGCCGGGGACGCCGCAGTCGGCGGCGGTGCTGCCGAGCGCGTAGACGAGCGTGTCGTAGGCGATCTCGCCGGGGCCGTCGGCGCCGATGACGTCGACGGTCTTGCGGTCGGCGTCGACGGCGGTGACCCGCGCCAGCCGCACCCGCACGCCGGTACCGGCGAAGACGTCGGTCAGCGCGCGGGGCTTGAGGTCCTGGCCGGTCGCGAGCTGGTGCATGCGGACGCGCTCGACGAACTCGGCGTCGGCGTTGACGAGCGTGATCTCGGTGTCGGCGGGGTGCAGCCGCTTGGCCAGGCGCGCGGCGGCGTTGGCTCCGGCGTATCCGGCTCCGAGAACGACGATCTGGTGCTTCATGGTCTCTCCCACTCCGGTTTGGCTGGTGGCGCTTCCTGAACCGGGCAGCGGCGCGAAACCTGACAGGAGAGAGTTGTGATCCGGGTCACTGGCGGTCGGCGAGCGGTTCCCCGTGGTCGAAGGTGGCCCACTGGCGCGTCGCGCGTTCGAGTTTGGCGGGGTTGGCCTGGATGTGGACGGCCGCGATGCCGTCGGTGGTCACGTCCAGGGAGGCGACGGCGGCGACCCGGTCCCCGACGATCAGCACCAGCGCGGGCAGGCCGTTGGCGACCGCGGCGAACTGGGTGGGCCGGCCGCCGATCATCTTCCACTTGGCCTCGCTGGGCTCGACCAGCCCGCGCAGGAACCTCGCCACCCGCACCACGCCGGTGACCGGCCACGGCAGCGAGAAGACCACGCCGCCACCGTCACCCACGCTGATCACGTCGTCGGTGAGCATCCGCACCAGGGAGTCGGTCCGGCCGCTGAGCGCCGCGGCGAGGAACTCCTCGACGATCTTGCGGGCAGCGGCCGCGTCGACCGCCACCCGGCGCCGGTCGGCGGCCAGGTGCTGCTTGGCACGCCGGTAGATCTGCTGGCAGTTGGACTCGGTGAGGTCGAGAACCTCGGCGATCTCGCCGTGCGAGTAACCGAACGCCTCGCGCAGCACGTAGACGACGCGTTCCTTGCCGGAGAGCCGCTCCATCAGCGTGAGCATCGCGATCGAGACGGATTCCCGCTGCTCGACGGTCTCGGACGGACCGGCCATCGGGTCCCCGGCGAAGACCGGCTCGGGCAGCCACTGGCCGACGTAGGTCTCCCGCTTGGCGCGCGCCGCGGTGAGCCGGTTGAGGCAGAGGTTGGTGAGCACCTTCGTCAGCCACGCCTCGGGCGTCTCGATGCGCTCCCGGTCGGCGGACTGCCAGCGCAAGTACGTGTCCTGCACCACGTCCTCGGCGTCGCTGGCCGAGGAGAGGAGGCGGTAGGCGATGGCCTCCAGCCGGGCCCTGGCCCGCTCGAACACCTCGACCTCGTGCGCAGCGACCGGCATGGGGTGAACCTACCGTCCGCGGTGGAGCTTGGTCACGCGCGGCCGGCCGGGGCGGTCACCACAGCACCTGCACTCCGGACACGGTGCGGAACGCCTCATCGGCGGTGGCGAGGGGCAGTGACTCGGTCATGCACTGCGCGGCGATCATCCGGTCGAAGGGATCCCGGTGCTGCCATTCCAGGGAGCCGGCGAGGAGAGCGTGTTCGTCCGTCACGGGGATGCTGTCCACCGCCAGCCGCGCGAGGTGCTGGCGATACGCCCGCGTCAGCACCTCGGCCTGCGGCAGCTTCCCCAGACGTTGCTTCGTCGCGATTTCCCACGCCGAGGCCGCGGAGACGAACAGCTCGGTGCGACGATCGGCGACGGCGGCGCGAATTGGTTCGGACAGCCTGGCGGGCTCGGTCAACGCCCACAGCAGCACGTGCGTGTCGAGCATCAGCCTTCGCGGAGTCACGCCTCCCACGTCGCCAGCTCATCGTCGGGGAGCGGCTCGGAGAACGAGTCCGGAACGCGGTAGGGCACGAAGCCCAGCTCCCGTTCCGACGGCTCCTGGATCGGAACCAGCCGGGCGACGGGGACGTCTCCGCGCGCGATGACGACCTCCTCGCCGCGCTCGACGTCGGCCAAGATCGCGGACAACCGCGTCTTGGCCTCCTGCACCTTCACCGTCCGCTCCACAGGGTCGACAGTACTTGACCAACCAGGGTTGGTCAACCTTGGTTCTGGTTCCGCTCAGGGTAGGTAGAGGTCCCGGGGTCCCGCGTCCAGCGCCTCGACCGCGCCGCCGGATCGTTCGGCGAGCCACGCCCCGAACGCCTCCCGGCTGTCCTCGGTGACGGCGACGGTCAGCGTGACGTCCGCGCCGTAGTCGATGCCCAGCAGCCGGTAGGGCGAGTTGCGCAGGTCGTGCTCGAGGCGGCCGGCCAGGTCGTGCGGCACAGCGAGCAGCAGTTCGCGGTGCCGCACCCGGCGCAGCGTCCCGACGGCGTCGAGCGTTTCGGCCAGCGCGCCGGAGTAGGCGCGGACCAGCCCGCCCGCCCCGAGCTTGGTCCCGCCGAACCACCGGGACACCACAGCGACGACATCGGTCAGGTCGCGGCGCGCCAGCACCTCGAGCATCGGGACGCCCGCCGTGCCCGAGGGCTCACCATCGTCATTGCTGCGCACGGTCATCTCGCCGGTTTCCGGGTCGCCGATCCGCATCGCGGTGCAATGGTGGTTCGCGCCCGGCCCGGCCTTGCGCACCCGCGCGATCACCGCCGCCGCGGCCTCGGCGTCCCCGACCCGCGCGACGGTGCACCGGAACCGGGACCGCTTGATCTCGACTTCGTGCACCCCGTCGCGGGCGATGACACTGGTCACGCCGGCTGTGCTGATCAGTCCGCGCGGGGCCCGGCCGCGCGGCGCAGCCGGTTGGCGATCGCGAGCCCGAGCCCCTCCTCCGGCGGCAGGGACGCGACGATGAGGTCGCAGCCGCGCTGGTCCAGCTCGCGCAGGAAGCCGTAGAGGCTGCGCGCGTAGGCGGCCATCGAGCCGGGGATCTCCACCACGGCGTGTGCGTTCACCGGGCCGTCGCTTGCGGCAGGGGGCAGCAGGACGCCCACCCGGTGCCCCTGCTCCCCCGCCAGCTCGGCTTCGGTGACGACCTTCTCCGGCTCGACGAGCACGACCCGCGCCCGCGGCGCGTAGTGCGAAGGGTGCTGGCCCGGGACGCGGATGTGGCTGGTGGTGGGGACCGCGAGCGGGCGCTGCAGCACGGCTTCGAGGTCTTCGCGCGTGACCCCGCCCGGCCGCAGCACGCTCGGCTCGTCCCCGGTGACGTCGACGATGGTCGACTCCACCCCGACGTGGCAGGGGCCGCCGTCGAGCACGAAGTCGACGGCGTCACCGAGTTCGGTGCGCACGTGCTCGGCCGTCGTGGGGCTGACGGAGCCGAACCGGTTCGCCGACGGCGCCACGACACCGCCACCGAACGCCGACAGCAGCGCCAGCGCGACGGGGTGATCGGGCACGCGCACCGCGACGGTCTCCAGGCCACCGGTCGCTTCCAGCGGCACCCGGCGAGCGCGGCGCAGCACCAGCGTCAGCGGCCCGGGCCAGAAGCGCTCGGCCAGCAGGCGCGCCGTCTCGGGCACGTCCTCGACCCAGTCCCCCAGCTGCCCCGCACCACCGAGGTGAACGATCAACGGATGCGACGACGGGCGCCCCTTGGCCTGGTACACCCGCCCGACGGCGGCCGCGTCCTCGGCGTTGGCGCCCAGGCCGTAGACCGTCTCGGTCGGAAAGGCCACCAAGCGCCCGGCACGCAGCAGGCCGGCCGCCTTGTCGATGTCACTGGTACTCGCCGTCACGGGCCCGATTGTCCCACCCGCGCCGTTCGCTCAACGCACGGTGGTGGAGTCGGCGGCGGGCCCCGGCTCCTCCCGGCGGAGGGCCTGGTCGTCAACGTCGCCACGCTGCCACCTCGAATGCGGTCAATGCTCGCACCAGTCACACCGAAGCGAGGAACGAGCGCACCCGTTCCAAGAGCAGCCCGGCTGCCTCGGCGTCGTAGGCGGGGAGTGAGGCGTCGGCGAAGAGGTGCTGGTCGCCGGGGTAGAGGAACAGCTCCGCGTTCGGCGTGGAGCCGACCAGGTCCCGGGCCGCCGGGAGGTCTTCGCCGAAGAACTCGTCCTCCTGCTTGCCGTGGATCTGCACCGGCACGCCGGCCGGCCACGTCTCGCCGAACTCCGTGACCGGCAGGCAGGAGTCGATGAGCACCGCGCCGCGCGCGCCGGGGCGGGTCTGCGCGAGCCGCTGCGCGATGGTGACCCCGAAGGAGAACCCGGCGTACACCAGCTCCACCCCCAGCGCCTCGGCCTCGGTGATCCCGCGCTCCCGCAGCTGGTCGAACCCGGCCTGTCGCGCGAAGGCGAATCCCTCCTCGATGCTGCCGAACGTCCGGCCCCCGAACAGATCCGGGGTATGCACCGTGTGCCCCGCCTGGCGCAGGCCGTCGGCGACGCTGCGCACGCCCTCGGTCAAGCCCTGGATGTGGTGGTACAGCACGACCTCGGCCATGTCGGGCACCCCTCTGTCGATCCGATCGCCTGGAACATCGGCGACGCTAGTCTGTCCGGCCACCTGGCGAGCGAAAAAATCCACATCCGCCCAATCCGCTCCGGCGACGGGCCCGAATGCCCGGCGTGACCACCACCAAGGAACCGCGGCCGCGCGGCTGGACCGGGCGGCTGGCCCGCATCGGGTCCGGGGCGCTGCTCGGGCTCCTCGCCACGGCCGCCGCGCTCGGCGTCGGCGAGCTGGTCGCCGCGTTCACCGGGGCGGCCACCGCCCCCGGGACGGCCGTCGGCACCGCGCTGATCAACCTCGCCCCGCACGAGCTCAAGGACTTCGCCGTCCAGCGGTTCGGTACCAACGACAAGGTCGTCCTGGTCGGCGGTGTGCTGCTCGCCCTCGTGCTGCTCGGCATGGCCGCCGGCGTGCTGGCCCTGCGCCGTCTGTGGGCGGGAATCGCCGTCGTGGTCGCGCTCGGTGTGGCCGGGATGGTCGCCGCGGCCACCGCGCCGGTCGCCGGCCCGACGTCGGTGCTGCCGTCGCTGGCCGCGCTGCTGGCCGGCGTCGCCACGCTCGTCGTGCTGGTCCGCCTTCGCAACGGCCGCACGGAGCCGTCCACTACAGACAGTCCACACCAGACAACCGGGCGCCGGACCGTACTGCTCGCGGGCGGTGCGGTGGCCGGGTTCGCCGTCCTGTCCGGCGGGGCGGGCCGGCTGCTGCAGGGCGGCGGTTCCCTCGCGCGGTCCCGGGCCCGCGTCCGGATCCCGGCGCCGGCGAGCCCGGCCCCGGCCCTGCCGGCCGGCTACCAGTTCCGGGACCCCGGCCTGGTCCCGTTCTTCACCCCCAACGCCGGGTTCTACCGGGTGGACACCGCGCTCGTGCTGCCGCGGGTCCCGGCCGAGCAGTGGTCCCTGCGCATCCACGGCATGGCCGCCCGGGAGATCGAACTCTCCTTCGACGACCTGCTGGCCCGGCCCCTGGTGGAACGCGACCTGACCCTGTCCTGCGTGTCCAACGAGGTCGGCGGGCCCTACGTGAGCACGGCCCGGTTCGTGGGCGTGCCGCTGGCGTCGCTGCTGCGCGAGGCCGGCATCCGGCCCGGTGCGGAACAGCTGGTGTCCACCGGCGCGGACGGCATGACGATCGGCAGCCCCACCGAACTGATCCTGGACGGCCGGAACGCGCTGCTGGCGGTGGCGATGAACGGCGAGCCGCTGCCGGTCGAACACGGCTTTCCCGCCCGGCTGATCGTGCCCGGCCTGTTCGGGTACGCCTCGGCGACCAAGTGGGTCACCGACCTGAACCTGACCACCTACGCCACCCAGCCCTACTGGATCCAGCGCGGCTACGACCGGACCGGGCCCGCCAAGACCGGATCCCGCATCGACGTTCCGAAACCGCTGTCCCGCGTCCGGGCGGGCGAGGTGGTCGTGGCCGGGGTCGCCTACGCCCAGCACCGCGGCATCAGCGCGGTCCAGCTGAGCTTCGACGGCGGCCCGTGGCAGGACGCCGACCTCACCACGCAGGTCACGCCCGACACGTGGCGCCAGTGGCGCTACCGGTGGAGCGCCGCGCCCGGCACCCACCGCATCCAGGTCCGCGCCGCCGACGGCGCCGGCCGGCTCCAGCCCGAAACCCGGGCGCCGGTTTTTCCCAGCGGAGCAGACGGCTGGGAATCGATCGTGGTGACCGTCACCACCTGAGAAAGGAACACCCCATGCAGTTCAAGCGCACCCTGGCCGCCGTCGTGATCGCCGGCACCGCCACCGGTCTGGCCGCCTGCGGCAGCTCGGACGACTCCAGCGGCAGCGGCGGCGGCACGTCCGCCCCGGCCGCGCCGATGCCCAGCAGCAGCGCCCCCGCCGCGGCGATGAGCGGGGAGTTCGGGCCGGCTTGCGGCCAGGTCCCGGCCACCGGCCCGGGCAGTTTCCAGGGCATGTCCACCGCCCCGGTCGCCACCGCGGCGGGCAACAACCCCGTGCTGTCCACCCTGGTGTCGGCGGTGCAGAAGGCCAACCTGGTCGACACGCTCAACAGCGCCCAGAACATCACCGTGTTCGCCCCGGCCAACGCCGCCTTCGGCAAGATCCCGGAGGCCGACCTGAACAAGGTGCTCAGCGACAACGCGGCGCTGGCCAAGCTGCTGCAGTACCACGTCGTCGCGCAGCGCATCAGCCCCGAGCAGCTGGCGGGCGGCGAGTTCACCACGCTGGAGGGGCAGCAGGTCAAGACCTCCGGCAGCGGCGAGGACTTCACCGTCAACGGCTCGGCCAAGGTCGTCTGCGGCAACGTGCGGACCGCCAACGCGACCGTCTACATCATCGACCGCGTCCTGATGCCCAGCGCGAGCTGATCACGGCACCGACCGCGTGGCGCCCGGCCGGCACTCCAGGCCGGGCGCCACGCCGTCGGCGCCGTGTTCCTCCTCGTCGGCGTGCTCGGCTTCGTGCCAGGCATCACCACCGGTTGTTCGGCGTCGCCGGTCCAGCGGGCCCGGAGCACAGCGGCGGTCGTAGTCGGTGCGGATGGGCTGCTCAGCGTGGCGCGGCCGGCCAGGCGGCCAGCGCCAGCTCGGCCACCGCGGTCAGCTGGGTCGCGGTCGCGCCGTCCTGGGCTCGTTGTGAGAGTCCCTGGAGGACGGTCGCGAAGTACTCCGCCAGGTCGCGCGGGCTCGCCTCGGCGGGCAGCTCCCCCGCCCGCTGCGCCTCCCGCAGCCGGGCCTCGAACCCCGCCACGTTCCGGTTGCGCAGATCGCGGAGGAACGCGCGCACTTCGGTGTCCTGGGGAGTGACGTTGATCGCCGCGCTCATCGCCAGGCAGCCGGCCGGGTGTTCGGGGTCGGGGTAGATGACCGCGGCCTCCCGGAGGATGCGCGCGAACGCCCGGTACGCGGTGGGCTCCTCGCGCAGGGCCGCACCCGCGAAGCCGCCGACAGCTGTCCGCCCGTAGGCCTCGACGACCTCCTCGAACAGGGACTTCTTGTCCCCGAAGGCCGCGTACAGGCTCCCCGACCGGATGCCCATCGCCTCGGTCAACTCGCCGATGGACACGCCTTCGTAGCCCCGCTCCCAGAACAGGCGCATGGCGGCGCCGACCGCGGCGGCGCGGTCGAAGGTGCGCGGGCGGCCGCGCTTCGGTTTCTCAGCCATGCGTCACATTTTAGAGTGACCGACCAAAAAATCGTGCTATCGTCTTTGTTGGTCGATCACTCAACAAAGGAAGGCGGTCAACGACCATGGGAACGCAGCGGCTCGAGGGCAAGATCGCGCTGGTCACCGGGGGCAGCAGGGGCATCGGGCGGGCGATCGCGCAGCGGCTGGCCCAGGACGGCGCCGTCGTCGCGCTGACCTACGCCCGCGACGAGGCCGCGGCGCACGACATCGTGGAGCGCATCCGCAAGGACGGCGGCCAGGCCTTCGCCCTCCACGCGCCGCTGGGCCGTCGCGGCGACGCCGCCGCCCTGTGGTCGGGCTTCGACGCCCAGATCCGCCACCACGCACCCGAGCCGGTCGTCGACATCATCGTCAACAACGCCGGCATCGGACGCAGCGCGGACCTGGCATCGCTGACCGAGGACGGGTTCGACGAGGTCTTCGCCGTGAACGTGCGGGCGCCGTTCTTCATCGTCCAAGAAGGACTGAAGCGGCTGCGCGACGCCGGCCGGATCATCAACATCTCCAGCGGCGCGGCTCACCTCGCCATGCCGGAGGCCATCGCCTACGGCGCGACCAAGAGCGCCCTGGACAACTTCACCCGCAACCTCGCCAAGGAGCTGGGCCCCCGGGGCATCACCGCGAACTCGGTCGCGCCCGGGATCATCGACACCGACGTCAACGCGGGGTGGCTGCGGGGCAACCCGGAGGCCGAGGCCCACGCGGCATCCGTGGCCGCACTGGGCCGCGTCGGCCGGCCGGAGGACGTGGCCGACGTGGTGGCGTTCCTCGCCTCGGACGACGCGCGCTGGGTGACCGGCAAGGTGATCGACGCGACCGGCGGCTCCGGCCTGTGAGCCCGCGCCCCGGGCGGGAGTCCCGACGGTGACCTCCCGCCCGGGGGAAGCTGCCGTGGCGCGTCCTGCGGTGCGGTTCAGCCCTGCGTCTCCGCGGTCACGCGCTGGATCGCCTGCACCACCACGTCGGCCTGGTCGACGTAGACGTAGTGGCCGCTGCCGGTCGCCGTGGTGGCGTTGCTGCTCGTGGACAGGTCGAGCCACTTGCGCTGCCCGTCCGCCTACGCCTGCTCCAGGGCGGGACCGTAGCCGGGTACGGCGGCGGCCAGGTACGGCTGCCCGTGCTGGATCACCTCCACCGCCCATCCAGGACGGGGCGGTCGGTTCCGCCGGCGACCTCCCGGGCGGACTCCGGGATGATCGTCGTGGTGTCGGCGACGATGGTCGACGGGGTGGCGTCCACCAGGACCAGCCCGGCGACCCGGTCCCGGTGCGCGGGGGCGTACCGGGCGGCGATCAGCCCGCCCAGGGAATGCCCGGCCAGCACGGCCGGCTGCCCGCCGGCGACCTGCTCCAGCACCCCGGTCAGCACCTTCCCGGCACTGTCGAAGGTCTGCGGGCCCGCCGGCTGGTCGCTCGCGCCTTCCCCGAGCCGGTCGTAGGAACACACCCGGCCCCGCGCGCTCAGCGTCTGCTGGAGGCCGGCCATCTTGTCCAGACCATCGCCCAGCCCGGCCATCAGCACGACGACCGGCCGGTCCCCGGCCGCGGTTCCCGAGCACGACACGTTCACCGACCGGCCCTCGACGGTGATCTTCACGGTGCCGGAGATCGGCGCCGGCTCCGCGGAATCCGGGGCCTCGTCGCATCCGGCGAGCACCGATCCGGCCACGGCGCACAACACGGCGACGGCGGCGGATGCCTTGACAGTGCGGAACATGCGTCACTCCGTGGTGGTTCGTCCGAGGCGCCGCAGCGAACCGCCGCGGGCGCCTGGAAAGCTAGGGCTTCCGGGGCCCGGTGTCGTCACCACGGCGTGGACATCCGCGGGTAGCTCGCACGGGGGACGACGACCCGGCGCCGGGGGCGGCGCCCTGGCCGATAACCTCCTCCCGTAATTCGGCGCAGCACCGAGCGGTGGCGACGGTTCGACGTCACGGTCCGGGACGCCCCCGTCGCGCTGCTGCTGGCGGCGGCTTCGCTGCCGGCGCTGCACAGCAACGGCACCCAGCTCGGGGACGTGCCTGGCCCTGGTTCTCGCGTGGGGCGTCGGGAGCTGGCTGCGGCAGTCCCGGGCCGCGGAGGCGGAGCGCCGCCGCCACGTCGCCGAGACCACCCGCGCCGCGGAACGCACGCGCATCGGCCGCGAACTCCACGACGTGGTGACCCACCACGTGACCGCGATGGTCGTGCAGACCGAGGCGGCGCGGTACCTGACCGGCTCGCCGGAGCGCCTCGACCAAGCCCTGTCCGCGGTCACCGGCTCGGGCCGGCGGGCCATCGCCGACCTGCGTCAGCTGCTCGACGTGCTCGACCCCGAGCCTCGAACCGCGGGCGATCTGCGCACCCTCGTCGAGCGGACCCGGCGAGCCGGCCAGCCGGTGGAGTTCACCGAAGACGGCGGCCCGGCCACCGGCGCCGCCGGCGCGACGGCATACCGTGTGGTGCAGGAAGCCTTGACGAACGCGCTGAAGTACGCGCACGGCAGCCGCACCACTGTCCACGTGCGACACAGCGACCGGGAGATCACCGTGGAGGACGGGGCGGGGTCACCCGGCACCGTCGGCGGCAGCGGCCGCGGTCTGGCCGGGCTCGGCGAACGGGTCGGCGTGCTCGGCGGCGAGTTCACGGCCGGCGGGCGCGACGACGGCGGATTCGTGGTGCGGGCCCGCATTCCCGTGGGCAGCGCGTCGTGACCGCACCGGTCCGCGTCCTGGTGTGCGACGACCAGGCGCTGATCCGCACCGGGTTCACCACGATCATCGACGCCCAGCCCGGCCTGGAGGTGGCCGGCGAGTGCGGCGACGGGCGCACCGCCGTCGACCTCGCCGGCCGGCTTCGCCCGGACGTGGTGGTGATGGACGTGCGGATGCCGGGGCTGGACGGTATCGAAGCGACCCGGCTGCTGGCCGGGGCCGGCGTGGCCCACCCGGTCAAGGTGCTCGTGGTGACCACGTTCAACCTCGACGAGTACGTGTACGAGGCGTTGCGCGCGGGCGCCAGCGGGTTCCTGCTCAAGGACGCCCCGCCGGGCCAGCTGCTGCACGGCATCCGCACCGTGGCCTCGGGAGCGGCGTTGCTGGCGCCCGAGGTGACGCGCCGGCTGGTCGGCCGGTTCGCCGCGCGGATCCGGCCCGCGGAGGAACCGGGCGAGTCACCGCTGACCCCGCGCGGACGGGAAGTGCTGCGCCTGATCGCCGAGGGCCTGTCCAACAGCGAGATCGCCGCGGCGCTGGTGATCAGCCCGGAAACCGTGAAGACCTACGTGTCGCGGATCCTCGCCAAACTCGGCCTGCAGGCCGTCGTCCACGCCTACCGCCAGGGGCTGGTGAGCTGAGCCGCACCGCGCCGGGCGTTGCGGCGGCTTCCGTTGATGCGGTCGTTGAAGCGGTCGATGGCCCAGATGGCGCGCAGTCCCAGGCGGCTCATCATCATCGGGCGCGGGAACTTCGGTTCCCGCGCCCACAGGACGTCCAGGTCCGCGGGCCGCTTTCCGTCGACGATCAGGTCCGCGAGGAGGGAACCGACGTACGGCGCCTGCGCCAGGCCGTGGCCGTTGCACGCGATCGAGTAGAAGACGCTGTCGCCGATCTGCCCGGCGACCGGGAGCATCGTCGGGGTGATCGCGATCCACCCGCCCCAGGCGCGCTCCACGGCGACATCCGCCAGTGCCGGGAACCGCGTCGCGAACGCTTCGGCGAGTTCCGCCACCAGCGCCGGGTCGGGCGTCTTCCGCGGCAGCGGGTAGGTCGTGCCCCGCTCGAGCCGCCGGACGCCGAACACGATGGTGTTACGCGGTGTCAGCCGGTAGTTCTCCATGATGGCGTGCTGCGTCACCAGTCCCGACCGGCTGGTCCAGCCCAGCGCGGCCAGGCGGTCGCGGTCGATCGGCTCGGTCTCGGCCTCGGCGACCCAGATGGGCACGGACAGGTGCTTCGGCGTGATGTCCCATTCGCCGGCGAAGGCGTTGGTCGCCAGCACCACCTTCTCCGCCCGGACCCGCCCGTGCGGGGTGGTGAGGACGACCCGACCGTCGTCGCGGGCCACGTCGGTGACCTTGGTCTGCTCGAAGACCCGCGCCGACGAGGCGAGCAGTGCCCGGCGCACGCCCAGGGTGAACTTGCCCGGGTTCATCATCCCGCCGACCACCTCGCGCATCCCGCCGAGGAACCCGCGCGGGATGCCGAGTTCCTCGCTGGTGCCCAGTTCCACGTGACCGCCGGCGCGCTCCAGGATCCGGGCCACCCGGCGCACCCGGCCCAGCTGTCCGCGCGACACGGCCGCGAAGCAGTTGCCGACCGGTTCGTAGTCGCAGTCGATGCCGTGCGTCTTGATGAGGTCTTCCACGTGGTGCGCGGCGTGCTCGGCGAGCCGGACCATGCCGGGCATCTTCCGCCGGAAGAGCAGGTTGAGCAGTTGCAGGTCGCCGCCCGGAGCGCCGGCCAGTTGCCCGGCGTTGCGGGAGCTGGAGCCGTGTCCGCAGAACTCGCCCTCCAGCAGCACCACGTCGTGACCGCGTTCGGTCAGCCGGAGTGCGGTCGACATGCCGCCGAGGCCGCCGCCGACGACCGCGATCCGGCAGGAGAGATCACCGGCCAGGGCGGGCCGGACGTCCGCGGGCGGATCGACCCAGCCGCTGAAGGTGGCGTAGGAAACGTTGCCGGTCTTCATGTCGGTGCTCCTCAGGCCCGGGCGGCGTGCGCGGCCGGTTCCACGCCCGTGGCCACGGTGCGGACGTGCAGGGCGCGGTAAGCGAGGTAGCACACGCACATCTGCGTGCCCCACGTGGCGAGTGCGGCGGTGTAGAAGATCGTCCGGTGCGCGTCGTCGCCGGCGAGCGGGAAGAAGTCGTAGATGATCGCGATCGCCGAGCCGGCCAGGGACACCAGCCCGAGAGCGAACGCGTGCCCCGCGGCGCCGGCCTTCCAGACCCGCCACGTGAAGTAGGCCAGGAAGAGGGTCGTCAGGGCGTTGACCACGACGTAGAACGTCGCCGGGCCGGCGTGGAACACGGGAGGACGGAACTGCTGGAGGTACAGCCCGGCCACGGCGGCCAGGGCGAACACACCGACATCGACCGCGACGCTCGGCTTGTACCGGTGCGTCACCCGCATCAGGCCCATCACGAGGATCAGCGTGATGCCGACGGATCGCGAGAAGGCGTCGAAGAAGTACGCGATGTCGTACAGCACGCTGTCTTCGTGTCCGCCCAGCAGCGCCCAGAGGAGGAAGTTCGAGCCCGACGTGGCGACGACCATCCACTCCAGACCGAGCAGGTAGTTGCCGAAGCGCCGGATGAACTTCCAGCCGAAGAAGAAGCCGGCGAAGATCATCCAGAGATCGGCCAGCATGAAGAGCAGGTCCTTCATGGCAGTGATTCCTTCGGGTTCGTGAATTCGGGTACGCGAGGCGGTTTGTGATCCACCTCATAAGGTAGACGAAGTTAGTCGTCCGATCAAGTTGTTTGACTAAGAATGTGCCGCCCCTGCGGCTGGTAGGCTGGCGTTGACTTAATCAAACGTCCAACTATGTGGGCGCGCACTTGGGAGGGCCTCGTGCCACGGATCTCCGCCGCACAACGGCGTAGCGACTTCATCAAGGCCGCCGTGGAAGTCATCGCGACCCACGGCATCGAGGGCGCGACGACCCGGCGGATCGCCGAGCAGGCCCAGGCGAACCTGGCGATGCTGCACTACTGCTACGACTCCAAGGAAGACCTCTTCGCCGACGTCTACGACTACGTGGCCGGCCAGTACCGCGAGGTCATCATCGCCAACGACCCGCACGGCGACCTGACGGACACCGCCCGCCGGGTGCTGCGCGGGATCATGGAGTTCTACCTCGACTCCCCCAACTTCGCCGCGGCGGCGATGGAACTGGTCACCTGGGCGCGGCGCCAGCACGGAAGCCGCGGCATCGCGGTGTACGACCAGGCACTGGACACCCTGCGCGCCACGCTCCGCGCCGCCCGCTCGGACCACCCGGTCGAACCGGAGACGATCGAGCAGATCGCGTACGTGATCGCCACCTTGGCCGACGGTTTCGCCGTGAACTGGTACACCTACGGGGATCGCGCCGTCGCGGTGGAGCAGATGGAGGTCACCGTCTCGGTGCTCGACAGCTGGCTCGCGGCCCGGCTCGGCACCGCACCCGCGGCCACCTGAACCGTCACAGCGGCAGATCGGGCGAGTCGACGCCGACGACCCGGTCGCCGCAGAAGACCCGCACCGATTCGGCCGGTCCGTGCCCGCCGATGCCGGCCGGACCCCAGAAGCTCTGCGCCGAGTCGTCACCGAGGTCGGCGAGCTTGGCGCCGTTGACGCGCACCTCGCCGGCCACGATGCGGGAGCCGATGTCGATCGCGCGGTCGGTGTCGGCGCCGAACACGTAGGCGTCCAGGCCCGAGGGATGAGCGTTGGCGATGCGCAACGCCTCCTCGGCGGAGTCCACGGCGTGCAGCGAGACGATCGGACCGAACAGCTCCGCGGTGGCCCGGGCGGGATCGGCGCCGGCGGCGATCGTCGGCGACAGGAAGAAACCGCCGAGGCCGGGCAGCCGGGCGGGCTGCCGGATGCTCGCCCCGAGGGCACGCAGCCCCTCGATCCGGCTCCGCAGGGTCTGGAAGTGCGGCGCGTTGGAGATCGGGCCGATCTCGGCGCCCTCGTCCAGGGAGTGACCGACCACGAGCTTGGCGATCCGCACGGTCAGCGCCTCGAGGAGGGGGTCGGCCAGCGTGCGGTGGACGAGGACCTTGCCCGGCCCCTCGCACCACTGGCCGTTGAGCTTGGTCATGCCGTCGAGGATCCCGTCGGCGGTGACGTCGAGGTCGGCGTCGTCCAGCACCAGCGCCGGGTTGTTGCCGCCCAGCTCCAGTTGCAGGACCTTGAAGTCCTCGGCGGCGGCCCGCGCGATGGCCCGGCCGGCCCCCGGTCCGCCGGTGAACGACACGATCTTGACGCGCGGGTCGGCCGTCAGCCGGGCGCCCACGTCACCGCCGCCGTGCACCAGCTGCAGCGCGCCGCTGGGCAGGCCGGCCTCGACGAAGCACTCGACGATGATCTGCGCGCTGCTCGGCGCGTGCTCCGAGGGCTTGAGGATGACGGGACAGCCCGCCGCGATCGCGCTGGTGACCTTGGCCGCGGGGATGAAGCTCGGGCCGTTCCACGGGGTGAGGATCGCGGCCGGCCCCCACGGCACCTTGTGCAGGCGGACGTCGCGGCCGCCGGCCGCCAGCGCGGTGACGCGCGGGATGGTCACCAGATCCGCCGCCGCGGCCCGGATCCGCGCCGGCAGGAACGCCGCGACCGCGCGGGTGACGCTGATGGGCGTGCCGCTGGTCAGCGAGTCCGTGCGGGCGATGTCCTCGGCGCGGGTCTCGACGATCGCGGCGACGCGGTCGAGCATCTCGGCGCGCTCGCGCCGGGCGTCGTCGTCCCAGCGGCCGATGTCGTACACGCGCTCGGCGTGCCGCAGCGCGCGCTCCAGGTCGGCGGGTGCGGTCGTGACCGTGCGGTGCAGGGGTTCGCGTGTGTTGGGGTCGAGGTTCCAGGTGTCCTCGACCGCCGCGCATTCGCTCCACTCGTCGGCGATGTAGTTCACCGGCCGCGGGATCGTCATCTCGTTGCTCGCCATGGGGATTCCCTCCGCGCTCAGGGGGTCAGGACCGGAGATCGGCGACGATCCGGGTCACGTCGCCGGACTTCATCGCCGTGAAGCCGTCGTTGATCTCGGCGAACGGGATGACGCGGGTGACCATCTCGTCGAGCAGCAGGCGTCCCTGCCGGTACAGCAGCGCGAGCTGGCCGATGTCCTGCCGCGCCTGCCCCGAGCCCATGTAGGAGCCGATGAGCCGCTTCTCCTCGAAGAAGAAGTCCGACGCCGGGATGCTGAGCCGGGCGCCATCGGGCGCGATCCCGACCAGGCACGCGGTGCCCGTCGGGCGCACCAGCGCGAGGGCGGTTTCCGCGGTGCCGGCGGAGCCGACCGCTTCGAAGGAGTAGTCCACCCCGTCACCCAGCAGGCGGTGGAGTTCGGTGACCGGGTCGCCGTCCGCGCCGTTGATGACGTGGGTGGCGCCGTAGCCGCGCGCGGCTTCCAGGCGCGCCTCGTCGAGGTCGATCGCGACGATGGCCGAGGCGCCGGCGAGCCGGGCGCCCTGGATGATGGCCGATCCGACGCCGCCGCAGCCGATGACGGCGACCGTGCTGCCGGGCCGCACGCGTGCGCCGCGGAAGACGGCGCCGACGCCGGTGATGACGCAGCAGGCCAGCAGGCATCCGACGTGCAGCGGCACGTCGTCCGGGAGTTTCACCAGCGCGTTCTCGCGGAGGAGGATGTGCTGGGAGAACGCCCCGATGCCGGCGAGCCGTTCGATCGGCCGCCCGTCCGCGCTCTGGAAGGCGGGCCGCCGGCGGCGGCGCACCTGTTCGAGACGCAGGCACTGGGTCGACCATCCGGCGTCGCAGTTGGTGCAGCTGCCGCAGGGCGGAGTCAGCGCGCCGACCACGCGGTCGCCGGGCCGCAGCCCGGTCACCTGGGAGCCGACGGACTCGACCACGCCGGCCACCTCGTGCCCGAGCACGGCGGGCAGGCCGGTCGGCACCGCCCCGTTCAGGTAGTGCAGGTCGCTGTGGCACAGCCCCACGTTCGTGACCGCGACCCGCACCTCGTGCGGTTCGGGGTCGTCCACCCGGATGGTGGTCAGCTCGAGTGGCTTGGTGAACGCGGTCAGTACCGCGGCCTGGGTGTCGATCATCTCGGCTCGTCTCTCGTCGTTGTGGTGCGGGTGGTGCGAGTCCGGGTTACGCGCCGGCGCTCCTGGCCGCCAGGAAGCTCTGGACGCCGGCGGTGAGCGCTCCGCTCTCCCACGCCGCCTTCGCGGCCGCGTCCTCCCGGGCGAACGCCTTCTCGATCTCCTCGCTCTCCGGCCGGAGGAGCTCCAGGTGCAGGGCTGTCGTGTTGCCCTCCGGGGTCCACTCGAGGACCGTGTCGATCGCGCGGTCGATCAACGTGCCGGGCTCGACGATCTCGTCCAGCAGCCCGATCCGCAGGGCCTCCGCGGACCCGATCCGCGGGGACCCGAGGACCATGCGCATCGCGTGGTTGCCGACGAGGCGCCTGAGCAGCACGCTGGAGGCGTTGGAGATCGTGAGGCCCCGCATGTTCTCCGGCTGGTAGTACTCCGTCGCCGGGGTTCCGATGCGGGCGTCGCAGCACAGGGTGATCTCCGAGGCTCCGCCGACGGCGAGACCGTTGACGGCCGCGACCACGGGAACCCGGGTCTGCAGGATGGCCCGGGTGATGTCGTGGAAGCTCGCGAACGCCTCTTCGACCTCGGCATCGGTGGACATCGGACTCTGCAGGTCCTGCCCGGCGGAGAAGGCCCGGCCGGCGCCGGTGAGCACGATCCCGCGCACGCGCTCGCCGGTGCCGTACTCGCGGATGGCCGCGGCGAGCTTGAGCCGGGTGGGCACGTCCAGGGCGTTGAGCTTGTCGGGACGCCGGAACGTCAGCACGGCGACGTCCCGGACGACCTCGGCGTCGAGGAATCCGGACGCGGCCGTGCTGGTGCGCCGCTTACCGAAGTCGTAGGTGACGCCCGGCTCGGCCGCGGCGCGGGCCTTGAGGGCCGGTTTGGAGATGCGTTCGGACGGCGTGCGGGGGAAGCTGGTGACGAACTCGATGTAGCGCGGCACCTTGAAGCGGGCGAGTTCCCGGCCGGCCCGCTCGACGATCTCCTCCGCCGTCGCACGCTCGGCCGGCACCCCGGGCGCCAGCTGCACGAACGCCTTGACCTCCTCGCCGAGGATCTCGTCGGGTTCGGCGACGACCGCGGCCGCGACCACCCTGTCGTCGCGTTCCAGCACGGTCTCGACCTCGACGCTCGCGACGTTCTCACCGCCGCGCCGCACCATGTCCTTGATCCGCCCGACCAGCTGGATGCCGCCGCCGGGGTGGCGGACGACGAGATCGCCGGTGTGCAGCCAACCTTTCCGCAGCACCCGGGCGGTGTCCTCCGGCCGGTTCCAGTAGCCGTTCATCATCGGCTTGCCCGCGGTGATCAGTTCGCCGGGCTCACCGTCGGGCACCTCGGTGCCGTCGGGGCCGACGATGCGGACCTGTTTGGACGGCAACGGCCGTCCGAGGCTCCCGCTGCCCACGGCGCCGGTGTCGCCCGGCGGGCTGAACAGGTCCACTCCGGACTCGGTCATCCCGTAGATCTCCCGCCACGGGGCGCCCCACCGCTCCTCCAGCCGGGCGTGCAGACCGGCCGGGATGCCCGAGCAGAACACCAGCCGGAGGTCGTTGTCGCGGTCCTCGTCGGTGGGTGGCTGCTTGAACAGCAGCGTCGGCATCGATCCGAGGACGTAGCAGAAGGTCGCGCGGTGGCGGCGGACGTCGGCCACGAAGGTCGACGCGGAGAACCGGGGCAGCACGACCAGCGGCGCGGCGACCGTGAGGGCGAGCGCGGCGTTCCACTGTGGATCCATGTAGGAGAACGGCTGCGCGGTCAGGATCACGTCCTCGCGCGAAAGCCCGGCCGCCGCGGCGCACACCCAACCCAGCCGGGCCCAGTAGTCGTGGGTGAGCATGCACGCCTTCGGAAAGCCCGTGGTTCCCGAGGTGTACTGCAGGTTCGCGAGCGTACCTGCCTCGACCGGCACCGCGGGCGCCGTCGCCGGGAACGGTTCGGACCCGTCGTCGGCCACGTCGACGACGCGAACGTCGGCGAGGTCGGCCTCGGCCGCCCGGACGTCGGCGACCAGCCCGGACCGCTCGGCGTCGGTGAACACCAGGCGCGCACCGGAATCCCGCAGGACGAAGGCGAGATCGGCCCGCTGGTAGGAGCAGTTGACCGGCACCGCGATCGCCCCGGCCTTCAGGGCCGCGAGCCACACGACCGGCCAGTGCACGACGTTCGGCAGCATGATCGCCACCCGGTCCCCCGGCCGGACGCCGTCGGTGTCGATCATCCGGTGCGCCAGCCGGGAGGTCCAGGCGTCGATGTCGGCGAAACTCCACGACCATTCGCCGAAGCGCAGGAACTCGCGGTCCGGTGAGTCCTGCGCGCGCCGCGCCAGCAGTCCGGTCAGCGTCGGGATGGCGGGATCGTCGCCGATCCGCCCGGCCGGCACGACCGGTTCCGGGCGGGCCACGTTCGCGGTCATCGCAAGCTCCTCTGTTGTTCGTCGCCGCGGCCGGCGGCGAGCCGCTCCGCCGCGGCGCGGACGATCCACGTCAGCGTGGGGTCCGTGCTCTTCATCCACTCCGGGTGCCACTGGACGCCGAGCACCGGCGCCCCGGGCAGCTCGACCGACTCGATCACGCCGTCACCGGTCCGCCCGGTCACCACCAGTCCGGTGCCGCAGCGGTCGACGGCCTGGTGGTGCCAGGAGTTGGTCATCACCTGCTCGCCGAACAGGCCGGCGGCGAGCGAGCCGGGCTCGAAGGTCACCACGTGATCGGCGGTGCCGTCGGTCGGCGCGGCCTCGGCCGACAGGTGCCGCACGGAGCCGGGCGCGAGATCCGGGACGAGCGTGCCGCCGAGCGCGACGTTGAGCACCTGCAGGCCCCGGCACACGCCGAGCACGGGAATCCCCTGCTCCAGCGCGGCCCGCACGAGCGCGAGCTCGTAGGTGTCCCGGGCCGCGTCGTGCACCATCGGGTCGGTGCGGGGATCGACCTCGCGGACCACCGACACCTCGCGTCCCCAGCACGCCGGGTGGACGTCCTGTCCGCCGGTGATCACGACCCCGGACAGCCACTGGCACACGTCCGTCGCGCCGGTGTCGTAGGACAGGTGCACCGGCAGCCCGCCGGCGTCGGCGATCCGCGTCGCGAAGTCCGACATGGCGGTGTCGATGCAGCGGTCGCCGTACCGCTCGTCGGCTCCCCGGAGCAGCGCCAGCCGGAACCGCCGCCCGGTGATGCCGATCAGTGGTTTCATCAGCGTGGTCTCCTCGGGCGTGCTCACGGGAACTCGAAGTAGCGGGTGGACTCCCACTGGGAGAGTTCGGCGAACGGATCGCCGCCTTTGGTGTGGAACTCCATCCACTCCCAGCGCCGGGACGCGACCCAGAAGTCCACGAACTCGTCACCGAGGTACTCCCGCAGGAGCGGATCGGCGTCCAGGGCCGCGGCCGCTTTCGACATCGTGTCCGGGATCCGGGTCACGCCGTGGCCGTCGGGCAGGCACCACGCCATGTCCGTGACCTGCTCCGGTGGCTCGATCTTCCGCTCGATGCCGGCCAGCACCCCGGCCAGGACGCCGGCCACAGCGAGGTAGGGGTTGACGTCGGCGCCGGGCAGCCGGTACTCCAGGCGCGAGTACTTCGGGTGGCCGGTGATGGCGCGCACCGCGGCGGTCTTGTTGTTGACGCCCCACGTCACGGTGGTGGGCGGTCCGGTCAGGTCCACCAGCCGCCGGTAGGACGTGATCTGCGGCAACGCGATCGAGGTGTTGCCCGGCATCGTCGCCAGCAGTCCGCCGACCGCGTGCCGCATGAGCGGGGACGGGCCGTCGGCGGCGAAGAACTGGTTCACCCCACCGCTGTGGAGCGACAGGTTGAGGTGGGCGCCCTGTCCGAAGCCGGCCGTCGGCTTGGCCATGAAGGTGACCGTGTGGCCCTGGTCGAACGCGACCTCACGCATGATCTGCTTGGTGCGGGCCCAGGAGTCGGCCAGGGTGATGGGATCCGCCGGCGCCAGGTTCAGCTCCGTCTGCCCGGGGGCGGCCTCGTCGGTCCAGGCCTCCCACGCGATGCCGACGCGATCGAGGCGCTCGACAACCGCTTCCATGTACCCGCCCCAGTCCGCGGACCTCGCCAGGTGGTAGGTGGCACCCGTGCTGCCGCCCAGCGGCGTCAGATCCCGGTACCCGAGCTTGCGCGCCTCCTGGATGGACTCCTCGAACAGGGTCGCCTCGATCTCCACGGCGGTGGTCGCGGTGTATCCCAGCGACGCCAGCCGGTCCACCATCTTCCGCGCCAGGTTCCGCGGACAGATCGGCACCGGTGTGCCGTCCTTGAGCCAGTAGTCGCCGATGACCGAGTCCAGGCCCGGCTTCCACTCCACGAGCGTCGAGGGGTCCGGGATCATCTGGATGTCGTAGAGGTTGCCGCGCCAGTCCGGGTAGGCGTCCCCGAAGACGATCTCGGTGCCCAGGTCGATCGCGAACAGGATGTCGGCGAAGGCGAACCCGGCATCCTTGCCCGCGGCGAACTTCGCGTCCGACACGGTCTTGCCCAGGAAGCTGCCGTCGTGGTTGGTCGCTTCGAGGCGGACGGCGCGGGCGGGCCGGGTGAGGTCAGATCCCATAACGAACCCTCCAGGACGCGGCGGTCATGACCGACGCCTGCGCCAACGTGCCCTTGACCCGCAGGCCGGCCGCCAAGGAGGCGAGGAAGTCGTCGGCCCCGGTGAAGACACCGGCGAGGAGGTCGGCCGGTCCGGCCATCAGGTACTCGGTCGAACCGGCGCCGAACTGACCACGCTCCGGGCCTTCGGCGCCGTCGGCGTCGACGATCAGGACCTCGGGGACGCCCGGGATGTCGCGGGTCGCGTCCCAGAAGCGCTGGGCGGCCTCGCGCCAGTGGGGCAGCGGCGGCCGCAACGCGCGCAAGGCGCCGGCGGCCAGGGCGGCATCACCGGACGGCTCCCCCACCGGGGCGAAGCGTGCGTGCAGATCGACGACGACCGTCGCGTCCGGCTCGGCCCGGACTCCGCTGGTCACCGCAGCGGCGTCGCCGCCGAAGACGATCGTCGCGGCCTGCGGCGTGTCGTGGGAGCGGACCGCCACGGTGCCGGCGGACCGGCCCAGGACCTCGTGGGCGTGCCCGGTTCGCGACGAGTCACGCAACGTGCGCCCGATCAGCCGGACGAGCGGAGTCGCATCGTCCTCGATCGTGATGGGGAAGGCCGAGCCGTCCCGTTCGGACACTCCGGGGCGCCTCGCGGGCACCTCCGGGAACGTCATGATTTCGGTCATCCTTGACCCTCTCGGCCAGGTGGCATCGCGCGACCGTAGTTAGTCAGTTGACTCGATCGCTTGACGAAGATGATGGGTGCCGGGTCGCCCCGTGTCAACACCGGTCTCCGACGGCAGGCGAGGCCCTCTCTTGACGACTCGGGCAACTTCGCACACACTCACTGAATCGCTTGACTTAATCAGATGACCGATTAATGCATGTGCCGCCAGAAGGGTCCCCAACGATGAGCGACCACCTCGAGGCCACCAGCCGCCCCGCACCCGACGAACCTCCCGAGGTGACCGGCCACCTCAGCCGGAGCCAGCTGGTCGGCCTGGCGCTGGCCTCCTACGTCCCGCCGGTCGGCCTGGCCGCCGTCCCGGCCCTCATCCTGACCACGGCGGGCAACGGAAGCTGGCTCGGCGCGCTGATCGCCGCCTTCGGGACCAGCCTGGTCGGCCTGTCGATCATCAGCTTCGCCCGGCGCTACGTGGTCACCGGTTCGCTCTACTCCTACATCTCCCACGTGTTCGGCCCGTGGGCGCGGATCCTCACCGGCGCCGCGCTGTTCCTCGGCTACGTCGCCCAGGTCGGGGCCATCGCCTTCCTCGTCGGGCTCTTCTCCGGAAGCTTCCTGCTCTCCGTGGGCGTCGGATCGGGTTTCGACATCGGCGTCCAGATGATCATCTACAGCGGTGCCGTGCTGATCGCGGCGGCGATCGCCTATCGCGGCCTCGGCACGTCCGTGCGGTCGGCGGTCACGCTCGCGACCGTCTCGGTCCCGCTGATGGTGGTCGTCACCGTGGCCGCCGCCGCGCACTCCGGCCTCGACCTCGGCGCGCAGCTGTCGTTCGAGGGAGCCACCACCAGCGGCATCTTCCAGGGCGTCGCCGCCGGCGCGGTCTTCCTGGTCGGATTCGAGAGCAGCACCGCACTCGCCGCGGAGACCCGCGACGCCAAGCGCGCGGTTCCGCTCGCCGTGATGTGCGTCCCGGCCGGCCTCGGCGCCCTGTACGTGGTCGCGACCTTCCTCCAGGTGCCTGCCCTGACCGCCGCGAGCGACGCGCTGGCGGCCGGAACCTCCCCCGCGGCGGCACTGGCCATCGAAGGCGGCCTCGGCAGCACCGTGGCCACGGCCACCGACCTGGTCCTCGCGATCGCGACGTTCGCCGCGTTGATCGGTTTCGTCAACTACGGTTCCCGGTTCGTCGCCACGCTCGCCACCGACCGGCTGCTGCCCGCGCGCACCGGCCGGATCCACCCGCGCCACCGGAGTCCCGCGACAGCCGTCGTCACGATCAGCGTCCTCGGTCTCGGCGCGATCCTCGTCATGGCGGCCGCGAACCCGGACGACATCGTCGACGTCTACAACTCGGTAGCGACGCTCATCGTCTACTTCTGGGTGATTCCCTACCTCTTGATCTGCGCCGGTGCCGTGAAGCTGCTGGCGCGAGAGGGCCGGCTCGGTGTGACCGCGGTCGTCAGCGCCGTCGCCGGTGCGGCGGCCATGGCCTGGATGTACCTGAACGGCCTGATCAATCCGCCCGCCGCACCGCTGGACGCGATGTCGTACGTGGCTCTCGTCGCCCTGGCCGCGGTCTTCGCGGTCTTCCTGATCACCCACCGTCTGACGAGCGCTCCGGCCTCGGACGACACCCATCACTGAGAGGAATGCGCAGCATGCAGCACCACGACCACAGGACGGAGTCGGCGGACATCGTCGTCATCGGCGCCGGGTTGTCCGGCATCGGTGCGGCGAAGTACCTGACCAGCGACTTCCCCGACAAGAAGATCCTCCTGCTGGAGGGCCGCGGCGCGGTCGGCGGCACCTGGGACCTGTTCAAGTACCCGGGCGTCCGGTCCGACGACTCGGTGCACACCTACGGGTACGAGTTCAAGCCGTGGCTGCACAAGGAGGCGATCGCCGACGGCCCGTTGATCCGCGACTACGTGGCCGAGACCGTCACCGAGTTCGGTCTCGACAAGATCCTGCGGCTACGCCACCGGGTCACCGCTGCCGACTGGTCCAGCGAGGAGGCGCGGTGGACGCTGCGGGTCACCGCGACGGACGAGGCGGGCAACGAAACCCACAAGTCCATCCGGGCCAGGTTCGTCGTCAGCGGCACCGGCTACTACCGCTACGACAAGGGCTACGAGCCCCGCTTCGAGGGCCGGGAGGACTTCCAGGGCGACATCCTCCACCCGCAGCACTGGCCGGAGGACTACGACTACAGCGGCAAACGCGTGGTCATCATCGGCAGCGGCGCGACCACCGTCACCATGCTCCCCGCGATGCTGACGGGCGAGGGCGCGGCAGCCCACGTCACCATGTTGCAGCGCACGCCGAGCTACGTCGCGTCGGTCCCCAGGGTGGACAAGCTCGCCCAGCGGCTCATGAAGCTCTTCGGCGTCGAGCGCGGGTACGCCGCCACGCGGTTCAAGAACATGTGGTCCGACCACCTGATCGTGAGCGTGCTCTGCAAGTTCCCGAACTTCGGCCGCAACCTGCTGCGCAAGTGGACGGCCAAGCAGCTGCCGGCCGGATTCGACGTCGACACCCACTTCGCACCCCCCTACAACCCCTGGGACCAGCGCCTGTGCGCGACGCCGGACAACGAGTTCTTCCAGGTGATCCGCGAGGGGAAAGCCGACGTGGTGACCGACCAGATCGAGCGGTTCACCCGCGAAGGCATCCTGCTGAAGTCGGGCCGGACGCTCGAGGCCGACGTCATCGTCACCGCGACCGGCCTCGTCATGCAGATGCTGGGCGGCATCAAGCCGACGGTGGACGGCACCCCGGTCAACCTGGGCGACACGGTGCTGTACCGCGGCGCCCTGATCTCGGGCGTGCCCAACTGGGCCATGATGCTCGGCTACACCAAGGCGACGTGGACCCTGCGCATCCGCAACGTGTGCCGCCTCGCCGCGGAGGTGATCCGCACGATGGACGCGAAGGGTTACGACATCGCCGTGCCGGTCCCGCCGGAGGGCATGCCCACAGTGGACCTGCTCGACCTCAGCGCGGGCTACATCCAGCGGGCCAAGCACGAGCTTCCGCGCCAGGGCACGGAACTGCCGTGGAAGATGCACACCACGTTCATCAAGGACAACCGGCTGTTCAAGGGCCGGCTCGTCGACGACGACCACATTCGTTTCTCGACCCGGATCGCCACCCCGGACCGGCTCGCGAGCGTGGAAGCCGCGTCATGAGCGCCCCGCGGTTCACCCTGGCCCAGCGGTTCCAGCGGGCCTTCCTGATCAGCCTGAGCCGCCTGCCGGCCGCGGTCCAGCGGCTCCTCGCCCGGCCGCCGGTCAACAGCGCGGGCGAGGGCATGGCACCCGACGTCGCGCTCCTGATGAAGCTGAGCGAGTCCGGCCCCGACTACAGCGACCTGCCGGCCGCCGAGGCCCGCGAGGTCACCGAAAGCGACCTGGCCCTCTTCGCGGCCCGGGTTCCGGCCTGCGCGATCGAGGAGGAGATCGAGGTCGCGGACGGCGTGCTCGCCACGCGCTACAGCACCGGCACGCCCTCGCGGGGGTTGATCCTCTTCTTCCACGGTGGCGGCTTCGTGATCGGCAGCCGCGCCAGCTACACCGCGCCGGCGCGCATGCTCGCGCACGGCACCGGTGCGGACGTCGTCTCGGTCGAGTACCGCCTCGCTCCGGAGCACCCCTTCCCGGCCGCGCACGACGACGCGCTCGCCGCGTGGCGGTACGCCGCCGAGCACGCGGCCGGCTGGGGCATCAGTCCACATCGGATCGTCGTGGCCGGGGAAAGCGCCGGGGGCAACATCGCGGCCGTCCTGTGCCAGCAGGTGCGGGGCGAGGCGGTGCAGCCGCTGCTCCAGGTGCTGATCCAGCCGGTGACCGATCTCGTGGAGCACCGTCCCTCCCAGGACGAGTTCGCGGGATCACCCGCCCTCTCGGCCAAGCAGATCGCCTGGTTCGCCCAGAACTACCTCCCCGAGGGGACCGACCCCGCGGACCCCCGCGTCTCCCCGTACCGCGCGCCGAGCCTGACCGGGCTCCCGCCCGCGATCGTCAACCTGGCGGGCTTCGACCCGCTCCACGACGACGGGCTGGCCTACGCGACCGCGCTGCTCGAGGCCGGCGTGCCGGTCGAGGTCACGCGCGAGGCGGGTTTAGTGCACGGATACCTCTCCTACACGGGCATCAGCCCCAGCAGCCGGCAGGCGACCGAGCGACTGGTCGGGGCCATCGCCGCCGCGCTCGACCGTTCCTACTCCACCACCATCACGAAAGCAGGCTGAGTGCCGTGACCGCATCACGCAAGAACACCCGGCACGAGTTCGAAGCGGACGTCGTCGTGGTCGGCGCCGGCATGGCGGGGTTGATGGCGGCCACCACCCTGGCCGAGCAGAACGTCGTCGTGCTCGAAGCCGCCGGCCGGGCCGGCGGCCGGGTGGAGTCGGTTCGCCGGGGCGGATACTGGATCAACCTCGGCACCCAGTTCACCGAGGGAACCGGGCCGCTGATCGAAGCCCTCCAACGCCACCGGGTCGCGATGGGGTCCCTGGCGGGCAAGAAGGTGGCGCTGGCGCTGAACGGCAAGCAGGTCGACACCTCCAACCCGTTCGCCCTGATGTTCCGCTCCGGGATGAGCTGGGCGGACCGGGCCGGGCTGGCGGCGGTCGGCGCCCGCATCCTCGCGGCGGTGCCGTTCCTGGCGATGAACCCGGACAACCGCCTGGCGAAGCGGGTCCGGGCCAAGCTGGACGCCCGATCCGCGTCGTACGTGCTCCGCGGAGTCGGCTCCGAGGTCGCCCGGGACATGGTCCGGTCCTGGTCCGGGCAGTGGATGGGGTGCGAGCCGGAGGAGACGGCCGCGACGCAGTTCGCCCTCTCGATGGGGATCCTGCTGACCGATCCGGCGAAGGTGCCGAACCTGACCCTGCCCGAAGGCGGAAACCAGACCCTCACCGACATCCTGGCCGCCGACCTCGGTGACCGCCTGCGGCTGAACTCCCCGGTGAGGTCGGTCGAGTGGACCGACGACAGCGTGGTCGTGGACTACGAGGACGACAACGGACCGGCGCGGATCCGCGCCCGCCGGGCGATCGTGACCGTGCCCGGTGACGTCGCGGTGAAGATCATGCCCGGCCTGCCGCCGGAGTACCGGGCGGCGTTCGACGAAATCCACTACGGACGGTACGTGGTCGTGGGCTTCTTCACCCACGAGGAAGGCCCGCAGCGGTGGGACGACTTCATCGCCGTGTCGACGCCCCGGATGGCGTTCCAGGCGATGTTCAACCACGCCGCCGCCCTGCGCGGTCCGGGCCCGCGGAAGCCGGGCGGCGCGCTGGCCTGTTTCGCCGGCGGCGCGGTGGCCGACCGGCTGTTCGAACTCAGCGACTCCGAGATCCTCGCCCGGTTCACCGCCGACCTCCTCGCGCTCTACCCCGAGCTCGAGGGAAAGCTCGGCGAAACGTTCGTGCGGCGTCACCCCCGGGTCGTGCCGTTCTGGGCGCCCGGCGGACGCGCGACCCTGCCGACGCTGCGCGACCACCTCGGCCCGGTCCACCTGGCCGGCGACTACCAGCTGGACATGCCCTCCCTCGCCGACGCGGCCGCCTCGGGTGAGCGCGCCGCGCGGCAGGTTCTGGCGAGCCTGTCCCGCCGCGGCTGACCCTCCCCGCCCCGGCGAGTCAGCCCTGCCCGGGCCGGTCCGATTGGCGGACCGGCCCGGGCACGCCTCGGCGATGACGCGCTCGCTCCAGCCGTGCGCCCGGAGTCCGGCGACGTCGTCGTCGGTCAGTGACGCCGGTTCGAGCGCCGCGTCGCGCCGGTCCGTCGCGGCTTCGATGTGCGCTTCCAGGCAGGCGGCGCAGCCGATCCATTCCCGCACCGCGATCGCGAGCTTCTCACTCAGCGCGCGGGACTTCTCCGCCGTCATCACATGCCTCCTACCCCTTGCGGGTATCCCCCTTGACCAAGGATACCCCCCTTGGGT
This sequence comes from Amycolatopsis deserti, assembly GCF_014653945.1. Classification (GTDB taxonomy): domain Bacteria; phylum Actinomycetota; class Actinomycetes; order Mycobacteriales; family Pseudonocardiaceae; genus Amycolatopsis_E; species Amycolatopsis_E deserti. The sequence continues at coordinate 6,578 of NZ_BNAU01000001.1, read as the reverse complement.
ATACATTCCTCATCGGCGGCGACGGCGACCTCGACCCGAGGCATACGGGTAGGGGGTATAGTCGGAATCGTCGACCGGATTGAGGAGAGGGACATGCGGGGATACGCCAGCGACAAGGACGGCTACCTGACGCGGCTGCGCCGGATCGAGGGGCAGATCCGCGGGCTGCAGCGGATGGTCGAGAACGACGAGTATTGCATCGACGTGCTGACGCAGATCGCGGCGGCGACCAAGGCGCTGCAGTCGGTGTCGCTGGGGCTGATGGACGAGCACCTCAAGCACTGCGTGGCCGAGGCGATCGCCGTGGGTGGCGACACCGCCGACGCCAAGGTGCGCGAGGCCAGTGAGGCCATCGCCCGGCTGGTGCGTTCCTGACCAGGAGAAAGGGAAGACAGAGATGACTCAGCAGACCTACACCGTGACCGGCATGACCTGCGGGCACTGCGTGGCTTCGGTGACCGAAGAGGTCGGTGAGATCCCCGGCGTCACCGACGTCGCGGTGGATCTGCCCACCGGCAAGGTCACCGTCACCAGCGAGCAGGAGCTGACCACCGACGCGGTGCGCGCCGCCGTCGAAGAAGCCGGATACCAGCTGACCGCGTAGCGCGGCGGCCCGAGGACAGGATTGTCATGAACACTGCCACGAAGCTCTCCGCCTACGGTGCGGCGCTCGTCCTGGTCGCCGGTGGCGCCTGGGCGATCGGCACCGCTGTCGGTCCCGTCACCAGCGAAGCTGGCGCGCACGGCGGCGAGGACGCCGCGCACGGGGACGGTCACAGCGGCACTGTCGCGGAGACCGGCCTGCCCGCGGGGCTGGCGTCGTCCAGGGGCGGTTACACCCTCACGCCCACCCACGCGACGCTGACCACCGGGACCACCAACCAGTTCGCCTTCCGGATCACCGGCCCCGACGGCAACGCGGTCACCGCGTTCGACGTCGAGCACGACAAGCGCATGCACCTGATCGTGGTGCGCCGCGACACCGCCGGATTCCAGCACGTGCACCCGGAGATGGCGCCCGATGGCACCTGGACGGTGCCGCTGGACGTCGCCGACGCGGGCAGTTACCGCGCCTTCGCCGACTTCACGCCCACCGGCGGTCAGGCCACCACCCTGGGCGTCGACCTGGCCGCGGCCGGCGACTTCCAGCCCCGCACCTACGCCCCCTCGCGGGTGGCGGAAGTGGACGGCTACCAGGTGCGCCTGGACGGCGACCTCGCCCCGGGACAGACGTCGAAGCTCACGCTCACCGTCAGCAAGGACGGCCACGAGGTCACCGACCTGCAGCCCTACCTGGGCGCCTACGGCCACCTGGTGGCCCTTCGCGAGGGTGATCTGGCCTATCTGCACGTGCACCCCGTCGGCGCACCCGGCGACGGGGTGACCCGGCCGGGCCCGACCGTGACCTTCTACGCCGAGGTCCCCTCGGCCGGCACCTACCGGCTGTTCCTGGACTTCCAGCACGCCGGCACCGTCCGCACCGCCGAATTCACCGTCCCCACCGGGCCCCAGCCGGCCACCCCGCCGGCGCCCGCCGACGGCCACGGCCACAGCCACGGCTGATCCAGGAAAGGGACACCACGATGACTTCGGATGTGCAGAACTCCCCGGCGACCGCGGCGCGCGACATCGAGCTGGCGATCGGGGGCATGACCTGCGCCTCGTGCGCGATGCGGGTGGAGCGCAAGCTCAACAAGCTCGACGGGGTCAGCGCGACCGTCAACTACGCCACCGAGAAGGCGAAGGTCACCTTCCCCGCCGACCTGGACCCGGCCACCCTGGTCGCCCAGGTCGAGGCGGCCGGCTACACGGCCACCGTCCCCCAGCCCAAGGCCGTGGAGCCGGAGGCCGTCGAGGAGGACCCGACGGCGCCGCTGCGGCAGCGGCTGATCGGCTCGCTGGTGCTGTCGGTGCCGGTGATCGCGCTGGCGATGGTCCCGGCCCTGCAGTTCACCTACTGGCAGTGGATCTCGCTGACGCTGGCCGCGCCGGTGATCGTCTGGGCCGCGTGGCCGTTCCACAAGGCCGCGTGGACCAACCTGCGGCACGGCGCGGCCACCATGGACACGCTGGTGTCCCTGGGCACGCTGGCCGCGTTCGCCTGGTCGCTCTACGCGCTGCTGTTCGGCAGCGCCGGGGTGCCCGGCATGACGCATCCGTTCGAGCTGACCATCCAACGCCTCAGCGGGGACGGCAACATCTACCTCGAGGTCGCGGCCGGGGTGACCACGTTCATCCTCGCCGGCCGCTACTTCGAGGCCCGCTCCAAGCGCCGCGCCGGGGCCGCGCTGCGCGCCCTGCTCGAACTCGGCGCCAAAGACGTGGCCGTGCTGCGGGACGGCCGGGAGGAACGCATCCCGGTCGACCAGCTCGCCGTGGGCGAGACCTTCCTGGTCCGGCCCGGCGAGAAAATCGCCACCGACGGGGTGATCACCGAAGGCAGCTCCGCGGTCGACGCCAGCATGCTCACCGGCGAATCCGTCCCGGTCGAGGTGGGGCCGGGCGACCCGGTCACCGGCGCCACCGTCAACTCCGGCGGCCGGCTGATCGTGCGGGCCACCCGCGTCGGTGCGGACACCCAGCTGGCGCAGATGGCGAAACTGGTGGAGGAGGCCCAGACCGGCAAGGCCGCGGTGCAGCGGCTGGCGGACCGGATCTCCGCGGTGTTCGTGCCGATCGTCATCGCCCTCGCCACCGGCACCCTGGCGTTCTGGCTCGGCGCGGGCGGCACCGTGTCCGCGGCGTTCACCGCGGCGGTGGCGGTGCTGATCATCGCCTGCCCCTGCGCCCTGGGCCTGGCCACCCCCACCGCGCTGCTGGTCGGCACGGGGCGGGGCGCCCAGCTGGGCATCCTGATCAAGGGCCCGGAGGTGCTGGAATCCACCCGCCGCGTCGACACCATCGTGCTGGACAAGACCGGCACCGTCACCACCGGCAAGATGGCCCTGACCGAGGTCCACACCGCCGACGACGTCGACACCACCGAGGTGCTGCGCCTGGCCGGGGCGCTCGAGAACGCCTCCGAACATCCGATCGCCCAGGCCATCGCCACCGGCGCGCGGGACAAGGTCGGCGACCTGCCAGCCGTCGAGGGCTTCACCAACGTCGAAGGCCTCGGCGTGCAAGGCATCGTGGACGGCAAGGCGGTGCTCGTCGGGCGGACCGCGCTGCTGGCCGAGTGGAGCCAGCACCTCTCCTCCGATCTCGCCGCGGCCAAGGCCGCGGCCGAACAGCAGGGCAAGACGGCGGTCGCGGTCGGCTGGGACGGGCAGGCGCGGGCGGTGCTGGTGGTCGCCGACACCGTCAAACCCACCTCCGCCGAAGCCATCCGGCAGCTGCGCGGGCTCGGCCTCACCCCGGTCCTGCTCACCGGGGACAACGAGGCCGTCGCCAAGGCGGTCGCCGCGGAGGTCGGCATCGACCAGGTGATCGCCGAGGTTCTGCCCGCCGACAAGGTCGACGTGGTCAAGCGGCTGCAGGGCGAGGGCAAGGTCGTGGCGATGGTCGGCGACGGGGTCAACGACGCCGCCGCGCTCGCCCAGGCCGACCTCGGCCTGGCGATGGGCACCGGCACCGACGTCGCCATCGAGGCCAGCGACCTGACCCTGGTGCGCGGCGACCTCCGGGTGGCCGCGGACGCGATCCGCCTGTCCCGCCGCACCCTGCGCACCATCAAGGGCAACCTGTTCTGGGCCTTCGCCTACAACATCGCCGCCCTCCCGCTGGCCGCGGCCGGCCTGCTCAACCCGATGATCGCCGGCGCCGCGATGGCGTTCAGCTCGGTCTTCGTGGTCAGCAACAGCCTGCGGTTGCGTGCCTTCCGCAGCACCATCGGATGATCCACCGGCGGCGGCCGGCGCTCACGGCAGGTGAGCGCCGGCCGCCGCTGGTTTGAACCGTCCGTTTCGGTCAACTACGACCTGGTGGTTTCCTCGACGCCCGATCCCACCGAGTACCTCCCGAGCGTCGGTGAGGTGGAACCCTCGCGGCCGAAGCCGTGGTGGCGGCGGCCCGGGACGATCGCCGTGGCGGCGGTCCTGCTCGCGCTCGCCGTCCTGTACGTGCTCGACCTCGCGCTCAGCTCGGGGGACGTGCCGCGGGGGACGACGGTGGCGGGTGTGCCGATCGGCGGGCTGAGCGAGTCCGCGGCCGAGCAGAAGCTGCGGGACGAGCTGACGCCCCGGCTCGAGCGGCCGGTTCAGGTGCTGGCCGGGGACCGGGAGATCCCGTTCGTGCCCGCCGACGCCGGTGTGCGCGTCGATTTCGCGGCGACCGTCGCGGGAGCCGGATCGCAGCCGCTGAACCCGTGGACCCGCCTGGTGTCGCTGTTCCGCGACCGCGAAGCCCCACTCGTGGCCGAGGCGGACCCGGGCTCGCTGACCACCACGCTCGACCAGGCCAGGGCGGCGGTCGACCGCCCGGCCGTGGAGGGCGGCATCCGGTTCGACGGCACCACCCCGGTCCCCGTTGATCCCCAGGCCGGGCAGACACTCGACGTCGCGCGGGCCGAGGACGTGCTGCGCACCGGGTGGGCCATCTCGCCGCGGCTGCCGCTTCCGGTGCTGCCGCTGGCGCCGAAGACCACCCCGGAGGGTGTGCGGGCGGCACTCGATCAGGTCGCCCGGCCCGCCGTGGCCGGTCCCGCGACGGTCCGGGGCGACGGCCGGGACGCCACGGTCGAGCCCCCGCAGATCGCGGCCGCGCTGACGTTCCAGCCCGGCGACACCGGCACGCTCGTCCCCCGCCTGGACCGGGCGAAGCTCGGCGCCCTGGCCGATCAGCTCGCACCGACGGAGAAGCCGGGTCAGGACGCGCGGATGCGGTTCGACAACGACCGGCCGATGGTCGTGCCGTCCGTTGACGGCCGGGCGGTCGACTGGGACCAGACCCTGGCCGGGCTGCTGCAGGCCATCGGGCCCGGCGGCAGCCGGACCACCGACGCGCGGTACAGGGCGGTGCCGGCCCGGATCACCACCGAGCGGGCCGGGCAGCTCGGGATCACCGAGGTGATCGGCGAGTTCACCACCAGCGGCTTCGCCCCCGATTCCGGGGTGAACATCCGGGTGGTCGCCGAGGAGGTGGCCGGCGCGATCGTGCTGCCAGGGGACACGTTCAGCCTCAACGGATACACCGGCCCGCGCGAGGCCGCGCAGGGGTACGTGGAAGCGGGTGTGATCGAGGAGGGCGTGCCGGACCGTGAGGTGGGTGGCGGGATCTCGCAGTTCGCGACCACCTTGTACAACGCCGCGTACTTCGCCGGGATGACCGACGTCGAGCACAAGGAGCACAGCTTCTACATCAGCCGCTACCCGGTCGCACGCGACGCGACGGTGTTCCAGAACCCGGACGGCAGCAGCGTGATCGACCTGAAGTTCGGCAACGAATACCCCACCGGGGTGGCGATCCAGACGATCTGGACGCCGAAGTCGATCACCGTGCGGTTGTGGGGCACCAAGCACGTCGCGGTCGAATCCGTGACCGGCCCGCGCGGTGACTACGTCAACCCGTACACGGTCACCAAACCGGCCGGCCCCTCGTGCAAAGCGGCCCGGGGCAAGCCGGGCTTCACGACTTCGGACACCCGGGTCGTCCGCGACCTGAGCGGCACGGAGCTCAGCCGCACGACGCGGACCGTCCACTACGACCCGGAACCCACGGTGCGCTGCGTGGGCTGACCGAACGCGTCTCCGAACGGGACGGGAGCCGGATCACATGAATACCCCCTAGGGGTACTTGCGCGACAACCTCGACCGCGGCTAACTTCTCGGTCATACAGATACCCCCTATAGGTATTGGAGTGGACCGGTGATGAGAACCGATTCCCGCCGCTGGTGGGCGCTGGGGTTCCTCGCGCTCGCCCAGTTCATGGTCATCATGGACACCTCGATCATCGGGGTCGCGCTGCCGAAGATGCAGTCCGATCTCGGCTTCTCCCCCGACGGCCTGTCCTGGGTGTTCAACGCCTACGTGGTCGCCTTCGGCGGGCTGCTGCTGCTCGGCGGGCGGTTGTCCGACCTGCTCGGCGCGCGGCGGATGTTCGCCGCCGGCTGGGTGATCACCCTGGGCGGCTCGGTGGTCGCGGCGCTGGCGGGCAGCGCCGGGGTGGAGCTGACCGGTCGCGTGTTGCAGGGCGCCGGAGCGGCGTTGATCGCGCCGTCGGCCCTGACCCTGCTGATGGTGCTGTTCGGCGCCCGCCCGAAGGAGCTGACCAAGGCACTGGCGCTGTACGGGGCGGCCGCGCCGGCCGGTGGCACCGCCGGGGTGTTCCTGGGCGGCGTGATCACCGAATGGCTGTCCTGGCCGTGGATCTTCTGGCTCTACGTCCCCATCTCACTGATCGCGATCGCGGCCACCCCCGCCCTCATGCCCGCCACCCCCGCACGGCGCGGCGTGGTGGACGTGGCGGGCGCGGTGGCGGTCACCGCCGGTCTGGCACTGACCGTGTTCGCCATCGTGCGCGCCCCCGAGCAGGGCTGGGGATCGGCGGCCACCCTCGGCGCGCTGGCCGGCGGGATCGCGCTGCTGGGCATCTTCCTGGCCATCCAGCGCGCCCGCCGGGTCCCGCTGGTGCGGCTGGG